>OY969789.1:0-3851219 GCA_963703085.1 uncultured Actinomycetota bacterium | reverse complement strand
AGCTACACCGGCGTGGAGGTCGACGAAGCGATGGGACCGTACGGCAACCAGGGCGATCAGCAGTGGCCGCAGCACGACCCGAACCAGGAGCAGCACGGTCACACTCAGCCGGACGAGCCGTCATATGGGCAGCAGCAGCAGCCGCCCGCCGATCAAGGCTGGCAGCAGCCCGAGTACGGCCAGGGCTACCCACACACCCAGCAGTACGAGCCGTACGCGCCGCCGCAGCAGCCCGAGTACGGCCAGGGCTACCCACACACCCAGCAGTACGAGCCGTACGCGCCGCCGCAGCAGCCCGAGTACGGCCAGCCCGGCTACCAGCAGCCGGGATACCAGCAGCCGGGATACAGCAGCCCGGCTACGGCCAGCCGCAGGAGCCGTACGGCGCCGGGCAGTACGGCGGCCAGCAGCCCGGCTACCCGCCGGGCTATCCGCAACAGCCGCCGAAGAAGAGCAAGGGTCCGCTGGTCGCGCTCATTGCGGTCGTGGTCATCGTTCTCGCCGGCGGTGGGTTTGCGGCGGCGAAGCTGCTCGGCAGCAAGCAGCTGAGTCATACGGCGGTGGAATCGACCATCGAGAAGCAGTCGCAGGACACCACCCAGAGTTACACGCCGCTGAAGAACGTCCAGTGCAACGACGGCAAGAACATCAAGGTGAAGAAGGACGCCACGTTCACCTGCACCGCTGACGGTGGCAAGAAGATCACGGTCACCATCACCTCAAGCGGGGCCGACTACACCTGGACGGTCACCGACTGATCCGCAACGCGGCGCACACGCGGGTGACGCTGCTGGCGATGCCGTGCCGTTCGGTCAGCTCGGCGAGCAATCCGGGGTTGGCCGGCTCGGCGGGGATGGCGTCGTCGACGTCGTCGAGCGGCACATCGGTGCGCATCCGCACGACGCCCGGAGCAACAGCGAGGTAGTCGGCTGCAGCAAGGATCTTGGCTCGCGACCCGGCCGGGAAACCGTCTGCGGAGGACTGGGCGGCGGCGAGAATCTGCTCGATGCTGCCGAATCGGTTCACCAGTGCTGCTGCCGTTCGCTCGCCGACACCGGGCACGCCGGGCAGACCGTCGCTGGGATCGCCGCGCATGGCAGCGAAGTCGGCATAGTGCTGCGCGGGTATGCCGTACTTGTCGGTCACCGCAGCGGGGGTGAACGCCACCATCTTCGACACCCCGCGGCCCACGTACAGCAGGCTCACCCGGTCGGTCACCACGCCGAACAGGTCACGATCCCCGCTCACCACCTCGACTTGGTCGTCCGCCTGCACGGCGAGCGTGGCGATGACGTCGTCCGCCTCGAATCCGGGCGCACCCACCACGGCGATGCCGAGCGCGGCCAGCACGTCGAGCAGAATCGGCACCTGTCGGACCAGCGCCGCCGGGACATCCTCGCCACCGTCGGCAGCGACCCGGTGTGCCTTGTAGGTCGGCAGGAGGGCCACCCGGAACGCGGGGCGCCAGTCAGCATCCAGACACGCGACGAGCCGATCCGGGCGGCGTTGCTGGCCGAGGGTCGCCACCATGTCCAGAAAGCCACGGACCGCGTTGATCGGCTTGCCGTCCGGCGCTTTGACCGACTCGGGCACGCCGTAGAACGCGCGGAAGTACAGACCGGCGGAGTCGACCAGCATCAGCGTCACGAGCGCCGACGATAGCCTTTCCGACATGTTGACGGTGCTGGGTGAAGCGCTCATCGACCTGATCGCCGAGCCGGCGCCGGCCGAGGGCCCGGTTCGCTATTGCGCACAGGTCGGTGGCAGCCCGTTCAACGTCGCCATCGGGCTGGCCCGGCTCGGGCGCCCGACGCAGTTGATGGCGCGGCTGTCCACCGACGGGTTCGGTCGGCAACTGCGGGCCCACCTCGACCGGAACAATGTGCGATCGGACGCGACGGTGACGGCCAGCGAGCACACCACGCTGGCAGTGGCCGCACTGGATGACGCCGGCCAGGCGGTGTATGACTTCTACGTCGAGAACACCGCGGACTGGCAATGGTCCACAGCCGAGCTGGCGGCATTCCCGCCGGCGTCGACGGTGCTGCACACCGGCTCGCTGGCTTCGTGGTTAGCACCGGGTTGTGAGCTGATCGCGGCGCTGGCCGAACGGCTGCGCGGCGAAGGGTCGGTGCTGCTCAGCTACGACCCGAACATCCGGCCGGCGTTGCTCAGCGACCGCGACTCGGCACGGAGGCGGGTTGAGCGCAGCGTTGCTGCGGCCCACCTGGTCAAGGCCAGCGTTGAGGACCTCGAGTGGCTCTACCCGGACTCCGACACCGACTCGGTGGCCACGGCATGGCTTGCCCTCGGCTGCGAGCTGCTGGTGGTCACCCGCGGCGCCGGCGGGATGTCCGCCTACGGCGACGGGTTCGGCCGGCGCGATCATCCCGGCAGGTCGGTGACGATCGTGGACACCATCGGCGCCGGCGACTCGTGCATGGCTGCGTTGCTGGACGGGCTGGACCGCCGCGGCGCTGCCATTCCGGGTGGACCGCGTGGACTGAGCGTTGCCGCCTTGGATGAGGTGCTCGACGACGCGGCCCTGGTTGCGGCGATCACCTGCTCCCGAGCGGGCGCGAACCCGCCCACCGCAGCGGAGCTGGCCGCCGCCCGCGCCGGAGGGCACCCGGCAGGGTGATGAGACGCCTCGACTAGATCGGCCGGCGTCCCATCCGCTCAGTAAACCGACTGGGCGGGATCGGTGCTGCCGCGCACTACCAGTTCGGTGGTCAGCACGGTGGCCTCCGCGGGCGTATCTGATTCGGTCGCGCACAGCATCTCCCGGGCGATCAGCACGCCCTGCTCGACCACCGGCTGGCGGATGGTGGACAGGTCGAGCAGATTTGCCGATGAGTGGTCGTCGAAGCCGATCACGGCGATGTCCTCCGGCACCCGCAGCCCGTTACGCCGCACTGCCCGCAGCGCGCCGTAGGCCATCTCGTCGGACTCGGCAAACACCGCGGTCGGGCGTTCCGCGGCGGTCAGCATCTGCTGCATCGCCTGCTCGCCGCCGTCGACGGTGAAGTAACCGAGTACCTCGTGCGCCGGGTCAGCAGCCAGACCGGCCTGCCGCAAGGCGTTCAGGTAGCCGTCGCGACGGTGCAACGGGGGCGTGAACCGCATCGGGTCGTCGGTGTCGCCGCCGATCAGCCCGATCGTTTGGTGGCCCTGGCTGATCAGGTGGGAGACCGCCAGCTCCGCGCTGCTGATGTCGTCGATGCGCACCGAGGTGAACCCGGCGCTGGTCGTGCCGACCAACCCGATCGGCAGCCCGAGCCCCCGCAGCGCAGCCACCTCCGCTTCGGTGAGTTCCAGGCTCACCACGATGACCGCGTCGACCCGCTTGCGCACCGGCAGCTCGGTGAAGAACTTCTCCCGGCCGGACGGCCCGGCGAGATTGAACAGCAGCAAGTCGTATCCGGCCTCGCCGAGCACGCCCTGGACCGCGCCCAGCACTTCGGCGAAGAACCAGCGGTTCACGAACGGCACCACGACCCCGATCGTCGAGGTGCGGCCACTGGCCAACCTGGCGGCGAACGGGGAAGCGACGTAATCGAGCTGCCGGGCCGCATCCAGCACCCGAGCCCGAGTCGTCGGGGCCACCTCGGGCAGCCCGCGCAGCGAACGCGAGACCGTCGCGATCGACACTCCCGCCAGCCGCGCGACATCCTCGATGCTCGCAGAACTGCTCACACGTGGTCACCACACGCATCTTCGAGTCGACCCGCGCAGTCCACGGGATTCGTCCGGACCGTATTCGATCTCGGAACCGCTTTCAACACCATGCGGGTCACGGCTGGATGTCGATAGCCCGGACCGACGAAGCCCGCGAGCCGCTGCGCTTTCGAGTGAGCAGGCGTCCCGCCGCCACGGTGCCGCACGCTGGCACACTGCATGAGTGCTGACGCTGCTGCGGGGTGGACGGGTCCACACCCCGGCCGGAGCGGAGCACACGGCGCTGCTCCTGGACGACGGTGTGATCGCCTGGATCGGGGGCGAGGACGCCGCCGATGGCCTCGCCGATGGTGCAGATCGGGTCGTGGCGCTCACCGGGTCGCTGGTCACGCCCGCCTTCGTCGATGCCCATGTGCATCTCACCCAAACCGGTCTTGCTTCGAGCATCGTCGATCTGCGGGAGAGCCGCTCGCTGCCCGACGTACTGGACGCGGTGGCCGGCGCCGCGACGGCCGGCCCGGGCGGCATCGTCCTGGGCGCCGGGTGGGATGAGTCACGCTGGCCGGAGCGCCGCGCCCCGACCGCGGCCGAGCTGGCCAGGGCCATCGGAGCGGACACCGAGCTCTACCTCTCCCGAGTAGACGCGCACAGCGGCCTGGTGTCCGCCGCCTTCATCGCGGGCCATCCGGAACTGGTCGACCTGCCCGGCTTCAGCGAGGACGGGTGGCTGCGGACCGATGCACATACCCGAGCCCGGCAGCTGGCATTCAGCTCGCTGAGTGACGAGCAACGCCGGACGGCCCAGCTCGCGGCCCTGCAGCAAGCGGCGCGGCGGGGCATCGGGTGCGTGCACGAAATGGCCACCCCGACGCTGTCCACCGAGGCGGACCTCAGCGACCTGCTGGCGTTGAATACCGGACCCGTTGCCCTGCCCCGGGTGATCGGTTACTGGGGCGAACTGCACGGGATCGAGGCCGCGGTCCGGCTCGGCGCGGTCGGTGCGGGCGGCGACCTGAGCGTGGACGGCTCGGTGGGCTCGCACACAGCGGCGATGTGCGCGCGGTACGCCGACGCGCCCACCAACGGGGCGCAGTACCTCGCCGCCGAGGAGATCGCCGACCATGTCATCGGCTGCACCCAGGCCGGCATCCAGGCCGGCTTCCACGCCATCGGCGACGCCGCGGTTGATGCCGTGCTGGCCGGGATGGAACAGGCTGCCGACAAGTTGGGCGCGGCCAGGGTGCGCTCCGCCGGCCACCGCATCGAACACGCGGAACTGGTCACCGCACCAGCCCGGTTGGCCGCCACCGGGTTGCTGGCCTCCGTGCAACCGGCCTTCGACGCGGCCTGGGGCGGCCCGTCCGGCATGTACGCCGATCGCCTCGGCGCCGCGCGGGCCACGCAGATGAACGACTTTGCCGCGCTGGCCGCAGCCGGGGTGCCACTCGCGTTGGGCTCGGACACGCCGGTGACCGCCTTCGACCCCTGGGGCGCGATCCGCGCCGCGGCCTACCCGCACCACGCCGACTCGGCGATCAGCACCCGGGCAGCATTCACCGCGCACACCCGGGGCGGATGGCGCGCAGCAGGCCGCACCCAGTCGGGGGAGGGCGTCCTGCGCGTCGGCGCCCCGGCCACCATCGCGGTGTGGCGGGCCGGTGAGCTGGTCGCCGACGCACCCGACGAGCGGGTGGCGCGCTGGTCGACCGACCCGCGGGCCGGCGTGCCGCCCCTGCCCGATCTGCGGCCGGGCCAGCCGCTGCCGCGCTGTGTCGCGACGATCGTCGACGGCACCACCGTCTACGACGCAGCACAGCCGTGACGCCGCGCAGCGTGCGCCCGACCCGCCCCTCGAGCATCGACGCGGATACTGGGGCGATGCCCGAGGTCCGCTCCGTCGCGAAGCCGATCGCGCACCCGCTGCTCGGCCGGCGGCGCTGGGCGGCCGCGGCCGTCATCGGATCCGGGCTGATCGGGGTGCTGGCGTTCCCGCCGTACGGGGTGTGGCCGCTGGCTGCGCTCAGCGTCGCGGGCCTCACCCTCGCGGTGCACGGCCGGCCGCCGCGGACCGCTGCGTGGCTGGGCTACCTGTGGGGCTGGGCGATGTTCGGTCCGCTGCTGGCGTGGAGCGGCGTCTACGTGGGAGCTGTCTGGCTGCTCCTGCCGTTTGCCGAGGCGGCGTTCGTCGCGGTGCTGGCCGCAGCCATCTCGATTCTCGTGCGGCTGCCCTTCGCGCCGCTGTGGGTGGCCTGCGCCTGGGTCGGGGAGGAAGCGCTGCGGGATCGGCTGCCCTTCGGTGGGTTCCCCTGGGGCCGCTGGGCGTTCAGCCAGGCCGAATCGCCGCTGCGCTGGTTCGCCACTCTGGGCGGTGCGCCGACCGTGACCTGCGTCGTCGCTCTTGCCGGCGGCGGGCTGGCGCTGGCCGTCGAGTCAGCCGTGCAGCGGCGCTGGCGCGGCGTGGTGCTCGGTGCGGCCGGGCTCATCGCCGTGCCCCTGGCTGGGCTCGTCATCGCTGTTCCGTTGGCGCCCGGGGCGCCGCCGCGGACCGCAGTGGTGGCGCTGATCCAGGGTGACGTCCCCGACCGCGGCCTCGATTTCAACGCGCAGCGGCGCCAAGTCCTGGACAACCACGTCAAGCAGACCATGCGCCTCGTCGCGGAGATCAAGGCAGGCAGGGCACCGCAGCCGGAGTTGGTGGTCTGGCCGGAGGATGCCTCGGACATCGATCCGCTGGACAACCCGGACGCCAACCAGGAGATCACCGCGGCGGTCAAGGCCGTCGGCGCGCCGATCCTGGTCGGCGCCATTCTCGATGGCGCCGATGGCAACCAGCGCATCAACGCCGGCATCCTGTGGTCGCCGACCACCGGGGCCGGCTCGGAATATGTCAAGCGCCATCCGGTGCCGTTCGGTGAGTACATTCCGCTGCGCTCGCTGGCCCGCAAGGTCACCAACAAGGTCGACCTGGTTCCGGTCGACATGACAAAGGGCAAGGGCAACGGCCTGGTGACCGGCGGGCCGATGCCGATCGGCGATGTGATCTGCTTCGAGGTCGCCTACGACTCGCTGGTCCGCTCGTCGGTCGAGGCGGGCGCGCAGCTGCTGGTGGTGCAGACCAACAACGCAACGTTCGGGCACACCGCAGAGACCTACCAACAGCTGGCGATGAGCCAACTGCGGGCCGTAGAGAACGGCCGTACGGTGCTGCAGGTTGCCACCAGCGGCAAGAGCGCCGTGATCGACCGCAGCGGCAGGATCGTCGCGCAGTCCGGTGCGCTGTTCACCCCGGCGGTGATCGTCCGGACGGTTGACCTGTCGACGTCGACTACCCTGGCGACCCGGCTCGGTGTGTGGCCCGAGGTCGGCTGGAGCCTGGTGGCGTTGGCAGCGTTGCTGGCCGCGGCGGGCGACATCTGGCGAGGCCGCCGTCCCGGGCCGCTGCGGCGGCCGGCCACGCCGGCCGATACGGCCGAGGACACCGCCGCGGAGGCAGCCTCGGCGACGGGGGCGACACGGTGAGAAGGGGAACGAGTGGATACCGAACGGGCGACTGATGCCGAGCTAGGCGTCCTGGTCGTGATTCCCGACCTACAACGAACGGGACAACATCCGGCAGATCATCGACCGGCTGCTCACCGCTAACCCCGACGCACACGCCCTCGTCGTCGATGACGGCAGCCCGGACGGCACCGGAGCCCTGGTGGACGCGATCGTCGCCGACGACGAACGGGTGCACGTCCTGCACCGCACGGGGAAGGCCGGCCTCGGCGCGGCTTACATCGCCGGATTCGAGTGGGCGCTGCAGCGCCCCTACGACGTGATCGTCGAGATGGACGCCGACGGGTCGCACGCTCCCGAGCAGCTGCCCCACTTGCTGACCGCACTGGTCGATGCCGACGTGGTGCTGGGATCGCGGTGGGTGCGCGGCGGCAAGGTGGTGAACTGGCCGCTGTCGCGCGCGGTGCTGTCGGTCGGGGGCAACGTCTACACCCGAATGATGCTGGGTTTGAAACTCCGCGATGCGACCGGCGGATACCGGCTCTACCGCCGCACTGTGCTCCAGACCCTCGAGTTGAGCTCGGTGGCGTCGCAGGGCTACTGCTTCCAGGTCGACCTGGCGTGGCGAGCGGTGCGCGCCGGATTTCGCGTGGTCGAAGTGCCCATCACATTCACCGAGCGGGAACGTGGCGAGAGCAAAATGAGCCAGCGCATCGTCCGGGAGGCGCTAGGTCGGGTCACCGTCTGGGGAGTGACGCACCGCGCAGAGCAGGCTCGGGGACTGGGCCGCCGGCTGCGACACCGGTTCACCGCGCAGCCGTAGCGGTGCGGCCGCCGGGCCGGGACGAGACGCCGTAAACGGCAGCGAGCCGATCCCGGATGGGATCGGCTCGCGGCGGGGGGTCGGATCAGGCGGATTTGACTCCACGGCGGGCGCGGAGAACTTCGAGGCGCTCGGCCAGCACCTCTTCGAGGTCGGCGATGCTGCGTCGCTCGATGAGCATGTCCCAGTGGGTACGCGGCGGCTTGGTCTTCTTCGCTTCCGGAACCGGGCCGTTGACCAGTTCGGCGGTCGTTCCGTCAAGGCGGCACTCCCAGGTGAAGGGGAGCTCCGCGTCGTGCGCGAACGGGACGGTGAAGCTGTGGCCGTTCGGGCAGGCGTATTCGGCGGCCTGCCGGGCGGCAATGTCAATGCCATAGTCGGTTTCGTAGCTCACCGCGCCGAGGCGGCTGCCGCGCAATGTGCGATCTGCCATAAGTGTGGGACCTCCTGGCCGGAAGGGGCATCCGGCGTTGATTCTCTCAAGCTGTACAACGAGGTTGACGGGCTAAGGATTCCCCTTTGTGGCGGTCGGAGTCACATCGTGCTCAGGATTCCTCCACCAACGGCAGTTGCGGGTCGTTACCGGCGCTCGCGCCCAGATCACCGGCGCGGTAGTGACGGCGGCACAGGACCTGGTATCGCACCGGGGCGGAGGCATCCGATGCGGTGTCCGCCACCACGACGGTGTCCCCGGCCCGGACGACTTGCCCACCGACCACTCGAGCGTTGAGCCGGCCGGTGCGACCACACCAGCACAGCACCTCGACATGCACCGGTGTGACCTCGTCGGCCAGCTCCATCAGCCGCTTGGCGCCGGGCAACAACAGGCTGCGGAAGTCGGTGGCCAGCCCGAAGCAATAAACGTCGACCTGCCACTCGTCGACGAGCTCGGCCAGCTGATCCACGTGCTCGGCGGTGAGGAAACCGGCTTCGTCGACGATGATGTAATCGACCCGGCGGCCCGAGGCCCAGGTGGTGCGGACCAGCTGGCGCAGATCGGTGCCGTCGTCGATCTCGATCGCGTCGTGGCGCAACCCGACGCGGGTGGTGATCATCGGGCCACCCGACCGGTCGTAGCGGGTGACCAGAAGTCCGCGACGGCCCTGCCGGGCATGGTTGAAGTCCATCTGCAGGGCAAGCGTGGACTTCCCGCAGTCCATCGGGCCGTGGAAGAACTTCAGGTGCGCAGACATGGTGAGCGAGCGCCGATCACCTGAGGCGGGAACCGAAGCAAGCGCGCCCATCGGATCGTCCGCTTCGGTCCATCCCGGTGGCTGCGCTGTCACGGCCGCAGAGCGTACCGGTCACCGCGAGCCGGCCGGATCAGACGCGGGCTGGCGGGGTGTTGCCGCTGGCCTCGATGGCTCGCCGCACCGGCACGAAAGCCAGCGCTATGAATCCGATCACGAAGAAGGCGACCAGCGAGCCCAGCGCGGCCCGGTAATTGCCGGTCAACTGATTGACCACGCCGAACACCAGCGGCCCCAACCAGCTGGTACCGCTGTCGCTGATCTCGTAGAAGCCGAAGTACTCGGCCTCCGATCCGTGCGGGATCATCCGGGAGAACATGGCGCGGGACAGCGCCTGACTGCCGCCCAACACCAGCGCCAGAACCGTCGCCAACGCGAAGAACTGCCAGATGCTGCCCTTCTGGATGAAGTACGCCGCGCCGATCACCCCGAGCCACACCACCAGCGATGCCAGGACAACGCGCTTGGCGCCGAACCGCACCGCCAGCCGGCCCAGCCAGACTGCTCCGACGAAGGCGATGAACTGCACCAGCAGGATCGCGAGCAGCAACACGGTGTCGGACAGGTCGAGCTCCTTGTCCCCGTACACCGCTGCCACCGTCGTGACGGTCTGGATGCCGTCGTTGTAGATCAGGAATGCACCGAGGAAGGCGAGGGTGAGCGGAAAGCGACGCAGGTGGCGGATGGTGACGGCCAGCTGCCGGAATCCGGCGAACAGCGTTCCGCCGGGCCCAGCCGGGCGGCTGCGCCGCGGCAGCCCGGCCAACTGCCGCCAGCTCATCACATTGAACGCCGCCCACCAGATCCCGGAAGCAGCGAGCGCGACGCGGGCGAGAGTGGACTTGTCCAACGCCAGACTGGCGATGAAGGCGACGCCGAGCAACAACCCGCCGCCGAGGTAGGAGAAGCCCCATCCCACCGAGGAAACCCGGTCACGTTCCTCGACCGAGGAGAGGTCGACGAGCAGCGAATAGTGCACAACGATCGCGCAGCTGTAGCCGATGAAGGCCAGCGCGTACAGCACTGCGCCGAGCTGCCAGTTGCCGCCGCGCACCAGAAACATGAGGAGGCAGGCGAGCGCGCCGAACCAACCGCAGCCCAGCATGATGTCCCGCTTGCGTCCGGTGCGGTCGGCGATGGCGCCCACCAGCGGCATCAGGACGACGAGCAGGATCGTCGATGCGGTGACGACGTAGACGAAGAGGCTGCCGGGAGCGATCGGGATGCCCGCCACGTGGACCCGGCCATGCTTGCCCACCGCGGTCTCCGCAACCGAGGTCAGGTACCGCGACATGAAGACCGTCGTCACCAAGGTCGGGAAGACATGGCTGGCCCAGCCGTAGACGTACCAGCCGCGGCGGTGCACCGCGGTGCCGACCCTGACCACGCCGGGCCCGGCCGGCACACTGCTCACCTGGTCGGCCATTGCCCCCGCTCCTGCAACACGTCGCGCAGCACGTCGGCCCGATCGGTCATGATGCCGTCCACGCCGAGGTCGAGCAGCCGGCGCATGTCGGCGCCATCGTTCACCGTCCAGGCATGCACCGACAGTCCGCGGCGATGCGCACGCAGCAGCAGCCGGGCATCGACCACGGGCAACCGGCCTATCCGGTAGGGCAGTTGGGCGACTCGATTGCGCAGCGGAGGCCGGCGGCCGGCGACGAAGGGCACCGTCCGCAACCGGAGCGCCTCGGACGGGCCCAGCGAGCTGCACACACCGGGCCCGAGCGCTGATCGCAACCGAGCGAGTCGCCGGTCGGAGAAAGCGGCGACGCAGACCCGGTCGTAGGCGCCGGTGGTCCGGATCGCATCAAGCGTGGCCGACACCGCGGCATCGGACTTCACATCGATGTTCACGTAGCGATCCGGCCAGGCGGCGAGCAACTCGGCCAGCCGCGGGATGGGCTCAACGCCCCCGATCTTGGCGTGCCGCAGCTGTGCCCACCGCTGGTCGATGAGCCGTCCGCGGCTGTCGGTGGTGCGCTCCAGCCGGTCGTCGTGGAACGCGACCGCCACTCCGTCTGCTGTCACCCGCGAGTCGGTCTCGAGGTATTCGTAGCCGAGATCGACGGCCCGCTGGAAGGCGGTCAGCGAATTCTCCAAGTGGGCCGGTCCGAAGCCGCGATGCGCGAACGCGACCGGGCCGGGCGCCGACAGGAAGCGGGACTCGCTCACCGGCCCACCGTCCGCGTCACAGTCCGAGTAACCGGCGCAGTGCCCGAGCCGATGCCGATCCGTGGCTCAGCAGCTCGTCATGCACGGCGCGCTGCGAGACTCCCGGCCGCGCGGCGCGCAGGTCGCGGGCCAGCGAGCGCACTTCGAGATAACCGGTGAAGTACTCGCACAGCTGAGTCGAGCTCAACTGCACCCGCCGCCACTTGCCCGCCGCCTCACCGTCCTCTTGGTATCCGGCCCCGGTCATGAGGGCCATCGCCGCTGTCTCGGACAGGTTGTCGCAGTGGTAGCGGATGTCCAGGATCGTGTTGATGGTGGTGCGCAGCTGCATCTTCAGCTGCTGCATCCGGACCGCGCCGGCGGCGCGGGCGGAGACGCCGCTGCGATAGCCGTGCGCGGCCATCAGTTCCTCGCAGTAGACCGCCCAGCCCTCGATGAATGCGCCGTTTCCCCACGTCCGGGCCACCGGGGTGCCGGTGCGGCGTGCGGTGAGCAATTGCAGCGCGTGGCCGGGCATTGCCTCATGCACGGCCAGGTTGTGCAGCATGTGCACGTTGTATTCGCGGTAGAACGAGGCGACCCGCTCGGCTGACCAGTCCTCGGGCGTGGGCGAGACCGCGAATTCGGTCGGCAGGATGGCGGCCTCGAGCGGGCCCGGCGCTCGGCAATACGCAACGGCAATCCCGCGGTCCACCTCGGGCAGCTCGATGACCGAGATCGGCTCGTCCGGGATGCTGACGAGGTCGCGTTCGCGAACGAAATTCGTTGCTTCGTCCACCGCCTCGCGGCATACCGCCAGGATGGTCTGATCATCGGCGACGTCGCGGGCGAGCTCGTCCAGGACGGCGCGGACCGTTTCGCCAGTCGGGGCGGCGACGTCGGCGAACTGGCCGGCCGCGTCGACGATCTCGGCACTGACCCGGGTCAGCTCGTCCTCGGCATGGCGGAGTAATTCCTGCGGTGCGAGCTCGGTGTCCAGGGTCCAGCGCAGCTTGGTCGCGAACTGCCGCTCGCCGAGGCGCACCTCAGCGCGACGCGCCGGAGCGTCAGCCAACCAGCGCAGGTGCTCTTCGACCGCAGCAGCTGCGGTGGTGGCCGCTTCGGTCACTGCCTGACTGGCCGGAGTACCGGCGGCGAGCTGTGGGATGTCCCGCTCGCAGAGGTTGTGCAGGCCGCGCATCTGCAGCTGAGCGGTCTGCACGAAGACGCCCGGCATGTCGGTGAGCCGAGCCCGGGCCGCGGCCAGAAAGGCGGGCGTGGCCTCCAGCCGCGACCGGATCGAGTCCAGCCGTTGCGGCAACGGCGCGAAGTCATGCGTCAGCAGGGCGTTGAGCGCAGCGCCCGGATTGTGCAGCATCGGATTCCAGTCCGGCTCGCGCAGGTCGCGCAGCTGGACGAGTTCGTCGGACAACCGGCAGGCCAATATCTCGACATCGACGTGGTCGCTGACGCCAAGTTCGTGGTGCAGCAGGTCGCGCGCCGTCGCCAGCTGATCTGCCAACTGCGCGACCCGTCGGTCCCGCGCCGCCGCGCTCGGGTCGGGCAGCAGGTGGTCGACCCGGTGCTCGCCCAAGAACGTCGCCTGCCCGGGATCGAAGGCGACGGTGCCGGCCAACACCTCCTCGGCCAGTGCAGTTACAGCGGCGGAGGGAACGTTGCCCGCGTCACTCACGTTCGAACTCCTGACAGCATCGACGGTGCCGGAACGGACTTCCGGATCGTAGGGGTCCGCCCGGTCGATGCCTCGAGCGCCTCTCCGACGCGAAGGAGTACCCGCCGGTGCATGTCGCGCCCTGGGTGTGGGTGGTGACCGTCGGATCGGCGTCGCTGTTCCTCATCTTCGACATCTTCGTGATCGGGCGACGCCCGCACGAACCGTCGATGAAGGAGAGCGCGCGGGCGCTGGCGCTCTACATCGGGATGGCGATTGCCTTCGGCGTCGCAGTGTTGCTTATCTCCGGCCCGCGTTATGGCGGTGAATTCTTCGCCGGCTGGTTGACCGAGTACTCCTTGTCGATCGACAACCTGTTCATCTTCCTGATCATCCTGGCGAAGTTCGGGGTGCCGCGCAGATACCAGCAGACCGCCCTCCTGATCGGCATCGTGCTCGCGCTCATTTTGCGCGGCGTCTTCATCGCACTGGGCGCCGCGGTGATCTCGGAATTCAGTTGGGTGTTCTACCTGTTCGGCCTTTTCTTGGTGCTGACCGCTGTGCGGTTGGCCAAGGAGCAGGGCGAAGAAGACAGCGAGTACTCGGAGAACGCCGTCATCCGCTGGACCAGACGGTTTTTGCCCAGCACGACCGAGTACCACGGCGTGCGGCTGTTCGTCCGGGACAACGGCAAGCGGCTGATCACGCCCATGTTCATCGTGCTGGTCGCCCTGGGCACCACCGACCTGCTGTTCGCACTGGACTCCATCCCCGCCATCTACGGGCTGACGAAGGAGCCCTACTTGGTGTTGATGGCCAACATCTTCGCGTTGATGGGCCTCCGCCAGCTGTACTTCCTCATCGGCGGCTTGCTGCAACGGCTGGTGTACCTGTCGCTCGGCTTGGCCGTCCTGCTGGCGTTCATCGGTGCCAAGCTGATCCTGCACGCACTGCACGAGAACGAGGTTCCGTTCATCAACGGCGGCGAGCACGTGTCGTGGGCGCCGGACTTACCCATCTGGCTGTCGCTCACCGTCATCGTCGGCACGCTGCTGGTCACCACCGTCGCCAGCCTCATCCACGATCGACGCAGCGTCCGCGACTGACACCAGATACAGCTGCGGCCCGGGAGGATTCCCGGGCCGCAGCTGACGTACGTGGAGGGTCAGACGCTCTTGACGTCGGTGACCCGGTACCCGTCCGGAGTCGACTTGGTGAAGACCTGGATCTTCGTACCGTCGGAGGTCGCGAAGACCGGGTTGTCGTCGAACGTCGTCGGATGGAACGACTTGCCGTTGAGCTCACTGGTCATCGACGGCAGGTTGCCGTCCAGCGAGCACGCCTTCGCCATGTCATCCTCACCGTTCTCTGCAGCCACCACGAACGAGGTGGCAGCCAGCGCGCCGGAGGAGTCCACGGTGCAGTCCACGCCCGAACTCGAGCCGGTGCCGGTGTCGGAATCCGACGTGCTGTCGCCGTCGCTGCTGCTGCTGTCGGTGCTGGTATCGCTGGACTGACCCTGGTCACTTTGCGAGCTGGTCCCGCTGGTGGTTCCGCAGACCTTCCAGTCGCCGCTTTCCTTCACCACGTTGACGTGGAAGGTGTGCTTCTCCTTGCTGGACCGCTTCGTCTCCGTGACGTCGACGGTCGCGGCGTTGTCACCGTGCTTGGTCGTCGAGCCGTACGAGAAGTCGTATGCGCTCGCCGGGTCGTCGCCCTGGTCGCTGACGTCGGACTCCTTGAGGTCTGCGGCATCGGCCTTGCAGACGGAATCCTTGACCTGCGAGTAGCTCTTCGACTTGAAGCCGTTCACGTACTTCTTCACCGCGTCGACCGGTGAATTGCCACCGCCGCCCTTCAGCGTGAGGAACAGCACCAAGCCGATGATCACGACGAGGGCAATGCCGCCGCCGATGATCAGCGGGGTCTTGTTCTTCGCCGGGGGAGCGCCGTACGGTGGCTGACCGCCATACCCCGGCTGCCCGTACTGGGGCGCGCCGTAAGGCTGCTGCCCGTACTGCGGCTGACCCGGCTGGCCGTACTGGGGCGCGCCGTAAGGCTGCTGCCCGTACTGCGGCTGACCGGGCTGGCCGTACTGCGGCTGACCGGGCTGGCCGTACTGCGGCTGACCCGGCTGACCGTAGCCGCCGGGCTGGCCGGGCTGGCCCTGCTGACCGTAGCCACCCGGTTGGCCGGGCTGGCCCTGCTGACCGAAGCCGCCGGGCTGGCCCTGGTTCTGACCGGGATCGTTCCACGGTCCTGACATTGCGTCCTCCTAGCTGAATCCACCCATGTGCGCCGCAGGCGGCGGTCGTTTGCCAGCCGAAACCGTACGGCAAATGTCGGCCGTGGTAGGAATCCGCTGGCATGCCAAACTGGTGTGACGCCTGCTGAGATCGACACCTCCCCAGACATTCGGGGCGGCAAACATCCTCCGACCGGCGCGGTCGACGGGTCGCCCGGATCCCTAGGCGGGTTCACCGGTCGGCGTCTGCCAGCATCGGTGCATGACATCGATCCGAGACGCCGCGGCCTGGACGGTCACCCCGGTACAACCGGGCGATCAGTCGGGCTGGCAAGCGCTGTATCGCGGATACGGAGCTTTCTACGAAGAGCCGATGCCGGCGGACAAGCTGGACCTGGTCTGGGGTTGGCTGCACGATCCGCAGCAGCCGATGCACGGGGTGGTGGCCCGGTCAGCACAGAGCACGCGGCTGGTGGGACTCGCGCACTTCCGGCCGTTCCACCGTCCGCTGCACGGTTCGATCGGCTGCTTCCTCGACGACCTGTTCGTCGAGCCTGCCGTGCGGGGGAGCGGGGTGGTGGATGCGTTGCTGGCTGCAGTGCAGCGGATCGCCGGCCAGCAGGGCTGGGATGTGGTGCGTTGGATCACCCGGGCGAGCAACGCGCGGGCGAGATCCGCCTACCACCGGCTGGCCACCGAAACCGATCTGGTCACGTACGACCTGCCGGTGCCCACGGTGTCGAAATCGCAGGAGTCGTGACGGGGTCGTGAGCGACGTCGATACTGGTGCCGAGGAGTCGAGCCACAATGGGCGACGTGACTGACGATCGACTGAGCCGGGCTGTTTCAGAGCTCTACGCCGCGCACCCCGATGGCTTCGTCGAGCTACGCCAGGCGCTGGCCGGCGAGGCCCGCGCGGCCGGCGAGGCCGCGGTCGCGACGGCGATAGCGGCGCTGCGTCGGCCGACCCTCAGCGCCTGGCTGGTGAATCGGCTGGCCCGGTCGCAGCCACAGGTGATCGCGGAGCTGGTCGAGCTCGGCGAGCAACTGCGCAGTGCGCAGCGATCGCTGGACGCAGCGCGGATGCGCGAGCTCACCTCATCTCGACGCAAGGCGGTCGGCGCGGCGCTGGCAGCGGCCTTGCTCGCCACCCCAGAGCGCCGGCCCTCGGAAGCGGTAACCGAACAGGTCCGGGCAACCCTGGACGCCGCCGTCGCAGACCGGGACATCGCCGTCGATGTCGCCGCCGGCCGGCTGACCCGCGCCCAGGAGTGGTCCGGGTTCGGCGACGTGGGCCCGGAGCTGACGGTCGTTCAGCCGGTGACCGAGCGCCGTCAGGTCGGGTCTGCGCCCCGGCGCTCGCGACCGGCGCCGGCTCAGGCACGAGCCGCACCCGCAGCCCAGCCTCCATCCGAGCCCGAGCCCGGGAACAGCCACCGGGTCACCATCGCCGAGACCGAGTTGGCCGCGGCTGAGGCCGCATTGATCGCTGCCCAGGACAGCAGTGACTCGGCCGCGGCGGAGGTGACACAGCGCGAACGCGCGTTGTCCGACGCGCGGAGCGGGCTGCGCGCCGCGGCGTCCGAGCTGCGCGTGGCGAAGGAGCGGCGGGACCGGGCGCTGCGGCGACTGGCCAGGGTGCGCGGCTGATCAGGAATCGGACAGCTTGAGCCATTCGTTCTCTGCGTCTTCCTTGGCGGTGCGTAGCTCCTCGAGTTCCGCAGTCAGGGCACCTACCTTCGCGTAGTCAGCGGCGTGCTGGGCCAGTTGCTCGTGCAGTGCCGCCTCGCGCGATTCGAGTTTGACGACCCGGCGTTCCAGTCGATCCAGTTCCTTCCTCGCCGCCCGCCGATCCGCCGGCCGCGTCTTGGCGGTACGAGACGTAATTCGCGCCGTCGACGTGTCGCCAGCTGTGGCCGCGAGCGCGGCCCGTCGACGGCTGAGGTACTCCTGGACTCCGCCGGGCAGCGCCGCCAGCGACCCGTCGCCGAGCAGGGCGACGACACTGTCGCAGACGCGCTCGATGAGGTACCGGTCGTGGCTGACCACGACGATGGTGCCGGGCCAGGAGTCGAGCAGATCCTCCATTGCCGCCAAGGTGTCCGTGTCGAGATCGTTGGTGGGCTCGTCCAGGAGGAGCACGTTGGGTTGGGTGAGCAACAGACGAAGCAGTTGCAAACGCCGCCGTTCGCCGCCGGACAGGTCACCGACCGGCGTCCACTGCCGCTCATTCGGAAAGCCGAAGCGTTCGGCAAGCTGGGTCGACGACAGCTCCACACCGCCGATCTCGGCGGTGGTGCGGACCTCTTGCACGGCCTCGACGACACGCAATTCGGAAGGAAGCTCGACGAGGTGCTGCGACAGATGGCCGGCATGCACGGTCTGGCCGATGACCACCCGTCCCGAGTCGGGCTGGATCTCACCGGCAAGCAGTCGGAGCAGGTGCGTCTTGCCGGACCCGTTGATGCCGATGATTGCGATCCGGTCACCCGGACCGACGTGCCAGGTCACGCTGTCCAACAGCAGCTTGGTGCCGGCCCGCATCGTGACGTCCTCGACGTCGTAGACAGTGCGGCCGAGCCGGCGCTGGGCAAGTGCCTGCAGCTTCGTCTGATCCCGCGGCGGTGGTTCGTCGGCGATCAAGGCGGTGGCAGCGTCGATCCGGAACTTCGGTTTGGACGTGCGCGCCGGCGGCCCGCGGCGCAGCCAGGCGAGCTCCTTGCGCAACAGGTTCTGCCGGCGTGCCTCGGATGCATCGGCCTGACGGACTCGCTCGGCCCGGGCCAGCACGTACGCCGCGTACCCACCGTCGAACGAGCGCACCGTCGCGTCGCCGACCTCCCAGGTGCGGGTGCAGACCTCGTCGAGGAACCAGCGGTCGTGCGTCACCACGAGAAGTGAGAACCGTCGACGGGCCAGGTGCCGAGCCAGCCAATCGACACCCTCGACGTCAAGATGGTTGGTCGGTTCGTCGAGGATGAGCAGGTCGGCAGGCTGGACCAGCGCGGCGGCCAGCGATACCCGGCGCCGTTCTCCGCCGGACAGTCGAGCCACATCGACATCCAGTCCTACGGCGGGCAGGCCCAGCCCGATCAGCACATCGCGGACAGCGGCGTCGCCGGCCCACTCGTGCTCTGCAGTGTCACCGACGACGACCTCACGCACCGTGGCGCCCGGTGGCAGGTCGCCGGTCTGGTCGACGACGGCCAGATGCACACCGCCGGTGCGGGTGACCCGACCGGCGTCCGGCGTTTCGATGCCGGCAATGAGGCGCAGCAACGTGCTCTTGCCGCCGCCGTTGCGGCCGACGACGCCGATCCGCTCGCCCTCGCCGACCCCGAGTGACAGTTCGTTCAGCACCAGCGTGGTGCCGAACGATTTCGTCACCGACTCGAGGTTGACCAGGTTTGCCATCGACCTACTGCGCTCAATTCCTCGGGTGGTAAGGCGGGGCGGTGCTGGTTCATTCTTGCAGTCGGCCGGTATCGGCTGCGCAGTACGGGCGGACGCCCGTGGCGAGTCAGAACGCGATCTCGACCGGCACGTCCTGCCCGGCCAGCAGTAGTCGTACCTGCTCGACGCGGTCCGAGTCGTTCACCTGTTCCAGGATGCGGCGCGCATGCTCCCAGTGCGGTCGCGCCGCCTCAGCACTTCCGGCGGCGGCGAGCGCCTGCCCCAGGGCGATGGACGTGGTCGCGTCGCTGTGCCGATTGCCGAACCCGCGAGCGACCGCAAGTGCCTTCCGCAACTGAGTGATAGCGCTGGTCGGTTGTCCGGCGATGAGGTACGACCGGCCCAGGGTGTCCAAGACCGATGCGGTGGCCCCTTCGTTGTTCGTCCGGCTGTAGAGGTCCAGCGCTTCTTCGGCAAGGGTGATCGCGTCAGCTGCGTGTCCGAGCGCGAGCCTGACCAATGCCAGGTTGTTGAGCGACGTGCCGAGGTTCGCCGGGTTGGGGTCCGGCTGGCTCCTGGTGATCGCGATGGCCTGCTCAAGACAGTCGGCCGCCCGATGGATGTCCAACTTCTGGTAGTAGAGGCCAAGATTCGACAGCAGGGTAGCTTCGCCGGGCGGGTCATCCTGGCCGCGCCAGATCTGCAGAGCCCGCTCTGTCATCTCGACAGCCTCGCTCGGCCGGCTGGGTGCTACCACCACCGCCAGGCCGCTCAGCAGCCGTGCCACGTCGCGCTCGTCGTGCGTCGCGCCGCTCAGCGCAGTGCGGTGCATCAGCTCCGCATCGTCTCGCCGACCGGACAAGTACAGGTACTGGAAGTAGATGATGGCGATCTCGACGGCGTACTGCAGGTGCCCGGTGTCCAACGCGTACTGGACACACGCCACGATCGTCGGCCGCTCCAGTGCCGCCCAGGCCAGTGCCTCGTCACGGTCCGCGAAGGTCAACGCGTCGACGTCCGATCGCTCGGGGAGGGACGATCGCACCCATCGGTCGGTCAACATCTGCCGCATGTTCTTCGTGGTCTGCAGGTACCACGCCAGAATCCGGCCGGCGATCTTGGCGATCTCCGCTGGACCGTCGATCTCTTCGGCCCGGGTTCGCGCATAAGCCTGGACGAGATCGTGCAACTCGAAGCGCCCGGAACCCGACGACTGGACCAGGCTGATCGCGGCGAGGTCGTCGAGATGCCGGCGCACGGCCCGCTGTGGCAATTGGATTGCGGCCGCTATCACGTCGATACCGAACTGCCGGGACGGATGCAGCCCGGCACAGCGGAAGACTTTGGCGCGCTCGGTGTCCAAGGTGCGGTAGGACCAGGACAGCACCGTCGTCAGCTGGGCCGTCGCGTCCGTTCCGGCGTTCTCGTCGACAAGTTCGGCCAGCAGCTCCTGCGGGTCGATGTCGTGCTCCCGGTTGATCCGCTCACCGGCAATGCTCAGCGCGAGGGGTAGCCGGCCACAGAGGGCCACCAATCGGCTGAGCACAGAGTCGCTGATGTCCTCGTGGCCGGCGACCCGGCTCAGCAGGCTCCGCGCCGCGCCGTCCTCGAGCAACGGCACATCGATGCGGGTGGCGTGCTCCCGCGCGGTCAGGCCACGCAACTGGTTACGGCTGGTGACCAGCACCGCGCACCCACCACCGGGCAGCAACGGCCGGACCTGCTCGTCGGAGCGGGCGTTGTCCAGCACGATCAGCGCTCGCTTGTCGGCCAACAGGGTGCGCAGCAGCGCGGTCCGCGACTCGAGATCGTCGGGGATCCGGTCGAACCCGACGCCGAGGGAGGTCAGCATCTGCGCAGCCGCGCGCCGCGCGTCGAGCGGTTCACCCGCGCCGAACCCGTTCAGGTTCAAGTAGAGCTGACCATCCGGATAGCGATCGCGCGCCCGGGCCGCCCACTGCACGGCCACGCTGGTCTTGCCGATTCCGGCCGCCCCGACGAGCAGTGCCAGCGCCGGCGCGGCACCGTCGCGGGACGGGTCAACGGCGCTGTCCAGCGCATTCAGCATGTCCTCGCGCCCGACGAGTCCCGGCAACGGCGCCGGCAGTTGGGCGGGTACGACGGCGGCTCCCACCGTCGCTACCGAGGTAGGTGCGGTGAGCGGAGCGCTCGGCGGCGGCACGTCGGCTCGCAGGATGCGCTCGTGCAGGGCGGTGACGTCGGCTCCCGGATCGATTCCCAACTCGTCGACCAGCCGCTGCCGCAATGCGGTGTACACGTCCAGCGCTGCAGCCTGCCGGCCGCCGCGATACAGCGCGAGCATCAACTGCGCCGCGAACCGCTCCTGCAGCGGGTACTGGGCCACGGTCTCGGTCAGTTGCGGCACCAGGTCGTCGTGCCGGCCGAGGTCGAGGGAGAGGTCGACGAACCGGGCGAAGGCCGAGAGACGCTCTTCGTTCAGCGCGTCGGCTTCGGCGGCGAGCGCCGGGCTGAGCCGGATGCCCTGCAGCGGCGCACCCTTCCACAGGTCGAGCGCCTCCTGCAGCGTGACCGTTTCGTCGGCGCTGACCGCCGCGCGGCTGACCAGCCGGCGGAACTGGGCAGCGTCGACATCCTCTTCGCCGACGGCCAGCCGGTAGCCGTCGGCCGCCGAGCGCACCGCTTCGTGACCGATGGCCCGGCGCAGCCGCAGCGCGCAGGTCGCCAGGCTGCCGCGAACGTCGGCGGGCAACTCCTCGCCCCACACCCGATCAGCAAGGGCGTCCATGCTCAGCGGCCGCCCGGGGGCGAGCGCCAACGCTGCCAGCAGTGCGGTGGTCCGTCCGCTGGGCACGGGCACAGTCGACCCGTCGACGATCACCTCGATCGGTCCGAGAATCCGGACCCGCACCAGCACACTCCCGTCGCCGCACCGCCAGCACCGCCGACTCGACGGCTGGCCGATGAGCGTACCCAGAGGCGGGGGAGGGAATCGTCACCACCGTCCGAGAGTGAGGCCGGTGCCGGACGCCGTTACCCGGTGTGGCTATCGAACGAGGTCGGCACCGGTTTCCACGAGACGGCCCGGATCCGTCAGATGCGCTAATGCGGTCTGCGCGGTCTTCACGGCCAGGTCGCAGACTCTCGGCCGAGTGGCCGCCGCGCTGGTCGGCGCCACGCTCAGGAAGACACTGTTGGTCAGCTCGATCTGCAGGGTGCATTCGGTGTCCAGGTCGAGCATCACGTAGGTCTTCCTGCCGGCAACGGTGGTCACTCGCTCGGCGGCCTGCTCCGGCGGAGCGCCGCCGGCCGGCTTCCAGAGCCCCACCCGCAGCGAGGAGTGGGTCTCGGGGTCGATCCACTCGCAGGAGGGTCCTTTGTCGGCATCAACCGGCTGGGGTCGCAGCCCGTCGCCGTACGGCGCGAGGTCGGCCGGTGCAAGCCACCCGCAGACGTCCTGACCGGTGTACGTGGTCAGGTCGATCGAGGCGGCCGTCGTGCCGGTGCGTGCGGTCGTCGAGACCGGGGTGGAATCACCGGACCGGGAGGTGCACCCGGCGGCAAGAAACGTGAGCGCTGCAGCGGTCAGCAGAGCTCGGCGGACAGGCGTGGTGGGCACTTCTGGATCTCCAGGTGAGGGGGTCACTCTTCGGGTGGGTTGGCGACTTGGTTGTAGGCCTGGCTGAACCGGGCTCCCGAGTTCTTCGTGACTTCGAATACGGAGTTGCCCTCGCCGCCGGGACCGTCGAAGGTGCTCGCCTCGTGGCTTCCCATGAATTCGTAGTAGGCCTTGGCCGCGGCGGGATCGGACATCACGGCAGCGGCGCTCTTCATCTGCCCGTCCGGACCGAGGAGGACTGCGGGGATCTTGTCGGTGCCCGGCCAGCCGGCCTCTTTCAGGATGGACAGGTGCTCGTAGTCGCTGACGATGGCCACCTGGCGGGGATTGTCAGCCAGTTCCTTCAACTCGGCCTCGGAGTTCGGCGCCGCCGAGTAGTCGGACTCCAGGCGCATGTTGGCGGTGTGCTTGCTCGCGTCCCACCAGGAGTCGGCCGCGTTGATGAGGTGATTACCGACGTAGTCGCCGTACTTGCCCAGCGGACCGTTGACCAGCGCCGCGCCTCCCTCTTCGGCGAGCTGGCCCATCGGCAACATGTCGACGCCGACCGAGATCACGTTGCGCATCAACTCCTTCGCGTGCTCCTCGTCCTCGACGTGCTCATTGACAACCTCGAACGCGGCGGCGTTCTCGGCGCCGGCAACCCCTCCGTACGCTTGCGACGCGTCGTAGAAGTGGAACGGGGTGTCGCCGGACAAGTCGGCCATGTCCATCCGGGCGCCGGACAGCATGGCGTGATGGGCGGCCAGCCCGGCGGCGGTGTCGAACACTGCGGTGGCGTCGGGACTGTCGACGAAGCCGGCCATGAATGCTTTCGCGTATTCCGGCGAGATCGCGAATGCGGCGTTGTCTCCGGCGACCAGGTGGTCCGGGTTCGGCTCGCTGATGCCCTCTGCCGTGAACTGACCGGCCGCCATCTCCTGCACGTAGGACGCGGCGATCTTGCTGAACGGGTCCTCGGCGCCCGGCACGACCAGGTCGGGCTCGGCACCGATGGTGGTGAACAGACCCCGGGAGAACGTGATGGCGTCCGGCGAGTGCTTGCCGTCCACCTCGTCGTCGGCACCGACCGCGGCCTCGAACGCCGAGCCGTACCCGTGCGCGTACTCCAGCTGGGAGCCTCCGCTGTCCTTCCCGTAGTGCATGATGTCCGCGATATTCGTCTGGACGTCGTAGTGCCCGCCGTCCCAACCCATGTTCTCCATGGCCACCCGAGCTGCCGTCGGATTGCTGCCCAGATCGCTGAGCCACAGCGCGCCGGAGTCGTTGGCCAGCTCGGGCGACAGCTCTCCGGCGCCAGGCCGATTGCGCATGTCGTGATACCAGTCCGGCACGCCCTGGCCGTGTTGGGCGCCGCTCATCCCGTTCAGCGCGTTGACGTCCGCGGCTTGGGCGAGCCAGCTGGACGGGAAGCTGCCGAAGTGGGCCATCACGCCGCGATTCCACGACGTGCTCGCGTCCTCGGCCGGCTGCAGGAACGCATCGCTCACCGGCTTCATGCCGGGGTCGATCGAGGCGTGAGTCACGGCGGTACCGAACAGGTGGCTGAAGAGCTGGACGTCGCCGTAGGCATTCGGCTCGCCCGTCTGCGCGATCAACGAGGGCAACATCTGGCTCTTGTCCGGCCCCAACTCCGCATAGAAGCTGGTCGCAAAGACCGGATCGTCCTTGTAGAACTCGGCCTGGGTAGCCACGTCGTGCGCCTTGCTCGGGTCGTTCTTCAGCTCGTCGGCCAGCTTGACGGCCTTTTCGTGCGCCTCGACGTCATGCAAGACGCCGAACTGGTTCAGGCCGAGCGACTGGTCCAGGGTCTGCGTGGTCAGCGTCGAGCCTTGATAGCTGGTGTCACCCTGGCTGGCGTTCTTCAGCGCATGGGAGCAGATCTCGGCTGCACCATTCGCCTTGGTCACCTGTCCCTGGTAGCGCTGGGTGATGTCGGCCAGGGCGTTGCGTTGCGTGGCGGCATCCTGAGCCAAGCTCGACTTGCGGGACGAGATCTCCTCGGGAGTCATCTCGTTCGCCTGGCCGAACCGGTTGGCCTGCCCGTAGTTCAGCTCATCGCCGTCCAGCTTGGCCGATGCCGTGGACCACTCCGCGCGCAGCGCATCGATCTCCTTGCGTACCGCCAGCAACGTGGTGCGGTAGGTCTCCACGGCGGTGCCTGCGTCGGCGAGGCGCTTGCTGCCGCTGGGCAGCAACGTGGTCAGCTTGCCGATGTCGGCGTTACACATGGTGGCCGCATCGGCGATCCAGGCGTCGGCCAGATCGGCTTTGGTCCGGCTCAACGACTGATTGAGGTAGGTGAGTTCGTGGGAACAGATGCCGAGCGTCTCGGATATCGACGCCAGGCTGGCCGGGTCGTCGCCGGGATAGGGGAGGGCGCTCGCTGCGTCGGCGGTCATCGGGAACCTCGATCCGGTGTCATTGAGCGAATGCTGCGAAGCGGTTGCCGGTCTGCTGCTCGACCTCCACGTACAGCGTCGCCGAGGCATTGGTGCGGTCAGCCAGGCCGGTAATCTCCTTGCTCAGCCGCGGCAACAGCTCGGTCCAGTTCTTCTGCAGTGTTGCCAGTGCCGCGCCCACTCCCTCCCCGGCTGCCGGCGGGGGAAGCTTGCCGATGGCGGACATGTCGAGGTTGGCCGAGTCGGCGTAGCTGGCATCGCTGCGCAGCACCTCTGCTGCCGACTCGAGTTCCTGATGCTTGACGAAGTACGACACGGTCCCTCCCGATCTGCTGCAGCGGTCGAGGGACAGGCTGGCGGAGGGGGATGGCACATCGTTGTCAGTTCGCTGGCAGTGCTCCGGTGCGCCGTGCCCGGCACGTTGGGCACATCTCGTCGGTGCTCGCCGAGGTGTGGCACGATTCCGCGGATGACCAGCCGAACCGCCGCGGCGCAGCGCTTGCGCGATCTCGCCCGGCTGCGCGGCGTCCGCGACCGCATCGACCGGGAATACGCACAGCCGCTGGATGTCGAGGCGCTCGCTCGCGGCGTGAACATGTCAGCCGGGCACCTCAGTCGCGAGTTCCGGCTCGCCTACGGTGAGCCGCCGTACACCTATCTGATGACCCGCCGCATCGAGCGGGCGATGGCGTTGCTGCGCCGAGGTGACCTCAGTGTTACCGAGGTCTGCTTCGCGGTGGGCTGCTCGTCGCTGGGCACTTTCAGTACCCGGTTCACCGAACTGGTGGGCGTACCGCCCAGCGTCTACCGGCGTGACGGTGTGACGGCGACGACGGGGATGCCGCCGTGCCTGGCGAAGCAGGTCACCAGACCGATCAGGAATCGAGAAGCACCGGCGCCGCACCCGCGGCTAGCGTTGCGGCCATGAACCTGTCCATCCACACCACAGTCCTCCCGCACGATGACCCGGACGCCTCTGTCGCGTTCTACCGGGACACCCTCGGCTTCGAAGTGCGCAGCGATTTCGGCGACGGCACGATGCGCTGGGTCACTGTCGGCCCGGCCGACCAGCCCGACATCTCCATCCTCCTGGCCCCGCCGGCGGCAGACCCCGGGATCACCGACGACGAGCGCACCACCATTCTCGAGATGATGGCCAAGGGCACCTACGGCTGGATCCTGCTGGCCACCGACGATCTCGACGGCACGTTCGAGCGGGTGCAGGCCAGCGATGCCGAGGTCGTGCAGGAGCCGACTCAGCAGCCGTACGGCATGCGCGACTGCGCTTTCCGGGATCCGGCGGGCAATCAGATCCGCATCCGGGAATTGAGCTAAGTCCTCGGGCACTCGCAGTTCCCAGCGGCAGCACGCCGCCACGTCGCGGGCAGCTGCCCGGACGGTCAGAGGTCGTATTCGTCCGGCACGCGCATCGCGGGGCCGCCGACGTGCAGACCGAGGGGCGCCGCGCGGCCCTTCGGTTCCTCCCAGACCTCCTGGCGGCCGAGTGCGGTCAGGTCGAGGTAGTGGTAGCCGTTGTGGAAGTCCTCGATGCCGCGGCCATACGTGGAGTAGGTGTGGAAGACGTCGTCGCCCACCCGCAGGAACGCGCTGATGCCCGGCAGCTCTTCGCCGCGCATGTCTTCCGTCCATTGCCCACCGGTCCAGGGAGTACCGGCCTCGGCAAGCTCGGCCTCGGTACGGAAATGCAGCAACACCGGCGCCACCCGGTCGTCGAGGGTGGCATGGAAGTCGTAATTGAAGTCCGTGCCGTACGAGGAGTACCACGGGAACTCCCAGCCCAGTCGGTCGCGGAAGGCGGCGAGCTTTTCGTAGGGTGCCCGTGACACGGCGACCAGGGTGGTGTTGCGCACGTGCAGCTGTCGTAACCTGCCGATCCCGTCGGCAGCCGAGGAACAGCTCGGGCACGCCTGGTCCCAGTCCGGGGCAAACATGAAGTGATGCATCACCAGCTGCGGCCGACCGTCGAACAGATCGAGCAGGCTCACCGGGCCGTCCGGGCCCTCGAAGGTGTACGCCTTATCCATCCGCACCATCGGCAGGCGACGGCGCTCGGCGTTGACCTGATCGCGCGCCTTGGTGACTTCCTTCTCCTTGGCGAGTAATTCCTTGCGTGCGGCGAGCCATGCTTCAGGCGACACCACCTCGGGCAGGTTTCCCATCGTCGTCATAGCGATTTCTCCCAACTGGTCGGCTTCGTGCGGCTGAACCTAGCTGTCACCTCCGTCATTGCGTGTCGAACCGAACAATGTTTCTCGTGAGTCATGCCGGGCGCAGGCGGGTCCGTGCGGGGTCGAACCGGTCGGCCAGCTGCGCGCGGCGTTGGGCCGATCGGCGCAGGAACGCCACAAGGACGGTGCGGCAGCGGCGCAACGGCACTGGCTGCGTCTCGATCACGACGGGTGCGCCCGGCTGCGCCGACAGGGTGAGTCCGCGGACCTCCGGGGCCGAGACGATTGCGCTGAGGCTGGTGATCATGGGACTAGCTCCCCTCCGATTGCTGGTATCGAGCTACCCAGGGATCGTCTCTGGCGGCCACGCCGGCCGGCCAGGAAACTTGCCGAGCCTGCAAACGGCCGGGGGAGAGTGGACGGGCTCCGCGGTCAGTGCCCGGCGGCGACGCGAGTGGGGCGGCACCGCAGAAGGACGACGGCACCGATGCTGGCCACAGCGGGCAGTCACCGGACCCGAGCAGCGTTGCCGCGGGCAGTGCGGTGATCACGACCACCACAGCGGTCAGTTTCAGCTTTCACCTGAAGCTCGCTGTAGTCGTCATCGCTGCGGCGAGCGGGTGGCCGGGACACTCGAGCGCCGGTGGATACGCCCCCAGGTGTCGAGCGCTTCGAGCGCAGGTGTTAAGGCGTGGATAGCCGGAGCGACGGTGTACTCGACATGCGGCGGCACCGCACCACTGGAATGGCGAAGGACAAGGCCGTCGCGCTCGAGTTCTTTGAGCTGCGTGATCAGCACGCCTTCGGCTATGCCCGGCAGCTCCCGTCTGAGCTGGCCGTAGCGCAGGGGGGCCTTGCGAAGCTTCCAGATGATCACGATCTTCCACTTGCCACCCAGCAGGCTCATCGCATAGGCGACGTCGCAGTTTTCGACCAGGGCGACTTGCTTCGCCATTGTCACTCCAGCTCACAATTTAATGGGTACTTGTGAAGATACGAGCGCACTCATAGCCTCGCAACTCCGTGCTCGACAGCAGAGAAGAGGAAGACCAGAAGGTGAACGGCCTACAGGGCAAGTCAGCCATCGTGATCGGCGGCTCACGCGGCATCGGCCGAGCGATCTGCGAGCGTCTCGGCCGGGAGGGCGTCCAGGTCGTCGTCAACTACGTGCGCAACCGCGATGCCGCCAAGTCGGTGGTTGCCGAAATCGAAGGTGCGGGTGGCGCCGCGGTAGCCGTACAGGCAGACATCAGCAGCCTCGCCGACATCGGCCGGTTGTTTACCGCGGCGGAGGAAGCGTTCGGCAAGATCGACATCGTCATGGCCAACGGAGCCACCGCAATCATCAAGCCGGTGACCCAGGTGACCGAGGCTGACTACGACGAGGTCTTCGCGACGAACACCAAGGGCGTCTTCTTCGTCCTGCAGGAAGCCGCGAAGCGGCTCCCTGACGGAGGACACATCGTCGTCACCTCTACCGCCGGAACCAAGATGTTGTTCCCTGGTAACTCGGTATATCTCGGCAGCAAGGGCGCAGTCGAACAGTTCGTCCGCACCTTCGCACAAGAGCTGGCACCGCGGAATATCACCGTGAACGCCGTGCTTCCGGGGTTTACCGACACAGGACTGCTGCCCGATCGCGACCGAGCCATCGCCGCCGATGCTTCCCCGTTCGGCCGGATGGGGCAGCCTCGCGACGTGGCGGACGCCGCGGTATTTCTCGCCAGCGACGATGCCCGGTGGGTGACCGGGCAGCAACTCGGCGCAGCGGGCGGCGTGTACTGAGCCGGCAGCGCGCTCGAGAAATGGCGGTGGTGTCTACCCGGTCGCCACGTACTCGAAGGGGGCCTGTCGCCGTTGCGCCGACTCTGGTCGTCGCCGGACGACCCCGGGTCCGCTGGCTCGACCGGTGCATGGCGCCGTCCCAGCGGTGCCGATAATCGACATTATGACAAACCGCAGGGCTGAGGGCCAGCGGCCCTACTGGTGGGCCCGCGCCCCCACTCACCGACCCACCGTCGACTGAGCGCGCTATCGCCGCTCGGTCGCTAGGTGCGCCAGGCCGGGGGGAAATCCCCCGGCACTAGACGGCGGTTAGCAGGATGCCGCTCGAGCTAGCGCAGCCCTAGCGTCACGGTCGTTAGTACCGACGACACAAAAAGTCGGGTGACCGAGGCCTCGTGGTCGAGGCCTCGGCGTGACACCCGACGCACTGACAGGAGGCATTTGATGTACGCACGTGCGAGGGTCCGGTGGCGGATTGCGGCCGTCACGGCGGCCTGCCTGGCCACCCTCACGTCGACGATCTCCCCGGCTCGTGCTGCAGCCGACCGGGCGTCGGCCACATCGGTCCGGGAACACACGCTGCAGCGCGCGCTGGACGCAGTGACCGCCGCCGGCGCGGTAGGCGCGCAGGCCGAAGTAATCGGGACCGACGGCCGGTGGCGCGTTGTCAGCGGGCACGCTGAACTGGGCGGTGCGCAACCGGTGCCCCGGCAAGGACGCTTCCGGATCGGAAGCATTACCAAGTCGTTCACCGCGACGGTTCTCCTGCAACTTGCCGCAGAGGGAGCGGTCGGCCTGGACGATCCGGTCGCGCGATATCTGCCCGGCCTGGTGCCCGACGGACAGCACATCACGTTGCGAGAGCTGCTGAACCACACCTCGGGAATCGCCGACTACCTCGATGACACCACGACCTACCCGACTGCCGGTCGGCCGTTCCTGGAGAAGGTGCGGTTCCACACGTTCCCGGCCGAACAGCTCGCCCGCAGCGGCCTTGCGCTACCGCGTTACTTCCCGCCCGACAAGGGGTGGCACTACTCGAACACGAACTACGTGCTGGCCGCGCTCGTCATCGAAAAGGTGACCGGCCGGTCCTGGCAGGACGAGATCACCCGCCGCATCGTGCGGCCGTTGCGGTTGCACGACACAACCGTGCCCTACCGCGACACCCACATTCCTGGCTCCCACGCGCACGGGTACACGGAGGTCGACGGCCGAGCCGTGGACATCACCCGGATGAACCCCTCGGTCGCGGGACCCGCCGGCGCGATGGTCTCGACCACGGGCGACCTCGACCGGTTCTACGCCGCGCTCCTCGACGGGCGGCTGTTACCCGCGACGTGGCTCGCCGAGATGAAGAAGACCGTCCCGGTTCCTGGCGACGCGGCCGACGAAGCGGATGGGCTGGGCATCGACAGCTTCCAACTCACCTGCGGCGTCACGGTCTGGGGCCACGACGGAGGCATCGTCGGCTACGGCAGCAAGAGCCTGCACAGTGCCGACGGCCGTCAAGGCATCACCCTGTCGGTGACCCTGCGGGACATGTCCGACTCGCACACCACGCAGATCCTGGACGCGATCCAGAAGACGGTGGACGTGGCCTTCTGTGACGCCCGCTGATGCCGTCGGAGCAGGCTCGGCCGCTGCGAGGTCATCGTCATCCGAGGCGGTGACCGGGCGTGACCGCCAGCCGGCCCAGCTCCTGGGTGCATCTGGTGAGCGCGACGTAGAGGCGGTTCCAGCCTCGCGGCTCGGCGGCGATGGCGTCCGCGTCGACGACAAGGGCCGCGTCCCACTCCAGCCCCTTGGCCTCGGTCGGGGTCACGACGACCGTATCCGGCAGCGCCGCGCGCAGTCGGTCGACGTGCTGCTGCGCCGTGACGACGCCGACCGTCCCGCCCTGCCATCTGCTCGACAATTCGTCGACCGCACGGCGCGCGGCCGCGGGCAGGTCACGGAGGGCGACCACCCGCTCCCAGGCCGGGTGCCCGCTGGAGCGGATGGCGCGCGGCGGCTCGTTGGTGCTGCCGGCGCGTTCGAGTACCGGGCCGGTGAGCTCCATGACCTCGCGCGGGGTCCGGTAGCAGATGGTGAGCGCCGCTTGGTGCCATCTGTCGCCGAACGCGGGGCCGACGGCGGCCTGCCAGGACCGGTGCGGATGCGGGGCCTCGGTCTGGTCGATGTCGCCGACCGCCGTGATCGCCCGCTGCGGGCACCGCCGCAGGACCATCTGCCACTGCATGGGTGACAGCTCCTGGGCCTCGTCGACCACGACGTGCGCGTACACCCAGGACCGGGTCGCGCTCGCCCGGGCGGCGACGAACTCCTCGGCCGGCTCAGCCGGTGCCCCGCTGTCGCCCAGTGCGGCGCTCACGGCGTCCAGCAGCGGGATGTCACTCGGCGACCAGTCATCGGGCTCGGCGCCGACCGCGTCGATCTCGTCCGGCGACAGGTCCGGTGCCCACGCGCGCAACAGCTGCGGATCGTGCAGGAGTTCGCGCAGCGTGGCACCGGCATCCCGGTGCGGCCACCACGCGTCCACGGCCGCGTCGATCCCGTCGGTGGGCAGCGACGCGCTCACGCAGCGCGTCGATCTCGTCCTCGTCCAGCAGGCCGTCCACCTCCGAGCCGGTGACGTCCCGATGGGACGCGCGATCGTCACGGCGTCCCAGCGACGCGTCGATCCGTCCGAGGATGTCCTCGAACCCCTCCTCCACTTCCGCCAGAGCCTGTTCCCGGCGCTCGACCACCGCGTCGACGAGTAGTTCACGCAACCGCTCGGCGAACGCGGTACGGGCTGCGTGATAGCCGCGTTCGGCCGTCGCCGAGCTCAGCGCGCGGTCGATGCGATCGCTCGGGATCCGGTAGCGCTCCCCGTCCCAGCTGAGTGTCACGGCGCTCGCCGTCGGAAGCAGCGACGCCACGTAGCCGTCGATCGCCGCCTGCCAGAGCGCCCGGCCCTTGATCTCGGCGAGCTGCCCGGGTCTCGTCCCGCGTCACGACCGCGCCCGGGACCAGCGCGTCGCAGGTCGCCGGAACGACCGCGCTCTCGCCGAGCGCCGGCAGCACCTGGTCGATGTAGTCCAGGAACCGGGTCGACGGGCCGAGCACCAGCACGCCGTGGCGCGCGACATGAGGGTCGGCGAACAACAGGTACGCGACCCGGTGCAGGGCGACGACGGTCTTGCCGGTGCCGGGACCGCCCTGCACCACGAGCGGACCGCGGACCTCGGCGCGCACGATCTCGTCCTGCTCGCGTTGCAGGGTCGCCACGGCGGTACCCATGTGACCGGTCCGCCGCTCGTCCAGCGCGGCGAACAGCGCACCGCTGCCGACGAGGTCGCTGGTGTCGGCGGCGTCCAGCGGTTCGTCGTCGATGTCGAGGACGGTGCGGCCGCGGGTGCGGATGTGCCGGCGACGGGCCTGGCCGAGCGGATCGACGGGTGTGGCGGTGTAGAACGCGCGCGCCGCCGGCGCCCGCCAGTCGACGACCAGCGGTTCGTCGCCGTCCGCGGCGGACAAGCCGATGCGGCCCAGGTGCCGAGTGGTGCCGTCAAGGGCGTCGAGGCGGCCGAAGACGAGACCGTCCGCCGCGTCGCGCAGCTCGCGCCGCCGACGCCGCAGCGAAACCTGCCGCGCCGCGGCTGTCGCCGTCTCCCCCGACGCGGTGCCGTCGAGGCCGGACGCGAGTTCGGCGCCGCGCGCCATGTCGAGCTCGGTGTCGAGCTCGCGCAGCAGCGCGTGGCGCCGGTCGTGGGCGCGGTCGAGGAAGTGCTGCTCGTCGGCCACCGCAGCTGCACGGTGTGGGTTGGGGTCGGTCAGGGCGGCGATCGCGCCGTCAGACACGTGCAAGTACCTCCACGCCTTCGCGGCATCGGCGTCGGAACCGCGAAAGGATAGCCAAGAATTCCGGACCGGGGTACGGAATTGATGACGAGCTTCGGTCCGAACGGGTTAGAACGAGATCCGGTAGACGACTGCAGGGCGGCCGGCCCCACCGCCGGCCACTTCGCGCATCGGAGTGGCGACGGCGGCCCGGCGCAACCGGGTGAGCAGCCGGCGGGCGCTGCGTTCCTGGATGCCGAAGGCCGCCGCGACGGTCGCAGAGGTCACGCCGGCGTCGCCGGCTTGGGCGGCCAGGGTGCGCAGCTGTTGCAGAGTCGCGCGGCGGACGCCGACCCGGCTCGCCAGGTCGGACAGGTCGGTTGCGCCCGAGGTGGACCGCGAGCGCGACTTGCCCGGGCGCAGGATGATGTCGTGATCACTGGGCATGCACACGACGGCGACCTGACGACCGTTCAGCTCCGCCCGGGCGAGTGCACGACGGGCAAGGGAGTGCGCCTCGCCGGCCGAGCGCCCCAGTCCGATGCCGAGCCAGGTGTGGCCGCGCCCGGTGAGCAATTGCTCGGGTATCGGCGCATGGGCGAATCCGCTGGATGCTTTGAGCAACGGACCGCGAGTGGTCACCAGCAGATACAGGCCGTCGTCGAGATGGCCGACCGTGGCGCCGAGATCGTCGAACATGCCCTGCTCGATCGGCACCGACGACGAGGTGTCCAGCAGCCCGATCACGACCTGCGCGTCGGCGTGGCGACGTTGCGCGCATTTGAGGGTCAGCGACGCGATCGCCTCGCGTATGTCGCGGGGTGACGGAGTGAGCCGGAACGCCGGCATCTCCGGCTTCAGCGCCCCGTACGCCGAGCCGAGACAGGTGATCGCGATCTTGCAGCCATGGTCCCGGCGCGATTGGCGATGGAATTCGACCACCTGCGCCGAGTCGGGCACCGTGCCGCGCATGAGACGTACCCGCACCCGGGCCATCCCGGCGGCCGCCAGGCTCTCGTTGACCTCGCGGCTGTCGAGGGTGTCGATGCTCAGCGAATCGACGTCCTCCCCCGCCCGTTGCAGCCGCATCAACGCAGCCAGCAAGGTGACGCCGGAGTAGGACACCGCCTCGGCCGGCAGTTCGAGCACGTGCGCCCGGTCAGCGAGACGACGGGGCACCGGTCCGGTGAACAGCCAGGCGTCGACCTCGTCGGCATGCGCACGGACCAGATCGGCAGCCTCCGACTCGTGGTCGTAGGCGAGTGGGCGGGCGCGCAGACCGGGTGAGGCGTCTACTGCGCGCGCGGCGGTGCGCACCAAGTCCTTGGGCCCGATGACCCCGAACGTGGTTGCCGGCACCTGCCCCACCTCCCCGTCCGCCCTAGTGTCGCTCACCTGGCGACCCGGGCATCACCCGAGCCACCGAGCGCGGGCCTGTTCGAAGGCGACGACGACCCGCTCACGCTCGTCGGCGATGCCCGCCGGCCCGAACGGATCGTGGGCGGCGTGCTCCGGGATGAGGCCCTCCGCCGCCGCAACCCACATCATCCGCTGAACATAACCCTCGATCGGCGCACGGAACGTCGCTGCTGCGAATTGGTCGAGCCGCCTCGAGGCGGCGAGGAAGCCGCCCGCGTCACCCGCCCGCCACGTGTCGATGACGTCGCAGGTGACGTCGAGCGCTGCGGCCGCGATGCCGACAAGGGCCGTGTCCGCACCCCACATCAAGGACGGGCCGAACATTCGATCCTCGCCGGTCACCGCAAGTTTGCCCGCGGCCACACAGGAGTCGAGTGTTTCCTGACAGTCGATAGCTCGATCGAGCGTCGCGGTCTTGACGCCGGCGACGAAGGGCCGCGCGAGCAAGGCGCTGAGGAAGGCGCGGTCGTACTGGTAACCACCCGCCGCCTCGTGCAAGTGGAAGCCGAGCAGTGGCAGGCCCGTGGCATCGGCAACTGCGTCGTGAAGGTCGAGCAGCAGGCTGACTCGGTCCTCGCGGTCGGCGAACGCCGCCGGCGGGTACACCATGATCGCGTCGGCACCGAGGTCGGCGGCCGCACGGGCCATGGCGACGGTGGCTGAGACGGCCCGGGGTACCGCGTCCGTTGCGGCACGGATCGGTACTCCGGCGCCGGCCACCACCGGCAGCGTCGTCGCGGCGCGCCACGCGCGCAGGACCTGGGCCCGGTCGGCGTCGGCCAGGTAGAGCGCGCGACCGGTATGCGCCCACACGGCGACGCCGCCGATCGGGCCACTCGCGATGGCTTCGGCGTAGCGTCCCAGCGCCGCCTCGTCGACGGCACCCTCGGCCGTCATCGGGGTGAGCACGGCCGGCACGACGGTCCCGCGCAGCTTGGCGGTCAGCTCCTCCGCCGCGCCCGTACCCGCGTTCGCCTCCACTCACCTCGGTTCGGGCTCGGGAAGCGTCGCGATGGCCCCGAGACCTGGCTCGTGGGGCACCGCGATCGCTCCCTTGCAATCGGCCAGGCTCGGACGAGCGGCTCGTCCTCGACCATCATCGGACCAACAAGATCACAGGCCACCACGGCGCCCGGCGCGCTCGCCGCGAGATGCACCGCGGCGAGGGTCGCGATGCCCAGTTCCGGCATGCTCCCGATCTTGACATCGATGCCCGCTGCCTCGGCGATCGCGGCGATCTTGACCGCTGGCAGCAAGCCGCCGACCTTGAGCACCTTGATGTTGACGATGTCGGCCGCTCGGTTGCGCACCACGGCCAGCGCGTCCACCACCGACTGGATCGATTCGTCGGCCATCACCCGGATCTCGCCGCGGCGACGGATCTCGGCCATGCCGGACAAGTCCCAGTACGGCACCGGTTGCTCGATGATGTCCAGGCCGGCGGCGGCCAGCTTGCCGACAGTCGCCGCAGCCGACCCGATGTGGTAGCCGCCGTTGGCGTCCAACGACAGCTCGACGGCCGTCGGCAGCGCGCCGCGCAGCTCGCGAACCAGCTCGACGTCAGCCGTCGGGTCGACGCCGCCCTTGACCTTGACGTGCGTGAATCCACGCGCCGCGTACTCGACCGCCTCGGCCACCATGTCGTCCAGGGCCGCCAGACCCACGACCCACGCCAGGTCGATGGTTTCGCGCACGGCGCCGCCGAGCAGCACGTGCACCGGCACCCCGCAGTACTTGGCGATGAGGTCGTGGACGGCGATGTCGAGCGCCGCCTTGGCCAATCGCTGCCCGCGCAACCGCTCGTCCATCCAGCGGTGCAACTCGGCGGCCCCAGTGACGTTGCGGCCGACCAGTGCGGGCGCAAGGTTCTCCTCGATCGCACTGCGCACGCCGGCTTCCGTCTCACCGGTGTAAGCCGTCATCGGTGCTGCCTCGCCGTACCCGACCAGGTCCGGTACATCGGTGCGCAGTTCCACGACCAGGCTGGTCAAGTCCGAGCTGGCGCCGCTGCTGATCACGAATGGGCGGCGGTACCGGGCGCTCACCGGGTGGACGCGCACCGATCGGATCCGGACGTCGCCAAGCCGAGCCCGTGGTGGCGCTTCATCGACGTCGGCGGACATACCTGAAACCCCTCACCCGCGGCACCGCGCGCTGTCGATTTCCGGTCCAGACCGTAATTGTGCTCTTCGGGATTGTCAACCGCCCGGGTGCGCCATTGACCACGGCAGGGGGCGGGCGTACGGTGCCCCAGATATCGGTCCGGACCGAAACTCAAGGAGGTGCTGATGCGTCGACGTCGATTGACGGGCCTGTTCGTCGTGAGCCTGCTGGTGCTGAGCGGCATGTCGCTCCCGCAGATCGCAGAAGCGAGTGAACCGACGATCTTTCAGGACTTCGAGGCGGACGCCGACCTGGCCGGCACCACGGCGTCGCTCCCCCAGGTCGACGCAGTCAGCCGTGCGGATATGCGACGCACGGCCAGTCCAGCGTGCGGTTCACCGTCGGTCCGGCGAACGCGCCCGGCGCCACCTCGTCGTCCGGGATCACGCTGCACGCCGGTACAGCGAGCCTGCCGAGCACCGACTGGTCGGGGCACGCTGCGGTCGGGTTCGACTTCTTCACCGACCTGGATCACGACACGGTCGGCCGAGTCACCATCCGCGACACGAACGGCACGGGATGGGGCGCGGACTACCCGATCCACGCCCGCGGTTGGACACCGTTCAACGCGCAGTTGTCGGTGCTGACCGCGGCCGGAATAGACGTGCGCTCGATCTCCTACGTGAGCATCTCCATTCCGCGCGCGGTGAAGACGATCACCGGCTACTACGACGCGTTCCGGCTCGTCGACACGTTCCCGTACGACCAGAGCGCATTCGGGGACCGCGCCGCATCGGCGCTGCTGCACCTGTGCCGCTTCGGTCCGCTGCTGATCGGCCTGTCGGCCCGGCTGGACGAGCTGCACCGTCAGGTCGACCGACGCGGCGACGCCGCCGACCGGCGCCTCGACAGCCTGGTGCACGAGGAGCAGGGCCGGGTCGACGAACTGCTGAAGGCCTTCGAGGCGGGTGCGATGACCTACGACGCCTATGCCTCGTTCAACACCGCGGTCGCGACGGCGCAGTCGGCGGTGCCGCGGCTGGCCAACACGATCCAGGCGCGAGCGGAGGCGCGGCGCTCGGATTTCGGCCTGGAGTCGGCCGACTCGATGTCGCTGGTCTTCCCGAAGGACGTGCCGTTCGTCGCGACCGGTCCGTCCCCCACGCTCCGGCTGGCCAAGGGTGAGTCCGAGAGCACCCAGGCCGTCGTGTTGCCGTACGCCGAGAACCTGCAGGCGGTCAGCGCCCATGTCACGTCGGTGCGCGGGCCGCACGGCCGGCACATCGCTGACGCCGACCTGCACGTCACGGTCGATCCGGTGGGCTCGCTCTACACGACGCCGACCAGCGCCTACCGCCGTGCCGCTTACACCGGCTGGACCCCTGACCCGATTCGGGCCGATCTGACCAGCGTCGATGTTCCGGCCACCGACGTCCAGTCGTACTGGATCCGGGTCAGGGCGGGTGACCATGCGCCGACCGGTAGGTACTCGATCCGGCTGACGTTCTCCGCCAGCGGCAAGCACGCGCGCACGATGGATGTGACCGCCAAGGTCTGGTCGTTCGCCATCCCCGCCCAACCGAAGCTGACTACGGCCTTCCAGTACACGCCGGACATCACCGCGGCGACCTACGGCATCACTGAACCCGCGCAGAAGGAGCAGCTCAAGCACCAGTACTGGTCATTCCTGAACGACTACAAGATCAAGCCCGATCAGATCTACACCGTGGACGGCAACCCGGCCATCCCCGGCGGATTCACCATCCGTGCCACGCCGGTACAGGATGTGCTCTACGTCAAGGAGCACTACGGGCTGACCAGCTTCAACGCGCTTTACCTCTACGCGGGCTTGCTGAATCCGAGCAAGCCGGACACGTGGCAGGCGCAGATCGACAAGTGGCTGGCCCAGTTGGACACCGCGATGGCCGCCTACCAGCAGGCCGGCGTAGCGCAGTACGCCTACGTCTACGGCTTTGACGAGGCCAGCGGACCGATGCTCCAAGCGGCCAAGCAGACGTTCGCGGCGGTCAAGGCCCGGTTCCCGAATCTGCGGATCATGACGACGCTGCGCGACAACTCGATGGGCGTCGACACCGGGCTGGCCGGCCTGGTCGACATCTGGGCGCCCCAGCAAGACCTGTACAACCAGGACGTCGCCGAGCGCACCCGGGCTCGTGGTGACCAGGCCTGGTGGTACCCCGACATCGCCACCGGGTCCCCATGGCCGAACTGGTTCAACGGCTACCCGCCGATCGATGCCCGCATGCTGATGGGTCCGATGTCGTACCAGGCCGGGGTCGAAGGCGTCCTGTACTACGCGACAAACCGATGGATGCCGGCCGACCACGCTCAGCAGCCACTGCTCAACGACGGCATCCTCTCCCGCTACAACCCGGTCACGTTCGGCACGACTGCGGGTGACGGATCACTGTTCTATCCCGGACCCAACGGCCCGATGGCCTCGATCCGCATCGAGAACTTCCGCGACGGCATGGAGGACTACAACCTGCTCTGGACGTTGCGGCAGGAACTGTCCGAACACCCGCACGCACCGGCGGCGATCCGCAACCGAGGCCAGCAGCTGTTGACCGCGCGGGACGTCGTCGCCGACTCGCGCACGTTCACCGAAAACCCGACCACGTACCGGAACTGGCGCGATCAGGTCGCGACGGTGATCACTCGGCTGGAGGACCGATGACCGCCACTGCAATCACCAGCCCGATGCGTCGCCCTACTCGAGAGGTAAATCACGGTGGTTCGTATGCGCGTTAGCAAATTGTGGAGGACCGCACTGGTCGCTTCGCTCGCGGTGGCACTCAGTGGTGTCACCGCGTGCGGATCGAGCTCCAGCAGCGGCGGCAACAAGTCGTTCACCTATTGGTCGATGTGGAAGGTCGGCGAGCCCGCCCAGAAGGTGCTGGCCCAGGCGGTGGCCGACTTCCGGAAGGAGACCGGTATCAAGGTCAACGTCCAGTGGCAGGGCCGCACGAACGTCGACAAGCTTGTTCCGGCGCTGAACACCCGCAACGTGCCCGACCTCATCGACCAGGGCTACCTCAAGCTGTATTCGGTCCTGGTCGCGACCAAGCAGGTCGGCGGCCTGGCCGAGGCTTACGCCGACAAGGTGGACGGCTCAACCGCCGTCGCCAGCCTGGTGCCGGCGGGGTACACCAAGAACATCGACATCACGCTCGACGGCGGGCAAAAGCGGATGGTCCCGTACCTGGTGACCTCGGACGCCGTCTGGTTCGACAAGAGTCGGCACCCGGAGCTAGCCAGCAATCCGCCCAAGACGTGGAACGACTTCATGGGCGTGCTGGACAAGCTGAAGGCTCAGGACGGGAATGGGCCGATCGCTGTCGACGGTGACATCACGGGCTACAACGCGTACTGGTTCGACACGTTGATGATGCGCACGCTCGGACCGGGTTCACTCATGAAGATCGCCGCCGACAAGAGCGGCAGCGGCTGGGATGATCCGGCCGTACTCACGTGGCGAAGAAGGTCGAACAGCTCGCCAAGGGCCACTACTTCATCAACGGCTACGGTGCCAGCAAGTGGCCGGCCCAACAGCAGGCCTGGGCCAGTCACAAGGCAAGCCTGCTGTACATGGGGTCATGGACGCCGACGGAGACCGCGGCGTACGCGGCGCCGGGTTTCCAGTACGACAGCTTCCCGTTCCCGGAGACCGCGGCCGGGAAGACGAGCGCGCGAGCCGACTTCATCGGATTCGCGGTGCCGAAGAAGGCCAAGAACAGCACGGCCGCACAGAAGTTTGCTGCCTTCGTGATGAGCAAGCGGTATCAGCAGGCCATGGGGACGCAGGCCAAGCAGCTGCCGGTCCGCAGCGATGTCACCGTGTCACCCGAGCTGGCTGGCGTGCAGAAGGCTCTGGCCACCGCTCCGGAGACCTACCAGCAGAACGACGGCGTGGCCTTCCCCGGTTACAACGAGAAGGTGTTCTGGCCCGTCGACGACGAGCTCGTGCTCGGCAAGATCACCGCTGAGGAGTTCGTGCACACCATGAAGGCCGACACGGTCAAGTACTGGAAGCAACATAGCTGATGGCGTTGGCACCCCCGCGGGTCCCAGCACGTCCGGTCCAGGCTGAGACGGCGGCGCACGTTGACCGCAGGCGCCGCCGTCCTCGGCCGGGCGGGTCATTCGCCCGCGAACGGCGGCGCCTGCTGGTTCCATTCGTCGGCCCTGCATTGTTGTTGTACTTGGTGCTGTTCGTGGTGCCCATCGGCGCCGCGGTGTGGATCAGCCTGCACGAATGGCCGGGCTCCGGCCCGATGCAGTGGCGCGGGCTGCGCAACTACCGGCGGCTGTTGCACGACGACTTGTTCATCACGTCCCTGACCAACACTCTCAAGTTGTTGTTGGTCGTCGGGGCGGCCATCTTCATCATCAGTTTCACACTCACCGTGGTGCTGCGCGACATGGCCGGTAAGCGCGCGGCCCGCGCCGTGCTGCTGTTCCCCTACCTGATTAACCCGATCGTCTACGGAGTGCTGGCCGGCTTCATCTTCAACCCGGGCGGCTTGGCCGACTCCCTGCTGCACGCGATCGGGATCAGCAACACCCCGAACTGGTTGTCCCGCGAGAACACCTTCCCGCTGATCATGGTGACGATGACGTGGATGACCCTCGGGTACTTCACGACGATCCTGATGGCGGGTGTCGACCGCATCCCGGCCTACTACTTCGAGGACTGCGAGTTGGCCGGCGCCAATGGGTGGCAGCGGCTGCGCTACGTGGTGCTGCCCTTGACCTGGGACGTGTTCGCGGTGTGCGCCCTGCTGTTGACCGTCACGTCGGTGAAGATCTTCGAGATCATCTGGATCTTCGGCGGCTCCAACGGTTCCGGCACGCCGCCGACGCAGACCTGGACGTCGGCGGTCTACAGCTACGTCACCGCCTTCTCCGGTGAATCCATTCCGGCGTACGGCGATGCCACCGCGTCGGCCATCGTGTCTCTGCTCCTGGTCAGCGTGCTCGTCGTCCTGCTGCGCCGGGTGATGAAGCGCGAAGCCGTTCACTTCTGAGGACTCCCGTTGACGACCTTGCAAAGCGAAGCCACGCGCGCTCCGGACCGGCGCCTGTTTCGACGACGACGCGCACCGCTCGGATGGATCCTGGCTGGCGGCGTCTGGTTGTTCGTCGCGGTGAATCTGGCCGCACTGGCCTGGATGGTGATGCAGTGCATTCCGCGACACCCGCGGCTTCTCGATCATCCGTGGGGGCTGCCGAAGTCCCTCCACTTCGACAACTTCCACCGGGCCTGGACGGTCGGTGGGCTCGCCGAAGCCGCGCTCAACACCGTCACCGTCACCCTGGTTGCCTCGACGCTCACCGTCGCGGTCGCCGCACCGGCCACCTATACTCAGCCGGCAAGAGAGCCGATGGACGCGCGGGTTGACCGTGTTCTTCGTACTCGGCCTCGGCGTGCGTCCAGGTGATCCTCATTCCGCTCTTCGTGATGCTGAGCCACGTCTACCTGACGAACAGCCTGGTCGGGCTCAACCTCGTCTACATCGGTGTGGCCATGCCGTTCACTGTCTTCCTGCTCACCGCGTTCTTCCGTTCCCTGCCGGTCGAGTTGGAGGAAGCGGCCGCTCTCGACGGCTCATCCGCGGTGTCCACGTTCTGGCGGATCATGCTGCCGGTCGCACGGGGCGGGTTGATCACCGCCTTCGTGCTGAACATCATCGCGAACTGGAACAAGACCCTGTTGGCGCTCGCGCTCCTGCAGTCCACGGACAAGTACACCCTGCCGGTGGCGCTGATCTCCTTCGTGCAGCAGCAGACCTACAGCGGCGCGGATTGGGGCGGGCTGTTCGCCGGTCTGTGCATCATCGTCATACCGATCCTCGTGGTGTACATCTAGCTCGGCCGGCGGCTCGTCGAAGGACTGACCCTGGGTATCGGCAAGTAGCAGGCGCGCCCGCATGGCATCAGCCTGTCGCAAACGCGCGTTGCACCTTCGCGGCTGCGGTGACGATGTCGGTCAGCGCATCCTTCCCGGCCTCGAGGAGGGTCTGCCGGATCCACACCATTGATGTGGCGGCGGCTTCAGCCACCGGGCAGACCGACGCCGACACGTAGGGCTGCAGCGCTTGCTCGCGAGACGGTGACCCGTATCCGACGTTCAGCGGAATTCCCTCGGCGGTCATCGCCGCGATGAACTCCGGCTTGGCGCGTCCGCCGAAGGTCGCCGAGTCGTAGCGGAGCATGGCCAGGTGCCAGGTGTGCCGAGTCGTCCCCGCCGGCGCGGGCACCAGCTCCAGCCCGTCGGGTAGCTCCCCCGCGAGGTACGCGGCGGCGCCCTCGCGGGTGGAGATCTGTTCGTCCAGGGTGTCGAGTTGGGGCAGCAGCATGGCGGCCTGGAACTCGGTGAGCCGCAGGTTCCAGCCCAGCCCGAAGTGGTGGTACCAGCCGCCGTCCCTGCGGCGTCCGAGATTGGCGATCGACCACGTCCGCTCGTACAGGTCCCGATCGTTGGTGACGACGATGCCGCCCTCGCCGGCCGTCATCGCCTTGCTGGACTGGAAGCTGAAGCACGCCGCGTCACCGAGCGCGCCGACCGGGCGGTCCCGCCAGCTCGCGCCATGAGCCTGGGCGGCGTCCTCGAGCAGCGGGATGCCGTGCGGTGCCACGACGGCCGCGAGGGCATCCATGTCGGCCGGAGCGCCGGCCAGGTGGACCGGCATGACGGCTTTCGTCCGCGGCCCGATCAGCGACTCGACCGCAGCGGGGTCGAGGTGCAGCGTCTGTGGGGTGACGTCGGCGATGACCGGCCGGCCACCGGCGAGCACGATTGCGGTCGCGGACGCGATGAACGTGTACGCGGGTACGATCACCTCATCGCCGTCACCGACGCCGAGCGCGCGCAGAGCTGCGAACAGCCCGATCGTCGCATTGGTTACACAGACGCCGTGACCGGCGCCGACCCGGGTGGCGAAGCGCTCGGCGAACATGTCGACGAGACCGCCGGGTGTGGCGCCCCACTGTCCGCTGTCCGCGACCTGCATCAGGAGTTCGCGTTGCCGCGCACTGGCCGGTGGCGGCCAGGCCGGCCAATCGGCAGTGCGAACCGGGGTGCCGCCGTCGAGCGCGAGCGTCATCTGATGCCCTCCAGGAGTTGCGTCATCGTGCCGACCAGGAGCTGTTCCTTGTCCGCCGGGCTGAGCGGCGCCAGCGCTACCCGGCCGAGGCCGACCCGGAGGTCCAGGAAGAGCGCATCAGAGCCGAAGGCCAACCGGTGCGCGCCGAGCCGCTCGACCAGCCGGACCAGGTGCCGGGCAGTCATCCGGGACCCGCATGTCTCGAGCACCACGTTGGGGTGTTGCTCGGCGACGTCAGCCGCCACCGGGAACGCGAGCGGTAACAGGCCGGCGTGCCCCATCAGCAGCGCAACCTCGGGGTGACGGGCGGCCACCGGCCCGAAGCGGACCGGGTCGTCCCAGGGCGAGGCATGCTGGCTGTGGGCGAGCACGAGCCGGCCGTGCGTGGCGGCCAGCGCGAAGGCGGGCTCGTAGGCCGTTCCGTCGAGCGGGTACTCGTGCATGTCCGGATGCAGCTTGACGCCGATAATGCCGGGTGTGGACAGCAGGTCGGCGAGCCGGTCGGGTCCTTGCGGATCGTGCGGGTCGAAGACCGCGTACCCGAGTAGCCGACCGGGATGCCGATCCAGCGCCTCGAGCAGCAGCGCGTTACCGCCGCGTGCATCGGGACCGACACCGAGCAAGTGCGAGACGCACATGACGGCGACGCCGCAGCGATCCATCATCGCCACGAGGCTCGCGGTGGACGGATCGGCGATGGCGAAACTGGTCCAGGTGCCCACGTGGCCGTGGGCGTCGATCACCCGGCCGGCCCATGGCTGGCGGTCCATCACGCGCCGATCAACTCTCGGGCATTGCCGCCCGCGATCAGCGCGACGTCCGCCTCGGGCAGATCGAGCAGACCGAGTTGGTGCCGCGGACCGGCGTCGTCGGTTACGGGGGCTCCGGTGCCGAAGAGGACGCGTCGGGCCCCGAAGCGCCTGACGAGCCACTCCACGGACAGGTGCCCGTTCAGCGTTGCGGTGTCGACCCGCAGCCGGGCGTGCGCCTCGAGTAGATCGGCCAACAACCGCAGGGCACGGTAGCCGGTGTTGATCAAGATCACGTCGAGGTCTGAGACGTCGGTTGCGAGCCGGCTGACCTCGGCTGGGCTGGTCGAATCCCAGCCCAGCAGTACGGTGATCCGGCGCTCGGCCAGCTCCCGGACGAGTCGTACGCAGTGCGGGCCGGTCAGGTCGAAACGATGCTCGGCCGGGCACAGCCGGACGACCCGCGAGCCGTCGAGTCCGACCGTGGTGCCCAGCGGCCCCGGGATCAGCACCGGCACCGGATGCAGCCGCGGCGTGGACGGCAGTTCTGCGTTGCCGATGTCCGGGTCGTAGTGCAACGCGACAGAGTGCACGACCAGCGCCGCGTCGATGCCGAGGCGGTCGAGCTCGGCAATCAGTCCGGCCGCATCCCGGCTCGGCACGTCCTCGGCCGGGATCGGACCCAGGGTCCGGTTGATGTCGATGACGGGCCGCGGGCCGGCTCCCCCGGCCCTCGGCAGCAGCTCGGTCATCGCAGCAACTCGCCGAATCGTTCGATCGACGCGAGAACGTCGCGCTGGGCGACGCCTGCCGGCTGGATCCGCAGGATGGCACCGGCGCAACCCATCGCGGAGTAGTGCGCAAGCCGTTCGCGGCACTGCGCCGGGGATCCGATCAACGAGCGGTCCTCGATCTGCCGCCAATCGTCGGCGTAGCGGCCCCGATCCGCCGAGCCGGCCTTCCACCCGAGGTAGCCCGCGTAGAGGTCGCGCAGCGGAGCTTCGATCGCCGTACGCGCCTCCTGCGACGTCGCCCCGCACATCGCCTCGCGACAGACCAGCACCTTCTTGCCGAGCGACGTCGGGCCGGTCGGGTACGAGCGGTATTCGGCGATCTTGTCCGGCAGGTCGGCGTCCAGCTCGTTGAACGACGTCGTCCAGGCGTCGCACATCCGAGCGGTACGCGCGAGCGCGGACGACACCCGGCAGCCGTTCCAGACGGGCGGGCGCGGCTGCTGCCGGGGCGCCGTGCTGATGTACGCGTCGTCCAGGTTGACGAAGCGCCCCGCGATCGTCGTCCGCGGCTGGGTCCAGAGCGACACGACGGCACCGACGACCTCTTCGAAGATCCGGGCGCGCTGGGCCCGCTGCGCACCGAAAAGCCGAAATTCGTCATCCCGGTAACCGATCACGAAGCCGGCGTCGAGGCGTCCGCCGGAGAGTTGGTCGATGTGGGCGAGTTGCTCGGCGAGCAGGACCGGGTGATGCAACGGCGCGACGATCCCGGCGGTGGCGAGGCGGATCGTGGCGGTGTGCGCGGCCAGCCAGGTCAAACTGGTCAGGATTTCGTGGTAGCCGGCCGGATGCAGGTGGCGCTCCCCTAGTACGACGGAGGTGAAACCGGCCCCCTCGGCCACCCTGGCCTGCTCGACGACGTCGGCCATGCTCGGCGAGTCGTTGCTGTACAGATTGACGTAGAGGCTCAGCTCCACCGGCGGCCCTCGCGTCGTCGGAATAATTTCGGTCCTAACCGTAATGGCTACATGAGCGGTGGGCAAGGCGTCGGGTTCGGCGAGGTCGCCGGTCAAGTGCGCTGCAGTTACCCACGACGCCCGCGCGAGCCACCGGCGCCGGTCACGGCTTATCCCGGACCGGCGTGTTCTGGCCGGCGGCGAGCCACCATCTGCCGCCCCGCTCGACGAGCACGTAGAGCGCCATCTCGGAGAAGTCAGGACCGCCGCTCCCGGCCGGACCCAGCGCTCGACGGCGCACGTGCGCCGTCACGACCCCATCGACAGGCATCGAAGTCTGCACGATCTCGTACCGGGACTGCCCGACCTTCGGCCTGTTCATCAACGAGCGATGTGCGGTGTTGAGCCGCTCGTAACCGGTGAGCACCTGACCGTACGGGCTGCCCCACAGCACGTCCGCGGCGAAGCTGCTGTCGTAGAGGTCAGCGTCCCCGTGGTCCAGGCCGGCTTGAAGCTGGGCGACCAACTGCTCCGCGACCTCGTGCGCGCCGGACCGATCCTGCGCAAGTGTTGGGCGCCTGGCATCAGCCGGCGCGACGCCATCTGCGCCAGCCTCATGACGCAGTGTGCGCAGCGCACCCGCCCACCTGAGCAGTGCGTCCAGCATCCGGCGCCGGGCCTGCTGCTGCCGGTCGCGGGCCGTGAGCGCACCGCTGTCGTCGAAATCGTCGAAGATGCTGAGCGCGACACTCGGACCGACACCGGCCAGGCCAAGTTCGGCGGTGATTCCACGCAGGTGTTCCACCGCCCGCACGCCGCCGTCGGTTCCGTATCCGACGAACGCCACCGCCTTGTCATGCCATTCCCGATACAGGTAATCGAGCGCGTCCTTCAATGCCGCGCTGGTCGAGTGGTTGTACTCCGGCGTGACCAGCACGTACCCGTCGAACCGATCCACCAGCGCGGACCAGTCATGCGTGTGCGGCAGCGTGTAGACACCGAGGGCGGCCGGTGCCGGCTCAGCCAACGGCGGAAGCGCGACCTCGTCCAGGTCGACCAACGTCAATTCGATCCCAGCCGACGACGGCGCATCGCACACCCACTCAGCGACGGCGCGCGAGCGTCGGTTCGGACGCCGGCTCCCGGCGATCACCGCCACCCGGACCGGGTCGTTGCGTTTCATCACAGGATTGCCTCTCCTCGCGGACTAGCTGACGTCGGCGAAGCTAGGGGGTCAAGTGCACTTGAACGCAAACCCTGAACCCGCGCAGGATGGGGCAATGACTGACGACCCACACCCGGACGGCCTCAGCGTCGGACAGGTCGCCGACCGCATGCAGATCGCCCGCTCGGCGGTCCGCTGGTACGCCGACCAGGACCTGCTGCCCTGCGAACGCACGGCCACCAATGAGCGCCGATTCTTCCCCGACGTCCTGTGCCGCGTAGCAATGATCCGAGCATCGCAACGCGTCGGCCTGTCCCTCGACGAGATCAAGCGCGCACTGGCCACCCTCCCGGCGGGCGTACCGCCGACGCCGGACGACTGGGACCGACTCGCAGACCGGTTGCGCGAGGTCGTCGTCGAACGGATCGACCACCTCTTCACGCTGCTCCACGAGCTCGCGCCGAGTCCACGCACTGCCACCGGGGCAGCGTCCACCTAGCTCGGTGCGAGGTCCTCGCGTCCCTGCTGTCGGTGGGGCTTCCCGTCTGCGGCAAGGAACGGCCTGAGCGCTGCGACGCGTTGCGTTGCGCTGCGCCATGCCCGGCAACGACTTTCCTGGGGGAAATCCCCCAGCCGAAAGATGGTCGCTAGCCACATGCCGCCCGGGCGGCCGCGTACCTAACGTCGTCGTCTGTGCAGACCAACAACGAAAGCAAGCAGCAACGGCGGAAGGAGTTCGGGTGATCGAGGCCCGCGATCTCACCAAGCGATACGGACCGAGGACCGCGGTCGATGCACTCAGCTTCGACGTCCGACCGGGCAGCGTCACCGGCTTCCTCGGCCCGAACGGGTCGGGCAAGTCCACGACCATGCGGCTGATCCTCGGGTTGGACCGTCCCGACGCCGGCCAAGTTCGCGTCGGCGGCCGCCGCTACCGCGAGCTGCGCTGGCCGCTGCGCGAGGTCGGCGCACTGCTCGAGGCCAGGGCGTTTCACCCGGGCCGTAGTGCGCGGAGTCACCTGAGCGCGTTGGCGGCCAGTAACGCGATTCCCCGAGCCAGGGTCGACGAGGTGCTCGACATGGTGGGCCTGACCAGCGCCGCCGGGAGGCGAGCCGGGAAGTTCTCGCTCGGGATGGGGCAGCGCCTCGGGGTTGCCGCGGCCCTGCTGGGCGATCCGGCGGTACTGCTGCTGGACGAGCCGGTGAACGGCCTGGATCCCGAGGGGGTTCGCTGGATCCGCAACCTGCTGAAGTCGCTGGCTGCCGAAGGCCGCACCGTGTTCGTGTCCAGTCACCTGATCAGCGAGATGGCGCTGACCGCCGAGCGGCTGGTCGTGATCGGCCACGGGCAGCTGCTCGCGGATACGACTGTCGCCGAGATGTCGGCCGGATCGGCGTCTCTGGAGGACGCGTTCTTCCAGCTCACCAGCGACGCGGTCGAGTACCGCGCGAACACAGCGAAGGAGTCAACCCGATGACCACAACCGCAGCGATCCGCGTGCCCGAGGGCCGTTATGGATTGGCCCAGGCGGCTCGGATGGAATGGATCAAGCTGCGCAGCCTGCGCTCCACGTGGTGGGTTCTGGCCATCACGGCCGCCGGGACCATCGGAATCGGGCTCGGAGTGGGGCTGAGCAGCAAAGACCCGTCAGCGGATCTGATCAACAATGCGCTGGCCGGCATGGTTCCGGGCCTGCTGTTGGCGGGAGCTCTCGGCGTACTGACCATGACCGGCGAATACAACTCGGGCACGATTCGCACGACGCTGGCCGCCGTTCCGCGCCGCCGCGTGGTGCTGGCTGCGAAGGCAGCGGTGTTCGGGGCGGTGACGCTCATCCTCGGGGAGGTCGGCGCCTTCATCGCGTTCTTCGCCGCTGGCGCCACGCTGGGCCACGGCCTCACCGCCCCCACCCTGGGCCAGCCCGATGTGCTGCGGGCGGTCGTGGTGACCGGGGCCGGTTTCTGCCTGATCGGCCTGCTCGGGTTGGGCCTTGGCACGATCATCCGGCACAGCGGAGCCGCGGTGGGAGTGCTGGTGGCGGCGGTGTACGTGGCCCCTCAGGTCGTCGGCATCATCGTGCACAGCGCCGCGCCCTACATGCCGCTGTTGATCGTGGAGAACTCGTTGAGCACGACCAAGCCGGTGACCTGCGGCACGGACAGCGCCTCGTGCCCTGACTTCCTTTCCGGGTGGGCCGGGCTCGGCATGCTGGGCCTGTACGCCGTGGTCGCGCTGGCGGTCGGCGGGTTACTGCTCGGCCGACGGGACGCATGAGCACGGATCCGACCGCAGCGCGTAGGAGAATGTCGGCATGGACCCCCCGGTGACCATGCCGAGCACCGCACCGTCCCCGGGGCGTCCCGCGTGGGTCAGGGGCCCGTGGTCGGTGGCCCGCGCGGCCGTGGTGGCGCCGTTCGCCCAGCGTCAGGGTCGCGCACTGTTGTTCTGCCTGGCCGGGTTGGCGTTCGTCCTTGTCAGCCCCGCGGCACTGTTCCTCATCGCCGTGGACCTGACCTGGTTCGCGGCCGGTGCCGATGGTGGCAACCCGTCCCCCGCCGAGATCGGCATCGCCTGTGTCGGTCTGGCAATCCTGCTCGTGCTGCTGGTGTCGACGCCGGCAGCCCGCCGCATCGGCGCGCTGCAGCGCACACTGGCGAACCGACTGCTCGGGATTCAGGTCGCCGCGCCGCCGCCGCCGGCGGCCCTGGCCGGGCCCCCGCGACGAGACCGGGTGGCGGGTGATGGCCTACCTGTTGGTCAGGTTGCCGGTCGGCCTGGCTGAGCTCTACGCCGTGTACTTCTGGGTCGGCGGGCTGGTCAACCTGAGCTACCCGCTCTTCTGGGGAGCGTTTCGCAATGATCCACCGGGAAGCCGGCTGAGCGCGGTGCCGGTGTACACGCCGTTCGGCATGTTCGGCGAGGGCACCTTCCGCGTGGCGACCCTGCCCGGCACGTTCGCTGCCGCTGCAGCGGGCGCGGCGATGCTGCTGGCCGCACCCTGGGTGGCCCGGGCCGTCACCGCCGCCGACGGCTGGCTGATTCGCGGGCTGCTCGGGCCCGGGCGGCTGGCGCAACGGGTCCATGACCTGGAGTTGAGCCGGGCGCTGGCCGTGGACGACTCCGCCGCCCTGCTGCGGCGCCTCGAACGGAACCTGCACGACGGCGCGCAGATCCGGCTGGCCACGCTGGCCATGAACCTCGGCATGGCCCGGAAGAAGCTCGGCGACAGCGGCGAGGTTCCGGACGCGAGTGCTGCCCGGGAGCTGGTCGACGCCGCGCTCCGCGGCGCCAAGGACGCGCTCGGCGAATTGCGCAGCCTGGCCCGCGGGATCCACCCACCGGTGCTCGACAACGGGCTGCCCGACGCTCTCGCCTCGTTGGCTGCCGACAGCGTGATCCCGGTCGAGCTGGAGGTCGGCATCCCGGCCCGGCCGGCCCCCGCGATCGAATCCATCGCCTATTTCTGCGCCGCCGAGCTGCTGGCCAACGCTGCCAAGCACAGCTTCGCGAACACCATCGTGATCCGGGCAGCCGCACCGCAGAACGTGCTGCTGCTCAGCGTCGCCGACGACGGCGCAGGCGGTGCTGACCCGTCGCTGGGCACCGGTCTGGCCGGGCTCGGGCAGCGGGTCGCCGTGGTGGACGGCACGATCACCATCGCCAGTCCGCCCGGCGGTCCGACGAAGGTCACCGTCGAACTGCCACTGCGCGCATGAGTGTGCGGGTCGTGATCGCCGAGGACGCGGCGCTGTTCCGGGCCGGCCTGGCCCGGCTGATCGAGGACCATGGTCATCACGTCTGCGCCGCCGTCGGTGATAGCACCTCGCTGATTGCGGCGGTGGCCGAGCACCGGCCCGACGTGGTGGTGGCCGACATCAGGATGCCGCCGACGCACACCGACGAGGGATTGCGCGCCGCGCTCGAGATCCGCCGCCAGTACCCACGCACCGGGGTGCTCGTGCTCTCGCAGTACATCGAGACCAAGTACACCGCCCGGCTGTTGGAAGGCAACGCCGCGGGCGCCGGCTACCTGTTGAAGGAGCGGGTGGCCGACGTGGCCGAGTTCGCCGACGCGCTGGAACGAGTCGCCGCGGGCGGCACGGCGCTGGACCCCGAGGTCGTCGGTCAGCTGTTGCGGGCCAGCCGCCGCGCCGACGGCCTGGCGGCGCTCACCGCGCGCGAGCGCCACGTGCTCGAGCTGATGGCGGAGGGACGCTCGAACGCGGGCATCGCCGACGCACTCGTGGTGACCGGAGGAACGGTGGAAAAGCACGTGGCGAGCGTCCTGGACAAGTTGGGACTGCCGCCGGACGAGGCCGACAACCGCCGCGTCCTCGCCGTGCTGCGCTACCTCGGTTCGTAGCCCTCGGCCGCGAGCATGCCGTCCGGCCCTCCGCGCCGGGACGAGAGCGCCTCAGCTGGTCAGGATCCGCGGCCCTGCGGTGGTGATGGCGATGGTGTGCTCGAAGTGGGCGCCGCGGCTGCCGTCGGAGCTGCGCAGGGTCCAGCCGTCGTCGTCGATGCGGTAGGCGTCCCGGCCGCCGGCGAGGAACCACGGTTCCACGGCGATGGTGAGCCCAGGCTGAAGCCGCATGCCACGTCCGGGGCGGCCGTCATTGGGAATGGATGGGCTTTCGTGCATCGTCCGCCCGATGCCGTGCCCGCCGAAGTCGGTGTGCAGGCCGTAGCCGGCAGCGCGCGCGACCGTGCCGATCGCGGCGGAGATATCGCCGATTCGCCCCCCTGGTTGCGCGGCGGCGATGCCGGCCAGCAGCGCGGCTTCGGTGCGTTCGAGGAGCCGGGCGTCGGTGTTGCTGGTGCGCCCGACGCAGAAGGAGATCGCCGCGTCGCCGGTCCATCCGTCGAGGGTGGCGCCGCAGTCGATGCTCAGCAGGTCACCGTCCCGAAGCCGGGAGCGGGTGGGGATGCCGTGCAGCACAGCGTCGTTGACCGAGAGGCACACCACCCCCGGGTACGGGCTGTGCGCAAACGACGGCTGGTAGCCGAGGAACGGTGAGCTCGCACCGTCCTCTCGGAGCACCTCGCGGGCCACCTCATCCAGCTCGGTCAGCCGCACCCCGGGGCGGCTGGCCCGGCGGGTGGCCGCCAGTGCGCGAGCGACGACGGCTCCTGCCGCCGCCATCGCGTCGATCTCGCCGGGGGTTTTGAGTTCGATCATTGCTCGTCGTGCTCCTCGTGACCGTGATTGTTATACCGGTATTAGTATCACGGTCATGGTTCGGCCTATCCTCTCCCCTGCCGAGCGCGCTCGCGGCCGTCGCCTCGGCGCAGCACTGCGGCAAGCCCGCGGCGAGCGCAGCATGGTCGACGTCGCCGTCGCCGCCGGTATCCCGGTCGAGACACTGCGCAAGATCGAGACCGGGCGCATCGCCACGCCTGCGTTTTTCACCATTGCGGCGGTCGGCAGCGTCCTCGGGCTCGACCTTGCGTCACTCGCCGACGACGTCGCGCCCGGTGCAGACGCTGCTACGGCGTAGCCAATCCACCGCGGGCCGGGCTCTGCGGCATCGGAAAACCAGCCGCGCACCGCTGCCGTCATGGTGTGTGATCACGCGATGGCAATCAAATTGAGCACGCCGGATGTCGACGAGCTGGGCGACGCGGTGGCCGCCCTGCGCGAATGGCAGGACGATGCGGCACCGATGCAACTGCATCCCGGTGACCTCGGCTGGTTCTGGCGATTCGGTGCCGAGGCCACAGCGGCGGCGGTTCGGATCTGGCGTCGGCACGGACAGGTTGTCGCTGTCGGACTGCTGGACGGCCCCGCGCTGGTACGGCTGACGACCGCGCCCGACGCCCACCGGGACGAAGCCCTGGCGCGACAGTTGGAAGCGGACGTGACCGATCCGCAGCGCGGCGTGCTGCCAGCGGGGAAGGTCGCCGTGGAGGCACCGACCGGCGCGCTGATCCACGACCTGCTCGGTGACGACGGCTGGAACGTCGATGAACCGTGGACACCGTTGCGCTGCGACTTCACCGGGCCGATCACCGACCCGGGCATGCGGATGGACGTGATCGGACCGGAGAAGGCGGCACAGTGGGCCACCGTGATCCGAGCGTCGTTCGACCGGTCGACCTTCACCGACGACCGGTGGCGCACGATGGCGGCCGGACTCCCCTACGCCGATGCCCGGTGCCTGCTCGGCTACGACGGGCAGGGCAACGCGGTGGCTGCGGTGGCGGTGTGGTCGGCTGGTCCGGGGAAGCCTGGCCTGCTCGAACCGATGGGCGTGCACCGGGACCATCGCGGTCACGGTTACGGCCGGGCGATCACTGTCGCCGCGGCGGCCGCACTTGCGCAGTTGGGCTCGTCGAGCGCGCTGGTCTGCACCTCGAGCTCCAATACCGGCGGCGTGGCCACCTATGAGTCGGCCGGCTTCCAGCCACTTCCGCAGCGGCGGGACCGGTACCGGGACGCCTAGCGAATTACCGAGTCGACCGACTCCGAGCGTCGGAGGCGGTTGCCCCTCCGCCGCCGTCCTCGCGGCGGAACCCGACCTGGACTGGCTCAGCGCAACGTCTTGCGCATCACCCATCGCGGCTGGCCGCCGCTGCTGGCCGGACGTCGGCGCCGCTCGCTCGAAACCGGCGCGTTCGAAGAGCTCGACAGTGCCGACATAGCCGGAAATGACGTCGACCCGGCCGCCGCCTGCGTCCACGGGATAACCCTCGACGACTTCGGCACCATGCCCAGCGGCATGGTGCACGGCGCCGGCCAGCAGCCGATGCATCAGCCCGTGCTTGCGGTACCCGGCGCGAACGACGAAGCAAACCGCGACCCAGGCGTCACGGTCGTCCAGGACCGGGATGGTTCGGGAGTTGAGCAGCCGCCGATAGCTTGCCCGCGGCGCGATCGAGCACCAGCCGGCCACGACGTCGTCCACATAAACGAGCACGCCTGGGCCGGGTTCGGCGGCGCACTCGGCGCGCATGCGGATCGGCCGCTCCTCGGCCGGCACCCGACTGTCCCGGTAGGCCATGCACCAGCAACCGCGCGCGTCGGGTCGCCGGGTGCCGACGACGGTGGCGAAGTCATCGAAGCGGCCCACGGCCGACCGCACCTCGATCGTCGGCTCATGGTCGGTCGGAAACCGTGGAGCCGCCATCCCGGAAAAGTACCGCCTCAGCCTGACGGCGCGAGTGCGCTGCTACGCCGGGCATCCGCGCAGCGACCCTCTCCGCGGCACCGTGCATCTAGTGCGTATCTCGCTCGGCCGTCTCGGCGATGCGTTTGATCCGGGCCAGCTGCCGATCCCATTGGGCGGTGAGCGCCGTCATCCATCGCGCCGTGATGTTCAGCGCCGTGGGCTGCACCGCATACCGCACCTCGCGTCCGACCCGATTGGCGGAGACCAGCCCGGCGGCTTCCAGGACGGCCAGGTGCTTGACCACTGCTTGCCGCGACACCGGAAGGCGTCCGGCAAGGGTCGTGGCGGTGGCCGCACCGAGCGAGGCGAGGATGTCGAGCAGTTGCCGGCGTCGCGGATCTGACAGCGCGGCCAGCACACTCTCGATCGTCTCCGCGTCGGAGCGATGTCCGTCCATCAGCCGGACGACTGTTCGGCGCGCGTCTGGACCGCGGTGAAACACTGCGACCAACCGTCGGTGTGATCCTTGACGATGTTCCGGCGGTTGTCCTCGGAAGTGGTCAGCGCCGCGAGGCCGCTCTCGACGACCCGCAGCCGCGTCGCATCGCCTTCGCTGGTCAACGTGAACTCCACCAGCGTGCTGTTGTCCTCGCGCAGCTCTTCCCCGGGGAACGCACTGACCCACCGGTACGCCACATAGGTCGGCGGCTCGACTTTCTCCACACGCACCGGGAAGTCGCCGTGCTCGGAGTTCCGGGCCACCATCGACTTGCCCTCGACGGCCACGGTGCCGGACAGGCCGGTGTCTTCGGCGACCCAGAAACCGGGCTCAGCGACCAACGCCCAGACCCGCTCCAGCGGGGCTGCGATCAGCGTGTCGCGCTCGATTCGGTCTTCGTTCATGAGAGGACTCCTTCACTTCGCCGGGTTAATTGTGCAACCCCAGAGTTGCACATCGCGGCGACAAGTGCAACCACAGGTTGCACTCACGCTCGCGTTCTTCTGCTGGCCGGCCCGGTCGCGAGTGCAGCGGCCGAGCTGCAAAGGGTTGCCGCGGCGCCGGCCACCGGGCTTACAGTCGCTTGGAGACCCGAGGTGACGTCGGTGCACGAACTGTCGATCTGTGGTGCGATAGCCGACATCGTTCTGCGCCGGGCAGGCCAGCGCCGTGTCGAGACCATCCACCTGCGCATCGGCCAGCTGCGCCAGGTGGTGCCGGACACGCTCTGCTACTGCTGGCAACTGGTGAGCGACGGCAGCGAGCTCGACGGCTCGGTGCTCGAGGTCGAGACGGTCCGGGCCCGGTTGCACTGCCAGGACTGCGGGTCGACCGGCGAACTGGGCGAGCTACCGGTGCTGGTATGCGAAGGGTGCCAGAGCAGCGCGGTGTCGGTGACTGCCGGCGAGGAGTTCATGATCACTGCACTCGACGTTGTGGAGGGGTGAGTGCGATGGGCCGCTTCCATCGGCATGCCGACGGCACGGTGCACGAACACGAGCACACGCACGAGCATGCCGACGGCCGCACCGAGGCTCACGATCATGTCGACGAGCATCGCGACGTCGGAGATCACTCCGGGTACCGCACCGGCACCGAGCGGATCCAGGTACTCGAGCGAATCTTCGGCGAGAACGACCGGACCGCCGCAGCAAACCGGGCCGACTTCGCGGCGCACGGCGTCATCGCCGTCAACCTGATGTCCTCGCCGGGCGCCGGCAAGACCACGCTGCTGCGCGAGACGTTGCGCCAGGTCGGTGGCGCACTGCGCGTCGGGATCGTCGAGGGCGATATCGAGACGAGCCTGGACGCCGACCGGCTGCGCGGCTTCGGCGCGGCAATCAGCCTGATCAACACCGGCGACGGGTTCGGTGGCGAATGCCATCTCGACGCGCCGATGGTGCGCTCGGCCCTTCCTCGACTCCCACTGGCCGAGCTCGACCTCGTCCTCGTCGAGAACGTCGGAAACCTGGTGTGCCCGGCCGAGTTCGACGTCGGAGAGCACGCCCGCGCCATGGTCTACGCGATCACCGAGGGCGAGGACAAGCCGCTGAAGTATCCGGTGATGTTCCGTTCCGTGCAGCTCGTGTTGATCAACAAGATCGACCTGCTCCCGCACCTGGACTTCGACCTCGACCTCTTCCGGGCGAACCTGCGCGCGGTCAACCCGACCGCGCAGACCATCGAGATGAGTGCTCGCACCGGGGCCGGCGTCGCGGCGTGGTGCGACTGGCTGCTGGAGCTGCGCAGGAGTTCGTAGCTCTCCTTCAGCGGTGCGGTAGCTGTGGGCTCTGCGGCACGACATCCGCGGCCGCCTCGAGGTCGGCACCGGCCTGCTCGATCAGCTGCGCGCGCTCCTCGCGGCCGGGTGATGGGCCCGCCGCGGTGGCGCATTCATCGGGCAGCACCCAGGCCTGGCGCAGCCCCCACCGCAGCGTCTCGCCGACTGCGTGCCGCGGCGGCCCGGGCAGTTGCAGCTGAACCGGTCCGAGCGCTGTGTCCAGCCGGTAATCGGTGTGCGCACCGCGGAACGCGCGGGAGCAGACCCGGCCGGGAGTAGGCCCGTCCAAGGAGATCCAGTCGGGTCGCAGCAGTATGTTGGCGCGGCGCGGGCGACCTGGGTCAGCACCGCCACCGGGCACCTGCTGGACACCATCGCCCAGGTCGACTGCCAGCTGCCCACCGGAGACGGCGGACACCTCGGCGGACACCACCGTGCCGGGTCCGGTCAGTTGAGCCGTCGCGACGCTGACCGGGGCTTGGTACACCTGGGCGGGCGGACCGATCTGGACCAGTCGACCATCAACGATCAAAGCGATCCGGTCGGCAAGGGCGAGCGCTTCGCCGGCGTCATGGGTCGCATACAGCGCCGCGGCGCCCGTCGCTGCCTGACGTTCGCGCACGCTCTCCTGGAACGCCACCCGCAGATGAGTGTCGAGATGCGCGGTGGGCTCGTCGAGCAGGAACAGCTGCGGGTCACGCGCCAGCGCCCGGGCCAGGCCCACCCGCTGCTGCTGGCCGCCGGACAGTTCGGCCGGCCGCCGTCCGGCCAGTTGCGCGATGTCCAGCTGGGCAAGCAGCACCGCTGCCCGGGCTCGGGCGTCCTGGCGGCCGATTCCGGCACGCCGCAGCGGATACGCCACCGTGTCCAGCGCGGTCAGATGCGGCCAGAGCGCGAAGTCCTGGAACACCAGGCCGACCGCACGCCGCTCCGGCGGCTCGACGCGCTGCGCGGTCGCCACCCGTCGTCCGGCCAGCCAGATCTCGCCGGCGTGCGTGGCCACCAACCCGGCGACGGCATGCAACAGGGTCGACTTGCCGGATCCGGAGGCGCCCAGCACGGCAACGAGCTCGCCTCGCTGCACGGTCAGATCGAGGTCAACGACGGCCGGGGTGCGGCCGTAGGACACCCCGACACCGAGGCAGCGCAGTGCTGGTGCCGTGGCCTCACCCGGCATGCGCCACCTCCCGGCCGTCGGCCAGAGGCAGGATTGCCTGCGATCGATGTCTGCTGCCGAGCCGTACCGCCATCCAGCCGGGGACGGCGACCGCGAACAGCACCAGGGTGAGCAGCACCGACAATGCTGCGGTCGTTCCGGTATCGCCGAGCTCCTGCCTGTTCAGCACAGCGACGGCGAATGTCTCGCTGCCGGTGGAATACAACAGGCTCGACATGGTCACTTCGTGCAGCGCCGAGACGAAGACGAGCACACCGGCGCCGACCAGTGCCGGTGCCAGCGCCGGCAGCCACACTGTGCCGATCGCGGCTGCCGGTCCCGCCCCGCTGGCCCGCGCGGCCCACCACTCTCCCGGCGGCACCCGGTCGATCGCGCCGGCGATGGTCCGGTGGGCCAGCGCCCAGAACTTGGCCAGGTAGGCGAGCAGGATCAGTGCCAGCGTGCCGCCGAGCACGCCGTCATAGGCGATCAACAGGCCGACGGCCAGTGCCGAGCCCGGCACCGCGAACGTCAGGGTCGTCAGCGTGCCCAGCAACCGACCCGAGCGGTGCCGCTGCAGCACGGCAACGATCGCGCCGAGGGCGGTGAGCAGCACCGCGGATTCGGCGGCGAGTTGCACGCTGTGCCCAAGGGCAGCCCGGGTGGGAGCGTCCAGCGCGGCGTGGAAGTTGCCGAGCGTCCAGTTGCCCGGGGTGGGAGCCAGCCCCACCGCCCGGGTCAGTGCCGCCAGGACGAGCGCCGCGGTCGGCACGAGCACCGCGAGCACCGAGTACACCGCGAGGACACCGGCCATGCCGCGCGCCCACAGCGTCCGTCCGGGAGCCGGCGTCCGGCTCGACGACGCCGCCGTGCGTCCGGAGCGCAGCCTGGGCGCCACCAGCAGATCGGCCGGCAGCAGGAGGAGCAGTGCGAGGAGAACGAGCCCGATACCCAGGGTGACGGCATCGACGAACGTGTCGGGATCGCTGCCCAGCGCCAGATCGGCATAGAGCCGGGTGGTGAGCGTTGCGTACCCCGCGGGCGCGCCGAGCACCTGCGGTGCGGCGAAACTCTCCAGCGTGGACACGAAGACCAGGACGAACGCGGCGGCCAGCGCGGGTCGCAGCAGCGGCACGGTCACCGTGCGCAGCGCCGCCAAGCCGCCGGCGCCACTCACTCGGGCCGCGTGTTCCCCCGCCGCGTGCGAGCGGACTGCGAGCCCGACGCTGGTGAGCAGATAGCAGATCGGCACGGCGTCGACGACCAGCACAGCGGTGATCCCGGCAGGGCCGGTGAGCCCGTCCCAGTGCAACCCGATGAGATCGTCGGTGAAGCCGGCCCGGCCGTAGGCCTGGGTCCAGCTGTACCCCAGCACGAACTGCGGGATGAGCAGCGGCAACAGAACCAGCACGCGCAACACTGCGCGGCACGGCACGTCGGGACGGCGGAGCAGCAATGCGATCGCTGCGCCCAACGGAACCGCGAGCAGCGGAACCAACGCGGCGAGCACCAGCGAGTGCCGGGCGGCCGCGGCGAACCCCGGCGAGCGAACAACCCGGCCGATCGATGCTCCGCCCGCCTGCAGCTCCACCCACCCCAGCCGGGTCAACGGCATCGCGACAAGCCCGACGATGGCGACGAGCGCAACGGCCGCGAGGCCCTTCTCCCCCGGACCAGCTCGACCGATCATGGACTGCCGAAGATTTTTGCGTACCCGGAGAGGATCGACTTGTAGCTGGCGAACAGAGACGGCCAGTCGGGCTGCGTCGTCGAGCTGCCGGCTGGCAGCGGCGGCCCGTCCAGGCCGGGCAGCGTTACGTAGGTGCCCTGCTCGGCCATCAGCTTCTGGCCGGCGGAGCTCGCGGCGAAATCGGCGAACTGCTCGGCCAGCCCGGACGAGTGCTTCTTCGTGGTCACGCCGATCGGTGCGTAGATGGCGACACCGCCGGGCTTCGGCCAGACGACCTCGATCGGCGAACCCTTTTTCTGATCCACGTAGGCCGCGTTGGCCAAGGTGACACCCGCCTTGTACCTGCCCTGCTCGACACCGGTGAGCGAGTCGGCCGGCGCGTTCACCTGCACCGCACCGTTGGCCTTGAGCCGCTGGTAGAAGTCGATCCCGTAGCCCGGCGCGGCGGCGAAGTAGCCGAGCATCCCGAGAGCTGAGGCCGCGAACGTGGGGCTGGGAAGCGCGAGTCGATGGCGGTACGCCGGACCGGCCAGCTCCTGCCAGCTCGCCGGTGGGGTGACGCCCTTGTGCACTGCCACAATCATGTACAGCAGGTCGATGCCGGTGAAGTGCGGCGTGCGGTAGGCACTCGGGATGTCGTCGGCATTCGGTGGGCTCCAGGCGGCCAGCAGTCCCTGGTCGTCGTAGCCATGCATCGTCAGCGGATCGCAGGTCCAGATGACGTCCGCTTTGATCCCACCGGACCGGGTGTCTGCCGCGACCCGCGCGTTGAGCTGCCCGGTCGGTGCTCGGAACACGTTGACCTTCGCACCCCGGTGGGCATGCTCGAAGGCGGTCACGACGGCCTGCTCCACGTTCGCGCTGGCGCACGTGTAGAGAGTGATCGTCGAGGACTTGGCACCGCGGCTACTACTGCCGCACGACGTCGAAACCAGCGCGACCACGCCGAGCAGGACCAGCCATCTCATCCGGGTGATCACGATGGGGCTCCGTTTCCCGGCTACTCGTCGGTGCCGGCTCGGGATGGTCCGAAACGCAGTCCGTGCTCGGGGACCGCAGCGCCGAGGATCAGCGACCCGGGTACCGAGGTGATGCGCTGCTCGCCGGCAGGTGCCGCGGCCCGGCGCCCGGCGTCGGGTTCCCATCGGTGCGGGTCGTCGGTGAGCGCGACGAGATAGGTGACCGTGCAGTCCAGTGCCGCGGCCAGTTCGGGGAGTTTCGCGACATCAAGGCCCGCGCCGTGCTCCAGGCTGGACAGCGCCCGGTTGGTGGTCCGCACCCCGCATCGGGCCAATCGCGTGACTACCTCTTGCTGGGTGAGTCCGAGGTCGGCGCGCCGGGCCCGCAGTCGCTGGGTGATGAGCAACTGCCTGCCTGGCCAGGTGTTCGCGCCGCTAACGTCCATGTCATCCCGCCTGCCGGTATGTCTCGTCTACTCCGGCGGGGGTACTCCGTCAATGGCGGATTCCGGGATCGTCGCTGCGCGGGCCCATGTCGGCGAGCGGATGCACCTCGTAACGAGCGAAGTTGAAGACCGGGCTGCGGGCCAGCAGTCGCTCGAACTCCTCGTGCGAGTCGACGTCGTAGATCCACGCGCCACCGTGCGCGCCGACGATGTGATACCGGGACAGGACCTTGCCGTTCGCCTCGAGGTCGGCGCCGTAATCGGCCATCGTGGCGACGGCCTGCGCCATCTCGCGGGAGAGCAGGGACAGCTCCATTCGCCACAGCACCAGGAACTTCATCGGCGCAGAATAATCCCTGTCCCGTCGATCAGCTGGACGGACGGACGAACTCCCGGATGAGTTCGGCCAGACGCACCGGCTGGTCGAGTGGGATCAGCGTGTAGCTGTCGTCGATCTCTTCCAGTCGGGCGTCCGGCAGGAGAGCTGCGAGCCGCCGCCCGTGCTCCGGCGGCATCACCCGGTCTTGGCGCGCCCATGCGACAAGGACCGGACGGACGAAGTCCGGAAGGCGTTTCGCTGCGTCGAGCAGGAAGGTCGGGTCCGCCGCCGCAGCGCGCAGCATCCGCACGGTGTCCCGACGGATCTCCGGTTGCCTCAGGATCGGGCGCATCCACCGCCTGGTGGCGTCGTCGCCGCGCTTGGTCAGCCACCCGAACGCGATGGGTGAGCGTCGGACCATGCGCAGCCGCATCTGTTGCATGAATAGTCCGAACAGCCGTGGCGAGAGACGACCGGTGCGCATGAGGGTCCGTCCGGTCAGCCCGGGTGGGAAGTTGTCGAAGGCATCGCACGAGGCGAGGACGACCCGGCCCACGCGTTCCGGTCTGTCGGCCATGAGCAGTTGCACCAGTGCGCCACCGGTGTCATTGCCGACCAGCGTCACGTCGTGCAGATCGAGCTGATCGAGTAACTCCGTGACCAGTCGAGCGATGCCGGGCAGCGAGAGGTCTACCTCGGCGGCCACCGGACGGCGATGCGCACCAAGTGGCAACGTCGGAATCACGCACCGGTGATCGGACGCGAGTTCTGCCACCACCCCGTCCCACAACGACGCATCCATCAGCAGACCGTGCACCAGCACGACCGTGGGACCACTGCCGGTGTCCAGGTAGTCGATGACCCCGGCGGACAGGACGATCTCCATGTCGCTCGCCTCAACGCGCCGCATCGGCCACGGTGCGGCGTGGCTGTCCGGCCGGCACAGTCCCGGTCAAGTGGCGGCGCAGGAAGCTCACCTCGGCCTCGACGACGCGCTCGTGGGCCTCCAGGAACGGCGCGTAGTGCCCGCCGGGCAACCGCAGCAGCTCTGCCCGCGGCGCTCGTCCCGCTGCTCGAACGGCAGGCGCAGCGAGGGCGGACTGGTCCTGATCACACGCGACAACGAGTAGGGGGCACCGAATGCGTGAGGCGTACCGGCCGGGTCGATAGAAGCACAGTCGCAATGCCGAGCGAGCCGCGACTTCCCGGCGCCACTGCGGGTAGCTGGCCGCGTCGAGCGCGCGATCGGTGTCAAGGCCATCCGGTGTGGTGAGCATCGCGACGGTTCCCGGCTGGCCCACCAGCGGGACGAGTCTCGGTGCGCGGCCGACCAGAGCACCGAGCGCGTCGAGGACGGCCCGGCCGGTGAACTGCAACAGGGCGAGTGGCTTCTGGTGGCGCGCGGCGGCTCGTGCGGCCGACGGGCCGTCCGCGTTGGGCGTCTGAGCGATCGCGGCGGCCAGACGCGGGTTGCGGGCCGCCACGGACAGAACCAGGCCGCCGGAGGCGGAAAAGGCCCACCCGGCAACCCTGGCCGGATCGACGTCCGGAAGGCTGCAGGCGAAATCGATCGCGGCGTCCCAGTCGGACAGCGAGTCACCGATGCGGACAACCTGCCGCGGCATCCCGCCGCTCTCGCCCAGCCGCCGGTAATCAAAGGCGAGCACAGCGAATCCGGCATCGCTGAATCGCTTGGCGAACCGGTCGGTCCCCGGCTCCTTGGTGACGGCAAACCCCCCGGCCATCACCACACATCCGCCATTGGTGCCCGGATAGTGCCAGGCGGCGCACTCGGTGCCGCCACTGGCGAAGGTGACCTTCTCCCGCTGAACCCGACCCTGCACTGGGACCCCTCCGCGTCGACCGGACTTCCGGTAAGTGAACCACGCGGTTCACAAAAGGTCTAACGCGGTCGCGGTCTGCCCCGGCGCGGGTCAGCCACTAGCGGCTTCTTCCTGCTCGAGAGCGCGGACCAAGGCGGTGAACCCGGCCTCGATGCCGGCCGCGTCGCGACTGGTTCGCCATTCGACGAGGAAGCCGCGAAGTACTCCGAGGATCAACTCCGCGACTTCCAACTTGCGCTCGTCCGTCCAATGTTCCGGGCAGAGGGACTGCAGCGTCGGCAAGTACTGTTGCGACGCCGTTCGGGCGAGTTGCCCGTAGCGCTCCGGGTCGTACATGGCCAAACCGATCGCCTGGTCGAGCACCCGCGCCTCCGTCCCGATGAGGACCGGCCACATGGCCCGCACCCGGGCGGACAGCGGGCGGTGTGCCGGCCCTCGGGTGGCCGCGAGCAGTGCTTTGCCGGTGCGTCGCTCACGTAGCTGCAGGACTGCCTGGACGAGGAGGTCGTCGGCACCGGTGAAGTGGTACAGCAGCACTTTGTGCGTCGTGCCGGCGGCCCGGGCCGCGCGGCGCAGCGAGAAATCCACCAGGCCGTGCTCCGCGAGATCGTCGCTCACGCGGTCGAGCAGCGCTCGGCGTCGTGCCTCGCCCCGTGGCGATCCCGCCGACCGTCGATAGCCGGCGCCCTGCTGTGATGCGCCGGCCGACCCGGTTTCAGCCATGCGGTGGACCCTACGTCCACCTGAGCGACGCGGGCGCGCCACCGCCGACAGCAACGAACGGCGGAGAAGACGCGGCGGAGTGGCTGGCCGCGGTCAGGGGCGGGGCGCGCCCAGCTCGGCGGCGGCCTGGCCGAGGAAGCGGACGAAACGGGTGAGCGCCTCAGGGGTGCCGGCGGCACGGGTCGGATTGAGCTCCGCGATGGACAGGATGCGGCAGCGGCCCCGGGCAGTGCGATCAGCTCGCACGGCAGTCGCGACCGCAACGCCGAGTTGGTCGAGGGACGGCCCGGTATTGCGCCCGCCGGTGTCCTCGGCGAGCGGAGCGTCGGTGAAGTCGAGGACATCGACATCGACATGGACGATGAGCGGCACGGCAGGCAGCCGGTTCACGGCGATCTCGGCAGCGGCCGAGGGATCGTCACGCAGTGCCTGCGAGGTCACAAAGGGCAAGCTGCGGTCATCGGCTTGCTCGCGTTCCCAGGCCGTGGCCTTCGCCGGGTCGATGCCCAGATATGAGACCCGGCTGGCGGTGAGCAACGGCGCCGGACCGAATGCGTCACGTAGCTCAGGGACGGTGTCGGCCAAGCCGAGGGCGTGCGCCATGCCCATCCAGTCCAAGGCGCCATCGGTCACACTGGCTGGCGTGTTGCAGTCGAAATGCCGGTCGACGTAGAGCAGCGCGGCGTCGCCGGCGACGTCGCGCAGCGCCGCGATCTCAGCGAGCGCGATCGTGCAATTGCCGCCGAGGACGAGCACGTCGTGCCCGGCGAGCAGCGCGCTGGCCACGCGGTCGCGAAGCTGGCGGAGATTGGCCACAACGGCGCTCGTGTGCTGGGCGAACGGCCGCTCTCGATCGGGTTGCCAGACCTGGCCCGGCAGATCGCCGAGATCCAGCACTGTCCGACCGGTAGCCCGGAGGGCGGCCAGCAGTCCTGCGGCGCGCAGCGCGTCGGGTGCTTGGTCCTGTCCAGCCGCATAACTGGCCGCGCTGCTCGGGTTGCCGATGACGGCGAGCGTCGGTCGCGCAGGGTCCGGCGCCGTGTCGGGATCCCCAATCGTGTAACCCATTTGCATTCACGTGAGATTACCTAACGACGGTAACCGAAACTAGAGTGCTGACGATTACACTCGCAAGATGACCGTTGATCTGGTGCCTGAAGTCCCCGCGGACTGGCTCGTCGACGTGGTCAACCAATACGGCGCCGAGCCCCGCGACGCCACCGGCGCATCCCGCGGCCCGTACCCGGACTCATCGCGCGGACGTCCGCCATCCGTCCCGCAACTGAGCGTGCGCCAGCTGGTCAGGCTGGCTGACCAGGTGTGGCCGGTGTTCAGCGCCGAACCCGATGAACGGACCGCCGCACTGAACGCATTACTGGCCACCTCCCGGCTGACCCCCTCCCTTGACAGGCAGGGACGAGTGCTGTGGTGGACGAGCCACCATTCCCCGGCGAAGCAGGTGATGGCCGGCGCTGTCGTCGCCCTGCTCGCCGTGGTCCAGAGCAGCGGCTGGCACCGCCTCGGCGTGTGCGCCGGGAACGACTGTGCAGACGTGCACATCGACCAGCGTCACCGACCGCGTCGCTACTGCTCGACGACCTGCCTCAATCGCGCGCGGGTCCGGGCCTATCGAGCCAGGCAGCGCCACAGCACGTCGACTAAGCCGTGATCAGTGCTGAACGACGGCCGGTCAGAAACGCGTCGACGGCCCGGGTGAACCGATCCAGATCCGGGTCGGTGACCTCGAGGCTCAGCGCGATCATCCCCCGGCGCGCGAGATAGAAACCCGCATCGAGCATGTCGAGATGGAACAGCTCGCGCAGGTCGCTCGCGGCTCGGATGTCGCCGGCCGAACGGATCGTCCCGGTTTGGAAGTGCGCCGTCAGCAGGCTGCCCAGGCCCGTCCACTGCATGGCCACACGATGCTGTTGACAGAGCGCGTTTAGGTGAGCCCGGAAGCGCTCACCACGCAGGAAGAGGTCGTCGGCCACCTCGGGCGTGAACAGCTCGGTGAGCCCGGCTAGGCCGGCGGCCATGCTCAGCACGTTGTTGTTGAACGTGCCGGCATGCGGGATCGCCGTCGCCGAGCGCGGGTCGTAGATCGACATGAGCTCGCGACGGCCACCGAACGCGCCGAAACTCATCCCGCCACCGATGTACTTGCCCAGTGTGGTCAGGTCCGGGGTGATGCCCAGCCGCGCTTGCATCCCGCCACCGGACATGCGCGAGGTCATCACCTCGTCGAAGATCAGCACAGCTCCGCACGCGTCCGCCGCACTGCGCAAAGTGGCGAGGAAGGCCGGGTCTGCCGGAACGCAGCCACCGCTGCCGAGCATGGGCTCCACCAGCATCGCGGCCAGCTCCGGACCGTGTTGCTCGATCAGCCGCGTGGCACCGGCCACATCGTTATAGGTTCCGATCCGCCATTGGTACGGCGCGTTGATCGGAATGCCGCCGTGCCCGAACGAGAGCACCGAACCGTGGTACGCACCGTCGAAGACCAACACACCGGTTCGGCCGGTGGTCGCGGCGGCCGTGCCCAGCGCCAGCAGGTTCGCCTCCGTGCCCGAGTTGGTGAAGCGCACCAGGTCGATGCTCGGAAACCGCGCGCAGACGGCCGCGGCCAGCGGGGCTTCCGCGGTGCCCTGGGCGCCGAAGTTCCACCCGTTGTCGAGAGCGGCGTCGAGGGCCGCGCGGATGGTGGGATGGTTGTGGCCATAGAGGCCGGCGGTGTACTCGCCGAGCAGGTCGACGTACACATGGCCGTCGATGTCCCGCAGCCGGCAGCCCGACCCGGTGACCATCGTCAGCGGGTACGGCGGGTAGTAGACGGTGCTGCGGGTGTTTCCGCCTGGCATGGCCGTCGTGGCAGCCTCGTACGCCCGCTGGCTGCCCGGGTTGGTCGACGTATAGCGCTCGCGTGCGATGTCCAGGCTGGCAGCCAGCGCCGTCCTTTGGTCCGGGCTCATCGACTCACCTTAGGGTGGGACCGTCCGACGAACCGAGCCTGAGGAGCCGCTGCCCCATGGGTGCCGACACCGCGCCAGCCCGCGGCGCCGGTGAGCTGCGCGCGGACTGCTCGCGCTGCTTCGCACTGTGCTGTGTGGCGCCGGCGTTCACTGCATCCGCCGACTTCGCGATCGACAAGCCGGCCGGACATGCCTGCCCGAACCTCGGGTCGGACTTCCGGTGCGGCATCCACGTCGAGTTGCGGCCGCGCGGATTCGCCGGCTGCGCGGTCTACGACTGCTTCGGCGCGGGACAGCACGTCTCCCAGAGCACCTTCGGCGGACGGGACTGGCGTGCGCACCCGGAGCACGCGCAGCAGATGTTCGATGTGTTCGCCGTGATGCGGCAGCTGCACGAGCTGCTCTGGTACCTCAGCGTGTCGCTCGAGTTGCCGACTAGCCGACCCGTCGAAGCCGAGGTGCGCTCGGCCCTGCAGACCACCGAACGGCTGACCTACGGCCGGCCTGACGAGTTGGTGGGATTGGACGTCGACGGCTACCGCCAGGCGGTCAATGTGGTGCTGACCCAGGTCAGCGAGCTCGCCCGGGCGGAGGTGGACGGCGCCAAGCCGGACCATCGCGGAGCGGATCTCATCGGCGCCCGACTGGCCGCCGCGACCCTCCGAGGTGCCAACCTGCGCGGCGCTGCGCTGATCGGGGCGGACCTCAGCGGCGCGGATCTTCGCGAAGCGGATGTGACCGGCGCCGATCTCCGCGGCGCCGACCTGCGCGGCGCCGACCTGAGCAGCTGCCTGTTCCTCACCCAGTCCCAGCTCCAGGCGGCACTGGGTGACCGCAGCACCAAGTTGCCGCCGAACCTGCACCGGCCCGCGCACTGGGCCGCCGCCTCAGCGTGACGGGCACCGTGCCGATCGGGTGAAGGGCAGCTGCAAAGCGGTGAGGCGGCTAGGTCAGCCGGCACCGATGCGGGCCAGCGTCACCGCGACGGCATCCTCGATGACGGCGCCGGGAAGATCGCGGCCGAACCGTGCATCGGCCCGGCCCCGCCACCACGCTCCGCCGTAGGTCCCGGCGGCCGCACCCGCCACGCCGGCCACGGTGTTGATCACCGTCCGGCCCGCCGCGGCGCCGTCCCGGTGGGCCAGGAAACCACCGGCTACGCCACCGAGGGCCAGGCGAATCGCTTGCGGGGCTGCTGCCAGCCGGCTCGGCGTCCTGGGCAGCTTGTCGCCGACCAGTTCTCCGGTGCACGCGAGAACCGCGATGGACTTCGCCCACCGGCTGCCCGTCCAACTGGGCCGGCCCCGGCGAGGATGCGGCGAGCCCAACACCAGCGCCGTGAGCCCGAGGGTGCTGCGGCTTCCGGTCGCCACGCCGAGCAGGACGGCGCGCAGCGGTGTCATCGGACCTCGAAGATGCCGTAGGAGAAGCCTTCGGCGCGGACGGTCGTGCCAGCGAAGTCGATGCCACGCGCTTGCAGTTCGGTGACGGCCGACCAGGCCGGCACGACCGCGTGCGCAGCTTCGCGGCGCGGGTTCACCACGACCAGGTGGGTGTCGCCGCGCAGGTAGACGAACGGGTAACCGGCGTTGAGGACCCGGGTGGGTGCCTCGGTCCGCAGTTCCGGTGTCTTCCGGCGCAGTGCGATGAGCCGCTGCACCAGGTGAACGTTGGACGTCTCGTCGGCGAGCTCGCCGGCCACGGTCGGGCGGTCCGGATCCGGATCGATGGGGAGGTACAGCTTGGCCGGGTCTGCCGTAGAAAAGCCGGCATTCGGTCGGGCCGGGTCCCACTGCATCGGGGTGCGTGCCCCGGAGCGGTTGTAAGTGGGCCGGTAGGCGCTGCCTTCCTTATCGGGCAACCCGAGTTGGTATCGCATTGCGATCTCGTCGCCGTAGTAGATGGACGGCACGGAGCCCCAGGTGAGCAGGAAGACCCACGCCGCTGCGTGCTGCTCGGGGGTTCGGGTGCCGCTGGCGAGCCTGGAGAAGTCATGGTCGGCGGAGGCGAGCAGGACGAGCCGGTCAGCGCCGAAGAGCTCCTTGCGCGCGGTCCAGTCCTCGATCAGCCGGGTCGGACTGCCCCGGCCGCTCTGCTCGAAGAAGCAGGGCGCGGCCGCCGACGTCCAGGCGAGCGTGCCCGCCCCGTGGTTGTCGAACAGGGAGAGATGCGGCTCGTGGATCACCAGGAAGAAATCCGCATGGAACGCGGCCGACTGGCCCGGCTCGTTCGGCTCCACGCCTTCGGGGATGATCACCTTGTCCGGGTAGTTCGCCTCGAGCCAGCCGCGCAGCTCGCGCCACAGCTGTGCTGTGGCGGCGAATCCCGGGTCGTCTTTCACCAGCGAGAAGGCCATGTCGACCCGGAAGCCGGCGACGCCCTTGTCGAACCAGAACGCCATGATCTCGCGGAGGGCCGCGCGGTTCTGCTGCGGTCCCGCCGCGTCGACCGGCTGCCGCCACGGCTCGTCGGGATTCATTCGGGCATAGCCGAAGTTCAGCGCGGGCTGCGAGTCGTAGAAGTTCTTGTAGTACCAGCCGGGTCGCGGCCCGGGGCTGGGCACCATCTGCGGGCCGTCCCGGTCGGCCCAGATGTACCGGTCGTCGGACGGGTCGGCCATCGATGCCTGGAACCACGGGTGGTCGCTCGAGGTGTGCCCGGCCACCAAGTCGAGCACCACGCGGATGCCGCGATCAGCGGCCGCCTCGAGCAGCCGGACCATGTCGTCGTTGCTGCCGTAGCGCGGCGCGATCTGCAGGTAGTCCGAGACGTCGTAGCCGGCATCCCGGAACGGGGAGGCGAAGCACGGGTTGAACCAGATGGCGTCGACGCCGAGCCAAGCGAGGTAGTCGAGATGCTCGATGACTCCGGCCAGGTCGCCGATGCCATCGCCATTGGTGTCGGCGAAGGACTGCGGATAGATCTCGTAGATCACCGCGTCGGCAAGCCACGATCGCGAGGAAGTCGTCACGATCGACGACGCTATCGCCCGGTTGCGACGCCGTGGAAGGCGCGGTCGAACGTCAGGACCCGAGGATGCGACCCACCGGCTCACCAGAGGAAGTGCGCGGCCCGGGCACATTGCGGAACGCGAACGGCTCCGCGGGTCGGCCCGGCTGCACGTACCAGGCCTGACCCGACTCGTCGGTGGTGAGAATCGCGTGAATGGCTTGAGCGACGTCGACCGGTGCCAGCAGCGGGATGTCGGCCTGCGTGATGAGGTGGCGGATGCCCTCGACGATGCGGGTGTCCGCGAACCCCGGACACACCGCGTTGATCGCCACAGCATCGCGGCGCAGCACAGGTCCCAAAGCCCGGACCAGGCCGATGACGGCATGCTTGTTCGCGCAGTAGATCGGGTCCGTCGGCGTCGCGGCGAGACCGGCCAGGCTGGCGGTCACCACGATCGACCCACCGCCGCCTGATCGCAATGCGGGCAACGCGGCATTGATGCCGAAGACCACGCCGTCGAGGTTGACGCCCATTGCCAGGCGATATTCGGCGAGGTCGAACTCGTCCCCGATCTGGGTGCCCAACGCCAGACCGGCATTCAGTACCACAGCGTCCAGGCCGCCGAATCGGCTGACCACGGCCCGCACCGCTGCGACGTTCTGCGCCGGGTCGGAGACATCGCAGTGCAGGAAGATGCCGTCGACGGACTCGGCGATCGCTGTGCCGGCCTCGTCGTCGATATCCGCGACGGCCAGGCGCGCCCCCGCTTCGGCAAGCAGCTGCGCCGTACTCGCGCCGATGCCGTTCCCGGCACCAGTGATGAGGATGACCGAACCGTCGAGCGCAATCGGCGGCACGTCACACCCCGCCGGTCTGCGTGATGCCGCCGTCGACGACCAGCGTGTGCCCGGTGACCCAGGCCGCGTCCTCGGAGAGCAGATAACACACCGCGCCGGCTACATCAGCGGGCAATCCCAGCCGGCCGAGCGGGTAGGCGCGGGCCACTTCCTCCTCGCGGTTCTCATACAGTGCGGTGGCGAACACGGTCTTCACCACGGCGGGTGCGACGGCATTCACCCTGATGCCCGGCCCCAGCTCCACGGCCAGCTCGCTGGTGAGCTGCAGCAGGGACGCCTTGCTCACGCCGTACATGCCGATGCCGGGTGCGGCGCGCAGCCCGGCGACCGACGAGATGTTCACGATCGACCCGCCGTTTTCGGCCATCCAGGCCGCATGCACCTGCTGCGTCCAGGCCAGCGCGGCGAGGACGTTCACCTCGAGGATCTTGCGGGCCGCGGCGTGATCCACTTCGAGGATCGGACCGTAGACGGGGTTGATGCCGGCATTGTTGACGAGAAAGTCCAGCGACCCGAAGTACTCGAGGGTGCGCTGAATGGTCAGATTCTGATGACTCGGATCGTCGACCTTGCCGGCCACTCCGATCGCGTGGTCGGCGCCGCCGAGATTCGTCACCGCCGCGCTCAGTGAGTCCTTGTTCCGCGCGGTGATGCACACCGTCCCGCCGTCGGCCACGATCCGTTCGGCGACCGCCAGGCCGATCCCTCGACTGGCCCCCGTGACAATGGCCGTCTTGCCGGAAAATCGGGACTGCACGTGCACCTCCGGTGATCGGTCCGCGCGACCGCCGGGCGGTGACCCGTCCGGTCCGGCGCTTGCCTAGCGTTGATCACTACACCACGCTGACGCTGCGGATGGGCGGCCGGGAGCAAGCCTGCCGGTCAACGCCGTCACGCTGCGCGCCGCGCGCCGCGCGCCTGCGAAGGGGACCCGATGGACTTCGAGTACGACGCCCGAACCGTGCGGCTGCGCGAGCAGCTGCTGGCCTTCATGGACGCCCACGTCTACCCGGCCGAGTCCGTCGCCGAGCAGCAACAGGCCGAACAACCCGCCGCCTGGACGCCTCCCCCGGTCATCGAGGAGTTGAAGGCGGTGGCCCGCGCGCAGGGACTGTGGAATCTCTTCCTGCCCGGCGAGCACGGCGCCGGGCTCACGAATCTGCAGTACGCACCGCTGGCCGAGATCACCGGACGCAGCCTCACCCTCGCACCCACTGCGCTCAACTGCGCCGCACCGGACACCGGCAACATGGAAGTTCTGGCGATGTTCGGCACGCCGGCACAGCAACGCGAATGGCTGGCTCCCTTGCTCGCGGGCGAGATCCGCTCGTCGTTCGCGATGACCGAGCCGGACGTGGCCTCGTCGGACGCGACCAACATCCGCACCACGATCGTGCGGGACGGCGACGAGTACGTGATCAACGGCCGGAAGTGGTGGATCAGCGGTGCGATGAACCCGAACGCCAAGATCCTGATCGTGATGGGCAAGACCGATCCGCAGGCCGAACGGCACCGCCAACAGAGCCAGGTCCTGGTGCCGCGGGACACCCCGGGGGTGACGATCCGCCGCGGCATGCACGTCTTCGGCTATACCGACGCCGATCACGGCGGTCACGCCGAAATTGTCTTCGACAACGTCAGAGTGCCGGCGAGGAATCTGATCGGCAGCGAGGGCGACGGCTTTGCCATCGCCCAGGCCCGGCTCGGACCGGGCCGCATCCACCACTGCATGCGCTCGATCGGCGTCGCAGAGCGGGCGCTGGAGCTGATGTGCTCGCGCGTGACTGACCGGGTCGCGTTCGGCAAGCCGCTGGCCGAGCAGGGCGTCATCCGGGACTGGATAGCCGAGTCCCGCGTGCGCATCGAACAGCTGCGCCTGCTGGTGCTCAAGACTGCGTGGCTGATGGACACGGTCGGGAACAAGGGCGCGCACACCGAGATCCAGGCGATCAAGATCGCCACACCGGCAACGGTGTGCTGGATCCTGGACCGGGCGATCCAGGCGCACGGCGGTGGCGGGCTGAGCCAGGACTTCCCGCTTGCCCGGTGGTACGCCAGCGTCCGTACCCTGCAGTTCGCCGACGGGCCCGACGAGGTGCACAAGAACTCGCTGGCCCGCGCGGAGCTGCACCGCCATGGGGCGTCCACCTCGCGCCGGGGCGGTACTTCGTGACTACAACGCGGCGGGTTGACTGGCTAGTAACCGTCCCGGCACGAGAGGCTCAGCATCATGGCACCATTCACCCGCATCGCGATCGTCAACCGGGGCGAAGCAGCGATGCGGCTCATCCACGCCGTCCGCGACCTCAACGCGACCGGCGTCGACGAGCGGGTCTCCACAATCGCGCTGTACACCGATGCCGAGCGCAACTCGATGTTCGTTCGCGAGGCCGACCTCGCCTATCCGCTCGGCCCGGCCTCGGCCCGGCCCTACCTGAACCACGAGCTGCTGGAATCCGCGCTGCTCGAGACCGGCGCAGATGCAGCGTGGGTGGGTTGGGGTTTCGTCGCTGAAGACCCTGCCTTCGCCGAGCTGTGCGCTCGGATCGGAGTCACGTTCATCGGACCGAGCGCGGCGGCGATGCGCAGGCTGGGCGACAAGATCGGCTCGAAACTGCTCGCTGAGGAGGTCGGCGTCCCGGTCGCTGCCTGGAGCCGGGGTGCCGTCGACACGGTCGATGCCGCACGCGCCGCTGCAGCCGAGATCGGGTATCCCGTGATGCTCAAGGCCTCCGCCGGCGGAGGCGGGCGCGGCATTCGGGTGATCAACGACGCGACCGAACTCGCCGACGCCTACGAGCGCACCCGCGACGAGGCTGCCCGGGCCTTCGGCAGCGGCGTGCTGTTCCTGGAGCGGCTGATCACCGGTGCCCGCCACGTCGAGGTGCAGGTCATTGCCGACAGTCATGGGACGGCGTGGGCGCTCGGGGTGCGGGACTGCTCGGTGCAGCGGCGCAATCAGAAGGTCATCGAGGAGTCGGCCTCGCCCCTGCTCGACGAGAGCCAGGTCGCCGAGCTCAAGGCATCCGCGGAGCGGCTCGCCCAGGCGGTCGGTTACTGCGGAGCGGGCACGGTGGAGTTCCTGTACCACCCCGGCGAGCAGTCGTTCGCGTTCCTGGAGGTGAACACCCGGCTGCAGGTGGAACATCCGATCACCGAGAGCACCACCGACACCGATCTCGTCCGGCTACAGCTGCACGTTGCTGCCGGCGGGACGCTGGACGGGGCGAAACCGGTGGAGAGCGGACATGCCGTCGAAGCGCGTCTCAATGCCGAGGACGCGGACCGTGACTTCGCCCCGTCACCAGGGCGCATCGAACTGCTGGCGTTGCCGTCGGGACCGGGCATCCGGGTCGACACGGGTGTCGGCGAGGGCGACACCATCCCGGCCGACTTCGACTCGATGATCGCCAAGATCATCGCCCACGGGCGCACCAGGGACGAAGCCCTTGCGCGGCTGCGGCGCGCGGTGTTCGAGACGGCGGTGATCATCCAGGGCGGCGCCACGAACAAGAGCTTCCTACTGGAGTTGCTCGACCAACCCGAGGTCGTCGACGCGAGCGCGGACACCGGCTGGATCGACCGGGTGCGCGCCGAGGGACGGCTGGTGAGCGAACGCCATTCCGGCATCGCGCTCATCGCTGCGGGCATCGAGGCCTACGAGGACGACGAGCAGGTCGAGGTGAGCCGCCTGCTGCAGACCGCCCGCGGCGGGCGTCCCCAGGTCCAACACCGGGTGGCCCGAGCCATCGACCTGAAGCTGCGGGGACGGGCCTGCCGGGTCGCGGTCTCGCAGATCGGTACCGAGCGCTTTCGGGTCACCCTCAGCGCGGACGGCCAGGTGCATGTTGTGGACGCCGACGTCGAGCGGATGGGCAATTCCCGGATGCGCCTGACGGTCTCCGGTAATCCGTTCCGGGTCCTGACTGCAGCGCACGGCCCGGTCCACTTCGTCGAGGTGGAGGGCATCGCGCATCGGATCAGCCGAGACGAGGGTGGCGTGCTACGCGCCCCTGCACCGGCACTGGTGGTCGCCACGCCGGCCGCCGTCGGTACCGAGGTGGCCGCCGGTGCACCGGTCATCGTCCTCGAATCGATGAAGATGGAGACGCGGCTCAACGCGCCGTTCCGGGCAACCGTCCGCGAGTTGCACGTGTCCGCCGGCAGCCAGGTGGAGACCGGCGCGCCGCTGGTCCGCATCGAACCGGTCGCCGATGCCGAGGTGCCGGCTCCGAGCGAAGCCGTCGATCTCGATCTGCCCGAACCGCGACAGGACGGCGCCGACCCGCTCAGCCGCGGCCTCGCCGACCTGACCGCCGTCCTCCTCGGTTTCGATATCGACCCGAGTGACGACGGACAGACCCTCGAGCGCTACCTGCAGCTGCGGGACGAGGCAGTCGCACAGGCACTGGACGTGCTACCCGGTGAGATCGCCCTGCTCAAGGTGTTCGCCGACTTCGCTGACCTCAGCCGCAACCGGCTGGCCGCCGATGAGATGCGCACCGAGCTACGCGTGCACAGTCCTCGGGAGTACTTCCACAGCTACTTGCAGAGCCTCGATCTTGAGCGCAGCGGCCTGCCCGACATCTTCCGGGTCAAGTTGGAGAGCGTTCTCGCGCACTACGGCGTCACCGAGCTGGACCGCACTCCGCAGCTGGAGGGGGCGGTCTTCCGCATCTTCCTGGCCCAGCAGCGCTCGGTACCGGAAATCGCGATCGTGACAGCCATCCTGCAACGCTGGCACACCGAACCGGCACCGGACACCCTGGCCGACCTGCCGGCCCGCGACGTGCTCGACCGGCTGGCGCTGGCCACCCAGATCCGCTTCCCGACCGTCGGCGACCTGGCCCGCAGCGTGCGGTTCCGATGGTTCGACGAGCCCGTCGTGGAGCAGGAACGTGCCGCCGCACTGGCCGGCGTGCGCGGGGCGGTCGAGGCGCTCGCAGCGAATCCGGACGCGGCGGATCGCGCCGAGCGGATGGAGGCGCTGGCCGCAGTGCCGGAGCGCATCGTCAGCTTCCTGGCCAGCCGGCTGGAGGACGGCATCCCCCGCAACGAGCCGCTGCTGGAGGTACTGATCCGGCGGCATTACCGCGAGTACGAGTTGCACGATCTGCGTTCGCTGGCCGTCGACGACCGGCCCTTCGCCGTGGCCGACTACGTTCTCGATGCCCGGCCCAGCCACCTCGTCTCAACGGTGGGTACGTTCGCGGAGCTGCACGCCGAGAGCAGCTTGGCGGTCGGCCTTGCCGCGCAGGTCGGCGCGCGCGAGCCGGGACAGCAAGGCGTCGTCGACCTGTACCTCTCCTGGCCGGACGCGCCGTCGGATGCCGACGAGTGCCAGGCCCGGTTGATGGCGGCACTGCAGTCGCTGCCGTTCGCCCACGACGTGCGCCGTACCGCGATCGGCGTCTGTCCCGGCGGCGGGCGCCCGGTGTCGTACTTCACGTTCCGCCCTCGTGGCACCGATCTGGTCGAGGACGAACTGGTCCGCGGCCTGCACCCCATGGTGGCCCGGCGCCTGGATCTGTGGCGACTGCGCGACTTCGAGGTGACCCGCATCGACGCGCCGGAAGACATCCTGATCTACCACTGCATCGCCAAGGACAACCCGGCCGACCACCGGCTGGTCGCCATGGCCCAGGTACGGGAGCTCGCCGTGGTCCGCTACGACGACGACCGGGTCAGCTCATTGCCGCAGGTGGAACGCGCCATCGCCAGCTGCGTCGAGGGCATCCGCCGGGGACGCGCCCGGCTGAGTTCCTCGACGGTGACGCTGGACATGAACCACGTCTGGGTGCACGTCTGGCCGGTCATCGACGCCCAACTCGACCAGATCACCGCCCTGCAACGCGGAATCGCGCCGCTCACCGCCGGCGCGGGGATCGACGAGGTGCTCGCACAAGGCCGGGTGGCCGCGCCGGATGGCACGATCGTCCCCGTCGCCGCGAAGTTCTTCTACCAACCCGGATCGGGTGTGCAGTTCACCGTCGGAGCACCGCCGACCGAGCGGCTCAAGCCGCTCGACGACTACGCGCAGAAGGTGCTCCGGGCCCGCCGGCGGGGCACCGTGTACCCGTACGAGCTGCAGTCGATGGTCGCCGGGCCCGGCGGCACGGTGGTGGAGCACGACCTCGATGACGCCGGCCGGCTGGTGCCGGTCGGCCGACCGGCCGGACTGAACAAGGCGGGCATCGTGGTCGGCACCGTCAGCACGCCCACCGACCTGCACCCGGACGGAGTCACCCGGGTCATCCTGAGCGGTGACCCGACCAAGGCCCTCGGTGCGGTGGCCGAGGCGGAATGTGCCCGCATCATCGCCGCACTCGACCTTGCTGAGCGGCTGGGCGTGCCGGTCGAGTGGTACGCCCTGTCAGCCGGAGCGCGAATCGCGATGAACTCGGGCACCGAGAACATGGACTGGGTGGCCCGCGCGCTCAAGCGCATCGTCGAGTTCACCCAGGCAGGCGGGGAGATCAACGTCGTGGTCGCGGGCATCAATGTGGGCGCCCAGCCGTACTGGAACGCCGAGGCGACCATGCTCATGCACACCAAGGGAGTCCTGGTGATGACCCCGGACAGCGCCATGGTGCTCACCGGCAAGCAGACGCTGGACTTCTCCGGCGGGGTCTCGGCCGAGGACAACTTCGGCATCGGTGGCTACGACCGGGTGATGGGACCCAATGGGCAGGCGCAGTACTGGGCGCCGGACCTCAAGGGCGCCCGCGACGTGCTGATGGCGCATTACGAGTACAGCTACGTCGCGGCGGGCGAACAGGCGCCGCGCCGGGCTGCCACCGAGGACCCCGTCGACCGCGACATCACCCTCACCGCCCATGAGATCCCGGACAGCGACTTCCACACGGTGGGCGACATCTTCGCGGTTCCCACGAACCCGGACCGCAAGAAGGCGTTCGACATCCGCACGGTGATGCTTGCCCTCGCCGATCAGGACCACCCGACGCTGGAGCGATGGGCCGACATGGCCGATGCCGAAACGGCGGTCGTGTTCGATGCCCGGCTGGGCGGCTGGCCGGTATGCCTGTTGGGCATCGAGTCGCGCAACGTCCCGCGACGCGGTTTCCCGCCCACCGACGGGCCGGACACCTACACCGCAGGGACCCTGTTCCCGCGGTCGTCGAAGAAGGCGGCTCGCGCGATCAACGCGGCGTCGGGCAACCGTCCCCTGGTGGTGCTGGCGAACCTGTCGGGCTTTGACGGGTCCCCGGAGTCGATGCGCAATCTGCAGTTGGAGTACGGCGCGGAGATCGGCCGCGCGATCGTCAACTTCGACGGGCCGATCGTGTTCTGCGTGATCACCCGCTATCACGGCGGCGCATTCGTCGTGTTCTCCAAGGCGCTCAACCCGCAGATGACCGTGCTCGCGGTGGAGGGGTCATACGCCTCGGTGATCGGCGGGGCACCGGCCGCGGCGGTGGTGTTCGCCGGAGAGGTCACCAAGCGGACGTCCGCAGACCCGCGGGTCCGAGAGCTCGAGGCTCGGTTGCGTTCCGCGGCGCAGGCGGCTCGCGCACCGATCGCCGCTCAGCTCGCCGAAGTTCGCACCGCAGTCCGGGCGGAGACGCTGGGTGTGGTGGCCGCGGAGTTCGACGCGATCCACAACATTCAGCGGGCCGTCGAGGTCGGCTCGGTGGATGCCGTCATCAAGGCCGCCGAACTCCGTCCGCGGATCATCGCTGCGTTGCCGGGCAACCAGCGGTAGGCACGAAAGCTAGCCGATGAACTCGCCGATCGTATCGACGACGCCCTTTCCCTTCGGCAGCGGTGGCGGCCCTTCGCTGGGCTGCACGATGACCGATCCCGCACCCTGCAGCTTGAGTTGGAACAGCTCGCCGGAGCCGCCCTTGACCAACGACTTGATCCCCTCGGACCGGTGGATATCTGCCTGCAGCGATGCCGTCCAGCCGATGACCGCGTCGGTGTCCACCAGCACCGGCGCGTTCGGAGTCACCGGAATCACCAACGGCTGACCGTGCGCGGTGAGCGCGATCGAGCCGGCGCCGGTGAAAGTGCAGTTGAACAATCCCCCCGCATTCATGCCGGCACCCTTCACCAGGCGAATTTCGTACTGGAGCGACTCGTCGAAGCACAGCACGCTCTTTCCGGCCACCGAGAGGCCGTCCCCGTTGAGGATGAACACGTTCTTGGCGAGATCGGCGAACCAGATCTCTCCCTGACCGGCAACCTCCATCAAACCCAGACCTTCGGCCGTGACGGCGCGCTTCACCAGCTTGCGCAGTCCTTGGCTATGGGTGCGGATCGTCAGGTCGCCGCGATAGGCGATCATCGCGCCCTGCCGGGCCACCATCCGTCCGTCGACGCCATATCGGACGCAGTACGGGTTCTGCAGGCTCATGCCCGGCTGGGCGGATGGGTGCACGATGTGATCAGCGATGAACGTGCTCGGCATGCCGGTCTCCTCTCGACCGGCCCGACGCTACCGGCGGCATCGGTCATCGATCGCGCCCACGAACGATCTCTAGACCAACGGGCGCCTGCACATCGACGAAAGTAGCGGCCTGCGCCGCCCGGAGGACCCCGTTACGTCGCTGGGCACATGCAGCTACGGGCCAGCACGCTTCGCTGGGTGGCCCGGCAATAACGCAGTGCGATGGCATCGTGCGCGTCTAGCGCGTGCGGGCAGACCGCACAGGAGCCGGCGTCTTGGTGCCCGGCAACGGGATGACTGGAGGTGACGGATTCGGACGGTGCGATGACCATCGGGCGACCTGACTGTGCCGGGACGGGCCGGCACGCGAACGGTTCTCTCGGCCCGGTATCGGCGCAGTGCTGCCGATACGCGACATGAACCGGGACAACCACCAGGCTACGGGACTGACCGAGCTGCGGAGCGGATCTCGATCGTTGCGCCGGCCGATTGACGGTTACCGGCCGGCCGGCGCGCCGGCCGGGACTGGCGGCTCATCCGCCTCGAGGTCGACGTCCGGCGCGGCGAACTGCGCGTTGTACAACTCGTAGTACGCGCCGCGACGCTCCAGCAGCTCCTCGTGGTTGCCCTGCTCGACGATTGACCCGTCTTGCATCACCAGAATCAGGTGTGCGTCGCGGATCGTGGACAGCCGGTGAGCAATGACGAAGCTGGTGCGGTCGGAGCGCAGCGCCGCCATCGCGTGCTGCACCAGCACTTCGGTGCGGGTGTCGACCGACGAGGTTGCCTCGTCGAGGATCAGCAACGACGGGTTGGCCAGGAACGCCCGGGCGATCGTGACGAGCTGCTTCTCCCCCGCGCTGATATTGCTGGCTTCCTCGTCGATCACCGTGTCGTAGCCGTCCGGCAGCGACCTGACGAACCGGTCGACGTAGGTTGCCTCGGCAGCTTGGTGGATGTCCTCCTCGGTCGCGTCGGGACGGCCGTACGCGATGTTCTCTCGGATCGTGCCGTTGAACAGCCAGGTGTCCTGCAACACCATTCCGATCTTGGAACGCAGATCCGCGCGGGTCATCGACGAGATGTCCCGGCCGTCGAGGGTGATCCGGCCACCGTCCAACTCGTAGAAGCGCATCACCAGGTTCACCAGCGTCGTTTTGCCGGCGCCGGTCGGACCCACGATGGCGACCGTCTCACCCGGTGAGGCAACCAGCGACAAATCCTCGATCAGCGGCCGCTGCGGGTCGTAGCTGAACGACACGTGCTCGAACTCGACGCGGCCGCGTGGCGCTGCCACCGGCGGTGCCGCCACCGGGTCCGGTATCTGCTCATCCTCGTCGAGCAGCGCGAACACTCGTTCCGCCGACGCGACCCCGGACTGCAACAGGTTCGCCAGCGACGCGATTTGGGTGAGTGGCTGGGTGAACTGTCGGGAGTACTGGATGAATGCCTGGACATCGCCGAGCGACATCGCTCCCGACGCCACCCGCAGCCCGCCGATGACCGCGATGAAGACGTACGTCAGGTTTCCGATGAACATCATCGCCGGCATGATGATCCCGCTGACGAACTGCGCGCCGAACGATGCTTGGTACAGCTCCTCGTTCTTCGCGGTGAACCTCTCGGTGACCTCCTGCTGGCGACCGAAGACCTTGACCAACGCGTGTCCGGTGTAGGCCTCCTCTACCTGGCCATTGAGCATGCCGGTGTGTTGCCATTGCGCGACGAACTTCGGCTGTGACCGCCGCGCGATCGTCTTGGTGACCAGGATCGAGATGGGAATCGCGATCAATGCGATCAGCGCCAGCAGCGGCGAAATCACAAACATCATGACCATGACGCCGACCACGGTGAGCAACGAGACGAGCAGTTGGCTCATCGACTGCTGCAGGCTCTGGCTGATGTTGTCGATGTCGTTGGTGACTCGGCTCAACACCTCGCCGCGAGGTTGCTTGTCGAAGTAGGCCAGTGGCAGCCGGTTGAGTTTGGCCTCGACATCCGCACGCAGCCGCAGCACTGTGCGTTGCACGACGCCGTTGAGCACGTACGCCTGCGCATATCCGAGCACCGATGCGAGCAGGTACAGCGCAATGGCCAACATGAGCACGTGACTGAGCGAAGTGAAGTCGATCCCGTGACCTGGGTTCACCTTCATGCCCGCGAACAGGTCAGCCTGGCGGTTGTCGCCCTGTGCCCGAGCCTGCTCGATGACTTGCTCGCGGCTGCGGTCACCGGGGAGGTTCTTGCCGATGATTCCGCGGAAGATGATGTCGGTGGCGTGCCCGAAGATCTTCGGTCCGAGCACCGACATGGCGACGCTCAGCACGCCGAGAATCACCACGGCACACACCATGACGCGTTCTGGGGCCATCGTGCGGAGGAGGCGTTTGGCGGACGGCCCGAAGTCCAGAGACTTCTCTACCGGCATGCCGATGGGCCGGAACGGACCACCACCTTGCGGGCGACTCTGTTGCATCTTCCGGGCGGTCTCGTTGAGCGAGTCCTTGCTCTCGGCTCCCGCGCGGTCCGGCTTCGAGTCGTCCTGACCGGGGCCGGTCACGATCCCACCCCCTGCCGGGCTTCGTCGGCGGACAGCTGTGATTCGACGATCTCTGCGTAGGTCGGGCAGCTGATTTGCAACTCCGCGTGGCTGCCGCGACCGACGATCGCACCGTCCTCGAGCACGATGATTTCGTCGGCGTCCAGGATGGTGGAAACTCGCTGCGCGACGATGAGCACGGTTGCCTCCCGGGTGTGCGGCTTGAGCGCCGCGCGCAGCCGGGCATCGGTGGTCAGATCCAACGCGGAGAAGGAATCGTCGAACAGGTAGATCTCCGGCTCGCGGACCAGTGCTCGGGCGATCGCCAGACGCTGCCGCTGGCCGCCGGACACGTTGGTGCCGCCCTGCGCGATGGTGCTGTCCAGGCCGTCGGGCATCGCCGCGACGAAGTCGCTGGCCTGGGCAACCTGCAGCGCCCGCCAGAGGTCGGCGTCGGTGGCGTCCGGGTTGCCGTAGCGGAGGTTGGACGCCACGGTGCCACTGAAGAGATAGGGCCGCTGCGGTACCAACCCGATCCGCCGCCAGAGGATCTCCGGGGCCAGATCGCGCACGTCCACTCCGTCGACCTTCACGCTCCCGCCGGTTGCGTCGAACAAGCGCGGGATCAACGACAGCAAAGTGGTCTTTCCCGCCCCGGTACTGCCGACGATTGCGGTGGTCTGCCCGGGTCGGGCGTGCAGCGAGATGTCGCGCAGCACCGGATCGGTCGCGCCGGGGTACTGGAACTGCACGTCGGACAGCTCCAGGTCGCCGTGCAGTGCGACCGAGGTGACCGGTGAACTCGGCAGCACGACCGACGAATCGGTGTCCAGCACTTCCCCGATGCGCTCGGCGGACACGGCGGCGCGCGGAATTTGCACGGCCATGAACGTTGCCATCATCACCGACATGAGGATCTGCACGAGATAGTTGAGGAACGCGGTGAGCGAACCGATCTGCAGCTCCCCGGCATCCACCCGGTGCGCGCCGAACCACAGCACGGCGGCGCTGGACACGTTCATCACCAGCATCACCGTCGGGAACATCAAGGCCATCAACCGGCCGGCCCGCAACGCCGTGTCGGTCAGCTCGTCGTTGGCATGCGCGAATCGCTTGGTCTCGAACGGCTCGCGGACGAAGGCTCGGACCACGCGGATACCGGTGATCTGCTCGCGGAGGATCCGGTTGACGCCGTCGATCTTCTTCTGCATAGCGCGGAACTGCGGCACCATCCGGCTGACGATCGCTCCGACCGCGATGACCAGGACCGGGACACTGACGACCAGCAGCAGGGAGAGACCCACATCCTCGCGCAGCGCCATGATGATGCCGCCGACGCACATGATCGGAGCCATCACCGCGAGGGTTGCGGCCAGCATCACGACCGTCTGTACCTGCAGCACGTCGTTCGTCGACCGGGTGATCAGTGACGGGGCGCCGAACCGGGCCACCTCGCGCTCGGAGAACGCGCCGACCCGAGCGAATACCCCGGCGCGCAGGTCGCGGCCCATGCCCATCGCCGCTCGAGCGCCGAAATACACCGCACTGATCGAGCAACCGATCTGCACGAGCGTGACGGACAGCATCATCGCGCCGGTGCGCAGGATGAAGCCGGTGTCGCCCTTTGCGATTCCTTGGTCGATGATCTCGGCGTTCAGGCTCGGCAGGTAGAGCGAGGCGATCGTCGCCACCAGCTGCAGGATGACGAGTGCGATGATGGCGCCCCGGTACGGGGCGAGGTATCGGCGGCAGAGGGTCAGCAACATGGCCACACCTGTGCCGTGATTGGTTCAGACATCACGGCGATGCTAACGCCGGACACGACCGATTAGTTCGCTGTGTTCATGGCGCCGGCTTCGCAAGCTCAGCCGGACGCACGTGCCTGGACCTACGGTCGGCACGGCCCTGGGTTGGTGTGTTCATGGCGCCGGCTTCGCAAGCTCAGCCGGACGCACGTGCCTGGACCTACGGTCGGCACGGCCCTGGGTTGGTGTGTTCATGGCGCCGGCTTCGCAAGCTCAGCCACACCCATGTGCCTGGACCTATGTCGCATTGCCTTGCATCGGACTGTTGCACTCCTGGCAAAGTTGGTTGTCCCGGGCCCAGCCCGCGTCCAGGATCGACGTCGTCGACGTCGAGGCCGCCCGCGGGGGGCCGACAACGGATCCCATCCGTCACCTAACGTCAGGTCCGATTCATCACATTGGAGATAGCCATGTCGAAGAGTCCACACAGCGCCGGGAGACCGGCAGCTGACGTCAACCAGCCAGTCGGAACTCCAGCGGTCGTCGATCGGGACGTGTTCCAGCGTCAACTGGACGACCTCCGGGTGCGGGAAAAGGCGCACACCCGCGAAGGGGACGGCATCGCCGCGGCGCGACGGCGCCTACCCATGGTCGAAATGGACGCCACGCTCGAGCTGATCGGGCCAACCGGCCCGCTCACTCTGCTCGACGCGTTCGAAGGCCGCCGACAGCTCATCGCCTACTACTTCATGTGGAACCCCGCCCGGCCCGCGCCGGAGCAGTGTGAAGGCTGCACGTTCTACACCAGCCAGGTCGGCGAGTTGTCCCACCTGCACTCTCGTGACATCACGTACGCGGTCTTCTGCCAGGGGCGCAATGTCGCCGTCGGGCCGGTCGACCCCGTGGCGTCGTACAACGAGAGCGTCCGCTATCGCGACTTCATGGGCTGGGACATGCCGTGGTACTCCGCGCAGTCCTCCCTGGACACGCTGCTCGTCGATCGCGAACTCGGCTTGTTCCACCTCGTGTGCTATCTACGCGACGGCGACCGCGTCTTCGAGACCTACTGGACGAAGCGCCGCGGCGTGGAGGCCATGGACTACAGCTACGCGATGATGGACCTCACCGTGTACGGACGCCAGGAGGCTTGGGAGGACTCGCCGCCAAGGTGGCCACAAGAGTGCACCAACGTGAGGACCAGCGACGGCGCACCCGACTGGCCACCGGTGTCAGAGTGGTCGAGCGGACGTCCCATCGCCCAGTGGCCACGACTGGCAGCCGGCCGCTCCGACGACCTCGGAGCCGCCGGTGGCGAGCCGCCGCCCGCCCCTCACCACTGCCATTAGTGGACGCCGGGCCTGCTTCTTGATGCTAGTTGCTGTGCTGGTGGTGCCGGTGCGCAGCGAGTAGGTTATCGTCTGACAGGCGAAAACTAGTGAGGGGACGCCGTGACGGCAACGACGGTAGATCTGCAGCTCGACCCGGCGCTCGAGGCGGACTGGGCAGCACAGGTGCGCGAGCTGGCGAAGCGCCGCAATGCGGTGATCCTGGCGCACAACTACCAGGCGCCGGAGATCCAGGACGTGGCAGATCACGTCGGCGACTCCCTCGGGCTGTCGAGGATCGCGGCGGAAACTGACGCTGAGGAGATCGTCTTCGCCGGCGTGCACTTCATGGCCGAGACGGCGAAGATCCTCTCCCCCGGCAAGCGGGTGCTCATCCCGGATGCCCGGGCCGGCTGCTCGCTGGCCGACAGCATGACCGCCGACCAGCTCCGCGCGTGGAAGGCCGAGCACCCCGACGCGCTCGTCGTCTCGTATGTGAACACCACCGCTGCAGTGAAGGCGGAGACCGACATCTGCTGCACGTCGGCCAACGCGGTCGAGGTGGTCAACTCGCTCCCGCGGGACCGTGCGGTGCTCTTCGGCCCGGACATGTTCCTGGGCGCGCACGTGAAGCGCGAGACCGGCCGGGAGAACCTGCACATCTGGCTCGGCGAGTGCCATGTACACGCCGGCATCAGCGGTGACGAGCTGCGCAACCAGGTCTCCGCGAACCCGGAGGCGGATGTGTTCGTGCACCCCGAGTGCGGTTGCTCCACCTCCGCGCTCTGGCTGGCCGGAGAGGGCATCATTCCGCCGGAGCGCACCCACATCCTGTCCACCGGCGGCATGCTCACCGAGGCCCGGCGCACGACGGCGAAGAAGGTGCTCGTCGCTACCGAGACCGGAATGCTGCACCAGCTGCGCCAGGCCAATTCGCGCACGGATTTCCAACCGGTGAACCCGCGGGCGATCTGCCACTACATGAAGATGATCACCCCGGCCAAGCTGCTCCGCTCGCTGCGCCAAGGCACCGACGAGGTGGTCGTCGACCCGCAGATCGCGCAGCGCGCCCGGCGCGCGGTCGAGGGCATGATCGCGCTCGGCGAGCCGTCGCCGGTCGGCGAGTAGCTCCCAGCACGTGAAGCGAGAGAGCTGCTCGGTCAGCTCTCCACCTTCGGCGGCCGGAACGCAGCGAACGGGTCGGTGATCCGTACGTCGCGGTGCACGAACCGGAAGCGGCGCGCCGGACGCCCTCCGCTGGGTCCGGGTGCCGCGGTGTCGGCTGTCGCCACGATCAGATCCCGGCGGAGCAGGACACGCTGCAGGTTCGTCGCGGAGACCTGGTAGCCCAGCGCCGCGGTGTAGAGCGCGCGCAGCTCGGCGATGGTGAACTTCGGCGCTGCCAGTGCGTACCCGATCGAGGTGTACGAGAGTTTGGCGCGCAGCCTGGCCCGGGCGGCCAGCACGATCGAGCCGTGGTCGAACGCGGTCGGCGGGAGGTCATCGACGGGATGCCAGGCCGTGTCTGCCGGCAGCTGCGGCTGCTGGTCTACCGGGACGAGGCCGAGGTAGGCAGTGGCCAGCTCCCGGCCACGCGGGTCACGGTCCGGATCGCTCCGGGTTTCCAACTGCTCCAGGTGGGCCAGGCGGGACACGTCCACCTTGATGGCCAGGTGGCGAGCCACCGATGCGCCCAGTCGCTCGTCCACGCCGAGACTGCCACCGGGCAGCGCCCAGCAGTCCTGAAACGGCGGGCGAGCGCGCCGCCACAACAGGACGCAGAGCCGGCCGTCACGCACTTGCACGACGACCGCGAGCACCTCGTGCGGGAATGCGGGGTGCCGGCTCACAGCTGCGATCTTAGGAGGAGCCCTTTCTTCGGCCGGTCGGCTTGACGCGCTTTCCGTTGATCAGGACCTCGATGCCGTCGAGGATCCGGGTCAAGCCGAATTCGAACTCGACGTCCGGTGCGTCGTCCTGATCGAACGCGTCGGAATCCAATGCCTGCCACAACGCCGGGAACTGAGTCGGGTCGGTGACCACACGCATCGTCGCGCTGAACCGCGGCATCATCGGCTCGCCCGCGGCGCTGCGCTCGACCGCGTCAGCCAGCCCGCTCATCAGGGTGACGTCGTAGCGGGAATAGCCGCTGAGCATCAGCAGCGCCGACATCTTCTCGTTCTCCGGCAACGGCGTATCCCGGAGACACCGCAGACCCAGTTCCAGCCACCGCGTCTGGTTCGGCGTGACCGGTGGCCCCGTGATCGGGATGGACAACACCCATCGGTCGTTCCAGTACATCGACCGTAACGCCCGGGACCACCGGGTCAGACCGTCGCGCCAGCTCTCCGCTGCGGGAGGTTCGGCCGGAACGGCGGCGCACACCGCATCGGCCATCAGATCAAGCAGCTCGTCCTTGGCCGTCACGTATCTATACAGCGACATCGTCGATACACCGAGTTCCGACGCCACTCGTGCCATGGAGACGACGCCGAGCCCTTCACGGCGCGCCAGCGCCACCGCCGCGTCGACGATCGCATCGATCCGCAAGGCCGGCTTGGGCCCCCGGGCCGGCCGACCGCGCATCCCCCACGCCGCCTCGATGCTCGCCGGCAGCCCGGTCGTCGTCTTCGCGATGGGCTCCGACATTCGTCCTCCACCAAATAGTTGACCTCGGTCCCCGTTTCTGTGTATAACCTACGCAGTAACGCGTACCACGTACACAATAACATCCGGATCGACTCCAAGGAGCATGTCATGCGCGACGACTGGGCCGTCCAAGCCCGCGGCCTGACCAAGTCCTACGGCCGCGTGGAGGTGCTGTCCGGGCTCGACCTGCAGGTCGCGCCGGCCACCGTGTTCGCGCTGTTGGGCCCGAACGGCGCAGGCAAAACGACCACAGTGCGGATCCTCGCCACGCTGACGCGTGCCGACGCAGGGACGGCGCAGGTGGCCGGCTTCGACGTGGTTCGTCACCGGGCCGAGGTACGCCGGCGCATCAGTCTCACTGGCCAGTACGCCGCAGTCGACACCCTGCAGACCGGGCGGGAGAACCTCGTGATGATGGGTCGGCTGGCCGGCCTGGACCGGCGCGCGGCGCGGAAGCGAGCCGGCGACCTGCTCGACCGCTTCGACCTCGCCGACGCAGCCGGACGCCAGGTCGGCACCTACTCCGGCGGGATGCAGCGCCGTTTGGATCTGGCGGCCAGCCTCGTCGGCAACGCGTCGATCGTCTTCCTCGACGAGCCGACAACCGGGCTCGACCCGCGCAGCCGCCAGGAGATGTGGAACGTCGTCAGTGAACTCGTCGGCACCGGCGTGACGGTGTTCCTGACCACGCAATATCTCGAGGAGGCCGATCGGCTGGCCGACCGGATTGCGGTCGTAGACCACGGTCGAGTCATCGCCGAGGGCACCGCCGCGCAGCTCAAGTCACAGGTCTCGCAGCAGCGACTGGATCTGACGTTGACCGACTCCGCCGCGTTCGCCGCCGCCGTCGTTGCCCTGGGCGGACGGCTGGCCTACCGCGACGACGCCAGTCGGACGGTTGGCACCGCGACCGACGGGAGCGCGGCACACATCCGCAGCATCCTCGACGGGCTCGACCCGGGCCGCACCTGCGTAGACCGCTTCACTGTGCACACGGCCACCCTCGATGACGTCTTTCTCACCTTGACCGGCAAGCCGGTTGCCGATTGCGAATTGGAGAACAGCAATGTCTGACACGCTTCCCGCCGCCCCTGGCAGCCGGACGATCTCGGCTGGTGCCGAATGGCTCACGATGATCGGCCGCTGCACCCGGCTCAGTCGCCGGCACCTGGACACGTTACTGACGTCGCTGATGCTGCCCATCATGTTGATGCTGTTGTTCGTCTACTTGTTCGGCGGCGCGATCGACACCGGTACCAAGTACGTCACCTACGTGGTGCCCGGGGTGCTGCTGCTGTGCACCGGGTTCGGTGCGGCCACCACCGCCGTCAGCGTCAGCGCCGACATGACCGGCGGCATCGTGGACCGGTTCCGGTCGATGAACGTCGGCGCAGCGGCGCAGTTGGCCGGGCACGTGGTCGCCAGCGTGGCGCGCAACGCCGCGTCGACGGTGCTGGTCATCGCCGTCGCCTATCTGATCGGGTTCCGGCCCGGTGCGGGTCCGGTGGAATGGCTCGCCGCGGTCGGAATGCTCGTGCTGTTCGTCGCAGCGCTCTCCTGGTTCGCCGCAGCCATCGGGCTGCTGGCCCCGTCGCCCGAAGCAGCCAACGGCTTCACCTTCTTCGTGATGTTCCTGCCCTATGCCAGCAGCGCGTTCGTTCCGATCCACACAATGCCGTCCTGGATCCGTGGCTTCGCCGGGCATCAGCCGATCACGCCGGTGATCGAGACACTCCGTGGACTGCTGCTCGGTGGTCCGGTGGCGTCGCACGCCGTCGCGGCGGTGCTCTGGTGTGTCGGCATCATGACCGTCTCGGTCGCAGTCTCCGGCGTTCTGTTCAGCCGGCGCACCAGCTGAGCCGCCGGCTAGCGCTCTGGGTGCGCGACGCCGTCCACCAGGTGCAGGACGTGGTCACAGGCTGCCGCGATCTGCAGGTCGTGGGTCGCGATCACCACGATGCCGCCCTGGGCCGCCACGCCCAGCACCACCTGCAGGGCGTGGAGGCGGGTGAGGTCGTCGAGTTCCGCGGTGAATTCGTCGGCCAGCACGATCGCCGGACGCACCGCCAGCGCACGGGCAATCGCGACGCGCTGCTGTTGGCCGCCGGACAGCTCTTCGACGAGATGGTCCGCGACAGTGGAGAGGCCCACCGCGTCGAGTGCTGCCCCGGCGCGCCGGGCGACGTCACGGCGGCTGAGCCGGGCGCCGCGACGCTCGTGCTGCAGCGCGATCTCCACGTTCTCGGCAGCCGGTGAGCAGTCCGACCAGTCCGTAGGCCTGCAGCACCAGGCCTACCGTCGCGTGGCGCGGCTCGCGGCGCACTGTGCCGGTGTCCGGCGCTTCCAGACCGGCTAGCAACGCGAGCAGGCTGCTCTTGCCGCTGCCCGACGGACCGGTCACCGCCAGCGAGGTGCCGGCCGCAACGCTCAGGCTCACCCCGTCCAGGATCGTCCGTCCGCCGCGGCGGAAGCTGACGTCCCGGGCAGACAGAGTGGCCACCCCATCGCCGGGAGCCGTCTCCGGTGCCCGATGCCGACCGGTCATCGAAACCCACCGCTGACCAAGCGACCGCTCGTTATCCGGATGGAGCGGTTGAACCGTTGCGCAATCTCGGAGTCATGCGTGACCGCGATGATGGTCGTCCCGAAGCTCTGGTTGACCCGCTCCAGCAGCTCGACGACCCGGTCCCTACTGGCCAGGTCCAGCTGACTGGTCGGCTCGTCGGCGAGTAGCACGCCCGGCGCGCCGGCGATCGCGGTTGCCACAGCAAGGCGCTGTCGCTCGCCACCGGAGAGCTTGTCCGCGCGAGTGCCGCGCAGCGCACCGAGACCGAGCTCAGCCAAGAGGTCGTCGGCATCCGGCAACCGACGGCGGCCGTAGCTGCGCGCGCCGCGCTGCGCAAAGCGGATGTTGGCCGCCGCGTCCAGATACGGCAGCAGGTTGCGGCCGGGACCCTGAGCGAGGAATCCGATCCGCTCGGCGCGCTGCCGGAGCAATCCGCGCTGCGTCAACGCCGTGATGTCGACGTCTGCCACGAACGCCTGCCCGGCGGTCGGTCGCTGCAGTCCGGCAAGAACGGTGAGTAACGTGGACTTGCCCGACCCGGACGGGCCGACCAGCGCGGCCGTCGTGCCGGCGGAGATAATCAGGTCGACCGCGTCGAGCGCCACCACGGTCTCGCCGTCCATCGCATACTCGTGGCGCAACTGCACACAGCGCACCTCGACCCCGGTCACTCCTCGGTCCCCCGCAGCCGACCGGGCCGCGCGGCGTGCAACACCACGGCCGAGGCGAGCACCGCGGTGAACAGGACCAGTACCGCGAAACCGAGCGCACAGCCCACCGCTGGTAACAGCGGCGGCCGGAAGCTGAGCTTTATCGGAGTGTGGTCCGCGAATTGTGGGATGGCCGGCATCGCCAAGCGGGCAGCGAGGTACCCCGCCGGGACCCCGAGCACTCCCGCCGAGGAGAGCAGGATGCCCTGCTCCAGCACGCCACCGCGATACAGCGCACGGCGGCTCACTCCGACGACCCGCAGCGCCGCCGTCTCGTATGACCTGCGACGCGCACCGGCAGCAATAGCGATCGCCGTGCCGCCGACGGCCACCACGGCACCGGCGACCGCGCACGCCAGCAACAGGAACAGCGACAGCGCCGGGCCCTGCCGGCCGAGCTGCACCACTCGCGATCGCGTGGTCGAGACATGTTGGACCTGGAGCCCGGCGGCGCGCAGTCGGGCCACGGCATCCCGCGGCGCCTGCGGCCCGAGCCAGACCGACCACCGTGCCTGGTCGTCGAATCCGGGCAGCTCCGCGCGCAGGTAGGCCATGTTGACGATCAACCCGTCGGTCAGCACCGCCGGGAGCACGCTGCTCCAGGCGGCAACTGTGAAGGTGGCGACACCACCGAGCGCGTCGTCCATCTCCCCGTCGACGGGCGCGGCCCGGTCGATGAGCACGCTGGCCGGCGTGGCGATCACCGGGATCGGGTCGGGAAGGGCGGCGTAGGCCATGCCGCCGTAGCCGCTGTCACTGCGGTATTCGTCCCGGGTGCCGTGGGCCCCAGCCTGGACCGTGTCGGTGCTCTGGCTGAACTCCGGCCCGCCCCGCCACGCGCCGGGCTCGGCGAACGATGCGTCCAGCGCGCGCCACCCCTCGCCCGGGCGCTGCTGTGCTGCATCGCTGCTACCAGGACCGAGCCGGACATCGGTCCGGCGAATTCGACGGGCCGGTTCCAGATAAGGCCGCCGAGCGTGCATCCCGGGCACTGCACCTGCGCGGTGTAGGTGTGGGTGCCCGCCCGCAATCGACCGGCATCAAGCTGCACCGTCCCGGCCTTCGGCGTCCGGAGCGCGAACTGGACGTCCGGCGGCGCGCCGGCAATGTCGGTGGCGGTGATCTGTACCCGGATCGCACCGCTGTTCACCGCGATGCTCCGGAACGCCGATCGGCCCACGGTGCTGGCGATCGCGGCGATCTGCGCACCGCCGCTGGCCGGGTGGCCGACCGCGGAGAGTCTGGCTGCGTCCACCGCCAGCACGGTGCCCACCACCGAGTCACCGCCCTGCGGCAGCCAGCTGGCCGCCGCCATCGCCCATCGCCCGTGCGGATCCACCGTATGGGTGGCGTCCACCGGGTCATGACCCGCCGCATACTGCACTGAGACGACTTGATCTGCGCCGAGTTCGGCAGCGGCGCGCGCAGTACGGTTCGTGCGGGCCAGTGCCTCTCCGCTCACCGCGAAGGTCGCCAGTCCGACCGCGACCGCAAGCAGTGCCGCCAGCCGCAGTCCGGCCGGCCGGCGCACGACCTGACGCACCGCCAGGAAAGCCCCGATCCATCGCGATCGTCTCGTGGGGCGCAGCAACAGGCCGACCAGCAGCGGCACCAGCCGAGTGCCGAGCAGGGCCACCGCGAGCACCAGCAAGCCCGGCGCCAGCAAGGCGGCGGTGGAGTCACCATCCTGGGAGTGCCCGGTCCGCAACAGCACCAGCCCGGCCAGTGCCGCCGCAGCCACCACCCCGTCCACTGCGAGCACGACGTAGGAGCGACGAGGACGTCGGACGGTGCGGCGCCATTGCTCGAGCACACTGCGCGTCAGGGTTCGGTGGGTGGCGAGCACGGCTGCCGCCACGCCCCCGGCGAACCCCGCCAGCACCGCCAGCCCGGCGTAGCCGGTCAGTACCACCGGGGTATGCGGGGCGAGTACCGCGGCCGAGAAGAGGTGCGCCACAAGCCAGGCCAGGAGCAGACCGAGCGGCAGGGCCACGACGAGCAGCAGCAAGGGTTCGCCGACCGCGAGTCGCGCGGTCCAGAACGGGCGCTGCCCGCGCAGTTTCGCGAGGGCGATCTCGTTGCCCCGCGACTCGACCGCGTCGGCGACGAGTTGGAAGAGGACGAGCCAGGCCAGCAGGCCCAGCTGCAGCGTGACCAGCAGGGTCCCGGCGTCCACCAGGTTGCGTTGGTGCGCCGCCTGGTTCAGCACGACGCCGATCCGAGTCGACAGCTGAAGTCCGGACTTGCCGTTGTATGTGGCAAGCAGGGCCGCGGCGTCAGCCCGCAAGCGCGGTACATCGTTCAGCCGGACCTGATCGACCTCCAGGCGGTAGTCCAGCGACATCTGTACCAGCGTGCTTGCGGGGAGGGCGCTGAACTCGGCGCGGGACACGAAGGTGCTGTCCACTGTCTCCGGGTCGCCGCGGATTCCCGGCGGCTGTGCGTTGAAGTAGTTCTGACCGAACCAGAACGGATCATCGGTGTCGCGCGGGACGTAGATACCGACCACGGTGATCGGCCCAGCAGTGGTCTGCAACCTGGCGCCGAGGCGCCATCCGTCCCGGCCGACGACGGTGCGTTGACTGACGACGCCTTCGCCGGAACTCACCGGACAGCGTCCGGACACGAGAACCAGATGGGCGCACATCCCGTCGCGCCAGACGATCGCGGTATTCACGGCCAAGCCGACCGGGGCCGACGCACTTCCGGACAGGTAGATCGACCCGGTGCGGACCGGGTAGCCGTGCACCGCACCGGCTGCCGGTGCCCGGGCGACGGCCCGGTCGTAGCTACCCAGCTCGATCGACGGCTGCGACGGCCCGCTCACCAGTGCCAGATGCAGCCCGACGTCGACCGCGGGTGCCTGGCTGAGCTGATCTCGCAGTGTCGACTCACCGGCGGCCCGCGCGTAGAGCGGCCCCAGGGCCGCAGCAGCCACCGTGATCACCGCCACGACGAGGACCGCTGTGCTGAGCCCGCGCCGCCACCACAGCGCCCGCACCATCCGGCTGTGCCGCCACCTCACTGCGTCGGTCCGCGGCGCCAGAGCACGCTGTCAACCTAGTCAAGTCCCTCCCGGGCGGGCGCATCGCTCATGTCACGCATCGATCACGAATGCTGTAGTCCATCCCCATGGCCATCCGGACCCGGTCCAACGTCCGTTCTGCTTCGGCGTCGGCCACCGAGTTGCCCCGCTGCAGAATTTCCGCGGCGTCGTCGAGCGTGTACTGCGCACGCCGGGCGCGCATCGGGCACAACAGGTCGTTGACGGCGTCGGTGACGAGGGCCTTGAGCCCGGCACCGCCGCCCTCGCCGACGGACTCAGCGATCACCTCCGGCCGCTTGCCGGTACAGAGCGCCGCTAGCTGCAGCAGGCCGGCGACCTCGGGTCGGCGGACCGGGTCGTAGCCGATGTGCCGCTGGGAATCGGTGCGCGCGGTTCGGACCAGCCGGGACACCTCGTCGGGGTCGCTGCGCAAGGAGATCGCATTGCCGCGGCTCTTGCTCATCTTGGTGCCATCCAGTCCGGCCAGTACCGGGGCCTCGCTGAGCATCGGTCGGGGCAGGGTCAACACCGGCCCGTATCGCTCCGCGAAGCGGCGGGCGATGGTGCGCATCAACTCCAGGTGGGGCAACTGGTCGCGCCCGACCGGGACGAGCTCGCCTTGGCAGGACAGCACGTCGGCCGCCTGATGCACCGGGTAGGTCAGCATGAGACCGTTCACCGCATCCTGCCGGGAGTGCGCGATCTCCTCCTTCACCGTGGGATTGCGGCGCAGCTCGCTGAGGCTCACCAGTGACAGGAACGGCAGCATCAACTGGTGCAGCGCGGTGATCTCGCTGTGCACGAAGACGACGGTTCGGTCGGGATCGAGGCCGGCGGCGAGGTAGTCGAGGACGAGGTTCAGGACCGTACCGCGGGGGTCGTCGGCGCGGTCGCGATCAGTGATGACCTGGTAGTCGGCGATGACGATGAACACTTCATGCCCGTCGCGTTGGCAGGCGATCCGGTTTGCCAGCGTGCCGAAATAGTGGCCGACGTGCAGCGGCCCGGTCGGACGCTCACCGGTGACGATGCGGGACATGGGATACCTCCGTGCTGGAGGGGCACCACGCCGCGCTGCCCACCGGATGCGTCCGTCTCAGCGCAGGGCGGCGAGGCGAACAGCAACGGGGCGTCCACGACGTGGACGCCCCGGCTGATGGGTTGGTGTGCGAGTCAGGTCAGCGGTCGTCCACGCGGGACGAACGCCAGGACAGCACCGGACTCGACATGCGCCCAGCATAACGCAGCGGCCGCGCCTCACCAGCCCGCGGGCAGCGGCCGGCCCTCGTGAAAACCCGAGGCGGACTGCACACCCACGATCGCGCGCTGGGCGAACTCGGGAAGGCTGGCGGCTCCGGCGTAGGTGCACGCGGAGCGCACGCCGGCCATGATCTCGTCGATCAGGTCTTCGACCCCAGGACGATGCGGATCGAGATACATCCGGCTGGAGGAGATGCCCTCTTCGTACAGTCCCTTCCGAGCGCGATCGAATGAGCCCTCACCACTGGTGCGCACGGCCACCGCCCGAGCCGAGGCCATGCCGAAGCTCTCCTTGTAAGCCCGGCCGTCTGCCGAGACGCGCAGATCCCCCGGCGACTCGTAGGTGCCGGCGAACCATGAGCCGATCATCACCGCGGAAGCGCCTGCCGCCAGCGCGAGAGCAACGTCACGCGGGTGGCGCACGCCGCCGTCGGCCCACACGTGCGCGCCGAGCCGACTGGCCTCCGCTGCACACTCGAGCACCGCGGAGAACTGCGGCCGGCCGACGCCGGTCATCATCCGGGTGGTGCACATCGCGCCCGGCCCGACGCCGACCTTGACGATGGACGCGCCCGCCCGCACCAGGTCGCTGACGCCCTGGGCAGAGACCACGTTGCCGGCCACGATCGGCACCTGCGGCGCGAGGGACGCGACGGCGCTCACCGCGTCCAGCATGCGTTGCTGGTGACCGTGTGCGGTATCGATGACGAGGGTGTCCACCCCGGCGGCGAGCAACTCGGCGGCCTTCGCCTTCGGGTCGCCGTTGACCCCGATCGCTGCGGCCACCCGCAATCGGCCGTGCGCATCGAGCGCCGGCGTGTAGAGCGTCGAGCGCAGCGCCGACGTTCGGGTCATCACGCCGCACAGCGCACCGGCCGAATCCACGACCGGAGCCACGCGCCGATGGGCCGCGTCCAGCGACTCGAAGGCGAGCCGTGCGTCGACGGTGTCCGGCAATGTCATCAAGTCGCGCGACATCACCTGATGCAGCTGGGCGAAGCGGTCCACCTCCGTGCAGTCCGCCTCGGTCACCACACCTACCGGGTACTGCCCGTCAACGACGATGACAGCGTTATGGGCCCGTTTCGGCAACAGCGCCAACGCGTCGCCGACCGTGTTGTCCGGATGCAGCGTGATCGGGGTGTCGAACACCGGATGCCGCGACTTCACCCACGCCACCACGTCGCTCACCACTGCGGCAGGAATGTCCTGCGGCACCACGGTGAGGCCGCCTCTGCGGGCCACCGTCTCGGCCATCCGCCGTCCGGCCACCGCCGTCATGTTCGCCACGATCAGCGGAACGGTGGCACCGGTTCCGTCCTGGGTGCGGCAGTCGACGTCGTCGCGGGATGCCACCGCGGACCGGCCCGGGACCATGAACACGTCGTCGTAGGTCAGCTCGTACGGAGGCGGGACATCAGCGAGGAAGCGCACCCGCCCATGATTCCATCTATCCACTCATCGCCTCGGCGAGCGGTGATACGGCTGGTCGGCTCCTAAGCTGGCGCAGTGACCGAGACCCTCGCGGTGATCGATATCGACGGGGTGGTCGCCGACGTCACGCACCGGCTGCACCACATCGCGCGCCGGCCGCCGGACTGGGATGCATTCTTTGCCGCCGCCGACGACGACCCGCCGCTGGACCAAGGCTTGGAACTCGCCGGGCTGCTCGGCGCCACGCACCGCGTGGTGTGGCTGTCCGGGCGCCCGGAGCGGCTGCGCACCGCGACCGAAGAGTGGTTGACCCGGTGGGCATTGCCGACCGATACCGTGCTGCTGCGCGCCGAGAGTGATCGCCGGCCGGCGACCGTCCTGAAGCTGGAGCAGCTGCACCGGTTGGCGAGGCATGGGACGGTCGCGGCTTTCGTCGATGACGACCCGGCGGTGGTCGACGCCGCCGTGCGGGCAGGCTTCCCCGCCGTGCGCGCAGAATGGTCAGAGCGCACCGAGAACGACGCGCTGTCCCGCGCGCAACAGCGGTCCGGGCGGAGTTGACCGCGCATCACGATCGGCTAACGGCTGTCCCCACGCCGGGATATGTTTGGCCGCTCAACCAATTGGGCACTATCGTGTGTGTCAGGTCACAGGGCTCCCATCCGGGGAGCGACTCGAGGGGAAAGATGATGTGCACGCACGAGCCGCAGTGCCCGCAGAGCACTGCGCCGGACGGCGAAGCCGCGCACGTGGTGGTGGCTCACCCTGAGCAGGGGTGGAGCCTGTTGTGCAACGGCATCGTGTTGTTCGAGGACACCGGTGAGCTCCTGCCCGACGGCGCGGCCGTGGCCGCACGCCGTTCGGAGCTGACCGAAGCCGCGGCGCACCGCGCGGCCTGACCGACCCGGATCCCTTCCCCTTTGGCACAACGGCGCAGCGTCGCTGCGCACACTCAGCGCGGCAGGTCGTGGGTGGCGTCGCTGCTGCTCGCCGGCTCGGGCCTGCCCAGCGTGCCACCGCTGCGCCTCGATGTGGCTACCCGAAGCCGCTTTGACGAGCTGGCGAATCTACTGCAGCCGGGCAACGGTGAGGTGCTTGTCGTCGAGTCGCCCGGGCAGGTCTCCGACTTCTTGCGCTACCTCGGCACCCAGCACTCCCTGCTCTTCCACGGGACGAAGCGTGCCGGGCTGGCCAACCTCGCCGTGGAGCGGGAGTCCGGCGACAGTCGTGAATTCGGTCGGCAACAGGCAGTGTTCGCGTCGAACGACCCGCTCTGGGCTATGTTCTTCGCTTTGGTCAATCGGCCGTTCGCCAAGTCGTTTCGCAACGCATCGATGGCCAGCATCGGCAATCCGGCGAAGCGTCGCTACTACCTGTCGGCCGACGTGCCGGATACCGAGCCGCTGCTCACCCGCGGCTGGGTGTACGTCGTGTCCGCCAACGGCTTCCGTAGCGAGCCGGCTACCTACGGTGCGATCGAGACCGGGCAGTGGGTGAGCACCGAGCCGGTGCGCCCGCTTGCTGCCGTCGCAGTCGCTCCCCAGGACTACCCGCTGGCCGCTGCGGTGCGCCGGCACCGCCCTCAGGAGAGGCAGATCACGACGCTGTGGCAGTCGCGGCGGCAATGGAGCGCATCCGCGGCGCTCTCCCGGCCGTCCGGCAGGCAACGTCGCTGACCGCTCGGTCAGCACACGCCGAAGGACACGCCCAATCGGCACGGGCGCTTAGACGCGACGACGCCGGCCGAGCAACAAGGCGAACGAGCCCAGCACGACGAGCAACGCGCCGAGCCCACTCAGGGCTCCCGTGTCGGATGCGCCGGTGTTCGCCAGCTGTGTGCCGCCGCCAGCTGCGGTGGCCGGCGCGGTGATCACCAGTCTCGTCCTCGCAGACGCCGACGCCAGGCGCAGCGGGTCACCGCCATAGCGTGCCGTGATGTTTCTGGTTCTGGCCGTGCTTCCCGCAGGCACGGTGACTGTCGCTGTGCCATTGGTCAACCTCGCGCTTGCCAGCCGGGTATTACCGTCGAAGAAGGTCACCGTGCCGGTGGCCACGCCGCCACCGATGACGGCGACCTGCGCGGTCAACGTGACCGAGGTGTGCGTCGTTGCCGGGTTGGGAGCGGCCGAGACGGACGTCGATGTCTTCCGCTTCAAGACGTACTCGATGACCGCGGAGCCATTGCCCACGTTCGTTCCGGTAGCCGTGGTGCGCACACCTGTCGCGACGAAGCCCGATCCGCCGCCGCCACCACCGTAGATCACGGCTGGCGACACCATTACCTGCATGCCGCCGGCCCCGCCTCCGTAAAACCCACCACCGCCTGATCCGGCGACGTTCGTCTGCTGCGAATTGCCGCCATGACCGAACGTGGCCGGTCCGGCCGCCGGGCCGGTGCCCGGCTGGCCGTTGGGGAGGCCGTTGTTGCTGGCCCCACCGGCACCAGGTCCTGTGGTGGTGGCGCCGCCACCACCGACGCCGGCTGGGTTTCCGGTTGTGCCCGCGCCGGCCTTGCCGCCGGCGCCGCCGGCGCCCCCCGTGCCGCCGGGGCTGTACCCGCCACCGCCGCCACCGCCTGCGGCCAGCAGCACCGCGCTGCCGCGGAAGAGGAACGAGCCGCCGCCGCCTGCGCCATCGGTACCGCCGACCACGTGAACGTTGGTGCCGCCTCCGCCATAACCACCCTCGGCATCAGGGCCGGTCGGGTCAAAGTTTGGGTCAGTGATGCCGTCGTCGCCCTTCCCGCCGACCACCACAGTGAGCACCTGTCCGGGGGTAACCGGGACGGTCGCCGCGACCAGGCCGCCTGCGCCACCGGGCTTTGCCGGCGCCGGGTCGGGGTGACCTATGCCGCCGGAGCCGGCCGCGAGGGTGACCGAGATCGAGGTGACACCGGCCGGCACGGTCCAGGTGACCGGCGCGCCGGTGAGCGCGAACGACACCCGGCACAACTGGCCCGTGCACGCCGCAGCCGGAGCGGCCGAGACCGAAGGAGCGCTGAATCCTGCGCCGATCAGAAAGGCGGCGGTCAGGACGGGCAGGCTGACGCGGAGGAGGGTACGCACGCCGCCAACCTAGCGCCTACCGCGCCAATCGGACACATCCCGCCGGAGCTTCTTCGGCGGCAGTGGTAATGGGCGCGCGATCGCGTCAGGCGTACTCGGCGACCGGCGGGCAGGAGCACATCAGGTTCCGGTCGCCGTAGGCGCCGTCGATGCGGCGCACCGGCGCCCAGTACTTGCTCGCCGGATCGACGCCTTTCGGGTACACCGCCTCGGAGCGGCTGTACGCGTACGGCCAGTCGCCGACCAGCGTCTGCGCGGTGTGCGGCGCCCCGCGCAGCACGCTGTCCGCAGCCGTCCATTCACCTGCCGCCACCCGGTCGATCTCGCCCTTGATGGCGATCATTGCGTCGGCGAACCGGTCCAGCTCGGCGAGATCCTCGCTTTCGGTCGGCTCGACCATCAACGTGCCCGCCACGGGGAACGACATCGTCGGTGCGTGAAAGCCGTAGTCGATCAGCCGCTTGGCCACGTCGTCGACGGTGACACCCGTGGCCGCAGTCATCGGTCGAAGATCGAGGATGCACTCATGCGCCACCAGTCCATGCCCACCCGAGTACAACGTCGGGAAATGCTCACGCAGCCGGTGGGCCAGGTAGTTGGCGCCGAGGATGGCGGCGCCAGTAGCTGAGGTCAACCCGTCCGGGCCCATCAACCGGACGTAGGCCCAGGTGATCGGGAGGATCGACGCGGAGCCCCACGGCGCCGCTGCCACCGCGCCTGGTCCGGTACGCGGCCCGGCGTCGGGTTGCAGCGGGTGGTTGGGCAGGTATGGCGCGAGGTGCGCGCGCACCCCGATCGGGCCGACTCCGGGACCGCCGCCGCCGTGCGGGATGCAGAACGTCTTGTGCAGGTTCAGGTGGGACACGTCGGCGCCGAACTTGCCGGGGCGGGCCAGCCCGACCATGGCGTTGAGGTTGGCGCCATCCACATATACCTGCCCGCCGGCGTCGTGCACCGCTGCGCAGACGGTTGCGATGTGTTCCTCGAAAACGCCGTGTGTGGACGGGTAGGTGACCATGATCGCGGCGAGTTGATCGGCGTGCTGCTCAACCTTCGTGTGCAGATCCGCGAGGTCGATCTCACCCTCCGAGCCGCTGGTCTTGACGACAACGACCCGCATTCCTGCCATCACCGCGCTCGCCGCGTTGGTGCCGTGCGCGGACGCGGGGATCAGGCAAACGGTGCGGTGCTCGTCGCCCCGAGCCAGGTGGTATCCGCGGATGGCCAGCAGTCCGGCCAGCTCTCCCTGCGCGCCGGCGTTGGGCTGCAGCGACACCGCGTCATACCCGGTGATCGCGCACAGCCAGGACTGCAGATCGGCGAAGATCTCGCGATAGCCCTCGAAGTGCTCGGCCGGGGCGAAGGGGTGCAGCCGGCTGAAGCCGGGCAACGTCACCGGCTCCATCTCGGTCGTCGCATTGAGCTTCATCGTGCACGACCCGAGCGGGATCATGCCCCGATCCAGTGCGTAGTCCTTGTCCGCCAGACGGCGCAGGTAGCGCAGCATCGCGGTTTCCGACCGGTGCCGGTGGAAGACCGGATGGGTGAGGTAGTCGCTGGTGCGCCGCTGATCGTCCGGGACCACCTCTGCGGCCGACCCGGCCAACCGCTGCACATCCGCGGCATCGAGGTCGGCGCCGAACGCCTGCCATACCGACACGATGTCGGCCGGCCGGGTGACCTCGTCGCAGGAGACGCCGACGGTGTGTGCGTCGACCCGACGCAGCGTGATCCCGCGTTGCAGGGCGGCCGCCAGCACCTCACCCGCCCGGTCGGGCTTCGACACCGAGATGGTGTCGAAGAAGGTACCGGTCAGCACGTCGATGCCGCTCTCGCGCAGCCCGGCTGCCAGAACCTCGGCCAGCCGGTGTACTCGCGATGCGATCCGACGCAAGCCGTCGGGGCCGTGGTAGACGGCGTACATGCTGGCCATCACCGCGAGCAGCACCTGGGCGGTGCAGATATTGCTGGTCGCCTTCTCGCGGCGGATGTGCTGTTCGCGGGTCTGCAGGGCGAGGCGGTAAGCCGGGGCGCCCGCCGCGTCCACGGACACCCCGACCAGCCGGCCGGGCAACTGCCGTTCCAGGCCGGAGCGGATCGCCAGGTAGCCGGCGTGCGGACCGCCGAAGCCCATCGGCACACCGAAGCGCTGCGTCGTGCCGACGGCCATGTCCGCTGCCGCGTCCCCGGGTGCAGCCAGCAGGGTCAGCGCCAGGAGGTCGGCGGCCACCGCTACCAGGGCACCTGCCTCGTGTGCCGCGGCGACGATCGGTGGCAGCGAGCGGATCTCGCCCGAAGCGCCGGGGTACTGCACGAGCACGCCGAACACGCCTTCGGTCGGCAGCGGCGTGGCCATGTCGTGCTCGACGACCTCGAGGCCGAGCGGGATAGCTCGGGTCCGCACGACGTCGAGGGTCTGCGGCAACACGTCGGCGTCGACCACGAACACCGTGGCACCTGCCTTTGCTGCCGGCGATGCGCGGTGCGCGATGGCCATCGCTTCGGCTGCCGAGGTGGACTCATCCAGCATCGAGGCGTTGGCGATCGGAAGCCCGGTCAGATCTTCGACCATGGTCTGGAAGTTGATCAGAGCTTCCAGCCGACCCTGGCTGATCTCGGGTTGGTACGGCGTATATGCGGTGTACCAGGCCGGGTTCTCCAGGACGTTGCGCCGGATGACCGCGGGGGTGATGGTGTCGTAATAGCCGAGGCCGATCATCGCGGTGGTCACCACGTTGCGCGCCGCGTGCGCCCGCAGCTCGGCGGCCACCTCCGTCTCGGTCGCTGCCGGTGGGAGTGCCAGTGCGGTGCGGTCTCGGATCTGCTCCGGAATCGCCCGGTCGAGTAGGGCCTCCAGCGACGGGTAGCCGAGGGCGTCGAGCATCCGTTGCTGGTCGGCGTGCGGGCTGGTGCCGATGTGCCGGTCGGCGAACGGAACTGCCGCCTGCAAATCGGTCAGTGCAGAGGTGTGGGCCGTGGTGGTCATGGGCGGCTCCCGGACAGACGACGGTGAGAGTCCGCGGCGGTGCCGCGGTCCCCCTCTGTCGGTGGCCCTTCAGAGCGGCCGTCCCGGCACGGTCCTGATGCCTGAGAGGTTCCGGGGAAGTTGCCCCTTCGGCGCCGCCGGACTGCTCCGGCGAGCTCTCCCGTGCGGGTGTGTCAGCCAACAGCCACGGTAGCAGCCACTGCGCCGCAGCGTGGGTAGCTAGCCGGCGGTGCGGCGCAGCCGGCGGCGGGCCAGCTCGTCGGACTCGCTGGACGGAAGGGCGGCGTCCGGACCTGGTTCGGCCTTCTCGGCCGGGAACTCGGCCAGCGATCCGGCCAGCTCGCGCAACGCACCGCTGACCGCTATGCCGAAGACGCCCTGGCCGCCGCGCAGCAGGTCGACGACCTCTTCGGCAGACGTGCACTCGTAGACGGTGGTGCCGTCGGAGAACAGCGTGATGCGGGCCAGATCGTCCACCCCGCGAGCGCGCAACGCGTCGACGGCGATCCTGATGTTGTGCAGCGACACCCCGGTGTCGAGCAGTCGCTTGACCACCTTGAGTACCAGGATGTCTTTGAACGAGTACAGCCGCTGGCTGCCCGATCCGGCCGCCGAGCGGACCGACGGCGAGACCAAAGCGGTCCTGGCCCAGTAGTCCAGCTGGCGGTAGGTGATGCCGGCGGCCGCGCATGCGGTGGGCCCGCGGTACCCGGTGCCCTCCTCCGGCTCCCGGCCCGGCGCAGCGAACAAACCTGGTTGTTCGACCGACCCGGCCGGCTCGCTGCGCTCACCCACCGCCGCCAGCTGCTCCCCGGACGCCGCGTCGACAGGACCGCTGATGATATCGGGCACTGATCCGCACCTGACCTCTCTGAGCCTGCCGGGCTCGCAAGGGAGTCGCGAGCGCCTGACCCGGCCTACGGCCGGTGACTGCCCTGCAGGTGAATTGCAGGGACGTGATTCGTGTCGAGTGCGACGCTAGATCGCAGCGCCGGGGTGGGTCAACGCGACGCGCGGACGGCGACGCCGAAATGTAACCCTCAAGCTCAGCCTCAGGCTTGGTCAGCCTGTTCGGCTCAGCGTTCGTGCTGTCCGCCGCCAGCGGCGAAATCCTCCGGCGAGATGGTGTCCAGGAACTCCCGGAATGCTTCGACCTCGCCCTCCGCATCCGCGCCGGTCGGCTCGTCGGTCTCGGTCATGCCCTCCTCAGGGACGGGCACCCCCGCCTCGTCCAGCACCTCGTCCGCCGCGTAGATCGCGGAGTCGCTTCGCAACGCCAGCGCGATCGCGTCCGACGGGCGCGCGCTGACGGTCACACCGTCGCCGAAGACCAGCTCCGCGAAGAAGACATCGTCACGCAGCTCGGTGATCCGAACCGCTTCCAGCGGAGAACCGAGAGCCTCGATCACATCACGCAGCAAGTCATGGGTGAGCGGCCGAGTCACGGTCACGCCCTGCTGTTGAAACGCGATGGCCGACGCCTCGACCGCGCCGATCCAGATCGGCAGGTACCGAGAGCCGTCGACTTCCTTGAGGAGAACCACGGGTTGGCTCGCGGGCAGCTCAACCCGGACCCCGACTACCTCCAGCGCTTTCACCGCAGACCTCCTCCCGCCAGCGATCACCAGACCCCTTCGACGCTACACGCTTCGTGGGAGCTCAGCCCGTCCATCCGTGGGGCGCGCGGCCCAACGTAATGAGAACTCAGCGGCCGCCGGCGGTGTCGCGCAAGCCGATGCGCACCAGCGCAGCGTGCAGCGCGACCGACAGCGCGGCCAGCTCGCGGGTGGTGTCCTGGGCGCGGGCGCGGGCATCGGAGTTGCGTTGCTTGGCCACCGGCCCGACGACCTGCGTGAACAGACCGATCTCCCGGTCCGCAGCGGTGCGGAATGTGCGTAGGTGACGTCCTTCCAGCCCGAACCGGGCGAGCTCGACGACGATCTTCGCGACAGCCAACGCGTCGTCGTCGAAGCGGTCGCCGGGCCGTGCGGTGATCAGCCCGAACTGCTCGAGTTGCTCGAGTTGCTCGGCCTGCAGCCCGCAGGAGTTGAGCAGCTCTTCGCGGGACAGCCGCAGCGCCGCAGGATGCAGTTGGAAGTCGTCGGCGTCCGGGACGTCGCTGAGTACCAACCGTGCGGAGCGGGGCACGCCGCCCGGACCGGCCGGGCGCAGGCCGCGATCGAGCGAGTCCAGCTGCTCCTTGATCACGCGCAGCGGCAGATAGTGATCACGCTGCTGAGTGAGGACGTACCGGAGCCGGGCGATGTCGGCAGCGTCGAACTTGCGGTAGCCCGACGGTGTCCGCTCGGGCTGCACCAGTCCCTCGGACTCCAGGAAGCGGATCTTGCTGATCGTGATGTCCGGGAAGTCACCGCGCAGTTGATTGAGTACTTCTCCGATGCTGATGGATGCGGAGGACGAGGGTTGTGCTGCGCTCATCGCTCGACCTGCTCGCCGGGGTCAGCGGCGCTCATCGCGTGGTGCCGTCCGCGGTGCGGCGGAGCATCGGGCTCACGGCTGCGGCGTCGCGGTCGACGTCAGGTACACCAGGCGGAACTTCCCGATCTGCACCTCGTCGGCGCTGGACAGCACCGCGGAGTCGATCCGTTCCCGGTTCAGGTAGGTGCCGTTCAGGCTGCCGACATCGTGCACCGAGAAGCCCCCGTTCTCCCGGCGGAACTCGACGTGGCGTCGCGACACTGTCACATCGTCGAGGAAGATGTCGCTGTCCGGATGCCGACCAGCGGTGGTGACATCGCGGTCGAGCAGGAACCGGCTCCCGGCGTTCGGACCGCGTTTGACGACGAGCAGCGCGGAGTCCTCCGGCAGGGCGTCAATCGCGCCTTGGTGGGCTTCGGCGGAGAACTCTGAATCCCCGTCCAGTGCCGGCATGGCGCCAGGCGTGAAGATCGAGGTATCCGTCGAGGGCTCGCGGGATTGCAGCGAGGCGCCGCACTTTGCGCAGAAGCTGCTGCTGTCCGGATTCTGACTGCCACAGGCGGTGCAGAACACTCGCGATACCGTCCTTCGCTCGACATCTCGACCGTCGGGGCGTGCCCCGCTGAATGTGTCCGCCGATTGCGGTGCCGCAACTGATCGCACAAGTCTGGCCGTTCGCCGACAGAGCCTAGTTGCGGCGTCGCGCGAGGGTCAATTGCGCTGCGGCGGTGGCAGCTAGGACTCTTTCAGCTGCGCTGCGTATGCCTCCGGCTCGAGCAGGTCGGAGAGTGCATCGCCGTCGGCGACGGAGATCTCCACAAGCCAGCCGCCACCGTACGGATCGGTGTTCGTCAACTCCGGCGTCGCCTCGACCGAGTCATTGCGGGAGACGACAGTGCCGGTCACCGGTGCGAACAAATCGCTGACGCTCTTGGTGGACTCGATCTCGCCGAGCACCTCACCGGCGGAGACAGTGGTGCCGACCTCGGGAAGCTGAACGTAAACCACATCGCCGAGAGCGGCCTGCGCATAGTCGGTGACCCCGACCCGGACCACCGGCCGGCCGTCGGCACCGTCACCTACCCGCGCCCACTCGTGGTCGGCGGTGTACTTGACGTCGGTCGGAACGTGGGATGACTCGGTCACGGTGCTGGTGCCTCCTGCAGAAATGCGATCGTCACGCGCCATCAGGTTGGCGCGACCATACCCGCAGCGACCCACCATCGTTCGTCCTGGCCCGGCGGCATTACTTGTCCGGCGTTGCGTACTTCCCGTTCGGCAGCGGGCGCACGACGGTGATCGCGATCTTGTCTCGCTGCTCAGTGGTCGCAGTGCCGCCGGCATGCTTCACCGTGTCCGCGACACCGTCGGTGATATTCAAAGCCTTGGCCATTGTCTGCGCCGGCCCGATCGCCAGCACCCGGTACGGCGCCTTGAGGACGACACCGTCGAGTTGGATGCCGGTGTCGGTATCGACGAACGCGCTGGACGTCGTCACCCGGACCGAACCGAATTGGATCGCCTCCGCGCCGGCTCCCCGCAATTCTTCGATGACGTCGAGCAGGTCCTCGGCTTTGAGGCCATTCTTCGGATCGGTGATCGTCACCACCACGCCCGGGCCGGTCGCCGGCAGCGTGCCGGTCAGCACGCCGAGTGCGTCGGCTTTGCGCTTGGCAGCATCCCGTGCCGCGGAGTCGGAATCGTTGCTGGCGTTCAGCCTGCGCAGCGTCTCCTGCAGCTGGTTGATCTGTTGCTGCAGCCGGGTCTGCCGGCTGTTCTGGTCGTCGAGGATGCGCACCAGGTCGTCGGGTCGGGCACCGGACAGTGCATCCGACGAGGACACCGTCCGGATCTGCACGGCGATCGCGAACCCGAGCGCTGCCAACAGCACACCGATCAGGACGTTGGCGCTCTTCACCGGATGCCCGCTCGCCGCAGGCGTCGGCTTCGGCTTGCCGGACTCGTTCACAGCAGCGTCATCGTCGTCGGCGGCGGATCCTTCCGGTCGGCTCCGGTCGCGCCCCCGGGGTGCAGCCGGCCGCCGGGATCCGGCCGGCCCGCGGTTGCGCCGTTCACCGGGTTTCTTCTCCGTCATCGAACAACCCCCTCAGGCGTGGAACACATGTCGGCGGATGGCGGCGGCATTGCCGAAGATCCGAATCCCCAGCACGACGACGACAGCGGTGGTCAACGCCGAACCGACGCCGAGCTTGTCGCCGACGAAGACGATCAGGCTGGCGATCAAGGCATTGGAGATGAACGACACCACGAACACCTTCGAGTCGAAGATGCCGTCCAACCTGGCCCGGATACCACCGAATACGGCGTCGAGCGCCGCGATGACGGCGATCGGCAGGTAGGGCTCGAGCGCATCCGGCACGGTAGGTCGCAGGAAGACACCGAGAATGATCCCGGCGACGAGGGCGAGCGCGGGAATCATCCGGTCGATACCTCCACGGAGTCGAATTTCGACGGCTTCGCGTAGCGGTTGTTGCGGGCGCTCGCAGCGGGCAACTGAAGTCGGTCGGACGGGGTCAGGGTGAATGCGAAGCCGTACGCAGAGGCCAGTGTGCGGTACTTGCTGGCGACGTCGCTGACGGTGAATCGGGTGACCATCGTGTCAGGGTCGCCGATGGCACGGATCGTGTACGGCGCGGTCAATGGCTGGAAGTCCACCAGGATGGAATGCCCGGCGAAGCGCACCGCAGTGGTCGGCGTGAGCCGGATGTCGTCGATCGTGATGGCTTCGGCACCCGCCAGCCACAGCGCATTGACCACCGACCGTAAGTCCAGGTCGATTAGTACCTGACCGTTCGGGCCGGTGCCGGACGGCGGATTGTTCAGAGTCACGGCGAGGCCGGGGCCGTGCACCGCGACCGTGCCGGCCAGCTCCTGCGCGCGGGTCAACTGCTCGCCACTCGGGCCGGCTCCGGTGGCCCGCTGCTGGGCGGCCTGGACCTGCCCGTCGAGTCGGTTCGCCTCTCCGGCCAGCCGGGCGTCCTGGGCCTGCCCGGCGCGCACCTTCGCCAGCAGGCTCTTGCGCACCAAGCTGGTGGCCGGGGCGGAGTCCCGGGTGGTCTGGTAGGCGACGGCCAGGACGAACCCGGCCACCAGGCACACCACGGCTGTGATCGCCCGCAATGTCCCGGGATGGCGCACCGGCGAGTCGGGCTCGCCGGCGTCCCGGGCGGCGGCCTTGCGTGCCGCGGTCTCGGCATAGCCGGGGTCGAGGCTGTCGGCGAGAAGTCCGGCCAGCAGGCCATTGACCCGCGTGGAGCCGACCGGCCCGGTGCCCGGCGTCATGTCGCTCCCCGCGGCAGGGGGTGCCGACGATCAGCGCGCACCACGACGACGCAGCGCCACAGATAAACCGAGCCGGACCACAGGTACAGCGCGCTGCCCCAGATGGTGAAGGCCCAAGCGATGGGACGGGCGATGTCCGCAGCAGTGCCCTCGCGTGCGGCCAGCAGCAGCAACGGGAAGGCATAGAGCAGGCAGAACGTGGCCGCTTTGCCGAGGTAGTGCACCTTCGGCGGACCGTAGCCATGCCGTTTCAGAATCGGCAGCGTGGGCGCGAGCGCGAGGTCACGCAGCACGATCGCCGCGGCCAGCCACCACGGGATGATGTCGCGCAGCACCAGCCCGACGAGGCTGGCCAGGATGTAGAGCCGGTCCGCGGCCGGGTCCAGCAACTCTCCCAGCCGGCTGTACTGGTGCAGTTTGCGCGCCAGCACCCCGTCCGCCCAGTCCGAGAACCCGGACACGGCCAGAACGATCAAGGCTGCCACGTCAGCATGCGGCCCGAGCAGCAGCCAGAGGAACAACGGCACGCCGAGCAACCGCGCGGCACTGATGACGTTGGGGATCGTGAGAATGCGGTCGGCGTTCTCGGCCGTGCCCGGCGCCGGCGCGCCGGCCGGAGCGGATGCCTCACCAGGTGCTGCGACCCGCTCAGCGTCGTCCTGCCCGGTCACCACGCTCCGCCCTACTCGTGTTTGTCGGGACGACAGGATTTGAACCTGCGACCCCCTGACCCCCAGTCAGGTGCGCTACCAAGCTGCGCCACGTCCCGATCGTGCGACCACGAGGCTACCGTGCTCATCGCGCCGGCTTCGCAAGCTCCGCCGGACGCACGTGCCTGGACCTACGGTCGGCACGGCCTCAGTGCGGCGTTTATGGCGCCGGCTTCGCAAGCTCCGCCGGACGCACGTGCCTGGACCTACGGTCGGCACGGCCTCGGTGCGGCGTTTATGGCGCCGGCTTCGCAAGCTCCGCCGGACGCACGTGCCTGGACCTACGGTCGGCACGGCCTCAGTGCGGCGTTTATGGCGCCGGCTTCGCAAGCTCCGCCGGACGCACGTGCCTGGACCTACGGTCGGCACGGCCTCGGTGCGGCGTTTATGGCGCCGGCTTCGCAAGCTCAGCCCGCTCGCGGGCTATCGGACTGCTCGACGCTTTTCGCGGACGCGGACGGAGACCTCGATCGGAGTACCGGCGAAGTCGAAGTCCTCGCGCAGCCGGCGCTCGATGAACCGTCGGTAGCCGGCCTCGAGGAAGCCGGTCGCGAACAGCACGAACCGCGGCGGCCGGGTGGCTGCCTGGGTGGCGAAGAGCACCCGCGGGATTTTGCCGCCGCGGCCCGGCGGTGGGGTGCTGCCGACGACGTCGGTGAGCCAACTGTTCAGCGCGGCGGTCGGGATCCGCCGGTCCCACGCGGCCAGCGACTGACGCAGCATCGGCGCCAACCGGTTCACCGAGCGGCCCGTCTTCGCCGACAGGTTGATCTGCGGGGCCCAGGCGACCCGGGCCAGATCGCGATCGATCTCCCGGTCCAGCAGTTCCCGGCGGTCCTCGTCGATCAGGTCCCACTTGTTGAACGCAACGACCAGGGCGCGCCCGGCCTCGATCACCATGCTGATCACCCGCTGATCCTGCTCGGCCAACGGCTCGCTGGCATCCAGCAGCACGACGGCCACCTCGGCCGAATCAATCGCAGCCGCGGTACGCAGGCTGGCGTAGTACTCCATTCCGCTGGCCGTCGACACCCTGCGCCGCAGTCCCGCGGTGTCGACGAACCGCCACACCTCACCGTCCAGCTCGAGCAGACTGTCGACCGGGTCGATGGTGGTTCCGGCGACCGCGTCGACCACCGAACGCTCCTCGCCGGTGAGCCGGTTCAGCAGGCTGGACTTGCCTACGTTCGGCTTGCCGATGAGTGCCACCCGGCGCGGACCGCCTTCCACGTCCTGCTCGCCCGGGCTGTTCTCCGGTAGTGCGCCCACCACTGCGTCGAGCAGGTCGCCGCTGCCCCGGCCGTGCAACCCGCTGACCGGGTACGGCTGGCCCACGCCCATCGCCCACAACTCGGCGGCATCCGCCTCGCCGCGCTCATCGTCGATCTTGGTGACGGCGAGGACGACCGGCGCTGCGCCCCGGCGCAGCGTGCGGGCGACCAGCAGGTCGGTGTCCGTCGCGCCGGTGCGCCCGTCGATCACGAACAGCACCACGTCCGCGGTCGTGACCGCGCGCTGCGCCTGCTCCGACACCCGGGCCTGCAGCCCGCGCGCGTCCGGTTCCCAGCCACCGGTGTCCACCAGGGTGAACGGGCGACCGTTCCACACGGCGTCGTAGGCGATCCGGTCGCGGGTCACCCCAGGCACATCTTGGACGACCGCCTCGCGACGACCGAGGATGCGATTGACCAGCGTCGACTTGCCTACGTTCGGACGGCCGACGACTGCCACCACCGGGACCTCACTCATAAATCGCCGCACCGTTCGACCGGCCCACCTCGCTGCGCTCGGCGGACGCGCTCGATCCGGCGGCCCTCGCTGCGCTCGGGTGGCAAGCTCGCTGCGCTCGGGCCAGCGATCTGCTCTTCGCGCAAGCGCTCATCGCGTGGTCGAGTTCGGTCACTGCTGGTCTCCGGTCGCCGCGACGAGTTGCGCGAGGGCAACCCGGATGGATTCTGTGGTTACCGCAACGGTACGGCGGTGCAGCGCCTTGCCGTCGGGGTACCGCTCGACGGTCATGGCCAGGCCGACCACCATCCGCACCCGGGGCCGACGCAGTGTGCGCCGCCGCAGCATCATCGGCGTGCCGTGAAGCGCGATCGGAACCACGGTGCCACCGGAGCGCAACGCGAAGTACCCCACGCCCGGCTTGGCCTGCCGCACCGTGCCGGCTCCCCGGGTGCCTTCCGGAAACACCCCCAGCACTCCCCCGGCTCGCAGCAGGTCGACGCCGAGCCGGACCGGCGCCGGGTCGACGGCCCGGCGGATGACCGGGATCTGACCGCTGCTGAGCAGTAACGGGCGCAGCGGTCCGCGGAAGGCCTCGTCCTTGACCAGGCAGCAGACCGGACGACCGACCTCGGCCATCAGCACAACGCCGTCCAGTAGCGACCGGTGGTTGACCGCCAGGACCACCGGACCGGTCGGCGGGAGGTGCTCGAGGCCGGTGACCTCCACCCGGGCCAGCAGGCGGCACACCAGCCGGGCCAGCATGCGCCGCCGGCGCAACGATGCTGAGGAATGAACCCGCTCGATCAGGCTCGGCGGCCTCATCGCCGGGTCGCGGAAACCAGCTCGGCGAGGCGATCGACCACCTCGACGAGAGTCAGCTCGGTCGTGTCGAGCTGTATTGCGCCGTCGGCACGTCGCAGTGGACTGGCTGCCCGGCCGCTGTCCAGCGCGTCACGGCGGCGCAGGCTGGCCGCCACCTCGGGCCGGGACTCGGTGCCGGTCTCGGCAGCTCGCCGCTCGGCGCGAGCGGACTCGCTGGCTGTCAGATAGACCTTGACCTCGGCCTGCGGCCACACCGTGCTGCCGATGTCACGGCCCTCGACCACGATCCCTCCAGCACCGATCAAGCTCCGCTGCTGGGCCACCATCTGGGTGCGCACAGCCGGCACCGCAGAGACCGCACTGACCGCCTGGGTCACCTCGGCGGACCGGATCTGCGCAGTCACGTCCGAACCGTCGAGATGGACGACGGCCGGCGCTGGCTCGGTGGTGATGACCAGCTCGGCCGCGGCGACGACCTCGCCGATCCGCCCCGCGTCCTGCAGCGAGACACCGGCCCGCAACACGGCCACCGTGGCGGCCCGGTACATCGCACCGGTGTCCAGGTAGCGCGCCCCGATCCGCTGGGCGAGCTGACGGGCCGCGCTGGATTTACCGGTACCGGACGGACCGTCGAGAGCGACTACTCCGCGGAAGCCGGATTCAGCGCTGGCGTTGCACACGACTGCACAGGATACGGCCCGTCGCCGTCACCTCGGTGCAGAGCCGCACCTGGCGTGACCGCTCTGTACCGGAACGGTCCTAGAGGTCGACTGCCTTGTAGAGAGCGGCGAGTTCGCCGCGACTGAGATGCCGCACCGACCCGGGTCGCAGGTTGCCCAGTTGCACCGGACCGAGGGCGGTGCGCGCCAACTGGCGTACCGGGTGGCCGACCTCTTCCAGCATCCGGCGAACGATGTGCTTGCGGCCTTCGTGCAGGACGATCTCCACCATCGCCCGGCCACCGGCGGAGCTGTACACGCGGAAGTCATCCGCCTTGGCGATGCCGTCTTCCAGTTGCACGCCCTTACGCAGCACGCTGCCGAGGTTGCGTGGGACCGGGCCCGGGACGTCGGCGAGATAGGTCTTCGTCACGGCGTAACTCGGGTGCATCAGCCGGTGGCTGAGCTCTCCGTCGTTGGTGAGCAGCAGCAGACCCTCGGTGTCCGCATCGAGACGGCCGACGTGGAACAGCCGCTCGGTGAACTCTTTGACGTAGTCGCCGACGCAGGGCCGATTCTCCTCGTCGGACATCGTGCTGAACACGCCGCGGGGTTTGTTCAGCACCAGGTAGACCTGGTCCTCGCGGAGGTTCAGCCGCTCGCCGTCCACGGTGACGATCGCCTTGTCCGGGTCGACCCGGCTGCCCAGCTCGGTGACCACCTTGCCGTCGACGGTGACCCGGCCCTCACTGATCAAGACCTCGCACGCGCGCCGGGAGCCGACTCCGGCCGCGGCCAGCACCTTTTGCAGCCGGATCGCGGCCGGGTCGTCAGTTCTCACCGGAGAACCCGTCGAATTCGTCGAGATCGCCGACATCGGGCAGCAGCGGCGCCAGCGAGGGCAGCTCGTCCAGTCCGGACAGCCCGAGCTTCTCCAGGAACAGGTCGGTGGTCGCGTACAGCCCGCCGCCGGTCTCCGGGTCGCTGCCCACCTCGGCGATCAACCCGCGGGCCAGCAGTGTGCGGGCCACCCCGTCGACGTTGACCCCGCGGATCGCTGAAACCCGGCCGCGCGTCACCGGCTGCCGATACGCGATCACCGCCAGAGTCTCCAGCGCCGCCTGGGTGAGCCGGGTGCGCTGGCCGTCACGGAGGAACTGCTCGACGGCGGGAGCGAAGGCGTCCCGGGTGTAGAGCCGGTAGCCGCCGGCCACCTGCCGCAACTCCACGCCTGCCCCACGCCGGTCCAGCTCCTCGCCCAGCGACTGCAGCGCGCTCTGCACCGCCGCCTGGGGCTGTTGCAGCGCCGCGGCCAGCGAGGCCGCCGGGATGGGACTGTCACAGACGAACAGCACCGCCTCCAGGGCGCCGCGCAGCTCGTCCGCGCCGGCCAGGTCGAGCTCGGCACTGGCATCGGCGAGGAAGGCGTCGTCGGCGGCGTCATCGGTGGCTTCGACCGCGGCTGCCTGCGCCACGTCGGACTCGCTCATTGATACTCCTCGTCGATGGCCCGTTCCGGCACGGCGTCCGCGTCGTCGTCCGGGCCGATCCAGCGCACCTGCAGCTCCGCGAGCGCCGCCGCCTGGTCGAAGGACACCGAGCCGTCGCGGTACAACTCCAGCAACCCGAGGAAGCGCGCCACCACCTCCAGCGTGGAAGTGCAGTCAGCGACCAGGGTACGGAACGTCGCGGAATGCCGGGCGCGCAGCAGCGAGGCCAAAACAGCCATATGTTCCCGCACGCTGACCCGCGGGGTGTGGACATGATCGGTAGCGACGGTCGGAACCGGCCGAGGGCGCAGTGCCTCGGCGGCGAGTTGGGCCAGCCGGTGCGCATCGACATCCAGCAGGACGTCGGGCATCAAGGCGGCGAATCGGGGTTCCAGCTCGGCGGCCCGCGGATAGCGCCGCGACGCCCGGCTGATCAGCTCGGCCAGATGTGCCGCGGACAGCTTGTAGGCCCGGTACTGCAGCAGCCGGGCGAAGAGCAGATCGCGTGCCTCGAGCAGGGCCAGGTCTTCGTCGTCCTCGACATCGGCGGCGGGCAGCAGCCGGGCCGCCTTCAGGTCGAGCAGGGTGGCCGCCACGACGAGAAACTCGGTGGCCTTGCCGAGGTCCCACTTGGGCCCGGACCGCGAGATGTAGCTGATGAACTCCTCGGTGACCTGGCTCAGCGCCACTTCGGTGATGTCCAGCTGCCGGCGGCCGATCAGCGTGAGCAGCAGGTCGAACGGACCGTCGAAGTTGTCCAACCGAACGGTGAACCCGTCGGGTGCGTCGACTGCGGTGTCCGGCGTAGCGCTGGCCGCGATGTCGGTCAGCTCCCCCGCCGAATCGCTGAGCGACTCGGTGGGGACCGTCACCGGGCCAGCACCTCCATGGCCAGCGTCCGGTACGCCTCCGCCCCCGACGAACTCGGCGCCCAAGTGGTGATCGGCTGACCGGCCACCGTCGTCTCCGGGAAGCGCACGGTGCGACTGATCACGGTGTCGTAGACGTCGTCGCCGAACGCCTCCACGACCCGTGAGTACACCTCACGGCCGTGGGTGGTGCGCCCGTCGTACATCGTGGCCAGAATGCCTTCCAACCGCAGCCGCGGGTTCAGCCGGTCGCGCACCTTGTCGATGGTGTCGATCAGCAGCGCCACGCCGCGCAGCGAGAAGTACTCGCACTCCAACGGGACGATCACACCGTGCGACGCGGTCAACGCGTTGACCGTGAGCAGGCCGAGCGACGGCTGGCAGTCGATCAGGACGAAGTCGTAGTCGTCGGCGACCGGCGCCAGAGCACGGGCCAGCGTCTGCTCGCGCGCCACCTCGTTGACGAGTTGCACCTCGGCCGCGGACAGGTCGATGTTGCTGGGCAGCAGGTCCATGCCCGGCACACCGGTCTTGATCAGCACGTCGTCGACACTGACGTCGCGGCTCATCAGCAGGTCGTAGGTGGTGCGCTCCAGCTGGTGTGGTGCGATGCCCAGACCGACGGACAGCGCCCCCTGCGGGTCGAAATCCACCAGCAGCACGCGTCGGCCGAACTCCGCCAGCGAGGCGCCCAGGTTGATGGTGGAGGTGGTCTTGCCCACCCCGCCCTTCTGGTTGCACAGCGAGATGATGCGGGCCGGTCCGTGCCGCTGCAGCGGCGGCGGCGTGAGCAAGGGCCGCTTCACCCGCGCCTGGGCCGGATCGGCGGAAGTCTTGGCCGCGCTGGCGCTCTGCTCGGCGTCACCGGCCGGAGCCGCGGTTTGGCCGGTGATCTCGACCCGTGGGACGTGCGCCACCTCGGGTTCGGAGTCCGCCTCTGGGTTGGGTGGCGGTGGGGTGGACATGAGTCGCATGCCCTCCCGAGTCATCTCGTCGAACCGCGTGGCCGCTGGTCCCCGCCCGGCACGTCGACGCGCCGGGCCGGGCCCCGATTTCGCGAGGCTACCTCACCCGATCGGCGGCCTCGTAGCGGCGCGCCCGCCCACCGAACCGTCCCGCCGAGGAGTCTCAACCTCGACTCGACAGACAGGCCAGCCGGTCACTGCAGCGCCCGTGGATGGGCTGCGGCGTAGACCTCCCGAAGCTGGTCGACGGTGACCAGCGTGTAGATCTGCGTCGTGGTGACCGAGGCGTGCCCGAGCAGTTCCTGCACCACCCGGACGTCCGCACCGCCCTCCATAAGGTGCGTCGCATAGGAGTGCCGCAGCGTGTGCGGGGAGATGTCCGCGGCCAACCCGGCGCGCTCCGCCGCGCTGCGCAGGACGGCCCACGCCGATTGCCGAGACAACGAACCGCCTCGCGCATTCAGGAAGAGGATGCGGGTGGGTGCGGCTTTCTCGGCCAGCCCCGGCCGGGAACGGGTGAGATAGGCCTGCACAGCAGAGGCCGCGTACGAACCGAGCGGGACCCGGCGTTGCTTGCCGCCCTTTCCGGCCAGCGTCACCGAGCGACCGTCCAGGTCCAGGGCATCGATAGTCATTCCGACCGCCTCGGAGATGCGCGCACCGGTTCCATAGAGCACCTCCAATAACGCGCGGTCGCGAACCGCGAGCGGGGTGTCACCGACACTGGCCCCTTCCAGCAACCGCATCACGTCCTCGACGGAGATCGCTTTCGGCAGCCGGCGCGGCGGCACCGGCGGCCGGACGGTGCGCGCGGCGTCTGCCGCGACGAGACCTTCGCGCAGCGCGAAACGATGCAGCCCGCGCACCGCCACGATCGCCCGCGCTGCGGACGATGCCGACAGTGGCGGATGCGCGTCGTTGCCCTCCCGCAGCGCGCCCAGGAACTCGCTGATGGTCGTCGATGTGCTGTCGGCGATCTCGTCGACCCGGTGCGCGGCGAGGTACTCGGTGTACCTGTCCAGGTCGCGGCGGTACGAGCTGAGCGTGTTCGCCGCGACGCCGCGTTCCACTGCCAGGTGGTCGAGGAAGCCGCGTACCACCGCGGCCGGGTCGGTACGCAGCGTGCGGGTCATCAGGTGCTCGGCTGAGCGGCCAATTCCGGGCGCGCCGGCCAGGGCGCGTCGGCGGCCCGCAGGGTCGACCATCCCGCCGTCCGGGCCTGGGCGGCCGCCAGTGTGCCGGCCACCGCCGCCGCATTGGTCAGCTGGCCGGACAGCGCGGCGGCCACGAGATCGTCAAGGGGCACGCGGCGCACGCTCATCGTGATCTCCTCGCCGTCCGGTCGGTGGCGCTCGGCGGTCGGCACGTCGTGCAGGCCGCGGGCGAGGTAGACGCGGATGGCCTCGTTCGACCCACCGGGCGTCGGGTGCAGATCCACCAGCACGTGCCAGTCGTCGGCGACCAGCGCCACTTCCTCATACAGCTCACGCTGCGCGGCAATCAGCGCGGGCTCGTCGGCGACGTCGAGCAGCCCAGCCGGCAGCTCGTCGATCTCCGCACCGAGCGGAGCCCGGAACTGGTGCACGATCGCCACTCGGTCCTGCTCGTCGAGCGCGACCACGCCGACAGCGCCGGGATGTACGACGAAGTCGCGATCGGCCACGGAGCCGTCCGGCATCTGGACCGCGTCGGTCCGTACCGAGATCACCTTGCCGGTGAACCGCGGGGTGCTGGACAGCACCCGGTACTCGTGATCGGTCATCGCCGTGCGGCGGCGGCCGGCACTGCGTCCTCGGCCTGCTGGTGCTCGCCCCTGGTCCCGGTGTCCTGCTCGTCCCGCAGCGCGTGCAGCTCCGCCTCCGGGATCTCGACCGGCAGTCGCTCCTCCGCCTCGTAGGCGACCGCCGCACCGATGAAGGCGCGGAACAAGGGATGCGCCCGGGTCGGTCGGGACTTCAGCTCGGGATGTGCCTGGGTGGCCACGAAGAACGGGTGTACCGACCGGTCGAGCTCGACGAATTCCACCAGCCGTTTGTCCGGCGACGTGCCGGTGATCCGCAGCCCGGCCGCCTCGAGCTGGTCGCGATAGGCGTTGTTCACCTCGTAGCGATGCCGGTGTCGCTCGGTCACTTCGGTGCTGCCGTACGCGTCGGCCACCAGCGAGCCGGGTTGCAGCGTCGCCGGGTAGGACCCCAGTCGCATGGTGCCGCCGAGATCGGCGTTCCCGGCCACGATGTCCACCTGGTCGGCCATCGTGGCGATGACCGGGTCCGGGGTGGTCTCATCGAACTCGGCGGAGTTGGCCCGCGGTATCCCGGCCAGGTCTCTGGCGGTCTCGATCGTCATGCATTGCAGGCCCAGGCACAGACCGAGAGTGGGGATGCGGTGCTCGCGGGCATAGCGGGCAGCGCCCACCTTCCCCTCGATGCCCCGCACGCCGAACCCGCCCGGGATGACCACCCCGTCGACGTCGGCGAGCGCGGCGGCTGCTCCGGCGTCGGTCTCACACAGGTCGGCGGCGACCCAGTTGATGATCACCCTGGTCCACTGGGCGAAGCCGCCGGCGCGCAGCGCCTCGGTCACCGACAGGTAGGCATCCGGCAGGTCGATGTACTTGCCGACCAGCGCCACCGTGACCTCGTGTTTGGGATGGTGCACCCGCTCGAGCAGGTCCGACCACACCGTCCAGTCGACATCGTGGAACGGCAGCCCGAGCCGGCGCACCACGTACGCGTCCAGCCCTTCGGCGTGCAGCACCTTCGGGATTTCGTAGATGCTGGGCGCGTCGGTGGCCGATACCACCGCCTCTGCATCGACGTCGCACATCAGCGAGATCTTTCGCTTGACACTGTCCGGGATCGGCCGGTCGCTGCGGCAGACCACGGCATCGGGCTGGATGCCGATACTGCGCAACGCGGCAACGGAGTGCTGGGTGGGTTTGGTCTTCAGTTCGCCGCTGGGGGCCAGATAGGGCACCAGCGACACATGCAGGAAGAAGCAATTGTCGCGGCCCACATCGTGGCGCACCTGGCGGGCGGCCTCGAGGAACGGCAACGACTCGATGTCGCCGACGGTGCCGCCGACCTCGGTGATCACCACATCGGGACGCTGCCCGTCCGGGCCCGGGTCGGCCATCCGCCGGATGCGCGCCTTGATCTCGTTGGTGATGTGCGGGATGACCTGCACCGTGTCGCCGAGGTACTCACCGCGGCGTTCCTTCGCGATGACCGCGGAGTAGATCTGTCCGGTGGTGACGTTGGCGTAGCCCTGCAGGTCGGTGTCCAGGAACCGCTCGTAGTGCCCGACGTCCAGGTCGGTCTCGGCGCCGTCCTCGGTGACGAACACCTCACCGTGCTGGAACGGGTTCATCGTCCCGGGATCGACGTTGAGATAGGGGTCCAGCTTCTGCATCGTCACCCGCAGGCCGCGCGCCTTCAGCAAGCTGCCGAGGCTGCTTGCGGTCAGTCCCTTGCCGAGAGAAGAGGCGACGCCGCCGGTGACGAACAGATGAGTGGTCGTGCGGGGCGTCTGCACCGACAAGCTCCCGTGGTCGCGGCCGATAGGGCGTGCGGCACGCGTCCGAGCGCGTGATCCACGGGAGTTCACGCTAACACGAGATGGGGACGGGGCTATGTCGTGCGGTGCCGACGCGCCGTCATCGGCAATCGAGCAGCTCGCGGTAGACCTCCGCGACCCGAGCGGCCGTGGCCGCCTCGTCGGGCCACTCCTGGGCACGCCGCCGGGACGCGGTCTCGAGGCGGCCACGGCGGGCCGGATCGTCGAGCACGTCGACGACCGCGGCGGCCAGCGCCTCGACGGCGCCGGGCGGGACCAGCACGGCCGCATTCCCGACGAGTTCGCGGGTGCCACCGACGTCAGTGGCCACCACCGCGCGGCCGGCTCGCATCGCCTCTTGCAACACCAGCGGGCGGGCCTCCCATCGTGACGGCAGCACCACGACGTCCGCGGCGCCGAGCAGGTCGGCCACGTCACCGCGGCGCCCGAGCAGCCGGACCGGCGCGCCCAGTCGGGCGATCTGGGCAGTCAGGTCGACTCGCAGCGGACCGTCCCCGGCGATGCAGACGATCGGTGCGGCGGGCCGAGCGGCCCAGTGCGTGCTCGCCGCGATCAGGACGTCCAGGGCCTTCTGTGGATGTAGCCGGGCCACGCAGAGGATCAGCGGGCGTCCGTCCGGCACCTGCAGCTCAGCGCGCACCTCGGCCGGGCTTCGGGTGGCCACCAGGTCGGGCGCGGCGACCGGCAGGAAGCGCACGTCCCGACCTCCCAGCGCGCGGGCCCTCTGAGCCAGGTCGGGCGACGCGGCGAGCGTGACGGTGGCGCGCCGCGCGACGATGCGCTCGCCGAGGCCCATCAGCCGGCCGGTGACGCCGGTCTGCAGCACCGCGTTGTGCAGCGAAACGAGCAGCGGTCGGCGACCGCTGAGCACTGCGGTGAGGCCGGCGCGCAGGCCGTGCGCGTGCACCAGCGCACTGCTCCGGGTAGCCGCGCGCAGCGGACGAACGGCGCGTGGCTCGGAGCCCGGCCCCCCGATCGGCACTGCGATGAAGTCCGCGCCGACGCCGCGGAAGTCGAACAGCTCCTGGGTCGCTGCCGGACCGCACACAGTCAGCGGCCAGCCGGCGCTCACCAGATGGCTGGTCAGCGAGCGGACGTGCTGGCCCACCCCACCGGCGCTGGTTCCCAGCACCAGCGCGATCGGAGGCAGGTCGCTCATCGCCGGACCACCCGGGCGCGCAGATCATGCACCGCGGCGCGGTCCAGGATGAGCAGGACGGTCAGAAAGACGACGGCAGCGGTAGCGGCAGCGAGGACGCCGACACCGGTCGCGGCGAGCACACCGGCCCGCCCGCTCCCCCGACCCACCAACCACCCGGCACCGGCGGCGAGCGTTGCGGCAGCCAGGGCCGGGCCGGCGTCCCGGAACACGCCGGGCAGCCGCAGCGCGCCACGCCGGACGGCGACAGCGACCAGCAACAGGCCGGCCACCAGTACGCCGATCGAGTTGCCCAGACCCAGCGCCGCCGCTCGGTGTTCTGCCGGCAGCGCGGCAGCCAGTGCCACATCGGCAATGATCACCACTACCTGGCCGGCGACCTGCGCCGCCGCAGCAGCACCCATCGCCTGTGCTGCGTACAGCGCTCGGGACAGCAACGCGACCACCGACCAGCCGAGCAGACCGATGGCGAACGTTGCGACGGCCGGCGCGAACTGCTGCACCGACTGTGCATGCCGGCCGAGCAGCACCACCCGGGCCGGTGTCGCCACGGCGACCAGCACCGCGCTCCCGCCCGCCGCGAGGGCGATGACCACTCGCGCTGCCACCGCCAGCCGGGTGCGGTACCCGTCGCGGTCGCCGGCGTCCCAGGCCGCGGCCAGCCGAGGGAAGGATGTGGTGGCCACCGGCAGGCTCAGCACCGCCCACGGCAGCAAGAACACGGTCTGGGCCAGCACCACGATCACCAGCGTCCCGACCGGGGTCCCGGAGTTGGCCAGCCGTATCATCACGGCGGCCGCGATCTGCTGGGCGGCCAGTGTGAACGCACCGGCTGCTGCCGCGCGGCGCACCGTCGGCGCCACACCCACCGGGAATCGCAGCGTGGGCCGCCAACGCAGCCCGGTGCGCAGTACGGCCGGCAACTGGCACAACGCGAGCACGACCACCCCCACGGTGGTGCCGATCGTCAGCACCCACTCCGCAGACCTCGGCAGTCCGGCCGCCTGGCGACCGGTGCCGGCCAGGGCCCCGTACCAGAGGTAGCTGGCGATGACGGTCAGGCTGGACAGCAGGGGGGCCAGCGCCGGCCAGGTGAAGCGCTCCCCGGCACTCAGGACGCCGGCCAGCACCACACCGAGTCCGTAGAAGACGATCTGCACGCTGAACACAGCCAGCATCCGGGTGCCCAGGGGAACCGCGCCCGGGCATGCTCCGGATCCGAGCAGCATCCGCACGATCGGTCCGGACAGGGTGGCGACCAGTGCCGCCAACGGGACGAGCACCACGACCGACCAGGTGAGCAACGCCGACACGATGTGGCTCGCCTCGTCGCGTCGGCCGGTTGCCAACACCGGCGCCAGGATCGGTATCACCAAAGCCGACAGCATCCCCCCGGCGACGATGTCGAACACGATGTTGGGGATGGTGTTGGCCGTCTGGTAGACCGAGCCGACGCACCCAGTGCCCACTGCCCGTCCGAACACTGCGGTCCGGGCGAAGCCGGTCAACCGGGCCAGCACGGTGAGCACGGCGATCACCGCCGCGGCGCGGGCCAGGCCGCGTGCTGCCGTCGTACTCACGCGCTCACCCTGGCACGCCAGGACGGCTCAGTCGCGCCTGGTCGGCTGATGTCGGCCCCACTCGTCGAGCGTTCGCAGCGCGGGTGTCCGTGCGATCACCTGGGAGAAGCTGATCCGCTCACTGGCCAGAGTGAGCGACGCCACCGCCGCCAAGGCCGACCAGCGCAGCGTGGGACCACCACGGGCGAGTCGCTGACCCAGCAGAACTCCGAGCGTGTTCGCACCCAGGTCGCCGAGCATTCGGCGCTCACCGAGATCGTCCGGCAACGCGGCCAGCGCGGACCCGGCGACCGTGCCGGCCAGAGCTGCGCTCGGCCCGCTGCAGGCCGCGACAGCGGCGGCCACGGCGACCTTGCCGGCCCGCCCGGGGCGCAGGTCGAACAGGTTCAGCAGGTTGGCCGCGCCGGCGATGAGCGCCGCCCGGGGCACCGCTCGGCGCCAGCTCCCGGACTCCCGGCGAGCGGTGAGCACAGCCGCGCCGCCGATCAGGGCTACCTTCACCGCGCCGCCGCTGAGCCGGCCGGAGCGGGCCGCGGCCAGGTGACCGCGCCACCCCTTGTCTTCGGGACGTTCCCGCCGTGCCGCGGCCAGGTCGTCATAGCCCCCGGCCGCCGCCGCAGCGAGCACCAGGAGAGCCGACTGCCGGCGCAACTCAGCCGGCCCGACCAGCGTCCCGGCCAGCGTGCCGGCGACCACCGACGCGCCGCCGGTGAGCGACACCTGCCGGTTCCGGTAGTTGGGTCGGACCCAGCCGGGCAGCGCGACCGGCCGCCGGTCGATGGCCCGGCCGGAGAGGAACGTCGCTGCCGCCGAGACGGCCGCCGCCCGCGCGGCCCGGTTCACTTCGCAGGCGACGGGAACAGGTCCTTCGCGCCCGGCCCGGTTCCGTACTGGCCGATCACTCCGGTGAGCAGTCCGCTGAGGGCGAGGGCGGAGGTCACCTGGCCGATTCCGGTATCGGCGTTGTCCACCGTCGAGACCACTTTCGCCAGGTCATCCTTGCGGACGGCGGCGATCAGCCCGTCGGGTTGTGCCGAGTTGTTGTCACCGGCCACCACGGAGTTCAGGGCCTGCGAGGTGAATTGCGACGTCATCGTGATCAGTGCCTTGTCCCACTCGTCCTTGGTGTTGAGAGCGCCCGACGTGATGACCAGGGCGAGGTTGGCGGCGGTGACTTCGCTGCTGGGCACCGTCAACAGTGAGGCCGAGGCGAATTCCCGGAGCACGGTGCGCCGCTCGTCCGGTGTGCCCTTCGTCGACAGCACGTACCCCATGGTGGCGCCGGCCAGCGCAGCCGGGTCGTCGGTGCTCGGCAGGGTCAGCCCGGCCGGGTGGTCCTTCGTCACCAAGCTGATGATGGACGGGCCGTTCGCGGGATTGAGCAGGTCCGAGGCCAGCCCGATCCGGCCGGTGACCTTTCCGCCCGCCGCCGTGATGGCCTTGGACACCGCGCCGGCGATCGAGCCGTTCTTGTCTGCGCCCGGGGTGGTCACGATGACGACGCTCTGCCCGGTCAGCGTGTTGGCCAGCACCTTCGCCGCGTACTGCGTTGCGTAGTCGTTGGCGTCGCCGGACTGTCGGTTGAGCTTCTCGTTGTCCGACCGAAGCGAGATGTTCTCCGACTTCAACGTCCGCACCTGCTTGTGCAGGTCGTCCAGGACGGCGCCGCGCAGCCCGGACGCGCCGATGACGATGCCCAGGGCGAGCGCCAGGAACACCGCGATGATCGAGACGATGTGGTAGCGGAAAGAGATCACGAGAAGACGTCCTGAATCCAGTGGAGGAAGCGGTCCCACTTGTCGGAGAAGATGTCGAGGTAGGTCTGCCCGGCCGTGGAAACCAGAATCGCGACCGTGATCGCCAGGAACGCGGCGAGCACCAGCATCACCAGCGCTCCGGTCGAGATCCGGCTCTGGTACAGCCTGCTCACGCCCTTCGCATCCACCAACTTCCCGCCCAGCCGCAGCCGGGTCAGGAACGTGGATGCCATCCCGCCGCGGCCCTTGTCCAGGAACTCCACCAGGTTGGCGTGCGTGCCCACCGCGACGATGAGCGAGGCGCCCTTCTCGTCAGCGAGGAGCATGGCGATGTCCTCACTGGTGCCGAGCGAGGGGAAGGTGACCGAGTCCAAGCCGAGCTCCTGAACCCGGGACAGCCCAGGCGCGCGGCCTTCGGGGTAGGCATGCACGACGATCTCGGCGCCGCTGCGCAGCACCTCGTCGGATACCGAGTCCATGTCCCCGATGATTATGTCCGGCTTGTGGCCGGCCTCCTTCAACGCGTCGGCGCCGCCGTCGACGCCGATGAGCACGGGGCGGAACTCGCGGATGTAGTTGCGCAGCGCGGCGATGTCCTCGCGATAGTCGTAGCCACGCACCACCACCAGCACATGCCGGTCTTCCAGTTTGGTCTTGATGTCCGGAACACCGATGCCGTCCAGCAGCAGCGCCCGCTCGCGGCGCATGAACTCCATGGTGTTCGCGGCGAACGCCTCGAGCTGGCTGGAGATGCCGGCCCGCGCCTCAGCCATCAGTTCGGCGATGGTGTCGCTGTCCTGCTCGGTACCCCGTGCGATCGGCTGGTCGCCCAGGTACACGGTGTCGCCGTCGACTCGGACCCGGCTGCCTTCCTTGACCGCGGCAAAAACCTCGCGGCCCACGTTGTCGACCAGCGGGATGCCGTGCTCGGCGAGCACCTCCGGCCCCAAGTTGGGATAGCGCCCGGAGATGCTGGGCTTGGAGTTGACGACCGCCGCGACCCGGGCAGCGACCAGAGACTCGGCAGCGACCCGATCGAGGTCGTCGTGATCGATGATGGCGATGTCGCCGGGATTGAGCCGACCGATCAGCCGTTTGGTCCGCCGGTCCAGTCGAGCGACGCCGGAGATACCGGTCCCGCCGTCAACACGCGGTCGGCGCAGGGTCGCAAGCTTCATGGCTGCCCATCGTGCCATCCGATTCCTTCCCGAACGGGGAGCGCCACGCCCTCGGCGCGGCCGCACCCAGTCAGCCAAATCACAGCCGACCGACCATTCCTCGGCCGCGACCGCTCTGGGCGCGCCTCCTCCGACCTCGCCCGATCATCCTCCGTCGGTGCGGGCCTGCGCCAACAGCTCGGCGGCATGGCGCCGAGCGGTCTCGGTGTCCTGGCCGGCCAGCATCCGGGCCAGTTCGGCCTCCCGGTCCGCGGCGGCGACCGCCCGCACGCTGCTGCTGGTGATCCCATCCGCGCCGTCAGCTCCGACGGCTTTGTCGACGACGAGGTGCTGACCGGCATACGCCGCGACCTGGGCCAGGTGGGTGACCACGATGACCTGCCGGGTGCGCGCCAGTCGGGCCAGCCGGCGGCCCACTTCTGCGGCAGCGCGGCCGCCGACCCCCGCGTCCACCTCGTCGAAGATCATCGTCGGCACCGGCTCGGTATCGGCCAGCACGACCTCGAGGGCGAGCATCACCCGGGACAGCTCCCCACCGGACGCGCCACGCTGCAGCGCGACGCCGGGCGCCGAGGGATCCGGCCGGAGCAGGAAGCTCACCTCGTCGATGCCGTCGAGTGCGGCCGCGCAACCCTCCCGAGGGCCGTTCGCGGCGGGTAGCGCGGGTTGCCCCGCGACTGCCGGCCGCGGTTGCACCGCCACATCGAGGCGAGCGCCCGCCATGGCCAGTCCGGCCAGCTCGGCGGACACCGCGTCGGCCAGTTTCGCGGCCGCATCGTGCCGACGCGCGGAGATCTGCTGAGCCAGGGCGGCGGCGGCATCGCGGGCCGTGTCGCGCGCCGCTGCCAGCGCGCCGAGCGCTTCGTCGGACACATCTATCTCGGCATGCCGCACCGCGGCCTGCTTGGACCAGGCCAGCACGGCGGCCACGCCGGACACACCATCCGGTTCGGCCGACCGGCCGTACCGGCGGATCAGGTCGGCCAGCTCCGCGCGCCGGCTCTCGACCGCGGCCAGAAGCTGCGGATCGGCCTCCAGGCCGGACTCGTAACCAGCCAGTTCCACCCCCAGGTCCGCAGCATTCGCGGCCACGTCCGCGATGCGGGCGGCCAGACCATCCAGGACCGGGTCAGCCCCTGCCACGTGGCCCAAGTCGCGCTGGACGGCGGCCAACAACGACTGCACGTCGGGCGCATCGGAAGCCGGGTCCTCGCTGGCGCCGAGGAGAGCGTCGTGGGCCGCCCGGGCAGCCAGCCGTAGGGCATCGACATGGGCCAGCCGCGACGCGGTCGCGGCCAGCTCGTCGTCCTCACCCGGCTGCGGGTCAACCCGCTCGATCTCCTCGAGGCCGTGCTGCAGAACGTCGGCTTCCGCGGACAACGATGCCGCGTCCCTGATCCGGGTGTGCCAGCGCTCCTCGGCGTCCTGCCACTCCCGCCACGCGGCCCGGTAAGCAGCGAGATCGATGCCGGCGTACCGATCCAGCGCGGCCCGCTGCTCGGCCGGGCGGACCAGCCGCAGCTGGCCGGATTGACCGTGAATGGTGAGCAGTCGATCGCCCAACTCGGCCAGCACGCCGACGGGGACGCTGGTACCGCCGGCATGCCCGCGCGAGCGACCGGCAGCAGTGATACTGCGCCGCACCACGAGCGTGTCATCGTCGTCGAGCTCTCCACCGGCGTCGGTCAGCCGCTGCGCGACGAACTCGTCCACCGCGCTGACCCGTCCTTCGACCGATGCCTGTTCAGCGCCGCTGCGCACCTGCGCGCTGTCGGCGCGACCGCCGAAGAGCAAGTGCAAGCCGGTGACGACCATCGTCTTACCTGCACCGGTCTCACCGGTGACGACGGTCAGACCGCGATCCAGCTGCATCGTGGCGTCATCGATGACACCGAGATGACGGATCCGCAGTTCCTCCAGCACAGTGGCCGAGGGTAACCGGGTACCGGCAGCCGCGTAGTCAGCGCCGCTCAGCTGGGGAGCATGTCGTCACCGCGGTCGAGGCATTCGGAGTCGGTGGCCAACCGATAGGAGTCGGCGCCTTCCCGGAACCCGCGCACCGGGATGTCGAATTTCTGCACCAACCGCTGTGAGAAGGCGGCGCCGCGCAGCCGAGCGATCTTCACCGGCAACGCGCCCTTGTGCAGCTGCACGACGCTGCCGGGTGCGACGTCCACGGACCGTCGTCCATCGCAGGAGAGCACTCCTGGATGGTCCTTGCGCAACAGCTGGATGGTGATCGTCGAACCCGGCGCGATGACCAGCGGCCGGGCGAACACGGCGTGGGCAGCGTTCGGTACGACGAGAAGTGCATCGACGTTCGGCCACACGATCGGGCCGCCCACGGAGAATGCATACGCCGTCGAGCCGGTGGGCGTAGCGCACAGCACGCCGTCGCAGCCGAATCGCAGCAGCGGTGCGCCGTCGATCGCCACTGCCAGTTCTAGCATCCGCTCGCGGGAGCTCTTCTCGACCGACGCCTCGTTCAGCGCCCAGTCCGTCGCCACGACCCGGTCGCCTTCCATGACTTCGACGTCCAGCGTGACGCGTTCCTCCACCTCGTACTCACCGGAGATCACCGCGTCCAGGGAAGCGACCAATTCGGCGGGCTCGGTCTCGGCCAAGAAGCCGACGTGGCCGAGGTTGACCCCGAGCATCGGCACCGCGGCCGGCCGGGCCAGTTCGGCGCCGCGCAGGAATGTGCCGTCTCCGCCTAGGACGAGCACGAGTTCGGCGCCGTGCGCCCCGTCGCCTTCCGCGACGATCCGGACCCGGTCCTGCAACCCGGTGTCCTGGGCCTCGTCAGCGCTCATCCGGAGCTCGAAGCCGGCGGCCAGCAGCCGCTCTCCGGCCAGCTGGGCCTGCCGCCGGATCGTCTCCCGTCCGGTGTGCGCGATGATCACGGCGGCTCTCGGCATCACATCTCCCTCATTCGTCAGCGGATGCTGAAGCATCCGTGACCGCGCGGATCGCGTGCTCGTCGGCGGTCGGCGCGTCCCGGCGAAGCCAGGCGAAGAACTCCACGGTGCCGGCCGGCCCGGGAAGCACGCTGCGCACGACACTCACGGTGCCCCAACCCAGCTCGAACGCGGCGCTCACCACCTGGGCGACGGCAACGGCCTGCAGCGCCGGCTCGCGCACCACCCCGCCTCGGCCGAGCCGGTTCTTGCCGACTTCGAATTGGGGTTTGATCATCAGCAGCAGATCGCCGTCCACCCGAGTGCAGCCGACGAGGTTGGGCAGCACTTTCACCAGCGAGATGAAAGACAGGTCAGCGACGACGAGGTCGACCGAGCCACCGATGTCGGCAGGGCTCAGGTCACGGACGCTCAGTTGCTCGCGCACCATGACCCGCGGATCGGTCGCCAGCTCCTCGACCAGCTGATCGGTGCCGACGTCCACCGCGATGACCTCGCTGGCCCCGCGGCGAAGCAGCACATCGGTGAATCCGCCGGTGGACGAGCCGGCATCCAGGCAGCGCCGACCGGCCACCGCGAGGGACGCCATCGACTCGAGCGCACCGGCGAGCTTGTAGCCGCCGCGGGACACCCACTCCTCCGCGTCCACTGCGGCGACCTCGATCAGGTCAGTCTCCTCGATCAGCGCCGACGGCCTGCCGGCTGCCTTGCCGCCGCGGCGGACCCGGCCCTCGTGAATCAGCTGTGCGGCGTGAGTCCGGGAGCGGGCCAGCCCGCGCCGGACTAGTTCGACATCCAGCCTGACCGGTGCCGGGCTCACGTTGGTCGTCGCCATCTCACCGAGCGCCGGCGGGTCCCGGCCGCTCTGCGTCGGCCAGCGCGGCCTGCAGCTCGGCATGCGCCTGCTCGTACCGCTCCCCGTGCTCGTCGACGGGCAGACCGCTGATGCCGTCGAGCAGCTCGGCCGCTCGGGTTACCGCCGGATGGTTGCCCTCCGCCTCCCCGGACTCGTCGTTGACCGGCTCCCCGGGAGCGGCGCGCTCGTCGGCGAACGAATTAGGGCCGGGCTGCACGGTCATCGACTCTCCTGCGATACGAGCGTGACGAACAATGATCCACTGCCGACGCTACCGGGTCAGCCAGGTCGGACAGGTCAGTCGAGGCCGAGTCGACCCAGTTCGGCGCTGGCATCAGCGTCGGCGGCGCACACGCCGCCCGGCGCATGCGCCCACGCCGCCGCGGTCAGTGCCCGGACGGCATCCAGTCCGTCTGCGCCGGCCGCATCACCGGCAGCCTCTGCGGCAAGTTCAATGCCGGTCGGCCGAGCCGTGGCTCGCCATCTGCCGCACCGGGCCGACCCACTGTCGATTGTGGTCGCCGGCTGGGCGTGTAGCAGGGCTGACACGTCGTGACCCAGGTAGGTCGGGCGGTGTTCCGGCGCGGCTTTTAGTAGCGCAGGGACGTCGGTGACACCGCTGAGGACCAGCAGGCTGGGGCAGCCGACCGCATGGGCACCCTCGATGTCGGTGTCCAGCCGGTCACCGACGACCAGTGGAGTGACCGCCCCGGTGCGCTCCAGGGTCTCCCGATGCATCGTCGGCTGTGGCTTGCCGGTCACCGTCGGCTGGGCTCCGGTTGCCTCCCGCAGGGCTGCGACCAGTGCGCCGTTGCCCGGCAACGGGCCACGCGGCGACGGCACGGTCGAGTCGGTGTTGGCTGCCACCCACAGAGCGCCGCGCCGGATGGCCACGGCCCCCTCGGCCAACATCGCCCAGTCGGTGGCCGGCGCAAAGCCCTGCACGACGGCAGCCGGGTCGTCCTGCGCCGATGACACCGGCCGCAGCCCCCGCTCCTGCAGGGCCTCGACCAGTCCTGCGCCCCCGACCACCAGTACCGCACTCCCGGGTGGTAGGTGATCGGCCAGGTAGTGCGCTGCCGTCTGCGCCGATGTGATCACGTCGTCGGTGTCGGCCGCCACCCCCATGGCCGATAGGCGCTTGGCCACCGCAGCGGGCGGTCGCGCCGCGTTGTTCGTGACAAAGGCAAGCCGCATGCCGTGCCGGCGCACCTCGGCCAACGCCGCTGCAGCGCCCGCGACCGGGCCATCGCCGACATAGACCACGCCGTCCAGATCCAGCAGCGCAACATCGAACCGCTGGCACAGCGGTGTTCGGGAGGCGGCGAACGCGGCCGGCTCGCTTATCGGTCCGGGCGTCTCGGCAACGATCCTGTCAGTCACCCGGTTACGTTAGCGATCGTGGTCCTACCCGCGCCCATTGCCATCCCCACCGGACGGCGGGCACTACTCTGACGGCCTATGTCCGAGTCGCTGCCGCCAGACCCGACCCAGACCGGTACCCCGACACCGACCGACGGCTTGTCCCTGGCGCCGTTCCGCGCGCTGCGATACGCCATCGGTCCGGATCGACTCGGTGACGTGCTCTGCCCGCCGTACGACGTCATCGACGCCGACGAACGGCTTCGGCTGCTGGACGCCGACGAGCACAACGCGGTTGCATTGGTCCTGCCGGTACCGCCCGGCCAGGCGACCGAGCCGGAGGCTGCGCACGTAGGCGGGGCCGGCGCCGCCCCAGCTGACGACCCTTACCAGCATGCCGCGCGCCTGCTGACGGACTGGACCGCGGACGGTGTGTTGCGCGTCGACGACCTCCCGGCGCTCTATGTCTACGAGATGCGCACCGAGGCTGACGACTCCGGAGCCGCCGTCGTCACCCGAGGCTTACTGGGAGCCCTCGAACTGCGCAATCCCGCCGACGGCGTGATTCTCCCGCATGAGAACACCATGGCCGGGCCGGTAGCCGACCGGTTGGCCCTCATGGAGGCCACGGACGCGAATCTGGAGCCCATCTACCTCGTATACGACGGCGGTGGCCCGGCGTCCCAGGTGGTTGCCGATGTCGACGACGCTGAGGCAGTCGCCACGGCGCAGACGCCGGATGGCGCCCTGCATCGGCTCTGGGCGATCGTCGACCCCCGCGCCCACGAGGCGGTCGCGGGCGACCTTTCTCTCCGGCGCGCGCTGATCGCGGACGGGCATCACCGATACGCCACCTATCGGCAACTGCAACACGAGCGGCGGGAGAGTGCCGGCCCCGGGCCGTGGGATCGCGGACTGGCGCTGCTCGTGGACACCTCGGCGTACGGACCCGAGGTTCATCCCATCCACCGCGTCGTGGCCGGGCTCGACTTCGCAGCCGCCGTGCGCGGTGCTGCGGACCGGTTGTCCGCGACGCCCTTCGACAGCTACGCCGAAGCCGTCACCGAGCTCGACAATGCCGGCCCCGGTTTCCACGCTGTGATCACCGACGGTGCCCGAGCGGCATTACTGGGACCGCCGTCATCAGACCTGATCGACGCGCACCGGGATCACGACGAACCGGCTGCGTTGCTTGACCTTGACGTCACCATCCTGCATCGGGTCGTGATCGGTGACGTGTGGGGAGTGACCGACGACGAAGCGAGCGTGCGCTATGCACACTCCGTTGCCGAGGCGATCGGGCTGGCCCGGGAGCTGCACGGCATCGCGGTAGTGCTGCGCGCTACCCCCGTCGACGCCGTTGCCGCGGTGGCCGCCGCCGGCGCCCGAATGCCACGGAAGTCGACGCTGTTCACACCGAAACCTGCTTCCGGGATGGTCATCCGCCGCTTTGCTGATCAGATTGCGCCGGCGACCGAGTGAGCCGGCCACGCAGCGCGATCCGTTCGACCTCGACCTCATAGCGACTCACTAACTTCCCGTCCGATCGCCAGAAGCGGTGCCGCAGCGGCCCACTGACCTCGATCGTCTCGCCGGGCGCACGCAGTGCCACCTTGTTCCGGATTGCCGGTCGGCGCGCCACGCAGTCGATCAGGTCGCTGCCACCGGTGCCCTCTCGAGAGTGCACCGCCAAGGCGAAGGTGGTGACCTCATCGCCGTCGGCTGCCTCTCGTGCTACTGGCTGCCGGGTGAGCAGGCCGACCAACAAAATCTCGTTGCGATGGCCTTCGCCGGTCGCGGCCTTACCCGTGTTCCGGGCTCGTGTCTGTGTCATGTGATAAGCCTGCTCGGGTTGGGGCGGCGACGTCGCGGATCAGCCAGCGCTGTGGACGGACTATGCGCTGTCCACAGCCAACACCCGGGTGAGCGTCACCGAGCCCGGTTCGGTCAGACGCCGGTGCTACCCGCCGGCCTGCGTCAGTCGGTCAACGCGGCGGCGCGCTCCGCAGCATCGGTATCACCGTCATCGTCGACCTCCGCGACTCGAGTGAACCAGGTAGCTGCCTCCGCCGACCGCCCCATGTCGGCGAGAGTGTCGGCATAGGCGTACCACATCCGCGAGCTGGACGGCCCGGGCGGCTCGTCGTCCAGCCCACCGCGGGCCAGGGTGACAAGCGCTGCATCATGTTGTCCGAGATCGCGCCGGGCGCCGGCGACGACCAATACCACCTCGACTTGATCCTCGGGGTCCAGCCGAGCGAAGTCCGGGTCGTCGATCGCTTTCAGGGCGCGCTGCGGGCGGCCGAGGGCACGTTCACAGTCAGCGATCATGGCCAGGCCGGACGGATCGCCATTCATCCGGCGAGCCGCCCGTAGTTCCGCCAGGGCATCGGCGTATTCCCCTGCGGCGTACGCGGCTATCCCCACGGCCTCGCGGACGGCGCCGACCCGGCGGGCCCGGGCCCGGGCATACCGTGCGTGTTCGAGAGCCGTTGCCGGGTCGTCGTCGATTAGCACACCGGCGGCCACCAGATGGACCGCCACGTCGTCGGCCACGTCTTTACTCAACCCACGCAACTCACCGCGCGCACCCATGTCCAGCATCTCCGGGCCGATATCCGCTGGTAGCGCAGGGCCTACCGGCACCTCCCGATGCCGGGTGTCGTCCTCAGCGCGGCGCCCGGCCGGCCGCACGGGACGACCCTGCCCGCCGCCGCGCCGCTGACCTGTCGCCTCCCGATCGGCATCGCGATTCGGTCGGCCGGAACGCGTAGCGGTGGGATCGCGCCGGGGGCCCGCACCGTGACGTTCGCTGCGGGCGTCACCCTCCCGATGCGGATCGGCTGACCGCGCGCCCGGTGTGCGTTGCGGGCGCGCATCAGCTGGCCCCGCGCCCGGTGTGCGTTGCGGCGTGCCCGAGCGGGGCGGGTACCGCTTAGGACCGTCGGACTCTGCCATTCTTTGCCTCTATCTCGGATACGTCGCGCACCAGAACGGCGCACCCCGATGCCCGGAACATAACGACGAGGGCCGCGTGCACCGAAGAAATCTCCGGTGCACGCGGCCCTCGTACAAAGTTGTGTCCGGCGACGTCCTACTCTCCCACGCGGTGGCCCGCGCAGTACCATCGGCGCTGAGAGGCTTAGCTTCCGGGTTCGGGATGGGACCGGGCGTTTCCCTCTCGCTATGGTCGCCGAAACTCTATGGAGATATGGTCCCTGGCGTGCGGCCAGTGACCGCACCTCGGGAACCGCATAGTGGACGCAAGCGCTCGTTGACCCGGAGGTCAACGAAAGTGTGTGTTGTGGCAAGTCCTCGGCCTATTAGTACCAGTCAGCTTCATGCGTTACCGCATGTCCACATCTGGCCTATCAACCCGGTGGTCTGCCGGGGGCCTTACTCCATTACGGATGGGAAACCTCATCTTGAAGCAAGCTTCCCGCTTAGATGCTTTCAGCGGTTATCTCTGCCGAACGTAGCCAACCAGCCGTGCTCCTGGCGGAACAACTGGCACACCAGAGGTTCGTCCGTCCCGGTCCTCTCGTACTAGGGACAGCCCTTCTCAAGTTTCCTGCGCGCGCGGCGGATAGGGACCGAACTGTCTCACGACGTTCTGAACCCAGCTCGCGTACCGCTTTAATGGGCGAACAGCCCAACCCTTGGGACCTACTCCAGCCCCAGGATGCGACGAGCCGACATCGAGGTGCCAAACCATCCCGTCGATATGGACTCTTGGGGAAGATCAGCCTGTTATCCCCGGGGTACCTTTTATCCGTTGAGTGACACCGCTTCCACTTGCCAGTGCCAGATCACTAGTCCCAGCTTTCGCTCCTGCTCGACATGTCTGTCTCACAGTCAAGCTCCCTTGTGCACTTGCACTCGACACCTGATTGCCAACCAGGCTGAGGGAACCTTTGGGCGCCTCCGTTACTTTTTTGGAGGCGACCGCCCCAGTCAAACTACCCACCTGACACTGTCCCTGATCCGGATTACGGACCGAGGTTAGATACCCAATTCGACCAGAGTGGTATTTCAACGTTGACTCCACAGACACTGGCGTGCCCGCTTCACAGTCTCCCACCTATCCTACACAAACCGAATCGAGCACCAATATCAAGCTATAGTAAAGGTCCCGGGGTCTTTCCGTCCTGCCGCGCGTAACGAGCATCTTTACTCGTAGTGCAATTTCGCCGAGTCTATGGTTGAGACAGTCGAGAAGTCGTTACGCCATTCGTGCAGGTCGGAACTTACCCGACAAGGAATTTCGCTACCTTAGGATGGTTATAGTTACCACCGCCGTTTACTGGCGCTTAAGTTCTCAGCTTCGCCCGAAGGCTAACCGGTCCCCTTAACGTTCCAGCACCGGGCAGGCGTCAGTCCGTATACATCGTCTTGCGACTTCGCACGGACCTGTGTTTTTGGTAAACAGTCGCTTCTCGCTGGTCTCTGCGGCCGTCTGGCGCTCAGGCAGCACTGAATGGTGCCGTCACGCCCTACGGCCCCCCTTCTCCCGAAGTTACGGGGGCATTTTGCCGAGTTCCTTAACCATAGTTCTCTCGATCGCCTTGGTATTCTCTACCTGACCACCTGTGTCGGTTTGGGGTACGGGCCGCTTGGAACTCGCTAGAGGCTTTTCTTGGCAGCATGGGATCATCGGTTTTGAGCCTCATTCGGCTTATCTTCAAGTCTCAGGCTATGTGCGATGCGGATTTGCCTACATCGCGCCCTACACTCTTAACTCGGTGTATCCACTTACCGAGCCGACTACCCTCCTGCGTCACCCCATCGCTTGCCTACTACCGGTTCGGGTCGCGCGCTCCATCTCCGTCCGTCCGAAGACATCAGGAGATTTCGGGCGCTTAGCATTACCAGGTTCTGCATGGGCGTTCCTTTGCGGGTACGGGAATATCAACCCGTTGTCCATCGACTACGCCTGTCGGCCTCGCCTTAGGTCCCGACTTACCCTGGGCGGATTAGCCTGGCCCAGGAACCCTTGGTCATTCGGCGGAGGAGTTTCTCACTCCTCTTTCGCTACTCATGCCTGCATTCTCACTCGTGTGGCGTCCACGGCTGGGTCACCCCGCCGCTTCGTTCGCCACACGACGCTCCCCTACCCATCCGCGCGTCTGGCCGGCTCACCCGCAGGTGATCGACAGACTATTGCGTGAATGTCACAGCTTCGGCGGTGTACTTGAGCCCCGTTACATTGTCGGCGCAGAATCACTTGACCAGTGAGCTATTACGCACTCTTTAAAGGGTGGCTGCTTCTAAGCCAACCTCCTGGTTGTCTGTGCGACTCCACATCCTTTCCCACTTAGTACACGCTTGGGGGCCTTAGCTGGTGATCTGGGTTGTTTCCCTCTCGACTACGAACCTTATCGCCCGCAGTCTCACTGCCGCGCTCTCACTTACCGGCATTCGGAGTTTGGCTGATTTCGGTAAGCTTGTAGGCCCCCTAGATCATCCAGTAGCTCTACCTCCGGCAAGAAACACGCGACGCTGCACCTATATGCATTTCGGGGAGAACCAGCTATCACCGAGTTTGATTGGCCTTTCACCCCTACCCACAGCTCATCCCCTCAGTTTTCAACCTAAGTGGGTTCGGTCCTCCACGCGGTCTTACCCGCGCTTCAACCTGGCCATGGGTAGATCACTCGGCTTCGGGTCTAGAGCACGCGACTTATTCGCCCTGTTCAGACTCGCTTTCGCTACGGCTACCCCTCGACGGGTTAACCTTGCCACGTACCGCTAACTCGCAGGCTCATTCTTCAAAAGGCACGCTGTCACGACTATGCCTGAAGGCATAGCGACGCTCCAACGGCTTGTAGGCGCGCGGTTTCAGGTACTATTTCACTCCCCTCCCGGGGTACTTTTCACCTTTCCCTCACGGTACTTGTCCGCTATCGGTCACTAGGGAGTATTTAGGCTTAGCGGGTGGTCCCGCCAGATTCACAGCGAATTTCAGGGGTTCGCTGCTACTTGGGATGTCGTTCCAAGGAGGTGTCGTGTTTTCGCCTACGGGGGTATCACCCTCTATGCCAGAACCTTCCCAGGTTCTTCGGCTAACGACGACACTTTCTTACTCCTCGCTGATTCGGCAGAACCAGCCAAACGATCCCACAACCCCGGGTACGCAACGCCTGCCGGCTATCACGCGTACGCGGTTTGGCCTCTTCCGTTTTCGCTCGCCACTACTAACGGAATCGCGGTTGCTTTCTCTTCCTGTGGGTACTGAGATGTTTCACTTCCCCACGTTCCCTCCGCATACCCTATGTGTTCAGGTATGGGTGACAGGACATGACTCCTGCCGGGTTTCCCCATTCGGAAATCCTTGGATCAAAGCTCGGTTGGCAGCTCCCCAAGGCTTGTCGCAGCCTCCTACGTCCTTCATCGGCTCCTAGTGCCAAGGCATCCACCGTGCGCCCTTATTAACTTGGCCACAAAGATGCTCGCGTCCACTATGCAGTTCTCAAGGTACGGGCGATGAGAGTGAGTGCCCGCTGCGTACCGGCTCGCGGCCGGCCGTTCAGCGCTCACACCATCTGAACCTGGGCTGTCTGTCGAGAACGACAGACAACCCGAAGGGCGGGACAAAAATGCCCGCTCCCTCAGGACTCAACAGCGTGCCTACGGCCGGTACGAACGCCATCGCGGAGGTTCAGACGTCCCGAGGGACGTCCTACTGACCGGTCTGATGATCGCACCAGCCGAACTAGTTAGTGTTCCACCCTTGAGCACCGTTGTGTTCTTAACCGACCAGGCGGTCGGCAATCCACCAACGGGTCTGGGCACCGTCCCCGAGGGGCGCGGCGCCAGTTGCTCCTTAGAAAGGAGGTGATCCAGCCGCACCTTCCGGTACGGCTACCTTGTTACGACTTAGTCCTAATCGCCAATCCCACCTTCGACGGCTCCCTCCACAAGGGTTGGGCCACCGGCTTCGGGTGTTACCGACTTTCATGACTTGACGGGCGGTGTGTACAAGGCCCGGGAACGTATTCACCGCAGCGTTGCTGATCTGCGATTACTAGCGACTCCGACTTCATGGGGTCGAGTTGCAGACCCCAATCCGAACTGAGACCGGCTTTATGAGATTCGCTCCACCTTGCGGTATCGCAGCTCTTTGTACCGGCCATTGTAGCATGTTTGCAGCCCTGGACATAAGGGGCATGATGACTTGACGTCATCCCCACCTTCCTCCGAGTTGACCCCGGCAGTCTCCTATGAGTCCCCGACATTACTCGCTGGCAACATAGGACGAGGGTTGCGCTCGTTGCGGGACTTAACCCAACATCTCACGACACGAGCTGACGACAGCCATGCACCACCTGTGCAAAGCCCTTGCGGACCTGGTATCTCTACCAGATTTCCTTGCATGTCAAACCCAGGTAAGGTTCTTCGCGTTGCATCGAATTAAGCAACATGCTCCGCCGCTTGTGCGGGCCCCCGTCAATTCCTTTGAGTTTTAGCCTTGCGGCCGTACTCCCCAGGCGGGGCGCTTAATGCGTTAGCTGCGGCACAGACCTCGTGGAATGAGGCCCACACCTAGCGCCCACCGTTTACGGCGTGGACTACCAGGGTATCTAATCCTGTTCGCTCCCCACGCTTTCGCTCCTCAGCGTCAATATCGGCCCAGAGACCCGCCTTCGCCACCGGTGTTCCTCCTGATATCTGCGCATTCCACCGCTACACCAGGAATTCCAGTCTCCCCTACCGAATTCTAGTCTGCCCGTATCGGCTGCAGGCCCGGGGTTGAGCCCCAGGTTTTCACAGCCGACGTGACAGACCGCCTACGAGCTCTTTACGCCCAATAATTCCGGACAACGCTTGCACCCTACGTATTACCGCGGCTGCTGGCACGTAGTTGGCCGGTGCTTCTTCTGCTCCTACCGTCACTTTCGCTTCGTCGGAGCTGAAAGAGGTTTACAACCCGAAGGCCGTCATCCCTCACGCGGCGTCGCTGCATCAGGCTTTCGCCCATTGTGCAAGATTCCCCACTGCTGCCTCCCGTAGGAGTCTGGGCCGTGTCTCAGTCCCAGTGTGGCCGGTCGCCCTCTCAGGCCGGCTACCCGTCGACGCCTTGGTAGGCCGTTACCCCACCAACAAGCTGATAGGCCGCGGGCCCATCCCTAGCCAGAATCCTTTACACCTTCGAAGATGCCTAAGAAGGTAATATCCGGTATTAGACCCGGTTTCCCGGGCTTATCCCAGTGCTAGGGGCAGGTTGCCCACGTGTTACTCACCCGTTCGCCGCTAGGGCACCTCTCCCGAAGGAGAGGGCCTCGCTCGACTTGCATGTGTAAAGCACGCCGCCAGCGTTCGTCCTGAGCCAGGATCAAACTCTCCGTGAATGTATTTTGACTCGCCACCTCGCGGTAAACCGTTCGGTGGGGTGTCGACACAGAAAGCGTCGTACGCTTACGCGCACAACGTTGATCGCTGGTCCATACGAGCTGAACGTTTACTTCTGCTCGATGTACCAAAGGAATCCCTTATCGGCTCCGCCATAATGGCTTCACCGAATCGGGGGTTATTGCTTATGGCACTAACTTTCGGCACGCTGTTGAGTTCTCAAGGAGCGGACGCGCACCGTCGATGGCCTTTCGAACCGTCTTCGGGGCAACCCGTGAAACATTACTCGCGCCGGTCTGGGGCGTCAAATCCCTTGCGGGCCTGACTCCCGCCCTCGGGCGAGTCCCGATCGCGGACGCAGCCAACTGCGCTGGTGTCCTGACTGGGGTGTCCGTCCGATTAGCCCGTGCTGGCGGATTAGCTCCGCTTGGTGCTTGCAGGTGCTTCGGTGGAACGTGTTGAACACTAGTTGGTCTGCGGGCGCTGGTTCAACCCGACGCACCGCCGCCGGACGTGATGCCCGCCACGTCCGCGCTCAGATCAGGCGGACCGCCCGACGCTTGCCGGCCGCCAGAACCCGACCGACGATGTCCGCCCGTGGCAGGTCGTAGCTCTGCACCGGTACACCGTCCAATTTCACGCCGCCGCCGTTCACCAGGCGCCGGGCTGCGCTGGTGGACGCGGCCAGACCGCTCGCCACCAAGATTGTCGGGATGTGCACCGACGGCCCGTCGCCCACGCGGTGCTCCGGGACGTCCTGGGGCACGGCGCCGTCGCGGAACCGAGCATCGAAGGCGGCTTCGGCCTCAGCCGCTGCCTCGTTTCCGTGGTACAGCCCGACCACCTCGCGGGCCATCCGGCGCTTGGCCGCGCCGGCGGCCGTGCCGCCGGCGGCCGCAGCGGCGGCAAGTTCGGCGACGTCGGCCGGTGGCAGCGTCGTGCACAGCGAGGCGTACATGCCGACGGCCGAGTCCGGGATGCTCATCAACTTGCCGAACTGCTCGGCCGGCGGCTCGTCGATGGCGACGAAGTTGTTCAGCGACTTACCCATCTTTTCCACGCCGTCAGTGCCCACCAGCAACGGCAGGGTCATCACAGCTTGGGGTGCCTGCCCGCGACTGCGCTGCAGTTCGCGGCCGACCAGATTGTTGAAGGTCTGGTCGGTCCCACCCAGTTCGATGTCGGCGTGGATCTCGACGGAGTCGATGCCCTGCAGCATCGGGTAGAACAGCTCGGACAGCGAGATCGGCACGTTGCCCGTGAACCTGCGGGCGAAGTCGTCGCGCTCGAGCAATTGGGCGACGGTCATCTCTCGGGCGTAGCCCAAAAGTTCGGCGACCGTCATCGGCGCCAGCCACGACGCGTTGTTGACCACTTCACTGCGCTGCGGGTCGAGGATGCGCATGACCTGGTCGAAGTAACCCTGCGCGTTGGCCACCACCTGTTCGGGCGTCTGGACCGAACGGGTCGCACTTCGCCCGGACGGGTCGCCCACCTGGCCGGTGAACCCGCCGACCACCAAGATCGCCAGATGGCCGACGTCCTGGAACTGGCGCAGTTTGCGCAGCACGACGGCGTGGCCCAGGGTGAGCTGGGTCCCGGACGGGTCGATGCCGAGCTTCACCCGCAGCGGGCGGTGTTCGCGGTGCGCTGTGATCATCCGCTCGGCCAGCCCGTCCGCCGGCAGGATGGCTGCCGCGCCGGAGGCCAGCACCTGGTACGCGTCATGCAGCTCGGCAGGCAGGTCATCGGGCGGGACGGGAACGCTGGGCACGGTCACGGGGTCAAGTCTGCCGTCCCGGCCGAGCCGATGGCCGGCCGCCTCGGCGGTAGACCGACACCGACGGTTCGCCGGCCAGCCAGAAGCGCAGTTCGGCGTCGGGCGCGGCCGCGACGCCGACCCGTGGGCCGACCGCGACGGCGTCCTGGGCCGAGCCCAGCGCGGTCAGCCGCACCGGCGACTCCGCAGCGAGCAGGTCGAGGCCGGAGTCGGCGCCGGTCAGCCCCAGGCACTGGGCAAGGCGGGCCGGGCCGCGCCCCAGGTCGGCTTCGGAGCGAGCCGCCCGGCGCCGGGTCCGGGCGAGGTCCTGGCCGGCCACCACCCGGCCGGCCCGGAGCAACACCGCGGAGGCCTCACCGTCCGGGCCGCAGACGACGTTCGCGCACCAGTGCATGCCGTAGACGAAGTACACGTACAGGAATCCGGCCGGCCCGAACATCACGGCATTCCGTGGTGTCGGGCCGCGAAACGCGTGCGACGCCGGATCCGCACCGCCCTCGTACGCCTCCACCTCGGTCAGCTCGATCGCGACCAGGTCTTCTCCGCGGCCGGACTCCAGCCGCGCGCCGAGCAACGCCGGCGCCACCGTCGTCGCTCGACCGGACAGCCGGGCCCGCAGCGCCTGGCTCACCTCAGCCGGTGCGATCGGAGTTGGCCCAGGCGACATGGGCGTGCACTGCGTCGGCCATCGCCGCCAGTTGATCGGCGACCCGGTCCGGCGCCGTTCCACCGACTGCTGAGCGAGCCCGCAGGGCACCACCGACGCTCAGCACCGTGCGGACCTCTGGGGTCAGCCGGGAGTCGATCGCGGCCAGCTGCTCGTCGGACAGGTCGGTGAGCTCGAGGCGGTGCTCCTCGCAGTACGACACCGACGCGCCGGCGATCTCGTGCGCTTCTCGAAACGGCACGCCGGCGCGCACCAGCCACTCCGCGACGTCGGTGGCCAACGCAAAACCGGAGGGCGCGGCCGCGGTGAGCCGCTCGGTGTCGAAGCGCAGCGTGGCAATGAGGCCGGTGACTGCCGGCAGCAACGTGAGCAGCTGATCGACCGTGTCGAAAACGGGTTCCTTGTCCTCCTGCAGGTCGCGGTCGTAGGCGAGCGGCAGGCCCTTCAACGTGGTGAGCAGTCCGGTGAGGTTGCCGATGAACCGACCCGACTTGCCGCGGGCGAGTTCGGCGATGTCCGGGTTCTTCTTCTGCGGCATGATCGAGGACCCGGTCGACCAGGCGTCGTCCAAGTGCACCCAGCCGAACTCCGGCGTCGACCAGATGACGATCTCCTCGCCGATCCGGGACAGGTGCACGCCGAGCAGCGCGGCCGCGAAGAGGAACTCCGCGGCGAAGTCACGGTCGCTGACCGCGTCGATGGAATTGGCCGCCGGACGGTCGAAGCCGAGCTCGGCAGCCACCGCGACCGGATCCAACGGCAGCGACGAGCCGGCCAGCGCGCCGGAGCCGAGCGGCGACACCGCGGCGCGGGCGTCCCAGTCCCGGAGGCGGTCGAGATCGCGATCCATCGCATGCACGTGCGCGAGCAGGTGATGGCCGAGCAGGACCGGCTGGGCGTGCTGCAGATGCGTCATGCCCGGCATCGGCACCGCGCGGTTCTGCTCGGCAACGGTGATCAGCGCGGTCTGCAGTTCCGCCACGGCCAGCACGATGCGGCGCACATGATCACGCAGGTAGAGCCGCAGGTCGGTGGCGACCTGGTCGTTGCGGCTGCGGCCGGCGCGCAACTTGCCGCCGGTGGTGCCGAGCCGCTCCAGCAGGCCGCGTTCCAGTGCGGTGTGCACGTCCTCGTCCTCGACGGTTGGCCGGAACTGGCCGGCCGCCACGGCGGCGGAGAGGTCGTCGAGCGCGGCCAGCATCTCCCCCAACTCGTCGTCGGTGAGGAGGCCCGCGCCGTGCAGCACCCTGGCGTGCGCAGCCGAGGCGCGTAGGTCGTACGGGGCCAGCCGCCAGTCGAAGTGCACCGAAACCGACAGCCGGGTCAGCGCGTCGGACGGCCCGGTGGCGAAGCGGCCGCCCCAAAGTCTGGTCGTCTCTGCCCCATTCATTCGGGGCTCCCGCGGAAATGCGAGCACAGCGAGCAGTTTCGTGGCGAGCTAATCATTGCCGGACTCCATCGCCGCATTGTCCAGCACCGACTCGTCGGAGCGAGCGATGCCGGCGGCCGGGTCGGCTGCGATCTGTTCGGCGCCGCCGCGGGCGAACTCGCCGAACAGCGTGCCGTTCTCGACCAGGACCTGGCCCTGGTCGAGCGGTTGACCGGCGTACTGCTCGAGCTTGGACCGGGAGTCGGCGATGTCGAGATTGCGCATGGTGAGCTGTCCGATGCGGTCCACCGGGCCGAAGGCGGCGTTCACGGTGCGCTCCATCGATAGCTTGTCCGGGTGGTAGGACAACCCCGGTCCGCGGGTGTCGAGGATCGAATAGTCCTCGCCGCGACGCAGCCGCACCGTGACTTCGCCGGTGACCAGGGAGGCGACCCAACGCTGGATCGACTCGCGCAGCATCAAGGCCTGCGGGTCGAGCCAGCGACCCTCGTACAGCAACCGGCCCAGTCGGCGGCCTTCGCCGTGGTAGGTCGCGATGGTGTCCTCGTTGTGGATCGCGTTGAGCAACCGTTCGTACCCGATCCAGAGCAGCGCCATCCCCGGCGCCTCGTAGATGCCGCGGGACTTGGCTTCGATGATCCGGTTCTCGATCTGGTCGGACATGCCGAGCCCGTGCCGGCCGGCGACCGTGTTCGCCTCATGCACCAGCGCCACCGGGTCGTCGTATCTCCTCCCGTTGATCGCCACCGGTCGGCCCGAGCTGAACTCGACGGTGACGGTCTCGGCCTCGATCTCTACGGCGGGGTCCCAGAACCGCACCCCCATGATCGGCTCGACGGTCTCCAGCGATACCTCAAGGTGTTCCAGGGTCTTCGCCTCGTGCGTGGCGCCCCAGATGTTGGCGTCGGTCGAGTACGCCTTCTCCTTGGTGTCGCGGTAGGGCAGGTCGTGCTCGGTCAGCCACTGGCTCATCTCGGCCCGGCCGCCGAGTTCGCTCACGAAGTCGGCGTCCAACCACGGCTTGTAGATGCGCAGCGCCGGATTGGCCAGCAGCCCGTACCGGTAGAAGCGCTCGATGTCGTTGCCCTTGAACGTCGAGCCGTCGCCCCAGATGTGCACGTCGTCGGACTGCATGGCGCGGATCAGCATCGTGCCGGTCACGGCCCGGCCAAGCGGCGTGGTGTTGAAGTACGCGCGGCCACCGGAGCGGATGTGGAAAGCACCGCAGGCCAGCGCGGCGAACCCCTCCTCGACGAGTTCTCGGCGGCAGTCCACGGCCCGGGCGAGGTCGGCACCGTATTGCCGCGCCCGCTCCGGGACACCCGAGATGTCGGGCTCGTCGTACTGCCCGATATCGGCGGTGTAGGTGCACGGGACAGCGCCCTTGGCACGCATCCAGGCGACCGCGACCGAGGTGTCGAGGCCACCGGAGAACGCGATGCCGACGCGTTCGCCGACCGGAACTGAGGTGAGGACTTTGCTCACAGAGCCATATCTCCTGGGTGTTGGGCCAGCGCACGAAGATCGCGGACGAGGTCGGCGCCGCCGCTGGGATCACGGGCGATGACCAGGATGGTGTCGTCGCCGGCCACCGTGCCGAGCACGCCGGGCAACCGGGCCCGGTCGAGGGCGCTGGCGAGGAAGTTCGACGCGCCGGGCGGCGTGCGCAGCACGACAAGGTTGCCGCTGGCCTCGGCGCTCACCATCAGTTCGGTGAGCAGCCGGGCCAGCCGCAGCGGCCGGTCGTCGTCGGAAGAACGTGCGGTCAGCGGGGACCCGTCCTCGGGGATGACGTAGGCAGGTGCTCCCCCGTCGGCGGTGCGCAGCTTGACCGCGCCGAGCTCGTCGAGGTCGCGCGACAGCGTCGCCTGCGTGACCGGGAACCCGCCCTCGTCCAATGCCTTTGCCAGCTCGGCCTGGGACCGGAACGGTCGCTCGGCGATGAGCGCGACGATCTGGTGATGACGCGCGGCCCGGGTAGGCGCGGTGGTCGTCATGCCGCGCGCTCCAGCAGCCAGACCAACACGGCCTTCTGCGCGTGCAGCCGGTTCTCGGCTTCGTCCCAGACCGCCGACTGCGGCCCGTCGATGACTGCGGCGTCGATCTCCAGCCCGCGATAGGCCGGCAGGCAGTGCAACACGATCGCGGTCCGGGCGGCGCGGGTCAGCAGAGCTGCGGTGAGGCGGTACCCGCCGAACGTCGCTATCCGTTCTGCCTTCTCGGTCTCCTGCCCCATCGAGACCCAGGTGTCGGTGGCCAGCACGTCCGCGCCGTCGGCGGCTGCCGCAACGTCGTCGGTGACGGTGACCGATCCACCGGTTGCCGCGGCGATTCGACCGGCATCGGCCAGGACCACCGGGTCGGGACGGTAGCCGGCCGGGGCGGCGATGCGGACATGCATGCCAGCCGTCGCTCCACCCAGCAGATACGAGTGGGCCATGTTGTTCGCCCCGTCGCCGAAGAAGGAAAGGATCCGGCCGGTTAGCGCGCCGAGCCGTTCCTGCACGGTCTGCAGGTCGGCCAGGATCTGGCATGGATGGAACTGGTCGGTGAGCGCGTTGATGACCGGTACTTGGCTCACCGAGGCCATCGCGTCGATGCGCTCCTGGCCCGCGGTGCGCCAGACGATCGCGGCGCTCTGCCGGTCGAGCACCCTGGCGGTGTCCTCGATCGGCTCGCCGCGGCCGAGCTGACTGGTCTGCGCGTCGATGACCAGCGGATAGCCGCCGAGCTCGGAGATGCCGACGCTGAACGACACCCGGGTGCGGGTGGAGGACTTGTCGAAGATGACCGCCACGGTGCGCGGGCCGGCCAGCGGCCGGCGACCGAAACGGTCCCGCTTCAGTTCGGCAGCCAGCGCCAGCACCTCGGCCTGCTCGGCCGGCGAGAGGTCGTCGTCGCGCAGGAAGTGCCGCACCGTCATGACGCCACCTCGGTCAAAGCGGTCTGCAGCAAGGGCATGGCTTCATCGACCTCTGCCTCGGTGAGGATCAGCGGCGGCGCCAACCGGAGCACGTCGGGCTTCACGGCGTTGACCAACAGGCCGTGGCTACGCGCGGCCGCCTCGATCGCCGGCGCATGCGGTCCGCTGAGCGCTACCGCCCGCCACAGTCCGGTGCCCCTGGTCTCCACGATCAGCGGACTCTGCAGAGCCGCCAAGGCGTGCCCGAGGTGTTCCCCGACCCGTTTCACCGAGTCGAGCAGGTGCTGATCGGCGACGGTGTCGAGCACCGCCAACGCCGCTGCGCAAGACACCGGATTGCCGCCGAAGGTGCTGCCGTGTTGACCCGCCCCCAGCACCCGGCCGGCTGCACCGAACCCGATGCAGGCGCCGATCGGCAGGCCGCCGCCGAGTCCCTTGGCCAGCGTGATCACGTCCGGACGGATGCCCTCGGCGAGGCTGGCGAACCAATGACCGGTGCGGCCGACACCGCTCTGCACCTCGTCGATGACCAGCAACGCACCCACCGCGTCGCAGACCTCCCGCGCTGCGGCGAGGTAGCCGGTCGGCGCCGGGACGATGCCGCCCTCACCGAGCGTCGGCTCCAGGAACACTGCCGCGGTGCGCTCGGTGACCGCGGCGCGCAACGCGTCCACATCGCCGTAGTCGACGAAACTGACCGGTCCGGGCAGCGGTGCGAACGGTTCGCGCTTCGCGGCGTTGCCGGTGATCGCCAGCGCACCCATGGTGCGGCCGTGAAAGCTGTTGTTCGCGGCCACCACCTCGAGGCGACCGCCCTCCGCGTCGAGCGAGTAGCCGTACCGGCGGACCAACTTCAGCGCGCATTCGTTCGCCTCGGCGCCGCTGTTCGCGAAGAACACCCGTCCGTCGATGCCGGCCAGGTCCAGCAGCCGCTCGGCGAGCCGGACGCCGGGCTCGTGCACCAGCAGGTTGGACGAGTGCGCCAGCTTGCCGACCTGCTCGACGACCGCCGCGACGACGGCCGGGTGCGCATGGCCGAGTGCCGACACCGCGATGCCGCCGACGAAGTCGAGGTACTCGGCACCATCGACGTCCCAGACGCGCACCCCGGCGCCGTGGTCGATGGCCAGCGGCGGGGTGCCGTAGGTATCCATCATGGCCGCGTCCCAGCGGGACAGCAGTTCGGTGGACCGGGTCATTGCGCCATCCGCTCGGGTGAGTCAGTCATGTGCTCGCCTCGCTCTTGGTAGGGACGACCATGGTGCCGATGCCGGCATCGGTGAAAACCTCGACGAGAAGTGAGTGCGCGACCCGACCGTCCAGGATGTGCGCGCCGGGGACCCCCGCGTCGACGGCGCGCAGGCACGCCTCCATCTTGGGAATCATCCCGCTAGTCAGATCGGGCAGCAGAGCGCGCAGGTCGTCGGCTTCGATCTGACTGACGACCCCGGTGCTCTGCGGCCAGTCGCGGTACAGCCCGGCCACATCGGTGAGCACGATCAGCTTCTCGGCCTGTACCGAGATCGCGATCGCCGCAGCAGCGGTATCCGCATTCACGTTGTAGGTCAAGCCGTCCAGCCCGCGGGCCACCGTGGCGATCACGGGGATGCGCCCTGCGTCCAGCAGCGCCTGCACCGTGGACGGATCGACGGCAACCACGTCGCCCACCTGGCCGATGTCCACCGGCTCGCCGGCCACATAGGCCGGCCGGCGCTCCGCGGTGAGCAATGCGGCGTCCTCACCGGAGAGCCCGACGGCGAACGGACCGTGGTCGTTGATCAGGTTCACCACGTCGCCGTTCACCTGGCCGACCAGCACCATCCGCACGACATCCATCGCCTCAGGGGTGGTGACCCGCAGGCCGCCGCGGAACTCACTGGCGATACCGAGCCTGTCGAGGTGGGCGCTGATCTGCGGACCGCCGCCGTGCACGATGACCGGGCGCAACCCGGCGTAGCGCAGGAAGACGACGTCCTCGGCGAAGGCACGCTGCAACGCCGGCTCGGTCATCGCGTTGCCGCCGTACTTGACGACCACGACCGTGCCGTGGAACCGCTTCAGCCACGGCAGCGCTTCGACGAGGGTGGCCGCCTTGTCCAGGGCGGCATCGACGGTCCGGCTGCTGGTCATGAGGAGTAGGCCGAGTTCTCTTCGACATAGGCGAGCGAGAGGTCGTTGGTCCAGATGGTTGCCGCGAACGACCCCGCATGCAGGTCGACGCCGATGTGCACAACGCGGTCGGTCAGGTCCACCGTTGCCCGATCGGCACCGGCGGCGCCGCCGACGCAGATGGCCACGCCGTTCATCGACACGTCGATGGTGTCCGGGTCGAATGCCGCAGCCGTGGTACCGATCGCGGCGAGCACCCGGCCCCAGTTCGGGTCGTTGCCGAACAGTGCGCACTTCAGCAGGTTGTTGCGCGCGATCGATCGGCCCACCTCCACCGCGTCCGGCTCGCTCGCCGCGCCAGTGACCTCGACGGTGATCTCCTTGCTGGCGCCCTCGGCATCGGCCAGCAGCTGCTGCGCCAACCCCGAGCACACCTGCTGCAGCGCGGCGCTGAACTCGGCCGGGTCGGGAACGATGCCGGACGCGCCGCTGCACATCAGCAGCACGGTGTCATTCGTCGACATGCAGCCGTCGGAGTCGAGCCGGTCGAAGCTGAGCGCTGTTGCCCGGCGCAGGGCGGCGTCGAGGACAGCGGCGTCGAGGACAGCGTCGGTGGTGAGCACGCAGAGCATCGTGGCCAGGCTCGGCGCCAGCATCCCGGCGCCCTTCGCCATCCCGCCGATCGTCCAGCCACCCGGATGCGCCAGCGTCTGCTGCTTGGCGACCGTGTCGGTGGTGCGGATCGCCTCGGCAGCTGCCGGTCCGCCTTCGTCGGTCAGTGCGCTGGCCGCGGCGTCGATTCCCGGCAGCAACAGCTGCATCGGCAGCCGCTCGCCGATGAGGCCAGTGGAGCACACTGCGACCTCTCCCGCACCGATCCCGAGCCGCGCGGCGACGTGTTCTGCGGTGGCGTGGGTGTCGGCGAAGCCCGGCTTGCCGGTGCAGGCGTTCGCACCGCCGGAGTTGAGCACCACGGCGCGGATCCGTCCGGCGCTGAGCACCTGCTGCGACCACAGCACCGGCGCGGCCTTCACCCGGTTGGACGTGAACACCGCCGCCGCGGAATCGCCGGGCCCGTCGTTGACCACCAGGGCGACGTCCGGTAGACCGGATGGCTTCAGACCGGCGACCACGCCCGCAGCGCGGAACCCCTGAGCCGCAGTCACGCTCATCAGTGCGCGATCCCGTCGACCGACAGCCCGGCGGCCTCGTCGAGGCCAAGCATGAGGTTGGCGTTCTGCACGGCCTGGCCGGCAGCACCCTTGCCGAGGTTGTCGATGGCGCTGGTGACGATGATCCGCTCAGAGCTCAGGTCGATTTCGGTCTGCAGGTGCACGGAGTTGGAGCCGTACGTGGCTGCGGTGTGCGGTTGGCTGCCCGGGGGCAGCACGTGGACGAACGGCTCCTCGGCGTAGGCCGTGCTGAGGGCGTCGTGAACGTCCGAGGCGCTGACCGGCCGAACTGCCCGCGCCGTGACCGCCGCCAGGATGCCGCGCGGCATGGGCGCCAGCAGGGGTGTCATGGACAGCGTGCGGGCGCCCGTGGCTTGGCAGATCTCCGGCACGTGCCGGTGTGCGCCGACCTTGTACGCCGACACATCGCCCATCACCTCGGTACCGAGCAGGTGCGCCTTCGCTTCCCGGCCGGCACCCGAGGTGCCACTGGTGGCCACCACGACGACGTCCTCCGGGTCGGCCAGGCCGGCCGCGATCAGCGGCGCCAAGGCGGTGATCACCGCGACCGCGTAACAGCCCGTGTTGGCCACCCGGTCACTGGCCCGGATGGCGGTGCGCTGCCCGGGCAGCTCCGGGAGCCCGTAGGTCCAGGCCCCTGGGTACTCGCCGCCGTAGTAGCGCTGGTATGCGGCTGCGTCGACGAGCCGGTGCTCGGACCCGAGATCGACGATCTGGACGTGGCCGGGGAGCTGATCGGCCAGCGCGGCGGCAACACCGTGGGGCAGCGCCAGGAACACCAGATCCGCCTCTGCCAACACCGGGGGCGTGGTGTCGGCAAAGGCGAGATCAGCATACGTGCGCAGGTGCGGGTGCACCGACGTCACCGGGGCGCCCGCGTGACCGTGCGCGGCGGCCACGGCAAGCTCGAGTTCCGGATGCCCGGCGATGAGCCGGAGCAGCTCACCGCCGGCGTACCCGCTTGCGCCGGCTACCGCGACCCTGATGCCCATCGCACAAGTATGCACTACGACGCAACTTCATGCAGCACCGGCCGGCAACGACGCCCCTTCGACGATGGCCAGCCGATCTCACAGTGCTCACCGCACACTCTCCCGGCAACCGCCCGACAGGCCGGCACGGTCAGGCAGTGTGCGTGTCCGGCATCGGCTGCAGGTGCGGCTGGAGCGCGTAGCCCGGCTCCCACGGGTAACGCCCGTCGTCGTCCGGATAGACCGCTTGCAGCGCCGGCACCGAATCGTGCGGCGGTCGTTGATAGAACGAATTGGCCGCGAACAAAAGCGATTCGGGATGGGCCAGGCCGAACAGCGTGACCGAGCCCGGCGGCTCACCCACCGATACCTCGTCGCCGTCGCGCATCGGACACCCCGACTTGACCCGCTCGCCGAGCAGGTTGAGCAGATTCTGAGCGCTTTGCGGAGCGAGCCCGAAGACCACGACCTCTGGATGATCGAAGCCGAACAGCCCGACGGTGTAGGCGAAAGAGGGCGTTTGCCGTTCGCCGATCACGTACTGGATCGCCCAACCGACCTTGCGGACCATGTCTCGCATCCAGGCGTGTTCCTGGTCCAGCCATTGCTGAACCAGAATCGGGTCGTCTTCCTCATGGTCCACGGCGTCCTCCGTTTCGTCGCGTCCGGCAACCGTAGGACGGAGCGGGCCGCACCGGAGCGCTTTACGCTGCGGCTGTGGATAGCCGGATCGCCTGCGGATCCAGAGCATCCGCCGTGAGTTGCCGTCGGGAGGCGCTCAAGCATCTGTGACGGTTACCGCGCTACCGCCGCAGTGCCGCTCCGGTGCGAGCGGTTGCCTCGGCAAGGGCTGCGTCGCGGGCCGCGGTGGCTTCCTCGACGGTCAGCGTGCGGTCCGGCGCGCGGAAACGCAGCGAGTAGGCCAGCGACTTCACCCCGTCCGCGCGCAGCCGATCGTCGGTGTACAGATCAAACAGCCGCATCGACTCCAGCAGCTCTCCGGCGCCGGCGCGCAGTGCCGCAGCGACGTCGGCCGCCGGTACCGCCTGCGGGACGGTCAGCGCGAGGTCGAGCAGAACCGGCGGGTAGGTGGACAAGGTCGGCGCCTGCGCGGGACGCGGCGGCCGGATCGCATCGAGATCCAGCTCCATCGCCGACGTCCGCTCCGGCAGCCCGAGTGCAGCGAGGACACGAGGGTGCAGCTCACCGCCATGGCCCACCACTGCCCCGTCGACCAGCAGCTGCGCGCAACGACCGGGGTGCCACGGTGGCTGATCCACCTGGTGCACCGTCAATTCGGCTCGCGCGCTGCGGGCCACGGTCCGGGCGGCCTGAATCGCGTCGGCCCAGCACTCCGGCCGGCCGGCGCCCCACCATCCAGGGCGTTCCGCGCGGCCGCTCATGACGACGGCCAGGTGTCGCGGCTGCTTCGGTACCGCTGCGTACAGCGCGTCGATCTCAGCAGGCGTCGGTCGGCCGGCTACGCCCGGCACCGGCGCCGCCGGAGCCTGCGCGTCGGCCAGGTACACCAGTCCCATCTCGAACAGGGCGAGATCACGCTCGCCGCGACCGACGTTGCGCAGCAGCGTGTTCAGCAGCCCGGGCAGCAGGGTCGTCCGCAGTTCCGGCTCGGTGTCGGACAGCGGATTGAGCACGACCAGTCCATTGCGGCGCGGGTCGTCCGCGGGCAGTCCGAACGTGTCGTACACGCTCGGCGCGACGAACGGGTTGCTCAGCACTTCGGTGAACCCGGCACCGGCCAGCGCCCGGGACACCGATCTGCGCAGCGCCTGCTCGGCAGTGAGGCCGCGTCCTGGCGGTGGGGTCGGTAACGAGGCCGGGATGGTGTGGTAGCCGACGAGGCGGACGACCTCTTCGACCAGGTCGGCCGGGTCGATGAGATCAGGCCGCCAACTCGGCGGGACGACGATGAGCGGCTCGGCGGCCTCGAACCGGCACCCGACCGTGCGCAACGCGCCATGCACCGTCGCGCTGTCGATCGGCCGACCGGCCACCGCACCCGGTAACGCGACCGACATCGCGATCTCGACCGGCGCCGGCCCGTCCCCGACGACGGTGAATCCCCGCGCCGGCTGGGCACTGCCATGCTCGACCAGCAGTTCGACGCAGCGCTGCAGCGCCACCGCGGCGATCCGCGGATCGACGCCCCGCTCGAAGCGCTTGGCTGCCTCGCTGGGCAACCTGTGCCGGCGCACGGTGCGGGAGATGCTGGCCGGCTGCCAGTGCGCGGCCTCCAGGATCACCTCGCTGGTGGCGGCATCGATCTCGGTCGACTGGCCCCCCATCACGCCGGCCAGAGCGATCGGACCGGTGTCGTCGGTGACGACCAGATCGGCCGGGTCGAGCGCCCGCTCAGATCCGTCCAGCGTGGTCAACCGCTCCCCCGGTGTGGCGCGCCGAACGCCGAGGGCTCCGGTCACCTTCGCCCGGTCGAAGGCGTGCAACGGCTGACCGGTTTCCAGCATGACGTAGTTGGTCACGTCCACGGGCAAGGAGATCGATCGGACACCGCATTGCGCCAGCCGGCGCACCATCCAGTCCGGCGACGGTGCTGCCGGGTCCAGGCCGGTGACAGCGCGTGCCGAGAACTGGTCACAGCCGACCGGATCGGATACCGATACCGGGTAGCCCAGCTCGTCCGGCGGTGGTGCGGCGACCTGATCTGCTACATCGCGGAACTCGACCGCCAGAGCGCCGGCCGCTTCCCGGGCCAGGCCTCGCATCGAGAGGCAGTGCGCACGATCCGGCGTCACGGCGATCTCCAGCACCGCCTCGCGCAGCCCGAGCACGTCCAGCGCGTCGGCCCCGGGTTCGCCGGCGTTCGTGGGCAGCACCAGGATCCCCTGGTGATCGTCGCCGATGCCGAGTTCCCGGGTCGAGCAGATCATCCCGTCCGAGATGTGCCCGTAGGTCTTCCGTGCGCTGATCGCGAAGCCACCAGGCAGAACCGATCCCGGCAGGGCGGCCACGACGAGATCACCCGTGCCGAAGTTGTGCGCACCGCAGACGATCCCGCGCGGCTGCGGCTCGCCGACGTCGACCTGACACCAGTTGATGGTCTTGCCGTTCTTCTGCGGCTCCGCCACAGCCGACAGCACCCGCCCGACCACGATCGCCCCGGACAGCCCGTCCGCGCCGGACTCGATTCGTTCCACCTCGAGACCGACTCGGATCAGCGCCTCGCTGAGTTCGCGCGGGCCCACGGCCTCAGCCAAGTCGGCCCATTCGGCCAGCCAGGAGAACGGCGCGCGGATCACGCCACCGCCGGGCATCAGGCCTCCATCCCGAACGCCTGGGTGAACCGCACGTCGCCTTCGACCATGTCGCGCATGTCGGCGGCGTTGTTGCGGAACATCATGGTGCGCTCGATCCCCATCCCGAACGCGAATCCGGAGTAGCGGTCCGGATCGATGCCGCAGGCCCGCAGCACCCGCGGGTTGACCATCCCGCACCCACCCCATTCGATCCAGCCCTCACTGCCGCAGGTCCGGCACGGCCGGTCCGGGTGGCCCACCGACTCGCCGTGACAGACGAAACAGCGCAGGTCCATCTCCGCGCTGGGTTCGGTGAACGGGAAGTAGGAGGGGCGCAGCCGGGTGACGACGCCGTCACCGAACATCGCCTGGGCCATGTAGTCCAAGGTGCCCTTCAGGTGCCCCATGGTGATGCCCTCGTCGACGACCAGGCCCTCGACCTGGTGGAAGACCGGCGTATGCGTCGCGTCGAGTTCGTCGGCGCGGAACACCTTGCCCGGGCAGATGACGTAGATGGGCGGCTCACGGTCGAGCATGGTGCGCGCCTGCACCGGCGAGGTGTGGGTGCGCAGCACGAGGTTCTGTTCCGCGGAACCGACGTACAGCGTGTCGGACGTATCGCGGGCCGGGTGATCCGGGCCGTGGTTGAGCGCATCGAAGTTCAGCCAGGTGGCTTCCACCTCGGGTCCCTCGGCCACCTCGTAGCCCATCGCGGTGAACACGTCGGCCAGGTACTCCTGCAAGGTGGTCAACGGATGCCGCGCGCCGGTCAGCTGCCGGTCCCACGGCAGCGTCACATCCACCGCCTCCTCGACCAGGACGCGGGCGTCGCGCTCGGCCTCCAGGTCCAGCTGCCGCGTCTCCAGCGCCGCCTTGACCTGTCCGCGCGCGGCGCCGACGCGCTGGCCGGCCGCCGCTCGGGCGGCCGGCGGCAAGGCGCCGATCTCCCGATTGGCCAACGCCAACGGTGAGCGGTCGCCGGCATGTGCCAACCGGGCCGCTTTCAGCTCGTCGAGCGAAGTTGCGGCGGCGAAGGCGGCAACGGCGTCGGCAACAGCCTTGTCCAGGTGCTCGGCGGACAGCGCCGCCACCTCGACGGGGTCGAAGTCAGGACTGGTCATCAGAGAAGCGTCTTTCGTCGATGCGGGCACCCGCGCAGGCGGTGCGGGACGGCGCGTCACGTCCCGGCCGAAGGGGCGTCAGGACACGCGCATGGGGACAGCGGCCGCCAGCCGCCCGCCGAATGGCGAAGGGCTGCCGGTGGCGTCTACCCACGTCATGCCGACAGCTTAGCCACGGTGCTGGGCGCGGGCGCTGGCATATAGGCAGATCGCGGCTGCGGCGGACAGGTTGAGACTCTCCGCGGCACCGTAGATCGGAATGCGTACCCGGTGCTCGGCGGTGGCCTGTACTTCGGCGGGCAGTCCATGCGCTTCGGTGCCGAACAGCCAGAGAGTGGGGCGCCGCAGCGTGCCGTCGTCGATCAGCTGGTCGAGATCCGTGTCGCCGGAGCCGGTCGCGGCCAGCACGGTCAGCTCGGTACTGCTGAGCGACTCGGCAGGCAGGCCGACGGCGATGTCGAGATGAAAGAGGCTGCCTGCGGTGGCTCGCACCGTCTTGCCGTTGTAGATGTCGACGCTGTCGCCGACCAGCACAACGGCGTCGGCGCCCGCGGCGTCCGCGGTCCGCACAATGGTGCCGACATTGCCGGGGTCACGAGGCTGCACGAGCGCGGCCATGAGGGTGGGCCGGCGGTCCAGTACGGCGCGCAGCGGGAGATCAACGAAGTGACACACCGCGACCAGGCCTTGCGGGGTGACCGTCTCGGACAGTGCCGCCGCGGCCTTCTCGCTCACTTGATCGATCGCGATGCCAGCTGCGCCGGCCGCGCTCACCAGACCGTCGTTCCGGGCCAGGGCCGCGGCCGTCGCGAACACCTCCACGACGGTGCCGGTCCGGGCCAGGGCCGCAGCCACTGCCGGCGCCCCCTCGGCAAGGAAACGCCCGGCGTCGCGTCGTGCCGAACGGCTGGTGAGCCGTCGGGCCGAGGCGAGCCGGGCGTTGCTGTCGGACAGCACCCGTTACCGGGTCAGGCTGCCGGTGACTGGGCGGCAGCGCCGCCGATGCCCTCGGCGTCGACGGCCTTCTTCGACACCGTGACCAGCTGCGCGAAGGCTGCCGCGTCGTTGACCGCCAGATCAGCGAGGATCTTGCGGTCGACGGTGACCCCGGCCAGGCGCAGGCCCTGCACGAAGCGGTTGTAGGTCATCCCGTTCGCGCGGGCAGCGGCGTTGATCCGGGTGATCCACAGCTGCCGGAAGTCACCCTTGCGCGCCTTGCGGTCGCGGTAGGCATAGGTCGCCGAGTGCAGCAACTGCTCCTTGGCCTTGCGGTACAGCCGAGACCGCTGACCCCGGTAGCCGGACGCGGCCTCCAGGGTGGTGCGGCGCTTCTTCTGGGCATTCACTGCCCTCTTGACGCGTGCCACGATGGTTCCTTTGCTTTGGGGGCCGCCGCGCGGACGGCCAACAGCGAGTGAAGTCTGAGGCTGGTCTACAGACCCAGCAGCTTCTTGACCCGGGGGCGGTCGGCCTTGGAGATGGCGGTCGTGCCGGACAGTCGCCGGGTCAACCTTGACGACTTGACTTCGAGGTGGTGTCGCATACCGGACGGCTGGCTGAACAGCTTGCCGGTGGACGTGACCTTGACACGCTTCTTCGTCCCGCTGTGCGTCTTGTGCTTGGGCATGGTTCGTCCTTCGTCGGGCCGGTTCCGCCGCGGACTCGACTACGAGCCCGGAGCAGCTCCGGCTGTCATTCACCGGCCGGGTGGTTACCGGCCGGCCACACTATTCTCCGGACGCCGCCGCTCGCGCATTGCTCTGCGCGCGGCGGTGCGGCGCCACGACCATCACCATGTTGCGACCGTCCTGCTTCGGCGAGGACTCCACGAAGCCGAGCTCCTGGATGTCCTCGGCCAGCTTCTGCAGCAGCCGGAAGCCCAGTTCGGGCCGGGACTGCTCACGTCCGCGGAACATGATGGTGACCTTGACCTTGTCGCCCTGCTTCAGGAACCGCTCGACATGCCCCTTCTTGGTGGCGTAGTCGTGCTGGTCGATCTTCGGCCGGAGCTTCATTTCCTTGATGACGGTCATGGTCTGGTTGCGCCGCGTCTCGCGAGCCTTCTGTGCGCTCTCGTACTTGAACTTGCCGAAGTCCATGAGCTTGCAGACCGGCGGGCGGGCGGTGGCCGAGACCTCGACCAGGTCGAGATCCGCCTCAGCGGCTAGTTCCAGGGCCTTGCCGATCGGCACGATGCCGACCTGCTCACCCTCGGGTCCGACGAGACGTACCTCGGGCACGCGGATCCGGTCGTTGATCCGGTATTCAACAGTGATGGGACCTCCCCGATCCATGGGTTGTGAGTACTGCGGTCGAGCACGGCGGCTTCTCCGGAAATGACGAAGGCCCCGCCTGCGACGGTGCGCGCGGGGCCGGCTGAGAATCGGTCGGTGCCCACCGCCGCGAACGGCGTGGCCCACCGGCCGGACCTTGACCCGACTCGCCTGATGTCGACGGTCCGGGTGGGAAACTCAGCGGCTTCCGCTTGCTCATCCATCTCGATCCCGGGCACAAAGCCCGGTGTCGGGACGGACGGGTCGCGATGCGAGGGTATCAGCGTGACCGCATCAGTCCCAAACGCCGCAGCCGGCCCGGACATTCCCGGCAGCGCCGATCCGCAGGTCCGGGAGCTGGCCGAGATTCCGGCGGTAGAGGTGATCACGCGGGCCATGGTGATGTTGATGTCCGCCGCGGCGGAGAAGCTCGGCCTGGCCGAGGACGGTGCCGACTATCTCGATCTGGACGAGGCGCGCCGATTGATCACGGCGCTCGCCGGGCTCTACGACTCCGCGCAGGAATACCTCGGCGCGCATCGGCTGCCACTGCGCGACGGGGTGCGTTCGCTGCAGGCCGCGTTCCGCGAGGCGTCGCCGGATCCCGACCCGGCCGGTCAGGGTCCCGGCGAGAAGCGCCACTGAGGCCTCCGACCCAGCGCGGTCAACCGGCCGCTTCCGGATCATCGCCCTGCGCCGCCCGGCCGCCGTCGACCGGCAGAACGGCTCCGCTGATGAAGCTCGCGCGATCGGACAAGAGGTAGGCGACTGCATCCGCTACCTCGGCGGCCTCACCGACTCTGCCGAGTGGGTGCAGCCGGCGCATCTGGGCGTCGAGCTCGGCGGCGGCCGACTCGTCGAGGGCAGCGCGGTAGGCGTCAAAGCGCTCGGTCCGCACGGACCCCAACGCCACGGCGTTGACCCGGATCCCGGCCGGGCCCGCATCGACCGCCAACGCTCTGGTCAGCCCTTCGATCGCCGCTTTTGCGGTGACATAGGGCAGTGCGCCGCGCACGGCCCGCTGCGCCTGATGCGAGGACACGTTGACGATCGACCCGCCTACACCCAGTCGGCGGATCGCCACCGCACTCCCGACGACCACCGGGGCAAGGTTGGCCGTGATGAGGCCGAGCACGTCGACCGGGTCGGACGTGGCCAGGGACGCGTCGCGGAAGATTGCGGCGTTGTTCACCCATCCGGCCGGCTTCCCCAGCTCCACCGCCGCGTCCATCGCGCGTTCCGCGTCCGGCCGCTCGGCGGCGTCGCCGGTCACCGCGACCAGCCGGTCGGCGGCGCCGTGGTGGCAAGCATCTGCTCCGGTTGCCCACGAGACGGCGTCGGCGTCTTTCTCCAGAATTGCGACCGCGTGCCCATCGGCGAGCAATCGCTCGATGATCGCCCGACCGATGCCACGGCCACCACCGGTGACGACGAAGGCGTTGCGTGCGGTCACGTCGCTTACTCCGACGCGTCCTTGGGTGCTGCGGTGGCAGCCTCGTGCAAGGCTCGCAGCTGACGCATGGTTGCCGCGGCGCGACTGCCGTCCACTCGCTGCACCGCGTAGAGGCTGATGGTCTCGTCGGCAGGCAGCACGAGCCGCGCCCATCTCCACTTGGGCCGGAATTCGACGGAACGGACGATCTCCCACGGCACGGCGCGGTATCCGCCGAACATGCCGCGGACCCGCACACCCGTGCCGTCCGCGATCAGACGAGGTCGGGTGGGGGCCCACAGTCCGATCGCGATGAGCACCCCGAGACCGGCGATGCCGACTTGGTCGCCGCCGTTGAAGTGGACGCCGTCGCTGGAGTTGGGCAGGACCAACGCCGTGGTCACCAACGCGGCCAGCACGGCGATCGCGGCCACGCCGCACCAGATCCGGACCGCCTCGGGCCGGGCCCGTACCTCGCCGGTGGCCGACGCGCGCCGGGTCATAGCCGGCATGCGTGAATACTGGTCACGAAGATGCCGCGGGCGCCGAGCTCCCAGAGCTCGTCCATCACCCGGTTGGTGTCCGCGGTGCGCACCATGGCTCGGACGGCCGACCAGCCCTCGGTGTGCAGCGGGCTGACCGTCGGCGACTCGATGCCGGGCGTGATCGCGACGGCTTGCTCGACGAGCTCGTCGCGCACGTCGTAGTCCATCAACACGTACTGCCGGGCGATGATGACGCCCTGCAGCCGGCGGATGAGCTGCTCGGTCTGCGGGTTGGGCTCGACGCCGATCGGGCGGATCAGCACCGCCTGGCTGGTGAACAGCGGATCGCCGAACACCTCGAGGCCGGCATTGCGCAGCGTGGCACCGGTGGAGACCACATCCGCGATGAGATCAGCGACCCCGAGCCGCACCGCGGTTTCCACCGCGCCGTCGAGCGCGATGATCTCGGCATCCGTCTCGTGCTCGGTGAGGTAGTCACCGAGCAGGCCGGGATACGCGGTAGCGATGCGGCGCCCGGCCAGCGCCTGGGGGCCGTGCCCGGCGCCGGACTCACGGTCACTGCGGGCGAAGCGGAAAGTGGACTGCCCGAAGCCCAACTCGAGCGCGACCTCGGCCTGTGCCGCGGAGTCGCGCAGCAGGTCCTCGCCGGTCAGCCCGAGGTCGAGCTTCCCCGAGCCGACGTAGACGGCGATGTCGCGCGGCCGCAGGTAGAAGAACTCCACCTCGTTGTCGGGGTCGAGCAACATCAACTCCCGGCTGTCCGAGCGCTGCCGGTAGCCGGCCTCCACCAGCATCTGCGCCGAGGGATCTGCCAGCGTGCCCTTGTTCGGAACCGCGATGCGCAGAGTCATAAGTATCGGTAGACGTCGTCGAGGGTGAGTTCGCGAGCCAGCATCAGCACCTGCAGGTGGTAGAGCAGCTGGCTGATCTCCTCGGCGGTGCGCTCGGCCGACTCGTGCTCGGCGGCCATCCAGACCTCGGCCGCCTCTTCCACGACCTTCTTGCCGATCTCGTGCACGCCGGCGTCGAGAGCGGCCACGGTGCCGGACCCGCTGGGCCGGGCACCGGCGCGCTCGGTGAGCTCGCCGAACAGCGCGTCGAAGGTCTTCATCTCGCGATCAGCCTATCCGCGTGCTGTTGGCCGCCCGTGCTCGCCCAGCGGTGCAGCGCCGGCTACCTCAGCCGAGGTCGACGATGGCCGCGACCGGCCCGCCGCCGTCCGGACCTTGGTGTGCCGCGGAGACCGAGACGAACACGGCCGGGTCGCCGGTCACTGAGGCGGCCACCCCGCCGACGGCCGCCTTGATCTGGCGGTGCCAGTGCACATCGGAGTCGTCGAGCATCGCGTTGCGCCGGCCGCGCACCATGCCGTCCTGGCTGGCCTCGCATTTCAGGAACACGTTCACCAGGCGGCCGCCGAGGTCCGACGGGTGCGGCCGCTCGGGCAGCCGCAGCCCCGCGTCCCGGACAGCCGCCCAGATGCCGTCGGCGTCGAGCGCGTCGATCATCACAGCGTGACCGATTCGGTACCGGCCGCCGACACCCCGGGCATTGCCGACCACCACGACCTGGGCTCGGTCCAATTCCACTCCGGACGAGCACGAGGCCACCGAGGAGAACAGCGAACGGTCGCGCAGCACATCGTCGTCGTGCGGTGTCTCGATCTCGCCCAGGGCGACCGCGACCCCGAGCGCCGTGCCGCCGTTGGAGACGTCCATCGAGGTGAGGGTGTCTTCAGTGAAGACGCTCTGCCCCCGGCTCTTGGCGTCGCGGATCGTGTCGATGGTCAGCAACGGGGTCTTGGTCTGCACGTAGTGCACGTCAGCTGGGTCGGTGATGCCGGCCTCGGCCATCGCCGCGCGCACCGCCGCAGCGACCTTCGTGATCATCCCGGTGCGCCCGATCTCCTCGGGCAGCAGCGTCTCGCTCATCGCGAAACCAACCGTCAGCCGCGGTTCGTCGCTGGGCATCGCGCGGTCCGGGGCGACGGTGGCGAAGACGGTGGCGTGCGGGCTGATCACTCCATCGGTGCCGCCGGACCACACGATCGGGATCTGCTTCACCGCGCCGGCGTCGCGACTGCCCTTGGCGACCAGCACCTCCCGGAAGGCTCGGTCGGCGATGATCCGGGTGTAGTCGTTGACGCCGCCGTTGCCCTCGGTCTTGCCGATGACCGCGACCACCCGGTCAGCCTCGATCACGCCGTCGTCGATCAGCGCGGCGAATTCACTGGCGTCGGAGACGCTGTGCAGCGGAACTTTGCGGACCTCGATGGCATCAGGCATGCAAGTGACCTTCCGTGGATGGTGCGGTTACGACGGTGCCGGCCAGTCCGTGCGCGGCGTCGGCGATCCGGTCCAGTGATGTGATCACACCGCGCAGGCCGCCGGCCTCGACGAACCGGCATACTGCCTCCACCTTCGGGCCCATGGAGCCGGCCGCGAACGAATCGGAGTGCGCGCGTAGCTCGGAGACCGTGGTCGCGCCGATGGGCGAGGCGTGGTCAGTGCCGAAGTCGAGCACCGCGCCGTCCACGTCCGTGGCGATCACCAGTACGTCTGCGTCGACGGCGCGCGCCAGCACAGCGGCGGCCAAGTCCTTGTCGATGACGGCCTCGACGCCGGCAACTGCTCCCGCATCGTCGCGGACCACGGGGATCCCGCCGCCACCGGCGGCCACGACCACGAAGCCGGCGTCCGACAGGGCCCGCACGGCGGCCGCGTCCAGGATCTCCAGCGGCTCGGGTGAGGCAACCACCCGGCGCCAGCCGCGGGCACCGCGGTCCTGCCAGACCTGACCGTGCTCCATCAGCGCGGCGGCTTCCTCGGCTGAGACGAATCTCCCGATCGGCTTCGTCGGAGCGCGAAATCCTTCGTCGTCGCTGGCGACCAGCGTGCGGGTGACGACCGCAGCGACCTTGCGGTCGAGCCGCCGTGCCGCGAATGCCTGCTCCAGCGCGTCGACGAGGATGAAACCGATCGTTCCCTGGGTCTGCGCGCCGCACCAATCGAGGGAGACGGGCGGGACTACCGCGGCGGCCAGCTCGTTCTTCACCAGCAGGTTGCCGACCTGCGGGCCGTTGCCGTGGGTGAGAAGTACTTCTGCACCGGCGGCGACGAGCTCGGCGATCGGTTCCGCGGCACGGGCGACGGCAGCGATCTGGTCCTCGGGGCGGGCCGCCCCGTCGGGTGCGGTCATGGCATTGCCGCCGACTGCCACCACTACCTTCACCGCGGCGACGCTACGGTGCCGCCGGCTCCGTCGACATGATGAAGCCTTGCCAACGCCGGGCAGCCGATTCGGTCAACCGTCGGTGCGGTGCAGCCATTCGCGGATGGCTGCGCCGTGTTGGTCGAGGGTGGGTGGCGGCTGGTGCGCGGTGAAGGTGGTTTCGGTGGTTGGTTCGGTGTCAGTGCCGAAGAAGCGCAGCGGCGGTCCGGGCAGGGTCAGCGGTCCGAGGGTGGCGTGGTCGACCTCGACGAGCAGTCCTTGACTGCGGGTCTGCTCCCACTCGTAGACCTCGTCGAGGGTGCGGACCCGACCGGACGGGATGCCGGCCGCGGCCAGGCGGTCCAGCAACGGCGCCGCGTCGGTGGTGGCGAAGGCGGCCTCGATCACAGCGATCACCGAGTTGCGGTTCGCCACCCGTTCGGGGTTGCTGGCCATGCCCGGCGCATCGGGGTCGAGGCCGAATTCCGTGCACAGGCGCCGCCAGAGTCCCTCGCTGCCGCAGGAGATCTGCACGGCGCCGTCGCGGCAATGGAACAGCCCGTACGGGCTGATCGACGGGTGATGGTTGCCCTGCGCTGTTGGGACCTCCCCGGCGATCGTCCACCGGGTGCCCTGGAAGGCGTGCACGCCGACCAGGCCGGCCAGCAGTGAGGTGCGCACGATCTGGCCGCGGCCGGTGCGCTCCCGCTCGAGCAACGCGGCCAGCACGCCGTAACTGCCCCACATCCCGGCGATCAGATCGCCCACCGGGACGCCGACCTTCTGTGGATCGCCCGGGCCGGAACCGGTCAGCGACATGAGGCCGGCCTCGCCCTGGGCGATCTGGTCGTATCCCGCCCGGCCGCCTTCGGGGCCGTCGTGACCGAAGCCGGAGATGGACAGCACGACCAGTCGCGGATTGAGCTCGAGCAATTGCTCGTCGCCGAACCCGAGCCGGGCCAGGACGCCGGTGCGGAAGTTCTCACACAACACGTCAGCACGCTTGATCAGCTCGACGAGCACCCCCCGCCCGTCGGCACTCTTCAGATCCAGCGCGATGGACTCCTTGTTGCGGTTGGTCGACAGGAAATACGTCGACTCCCGCTCACCGTCGGCCGGCTGGACGAACGGCGGTCCCCAGGAACGAGTGTCATCACCGCTGCCCGGTGACTCCACCTTCATCACCCGGGCCCCGAGATCGCCCAGCATCATCGTCGCGTGCGGGCCGGCCAGCGCTCGGGTCAGATCGACGACGAGCACTCCGGCCAGCGGGCCGCGGGTCGACGGCTCAGTCATGCGCTCAGCTAACCATTCGCGGCCCGGTACGGTCCCAGCGTGACCCTGGTTCTCGACACCTCGCTGTTCCGGGTGGACGAGCTGGTCGGTCTCATCGCGTCGGAACTGGCCCATCGCCAACCTCGCTGCGGCGCCACGAAGGTCCTGGCCATCGACGGCGGAGCCGGTGCCGGGAAATCAACGCTGGCCGCGCTGCTCGGTGCCGCCATCGCCGACTCGGCCGTGCTGCGCACCGACTCGTTCCTGGAGGGATGGCACGACCAGTTCACCTTCTGGCCGCGGCTGCGCTCCGTGCTCGCCGACATAGCCGCAGGAAGACCCGGCCGTTACGACAGCTTCGACTCCGTGCTGGAGGCGCCGGCCGGCCCTGCCGACGTCCCGGTCACCGGCGTGCTGATCGTGGAGGGTGTGTCGTCGATCGCGGCGTGCGCGGATCGGATCAGCCTGTCGGTGTTCTGCGATCTCCCCCGGGCCGAGCGGGAGCGGCGCTGGGCCCGGCGGGACGGGATGCCGGTGCAACCGCTGTGGCGACGATGGCTCGATGCCGAGGACGAGTTCTTCGCCGCCCACCCGCCGGACGCAGACATCGTGGTGCGCACCGTCAGAGGGTGACGGCCATGACGTAGTGCGGGACGTCCGGCCAGACCGTGAACTCGTCACCCTCGGTGACGAACCCCTCCCGGGTGTAGAAGCCGACTGCCGAGGAGCGCGCGTTGCACCAGACCCGGCGGCCGCCTTCGGCCCGGGCGTGGGCCAACGCCGCCTTCAACAGAGCGGCGCCGTACCCCTCGCCGCGGACCCCCGGGTCGGTTGCCATCCCACGGATCCGCCAATCGCCTTCGGCCGAGGCGATGGGATGCGGCTCCGGCGTGATCGAGACGATCCCGACGACATCCCCGTCCCTGCGGGCCACCGCGTGCAGCGCGCCGGGCAGATCGTCGCCCGGATATACCAGCTCCTCGACCGGGTGGTGCGGGCGCAGCACCGCACCCCTCATCGGGCGGACCTCGTCAGCCGGAACGGCCTCGATCTGCATGCGGTCAGGCTACGGAGGCACCGACTATGTCCTTGCGGGTGGTCGCTACGGTCGCAGGCGTGACCCAGCCGATCCCGGTGATCCTCGACGTCGACACCGGCGTCGACGACGCCCTCGCACTGCTGTTCGCGGCGCGCCATCCCGGCCTCGACCTCCGCGCGGTCAGCTGCGTCGCCGGCAACACCGATGTGGACTCGGTGGTGCGCAACACGCTGACGGTGTTGGCTGCGGCAGGGGCGGTAGGCGTCCCGGTGGCACGCGGCGCCGAGCGCCCGTTGCTGGAACCCGGCCGGCCGGCAAGGCACGTGCACGGTGACGACGGGATGGGCGACCTCGGCTGGCCGGCGCCGCCGACGCAACCGGACCGGCGGCACGCGATCGACCTGCTGCACGACACGCTCACCGGTACCGAGCAGCCGATCACCCTGATCACCCTCGGGCCGATGACGAACGCGGCGTTGCTGCTGCGGTCTCATCCGGACGCGGTACGCGGCATCGGGCGGTTGGTATTCATGGGCGGTGGCGCGCTGCGCGGCAATGCCACCGCCGCCGCGGAGTTCAACGTCTGGCATGACCCCGAGGCGACCGCGATCGTGCTGGATGTCGCGGCTGCCCATCAGCTGCCCGTGACCATGTACGGGTTGGACGTCTTCTACGGCCCTGCGGTGTCCCGGGCGCAGTCCGCGGCGTTGCCCACGGACGATCCGGCCGCGCGGTTGGCCGCCGAGTTACTGGGCTTCTCGTATGCGCGGTACGGCTCGGACGTAGCCACCATCGGTGACGCCGGCGCGGTCTGCGCGGTGGCCGATCCGGCCGGTATCACCGTGCAGCGACTGCCGGTGCGCGTCGAGCTGGCCGGGACCTGGACCCGCGGGCAGACCGTGGTCGACCGACGTACTTGGGCCGGCGACCACAGTCATGACGAGCAGGGCTTGGCGCCGGCCCTCGTCGATGTCGCGCTCGAGGTCGACGGCCCGCGCTACGCCGACCTGTGGCTGCGCACGATCGCTGCGCGCCGGGTCTGACCGCCGCCGGCCGACCGGCGGTCAGCGCCAGTCGAACTCGGCGCTGGACGCCCCTCCGGAGAGCTGGGCGTAGCCCGGACCACGGTCGAAGAACGGTGCGTCTGCGGGACGCTCCGCGCGCAGTCTGGTGCGCAGTGCTTCGGTCGCGGCCGCGTCGACCGCATCGCCGTCCAGCAGCACGCCGTAGTCCACCTCCGCGCCGGTCGGCGAGACTTTGCCCCATCGCACGTCGCGCAGCACGTCCTCGACCGGTCGCTGCAGCGGGTCGCCCCAGCCGCCGCCTCCGGTGGTGCGAATCCGGATCACCTCGCCGGCCTTGACCGGTTCGGCGTCGGCCAGCGCGTCGACGTCGCGGGCGTTCGGTCCGTCCGCGTCGATGGTCACCTGGAAGCTCCCCCCGGCGCGACCACCGTCGACTCCCCAGCAAGCCAGGATCGACCGGTCCGCGATCGACATGAAGTGCCCGTCGCGCAACATCCGGATGTGCTTCTCGTAGCCGAGGCCACCGCGGAAGCGGCCCGGGCCGCCGGAGTCGACGGCGAGTCCCAATCGCTCCACCCGGAACGGGAAGCGCGCTTCGGTGAACTCGGTGGGCAGGTTACGGCTGTCCGGCACGACGTGGATGGTGTCCTCGCCATCGGCGTAGTACCGGCCACCGGATCCACCGCCGAGCACTTCACGCATCAGATACGGCTCGCCGTCGAAATCCTCGCCGTAGACGCCGGTGTATCGGATGGTCTCCTGATCGGCCGGCATCCGGCCGTCCACCGCTTTGGCCAGCACTCCGGCGAGCACGCCGAGTAGTCGCAGGATGACGAAGGTGCGCGCGTTGGTCGGCGCCGGGAAGACCGGGGTGAGCAACGTCCCCGGTGGCGGGAAGCGCATGTCGATCAGCTCCACGACGCCTTCGTTCACATCGAGCTCGGCCATCCGTTCCGGGGTCGCGGCGAGATTGCGCAGGATCGGGGCCAGCCACTTCTTCAGGAAGTTGCCGTCGGCGTAGTCGCCGCAGTGGTTGATCGGGCCCTTCGCCTGTGGGCTGGTGCCGGTGAAATCGATGACCAGCCGGGCACCGGACGGATCGTCGTCCGGGGTGCGGGTCAGCGTGATGCGCTGCGCATGCAGCTTCGGCTCGTCCACCCCGTCGTGCTCGGCGTAGTCCTCCCAGGTCCAGGTGCCCACCGGGATGCGCGCCAGTATCTCCCGTCGGTACGTATCGGTGGTGCGCTGCACGATGGCGTCGAAGCACTGCTCCACCGCAGTCGTGCCGTAGCGATCGAACAGCTCACCGAGCCGGGTGGCGCCCATCAGGCAGGCCGAGCACTCCGCGTCGAGATCGGCGGCCAGCGAGTCCGGCATCCGCGAGTTGCGGGTCATGATCGTCAACGCCGCTTCGTTGCGGACGCCCTGTTCCCACAACCTGATCGGCGGCACCATCAGGCCCTCTTCGAAGACGCTGGTCGCATGGCTGGGCATCGAGCCGGGCACCGCACCGCCGATGTCGTCGTGGTGGCCGAATGCCTGCACGAACGCCACCACCTCGTCATCGGCAAAGACCGGAACCGTCACGCACAGGTCGGGCAGGTGCCCGATGCCGCCCTCGGACAGGTAGACGTCGTTGTGGAAGAACACGTCGCCGGGACGCATGGTGGCCAGCGGGAAGTCGCGGGCAATCGGGTGCACCAGCGCCGAGTAGCTGCGGCCGGTGAGCTTGCGCAACATGCGGTCGTGGATCCCGGCGCGGAAGTCGTGCGCGTCACGGATCATCGGGCTGCGTGACGTGCGGGCGATTGCGGTCTCGACCTCCATTTCCACCGACGCGAGAGTGCCCTGCACGATTGCCAGCAGCACCGGGTCAACCGACCTCAGTTCGACATCGGTGAGCCGGCTCATGCGTCCGCCTTCGTCAGCAGCAAATTGCCGAAATCGTCGACGCGAGCGATGAATCCGGGATGGACCGGGAGCGTCGAGCCGAACTCCTCGATCACCGCCGGGCCGGTAACCAGGTCACCGGCGCCGAGCAGTGACCGGTCGTAGATCTCGGTCGCGACATAGCCCGCGTCGGCGTCGAAGCACACCGGTCGCACGGTCGTCCGGGCCTGGCCGGAACCGTCCGTGGACGGCGGGCAGCTGGGCAAGTCCGGCCGCCGAATCGGCCCGATACCCGAGACCCGCAGGTTGACCCACTCCACCCGCTGCCGCGGATCCGCGGCGAAGTCATAGCCGTACAGCGCGCAGTGTGCGGCGTGGAACGCCGTCGCCACCTCGGCGACGGCCGGCGGATCAAGCGGCCCGGCAGGCACCGGTACGCGGACCTCGAACGCCTGACCGAAGTACCGCAGGTCAGCAGTCCGGTCGTAGCGGTGCGTGGCGGTGGAAAATCCCTGTGCGGTCAGCGCGATCGCGGCCCGCTCGGTCAGGGCATCGTAGATCGACGTCAGCTCGGCTGGATCGACCTCGTCGTGCTTGCGCACCGCGGTCTGCACGTAGTCACTCTTCACATCGACGGTGAGCAACCCGAAAGCCGAGACAGTGCCCGGGTTGCCCGGCACCAGCACGGCGGACAACCCGAGAATGTCGATCAGTCGGCAGGCCAGCAGCGGTCCGGAGCCGCCGAACACCGTCAAGACGAAGTCCCGGACGTCCAGGCCGCGCGCCACCGTGACCTGACGCAACGCGTTCGCCTGGTTCCACGCGGACACCTCCAGGACGCCGACCGCAGAGTGCTCAACCGGTAGTCCCAGACGTGCCGCCAGAGCGGCCATGCCCTTGTGCGCGAGACCGGCTTCCAGCCCGATCTCGCCGCCGAGCAGATGGGGCGGGATCCGACCGAGGACAAGATGAGCATCGGTGATCGTCGGCTCGGTACCTCCCCTCGCGTAACACAACGGCCCTGGGTCGGCACCCGCCGAGCGGGGCCCGACGGTCAGCGTCCCCTCCGGGGAGACGGCCGCGATCGACCCACCTCCGGCTCCGACGGTGACCACGTCGATCATCGGGATCTTCGACGGGTACCCGCCGACCGACCCCTCGGTGGTGAGTGCGGGCTCACCGGAGAGAACGACGGCCACGTCGGTCGACGTGCCGCCGCCGTCGCAGGTGAGCACCTTGTCGTAGCCGGCCCTACCGGCGACCAGCGCAGCGCCGAGGGCGCCGGCGGCGGGGCCGGATAGCACGGTGGTGATCGGCTGATGCACGACCTCGGCGGCGGACAGCACGCCGCCGTTGGACTTCATCACGTAGAACGGGACGCGCTGCCCAGACGCGAACGCATCGAGCTGCGTCGCGATGGACGATACGTACCGGGCCATCCGCGGCTTCACCGCCGCATCGACCAGGGTCGTCATGGACCGCTCGTACTCGCGGTACTCGCGCAACACCTCTGCGGAGATCGAGACCACGGCATCGGGGTGTACCCGGCGCAGCACGTCGCGCATCTGTTCCTCGTGCGACGGATTGGCGTAGGAGTGCAGGAAGCAGACGCCGATGGTGTCGATACCTGCAGCCCGGAACCAGCGGGCCACCCCTTCGGCGCCGGTCTCGTCGAACGGACGGACCTCGGCGCCGGTGTGATCCAGTCGTCCGCGCACGGTCTTGACCAGGTCGGCCGGCACTACCCGCGGTGGCTTCACCCAGAAGTAGCTGTTGCCGTACCCGTCCGGAACGGACTGGCGGGCGATCTCGAGGATGAACTCATAGCCCTCGGTGGTGATGAAGCCGAGCCGGTCGATGCGACCTTCGAGCAACTGGTTGGTGGCCACCGTCGTGCCGTGCACCACCGATGACAGCGCGGACGCATCGAGGTCGAGCAGACCGAGCACCTTGCGCACGCCAGCCATGAAGCCCTCGGCCGGATCATGCGGTGTGGACGGGGTCTTGGTCGTGATCAGCGTTCCGTCCGCCTCGTCCACCGCAACGACATCGGTGAACGTGCCGCCGGTGTCGATGCCCACCCGGACGCGTCGCGCTGCCATGCGATCGAGTCAACCGCGACGCCCGCGCCCAGCCCCCGGCGATTGCTGCCGAAACGGCCTCGACCGTCTTGTCGGCGCGATGGGTACGCCGGCCGGCATGGCTGCGTCAGCTCTCCCACACCGGGGCGCTGGGCAGGCCCCGCTCGGCGCGAGCCGCATCCACCAATTCCTGGATGAGCCCGGTCTTGCAGCGGGTGTACGCCGCGCGGTCGCCGTCCGCGGCCAACCTTCGTTTCAGCTCGCCGTAGCGGCGCACATCCTCGGGATGGGCCAGTAACCAGTCACGCAACAACCGCTGGTTCAGCTCGTCGAATCGGCCGGCCGGAATGACGTGCAGGTGGTCGGTCTCCACACCGCCGCGGCGGCGCACGTAGTAGAGCCGTCCGGCCACCCCGAAGTCCACCGGTCGATAGCCGAGCTCACGCAGCGCCGGTTCGATCCCGCGCACGTCGTCCAGATCGGCCACGGACACGTAGATGTCGATGACCGGCTTGGCGGCGAGGCCGGGTACAGAGGTGCTGCCCAAATGTTCGATCGCCTGTAGGGACGGCCCGAAGGCACCGACGAGCTCAACCCGGGACTCATCGAAGCGGCGCGGCCAGTTGAGGTCGTAGTCGACGACTTCGATCCCGCTCGTCACGGCGACGCGCTCCATTCGGCCTCTGGTCGTCGGACCCGCCGACCGCGGCGATCAGGCCGCAGGACGGCGTTTGCGCGCGAGCTGATCGGCGTTCCGCTTGGGCCCCAGCTCGCCGGTGCGCAGCGAACTCGACCAGGCGGACCGACCCCGCCGACCGCCGGCACCGCGGGCGATCCGGGATACCGGCTGCGCCGCGTCCCGCGCCACCCGGCGCAGATGCCGGCCGCGCCTGCGGCTCAGCTCGGTCACGTCGCTGACACTCACTTCATCGGCCCGGCCGTACAACACCGGGTCACTCCATTCGTTCATCTCGCCCCCGTCATGTGGTTGACAAATCCACTCCCCTGGGGGCAGGAGCCTGCACATCATGCGCTGCGGTCGGCCCCTGCGTCCACACCAAGGGGGTGCGACCCGCGTCACGCCCGTGGCTCGGCCGAGCGCGCAGCGGGCCAATCCTCGCGCAGCACGCCCATCACCACACTGTCGTACCGGCAGCCGTTGACGTCTCGAGCCTTGCGAAAGCGCGCCTCTTCGACGAAGCCGAGCTTATGGCCGATCCGAAGCATGCCGATGTTCCCGGACCACGTCGCATAGTCCAAACGGACGACGTCGGTGGTCGCGAACAGGTAGCTGGTCCAGAGCTCGATCGCCTCGGTCCCTCGGCCGCCGCCCCACCTCGCGGGGTCGAACAGGACGATGCCCATCCGCCGCCAGTCGCTTTCCTGCGACTCGAAGGACCAGGAGACCTGCCCGACCAGGTGATCGGTTTCCGGGTCGGCAATGACCAAGTCGGTCCGCGGCGTAGGCAGGTCATCGGCGCCGGCAGAGGCTCGGCGCGAGGCAAGGTACTGGCGCCGACCCGCAGCGTCCGGCAGCGGGTAGTAGGGCGCGTCGAACTCCTTCCAGGCTGCGCCGGGCACGAACCAGCCGGCCAACCTGTCGACGTCCTCAGCACGCCAGTCCCGCAATCGCACCCGATCGCCCTCGATCCGGACCGAGCCCGTCATCCGCGCACACGGCCCGTCGACCGCGGCTGATGGGTCACCGTCAGACCGTACCCGTGGCAGCGCTGGCAGACTGGCGCCACCTTCACCGTCGCCGCGTTGGTCGCCTGGTACGCCGGCACACCGGTTGTCCCGTGGATGCTCGTCGGCGTGATCACGGTTTTCGCCACACCCGAGTCAGCACTCGGATTCTGCATGGGCTGCACCGTGTTCGGTGCATTGCAGCGCGGCGGTGTGATCCCGGATTCGGTGTGCGAGGCGTGCGCTAACGTGCGGCGGCGGTATCCCGTTCCTGAGCTGTCGCAGTCTGGCTGACCCGGTCGTCCGGCGCGGGCAGGTCACCGATCAAGCGCAGCGTCGCCGCGGTCCCCGCGAAGATCAGGAACATCGCCAGCGCCACGCCGCCGATGACGTCCACCGACGTGCCCAGCACGAACGTGACCGCCACTCCCAGGCCCAGCCCGACCCATCCTGCGTCCAGGATCGGTCGCCAACTACCGCCGCTCACTGCATAGCTCCGCTCTGCTCGCCCAATGGATACGACGATTCTCGCAATCCATGGAAACGAGATCGGAACGGGCTAGGCGCCTCCTGTGGGTCCTGCTCCGCGGTCCGGGCCGGCGGTTCAGTTCACGATGTCGTGGCCTTCCGGTCCGTGCGGGAAGGACGTGGCAGCCTCACCGAGCAGCGCGTCGGCGTGGCGGCGGATCAGTTCCAGATTGCGGTCGGCCAGGTGGTCGAAGGTCTGCGGCACGGACGAGCCGGGGGTCAACGATCGCATCGCAGTCGCGGGATCGAGATGGGCTGAGACCCAGCACTCGTGCGACGCCGCCTTCGCCACGACCTCGGCGATCGGCGTGACGATCATCGAGTTGCCGAAGTAGATGACGCCGGCCGGGTCGATGCCGGTGGCGTTGGCGCCCACCACGTACACGTGATTGTCGTAGGCGCGGGCCCGGTTCGTCAGCTCCCAGATGTCGGCTGAGCGCAGCAGGGCCGACGGCCGGACGATCAGCTCGGCACCCTTGACCGCGGTGATCCGGGACAGCTCGGGGTAGTCACCGTCGAAGCAGATGATGACGCCGATCTTCCCCAGCTCGGTGTCCACCACGCACACGTCCGTGCCCGGGGTGACCCAGCCACCGCGGTCGGCCCGCTCGCCGCCGAACGGGTGCGACTTGCGGTACTCGCCGAGCAAACCTCCGTCCGGGCCGATCACCAACGCCGCGTTGTAGACGATGCCGCGTTCCGGCCCGCGCTCGTAGCTGCCGACGACGAGGTGCACACCGAGTTCTGCGGCGACCGCGGTGAACGGGTCGAGCAGCGGACCCGGAAACTCGCTGACCAGGTCCCACAGCTGCTCACTGGTCACGCCGGTGGTGAACCCGGTAGTGACTGATTCCGGCAGCACGACCAGTTCGGCGCCGGTGGCCGCGACGCAGTCACGCACCATCTCGACAGCACGCGCGCAGTTACCGGCGATGGATTCTGCGGTGAGCGGCCGGTGGTCCGGTGCCAGCTGCACGGCAGCAGCAGTGAAGGCACGCATCGCTCCCCTTTCAGTCTGGTGATGATCAAGGCGAATTGCGGGCTATAGCCCGCAACTCGCCTTGATCATCCGGGTTGTTGGCGTGCCGCCGGCGCAGCTCCCACAGCTCGCTGGGCGAGATGGGCATGGCGGTGATAGGAAATCCCTCGGCGTCCTCGATCGCCGCGGCCAGCACGGCAGCGCCCGGGATCACGCCCGCCTCACCGGCGCCCTTCACCCCGAGCGGATTGAGCGGCGACGGCGTCTCCAGATGGTCGATCTCGATGGCGCGCGGCACCTCGGTCACGTACGGCATCAGGAAGTCCATGAAGGAGGCGTTGAGCAGTTGCCCGGTCTCGTCGTAGACCATCCGCTCGTACAACGCACCGCCGACGCCTTGCGCCACGCCGCCGTGGATCTGGCCTTCGACGATAAGGGGGTTGATCAACTTTCCGCAGTCGTGCACGACGCAGTACCGCAGGATGCGCACCTCCGCGGTATCCGGATCGGTCTCGACCACCACCGCGTGCATGCCGTTCGCGAAGGTCGAATGCATCGGCGAGTAGTACTCGCGCCCTTCCAGACCGGGCTCGTCATCCGGACCGACGGGGGCTTTGCCCGGGTCGCCGACAGCGAACTGGGTGGCCGCCTGCGACGCCTTGTCGAAGGCATACCGCAGCGGATTGGACAGCACCGCGATGGTGCCCAACGCGATCTCGGCGCCGGGACTGCCGACCACCCGCACCATCCCGTCGACGATCTCGAGATCGTCGGGATCGGCCTCCAATGCCTCGGCCGCGATACGCAGGGCCTTGGTCCGGGTGGCCCGGGCGGCCAGCGCAATCGCCGATCCACTCATCACCGCGGCCCGCGAGGCGAAGGTGCCGACCGCGTAGCCGAATCGCCGGGTGTCCCCGGTGACGACTTCGATGTCCTCCATCCGCACGCCGAGCTCGTCGGCGACGATCTGCGCGAACACCGTCTCGTGCCCCTGACCCTGCGTAGTGAGCCCGGTGGACACCTTGACCTTGCCGGAGGTCTCGACCTGTACGTGACCGCCTTCGTACGGACCGACCCCGGTGCCCTCGACGTAGCAGGCCAGACCGATGCCGACGCGGCGCCCCTCGGCGCGCGCTGCGTCGCGCAGCGCAGCGAACTCGTCCCAGCCGACCAGTGCCTTCAGCTTCGCCAAAGAGGCCGGGAAGTCTCCGGAGTCGTAGATGAGCGGTCGGCCGTCCTGAAAGATCAGCCCGTGGTCGTAGGGCATCTCGTCCGGCTGGATGAAGTTCGTGGCACGCACCGCGGCGCGGTCCAAACCGAGTTCACCCGCGATCGCGTCCATGGTGCGTTCCATCGCGAACACACCCTGCGGCCGGCCCGCCCCGCGATAGGGAGTGACGATCACCGTGTTCGTGTAGAGGCTGTCGAACTCCACCCGGTACGCGCCTGGCTTGTAGGGGCCGAGCAGCTGTGTTGACGTGATGATCGGCACGATCAATCCGTACGGGATGTAGGCGCCGTGGTCATGCCAGATGCGTACCGAGAGCCCTAGCACCCGGCCGGCGTCGTCGAAGCCGACCTCGACGTGCTGCTCCTGGCCGCGCTCGTGCGCTGCGGAGATGAAGTGCTCCTGGCGATCCTCGGTGAACTTCACCGGGCGACGCAGCAGCCGCGACGCCCAGGCCACCAACACCTCTTCCGGCCACGGGTGGACGATCTTCACGCCGAACCCGCCGCCGACGTCCGGCGTGATCACCTCGACGTCCACCAGGGCCAGCCCCAGCTTGGCGGCCACCGCCGCGCGGACCCCGGTCGAGGTCTGCGTCGAGGTCCACATCCGCAGCCGCCCGGAGTCCTCGTCCCAGTGCGCGAGGGTGCCGCGACCCTCCAACGGCGTGGACGCGGATCGCTCGATCGACAGGTCCAGCTCGAGGCGATGGGGTGCCGCGGCGATGGCCGCTCCGGCGTCGCCGACCTCCTGTACGAAATTCGCCGCGACGTTGCCGGGCACATCGTCGTGCACCAGGTTCGTCGCGGCCCGCGCAGCCGGGATGCCCACCACCGGAGTGAGGGATTCGTAGTCGACCACGATGCGCTCGGCGACGTCCTCCGCGGTGTACCTGTCCCGGGCGACGACCATGGCGACCGCCTCGCCCATGTAGTTCACCTCGCCGTTGGCCAGCGCGTACTGGGTGCGGCCGTGGGTGAGGGTGGGGTGTGGGATCAGCAGCGGCAGCGGCTCGGCCATCGGTCCGGTCAGGTCGGCGTAGGTGTAGATGCCGATCAGGCCATCGACGTCCTGTGCATCGCTGGTGTCAATGCCGAGGATCCGCGCGTGGGCGTGCGGCGATCGGACGACGGCGATCTCCAGTGCGTCGTGGCCGAGGTCGTCCAGGTAGCGGCCCTGGCCGACGACGAAGCGAGCGTCCTCCACCCGGGCGACCCGCTGGCCGAACTGCTTAGTCGTCATCGCGACCCACCGGCGCACGGTCGCTGCCGAGGTCGGCTGCGCGCAGCACCGACTTCACGATGTTCTGGTACCCGGTGCACCGGCACAGGTTGCCCGCGATCATCTCGCGGGCCTCGTCCTCGGTGGGGCGCGGCGTCTCGCGCAACCCCGCCGTGATCGTGGTCAGGAACCCGGGCGTGCAGAACCCGCACTGCAGGCCGTGACACTCGCCGAAGGCCTGCTGCACCGGCGAAAGCACGCCGTCGGCGGCCAACCCTTCGACCGTGGTGATCGACTGCCCGGCGACGGAGACGGCAAGGAGCAGGCAGGACCGCATCGGCACCCCGTCGACGAGCACGGTGCACGCGCCGCACACGCCGTGCTCGCACCCGACGTGGGTGCCGGTCAGCCGAAGGTCGTGGCGCAGGGCGTCGGAGAGCAGCCGCCGCGCCGGAATGGAGACCTCATGGGTGGTGCCGTTGACGACCAGGCTGATCGCGTGGAGTTGTTCGCTCACGCGGCGGCCTCCGCACCGCGAGCGCCGCGCACCGCGTCCCGCACGGCGCGGACGGCCAACACGCCGGCCAGGTGGCGGCGGAAGTCGGCGGTGGCGTGGATGTCTCCGTTCGGGCTGACCTGCGCCATCACGGTGTCGGCCAGCGCGGCGGCGTCCACCGCGTCAGCGGCGGCTGAGCCGGCGGCGAAAAGCTCGCTCACGTCCAAGACCAGTGGGGTGGGCGCGACGGAGATGAAACCGAGCCGGACCGACGCGATGGCGCCGGATTCATCCAGCGCAACGACGGCACCGACGCCGCACACCGCATAGTCACCGTGCCGGCGCGAGACCTCCACGAACGCCGAACCAGTCCCCTCCGCAGCCACCGGCAGGATCGCCTCGAGCGCGAGCTCATCGGGCTGAATCGCGGACTCCAGCGGGCCGAGGAAGAAATCGGCCGCCGGGATCGTCCGCGCTCCGCCGGCGCCGGCCACCCGCACGGAACCGGCGAGTAGTGCCAACACCGCAGTCATCTCGCCGGACGGGTCGGCGTGCACGATGCTGCCCACGGTGGTCCCACGGTTCCGGATTGTCGGGTGCGCGACGAGCGCCAGCGCCTGCGCCAGCAGCGGCTGCGCGGCGGCGGCATCGCACCGTTCGACCGTGCGGTGTCTGGCCAGCGCCCCGACATGTACGGCGCCGTCCTGCACCCGGACGTAGTCCAGGTCAGTGATGCCGTTGATGTCGACGAGGTGGGCCGGGTTGGCCAGTCGCATCGACAGCAGCGGCACCAGACTCTGGCCACCGGCCAGCACCTTTGCCTCGTCGCCGAGTTCGGCCAGCACCGCTACGGCGTCCGCAACGGAGGCGGGGCGGTGGTACTCGAACGCGGCCGGCTTCACTCGCGGTGGTGCCCCTCTCCTGGCTCATCGACCCGGAAGGGCGATCGCTCGCCCTCGGGTGTCTCGACGTTACCGGTCGACAGCATTGCTCCGCCTTCGTAGGCGCGGCCGGACACTTGCGGTTCCTCGCGCAGGTGCGCCGGTAGGAACGGACGCACTGCGTGATAGCCGATCAGCACGATGATGGTGCCCAGGGCGATGCCGCCGATCGAGAAGTTCTTGGTGAAGTCCAACGCCACGCCACCGATGCCGGCGATGATGCCGGCGGCGAGCGGCACCAGGTTGGCCGGGTTGGCGAAGTCGACCCGGTTCTCGATCCAGATCTTGGCCCCGAGCAGCCCGATCATGCCGTAGAGCACCACGGTGATCCCGCCCAGCACTCCGCCCGGCGTTGCGCTCACGATCGCGCCGAACTTCGGGCAGAACCCGAGCAGGATCGCCACGATCGCCGCGACGTAATAGGCCGCCGTCGAGTACACCCGGGTCGCCGCCATCACCCCTATGTTCTCTGCGTAGGTGGTGGTCGGTGATCCGCCGACCGCTGACGCGAGGACGGTGCCCACGCCGTCGCCGATGAAGGCGCGGCCCAGGTATGGATCGAGGTTGTCCCCAGTCATCTCTGCCACTGCCTTGACGTGCCCGGTGTTCTCGGCCAGCAGCGCGATGACGCCGGGCAACACCAGCAGGATGAAGGCGAAGGTGAAGCTGGGCGAGTGCCAGCCGATCACCTTGTCCGCGCCAGTGGAAGTGAACGTCGAGTGTTTGGGGAAGCCGAGCCAGTCGGCTGCCTTCACGCCGTCCCAGTTCACCCGGAAGTGGTCGGTCTTCACCGTTCCGCCGGCCGGTGCGGAGTGCACCTGACCAACCCGATCGAAGACCCACGAGATGCCGTAGCCGAACAGCAACCCGAGGAAGATCGCGATCCGCGACCAGAATCCCGGGAGCAGCACGGCAGCAACGATCACGAAGGCTGCCGTCAACAAGGCGACCCATTGGTCCTGCGGCCAATACGTGGTGGCCACCACCGGCGCCAGGTTGAACCCGATCAGCATGACGACCGCGCCGGTGACCGCCGGCGGCAGCACCTTGGTGACGATCTCGGTGCCGACGAAATGCACCAGCACGCCGACGAGCAGCAGGACGGCACCGGCCACCAGGATCGCCCCGGTGACCTCCTTCGAGTTGCCACCCTGCGCGCGGATGGCCGCGACCGAAGCCACGAACGACGCGGAGGTGCCCAGGTAGGAAGGCACCTTCCCACCGACGATCAGCAGGAACAGGATCGTGGCGACACCCGACATGAGCACGGCCAGGTTCGGGTCCAGTCCCATGATGATCGGAAAGACGAACGTGGCACCGAACATCGCCACCACATGCTGGGCGCCCAGACCCACCGTCCGGCCGACCGACAGCCGCTCGTCGGGCTTGACGACCTGCCCGGGCGGTGGCGTCTTTCCGCCGTGTACGACCTTCCAACCGATGACCGCCATGCGCGTCCTCCCTGGACGGTGGCGGTGCACGCCGAACTGCAGACCGGGCGCACCGCGCGGACCTGAGGATTCCGGAGGCTAGGACCGGCGCGGTGTCCGCGGCACTGTGCAGTGTTGACGAAGAACGCCGTACTGGGTGGCGCACCGGACACCCTCGGTGTGGTGCGGGATCGGGTTGCGGTTCCGGCTCGGTTCGGTTTACTACGGGCAGCGACGGGGCGGGAGGGCTCTGGTTGCGTTGTCGGGTTGCTGTTCCCGCTCGCATGGTTTACTACGGGCAGCAACGGATGCGTGGGTTTCTGGTTGCGTTGTCGGGTGCGGTTCTCGCTTCGGTCCTGCGGTCAGTTGGTTTCGTTGCGCTCGCTCGGGCGGTTTTGCCTTATCCGATAAGGCAAATCTCTTCGACATTGGGTCTGTGGATAGCCCGAAATTGTCGGTGCCTCGACCTAGAATTGGGTCATGCACAACGGGGAGCACGGCGATAGCGAGGGGTATGTGCCGTCGCCGATCGATGTGCTGACCCTCCCCGACGACTCCATCGCCGCCCTGGCCGAGCTGGCGCCGACGCCCGGATTCGGTGCACGCTGCCCAGTTCGCGAAGCTCTCGAGTCTGTCGGATATCGGTCGAGTCGATCTGCTGGTGGTGCTGCGCCGGCAGGCCGGGTTCGACGCGGCCCGGCAGATCGAGTTGTTGGCGGCGATCTCCCGGGACGACCCGAGCAACGAGAAGTGGTCGGTCCAGGAGATCGCCGCGGTACTGCGCATCGCCCCGGCCACCGCCGCCACCCACGTGCACCGCGCCGAGATCCTCACCACCACCCTGCAAGCCACGCTGGCCGCGTTGCGGGCCGGGGACATCACCGCCCGGCACGCCGAGCTGCTCGCCTCGGCCGTCATGGGCCTCGACCCCGACATCGCCCGCGCTGTCGAGGAACGAGTACTCGACCGGGGTGCGGAGCAGACGGTCAGCCAGTTCCGGGCCTCGGTGACGCGGGCGGTCCTGCTGCTGGACCCGAAGGGTGAGCAGGAGCGGCATGCCGACGCGGTGGAGCAGCGGCGGGTGGTGTGCACCCCCGACCTGCACGGCATGGCGCAGCTGTGGGCCTACCTCCCGGCCGACGGGGCGGCCACGGTGCTGACCGCGATCGACGCCCTCGCCTGCAGAGACGATCTTCGGCAACGGCGGTGACAGCCGGTCGGCGGATCAGCGTCGCGCGGATGCGTTGGTCACCCTGGCCGACTCCGCCCTGGCCGACCCCGCCCTGACGCGTCGGCATGGGGCGCGGCCGGCGGTGCAACTCACCGTCGCCGCATCCACCTTGTTGGGGTTGGATGAGCAGCCGGCTGAGTTGGCCGGGTACGGCCCGATCCCCGCGGCGATGGCCCGGCGCATCGCGACAGATGACACCGGCACGTGGCGGCGATTGCTCACCGACGACCACGGCCGGCTGCTGGACTACGGCAGCGAGGACGTATCGGCCGCCGGCCCGGTTAGCGGCGTTCATCATCGCCCGCGACCAAACCTGCACCTTCGCCTCCTGCACCCGCCCCGCCGTCGCCTGCGACCTCGACCACCTCACCGCAGCGAAGAGACGGCGGACCCACCTGCGAAGGCAACCTGCACCCGCTGTGCCGGCGGCATCACCGCTGCAAACACCTCACGCACTGGCAACCGCAACGACAACCCGACGGATCCACCCTCTGGACCAGCCCCACCGGCCACACCTACCGCACCAAACCCCCGCCACTACCGACCACCATCGAGCCCGAGACAGCCGACCGGCACGATCCGCGCCAGCCGCCCGCCGCCTCGAGCCAGCCCTCGTCCGACGACCCGGACCCGCCACCGTTCTGACCGGTACTGCTCACAAACCCTTCATCTGGACGACTTGCAGCGCCAGCGCGACGTCCAGGCGCAGGTGCGCGTCCGTCGTGAACGGTCCGACCAGCCGTTCCAACTTGCCGATGCGATAGCGCAGCGTGTTGTAGTGGAAGTGCAGTGAGCGGGCGGTTTCCGCGACGTTCAGGTTGGTGTCCAGCAGGGTCTGCAGAGTCAATCGCAGGTCGGCCATTTCGGCGGTGTCTTCGGCCAGGTCGCCCAGCACTTCGCTGGCGAAGGCGCGCAGTTCGGCCGGCTCCGGCACCAGGGACAGCAAGCGGTGCACACCGAGCGCGTCGAAGTGCGTGATCGTGGCGTCGCCGTGTACCCGTCGGCCGATGGACACCGCCTTGCGGGCCTGTTGGTAGCCGGTCGGCCATCCGCCGGGATCGCTGATGACTCTGCTCACCCCGGTACAGAACGAGCGACGGCCGCCGCCCCGGTCACCGGCGACCGCCGCGACGACGGCACTGACGGCGCCGGCCACGTCGTCGACCCCGTCGACCGGCAGCAGGCAGACGACCTCAGTGCTGAATCCGACGACCGGTGCCGCCTTGTCGCGGGCGTGCACCACCTGCTCCCACGCCGCGGCGAAGCGTTCCTGCACGGAGCGCAGCGGCAGAGATCGGCCTGGTGCCGCGACCGGACCCGTATCCGCCTCGGTGGGGTCCAGCGTGGCCACCACGATCACCATCGGTCGGTCGACGTCCCAATCCAACAACGCGCAGTGCTCGCGCACCTGCGACGGCGAGCCGCCCAGGCCGGCGAGCGCGTCGCGGAGGAAGTCTCCGCGGTATTTCGATTCCACCGCGGCGACTGCGATCTCGCGGGTGATGACCAGCGCGACCACCCCGGCGGCCCGCTCGAGCGCCTCGACCGGGCGCGCCCCGAACTGCGCGAAACCGCCGGCCGCGGTGTAGGCCACGATGCGCCCGTGCTCGAAACCACCGGCGATCACCGGAGCGGCCGCCAGCTCAGCGCGCTCCGTGGACGCTGCGGTGAGCGCGTCGATCGACGTGACGCCGTCCTGGACGCGCTCGACGAGCAGCCGCCCGGTTGGGTCGAACAAGGGCAGCTCCAGCAACGCCTCGGTCAACGACTCAGCGCCGGCCGCGGCAAGCACCCGCCCGTCGGGTGTGGTGACCAGCACGGCCGCGTCCAGCGCACGCGCTACCTCGGCGGTGACCTGCGGCAGCTGGCCGCCGGCAAGGACGATGGACTCCAGCGCACGGTGCATCTCCTCGACCCGGGCGGCCGCGGCGGACTGCTGATCGAGCAAGCCGGCCAGCACCTCCGCCATGGCATCGCCGAACACGAAGTCGGCGGGCAGCCCGATGAGCGGGAAGTCGAGTCGATCGGCCTCTGCGATGACCGAGCCGGGCAGCTCGCTGAGGTAGGGGCCGAGCTTGACGGCCAGCCCGGTCACGCCTGCCGCGTCGAGATCTCCGAGCAGGTGCTCCACCCGCTGCACGTCCAGCTCGCCGTCGGTGACCAGCGGGAAACCGGTGGTCAGCAGGAGCTGATCCGCTTTGACCCACGGCAGCACATCGGCCACCTCCATCACGTTCAGCGTGCGCACCGGCCGGCGCAGACCACCGCGGCCGGCCAGCACTGTGCTGCTGCGCAGCGTGCGGGCTTTGAGCACGTCCGCCAGCGAGGTGCCGAAGGACTGCTCGTGTGGCAACTTCCGCACCGGATCGCCCCGATCATTGGCAACACTGACCATCAGGTGCCGATGGTGCCCTAGTTATCGTCTGATGTCATGACGCTGTCTGCTGGGCCGGCCGGCGCCGCGGCAACCGCACCGCAGCACGTCCGCCGCCTCGACCAGGCACTGCGGGTGTCCGGCCGGACCGCCGCCGCGGTCTCGGCGCGGATCTTCGGGCCGGTCCGCCGGGCCCACGTGGTCGGCACCTCCCCAGCCGCCGCCTACCTGAGCCTGCCCGACGGAGCAATCGTGGCAGTCGTCTCCCGGGACGCGGTCGCGCTGCCGTGCGCGGTCGTGCTGCAGACCCCCGCCGCGCGACTGCCACTCGGCGGTGCGCGCGGCACGGCGGTCGTCGGCGCGGGCATGCTGCGACTGGACGGGCTCGACGTGGCGGTCTCCGGGCAGTTCGAGACAGCGGTCCCCCAATGCGCAGCTCTCGACGACGCCGCCGTTGAGTTCGTGACGCGGTCAGCAGCCGCGCTCTCCCCGGCACAGACCGGGCTGACAGACGCCCAGTTGCGCGCACTGCAGCTGGTGGGTGCTGGCGGACCGCTGCTGGTGCGCGCGGTCGAGGCATTGCTCGGCGGCGGGCCGGGGCTCACCCCAGCCGGCGACGACGCCCTGTGCGGCTACCTCACCGCCGCCGCTGCCGGGCTGGCGCCGGAAGCGATCGGCGAGCAGCTGCGCCGCGAGATCGGCACGCGCAGCCCGCGTTCGACCACCACCCTCTCCGGACAGCTGCTCGAGTACGCCGCCTCGGGTCATGCGGTACCGCCGCTGCTGCGGCTGCTCGACTCGCTCGCCGGGCGCCGGGACGTCGAGCACGCCTGGGAAGACGTACTGGCGATCGGGCACACGTCCGGCGCGGCGCTGGCCGCCGGCTTCTCCGCCGCGCTCGGCCCGACGAGCAGCGCATGAGCGCGCCGGTGGTCCGGCCGTGACGGAGTACGTCGACGTCCGGGTCGGCGCCTATGCCGACTCCGTCACGCTGATGCTGGTCAGCCAGCGCGTGGCGGCCGGACCGGGCGTCGAGGCCGCGCTGATCGCGATGGCCACCCCGCTCAACCTCGATCTGCTGACCGGGATGGGCTTCACCGCGCCGGACTGCGGCCCGAACGACCTGGTGGTGGCGATCCGGGCTGCCGACGAGGCGTCCCTCGCCGGCGCGCTCGCGACAGCCGATACCGCCTGGCAGCCGACCTCCGCCGGCCCGGCCGCGGTCGACCAGCCCGCTCGCACGGTGCGTGCCGCACTGCGCCACGGCCGCAGCCACACTGTCGCTGGTGTCAGTGCCGGGCGAACACGCTTTCACCGAAGCCTGGGACGCGCGTGCAGGCCGGCTGCGACGTGATGATCTTCTCCGACAACGTCCCGGTCGAGCAGGAAGTCCGGCTGAAGGACGCCGCCGCCGACCATGGCGTGCTGGTGATGGGACCCGACTGCGGTACCGCGGTCGTAGACGGTTTCGGGCTCGGCTTCGCGAACGTGCTCCGGGCCGGCCCGATCGGCCTCGTCGCCGCATCCGGCACCGGCGCGCAGCAGGTGAGTTCGTTGCTCGACACCGCCGGCGTCGGGGTGAGCGCCGTGCTCGGTGTCGGTGGCCGGGACCTGTCGAGCGCAGTCGCCGGCAGGTCCACCCGCGCGGCGCTGCGTCGACTGGACGCCGATCCGGCGACCGAGCAGATCCTGGTGCTGTCCAAACCGCCTGACCCGGCAACGGCCGCGCAGCTGCGTGCCGAAGCGGAGCAGCTGGCCACCCCGGTGCGGTTCGCGTTGCTCGGCGCCGGCGAACCTGATCTCACCGCGACGACCGAGGCTGTGCTCGCCGACCTGGGTCAGCCACCACCCGAGTGGCCGCAGTGGGGCATCCGACAGCTGGATCCGGTGCCCGGTTCGCTGCGTGGACTGTTCACCGGTGGCACTCTGTGCGACGAGGCGATGCTGATCGCGTCGGCAGCGCTGGGCGCGGTGCGCTCGAACATCCCGTTACGTGCCGAGTGGGCGTTACCCGCCGACCTGCGCGCCGACGCCCACCTGATGATCGACTTCGGCGACGACGCGTTGACCCGGGGGCGTCCACATCCGATGATCGACCCCACCCTGCGGATGCAGCGCATCGCCGACGAAGCGGCCGACCCGAGTTGCGGTGTACTACTGCTCGATCTCGTGCTCGGCCACGGTGCCCATCCCGACCCTGGACCGCCCCTCGCCGAGGCCGTCGAAGCCGCCCGACACGCTGCCCGGCGGATCCTTCCGGTGGTTGTCGTGCTCGTCGGAACGCGCGGCGACCCGCAAGGTATCGAGCAGCAGGCACGAGTGCTCGCTGATGTCGGCGCCGAGGTGTTCGTCTCGAACGCGCAGGCCGCGCGCCGTGCCGTCGAGCTGCTCGAGGGGGCAGTGGCATGACCCGATTTGTCTCGGCAGGTGTGGAGCTGTTCGCCGACTCGCTGCGTGGCCAGGGTGCCGATGTCGAGGTGGTGGACTGGCAGCCACCGATGCCGGGCACCGCGATCGATCTCGCCACCGTGCTGGGCGATCCGCGCCGCGCGGGCGCGAACGCGGAGGCGGTGCGCCGGGTCAACGCCGTTCGGGCCGAGCTCGTTGACGTCCTCCCGGCAGCCGAAGCGATCGGGCTGCAGCGCGGTCAATTCCTGCACGCCGGGCCGCCCATCGGCTGGGAGCGCGCCTCCGGCCCGCTGCGCGGTGCGCTGCTCGGAGCCGCCGGATACGAAGGGCTCGTCGACGACCCGGACGACGCCGCTTCGCTGTTCGCCGGCGGCCGCGGCGTCTCACTCGACCCGTGCCACCATCACCACGCGGTCGGTCCGATGGCCGGAGTCGTTTCGCCGTCGATGTGGATGTTCGTGCTCGAAGACCCGCAGACCGGCGCGCGCAGCTATTGCACGCTGAACGAGGGCCTCGGTGCGGTGCTGCGCTACGGCGCGTACTCCCCGGAGGTGCTCACTCGGCTGCACTGGATGGCTGACGTGCTCGGCCCGCTGCTGCAGACCGCGGTGCGCCGGCACGGCCGGCTGGACGTCACCGCGGTACTGGCCCAGATGGTGCAGATGGGCGACGAGGCGCACAACCGCAACCGGGCCGGCACCCTCATGCTGCTGCGCGACCTTGTCCCGGCCATGGTCGAGAGCGGCGCACCGTCGCAGGACATTGCCGATGTAGTGCGCTTCATCGGCGGCAACGATCACTTCTTCCTCAACCTGGCGATGCCCGCGTGCAAGCTCGCCCTCGACGCGGCTCGCGGCATCGGCGGCGCGACGATGGTCGTCGCCATGTCGCGCAACGGCACCGACTTCGGCATCCAGGTGGCCGGAACGGCAGATGAGTGGTTCACCGGCCCGGCGCAGACCCCGGACGGGCTCTACCTCGGTAGCTACGGCCCCGACGACGCCAACCCCGACATCGGCGACTCCGCGATCACCGAGACCTGCGGGTTGGGCGGTTTCGCCATGGCGGCCGCGCCGGCCATCGTCCGGTTCGTCGGCGGCAGCGCGCCGGAAGCGGTCGCGCACACCAAGCGGATGTACGAGATCACGCTCGGCGAGCACGAGCGGTTTGCCATCCCGGCACTGGATTTCCGGGGCACCCCATTGGGCATCGACGTGACGGCCGTGGTGCGCACCGGCATCTTGCCGCAGATCAACACCGGGATGGCCGGCCGCGTCGCCGGGACCGGCCAGGTGGGCGCCGGCTTGGTCAACCCGCCGGCCGAGATCTTCCCGAAGGCGCTGGCCGCCCTCGCCGGCCGCGTGCCGGGATAGACCTTCGGGTTTCGCTCGCCCTGACCGGCGTCGTACGAGGCACCTTCAGTTGCGGCCGGTACGTACTCGCCAGAACTCCCAGCAGTTCAGCGCTGCCAGCACGAGAGCGAGAATCGCCAACGAGGCGAGGCCCGGCACGAACCGGGCCAACGGCAGCACGATCAGCACTGCGGCCGACCCGGCCAGGCGCGTCCACGAGATCTTTCGGAACATCTCCCATCTCGTGTAACCGAAGGTGGCCAGATACGCCGCGCAGCCACCGAACAGCAACGCCACGACGCCCCAGCTGAGCCGCGCGCCCGGGTCGCCGATCACCTCGCGCATCCCGACGCCGATGGTGATCACCGTGGCGATGAAAACGAAGTGGCCATAGGAGAGGACGTGTCGGGCGATGTCGAGTTGTACCTGGGCGGTAGCCAGTGCGTGCCGCATGGCGTCGGCGGCGAAGTGGAAGTACACCCACCAGAGTCCCGCCGTGAGCACGAAGGCGACCGCGACCGCAGCAAGCACACTCCAGTCGATGTGTTCGGCCGACGCCGCCGGCGCGCCTACCGCAACGACTGATTCACCGAGTGCGATGAGCAGGAACAGGCCGAACCGTTCGGCCAGATGAGCTGCATGGAAGTGCATGCCCCGCATCCGACTGCGCAACACCGTCGGCGTGGACAGGTCCAACAGCGCGGCGACTGCCCAGACGATCAACTGGCCGCTGCCGTGCACGAGCGCCCCGATGACCAGCAGCGGACCGGTCAGCACGACGCTCACCGAGTACGGGTGCCAGCCGAGGCGGCCACGGGTCACCACGGTCAGGGCCAGCACGGTCCGCGACGCCCAATATGCCAAGGCCAGCAGCAACGCCCGCGAGTGGTACGCACCGGGTACCGCCAGCGCCATCACTAGCCCGCCGAAGGCGACTGCGAAGAGCCACACCCTGGTGCTCGCCGCGTCTGCACCGAGCACGTTGACCCGCATGGTGGCGCCGACCCACGTCCAATAGATCGGGACGAACACCACGACCGCGCGGGCCAGTCCGCTCCACGTCTGCTCGGTGTGCAGCAACGCCGCGACCTCGGTGACGGCGAAGACGAAGACCAGGTCGAAGAACAGCTCCGCCCAGCTGACCCGGCGCTCGGCCGCCGGATCGGTCACTGCCGGCGCAGGGCTAGCCATGTCTGCAGATCTTCCGGTGTGTCGACGTCGTGCGCCGCCCCGTCACATGCGACCTCACTCACCAGGTCAGGATGCGCGGCGAGGTACCCACGTGCGCCCTTGTCGCCGTGGGCGATCGCGGCGACGTCCGGCCAGGTCGACCGGTCGAATGCGATCGGATGCCCGCGGGTGCCGGCATAGCTGGCAGCCACCACGGTGGCACCCGCAGCGTGCCGATCGATCACGGCCCGCACCGCAGCCGCCGCCACCCCGGGCAGGTCGACCAGTAACACGACTGCGACGTCCGCGGGTGTCTGCGCGGCGGCGGCCAGACCCAACTGCAGCGACGACGACATGCCCCGTTCCGGAGCTGGGTTCGGCACCACCCAGGCATGCGCGACGTCGGTTCCCGGGCGCACGACCGCGATCACCTCGGCGCACCCGCCGGCGCGCAAGACGCCCACGGCGCGGTCGACCAGCCGGGTGCCATCGAGCACGACCTCCGCCTTGGGTTGCCCGAATCGCGCGCCCGCGCCGGCCGCGAGCAGCACGCCTACCGCACTCACTCGACCTGCCCGGCCGGGAAACGGGCCAGCAGCACCGCGGTACGCAGGGCCGCTTCGGCCGCCTCGTAGCCCTTGTCCTCGGCTGAACCGGGCAGCCCGGCACGGTCCAACGCCTGCTGCTCGTCGTCGCAGGTGAGTACGCCGAAACCCACCGGCACGCCGGTATCGACCGAGACCTGGGTCAGGCCGACAGTCGCCGCCTGGCAGACGTAGTCGAAGTGCGGAGTGCCGCCACGGATGACGACCCCGAGGGCGACCACCGCGTCGACGCCGGAGTGGGCGAGCCGAGCAGCGGCCACCGGGAGCTCGAACGTCCCGGGCACCCGCAGCTCGACGGTATCGGTCACGCCGGAATCGGCCAGCGCGCGCCGGGCTCCGTCGCGCAGCCCGGCCATCACCGTCTGGTGCCAGGACGCAGCGATCACCGCCACCCGCAGCTCAGCGGCGCCCTCGACTGCGGACGAGGCCGGCGCGCCCTCCCTAGCCATGCCGGCCGCCACTCACGCCGGGGCCCCCGCGGAAGCGCGGAGCGCTTTTTGCGGAGCGCTTTCGTTGGGTTGTCATGCGGGGCCCCCGCGGAAGCGCGGAGTGCTCTTTGCGGAGCGCTTTCGTGGGGTTGTCATGCGACCACCTCGACGGCCGGGGAGTCGGGTCGGATGCCGCTGCGATCGAGGGACAGGAACAGCCACCGCGCGAAACCTACGATGCAGAACGCGCCGTAGATCAGGTACATCAACGCCGAGGGGTAGTAGTGCGCGCGCAACAGCAGCGGCACCCCGACCGCGTCCACACCGATCCAGATGATCCAGAACTCGACCCAGCCGCGGGCCATGCCGTAGGTGGCCAACAGGCTGCCGGTGAGGATCCAGGCATCCGACCACGGCCCGAAACTGTTCAGCGCTTCGAGGATCGGTCGCAGCACCAGAACGCCGACCCCGGCGGCGACCACGAGCAGCCCGCGTTCGGTCCAGCTGGCCTGCCGCGGTTGCACCGCCGGCTCAGGCGTCGAATCGGCGCGCTTGTTCTGCCGCCACCGCCACCAGCCGTAGATGCCGATCACGGCGAACATGACCTGCCGCCCGGCCTGCCCCCACAGATCCTTGTCCTGCGGGGTGTGGAACACGCCGCCCAGGAAGACCGTCACCAGGATTGCGTTGCCGACGAGACCGACCGGCCAGGCGGCCACCTTGCGGCGCATGCCGTAGACGGCGCTGGCCAGGCCGAACACGTTGCCGACGATCTCGCGCCACAAGACATCCGCGCCGAGCACGTGCACCTTCGCGTTCAACACGGTGACCAGGACATCACTCATCGGCCATACCGCCCTCGGCGACGCTGTCGAGGTCGAGGTGGTGGCCCATCCGGTCGCGTTTGGTTTGCAGATAGCGCAGGTTCTCCGGGTTGGCATGCACCGGTAACGGCACCTGGCCGACGACCTGCAGCCCGTAGCCCTCCAGAGCAGTCCGCTTGGCCGGGTTGTTGGACAACAACCGCATGGTGCGCACGCCCAGGTCGGCGAGGATCTGTGCGCCGGTGCCGTAGTCGCGGGCGTCGGCCGGCAGACCCAGTTCGAGGTTGGCGTCGACCGTGTCGGAGCCCGCGTCCTGCAACTGGTAGGCCTGCAGCTTGTGCAGTAATCCGATGCCGCGACCTTCGTGGCCGCGCATGTACAGCACGACGCCGCGCCCCTCCCGCGCGACCGCCGCGAGCGCGGCATCCAGTTGTGGCCCGCAGTCACAGCGCAGTGAACCGAACACGTCCCCGGTCAGGCACTCGGAGTGAACCCGGACCAACACGTCCGCGCCGTCACCGACCGACGCCGGATCGCCGAAGACGAAAGCGATGTGCTCGCGCAGGTCGTAGGTGCTGGCGTACCCGACGGCGGTGAACTCCCCGTACCGCAACGGCACCCGCGCCTGCGCGACGCGTTCCACCAGGCGCTCTGACCGGCGCCGGTAGGCAATGAGGTCGGCGATCGAGATCATCGCCAGCCCGTGCTTGTCCGCGAACTCGCGAAGTTCGGCCGAGCGGGCCATCCCGTGCGGGTCCGACTCGCTGACGATCTCGCACAGCACTCCGGACGGGTGCCGGCCGGCCAATCGGGCCAGGTCGACGGCCGCTTCGGTGTGCCCCGGGCGGCGCAGCACTCCGCCATCCTTGGCCCGCAGCGGGACGATATGTCCCGGCCGGGACAGATCCGCCGCCGTGGTCGCCGGAGCTGCCAGCAACTTGATGGTGTGCGCCCGGTCGGAGGCGGAGATGCCGGTACTGACGCCGCTGCGCGCGTCGACGGTCACGGCGTACGCAGTGCCCCGGCGGTCCTGGTTGACCCGGTACATCGGCGGCAGTTCAAGACGGTCAGCGTCCGACTCGGTGATCGGCACGCAGATGTAACCCGAGGTGTGCCGCACCATGAACGCCACCAACTCCGGCGTCGCGCAGTCCGCGGCGAAGATGAGATCGCCCTCGTTCTCACGCTGTTCGTCATCGACCACCACGATCGCCTTGCCGGCGGCGATGTCGGCGATGGCTCGCTCTACGGTGTCCAGCCGGATCACCTCGACGTCGGTCATCGGGCCTCCTCCCGAGTCAGCGGTGAGCCGGACGGGAGTGCGGCGGCTTGCAGGAGGCGTTCGGTGTACTTGGCCAGCACGTCGACCTCGAGGTTCACCGGGTCACCGGGCGCCCGGGCACCGAGGGTGGTGGCGCGAAGCGTCTCGGGGATCAGGCCGACCTCGAACCAGTCCGCGCCGACTGCCGCCACGGTGAGCGACACTCCATCGACCGCGATGGAGCCCTTCTCCGCGACATACCTGCTCAGGTCGGTGGGCAACGCGAAGCGCACCGTCTCCCAGCCGTCGCCGGGGGTGCGGCTGAGCACCCGGCCGGTGCCGTCGACGTGGCCCTGCACGATGTGCCCGCCCAGCCGACCGTCAGGTCGCACCGAACGCTCCAGGTTGACGCGGTCGCCGGGCGCCAGGCCGCCGATCACACTGCGCTCCAACGTCTCGGCCATCACGTCGAAAGAGAGGCGCCGGCCGGTGCCGGACGGCTCGGCCGAGATGACGGTGAGGCAGACGCCGTTCACGGCGATGGATGCGCCGTGCGTCACGTCGGTGCCGACGGTGTGGACCTGCACGCAGAGGCGGGCCGCAGCCGCGCTCCGATCCAGTCGGTCTACCGTGCCGAGCTCTTCGACGATTCCGGTGAACATCTGCTCCAGCCCCTCTGGTCACCGCGCCATTGCGGGTCGAGGCGAGGAGCAGCGCGGACACGGCTGTGCGACGGCACCACCGTGCCCGGCACGCAACCTCCCATCCGGACTTTCACCGTCGGTCCTGGAGTTCCACCAGGTCAACCGACCGCTGCGCCTTCACAGGCTGAGCGGCCGGGTCGCGGACTGTCACCGCCGGCTCGGAATTGCACCGACCCCGGAGCGCGCCTTGCACGTACCAGGCTCACAGTAATGCGTGTGGCGCCGGCGGGCGCAGTGGCATTGCTTACTAGCCCTCGAAACGGGGCGCTCCGATGATCTTCAGGTCGGGTCCGACGTGCAGCACATCGGTGATGTCGACCGACACCGCATCGGCCAGCGTGCGGACTCCCGCGTCGCCGAGACTCACCGGCCCGGCGCCGAGCAGTTTCGGAGCCAGGTAGAGCACGATCTCGTCGACGCAGCCGGCCGCGACGAATGCTCCGGCGAGCGTAGGGCCGCCTTCCAGGAGAACGCTGCGGACTCCCTCGTCCCACAACGCTTTCAGCGCGAACGGCGGAACGGCGGTGCGCAGCACCCTCGTCTCGGCGGCATCGTCGAGCACCCGGGCATCGTCGGGGACCCGGCGGCGCCGGTCGAGCACCACTCGCAGCGGCTGCCTGTCGGCCAGGCTGCCTTCCGCATTTCGGACCGTGAGGTGCGGGTCGTCGCTGAGTACCGTGCCGCTGCCGACGAGAACCGCGTCCACCCGGGCGCGTAGCTGGTGCGCATCGGCCAGTGAGCTCGGCGACGAAATCCACCGGGTTGTGCCGTCGGCGGCGGCCACTCGACCGTCCAGCGTGCTTGCCGACTTCCAGATGACGAACGGGCGTCGCTGGCGCACTGCGTGCAGCCACCAGCGCAGCGCCCCGGCTTCGGCGTCCTCGGTGAGGGTGCCGGCAACCACCTCGACGCCGTTCTCGGCCAGCCGGTCGGCTCCCCCGGCGGCGACCGGATTGGGATCGGTGACGGCATAGACGACCCGCCGCACCCCAGCGGCGAGCAGTGCGTCGACACACGCCGGCGTCGCGCCGGTGTGGTTGCACGGTTCGAGGGTGACCACAGCAGTGCCGCCGCGGGCCGCGGCTCCGGCGACCCGCAGCGCGACGATCTCGGCATGATCACCTCCGGTGGCCTGGGTGCAGCCCTCCCCCACCACGGCACCGTCCCGATCGAGGATCAGCGCGCCCACCGGTGGGTTCGGGCTGGTGGCGCCGAGTGCCGCCTCGCCGAGCACGAGCGCGGCCCGCATGCAGGCGATCTCGTCGTCGGTCGCGGACATCGGTCGACCTAGCCGCGCATCGCGCTGCGGGCCTGCTGGCGCAGTGCGCTGACCGCCGCCGCCGGGTCGTCCGCGCCGTACACGGCGGTCCCGGCCACGAAGACGTCTGCGCCGGCCTCAGCGGCTTGGCTGATGGTGTCCGCGGCGATGCCGCCGTCCACCTCAAGGAAGAGTCGGAGATGCCCGGCGGCGATGTGCCGGCGCGCCAGTCGGACCTTGTCCAGCAGCTCGGGCAGGAACTGCTGGCCGCCGAACCCGGCCTTGATCGTCATCACCAGCAAGGTGTCGAACTCCGGCAGGATGTCGAGGTACGGCTGCAGCGGGGTGTCCCGGTCGACGGCCAGGCCGGCCATCGCCCCCGCGGCACGGATGGCTCGCGCGGTGCGCACCGCGTCGGCTGCCGCCTCAGCATGGAAGGTCACATTGGCCGCGCCGATCTCGGCGTACCCCGGTGCCCAGCGATCCGGATCGTCAATCATCAGGTGGCAGTCCAGCGGCAGCGCACTGACTTTGTGCAGGCTCTGCACCACGACCGGACCCAGGGTCAGGTTGGGCACGAAATGGTTGTCCATCACATCGACGTGCAACCAGTCCGCGTTGGTCACCGCATCCACCTGGTCGGCCAGGTGGGCGAAGTCGGCGGCGAGCAGGCTCGGGGCGATCAGCGGTTCAGCGCCGGGCGACTGTGAGGGCTGCACCGCCGAGATGCTATCGGGCCGACCGACGCATCGAGAGCGGGTTCAGCCCGGACGGCGCAGGAGGGCACAGAACATCGCATCGGTGCCGTGCCGGTGTGGCCACAGCTGCACGGTCGGGCCGTCGCCCAGCAGCGGTACGCCGGGAAACAGCGGCCGGGCGTCGAGCAGGTTCGCCTCCTCGGTCGCGACGACGTCCACGGTCTCGGCGCGGTGCGGTGAGCAGGTGACGTAGCCGACGAGGCCGCCCGGTCGGACCAACCGCAGCGCGGCGGTGAGCAGTCGCCGCTGCAGCGCGGTCAGGTCGGCGAGGTCGGCCGGGGTGCGCCGCCAGCGCGCCTCCGGACGGCGTCGCAGCGCACCCAGCCCGGTGCACGGCGCATCGAGCAGCACCCGGTCGTAACCGCCCTCGACCCCCGGCCACGAGGTGGCATCGCCGACCTGCACGTCGACGTCCCACGGCGCGACCGCGGCGCGCACCAGCTCAGCGCGGTGCTCGCGAAGCTCCAGGGCGGTCAGGTGCGCGGATCGCTCGACGGCCAGTCCGGCGAGAAGCGCAGCCTTCCCGCCCGGGCCCGCGCACATGTCCAGCCATCGCTCGTCCCGCCCGGACAGCGGTGCGCCGGCCACCGCGATCGCACACAACTGGCTGCCCTCGTCCTGCACGCCCGCCCGGCCGTCCCGGATCGCCTCCAGTGCCCCGGGATCGCCACCGTCCAGCCGCACCGCGTAGGCAGACCAGGGACCGGGCTGGCCACCGGCCGATTCGGCGAGTCGGTCGCGATCGATCAGACCCGGCCGGGCAACCAGGTGCGTGACCGGGCGCTCGTCGTCCGCGGTCAGGGCAGCGGCGGTTTCGGTGAGATCACCGTCGAGCGCGGCGGCGAACGACTCGGCAATCCAGCCGGGATGGGCGTACTGCAGCGCCAGCACGTCGATGGGCGAACGGCCGGCGGACAGGTGGCGCACCCAGCCGTCCCAATCGCGCTCGGTCACCCGGCGCAGCACCGCGTTGACGAACCCCGCGGATCGGTCCTGGCGGACGGTCCGGGTCAGGTTCACCGTTGCCGACACAGCCGCGTGCGGCGGGATCCGGGTGCGCAGGATCTGGTACGCGCCCAGCCGGAGCAGGTCCAGCACCGCCGGCTCGATGGTGCTGATCGACCGGGACGAGCAGGCTCCGATCACTTCATCGAGTGCGCCGGCGGCGCGGACCGTGCCGTAGCCGAGCTCGGTGGCCAGCGCGGCGTCGCGCCCGGTGACCCGGTTCTCCCGGAGCAGCTGCGGCAGGACGAGGTTGGCGTACGCGCCGCGCTCGCGCACCGCGCGGATGACCGCCAGGGCCTGTCGGCGGGCCGGATCCGGGTCAGCCAAGGCGCTCACCGGCAGTGAGCCGGGCGCCGCGCGCCCAGTCCGTCGCCGGGATCGGACGCTTGCCGGGCGGCTGCACGGTGCCCAGCGCCACAGGCTCAGTGGCGGTGCCGACGAGAACCGCCTCGCGATGGGCGCGCAGCTCGCCGGGCGGGATGTCCTCCGCCGCCGTGCCGGCGGTCCACCGCACCGGCCCCAACTTCACTCGCTGCCCGCGGAACATCGTCCAGGGCCCGGGATCGGGTGTGCAGGCGCGGATCCGCCGCTCGACGGCCATGGCCGGCTGACCGAAGTCGACGCGGGCATCCGCCGCGGTCAGCTTCGGCGCGATGCTCACCCCGTCGGCGGCCTGCGGGACCGGGCCGGCCGTGCCGTCCTCGATCGCATCCAGCGTCGCCACCAGGAGGCCCGCGCCGGCGACCGACAGCCGCTGCAGCAACGTTCCGGTGGTGTCGTCAGCACGGATCTTCTCGGTGGTCACGCCGAATACCGGCCCGGTGTCGAGCCCTTCCTCGATCAGGAACGTCGACGCGCCGGTGATCTCATCGCCGCCGAGCACGGCATGTGCCACCGGAGCCGCCCCCCGCCAGGCCGGCAGGAGCGAGAAGTGCAGGTTGACCCAACCGAACCGCGGCACGTCCAGGACGCTGCGGGGCAGCAACGCGCCGTAGGCGACGACCGGCGCGCAGTCGATGTGCAGGTCGCGGGCGAGCTCGACGAATTCCGGCTCGGACGGCCGCTTCGGGGTGAAGACCGACACGCCTGCCGCGTCGGCCGCTCGGGCCACCGGTGCCCGGGTGAGGTGGCGGTGCCGCCCGGCGGGGGCGTCCGGGCGGGTCAGCACTCCGACCACCTCGTGGCGCGGCGATTCCAGCAGCGCGGTGAGCGCGGGCAGCGCGGTGGACGGTGTGCCGGCGAACAGCAGCCTCATCGCGCCGGGCCGAACGCAGAACTGACCTTGCCGGGGGCGTGCGGGCTCACCTTGACCACGGGAGTGCCTGCGCCGAACCAGTCGGCTTCGCGGATCGCCTTCATGGCCTGCTTGCGCGTCGTCTCGTCCATCCGGTCGACGAACAGCACCCCGTCCAGGTGATCGGTCTCGTGCTGGACGCAGCGGGACAGCTTGGCCGTCCCCTCGACGGTGATCGGGTCGCCCCACATGTTCTGGCCATGCGCAACGACGTGTTCCTTGCGGCGGCAGTCGAAGGTCAGCCCGGGGATGGACAGGCAGCCCTCCGGGCCGTCCTGCTCCTCCACGCCGGGAAAGTGCAGCACCGGGTTCACGAGGTGGCCCTGCTGCTCCTCGCTGACGTGATAGGTGAACACCCGCAGCCCCACGCCGATCTGCGGTGCGGCCAGCCCGGCGCCGGGCGCATCGAGCATCGTCGCGGTCAGGTCCTCGACGAGCCGGCGCAACTGCTTGTCGAAGTCGGTCACCACAGCGGCCTTGCTGCGCAATACCGGGTCGCCGAACAACCGGATGGGTTGCACCGTCATCGGCACCGCCAGGTGCCGAGACCCAGGCGGCAGGCTACGGACGTCACAACGGGAGAGTCTACGAACTCGGCCGGGACCCGTCCGCGCCGCGTACCGACTGAGAGCCGCCGTCCGAGGCTCGGATCCGCGGTATCTTTGGCCGCAGTGGGCCATGAACGAACAGGGCAACCACAGCGACGGCGTTCCAGTCGGATTCGCTTTGCTCAAACGGACGGGAGCGCTGATGACTGGACCCGCAGCGGTGATAACGCAACGCGGCAGTGACTTCGCCGGACTGCGCCGGCAGATCCGCGAGGCCAATCTGCTCGAGCGACGCCGAGCCCTCTATGCGCTGCGCCTCACGCTGACCGGGCTGGCGTTCGCCGCCGCCTGGGTGATCTTCTTCCTGGTCGGGGACTCCTGGTATCAGACGGCCGTTGCTGTGCTGATGGGCATCGTCTTCACCCAGGTCGCTTTCCTCGGCCACGACGGTGGGCACCAGCAGATGTACAGCACCCGGCGGGCCAACGACACGGTGGGCATCGTCGCCGGCGACCTGCTGGTCGGATTGAGCTACGGCTGGTGGTTGGACAAGCACAACAAACACCACTCCCACCCGAACCACGAGGGCCAGGACCCGGACATCGGCGACGCCGTCTTCGCCTTCACCACCAACCACATCGCCAAGCGCACCGGCGGGCTCGGCCGGCTGATCGCCAAGCACCAGGCATGGTTGTTCTTCCCGCTGTTGACGCTGGAGGGTCTGCATCTGCGGGTGGCCAGCATGCGATTCCTGCTGCGCCGCAAGACCCGCAAGTACCGGCGCATCGAGACGGTGCTGATGAGTAGCCACCTGCTGGCCTACTTCGCGGTGGTGTTCACCGTGCTGACCCCGGTCCGGGCGCTGGTGTTCATGGCGATTCATCAGGGCATCTTCGGGCTGTACATGGGCTGCTCCTTCGCGCCGAATCACAAGGGCATGGCCATCGTCGAGGAGGGCGAGGAGCTCGACTTCCTGCGTCGCCAGGTGCTCACGTCCCGCAACGTGCGCGGCAGCTGGTTCACCGACCTGCTGTTGGGTGGCCTGAACTACCAGATCGAGCACCACCTCTTCCCGAACCTGCCTCGACCCAGCCTGCGCCGCGCGCAACGGTTGGTCCGGCAGTACTGCGAGGAACACCGCATCGCCTACACCGAGACCAGCCTGCCCGGCTCGTATATCGCCGCAGTGCGCTACCTGCACCAGCTCGGCGCGCCGCTTCGCTCCAGCTCCGGCGGCTAGCCTCCCGCACCCGGCGCTGCTCCTGCTCCGGGCTCTGCTTCGGGGCAGCCGGTCGCCTCTCCGCAAGATTGCCAATGCGAAAGTGTCGAGAATCGGGATCCGGCGCCGACCAGGCGTTGGTTGTCGCAGCGGCGGCCACACCGACCGAGAGGAGCACTTCATGAAGTACGTCATCCTGATGCACGTCGACCCGGCAGTCATCGAATCGCTGGCCGAGGACGAGCAGCAGTCGATCACGACCGGGCACCAGGCATTCATGGCCGAGACCACCGAGTCGGGCGAGATGCTCAGCACCCATGCGCTGGGCGACCCGAGCCAGTCGACGGTCATCCGCAGCGTGGGCAAGAAGCCGCAGGTCACCGATGGCCCCTTCGCGGAGAGCAAGGAGTTCATGGGCGGCTACTACCTGCTGGACGTCGACTCCAAGCAGCGCGCTATCGAGCTCGCGCAACGCCTGCCCGACGCCACGATCGACGGTCTTGCACTGGAGGTCCGGCCGGTCATGTTCTCGGCCGGGGCGGAGGTCTGACAATCCCGCCGGTTCCCGAGGACCTGCTGCGCGCGTTCGCGCCGCAGGTCCTCGCGGCGCTGCTGCGCCGCTACGGCACCGGCCAGTTCGACCTCTGTGAGAACGCCGTCCAGGAGGCGCTGCTCGCGGCGCACGACCAGTGGCCGGCCGACGGAACTCCGCGACGACCCGCGCGCCTGGCTCGTCACTGCGGCCAGCCGCCGGCTCATCGATCAGATCCGCACCGAGGCGCGCCGACGCAACCGCGAGGCCACCGAGGCCAGGTTGAGCCACCCGCTGACGCGGCAGTCCGCCCCCAGCGGCGATGACAGCCTGGAGGTGCTCACGCTGTGCTGCCATCCCGCGCTGAGTGTCTCGGCACAGATCGCCCTCACCCTGCGCGCCGTTGCCGGGCTGAGCACCGCGCAGATAGCGCGGGCCTATCTCGTGCCGGAAGCCACCATCGCGCAACGCATCACCCGGGCCAAGGCCCGCATCCGGGACTCGGGCGCCGGGTTCCCCGTCCCGGCCGACCCCGACGATCGCCTCGCGCAGGTACTGACCGTGCTGTACCTGATGTTCAACGAAGGTCACACGGCTACCACCGGGGATTCATTGCTCGACACCGATCTGACTCGCGAGGCGATCCGGCTGGCGCGACAGGTTCACTTCGCGCGGCCAAGCCATCCCGAGGCCGCCGGGCTGCTGGCGTTGATGCTGCTCACCGATGCCCGGCGGGAGGCCAGGACGACGGATGCCGGGCTCATGATCGCGCTGGATGAGCAGGACCGCAGCCGCTGGAACCAGCAGGACATCGCCGAGGGCCTCGCCATCGTGCACGAGTCGTTGCCGGGCCGCTCACCCGGCCCGTACCTGCTGCAGGCCGCGATCGCCGCGCTCCACGCCGAAGCGATCGACACCGAGCACACCGACTGGGCGGAGATTCTCGTCCTCTACAAACTGCTCGAACGGGTCACGGGCAATCCGATCGTCACGCTGAACCGAGCGGTTGCCGAGGCTATGGTGCACGGTCCGGGCGCCGGCCTGGCGCTGATCGATCAGCTCGACGGCACCGCCTTGCCCCGGGACAATTACCGGCTGCTGGCAGTTCGAGCTCATCTGCAGCAGCGTGCTGGCCAGTTCGCCGCGGCTGAAGCCTCCTATCGCTGGGCGGCGCGGAGCACGCTGTCCACCCCGGAACGCGAGTACCTGCTCGCCCGGGCGCGTCAGGCCGGAAAGAGCTGCTGCTCCAGGAATGCGAAGTAGGCGTCCCGGTCCCGCGCCGGAAGCAGCCGGCCGCCGGAGGCTTGTTGCGCCTGGATGAGCCCGACATACGCGCTGTAGGCCAATACGGCATGCTGCCGGGCCGCAGCTTCGTCGATCCCGGTATCGGCGAAGCACCGAGCAACGTAGTCGACCCGCCGCCGAGTGACCTGACGCATGGCCCGGCTCACCACAGGATCGTCGATGCTGGCCAGCAGGCTGAGCTCGATGCGCGAGTCATGGCCGCTGACGAACACGTCCGCGAACAGCCGGCTCAGCCGTTGGCGCGGGTCGGCTACCTGCTCGACATGTCGAATGATCGCCTCGGTGTGCTTGTCTGTCCACGCGTCCAGCACCGCCGCCACCAGTCCCTCGCGGTTGGTGAAGTGCCAGTAGAAGCTGCCCTTGGTCGCGCCCAACCGAGCAGCCAACGGCTCGACTGCGAGGGCAGCGACACCACCCTCGGCAAGAAGATCGGTCGCGGCCGCGATCCAATCGGCGCGGGTCAACCTGGGTCTCGGTGGCACAGACCATACGCTACAGTACGGAGAACAATACGCATCCGTATGGAGGTCGAGGATGAGACACAGACTGCCCTACAGCTGGGGCTCAACCCGCGAGGAACACGCCCGCTCGTATCCGGCCGACGACCTGGTCGCCGGAAGAGCGATGCGACTGACCCGGGCGGTCGATGTCGCCGCTCCTGCCGACCTGGCCTACCGGTGGCTGTGCCAGATCGCCGTAGCGCCGTACAGCTACGACCTGCTCGACAACCGCGGCCGGCGCAGCCCAACCGAGCTCACCGAAGGTGCCGATCAGCTCGTTGTCGGCCAGTCGATGATGGTGTTTCGGCTGACCGACATCCGGCCGGGTGAGCAGTTCAGCGGGAGGGGGTTGCCCGACTCCGAGCGGGTATTCGGCCGGATGGGCTTCACCTACGCAGCCGAACCGGTGGACGCCGGCCACTGCCGAATGGTCTGCCGGCTGGTCATCGGAACGCAGCCCTTGCTCCGTCGACTGACCGGCTGGCCATTGGCGTGGGGTGATCTGATCATGATGCGCAAGCAGCTGCTGACCCTGGCCGGGCTGGCCGCTCGCGACGCGCGGAACGCCTCGGTCATCCCCCTTCGATAGTTGCCAGCAGCCGATCCAGAAAGACCCGCTGACCGCCGACCAGCTTGGCCCGGGCCGCCTCGACCCCGATCCACTCGGCGCGGTCTAGCTCAGGAAATGACTGCTGCCGTCCTGACTTCGGCGGCCATTCCATCTCGAAGGTGCCGGGTCGGATGCTCGAGGTGTCCAGGTCGGCCTCGATCGCCCAGAGCGTCACGACCTTGCCGCCGCGCTGCTGTTCGGTGCCGAGCGGGATCATCGGCCCGGCCGGCACGGGGATACCGAGTTCCTCGGCGAACTCCCGGCGCGCCGCTGCCTCGTGGTCCTCACCGGGTTCGAGCAGGCCCTTCGGGACGGACCAGGCACCGGCGTCCTTGCGCCGCCAGAACGGGCCGCCCATGTGACCGAGCAACACCTCGATCGCATCGTCGCTGCGGCGAAAGAGCAGAACTCCCGCACTGTGCACGGCCATACCGGCGATTGTGCAGGTTCCCTCCGACCCTGACCTCAGTCATCGGCTGCCGCGGCGAGGATGCGGGCCAGCTCGGCCGGCTTCGTGAACATCGGCCAGTGCCCCGAATCGATGTCCACGAAGTCCACCTGCTTGGCCTTCGCCAGCTCCGGCACGTCGCCGGAGTCGATCCACTCGTGGGCCTGCGCCGGGGTGTATTCCGGGCACACCAGAACCACCGGCACGTCGTAGCGTCGCTCGTCGGACAGCCGCACGACTGCCTTGCTCACCCCTTCGGGGACGGGTATTGCCGCTTCGGCAAGACGGCTGCGCGCCGCCTCGTCCAGATCAGCAGAGTCCGGCCCCTCGAACGGCTCCCACCCCGGGAAGGGCATCACCCCGTCCTTGATCTCGAAGAAGTCGGCGTACCCGGCGCCGTCGGCGGACGGGAAGCCACCGATGAGGGCGACCTTGGCCACCTTCTCCGGACGGGCGTCGGCGGCCAGCCAGGCCAGGGTGCTGGCGGCGGAATGCCCCACCACCATCGGCTTGTCAGCCGCCGCGTCCACAGCCGCTACTACCGCAGCCACCTGGCCCTCGAGGGTGGCTGCGGCGGCCGCGTCACCCTGACCCGGCAGGGTGAGCGGCACCGGGTGGTGCCCGAGCGACTCCAGTGCCGGCCCGACCTCGTCCCAGGCGGATCCGTCCAGCCACAGGCCGGCGATGAGCAGGATGTCCACGATCAGCTCTCCTTCTGCAGTGCGGTCCGATGCCACACACGCTAGGACCAGCTCCGGACGATCCACTTCCGGTTTACCGCTGCGGCGCCTACGCTGCCTGCGTGCCCACCGATACCAGTCCCACCGCGCGGGCGCTGCGGACCCTGGAAATCCTGCAGAACCGCCCCGGCACGACGGCCGCCGAACTCGGCGCTCGGCTGGGGGTCACGGAGCGCGCGGCGCGTCGTTACGTCGGGATCCTGCGCGAGGCGGGCATCCCCGTCGACTCGACCCGGGGCCGCTACGGCGGGTACCAGCTAGGCCGCGGGACGAGGCTGCCCCCGGTCGTCTTCACCGAGGCGGAAGGGCTCGGCCTGGTCATGGCGGTACTCGACAGCCAGCCGGCAGCCAGCGACGTCGACGACTTGGTCGGCGCTGCGCTGGGAAAGGTCATCCGGGCGCTGCCGGCGAATGTCGGCCGGCAAGCCGCAATGCTGCGCGAACATGCGTCGGCTGCACCCAGCCGGTACTCCACCCGGCCCGACCCGGCCACCACCAGCGCTCTCGTCGCTGCGATCGCTGCCCGACGTCGAGTGCTGGTCACCTATCGCAGCGAGGCCGGGACGGAGTGGGCGGCCGAGGTCGACCCGTGGGCGGTCGTGGTGCGTCACGGGCGCTGGTACCTGCTGTGTCACTCGCATCGCGCCGACGCGATCCGCACCTACCGGGTCGACCGGGTCCGCACGCTGCAACAGCTGGACCAGACATTCGAGGCGCCGGATCTTCCCGATCCGGTAGCTGCAGTGGAGGAGAACCTGGGCACCGGCTGGGAGTTCCCGACTCGGGTGCTGTTCGACGCTGCGCCGACCGAGGTCGCACCGTGGATCCGGCCGCCCATGGGACGGCTGGAGCCGTCGGCGGAGGGATGCGTGCTGGTCGGCAGCACCAGCAACCCGACGATGTACGCGCAGGAGTGGCTGGCCTGCGTGCCGTTCGACTTTCGCGTCGACGGCGGCCCGGAGCTCCGCGCCGCCGTCGCTGCCGTCGCGGCGCGGTTCACCAGCGCCCTGGCCGACCCACTCTGACGTTCAGAACAACTCGTGCGGATCGAGCTGCACCCGCACCGGATCGCTCGCCTTGCGCGCCGATCGGATCGCCATGGCCGCCTTCAATGCCGCGGCCAACGCGGCTGCGGAGGCCCGCGGCACCCGGATCAGCAGCCGCTCGGCGCCGTCCTTCGCCGGCACCGGACCTATCATCTCGTGCGGCTGCGGCAGCTGGGCATGGCCCATCAGCTCGGACACCGCCGCGGCCGATCCGGTCAGCGAGGCCATGCGCACGGCGGGTGGGAAGCGCAGTTCGGTGCGGTCGGCCAGCTCGCGGGAGGCATGCCCGGCCGGGTCCCACCGGATCAGCGCCTGCACCGCCGGCACCCCGGCATCGGCACCGACCACCACCCTGCCGTCGGCCCGCACCAACGCGACCGCGTTGGACCAGCGGCGCAGCGTCTCCTCGGCAGCGCGCAGGTCGGGCCGGGACAGCAACGCCCAGCCATCCAGCAGCAGCGCGGCGCCGTAGCCCGCTGCGGGTATCGGCTCGGCGCCCGGCGTGGCGACGACGAGCGCCGGCTCGGCCGGGACGTCGGCCAGCACGGTCGATCCCCCGGACAGTCGCAACTGCACACCGGGAAAGGCCCGGCCGAGTTCCTCCGCGGTGCGCCCGGCGCCGATCACGACCGCCCGCATCCGTCGCTCTCCGCACACCGGGCACGACCAGTCCGCCGCCGGCCGGCCGCACCAGCGGCACGCTGCGATCGCCTGCCCGGAGCTGGCGGCCAGCGGTCCCGAGCACGTCGCGCAGCGGGCCGGGGTGCGATCCCGGATGCAGGCCAGCGCCGGTGCATACCCGCGCCGGGGCACCTGCACCAGCACCGGGTGACCGGCCGCCAGCGCCTCCCGGGCGGCCCGCCAGGCGATGCTCGGCAGCCGGGCCGCGCTGGCCGCCGGGTCGCGGGCCTGCTCGATGTCGTCACCGACCGCAGCGATCCGCGGTACCCGTTCGCGCAGCACCACCCGGTCTGCGGTGATCTCCTGCGCCCAGCCGGACTCGACGAGCAGGTGCGCCTCCGCCGTCCGGGCGTAGCTGCCGACCAGCAGCGCCGCCGAGCAAAGGGACGCGCGCAGGATCAGCAGGTCACGAGCATGCGGGTAGGGCGCGCGCGGCTCGGCATGCAGATCGTCGCCGTCGTCCCAGATGGCCAGCAGCCCCAGGTTCGGTACCGGCGCGAGCGCGGCGGAGCGGGTCCCGATCACCACGGTCACGTCGCCGCGCAGCGCCGCCAGCCACCGTCGGTACCGCGTTTCCGGACCGAGGTCGGCGCTCAATGCGACGTACCGACCCGGGCCGAGCTCGGTGCGCATCGCCGCGTCGAGCCGGGCCAGGTCTCGCGCGTCCGGTACGACCAGCACGGCGCCCCGGCCCGCCGCTGCCGCGGCATGCGCCGCCTCGGCGAAGCGGGTCGGCCAGTCCTCGCCGGGCAGCGCGGACCACACCGCCCGCGCCGGCCGGCCGGCCGACACTGCGGTGCGGAAGGCCGGTCCGGCTCGATAGACAGCCCAGCCGGCGCTGTCCTCCGGCGGTGCCACCGGCAGGCGGTCCCACCGGGCTGACTCGGCGCGGGCATGCCGGCCCGGTACGCCGAGGCGCGCCACATCGGCGAACGTGCCCGCCCACCGGTCGGCGACTGCGCGGAACAGTTCCGCGGTCTCCTCGGTCAGCACTGGTTCTGCGCCGATCACGCGCTGCAGTTCGGCCAGCTTGCCCACATGGTCGGTCTGCTCACCGACGCCGAGCACGTAGCCGTCGACGAGCCGCCCGGAGAAGCGCACCCGGACCCGTGAGCCTGCCGTGACCGCACCGCGCAGCGGCTCGGGGACGAGGTAGTCGAACGGCCGGTCCAGGTGAGCCAAAGGCGTGTCCACCATGACGCGGGCGACGCCGGCAGCGTTCCCGGGCAGCGTCACCAGGCAATGCCTACCAGGTTGGTCTGATCGTTTCCGCCGCGGTACCGCCGGGGACGACTACGGTCTCCTAGCTGGATCCGGGAAGGCGGTTTCGGATGTCGTGGTGGTTTGCGAGCGCGCTGGCGGTGGGCCTGAGCGACCTGGGCTGTTGGGTCACGGTCATCCTGCCGCGGCGGATCACGTCGAAAGTCGCCGCCGCACGCGGGCCGGCTCGCCGACCCGTCCAACGTTGATGATCATGGCGAATCGGCTGCTATAGCGACCAATTCGCCATGATCATCAAGGAGGCTTAGCCGTTGGCGAGCTTGGCCAACTGCTCGGCGCGATCGGTCCGTTCCCAGGTGAAGTTGGGCAGCTCCCGGCCGAAGTGGCCGTAAGCAGCAGTGGCCGCATAGATCGGACGCTTCAGGTCGAGGTCGCGGATGATCGCCGCCGGGCGCAGGTCGAAGGTCTGGTTGATCGCGTCGGTGATCTTCTCGATGTCGACGGTCTCGGTGCCGAACGTCTCGACGAACAAGCCCACCGGCTCGGCCTTGCCGATCGCGTAGGCGACCTGCACCTCGCAGCGGGTGGCCAGCTTGGCCGCGACCACGTTCTTGGCGACCCAGCGCATCGCATACGCCGCCGACCGGTCCACCTTCGACGGGTCCTTGCCGGAGAACGCGCCGCCACCGTGCCGGGCCATGCCGCCATAGGTGTCGACGATGATCTTGCGGCCGGTCAGCCCGGCGTCGCCCATCGGTCCGCCGATGACGAACTTGCCGGTCGGGTTGACCAGCAGCCGGTAGTCGCTGGTATCGATGTCGAGCTTGGCCAGCTCGGGCTCGACGACATGCTCACGCACGTCAGGGGTGAGCAGCGTGTCGAGGTCGATGTCTTCGGCGTGCTGGCTGGAGACGACGACGGTGTCCAGCCGGGTCGGCTTGCCGTCGACGTACTCGATGGTGACCTGGGTCTTGCCGTCCGGACGCAGGTACGGCACCGTGCCGTTCTTGCGCACCGCGGTGAGTCGCTCGGCGAGGCGGTGTGCCAGGTGGATCGGCAGCGGCATCAGCTCGGGGGTCTCGTCGCATGCATAGCCGAACATCAGACCCTGGTCGCCGGCGCCCTGCCGGTCCAGCGGGTCTTCCACACTCTCCCCGGTGCGCGCCTCGAAGGCGGTGTCGACGCCCTGCGCGATGTCCGGAGACTGCGCGCCGATGGAGACGCTCACCCCGCAGGACTCGCCGTCGAACCCCTTGCGCGAGGAGTCGTAGCCGATGGCCAGGATGCGGTCGCGGACCAGCTTCGGGATGTCGGCGTAGCCGCTGGTCGTGACCTCGCCGGCAACATGCACCTGCCCGGTGGTGATGAGGGTCTCGACGGCGACCCGGCTGGCCGGGTCCTCGGCCAGCAACGCATCCAGGATGGAGTCGCTGATCTGATCAGCGATCTTGTCCGGGTGACCTTCGGTGACGGACTCAGAGGTAAACAGACGGCGGCTCACGGTGCTCCTGACAAGGATGCGGACGACAGAATCAACCCAGGATGGTAGCCGCTCGCCGACCCCGACCTGGAATCCGCCGCTCGGGAGGAGATGGCGGTCACTCGACCGGATGCGCAGCGCACCAGTCAGTAACCATGTCGAACACCGCCGCAGCGAGCACCGCCTTGGGGCCGAGCGGCACGGCACGCTCTGCGCCGTCGGCGTCGAGGATCACCGCGGCGTTGTCCGGTCGGCCGAAGGCATGCTCCGGTCCGACCCGGTTGACGACGAGCAGGTCGCAGCCCTTGGCGCGCAGCTTGCGCCTGCCGTGCTCGAGCGGATCGCCCGATTCGTCGCCGGTTTCGGCGGCGAAACCGACCAGTACCGGGCGGCTCCCGTGACGGTCGGTCACGAGTCCGGCCAGGATGTCCGGCGTGCGGCTGAGCTCGATCGCAGCAGGCCCGGCATCGCCCTTCTTGATCTTGTGTGCGGCGGTGCTGGCTGGCCGGAAGTCGGCCACCGCCGCAGCCATCACGACGATGTCCGCGTCGGCCGCCGCCTTGCTCGTGGCCGCCTGCAACTGCTCGGCGGTGCCGACCCGCACCACGTCCACTCCGGACGGGTCGGGCAGCTCGACGTTTGCCGTGATCAGCCGCACGGCCGCACCGCGCACGGCGGCGACCGCGGCCAAGGCCAGGCCTTGCCGGCCGGACGAGTTGTTGCCGAGATAGCGCACCGGATCGAGCGGCTCCCGGGTACCCCCGGCGGTCACCACCACGCTGCGACCGGCGAGATCGCGCGGCACGGCATCCGGGCGGGCCAGCAGCAGCTCGGCCATATCGGCCACCTCGGCCGCTTCCGGTAGCCGGCCCTTGCCGGTGTCGGCGCCGGTCAGCCGGCCCACCCCCGGCTCCAGCACGATCACCCCGCGCTCGCGCAGGGTCGCCACATTTGCCTGGACGGCGGGGTGCTCCCACATCTCGGTATGCATCGCCGGTGCCAGCAGTACCGGCGCGCGGGTGGTCAGCAGGATGTTGGTGAGCAGGTCATCGGCCAGCCCGTTCGCCGCCCGGCCGAGCAGGTCGGCGGTGGCCGGGGCGACCACCACCAGCTCAGCTCGGCGGCCGATCGCCACGTGCGGCACCGCCGGCACGTCTGACCAGACGCTGGTGGCGACCGGGTGGTGCGAGAGCGCCTCCCAGGTGGCAACGCCGACGAAGTTCAGCGCTGCGGCGGTGGGAACGACGGTGACGTCGTGGCCGGCTTCGGTGAGGCGGCGCACCAGCTCCACGGCCTTGTAGGCGGCGATGCCCCCGGCCACTCCGAGAACAATCCGGTGCGGCCCGACCTCCGGGACCGGCGTGGTCATCGGTGGCCGCTTGCTGATCAGTCTTGGGTGCCCAGGTCGGGCACGCTGTCGCCCTCGGTGTCGGTCGACTCATCGGCCTGCTTCGCCGGGCCGAACTCGACCAGGTCGCTGTTGATCTCCCGCAACGCGATCGACAGCGGCTTCTCCTGCGGGGCGGTCTCGACCAGCGGACCGACGTACTCGAGCAGGCCCTCGCCGAGTTGGCTGTAGTAGGCGTTGATCTGGCGGGCCCGCTTGGCGGCAATGATCACCAGCGCGTACTTCGACTGGGTGCGTTCCAGCAGCTCGTCGATCGGCGGATTGATGATGCCTTCGGGCGTGCTGCTGGGCAGTCCGGTGGTGGGGCTCGTCACAGGCTGACAACCTTCTCAATGGGGTTCGCGGACGCGGGCGGCACCCGCCGCTCCGGTCAGGACGCGGTCGGACGGCACGCAGATTCGAGCAAGTCTACCAATTGCGCCGCCGCGCGCTCGACATCGTCGTTGACGATGCGCGCGTCGTACTCCGATTCCGCGCCCATCTCCAGCCGAGCCCGGGCCAGCCGTTCGGCCATGAGCTCCGGCGACTCGGTCCCGCGGACGGCCAGCCGGCGCTCGAGTTCCGGCCAGGACGGGGGCGCCAGGAACACCAGGAATGCCTCCGGCATGGCCGCACGCACCTGCCGAGCGCCGTTCGGCTCGATCTCCAGCAGGGTCGGGGTACCGGCGGCCAGATGCTCCTCGACGGCCCGCCGCGGGGTGCCGTAGAGGCTGCCGAAGTGCTCGTCGTACTCGAGCAACTCCCGCGCCGCGATCATCCGGCCGAACTGCTCCCGGCTGACGAAGTAGTACTCCACCCCGTCGGTTTCGCCGGAGCGAGGCGGCCGGGTGGTGCATGACACCGAGACCCACACGTGCGGGTACAACCGGCGTACCGCGGCGACCACGGTGCCCTTGCCGACGCCGGAAGGCCCGGACAACACCATCAGCCGGCTGGCCCGTGCTGCGCTGGCCCCACCGGATGCGCCCACGCCGGGCAATGTATCGCTGCGCGGGCCGAGCCGGTGCCGGCGGGCGGCCCGGAGCCGGAGCATGCCGCAGCCGGTTAGCCTCGTCGTCATGGCAGACATGCGTTACCGCCGCCTCGGCAACTCCGGCCTCGCCGTCTCGGTCGTCGGGCTGGGCACCAACAACTTCGGCATGAAGCTCGACCTGGACGGATGCCGGGAGGTGCTCGATGCCGCCCTGGACGAGGGCATCACCCTTATCGACACCGCCGACTCCTACGGCGCGTCGGAGGAACGGCTCGGCGAGCTGCTCGCCGGCCGGCGCAATGACGTCGTGATCGCAACGAAGTTCGGCAGCGATGTGCGCATCCGCGGCTACGACAACGGCGAAGACTGGGGCGCCCGGGGATCCCGCCGGTACATCCGGCGGGCGGTCGAGGCGTCGCTGCGCAACCTGCGCACCGATTGGATCGACCTCTACCAGCTGCACCAGCCTGACCCGCTGACCCCGATCGAGGAGACCCTCGCCGCGCTCACCGACCTCGTCCGCGAGGGCAAAGTGCGCTACCTCGGGCATTCCAACTTCTCCGGCTGGCAGGCCGCCGATGCCGAGTGGCTGTCCCGGACCCGTGGCTACGAGCGGTTCATCAGCGCGCAGAACGACTACAGCCTGCTGAATCGCGACGTCGAGATCGACCTGATCCCGGCGCTGGAGCACTACGGCATCGGCATGCTGCCGTTCTTTCCGCTGGCCAACGGATTGCTCACCGGCAAGTACCGCCGCGGCGAGACGCCGCCGGTCGGCAGTCGGCTGCACGACCGCAACCGCACCGACTTGCTGACCGACGAGACCTTCGACGTGCTCGACAAGCTCGAGCAGTTCGCCGCCGAGCGGGGCGTCACGATGCTGGATCTGGCCATCGGCGGACTGGCCGCTCAGCCCGCGGTGGCCAGCGTCATCGCCGGTGCCACCAGCGCCGATCAAGTCCGGGCGAATGTCGCGGCGGGAGCGTGGGAGCCCGAGCCGGCCGATCTCGTCGCGCTGGACAAGATCACCGCCGAGTAGGCCCGGACGCCCGGATCGGGATGTCGATGAACGCGGCCGGCCAGCGGGTTTCCGGCTGATGAGCCGGCCGCTGAACGACGAGCAGCGACGCACCGCCGTGTCGCGCGCGGCCGAAGCCCGCCGGCTCCGTCGACAGGTGGGCCAGGACCTCAAAGCGGGCCGGGTGGCACTGCTCGATGTGGTGCGCCGCGGCGCCACCGAAGATGCGGTGGGCGGGATGCGACTGTCCGTACTGCTCGACTGGCTGCCCGGATTCGGGCCGGTCGCGGTAGCCCGGACTCTCGCCGAGCTGAGGACGGACGGGACGCGACGGCTGCGCGGCCTCGGGGTGCGGCAGCGCGCTGCGCTGGAACGCTTCGCCGCGGACTACGATTCCGCGACCCGTCACCGATCGACGGTGCGGTAGGGCGCCTGGGCGGACGCAGTGGCGTGATGGGTGACGCTGCGGCGCAGGAACAGCGCCCCGAAGGCCAGCGACTTGGTCTGCTGACAGGCCACCGTCACCGTCGCATCCGTCGCGTCGAGGTCGGCCGACGCGTGCACCGTCTGCCGCTCGGCGTCGCGACCGAGATAGTGCGTGACCGCCTGGTCCACGGCGTGCAGAGGCAGTTCCCGCGTCGCGGAGCCAGTGCGCACCGCGGCGGCATCGACAGCGCTTGCCGCGGCTAGGGCGGCACCGTCGCAGACCCGCTGCACGCCGAGCTGGTCGGTGTACGCGTCGCCGGCGGCGATGGCACCGGCCACCACGTAGAACGCGATCAGGGCGAAGCCGAGCAGCAGCGGGATCGTCGATCCGGAATCCGACGGCCGGCGCACGGTGGCCAGTCTGCCGCCGTTAGCGCCGCCTGGGAATGCCGTGGGCGCGGCTGGGGACAAGCGCGCCGTCGATCCGCCCACAGTCCTGCACCAGTCGGTGCATAGCGGGCGTGGTGCAGGACCGTGGCCGGTGCCGATACGGTGATGCCGGACCCTCCCGGCGCGCCGCGCCCGGCGCTTGTCATCCTGTGTGGACGTCCACCCGTCGCAGCAAGGAGGTACGGCATGCCGCTGGGAGTCGGTGTGATCGCCGAGATCGCATCGGGCGAGCACCGGGTTGCGGTCAGTCCTGACGTGGTGCCGAAGTTGCGCGCGGCCGGCCTCGAGGTCTTGGTGCAGTCCGGCGCCGGGGTCGCCGCGTCGTTCACCGACGCGCTCTACGAGGCGGCGGGTGCCCAGGTGGTCGACACCGACCGGGTGTACGCAGCGGCGGACGTCCTGCTCGCGGTGGGCCGCCCGGCGATCGAACGGCTGCGCAAAGGCCAGACGGTGATCGGGCTGCTCGGCCCGCTGTTCGATCCGCAGGCAATGGCCGCGCTCGCCGCACAGGGCGTCACCGCCGTCAGCCTGGACGGGTTGCCGCGCACGTTGAGCCGAGCGCAGGGCATGGACGCGTTGTCGTCGCAAGCAAACGTGGCGGGATACAAGGCGGCGCTGGTCGCCGCCGATACCTTCGGCCGGTTCTTTCCGATGCTGATCACGGCCGCCGGCACGTCGAAACCGGCCGAGGTTCTCGTCCTCGGCGTCGGCGTGGCCGGGCTGCAAGCGATCGGCACGGCGCGCCGGCTCGGTGCGATCGTGCGCGCCTACGACGTGCGCCCGAACACCAAGCAGGAGACCAAGTCGCTCGGTGCGCAGTTCATCGACCTGAAGTCCGTCGAGGCGGGCATGGGCGAGGGCGGCTACGCGCGGGCGCTCACCGCCGAGGAACAGGCCCGGCAGTCGGCCGAATTGACCGAGCACATCGTCAAACACGATGTGGTCATCACGACTGCACAAGTGCCCGGTCGGCGGCCACCGTTGATGGTGAGCGCGGAGGCGGTCAGCCGGATGCGGGCCGGCTCGGTCATCGTGGACATGGCGGCCAGCGATCTCGGCGGCAACGTCGAGATCTCGCTCCCCGGCGAGACGGTGGTCACCGACAACGGCGTGACGGTGATCGGCGCGGGCAACCTGCCCTCGCAGATGGCCACCTCCGCATCGCAGACCTACTCGCGCAACATCACCGCGCTGCTGCTGCACCTGGTGGTCGACGGCGAGCTACGCATCGACCTGGCGGACGAGATCCAGGCGGGTGTGGTCATCACCTACGACGGGCAGGTCGTCCAGCCGGCCACGAAGAAGCTCCTGGAGGACACCAGCTCATGAACGTCGGTTTCGTCGGGAGATCTGACCGTATTCGTGCTGGCGATCCTGGTCGGCTTCGAAGTCATCAGCAAGGTGCCGGCCACGTTGCACACTCCGCTGATGTCCGGAGCCAACTCCATCCACGGCGTCGTGCTGGTCGGCGTGGTCATTCTGTCGTCCTTCGTGGACGGGCCACTCGGCTACGTGTTGACCTTCGTCGCAGCCGCGTTCGCGGCGGCCAACGTCGTCGGCGGCTACGCGGTCACCGATCGGATGCTGCAGATGTTCAAGAAGCGGCCGGTTCCGGTCAAGGCGCCCGAGGACGAGTCGTGAGCGGCTTCGAGATCTGCGTTCGACTCGCGTCGCTGTTCGGTGCCGCCTGCTTCGTGCTCGGCCTGCACCTGATGAACTCGCCGGCCACCGCGCGCCGGGGCAACCAACTTTCCGCGTTCGGGATGACCGTCGCCATCATTGCCGTACTCGCTGACGTGAGCCATGCCGGCACCATGAATGCGACCCGCTGGAGCGTGCTGATCGCCGGCGCTCTCATCGGCGGCGGAGTCGGCCTCTACTCGGCGCGCACGGTGAAGATGACCGCGATGCCGCAGCTGGTCAGTCTGTTCAATGCGGTCGGCGGTGGCGCTGCCGCGCTCATCGCCGTCGCCGACTACGCTCGCGATCCGCACATCCCGGCCGGGACGGCAACGGCCACCGTCCTCGACGTGGTGATCGGTTGCGTCACCTTCTCCGGTTCACTGATCGCGGCCGCGAAGCTGCAGGGTTACTGGTCGCAGCCGATCACCTTTCCGGGCGGTCGACTGGTCTCCGGCATAGCCGTTGTCGTGGCGGTGGCGGCGTCGGTCTGGACGATCACCGGCGCGCACACGCTCGGTGCGCTGCTGATCGTGGTGGTCGCCTCGCTCGGCTTCGGCATCCTGATGGTGCTGCCGATCGGCGGCGCCGACATGCCGGTGGTCATCTCGTTGCTCAACGCGTTCACCGGTACCGCCGTCGCAATGGCCGGGTTCGTGCTCGACAACGCGATCCTGACGATCGCCGGTGCGCTGGTCGGTGCCTCCGGCAGCATCCTCACCAAGCTCATGGCCGACGCGATGAACCGTTCGATCCTGAACATCATTGCCGGCGGATTCGGTACCGGCGCGTCCGGAATCGAAGCGGTGGCCGGTGCCGGAGGTTCGGTGCGTTCGGTTGCCGTCGACGACGCTGCGCTGCAGTTGGCTTACGCCAGCAAGGTGATCATCGTGCCGGGCTACGGCTTGGCCGCCGCGCAGGCGCAGCACGAGGTGCGTGAGTTGGCGTCGGTGCTGGAGGAGCGCGGCATCGAAGTCTCGTACGCCATTCACCCGGTGGCCGGCCGGATGCCCGGGCACATGAACGTGCTGCTGGCCGAGGCCAACGTGCCGTACGACCAGCTCAAGGAGATGGACGAGATCAACCCCGAGTTCGACCGGGCCGATGTCGCGCTGGTGATCGGCGCCAACGACGTCACCAACCCGGCCGCGCGGCGTCCCGGATCGGCAGTGTCCGGCATGCCGATCCTCGACGTCGATCACGCCAAGAGCATCATCGTGATCAAGCGTTCGATGGCATCGGGGTATGCCGGTATCGACAACGAGCTCTATACCGACCCGAAGACCAGTATGTTCTTCGCCGATGCCAAGAAGGGTCTGGCCTCGTTGATCGTGGCCGCCAAGTCCCTGGTCGGCTGACGCTATTGGCGGATCACTCTCATAATGAGCGCTGATCCGCCAAAACCTGTCAGCGCGGCGGCAGGTGCAGCAGCTCGCGCAGCAACGGGTCGATGCTGCCCTGCAGGACGGCTGCCTGCTTCCCGTCGACGATGATGGTCACCGACGAGCAACCTGTCACCGCGACGCGCAGCACGTAGGCGTGCCCCGCGGCGCTGAAGCGCACCGTGTCCTGCTCACCGGTCGCCGCCGGGCAGTTGTAGGTGCCTGGGACCACTACCGGCAGCCCATTGACCGCCTGGGTGACGCGCTGCGCACTCGCGCCGGTCAGCGTCGCGTGACCTAGTTGTCTGCGCTCAGGCATCGGGCCGCCCACCGTCACATCAATGGACCCGGGCCGCGTCGGCAACAGCGCGATCGCGGGCTTGCTCGGGATCCATACCGCCTGGGCATCGGCTCGAATTGCCACGCCGCCGTCATGTTGGACAACCTTGATGAGCACCTGCGGGTTTCTGAACGCGTCGGTGCTGGTGCTGCCCCACACCAGTGCTTGGAAGTCGCTGCCGCTGGCCGACCCGGTGCCGGTGAGCGAGGCAGGCACGTGCGACTTCAGGTAGGTGAGCGCGGCGTCGATGCCTCCCGGCGCCGTCCACCACTTAGTCGATTGCACCAGGTTGGCCGAGTTCTCTCGTTCGAACGGCTGCTGCAGGGAGGGAGTCGGCGCGGAGTGGGCCACCTGTGCGCCAGGGATGCTCGGGACCAGGGCGATCAGCCGGTCGATCTCCGCCTGCGCCGCAGTCCGGTGCGGATCGGTTTGTGGCCGGACGCTCGCCGGTCCGTTGCGAGGCTGCGGACGGCTGTATGACCGTCCGTCCCCGGCGAGTCTGAGCAATGCAGCCCCCAGCGCGATGAGCACGACCAGCAGCCCGGTTGTTGCGAGCACCGGCAAGACCCGGCTGAACAGGTCCGACCGGCGTGGATGGGCTGCGAGATTTCGTAGGTACGGCCCGCTCAACTCTTTCGGCGCGGCAGGTGTGTGCTCGGTGAGCAGGTCGCGCACACCGTTCTCCAGTCGCGTCATCGGGTGACTCCTTCGTCCAAGAGTGCGGCCAGGTTCGGGTCGGTCCGGAGCGTCGCGATCGCTCGAGCCGCGTTGCTCTTCACGGTGCCGAGCGAGCAGCCGAGCGTGTCTGCGGTATCCCGTTCGCTCAGATCGAGGAAGTACCGCAGGGCGATCGTCGCGCGTTGCTTGGGCGGTAGGCGCAGCATCGCCGACCGCAACGACTGCTGCAGATCGGATCGACCGAACTCATCGAACGCAGCCGGATGGTCGGGCAGGTCGGGACGGGGGACTTCGCCGACCCACCGGCGCCGACGCCAGCCGAGGTAGGTCGTCATCATCACCCGGTGCACGTACACCGCTGGGCGGTCCGTCCGCCGGATCGTCTGCCATTTGCGCCACGTCGTGACGAGCGCGCTCTGGACGAGATCCTCGGCCGACGCCCAGTCGCCGGTGAGCAACCAGCCGACCCGCAGCAGCGCCGGCGAGTTGTCCCGCACGAATGCGTCGAAGACGTGCTCGCGCTCGACCAGATCGCTCATGCCACCTCGATTCGCAGGTCCCACCCAGAAGGAGTGGCTGGGCCGTGGAAAAGGTTGCAGTCAGACGCGGACGACCGACGGCCCGAGTGCGCTGTAGCGGCGCGCGTCGGAGGCGGTGAGCCGGGTGTCAGTGACGATCAGGTCCATGTCGGCGACGTCAGCGAACTTGCAGAAGCTGGGTGAGCCGAACTTGCCGTGGATGCCCGACAGCACTTTGCGGCGGGCGATCTTGACCACGTGCGCCTTCACCGTGGCGACCGCCGGGTCAGGGGTGGTCAGCCCGGTCTCCGGGGTGATCCCGTTGGCGCCGAGGAAGGCCAGGTCGATCACGAAGCCGTCCAGCATCTGCGTCGCCCAGTGGTCGACCGTTGCCATGGTGAGTCCGCGTACTCGGCCGCCCACCATGATCACCGTGTAACCGGGCCGGGAGGCCAACTGCATCGCGGCGGGTAACGACGCGGTGATGACCGTCAGCCGGCGGTCGTCGGGCAGCGCGCGGGCGATCAGCAGCGGGGTGTAACCCTCGTCGAGGTAGACCGTCTCCGCATCCTGCAGGTGCCGCGCGGACTCCACCGCGATGCGCACCTTGTCGTCACCGAACTGCGCCTCCCGACGTGCCAGGTCGCTCTCGAAGTTGGCACCTTCGATCGGATAGGCAGCGCCGTACTCGCGGCGGATCAATCCGTGCGACTCCAGCAGGGTGAGATCACGGCGGATGGTCTCCGGCGCGACGTCCAGCGATTCGGACAGCTCGCTGACCTCGACGCGGCCCTGCCCGCGGGCCAGCTCCAGAATGCGACGCTGCCGGTCCTGCGCTGCGTCGTGTTTGCTCACCCGGCCATCATCGTCCGGCTCAGCGCAGGAATGCCAGCCGCCTGACGTAGTCCGCCACGGCCGCGTGCAAGGCCTCCACCGACGGGCCCTGGCCGAGCACGTCGCGCGACACCGAGGGCAGGATGCCCGCGGCGGTGCCGAAAAGTCTCCGCACATCGGCCGGCGTGCCGCCCTGAGCGCCCACCCCGGGCACCAGGATCGGACCGTTCAGCTTGCCGACGTCCACCGCGATCTCGCCGACCGTCGCACCGATCACCACCCCGAATGAGCCCAGCGGGTCGGCGCCGGCGTTGCGCGCCGCCAGCTCGTCGACGATCTCCTGCGCGACGACCCGACCGCTCGCGCCGGTCGCATGCTGCACTGTGGTGCCCCCCTTGTTCGACGTGAGCGCCAGCACGAACACGCCGTTGCCGTGCTCCGTCGCCAGGTCGAGCGCCGGGTCGAGAGCACCAATGCCGAGATACGGGCTCACCGTGATCGCATCGACGGCCAACGCCGAGGCGGGGTCGAGATAGGCCTCGGCATACGCCTGCATCGTCGAGCCGATGTCGCCGCGCTTCACGTCCAGCAGCACCAGCGCGCCCTGCGCCCGGCACCGTGCGATCAGCTCCTCGAGTACCGCGATCCCGGCGGAGCCGAATCGTTCGAAGAACGCCGACTGCGGTTTGATCACCGCGGCAGTCGACCCGAGGGCCTCCGCGCAGATTTCGGCGAAGGCGGCCAGGCCGGTGGCATCGTCGGGCAGTCCCCAGGAAGTGATCAGCGCGGCGTGTGGATCCACGCCGACGCACAGCGGCCCGCGCGCGGCGAGCGCCGTCAGCAGCCGGGCACCGAACGGTGCGCTCGGCTCGGCGCTCCCGCGCGGGCCGGGCGCGAGTTCCTGCGGATCGGCCCGGTGAGAAGCGGTCATGCCAGCACTCCGATACTGCGCCGATCGGCGCGTTGCTGCTCGTTGAGGTGCGCGTAGCCCACGGCCTCGGCGACCGAAGCGAAGCCGCGCCGGGCCAGCTCATCGCGCAGCTCGGCCAACACCCGGATCGGCGCCGTCGGATCCCCGAAGACGGCGGTACCGACCGAGACCGCCGACGCTCCGGCCAGCAGGAACTTCAGCGCATCCACTCCCGAACGGATGCCGCCCATGCCGAGGATCGGCAGCCCCGGCACGGCCTGATGCACCTGCCAGACACACCGCAACGCCACCGGCCGGATCGCCGGGCCGGACAGGCCACCGGTCACCCCGCCGAGCACCGGGGCCATCGTCTCCGGATCGATATCCAGGCCGAGCAGCGTATTGATGACGCTCAGCCCGTCGGCGCCGGCGTCGGCGCAGGCCCGGGCGATCTCGCCGATGTCCGTCACATCCGGGCTGAGCTTGGCGAAGATCGGCGTGTGCGGATCGGCGGCGCGGCGAACCGCACCGATCACCCGGGCGGACGCACTCGGGTCGCAGGCGAACACCTCGCCGCGCTTTTCCACGTTGGGGCAGGAGATGTTCACCTCGATCATCGCCACCGCGCGGTTACCGAACAACCGGCGAGTGAGCGAGACGTAGTCGTCGGTGCTGCTGCCGGCGATCGAGACCACCGCGCGAGCCCCGTGTTCGGCCAGCCAAGGAAGGTCGTCGCGCAAGAACGCGTCGATGCCCGGGCCCTGCAGGCCGATGGAGTTCAACATCCCGCTGGGTGTCTCGGCCATCCGCGGCGTCGCCCGGCCGGACCGCGCGCGCAGCTGGATCGACTTCGTCACCACGGCGCCCAGTTCTGCGACGTCGAAGAACTGGTGCAGCTCGCGGCCTGCGGCCGAGCACCCCGACGCGGTGAGCACCGGATTCGGCAAGGTGAGCATCGGGCCGAGCCGGGTAGTCAGGTCCGGGCTCATCGGTCGACCTTCAACCGGGCCACATGGATCGGGGTCCCCGCGGCGTTGTGCGGAGGAGCGAAGCGGTGGAGCAGAACGTCGTGGGGTGATCTCATGCGGTGCGCTCCTTGCCGGGCAGGCCCATCGCGTCGGCGCCGACGAGATCGTGCGGCAGCGTCCCGACGTCGTCCCAGCGGACCCGGCCACCGTCGAACACCGGACCGTCCACGCACGAGCGGACGAAGCGGGAGCGGCCGTCGTCACCGTAAACCGGCAGCACGCAGGTCATGCACACGCCGATACCGCAGGCCATCGACTCCTCGACGGCGACCTGTGCGGTGATCGCGTGCGCCCGGGCCACGTCGCTGACCGCGCGCAGCATCGGCATCGGACCGCACGCATAGAGCACTTGGGCGCCGATACGTTCGATCGCCTCGGGCAGTGGATCGGTGACCAGGCCGCGCTGCCCCGCAGTGCCGTCGTCGGTGGTGACGATCACCGAGCCGACGGTGCGGCGCATCACGAGTTCGGCGAAGAGCCGGTCTGCGCTCGCGGCGCCGATGATGACCTCGATGGGCGAGCCGGCTGCCATCAATGCGCGAGCCAGCGGCACCAGTGGCGCGGTGCCGTAACCGCCGCCGAGCAGCACGGCGGGCACCGGCTGGGTGGGCAAGGGGAACGGCTTACCGAGCGGGCCGACGATGTCCAGCGTGTCTCCCGGGCGACGCTGGACCAGCCAGCGGGTCCCCGGGCCGTGCTCGGCCACCACGAACTGCACCGTGCCGGCAAACTCACCTCCGGGCGTCGAGTCGGACACCGCGAACGCGCGCCGCAGGATCATCGCCGTGTTGTCCCCGCCCACTGCCACGGCCACGAAGTGGCCCGGCTTCACCTGCAAGGCGATCTGCGGAGCCACCACGGTGAACTGGAAGTACGCGCCCACCTTCGTCACCGAGAAGATCTCCGCTGAACGCTCCTGAACTGCGCCGGGTTGCGCACTACCCTCTCGTTCCAGCGGCATTAGTTCGTTGGCCTCTCTGCAGAGCTGTTTCTCGGCGTGTCGCCCTGCCACGGGGCCAACCAACTGGGGTGCTGGGTCATGACCGGGCCTGCTCGATCAACCTGGCGAGATGCTTGTGGTGGTCTTGCAGGGAGCGGACGCCGACATCGCCGCGGACCAAGGCTTCGATGCCCTGCACCGCGGCCGCGGCTGCCTGCACCGTGGTGAGGCACGGGATGCCCGCGCTCACCGCCGCGGTGCGGATCTCGTACCCGTCCACCCGCGGGCCGGAGTTGCCGGGCGAACCGAACGGGGTGTTCAGCACCAGGTCGACGTCGCCGGCGAGGATGCGGGTCACGATGTGCTCACCGCCACCATCTGCTCGCTCCGCAAGCGTCGCTCGATCGCTGAACTTCCCGACCACCTCGGCCGGCACACCGTTGCGGCGCAACACCTGCGCGGTGCCGGCGGTCGCGACGACGGTGAACCCGAGATCGGCCAACCGCTTCACCGGGAAGATCGCGGCCCGCTTGTCCCGGTTGGCCACCGACACGAACACCGTTCCGGACGTGGGCAGTGAGCCGTACGCAGCGCTCTGGCTCTTGGCGAACGCGGTGCCGAACGCAGCGTCGAAACCCATCACCTCGCCGGTGGACTTCATCTCCGGACCGAGGATGGAGTCGACCTGGTCGCCGTCCTCGGTGCGGAAGCGGTGGAACGGCAAGACTGCTTCCTTCACCGCAATCGGCGCGTCGGCGGGCAGGTCGCCCCCGTCGCCGTCGGCCCGCAGCATTCCTTCGCTGCGCAGCTGGGCAATCGTCGCGCCCAGGGCGATGCGGGCCGCGGCCTTGGCCAGCGGAACCGCCGTTGCCTTCGACACGAACGGCACGGTACGACTGGCCCGCGGGTTCGCCTCGAGCACGTAGAGCACGTCCCCGGCCAGCGCATACTGCACGTTGAGCAAGCCGCGCACCCCGACGCCTCGGGCGATCGCCAGCGTGGACGCACGTACCGACTCGATGTCCGCGCCGCCCAACGTGATCGGCGGCAGCGCACAGGCGGAGTCCCCGGAGTGGATGCCCGCTTCCTCGATGTGCTCCATGACCCCGCCCAGATAGAGATCGGTGCCGTCGAACAGGGCGTCGACGTCGATCTCGACCGCGTCGTCCAGGAACCGGTCCACCAGCACCGGATGGTCCGGGCTCACCTCCGTCGCCCGGGAGATGTACGAGGCGAGGTTGGCCTCGTCGTAGACGATCTCCATGCCCCGACCGCCGAGCACGTAGGACGGCCGCACCAGCACCGGATAACCAATCTCGTCGGCCACCGCCTTGGCCTCGGGGAAGGAGACCGCCATGCCGAACTTCGGCGCCGGCAAGCCCGCGTCACGCAGCACCCGGCCGAACGCACCGCGGTCCTCGGCGAGGTCGATGGCTTCGGGCTGGGTGCCGAGAATGGGCACGCCGACCGCCTTCAGCCGGGCGGCCAGGCCGAGCGGCGTCTGCCCGCCGAGGGTGCAGATGACACCGGCCACCGTGCCGGACTGCTGCTCTGCGTGGATGACCTCGAGCACGTCCTCCAGGGTGAGCGGCTCGAAGTACAGCCGGTCGGCGGTGTCGTAGTCGGTGGAGACGGTCTCCGGGTTGCAGTTGACCATCACCGCCTCGTAGCCGGCGTCGCGCAGCGCCATGACCGCGTGCACACACGAGTAGTCGAACTCGATGCCCTGCCCGATCCGGTTCGGGCCGCTGCCCAGGATGAGAACCTTCGGCCGCTCCCGCTGCTCGCGGACTTCGGATTCCTCGTCATAGGACGAGTAGTGGTAGGGGGTCGCTGCGGCGAATTCGGCGGCACAGGTGTCCACCGTCTTGAAGACCGGGCGTACCCCGATGCGATGGCGCAGCGCGCGCACCCCGTCTTCTCCGGCCAGCTCAGGACGAAGGGCCGCGATCTGACGGTCGGACAGGCCGTACCGCTTGGCCCGGCGCAGCAGCTCGGGTGTCAGCGTCGGCGCGCCGGCGACTTCGTCGCCGACCTGGTTGATCAGGGCGATCTGGTCGATGAACCAGGGGTCGATGCCGCTGGCCTCGCTGAGCTGTTCGATGCTGGCACCGGCGCGCAGCGCCCGTTCGATCGCGTAGAGCCGGCCGTCGGTCGGGATGCGGACGGCAGCCAACAGATCCGGCAGCTCACCGGCGGGCACGTCGCGGCCGTCCACGGTCCAGAAGCCGGCCTGCTTCGTCTCCATCGACCGCATGGCTTTGCCCAGTGCCTCGGTGAAGTTGCGCCCGATCGACATCGCCTCGCCGACGCTCTTCATGTGCGTGGTCAGCCGCGGGTCGGCGCCGGGGAACTTCTCGAACGCGAAGCGCGGCATCTTCACCACGACGTAGTCCAGCGCCGGCTCGAACGACGCCGGCGTCTTCAGGGTGATGTCGTTGGGGATCTCGTCCAAGGTGTAGCCGACCGCGAGCTTCGCTGCGATCTTGGCGATCGGGAAGCCGGTCGCCTTCGACGCCAGCGCCGACGAGCGGGACACCCGCGGGTTCATCTCGATCACGATCAGCCGGCCGTCGGCGGGGTCTACCGCGAACTGGATGTTGCAGCCACCGGTCTCGACACCGACTTCGCGCAGCACCGCGATACCGAGATCCCGCATCCGCTGGTATTCCCGGTCGGTGAGCGTCATCGCCGGGGCGACGGTGATCGAGTCGCCGGTGTGCACACCCATCGGGTCGACGTTCTCGATCGAACACACCACGACGACGTTGTCCTTGCGGTCGCGCATCAGCTCGAGCTCGAACTCCTTCCAGCCGAAGACGCTCTCCTCGACCAGCACCTCGTGCACCGGGCTGGCCGCCAGGCCGCGAGCCACCATGGTGCGCACCGACTCGGCGTCGTGGGCCATCCCGGAGCCGAGGCCGCCCATCGTGAACGACGGGCGCACCACGATGCGGTTGCCGACGCTCTCGGCGAACGTGACGGCTTCCTCCAGCGTGCGACACACGCGCCGAGGAGGGCACCTCCCCGCCGACGGAACGCACGATGTCCTTGAACCGCTGCCGATCCTCGCCACGCTGGATCGCCTCGACGTCTGCACCGATCAGCTCGACGCCGTACTTCTCCAGCACGCCGTTCTCGTGCAGCGCGATCGCGATGTTCAGCGCGGTCTGCCCACCGAGCGTCGGCAGGATCGCATCGGGTTGCTCGGCCGCGATCACCATCTCGACGTACTCCGGGGTGAGCGGCTCGATGTAGGTGGCGTCGGCGAATTCCGGATCGGTCATGATCGTCGCCGGGTTCGAGTTGACCAGGCTGACCCGGAAGCCCTCCTGCCGCAGCACCCGGCACGCCTGGGTACCGGAGTAGTCGAACTCGCAGGCCTGCCCGATGACGATCGGGCCGGAGCCGATCACCATGATGTGCTGGATGTCGTCACGCCTGGGCATCGCGGCGTCCTTCCACCTGTCGGCTCCGCGCTCGCTCCGCTCCTCGCTCGCTGGCGCTCGCTGCGATGCTCACTCGCTGTCGCCTTCCTTCCAGCAGTTGCGTGAAGCGATCGAACAGGTAGGCAGCGTCGTGTGGTCCGGCGGCCGCCTCCGGGTGGTACTGCACGCTGAACGCCGGCGCATCGAGAGCGCGTAGTCCTTCGACCACGTTGTCGTTCAGGCCGACATGGCTCACCTCGACCGCCCCGAAGTCCGTCTCGGTGGGAGCGTCCAATGCGGCATCGACGGCGAAGCCGTGGTTGTGTGCGGTGACTTCCACCTTGCCGGTGACCCGGTCCTGCACCGGCTGGTTGATGCCGCGGTGCCCGTAGCCGAGTTTGTAGGTGCCGAATCCGAACGCGCGGCCGAGCAGCTGGTTACCGAAACAGATGCCGAACACCGGCACGCCGGCACGCAGCACCTCGCGCAGCGTGGCGACCGCGGAATCGGCGGCAGCCGGGTCGCCGGGGCCGTTGGACAGGAACACCGCATCCGCACCGCTGGCGCGCACCTCGGCGAAGGTCGACGTGCTGGGCAGCACGTGCGTGGTGATGCCGCGCTCGGCCAGGCGATGCGGGGTCATCGACTTGATGCCGTAGTCCAGGGCGGCGACGGTGAACCGGTGCTCCCCCACTGCATCGACGGTGTAGGGCTGCGCTGTGGTGACGGCGGCGGAGAGGTCGGCGCCGGCCATCGGCGGGCTGGCCAGCACCCGCTCGCGCAGCACCACCGGGTCGGCGGTGACACTGGAGATGCCGCAGCGCATCGCGCCCCGCTCGCGCAGGTGCCGGGTCAGCGCGCGGGTGTCGACGCCGCTGATGCCCACCACGCCCTGCTCGGTCAGTGCCGCGTCGAGGGACCCGGTGGCACGCCACGAGGACGGCCGCGGCGACGGGTCGCGTACCACATAGCCGGACACCCAGATCCGACCGGACTCGGCGTCCTCGCCGTTCATCCCGGTGTTGCCGATGTGTGGCGCGGTCTGCACCACCACCTGCCGGTGGTAACTCGGGTCGGTCAGCGTTTCCTGGTAGCCGGTCATGCCGGTGGCGAAGACGGCCTCGCCGAAGGTCTCGCCCACCGCGCCGAACGATTCGCCGCGGAACGTGCGGCCGTCCTCCAGTACCAACATCGCTGTGTTCATCGCGCCGGCTCCTGCGCGGTCAGCGCGTCGATGGCGTGCACCCAATGGGCGTAGACGGTCCGGTCGTCGGCGCGCAGGGCGGTGTCCAGCGCAGCCTCGCCGAGCCGCCAGCGGATCACCAGCAGCCCGCCCGCGCCCATCACCTTGCCAGCCAGTCCCGCGCCCAGCCCGGCCCCGGCGATCGACTCGGCGGGGATGAACACCGGGTCGGCGCCGGTGCGGTCGATGCTCACCCCGGCGGCGGTCAGCCTGGCAATGGCCGCTGCCCGATTGCCCAGCCCGTGCGCCACGACTCGATCCTGCCAGCGCTCGGCAACAGTGCTTCCGACATAGAGCCCGGTCAGCGCGGGCGCGAGCAGCGCAGCCGCACCGGCGGGCGGGGCGGCCAGCGACGGTAGGTGCGACTGCCGCTCGCCCCGGTGCCGCCAGCCGGCCCGCATGCCCAGCAGCGCCAGCCCGAACACGATCAGTGCAGCGATCACCAGCAGAGTGCGGATCACGCCAGCGTCCCGTCCCGCACCGTCGGCACGCCACGCAGCAACGTAGCCACCACCCGACCGGGCAGCTTGCGTCCGGCGAAGGGGGTGTTGCGGCTGCGCGAGGCGAGCTCGGCGGCATCCACCACCCAGCTCGCGTCCGGGTCGACGAGCACGAGGTTCGCCGGCTCGCCGACTGCGATCGGCCGCCCATGGTCAGGCAGCGCACCGATCCGGGCCGGAGTCTCGCTCATCCGCGCCGCGACGCCGCGCCAGTCCAGCATTCCGGTGGCCTGCATGGTCTCGATGACTACCGAGAGAGCGGTCTGCAGGCCGAGCATCCCGGGCGCGGCAGCGCCCCACTCGGTCTCCTTGTCCTCGACCGAGTGCGGCGCATGGTCGGTGGCGACACAGTCGATGGTGCCGTCGGCCAGCCCGGCCCGCAGCGCCGCGATGTCAGCGTCGGAGCGCAGCGGCGGGTTGACCTTGAACACCGGGTCGTAGGACTCGGCGAGCTGGTCGGTGAGCAAGAGGTGATGCGGCGTGACCTCGGCGGTCACCGGCAACCCGCGTGCCTTGGCGTCGCGCAGGATGTCCACCGACCCCGCCGTCGAGACATGGCAGATGTGCAGCCGGCTGCCGACATGGCCGGCGAGCAGCACGTCGCGGGCAATGACCGCTTCCTCCGCCACGCTGGGCCAGCCGGTCAGCCCGATCCGGCCGGACACGTCGCCCTCATGCATCTGTGCGCCCTCGGTGAGCCGCGGCTCCTCCGCGTGCTGGGCGATCACCCCGTCGAACGCTTTCACATACTCCAGTGCGCGGCGCATCAGCAGCGGGTCGGCGACGCACGAGCCGTCGTCGGAGAACACCCGGACGTGCGCCGCGGAGTCGGCCATGGCGCCGAGTTCGGCGAGCTGCTCGCCGCGGCGACCCACCGTGACCGCGCCGATCGGGATCACATCCACCAGGCCGGCGTCGTGGCCCAGGCGCCACACCTGCTCGACCACACCCGCGGTGTCCGCGGTGGGATCGGTGTTGGGCATCGCGAAGACGGCGGTGTAGCCGCCGAGCGCGGCAGCCGCCGAGCCGGTGCGCACTGTCTCCGCGTCCTCCCGGCCGGGTTCGCGCAGGTGGGTGTGCAGGTCGACCAGTCCGGGCAGCAGCACCAGATCGGTGCCGTCGATGACGTCGGCGCCGTCGGGTGCATCCAGTCCGGGACCGAGCTCGGCGATCAGCCCGTCATCGCCGATCAGCACGTCGACGGCCGCTTCGCCGTAGGGCCGCGCACCGCGGATCAGCAGGCTCATTCGCCGGCCTCTTCCGCGCCGCCCAGCAGCAGATACAGAACAGCCATCCGCACGCTCACTCCGTTGGTCACCTGCTCGACGATCGTCGAGCGCTTCGGATGGTCGGCGACCTCCGCCGCGATCTCCATGCCGCGGTTCATCGGGCCGGGATGCATCACGATTGCCTCCGACGGAAGCATGGCCATCCGCGGCATGTCCAGGCCGTAGCGGCGCGAGTACTCCCGCGCGCTCGGGAAGAACGAGGCATTCATCCGCTCGCGCTGTACCCGCAGCATCATCACCACGTCGGCGTTGGGCAGCGCCTCGTCCAGGTCGTAGCCGACCTCGACCGGCCACGTCTGCACACCCCGTGGCAACAAGGTCGGCGGCGATACGAACCTGACGTGTGCGCCGAGGGTCTTCAGCAGCAAGGCGTTCGAGCGAGCCACCCGGGAGTGCAGGACGTCGCCGACGATCACGACGCGCAGGCCGTCCAGATCGCCCGCGCCGCCGCGCAACCGGCGTCGAATGGTGAACGCGTCGAGCAGCGCCTGGGTGGGATGCTCATGCGTGCCATCGCCGGCGTTCACGACGCTGCCGCGGATCCACGTCGCCAGCCGGTTTGGCGCGCCGGACAGGGAATGGCGGATCACCACAGCGTCGGAACCCATCGCTTCCAAGGTGAGCGCGGTGTCCTTGAGTGACTCCCCCTTCGAGACGCTGGAGCCTTTCGCGGCGAAGTTGACGACGTCGGCGGACAACCGCTTCGCAGCCAGCTCGAAGGACGTCTTGGTGCGGGTGGAGTCCTCGTAGAAGAGGTTGACCACCGTCCGGCCACGCAAGGTGGGCAGCTTCTTGACCTCCCGCCCGGTCAGCGCCCGGTCGAGGCGCTCGGCGGTGTCGAGGATCTGCACCGCCTCGTCGTGATCGATGTCGGCGGCCGACAACAGGTGCTTGCTCATCCTCGGTTACCCCTCGGCTCGACGATGGCGACGCCGTCCGCGCCGTCGGTCTCCTGCAGTGAGACGCGCACCTGGGCGCGCGGGTCGGTCGGCAGGTTCTTGCCGACGTAATCGGCCCGGATCGGCAGCTGCCGGTGGCCGCGGTCCACCAGCACCGCCAGCTGCACGGCGGCCGGCCGGCCGAGTTCGGTGAGCGCATCGAGCGCAGCTCGGATCGTCCGACCGGAGAAGAGCACATCGTCGACGAGGACGACCAGCGCCCCCTCCACACCGCCGACGGGTTCGACAGTTTCGGCGAGCGGGCGGATGCTGTTGCGCCGCAGGTCGTCGCGGAACAGGGTGATGTCCAGGACACCGGCCGGGATGTCCCCGCCACCGAAGTCGGCGATCCGCCGGCTCAGTCGAGCGGCCAGCGGCGCGCCCCGGCTGGGGATGCCCATCAACACCCGGCGCGGCGCGTGGGCGGTGTTCTCGATGATCTGGTGGGCCAGCCGGTCGAGAGTGCGGGTGACGTCCGCAGGATCGAGAACCTGGCTGGTTCGGGAATGCTCGGCCGTATCGGGGGCCGGAACCGGGCGTGCATCAGACACGCGACCTCGCAATCACCTTGCTCGCCTCACGGGACGAGCGTTAAAGGATGTTGGTCAAGGGTGACTCTAGCAGCGCCCTCGGCCCGCGTCGGCCGAACGGAACTGCTTTTGGCGGATCAGCCGCCGATAGGACCCCGTTCCGCCAAAAGCGTCAGGCCTCAACGCGGCGGGGTCCCGCTCCGGTGAGGATTGTCTCCAGCGCACCCCGCAGACGCTTCACCGAGGGTGCGCCGGCGGTGCTGCTCCTGCACGGCTTTCCCCAGCATTGGTATGCCTGGCGGCGGTTGCTGACGGAACTCTCCCCCGCCCGGCACGTCATCGCGCTCGACTTCCCCGGCTCGAGGTGGAGCGATGCACCCCGTCGCGGATACTCCACCGACCGCCGCATCGGTGACGTCCTCGGAGTCCTCGATGCGCTCGAACTCGATGCTGTGGATGTCGTCGGCCACGACTGGGGCGCGCTGGTCGCATTTGCGTCTGGCCCAACTACACCCGGCGCGGGTCACCGCCGCCGTCGGTATCTCGATGACTCACCTCTGGCCGATGCAGCGCCATCTGCTTCCTGCACTCTGGCGCTGGTGGATCACCGCTCTGTTCGAGTGGCCGGCGCTGGGACCTCGGATGGCCGGCAGCAGGCGGGTACTGCGCTGGCTGCTGCGACGCGATGCCGCCGATGCGTCCGTCTGGACCGACGAGCTGCTCGACAGCTACACCGGGCCGGCCGCCGAGCCTGGGCATGCTCGAGCCGGCCATCGGCTGTTCTTGTCACTTCTGGCGGAGATGCCCGGGCTGATACTGAGCCGCCGTCGGCCGTACCAGGTACCCACCATGATCGTCGGCGGTTATCGGGATGCGCTCGTCCCGCCGTCGGTGCTCACCGTGCCGGCGCGCCTCGCCGGTCAGGTGCGCCTGCGCATACTGCCCGGCGGGCATTACCTTCTCGACGAGAACCCGGACGCCGTCCTCGAGGCGGTTCGAGAACACTTGGCGATCGCGGCGAACGCTTTGGCGGATCAGTCGCCGTCCGACGGCTGGGCGCCAAGAACCGGTCAGACTTCGACGCCGGGCCGGTCGCGCAGGATCCGGCCGAGTACCCCGTTGACGAACCGCGGCGACTCGTCGGTGGACAGCGACTTGGCCAGCTCGACTGCCTCGTCGATGGCGACCGCATCGGGGACGTCGTCGCGCCAGAGCAGCTCATAGAGCGCCAGGCGCAGGATGGCCCGGTCCACATCGGGCATCCGGTCCAGGTCCCAGCCCTCGGCGTACTGGGTGAGGATCTCGTCGATGCGCGGCCGGGAGCCGTTGACGCCCTCGACCAGCTCGACGGTGTAGTCGTTCACCGGCGGATCGGCCAGCGCGATGCGCTCGGCGATGGTTCCGACCACGTCGGTGCCGCGCAGATCGGCCTCGTAGAGCAGGTCCACGGCACGCTTACGCGCCTTCGATCGTGCGGCCACCCGGACTCGTCCGCCCGCTCAGCTGTTCACGCGGCCGAGGTAGCGCCCGTCGCGGGTGTCCACCTTGACCTTCTCGCCGGTGCTCACGAACAGCGGCACCTGGATCTCCGCGCCGGTCTCGAGCGTCGCCGGCTTGGTGCCGCCGGTGGAGCGGTCGCCCTGCAGCCCCGGGTCGGTCTGCGAGATGACGGCTTCGATGCTGGTCGGCAGCTCGACGAACAGCGGCGTGCCGTCATGCATGGCGACGGTCACCTCGGCGTTGTCCAGCAGGTAGTTCGCGCCGCTGCCGAGGGTGTCGCCGGACACGTGCACCTGGTCGTAGGTATCGCCGTCCATGAAGACGAAGTCGGTGCCCTCTTTGTAGAGGTAGCTCATTGCGCGCTTGTCGACATTGGCCGTCTCCACCTTTGTGCCGGCGTTGAAGGTGCGGTCGACGACCTTGCCGGACAGCACGTTCTTCAAGGTGGTCCGCACAAACGCGCCGCCCTTGCCGGGCTTGACGTGCTGGAACTCCACCACGGTCCACAGCTGGCCGTCGATGTTCAGCACCAGGCCGTTCTTCAGATCGTTCGTGGTCGCCACTGCGCGCACTTCTCCTAGCTCACGGCATCGATGGGATTCACCTTGCCTCGGCAAGGGACTCTGCGAGTCTACCGGCGACACCGGCACACCCCGAGCGGTTGTCGCAGGCACCCGGAAGTATGGCGCTATGACCAGCCTCGGTGTGGTGTTCCGGCCCCAGCTGCCTCCGGAGCGGTTGCAGTCGGTGGCGCGGGAGGCCGAGTCCTCCGGCCTGGAGGAGCTGTGGCTGTGGGAGGACTGCTTCCGGGAGAGCGGCATCGCCTCCGCGGCCGCCGCCCTGGCCTGGACCGAACGGCTCCGAGTGGGCATCGGACTGCTGCCGGTGCCACTGCGCAACGTGGCGCTCACCGCGATGGAGGCGGCCACTCTGCACCGGCTGTTCCCGGGCCGTCCGATCGTGGCAGTAGGACACGGAGTGCAGGACTGGATGGGGCAGGTCGGCGCGGAGGTGGACTCTCCGCTCGGCCTGCTCGAGGAGTACACCTCTGCGCTGCGCAGGCTGCTGCGTGGCGAATCGGTCACCACGGCCGGCCGCTACGTCACCCTGAACCGCGTCGCCCTCGACTGGCCGCCCCCCGTTGCGCCCCAGATCATCGCCGGGGCCACCGGTCCGCGCACGCTGCGGCTGTCCGGTGCGGTCGCCGACGGGACCCTGCTGACCAGCTCCACCAACCCGGACGGCGTGCGCCAGGCCCGTCAGCTCATCGACGAGGGACGCTCCCGGGCGGGTCGGGTCGATCCGCACCCGATCACCGTCTATCTGTGGGCCGCCACCGGGCCCGACGCGGCAGAGCGGCTGCGGGCTGAGCAGCGCAGCTGGGGATACGACCCGGTCCGTACCGATATCGGCGTGGCCGGAGATGCCGGTGCCGTCGCTGACGCCGTCGCGCGCTGGGCCGAGGCCGGTGCTGACTCGGTCGTCCTGCAACCGACCGCAGACGACCCCGATCCCGAGGGGTTCGTCCGGTTCGTGGCCACTGAGGTACGTCCGATAGTCGGATGATCTTGGACGCACGAGGCAGCGGATCGCGGCCTTGACCGCAGCTGCGCTCCGGGACAAGGTGAATGTGCACCACCTGTGAATCTCACCCGTCCCCCACGACGGCCGGTCCCCCGCCGCGCCGTCCGCGAAGGAGATCGCATGGCTCGCGTCCGCACGTTCCGACGTCGTACTCCGCTGCTTGTTCTGGCCGCGGGAACCGCACTCGCGCTGGCCGCCGGCACCGCGACGGCCGCAGCCGCACCCAAGACCACCGCGTTCACGCCCGGAGCGCCCGGCATCGGCGACCCGTACTTCCCCCTGGAAGGCAACGGCGGTTACGACGTCGGCCACTACGGTCTGAACCTCAGCTACCAGCCGACCACGCACCAGTTGTCCGGCGTCGCCCAGATCACCGCTACCGCGACGCAGAACCTGTCCCGGTTCGACCTCGACCTGAACGGGATGACGGTCCGCAAGGTGACCGTGAACGGTGTGCGAGCAACGTTCACCCGCAGTGGCCAAGAACTGCAGATCACCCCGCGCACCGGCCTGCCGAACAAGCAGGCGTTCCGGGTGAACGTCAGCTACGACGGCGTGCCGCAGACGATCACCGGCTCGCCCATCGTCTTCGGTGCCGATTACGGCTGGCAGTACACACCGGACGGCGCCTTCGTCGGCGACGAGCCGAACGCGTCCAGCACCTGGTATCCGTGCAACGACCATCCCAGCGACAAGGCCACCTTCACCTACAAGATCAGCGTCCCGGACGGCACCACGGTCATCGCCAACGGTGACCTGCTCAGCCACAAGTCCCAGGCCGGCAGCACCACCTGGGTGTGGGACGAGACCAGCCCGATGGCGACCTACCTCGGCACCATCGACATCGGCAAGTGGACGATCCAGAGCGGCACCACCGCCGGCGGCATTCCCGAGACGGTGGGCTACGACCCCGACCTGGCTGCCGATGTTGCCGCGCAGCACACGTTCACGCTCAGCGGCGATATCACCGACTTCTGGGCGAAGGAGTTCGGGCCGTACCCGTTCACCTCGACCGGTGCCATCGTCGACAACGTTCCCGGCGTGGGGTTCTCGCTGGAGACGCAGACCCGCCCGCTCTACGGCTTCGCGCCCGACCCGGGCACCGCGTCACACGAGCTGTCGCACCAGTGGTTCGGCGACAGCGTCTCGGTGAAGACGTGGAAGGAGATCTGGCTGAACGAGGGCTTCGCCACCTTCGCTGCGTCGCTGTGGACCGAGCACACCGGCGGTGCCAGCACCTACGCATCCGCCCTGGCCACCTACAACCGGATCGCGGCGTCCTCGGCGTTCTGGAACCAGTCGATCGCCGACCCGCAGCGCGACACGATGTTCTCCAGCGCGGTCTACACCCGCGGTGGGATGACCCTTGCGTCCCTCCGGCACAAGATCGGCGACTACGCGTTCTTCACCCTGCTGCACAAGTGGACTGCGCAGCACCGGTACGGCAACGCCACCACCGCGCAGTTCGTCGCGTTGGCCGAACAGGTCTCCGGCCAGGATCTGGGCACGTTCTTCCAGACCTGGCTGTGGGACAAGACGAAGCCGGCCAGCTTCGACTCATAATTCATGATCGCCTGATCGGTTGGCTCGCGGACCCCTCGCTTCGCGTCGGGGCCCACCCGCAACCGATACCTCGCTCCGCTCGGCCGCAAGCTCGCTGCGCTCGCGCGGGCGATCTGCTCTTCGCGCGAGCGCTCATCGCTGTGTTCATGATCGCCTGATCGGTTGACTCGCGGACCCCTCGCTCCGCTCGGGGCCCACTCGCAACCGATACCTCGCTGCGCTCGGGCAAGCGCTCCTTCGTCGCGCGCCGGCGATCTGCTCTTCGCGCGAGCGCTCATCGCGCGGTGGTTGAGGTCCAGTGCGCACGCTGATGGCTGATCGCTCTGCGCGCGGTGGCCTGGTACTAGTTGAGGACATGGTGCGACGCGGCGGCGGGCGGGGTGCTCGATGAGCGCCACGCCGGTCACCGCGGAACGACCCGTCCTTGACCGGCGCCGCGGCGGCCGGTGGTGGTCGGCCGGCGGGCCGCTGCGCCCGCGCGAGTTGGCCGAGGCCGCCGCGATGGCGGACGTCTCCGCCGCGCTGTGCGTGGCCACCTGGCTGCTGCCGTTCTCCGGGGTGTCCTTCCTGCTGTCGTCGTTCCCGTTCGCCGTCCTGGCCCACCGGCACCGCATCCGGGTCAGTCTCACCGCGCTGCTGGCCGGCTCTCTCGTCGGCCTGCTGATCGGTGGCCAGGGCGTCGCCACGACGGTGGCCACCGCCAGCGTTCTGGGCGCCGCCGTGGGAACCGGTCTGCGCCGCGGCTGGTCGCCGGTGCGGACCGTGGCGGCCGCGGTTCTCGCGATCGGCGTGCCCGCGGCCGTTCTGACGACCGGGCTGCTGGGCATCTTCCCCTCCTACCGGCGGCTGTTGCTGGCCCAGATCCGCAACTCCTGGGACGGCACCCGGCGCCTGCTGAAGCCGCTGCCGATCAACGACCAGCTCGACTGGGGCAATCGGGTGATGACCTGGTCGCTGGCGCACTGGTGGGTGCTGGTGCCGGCCGGGACGTTGCTCGGCGTCGCGGCTGCCGTGCTGTTGACGTACTGGGGTTTCCGCTGGCCGCTGCGGGTGGTGGCCGGGGGGCTGCCGGCCCCGCTGGACCCACCGTTGCCACCGGGTGCGGACGGGCCGGTCGCGCCGCTTCCGCTGCAGCTGTCCGGCGTCGGGGTCCGGTATCCCGGTGCAGCGCGTGCCGCGCTCGCCGGGATCGATCTGTCGCTCGTCGCCGGGGAGTTCGTCGCGGTGACCGGGCCGAACGGCGTCGGCAAGTCGACCCTGGCCCGGGTCATCGCGGGCCGGGCACCGTCCTCGGGCACCGTGGTTCGCCCGGGCAGCAGTGGTCTCGGCCGGCCCGGCGGCACGTCCGTCGTCTTCCAGCGACCGGACAGCCAGGTGCTCGGCGTCCGCGTCGCCGATGACCTGGTGTGGGGGGCTGCCCTGGACGCCGCGCCCGACGTCGAGCAAGTACTCGAGCGGGTCGGGCTGGCCGGGTTCGCCGATCGGGAGACCGCGACCCTGTCCGGCGGTGAACTGCAGCGGCTCGCGGTCGCCGCGGCGCTGGCCCGGCACCCGGCTGTGCTGATCAGCGACGAAAGCACGGCGATGATCGACGTGGCGGGACGCGCCGCGATGATCGAACTGTTCGACTCGATCACCGCGCGGGACGGGTGCACCGTCGTCCACGTGACGCACGACCCGGACGAGGCACGCCGGGCCGATCGGCACGTTCGGCTGGAGCCGGCGGACGCAGCGACACATCCCGACGCCACCGCTCAGTGGTTCGCCCCACCGCCGCAGCACCGGCAGCGCGGGGGCGCCCTGCAGCTGCGCGACGTCGGCTTCGCGCACGACGCCGGCACCCCCTGGGAACACACCGCCCTGTCCGGGGTGAATCTGGACGTCCCGGCCGGACAGGCGATTCTGTTGACCGGCGCGAATGGCGCAGGCAAGTCGACGTTGGCCGGGGTCGTGTCCGGGCTCGTGCAGCCGACGACCGGCCAGGTGCTGCTCGACGGCGAGCCGTTGCGCAACGGCCGGGACGGCGCCGTTCTGGGCTTCCAGCACTCCCGGCTGCAGTTGCTTCGATCGACGGTTCGCGAGGACATCCGCGACGCGGCCGGGATCGACGACGCCGAGGCAGACGAGGCGATGCGCCTGCTGGGTCTGGACCCGGCGCGGTTCGGGCACCGGAAGGTCGACGAGCTCAGCGGCGGCGAGCAACGGCGCGTCGTCCTGGCCGGGTTACTGGCCTGCCGGCCGCGCGTGCTGGTCCTGGACGAACCGCTCGCCGGGCTGGACATGCAGGCGCGGGCGACAATGGCCGAGGCACTGCGCCTGGTGCAGGCCGAGGGCACCACCTTGGTGATCGTCTCCCATGACGACGAGTTGGACGAGCTCGCGCACCGCACCTACACCGTTACCGAGGGCCGCATCGCCGGCGCACCGCGCACCGCACCGGCAGCCCGAACCGAGCGACCGCCTCGACCGACCCTGCCGGCAGTCGCCGGCCGGCTGCTGCCGCGGCCCAGCGCCGCCCACCGGCTCTGGGTCGGCACCAAGCTCGCGACGATCGTGGTGCTCGCCGCCCTGTTCGCGATCCGGCCCAGTTGGCTCAGCGTGGCCGCCGCCGTGGTCACGCTGGCCGGCTGGGCGGTGGCCGGCCGGGTTCCGCAGCGAGCGATTCCGCGGCTGCCCCCCTGGATGCTCGGCATGGCTCTGCTCGGTGCGGTGTTGGCGGCTGCCGCCGGCGGGAAGCCGGCCCTGCACCTCGGCGGGGCCGAGATCGGCCTGCACGGCCTGGACCAGTGGGCGCTGTTCATGGCGATCACGCTGCTGTCGATCCTGGCGTCCTTGCTGTTCTCCTGGACGACCGCGCCGGCCGACGTCCCGCCGTTCCTGCAGCGGCTGACCGGCCTTCTGCGCCGGGTCCGGGTCCCGGCCACCGCTCCGCTCGCCGGAATCGCCATTGCATTGCGGCTCGGGCCGCTGCTGCTGGTCGAGTGTCGAACGCTGCTGCTGGTGTCCGGTCAGCGCACCCGGTGCCGACCGGCCGGCACGGGGCGGCGCCGCCGTCAGCTCCTGGTGGCCGGCTGGGACCTGCTCACCCTGGCGTGCACGTTGGCCTGCCGCCGCGCCGGCGAGCTTGCCGACGCCATCGCGGCACGCGGTGGGCTCGGGTCGGTCGCCCTGCCGGATAAGCGCCCGGGGCGCGTCGATCTGCTGTGCGGTGTCTTCGTGGCCGCGGTGGTCACCGTCAGCGTTCTGCTCTGACCCCCTGCTTCATCCTGATGATCAAGGCGAACGGAGGGCTATGACCCGAAACTCGCCTTGATCATCAGCTGGATGGGGAGGCGAGCTTGGACGAGAGCCATGACATCGCCAGCACGTATCCCTCCGGGCCGAGCCCGACGATGACGCCGGCGGCCTGCGCCGAAACGTAGGAGTGCTGGCGAAAGGACTCGCGAGCGTGCACGTTGCTGATGTGCACCTCGATCAGCGGAGCGGTCAAGGCGGCGCAGGCGTCGCCCAGCACGACCGAGGTGTGCGACCAGCCGCCCGGATTCAAGACCACCGGGATCGCGTCCTCGGCGGCTTCGTGCAGCCAGCGCAGCAGGACGCCCTCGTCGTCGGTCTGCCGCACCTCGACGCCCAGCCCCAGTTCGGCGCCGGCGCGCACCCAGAAATCGCTGAGCTCGGCGAACGTGGCGCTGCCGTAGATCTCCGGCTCGCGGGTGCCCAGCCGACCCAGGTTCGCGCCGTTGAGCACCAGCACCCTAGGCACCGACTCCGTCATTGGCTCACCTCCGCATAGGCCGCGGCCAGCACGGCCGGGTCAGGATCGTCGGCACGGCCGGGTCTGGCCAGTCCGTCGAGCACTACGAACCGTAGCCGGTTGCCGCGCGCCTTCTTGTCCAGCTTCATGGTCTCCAGCAACACTGCGAACGCATCTGCCCGGTAGGCCGTCGGCAGGCCGAGCGACTTGAGCAGCCGGCGATGCCGGTCGGCGGTCGCATCGTCGAGCCGGCCGAGCAGCCGGGCCAACGCCGCCGCGTAGACCAGACCGATCGAGACCGCGGCGCCATGCCGCCACTTGTATCCCTCCACCCGCTCGATCGCGTGCGCCAGGGTGTGGCCGTAGTTGAGGATCTCGCGCAGGCCCTGCTCGGTGAGATCGGCTCCCACCACGTCCGCCTTGACCTGCACCGAGCGCACCACCAGCTCCCGCTCCACAGCGCTGCCCGGCACTGCGGCTGCGTCGGGGTCGGCTTCGATGAGCTCGAGGATGTGCGGGTCGGCGATGAACCCGCACTTCACCACCTCGGCCAGCCCGGCGCGGTAGTCATGCGAGGACAGCGTGCTCAGCGTGGTCAGCTCGCACAGCACGCCGGCCGGTGGATGGAACGCGCCGACGAGGTTCTTGCCGCGGTCGGTGTTCACCCCGGTCTTGCCGCCCACCGCGGCATCGACCATCCCGGCCAGCGTGGTGGGCACCTGGATGACCCGCACGCCACGCAGCCAGCCGGCGGCCACCCAGCCGGCCAGGTCGGTGGTGGAACCGCCACCCACACCGATCACCGCATCCGAGCGGGTCAGCCCGATCTGGCCGAGCACGTCCCAGCAGAACCCGGCCACCGGCAGCGTCTTGGCGTCCTCGCCGTCGGGGACCTCGACCGCATGCGCGTCGAAGCCCTCACCAGCCAGGTCGGCGCGGATCGCGTCGGCGGTGGCCCGCAGCGTGGGCGGATGCACGATCGCGACCTTTTCCGCGGCCGCGCCGGCGACCTGCCGACGCAGCAGCACGGGCAGTTCGCCGAGCAGTCCCTCCCCGACGACAACCTCGTATGGCTGTGCGCCGCCGACCGTGATCCGGGTCGGCGCGGCGGTCACGACTTGCTCCGCGCGGCCACGGCGTCGGCGACGAGGCCCACAACGCCCTGCCGGTTGACTCCGTCGGTGTCCACGACGGAGGTGGCCAGTGCCGCGAACAGCTCGCTGCGTTCGGCGGCCAACGCCTGCAACCGGGCCCGGACGTTGCCGGCGAGCAGCGGTCGCGAGGCACCGCTACCCACCCGGACGGTGAGCGACCGGACCGACGCGGTGAGCAGCACCACATGGGTGCCGGCGTCGGCCGCCTGCCGCAACCGCTCGCGGGTGTCCGCGCGCAGCAGCGCCCCGCCGCCGAGCGCCAACACCCCGTCGAACTGCTGCAGGGTCACGCCGATCGTCTCCGCTTCCTTGATCCGGAACCCCGGCTCTCCGTCCTCGGCGAACAGCTCCGCCACGGTGCGGTGGTATCGCTCCTCGATGGCGTCGTCGGCGTCGAGGAACTGCTCGCCCAGGCGCTTCGCGACTCGCCGGCCCACCGTCGTCTTGCCGGCGCCGGGCATCCCGATCAGCACCACCCGCGGTGCCATCTCAGCCCGCGCCGCTACTGAGGCCGCGCTCGGCGAGCCGGTGCAGGTAGGAGCGCAGATTGCGGGCCGTCTCGGCGAGCGAGTCGCCGCCGAACTTCTCCAGCACCGCCTCGGCCAGCACCAGCGCGACCATCGCCTCGGCCACCACCCCCGCGGCCGGAACCGCACACACGTCGGAGCGCTGGTTGATGGCCACCGCTGCTTCGCCGGTGGCGACGTCGACGGTGTCCAGCGCGCGCGGCACCGTCGAGATCGGCTTCATCGCGGCCCGCACCCGGAGCACTTCGCCAGTGGACATGCCACCTTCGGTGCCACCAGCGCGGTGCGATCGGCGCCGGATGGTGCCGCCGTTGTCCCGCTCCATCTCGTCGTGCGCTTGCGATCCGACGGCCGCAGCCACCGCGAAACCGTCGCCGATCTCCACACCCTTGATGGCCTGGATCCCCATCAGCGCGGCAGCGAGCCGGGAGTCCAGCCGGCGGTCCCACTGCACATGGCTGCCGAGCCCGGGAGGGACGTGGTGGGCCACCACCTCGACGACGCCGCCGAGAGTGTCCCCGGCGCGTTTCATCTCGTCGATCAGCGCGACCATGGCATCGCCGGCATCCTGATCGAGGCAGCGCACCGCCGAGGCGTCGATGCGCTCGCGGTCGTCAGGTTGGGCGATCAGGCCGTCCGGCGCGCGGACCGTGCCGATCGCCACGACGTGGCTGACGATCTCGATGCCGCCGACCTGGCGCAGGAAGTTGCGGGCCACCGAGCCGAGGGCGACCCGGGCCGCGGTCTCCCGCGCACTGGCCCGCTCCAGGATCGGCCGTGCGTCGTCCAGGTCGTACTTCTGCATGCCGACCAGATCGGCATGCCCCGGTCGCGGCCGGGTGAGCGGGGCGTTGCGTGCCTGCGCGGCGAGCGCCGCCGGGTCGACCGGGTCGGCAGCCATCACCGTCTCCCATTTCGGCCACTCCGTGTTGCCGACCCGGATCGCGATCGGACTGCCCTGGGTGCGGCCGTGCCGGACCCCACCGGTCAGCTCGACCTCATCGGCCTCGAACTTCATCCGGGCGCCGCGGCCGTACCCCATCCGGCGGCGGGCCAGCTCGGCGGCGATGTCAGCGGTGGTGACCGCGACGCCGGCCGGGATGCCCTCCACGACGCCAACCAGCGCGACACCGTGCGACTCACCGGCGGTCATCCATCTCAGCACGTCGCTCAGTCTTTCATCACGTGTCTCACCCGGCTGCGGCGATCAGCAACGAACCGAGCATGAGGGCCGGCCCGAAGGCGATCTCGGTCCGCAACGATGCCCGCCTGGTGACGACCAGCGCCAGTGCCACGAGTGCGCCGAGGACGAAACCGGTGAACAGGCCGGGGACGACGAACTGCCAGCCGCGCCAGCCCAGGTAACCGCCCAGCAGCGCGCCGAGCTTCACGTCGCCGAGACCGAACCCGGACGGCGAGATGAGCGCCAGCAGAAGCAGCACCGCACCGACGGCTGCGGCGGCCAGCGCGGCTCGGCCGAGCCGGCCCGGTTCGCCGCGCACGTCGGCAGCGACGGCCAGCAGCACCGCGCCGAGCACCGCAGCGGGGAGGACGAGCCGGTCAGGTAACCGATGCTGCTGCACGTCGATGATCGCCAGCGGGGTGAGCGCCAGAGCCAAGGCCACCCAGGCCGGCCAGGCTGCCGACCAGCCCGCGGCGGCGCCGGCCAACGCACCGGCAGCGGCCCCGGCGGCCGCGGTGACGGCCCAGCGCGGGGCGCTCACCCGGACCGGCCGCCACCACCGCCGGTTGGCCCGGTCCGGCACGGTGCGGGTCAGGCCGGCCAGCCAGGGTGTCGCGGTGAGCACCGCCACGGCGCCCAGTGCCGCTGCGCCAGGCTGCATGGCGCCTAGTGTGTCAAGACTGCCCGCATTGCGGCTATCGGCGCGGTCCTCCCGGTCATCAGCTCGACCTGCACGACGGCCTGATGCAGCAGCATGTCCAGCCCGGAAGCCACCGGTGCGCCGGCTCGGCGGAAGGCGCCGGCAAGCTCGGTCGGCCAGGGCGTGTAGACCATGTCCAGCAGCGCCTGATCGGCGCGGAGACCGACATCCGCGATCGGATCCGCCGCGCCGGCGGGCAGCGCAGAGATCAGCAGGCCTGCCCGGCGCACCGGCGCGACTTCGTCGAGCGCCGCCACCGCGACGCGTACCGAGCAACGCTCCGCGGTGGCCAGCAGGTCCGCGGCTCGAGTCGGCTCGCGGACCAGGACGGTCAGCTCATCGACGCCGAGCCTGGCCAGGGCGACGATCGCGGCCTGTGCGGCTCCCCCAGCACCGAGCAGCACCACCGGTGCGGCCGCAGCATCGATGTCCGCCTCGCGCAGCGCACCGATCACGCCGTCGGGGTCGGTGTTGTCCGCCACCCACCCGTTCGGCCCGGGCAGCACCGTGTTTGCCGCACCGGCCAGTTCGGCGGCCGGCCGGATCGACGCGGCGGCGGACAGCGCGGCGTGCTTGAGCGGCATCGTCACCGAGAACCCGGCCCAGCCGTCCTGCGCGTCCGCGAGCACCCCGGGGAGCTGGGTCACCGTGCAGTCGATCGCCCGATAGCTCCAATCGGCCAGGCCCAGGGCCCGATAGGCGGCGTTGTGCAACGCGGGCGATCGGCTGTGCGAGATGGGGTGACCGAGCACCGCCGCCTGCATCAGTCGCAGCCCCAGTGGTTCTCCTTGCAGCGCTTCTGCGCCGCGACGAACTGTGCCTCGGTCGAGGCGAAGTACAGATGGCCCTGGGCGTCGCCGTTGACGTACCACAGCCAGTTGCCGGCGGCCGGGCTGGCGGCCGCCTCCAGCGACGGCTGGCCTGGATTGCTGATCGCCGTGGGAGGCAGCCCCGGCTTGATTCGCGTGTTGTACGGGGAGTTCTCCCGGTAGGTGACGTCGTTGGGGTTCTTCCCGGCCAACGCGGCGCCGTACAAGCTGGTCGCGTCGATACCCAACGCGGTGCCCTTCTGCAGCCGGTTGTAGATCACCCGGGCGACCTTGGCGCGGTCGCCGTCGAACTTGGCTTCGCTCTCCACCATCGAGGCCACGATCAGCGCCTCGTACGGTTTGAGGTGGTTCTTGGCAGCGTTCTGATCGAAGCCGATCTGCTTGTCCACCGACGAGTACTGCGCCACGAGCTGCTGGACTATCTCGAGCGCCGACATCTGCGGATCGAACTCGTAGGTCTGCGGGAAGAGGAAACCCTCCACCGACTTCGGGTCGTACCCCTCCGGTATGCCGAGCTGGTCGAGCTGCGTGGCCGCGCTCTTGAGGTCGGCGACCGACACTCCGGTGGCCTTCGCCAGCGCTGGGAAGACCTTGAAGGTGGTCCACCCTTCCGGGATGGTCAGCTTGCTGAACACCCGGTTGGTCGGATCAAGCAACATGCTCACTGCGTTCTGGGCGGCCATGTGCTCGCGCAGCTTGAAGTATCCAGGCTGGAAGTTTGAGGACTTCCCGCTGTGCTTCGCCGCGTTCACGAAGGCGCGCTGCGACGCGACCACTTTCTTGGCGACCAGGGTCGCCGCGATGTCGTCGGAGGTGTCGCCGTCCTTCACCTGGACGAGCACGCTGCCGGTGCCGGCGCCCGCGTAATCCTTGGTTTTGAAGTGGTTCAGCCCCTGGCGTACCGCCACGAACGCGGCGACCGCCAGCACCAGCACCAGGACGAAGGCGAGAGCGGTGAGTGCCCGTGCCCTGGTCTTACGCCGGCGGCGCCGGTGCCGATCCCCGCGGCGCGGCTTGGCCGGGGTCTCCGCCGCCGCGAACAGCCCGACCACACCGTCGTCGTGGTGCTCCGGAAGCTGCTCGCCGGACGGCTCCCGGGTCGGCGCTGCGTCGTGGTGAACGAAGTCGCGCACCGAGCGGGGCTCGATCACATCGGGGTCGGCCGACTCGTCGCGCGCTGGGGCGGCGTGTCGAGCGCGCCGCCCCGTCCCGCGCTGCGACGCGGGAAGATCGGGGTCAGTCACGATCCTCCGGGCGTTTGGGGTGGCCGTCCAACCAGGTTTGCAGGATCTCCACGGCCGAAGCAGTGTCGATCATGGCACGGCTGGCTTTGGCCCGCACGCCTGCCTGACTCAACTTGCGGCCGGCAGACACGGTGGTAAGGCGTTCGTCGACCAGTTCGACGGGGACCGGCGCGATCGCCGAACGTAGTTGCTCGGCGAACTCTGTGGCCAGCCCGGCAGCGGTGCCGTGCTCGCCGCGCAAGGTCTTCGGGAGCCCGACCACGACGCCCACGGCCGCGTAGTCGGACACGAGCTGTGCCAACCTGCGCAAGTCCGATCCAGTGCGGACATCCCGGGCAACCGTGTCCAGCGGAGTAGCCAGGATGCCGTCCGGATCGCACCGCGCCACACCGATCCGCACCGACCCCACGTCCACGCCCAGCCAGACGCCGGGCCGGGCGCTCACGCCACGGTTGCCGCGACGTACGCGCGTACCGCGTCGAACGCCGCCGGCAGCTTCGCGGCATCGCCGCCGGCGCCTTGGGCCAGATCGGCCTTGCCCCCGCCCCGCGCGCCGAGCACCGGCGCGAAGGACTGCACGATGTCCCCGGCCCTGAACCCGGACGCCTGCGCCGCCTCGTCGACAGCAACGACGAACTGCGCAGCGCCGTCGACATCGCTGCCCAGGACGACGACGCGCGGTGCCGACGCGTCGAGACGCTGCCGCACCTCCGTGGCCAACCGGCGCAAGTCGTTGCCCTTCACGCCAGGCGCCGTCGCCGCGGCCACCAGCTGTACGCCGTTGATCCGGTCGGCGGCCCCGGCCAGCGTCGGTGCCGCCGCCAGCAACTGCCCGGCGCGAAGCCGCTCCAACTCCTTCTCCGCGGCCCGGAGCCGCTCGACCAGACTCGCCACCCGCTCGGGCAGCTGGTCTGCCGGAGTGCGCAGCGACTCGGAGAGGTGCGCAACCAGCGCTCGCTCCTTGGCCAGGTAGTGCATGGCCTCGATACCCACGTAGGCCTCGATCCGACGCACTCCGGAGCCGACCGACGATTCGCCGATCACCGTGAGGGCGCCGACCTGCGAGGAGTGCGCGACGTGCGTGCCGCCGCACAGCTCGCGCGACCAGGCGCCACCGATCTCGACCACCCGGACGGTCTCGTCATAGGTCTCGCCGAACAGTGCGAGGGCACCGATCTCGCGCGCTTCGGCAAGCGGCATGTACCGCACGTCGACCGGCAGATCCTTGCGCAGCGCCAGGTTCGCGACGTCCTCGATGTCTGCGGTGTTCCGTGGGTTCAGCGCGCTGCCCCAAGCGAAGTCGAGACGCAGATAGCCGGGCTTGTTGTAGGAACCGCTCTGCAACGCCGACGGCCCGAGCACCTGGCGCAGCGCCGCATGCACGACGTGGGTGCCGGAGTGCGCCTGCCGTGCGGACGTGCGCCACTCCGGATCCACCGCGGCGATCACCTGCTCGCCGGCGGCGAGCTCACCCTCGACGACCTCGACGCGGTGCGCGATCAAGCCCTTGACCGGACGCTGCACGTCCAGCACCTTCAGCCGCGCGCCGGTCGCGCTCGTGATGACGCCCTCGTCGGCGACCTGACCACCGGACTCGGCGTAGAACGGAGTGCGGTCCAGCACCACCTCGACGATGTCGCCCTGGCTCGCGGCCGGTCGCAGCTCACCGTCGCGCACGATGCCACGGACGGTCGCCTCCGACGTCAGCTCCTGATACGCCCGGAAGTCGGTGGCGCCCTGGTCGCGCAGCTCACGGTAGACCGGGGAGTTCTGATGGCTGCCCTTCTTGGATTTGCTGTCCTGCCGCGCCCGGTCGCGCTGCTGCTGCATCAGCGAACGGAACCCCTCCTGGTCCACCTGCAGACCGGCCTCCGCAGCTATCTCCAGGGTGAGATCGATCGGGAAGCCGTAGGTGTCGTGCAGCACGAACGCCCGATCTGCCGGCAACGTAGCCGCGCCGGCGGCCTTCGTCTCGGACACGGCCAGATCGAGGATGGTGCTGCCGGCACTGATGGTGCGCGCGAACGCTTCCTCCTCGGCGTACGCGATCATCGCGATCCGCTCGAAGTTCGTGCTCAGTTCGGGGTAGGACGGCGCCATGCAGTCGCGGGCCACCGGCATCAGTTCCGGCAGTGCGCGGGCGTCGCCGAAGCCCAGCAGCCGCATCGCCCGCACGGCCCGGCGCAGGATGCGCCGCAGCACGTACCCGCGGCCCTCATTGGCCGGCGTGACCCCGTCGCCGATCAGCATCAGCGCGGTGCGCACGTGATCGGCGATCACTCGCAGCCGCACATCGTCGGGATGGCTGTTGCTGGCCAGGTGGCCGGACTGCACGCCGTAGCGCTTACCGGTCAGCTGCGCCGCACGGTCCAGGATGGGCCGGGTCTCGTCGATCTCGTAGAGGTTGTCGACGCCCTGCAGCAGCGTCGCCATCCGTTCCATGCCCATGCCGGTGTCGATGTTCTTCTTCGGCAGCGGGCGAAGGATCTCGTAGTCGCCCTTGTGCGGGCCGGTGGCCACCCCGCGCTCGTACTCCATGAACACGAGGTTCCAGAACTCGATGTACCGGTCCTCGTCGACGTCCGGGCCGCCGGCCGGGCCGAAGTCCGGCCCACGGTCGTAGAACAGCTCGCTGTCGGTGCCGGCCGGACCGGGGATGCCCATGTCCCAGGTGTTCTCCTCGGTGCCCCGGCGCACGATGCGCTCGTCGGGGATGCCGATCACCCGGCGCCAGATGTCTGCGGCTTCCTCGTCCTCGCGATAGACCGTCGGCCAGATCCGGTCGCCGTCGAGCCCGAACCCGCCGGCGGCCACCGAGTTGGTGGCCAGCTCCCAGGCGAGCGTGATCGCGCCCTCCTTGAAGTAGTCGCCGAAGGAGAAGTTGCCGTTCATCTGGAAGAAGGTGCCGTGCCTGGTCGTCTTGCCGACTTCGTCGATGTCCTGGGTGCGGATGCATTTCTGCACACTGGTGGCCCGGTCCCACGGAGCCTGCTGGGCGCCGATGAAGTACGGCACGAACTGCACCATGCCGGCGTTGACGAACAGCAGGTTCGGGTCGTCGAACGGCAACGGCGCGCTCGGCACCACGGTGTGGCCGTTCTTCTCGAAGTGCCCGAGGAACCGCCGCTTGATCTCGGCAGATCTCACGCCTGCGCCCCTCGGCCGGGCGCACCGCCGCCGGCCGGTCCGACGTGCCGGCCGGCGCCGTCGCCGGCGTCCAGTCCCACGCCCTCGCGCAGCGCGGCCTCATGTTCGTGCATGCCCTCGCGCACGTCGGCAGCGAAATCGCGGACCGCTTCGGACAGCTCAGCCAGCGCACCGCCGAGAGACTGGGCCACGCCGCTGGGCGTCATCCGGTGGGCGAGTTGGTTCATCTTGCGGAACGCCAGCGCGCCGAGCGCCAGTCCGATGCCGAGCCAGAAGAGTCGCCGCATCGGTCAGGACCTCCCGCGCCGCGCGGCCCGGTGTCGTTGCTTCGCGGCCCGCTCCGCTTCGGCGGTGCGCCGGTTGGCCACCGTGCGCCGCACGCCGTAGCTGAACGCGGCGACCTTGATCAGCGGGCTGCCCACCGTGCTGGACACGATGGAGGTGAGCGCCGCGGCGTTGCTCGTCATCGAGTTGACGCCCTTGGTGATGCCGTCCACCTCGACGAGCTGCGCGTTGACGGCCTTGACCGTGTCCTGGGCGCTCACCAGCAACGGCGTGGCGCCCTCGTGGGTCTTGCGGATCGCCAGCGTCGCTTCGTCCAGGGTGCGGCCGAGCTTCAGTAGCGGAATGGCGAGCAGCAGCACCAGCAGCACCAATGCGCCGGCCGCGATCAACGCCGCAATGCCTCCAGCGGACACGCCGTCTCCTCACAACTCAGGGGTTTCACTCGGCCGTGACTCTATCCCGTACCGGCCGGCGGTCACGCCCGAGTCGATTCCGGCATGATCGGCGGATGGCCATCTCCCGGGATCTGAACTGGGCCGGGTGTTGCAACACCCGCGACGTCGGTGGCCTACCGACCTGCGCCGGTGACGTGCTGAGCTCGGGCGCATTAGTCCGTTCGGACCACCCGTCGTACTTGACCGACGCGGGTTGGCGTTCGCTGCGGGCCTACGGCATCCGGACAATCGTCTCGCTGCAGACCGAGATCAACGACCCCGACATCTACGCACGGATCAACCCGGCGATCCCGGCCGAACGGCTCGCCGACGGCATCACTCAGGTGCCGGTGATGATCGAAGACTGCACCGATGCCGACTACCTGGCTCGGTGGGCAGACACCGGCCTGTGGAGCACGCCGCTGTATTACGCCGACGCCTTCAGCCGCTGGCCGGACCGATATGCGGCGGCGGCGCGAGCGGTGGCCACTGCGCCACCCGGTGGCGTGCTGGTGCACTGCGCGGGTGGCTGCGATCGCACCGGCAGCGTGATGCTGCTGTTGCTGGCTGCTTGCGCCGTCGAGCCGGCCGCCATCGTGTCGGACTACCTGCATAGCGGTGACCGGATCGCGGTGCGGGATCCGGACTATCCGGTCGCGCTGCGGGCAGCGATGCAGAACGCCGATACCACCACCGAGCAGGTCCTCACCAAGACCCTGGCCAGCATCGACGTGGCCGCGTACCTGCGCAGCGGCGGACTGACCGACGCCGAACTGGACGCGCTGCGGGAGCGGGTGCGATGAGTGACGGGCTGCTGGCGATGTGCCTGTGCTTTCTACTGCGCGACTCGGCCACCGGTACCCGTCAGGTACTGCTGGGCGAGAAGTTGCGCGGACTCGGCACCGGGAGGGTCGTCGGATTGGGCGGTCACATCGAGGCCGGTGAGACCGCCGTCCAAGCAGCGATCGCGAAATCGCCGAGGAGTCCGGCCTGTGCCGGCCGGATGCGGGACGACGCGCGTCACTGGTTACCGCGGGTATTGGCAGGTGAGCAGCTCGGCGCCGGTTTCACTTTCGCCGCCGATCTGCGCACCGTGCTCCCAGAGCGCATCGTGTTCAGCCCGCTGCCGACACTGGCGACACCGGGTCAGTCTCCCGCCTCGACGGACACCTGATGATCCCTGCGGACGGGGAGGTGCTGCATTTCTCCGAGGACCCGGGCATCCGCCGCTTCCGCCCGCACGTCGCGGCCACGGCGCAACAGCCGCAGGCCTACGTCTGGGCGGTCGACGTCCAGCACGCCCCGTCATACTGGTTTCCGCGGCAGTGTCCGCGAGCGATGGCCTGGAGCACGCCCCGGAGCAGTGACGCCGATCGGCTCACGATCATCGGACCCGGCGGCGGCGAGCGGGTGCACGCGATCGAGTACGGCTGGCTGGACCGGGTCCGGACGGCTCGCCTGTTCGTCTACCGCTTCGCCGCGGACGAATTCTCCCCGTTCGGCGAGGGCCACGCCCAGGTGGCCACTCACGAGGTCGCCCCGCTCGGTCCGGCCGAGCCGGTCGGCGACCTGCTGGCCCTGCATGAGCAGGCCGGCATTCAGCTCCGGGTGCTCGGAAACCTGTGGCCGTTCTGGGACGCCGTCACCACGACCACGCTCGGGTTCAGCGGTATCCGGCTGCGCAACGCGCGGCCGCGGCGGTAGCTACCACTCGATGGGACCGGTGCGGTCGAAGTAGCCGCCGGTCGGACCGTCCGGCCCCGCGGTCGCCATCGCGACGATGGCCTCGGTGCCTTCAGCCACGGACTGGGTGCCGCGGTGACCGTTGAGATCGGTCGCGGTATAGCCCGGGTCGACCGCGTTGATCCTGATCTCCGGCAGCGCCTTCGCATATTGGACGGTGATCATGTTCAGCGCTGCCTTGGACGACGGATACACCAGTGAGTGCAGCGAGGACTCCAGGCGCTGCGGGTCCGTGGTGATCCGGACCGAACCCAGTCCGCTGGACACCATGACTATCCGCGGGTCGGTGCCTTTGCGCAGCAGTGGCAGGAACGCGCGGGTGACGCGCACCGGACCGAGCACATTGACCCCGAAGCAGGCGATGAAGTCCTGCGGTGTCGTCTCCTCCACGGACCTACCGGCCGTGCCGACGATGCCGGCATTGTTGATCAACACGTCCAGATGCCCGATGCTCTGACTGACCAACGCTGCGGCGGCGGCCACGGACTCGTCGCTGGTGACGTCAAGGGGAATCACTCGGACGTCACCGCCGATAGCGGCGGCCACGGCGGCGCCCTGTGCCTCGTCGCGCGCGCCGAGCAGCACCGTCCAGCCCCGCTCGGCCAGCTGGCGGGCGGTCTCCCGGCCGAGCCCGCGGGTGGCACCTGTGATGAGAGCTGTTGTTGTCATGCCTGCAGCATGCGGTTCCGGACGGACGGTAACCAGGACCGGCCGAGGCTGGGACCGACGATCCCACCCTCGCCGTGCGCCCGCGCGGCATCCTGAAGGGATGGACCGCGCCGAACTCGCTCTGCTGCTCCGTCGGGCCCGCGGCCGGATCTCTCCGGCCGATGTCGGGTTGCCGGCCGGGACCCGGCGTCGGGTCGCCGGATTGCGCCGTGAGGAGGTCGCGCAACTGGCCGGGGTGAGCATCGATTACGTGGTGCGGCTGGAGCAGGGCCGTGGGCCGCGGCCGTCCACGTCGGTGCTCACCTCGTTGGCCCGGGCGCTGCGGCTGGATCGCGATGAGCGCGATCAGCTTTTCCGGTTGGCCGGCGAGGCGCCGCCGCTACCGGGCCGGATCGTCGACCATGTTCGGCCCAGCGTGCTGCGGTTGCTGGACCGCTTCACCGACCTACCGGCCCTGGTGATGGACGCCAAGTCTGATGTGCTCGCGTGGAACGAGATGGCCGCCGCCCTGCTCGGTGATTTCTCCGCCTGGCCGGACGGACGGCGCAACATCGTCTGGCAGCGGTTCCTGGGTGGCCCGAGCCGGGTCGCGCTCAGCGCCGAGGAGGCGGCTGAGACAGCGGCGCAGTCGGTGGCGAGCCTGCGGGCGGCAAGTGCCCGGTATCCGGCTGACGCCGGGTTGCGGCGGCTGGTGGCAGTGTTACGCGCGAACAGCCCACGCTTCGACCAGCTCTGGACAGAAGGGCGCTCCGGCGCCTGGCGCAGTCACCGCAAGACGATCGTGCACCCCGAACTGGGCCCGATCACTCTGGATTGCGACACCTTGTACGTCCCTGACGACGACCAGGCTGTGGTCGTCTACTCAGCGCCGGCCGGAAGTCCGGAGGCATCGGCGCTGGCATTGCTGCGGGTCGTCGGCCATGAACAGCTCAGTTCGGCGACCTAGCGGCGCTTGCAGCTTGCGGCAAGTGCCGTCGCAGGTGCGGCGCACAGGGCTTGAATCGAGGTGTCGGCGATCGACGAGCGACGCGACCGGCCCGCCTCCTGCCGGCGATCCCCCCGAATCGGGTCGCGGAAGAAGGCACGTCGATGAGAAACCTGCGCAGACTGTTCCTGCTCTTCGCTGTCCTGGCACTCACCTCGATCGGCCTGGCCAGCACCGCCACCACGGCGTCGGCCAGCGTGCCGAGCTCGAAGGTTCTCTCCTACACGTATATCGCCCAGTCCTACGAGTGGGATTGCGGGCCTACGGCGGGGCAGATGGTGATGTCGCAGTGGCACATCTCCACCAGCAAGCAGGAAATGATCAATCTGATGCAGACCGACAGCAACGGCACCGATTCGGTGGCCAACGTCATCCACGCGTTCAACACCAAGATCGGCAGTGCTTGGTATCGAACGGTCTACATCAACGGCTCGACCGCGACCGCGGCGCAGAAGGCGACCTTGAAACAAGATCTGCTGGATGACATCGCCACCTACGGCCATGCCTTCGAAGCGAACGTGGTGGGCAGCCAGCCCGACACCAGCGGGCGCTACCACAGCTACTCCGGCGGCCACTACGTCGCGATCGTCGGTTACGAGAGCAGCGGGTCGATCGCTCGGGTGGCCGACCCGGCGTACGGCAACTACTGGATGAGCACCAACGTCCTGGCCGATTGGATTGCCGAACGCGGGTACGCCATCTGACCCGCTCGCATACTTGCGGTCACTCGCCTTCGGCTTCACCGCGGACGACGCGCCGCAGGGCTTCGGCGCGCTCAGACAGCGAACGCTCGTTGCCGCGCGTGGTGGGCCGGTAGTAGCGCGTCGTGCGCAGCTCGTCCGGCGGATACTGCTGCTCCACCACGCCGGCCGGGTCGTCGTGCGGATACCGGTACTTCTGCGCGTGGCCGAGCTTCGCCGCGCCGGCGTAATGACCATCGCGCAACGGCAACGGCACTGACCCGGCGCGACCGTCCCGGACGTCCTGCAACGCGGAGTCGATTGCCATCACCACCGCGTTCGACTTCGGTGCGAGCGTGAGATGGATGGTGGCCTGCGCCAGGTTGATGCGCGCCTCCGGCATGCCGATCAGTTGCACCGCCTGCGCTGCGGCCGTTGCCGCCAGCAGCGCGGTGGGATCGGCCAGCCCGATGTCCTCCGACGCATGCACCACCAGCCGGCGGGCGATGAACCGGGCATCCTCCCCCGCCTCGATCATCCTGGCCAGATAGTGCAGGGCCGCATCAACGTCGGAGCCGCGGATGGACTTGATGAACGCGCTGATCACGTCGTAATGCTGATCGCCGTCCCGGTCATAACGCAGCGCGGCCTTGTCGACCGCCTGCTCCACCGTCGCCAGCTCGATCGACTCGGCACCCATCGCTTGGGCAGTGCCGGCCGCCGCCTCCAACGCGGTCAGTGCCCGCCGCGCGTCGCCCTGGGCGAGCCGGACGAGATGTTCGCGGGCGGTCTGTGCCAAGGTCACCGCACCGTCCAGCCCGCGCGGATCGACGAGCGCCCGGTCGACCAACACGCCGACGTCCGCGTCGGTGAGCGGCTCGAGGGTCAGCATCAGGCTCCGGGACAGCAGCGGCGAGACGATGGAGAAGAACGGGTTCTCCGTGGTCGCCGCGACCAGCGTGATGGTGCGCGCCTCGACGGCGGCCAGCAGCGAATCCTGCTGGGTCTTGGAGAATCGATGGATTTCATCGAGGAAGAGCACGGTCTGCCGGCCGTGGTACTGCAGGTCGCGCCGGGCCTGTTCGATCGCCGCGCGCACCTCCTTCACGCCGGCGTTGAGCGCAGACATGGCCACCAACCGGCGGTTGCCGGCGGCCGAGACGATCGAGGCGATCGACGTCTTCCCGGTACCCGGCGGCCCGAACAGGATGAGCGACATCGGCGCGTCGCCCTCGACGAGGCGGCGCAACGGTGACCCCGGGGCGAGCAGGTGATCCTGGCCGACCACCTCATCCAGCGACTGCGGCCGCATCCGGGCGGCCAGCGGTGCTGTCGCATCGAGATCGGCGGGTCCGTCCGAGGCGGCGTCGAACAACGTCGGCCCGCTCACTCAGCCACTCCCACCAGCACGCTCACGGACCCCAACCTAGTGCGCGAGAACGACCAGACGATGATGGAGGCATGCAGAGTCAATCCGGAAACTCCCCGTCCACCAAGACAAGGACGTTCGGCAACCAGACCGTCGGCCAGGTCGAGGTCGGTGCCATAGGTTTGGGCGCGATGGCCTTCCTCCAGCCGGAGGCCAAGCCACGTGAGCAGATCAGGGCGACCATCGAGGCCGCACTGGATGCCGGGGTCACCCTCATCGACACCGCGGATGCGTACGGTCCCAACTCGGCCGGCGCGGCCGCGCAGGGCCAGAACGAGGACCTCGTCGCCAGCATCCTCGACGAGCTCGGCGCCCGCGATCGCGTGGTGCTGGCCACCAAAGGCGGTCATGTGCGTACCGACGGCGGCGGCTGGGCCCGGGACAGCACGGCGCGCCACCTGCGCGAGTCGGTGGACGGAAGCCTGCGCCGGCTGGGTGTCGAACAGATCGACCTTTACCAGCACCACCGTCCCGACCCGGCGATCTCCTACGAGGACGCCATGGGGACGATGAAGGAGATCCACGAAGCCGGCAAGGCGCGGATGATCGGCATCTCGAACGCTGACCCTGACCAGATCCGCACCGCGCACCGAATCCTGGGTGATGCGTTGGTCAGCGTGCAGAACCAGTTCTCGCCCGCGTTCCGCTCGAGTGAGCCCGAGCTGGCGGTGTGCGAAGAGCTCGGCTTGGCATTCCTGCCGTGGAGCCCACTGGGCGGCATCGGCAATGCCGGCGACCTGGGCACCGAGCACGCCGCGTTCGCGGAGGTGGCCGGTGAGCTGCGCATCAGCCCACAGCAGGTGACCCTGGCCTGGATGCTGGCCAAGTCACCGATGATGATCCCGATCCCGGGCGCCAGCCGTCCGGAGTCGATCCGCGACTCCGCCGCCGCCGTCGAGGTCACCCTCAGCGACGAGCAGTTCGCCCGCCTCGACGCGGCCTGATCAATGCCTTCCTACGCGCCCAACCCGGCCGGCATCGCGCATGCGGAGCGGCTGATCGACGCGCGGCAGTACGTGCTGGACAGCGATTGGGGCAGCGTCCAGCCCGACGCCGCCGCGCAGAACAGCTACCTCGACTCGCATTCCTGGGAGGAGTACGGCAGCTGGTACCTCGGGCTGACCGAGGGTGCCGCGGAGGAGACGAAGGCGCGCTACGCGTTCACCTTCGGTGACTTCCGCCGTATTCACCGCAGCGGTCTGATCGCCTGCGTCTACCGGGCCTCGGAATGGCGGCACAAGCAGGTCGAGCTGGCCGCGCACGACCTGCTGCAGCGCCTCGACGCCAAGTCCGGCTGATGCGATGACCCAACCGCCGGCGTACGGCTACCCCGCCTACCCACCGGCTGTCCCACGCCCCGGGTGCATCCCTCTGCGGCCGCTCGGGGTGGGCGACATCATCGAAGGCAGCTTCCGGGCCGTGCAGCGAAATCCCCGGACGATGCTGGGCCTGTCCGCGGCCGTCGGGGTCGTCAATGCAGTGACGCTGGCAGTGGTGCAGCTCGCGCTGTTCGCCAATGTCCATCTCTCCGACCCGAAGCACGGTTCAGGTGACCTTTACCGCCTCGACAGCACCCGCCTCGACACCGGCCGGGTGGTGCTGACCATCTCGCTGGGGTTCCTCGCGAGCGCTCTCACCGCAGTCTTCGGTGCGTTCGTCACCGGCATGTTGACTCTCGTCGTCGCTGACGACGTCATCGGCCGTCGCAGTGCGCTGAGCGCGACCTGGACGCGGGTTCGGCCGCGGCTGATCCGGCTTATCTGGCTGGCATTGCTGATTTCGCTCGTCGAAGCCGTAGGCCTGATGCTCTTCGTTGCGCCGGGAATCTGGCTGTGGGGTATTTGGGCGGTCGCCATCCCGGCATTCATGATCGAGGAGACCACCGTCGGTGCGTCACTGGGCCGATCACGCTCCCTGGTGCGCGGGACGTTCTGGCGGGTGTGGGGCATTCGCAGCCTCGGCGCACTGCTGATCGGCGCCATCGCCGCAGCGCTGAGTGGGCCCTTCACCGGACTCGCCTTAGCGGTGAGCCACCGCAGCCTCACCGATCTCGCGTCCCTGACCGATTCGGTGCCGACCACGTACATCGTCATCTCGGCTATCGGCTCTGCTATCGCAGCAACTCTGACCACGCCACTGACCGCGGCATACTCCACCCTGCAATACATCGACCTGCGGATGCGCAAAGAGAACCTGACCGGCTGGCTTTGGGAGCAGGCGAGCCGGTCACACTGAGCCCAGGTCAGCCCGACTTCTCCGGCTGGGCGTCCACGCCGGCTTCCTTGCGCTGCTCGGGGGTGATCGGGGCGGGCGCGGCGGTGAGCGGATCGAAACCGCCGCCAGTCTTCGGGAACGCGATGACGTCGCGGATCGAGTCGGTCCCCGACAGCAACGCGCAGATGCGGTCCCAGCCGAAGGCGATGCCGCCGTGCGGAGGCGCGCCGTAGGCGAACGCATCGAGCAGGAAGCCGAACTTCTCCTGCGCCTGTTGCGGAGTCAGGCCCATCACCGCGAAAACCCGCTCCTGCACATCGCGGCGGTGGATACGGATGGACCCGCCGCCGATCTCGTTGCCGTTGCAGACAATGTCGTAGGCGTAGGCGAGTGCCGAGCCCGGATCGGTGTCGAAGGTGTCCATCGATTCCGGACGGGGCGAGGTGAAGGCATGGTGCACAGCGGTCCAGGCGCCGGAACCGACCGCCACATCACCGCTGGCCACCGCATCACTGGCCGGCTCGAACAGCGGTGCGTCGACGACCCACAAGAAGGACCAGGCGCTCTCGTCGATCAGGCCGAGCCGCTTGCCGATCTCGAGCCGCGCTGCGCCCAATAGCGCCCGAGACGACTTCACCTCACCGGCGCCGAAGAAGACGCAGTCTCCTGGCTTGGCCCCGACGTGCGCGGCCAACCCGGCGCGCTCAGTATCGGACAAGTTCTTGGCCACCGGACCACCGAGCTCACCGTCCTCGCCGACCAGCACGTAGGCCAGTCCGCGGGCGCCGCGCTGCTTGGCCCAGTCCTGCCACGCATCCAGCGTGCGGCGCGGCTGCGCTGCCCCGCCGGCCATAACCACCGCACCGACGTAGGGCGCCTGGAACACCCGGAACGGCGTCTCGGCGAAGAAGTCGGTGCACTCGGTCAACTCGAGGTCGACCCGCAGGTCCGGCTTGTCCGAACCGTAGCGGCGCATCGACTCGGCGTAGGTCATCCGCGGGATCGGCGCGGAGATCTCGACGCCGATGGTGCGCCACACCTGGGTGACCACCCGTTCGGCGAGCGCGATGACGTCGTCCTGATCGACGAAGCTCATTTCGATGTCCAGCTGGGTGAACTCCGGCTGCCGGTCGGCGCGGAAGTCCTCGTCGCGGTAGCAGCGCGCGATCTGGAAGTACTTCTCCATCCCGCCGACCATCAGCAGCTGCTTGAACAGCTGGGGCGATTGGGGCAGCGCATACCAGGAGCCCGGTCGGAGCCGGGCCGGCACGAGGAAGTCGCGGGCGCCCTCCGGGGTCGAGCGGGTCAACGTCGGAGTCTCCACCTCGACGAAGCCCTCGTCGTACAGCGTCTCGCGGGCTGCCCGGTTGACCGCGCTGCGCAGCCGGATGGCCGCGGCCGGCTCGGCTCGGCGCAGGTCCAGATAGCGATACTTCAGCCGCGCCTCCTCGCCGACGGCCAGGTGCTCGTCGAGCGGGAACGGCAACGGCGCCGCCGGGTTCAGCACCTCCAGCGACGCGGCGTCCACCTCGATGTCGCCGGTGGGGATGGCCGTGTTGGCGTTGCCCTCGGGACGCGTCTTGACCTGCCCGACGACTCTGACGCACCACTCGTTACGGAGGTCATGCGCGATCGCGTCCTCGCGAATGACCACCTGCACGGTGCCGGAGGCATCCCGCAGGTCGATGAATGCGACGCCGCCGTGATCACGGCGGCGGGCCACCCATCCGGCCAGTGTCACGGTGCTCCCGGCGTCGGACGCGCGCAGCGTCCCGGCGTCGTGCGTGCGGATCACGAAGACTCACTTTCCTTGATCACCTGTGGGTACAGGTCTTCGGTGGGCGGTGTCCAGGCGTCGGCATCCGCTGCGACCTGCTCACCGCTGCGGATGTCCTTCACTTCGTCGGCTCCAGCCGCGCTGGGAAACCACACGAACGGTATGCCGCGGCGCTCGGCGTATCGGATCTGCTTGCCGTACTTCTGCGCTGCGGCAGCCACCTCGGTCGGTATGCCCCGCGCCCGGAGCCGGGTGGCGATCTCCGAACTCCGAGTGCGACCGGCCTCGTCCGGCAGGGCGACCAGCACCGCGGAGGGGACCGACCGCGAGCCACGAACCACGCCGCGCTGCACCAACGGCAGCAGCATCCGGCTGATCCCCAGCGAGATTCCCACGCCCGGGTAGGTCGCTTTGGTGTCCCGCGCCAGCGAGTCGTACCGGCCGCCCGAGCAGATCGACCCGAGGTGCTCCCAGCCGGACAGCCGGGTTTCGAAGACCGTGCCGGTGTAATAGTCCAGGCCACGTGCGATGCGCAGATCTGCCTCGACGCTCACTCGCTCCGACGTGATTCCCGCGCAGCCCTCGATAACCGCCGCGAGTTCGGCCAGGCCCTGGTCGAGCAGGTCGTGCTGCACGCCCAGCCGCGCGCACCTGGTCGACGAAGCCGGCGTCACTGCGTGCGGATGTCGGCCAGCTGCAGGCACTTCGCCGCCTGCTCGGCGTCGAGACCCGCCTGCTCTGCCAGCATCGTGCGCACGACGTCGACGGGTGCCTTGTCCAGCCGGTCGATGACTCGCATCACCGTGGCCGGGTCCGGGGCGCCGAGGCCGCGGTAGAACCCCTCGATCAGCCGGCGGTTGTTCACCTGCAGCCGCAGCGGCGGAAGGAAGTCCAGTTGGGTCAATGCCTCGGCCATCACCCGCGCGACTTCGACATCGTGATGGAACGCCAACTCGTCACGCCCGACGACGTCGATGTCGGCCTGGGTGAACTCGCGGTAGCGGCCCTCCTGCGGGCGCTCGCCCCGCCACACCTTCTGGATCTGGTAGCGGCGGAACGGGAACGCCAGCTTTCCGGCGTTGTCCAGCACGTACCTGGCGAACGGCACGGTGAGGTCGTAGTGCAGCCCGATGCCGGCGTCGCCCTCGTCCTCGTCGGCGTGCAGCCTGCGCAGCACGTACACCTCGTTGTCGATCTCGCCCTTACTCAGCAGCCGGTCCAGCGGCTCGACGGCGCGCGTCTCGATCGGGGCGAAGCCGTGCAGCTCGAACACCCGACGCAACCGGTCGATGATCGACTGCTCGACGAACCGTTGCTCCGGCAGCAGCTCGGGAAAGCCCGACAACGACGACGTCACGTGAGGTCCGTCAAATACGGGTTACTGATCATTTCCTGGCCGATGGTGCTGGCCGGGCCGTGACCGGGATTGACCACCGCCTCGGGCGGCGCGGTGAGCACGGCCTCCCGCAATGATTCGGCCATTTCCTGCTCCGACCCGCCGGGCAGGTCCATCCGGCCGATCGAGCCGGCGAACAGGAAGTCGCCGGTGAACATGGCCAGCATGTCGTCGCCCTGAACGGAGTAGACGACCGAGCCCGGGGTGTGCCCGGGCACGCTGGTCACCGATACGGTCAACTCCCCCAGCTGCAGTCGCTGCGCGCCGGAAAGCTCGGTCACGCTCTGCGGACGCACCGGTCGCAGCATCGGCAGGCCGGGAACCGTGGCACCCGTGGGCATCCCGATGCCCGACCAGGGGTCGGCGAGTTGGCCGCGATCGGCGGCGTGCACGTACGCACTCACGCCGTAATGCGCGCAGACCTCGTCGGCCGACATGGTGTGGTCGAAATGGCCGTGCGTGATGAGCACCGCGGCCGGCGTGAGCCGATGTGCCTCGATGAACGTGTCCAGCCGGTCGTCCAGGCCGCCGCCGGGGTCGACGATGACACAGGATTCACCGGCCGCGGGCGCCACCACCCAGCAATTCGTCGCCAGAACTTGCGCCGGGATCGCTTCGACGAGCACGTGCTTCCCCTCGTCGTCCGTCCCGGAACCGGCGGTGCAGTAGCCCAGCCGTGCAGCCAGCCTACCGCGCACCGGACATCGGATATCCGCCTGCGCGAGGCGCTCGAGCACCGCTGCCCGCCATTCTCCGGGAACCCACAGGGCACAGTCGGCCGGGCACCCAGGCCTGTTCCGTAGACTCTCCGCCCGACGTACCACCGCGCCCCCCACAACGCGTAGCCGGCGGTGTCGCCTACCCGCCCTATCCGCATCGAGGAAGGACCGTTCCGCGTGTCGACGAACAAGCAGCGCCGAGAAGCAGCCCGCCGCAAGCTCGAACGTCAGCTGCAGGCTCGGGTCGCGCGGGAGCGCCGTCGCAAGCGGACCCTGACCGTCCTCACCGCTGCGGGGATCGTCGTCGTGGTGGCTGTCGTGACCGCGTTCATCGTGGTGAGCAACGACGGCAACAAGAAGAAGAACACCGCTGCAAACTCCAGCAGCAGCAGCAGCAGCGGCGTCGCGGCCCTGCCGAGCAGGAGTCCGGCCAAGATCACCCGGACCAAGCCGAAGAGCACCACCGGGCCGTGCAAGTACAAGGAGACGGCGACCGGGCTGAAGAGCGGGCGGCTCTTCGACGTCGGACTCCCACCGGACCCGAAGCCGACGCCGACCGCGACCCGAACGGTGCAGTTCACCACCAACCAGGGCGTGGTGACCGTGGAGCTGGACGGCAAGAACGCGCCGTGCAACGTGCAGAGCATCGTCTACCTGATCGGCAAGAAGTTCTATGACAACACCGCCTGCCCGCGGTCGGTGAACTCCGGAATCTTCGTCGTGCAGTGCGGTGATCCGAGCGGGACGACGGGCGGCGGCCCCACCTACACCGTCAAGGACGAGAGCCTCAAGACGGCCAAATACCCGGCCGGCGTGCTGGCCATGGCCAACTCGGGAGCGAACACCAACTCCAGCCAGTTCTTCTTCATCACCAAGGACAGCACCAGCGGTCTCGGCAGTCCGGGCAAGTACACCGTGATCGGCAAGATCACCAAGGGCCTGGACATCGTGCAGAAGATTGCCGCCGGCGGCGACGACGAGTCCAATCAGGCCGGCGGCGGCCGGCCGAACATCGACTTCATCTTCAAGACGGTCCGCATCGTCAAGTAGCGCGCGGCCGGGTGTCAGTTGGCGCTGTGTACCCGGTAGGTGTCGTACACGCCTTCGACGCCGCGCACGGTGCCGAGCAGGTGGCCGAGGTGCTTGGCCTCGGCCATCTCGAAGGTGAACTTGCTGACCGCGACGCGATCGCGGTTGGTGCTGACTGCCGCGGACAGGATGTTCACCCCGGAGTCGGAGAGCACCCGGCTGATGTCGGACAGCAGCCGGTGCCGGTCCAGCGCCTCGACCTGGATCGACACCACGAACACCGAGTCGGCCGACGGCGCCCACTCCACCTCGACGATGCGGTCCTGCTGATCCAGCAGCGGTCCGGCGTTGGTACAGCTCTGCCGGTGCACCGACACGCCGCCGCCGCGGGTGACGAACCCGAGGATGTCGTCCCCGGGCACCGGTGTGCAGCAACGGGCCAGTTTCACCCAGACGTCTCCGGCACCCTTGACGACCACCCCGGCCGTCCCACCGGAGCGGGTCCGTGCCGGGCTGCGCGAGGGCAGGGCAACTTCGGCCAGATCCTCGGTAGCGCCTTCGCGTCCACCCAGCGCCGCGACCAGCTTCGTCACCACCGACTGCGCTGAGACGTGGCTCTCGCCGACCGCGGCATAGAGCGCGGACACGTCGGTGAGGTGCAGCTCCTGGGCCATCGTCATCAGTGCATCGCCGCCGAGCAGCCGCTGTAACGGCAGGCCGGCCTTGCGCATAGCCCGGGACAGCTGTGTCTTGCCGGTCTCGATGGCGTCCTCGCGCCGCTCTTTGGCGAACCACTGCCGGATCTTGGTGCGGGCCCGCGGGGAGGCGACGAAGTTGAGCCAGTCCCGGCTCGGCCCGGCGTTCTCGGCCTTGGACGTGAACACCTCGACCGTGTCGCCGTTGTCCAGCGTGCTCTCCAACGAGACCAGGCTGCCGTTTACCCGGGCGCCGACGCAGCGGTGTCCGACCTCGGTGTGCACCGCGTAGGCGAAGTCGACCGGGCACGAGCCGGCCGGCAGCGACATGATGTCGCCGCGCGGGGTGAAGACGAACACCTCGCGGGTCTTCAGCTCGAAGCGCAACGTGTCGAGGAACTCCTCGGGTGCCTGCGCCTCGCGCTGCCACTCCAGCAGCTGGCGCAACCAACCCATCTCGTCGGAGACAGCGGCCGGCTCGGCCGAGCCCGTCTTGTCCTCCTTGTACTTCCAGTGCGCGGCGATGCCGTACTCGGCAGTGCGGTGCATCGCCTCGGTGCGGATCTGCAGCTCGACCGGCTTGCCGCCGGGGCCGATCACCGTGGTGTGCAGCGACTGGTACATGTTGAACTTGGGCATCGCGATGTAGTCCTTGAACCGGCCCGGAATCGGTTGCCAGTTCGCGTGGATGACCCCGAGCGTCGCGTAGCAGTCGCGGACCGAGTCGACGAGCACCCGGATGCCGATCAAGTCATGGATGTCGGTGAACTCGCGGCCCCGCACGATCATCTTCTGGTAGATCGAGTAGTAGTGCTTCGGGCGACCGGTCAGCGCTGCCTTGATGCCGCCGCTCTTCAGGTCGTCCTTGACGCGCTCGATGACGCCGTCCAGGTAGGTGTCCCGCGAGGGGGCGCGCTCGGCGACCAGCCGGACGATCTCGTCATAGCGCTTCGGGTAGAGCGTGGCGAACGCGAGGTCCTCGAGCTCCCACTTGATGGTGTTCATCCCCAGTCGATGAGCCAGCGGGGCGAGCACCTCCAGGGTCTCCCGGGCCTTGCGCTCCTGTTTGTCCGGCGGCAGGAAGCGCAACGTGCGCATGTTGTGCAGTCGGTCCGCCAGCTTGATCACCAGCACCCGTGGGTCCCGCGACATCGCGACGATCATCTTGCGGATCGTCTCCGACTCGGCTGCGTCGCCGAACTTGACCCGGTCCAGCTTCGTGACGCCGTCGACCAGGTGTGCCACGTCTCCGCCGAAGTCGTTGCGGATGGACTCCAGCCCGAGACCGGTGTCCTCCACGGTGTCGTGCAGCAATGCGGCCACCAGAGTGGTGGTGTCCATCCCCAGCTCGGCCAGGATCATGGCCACGGCCAGCGGATGGGTGATGTACGCGTCGCCGCTCTTGCGCAGTTGGCCACGGTGCGCCCGCTCGGCCACCGCGTACCCGCGCTCGAGCAGCCGCACGTCGGCCTTGGCATGCGCGTTCTTGTGCAGCGCGAACATCGGCTCGAGCTCGGGACGGACCCCGGAGCGGTTGGAGACGATGCGCCGGGCCAGCCGGTCGCGGACCCGCTGGCGGTGCGTCGAGGTTCGGTCGGCAGTCCGCGAGCCGGCATCCTTGTCCGGTTTGGATTCGGCCAGCGCGGGGCCTGCCGCGCCGCCGGTGGCCGCGGTGGCGGCGAACTGCGCCGGAGCCGGCCGGCCCGGCGAAATCGCGTCAGCGGGCTGTTCAGCGGGTGTTACGGGCGCCGCCACGGGCGCAGTGGACGTGGTCGTGCCCGGCTCGTCGGCTACCCGCCGCGACCCATCAGCGACAACGTCCCTACTCAGCCCACACCTCCGCTCAGCACCGGGCGTCCAGCGTCCCGAACTACTCGGAGCCGCAGAACCCGCGCTGTCAATCGTACGGGGTGCGGTGAAGTGTCAGACCTGCAGCAACGCAGTGAGCGGATGCGCGGACAGCCGTTGCCGACCGTTCAGGAAGCCGAGCTCCAGCAGAACGGCGAGGCCGACGATGTGCCCGCCGGCTCGCTCGATCAGATCAGTGGCCGCCGCGAGCGTCCCACCGGTCGCCAGCACGTCGTCCACCAGCAGGACCCGGTGACCGGCCAACACGCCGACCGGCACCTCGATCTCCTCGGTGCCGTACTCCAGCTCGTATCTGGCATGCACTGTGGGTGGCGGCAACTTGCCGGCCTTGCGCACCGGGACCAGCCCGCAGCCGAGCCGATCAGCCAGGGCCGCGGCCACGATGAACCCGCGTGCCTCCACCCCGGCCACCAATTCCACCTCGAGCGCGCGGGCCAGTTCGGCCAGTGCACCGGTGACCAGGCCGAACGCAGCACCGTCGGCGAGCAGCGGCGTGATGTCCTTGAACAGCACGCCCGCCTTCGGGAAGTCCGGGACGTCGCGCAACCGCGCGGCGATGAGTTCGGCGACCGGCTGGGTCGGTGAGCTCACCGGGGGCGCTTGCGGGTCGGCGAGTTCTTTCGCGTCGAAGGTCGGCCGGCCGGCCGGGTGGGCCGCGTCGGGCGAGGGATCGTGGCGGTGCCCGCTGCGGCCGGCCGCGCGCCGGGACGTGGTGCCGGAGCCGGTGCGCCTCGGCGTTCCCGCGCCAGCACGGCAGCCAGCTCCGGGTCGGCCTCGATGGCCGCCTTGCGCGCCTCCTCCGCCGCCCGCTTCGTGGCCACCCGGCGCTGCAATGCCTGGTAGGCGGGCTGGCGTTCGGTGAGGGTGCAGACGATGGGCGTGGCGAGGAACAGCGACGAGTACGCACCCACCGCCAGCCCGACGAACAGGATGAGCGCCAGGTCCTCGATGGTGCCGACACCGAGCAACCCGGCGCCGACGAACAGCAAGCCGGCGACCGGCAGCAACGAGATCAGCGACGTGTTGATCGAGCGCATCAAGGTCTGGTTCACCGCCAGGTTCGCCCCGTCGGAGAACGTCATCCGGGAACCAGCAGTCAGATCCCTGGTGTTCTCCGAGACCTTGTCGAACACCACGACGGTGTCGTACAGCGAGAAACCGAGGATGGTCAGCAGCCCGACCACCGTGGACGGGGTGACCTCGAACCCGACGATCGAGTAGATGCCGGCAGCGATGACCAGGTCGTGCAGCAGCGAGATGATCGCCCCGACGGCCATCCGGGCCTCGAACCGTATCGCGATGTAAATCGACACCAGGATCAGGAACAGCACCAGCGCCTGGATGGCGTTCTTGGTGACGTCGCTCCCCCACGATGCGCTCACCGTCGTCGAGGAGAACGAGTGCGGCTTGAGCTTGTTGATCGCCGTCACGACATTGTTGATCTGATCCTGCGAGAGGACGGCCGTCTTCACGACGATCGATTTCGAACTGCCGGAGCCGACCACCTGCGCCGGATCCGGCACCTTGACGCCGGTCTGCTCGACGGTGTTCACCAGTTGTTCAGTGGTGATCTTGGTGCCGGCGGTACCCACCTGGAACTGGCTGCCGCCCTTGAAGTCGATACCGAAGTTGAATCCCCGGAACAACATGCTGGCGAGGCAGATCAGGATGAGCACGACCGAGACGGCGAACCAACGCTTGGTGTACTTGATGAACTGGATGTTGGTCTCGCCGCGATAGAGGCGACGGAAGAACGCGAACGGATGCATCAGTCGTCCTCACTCTTCGCAGCCGACCGGGCCCGGATCCGTGCCCGCCGGGCGGCGGCCCGTGCCGCCGCCGAGTTCGGCGCGGGTTCGGACTCTGCCTCGGGTTCGGGCTCGATCTCAGCATCGGGCTCTGACCTCGGCTTCGGGCTCTGACCTCAGCTTCGGGCCCTGCCTCAGCTTCGGCAGCCGGCTCGGCGCTGGTGTCGGCCGCGTCCGCGGCGGGTGCAGCGGTACCGGAGCCCGGGGCGTCGCCTGGTTCGTCGGTCGACGCCGATGCGGTGGCGCGCCGGCGCCGGCGAGCGGCCGCCCGCTCAGCCGCACTACTCGGTGCCGCCGGCGCCGCTACCGCGTCGCTCGTCGCCTCGTCGCTGTCCGCCGGTTCCTCGCCGGCGCCTGATGACGGCGCAGGCTGGGCTTGCGCGTCGGTCTCGTCGGCCTCGTCGGTGTCGTCGTCTTCCGGCTCGTCGGTGTCGACCGGTGCGGCGGCCCGGCGGCCGAAGCGGCGTCGGGCCTTCCGTTCGGTCGTCGCGACCGGGGCGTCGTCGGTGTCAGCAGAGTCGTCGGTCTCGAGCGGCTCCGCCTTCTTCTCCGGCTCCGGCCGGACGGTGCGCCCGCGCCGCGCCGCGGCCCGCTCGGCCGCGCTCAGCCCCGGCGCCGCCGCGGACCGTGATTTGGCCGGCGCTTCCGCCGGAACCGTTGCCTCGGTGCTTGCCGAGTCGGTCAGCTGCGCGGCGTCGGTGTCCTCCGCGCCGGTTGCCTCGACATCCTCGTCGTCCTCGTCGACGGCCGTGCTGGGCGCGGTCCGGCTGGGTCGGTGCAGCGTTGCGGTCGCTGACGGGCCGCCAGCACCGGCGAGGGCGAGTGCCCCGCCGGCGGTTCGGATCGCATTCAGCCCGGTGAATCGCGGCGAGCCGAACGCGCGGCTGCGCGAGAGCAGCGAGACCAGTGGATGGGTGAAGAGGAACACCACCACCAGGTCGAGCACCGTCGACAGACCGAGGGTGAACGCGAACCCCTTCACGTCACCGGATGCGCGGTAGTAGAGCACTGCGGCAGCCAGGAACGAGACGAAGTCGGCGGAGATGATGGTGCGGCGCGCACGAATCCAGGCCCGCGGCACGGCCACCCGTAGCGAGCGGCCTTCGTGCACTTCATCCTTTATTCGTTCGAAGAAGACGACGAACGAGTCCGCGGTGATGCCGATCGCCACGATGAAACCGGCGATGCCGGCGAGGGTGAGGGTGAAGCCGATCTCCCGGCCCAGAATCACCAGCGAGGCATAGGTCAGCGCGCCCGACACCAGTAGCGACGCGATCGTGACCAGGCCCAGGCCGCGGTAGTAGAGCAGGGAATACAGGACGACCAGCGCCAGTCCGATACCGCCGGCCAGCATGCCCGACTTCAGCTGGCTGGTGCCCAAGGTGGCAGACACGTTCTGCGTTGTCTCGGCTTTGAAGTCCAGCGGCAGCGCACCGTATTTGAGCTGGTTGGCCAGCTCTGTGGCGGAGCTCTCGGTGAAGTTGCCGCTGATCTGGGTGTCGCCGTTGATGGTCGCCTCGTTGTGCGGCGCGGTGATCACCTTGTTGTCCAGGGTGAATGCGACGAACTCGGCGCACGGCAAACCCTGCGCCCCGCAGGACGCGGCGCTGGCGGTGCCGGTCGGATCCGAGGAGTGGTGCGCGGCGGTGTACCTGGCCCACGCCGCCTGACCGGAGCCCTTCAGCTTCAGCTGCACCGTCCAGCTCACGCTGCCGCCCTGGCCGCTGGTGTTGGGCGGCTGCGCCGAGGCGCTGGACACCTGCTTGCCGGCCACGATCACGGCACCGAGCAGGTACTTCGTCCCGTCCGCCTGGCAGGCCACCATGCCCAACGTCGGTACATCCTTCACCGGCGTCGAGCAGTCATAGAGCTGCATTGCCTGGCCGAGATACTGCTGTTGCTGCTGAGTGAGGTTGTTGTACGCCGTCTCCGAGATCGGCAAGGGGAAGCCCAGCAGGTTGAACGGGTACGGCAGCGCCGACGGCGGCGCGTTCGGACCGGTCTGCGGCGCAGTGCTCTTCGGCGTGGTGGGCGTCGTCTTCGGTGTGGTCTTCGGCGTGGTCTTGGGTTTCGACGTCGTCGTGGTCGGAGCGAAGTTGCGCGGCGCCGCGACACCGGCCGGTGACGACTTCGTCGAGGTGGACCCGGTGGTGTTCGACTTGGTCGATCCTGACGTGCCGGTGCTCGTGCCGGTGCCGCTCGATGTTCCCGTCGTGCCGGACGTGGTCCCACCGGTGCTCGGCGTCGGGGTCTGCTGGCCCTGCGGCGCTTGGGCGGCCATGACAAGCGGCCGGAAGCTCAGCTGGGCGGCTGCGCCGATCCCCTTCAGATCATTGGTGTTCTTGCCGGGAACGGATACCACGATCCGGTCGCTGCCCTGCTGGATCACTTCGGCCTCGGCCACGCCACTGCCGTTCACCCGGTCGGTGAGGATCTGCCGCGCGATTCGCATCGAGGCCTTGCTCGGCGCTTTGCCGGTGTCGGTCTTGGCCCGGAAGATGACCTGCGCCCCGCCCTCGAGGTCCAGGCCGAGCTTGGGGGCATGCGACTTGCCAGGGAGGAACACCAAACCCCAGAGCACGGCCAGGATCACGACTAGCGACAGGAAGTACCGGCCGACTCGCAGCACTCCGGCGGATGGTGGCACGGGGTGGATCTCCTCAAAGCATCAGCGGCGCAGCGGACCGCGGCGGACTGCCGCTGCCTCCCACGCCTCGACTGTCCCGGCATGGTGCGGGCACGGCGCTAGCAGTATGGCTGACGAAATCGCACCACACCGACCGCAAAGACTAAGCCATCGGCCCTGTGACGACGCAGAGGAAGCCCCCTGGCGGCCCTGTGGCGCGGCATTCTCAGACCGTGTCGTCTCCGGGCGGACGGGCGACCGGGCGCCGGTACCGGTCTGGCAACGATTCGACGTCACGCAGCGCCGCGAACGCCCATTTGACCGTCACGCCGCTGGCGATGGTGAGCTGAACGGTGTCGTCATCGGGGTCGATCTCGGCGATCACCCCGTAGAGACCTGAGGTGGTCATCACCGGTGAACCCACGTGGAGTCGCTCGCGCAGCGCCGCTTCCTGTCCGGCTGCCTTCTGCCGCTGGCGCTGCATGACGATGAAACCGCCGGCCAGCAGGACGACGATGATGATCAGCGGCACGAAGTTCACGCCCGCCAGTGTAGAAGCGATTCGGGTGTGGTCAGACGTCGAACAGCCCGGGCATGCCGGCCGGCGCGTTCGGCGGGGTCAATCCTAAGTGCGCCCAGGCTGCCGGCGTGGCGACCCGGCCGCGGGGTGTGCGGGCCAGCAGACCGGCACGCACCAGGAAAGGCTCGGCGACCTCCTCGACGGTGCCGATCTCCTCGCCGACTGCCACCGCAATGGTGCTCACGCCCACCGGGCCGCCGCCGAACCGGCGCACCAGTGCGTCCAACACGGCGCGGTCCAGCCGGTCGAGGCCCAGCATGTCGACGTCGTAGACGGCCAGCGCCTCATGGGCTATCTCCCGCGTGACGATGCCGTCCGCGCGCACCTCGGCGAAGTCCCGCACCCGGCGCAGCAGCCGGTTGGCGATCCGCGGCGTGCCCCGGGAGCGCCCGGCGATCTCCACGGCTCCGTCCTCGGTGAGGGGCACGTCGAGCAAGGTCGCTGAGCGCCGCAGGACCGCGGTCAGCTCGTCATCGTCATAGAAGTCCATGTGCCCGGTGAAGCCGAACCTGTCCCGCAGCGGCCCGGTGAGCAGCCCGGCGCGGGTCGTGGCGCCGACCAAGGTGAAGCCGGCCAGATCCAGCGGGATAGCCGTCGATCCCGGGCCCTTGCCGACGATCACATCGACCCGGAAGTCCTCCATCGCCATGTACAGCAGCTCTTCGGCAGGCCGCGCGATGCGGTGGATCTCGTCGATGAACAGCACCTCACCATCGGTGAGGCTGGTCAGCAGCGCCGCGAGGTCGCCGGCCCGTTCGATCGCCGGGCCGCTGGTGACCCGGATCGGGGCGCCAAGTTCGGTCGCCATGATCATCGCCAGGCTGGTCTTGCCCAGTCCAGGCGGCCCGGACAGCAGCACATGATCCGGCGGCTTGCCTCGGCGCAGCGCGCTCTGCAGCACCAACTGCAACTGTTCGCGCACCTTGGGCTGGCCGACGAATTCATCCAGCCGGGTCGGGCGCAGGCTCGCCTCGAGATCCCGTTCGTTCGCGATCGCCTCCGGCGAAACGAGGTCCTCCTCCGGCTCGCTCATCGCGTCCGGCCGAGCAGTTGGATGGCGCGGCGCAGCAGCACGGACACGTCCGGCGCATCGCCTGCTTCGGCACCCAGCGCCTCGATCGCGTCGGCGGCCTCCTTACCGGTGAAGCCAAGGCCGGCCAAGGCATGCTTGAGCTGATCGCGCCACGGCGCGGTCGGTGCCACCGAACCGCCGGTGAGCACGGAGTCGCTCCCGTCGATCGACCCGATCCGGTCGCGCAGTTCGATGACGAGCCGTTCGGCGCCCTTCTTGCCGATCCCGGACACCTGCATGAGCGCCGCCAGGTCGCTGGTCGCAATCGCCTGCCGTACCGCCCGCGGCGGATGCACGCCCAGGATCGTCTGGGCGAGCTTCGGGCCGACGCCGTTCGCCGTCTGCAAGAGCTCGAAGAGGGATCGCTCGTCGTCGTCGGCGAAGCCGTACAGGGTGAGCGAGTCCTCCCGGACCACGAGACTGGTAGCCAGCCGGGCCGACTCCCCCACCCGCAGCCGAGCCAGGGTGCCCGGGGAGCACGACACGGCAAGGCCGACGCCGCCCACTTCGATGACCGCGCCGTCCGGGCTCACTGCGGCGACGATGCCACTGACGCTGGCGATCACTGCGCGGCCGCCTTGGCCCGCGCCGTGTCGAGAGAAAACCTCGAGGATTCGATCTGGTCGTCGGGCAACTCGAACTCCTGGCGTAACGCCAGCGCCCTGGCGAACTCGTCGACGGCCGCGGCGAAGCGGCCCTGCTCGTACAGGTTCTTGCCGGCGTGCTGATAGGTGAATGCCTGCACCACCGGACCGAATTCGTCGCCATGGCTGAGCAGCTGGTCGAACATCGCGTTGGACGTGCCGAACTCGCCGCGCCACTGGTGCACGTGCGCCTTGCGCAGCGACGCAAGGTGCTGCTGGGCCGGGGTGCCGACCGCCCGGGCCCGCTCGAGCGCGATCTGCGCCTCCGCCAGCGCCTCGTCCAACCGTCCGCCACTGCGCAGCCGGCCGACCAGCTCACCGCGCAGCATCAACTCGGCCGGTGGCTCGTTCTGCTCAGCCAGCTCACGGTGCAGCTGCGCGATCCGAGCCTGCAGTGCGTCGGGGTCGCCCACGATTTCGCGCAACGTCTCCGGGTCGTAGCCGGCGATGATGCCGTCGTCGTCCGGCGGGGGCGGCGCGCCGGTCACCGGGACACCGCGACGGCGCGGGCCAACCTGGCTTGCGCGGCGCCACGCCACACGTGGCACACCGCCAGTGCCAGCGCGTCGGCGGCGTCGGCCGGCTTCGGCACCTCGGCGAGCCTGAGCAACCGCATCACCATGAATCCCACTTGCTGCTTCTCGGCCGTCCCCGATCCTGTCACGGCCGCCTTGACCTCCGTGGGGGTGTGCATCGCCACCGGAAGTCCGGCCCGAGCCGCCGCGAGCATCGCCACGCCGGACACCTGGGCGGTACCCATCACGGTGCGCACATTGTGCTGGCTGAACACCCGCTCGATGGCGACGACGTCGGGCCGGTGCGCCTGGATCTGCGCCTCGATGGCCTGAGCTATTACCAGCAGCCGCTCGGCAAGGGGCTGCTCCGGCGGAGTGCGCACCACTCCGACGGCAACCATCTGCAGCGCCTTGCCCGGTGCCCCGTCGACCACACCGAACCCGCATCGAGTGAGTCCGGGGTCGACGCCGAGCACGCGCACCGGTGACCTCCTGCTGGACCTCAGCTGCATCGAACGAACGTTCGAGAGTCTACGAACTGCGCGCCGCTGTTCCGGTATCCGGCGCCGCGTGTCGGCGTCGGACGGCCCGAGCGGCTGGCCCGCTCGGACGGCCCGGTCCTGCGGCCCGGCTTACAGTGGGCCGGTGCCGGGACCGAGGCAAGGCCGGCGCGCGGTCCGGCCGAGTCCGGTGTTCCTCGCCGTCATCGCGGTCACCGTCGTCGGCGGATTCCTCGCCTGGACCGGATCGGCCGCGCCCCGCCGTGGCGACGCAGGCGTGTTCCTGCTGGTGCTCGGCGGCTGGGTGGTGTCGCTCTGCCTGCACGAGTTCGGGCACGCCTATGCCGCGTACCGGGCCGGCGATCACAGCGTCGAGGCAGCCGGTTACCTCACCCTCAACCCGCTGAAGTACGCCCACCCGCTGCTCTCGATCGTGTTGCCGCTGCTGTTCATCGTCCAGGGTGGTATCGGGCTGCCCGGCGGGGCGGTCTACCTGCACCCGAGCCAGTTCCGGACCCGGGCCGCGCAGAGCCGGGCCGCCGCGGCGGGTCCGGCCAGCAACGTCCTGTTCGCCGCCGTGCTGCTCTATCTGGCCAGCCGGCACGAAGCCGGTGAGCACCAGCGGTTCTGGGCCGGAGTGGCCTTTCTGGGCCTGCTCCAGGTGACTGCGGCGGTGCTGAACCTGCTGCCCATCCCCGGCTTGGACGGGTGGGCGATCGTCGAGCCCTACCTGGCTGCCGAGACGGTGCGCGGTGCGGAGCAGATCAAGCCGTTCGGGATGCTGGCGGTGATCGCGCTGCTGCAGGTGGACCGGCTCAACATCTGGTTCTTCGACGTCGTCTACCGCCTGTACGACGTGTCCGGAGCAACGCGCTTCCTGGCCGCTTCCGGCCAGCAGTCGTTCCGGTTCTGGCAGTCCTTCTGAGGGCCATCAGCGGATCGGGCCCGCTGCCACCGGATCGGATGGTCAGCTGACCGACGCCATGATTTCGTCGCTGACGTCGAAGTTGGCGTAAACGTTCTGCACGTCGTCCAAGTCCTCCAGCGCATCGATCAGCCGGAAGACCTTGGTGGCGCTGCCTTCGTCGAGTTCCACCTGGACGGTGGGCAAGAAGGACTGATCGGCCGACTCATAGTCGATTCCGGCGTCTTGCAGCCCGCTGCGGACGGCGACCAGATCGGAGGGCTCGCTGATCACCTCGAACGAGTCGCCGAGGTCATTGACCTCCTCTGCGCCGGCGTCCAGCACTGCGGTCAATACGTCGTCTTCGCCGAGGTCGGCACCGGGGACGATCACCACGCCTTTGCGATTGAACAGGTAGGACACCGAGCCGGGATCGGCCATCGACCCACCGTTGCGGGTCATCGCCGTGCGCACCTCCATCGCGGCCCGGTTGCGATTGTCGGTGAGGCACTCGATCAGCACCGCCACGCCGGACGGGCCGTAGCCCTCGTACATGATCGTCTGCCAGTCCGAGCCGCCGGCTTCCGCGCCCGACCCGCGCTTCACCGCACGATCGATGTTGTCCAGCGGAACCGACGTCTTCCGGGCCTTCTGGATCGCGTCGAAGAGCGTGGGATTGCCCTCGACGTCCCCGCCACCGGTGCGCGCCGCGACCTCGATGTTCTTGATCAGCTTCGCGAACAATTTGCCGCGCTTGGCGTCGACGACAGCCTTCTTGTGCTTGGTCGTCGCCCACTTGGAATGCCCGCTCATGCTGTGTACTCCTTCACCATCTCGCCGAAATACGCGTGAACCCGCGGATCACCGGTCAATTCCGGATGGAATGACGTGGCCAGCAGGTGGCGCTGGCGAACTGCCACGATTCTACTGACCGATGGGTCCCCGCCGGCCGTTTCGGTGACCCGGCCGATGGCCGTGGCCGCCGGGCCCACCTGCTCGACCCAAGGCGCGCGGATGAACACTGCGTGCACCACGCCGCCGGCCATCCCGACGACGTCGATGTCCGCTTCGAAGGACTCGACCTGCCGGCCGAATGCGTTGCGCCGCACGGTGATGTCCATGCCGCCGATGCTCTGCTGATCGGCTGTGCCGTCCTCGATCCGATCGGCCAGCAGGATCATCCCGGCGCACGAGCCGAACACCGGCATCCCGTCGCGAACCCGGTCCCGGACGGGTTCGAGCAGGTCGAAGGCGATCAGCAGCTTCGACATCGTGGTCGACTCACCGCCGGGGAGCACCAGCCCGTCGACGGCGGCCAACTCGCCGGCTCGCCGCACCGTGACCGGCTCGGCGCCGGTCTCGGCCAGTACGCGCAGGTGTTCGCGGACGTCGCCCTGCAGGGCGAGCACGCCGATGCGTGGTGACCTCACCGGTACATCCTGCTGCCGGTGCTCAGCGGGCGAAATCCCAGAACGAGCCGTGCCGGTGGTAGGCCCGGGCACAGGCGGCGCAGGTCGCGGTGTCCGGCGTCCACTGCAGATCGCCGTGACAGACCGGGCAGCAGGTGCGGGCGGCGAAGTCGGCCAGGCCCGGCTCGAGTCCGTCCGGCACGCTCGCCGCGGTGAAGGCCGCGTCGCCGCGGCGGGTGGCCAGCAGGAATTGGTTCGGGCCCCACCAGCCGCGGCCCAGCCATTGGAATGTTCGCTCCGCACCGTGCGCCAGCGGGGTCAGCGTCTTGACCGCACCCTTCGGCAACCGCTGGTCCCACCGGCGCAGGTTGTTCACGCTGGCCACCAGCTCGGTATCGAAGCCCGCGCGGTCGATGACCTCGCGCACCGCCTTCAGCTGGAACTCCGAGAATGGGTGCTCGCTGCTGCCGACGATGCGCGGTGCCGACCCGCGCAGGGCGGTCGAGTCACGCTTCGCCAGCGCGCGCGCCCGGGCCAGCATGTGATTCTTGATCGGCACGTCGATCACTGCCGCGGTGCGGACGGTGCGCAGTGTCTCGTGCAGCGCCGTGTCGGCATCGCGCAGGTGGTGCAGCACCCGGATCGTCATGGACGCATCGAACGCCGCGTCGCGGAACGGCAGCGCAGCGAGATCGGCGCGGACCAGGTACAGCTTGTTGGTTGACACCGCCGCCGCATGCACGTCCGACGCCGTCTGCAGGTTGTTCACCGAGTAGTCGATCAGCACACCGTGGCGGGTGAGGTCGCGGTAATGATCGATGTTGCGCCCGTAGCCGCCGCCGAAGTCGGCGAACCAGGTCGCCTGCGGGAGGCGGCGCATCAGCGGTGTGAGTACCGCGGACTCGGCCCACTGCTCGTACTCGCGGCCGGTCCAGAACGTCCGGTAGTCGTACGCGTTGCTGTCGTAGTCCGCGATTCCGGCGTCTGATCCGGTATTCGGCGGGCCGCTTCCGGCCGCTTCCGGATCGGGCGCGGTGCTCGGCATCGATGCATCCTCAAGGTCGCTGGGCGGCCGCAGCAGAGCGTGCGGTCCGGTCAAGAATCGGGTGCCAGGTTACGCGGCGGGCGGCGTCGCCAGCTCATCGGGACGAGCAGTTCCCCGGGATGCGAACCGTTGCCGGCAAGCAGGCCCTCGGCGGCCAGCGCATCCTGCACGCGGGAATTCAGCGCATCACCGCGCGCCGCCGGCGCACCGTCCGGGCCGACCAGCCACAGCGACAACACGTCCTCGCGCATCGCCCGGGCCACCCCGGCCAGGACGTACCCGACCGTTCCGTGGCTGCCGCCGCGCAGCCGCCGGGCGGTGGCGAGTTCCGCCTCGTCGCCCGCGGCGTGAACGACCAGGACACCGTCGCGGCTCAACATGGCGAACGCTGCGTCCAACCGCTCCGGGTCGGTCCGCCCGACCCACCCGGCGGCGTCGGTGAGCCAGGCGTCCAACTCCGCCGAGAGCGCCTCCCGGGCGTTTTCATCGGCGACCTGCGGGTCGGTGAATCGGGTCGCTGCGGCCCCCAGGGTCAACTCCCGCAAGGCCGGCAGGTCGAACAGGCCGGCACGCACCTGAACGCGTACATAACGATGCAGCCAGCGCCGGTCGGCTGCCGCCTCGTCCGGTGCCGGATCCGGCTCGTGCCGAACCGCTGCCTCGGTCGGGCGCGCTGCACCTTCGTCCGGCGCCGTGCCGGTCTGATCCAGCGCCGCCGGGGCGGCCGTCGCGGCCGGCTGCCGCCGCCACCACCGTCGCCCGCCCGTCGCCACAGGTGCCGTTCTACCAGGACCCTGATGCCAGACCACCCGAAGATCACCCGTCGCGCCGGCGCGACCCGGCTGCTCAGGTGAGCAGAGCGGCGCTGAGGAACAGGGTCAGCACACCTGCCCCGATGCCGAACAGGGCGGCCCGGCGTCCGGTCTCGGCGTACTTCTGGATCTGCACCCAGCCCAGGATGCCGGCCACTACCGTGAGGGCGGCCAGCACCGCCAACACGGCGAAGAACCCGCTCGGCATGTCGTCCGCGTCGGCGATCCGTTCCCAGATCAGCGCCATGATCCAGGTGCCGACGGCCAGTCCGGCCGAGACCAGCGCCCACGTGTTCAACTCGCCGCGTCGGTGCCCGGATCGCACCGCTGCACCGGCGGTGCTGCGCATCCGTGGCGTGAGATCCACCGATAGGGGCTGGTCGGTGAGCAGGTCGTGCGCGGCTGCGATGGTGGCAGCCACCGCCGCCGCCCGTAACGCCATCCGGGCGCCGTGCGGCAACGAGATCGGATGGGCTGACGCCGCGTTCAGCTCTGCGCGGTCGGCGAATACCTGGGTGGCGACCGGCTGGTCGGGTGCGCGGGTCCGGCCCGCACGCCACTTCGCCACGGACACCGTGGTGATGTCGGCCCAGGCGATCTGCCGCTTGCCGATCCGTACACCGTCGACCGTCATGACCAGCCGCCGCACCGGCCACGGCGCGTAGGCCAAGATGCCGGCCGCGCCGGCCACGGACGCGAACCCGGCGACGACCACCATGGGGCCGGTGAAATCCTGATCTGCGGCCAGGAACCAGAGCCCGGCCAGCGCCATGATGATCGCCCAGCCGGCCAATGGATCACCGCTGATCCGAATCTCCGCCGACGTCCCGGTGCGACGCTGCTCTGCGATCCGCTCCTGAACTGCTCGGGCGGCGGCCGCGGCATCTTTCGGACGGGTGACGTGGCAGACGGGGCCGAGCACCCAGAGCACTGCGCCGAGCAGCAGGGCACCGATACCTACCGCGTTCCACATCGTCGTCTGCATTCGCTGCCACCAGCCGTCCCGGGAGAGTCGCCGGCCCGAGGCCCGGCTCGAATCCCTCGGCGTCTACCCAGGAATGCGCAGCCCATGCACCGCCGCGAGCCTACCGCGAAGTCAGGAATATAGGACCAACTGCGCGTCGCCCGACATACCCGAAAAGCGCGTGACCCTTCCTATCCGACGGTGCCAGCAATTCCCACAGCGCGGTAGGCGACCCGACCCGCTGGCCGGGAACATCAGGACCACAAGCGTCCCGCAGCCGCGCGTACGAAAAGAACCCCAGCGATTCCTACAGCGCGATAGGCGACCCGACCCGCTGGCCAGGGAACATCAGGACCACAAGCGTCCCGCAGCCGCGCGTACGAAAAGAACCCCAACGATTCCGACAGCGCGATAGGCGACCCGACCCGCTGGCCGGGAACATCAGGACCAGAAACGTCCCGCAGCCGCGCGTACGAAAAGAACCCCGGCGATTCCTACAGCGCGATCAAAACGCTTTACCAGCCGCGCTGCGCCAAGCGGTGATCCTGCGGCACGTCCTCGACGTTGATGCCGACCATCGCTTCGCCGAGCCCGCGAGAAACCTTGGCGATCACGTCGGGGTCGTCGTGGAAGGTGGTGGCCTTCACGATCGCCTCGGCGCGCTGCGCGGGGTTACCGGACTTGAAGATTCCGGACCCGACGAAGACGCCCTCGGCGCCGAGCTGCATCATCATGGCGGCGTCGGCAGGAGTCGCGATGCCGCCGGCGGTGAACAGCACGACCGGGAGCTTTCCGGCAGCCGCTACCTCGGCGACCAGTTCGTACGGTGCTTGCAGTTCCTTGGCGGCGACGAACAGCTCGTCCTCCGGCAGCGAGCTCAACCGGCGCAACTCGTCGCGTATCTGTCGCATGTGCGTGGTGGCGTTGGAGACGTCGCCGGTGCCCGCTTCGCCCTTGGAGCGGATCATCGCCGCGCCCTCGGTGATCCGGCGCAGCGCCTCGCCCAGGTTCGTGGAGCCGCACACGAAGGGGACGGTGAACTGCCACTTGTCGATGTGATGCGAGTAGTCGGCCGGGGTGAGCACCTCGGACTCGTCGATGTAGTCGACGCCGAGCGATTGCAGCACCTGGGCCTCGACGAAGTGACCGATCCGGGCCTTCGCCATCACCGGGATGGATACCGCGGAGATGATCGAGTCGATCATGTCCGGGTCGCTCATGCGCGACACCCCGCCCTGCGCCCGGATATCCGCCGGCACCCGTTCCAGCGCCATGACCGCAACCGCGCCGGCGTCCTCGGCGATCTTGGCCTGCTCGGCGGTGACCACGTCCATGATGACGCCGCCCTTGAGCATCTCGGCCATCCCGCGCTTCACCTGCGCGGTGCCAGTGGTGTGCTTCGTGCCAGTGTCGGTCTGCTCAGCCATGCCGCCCATTCTACGGCCGGCGCGGCACTGCCCGGACTGGCCGAACCGACCGGGATGGCCTGGTCGCGCGCGGTCAGGTCAGGAGGAGGAGACCTTCGCCCCCACGCGGCCCAGCGCCACCCAGGCGCCGCCCGGGGCCAGCGCGATCGGCTTGCCGTGTGCGTCGGTCAGGGTGGTGCCGCTGTTCAGGGTGGGCCGTGACCAGGTGCCGTCGATGCGCCGGCCGTTGCGGAACACGACCACCTTGTTCTTGCCGGTCGTGTACGTGAACTGTGACGGGTTGCCGTTCACGTCAGTGTCCTGCGGGTGCGGTACGACCTTGCACGACTGGACGATGACGTTGGCGGTCGCGACATATTTGCCGTCGGCGGCCTTCTGCGCGACGCCGTCGATGTAGCGGATGTACTTCTTCATCGCCGGGTTGTACCGGAATTCGACGGTCTGACTACCGACCTTGGTGATGATCCGCCGGCCGCTGACCTTCGGCAGCGTCGCGGTGGAGGCGCTCCAGGTCCAACCGATACTCCGTGGTGCCGGTGTCTTGGCCTTCTTGGCCACCTTGGCCAGGTCGAGCACCACGTTGATGTAATCGGACTGGCGGCTTACCCGCGAGTAGTACGCGGCGCCGCGATCCATGATCCAGCCCTTGATGCCGGACTTGTCCAGCAGTGGCAACGCGTCGTGGCCGCCGCCGGAGGCCGCTTCGGTGATCTTTCCGTACTGCAGCAGCAGATCCGGGTCGCTGGGGCGGGTGCTGCGCACGTATCCGACCACCGGCTTGTTGGTCCCGAACACGGCGGCCAGCCGGGTCAGTCCCCCTTCGGCTTCCTCGATGTACACCACGTCGGCCTTGTCGATGCCCAATTGCGGACGGCCCGGTGGAGTGTCGTCGATCTTGACGGCGATCACCGGTGTGGTGGGCGGCGAGCCGATGCCGGTCAAGGGGTTCACCGGCTTCGGCTTCGGTTTGGCCGGGGTTGTGCTCGGCGTGCTGGACGGGCTCGACGACGTCGATGACGATGCGGCGGACTTCTTTTTCTTGTGACTGCAGCTCGCCAGCATCGTGAGGGCCACCATGACGATGGCCAGCACGGCGACCGGCTTGCCGATCGTTGCGAACGCCGATGTGCGGGACCGCATGAGCAAAAGGTGCCTTCCTCGGGTGCCCGGCCGGATCAGGGCCAGCGCGTCGAATCGTCGATGTCGAAGAACTGCGGACTCTCACGATGCCCTGCCAGATGCAGCAATCGCGGCATCCGGCGACCCCGGAGTGTCCGCGTGTCGCGTACCGCGTCGTTGTAGAACCTCCGGGCGATGATCACCCTGGCAGCCGATTCGGCCACCTCGGGCAGGGCGTCGAGAGCCGGCTGCGGCAGCGACGGCGCCAGATCGACCAGCTCGTCAACCACTCGGCCTACCTGGTTCTCCGCTGCCTCTTTGGCCGCGGCGTGGGACTCCAACGCCGAATGAGCCGCCGCGCCGAGGCGAGCTGTCACCGCGGGATCCAGATGACCGGCCGAGGAGTCAGCGATGTGTTGTACGGCCGCGGCACGGCGTACCAGCTGCGCCTCCAGCGACGCCTGCGCAGCGTCGACCCGCGCATGTAGCCGGTCGAGGCGGGTGGCCGTGAAGGTGATCCACGCTGTGATCAGGACAGCCAGCACGACGGCCAGGACGGTCCAACCGACGGAAAGCATCGGCGCTCAACCTACCGCCACCGCCGTTCGGGCCGGTCGGACTCGCTGCGCCAGGATGTCGGCGGTCGATGCTCGCTGGCCAGCTCGTAGACCATCAGAATCTGCTTCGCCACGACCGGCCAGTCATAGGGCTTGACGGTGTCGGCCGAGATCGCGCGCAGCTCGGTACGCAACTCGGGGTCGTCGAGCACCCGCTCCAGCGCCGCGGCCAGCCCGCGCGCCGAACCCGTCTCGAACAGCACCCCGGCGCGCCGGCCGTCCGGTGCGTCCACGACGCGGCGGAAGGCGTCCAGATCGCTGGCCACGATCGCCGTGCCAGCGGCCATGGCTTCCAGCAGGATGATGCCGAAGCTCTCCCCGCCGATGTTCGGAGCGCAGTAGACATCGACGCTGCGCAGCAACCGGGCTTTGTCCGTCTCGCTCACCTGCCCGAGCAGTTCCACCCGATCGGCCAGCGACCGCGGCAGATTCGCCCGGAACTCCGACTCGTCACCCGGGCCGGCCACCAGCAGCCGCAGGTCGGGCCGGGACGGCGCGATCAGGTCCAGCGCGGCGATCAGGACCGCCATGCCCTTCCGCGACTCGTCGTAGCGGCCGATGAACCCGATCGTGCCGCCCTCGCGGGGATAACCGTGCAGCGGGCCGGCGTCGGCGAACCGTGCGACCGAGACCCCGTTCGGGATGACCACGGCGTCGCCGCCCAGGTGTTCCACGATCATCTTCCGAGCCGCCGGGCTCACCGCGATCCGTCCCGACAACTTCTCCAGGAACGGCTGCAGCACCGTCTCGGACATCGCCAAAATGCGCGAGCGCGTGGTCGCGGAGTGAAACGTGCCGACCAGGGGTCCGTCGTAGATCATGCAGGTCAACAGCGAGAGGCTCGGCGGCGCCGGCTCGTGCACGTGCACCACGTCGAAGTCGCCGTCCCGCAGCCAGCGCCGCACCCGCGCGGCGGACACCAGACCGAACTGCAGCCGCGCGACCGATCCGTTGTACGGCACCGGGAACGTCTTACCGGCGGCGACGACGTACGGCGGCAGGAAGCGCGAATCCTCATCGCCGGGCGCCAGCACGGAGACCTGGTGACCCATCGCCAGGAACGTCTCGGCCAGGTCGCGTACATGGAACTGCACGCCGCCCGGGATGTCCCAGTTGTAGGGACAGACGATGCCGATCCTCATAAGTCGGCGAGCCAGAGGCGCTGCAGCATGTGCCAGTCGGCGGGGTGGTCGGCGATCTCGACGGCGAGACCGTCAGCGACCAGCTGGGTGCCGGTACGGGCGCGGTCGGCCAGCCGGCCCGGCGGTAAATCGATGGCCGGACGCACCCGGCCCGCCCAGTCCGGGCCTCGGTTCCACAGCCCGACGGGATGCAGCGCCGCGCCGGTCCGTGCTGCGAGCAACGCCGGTCCCACCGGCATCCGCGCAGTTTCGGCGAAGAACTCAACCTCCACGCCACGGTGGGAGAGGTCGCGCTCGCCGACCAGACATACGCACCCGCCGGCGCGAAGTCGCTCGGCCAGCACGTCGGCGGCAGGTTTGCTGCCCCCGGTCAGCGGAACGATCTCCATACCGAGACTCTCGCGGAATGCCACGAACCTGTCGAACAGCGACTCCGGCTTGAGTCGCTCCACCACGGTCGTGAACGGCACTCCGTGCGCCACCAGCCACAGCCCGGCGACATCCCAATTGCCCATGTGCGGTAGCACGAGCACCACGCCGTTGCCCTCGGCCATCGATGCGTCGAGCAGGTCGGTACCGAGCAGCTGGAACCGGCTGACGATCTGGCCCGGATCCATGCCAGGCAGCCGGAACGTCTCCTGCCAGTACCGCCCGTACGAGTGCAGACCGGACCGCACCAGTTCGTCGAGCTCGGCCTCGGGCATCAGCGGCCCGACGACCCGACGCAGATTCCGGCGCAACTGCGCAGTCCCCCGGCCGTTGCGCCGGAAGCTGATGTCCGCGCCACGCCGGAATGCCGCGGTCGCCACCGGCTCGGGCAACCCGCGCACCAGCCGCCATCCCGCGGCGTAGCCGAGATCGACCGCGCGATCGCGCAGCGTGGCCGTCCGGCTCACGGCGTAGCGACCCGGCGGTCCTGCCGGTACACGGTGACCAGTCGCTGACCGACGGTGATCGTCGACGCAGCAACCAACAGCCACAAGGCGATCGCCTGCACATACGGCACCCGCAGGTGCTCGCCGGAAAGGCCGGTGCCGACCAACACAATGATCAGACGCTCGGCCCGCTCAGCAATTCCGACAGTGGCGGTGAGCCCGAGCCCTTCGGCCCGGGCGCGGATGTATGAAGTCAGCGAACCGAGCACCAGGCAGAGCAGCGACGCGGCGAGCAATGCCGGCTGGTCGTGTCGGCCGAAGTACCAAGCGAGTGCTCCGAACACCGCAGCATCGGCCACCCGATCACCCGAGGAGTCGAGCAGCGCACCGAATTTCGACGCTCGGCCGGCCGCGCGTGCCACCGCTCCGTCCACGATGTCCAGCAACACGAAGACGGTGATCAGCACAGTCCCGGTGAACCACGCCCCCCGAGTGAAGAAGATCAGGGCCGACGCTGTGGCCCCGACCGTGCCGATCACGGTGATGGCGTCGGCCGTGACACCACGGCGGGCCAGCCCGGCGCCCAACGGCTCCAAAGCCTTGGAGACCCGCGCGCGGGCATGGATGTTGAGCACGTCCTCACGATAGCCGGGAGGGTCGCCCGGTCCGGGCCCTTGTCGATGCCCGAACGAAGGTGTCGAATGCGAGGACGGCCCACTGCGGCCGCCGGCCGGACCCTAGGGGGCTGCATGTCAGGCAAACCATCGGGTCGGGGCGCGGGCTCGGGATCATCGGGACATGCGGTCGAGTCCGCTGATCGACCCGAGAAGATCCGCAACGTCGCGTTGGTGGGACATGCCGGTTCGGGCAAGACGACGCTTGTCGACGCGTTGCTCGCCGCCGCCGAGGCGATCCCCAGGCCGGGCTCGGTCAGCGACGGCACGACGGTGAGCGATGCCGATCCGATCGAGGTCGCGCAGCAACGGTCGGTGTCGCTCGCGGTCTGCCCGATGACCATCGGTGGCGTCACGATCAACCTGCTGGACACACCCGGCTCGCCGGACTTCGTCGGCGAGCTGCGCGCGGGGCTGCGCGCGGCGGACGCAGCGCTGTTCGTCATCGCCGCGGGCGAAGGCGTGGACCCGACAACGCTCGCCCTGTGGGAGGAGTGCGCGCACCTGGCGATGCCGCGCGCCGTGGTGATCTCACGGTTGGACGGGTTGCACGCCTCCTACCAGAGCACGCTGGCCGCCTGCCAGGAGTCGCTCGGCGTGGTCGCCGGACAGGCGGTGTTGCCGCTCTATCAGCCCGAAGGAACCGCGGTGTCGGCCGGCGAACCGCCGGCCGCCCTGCTCGGCCTGCTGTCGCGACAGCGGCTGGACTACCGCAACGGTTATCCCCCGGCAGTTACCGATGCCGGTGAGGACGTGGCCGACGATGCCGACTTCGAGCAAGCCCGCGCCGAACTCATCGAGGCGATCATCGCGGAGAGCGAGGACGAGTCGCTGCTCGACCGGTACGTGGCCGGTGAGGAGTTAGCGCTGGAGATCCTCATCGACGATCTGGAGACTGCGGTCGCCCGCGGCACGTTCCACCCGGTGATTCCGGTGTGCTCCCCCACTGCTCTTGGTCTGGCCGAGTTGATCGAAGTGCTGTCCAGCGCCTTCCCGTCCCCGCTGGAGAACGACCTACCGGTGATCACCACGCCGGACGGTGCACTGGTGGAGTCGGTCACCTGCGACCCCGGTAGCGCCCTGGTCGGTGAGGTCGTGCGCACCACGGTGGATCCCTACGCCGGCCGGGTGTCGCTGGTGCGGTTGTTCGCAGGGACGATCACGCCCGACACCGCGATTCACATCTGCGGACACGGCGGCGCCGACCGGGGCCACCCTGACCACGATGCCGACGATCGGGTTGGGCACCTCTACTCGCCGCTGGGTGCCACCCTGCGCCCGATCGAGCGCGCCGTGGCCGGAGACATCGTCGCGATCCCGCGGCTGGGCACGGCGGAGACGTCGGACACCATTTCCGGCAAGGCGCAACCGCTGCTGATCGCACCGTGGGACATGCCCGAGCCCCTGCTGCCGGTCGCGATCCGGGCAGCGAGCCGCAATGACGACGATGCCTTGGCCCGGTCGCTGGAACGTCTCGTCGCGACTGATCCGGTCGTGCGGGTGGACCGGGACACCAGCACCGGACAACTGGTGCTGTGGTGCCTCGGCGAATCGCATTCCGACGCTGTCCTGGAACGGCTGCGGGCCAACGCGGCGCTGGACATCGAACCGGTGCGGGTGGCACTGCACAGCACCTTCACCAGTACCGCGCACGGCCACGGCCGCCATGTGAAGCAGTCCGGAGGTCACGGCCAGTTCGCCGTCTGCGACGTCGAGATCACCCCTTCGCCGCGTGGCTCCGGGGTCACGTTCGAGTCGAAGGTCGTCGGTGGGGCGGTGCCGACCCAGTACGTCGGATCGGTGGAGAAAGGCGTGCGCCATCAGTTGGAGCGAGGCGTCGAAGGCGCCGACGGGTGCCCCGTCACCGATGTGCATGTGACGCTGCTGGACGGCAAGGCGCATAGCGTCGACTCCTCCGATGCGGCGTTCCAAACCGCGGGCGCGCTGGCTGTCCGCGACGCGGCGCGGACCGGCGAGATCTCGTTGCTGGAACCGATCGCGCAGCTGCACGTCGATGTGCCGGACCCGCACGTCGGTGCGGTCCTGTCGGACCTGCCGTCGCGTCGGGGCCGGGTAACCGGAACCGAGCCGGTCGCCGATTGCCCGCCAGGAAATGAGCGCACGGTCGTGCATGCGGAAGTACCCGAAGCCGAGCTGACCCGATACGCCGTGACGTTGCGCGCGCTCACGTCGGGCACCGGTCGGTTCCGCCGCTCCTACGTCCGCCACGAGGTCGTACCCGCATCGGCGACACAAGCCGTTCGGGACGGGGCTGTAGCTGCACACTGAGCGTCACTCGGTTGGTTGGCCCCGCTACCGTCGATCGCGTGACGGTGGAACTGGCTGAGTTCGAGCCGCGGGATGTGGACAGATTGACCGAGTTCATGGCCGCGAACGACTGGCCGTTCCACGTCCGTCCCCGGTGGACCGATGCCCAGGTTCGGGAAGCGGTCGGTTCCGGCTCCTTTCACGGCGAGGACACCAGAACCCTGTGGTTAGTGGTCGACGGAGTCGCGGTCGGGATCGCTACCATCTCTGAACTCGGCGACCCGACGGCGTTGCTCGACCTGCGACTGGCCGCCCATGCTCGGGGCCGGCGGCTCGGTACAACAGTCCTTCCCGCCGTGGCGGAGTGGGCGTTCACCACTTACCCGCAGCTGCACCGGTTCGAGGGCCAGACCAGGATCGACAACGTGGCGATGCGGAGGCTGTTCGTGCGTTGCGGCTGGGTGAAAGAGGCGCACTACCGGGTCTCCTGGCCCGATGGCGACGGGCGTCTCGTCGACTCCATCGGGTATGCGCTATTGCGTCAGGACTGGGAGAGCGGAACCAGCACGCCGGTCGACTGGTCTGCCTAGCTGTCTGCTCGTGCCTGGCGCCGAGGCTCGTCGAGGCACGGAACACGATCGCCACTCTTGTCGCTGTTCCAGCGTGGTTGGGTTTACTGCGGCAGCGACGGATGCGTGGGTTAGTCGCTTCGGTTCGGTTGCAACTCGGTCCGGTTTTACTACGGGCAGCGACGGATGCGTGGGCTTCTGGGTTGCGTTGTCGGGCGCGGTAGATGCTTCGATCTCGCGTCGTCCGGCTGCGCTGCGCTCCTTATCGTTTTACCTTATTCAATAAGGGGAATCTCTTGAAATTGCCTCTGTGGATAGCCCGAAAATGTCAGTCCCAACGCCTAGAATTGGTGCCATGGACGGGGGAAACAGCAGTACTGGCGAGGGGTACGTGCCGTCGCCGGTCGATGTGCTGACCCTGCCCGACGACTCAGTCGCCACGCTCGCGGAGTTGGCGCCGACGCCGGATTCGGTGCACGCGGCCCAGTTCGCCGCACCTGATCGCTTGTCCGAGGTGGGTCGAGTGGACCTGCTGGTGGTGTTGCGCCGCCAAGCCGCCTTCGACGCGGCCCGGCAGATCGAGCTGTTGGCGGCGATCTCCCGGGATGATCCGAGCAACGAGAAGTGGTCGATCCAGGAGATCGCCGCGGTACTGCGCATCGCGCCGGCCACCGCCGCGACCCACGTGCACCGCGCGGAGCTCCTCACCACCACGCTGCGCAAGACGCTGGCGGCGTTGCGGGCCGGGGACATCACCGCCCGGCACGCCGAGCTACTCGCCTCCGCCGTCATGAGCCTCGACGCGGACGTGGCCCGGGCGGTCGAAGAACGGGTGCTCGACAAGGCGGCGGAGCAGACCGTCAGCCAGTTCCGGGCCTCGGTGACCCGGGCGGTGCTGCTGTTGGATCCCGAAGGGTGAGGCGGAGCGGCATGCCGACGCGGTGGAGCAGCGGCGGGTGGTGCTCACCCCCGACCTGCACGGCATGGCCCAGCTGTGGGCCTACCTGCCCGGCCGACGGGGCGGCCACGGTGCTGACCGCGATCGACGCGATCGCCAGCGAGACCATCTTCGGCAACGGCGGGGACAGCCGGTCGGCGGATCAGCGTCGCGCGGATGCGTTGGTCACCCTGGCCGACTCCGCCCTGGCCGACCCGGCGCTGACCCGTCGGCATGGGGCGCGGCCGGCGGTGCAGCTCACCGTCGCCGCATCTACCTTGTTGGGGTTGGATGAGCAGCCGGGTGAGTTGGCCGGGTACGGCCCGATCCCCGCGGCCGATGGCCCGGCGCATCGCCACAGACGACACCGGCACGTGGCGGCGGTTGCTCACCGACGACCACGGCCGGCTCCTCGACTACGGCAGTAGGACGTATCGGCCGCCGGCCCGGTTGGCGGCGTTCATCATCGCCCGCGACCAAACCTGCACCTTCGCCTCCTGCACCCGCCCCGCCGTCGCCTGCGACCTCGACCACCTAAAGGCAGCCAAAGACGGCGGACCCACCTGCCCAGGCAACCTGCACCCCTTATGCCGGCGGCATCACCGCTGCAAACACCTCACGCACTGGCAACCCCAACGACAACCCGACGGATCCACCGTCTGGACCAGCCCCACCGGCCACACCTACCGCACCAAGCCGCCACCGCTACCAACCACCGTCGAACCCGAGCCGACCCGGGCTGCCGGTCCGGCCGACTCGACCGACGACCCCGACCCGCCACCCTTCTAGCGCCGGAAAGCTAGTTCTCCGGGTCAGGCCACGCGTCGGCGAGCAGCTGTCGGGTCTCCGACATGAGCTCGGGCAGCACTCGCGTCCTGGCGACGATGGGCATGAAGTTGGTATCGCCGCCCCAGCGCGGCACCACATGTTGGTGCAGATGCGCCGCGATGCCGGCGCCGGCGATGTTGCCCTGATTCATTCCGATGTTGAAGCCGTGTGGGCCGGACACGGCGCGCAACGTGGTCATTGCCTGGCTCGTCAGGGTGGCGACGTCGGCGGTCTCGGCCTCGGTGAGGCTCGTGTAGTCCGCGACGTGCCGGTATGGCACGAGCATCAGATGTCCCGCGTTGTACGGGTACAGGTTGAGCACCGCGTAGGCACTCTTGCGCCGCGCGACGATCAGTCCGTCGGCATCGGTACGCGTCGGGATCTGGCAGAACGGACACTCCCCTTCGGTGTCGTCGGCGGGTTTGCTCTCACCTTTGATGTAGGCCATCCGGTGCGGGGTCCACAGCCGCTGATACCCGTCCGGCTCGCCGGCGAAGTCGGTCGGCTCTTCCGCGCTGCTGTCACTCATCGTCGGCGAGATCGAAGTCAGCCGCCGTCGGCGACGTGTTCACCCGTCGCGCAACAAAATCGGCAATCTCCTCGACGGCACGCGCCACCGGGATCGCATTGCGCTGTTCGCCGTCCCGGTAGCGGAACGAGACCGCACCGGCCTCGGCGTCCGATGCGCCGGCGATCAGCATGAAGGGCACCTTCTGCTTCTGCGCGGTACGGATCTTCTTCTGCATCCGATCGTCGGACTCGTCCAGCTCCGCGCGCAGCCCAGCGACTCGCATCGTCTCCGCGATTTGTCGCAGGTACGGCACCTGGTCGTCGGTGACCGGAATCAGGGTGGCCTGCACCGGCGCGAGCCAGGCCGGGAACGCACCGGCATAGTGCTCGGTCAGCACACCGAAGAACCGTTCGATCGAACCGAACTTGGCCGAGTGGATCATCACCGGACGCTTCCGGGTGCCGTCGGCGGCTTGGTACTCCAGCTGGAAACCGCGTGGCTGGTTGAAGTCGTACTGGATGGTCGACAACTGCCAGGTCCGCCCGATCGCGTCGCGCGCCTGCACTGAGATCTTGGGGCCGTAGTACGCGGCGCCGCCCGGATCGGCGACCAGTTCCAGTCCGGACTCGGTTGCCACGTCCTGGAGCACCTTCGTGGCAATCGCCCACTCCTCGTCGGAGCCGACGAACTTGTCCGACTTGGAGTCGTCGCGGGTGGACAGCTCGAGGTAGTAATCATTCATTCCGAAGTCGTCGAACAGGCTCAGCGAGAAATTCAGCAGGTGCTTGATCTCCGCAGGCGCCTGTTCGGGAGTGACGTAAGAGTGCGAGTCGTCCTGGGTCATCGCCCGCACCCGGGTAAGCCCGTGCACCACGCCGGATAGCTCGTAGCGGTACACCGAGCCGAACTCGAAGTATCGGATGGGCAGCTCCCGGTATGACCGCCCGCGAGACCTGAAGATCAGGTTATGCATCGGGCAGTTCATCGCCTTGAGGTAGTAGGCGCTGCCTTCCATCTCCATCGGCGGGAACATCGTGTCCTTGTAGTACGGCAGGTGTCCGCTGGTGTGGAACAGGCCTTCCTTGCTGATGTGCGGGGTGCCGACGTAGGAGAAGCCCTCCTCGAGATGCCTGGCCCGGACGTAGTCCTCCATCACCCGCTTGATCACGCCACCCTTCGGGTGGTAGACGACCATCCCGGATCCGATCTCGTCGGGAAAACTGAACAGGTCGAGTTCGGTGCCGAGCTTGCGGTGGTCCCGCTTGGCGGCTTCGTCCAGTCGGTTGAGGTAGGCCTTCAAGTCATCGCGGGATGCCCAGGCGGTGCCATAGATGCGCTGCAGCTGCGGGTTCTTCTCGCTGCCCCGCCAGTACGCGGCAGCACTGCGCATCAGCTTCACCGCCGGGATGCGCCGGGTGGTCGGCAGGTGCGGACCCCGACACAGATCCGTCCAGATCCGCGCGCCACTCTTCGCGTCGACGTTGTCGTACATGGTCAGGCCACCGCCACCGACCTCGGCCGAGGCGCCTTCGACGTCGTCGACGTTGCTCTTCAAACCGATGAGTTCCAACTTGAACTTCTCATGCGCCAGCTCCAGCCGCGCCTGGTCGTCGCTGATCGGACGGCGCCGGAACCGTTGCGCCGATTTGATGATGTCGGCCATCTTCTTCTCGATGGCGGCGAGATCTTCGGGGGTGAACGGCCGGTCGGGCATGAAGTCGTAGTAGAAGCCGTCCTCGATCGGCGGCCCGATGCCGAGCAAGGTTCCGGGGAACAGCTCCTGCACCGCCTGCGCCATGACGTGCGCCGCCGAGTGCCGCAGCACCGCAAGTCCGTCCGGTGAATCGGCCGGGACTGGTTCCACGTCGCCGGGCTCGGCGAACTCGACATCGAGGTCGTGCAGCGTGCCGTCGACCAGGTCACGCACCACTACCGCACCGGATGGTCCGTTCAGGTCCAGGCCGGCCGCGTCCAACGCTGCCCGGGGGGTGGTGCCGGCCGCCACGCTGACGCTTTGCCGGGCATCCGGCGACTGCGCAGGGGCTGGCTGGCTGCTGGACACGTGATCTCCTCATGGTTCGACGCGCCGGGGCGATCGGGCGCCGTCAGATGTGCCGGGTCACAGTGGATGCTAGTGCGATGCGTTCTGCGACCCGCCCGGTTATCCGGCGGCGCGGCCGCGCAACGCTCGCGGTGCTGTCGGCCGCGACGCTGCTGGCCGCCTGCACCGGCAACTCGACTCCGCCGGGCAAGGCGTCGAGGTCCGCACCGTCGCACCGGACCAGTGCGAGCGCTCCCCCGGCATCGCGCCAGACTTCATCGAACTCGGATGCCGGCCGACCGGTCACCATCTCCTTTGCCGGCGACGTCAACTTCGCCAAACGCACGGCGGCGCGGCTGGCGACCAACCCGGCGACCGCGTTCGGCGTAGCCGCCGAGTCGCTGCGTAAGGCCGACCTCACCATGGTGAATCTTGAGACCTCCATTTCGGTGGGCGGCGCGAAGTACCCGAAGGAGTACAACTTCCAGGCACCGCCCAGCGCGCTGACCGCATTGAAGGACGCCGGCATCGACGTCGCGACGATGGCGAACAATCACGCTGCCGACTACGGTTCGGCCGGGTTGAAGCAGACGCTCGCTGCCGTTGCGAAGTCCCCGATCCCGGTTCTCGGTATCGGCAAGGACGCCGATGCCGCCTTTGCGCCGTGGTACGTCTCCGTTCGGGGCACCCGGATCGCGTTCATCGCGGCCGATCAGGTCCGCGACGAGACGACGCTGCCCGACTTCTCCGCGGGACGCCACAAGCCCGGAGTTGCCAACGCCTACCAGCCGCAGCTTCTCAGCACGGTGCGCGCGGCTCGCGCGCGAGCCGACATCGTCGTGGTCTATCTGCACTGGGGCACCGAGTACAAGACGTGCCCGAACGCCGAGCAGCCTGGTCTGGCCGACGCGTTGGTCAAGGCGGGCGCCACCGCCGTCGTCGGTACGCACGCGCACGTCCTACTCGGCGCCGGCTGGCGCAAGGACGGCCACTACGTCGCTTACGGCTTGTCCAACTACTTGTGGTGGGAGTCCTTCGGCAATGAGCAGGACGACAACGGAATCCTCACGTTGAGTTTCCTGAACGGCAAGGTCACTGCCGCGCAGTTCGCCGCGGCCCACCTCGACAGCACCGGCGTGCCGGTGCCGGCAACCGGCGCAACCAAGAAGCGCATCGACGCTGAATGGGAACGCGACCGGCGCTGTGCCGGACTGCTCGCTGCTCCACCGAGCTGACCGTCACTCGACCAGGATCACCTCGAGGCGTCGCGGGCCGTGCACGCCTTCCACTCGAGAAAGTTCGATGTCGCTGGTTGCGCTGGGCCCGCTGATCCACGTTTGCGGCCGCACCGGGTCCAGCGCAGCGACCGCGTCCGGCACGCCGGCCACGACGTCGGCGGCGCGCACCACGACGACGTGGTGATCCGGCACCAGGGTGAGCGCGCGCCGGCCCTGTCCGGGCCCGTGATCGAGCACGATCGTGCCGGTCTCGGCGACGGCCAGCACGCACGTGCTGAGCACGGCACCGACCGAGTCCAGTTGCTCGGCGCTCAGCGGCGGGTCGTCGGGCACCGGGTCGACACCGGGCGGGAGCCACTGCGCCGGGAAGCCGTCGGGGACGATCACCGCGCCGCCGACCAGCGCGCTGATCGTCTCGGCGACGGCTCCAGGCCCGACGCGATGCACGGTGGCCCGGTAGTCCTCCAGCCGATCCACCAGCAGGTCGAGGTCGGCCGGGCCGCCGGCGCCGGCAATCCGGTAGTCCCGCGGGATCGCGGCGGCCGCTGGGCCGTCGGTGAGCGCCGCGCGGATGCGTTGCAAGATCTCGTCGCGGGCCGTCAAGTCCGAGCTCGTCATCGGCGCCCCTCGGACTGCCACCAGTCGCGGAAGGTCTGTTCGGGGGGCCGAGGCAGGTCCCGAGATCTGGTCCACCCGGACAACGGCGGCGGCAGCCGGCGGATCACGCCCCGGCGGCGGCCCAGCACGCGCCCGACCCGGGCCAGACGCAGCGTCCACCGCCATCGCCACGGCGAGCGCATCGTCCACGCTGCGGTGGCCATCGCCTGCCGCTCGGCCCCGGGCAGCCGATGGGCCGCGGACTTGTCGTCGACGACCCGCGCGCGCAGGTGGACGAGCATGGACGGGATGTCGATCGCCACCGGGCACACGTCGTAGCAGGCACCGCACAGGGTCGAGGCGAACGGTAAGGACGCGTTGTCGCCCACGCCGGTCAGCTGCGGGCTGAGTACCGCCCCGATCGGCCCCGGATACACCGATCCGTAAGCATGTCCGCCCACCCGCTCGTACACCGGACAGACATTGAGGCAGGCGCTGCACCGGATGCAACGCAGCGCGGATCGGCCCTGCGGATCGGCGAGTGTGGCAGTGCGACCGTTGTCGAGCAGCACCAGATGGAATTGCTGACCCTCGGTGGCGCCGGTCCACATCGACGTGTACGGGTTCATCCGCTCACCGGTGGACGAACGGGGCAGCAGTTGCAGAAACACCTCGAGATCGCGCCAGGTCGGTACCAGTTTCTCGATGCCCATCACCGTGATCAGCGTGCGCGGCAGGGTCAGGCACATCCGGCCGTTGCCCTCCGATTCGAACACGGCGAGCGTCCCGGTCTCGGCAACGGCGAAGTTCGCGCCGCTGATGGCCACCTCAGCGGTCAGGAACTTGCGCCGCAGGTGCAGCCGGGCGGCCTCGGCGAGCACCGGCGGGTCGTCGGTCAGGGCTGGATCTGCGCCGGGCATCGCGCGGCGGAAGATGTCGCGGATTTCGGTTCGGTTGCGGTGGATGGCCGGCACCAGGATGTGACTCGGCTTGTCGTGGCCGAGCTGCACGATCAGCTCGGCCAGGTCCGTCTCGGTGGCGGTGATCCCGGCGGCGGCGAGGGCCTCGTTCAGCCCGATCTCCTGGGTGGCCATCGACTTCACTTTCACGACCTCGTCGGCGCCGGTTGCCTGCACCAGGCCGGTCACGATCGAGTTCGCCTCTGCCGCGTCTCTGGCCCAGTGCACGACGCCGCCCCGGGCGCGCACCTGTTCCTCCAACTGGACCAGGTACCTGTCCAGATGAGCCAGCGTCTCGTCCTTGATCGCAGCACCGGCCATCCGCAGCTGCGCCCAATCCGGCACCTCGCCGACGACGGCCGCACGCTTGGCCCGGATCGTTCCGGTGGCCCGACCCAGATTGCGGCGCAGCTGCTGGTTGCCCAGCGCGGTGCGTGCGGCGGCCGGGAAGGGTTCATCCCCGCGCAGCTGACCGACTCCGGCGGAGGCGGCAGGCATTCCCAGGAACGTCATCCGGACTCCTCCGTCGCCGCGAGAATTTCGGCCAGGTGGACGGTCCGGGTGCGGGCCGAGGTGCGGGACAGCCCGCCGCCGATGTGCAAGAGACACGACGAGTCGCCGGCCACGCAGAACTCCGCACCCGTCGCACCGATCGAACGCAGCTTGTCTGCCAGCATCGCGGCGGACACGTCGGCATTCTTCATCGCGAACGTCCCGCCGAATCCGCAGCAGCTGTCCGCCTCCGGTAGCACGACCAGATCGATGCCCTCCACTTCGCGTAGCAATTGCAGCGGTCGGTCGCCGACGCGCAGCAGCCGCAAGGAATGGCACGTCGGGTGATAGGTGACCCGATGCGGGTAGGACGCGCCGACATCGGTGACGCCCAGCACGTCGACGAGAAACTCCGAGAGCTCGTAGGTCCGCCCGGCAAGGTCCTGTGCAGCATCCCGCAGCGCGGGGTCGCCGAGTTCGTCGGCCAGGTGTGCGTGCTGGTGACGCACCGAGCCGACACAGGACCCGGACGGCGCCACCACCGCGTCATATCCGCGGAATGCCGATACGTGGTTGCGCACCAACGGCAGCGCGTCGCGGGGATAACCGGTGTTGATGTGCATCTGCCCGCAGCACGTCTGCTGCAGCGGGACCTCGACATCGACCCCGAGCCGGCGCAACAACCGGATGGTGGCCTTGCCGACCTCGGGCACCATGCCGTCAACCAGGCATGTGACGAACAGCGCGACCCGCATGGGCATTGATCCTGCCGTACCGGTCCAGGTGTGGCCCGGACGCGGGTCAGCGGGCATCGTGGACGGGTGGCCCTGTTCGAGATCGCGCATACCAGCACGGTGCCCGTCCTGACTGCGTGGCAACGGCTGACCGATTGGCCGCGCCACGGCGAGCACGTGCCGTTCACCCGGGTCCGCGTGGTGACCCCGCCGCCGACCGGCGTCGGCACTGTCTTCCTGGCCCGCACCGGGGTCGGCCGGCTCGGCTTCGACGACCCGATGGAGGTCACCGACTGGCGGCCGCCGGAGGGCGATCAAGCCGGGCACTGCCGGCTGGAGAAGCGGGGCACCGTGGTGACCGGCTGGGCCGAACTGGAGGTGCTTGCCTCCCCCACGGGCTCGCGGACCACGTGGCGTGAGGACATCAACGTGTGGCACCTGCCGCGGCTGACCGACCGCGCCACGGCTGCGTGCGCGAAGCTACTGTTCGGCCAGGTGCTGCGCCGGCTGGTGGAGGCACCTGCCTAGGAGGTGGCGTCGATGCGGTTCGGACTGGTCGGGACGGGCTATTGGGCCAGACAGACGCAGGGCGCCGCGCTGGCAGCGCATCCGGACGTCGAACTGGTCGGCGTGTGGGGCCGGCGCGTCGACGCCGCGCGGGAGCTGGCCGCGCACCTGCAGTGCCAGGCCTACGCGGAGCTCGACGATCTCATCGCTGACGTGGAGGCGGTTGCCTTCGCTGTCCCACCCGATGTGCAAGCCGAGCTGGCAACCCGCGCGGCGACGGCGGGTCGCCACCTGCTGCTGGACAAGCCGATTGCACTGGACGTCGGTGCAGCCGACCGGTTGGTGGCCGCGGTCGAAGGCAGCCGGGTCCGGTCCGTCGTGTTCTTCACCCGCCGGTTCGTCCCGGAGATCGCGGACTGGCTTGCCGGCCCCGGGAGCGGCGGCGGGTGGGTGGCCGGCGAGGCAACCATGCACGCGTCGATCTTCGAGCCGGGCGGCCCCTACGCGAACTCGCAGTGGCGCAAGGATCGCGGCGCACTGTGGGACGTCGGCCCGCACGCGTTGTCGATGACCGTGCCGGTGCTCGGCCGGGTCGAGTCGGTGGCCGGCCGCCGCGGCGTCGGTGACACCGTTGCGGTGAGCTGTCGCCATGCCGGCGGTGGAGTCAGCACCATGCTGCTGAGCCTGACTGCTCCCGCTGCGGCCGTGGCCAACCGGATCACCTTCTACGGCAGGGCCGGCGTCGCCGAGCCAGTATCGGACACCGATGCGGTGACTGCTTTCGGGCACTGCATCAGTGCCCTGCTCGGCCCTGAGCCGCACCCGTGCGACGTGCGTTTCGGCCGCGAGGTCGTCAGCACCTTGGCCGCTGTCGAGGCAGTGCTGGGCTGATCAGCAGCTGGCTGGATCTACAGCCGGGTCCACGCCTCGCTGAGCACACCGCGCAGGATCTGGGCAATTTCGTCGAACTCGGCCTGGCCGCAGATCAACGGCGGGGCCAATTGCACCACCGGATCGCCACGATCATCCGCGCGGCAGTAAAGACCGGCGTCGAACAAGGCCTTGGAGAGGAACCCGCGCAACAGCCGCTCGGACTCCTCCTCGTCGAATGTCTCCCGGGTGGCCTTGTCCTTGACCAGCTCGATGCCGTAGAAGAAACCGGCGCCGCGTACATCGCCGACGATGGGCAGGTCGAGCAAGGTCTCCAGCGTCGACCGGAATGCCCCGCCGGTCGTCTTCACGTGCTCGTTGAGGCCTTCCCGTTCGAAGATGTCCAGGTTGGCCATCGCCACTGCCGAGGAGACCGGGTGGCCACCGAATGTGTACCCATGCGCAAAGGTCGTGTTGCCGGTGGCGAACGGTTCGAACAGCCGATCCGAGGCGATCATCGCTCCGATAGGTGAGTACCCGGAGGTCATTCCCTTTGCACAGGTGATGATGTCCGGCACGTAGCCGAAATCGTCACAGGCGAACATCGACCCGATCCGGCCGAAGGCGCAGATCACCTCGTCGGAGACCAGCAGCACGTCGTACTGGTCGCAGATCTCGCGTATCCGTTCGAAGTAGCCCGGCGGTGGCGGGAAGCAGCCACCGGAGTTCTGGACCGGCTCGAGGAACACCGCGGCGACAGTCTCCGGCCCTTCGAACAGGATTGCTTCCTCGACCCGTTCGGCGGCCCACAACCCGAATGCCTTGGCGTCGTCACGCAGGTGCTCCGGCGCTCGGTACTGGTTCGTGTTCGGCACCTTGAACGCGCCGGGCACCAACGGTTCGAAGGCCTGCTTGGCGGCCGGGATACCGGTGATCGAGAGCGCGCCCTGCGGAGTGCCGTGGTAGGCCACGTTGCGGGAGATCACTTTGTGCTTCCCGGGCTTGCCGGTCAGCTTGAAGTACTGCTTGGCGAGCTTCCACGCCGACTCGACGGCTTCACCGCCGCCGGTGGTGAAGAAGACCCGATTGAGGTCGCCCGGCGCGTAGTGGGCCAGCCGTTCGGCCAGGTCGATGGCCTGCGGGTGGGCATACGACCACAGCGGGAAGAACGCCAAATCACCGGCCTGCGCGGCGGCACGCTCGGCCAGCTCCCGACGACCGTGACCGACCTGCACCACGAACAATCCGGACAGCCCGTCGAGATATCGGCGGCCGGCATCGTCGTACACGTAAGCGCCGTCGCCGCGCACGATGGTCGGCACATCGGTGCCGGCGGCGTAGGTCGAGTGCCTGGTGAAGTGCATCCAGAGGTGATCACGCGCAGCTGCGGTGCGGGCGGTCCCCCGCGGCGTCGTGCTCGTGCTGGTCGGTGCGCCGGAGACGTCCTGCGGTGTGCTGGTCATCGGGTGCCCCAGTCATAGCGTTGCCGGTGCAATTTCAGATAGACGAAGCTTTCGGTGCTGGTCACGTTCGGCAGGGTCCGGATCCGGGTGCCGATCAACTCGAGCAAGTGCTCGTCGTCCTCGCACACCACCTCGACCAGCAGATCGAATGAGCCGGCCGTGATCACGACGTAGTCCACTTCGGCAATCTGCTCGACCGCCGCGGCGGTCACGGTCGGGTCACCGCTGACTCGGACGCCGACCATGGCCTGGCGGGTGAACCCCACCTGCACCGGGTCGGTGACCGCGACGATCTGCATCACTCCGGCGTCGAGCAATCGCTGCACCCGCTGCCGGATCGCGGCCTCGGACAGCCCCACGCTGGTGCCGATGGACGCATACGAACGGCGCCCATCCTGTTGGAGTGCTTCGATGATCGCCTTCGACGCTTCGTCGAGGACGGGAGAGGTGCGTTCCTTCGCCGGCACAGCTCGATCATTGCCGCGAGCCCCCGCAATGGCAAGCGAATCCGTACCGAGCCCCGGGTAGAACGACGCATTTCGTCGTCGTGACGTGTCGCCGCCATTGATTCCGGATGCAGCAGCCGCCTACCCTTGGTGCACCTGCCAGCTGCGGCCGGTGGGTCCGACCACGCTGCCAGGAGGCCCGCCGTGCCCGACATCCGCACCCTGCAGAACTTCGTCAACGGTGCATCCGTTGCCACTCGCGACGGGCGGGCCAGCGACTTGGTCAATCCGGCCACCGGTGAGTCCTTCGGCACGGCACCGGTCTCCACGGAGGCGGACGTCGACCTGGCGATGCGTGCGGCGGCCGATGCGTTCGAACGCTGGCGGCGCACCACGCCGGCCGAACGGCAGCGAGCATTGCTCAAGATCGCCGATGCCCTCGAGGCACGCGCCGACGAGTTCGGCGCCGCGGAGTCGGTGAACACCGGAAAGCCGCTCGCCCTGGTCGCCAGCGAGGAGCTGCCGCCGTCGGTCGACCAGCTCCGGTTCTTCGCCGGTGCGGCCCGGGTGCTGGAAGGCCGGTCGGCCGGCGAGTACCTGGCTGGCCACACCTCGATGATCCGCCGCGAACCGATCGGCGTCTGCGCTCAGGTGACGCCGTGGAACTACCCGCTGATGATGGCCATCTGGAAGATCGCTCCGGCCATCGCAGCGGGCAACACCGTCGTGCTCAAGCCCAGCGACACCACGCCGCTGAGCACGCTGATGCTCGCCGAGCTGGCCGCGGAGTTCCTGCCGCCAGGTGTGCTGAACGTGGTGTGCGGTGATCGCGACTCGGGACGAGCGCTGGTCGGGCACCCCACGCCGGCGATGGTGTCGATCACCGGCTCGGTCCGGGCCGGGATGGAGGTCGCGACCAGCGCGGCGACGGACGTGAAACGGGTGCATCTGGAGCTCGGTGGCAAGGCCCCGGTGATCGTCTTCGACGACGCGGACATCGAGGCGGCCGCGGAAGGTATCGCGGTCGGCGGGTACTTCAATGCAGGGCAGGACTGCACCGCAGCATCCCGAGTGCTGGCCGGTCCCGGCATCCATGACGACTTCGTCGCCGCGCTCAGCGACCAGGCCCGCACCGCCGCGAAGACCGGCATGCCCGACGAGGACGTCCTCTTCGGCCCGCTCATCACTCAGGCCCAGGCCGAGCGGGTGAGCGGATTCCTCTCCCGCCTGCCCGATCACGCCACGGTCGCGGCCGGCGGCCACCGGGTGCAGCGGGCCGGCTTCTTCCACGAGGCGACCGTCGTCGCCGGACTGCGGCAGGACGACGAGATGGTGCAGCACGAGGTCTTCGGGCCAGTCATCAGCGTGCAGCGCATCAGCGACGAAGCCGAAGCGCTGCGCTGGGCCAACGGGGTGCAGTACGGGCTGGCCGCGTCGGTCTGGACGAAAGATCACGCGCGGGCGATGCGGTTCGCCCGGGACCTCGACTTCGGCTGCGTATGGATCAACGCGCACATCCCGATCGTGGCCGAGATGCCGCACGGCGGGTTCAAGCACTCCGGCTACGGCAAGGATCTGTCCATGTACGGCCTCGAGGACTACACCAGGATCAAGCACGTCATGAGCAACATCGACGGGTGATCGAGCGTGCCTTCCCCCATCAGGCACGCCCGATCGCCGCGACGATATCCGTCGCGGCGAGAAACGTAAAGCACGGAAACCCTTGCCAGATCGGGTCACTCCTGCGATAAACGCAGTTACCTTTCTGCCGCCCCGGCCGATCGACGATCTGGGAGTTGCCGATGAGCGCCGATGCACTAGCCGAACGGCACACCTCGTCCGATGATGGCGGCAAAGGTCTCAAGACCGGGGCGCTCGGGCTCGCCTCCAGCGTCGTGATCGGTGTCGCGTCCACTGCGCCGGCGTACAGCCTGGCCGCCACGCTCGGGTACATCGTCATCCTGGTCGGACTGCAGTCACCGGCGATCATCGTGCTCGCCTTCGTGCCGATCCTGTTCGTATCGATCGGCTACCAGCAACTGAACAAGCGCGAGCCCGATTGCGGCACCACTTTCACCTGGGCGACGAAGGCGTTCGGACCGAAGACCGGGTGGATGGGCGGATGGGGCATCATCGCCGCCGATCTGCTGGTGATGGCCTCGCTCGCCCAGGTTGCCGGTCAATACGTCTTCCTGCTCTTCGGCGCCGATGGAATCGGCTCGAACCCGGCCAGCGGATGGGTGCTGGTCGTCGGCCTCATCTGGATGGCCCTGATGACCTACATCTGTTACCGGGGCATCGAGATCTCCGCGCGCATCCAGCAGTTTCTGCTGGCCCTAGAGGTGATCGTGCTGGTCGTCTTCGCCGGCACCGCCCTGGTCAAGGCGCTCGGTTCCAGCGCGCCGGACACCGCAATCCACCCGGCACTCTCCTGGTTCAATCCGTTCCATGTCAGCGATCTGAACACCTTCGCCCAGGGCATCATCCTGATGCTGTTCATCTACTGGGGTTGGGATTCGGCAGTGTCGGTGAACGAGGAGACCAAGGACCGCGACAAGACGCCGGGTCGCGCGGCGATCATCTCCACCGTGCTGTTGCTGGTCACCTACGTGATCGTGGCATTGGCCGCGCAGTCCTATGCAGGCGTCGACACCAAAGGCATCGGCCTGGCCAACCCGGACAACTCCTCGGACATCCTGAGCGTCGTCGGCAATGCCGCGTTCGGATCATCCGGCTTCGGCACGGTGATGGGCAAGCTGCTCATCCTGCTGGTGCTCACGTCGGCCGCTGCGTGCACGCAGACCACGATCCTGCCGACCGCTCGTACCACCTTGTCAATGGCCGCGTTCAAGGCAATCCCGCGCCGCTTCGCGACCATCCATCCGCGGTACCTGACCCCGACCAGTTCCACGATCTGGATGGGTGTCATCTCGGCACTGATCTACCTCGCCATGAACTTCTACTCCGACGGTGGCCTCATCTCCGACGCGGTCACCGCGATCGGAATGATGATCGCGTTCTACTACGGTCTCACCGGCTTCGCCTGTACCTGGTACTACCGTCGCGAGCTCACCGGCAGCGTGCGCGACTTTTTCATGCGCGGGGTGTTCCCGACGCTCGGCGGCCTCATGCTGTTCGGCGGTTTGATCCTCACCGTTATCCAGGATTGGAAGCCGGTGAACAGCTACGTGGTGTTCGTGCTGCCGTTCTCGCCGCACTGGCACATCGGCTGGGCGTTCCTCATCGGCGTCGGCTCGATTCTGGTCGGCGTTGTGCTCATGCTCATTTCCATGGGTCCGTACCGAGACTTCTTCGCCGGCCGGACGCTGAACCGGAGCACGCCGATCTTTCTCGCCGAGGACGCGCCCATCACCACCGGGTTCAGCCTTCCCGACTCCGGATCGCAGGAGCGGTTGGTATTGCCCCCGGAATAGCCCGTCCACCGGTTCGGAGTCTGGAGCATTGATGCGCATACTGCTGGTCGGGTCCGGTGGCGTGGGTGACGCGTTCGCCCGTATCGCGGCGCGGCGAGATTTCTTCGACGCCCTCGTCATCGCTGACTACGACCTGTCCCGCGCCCAGCGGACGGTTGCCAGCGTGACCGAGCGGCATCCGGACGAAGATCGCCTCATTGCCGCCGCCGTGGACGCCGCCGATGCAGCCGCCGTCACCGCGCTTGCCCGGGAACACCGGATCACCCATGTGATGAACGCGGTGGATCCGCGCTTCGTGATGCCGATCTTCACCGGGGCGCTTGACGCCGATGCCGACTATCTCGACATGGCCATGTCGTTGTCGCACCGCCACGCTGAGCAGCCGTACGCACAGACCGGCGTGAAACTGGGCGACGAGCAGTTCGCCCTGGCCGAGAAGTGGCAGCGCGCGGGGCGGCTGGCGCTCGTCGGGATCGGCGTCGAACCGGGCCTGTCCGACGTGTTCGCCCGGTACGCAGCGGACCACCTGTTCAGTGAGATCGACGAACTCGGCACCCGGGATGGCTCCAACCTCACCGTCGACGGGTACGACTTCGCCCCGTCGTTCTCCATCTGGACCACGATCGAGGAGTGCCTCAACCCGCCGGTGATCTGGGAGGCGGACCGCGGCTGGTACACCACCGAGCCGTTCAGCGAACCGGAGGTGTTCGAGTTCCCCGGTGGGATCGGCCCGGTGGAATGCGTCAACGTGGAGCACGAGGAAGTGCTGCTGATGCCGCGATGGGTGACCGCGAAGCGGGTCACGTTCAAGTACGGGCTGGGTGCGGAGTTCATCGACGTGCTCCGGACGCTGCACAAGTTGGGCCTCGACAAGACCGACCCGGTCACCGTGCGCGGTGGTTCGGTATCACCTCGCGACGTGGTGGCTGCCTGCCTGCCCGATCCGGCCACGCTCGGCAGTGCCATGCACGGCGCTACCTGTGCTGGACTCTGGGTCACCGGGACGGGGACGGACGGCGCACACCGCGAGGTCTACCTCTCCCACGTCGTCGACAATGCCGATTCGATGCGCGACTTCGGCGCGCAGTGTGTGGTGTGGCAGACCGCTGTCAATCCCGTCGTTGCCCTGGAGCTGCTGGCCACCGGTGCCTGGTCTGGCACCGGTGTGCTCGGCCCGGAGGCGTTCGATGCTGAGCCGTTCCTCGAGCTGCTCGGTGCGCCGGCGCCGACCGGTTACGGCTCGCCGTGGAGTATGGACGACCGCACGCCCCGTTGACCAGGGCTCAGGTGGCGAAGGCGGTACCGGCGAGACTGCGACCGGCTTTGGCAGCAGCGCTGAAGCCGTAGGTGCCTTGCTCCAGTAGCTCGCGCCCGGCAGCGGCGAGCGCATCCAGGGCCGCGAACGCGAAGGCGCCGCCGACCGAGATCCGGCTGACGCCCAGCTCGGCGAGCTCGGCGACCTTCGGTGCATTGCCCAGCGCGAGCACGTTGACCGGACGGTCCACCGAACTCAGCACGTCAGCGATATCAGCCGCCGTGACCAGACCCGGCGCATAGAGCACGTCCGCCCCGGCCTCTTGATAGGCCTGCAGCCTGCTGATGGTGTCGCCAAGATCGGTGCGCCCGTGCAAGAAGTTCTCGGCCCGAGCGGTCAGCACGAACTGTTGCGGTCCGCTGTGCGCTGCGGTCGCGGCCGCAGCCACTCGGTCGACTGCCTCGGCGCGGTCGTAGATCGGCGCGTCGTCGTGCCCGGTGTAGTCCTCGATGGAACAGCCGGCCAGCCCTACACCGATTGCTTCGGTGACGGTCGCCGCCACTGCTTCGGCGTCCGCGCCGTAGCAGTTCTCCAGATCGGCGGATACCGGGAGATCGGTGGCGGCAACCACGAGCTGCGCATGGCTCAGCGCCTCGGACTTGCTCACCGCACCGTCCATTCGACCGAGGGTCGCGGCGTATCCGCTACTGGTGGTGGCGAGGGCCTGAAAGCCGAGGGCGGCGAGCACTCGAGCAGAGCCGGCATCCCACGGGTTCGGTAACAGCAGCGGCTGGCCGGGCCGGTGCAGGGCGAGGAATCGGGCAGCGAGGTCTTCGGCGTTGGTCACGCGGTCACGGTAACGCCGGACGCCGACACCGGTGTGGGTCAGGCGTGCGTGCGGGTGCCGTACCAGACCGAGCGACTCCAGACGGTCTGGTAGCGGATGCCCTGCGCCGTGGTGGCTGCGGCCACCATCATTCCGTGGCCTTCATAGACGCCGACGTGGTAGACGACGCCGCCGGAGGTGAAGAACACCAAGTCGCCCGCCTGCGGATGCTTGGTACGGCGGAAGGAGTGCGCCTGGGTGGGCGCGTAGTGCGCCAGCTTGATGCCGTACTGCGCGTAGATGTACTGGGTCAGTCCGGAGCAATCGAAGCCCTTGCGCGGAGAGTTGCCGCCCGATACGTAGCGGTAGTGGCCGACGAACTTCTTTGCGTAAGCGGCGATGAGCTGGTTCTTGGTCAGCGGCCGGACGATCGTCACGGTGTGGCACCCGCCAACCTCCTTGCGCAGCGTCGCCGACCCGGACCGGACGCTGGCCTGAACGCAGATCGAATGCTTGGCGTAGGAGAGGTTCGAGACGGTCGCGGAGAAGCCGGAGTGTGTGCCGCTGATGTGCATGACTCGGGCAACGTCCGGCCGGTAGAGCCCAGTAGTCACCGTCTTGGCGACCCGACGGTCCACCAACACCGTGATCGTCACGCGTGCGGTGCTGGCGGCCGGCTCGTACGCCCACCCGCTGACCGTCACGCTGCGGTGCGCCGAACTGCCGACCACCTTGTCGAGGTAACTCTTCGGAGCGGTGTAGGCAGCCGCATCAGCCGCTCCGGCGAACGCCACGCCACCGATCACAGCCGCCACCACACTGACGGCGAACCAGGAACGCGCGGAACGCCCGCACGGCAGCGCTGATCGTCGTGCAGTCATCATGGAGACCCTCTGGGAGAGGAAGGCGCTGAGCCGCCGCGGGTTCCGGGAACCGTACGTCATTGAATCCTCAAACACCAGCGAGCCGGAGCGGTCCACCCCTTGACGCATCCGCCGGCGCCATTTTAGGTTGATCTGAGAAATCGATTGCTCACTATCCGTCTCTCGCCCACGTCGGCCGCATCCTGCGCGGCGGCTCGGAGGTCCAGCCATGACGCCCGACGATCGCACTGCCCGCCCAGCCCGAGCACCTTCTCGTCGCTCCTTCCTCGGTGCCGGCGCCGCAGTCGGCACCGCGGCATTACTCGCGTCGTCACCTGCGGCAAACGCTTCGCCCGCTCGATCGGACGGCACCGAAACGCCGGCAGGCCACTATGCAGCGCCGATCGACGGCGTCGACCCCGGCGAGTTGGACCAGGTCAGCAGTACCTACTTCTCCACCTCGTTCGTCGAGCACGCCGGAACGCTCGCCGCGCCCGGCAGCGACGGCGATCTGTGGCCCAACTGCTGGGCCGACGACGACAATGTCTACGCAGCGAACGGCGACGGGCGCGGATTCAGCGACGAGCCGTTCAAGGATGTCGTGGTCAACCGAATCATGGGCCGGCCCGAAACCGGCCTCAGTGGCGTCCGGCTGGCCGCGTCCGCGGACGTCGCGAACGTCTGGGCCGATCCGGCCAAGTACAACCGCAAGCCGACCGGCATGGTGTGCGTCAACGGTGTGCTTTACCTCGCCGTGCAGGATTTGCGCTTCGCAGATACAGCGTTCGACGACGTCCCGAACGCGAGCATCTCCCGCTCCGACGACCACGGCCAGACGTGGCACAAGACCAGCACGGCCATGTTCACCGACTACCGGTTCACGACCGTCTTCTTCGCCGACTTCGGCAAGAATTCGGAGCACGCCAAGCCTGCGCTCGGCGCGCGCGACGGCAGTTACGTCTACGCCTACGGCATGGACTGGAACTGGCGGGCGTCCAACGCGGGAGTGGTTCCGGACCCGGTGGATCTGTACCTTGCCCGGGTTCCGGACCACGCCGTCCAGGATCGAAAGCAGTGGGAGTTCTTCACCGGCATGGATCGCCATGGCAGTCCGCAGTGGAGCAGAGCCATCGAGCAGAAAGTGCCGGTACTTCACGACCCATTGCGCCGCTTCGCCGATCCGAGACCGGGGCACAGCGGCGACCTGACCGTCATCTCGCAGGGCGGCGTGCTCTACAACGCGCCATTGCGGCGCTACATCTACACGTCGTGGACGGATCCGAGCTTCGAGTTCTACGAAGCACCGCAGCCATGGGGTCCGTGGCGGCGATTCCACTATCACAACGCGGGACTCACGCAGTGGTACCGGATGTCGGACACAACGCACCGGCCGAAGAACGGCGGATACGGCACAACGTTGCCGTCGAAATTCGTCTCCGCCGACGGGCAACACCTGTGGATGCAGAGCAACTGGTGGAACGCGCCGGTGCCGACGCCCGAGGACAACTACAACTTCAATTTGCGTCAAGTGCGGATCACCCCGTTTCACAGGAGCGTTCCGAGCAATCACCCCGATCCGGCAGTGAACCTGGCTCGTACCGGTGAGGGCGTCACCCCGCTGCAGGTGAGCGCGCACTACGCGAACTGGAGGTACTACAACGACGGCGACAAGACCAAGAGCGAAGACAGCTTCGACGGCACCAACAAATTGATCGATTACTGGGGCTACGCGTTCACCCGCGCCTACCGGATGAATCGCGTCGATTACACCACCGGCATCATCGCCGCGGACGGTGGTTGGTTCAGCCGCTTCGCCGGCGGGCTGCGCGTTCAGGTGCGGCAGAACTTTCAATGGATCGACGTCACCGGCCTGCGCATCTCCCCGGATTACCCCTACGGGCCGGCAGCCGGTCCGTACCGGACCTTCACGTTGCGGTTCAACCCGACCTGGGGCGATGCGGTCCGCATCGTCGGCCAACCCGGCGGGGATGCGCACTTCACGTCCATCGCCGAGCTCGCTGTCCACTACGACCGTTGACCGCCACCTGAGCCAAGGAGCTACCGATGCCCGCTGAGTACCGCGACCTCTCCGACACCGTGGTGGCCGTCACCGGCGCCACCTCCGGGATCGGCCGCGCGACGGCCCGCCTCCTGGTCGAAGCCGGGGCAAAGGTCGTCGGCCAGGGCCGCCGCGCCGACCGGCTGGCCGCACTCACCGACGAGCTGGGAGAAAAGAACCTCAAGACCGTCGTCGGCGACGTTCAGGATCCGGCGGCGGCCGAAGCTCTCGCGGATACCGCGGTGCGCGAGTTCGGCGCGCTGGACAGCATCGTCATCAACGCCGGCATCGGTCGGTACGGAGGAATCCTGGACGGCAGCGACGACGACCTGAGCACAATGCTGCGCACGAATGTGGAAGGCACGGTGTGGGCGGTCCGAGCTGCGGTGCGCCGGATGCGCGCGGCCGGCGGCGGCGACATCGTCATCGTCAGCTCGGTGGCCGGCATTCGCGGCGGCGGCAACGAGGCGGTGTATGCGGCCACCAAGTTCGCCCAGATGGGACTGGCCGGGTCCCTTGATCGCGAGGTGCGCAGCGACGGCATCCGCGTCACGGCCATCTGCCCGGCGGGGACGCACACCGAATTCGCCATCGGCCTGGGTCGCACCGAGGGGGACCCGGCTCTGGACGATTTCCTGCAGCCGGAAGATGTTGCCGCGGCGATCCTGGCCGCGCTCAGCCAACCGCGCCGGGTGCGGACGACCCAATGGAACATGTACAGCATGGCCGAGAGCAGCTGACGCCATGAAAGCCGTCGTCATCAGCACACCGGGACGCTTCTCCCTCGAAACGGTTCCTGATCCGGAGCCCGGGCCGGGCGAGGTGCTGATTGCACCGCGCGCGGTGGGGATCTGCGGCACTGACTTGCACATCATCGACGGCGAGTTCCCACCGGCGCCGTACCCGATCGTGCCCGGCCACGAGTTTGCCGGCGAGGTGGTGGCTGTCGGTGCGGACGCGGGAGAGGTGTCAGTCGGTGACCGCGTTGCCGTCGACCCATCCCTGTTCTGCGGTAAGTGCCGGTATTGCCGGCGCGGCCGGGGCAATCTGTGCGCCGAGTGGGGTGCCACCGGCGACACGGTGAACGGCGCGTTCGCCGAACTCGTCGCGGTCCCTGCTCGCAACGCCTACCGCATTCCTGACTCGATGAGCTGGACCAGTGCAGCGCTCGTCGAGCCGTTGTCCTGCGTTGTCCATGGCCTGCGCCGGCTGGCCATGCCGGCCGGTTCCGACCTGCTCGTCGTCGGCGGCGGCACCATCGGCCTGCTGCTCGCGCAGGCGGCTGTCCGCAGTGGTGCGGCACGAGTCAGCGTGCTGGAACCCGACGCGGGACGGCGCAAGCTCGCCCTGTCCTGGGGCGCAGCCGCGGCGGGCGGCACGCTCGAGGAGCTGCTCGCCGACCGTCCTGACGGATTCGAGTTCTCTATCGAGGCGACCGGCGTGCCGGCAGCCGCCGAGGCCGCGATAGCGGGGCTGTGCCGTGGCGGGACGATGCTGGTGTTCGGCGTGGCGCCACCCGACGCGCGCCTGCCACTGTCTCAGTTCTCGGTCTACAACGACGAGATCACCGTGTTGGGCTCCATGGCGGTGTTGAACTCGTTCGAGCCGGCGCTTGCGCTGATGAGCTCCGGTGCCATCGCGGGCGACGCGATGGTCACCCACACCTTCGATTTGGACAGCTTTGCCGAGGCGGTCGACGCGGTGCGCTCTCGACAGGGTTTGAAGGTCCAGGTCGTCGCCAGCTGACCGCCCAGGGTGGCGCCACGGGTTCGGGTTGACGCACCGCTAGCACGCTCATAGGGTCAAGCAATCGATTTCCGACGCGATGTACGTCCCACCGATCACTCGGCCACGCGGAGGCCTCTATGCATCACCACCCTGCTTCCTCACCGTCCGGCAGCAGCACGACAGCGCTCAGCAGACGGGGGTTCCTCAAGGCCTCTGGCGGGGTCGCCCTGGGCGCCGCAGCCGCGCCGGCGCTTGCGGCCTGTAGTAGTAGCAAAAAGGGTGGCGGCACCAAGAAGGAGTTGTCGTTCTGGAACTTCTACGGGCCCGCGCCCAAGCGGAACCCGCAAAGCGACTGGTTCATCAAGCTCGCGGACGACTGGAACAAGAACAACGACGTCAAGATCAAGCTGCGGTACATCGCCAACGCTGACTACGTCAACGGGAACACGCTGCAAACGGCCTTCGCGTCGGGATCCGGCCCCGACCTGTTCTTGATCAGTCCGGGGGACTTTCTGCGCTATTACAACGGAAAGGTGCTCGAAGACCTCACCCCGCACATCAAGAGTGATGCGCAGAGCGACTTCGTCAAGGGGGTGCTCGACACCCGCAAGGTGAACGGCAAGATCTATGCCGTACCGATGGAGATCGAGCCGCTGGCCATGTATTACAGCGTGGCCGCGTTCGAGTCGTCCGGGTTGAGCGAGAGCGATCTGCCGAAGGCCTGGGATGACCTGCTCAATGTCGCCGACCGGGTCAAGGCGAAGGCGAAGTTCGGGGTGCAGTTCGAGACGGCGCCCGGGTACTACCAGAACTTCACCTGGTATCCGTTCATGTGGGAGGGCGGCGGGGCCGCAGTGGACTCCAGCGGCAAGAAGAGCGCGTTCGACAACGACGCGGCGGTGAATGCCCTGACGTTCTGGCAGGAGACGCAGAAGCGGAACCTGGCGCCCAAGAAGGCGCTCGGTACCGGCACCAACGACGCTCCGGCCAACATCGGATCGGGTTACAGCGCCATGCAGCTGACCGGCATCTGGTCGGTCGCCGACCTGGCCCAGCAGAAGCCCAAGTTCAAATACGACATCTTCCCGTTGCCCACCCCGCCCGGCGGCACCTACAAGACCGACGGTGGTGGCTGGGCATTCGCCGCAAACGCCAAGGGCGGGAACCCCGAGGCTGCGGCCAAGTTCATCACCTGGGCGCTGGCGTCGACGTCGGAGCAGAGCGTGGAATACGGTCGCACATGGAACACGGTGGCCAAGTCCAACCTGCCGCCGCGCACGTCAGTGCAAAAGGCGGCCGAGGCCAAGGGCGCATTCCAGACCGGCGCCATGAAGAAGTTCGCCGACCAGGTCGTGCCCGGCCTGCAGTCCGAGCCCCGGTACCCGCCGGAGGTCTACAAGGCGATCAGCGACGCGATCCAGTCCACCCAACTGTCCGGAGCCGATCCGAAGTCGGCGGCGAACAAGGCAGCGCAGACGATCAACACCTACCTCAACTCCTACCAGGGCGCACCGATCCTCTGACCCTCCTCTGTCGCCTGTGGAAGGACGCGCCGTCATGACCGCGCAGCCCGAGACACCATCCGCCGTTATCGGCACCGGTGGTCGCCCGTACGCCCGTCGCCGGCGCCGCAAAGAGACGCTGGCGGGCTACCTGTTCGTCGCGCCGGACGTGCTCGGCCTGCTTGCCTTCGTCGCGGTGCCGATGATCCTGGCCCTGGCCGTTTCCCTATATACCGTCGACGGCTTCGGCAACTACACCTACACCGGCTTCGACAACTTCAAGCAGATGGCGCACGACCCGGCCCTGCTGCAGAGCATCCGGGTCACCCTCGTCTATGTAGTGGCCTTCGTGCCGATCACCTTCGTCTGCGGGCTGGGGCTGGCCTTGCTGGTCCGCGATCACTTCCCCGGCGTCGGGGCAGTGCGCACCCTGTTCTTCCTGCCGAATGCACTCAGCCTCGTTGTCATCGGCCTGCTGTGGCAGTTCATGCTGGTCGACCGTCAGGGCGTTCTCACCCGGGTCGGCAAGCCGTTGGGGCTGGCCAAGACGTCATTCCTTGGTGATCCGAAGTGGGCACTGTGGACCTACATCGCCATCAGCGTCTGGTACACGATGGGCTACCAGATGCTGCTCTTCCTGGCCGGGCTGAAGGACATCGACGGCGAATATCTCGACGCCGCCAAGGCAGACGGCGCATCGGCCGTCGATCGGTTCCGCTTCATCATCTGGCCACTACTGCGGCCGACCAGCTTCTTCGTCTTCATCACGTCGATGGTCGCGGCAGTCAGCGGCCTGCAGGCTTTCGACCTGGTCTACGTGCTCACCAAGGGCGGGCCGGACAACCACACCAGCACCGTCGTCTTCTACATCTACCAACAGGCCTTCCAGTTCGGCAATTACGGTTACGCGGCAGCGATCACCGCACTGCTCGTGGCGTTCCTCATCATCGTGACCGGCGCGATGTTCGCCTTCACCCGAGGTGGCCGGTTCCATGCCGACTGACACCGTCGACACGACTTCAGCCGCGGTCCCGGTCGAAGTCGCCCCGCAGACCGGCCGGGCAGTGCGGCGCACCGTTCGTGCCGGTACGGTCGTCCGCGCCAGTGTCGCGTGGATCCTCGCACTGCTGACGTGCTTCCCGGTGTTCTGGCTGATCCTCAGCAGTTTCAAGCCCGGCGACGAGACCTTCGACGCAGGACTGCCCAAGCACTGGACGCTGAGCAACCTCGGCTACGTCCTGACCCAGGTGCCGTTCCCGCGATACATGCTCAACAGCGCCATCGTCTCCGTCGTGGTGACGGTGGTGGCGCTGTTGCTGCACACCATGGCCGCCTACGCTCTGGCCCGGCTGCACTTCCGTGGTCGGGACGTCGTCTTCTCGGTGATCGTCTCCACGTTGCTGGTGTCGTTGCCCGTCATCCTGGTTCCGCTGTTCCTGATCGCCAAAGCATTGGGCTTGCTCGACAGCTACGCCGGGCTCATCGTCCCGATGATCTTCAACGCGTTCGGCATCTTCTTGCTCCGGCAGTACTACCTGAACTTTCCGAAGGAACTGGAAGAGGCTGCCCAACTCGACGGCTGCGGTTACCCGCGGCTGTACTGGCATGTCATCCTGCCGCTGTCCCGCCCGGCGATCGCGTCGCTGTCCGTGCTGTTCTTCCTGGCCAACTGGAACGCGTTCCTGTGGCCGCTGACCATCACCCGCAACCCGAAGCTGGATGTCGTGCAGGTGGGCATGTCCAGCCTGCAGGGTCAGTACTCCTCCAACTACAACTACGTGCTGGCCGCGTCGCTCATCGCAGTTTTGCCCACGGTGATCGTCTTCCTCATCGGCCAGCGCTGGCTGGTTGACGCGATGAAGAGCTCCGGGCTGAAGTAACGGACGGGGTTTCAGCGCAGGACGGGCAACCGCTCGTCCACCGGTGCGAGGGTGAGCACAGCGCCGGGCAGCTCTTGATACCAGTACGCGACCGAGGACAGGTCATCGCTGCGCTTGTTGGCGTGACCGTGCTCGATGCTCACGCGGATGGACCGGGTGAACGGCACCGGATCCTCGATGTGGAATCGGTAGGCAGAAATCTGCCCGCTCCAGTTCTCCCCACCCGGCAGCGTGATGCCGTGGTACGGCGCGTGATAGCTCTGCGAGGGACACCACGCTGTGTTCAAGTAGTCCTCCGTGCCGGTGCCGTGCAGCGACGGAGGGAAGGGCTCACCGTCGACGAAGATCATGTCGTCACCCTCGCCGTACCAGTTCCAGTCCGAGGTGGCCCGCAGGTTGGTGATGTTCAGAACACACCCGACGTAGTGCCCGCGACCGGTCGCTTCCAGGATGGTGTAGTTGTCGGCCCCGTCGAGATTGGTTCCCTGGAACAGGAACTCCGAGTTGGTCTGGGCACCTTGGGTGACGCCGCGAGTGGGGTTCTCCCGCCGCCAGCTGGCATGGAATCGGCCCAGCCCGTCCTCGAGTTCGTCGAACGTGTCGTAATCGATGTAGTAGTAGAAGCAGAGGTCCTCGGTCTCGCCTTCGCTGCTGATCTCGAACCGGGCTCCGTCCGCGAAGGGCATGTGGAACCAGCTGTTGAATCCCTTCCCGTCTTGCGGGCTCATCTGCAGCGGCGCGGACACGAAGTTGGTGGTCCGGGCATGGCCCACCCCGAAGAAGTCTCCCAGCGGGACGAGGACGCTGGGATGCTCCTGGCCGTCCCAGTACACCCCCAGCACAAGACTGCGCAGGTAGTCCTGATCGGGGCTGGCCGGGCCGGCCCCGCCGGCTGGCGCGACTGTTATCCAGATGTGGTTCACCGAGCCAGCACCCGAGATGTCCGCAAGCACCGCGGACTGGCCGGCTCGAAGGATCAGCCGATCCTCGTTGCCGCCGGTGCGATCCCAACTGGATTCCCGGCGTCGACGGGATGAACGCAACCTCGGCAGGTCGCGCAGACTACTTCCGTACGGCCCATAGCCCATTGTTCAGTCGCCATCCAGGATCGGTAGGTAATCGATTGCTTGACGCTAGGGCCGAAGCCGCGGAACTGTCAACGAGCAGCTGCCGAACGCACCCCACGGGCGGCTCGCTTCGAACTCGCGCGGACGACCAGTGTCGCGGCAAGGATGCGTTGCCGTGGTTCGACCGCCGCTTCGTGCCGGCCGATGCGGTCCAGCAGCAGCTGCGCGGCTTGCGCGCCGATGTCGTAGGCGGGCTGGGCCACTACCGTCATCGGGGGGTCGGTGAACGGCGTCCACGGCGCATCGTCGAACGCCACCAGTCCGATGTCGCGGCCCGGTCGCAGCTTGCGGTGGGTCAGCTCCTCCAAGACACCGAGCGCCATGGAGGAGTTGGCCACGAACAAGGAGTCCGGTGGCCGGCGTGCCGACAGCAACGCGGCAGCTGCGGCGCGTGCCGAGTTGGCGCGGAAGTCGGCGAATCGGACCAGGCCCTTCGACGGTCTCTTGCCCGCCGCTGTCATGGCGTCGCGATAGCCGGCGACACGTTGCTCGGCAGTGTCGGTCTGCTGCGGACCGGTGATGCAGGCCGGACGCTGCCACCCCTGATCGAGCAGGTGCGCGGTGGCGCGCCGAGCGCCCTCCCGGGAATTGACCATGACCGTGTCCACCGGCTCTCGCATTGCCCGGTCGATGGCCACAACGGGGATCTGGGCCGCCTGAAGTCGGGAGATGTTGCTGCCGGAGTAGTTCGGAGACAGGATCACCCCCGACACCTGTTCACGTTCGGCGACGTCGATGTACTGCGCTTCCTTCGCCGGATCGTCGTCGGCGTTGCACAGAACCACGGAGTAGCCGGCCTTCTGAGCGATGTCCTCCACGCCGCGGGCAACCGACGTGAAGAACGGGTTTCCGATGTCGGAGATGATCAGCGCCCAGACGTCCGCGCGTTGGCGGCGCAGGCTGCGGGCCGGTCCGTTCGTGCGGTAACCGAGCTCGGCAGCAGCCGCGCGGACTCGTTCGGCCAGCGCCCGGTCGACCGTGGCAATGTTGTTCAGTACCCGCGACACCGTCGCCGTGGAGACTCCCGCGTGCGCCGCGACATCGGTCATCTTCGGCACCTGTTGGGTCTCCACCGCCACCGCATGCCCTCCGGCTCAGCCACCCGCGGCTGCACGGGCGGCACTCTCGCTCGTTGTGGTTGCCCACAGCGTAGCCCGTCCGGAAACGATTACTCGCTGCAACACAAGGCGACCGGCAAGACCTGCAAAGGACGCGCCGCGCGTCGGGCGCTCATGGAAGGGAACTCTCACCTTGCCACTTTTAACTTATAGCGCAGTGGGGGGCTTGCGGCAAGGCCCGGGTAATGCCGCAGAATCGCCCGCCGAAGCCAGGTCGACCGAATAGGAGTGACGGAATGCGTGTGTTGCTGTCGACGTACGGGTCGCGCGGGGACGTCGAACCGGTGGTGGCACTGGCGGTGCAGCTGCGGACGCTCGGGGTGGAGGTGCGGATGTGCGCGCCGCCGGACCGGGAGTTCACCCAACTGCTGTCCGGTGCCGGCATCCCCATGGTGCCGATCGGGGCGCCGATGCGCTCGATGGCGCGGCCGTCGTCGGCGGCGGCCGCCTCGCGGCGCGTCGCCGAGCTGGCCACGCAGTTCGACCGCGTCGCCGAGGCGGCAGAGGACTGTGACGCGCTGGTGGCGACCGGGCTCGCGCATTTCGCCTCACGCTCCGTGGCCGAGAAGCTGGGCATCCCTTACGTGTACGCGACCTTCTGCCCGTTCCTGCTGCCGTCGCCGCACCATGCTCCCCCGGCGGCGCTGCTGCCGGGCCAGTCGGTCATCCCCGGGGTCACCGACAACCGGGAGCTGTGGGAGCACAACGCCCGGACCTTCAACGCGCTGCACGGTGAGGCGCTGAACCGTCACCGTGCTTCGATCAATCTGCCGCCGGTGCCCGACGTCCGCGAATTCATCTTCACCGACCATCCGTGGCTGGCCTCCGACCCGACTCTGGGCCCGTGGCAGCAGACTGCTGAGCTTGCCGTGGTGCACACCGGCGCATGGATTCTGCCGGACACTCGCCCGCTTCCGGCCGAGTTGGTGGCGTTCTTGGACGCCGGTTCCGCACCGGTGTACGTCGGTTTCGGCAGCACCCGCCACGTCTCGGCGGAGATCGCTCTCGTTGCCATCGAGGCCATCCGCGCGCAGGGTCGCCGCGCGCTCGTCGGTCAAGGCTGGGCCGAGCTGGAGGTGGTCGACGACCGTCCCGACTGCTTCGTCGTCGGCGAGGTCAATCAGCAGGCGTTGTTCGGTCGGGTAGCCGCCGTTGTGCACCACGGCGGCGCCGGAACGACGACCACCGCGGCCAAGGCCGGTGCGCCTCAGGTGGTCGTACCCCAGGCGGGCGACCAGCCCTACTGGGCCGCCCGGGTGGCCGAGCTGAGTATCGGCGCGGCGCACGACGGCCCGACCCCGACCACCGACTCCCTGTCCGCGCTGCTCAGGATCGCCCTGACACCCGAGACCCGCGCACGAGCCACCGCCCTGGCCGGCACGATCCGCACGGACGGGGCGACGGTCGCCGCGCGGCTGCTGCTCGACTTCGTCGACCGAGAAGCGCCGGCACTGTCCGCATGATCACGCGGGATCGAGGTGCCGTGCGTCGCGCAATCGTCGCGGCACCTCCCCTGTCCCCCACGGCAATTCCCGCCGCGCTCCGCCGAGCGCCACGATGTGATCCGAGCACGACCTCGGATCGGAACGGATGAAGTGAGCCTTCTGTCTACCAGCGCGTTCGAGCTGCCGGACCATCTCGCCGCCAAGGCCGACCCGGCACTGATAGCCGGCGACGAGCGGCACTTCGCGGAGATCGCGAGATGCCTCGACCAGACGATCGCCGAACTGTCCGGCCGCCTCGAAACAGAACGCAGGGCACCCGGCGGTACCGGACAGCAAGCGATGGATCGCGACATGGAGATCCACCGGCTGACGGCCCGGCTGCGCGCCCTGCGTCGCTTCGGCTTGGACCTCTGCCTCGGGCACATCGTTGCCGCGGACGGGTCCGAGCCGGTGTACGTCGGGCGCCTCGGCCTCACCGACAGTGCGGGTCGGCAGTTGCTGCTCGACTGGCGCTCCCCTGCGGCCGAGCCGTTCTTCGGAGCGACGCACGCCAACCCGATGGGCCTGGCCAGCCGCCGCCGGTATCGCTGGGTCCGCGGGCGGATCCGCGACTACTGGGACGAGGTGTTCACCGCGGACGGCTTCACCGGGCACGGCGCTGCGCTCGACGACCAGTCGGCCTTCATCGCCAGCCTGGGCAGCAACCGGTCGGCTCGCATGCGAGACGTGCTGGGCACCATCCAGGCCGACCAAGATGCCATCATCCGGGCCGGATCCAGCGGCGCGTTGGTCGTCGACGGCGGTCCCGGTACCGGGAAGACGGTCGTGGCCCTGCACCGCTCCGCCTACCTGCTCTATTCCGACCCGCGCCTCGGTCACCGCCGCGGCGGTGTGTTGTTCGTCGGTCCGCACCAGCCCTATCTGGCCTATGTCGCCGACGTCCTGCCCAGCCTCGGCGAGGAAGGCGTGCAGACCTGCATCCTGCGCGACCTCGTTGCCGAGGGGACGGCCGCAGTGGCCGAGACCGACCCGGAGGTGGCTCGGCTGAAGTCGTCAGCCGATCTGGTGAGGGCAATCGAGCCGGCCGTCCGGTTCTACGAGGAGCCGCCGACCGAGGGGATGATGGTCACCACCCACTGGGCAGACGTCTGGCTGAGTCCCGACGACTGGGCCGAGGCATTCAACGCAGCGGAACCCGGAACTGCGCACAACGAAGCGCGCGACCAGGTCTGGGAAGAGTTGCTCACGATCCTGGTGGACAAGCACGATGGCGCCCCGACGGCATTGCTGCGGAAGACATTGCTCCAGAACAACGAGCTGCTCACGACCTTCAACCGCGCCTGGCCGCTGCTCGAAGCGGCCGACCTCGTCGCCGACCTGTGGTCGGTCTCCGCCTACCTGCGCAAGTGCGCTCCCTGGCTCGAACCGGCTGAGGTGAAGAAACTGCAGCGGACCGCCACGCATGCCTGGACGGTGGAGGATCTGCCGTTCCTGGACGCAGCGAGACTCCGGCTGGGCGATCCCGAGACGGCACGAGTCAAGCGTCGACAGCAGGCCACCCTCCGGGCTGAAGAGGAGCGGATGGACCAGGTGGTCGACGACCTGATCGCCGCAGACGACTCCGAAATGCTGGTGATGTCGATGCTGCGTGGCCAGGACGCCCGGAACAACCTGGTCGACGAGAGCGCACTACCCAGCCTCGACCCGGATGTGCTCGCCGGTCCGTTCGCCCACGTCGTGGTGGACGAGGCGCAGGAGCTCACTGACGCGCAGTGGCAGATGCTGCTGCTGCGCTGCCCGTCGCGGAGCTTCACCATCGTCGGAGACCGGGCCCAGGCCAGGCACGGGTTCACCGAGTCGTGGCAGGAACGGCTCCAGCGGGTCGGGCTCAGCCGCATCGAGGTGGCATCGCTGCGGGTGAACTACCGGACACCGCAGGAGGTGATGGCCGAAGCCGAGCCGGTCATCCGAGCGGTGCTGCCGGATGCCAACGTGCCCACCTCGATCCGCAGCAGCGGCATTCCTGTGCGGTACGGGTCGGCGGCGGAACTGGGGTCGATCCTCGACACCTGGGCCGACGCGCATGCAGAGGGGATCGCCTGCGTGATCGGAGATCCCACCTTCCGGGCCACCTCCCGGGTCCGGTCATTGACCCCGGAAATGTCGAAGGGGCTCGAGTTCGACCTGGTCGTGCTCATCGACCCGGAACGGTTCAGTAGCACGGCCGGCGGCATCGAAGGAGCCGTCGACCGTTACGTCGCGATGACCCGGGCCACCCAACAACTGGTCATCCTCACCAGCTCCTGACGAGTCATTCCCTGCTTCGCGCCGCAGCTGCTTTCCGTTTCAGGAGCGGTAGCAGGGCAAGCGGAGCCAGCAGGCCGACTACCAAGACCATCGAAGCAAGGGCGAGATCGGGCCAGTAGGAGCCCAGCGAGCCCGCGATCACCCCCGTACACAGCCCGAGAGAGACGTGGGTAGGAAGAATGACCAGGTTCCGCTGGTGGAGACCTTGTCGCATCTTCGTAAGTTCACCGGAGTTGGGTCGCAATACCCGCACCAGGATCCAGAACAAGAGTGCATATGCACCGAAGCCGAGAACGCCGACGACGGGACCAAGCACGAACGGGCCCCACTGCCAGTGCCGCCCCACCGACAGAGCAAAGGCGACGCTGGCTCCCACAATGCACACGTCGCTGATGAAAACGAGCAGCCGGCCGCGCGGCGTTCGATAGTCACGCCAATCAGCCGCCATGGTGCGTGTCTACCCGATGAACTCCACCCTCGACGGCTGTTTGCTCACTCGATGTCTGCCTCCGGGGCGGTGACGATGCAGCCGAAGCGGCCATTCCGGCCGCTAGATTGTGAGCGTGCCCCGCCACGAGCAACTCGAACGTCGGCGCAAATTATGGGTGCTATTCGCGATGGTCTACGGCGTCGTGGGTCTGGTCGCCGTGCAGTTGTATCTGCAGTTCACCGACCACGCTTTCGCAGCCGCGGTACTCGGCGCCGTGGTCGTCGTGGCGCTCATCTACCTGCTGTGGTGGGGGAAGCAGCACGGCATGTTCCGTCGCCGGAAGCGGCGGGATAAGTCTTCGCCGTAGCCGGCCGTTGGCGCCCGCCGAAGTCTCCTATGCACCGAGAGCGCATGCCTGCATGACTCTGGATGCGACCGAATCATTTCCTAGTACCCGTCGCCCCGCCGTCCGGGGTTTATGTGTGGGCGATACTGGGATCGAACCAGTGACCCCTGCCGTGTGAAGGCAGTGCTCTCCCGCTGAGCTAATCGCCCTCCGCCGGTGACCGGTGCATCCCCGCTCCGGTCGCGGAGCCTGTCAGATCGTACACGGCGCAGGCCGCGGACTCCGATCGCGCGAAGGGGGTTCCTGGCTGTTTGCGGCGCTCAGCGTGAGCCTTTGGCCAGCACCTTGGACGGTACGGCCGGCGGGTCGTGGCCCTGCTCCTGGCTGACCGCGAAGGCACCGAAGGAGGTGTAGTCACCGCGCTGGTCGGCAGCGACCTGACTTACGAACAGACCCTTCTTGGAGACATCGAAAACCGCGATCGCCTTGGGGTGGGTGTCGCCGTAACCGGTCATCCCCCACAGCACGTAGCTGGTCGTCGCCGCATTCGGCGGCATGACATCGGAGACGACGCCGATCGAGTTCTGATGTGCGACCACAGTGACCATCGTGGTGTGGTCCGGCGCGGTGAGCGGGATGACCACTCCGGAACCGTTGATCAACGACTGGATTGCCTTTTCTCGCGCGGTGGCAACTGAACGCTCGTGATCGCGGTCGCTGATCACCGATACCAGCGTCACCCCGAGGGCGATGATGACAATGGCCGCAGCAGCGGACAGCACCCACCGGCCGGGCACCTGACCAAGGGCCAACCGGCGCCTGCGCTGGATTCGGTCGATGGGGACGACCGGGTTCTCGGTCTCAGACTCTGCGGGCGAGTCGACGGCGGTGACCGCCTGGCGAGTCGACAGGGCGGCGGAGAGCACTCGGTCACGCAGCTCCGGCGCGGGATCGCGAACCGGTGCGGACGTCCCGATCGCAGCGCCGATGCTGGACGATTCGGCGACCGTGCGTTGGCAGCGCTCACAGGAGTCGAGATGCACCCGGAACGTGCGCTGCTCGCCTGGTTCGAGAGACGACAACGCGTATGCCACAGCGCTGGCGTCCCACTCGGCGTGACGATCTCGCTCGTCACTCACGGTGTTCCCCCTTCCAGCCCACTGCGGCCGGTGATGCCGTCGACGGTCACCAGTGGGGACAGCCCGTCGCGCAACTTGCGCATCGCCGCGAGCGTGCGGGTCTTGACCGTGCCCAGCGGCACGCCCGTCACGGCGGCGACCTCTCGCTGGGTGAAGCCACCGAAGTAGGCGAGCACCATGGCTTCGCGTTGCGGCGCCGGCAGCGCCGCCAGCGCGTGCCGCACCCGCTCGGCCTGCCACCTCTCCGTGGCCATGTCCTCTACCGGTTCGGAGATCTCCTCTTCGCGCAGCTGCTGCTCGGCCAATGCCGAGACCTGGTCACGGCGACGTCGCAACGACTCTTCGCGCCGCACCAGGTCGACCGCCTTGTTGTGCGTGGTGGCCATCAGCCAGGTACCCAGGCTGGCCCGCTCCGGCTTGTAGGCCGCCGGGTTCTTCCAGAGCGCGACGAACACCTCTTGGACGACATCCTCAGCGTGCGTCCGGTCGGCCGTCACCCGCTGAGCGACCGCATGCACAGCCCGGTGATACCGGTCGTACACCTCTTCCAGCGCGCTCTGCTCGCCACGGCGCAGTGCATCAGCCAGGTCCCCGTCGGACCGCGGTTGCGATCCTGGGGTCCCGCCTGCTGCTGCCACCATGGCAATCGACTCCACAGGTGAGGTACGCGAGCCGGGCCGCCGCCGGTTCGGTCTGCGGTCTTCGGTGGCGGGGGCGCCACGACAGCAACAATTTTGACAGTACTGCAGGCGTCGCCGCCATCTGGACGATTCGGTGCCGGCCGGGATGCCACGACGTCGTCCCTATAGTTGGACTGTGGGTGCGTTCCCGCCGGGTGCCGCGTCCCCCGGCCCGTACGGCGCGGGTGGTCCGCTGCAGCCGCCTGCGGCACAGCGTGCGCATCGCCCAGGGCCGCAGCATCGCCGTCGGGCGCTGATCCGATGGAGCGTGGGCATCGCCATTGTGCTGTTGCTGGTGCTGCTCCTGGCCAAGTCCATCCCCGCGGCGCCGCGGCCCGCGCTCGGCCCACCGAGCACACCGCCGGCCTCAACCAGCTCGAATGAGTCCGGGCCGGTCGGCTAAACCTGAGGTCGGACTGACCGGATGGACCGGCCGCCTGCTGCCGGACGAGGCGGGCTCAGAAGAAGGTGCGGACGAACCCGACGACGGTGCTCCCCTCGACCAGGACCACCACGCTCCACTTGTCCAGAGCCGTGCAGGGATGTGACACGCCCGCGCCGACCCAGTCACCCACCTCGATGCGGTCACCCGGGTCGACGGACAGAAACGCGTGCTGGTCGTTCAGCTTCACGATCTGCCGCCCGTCGAAGGACTGGACCGATCGCGTCCGCGCGCCGCAGCATCAGCGGCACCGGCAGACCCTCGTCGTAAGGCGCGTCGCGGCGGCCCATCGCAAGCAGCGCCAGGCCTGGTTCCGGTCGCGAAGTCACCTGGCTCCACAGGCGCAGCGCTGCGCGAAACACCGGAGCGCCGGCGACCCCGCGCGCACTCGGGGACGACTTGCGATAGATGCCGTCGTCATGCGTCAGGTAACAACCGCTGCGGATGATCACCCGCAATGGCAGCCCCTCGATCGCCGCAGCCGGCTTGAGCGCGGCCACCCTGTCGAAGTACACGCTGCCGCCGGCGCTGACGATCACTTCGTCGCGGCCGGTGAAGTGACCCGCCCTCGTCAGCCGCGCGGCAAGTTCGTACAGGTCAGTCAGGTAGCGGTCGATGGTGGCCGACGCCGCGGCCCCCAGATCTCCGACAAGAGCGCGCTCGTAACCGGTGACACCGACCAGCCGCAACACCGGCGAGGCCCGCACCGCGTCGGCGACCGTCACCGCTTCGGCAACGGTCCGGCTGCCACCCCGCGCACCGGTTCCGCCCAGCTCGACGAGCACCTCCAGCGGACGCTGCAGTTCGTGCCCGGCCAGCGCTGCCTCGGCAGCCGCGACGCCGGCAACGGAGTCGACCCAGAACAACAGCCGCACCGTCGGATCGGCCTCTTGTTGCTCGGCCATCCACCGCAAACCACCGGCGTCCGCGATCTCATTGGCGATCATGATCGGGTTGACGCCGAAGGCTCGGTAGACGCGCGCCTGGGCGATCGTGGCGACGGTGACTCCCCATGCGCCATGGGCGATCTGTTCGGCGACCAGTTGCGGCGCCATCGTCGTCTTGCCGTGCGGCGCCAGGTCGACCTGCACATCGCGACACCAGTCCGCCATAGCGGCGAGATTGTGCTGAACGGCATCGCGATCAAGGGTGAGCACCGGGCCGACGAAACCACCGGAGAAGAGGTCACGGCGCTGTCCGGCGAGCTCTCCCACGGTCAGCCCCTGCGCGTCGATGGGCAACGAACGCAGCCGCCAGTCGACCGAATGCTCGCCGAGTTCGGTGATTGCCTGCCCGTCCACAGTCGCCACCTCCCGATTGAACCAGGGCACCGGGCGACACCGACCGGCGCCGGGCCGGCTGAGCGGGCTCGCGGAGATGTATGGCGGCCGGATTGCAGTCGCCGGAGCGAATAGTCTGGTGCGCGTGGGTCTGGAAACGCTGCTGAGCTTCCTGTTCGCGGCGCTGGCCGCAACCGGCAACGCGGTCGCGAACGTGATGCAGCGCAAGGCGAGCCTGGAGCAGAAAGCACCTGGCGGGTTCAGCCTGCGCCTGCTCGCGGACCTGGTCCGCCGCCGCACCTGGGTGCTCGGATTCAGTGGCATGGTCGGTTCGTTCGTGCTGCAAGCCGTGGCCCTGGGTCTGGGGCAGCTGTCCTCGGTGGAAACGATCATCACGCTGGAAGTACCGCTGACGTTGCTGGTGTCCGGTTGGGTGTTCAAGGTGGGAATCGGACGCGGAGAGTGGAGCGGAATCCTGGTGATGACCGCCGGGATGATCGCCGTGGTGGCCGTACTGGCGCCCCGTCCGGGCAACGAGACCGACGTCTCGCACAGCACCTACGCCATTGCCGGCGGCGCCACCGCGGGTACGGTCGCGCTGCTCGTGCTTGCGGCCCGACGCGGACGCCGGTTGTGGCGAACCGCGTGCCTGGGTGCCGCCGCGGGCACCAGCTTCGGGTTGACCGCGACCTTCATCAAGGAGACCGCGGCTCAGCTCTCGGATCGCGGCCTGGTGGGCGTGTTCACCACCTGGCAGACCTACGCCGCGGTCGCCATGGGCGTGCTGGGCGTGGTGCTCATGCAGTGGGCGCTGCACACCGGCCCGTTGCTGGCTGCCCAACCGGGCTTCACCTTGATGGATCCGCTGGTGTCGATCTTCTGGGGTGTGCTGGTGTACCAGGAGGTGGTCCGTAGCGGGGCGTGGCTGATCCCGGCAAGTCTTGGAGCTCTCGCCGTCGGCGCCGGGGTCATCCTGCTGGCTCGTTCGCCACTGCTGGTGGCTCTCGACGAGAGCGAGATGGGCACCATCTCGGCGGTACGCGGTCCCCATGACGAGGAGGTCGACCACCTGCACGATCGGGCCAGACTCGCCTGAGTGGACGGCCCGTCGGCTTTGGCCGAGCCGGTACTCGCCGGGTGCAGGTGCTCTCGCTCATCGCGGGAGGGGCGCGGTATCGACCGGCGCGGCGAGTACCTCGGCCTCACCGCGGGTGTTGGTGACCCGAAACCCGAGCACCGCGGCGGCGAGGAGAAACAAGCTGCTGGCCAGCAGCGCGCGGTGGAACCCTGCGGTCAGCGCCTCCGGCGCCGCGAAACCGGCCGTCATCAGGTGCGTGGTTCGTGCGGTCGCGATGGCGGAGAAGATGGCAAGGCCGAGCGCGCCACCCAATTGCTGCGAAGCATTCAGCAGGGCGGCAGCGATCCCGGCCTTGTCGGGCGGCACGTCGGCGTTGGCCGCCGTGGTGACCGCGACGAAGACCGCACCCAACCCGAACGACATGATCATCATCCCGGGCAGGAGGTCGACCAAGTAGGACCCTCCAACCGGAATGCGGGACAGGTAGTACACGCCGCCGGCGGCGACCAGGCATCCGGTGATGATCACCGGACGGGTGCCGGTTCGGGACAGCAATTGCGCGGTCACGCCGGCCGCAACGCCGACGCCGACGCACAGCGGGAGATACGCGGCGCCGGTGGCGATCGGTGAGTAGCCGAGCACGTTCTGCATGTAGAGCGTCAGGAAGAAGAACATCGCAAGGAAGCCGGCGAACGCGATCAACTGCGTTGCATCCGCGGCGGCCAGTCCCCGGATGCGGAACAGTGACATCGGCAGCACGGGATCGGCATGGCGCGTCTCGTTGACGACGAATGCCACCAGCAACAGCGCCGCGCCGGCCAGCTCGGCCACAGTGCGCGCCGAGCCCCAGCCCTGGTCGGGTGCCTTCACCAGGGTGAAGACCAGCAGCAGCATGCCGCCGGTGACCAGAAGCGAACCGAAGAGGTCGAAGTGGGCCTGGCGCCGCGGCCTCGAGTCGCCACCGATGAGCCAGAAGATCCCGGCCAGCACCGGCAGGCAGGCGAGCGGGTTCACGAACATCACCCATCGCCACCCCGGCCCGTCGGTGAGCACGCCGCCGAGCAGGACCCCAGCGGCAGACGCGAGCCCGCCGACGCCGCCCCAGACGCCCAGCGCCCGGTGCCGGTCTGCCGGCACGGTGAACGTGGTGGTCAGGATGGACAGTGCCGCGGGAAGCATCATCGCCGCGCCGAGTCCCTGCGCGAGCCGAGCGGTGACCAGGATTGCCTCATTGCCGGCCAGCCCTCCGGCCAGGGACGCCACCCCGATGAGGACCGTGCCACTGACCAGAACGCGGCGCCGCCCGAGCAGATCGGCCGCTCGGCCACCGAGCAGCATGAAGCCGCCGTACGTGAGCAGGTAGCCGCTGGGGATCCATTGCAATCCCTGGACCGACACGTGCAGGTCAGCGCGGATCGACGGTAGCGCGACGTTGACGATGGACGCGTCCACGAAGTCGAGGAACGCCACGGCGCACAGCAGGCTCAGGACGAGCTTGCCCCGCTGCGTAGCCAGAGCGGACGGTGGAACGGTCACTGCGGTCATGAATGGTGCCCTCCGAGGATCGGTGTCACCAACAGAGGACGAAACATCGACAGCAAAGGTGACAGGGTTGAGCTGTGTCACTTTTCGGTGCCCCGTTTCGTCCTCTCATCAGGGCGTCGACGACGACCGCACACGAGTAAAGGCTGGTTGCAGGTGACCGAGAACGACCGAAACACCAGGACTCAGGCGAGCGATCCGCAATTCGCCGAAGCATGGCGACGCAATCGTCCCTACCTGGTGAACCTCGCCTTCGGCATGCTCGGCGACATCGGCGCGGCCGAGGACGCCGTGCAGGAGGCGTTCGCGCGGTTCGCCGCGGCCGACTACGCGCGGGTGGAAGATCACCGGGCCTGGTTGATCGTGGTCACCAGTCGGATCTGTCTCGACCAGATCAACTCCGCACGCAGCCGGCGGGAACGCGCTCATGACACCGGCACCATCGAGTTCGTCGGTACCCCCACTGGGCTGCCTCGACCGGTGGATCCTGCCGACCGGATCACTCTCGACGACGACGTGGCGACGGCGCTGCGCATCGTGTTGGAGCGCCTGACCCCGGCGGAGCGTGTGGTGTTCGTGCTGCACGACGTCTTCCAGACTCCGTTCGACCGCATCGCCGAGACCGTCGGCCGCCCGTCGGCGACCTGCCGTCAGCTCGCCCGACGAGCCCGGCTCAAGGTCCGCGAAGAGCACTCCCGCCTCACCGGCGGCGTCGATCTGTGGCGGCACCGGCTGGTCGTGGAACGGTTCATCCAGGCGTGCTCGATCGGCGACGTCTCAGAGCTGGTCTCCTTGCTCGACCCGGACGTCTGGGGCGACGTCGATCTGGGCCCGGCCGATCCCCGGACCGGCATCGTCAACCACGGCTCGACCAAGGTCTCGCGAAACCTGCTGCGCTGGTTCATTCCGGCGACGAGCCTGGTGGGCAACCCGATGCGCGAGCACGCCGAAGTGCTCGCATACCTGCACCGCAAGCTCTACGCCGTCATCCAGCTCACCGTCGAACGCGACGTGATCACCCGGATCCACGTCATCGCCGATCCGGAGCAGGTCGACGCACAACTGCCGCGGCGCAGGCACACCACCTGAGTCAGCCGCGGCGTAACTCTCGGCCGATAGCAGCCAGGTCGCGTTCGCCGTGGTGTTGACGCAGGTACACCTGCAAGTCGGCGAAGCGGCGCGCGTACTCCTCGTCGAAGCTCAGTGGAGCCGGCCCGAGGGCACGCCCGACGTGCGCCAACGTGAGTTCGGTGGCCGCCGCGACTACCGAGCGCACCTGCAATGCCAGCAGCCAGGTGTCCTCACCCGCATCGACGACGTGTGCGGCGGCGCGCAGGGTCGCCGCGGCACCGTGCAGCGCGACATCGACAGCACCGATATGAAGATCGGTCAGGTCGTCCTCAGCACGTCCCCGGGTGAGCAGCGTGCGGTGCAGTTCGGCGGCGGCACCGAACCAGCAGGCCGCCACTCCCATCCCGCCTCGGGCGAAGCCTGGACGGGTCAGGTACCAACCCGGCCCGCCGACCGCCGAGGCCGGCGTCCCGCCGAATTCCACCGGTCCACTGGGTACCGCGGCCAACCCGCGCGACACCCACCCTTCGACCGGCGACGCATGCACCGCCGGGTCGTGCAGGTCGACGGCGAACAGCCGTCGCTCCTCCCCCTCGTACGCGGTCACCAGGGCGCGGTCCAACCGGCCGCCGAGCGAGCACCAGGGCTTGACGCCGCTGAGCCGGAACTGCCCGTCCTCGGTCGTGGCGTCGAGTCGGGTGCCCGGAGCCTCGGCGGCGAAGACCCCCCAGCCGCCGGGGCCGGCGTCGCAGCCCGCCTCGGCCAGAATTGCCAGCGCATCGGTATGCGCCTCGAGCACCCGGCCCACCGTGAGGTCCGCCGCCGAGGCTTCGGCGAGCACATGCCAGCGCAGCAGGGTTTCCCCCGCACCGGGCAATGGCAGTCCACCGCCGATGGCGCGAGCGGTCGCGATCGCGCCGTCCGCGCTCCCCGCCGCGGCTCGGGCCAGATCGGTGACCCAAGCGGTGTCGGTAGGCAGCAGTCGATGGCTGTCGTGTTCGACGATGATGCGCCACCCGTCCTGAAGGAGCCGGAGCCCGTCGACAAACCGATCTGACGATACTGGTCGGTGAACCAGCCGATCGGACCCCGGATAAGGGAGAGGCATGCCATCTTTCGGATACACCCTGATGTGTGAGCAGTCCGCCCCTTCGGCGCTGATCGCGGATGCGATCCATGCCGAGGAGGCGGGATTCGACTTCGCTGTCATCAGCGACCACTACTTCCCGTGGCTGGACAGCCAGGGGCACGCGCCCAATGCTTGGCCGGTCCTGGGCGCGGTGGCCCAGGCGACCAGCAGCATCGAATTGATGACCTACGTGACCGCCCCGATCATGCGGTACCACCCCGCGGTGATCGCCCAGCAAGCCGCAACGGTGGACCTGATTTCCGAGGGCAGATTCACCCTCGGTCTCGGCGCCGGCGAGAATCTCAACGAGCATGTGGTCGGACGCGGCTGGCCGGCGGTGAACGTCCGGCACGAGATGCTGGAGGAAGCGCTGGAAATCATCTCCGCGTTGTTCCAGGGCGGCTACGTCAACTTCGCCGGTACCCACTTCCGGGTCGACTCGGCCAAGTTGTGGGACCTGCCGGAGCCGCCACCCAGGATCGCCCTGGCGGTGTCCGGCACCCAGTCGGTCGGGTTGACCCGCGGACTGGTCGACGCGTTGATCGCGGTCGAGCCGGATGCCGACCTGATCGCGAAGTACGACGATGCCGGCGGCGCCGGCAAGCCGAAGATCGGCCAGGTACCGATCTGCTGGGACCCTGATCGCGACACCGCAGTCGAGCGGGCCCACGACCAGTTCCGCTGGTTCGCCGGCGGGTGGAAGGTGAACGCGGAACTTCCGGGCACCGCGGCGTTCGCAGCGGCGACGCAGTTCGTCACGAAGGACGATGTCGCGGACAGCATTCCGTGCGGGCCCGACCTCGACATCCACGTGGCAGCCGTGCGGGAATTCCTCGACGCCGGGTTCACCCACGTGGCTGCGGTACAGATCGGCGGCGAGCGGCAGAGCGAATTCCTCGACTGGTCGCAGCGCGAGCTGCTGCCCGCACTGCGATCGCTGTAGCGACGGGCCTGCTCAGCGGGACGACGACACGGCGATCGACTCGGCGGCGTCCCCGTAACTGTCGCAACTTGGCAATATTGTCTGCCCATGGGCGGAAGTGCGTGGCTGCGCTGCGGGTCGCTCGGCGGCGGTCTGCTGATCGCGCTGGCGGCGACCGGCTGTGCGGCCAGCCCGCACCGCGACGTGGTGGCCGCGATTGCCCGCTCCTTCGTCTCAGCGGTCGAGCGCGGGGACGGGGCGACGGCCTGCCGGATGCTGACCGACGACGCCAAACAGTCGGCGTCCGGTGCTGCTGATGTCCCGTGCGAAAAGGCCATCACCTCGGTCAAGGAGCACGGCAACGTGCTGGTGCACGGCATCCAGGTATGGGGTGATGCGGCGCAGGTGAAAGTGGCGGCCGACGTGTTGTTCCTGCGCCGGATCTCCGGTACCTGGCTGGTGAACGCGGCCGGGTGCACCGCACAGCCGAAGGGTCCCTACGACTGCACGGTCGGGAGCTGAGCAGATGCGGACGGTCTTCTGGGGCACAGCAGCGATCGTGGTGGTCGGCCTCGTGTTCGTGTTCGTGATCGGAACGCTGCACCGGTGAGTCGGCTGCGCAGCTTCGTCCGGGACAACTCGCTGACCCTGGCCTTCCTCGTATTGCTGTTCGGCGCGCTGGTCGGCCAGTCGGTCTCTGGTGTCGCCGAATTCAACGCCAACCAGCTGAGCAACGGCGGAGACCAGGTCTCCTGGGTGGCCTACGTCCTGTCGTCGTCATTCGCTGTGGACATCGCGGAGAACTGGCAATCGGAGTACCTGCAGTTCGCGCTCTACATCGTGGCCACCACGTGGCTCATTCAGCGCGGCTCGAGCGAATCGAAGAAACCCGGCGAGGTCGGCACCGAGTCCGACGAGCAGCAGAAGATCGGCCGGTACGCCGGCGAGGATGCACCGCGCTGGGCTCGCGTCGGAGGATGGCGGACCGCCGTCTACGGTCGCTCGCTCGCCGCGATCATGACGTTCTTCTTCGTGGGCTCGCTCGCGGCGCAGTCGGTGGCCGGCCGAGCCGCGTACAACCACGACCAGCTGACGCAGAACGAGGATCCGGTCACCTGGATCGGCTATGCGACGTCCGCGGACTTCTGGAACCGGACTCTGCAGAACTGGCAGTCGGAGTTCCTCGCGGTGGCGTCCATGGCCGCATTCGCCATCTACCTGCGGCAACGGGGGTCGCCGGAATCGAAGCTGGTCGGCGCGCCCCACGACGTGACCGCGGTCGACAGCTGACCGCGAAACCCCAGCCGTCCAGTTGGCGGCTAGCGGCTGTCAGGCCCGCAGTTCGGACATGACGAGCGGCAGCTCGACCAGCAGCTCCCGCGCGAGGAAGCCGATGCGGCCGATGCGGGCGGCCAGCCGGTCGCCACTCGCCGCGTGGAGGTAGGTGCCCCAGCAGGCGGCCTGGGTGAGTTCGCTGCCGCGTGCCAGCAGTCCCATGATCGCGCCGGCCAGCACGTCGCCGCTCCCGGACGTCCCGAGGCCCGGGTGCCCGGTCGCGATATCCCAGCTGGCGCCGTCCGGCGCCGCCACGACGCCTGCGTAGCTCACCACCGCATCCCACTGCCCAGCGATCCGAGCAGCCACCTGCGCCGGCTCCTCGCCGTCGACCTCGGCGTCGAGCAGCCGCTTCGCCTCGGACGAATTGGGAGTGAGGATCAGCCGGCCGGCCAGCTCGGCGCCGATCCGCGGCACCTCCGGCAACCCACCGAGCGCGAAAGCATCCAGCACGACAGGCGTCTCGGACCCGACCAGCGGCGCGGCCGCCTCGAGGATCGCACGGGTTTGCTCGGCGGAGTCCAACCCCGGCCCGATGAGCAGCGCGTCGGCCCGTTCCAGAAGGCTTTTCAGAGTCGTCTCGAGCGACGGCTCGGCCGAACCGTCACCCTCCGTCCAGCCGGACACCCCCGCCTCGGGGATGGCAACCGCGGCGGCAATGGCGACGGCGGCAGGCATCGCCATGCTCAGCACGCCGGCGCCGACTCGCAGAGCTGCGACACCGGCGAGCATGGCGGCGCCGGGAGTGGACTGCGATCCACCGACGACGAGGGCTCGTCCCCGGCTGTCCTTGGCCCCATCCGGATCGGGTAGCGCCCAGTCGCGCAAGAGGGCCGGAGTGACCGGGGTGCTGTCACGGTTCGTCACTGCGGAGCCACCACCGTGTCGGCCGGGTGAGTGGTGCGTAGGTCTTCCCCGTCCGCGGTCACCAGGTGCTCGTGAAGATTGAGATCACTCAACGCCCACGGCTCATCAGGTGCGGCCCGAACGAGCCTGGTGATCGAGGTGTTCACCAGGCTGGTCGAGCGAGCCAAGTCGAGTAGCTGCGCCTCGTCCAGTCCGAGGCAGACGTAGCAGAAGAGCATCACCACCGCGTCGTGACTGACGATCATCACCCGCTCGTCAGCGGCGGCCCGGTCGGCGTCGGCGAGGAACGACCGAATGCGCAACGCCATGTCGGCCCAGGATTCACCACCGGGTGGGCGGTAGTAGAACTTGCCCAGCCACCGCCGCCGCTGATCCTCGTCCGGGAAGCGGCGCCGGACACCCTCCGCAGTGAGGGTGTCGAGAACGCCGAGCTCCTTGTCCCGAAGCCGCTCGTCCAAAACCAGCGGGCAGTCGGCGCCGGCTTCGGCCATCGCGATCCGGGCGGTCTGCACCGCCCGGGCGTAGGGGGACGCCCAGACGCGCGCGGGCCGGCGCTCAGCGCTCTGGCTCAGCCACTGCCCCAGCGCAGCGGCCTGCCGACGGCCCAACGGCGACAGCGGCACATCGGCGTCGCGGGCTTCCACCGCGATCGTGTCAGTGCCTTCGGACTCAGCCGCCTCGCGCGCGACGTTGGCCGTGCTCTCGCCGTGCCGGATCAAGACGAGTTCGGCAATCGCCACCTGGCCTCCTTCATCGCTGCCTCTGGCGATCCTGCCACGTGAGTCGACACGAGCCGGCACTGCCAACCGCACGCTGCGGCCACTGTGCGGTCGGCGCGACGGAGGCTGGGCGTAGCGTCGGAGTTGTCGAGCAGCAGCGCTGCATCCGTCGCCGCCGTACCCTGCCGGTGGCCGCAATGGGGAGGCGACGAAGGAGATGAGCTCGATGTCCGCGTTGCCCTCCGCAGTGGACGCTGTCGTGATCGGCGGCGGTCCGAACGGACTGGTGAGTGCCGCCCTGCTCGCCGACAGTGGGTGGTCGGTGCTGCTGTTGGAGGCGCAGTCGCAGCTGGGCGGAGCGGTGAAGTCCGTCGTCCAGGACGGTTGGGTCACCGATCGGTTCAGCTCGAGCTACCCGCTGGTTCCCGCCTCCCCCGTGCTGGCCGCACTCGATCTGCCCGCCCACGGATTGCGCTGGTCGCAGTCGGAGATCACGTTGGCGCACCCGCTCGGGCCCGATGATCCGGAAGGCGCCATCATCCACCGCGACCGGGAGGCCACTGCGGCCAATCTGGCGGAGGACTGCGCAGCGGACGGACCGGCTTGGCTGCGGCTATGCGACCAGTACGACCAGATCTCCGAAGGCTTCCTGCAGGCGATGCTCACGGCGTGGCCCCCGGTGCGGGCCACGCTGCGGCTGCGCAAACAGCTCGGCAGTACCGCAGAGCTGCTGCGCCTCGCCCGGTTCCTGGCATTGCCGACCGTGCGGATGGGCCAAGAGCTGTTCACCGGAAATCGGGGCCGGGCCCTGCTGGCCGGCAACGCGATGCATGCGGACGCACCACCGTTGGCGCCGATCAGCGGGCTGATGGGCTGGCTGATGGCCATGCTCGCCCAGGATGTCGGGTTCCCGGTGCCGGTCGGCGGCGCCGGCATGCTGACCGATGCTCTCGCCCGGCGGGCGCGCAGCGCGGGGGCCGAGCTGCGCGTCGACGAGCCGGTGACCGCAGTCGTCACCAGCGGCGGCAAAGCGACCGCCGTCCACACCGCGAGCGGGCACACCGTGCAGGCGAACCGCGCGATCGTCGCCGACGTGTCGGCGCTGAGCCTGTACCGGGAGCTGCTCGGTGACAGCGCCCTCCCGGCCGGCCTCGGTGAGGACTTGGACCACTTCGAGTGGGATTTTCCCACCGTCAAGGTCAACTACCGGCTGGCCGCGACTGCTGCGTGGACGGCACGGCATGCGCGCGCCGCAGGGGTCGTCCATGCCGGCGCTGACACGGCCGGCATCGTGCATTGGGCCGCTGATCTGGAAACCCACCGCATCCCGCAGTCGCCGTTCGCGCTGGTCGGGCAGACCACGACTGCCGACCCGACTCGCTCACCGCAGGGCACGCAGTCGATGTGGGCATACAGCCATCTGCCGCGCGGGGTCACCGACGATGCCTCCGCGCAGAAACTTGCCGAGCGGATGGACAGCATGCTCGAGCAGCACGCTCCGGGCTTCACCGGGCTGATCCTCGATCGCGAGGTGCAGACGCCCGAGCTGCTGAGTGCGGTCGACGCCAACCTCGTGCACGGCGCGGTGAACGGCGGCACGTCCCAACTGTTCCAGCAACTCGTCTTCCGGCCGGTACCCGGGTTGGGCGGGCCGCGCACGCCAGTCGACGGGCTGTACTTGGGCAGCGCCGCGATCCACCCCGGTGGCGGCGTGCACGGCGCGTGCGGGGCGCTCGCTGCTCGGGCCGCGCTGGCCGATCAGCGGATGCTGGGCGTCGCGCGTCGCCGGGCGTCCGCACATCTGCTGGACCGGTTGTACCGCTCTCGGTGAGCGGCCGTAGCGCTGGTGCAGCTCAGCTGACCGGCGGCGGCATGATGCGATTTTCGGCGCGATCCTTCAACCGCTGCAGGGTCTCGATGTTCCGGCGCTTGAGCAGCCAGCGCAGCGCCGGATTGTCCAGCCAGTGGCCCGGTCCTGAACTCGGTGCTTCGCCGATGGTGACCGTCGTCCGACCCGGGGTCTCTTCGTCGAGCCGGATGTCCACCGTCGCCTCGCCGAAGGGCCAGGCGCTGGCCTGCATCACCAGCCGACGATCCGGCTCGCACTCCAGCGACTCGGTGTCATCGGAAGTCACGAACGGCCACACACCCACCTGGTGATGGATCTTGCTGCCAACTTCCGGCCAGTCGTCGTCGACGTCCCTGATGTGAGTGGCACCGACCACCCAGCCCACGTAGGTCCAGCCGTCGGAGAGTTCCGCGAAGATGCGGTGAGCGCTCGCCTCCACGACAGCAGAGACCTCGGTCATATCCTTCGGAGTGTCAGGCACGGTGGGACCTTTCGAGGTCGATGGGCGGATACGGCTCGCTGCTCGGCCGAACCGACCGTAGGCGCGACAGGCAGTGAGCGCAATCGGCCAGAACGCCAGATCCGGCTCGATGCAGACCGGGCGTGCACGCCGGTCGGCGGTGCCTTAGATTGAACGGCAATCGCCAAACAGTGCGCGGCCGTGACCCACCGAAAGACGAGCCGATGTCGACTGATGCGATCGTGTTGTTGAAGGCAGACCACAAAGAGATCAAGGCCCTGTTCCGGCAGTTCGAGAAGGCCGGGGAGGATGCCACCACTCGCAAGGGCCAGATCGTCAGCAAGGTCCTGGAACTGCTGACCGTGCACACCTACCTCGAGAACGAGCTCATCTATCCCGAGGTGCGCAAGCTGCTGCCCGATCTCGAGGACGACGTTCTCGAGTCCTACGAAGAGCACCACGTGGCCGACGTCCTCTGCGCTGAACTTGCCGCGCTGAGTCCTGATGCCGAGCGGTTCGACGCCAAGACCACCGTCCTCATCGAGAACGTCTCCCATCACATCGACGAGGAGGAGGACGAGTGGTTCCCGAAGGTCCGCGCCGGCCTGGGCCGCAAGCAACTGTCCGAACTCGGCGAGCGAATGCTGCAGCTGAAGAAGAAGGCGCCGCGCAGCCCCGCACAGCCCAGTGCAGTCAAGAAGGCTGTCGACGCGGTCATCAAGTGATCAGCCACCTGGAGGTCCGATGAAGGCTTTGACTTGGCAAGGCAACCAGAACGTGCAGGTCGTCGACGTTCCTGACCCGGCCATTCAGGAACCGACCGACGCGATCATCCGGGTGACCTCGACGGCCATCTGCGGATCCGATCTGCACCTGTACGGCGTCCTCGGGCCCTACCTCAAGCCGGGTGATGTGCTCGGCCACGAGGCGATGGGCATCGTCGAGGAGGTCGGCGCCGACGTCGCCGGCCTGCAGGCCGGCGATCGGGTCGTCGTGCCGTTCAACATCTCGTGCGGGCACTGCTGGATGTGTTCCCGCGGCCTCTTCGCCCAGTGCGAGACGACGCAGGTGGTCGCGGAGGGCAAGGGCGCCTCGCTGTTCGGCTACACCTCGCTGTACGGCTCGGTGCCGGGCGGTCAGGCGGAATACCTGCGGGTCCCACAGGCGCAGTTCGGGCCGATCAAGGTACCGGCGGACACCCCTGACGAGCAGTTCCTGTTCCTGTCCGACATCCTGCCTACCGCGTGGCAGGCCGTCGCGTTCGCCGACGTGCAGCCGGGCAGCAGCGTCGCCGTTCTCGGGCTGGGACCGGTCGGCCAGTTCGCGGTGCGGGTCGCGCGCCACTTCGGCGCCGAACGCGTCATTGCCGTTGATACCGTTCCCGAGCGCCTGGCGCTCGCGGCGAAGTACGGCGCCGAGACGCTTGATTTCGAGGACGTCGACGACATCGCCAGTGCCCTGATCGACGCGGTGGATGGCCGCGGACCGGATGCGGTGATCGACGCGGTCGGAATGGAAGCGCACGGCAGCCGCGGGGTCAGCGCGCTGCAGAAGGCGACCGGGTTGCTCCCCGATGCCGTCGCGCAGAAGGTCACCGACCGATTCGCAGTGGACCGCCTCGATGCCTTGACCGCGGCGGTCAAGGGGGTGCGGCGCGGCGGCACCGCGTCCATCGTCGGTGTGTACGGCGGTGAGGTCGATCCGCTGCCCATGATGGAGATGTTCGACCGTGGCGTTCAGCTGCGGATGGGACAGGCCCACGTGCGTCGCTGGACCGACGACATCCTTCCGCTGGTGACCGACAGCGCCGATCCGCTCGGCGTGCTGGACCTGGTGACGCACACCGTGCCGCTGAGCGAGGCGCCGGCGATGTACGAGACCTTCCGCAACAAGGAAGACGGCTGCATCAAGGTCGTCCTCAAGCCGTAACGCGGTGTCCGTACGCGAGATCACTCCGGATGAGACGAGCTAGTGACCGCGGAGGTAGGTCAACACCGCGAGCACCCGGCGGTGGCCGGCATCCTCGGCGAACAGCCCCAGCTTGCTGAAGATGCTCCGCACATGCTTGTTGATAGCCGTCTCGGTGACCCGCAGCTTCGCTGCGATCTCACCGTTGCGGTCTCCGCGGGCGATCAACTCCAAGACCTCGCGCTCGCGGACGGTCAGCGAGGCCAGCGGACTGCGCCCGCGCCGCATGAGCGTGGCGACCACCTCCGGATCCAACACCGTCTCCCCGGCCACGACCCGGGTCGCCGCTCGGAGAAACTCCTCGACGGCGCCGATGCGTTCCTTGAGCAGGTAACCGACCGCACCATGTCCGTCGGCCAGCAGCTCACTGGCGTACCGCGTCTCCACGTGGGCCGACAACACGAGCGTGGGAAAGGCGGGGCGCCGGCGCCGGACCTCGATCGCTGCGCGGAGCCCCTCATCGGTCCACGTCGGGGGCATCCGCACGTCCACGATGGCCAGCTGCGCCTGGCTCTGTTCGACCAGCGAGGAAAGTCCGGTGGCCTCCCCGACCGACGCGACGACCTCCATGCCCTCCGAGCGCAGCAGCGCAGAGAGCCCCTCCCTGAGCAGCGTGTCGTCCTCGACGACTATGACTCGCATGGCAACGCCATCCGTATCGTGGTGGGTCCGCCTGGTGGGCTCAGCACGCTGACCTCGCCGCCCAGTGCCTGCATGCGCTGGTCGATGCCGGTCAAACCGCTCCCCTTGCCGGGATCGGCGCCACCACGGCCGTTGTCCGAGACGGTGGCGGTGACCCACCGATCGCGCTCGCTCCCGTCCCAGCTCAGCTGGACCTCGCATTCGTCGGCGCCGCTGTGCTTGGCGACGTTGGTCAGGATTTCGGCAATCGAAAAGTACAGCGCTGCGTCGACCGCGGGCGGGGTCGGGCCGGGCCGGTCGACGTGCAGCCGGATCGGGATCTGGGCCCGGTCGACGAGAAGACCGAGCGCCGGGATCAGGCCCTCTTCGGCCAGCTCCGGCGGAAAGATGCCCTGGATGACGCGGCGTACCTCGGCGAGTGCGTCGGTGGCCGCGGCTTGGGCTTTCGCCAGCGCCGGGGCCGGATCGTCGGCACGCGTGGTCAGCTGCCGCTGAGCCATACCGATGAACATCGCGACGGCGACCAGGCGGTTCTGCGTCGCATCGTGCAGGTCGCGTTCGATGCGGCGCAGTTCCGCGGTGTGCGCGGAGACGGCCGAGCGGCGGCGGCGTTCCTCCATCTCGGCCCGCAGGCGCAGTTCCTGCCCCGGACTCGGCGAGAGCAACCGGGCCACTCCCCCGGCGTCCGCGGCTGCGACGGCCGGCGCACCGAACCACAGGGCCAAACCGGCCAACCCCAAGAGGGCCGTCGCTGCAGCGTCCCACCACGACGTCACCGCGAACAGAGTGCCGGTCGGCTCGTCATCGGGAAGCGCCCACCAATACAGGGCTACCGATACCGCGTTCAACGACAAGAACGGCAGCAAGACCGCCAGCAGCCCGAGCGGGATCCCGAGGAGAATGCGGTGCAGCAGAACGGCCAGGTCACGTGCGAGCGTGGCGCCGCGGCGGTAACTGCGCAGCATCGACAGCCGGCGTGAGGACGGGTCTGCGTACGGCGAGGCGATGCGGCGATCGAGGAATCGTCCGGTCCGCGCACGGTCTCGGTCGCAGTGCCGACGAACGCCCCGGGCGACTGTGCCGGCGAAGGCGAGGCCCACTCCGACCAGCGAGGCAGCCGCCGTGATGACCACCAGTATCAGCAGCGCAAGGGCGCGCAGCCCAACGACGAGATCACCGGCCAGATATCGGATCGAGCGCCCCAGCCGGGCCGCCGATGTGGCGAGCCTCGAGCGCACCGGCGTGCCCGGCCCGACCACCACGAGGCCACCATACGGACGGCGCACAATCCCATTCGGGAGCTGCGGTGGGGTATAGCCAGCACCACCATCGATGCGGGCCCGTCCAGGATCGCGGCGGACCGGCGGTGCAGCCAGAGTTCGTGGGGTGAAGTTGCACCCTCACCGCCAGCCCCGTTCTCATCACGTCTCCGGCAGCGCGGTCACCCTGCAGCGGGTGAGCAAGAGCTACCAGACGAATGCCGGCAGGTTCCGAGCGCTGACCGACATCGACCTCACCGTGGAACCGCGCACCTTCACCGCGGTGATGGGGCCGTCGGGTTCCGGCAAGACCACCTTGCTCAACTGTCTGCTGGGACTGGACAAGCCTGATTCGGGTTCGATCACCATCGCCGGGACGGACATCACCCGGCTCGGCGAAACCCGCCTGGCCGAACTGCGGCGTTCCCACATCGGGGTGGTGTTCCAGTCGTTCAATCTCATCCCGTCACTCACCGTCGCGGACAACATCTCCTTGCCGCTGCGCCTGGCCGGCGAGCCGATCGACCGGCAGGTCGTGCAGCGGCTGGCCGATTCCGTCGGCGTCGGGACCACCCTGGACCGGCGGCCGGCCCAACTGTCCGGAGGGCAGCAGCAGCGCGTCGCGTTCGCCCGGGCGTTGATCACCGGGCCGGAACTGATCCTGGCCGACGAGCCGACCGGGTCGCTCGACTCCGCGGCCACCGGGGTAGTCCTTGCCCTGCTCCGGTCGATGGTCACCGAGTTCGGCCAGCGGGTGCTGATGGTGACCCACGACCCCATGGCTGCCGCAGTGGCCGACCGGGTTCTGTTCCTCGCGGACGGGCGCTGGCGCGGCGAACTGCGCAACGCCACGGCAAGCGAGATCACCGCGATGCTCACCGACCTGGCGCCGCAGCGATGAAGGAGCTGGCCCGCCTGTCGGTGCGCGGCCGTCGCGGCCAGACCATGGCCCTGGCCGCGACCGTGCTCTTCGCAGCCGTCCTCATCGGGATCTTCGGTGTACTGCTGCAGACCGGCGTGCAGGGGCAGGTGTCGACCGGTGAGTACGCACGCGCGCCGATCCTGCTGGGCCGGTCGCAATCGATCCCGGTCAGCGGCGACACCGACATGGCGATCCCCGGCCGGGCGCTGCTGCCGGCATCGTTCGTCAACCAGGTCAAGGCCGTGCTGCCGAAGGCGCGAGTCGTCGTCGATCGCATCGTCCCGGCGACAGTGCTCGGACCCACCAGTGACCCGGTCTCCGTGGACGCACACCCCTGGTCGGCGTTCGCGCTCGGCAGCCGGACGCTGTCCGCCGGCCGGGCCCCGGCCACCGCCACCGAGATCGTCGTGCCGGGCCAACTCGCCCGGTCGCTCGGCCTTCCTGTCGGTCACCCGATCCAGGTGGGGTTCGGCGACGCCGGGCGCACCTACACCGTGGTCGGGCTGACCTCGGCCGCCGACGACGGCACGGACGTGCCCGACGTGTACCTGGCCGACGACGAGCAGCGCAGCCACGGTAACGCCGAGGGCCAGGTGGCCGCCCTGGGCGTGTGGCCGGCCAAGGGTGACCGAATCGGTCCGCTCGAGGATCTGGCCCGCAGGCACGGCGCGAAGCAGTGGAATCATCGCGAGCGGGGGCAGCTCGAAGTCGTGTCCCAAGGGGCGGCGAAGTCCGCGCTCGTCTCGGTGGCCGGCGCAGCCGGTGCACTTGCGTTCATCGTCGCCGTGTTCACCGTGCTCACCCTCACTGCACTGCAGATCCGGGAGCGGTCGCGGGAACTCGCCATGCTCCGCGTGGTCGGAGCCACTCCGCGGCAGGTCAAGAAACTGCTCCGCCGGGAGATCCGTACCGTCGCCCTGGCCGCCGGTGTGGCCGGTGCGGTGCTCGGACCCGTCCTGGGCGCAGTGATGGTCCGGGCCATTCGCTCGTGGGGTGTCCTGCCGCAGGGCATCCAGCCCGCCCTCGGCCCGCTGCCCTTTGTGATTCCGGTGGTCGTCGCACTCGCTGCCGCCGAGATAGCCGCCCGAATCGCGCTGCGCCGAGTGGTCCGGGGCAGCCCGCTGGCCTTGCTGGAAGGGGTCGACGAACACTCCCGGGCTTCGGTTCGCAGCGTGCTGCGCACGGTTCTCGGCGTCCTCCTCCTGGCCGGCGGGCTCGTCATGGCCGGCGCGCCCTGGTACGCGTCCGGGGAGGCGACCAGCGCCCTACCCGGTCTCTCCGGGCTGGTCATCGCGCTGTCGGTCGGACCGCTGGCTCCGGTCGTGGTTCGCGCTGCTGCGCGGGTGGTGCGGCGGGCCGGGCGGCATTCCGCCCCGGCCTACCTGGCGCTCAACGCCGTGGGCCACCGCGCCGCGCGAGTCGGCGCCGCGCTGGCTCCGATCGTGTTGGGCACCGCCCTCGCCTGCGTCCAGCTCTTCGTCGGACCGACGATGAACGCCGTCGCCACCGACCAGTTCCGGACCGGCTACCGGGCCGATCTGATGGTCACCTCGACAACCGGGGGCGTCGGCCAGCAAACCGCCGACCTCCTGCGGGCTACGCCCGGCGTCACGGCGGTGACCCCATTGGTGACGACGAATGTCATCGCGCGCGTCGCCGGGAGCGACACCCAGCAAACGCTGGGCGCGCTCGCGGCCAGTGACGAAGCCGTCCGCTACGCCGATCTCGACCCCACGGGTCACAGCGACGGGCGGCTTCGCCCCGGCGAGGTCGCTCTCGGCGTCCAGGGCGCGGCCGTCCTCGACGCGCACGTCAGGGACACCCTGACGATCGTCCTGCCCGACGGTCGCAGCGTCAGCCGCCGCGTCGCGTTCCTGTACCGCCGGGGCCTGGGCTTCGGCGAACTGCTTGCCCCGCTGCAGGATCTGCAACCGGCCACCCCGTCCGGCCAGGCGTCGGCCGTGGCCATCACGGTGGATCAGCACGCCACCAATCACGACGTCGCCGCACGCATCCGCCGATTACTGGCGGACCGACCCGGTTTGGACGTCGCGGCGTCACCGCCGGGCGCCGAACCGACCAGCGCCCCGGGCGATACCAACTTCCAACTCCTGATTCTGCTGGTCATCTTCGGCTACATCGCGATCGCCGTGGTGAACTCGCTGATCATCACCACCCTCGCGCGTCGCACGGAGTTCGGCCTGCTGGCTGCAGTCGGTGCCACGCCCCGGCAGCGACGAAGAGTGCCGCGCTGGGAGGCGGTCTTCCTCGCCACCACGGCCTGCATCCTCGGCACCGCCGCCGCGCTACCCGGACTAGCTGGCGTCGCCTACGCGCTCAGCAACGGCGAGCGGCTCCTGCCGACCATCGACGTGCGGATCTACCTGGGCATCGTCGTGGTCACGTTCGCTCTGGTCCTCGGCGCCACCGCGTTCCCGGCCCGCTCCGCGATGCGCACTCGTACCCGCTGAGGCAGCCATCGCCGCGTGCGGTCTCACAGTGGAGCACGGTCCCGTGAGGAGGCCCGGCGGAGCCTTGGACAACTCACGCGTCACCCGTAGCGTGAACTCATGCGTTCGGCCACCGAGTTCCTGATCATCGCCGTCATCGTCACCCTGACCCCGGGACCCGGTACGGCGACCATTCTGCGAGTCGCTGCCCGCGACGGCCGACGAGCGGCCATGTCGGCGATCATCGGCAATAGCGCCGGAGTGCTGATCTGGGGGATCCTCTCCGCCGTGGGAGTGTCCTCGCTGATCCTGGCTTCGCAGGTCGCCTTCGAGACCCTGCGCATCGTCGGAGCCGGCGTACTGATCCTGATCGGCCTGCGCTCGTTGCTGCAGAGGCACCGCGGCGACAAGGAACTTGAGCGCAAGCCCCGCCGTCGGGCCGGATGGCGCTCCGGTTTGGTGACCAGCGTGTCCAACCCGAAGCTCGCGGTGTTCTTCGTGGCGCTGTTCCCGCAGTTCCTCAACCCCGGCAGCCCCGTGCTCCCCTATGCCCTGGGGATGGCCGGTGTCATCGTGATCCTGGACGTGGTCTGGTTCTCTGCCTTGGCCTTCGCCGTCGAGCGGGCCAAACGGGTCTTCCAACCCCGCGTGCAACGCACGATGGAGCGATTCACCGGTGCCGTGATGGTCGGCTTCGGCATACGGCTGGCGACCGAATCTCGCTGAGGCAAATGTGAGCGAGGCCGCGCACGCGCGTCGGTCGCCTGACTGAGGGCAGAATGCGCCACAGATGATCGTGCACGCCTTCGAGAACGCCAGGAAGGCCCCGAAATCCCGGGCCTTCATGGTGGGCGATACCGGGATTGAACCAGTGACTCCTACCGTGTCAACGTTTTCCCGTCGACGTTGGCTGCGTTGGTTAGACCAAGACTCCGTTGATTCCGGGCCACGCTCAGGTTGGTCGCGTTGGCTGCGACGGTTGTTTGCGGTCGTGGTGTTGCACGACCGTTGCGCGTCACCTCCTCGGGTGCTCGCGCGCCGCCCGACGCTTGTCCCCTAGCAAATTGAAGCCCTGACCTGCGCCATCACAGGTCAGGGCTTTCGATCGTGCGGGAGTTTCGCTGGTCGGTCGCGTAGGGCGGCGCTCCGGGCTCGCCGGTGACCTGCCTTGGTTCAGAGTCCGACGAGTGCCATGTGGTGGTCGTTGTAGCGGTTGCCGACGACGCCGACGCGGTCGGCGAGGGCCTTGAGGTCTGCCAGTTCGTCGGCGGAGAGGGCCACGGTGGTGGCGCCGGCATTTTCGGCGACGCGTTCGAGGCGGCGGGTGCCAGGGATCGGGGCGATCCAGGGCTGCTGGGCCAGTAGCCAGGCGAGCGCGACCTGGCCGGGTGCGCAGTCCTTCGACTCAGCCAGTGAGCGGACCTGGGCCACGATGGCTTGGTTGGCGGCACGGTTGTCGGCGTCGAAGCGAGGGATGCTAGCGCGCACATCGTTGTCGGCGAAGGTGGTGTCGGTGGTGACGGTGCCGGTGAGGAAGCCCTTGCCGAGCGGGCTGAACGGGACGAACCCGATGCCGAGTTCGGCGCAGATGGGCAGCACCTCAGCTTCCGGGTCGCGGGTCCACAGCGAGTATTCGCTTTGCAGGGCGGTGACCGGGTAGACGGCGTGGGCGCGGCGCAGCGTGGCAGCGGAAGCCTCGGACAGGCCGAAGTGGCGGACCTTGCCGGCGGCCACCAGTTCCCCGACAGCGCCAGCGACATCCTCGACGGGGACGTCGGGGTCGACGCGGTGTTGGTAGAACAGGTCGAGGACCTCGACCTTGAGCCGCTTGAGCGAGGCGTCGGCGACGCGGGCGATCTGGTCGGGCCGGCTGTCCAGTCCGACGGAGGTGTTGTTCTCGATACGCCACCCGAACTTTGTGGCGATCACCAGATCGTCACGCTGCCGGCGGATCTCGGATAACGCGTCGCCGACAAGTTCTTCGTTACCGTAGGGGCCGTAGACTTCGGCGGTGTCGAAGAACGTCACACCAACATCGACTGCGCCGCGCAGCACGCCGATCATGTCGTCGCGATCACCCGGATTCGGTCCATAGCTCTGGGACATGCCCATCGCGCCGAGCCCGATCGCGGAGACCTGCAGGCCCTGACCCAAAGTGCGCTGATGCATGAGAAGGCCTCTCTTCCTACCGGTGGCGTGCCGGCGTAGCGGTGGTCGTCACTTGCCGCTGTAGACGGGGAATGCGCTGGAGTCGCCGTAGTCGCGTTCGTGCAGGTCACGCAGGCTCTGCATGGCCTGCTCGGTGATCACGAAGTCGGCGTCGGCGTTGGCGCGCATGTGGTCCGGGTTGGCGGTCTTGGGCAGCGCGACGGTGCCGAGCTGAATCGTGTAGCGGATGCACAGCTGCGGCACGGTGACGCCGTAGCGGTCGGCGATGGCCTTGACGCTGTCGTTGGTGAGGATCTCGCCGTGAGCGATGGGTGAGTAGGCCTCGATGAGCATGTTCTTGTCCTGGCAGTAGCCGATCAGCTCGGTAGGGGTGTTGCCGGCGTGCACGAGGATCTGGTTGACATGCGGTGCCACCGTGCCGTGCTCGAGGATGTTGTCCAGGTCGGCCTGCAGGAAGTTCGAGACGCCGATCGCGCGGACCGTGCCGGCCCGATGGGCGTCTTCCAGTGCCCGCCACGCGGCCAGGTTCCCCTCGTCGTAGTTGCCGCCGCGGAAGTCGTTCCACGGCTGCGGGGCGTGGATGAGCATGAGGTCGATGTAGTCGATCTCGAGGGTGGCCAGCGACTGCGCGATCGCGGCGGTGGCCTGGTCGTAGTCCTTGATCTCGGCGGCCAGCTTGGTGGAGACGAACAACTCCGAGCGGCCGAGGCCGGAGGCGCGGACGCCCTCGCCGACTCCGCGTTCGTTGCCGTAGGCCTGGGCGGTGTCGATGTTGCGGTACCCGATGCCGATCGCCGCGTGGACGGCGTCGGCGACCTTGTCGTCTTCGATCATCCAGGTGCCCAGCCCGAGCTTGGGGATCGTGGCGCCGGTGGGCAGGGTGTAGGTCTCGTTCAGAATGCTCATGCGTGTGCTCCGTTCGTGGGCAGCTTGCTGTAGTCGTCGTCGGTGACGGGCTCGAGCCATTCATTGCTGACGCCCTCGCCCGGGGTGATGAGGGCGACGTGAGAGAACCACGTGTCGGCTTTCGCACCGTGCCAGTGCTTGGTGCCGGCCGGGACGCGGATGACCGTGCCGGGCTCCATGCTGACGGGGTTCTCGCCATCGGCTTGGTACCAGCCGCTGCCTGCGGTGCAGAGCAGAATCTGGTCGCCGCCGCCCTCGGTGCCGTGGTGGATATGCCAGTTGTTGCGGCACCCCGGCTCGAAAGTGATGTTGTTGACGGGCACGCTGCCTTCGACGAGCGAGGCGTTGTAGCTCTGGCCGATGAAGTACTGGGCGAAAGCGTCGTTCGTCTCGCCCAGCGGGAAGATCTGTTCGAAGTCACTCATGATGAGCCTTTCCGCTTTAGTTGTGGTGGACATACGACGCGGTTACGCCTGGGGCTCGTTCTCGATGATGTTCTTGAGCACGGTCGTGGCGCCCATGCCGTTGGGCCAGCCGGAGTAGAACGCCAGGTGCAGCAGCGCTTCCTTGAGCTCGGTGTCACCGACGCCGTTGCGCCGGGCAAAGGCGAGGTGGAACTGCAGCTGATCGGTCTTCCCGAGGGCTGTCAGGGCGGCGATGGTGACCAGGCTGCGATCGCGCTTGGACAGGTCCGGACGCTCCCAGACCTCATCGAAGAGAACCTTGTCGGTGTAATGCACCATTCCCGGCGCAAAGTCGCCGAAGGCGTTCTGTCCACCGGTCCAGCCGGTGTTCTCATTCTGGTTGTCGCTCATGCCAGGTCACTCACCTTCACGAGTGCTTTGATGACGCGGCGCTCGTCCATAGCGGCGTAGGCGGCGGCGATGTCGTCGAGGTCGAAGCTGGCGTCGAAGACCCTGCCCGGGTTGATCGAGCCGTCGAGGACCTGCTTGAGCAATTCGGGTTGGTAGGCGCGGGCCGGCGCTGGGCCGCCGCGCATGCCGACGTTGCGGTAGAACGTGCCCTCGGCGTCCAGTTCGACGTCGTGCGGCACGCCGACACGTCCGACGATCGCGCCGGCAGCCGCGACGGCGAAGGCGGTGTCGGCCGAGTCCTTGGTGCCGACGCACTCCAGAACCGCGTCGGCGCCGAAGCCGTCGGTGAGTGCCTTCAGTTGCTCGACCGCCTCATCGCCCCGGACGCTGATGATGTCGGTGGCACCGAACTCACGAGCCAGCGCATGCCGGTCTTCGTGGCTGCTGCCGAGCACGATGATGCGCTCTGCGCCGAGCAGCCTGGCGGCCAACACGCCGGACAAGCCGACTGCGCCGTCACCGACGACCGCGACCGTCTGGCCCGGCCGGATGTCGGCGCTCACGGCGGCGTGGTACCCGGTCGCCATGACGTCGGTCAGTGCGAGCAGGGAGGCCAACGTCTCGTCAGAGAAGTTCTTTCCCGGAACCGTGACGAGGGTGCCGTCGGCGTGCGGGACGCGGACGTACTCGGCTTGGCCGCCGTCACCGTCGCCTCCCTGGCCGAAGAACCCGCCGTGCACGCAGGCGGTGTGGAAGCCGCGCTGGCAGTTGCGGCAGGTGCCGTCGCTCCAGGAGAACGGCGAGATGACGAAATCGCCGGGGGCGAGGTCGCGCACGGCGCTGCCGACCTGATCGACGACGCCGATGAACTCGTGCCCGACGCCGCCGTGGGGTAGGTCAGAAATGCCGCGGTAGAACCACAGGTCCGATCCGCACACGCACGCCAGCGCGACGCGCACGATCGCGTCCGTGGGCTCGGTGATCGCCGGCTTCGGCCGGTCCTCGATCACGATGCTTCCCGTGCCTTTGAAGATTGCGGCTTTCATGACTGCTCCTCGTTGTGGATGGTGCTGAATTCCGGTTTCGGTCGCGCGAGCACGACCAGGCCGAAGACTGATATAGCGGTGAGGACCCCGACGATGATGGCCATGGGCACAGCGGTGCGCGCTCCGCCGAGACCGGCCAACGGGGCGATGGCGCCGGCCATGATCCACTGCAGGAAGCCAAGCAGCGCCGACCCTGTGCCCGGCTCGTCGGGCACCGTGCCTGAGGCCAGGGCGCCGGCATTCGGGCCGACCAGTCCTTGCGCACTCATCAGCACGAAGAAGCCGACGAGCGCAATCGGTAGCGGCATCCCGACCAGCGCACCGGCCAGTAGCAGCGCCGCTGCTGCTGCGGTTGCGGACAGACCGACGGTGACGGTCGCGCGGGTGGACACCGAGGCGGCCAGCTTCGCCGCGACGAGCGTCGTCACGGTCAACCCGACTGCGTTGAAGGCGAAGTCCAGTGAGTACAGCATCGGCGACAGCCCGTTCATCGACTGCAGCACGAACGCCGACGTGGCGACGTAGGCGAAGATCACGCCCATCGACAGTCCGAAGACGAGCAGCCAGCCGACGAACGGCCGGTTGCGGACGACCAGCGCGGCCGAGCCGACCAGTCGGCTCAGTCCGCCGCCGTGGCGCTCCTCGGCCGGGTGGGTCTCGGGCACGGCTGCCGCGACGACGGCGAGCATGAGTAGGCCCAGTGCGGCCACCACCCAGAACGACACCCGCCAGTGCGAGAACTGCAGGATCGCCGCGCCCAGCAGCGGGCCAACGATCGGTGCTATCCCGGCGACCCCGGCGATGATGTTCATCGCCCGCACCAGCGTCGCGCCCGAGGTCAGGTCGACCACCACCGACCGTGCGATCACCATCGCCCAGCCACCGGCGAATCCCTGCAGCAGCCGGGCCGCCATCATGGTGGCAATGCCCGGGCTTACGGCACACAGCAGCGAGGCCGCCGCCAGCACGGCCAGCGATACGAGCAGTGGCCGGCGTCGCCCGATCCGATCCGACATCGGTCCGCCGACGAGCTGGCCCAGCGCCATGCCGATGAAGAACGTCGTCAGTGTCAACTGCACCTGCGCTGCTGACGCGGCGAGATCCCGCCCGACCAGCGGGAACGCCGGCACGTACATGTCGGTCGCCAGCGGGGCGATCGCGGTCACCAGCACGACCGCTGCGAGGACCACCACGCTCAGCGACACGGCCGGCGCGGCGGGCCGGTCGCTGCCGGTCGTCCGCTCGATCGTCTCGGTCACCGGTGATCCTTCCGTCGGGTGCCGTTCCTCGTTATGTCCGCATGGCCTCTCCCGGTGCGCGTTCTAGGCGCGGCCGGGGTAGTGCTCTGGAGCCCCTCGGCGTCGAGGTGATCGAGTTTCTCCGGTGTCCAGTTCGTCATGCTGCTGTCCCTTGACGCTTCGGTAGGAGCAGGCTGGCCGCGCCGGCGAGGGCGGCGGTGGCGGCGGCGATCAGCAAGCTGACCTGGACGCCGCGCATGAAGGTGGCTGGGCTGGCTAGCAGCCCACCGAATACTGCGACCGCGAGTGCGCCGCCGACCTGCCGGCTGGTGTTGTAAATCCCGGATGCGATTCCGGCCCGCTGCGCCGGTACGACATCCAGCAGCATCGCGGCGGCCGCCGGGACGACAAGCGGTCCGGCCAGGCCGACCAGCACCATCAGCATGGACAACGCGGCCACTGGCGTGGAGGCGGGCAGCAGGGCGAGCACCACCAACCCGATCGACATGGACGCAAGGCCGGCCACGATGAGCGTGCGGCGGCCGAGGCGTTCGCCCAGCCGGGCGGAGAACGGAGTGAGCACGGCGCCGATCAGCATCATCGGCAAGAATGCGGCGCCGGTGCCCAGCGCGGACAGGCCCCGTACCTGCTGCAGGTAGAGGCTGAACACAAACGGCAGGCCGAAGTAGCACACCATGAACGCGAAGCCGGTCGCGAGGATGATGCCGACGTTGCGGGACCGGAACAGGTCCAGCGGCATCATCGGGTGCGCGATCCGGCGTTGCGCGGCGATGAACAGGGCCAGTGCCGATGCCGCGAGGGCGAAAGCAGCCAACACTCGAGGCGCGGTGAAGCCGGCCGAGCCGGCTTCGATCGCCCCGTAGCAGAGGCCCGCCATCGCCAACACTCCGCTCACCTGGCCCGCCCAATCAAAGGAAGCGGGTCGCCGAAGCGAACTACCGGCACCGGTCGTCAATGCCAACGCGAGCGCGCCGACCGGGAGGTTGATGAAGAAGATCCAACGCCAATCGAGGGCGTCCAGCACCCCGCCCAGCACCGGACCAGACGAGGAGGCGACCGCGCCGCCCATCGCCCACATCGCGATAGCACGCCCGCGGGCGACGCGGTCGGGAAAGGCGTGACGCAGCAGGGCCATCGACGAGGGCATCATGACCGCAGCAGCCGAGCCCTGCACCAGCCGAGCTGCGACCAACATGCCAAGTCCCGGAGCAACGCCGCAAGCGGCCGACGCGAGCACGAACAGCCCAAGACCCAGGCCGAAGGCGCGCCGCGCGCCGATCCGGTCGGTGAACGACCCGGCCGAGAGCAACAGCGCCGCGAACATCAAGGTATAGCCGTCCACGACCCATTGCAGGCCGCTCAGTCCGCCGCCCAGATCACTGCGAATGGACGGCAGCGCGACGTTCACGACCACCGCGTCGAAAGTGATCATGAAGAACCCGAGAACCGCCGCTGCCAGCGTGGCGCGGGCAGGCGCGGACATCGGTTCAGTGCTTCCGCCGGTACGAACGGAGGCAGCACGTGTAGGGGTCGAAACGGACACGAACAGCCTTCCTCGTCGGAACGCCGGCAGCTGCGCCGGCACGGTCCAGACAACGCCGTCCTGGACACCGGCGGCAGGCCCGGACAGTAGGGGGTACTGGCAGGAACCCCCTCCAACCGATGCCGTCGCCTACCGTCATAGGAGTGAACCCCGGTCAGGACGTGCGCGCTGCGATCCGTGACTTTCTGATGACCCGCCGCGCCCGCATCACACCCGCGCAGGCCGGCCTACCCAGCTACGGCGGCCGTCGCCGCGTCGCAGGCCTGCGCCGCGAAGAGCTGGCCGTGCTGACCGGCATCTCCGAGCAGTATCTGACCCGGCTCGAACGCGGCAACGTCCGCGGCGTCTCCGACCACGTCACCGATGCCCTCGCCCGCGCCCTACAACTCGACGACGTCGAACGCGCCCACCTCATCGATCTCATCGGACTGGCGAACGCGCCACGCAGCCGGGTCCGTTCCGCTGCCTCGGCGCCCAGCAAGGTCCGGCCCAGCATCCGACAAGTCCTCGACGCCCTCACCGGGGCAGCCGCCTTCGTCCGCAACGGACGGCTCGACATCCTGGCCACCAACCACCTCGGGCGCGCCCTCTACGCACCCGCCCTCAACAACCCTCATCTGGACGCGAACCTCGCCCGTTTCGTGTTCCTCGACCCCGCCTCGACCGAGTTCTACCGCGACTGGGGAGGCATCGCCCACGACGGCGTCGGCAGCCTGCGCACCGAAGCCGGCCGAAACCCCGACGACCAGCGCCTGTCCGCCCTCATCGGTGAACTGTCCATCCACAGCGAACAATTCCGCACCCGGTGGGCCGCCCACAACGTGCGGTATTACCGCTCCGGCATCCAGCCCTTCCACCACCCGCTAGTCGGCAACCTCGACCTCGACTTCGACGCCCTGGAGCTGCCAAGCGACCCCGGACTGACCATCGTCGCCTACACCGCCGCACCTGGCACAGACGCTGCCAAAGGTCTCGCGGTACTCGGCGACTGGGCTCGCGCCCACGTGACAGACGAGGTCAACACGGCGGTCGACGCCCGCGCCAACGCTGATGAACGAGCAGAGAACGCCCGATAGCGGCTCCGTCGTTTTGCGTGTGTCTAGCGAACTACATCATCAACGATTACTACTCACCACTCATCCCGGCAGTGGTCAACGAGTCATGCGAGCTCCCGTACCCCAGTGCTCGCGAGAGCTTCGGCCTCGCCGAGCCGTGGAAGCGGACGGCCAATGCAACCGACGTGCAACACCATGGTCATCGCTGCCTAGATCGAACCGAGCAGGGGGACTACCGGTGTTCGGTCGCTGTAACGGGCGTCGGCCAGCGCGAACGGGCACTCGCGCCGCGACCTGTGCGCTGGCTGGTGTTGCACGTTTGTTGCACGCGGTGCCTAGGAGGCCGCGGGCCGACCCGGAAATGAGGCGCAACCGAGCACCGAGGCGCCCGAAATCGCTGCGCTGCAGTGTTCCGGCCCCGCGACCAAAATAGCCGGTGACCACTACACCATGGGTTCAGTAGTCACCAGGGCACAAATACGGGCCCCGCATCGCTGCGGGGCCCGTATTTGCTGCCTTCTACGTGGGCGATACTGGGATTGAACCAGTGACCCCTACCGTGTCAAGGTAGTGCTCTCCCACTGAGCTAATCGCCCGTCTCCGCTCGGCGGAGGCGCAGATATTCAGTTGTGCTGCAGTCGTTCAGCCTCGCGCAAACGCGACGCAGAGGCGACGGCGGGAATCGAACCCGCGTACAGGGCTTTGCAGGCCCTTGCCTAAGCCACTCGGCCACGTCGCCAGCGGATCAGCTTCGGTCCGGACCTGATCACCGGGACAGCCACCAGGTGCGGTGCTGACCTGGTGAGGGATCGATCCACTGCCACCCGAGCGGACGACGGGATTCGAACCCGCGACCCTCACCTTGGCAAGGTGATGCGCTACCAGCTGCGCTACGTCCGCATGATGCGCAGCGCGACCGTTCTGTCGCGTGCACCAGCCGTGAACAATAGCCGATGCCGCAGAGCGCCTTCAAACCGACGGCTGGCTGGCCTGCAGATCGAGCAGGCGTTGCCATACCCGACGAGCCGCGTCGGCGAGTTGGTCACGAGACCCGGCGTTGTCGATCACCGCCCAGGCGATCTCGCGGCGCTGATCGTCGCTGGCCTGAGCGGCGATCCGCGCCCGGGCGTCTGCCTCTGCCACGCCCCGATCGGCCAGTCGGGCGATCCGAGCAGCCAGCGGCGCCGTCACGACGACCACAGCATCGAACTCACCTTGCCGCCCCGTCTCGACGAGCAGTGGCACGTCGTAGACCACGATCGTCCCCGGCCCGGCCGCCGCCATGCGCTCGGCCGACAGCGCACTGACCATCGGGTGCACGATGGCGTTGAGGTCGTCGCGGGCCGCCTCGTCGGCGAAGACCACCGCGGCCAGCGCGCCTCGATCCAACGAGCCGTCCGGCGCAACGACACCGGCACCGAAGCGGTCGACCACGGCTTGCAGACCGTCCGAGCCGGGCGCAAGCACGTCACGGGCCAACTGGTCGGCGTCGATGACCACCGCGCCTTGGCCGGCGAACACCTCGGCCACCGACGACTTCCCTGAGCCGATTCCACCGGTCAGCCCCACCCGAAGCTGGCCGGGCGGGCGCGTGGCTTCGATCACGAGTTGCTGATCGCCTGGCCCGCGAGAGCACCCATCACCGTTGCCATGTTCTGGCCCTTCAGCAGGGCAGGGGCAACGCTCACGGCTACCGTGCGTTCGGCATGTGCGACCACCAGCAGCGGGGTGCCGTACCCGGTGAGCAACACGGCGGCGTCCTTGTCGACCTGCGCGTCGGTCTGCGAGGCGCCGTGATCGCGCCATTCCGATACCGTCCCGCTGACCCGGTCGGTGGCCTGCTGCTCGGTCGAGTACAGCGAGACGCTGATCTCGACCTGGGGGGACGGAGCCGGCTTGCCCTTCACCGCCTTGGCCAGGCCGTAACGGCAGTTGATCCTCGTCAGCATGCCGATCTTCGCATCCGGCTTGTTCACCACGAAGGCGGTCTGCCCGACGACGGGATGGCCGAGCGTCTTCTCCACGATGCTGAGCGGCAGGACGGTGGAGCAGTCTCCCGCCAACGACGGCGTGGCGCTCGGGGACGTTGCCGACGAGCCGCCGGAGCTGGCGGACCCGGACGACGATCCAGACGACTGCGACGACCCGGACGAGCCGCCTACTGAGCTGCTGTGCGTACTGTCCGGCTTCGCTCCGGAGGAGCATCCGGTAGTGAGAATCGCGGCCGCCAGAACGGCTCCGGCAAGCAGCCCGATTCGCGGAAATACCCTCCCGTACATGGCAGCTACGGTAGCCAGCGAACAGGCCGGTGCCCGGGAGGTGAACCTCCCGGGCACCGTGTCGCTCGCGTTGCGGGCGCTGGTCGTCCGCGTTGTTTGAAGCCGTGCCTCAGCGGCCGGTGAGCTTCTCCCGCAGCGCCGCCAACGCCTCGTCGGAGGCCAGCGTGCCGCCGGTGGCCGTGGGCACGGCCGGCGCTTCGCCCTCGACCGGCTCGTCGGCGGTGTCGGAAGTGTAGGACGTCGCCTCGCCGGCCCCGCTTGCGGCGTCGGCATCCGCCTTCTGGGCGTCGGCCAGCTGCTTGCGGTGCGCTTCGAAACGCTCCCGGGCAGCGGCGTAACGCTTCTCCCAGGCCTCGCGCTGCTCGTCGAACCCTTCCAGCCACTCCTGGGTCTCCGGGTCGAAGCCCTCGGGGTAGATGTAGGCGCCCTTCTCGTCGTACTGCGCCTCCATGCCGTACTGCGCCGGGTCGAACGAGTCCTCGGTCAGATCGCCCTCGTTCGCCTGCTTCAGCGACAGCGAGATGCGCCGGCGCTCCAGGTCGATGTCGATGACCTTCACGAGGATGTCGTCGCCGACGTTCACGACCTGCTCAGGCAGCTCGATGTGCCGCTCGGCCAGCTCGGAGATGTGCACCAGGCCCTCGATGCCGTCCTGGACGCGAACGAACGCACCGAACGGGACCAGCTTGGTGACCTTGCCGGGCACGACCTGACCCAGCTGGTGGGTCCGGGCGAACTGCCGCCACGGGTCCTCCTGAGTCGCCTTCAGCGAGAGGCTGACGCGCTCGCGGTCCATGTCGATGTCGAGGACCTCGACGGTGACCTCCTGGCCCACCTCGACGACCTCGCTCGGGTGATCGATGTGCTTCCAGGACAGCTCCGACACGTGCACCAGACCGTCGACGCCACCGAGGTCCACGAACGCACCGAAGTTGACGATGCTGGAGACCACTCCGGTGCGCACCTGGCCCTTGGCCAGCTTGTTGAGGAAGTCGCTGCGCACCTCGGACTGGGTCTGCTCCAGCCACGCCCGCCGGCTGAGCACGACGTTGTTGCGGTTCTTGTCCAGCTCGATGATCTTCGCCTCGAGGGTCTTGCCGACGTACGGCTGCAGATCGCGCACCCGGCGCATCTCGACCAGCGATGCGGGCAGGAAGCCACGCAGCCCGATATCGAGGATGAGGCCGCCCTTGACGACCTCGATGACGGTGCCTTCGACAACCTCGTCGGCTTCCTTCTTGGCCTCGATCGTGCCCCAGGCGCGCTCGTACTGAGCGCGCTTCTTGGACAGGATCAGCCGGCCCTCCTTGTCCTCCTTCTGCAGGACCAGTGCCTCGATCTCGTCGCCCACCGAAACGACCTCACCGGGGTCGACGTCGTGCTTGATCGACAGCTCACGGGAGGGGATGACACCTTCGGTCTTGTAGCCGATGTCCAGGAGGACCTCGTCGCGGTCGACCTTGACGATGGTGCCTTCGACGATGTCGCCGTCATTGAAGTACTTGATGGTCTGATCGATCGCGGCCAGGAAGTCGTCACTGGAGCCGATGTCGTTGATCGCGACCTGCGGGGTGCTGCTGGTGGTGCTGTGCTCAGTAGGTGCTTCGACAGTGGACGTCATGGAGTGGGTGGGTTTCCTTAGCGGATAGTTACTCGGATCGGTACGCATGCCACGCCCGGACCGCCGAGAGGACTAGCCGCACACCACCTCATCCCTCGCGTCGCGGCGCACTGAGCCGGACGCACAAGATATGGAGACCTGCAGGTCGTTGGTTCGGCGGGCGGCCTACTCCCTGTCGAGGACGCAGGCACAGCACACGCACCCTCAAGGATACGGACATCCAGGACGCTGGGTCAACGCGACGCGGCTCGCCGAACGGCTAACCTCGGCCAGCATGACTCCCGATTTCCCCCGTTCCGGTGTCTCGGGCCAGGATCCACGTGCTCCGTGGGCCGCAGCGGCCCTGGCAATGGGCGGTGCCGGCGACTACCACAAATGGCAGGTCTCGTTCAGCAAGAAGGGCAGCATGTGGGACCACTCCGGTTCCGGAGTGTGGGTGGGCTTCGCCGGCCTGGTCGTGGTGGTGCTCGGCGCCGGGGTGAGCCTTGTCGTCGGCAAGCGCAGGAGCTGAGCGAGCTGAGCACCGATCGAGTGGGCTACGAGCCAGTCGGGCCGATCGCCAGTGCCCGGGCGAACAGGAGCTGGTGGGACTCCGACGCCGATGCCTACCACGCCGAGCACGGTGAGCTGCTCGGCGTGGCGGACTTCGTCTGGTGCCCGGAGAACGTCCGTGAGCAGGACGCGGCCCTGCTCGGGCCGATCGAGTCGCTGCGCGGCGCACGCATCCTGGAGGTCGGCTGCGGGTCGGCCATGTGCTCACGCTGGCTCGTTTCGCATGGCGCCCGGCCGGTCGCCATGGACATCTCCGCCGGCATGTTGCGCCATGCGAGAGCCGGTGCGGCACAGACCGGTCTGCACGTGCCGCTGGTCCAGGCCGACGCGCAGGCGCTGCCGTTCGGGAATGACAGTTTCGATCTCGCCTTCACCGCCTTCGGCGCGGTGCCATTCGTGGCCGACTCGGCCGGCCTGATGCGCGAGGTCGCGCGGGTCCTGCGCCCCGGCGCGCGCTGGGTGTTCGCCACGACGCATCCGCTGCGGTGGATCTTCCCGGACGACCCGACGGCCGCCGGCCTCACCGCACGCACGCCGTACTTCGATCGCACCCCTTACGTGGAGTACGACGAGGACGGTAGCGAGAGTTACGTGGAGCACCACCGCACCCTCGGCGACCGGGTGCGTGAGCTGACCGCGGCCGGGTTCCGCCTCGTCGATCTCATCGAGCCGGAGTGGCCGGACGGATTCACCGCGGAGTGGGGTCAGTGGTCACCGCTGCGCGGGTCCATCCTGCCCGGCACAGCGATCTACAGCTGCGTCCTGGGCTGACTCGTCAGCTCCGCGGGGTTGTCGGTGCATCTCTCGGCGTGGTCTGCGCATCCGGGTGCTGCCCCGGCGGCGGTCCGCCGACGGTCGCCGGATGCCGCGGCTGGTGCGCCGACGGCTGGTCGCCCCGGCGGCGCAACAGCAGGAACGCGACCACAACCGCGGCGATCCCGACGATCAGGAAGATGATCGGTAGGTAGAGCTGGGCCAGCTTGAGCTGCTTGATCTTTTTCTTCGCGTAGTCAGCCTGGTAGTTCTGCGACTTGTCGTCGAAGGTGAACGTGACGTCCAGCGCGACCTGGCCTGTCGACAGCGTCTGGACCTGCCGCTCCTGGCCCTTGACGATCGCGCCGGTCTTCGGCTCGACCCAGACCGTGCGGGTGTCGGCGTACGTACCGTCCAACAGCCCCTGGATCTTGTACGGCTGCGGGCTGATGTCGCACAGGTACTTGTAGACGGTCAGGCCCTTCAGCTTCTCCGAGTCGACGTACTTCGCGGGGAACGCCTTGCCCAGATCCGGCTCGAAGAACTGGTAGGTCTTCTTCTTGGCATCGATCGGCCACTTGTAGGCCATCCCCTTGTGCTGCACCGAGCTGTCGCCATTGACGTTCGCGGCGTACTTGGACTCGTTGACCGCCTCTCCGCTCTTGCGGTTCGTTGCGACGCGGTCGGTGGTGATGGACAGCAGCCGCGGGTCGCTGCTGGGCAGACAGTTCGACGGGTTGTTCTCGTCGACCACGATGCACAGCGTCTCGTTCACCACCGTGTTGGTGCTGTCGGACTTGGCCGAGTCACTCTTCACGATCCGGGTGGCCCGCAACTGCTTCGTCTGGGCTTGCCCGGTGGCCGCGTCAAGCACCTTCGCAGACCCAGTGGACACGATCGTGACGTTGAGGTCGAGCGGTGTCTTCTTACTGCGCGGCACGGCGTAGGTAGGAAGCAGGATGGCCAGCAGCAGAGCGAATACCGCGATCCCGACCGCCACGATCCCTGCGCCCTTGCGCATCCAGTGCCTCCGTCGAATTCGCGTTGCCCGGACGATCGAGGAGGGCAGGTTACCAGCCAGTCACTATGCTTCCGAAGTGTTTCGAAGGCCTGTCTGCCGCTACTTGCGTGGCGGCAGAGCCGATTCGAGATCCGGAGTGACGTGGTGACGGCAGACTCCGAGACCGCGACTCGATCCGACGCGGTGCGACTCCTGCCAGGTGCGCTCACTCCAAAGCGGGTGGTCGGTGCTGTCGTCCTGCTCCAAGCGCTGTGGTTGGCCATCCTCGCCGGTCGTGGTTGGTACTCGCAGGCTGACCTGTCGAACCTCGCGCAGGCGGAGCGCGGCAATCTGGACTGGAAATACCTGAGCGACTCGCTCGGCGGGCACTTCGCGATCTTCGGCCGGCTCGAGTTCTGGCTGCTGCACCGGATGGCGCCGATGAACTACCCGGCCACCGTAGCGGTGCGGCTGGTACTTCAGGCGGTGAGCACGTGGCTGCTCGCTCGGCTGCTGGTCCGTTTGGTCGGAGAGCGCCCGCTGGTGCTGCTCACTGTGGCGTTGTACGCGTTCAGTCCGCTGATCGCGCCGACGTTCGTCTACCTCACCCCGGGCCTGGTAACCGGGATCGGTCAGGTGTTCACGATCCTGGCGCTCGACGCGCATGTCCGGCACAGCCGGAACCGATCGCTGGCTACCGCAGCCGAGACGGGCGGGTGGCTGCTTCTGGCGACACTGAACAACGACCAGACGGCCATCATCTCGCTGCTACTGCCCATCCTCACCCTCGGCTTTCTCACCGCCGGCACCTTCGTCGATCGGCTGCGTCACGCGGTGTCGGACTGGCGAGCATGGTTGCTCAAGGCCGTTCCGCTCGCGGTGTATCTGATCGTCTACCTCTCCGCTGGTTACGGCCAGGACATCGCGGCGCCGTCGCTCGGCGACCAACTCGCCTTATGCCGTGAGTTCCTGCTGCGGCTCGTCGCGCCGGCATTCATCGGCGGCCCGTGGCATTGGTACGCCGGTCCTACGACGTACGCGGCGTTCGCGGCGACGACCGATCTTGAGGTGGTGCTCGCGCTCCTGGCCGTCGCGGTTGCCGTGGCTGTAGGTCTGCAGCGCACCGGTCGGATCTCACTCGTTGCCTGGACGTTGCCGCTGATCACCGCCGTCGCCGGAATACTGCTAGTGGGTGCCGGCCGGTACGGGCCCTACGGTGCCACCCTCTCGGTCACTCCGCGGTATGCGTTCATCGTCGCGGTGCCGCTCGCGTTGGCTCTGGTGCTCGCTCTGTGCCCGCTCCGGGACCAGGCGAGGTCGGCGCGCGCACCGGCCGAACGGGTCGCCGCATCAGACTCCGGTATGGCGTCACCATCCTCATCTCGGCGAACGCCGGACTCGCGGACGGTGGTGCTACTGGTGCTGACCGTTGCGGTGACGGTCGGCGGGGCCGTTTCCAATGCTGAGTACGCCTCGCACTGGTGGCGCAATCCGGCGCACTCCTACGTGACCACGCTCGTCGCCTCGGTGCGCGCCGCCGGGCCGTCGGTCGGCATCTATGACACCCCCATCCGCGGTGACGTGGTCACTAGCATCGAGCCGGCCCACCACATCAGCGATCTGCTGAGTCTGGAAGGCGTGTCCGCCAACTTCTCCGGGCGGTCTGCCAATCCGCTGATCGCCACCAATGACGGCCGCCTGGTTCGCGCCGCATTCGTTCCGGTGGCGACGGCCGCCGGGCCGCAGCAAACCAACTGCGGAACGTTTCTGCACGGTGCCCAGCGGCTGGTCGTTCCGCTGAGCGCGCCGGTGCGCACCGGCGAGTGGTTCCTCTATGCCGACGCCTTCCAGAGCACTTCGAGCACGATCAGCGTCCAGATCGAAGCCGCGGACGGAACGCTGCACGCTCCGGTGACCGGATCGACGCAGCACTTGGGATCGCTCGCGGCGCTGCGGTTGCGGTTGCCCAGCACGGCACCGGCGAAGATCATCCTCACGTCGAAGGACAGCTCGACAAGCCTGTGCATGGTTCGACTCATGATCGGTGCACCGTTCCCGGCGGGAGGTTGACCATGCCTAACGCGGATTCCGCCCCTTCGACCCATACCCGGTTCCCCGCACTCGACGGCGTGCGGGCACTTGCCGCGCTCTGTGTCGTCTTCACCCACGTCGGATTCAACACCGGACGCTCGCTGCAGGTAGACCTGCTGGCGCCGGTGCTGTCGCGCCTCGACATAGGCGTCACGATCTTCTTTCTGCTCTCCGGCTTCCTGCTGTACCGACCGTTTGCTCTCGCTGCAATCACCGGTCAGAAGCGGCCACCGATCCTGCAGTTCTTCTGGCGTCGCCTGTTGCGGATAGCGCCGGCGTTGTGGCTCACAGTGGCGATCACCCTGCTCGCCCTCACCACCTTCCGGGTCAACGGCACCAACTGGTTCAGCTACCTCACCCTCATCCAGACCTACAACCACAACGACTACGACCCGAACCTAACTCAGCTCTGGACGCTCACCATCGAGGTGGCGTTCTACGCCACGCTGCCGGTGCTGGCCCGTCTTGCCGTGACCCGCACCGCGGGACCGGACTCAGCAGTCCGGCGGCAGCTTGCGATGCTGGCCGCAATGGCGGCGGGCGCCCTCGCGTTCAACGTCCTCCAGGCTCGCCACGTCATCGAGAATTCCCAGGCCCTGCTGTGGTTTCCGGCCTATCTCGACTGGTTCGCCCTAGGCATGGCACTGGCTGTCCTCACCTGCATCCCCGCGAATTCACCCGTCGTCCTGCCGCTCCGACGTGTGCTCACCGAGTGGGCTGCCGCGCCGGGACTCTGCGGCATCGTCGCCGTGCTGTGCTTCATGTTGTCGACGCTTCCGCTGGGTATCCCCCGGACGCTCGCACCGGCCACCTTCTGGCAATGGACGCTGCAGCATTACCTGTTCGCTGCCTGCGCGTTCTTTGTCATGCTGCCGCTCGTGCTGGGGAACTCGACAGTGCTGCGACGGACGCTCGGCTCACCCATCGCCCGGTTCGGCGGCAACATCTCCTACAGCGTCTATCTCTGGCACGTTCCGCTGATGCTGTGGTTGCAGCATCACCTGCACTATCCCGAATTTCACGGGTACTTCTGGCAACTCTTCGTCGTCACGCTCGCATCCACGGTGGCCGTAGCCAGCGCATCATGGCTCTTGGTCGAACGACCGATCCTGCGCTACGGATCACGCTCGTGGGTCCGAGCGCGCACCACCGCGGAGGCGGTCGATCCACCCAGTACCGTGCAGACCACCGCGAAAACGCACAAGTACTGAGTCCGTGCCGAATTGGCCTCGGTGAACAACGCCGTGGAAGCAGCGATCGCGCTGAGGAATCCGGCAACCACGAGCGCGGCCCCTCCTGCGGCCGGCGGCAGGCCCGCGGTCTTCGACCGCAGGACGGCGGCCAACCCGATGACGATCACCACTACCGCCAGCCCAGTCAGTCCGACGAGCGCGACGGCAGCGAGTGCGACAAGCGTGACGCCGGCCCACGTGGGTAGCCGCGACTCGACGAGCGCCGGCCAAGGTCGTTGCCTGCGCGTTCCGCGGGCGAAGCCCAGCACGATCACGCCGATCGCGGCGACACCACCGAGAACCAAGCTCACGACGTAGCTGCGTTGCGGCGCATATCTGAGCTGGATCACGCCGTGCGTGCCGGCCGGCACGATCCATCCCTGCTGCCAACCATCCAGCATCACCGGCTGAAGCAGGTGGCCGTCGAGTCGCGCTTGCCAGCCGGCGTTGTCGTTCTCGTGCACCACCAGCAATGCGGGTTGGTCGGTATCTGCGCGCACTGAACGGGTGGTGGCCGACCACTGCATCACCGACGGCGCCGTAACCGACGCGGTCGTTCCCAGCGGTTCAGCTCCCACCCGGGCGAACGTCAGCCCTACCGGGTCGACCCGGGGGCCGGAGGCGATCGCCAGTCGATGGGCGCCGGGCGCCAACCGAACGGGGTCCGCGGCGCAGCTACGGGCGACGACCGGCCGACCGGCCAGGACGTCGGCTCGGGACGCATCGACCTGCAGCGGTAGGCGGCGACCGTCAACGGTAAGAAACACTCCCGCGTCGCAATCGAGCGACACCCGCGGGTCGGCCGCCGCACTTGGGATCGGCCGTTCTGTCTGAAGTGCCACGTCGCCGATACCCACCGACAGCAGCCGAGAGCGGTTGGTGACACTGCTGGTCGTGGTGCGCAGCGACGCTTCGGTGACCACGATCGTCACTCGGGACGTCCGCACCGGCGTCGGGAAGAGGAGCCGTCCTGAATCGGGGACGTCGAACCGCCAGATGTGCGGGCCGACGCGAATCTCGACTCGACGTGGCACTGCAACGGCCGCATTCGGGTCGGTGGTCAGTGTCAGACCGCTCATCGTGTAGTTAGACGGCAACGTCAGCGTCAGCGAAGGGTTGGCGTCGCCCGGCGCCGCCATCCACATCGTGGTCGGATCGTTGTCGACGACGGCACCCGGACGCACCCGCGGATCGTCGGCGATGCTCGACGACGCGGTGACCCGTGCAGGCGCACCGCGATCAAGCGCCGCATCGAGGGCTGCACCGCCCCGCAGCCGCACCGACGCGCTGGGCCGATAGTCCTCTCCCGCGCCGAGCGTTACCGTGCGGTCGATGCCGTCGGTCTCCTCGCCGTCAGCTGCGAAGGTCGGGTCGCAGGCCGGCATCGCCGCATAGGTGAGACAGGTCGGCCGGTAACCCGACGCGGCATCGAAGGCAAGCAGGTCAGCCGGCGCGCCAGTCGGGTTCCCGGGCACGACGAGGGTGCGTCCGGCCGACACCCCAGGAAGCTTCAGCGACGCGATGCCCACCGATCCACCACGACCGCCGCCGAGGACGGCCACCACCGAGATCTTCACCCGTCGAGTTGGACCCTCGGGCAGATCGACGGTTTGCAGAGTCGCATCCGCCCGCACGTTCACGATCCGCGACCCTCGATCGGTGCTGACCGAAATCTGAGTCGGAACGTTGACCGTTGCTGTGGCGAACGCAATCTGAAGCGACCCGAGATCGCGCGGCCGCGGTAGGGAGACTTCCAGCGACTGGCCCACTGCGCCGCCGAGCGACCCACTCTCCCAGGCCGTTGCCGGATCAGCGTCCAGGGCCGACCACGGGCCGTGTGAGGGACTGCGGTTGAACCAGGCGCCGACGTCCGAACCCGAGGACGAGGCGGTCACTCCGGCGATGCCCGTGTACCGATACGCACTCAGCGTGCCCGCGTCCACAGGAAGGTAGTCGTAGGCCTGGCGCTGGCCACTGTCGGGCGAATTCGCGGTGAGCGTGGTGGAGGCGCCGATCTGATTGCCGAAGACGGCGTCGCGGCGGCGGATACCGTCGGTTACGACGTGCTCTGCTGGCGTCGAGCCCACCGTGACGGCAGCCGGGCCGAATGCCACCGCGCGGGTTGGCGGCAGCCCACGGCTGATCAGGCCGGGCATCGCGTCTGCTGAACCGGTCGACTGCACGGTGGCATCAAGGGCAACCAGGTCGGCCCGGGACACCGCCGTCGTGATGTGGTAAATCTGCACCGCGGGCCGAAGGACGCCGATACCGGCGTCGATGACGTTGTCGGGGTTGTCCGAACCGTTCACGTTGGGGCCGAACTGCGCCTGCAGTTGAAGTCCCGGCGAGTTGTCCGCGGTGGCGCGGACGAAGTCCAGCGGCGTCGCATTCGAGCTACCGGCTTGCAGATCGTTACGCACGATCAGGTCACTGATGCCCGACCGAGCTAGCAACGGGGCGAGCACCGCACTGCCGACGCCCGTCTTGATTATGTCCTCCACCTCGTCGAGCAACCGGATGTAGCCGGCCGGCGCGAGCGGTACGGCGTTGCGCAACGCCCAGGGCGATCGGGCCACCGGTTGCAGGGCATCGTCGATGGTGGTTCCCCAGGCATACACCGACGACGTGGCTCCGGGTACCACCAGAGCTCGCCCACCGCTGTAGTGCGTCGCCAGCCAGGTCGCGGTATCGCGCCACCATCCTGGCTCGGTGGTCAGCCGCGGGTTGGCGGTCAGCTGGTTCGAGACGGCCGGCGTCACGGCTACGAGGCCGACCCCGATCGCGGCGACAACGGCGAGCGCGCGCAGGGTGACCGTCACGCCGCCGCGGCCCAGCGCCGCGCGGCGCGCAATCCGCACTCGCGACACCAGATGACCGACCCCGATCGCAATCGGCATCCGGACCAAGGGGTCGAACTTGTGCACGTTGCGAAACGCGACCAGTGGACCGTCCAGCAGGTGACGAACTGTGCCCGCTGCGGGTGGCCCGACGGCCGCGGCGTGCCCGAGTGTCACCAACACCAGTCCGAGCAAGAGGCAGGAGCAGAGAAATCCGCGGTGCGGGACATCGCGCCGGGCCAGTCCGCAGAGTCCGGCTGCGCCGACGATCGTCGTGGCCACGATGACCAGCGGGGCTGCGGCCAAGATCCAGGCACCGCGCCATACGTCCGGACCGAGGTAGGACTCCCAGTGATCCACGCCGCGCAGCGTGGCCAGCAATGAGGTCGGCAATGTGGTCGCACTCGAGGATTCCACGTAGTCCAGGAATGGCGGACTGTATTTGCCCAGCAGCAGCAGGGGCACAGCCCACCACGCAGTGGCGAGCCCCACCGCCAGTACCCACCAGCTGGCCAGTCGAGCCCGCCGCGGTCCTCTCCCCCGAGTGACGATCCATAAAGCGCAGGCCGGTAGCACCGCGACCGAGGCTGCCGCATTGACCCCGCCGGCGAACAGGACAGCCACACCGGACTTGCCTGCGGCAGCTCGAACCGAGCCGGTGCGAGCGCCGCGGACCAGCGGCAGCACCATCCACGGCATCGCCGCCATCGGCATCAACTCACTCGAGATCGTGGTGAGCTCGGAGAGCATTCGAGGTGACAGGGCGTAGACCAGCCCGGCGACCACTGGCGGCCACCATCCGTGCACACCTAGTGCGCGGGCCAGCCGGACTGTCCCGTAGAACGCAGCGACGACCAGCGTGCTCTGCCAGAGACGCTGCACTTCCCAGGGCGCCAGCCCGACGCCGTGCCCGATCGCGAAGAACGGACCCATCGGAAACAAGTAGCCGTATGCCTGATTCTGCAGCTGGCCACTGTTGCCGATCGGGTCCCACAGCCGCAGAGCCCGGCCGAGAAATCGCATCGGCGCTACGACCAGATCGATCTTCGTGTCGGTGGACGTGCTTCCGGCGCTCTGCGAGAAAACCAACAGCACGAGGCCGAGGCACAACGCACCCATCCGCAGCGAACGCTCGGATGGACTGACTGCGTGTGCTCGAGGTCTCGACTTCGGCGGGTGGAAGCTTGCCTCGTGCACGGCAGTACCCGCGCTCATCGTCTGCGCCAGACCAATAGCAGGTTCCACGTCGCGACCTCGCGCAGCCCGGGTACCCGGGTCACCCACCATGCCCACCGCGGGTGGTAGCGCGGAATCGCCAGCACCACCTCGCCGTTCGGGAGCTCACCGGCCCAGCGCATTGCCGCACCCACGCGGTAGCCGAACAGGTTCTCGCCGTACTTGTTTTTCGGGGGATGCCCGTGAGCTGTGCTGTACCGGCGGTGCGCATAGTTGCCGCCCAGGTAATGCCAGGGGGATGTCTCATGGCCACCCCACGGTGACCACCACGGCGTGAACGTGACCACGACGTGTCCGCCCGGACGCGTCACGCGGGCCAGTTCGGCGAACAACCGGCGGGGGTCGGGCACGTGTTCGACGACGTTCGAGCAATAGGCGATATCCACGCTGCCGGTGCGAAAGGGCAACGCCAGTCCCGAGGCGCGCACGGCAAAGGACTCGGCCGGTATGTCCACCGGCGCGTCGAGTTCCACCCCGACATAGCGGGCCTTCCGTGCCCGGAAGGCATGCGCGAAATAACCAGGGCCCCCGCCGACGTCGACGATCGTGCGACCGACAAGGGGCGTGATCGATTCGACCTGTGCTGCCGAATCAGCCGCCAATGTGGAGTAGAAGAGGTCCGGGTCGGACTGCTCGCGCAGGAACGCCCGGAACAGGCTCACCGACCGGCCCGCGCCACACCGGAACTGCTCCTTCGCAGGCCTCACCGACTGCACTGTACTGATGCTTTCCAGGGCCAGCTGCGCTGTGCGGTCCTGCTTCGGCTGCGCCCGCGAGCGCTAGGGTGTCGCGGACCGAGAGGAGCACGTGACCACCACGCCACCGCCGCATCCGAGACACATCGTCTTCCTGTGCTGGCGCGACACCGGTCATCCGGACGGTGGCGGCTCCGAGCTTTACGTGGAGCACATGGCCAGATCACTGGCGGCCGATGGGCACCGGGTGACCATCGTCTGCAGCGACTACCCGGGCGCGGTCCCGGACGAGTGCCGCGACGGCATCCACTTCCGCCGGCGCGGCCACCGACTCTCGGTGTACCTGCGCGGTCTGCAATACCTGCTCACCGCCGAGGGACGTCGCGCCGAGGTGGTAGTTGACGTACAGAACGGCATCCCGTTCTTCTCACCGCTGGTGCGTCGCGCCAGTCGAACGGTCGTGCTCGTCCACCACGTACACCGCGAACAGTGGCAAATCGTGTACCCAGGGTGGCGCGGCAGGCTCGGCTGGTGGTTGGAATCGGTCGTCTCGCCGTGGCTCTACCGAACCAGCAGGTACATCACCGTGTCGGAATCAAGTGCGGCAGAGCTGATTGCGCACGGCGTGGACGCGGCCAGAGTGGAGGTGGTCGGCAATGGCATCGATCGACCGCATCCGTCCCGGCGCTCGCCGCGCGCCGCCGAGCCGACGCTTTGCGTGTTAGGGCGGATGGTGCCTCATAAGCGGGTGGAGCATGCGCTGCAGACGCTGGCCGAGCTCGCCGACGAGTTGCCGACGCTCACCCTCGACGTGATCGGCGAGGGATGGTGGCGTGATCCACTTCAGGCGCGGGCCGAGCAACTCGGAATCACCGATCGAGTGCGCTTCCACGGCTACGTTGACGACGTCGAGCGCGATCGCCTGCTGGACACCGCCTGGGTGCATCTCATGCCCTCGGTGAAGGAAGGCTGGGGTATCGCGGTGATGGAGGCCGCCGCTCACGCGGTGCCCACCGTTGCCTACCTGCAGGCGGGCGGTGTTCGGGAGTCGGTACAGCACGGTGAGACCGGAATGCTCGTCACGGATTTGGAGGGCTTGACCGCGGCGGCCCGTCGCCTGTTGCTCGACACATCGCTGCGGGTGGCCATGGGGACGGCTGCGCGGACACGAGCGGCGCGGTTCGAGTGGTCCAGCTCTACGCGACGATTCGCGCAGACAGTGCTGGCGGGTTCAGCACGCCAGGATCAGCGTTTGCCGTAGTCGACGAGCTGGCCGCTCACTGGGTTCTTGTTAGGTGCCTTTGTCGCCGACTGCACCACGGCCACGGTGGCGACGACCGACAGCGCCGCGCCCACGATCGCGGAAATCACGATCGAGATCACCTTGCCCATCGGTATCACTCCCTCGGTCGACTTCTGAGACCCGACGATATCAGCTTGCGCCCCCGATCGACTGCTGCCCAACCGCCCACACCCAGGGCCAGTAGCACCAACAGACCGGCCACAGCATCGGCGCTGATCACGGCAACCTTTCGCGCTGCCGTGAGGTGGACCGCAGCCACCGGCCCCGGCACCCGGTACAGCCGCAGGTCCGGGCCGGAGAACACTTGCGTGACGCCGGTCAGGCGAGGCAGCCCACCCGGCGTGTGCCGCTCGACGAGAACCCAGCTGACGCCGAGAGAGGCGAGCGCCGGCGCGGGGTGCGGCTCGGCAAACGCGCGCCGAACCGATGCGGCACGACGGTCGTCACCGCGCAATACCTGGCCACCCACGACGAGCCGGTCGTCGACGACGGTATCCGCGGCAAGTAGGCGGGGCGCCGGGTCGAGCACCGAGCGACCCGGTGCCCATGGGAACAGCCGGTAGGAGGAGAACGGCAGGATGGCCACCGTGCCACCGGATCCGACGATCCTGCGCACGGCCGTCCAGTCGCGCGGATAGTGCACCGGTGTGAGCGTCGGCCGCAGCGTTCCGGAGGCGTCCGGCATCAGCAAGACCGGCGCGGCCACGACCGCAATCGCCAAAGCGGCCAGCCACGGGCTGCCGGCAAGTCGACGCAGCACCAGCTCGACGGCTGCGCCGACCAGCAACGATTCCAGCAGAACCAGCGGGACGATCCACTTCTGCGCATCACGCAACAGCGCCGCTCCCGGCACATGAGCGATCAGGCCACTGACCAGGGCGTCACCGCCCGGTGCCGAGGAGAGCACCGCGACGACGAACCCTACGGCTGCGAGCCCGCCGAGGCATCCGGCCAGTCGATTTCCCAGCAGATCCAGTAGGCCACGCCAGCCGAGCACCGCGGCAGCGACGAGCAACACCAGGGCGACCGTGGCCAATGCCCCCGAGCGGGTGCCGGGCACGACATCTGCGTTCCAGATGCCCCCGCCCGTGAGCAAGGTCGGGACCACCCCGCCCAGTTGCTCGGCCCGACTTGCGAATGCCGCCACTGCGGACCGGTCTCCGGAGAGGTCGGCGGTCGAGGTCAACCCGGCAATCACCCATGGCAGTTGCAGTACGAGGGCGATCACCACGACCTGGCCGGCCTGCCAGCCGCGGCGTCTGCTGCTGAACGCCAGCACAACGGCCGCGACGCCGAGGATCACGCCACCGGTGGGCGTGATGGAGCCAGCAGCGACGACGAGGATCAGCGCCGCGGTGTTGCGCCGGCTCGGCGTCCCACGCAGCACCAGCAGCAGCCAGGGCAACGCTGCGTAACACCACAGCAACGCCCACTGACCGAGCGCCAGTCGCTCCACGACGAACGGGTTCCAGAGCGAGAACCCAGCGCCGGCCATCATGCTGACCGCCCGGTACGAGCGCAGCAAACCTGCGACCCCGAGACCGACGGCAAGCAACGGCAGCAGCAGTGCCAGCCGTCCGACCACCTGGCCGCCGATCAGCTTGCCGGCGATCGCCACCAGCGCGTCCAGGGGGACCGCCCGAGGCGCCGAAGAGGACAGCCCCACCGAGGATGCATTGAGCGCTTGGTCCGGCACGAAGACCATGTCGTGTCCGAGGCCGTAACCGCTGTGGCGCAACGGCAGCAGGAGGACCGCCGTCAGTAACGCGCACCAGGTGCCGGCAATCACCGTCCGGCGCGAGACCGCGCTGGTTCGCAGCACCGACATGGCCTCCTCGCCGGACAAGGGCCAGACTGTACCCCCGCGTGATCGGCACGGCGCCGGTCGGATCAGTACGGGGAGGGCAGCCACGTCCATGGCGGTACGCCGTCCCGATGCCGTCGCCGCTCTCGCGGTGCCCGCCGCGATGCTCTCGGCGAACCTCGTCAGTTACCTTCTCCTGCTTGCCGCCGCCCGGGTGCTCAGCAAGGCTGCGTACGGCGAGCTGCTGTCCCTGCTGGGCGTGTGGCTCGTCGCCTCCGTGCCGGCACTGGCTATGCAGACGATCGCGGCCCGGCGGATCGCCGTGGGAGCCGAGCGAAGCAGCTTGGTGGCCGGCACCGCCGCCATCGCCGGTGCCGCGAGTGGCGTACTCCTGCTCGGTGTCCCTGCCCTGGATGCGTTTCTGCATCTCGGCACACCGTGGGGACTGCTGGGTACCGTCGCCGCGGTGCCGGCGATCACGGCGCTCGGAACAATGCAAGGGATCGCGCAGGGCGGTCGGCATTTCGGTCGATTGGCGATGCTGACGATGGCGACCGTGGGGGGTCGCTCTCTGGCCGGGCTGATCGGCCTGCTGATCTGGCGCTCGACCGGCGCCTGCCTGCTCTCGGCCGCGCTCGGAGTGAGCGTCGCGGCTGTCCTGTACGCCCGGCGGGAGTTGTCCGTCCGGGACCGACCGCAACCGGCACACCTGCGCGAGCTCATGCTGGAGGCGGTGCACGCGGCGCACGGCCACGGTGTGTTCCTGCTGGTCACCAGCATCGACGTGCTGCTTGCTCGGCACGTCCTCTCGGCTGATGCCGCGGGGGTATACGCGGCCGGCTCGGTGGTCAGCCGCGCAGCGCTCTGGCTGCCGCAATCAGTAGCCACGCTGATGTTCGCGTCACTCACCGACCCGCGGCGGCACCGACGCGCCTACGCCCGGGCCGCCGCACTGGTCGTCTCAGCAGGAGCGGTGACGGTCGCCGCGACCGCGCTGCTCGGGCGACTCGCGGTGTCGGTGGTGGCCGGCGGCAGCTATCACGCCCTGGACAACACCATGTGGGTCTTCGCCGTCATCGGCGCCGCTCTGGCGGTGCTGCAGTTGTCGGTGATCGCCGGGCTGGCCTTGCGCCGCCGGGGCCGGATCGCGATCATCTGGGCGCTGGCGGTAACCGATGCTGTGCTGGTGCTCAGTGTGCAACCCGATGACGCCGCGGGGGTCGCCCGGCTGCTGGCGGCAGGCGCCGTACTTGCCGCCGCGGCGTCGGTCGGCTTGTCGCTGCGCAGCCGGGACAACACGTTGGCAGTCGCCGAGAGCGACGGTCAGCTTTCCTCGCCGGCCGGCCAAGGACCGGGCGTGTAGGTGGGGTCGAGACCTTCGCCGAACGCCTTCGTCACGCCGGTGGGCACCGGGTACACATCGTCGCGCACCCAGTTGTCGAGCGTGCTGATCAATGCCTCTCGTTGCTGATCGTTGAAGTTGCAGTGCCCGGCGCCATAGGGCGCTCCGTCGGCCTCGGTGTAGGTGCTCGGCGCCTTGATGTAGAGCTGGACCAGATGGCCAGCGGCCCCGCTCGTGCGCGCGCGGCCGGCGAAGACGCGTTCGTTCTGCACGATGACCAGCGGATCTGCCTCTGTGTGCAGCGTCAACGTCGGGCCGTCGATCTTGCCGGTCGTGTCGCCCAGAGCTTCGAACTTCTTGCGGGCGTCCTCGTCCGCGCTGACCCGGGTACCGGCAGCCAGTTTCGCCTCCAACGCGGCCGTGTCGCCGCCGGCAAACGAAATCAGACCTGACTCGGCCGAATCGATCCGCTTGCTGTAGTCGGTCTTGGAATTGTCGGAGGGATTGCCACCGAGTCGCTGCTCGAGCTCGTACCGCCCACTTGTGCCGAAGGCGAGAGCAGTCAGGAGCGCCTCGACCCGCGCCTTCACCTGTGAGGTGACATCCGAGCCGTCGAACGTTTGGGTCTGGGTCGCCACATCCGCGAGCGCACCGATGAAAATGACCTTCGCGGTGCCGCCACCGGCGGTGTCACCGGCGGCCTTGGTCACTGCCGCCGCCGCCTTGGTCCAGTTATCCGCTGCGTCCTGCGCGCTGGTGTAGCCGGTCAGCGTCAGTTCGGGATAGATCAGCGTCTTGACGGCGTAGGCGACGTCGAGGGCGAGGTCGAAGTTGAAGTCCGGTCCAGCGATCGCGCCGCACATGGGCGCTGCTCCGTCGACCCAGTCCGGGTGCTTCTCGTTCAGCAACTCCGTGATCAGACCCCCCAGCGAGTCACCCCACACATAGGTCCGCTTCGGCGTACCCACGAGCTTCAGGAACTGTGTGTGCAGGTCCTCGCCCGCCTTCACTCCGTCGGCAACCGCCCACCCGTTGGACTTGTACGACGATCCGGCGAGCGCGTAACCCTCGGACAACAACTTCTGGCTCAATGCGTCCGAGCCGGATCCGTCGCTGTCGGTCGAGGTGACCTGGGCGGCGGTGGACACCGGGCCGAAGTCGGGCGGCGCGGGCTGCGCAAAGCGGTAGCCGTGCGAGTACAGCAGCAGGGTGCCGTTCCATTTCTTAGGCAGCTTGATGGCGTACTTGGCACCGTCGAGTTCACCGGAGCACTTGTCACCGCAGTTCTTCATGGAGACATTGGTGTCGGTGCTCTGCACCTGCTTCTCACGACTGCTCAACGGCGTCGACGAATCACCGCAGGCGACCAAGGCTCCTGCCACGACCGCCAGTGTCACGAGCGCGCCGGACGCGCGGCGGATCCGCTTAGAACTCACCATGCCGGTCATCCTGCCGTATGCGGCCAACATCTGCGTCGCAATCGGCGATGCTCGCCGCGAGCCACCGGTAGGGTCTGCCCGCAGACCCAGACGCGGAGCAGGTGGGAGTGTGGTGAGCGCAGCCGAACCGGTCCGGACTTTCGCCGAAGTCTGGACGACGGCGGCGTCCATCCCCGGTTGGCTCACCGAGGCTCAGGCCGAGGAGCTGTGGAAGTTCGCCGCCGGGACACACCACGGCCTGGTTGTGGAGATCGGCAGTCACCAGGGTCGCTCGACGGTGGTGCTCGGCGCTGCGGCGGCGCTTTCCGACGAACTGGCCGTGGTGGCCATCGACCCGTTCGTGGCCGGCGACATGTTCGGCGGAGCACCGACCCGGCAGCGTTTCGAGGCCAACCTGGCCGCCGCCGGACTGACCGAACGGGTCGAACTGATCGTGGCGCGCAGCACTGACCTGCGGTCCGGGTGGACCCGGCCGATCGACCTGCTCTACATAGACGGCAAGCATGACTACTGGACGGTGACCGACGACCTGCGCTGGGCCGAGCACGTTCCTGCCGGAGGCGTCGTGCTGATCCACGACGCGTTCTCCTCGATCGGTGTCACGCTCGCGCTGCTCGCGCACGTGCTGCCGTCGCGACGGGTCCGCTACAGCGGCCGGGTCGGGTCGCTGGCGGTGTTCGCGATCCGCGCGCCGGACCCGTTCACTCGATTGCGCATGCTGGCCCAACTGCCGTGGTTCGCCCGCAATGTAGTGGTCAAGATCGCGCTGCGCGTCGGCCGGTTGGTCGGCTATCACCGGCCGGATCCGTTCTGACCGCACGTGCCGGTCACGCCGTAGGATCCTGCCGGTGAGACTGGTGGTCCAGGTGCCCTGCCTGAACGAGGAGCAGACGCTCCCGGCAGTACTGCAGTCGATCCCGATGCAGATCTCCGGCATCGACGAGATCCTGGTGCTGGTCATCGACGACGGTTCCACCGATCGCACGGTGGAAGTTGCCCGCCAGCACGGGGTCACCCACTTCGTGCGGCACACCCGCACCCGAGGGCTGGGCCGGTCGTTCCACGACGGCGTGCAGCGCGCCCTGGAACTGGGCGCGGACGTGGTGGTGAACACCGACGGCGACAATCAGTATCCGCAGTCGCGTATCCCGGATCTCGTAGCGCCCATCATTGCCGGTACGGCTGACATCGTCATCGCCGACCGTCAGGTCGCCACGATCGAACGGTTCTCCAGGATCAAGCGGCTACTGCAGCGCATCGGCAGTCGAGTGGTGAACCGGGCCGCCGGCACGACGGTTCCGGACGCGGCCAGTGGATTTCGCGCGTACTCGCGCGACAGTCTCATGCTGCTGAACACGATCACGCGATTCAGCTATTGCATGGAAACGATCATCCAGGCCGGCAACAAGCGGCTGCGCATCGACTCCGTCCCGGTCGTCACGAATCCGATGACTCGGCAATCGCGGTTGTTCAGCTCGACCAGCCAGCACGTGCGGATGTCCGCGGTGGCCATTGTCCGGGCCTACATCATGTACAAGCCCTACGCGATCTTCATCTCCCTCGCTGCGGTGCTCGGCGTGCTCGGCCTGGTGCCCTTCATCCGGTGGGCGGTCCTGCAGGTCGTCGATGAAACCCCGGGCGGCCACATCCAATCGCTGCTCATCGGCGCCGTGCTGCTGATCATGTCCTTCCTCAGCGTGATCGTCGGAATCGTCGCCGATCTCATCCGGACGAACCGAACGCTGATCGAGGACACGCTGGAGCACACCAAGAAGATGCGGTTCGGAAGGGGTGCGAGCCTGCCCCGGCTGGCAGTGGACAGCCTCGACGCCGCAGCGACTACCGACGACGTCCCGGCCTGAGCACCGAGGTCTGGCCCGGGTAGGGCATCGTCGGGGTCAACCCGCGGAAGGCGTGTTCCTGGACGTCTGCAGCCGCAATCGCCGGACGATACCGCCGGCGCCAGCTGTCGTCGAACACCACGATCCCGTCCGGACTCAGCCTGCGCAGCGCCGCGCGCAGGCACGCCTGCCGGGCCCGACCATCGATCACGATCAGGTCGAAATCACCGTCGAGGCCGTCGATCGCGGCGACATAGTCGGAGAAGTCCTGGCCGTGGTAGCCCGCTTTGGCCGATCCCACCAGAGGATGCGCCGCGGGTGTCGGCGCGACAACGTGCATCCGCACGTTGGCGTAGCCGGCCACCACCGGCGCGAAGCTGGCCGCGAACACCCGATCGTGCTCTGCCGAATGCACCTCGTCGACGCGCCTGGCCAACCATGCCGTGCTCGCTCCGGAGCCGTACTCGAACGCCCGCACCGGGCGCGGATGACGTTCGATCCATTCATCGACAGCAGCGGCGCCCCGATAGGTCCACCACGGCATATCCAAAGCAGCGAGACCGGCGGCGTCGTGAATCAGACGCAGGCTGTACGCCCAATGTCGGACCCGGTGCGGCGCCCCAGGTGCGTGGCCCGGCGATGCACCCATCCGATCAAGCACGTGGGCGGTTCCGGAAGCCAACTGCGCATACCGGGCCTTGGCGTAGCGCAGCGCATCAGCGCGCTTCATCTGATGCCTTCCGTGCCGCATCGATGGTTCGGATGCTGTGCCACAGGCCGGCCACGCCGCCCACCCCGTCCACCAGGACGAGCAGCACTCGCATCACCACCGCCACCGTGGTCGCCGGCGCTGCGGGCAGGCCGCACAGCACGACGAAGAGAATTTCCCGCAGGCCAACGCCGGCCGGGACAGGTACCGCCAGGAACCCGACGATCCACGCGGCGATCGCCGCCAGCGCCACCCGAGCCGGTTGCTGATGCAGGTCGAGCGCGTCGGTCACCGCTACTGCGGTACCGCCGAGAAGCACCCAGGTCGGCACCGACCAGCCAAGAAGTCGAAGCATCGTCGGCCACCGTGGCGCGACGAAGTCCGTTCGTCGCCGGGTCGCCCGTCGGACAAGGGCGAACGTCCGAGTCAGCACGTACGGGTGAACGAGCAGCGCGCTGATCGGCACCAACAGCACCAGCGTGGACCAGCCCCCGGGCAGACCATGGCGGCCGCTGGCCGCCAACGGTGCCAACGCTCCGCAGGTGCCGGCGGCGGCAACCACCATCGTGCCGTAGCCGATGAGAGTGGTCGCGTATCCAGACGCCCGGCTGATGCCACCGCCACGGCGGGCCAGCTCACCGCGTCCCAGCACCGACCACACGCCGCCGGGCACGTACTTGCCGAGCTCGCCGCCGAAGTACCAGGCCACCGCGTCCACCGGCCGTGCGGGGGAATCGAACAGACACAGGCAACGCCACCACAGCACCGCCAGCCCGAGCATGGCCAATGCGCTGAAGACGAGTGCCGCCAGGAGGTCAGCCGGGTTCGCCGCGGTGAGCGCTCCGCGCACCTCGGCCCAGGAGTGCACCAATGTCCGGGCACACAGCCCGATTGCTGCTGCGGCGATGACGATCCCGAGCGCCCGGACGAACCAGACCAACCGAGAGCGGCGACGTGACGCTTCCGCCTCGTTCGCGTTGGCGGCCGGCACGCCTGCACGATAGTGCAGCCCCCACGCATCGAGGGTGGTTCGGCCGGGGACGGGTGAGCGTCAGTGGGCGGCGGCGTCCCAGTTGGGACCGACGCCGACCGACACGTCGAGGGTGACGTCGAGCGGGTAGGCGTTTCCCATGTGTTCGCGGACCAGCGCCTCGACCGCTTCGCGCTCCCCCGCGGCGATCTCCAGGACCAATTCGTCGTGCACCTGCAACAGCAGGTGCGAGCGCAGCGAGGACTCCTGCAAGGCGGCATGCACGTTGAGCATCGCGACCTTGATGATGTCCGCCGCGCTGCCCTGGATCGGGGCGTTGAGCGCCATCCGCTCGGCCATCTCCCGGCGCTGCCGGTTGTCGCTAGTGAGATCCGGCAGGTACCGGCGCCGGCCCATGATCGTCTCGGTGTAGCCCTCCTGGCGGGCTTGCTCGACGATGCCCTTGAGGTAGTCGCGTACGCCGCCGAATCGGGTGAAGTAGGCATCCATCTGCCCGCGCGCTTCCTCGGGCGTGATCTTCAGCTGCTGGGCCAGTCCGTACGCGGACAGGCCGTAGGCCAGCCCGTAGGACATCGCCTTCACCCGGCGCCGCAGTTCCGCGTCGATCGATTCCGGCGGCAGGTCGAACGCCCGCGACGCGACGAAGGTGTGCAGGTCCTCTCCGGTGGTGAATGCCTCGATCAGACCTGCATCGCGGGACAGGTGCGCCATGATGCGCATCTCGATCTGGCTGTAGTCCGCCGTCATCAGCGACTCGAACCCGGGCCCGACCATGAACGCCTGCCGGATGCGCCGGCCTTCGGCGGTGCGCACCGGGATGTTCTGCAGGTTCGGGTCCACCGACGAAAGCCGGCCGGTTGCCGCGATCGTCTGGTTGAAGGTCGTGTGGATGCGGCCCACATCGTCGACCATCGGTAACAGCGAGTCGACGACGGTCTTGAGCCGGGCCACCTCACGATGGCGCAGCAACATCTCCAGCAGCGGGTTCCCGGTGCGCTCGTACAGCGACGCCAGCGAATCGGCATCGGTCGTGTAGCCGGTCTTGGTGCGCTTGGTCTTCGGCAGGCCCATCTCCTCGAAGAGGATCACCTGCAGCTGTTTCGGCGAGCCGAGGTTGAACTCGCGGCCGACCAGCTGATGCGCCTCACCCTCGACGCCCTTCACCGCCGCACCCAGTTCGGAGCGCAGGCCACTGAGGTGGTCGGTGTCCACCGCGATGCCGACGGCCTCCATGTCGGCCAGCACCACGGTGAGCGGCAATTCCATCTCGGTGAGCAACCGGGTCGCCCCGCGCGCCTCGAGGTCGGTGTCCAGGGCATCAGCCAGATCGAGGATCGCCGCCGCCCGGACCGACTCTGCGTCCGCGATCGCATCGTCGGCTTCGTCCGCGCCGCCGTACAGGGTGAGCTGGCCGTCGGGCTGCTCTCCTGGCTGCTTGAGCTCCAGGTGCAGATACCGCAATGCGAGGTCGGCCAGGTCGAAGGACCGCTGACCGGGCAGGGCGAGGTACGCGGCGAGCTGGGTGTCACTGCTGACGCCGTTGAGTTCCCAACCGCGTTGCCGCAGTGCCAGCAGCGGACCCTTCACGTCGTGCAACGCCTTGGGCTGTTGCGGGTCGGCAAGCCAATCGGCCAGCGCCTTCTCGTCATCCGCACCGAGCGCCGTGGTGTCGATGTAGGCGGCGGTTCCGCCGCGGGCCAGTGCGATCCCGGTGAGTGCACCGGTGCCACGCCCCCAGGCTCCCCGGAACGAGACACCGGTGCGGCCCGGGCCGGAGACGTGCGCGGCGAGCCAATCGGCCACCTCGCCCGCACGCAACCGCGCGCTGTTGACCTCGACGCTGCCCTGCGCCTCCGGGCCGGCTGCGGTGAGCGTCTCGAACAGCCGGTCGCGCAGCACCCGGAACTGCAGGTTGTCGAACAACTTGTGCACCGCGTCGCGATCCCAGGCCACCCGCTCCAGCTGGGCGAGGGAGTATTCCACCGGCACATCGCGAACCAGCTCGGTGAGTTGCCGGTTGCGCAGCACGTTGCCCAGGTTTTCGCGCAGCGCGTCGCCGACCTTGCCCTTGACCGTGTCGACCCGGGCGACCAGTTCGTCGAGTGAGCCGTACTCGCGGATCCATTTGGCGGCCGTCTTCTCGCCGACGCTCGGGATGCCGGGCAGGTTGTCCGACGGGTCGCCGCGCAGCGCTGCGAAGTCCGGGTACTGCGCCGGGGTGAGCCCGTACTTCTCCTCGACCGCCGCCGGGGTGAACCGGGTCATGTCGCTGACGCCGCGCCGGGGGTACAGCACCGTGGTTTGCGTATTCACCAGCTGCAATGCGTCGCGATCGCCGGTACAGATCAGCACCTGCGCGTCGCGAGCCACTGCGTCGCTGGCGATGGTGGCGATCACGTCGTCGGCCTCGTAGTTCTCCACCGCCAGCGACGGGATGCGCAGAGCGTCGAGTACCTCCCGGATCAACGAGACCTGCCCGCGGAAGTCGTGCGGTGTCTCCGACCGGCCGGCCTTGTACTCCGCGTACGCCTCGGATCGGAAGGTCTTGCGGGAGACGTCGAACGCGACGGCGAGATGGGTGGGCTCCTCGTCGCGCAGCAGGTTGATGAGCATCGACGTGAACCCGTAGACGGCATTGGTCGGCTGGCCGGTCGTCGTGGAGAAGTTCTCCACCGGAAGGGCGAAGAACGCCCGGTAGGCCAGCGAGTGTCCGTCCAGCAGCAACAGGCGGACAGGGGTGGATTCGGCTGCCTCGGCAACGATCGACTCAGTCATCAAGGCCGAGTCTAGGGGCGGCTGCCGACAGTTCCAGCGGGGTGATCAGTGACGGCTGAGCGCGCGGATCGTCATACCCGCCCGGCCGCGGACCCGGCGGCGGGCCGAACGACCGACAACATCGCCCATCCCCAGCGTGCGCCGCAACATCGACGTCGTCGCAATCCGGCGCACCACCAGCGGCGCGAAGCCAAGCCGGGCCAGGTAGCGGTTGGCGTCGCGGTCGGTGCCGGACACCGACGCGATGAGCGAGTCGATCCCGCGCTCCTCGGCCTCGTCGACGGCACCGGCTAGCAGTGCGCGACCGACGCCGCGGCGGCGACTGCTGGGCGACACGATGAGCGTGCTGACGGTCAGCGCCGGAACCGGATTCAGCGCGCCGATCTCCTCGGTGGTGGCCACCAGCAGTCCGACGACCTCGCCGTCCGCCTCGATGGCCACGAGCATCACCCGATGACTGTCGTCCAGTAGCTGCTCGAAGCGTTGCTCGCGATCAGCGGGGCTGTCCGCGCGCCCGCGACTGTGTCCCGCGCTGCTGTCCTCGGTGAGTTTGGCCAAGGCAGCGACGTCGTCGATCCCCGCATGTCGCACTTGGACGACGCCGCGCATGAGCAATCCTCCTACGTGGAAAGCGATGCCCACGGACCACCAGCGAGGCGGCAACCCCGTGTGCCCGAGACGCTGGGGCCAGACGCTACTCGCACCCCTGGGTACGACGGCAAGCCCTCCGCCTTCGCAGAGTGGCTCAGCCGGCGATCTCTTCGCCGAGATACGCCGCCCGGATCCGGTCGTCGGCCAGCAGTTCGGCGCCGGTGCCGTCGAGGACCAGCTCGCCGGTTTCCAGGACATAGCCGCGGTCAGCGAGACTGAGGGCTTGCGCGGCGTTCTGCTCGACGAGCAGCACGGTGACGCCGGCCTGATTGATCTCGCGGACGATCTGGAAGATCTGGGCAACGACCAACGGCGCCAGGCCCATCGACGGTTCGTCCAACAGCAGCAGTCGCGGTTTGCCCATCAATGCCCGGCCGATCGCGAGCATCTGTTGCTCACCGCCGGACAGCGTGCCGGCATGTTGCTCGATGCGTTCGGCCAACCGGGGGAACATCTCCATGACCTGCCGCAGCACGTCCTGGTCGGGACGCTTGAACCGGAAGGCACCCATCTCCAGGTTCTCCCGCACCGTCATCCGCGGGAACACCCGACGGCCCTCGGGCACGTGGCAGATACCTCGTGAGATCAGGGCGTGCGCGGGGATCCCGTCGATCCGCTCACCGTCGAAGGTGATCCCGCCGCCGGATGGGCGCAACATCCCGGACACGGTCTTCTGGGTGGTCGTCTTGCCGGCGCCGTTCGCACCCAGCAGCGCCACGATCTCGCCCTCGTCGACGTGGAAGGTGATCCCCTTGATGGCGCGGATCGTGCCGTAGCTGACCTCGAGGTTCTCGATCTCCAGCAGGCTCATGCCGGCTCCTCGTCATCCAGGTGCAGGTCGATCAGGTGCACTTCGCCCTGCGGCGCGCCCTGCTGGACCACCTCATCGGCGGACGTACCGAGATAAGCCGCGATCACCGCGGGATCGCGCTGGATGGCGCTCGGCGAGCCCTCGGCAATCTTCTCGCCGAAGTTCAACACGATGATCCGGTGCGCGACGGACATCACCAACTTCATGTCGTGCTCGATCAACAGGATGCTGATGCCGCGTTCGGCAGTTGATCCGTTGGATCAACAGGGCCAGCTCGCGCTTCTCGACCGGATTCGTTCCGGCCGCAGGCTCATCGAGCAGGATCACGCCGGGGTCGGTGCCGAGCGCCCGGGCGATCTCCAACCGGCGCTGCTCGCCGTAGGCAAGCGACCCGGCCAGCTCGTTCGCCCGGGCGGCCAATCCGACGTCCTTCATCAACGCATAGGCCGCGGCAGTGCTCTCCCGGTCCTCCCGGCGCTGCCAGGGCATGCCCAGCATCGAGGCGATCGGCCCGGACCGTTGCCGGGTCTCGATACCGATCTTGACGTTCTCCAGCGCGGTCAGCGCTGGGAACAGCCTGATGTTCTGGAACGTGCGGGCCACCCCGAGGTGGTTGACGACGTGGGTCTTCTTGCCGAGCACGCTGGTGGGCTTGTCCCCGACCCGGGCGGCCACCGTGATGCTGCCCTCCTGCGGGGTGTAGACGCCGGTCAGCGAGTTGAACAGCGAGGTCTTGCCGGCGCCGTTGGGCCCGATCACGGCCAGGATCTCGCCGCGGTGCATGGTGAGCGAGACGTCGTTCAGGCTCACCACGCCGCCGAAGCGCAGCGTGACGTGCTGGACGTCGAACACCAGGTCGTCGGCATGCGGTGGCGCGGTCTCGAGCTGTGTGTCGGTGCTGGTCATCGGCCGGCCCCCATCCCCTCACTGGCTGGTACCGCCGACGTCTCCTCGTTCGGCGTCGTATCGAGGCCGTGCAGCTCGGCTTGCCTGCGGCGGGCCGGAATCAGGCCGCCGGGCCGGAAGATCATCATCAGCAGCACCAGTGCGCCGATCCACATCTGCCGGTCCGGTTGCGGCACCTGGTCCTTCAGGAACTCCGGCAGCCAGGTGAGCAAGGCGGCGCCGGCGATGGCTCCGGGCAGCGAGCCCATCCCGCCGAATACGACGTACGCGACGACGAGGATCGAGTTGTTCAGCACGAAGTTGTCCGGCGTGATGAAACCGATCTGGCTGGCGAAGAAGACTCCGGCGATGCCCGAGGTGGACGCACCGATCGCGAAGGCCAGGAGTTTGACCCGGAAGGTGTTGATGCCGGTGGCCTCGGCGGCCACCTCGTCCTCCCGGATCGCCGCCCAGGAGCGGCCCAGCCGGGAATTCTCCAAGCGCCGGAAGAGCAACAGGACGACCACGATCAGCACCAGAAGCAGATACCAGTACTGCAACTGGTTCAGGCCCCAGGTGATGTTGATCGGGCCGAGGTGGACCGACGGGTTCGGCACATTGTGCACACCCCGTGGCGGGTCGACCGCGGTCCCCCGGCTGCCGTTGGTGACCCCATCGGAGTTGTTCGCGACGATGCGGATGATCTCGCCGAAGCCGAGGGTGACGATGGCCAAATAGTCCCCGCGTAGCCGCAGGGTGGGCGCGCCGAGCACCAGACCCGCGATGAGGCAGATAACGATCGCGAACGGGATTGCCAGTAACGGGCTCATCTGCAGCCACGACGGTGGATCGATCGGCAACGACCCGGTGAGGTACGCCGTCGTGTAAGAACCGATCGCATAGAACGCTATGAAACCCAGATCCAGCAGGCCTGCCCAGCCGACCACGACGTTGAGCCCGATAGCCAGCAGCACGTAGATGCCGATCTCGCTGACCAGCACCGACTGCCAGAACGACGTCGCTGTCGGCGGGTAGAACAGTGCCACCGCGATGGCCACCATGATCAGGCCGCGGGACGCGCCTGGCGCGCTCAAGAACGTCGACCCGGCCGAGGAGATGATGGTGGTCTGCCGGCCGCTCTCGTCCGTTGTCACGACCCCACCGATCGGGGCGTCGGTCCGGGTCGTGGCCGCGATGAAGCCGCCCGCGCCGATGAGGAAGAACGCCGCCGCGGTGATCCAGCCCCCGGTGCCGAGGTCCTGCCACGGCGTCTTGATGCCGTCGAACTTCTGCGCAGCCGCCGTTTTGCTGATGTCGTACATCGTGATGATGGTGAGCAGCGCGGCAACGATGCCGACGGCCGTCACGGCCCAGGCACCGATTCGCACCCGGAAGTAACACGCGGCTGCTCCGCCGATCACCCCGACGGCGAACAGGGCCCAGGCCAGCCAGGAGAGGTACTGCGTCGTCAGCGACGTGACGTCCTCTGCGCTGAATGCGGTCTTGGTCGCGCTCAGATCGGTGTTGAGATTGATCGGCGAGAACCAGATCGCCCGCCACAGACCGATGATGCCGAGCACCGTGCCCAACACGATCAGGGGCATGCCCGGACGCCAGCCGAGCACCTTATTGGCGAAGGCCTTGGATCGTGCGGTCTGCTCGTGGGTGAGTGCGACGATCGCGCCGGCGAATGCGATCACCAGATAGCCCACGACAGCGACGCCGAAGCCGAGCGAGTGATCCGTCGGCTTCGCCAGCGGAACCAGCTCATGGTGCGACGTGTAGCTCAGCACCGCACCCACGACCGCAACTGCTGCGCCTATCCAGGCCAGCTTCGGAAGGTCTCGAACGATGGCCACGGCCACCCCGAGAAACGCCACCACAAACAATGCCCAGTGCAACCAGCCGAAATAGGCGGTCGTGAGCCACGACAACCCGCCGGTGTCGGACACGGCGCTGGCCACGCCGGGGAACTTCGGATTGGGGGCCCCGTCGAACCAGTGCATCAGCAGATAGGAGGCGATCACCGTCAGCGCACCGGAGACGAGCGGCCATACACCGGGCCGGGTCAGGTACGGCACCACCTTGGGCCAATAGGTGATGGCGAGGAAGATCACCACACCGAGAGCCAGGAAGACCACGACGCGGGGCCCGAAGATGGCCTTGCGGAAGGCGTAGCCGTAGTCGGTCTGGCTGCCTTCTTGGGGCCCCCACATCAAGGCGAGGACGAGCGACCCGGCCAAGCAACCGATCAGCCGCTTGAACCACTCCGACCGGATGACGGCGTTCATGCGGCCCGCCCCAGACGCTCACCGAGGATGCCGGTGGGCCGGAACATCAGCACCCCGACCAGCACTACGAACGCGACAACATCGGTCCATTTGATGCCGATCCACGGTGCGCTGACCCACGGTGCGGTCGGCACCAGGTTTTCGACCACACCGAGGGTCAGTCCGCCGATCATCGCGCCGCGGATGTTGCCGATGCCGCCGAGCACCGCGGCAGCGAACGCCTTGACCCCGGGAATGAATCCCATCGTGTTGCCGAAGCTGAAGCTGAGGCCGAAGAGGAAGCCGGCCGCACCGCCGAGCAGTCCACCGATGACGAACGTCCGCGAGATCGTCTTGTCGATGTTCACCCCCATCAACGCGGCGGTCGGTGCGTCCTCGGAGACGGCCCGGATGCTCTGCCCCAGCTTGGTGCGCGCCACCAACCGGTCGAGGAAGATCATCATCAGGACGGCACTGAGAATGGCCACCACCTGCAGAATCTTGATCTGCGCGCCGAAGACCGTCACCAGCGTCTTGTTGACGTCGAAGAAGGCGGGGAAACCGTTGGACGTGAGCCGGTTGAACAGCTTGCCGAACAGTTGCGACAGGAAGAACGACGCCCCGATGGCGCTGATCAGGAAGGCCAGCTTGGGAGCGCCGCGTTTTCGTAGCGGTCGATAAGCGACGCGTTCCAGGCACCAGGCGATCCCCGCCGCGGTGACCGCGCCGGACACCACGCCCAGGATGAGCACGAAGGGAACCGCCCAGGCCGCGGTCGATTTCCCGTCACCGACCACCGCGTGGATGACGAGGTAACTGCCGAACGCCCCCGACATGAACACCTCGCTGTGTGCGAAGTTGATCAGCTGCAGCACGCCGTAGACCAGCGTGTAGCCGAGTGCGATCAAGGCGTAGAGCGATCCCCGGGTCAGACCGAGCACCAGGTAGTTCATGAATGTGGTCATGGCAGACGGCCTCCGGCCGGGTCAGACTGGGAGGAATCGACTGGTTGACGAGCGAGGGGCGCTCTCCGAGTCAATCGGAAAGCGCCCCTCACTTTTACTTCACTCGGTCCGGCCTACCTCAGTTCTGATCCTTGATGTCGCCGACCAGATCGATCTTGCCGGCCTTCTGCGTGTAGAGGTTCACCGTCGCCTGCGCGACCTCACCGTTGGACGCGAACTTGATCTCGGTGGTGATCCCCTTGTAGTCCAGCGCGGTGATCGCGTCCTCGACGGTTGCCCGGGTGATCGGGCCCTTCGTCGCGGCCTCCTTGTAGGCCTGGATCAGCGCGTTGGTGGCGTCGTACGCCTCTGGCGAGTACGTCGACGGCGGCGTGTTGTACTTCTTCGTGTATGCGTCGGTGAAGGCCTTGGCCTCTGCCGAAGCAGTCGACGCAGTGGCGTCGAGGCAGCCGCAGGAGAAGTACCACCCGTTGCCCGACGCGCCGGAGCCACTGGTGAACACCGTGGACTTCACGCCGTTACCGCCCATCGAGATGCCCTTGTAGCCGGCCGACGTGAGCGCCTTGGCGAACAATGCAGCCTGAGCGTCGTACCCGCCGTAGAACATCGCCGTTGCACCCGAAGACTTGACGGTCTGCGCGATTGCGCCATAGTCCTGGGTGCTCTGCGCGACACCCTGTCGGGTGACCGACACACCTGCCTTGGTCAGCGTCTTGGCGACAACGTCCGCGACACCTTTGCCGTAGACCGTGGTGTCGTCGACCACGAAGACCTTCTTGTTCTTCTTGGCCAACCACGTGGCTGCCGCCGCGCCCTCGACCGCGTCGGTCGGGACGATCCGGTGGAACGTGGTGAAGCCCGAGCTGGTCAGGTCGGCGTTCGTCGCCGACGGGCTGATCAGGCCGAGTCCGGCGGCGGCGTATGCCTTGCCGGTCGCCGAGGTCGGGCCGGAGAAGATCGGGCCGACCACGCCGACGACGCCGTTGTCCTGGATCAGCGTCTGCGCTGCGGCCGGTGCCTTGGTGGCATCACCCGCATCGTCGGACTGCAACACCGCGAGCTTGAAGCCGAGGTCGTTCTTTGCGTTGGCCTGCTCGACGGCGAGGTTCACGCTGTTGATCTCGTTGATGCCCAGCTGCTGGTTGTCGCCGGACAGCGCGCCCTGGAATCCGATCTTGAACGTCTTGCCGGCGTTGACGCCGGCGCCGCCCGAGCCGGAGCTGCCGCCGCCGCCCAGGCCGCCGGTCTTCCCCCCGTTGTCTTTCTTGCTCGAGCAGGCTGCGAGTGAAACCGCCGTTAGTGCGGCCACCGCGCTGATCGCAAGGACCTTGCCGAATGACTTTCTCTGCACTGCGTTGCCCCCTCAAGCCGGAATTCATGGTCCTGGAAGCACCCCGGAGACGCTTCCAGCGTGACCGGAGGCTAGTGCACGGCAGGTGCCATCGGAAAGCGGCGGGCCGGTTCGGGTCAGGTCGTGACCGAATCTCCACCCGATGCCGGGTCGGTGTCGGACCGCCCGCCGCCGGTTTCCAGGACCAGTTCGGCGACCGCTTTCATCGTTGTGCGCTTGTCCATCGCGGCCCGCTGGATCCAGCTGAACGCCTCGGGCTCGGTCATCGTGTGCACCGACATCAGCACGCCTTTGGCCCGCTCCACCAGCTTGCGGGTCTGCAACCGCTCCTGCAGGGTGCTGACCTCCGACTCCAACGCGACGATTTGGGCGAAGCGTGACCTGGCCATCTCAATCGCGGGCAGCAGATCGCGCTTCTGGAACGGTTTGACGAGATAAGCCATCGCCCCGGCATCACGGGCGCGCTCCACCAGGTCGCGCTGGCTGAAGGCGGTGAGGATGACCACCGGAGCGATCCGCTCATCGAAGATCAAACCTGCGGCAGTGATGCCGTCCATGATCGGCATCTTGACGTCGCAGATGACCAGCTCGGGGTGCAGCTCCCGGGCCAGTTCGACTGCGCGCTGTCCGTCCGGTGCTTCCCCGACGACATCGAAGCCTTCCTCGGAGAGCATCTCGCGGAGGTCGAGGCGGATGAGTGCCTCGTCCTCGGCGATCAGGACCCGGATCGGCCGCGTCGCTTCACCCGGCCGAGACCCTGAAGTCACGGTGTGACCCTCTCCGATGGTTGGGACGTCGCGCGGAGGACGAGCGTAGCCGAGCTACGATGTTCGCTGCGTCAGCCCCTGTGGCGGAACGGAATACGCGATGGTCTCAAACACCATTGTCGAAAGACATGTGGGTTCGAATCCCACCGGGGGCACGACATTGCGCTGCTGACGGCTTTGCGGTGCAGTTCCCGGTGTCGGTCTCGGCGTCGGTGCGGCGATAAGTTCACCGGGTGAGCGCCGCCCCGCACATGTCACCGGAGGAGTTCCGCCGCTACGGCCGTCAGGTCGTCGACTGGATCGCCGACTACTACGAACGCGTCGAGTCGTTCCCGGTGCGCTCGGAATCAGCGCCGGGTGCCGTGCGCGCCCAGTTGCCGGCACACCCGCCTAGCGAGGGCGAAGGCTTCGACGGGGTGCTGGCCGATCTCGACCGCATCATCCTGCCGGGCATCACCCATTGGCAGCATCCGTCGTTCTTCGCCTACTTCCCGGCCAATGCGTCCGGACCGGCGATCCTCGGCGACCTGCTAGCGTCCGGACTCGGCGTTCAGGGCATGTTGTGGAGCACCTCCCCTGCCGCGACCGAGCTCGAGACGCACGTCCTCGACTGGCTCGCCGAGCTGCTCGACCTGCCGCTGCGGTTCCGCTCCTCCGGGCAGGGCGGCGGCGTCATCCAGCACAGCGCTTCGGACGCCGCCTTGGTCGCGATGCTGGCCGCGCTGCACAAGATCAGTGGCGGGCGCACCGAGCAGGCTGGAGTCTCCACCGCCCGGTACGCGGTCTACACCTCACACCAGACGCATTCGTCGGTGGAGAAGGCCTGCCGGGTCGCCGGGCTCGGCTCGGCCGCGCTGCGCAAGATCGAGGTGGATCCGCTCACCCAGGCCGCCGAGCCGGATCATCTGCGCGCATTGCTCACGGCAGATGTGGCAGCGGGAGTCGTCCCGGCTCTGGTCGTCGCGTCGGTCGGTGCGACCGGTACCGGCGCGGTGGATCCGGTCGGTGCGCTGGCCGCGGTGGCGCACGAGTTCGGTGCCTGGCTGCACGTGGACGCTGCGTGGGCCGGCGTCGCCGCGGTCTGCCCCGAGCTGCGCTGGCTCAACGACGGACTGGCCGACGCCGATTCCTATGCCACCAACCCGCACAAGTGGCTGCTCACCAACTTCGATTGCGATGCGTTGTACGTCGCCGACCGCAGCGCGCTGATCGGAGCGCTGTCGATCCTGCCGGAGTACCTGCGCAACCAGGCGAGTGAATCCGGCGCGGTGATCGACTACCGCGACTGGCACGTGCCGCTGGGACGCAGATTCCGCGCGCTGAAGCTCTGGGCGGTGATTCGGTGGTACGGCGCGGACGGCTTGCGCCAGCACATCCGCGGTCATGTCGAACTGGCTCAGCACTTCGCCGAGCTGCTCGCCGCCGACGATCGATTCGACATCCTGGCTCCGCATCCGCTTTCCCTGGTGACCTTCGCACTGCGATCCGGCGACGCCCCCACCCGAGAGCTGATGGAGCGCGCCAACGCCAGCGGCGAGCTGTTCCTGACGCACACTGTGGTCGGCGGGCGCGTCGCGTTGCGGCTGGCCATCGGCGTACCGAGCACGCAGCTCCGGCATGTAGACGCGGCGTGGCACCTGCTGTCGCGGCTGGCGGGGTGACCGTTCCTGCTCAGATCGCCTGGTGCCCCGGCGGAGTGGCATCCTCGCCGGGCTCGACCCGCCGAGCCCGCGATCCGATCTCAGGGTGACGCAGCAGGTCGTCCACCAGAGCGGCAGGACCACCGAGACACGTCCACTCGTCGTCCCACAGCGTCGACACCAGCCACCGGTGGTCGGTCGGAAACATCAGGTTCGGTAGCTGTCCCGACCAGAACGAGCCGCGGTCCCACCGGCGCCAGGTCGCGGCTTGTGCAGGGCCTGCTTGGACGAGAACGTACGGCCATCCCCAGTACAGACTCACCCGCGGGGCGTCGGGGAACACGACGTCATCGGCACCGGTGTCCAGGTATCCGAGCCACCACGACCGAGCTGCCGGCTGGCTGCCCAGCACCGACAGGACGGCTTGGTCCTGGCGCGTCTGATCGTCCCGGTCATCAGGCAGCAGGATGGTGGCATACGCCGGGAACACCGGGGGGATCGCTGACGCGATTGTCACACCGGTTGACGTGCCGGACGCGATCCACCCAACGTCCGCGGCCGACCCGAGCGGCCACCAGGCTCCGTCACGGAACACCTCACTCTGCACCGATCGCGTCTCACGCTCGACGGCGTCCTCAGGCAACGGCGACCACCGGCCGGGTACCGCAGCCCCGCCACGGTCATCAGCATCCCTGGACATGCTGGCCACGGTAGCTGTCCGGCACAGTCAATATGCCGCTCGCGGCGCGTGCCGCGGGGATGCGATCGGACGGCTGCCGCGCACTCGGCGAGCCGGTCAGGTCACCGCTCGGACAGGCGCATCATGCCTTCCTGGATCGTGGTCGCCACGTACCGGCCGTCCTGGCTGAAGAAGCGGCCTTCGGCCAGGCCACGGCTGCCCGAGGCCGACGGCGACTGGGTGTCGTAGAGGAACCATTCGTCGGCGCGAAACGCACGATGGAACCACATCGCGTGATCCAGCGACGCCACCACCAGCGGGTCGAACCCCCAGGACAGACCGTGCCGGATCAACACCGAATCCAGCAGGTTCAGATCCGAGGCGAACGTCAGCGCGCACACGTGCAGCAACGGGTCGGCCGGCAGCACACCGTCGGCGCGCATCCAGATGCGATGACTGTGCTGTGCCCGGGCACCGTTCGGTCGTTGCACCCACGGGGGATCGTCGACGTAGCGCAGGTCGAACGGGCGCGGCACCCGCGGCAACGGACCGAGTCGGTCCTCGTAGCCGGCATACCGCTCGGCGAGCGTCGGCAGTGACTCCGGCGGTGGCACGTCCGGCATCGTGCTCTGGTGATCGATGCCGGGTTGGTCGAGTTGGAACGACGCAGACAGTGTGAAGATCGGCTCGCCGTGCTGCACCGCCACGACTCGGCGCACCGAGAACGACCGGCCGTCGCGCAGCCGATCGGTCGTGTAGATGATCGGGACGGACGGATCGCCGCCGCGCAGAAAGTACGAATGCAGGGAGTGCACCGAGCGGTCGGCATCGACGGTCCGTCCGGCGGCCACCAGCGCCTGCCCGGCCACCTGACCGCCGAAGACGCGTTGCAGCGACACCGTCGGGCTGACGCCCCGGAAGATGTCCTCTTCGATGCGCTCGAGGTCGAGCAGCTGCACCAACCCGTCGACGATCCGCTGGCCGCCCGGAGCGAGCCCTTCGCTATCGGTCATGCTGCAGGACGTCGCCGAGGTGATGCACCCGGATCGTGTTGGTCGCCCCGGAGGTGGACGGCGGGGTACCGGCCACCACCACGACGATGTCACCCGGGCGGCAGACCCGACGCTGCAGCAGCGACGAGTCCACCTGGCGCACCATCTCGTCGGTCGTCTTCACCGTCCAGACCAGGTACGCATCGGTGCCCCACAGCAACGCGAGCTGCCGCTGCACGGTCTCCTCCGGGGTGAAGGCGAGCAGCGGCGCACCCGGATGCAGCCGGGCCAGCCGGCGGGCGGTATCCCCGCTCTGCGTGAAGGCGACATACGCGCGGGCACCGAGGGCCGTCCCGATGTCCAGCGCGGCCTTCGACACGGCTCCGGCCGGGGTGCGCGGGTTATGCCGCAAGGCGGGGACGAACGACTCGCCACCCTGTTCCGCGGCGACGATGATGCGGGCCATCGTCGCCACGGCCTGGACCGGGTACTGCCCGACACTCGTCTCGCCGGAGAGCATCACCGCGTCGGCACCGTCGAAGACGGCATTGGCGACGTCGGAGGCTTCGGCGCGAGTGGGCCGGGAGTGGGTGATCATCGATTCGAGCATCTGGGTCGCCACGATCACCGGCTTGGCGTTCTCCCGGCACGCTTGCACCAGGCGCTTCTGCACGGTCGGCACCTGTTCCAAGGGCAGCTCGACGCCGAGGTCGCCGCGGGCCACCATCACGCCGTCGAAGGCGAGCACGATCTCGTCCAGGCGCTGCACTGCTTCGGGCTTCTCGATCTTGGCGATCACCGGACGGTGTACTCCGACGGCATCCATGATCCGATGCACGAGCTTCACGTCGTCCGGGCTGCGCACGAAGGACAGTGCCACGAAGTCGACGCCGAGCCGCAGCGCGAACTCGAGGTCCTCCTCATCCTTCTCCGACATCGCCGGAACGCTGACCGCGACGCCGGGCAAGGACAACCCCTTGTTGTTGCTGACCGGCCCGCCTTCGGTGACATCACAGATGACGTCCGTCTGATTCTCGACGGCGACCACCACGAGGCCCACGTTTCCGTCGTCGACGAGGAGCCGATCGCCGGGCCTGGCGTCCCGAGCCAGCTCCTTGTACGTGGTCGACACCCGGTCGTGGCTGCCGGGCACGTCCTCGACGGTGATGCAGACCCGTTCCCCGGTCTGCCAGACCACCGGGCCGTCGGCGAAGGTGCCGAGCCGGATCTTCGGTCCCTGCAGGTCGGCGAGGGTGGCGACGTTACGACCTGAGGCGTCAGCCGCCTGGCGAACGCTGTGGAACCGATCGGCCTGCTGGGCGCGGGTGCCGTGACTGAAATTCAGCCGGGCCACGTCCATGCCTGCCTCGATGAGCGCGCGAACCCGCTCCGGCGGGTCGGTGGCGGGCCCGAGAGTGCAGACTATTTTTGCGCGACGCGTCACACCGTAAACGGTATCCGCCAGCGCTGTGCGGCATCGAGTCGGGCAGCCGGACTCGGCGCTCGAGACCCGGCTGGCACCATCGAGGGGTGGCTACTCCGTATCGCGTCAGCATGGTCTGCACCGGAAACATCTGCCGATCCCCGATGGCCGAGGCAGTGTTACGCCGGCGGCTGGCCGACGCCGGCATCGACGATGTCATGGTCGACAGCTACGGCACCGGCTCCTGGCACGTCGGCCAGGACGCCGACCCGCGGGCCGTCGAAACGCTGCACGCCCATGGCTACGACGTGTCCCACCGGGCACGCGAGGTGACCGCCGCCGATCTCGCTCAGCACGACCTGATGATCGCGATGGATCGCGGCCACCTCGACGAGCTGGTCTATCTGGCCGGGCAGATGGACCATCCGCCGGAGATCCGCATGCTCAGCTCCTTCGCCGCAACCTGGCCGATCGACGGGCCCGACGTGCCAGATCCCTACGGCGGCGCCCTGGCCGACTTCGAACTGGTCCTCGACCTCGTCGAACGGGGAGCCCAGGGCGTCGTCGACTACCTCCAGTCCCGCCGCTGACCGGGACCTGATCGGTCCGGCCACGATCTTCGGACGATGGCGTGCACCGGCCGAAGCCTCGAGCTGGCTCAGAATGGTGGCGGGTCGGGGTCGTCGGTCGATGCCTGGCTCGAGGCAGCGGCTGACTGGCTCGGTCTGTGCCGGTCGGCCGGCTCGGGTTCGACGGTGGTTGGTAGGGGTGACGGTTGGGTGCGGTAGGTGTGGCCGGTGGGGCTGGTCCAGACGGTCGATCCGTCGGGTTGTCGCTGGGGTTGCCAGTGGGTGAGGTGTTTGCAGCGGTGATGCCGGCGGCACAGCGGGTGCAGGTTCCCCTCGCAGGTGGGTCCGCCGTCGCTGGCCGCCTTCAGATGGTCGAGGTCGCAGGCGACGGCGGGGCGGGTGCAGGAGGCGAAGGTGCAGGTCTGGTCGCGGGCGATGATGAACGCCGCGAGGTGGGCCGGCGGCCGGTAGGTCTTCGTGCCGTAATCGAGTAGTCGGCCGTGGTCGTCGGTGAGCAGCCTGCGCCACGTGCCGGTGTCGTCGGTGGCGATGCGCCGGGCCATCGCGGCGGGGATAGGGCCGTACCCGGCCAACTCACCGGGCTGCTCGTCCAAACCGAGCAGGGTGGTGGCGGCGACGGTGAGCTGCACCGCCGGCCGGGCCCCATGCCGCCTGGTCAGGTGCGGGTCGGCCAGCGCGGTGTCGGCGAGGGTGATCAGCGCATCCGCCCGGCGCTGGTCCGCCGTCCGGGTGTCGCCGCCGTTGCCGAAGATTGTCTCGGAAGCGATCGCGTCGATCGCGGTCTTGATGGTTGCTGCTCCGTTGGCCGGGAGATACGCCCAGAGCTGTGCCATGCCATGTGCGTCGGGGGTGAGCACCACCCGCCGCTCCTCAATCGCATCGGCGTGCTTCTCCGCCTCACCGGCCGGGTCCAACGCAAGCACCGCCCGCGCCACGGCGTTGCGAAACTGCGCCACCGTCTGCTCCCCGGCTCGCGGCAGCACCTTCTCTTCCACCGCGCGAGCGATCTCCGGGTCGAGGCTCATCACGGCGGAGGCGAGTAGCTCCGCGTGCCGGGCCGTGATGTCCCCGGCTCGTAACGCGGCCAGCGTCGCGCGCAGGGTGGTGGTCAGCACTTCGGCCCGGTGCACCTGGGTGGCCGCGGTGGCTGGGGCGATACGCAGTACCGCGGCGATCTCCTGGACCGACCACTTATCGTCGCTGGGATCGTCCCGGGAGATGGCTGCCAACAGCTCGATCTGCCGGGCGGCGTCGAACCCGGCCTGCCGACGCAACACCACCAGCAGATCCACCCGACCGATATCCGACAGACTCGACAGCTTCGCGAACTGGGCAGCGTGCACCGAATCCGCGCTCGGCGCCAGCTCCGCGAGCGCGGCGATGGATTCGTCGGGGAGGGTCAGCACGTCGATCGGCGACGGCACATACCCCTCGCTATCGCCGTGCTCCCCGTTCATCATGACCCAATTCTAGATGCCGGGACCGACACTTTCGGGCTATCCACAGACCCAGACTCGAAGAGTTTTCCTTTACCTGGTAAGGCGAAACGATCGCCCACGCAACGTACCGACGATCGCGAGACCGAAGCGAAACCGCACCCGACAACGCAAGCCACAAGCCCACACATCCGTCGCTGCCGGCAGTAACCCGAACCGAGCTGGGACAGCAACCCGACACCGAAACGAGAAGCCCACGCATCCGTCGCTGCCGCAGTAAACCGGACCACGCTGGAACAGCAACCCGACAGAACCAAGCGGGAACAGCGACGACCGATCAGGTCCGCGCCGCGCTCATCACGGCCTCGTCGACGTCGCGACCTTCACGGCGGGCCAGCTCGGTGACTTCCAGGACCCGGCGATAGTCACGCGGCACGACGACGGTGAATCGCTCCTGCGCCCTCGACCAGTCGGCGAGCAAACCGGCTGCCACGCGCGAGTCGGTGAGTTCGTGGTGACGCCGGATCAGCGCCTGCAGTTCGCGACGTTGCTCCCGGCGCACCTCGGTGAGCGGTTGCAGCTCGACCAGTTCCCGGTTGACCAGGGCGGGGTCGAGATCCAGCACGTAGCCGTATCCGCCGGACATGCCGGCGGCCACGTTCCGTCCGGTCGGCCCGAGAATCGCCGCGACACCGCCGGTCATGTACTCCAGCGCGTGATCGCCGACGCCTTCGACGACCGCCGTGGCGCCGGAGTTGCGCACGCAGAACCGCTCCCCCACGACGCCGCACAGGAAGATCGAACCGCTGGTCGCCCCGTACCCGATCACGTTCCCGGCGACCACGTTCTCCTCGGCGGCGAACGGCGCGTGTTCGTCCGGTCGCACCGCCAGAATGCCACCGGACAGGCCCTTGCCGACGTAGTCGTTGGCGTCGCCGTACAGCCGCATCGTGATGCCCGCCGGCAGGAATGCGCCGAACGACTGACCGGCGGATCCGCGGAACGTCAGATCGATGGTTCCCTCCGGCAACCCGTCCGCGCCGTAACGGCGGGTGAGCAGCGAACCCAGCATCGTGCCGACGGTGCGGTTGACGTTGCGCACCGGGAGGTCGAGGGACACCGGGGCACCGTCGAGCAACGCACCTTCGCAGAGCTGGATCAACGTGTTGTCCAGCGCAGCGTCCAACCCGTGATCCTGATCGATCACCCGTCGCCGGGCGGCACCCTCGGCGACTGGCGGCATGGCCAGCACGGGGGTCAGGTCGAGGCCGTGGGTCTTCCAGTGCGCGATGGCCGCGCGCGGCTCCAACATCTCGGTGTGCCCGACGGCCTCGGCCAGCGATCGGAACCCGAGCTCGGCAAGCAGTTCACGGACCTGTTGGGCGATGTATTCGAAGAACGTGACGATGAACTCTGGCGTGCCGGTGAAGCGTTCCCGCAGCGCTGGGTTCTGGGTGGCGACGCCGACAGGGCAGGTGTCGAGATGACACACCCGCATCATCACGCAGCCGGAGACGATGAGCGGTGCGGTGGCGAACCCGTACTCCTCGGCGCCGAGCAGGGCCGCGACCACGACATCTCGCCCGGTCTTCATCGCTCCGTCGACCTGCACGGTGATCCGGTCACGCAATCCGTTGCGTAGCAAGGTCTGCTGCGTGTCGGCAAGACCAAGCTCCCACGGCAGGCCGGTGTGCTTCAGCGACGTGAGCGGAGCGGCTCCGGTACCTCCGTCGTGCCCGGAGATCAGCACCACGTCGCTGTGTGCTTTGGCCACGCCGGCGGCGACGGTGCCGACGCCCACCTCGCTGACCAGCTTCACGTGGATGCGCGCCTGGCTATTGGCGTTCTTGAGATCGTGGATGAGCTGGGCGAGGTCCTCGATCGAGTAGATGTCGTGGTGCGGCGGCGGCGAGATGAGCCCGACGCCAGGCGTGGAGTGCCGGGTCCGGGCGATCCACGGATACACCTTGTAGCCGGGCAGCTGACCGCCCTCACCGGGCTTCGCGCCCTGCGCGACCTTGATCTGGATGTCGTCGGCGTTGACCAGGTAGTGGCTGGTCACGCCGAACCGCCCGGAGGCGACCTGCTTGACCGCGCTGCGGCGCAGGTCGCCGTTCTCGTCCGGCAGGTACCGGCGGGCGTCCTCGCCACCCTCCCCGGAGTTCGACCGGCCGCCGATGCGGTTCATCGCAATCGCCAACGTCTCGTGGGCCTCGGCGGAGATGGACCCGTACGACATCGCACCGGTGGCGAAGCGGCGCACGATCGATTCGACCGGCTCCACCTCGTCGATGGGCACCGGCGGACGAGCCCCGGTACGGAATTCGAGCAGACCGCGCACCGCGCCGCCGCGTCGGTTCAGCTCCTCCACCTTGGCCGCATACTCGGCGAACACCTCGTAGCGGCGCTGCCGGGTGGCGTGCTGCAGCAGGAACACCGTTTCCGGGTTGAACAGGTGCAGCTCGCCCTCGCGTCGCCATTGGTACTCACCGCCGACGTCCAGCCGCCGGTGCGCGCGCGCCGAGGGCACCTGCGGGAACGCCCGGGCGTGCCGTTGGGCGACCTCCTCGGCCAGCACGTCGAGATCGGCGCCGCCGATCGCCGAGCGGGTGCCGGGGAAGTACTCGTCGACCAGCTCACGGTCCAGCCCGAACGCCTCGAACACCCCGGCGCCGGTATACGACGCGACCGTGGAGATGCCCATCTTGCTCATCACCTTGAGCACGCCCTTGCTCAATGCCGTGACGTAGTTCGCCACTGCCTTCGCCGGCTCGATACCAGGCAGCGCGCCCCGGGCCACCAGATCTTCGACCGTCTCGAACGCGAGGTAGGGATTGACCGCGGCGGCACCGCAGCCGAGCAGCAACGCGACATGGTGCACCTCGCGGCAGTCACCGGTCTCCACGATCAACCCGGCCTGAGTGCGAAGACCCTCGGCGATCAGGTGCTGGTGCACCGCAGAGGTGAGCAGCAACGACGGGATCGGTGCGGTGTCCGCGTCGCAGTCCCGGTCGGACAGGATCAGGATGCGCGCACCGCCGGCGATGGCAGCCGAACAGTCCCGGCGGACTCGGGCCAACGCACCCGCCAGAGCAGGCCCGCCGCCGTGCACCCGGTAACGGCCGTCGATCAGCGCGCACTCGAATCCCGGCAGGTTGCCGTCGGCATTGATGTGCCAGATCTTGGCCAGCGCGTCGTTGTCGATCACCGGATAGGGCAACGCCAGCTGCCGACACGAACTCGGACCCGGATCCAGCAAGTTGCGTTCCGGACCGATGGTGCCGGCCAGCGACGTCACCAGCTCTTCCCGGATGGCGTCCAGGGGTGGATTGGTGACCTGCGCGAACAGCTCGGTGAAGTAGTCGTAGAGCAGCCGCGGCTTCTGCGACAGCCCGGCCAGCGGGGTGTCGGTGCCCATCGAACCGAGCGGCTCGGTACCGCCGGCCGCCATCGGCGCGAGCAGGATGCGCAACTCTTCCTCGGTGTAGCCGAACATCTGCTGCCGGCTGGTCACCGACTCATGCGAGTACACGACGTGCTCACGGGCCGGCAGCGCGTCCAGCGTCAGCAGCCCCGCGTGCAGCCACTCGCCGTACGGCTGGGCCTTCGCGAGCTCGGCCTTCACCTCGTCGTCGTCGGCGATCACGCCGCGAGCCGTGTCGACCAGGAACATCCGGCCCGGCTGCAGACGGCCCTTGGCCACCACCTGTGCCGGGTCGATCTCCAGGACGCCGGCCTCACTGGCCAGCACCACCAGATCGTCGGACGTCCGCCACCACCGCCCGGGCCGCAACCCGTTGCGGTCCAGCACCGCACCGATCACGGTTCCGTCGGTGAACGTCACACAGGCAGGACCGTCCCACGGCTCCATCAGCGACGAGTGGAACTCGTAGAAAGCGCGCCGGTCCGGGTCCAATCCGTCGGCCCGCTCCCACGCTTCCGGAACCATCATCAGCACTGCGTGCGGCAGGCTGCGCCCACCGAGGTGCAGCAGTTCCAGCACCTCGTCGAACGTCGCCGAGTCGCTGCCTTCCGGGGTACAGATCGGGAAGAGCCGGCTCAGGTCGCCGCCGAGGACGGCGGACTGCAAAAGCGCCTGGCGGGTGCGCATCCAGTTGCGGTTGCCCTTGATGGTGTTGAACTCGCCGTTGTGCGCGACCAGGCGGAACGGGTGCGCCAGCGGCCAGGACGGGAAGGTGTTCGTGGAGAACCTGCTGTGCACGAGTGCGATGGCGCTGCTGAACCGCTCGTCGGCAAGGTCCGGATAGAACGTCGCCAGCTGGTGCGTGGTCAGCATGCCCTTGTACACCAGGGTGCGCCCGGACAGTGAGGGGAAGTACAACTCCTGGCCAGCCTCCCGAGCGCGTCGCTCGGCGACCTTGCGCAGGCAGAAGGCCAGCCGCTCCAGCTCCATCCCGGTCTGCCCACCGCTGCCGGCCACGAACAGCTGCCGGAACCGTGGCATCACGCTGAGTGCGGTCGCCCCGACGTCGCCGGGCTCAACCGGTAGATCACGCCAGCCGAGCACCCGCAGGCCCTCGTCGGCTGCCACCCGCTCCACCAGGTCGACCACCGCGGTGGCGGCCTCGGCCTCGGCCGGCAGGAACGCGATTCCGACCGCATACTCGCCGCCCGGGGGAAGATCGATCCCCGCGACCGCTCGCAGGAAGGCGTCGGGCACCTGCACCGTGATGCCGGCACCGTCGCCGCTGGAGGATTCAGCGCCGGCGGCACCTCGATGATCCATGTTCCGCAACGCGGCCAGCGCCTGGTCCACCAGCTGGTGGGTGCGCCGCCCGTGCAGATCAGCCAGGAATGCAACTCCGCAGGCGTCGGTTTCGGTGGCCGGGTCGTAGAGGCCGGCGGCGTCGGGAAGCGTGCTGAACTGCACCGATTCGACCTCCTCGGCGGACCTGCTGCGGATCTGGTGGGACGACGCCGGCCCGGGGAAGTGCGACTCCAGGTTACTGGCGCGTTTCGCGGATTGACGAATCACCGCGCTGTGAGGAATCCGACGCCTGCGCAGGCGCAGTCCGGTCCCGGCGGAATCTCGCCGGGAAGTATTCCTGGATAGCCCGCCAGCGGCTAATGTCCGACTCGCTTGCTGCTGGGGGGCAGCGCGCACGAGGGGGCACGCCGATGCGCATCACTGGGGCAGTTTCGACCATCTCCTGGATTCCGAGCGAAGCCATCACCGGGATGCTCTACAAGGTGCCGTTCGGCGTGCGGATGGCCCACTACGACGTGGCGCCGCCGGACCTGCTGCCCGACGTGCGCGAGTATCTCGGCAACGACCGGGCCCGCTTCGCCAATCTGCTGCGCGGCTGGGCGGAGGTGCGCGACGGCGAGATCGTGGATTACGGCCACAGCGGTGGCGGGCAGATCGGCACGACCACCTTGCGCCTGGGTGGCCGGGGCATGACGTTCGCGGCGGTCGCGCTGCCGGATCTGCAGCGCGCTGAGCAGCTCTCGCCGACCGCGGTGCGCTTCGAGCAGACAGCCGGCGGCCGTACCGGGGTCCCCGCACCCCGCCGGGTCAGCCATCCTCCGTTCGCCCAGTTCAGCGCGCCGCTGGCCTGGTCGACGCTGGCGTTGACACTGCATGCCGACGGCCGGCACGAGTTCGAGTTGGCCGGCGCCAGCCCGTTCCCGCGGCACTGGGTGTACGACGGGGCCGGGGTGTTGTGCCAGAAATCCGCGACGATCGACTACCACGAGTGGAGCACCAGGGCGTTCGGCAAGCACACACCCTGGGGCGACACCGACTCCCCCGCGCTGGTCAGCGAGATCGAGTCGGCGCTGGAACGCGCCCTTTCGGTGCAGATCATGCATGGCGGCGCCAAGCCGACGGTGCGCCGGCTCGCCGCCGGTGAGCGGCTGACCACGCAGCACGACAAGGCCGACGACCTCTTCGTCCTGCTCGACGGCGTGCTCCGCGCGGAAGTGGACGAAACGGTGGTCGCCGAGATCGGGCCCGGCGCGGTGCTCGGGGAACGAGCCGTCCTCGAATCGGGCACTCGTACCGCCACGCTGGTCGCGGTGACTCCATGCACGGTCGCAGTTGCGGCCCGCGACGCGGTCGAGACGTCGGCCCTGGAGCAGCTCGCGGCAGGGCACCGCCGCGAAGAGAGCTAGCGGACCGGCGGCCAGTCAACCCGGGACAGCTCGGCCAGCGTCGCGACCAAGGCCTGAGTGCCGGACCGCGAGTGCCCCTGCGCGCTGAGCGCCTGATACAGCTGCTCGGCCAACGCCAGGCCGGGCAGCGCCAGATGCATGCGCCGCGCCTCGGCCAAGGCGATACCGAGGTCCTTGCAGAAGTGCTCGACGTAGAAACCCGGGTCGTAATCACCGGCGATCATTCGCGGCGCCAGATTCGTCAATGCCGCGGAGGCGGCCGCGCCGGAACCGACCGACCGCAGCACGGTGGTCGGGTCCAGCCCGGCACGATGCGCATAAAGCAGTCCTTCGCACACGCCGACCATGGTGTTGGCGATCAGGATCTGGTTGGCCATCTTGGTGTGCTGCCCGGCACCGGGACCGCCCTGATGCACGACTGTCGGTCCGAGTACGTCCAGCAGTGGCGTGATCGACTGCACCGGTTCGGAGTCGCCGCCGACCATCATCGACAGCTTCGCGTTGCGCGCACCGACATCGCCACCGGACACCGGCGCGTCCACCGAGTCGACGCCGCGTTCCTGGGCTGCGGCGTGGATCTCCCGGGCCAGGCTCGGCTCGCTGGTGGTCATGTCGATCAGCACTGCCCCGGCGGCGGCACCGCTGAGCGTGCCCTGCGCGCCGAGAGTCACCGCTCGCACGTCGGACGGCAGCGACACGATCGTCACCGTCACATCGCTCTGCTCAGCCACCGCGGCAGGTGAGTCGGCCAGCGTTGCGCCGGCGTCCCGCAGCTTCGTCACGGCATCCGGCCGGCGCGCATACACCGTCACCGGGTATCCCGCGGCCAGGACGTGTCCGCACATCGGTGCGCCCATCACGCCGGTACCGATCCAGCCGACCCGGGTGTGCTGCGGGGACACCAGCTCAGTCATGCCTTGATCGTAGGGGCGTGCTCACCGCGGTTGGTGGGCGGTGATCGAAGTGAACAGGGCCACCGCCTGCTCGGCGGTCAGATCGACTCCGCATACGTAGTCGGCCTGCCACTGCTCCTCGGACACCGACTGCTGCGCCGGGTCGAGCCAGTGCTCCATCAGCGTCTGTTCGGAAACCGGCCGAGGCATTCCCAGGCCGGCACGCTGCGTGTCCGACGAAGCCAGCAACGCCGCGGCGGCCGCGGTCTCGCCCAGCCCGGCGGCGATCGCACACGCCAACTCGGTGAGGTCGACGGACAGCTCCTGATCGCCCATCGCGATGATCTCGCTGACCCATCTCGTCAGATGGTCGTACGCCGCGGCCGGGCCGACACCCTGCAGCAAGGCGGTCGTGTAGTTCACTCGGTCGATCGCCACACCCCAGGCGTCGTCGTTACGTTCGTTAGCCGCGATCGCCCGTTCAGCGGCGACGGCGGCATCGGCGTACTTCTTCTGGTCGATGAGCAGCACGACGACGTTGCTCAGCGCCGTCGCCTCCCGAGTGCCGTTGCCTGTCTCCTGGCACAGCGCCAGGCTTCGTTGCAGCAGTTCCATGGCGGCGTCGTACTCACCGCTCTGCCGGCGCGCGATTGCCAGGGTGTTGGCTTCCCGGGCCTCGAAGTCGCGGTTGCCGAGGCGTTCTGCCATGTCCAGCGCACGTTGCAGAAGCTCGATGGCGTGGGCCGACTCGCCCTGTTGCAGAACGGTGATGCCGAGGCCGTGCAGGATGTCGAGGTCGGCCTCGGTGTCCTGCCCGTCGAGGACTGCCAAGCCGCGTTCTTGCCAGGTTCGCGCGTCGGTGACATTGCCGAATCGGTACCAGTAGGTGGCCAACGACGACAGCAGCGCGAGCCCGGCGCTCACCCGGTCCCGGCCTTCGGCACCAGCGCCGGCAGGCCGCAGCGACCAGTCCAGGGCTGCCCGGGCGTCGGCTTCGACGAGCAGCAATGCGTCTCGAGCGGCGGGAAACATCGGGCCGCGCAGCTTGCCCACCTGCTCGCGGACCAGCGCGAGGCACCAGGTCAGGTGCCGCATCCGCACCGCGTCGTCCTCGCCGGATTCGGCCAGCCGGTCCAGGGCAAAGCGGCGAATCGTCTCCAGCAACCCGATCCGCGGCTCGCCGTCCATCCCGTCCTCGACGCGCACCATGTTCGCGCCCACCAGCCCGGGCAGCACGTCCAGCACATCGGCTTCAGGGTCCATCGCCACCGCACTGACCGCGTGCAGGTCGCAGCTGCGGGCGAAGACCGCCAGCCGACGGAAGACGGCACGCTCGACGTCGGTGAGCAGGTCGTAGCTCCACGCGATGGTGGCGCCGAGCGTGCGGTGGCGCTGTGGGCGGTCACCGGCCGTCACTCCGGCGCCCAGCCGGCTGTCGATGCGCGACAGCAACGCGTGCGGCTTGAACAGCCGGATGTTCGCAGCTGCCAGTTCGATCGCGAGCGGAAGGCCGTCGACCTGGCGGCACACTTCCGCGACGTCGGCGAAGTTCTCGCTGGTGAGGGCAAACCCCGGCCGGGCCAACTGGCCGTACTTGACGAACATCTGCACGGCGGGTGAGGGCTCGTCGGCGGCGCCCTCGGCCACCCGCAACGGCGGGACCGGGTACTCCCGCTCTCCGACGAGCAGCAGCGGTCTGCGTGAGGTGGCCAGGACGCGCAGCTGGGCAGCGGAGTCGAGCAGTTCGCTGACGACCAGGTCGGCGCCCTCGATCTGTTCGAGGTTGTCCAGAACGAGCAGGGCTCGCCGGGCAGCCAGGTGGGCGGTGACCGCGGCGGTGGGAGCGTCCGCGGCCTCGGTGGTGAGGTCGAGCGCGGCCGCGAGCGCTGCCCACATCGCCTCAGCACTGTGGGCGGCATGCAGGCCGACGAAGTAGACGCCGTCCGGGGAGCTCAGCTCCAGCGGGGTGGCCGCGGCGATCGCCAGGCGCGTCTTGCCCGAACCTCCCGGGCCGGTGAGCGTGACGAGCCGGACCTGACCGTCGGCGAAGAGCTCCAGCAGATCGGACAGTTCACCGTCCCGGCCGATCAACGGCGTGCTCGGCTGGGGCAGCGCAGCCGGAGTGCCCAGGCTGCGCAGCCGGGGGAACGTGCTCGACAACCCTGGGACGACCACGTCGAACAGCCGAGTGTCTCCGCCCAGGTCCTTGAGCCGGTGCCGGCCGAGGTCGCGCAGCTGCACGGCGTCCTCGAGATCGAGCTCACCGAGCAGCCGCCGGGTGGTCTCCGACAGCACGATCTGCCCGCCGTGCGCGGTTGCCCCGATGCGTGCGGCCCGATGCACGTCCTCCCCGATGTAGCCGTCCTCGTGGCGCTCCGGCTCGCCGGTATGGATGCCCATCCGGACCCGGACCACCTGCCCCTGCGGCCAATCGTGTTCGGCCATCCGGCGCTGACCGGAGATCGCCGCCTGGACCGCATCACGGGCCGAGCGGAAGACCACGAAGAAGCTGTCTCCCTCGGTGCCCAACTCGGTGCCGTCGTGCTCGGCGAACGCGGACCGCAGAATCGTGCGTTGCGCGGACAGCGCATCCCCCCAGCGGGCGCCCAACCGGTGCAACAGCACGGTCGATCCCTCGATGTCGCTGAACAGCAGCGACAGCGTCCCCGTCGGCAACTCGGCCACGTCGGAGAGTATCCGCACAACGTGGCGATCCCGCGAGGGTCAGTCGGCCACCGACTCCTCGGCATCCGCTCCGTCGGAGTGCCGGCCGGCTGGCTGGTCGTCCTGCTCCGGCGGCGCGTGCCGGCCGGGCCGGGTACGCACGCTGTCCTCGCGCGGGCCGCGATGGGTGAGCAGCCAGGCCAGCCCGCCCAGGAAGACCAGCAGCATGATCCAGGTGTTCACCCGTTGCCCCAGTATGTGGTTGGCGTGATCGGAGCGCAGTAGCTCGACCCAGAACCGGCCGACGGCGTAACCCATCGCATAGAGCGCGAACAACCGGCCGCGGCCGATCCGGTAGCGACGGTCCAGCGTCAGCAGCGCAACCGCCAGCGCCGCATCCCACAGGCATTCGTACAAGAACGTGGGCTGGAAGTACCCGAGCACGATCGGCTTGCCGTTCGCGTCGCGAGCGGGGTTACCCGACTCCACGTCGATCTGGTGGATCTGCAGCTTCCACGGCAACGTGGTGGCCCGGCCGTACAGCTCGTTGTTGAACCAGTTGCCCCATCGCCCCAACGCCTGGGCGAACGCGACGCCGGGCACCGCCGCATCGCCGAAGCTGGACAGCCGCATGCCGTGCCGCCGGCAGCCGATCCAGGCGCCGAGGGTGCCGAGCGCGATCGCTCCGGGGATGCCGAGGCCACCGTCCCAGATCTTCAGCGCGTTGACCGCGTCCTCACCGTGCTTGAAGTACAGCTCGGGGTCGGTGACGACGTGGTAGATCCGGCCGCCCAGGATGCCGAACACGATGGCCCAGCCGGCCACGTCGGCCACGTCGCCGGGATCCCCGCCCCGCTGCCGCCAGCGTCGGTCGGTGAGCCAGACCGCGAGGATGATGCCGGCCACGATGCACAGCGCGTACCCGCGCAACGGCAGCGGCCCGAGGTGCCAGACACTGTGGGTCGGGCTGGGGATAGCCGCCTGCGGATGCACCCTGACACGGTAGCCGTCGCCGCTGATTAGGCTCGAGCAATGAGCGTCCCCACGAATCGTGCCGTTGTCGTTACCGCCCCCGGTGAGCGGGACGTGCTCGCCGTGCAGGAGCAGCCGGTGCCTGACCCCGGTCCTGGCCAGCTGCTGGTCCGGGTGATCGCGTCGGGCGTCAACTTCAAGGATGTGTACGAGCGGCAGGGCGTCTACCCGGTGGCCACGCCGTTCGTGCTCGGCTCCGAAGGCGCCGGCACCGTCGAGCGCCTCGGCTCGGACGTTGCCGGCGTGCAGGCCGGCGACGTGGTGGCCTGGGCCGACGCCCGGGGCAGCCATGCGGATTACGTGCTGGTCGACGCCCAGAAGGCAGTGCCCGTCCCGGCCGGCCTCTCCGCCGACGTAGCCGCCGCGGCCATGCTGCAAGGAATGACCGCGCAGTATCTGGTGTCGTCCACCTACGCCGTGCAACCCGGAGATGCGGTGCTGGTTCATGCCGCTGCAGGCGGGGTCGGGCAGCTCCTGGTGCAGATGTCGAAGAACCGCGGTGCCCGGGTCATCGCGACCACGTCGACCGAGGCCAAGGCGGCGAAGGCGCGCACCGCGGGCGCCGACGTGGTGATCGACTACTCGCAGATCACCGAGTCCGACGCGCTCGCCGCGGCGGTGCGCGAGGCGAACGGGGGCGCCGGCGTCAAGGTCGTCTACGACGGCGTCGGCAAGGCCACGTTCGATGCGTCGCTGGCCTCGCTCGAACCGCGCGGCATGATGGCGCTGTTCGGCGGGTCCAGCGGGCAGGTGCCGCCGGTCGATCCGCAGCGGCTGAACTCCGGCGGGTCGCTGTTCCTGACCAGGCCGACGCTGGTGCACTACACGCAGACCCGTGATGAGCTGCTCTGGCGTGCCGGGGAGGTGCTCGGCGCCATCGTCGACGGCGGCCTGCAGGTGGAGGTGGGCGGTCGTTACCCGCTGACCGACGCGGTCCGCGCCTACGACGACCTGGAGAACCGGCGCACCACGGGCAAGCTCATCCTCACTCGCTGAGTTGTGCGTACGGAGTCGGCGCGGTCGGCTCGGTGTCGGTGTCGTCGAGAACGAGTTGCCACCAGCCGACGTCGTACCAGGCACCTAGTTTGTAGCCGATCCGCCGGTACACGCCGACCGGGGTGAAGCCGAGCCGCTCGTGCAGCGCGACGCTCGCCGCGTTGGGCAGCGCGACGCCGGCGAGTGCGATGCGAAACCCCTGGCTGCGCAGCACGTCGAACAACGTGGTGTAGAGCGCGCCGCCCACTCCCTGCCCGCGGGCCTGGTCGGCCAGATACACCGAGACGTCAGCCGCCCATTGGTAAGCAACCCGATCCCGGTGCTGGCCGGCATACGCGTAACCGACCACCTCGCCGGCGCGCTCGGCGACCAGCCACGGATGGGTGCGCAGGGTCGAGTCGATCCGGTCGACGAAGTCCTGCGCGGAGGGAGGCACGGTCTCGAACGAAGTGTGCGAGTCGGTCACGAACGGCCGATAGATCGCCGCGCACGCCGCGGCGTCCTCGGTGCAAGCCGGCCGGATGACGGGCGCAGTCATACCCGCATCGTGCACTGCCGGGGTACCAGGCGCGCTCAGCGGCGCCGCACGCCGTCGGCGAGCTCCTCGGCGAGCCGGCCGGCGGCCGCCGCGCCGGCTGCTGCGTCCGGCGCATCGAGCAGACAGCGCACGAACGCCGAGCCGACGATGACCCCGTCGGCGAAGGCCGCCACGTCGGCAGCCTGCGCGCCGGTGGACACGCCCAGCCCGACGCACACACTGACGTCGCGTCCGGTGGCCCGGACCCGCTCGACGAGATGGTGTGCAGCGCTGCCGACGGCTGAGCGCACCCCGGTCACACCCATCGTCGAGGCGGCATAGACGAACCCGCGGCAGGCATCCACGGTGCTGATGAGCCGGGCGTCCGTCGAGGACGGCGCGACCAGGAACACGCGGTCCAGGCCGGTGTCGGAGCTGGCCGCGATCCATGGTCCGGCCTCGTCCGGGATCAGGTCGGGAGTGATCGCACCGGAGCCGCCCGCGGCGGCGAGGTCGCGGGCGAAGGCGGGCACGCCGTAGCGCTCCACCGGGTTCCAGTAGGTCATTACCACCGCGGCCGCCTCGGTGGCTACCGCCTCGACAGCGCGTAACGCATCCGCCATCCCGACCCCGGCACGCACCGCCGGATCGACGGCCCGCTGGATGACCGGCCCGTCCATGCCCGGATCGCTGTAAGGCACGCCGACCTCGACCGCGTCGACACCGCCGGCGACCATCGCCCGCATCGCCGCGATCGACCCGTCCACATCGGGATACCCCACCGGCAGGTACCCGATCAGCGCGGCCCGGCCGGCCGCTTTCGCCTCCGACAGCACGCTCTGCAGTGGGGTAGTCACGCCGGAGGGGTTTCTGCCGGGACATCGAGCCCGAAGTACGTCGACGCGGTCTCGACGTCCTTGTCGCCGCGGCCGGAGAGGTTCACCAGCAGCGCCGCCTCCGGTCCGAGTTCGCGACCGAGCACCAGAGCGCCGGCCAGGGCGTGTGCGGACTCGATGGCCGGGATGATCCCTTCGGTCTTGCTGAGCAACGCGAACGCGTCCATTGCCTCGGCATCGGTGACCGGCCGGTACTGCACTCGGCCGATGTCCTGCAGGTACGCGTGTTCCGGGCCGACACCGGGATAGTCCAGTCCCGCCGAAATCGAATGCGACTCCCGGGTCTGCCCGTTGTCGTCCTGCAGCAGGTAGGACCGCGCCCCGTGCAGCACGCCGGGCGTTCCACCCGAGATCGTCGCGGCATGTCGATCGGTGTGCACGCCGTCGCCGCCGGCCTCCAGACCGACCAGCCGTACCTCGCGGTCGGGCACGAAGGCGGTGAAGATGCCGATGGCGTTGGATCCACCCCCGACGCAGGCCAGCACCGCATCCGGCAGCCGGCCGATCCGCGCCAGCAGCTGCTCTCGTGCCTCGTCACCGATCACTCGCTGGAATTCGCGCACCATCAAGGGGAACGGGTGCGGTCCGGCGACCGTGCCGAAGACGTAGTTCGTCGTCTCGACATTGGTCACCCAGTCGCGGAACGCCTCGTTGATGGCGTCCTTCAGTGTCTTCGAGCCGGTGGAGACGGGGACCACTTCTGCGCCGAGCAGGCGCATCCGGGTGACGTTGAGCGCTTGCCGGCGGGTGTCCTCCTCGCCCATGTAGATGGTGCAGTCCAGACCGAACAGGGCGGCCGCGGTGGCGGTGGCCACGCCGTGCTGCCCGGCGCCGGTCTCGGCGATCACCCGGGTCTTGCCGATGCGCCGGGTGAGCAGCGCCTGGCCGAGCACATTGTTGATCTTGTGCGAACCGGTGTGGTTCAGATCCTCGCGTTTGAGGAAGATCCGCGCACCGCCGGCCTCCGCGCCGAAGCGGGACACCTCGGTGATGGGCGACGGGCGCCCGGTGTAGTCACGCAGCAGACCGGCCAGTTCAGCTCGGAAGTCGAGATCGGCTTGCGCAGCGGTGAATTCGACGTCGAGCTCGTCGAGGGCGGCGATCAACGCCTCCGGGACGAACCGTCCGCCGTAGGCACCGAAGTGCCCGGTCGCATCCGGGACGGGGATGGCGAAAACAGGATCGGTCATGACGATTGCTCCAGGGTGGTCGGGACGGGGCGGCAGGCTCAGCCCCGCCATCGCCCGTCCGCCGGGGCCGTCCACGCGCGGTTCACCAGGCACCGCCACGACGCGAACGGGAACCCCGCGGCGTCGCCGGGTGCGCACCGGCGGTGACCAACTCAGCGACCGCGCTGCGCGCATCGTGGGACTTCACCAAGCCTTCGCCGACCAGCACCGCGTCGGCGCCGGCCGAGGCGTACTCGATGAGATCGTGCGGCCCGCGCACCCCGGACTCGGCCACCTTCACCACGTCGCTGGGCAACCCGGGCGCGATCCGCTCGAAGACCGATCGATCGACGGCCAGTGTCTTCAGGTCGCGCGCGTTGACACCGATGACCCGGGCACCGGCGTTCAGGGCACGGCTGGCTTCGGCTTCGTCGTGCACCTCCACCAGCGCGGTCATCCCGAGGCTCTCGACGCGCTCCAGCAAGCCGATCAACGCGTTCTGCTCGAGCGCGGCCACGATGAGCAGCAGCAGATCCGCACCGTGGGCGCGAGCCTCGTGCACCTGGTACGACGAGACGATGAAGTCCTTGCACAGCAGGGGGATCCCCACCAGCTGACGAACCGCGCGCAGGTCCGCCAGCGATCCGTCGAATCGTCGCTGCTCGGTCAGCACACTGATCGCGCGGGCCCCACCGGCTGCGTATTGCGCGGCCAGCTCGGCCGGGTCGGCGATGTCGGCGAGCGAGCCCGACGACGGGCTGCGCCGCTTCACCTCGGCGATCACCGCGACGCCGGGTGCGCACAGGGCCGCGAACGCGTCGAGTGCCGGGGCCGCATCCTGTGCGGCGGCCTTGACCTCGGCCAGCGGCACCTGCGCTTCGCGGATCGCGAGGTCCTCGCGGGCACCCGCGACGATCTCGTCGAGCACGCTCACAAGCGTCCTTTCGGTGGCTGGGGCTACCCGCCGATGCTAGCCCGCGGTTGGGCCCGGGCCGGGACGGGGTGGCGCGGCGGGACCTGGCGCGGCCGGGAGCCAGATGCTGAATCGGGCGCCACCCTCGGGCGCATGACCGGCTGCGACCCGGCCGCCGAGCCGCTCGACCAGGCCGGCCACGATCGCCAAGCCCAGCCCGGTGCCCACCGACCGGACACCGCGGTACCGGTCGAACAGCGCACCCCGGTCGAACGCGACGGCAAGGTCGGCGTCAGACAGGCCGGGTCCGCCGTCGCGAACGTCGACGCGCAGGCTGCCGGTGCCGTCGTCGACAGCGGCGACCACGATCGGCGCACCGGAGGGCACCACCCGCAACGCGTTCTCCAGCAACCCGTCCACGGCCTGGCGCAGCCGGGCCGCGTCGGTCACGACCAGCAGCGGTGCGGGCGGCCGCTCGATGCGCAACGGGATGCCGACCTCGGCGCAGCGCGGCTGCCACGCCGCGGCGATCCCGTCGAGCAGGCCGGACATCTCGACCGGGGCGAAGTCCATCCGGAAGTCGGCGGCCCCCAGCCTGGCCAGGTCGAGCAGGTCGGCCACCAGGCGCTGCAGGCGCTGCGACTCGGACAGGATCACCTCGCCGGCCTGCTGCGCCGCGGCGCCCTGGGCCACCCCGTCGGCGATGGATTCCGCGTAGCCACGGATCGCGGTGAGCGGCGTGCGCAGATCATGTGAGACGGAGAGCAGGAAGTCGCGTTGGCGTCCCTCGGAGTGCGACAGCGAGGAGGACAGCTGGTTCACTGCCATCCCGACGTCGGCGATCTCGGCCGGCCCGCCCGGCTCGACCACGACGTCGCGACGGCCGGCGGCCAGCGCCCGAGCAGCTGCGGCGGTGCGCCGCAGCGGCCGGGCCAGCCACCCGGCCACCAGGGCCCCGACCACGACTGCCACTCCGACGGCGATCAGGACCGCGATGATCAGCCGGCGCTGCTCGGCCGGCCCGAAGCCCAGTGCGTCCGCGCGGCGCTGCACCAGGACCACCCCGCCACCCGGAGTCGGACGCGCTTCGACGAAGACCGTGGCGCCCTGCACACTGCGGGTGTCCGACACGGACTTCCCGTTCAGTACCGACTGCACCTCGGCGGCGGACAGTGCCGTACGGGCCAGAGCGTTCGCGCCGGTGACGGTGCCGCGCGGGCCGATGATCGCGAAGGACACCTTCAGCGCGCTGAGCTGGTTGCGTACCCGCTTCTGCCCGGTCTGGGCGTTGTCGTCCTGCCGCGCGGTGTCCTGGGCGGCAGTGGCCAACCGGTGCAGCGCTGCGCGCGCGGCCCGGTCGCTGCTCGACCGGATCAGCCCGGCGCCGATGAACGCGGTGAGCACACCGGCGATGACGGCCACTGCGGTGGTGGCCAGCATGATCCGCGTCGCGAGCGTGCCGCGCCCACGAGACCGGTTCACTGGCGCGGCTTCTCCGCTGCGTAGCCGACCCCGCGCACCGTTCGCAGCGGGCTGGCCGCGCCGAGCTTGGCCCGCAGCTGAGCGACATGCACGTCCACGGTGCGCATGCTCGCCGCCGGCGCGTATCCCCATACTTCGCTCAGCAGCTGCTCGCGGCTGAACACCCGGCCGGGCCGGCGCAGCAGGAACGCCAGCAGATCGAACTCTGTCGCGGTCAGGCTCACCTCGACGTCCGCGGCGGTCACCCGGTGCGCGTCCAGGTCGAGGCGCACCGTGCCGCACTCGATCACCGCCTGGGCGTCCGGTCGACCCCGGGTACGCCGGAGGACGCTGCCCACCCGTGCCACCAGCTCGCGCGGGGAGAACGGTTTGGTGACGTAATCGTCGGCGCCCAGTTCCAGCCCGACGACCCGGTCCACCTCGTCGTCGCGGGCGGTGACGAAGATGACCGGTGTCCAGTCCTCAGCGGCACGCAGCCGGCGACACACCTCGATGCCGTCGGTGCCGGGTAGCCCGACATCCAGGATCACGGCCACCGGGTGCATCCGCCGGATCGCGGCCAACGCGGGTTCGCCGTCGCGCTCCACGTGCACGCCGTAACCGGCACTGGACAGGTACATCCGGATGAGGTCGGAGATCGCCGGCTCGTCCTCGACCACGACGACCAGGCCACGACCGGTCGGCTCGGCGGGTGGCGAGGTGCGCGCGCTGGCAGTCATGGCAGTCCGCAGAATACGGCCAGCCGGCCGCGTCACGGCGGGCCGGACGGTCAGGATTGTGTTCGGGTGGTGGGGTCCTCGCCGCGGTCCAGGCTCTTCCACAACGCGAGATCTGACCGCGCGCGCTCGTCCTCCTCGGCCGGGACGGGTGCCGACGCGGCGGCCGTGGGCGCGTCGTAACGCCGGCCCAGGGCCACCCAGTCGGCACCGCGCACCGCGATCAGTCCGCCGCCGAGGAGCACCAACACTCCGCCGCCGGCGGCCAGCACCGGCCAGAGCGGATGCTCGGTCACCCGCAACCGGGCCGCACCGTCGAGTACCGCACCAGTGCGCGCCTCGATCACCAGCGTGCGGGCCCGGCCGGTCCCGACGTGCAGCCCGGTCAACGCTGCCGCCGTGAGCAGCGCACCGGCCAGACCCACCACACCGCCGACGATCCGCCGCGCCACGCCACGGGTCGCCAGCAGCGCCACCAACCCGGCCAGCGCGACCACCGCGAGGCCGGGCACGCCGGCTTGCAGGGTGCGGCCGGAGAGGTCCACCGAAAGATGCGGCAACGGGGTGGCCCGGGCGATCTCTGCGGTAGCCCACGGCCGCCCACTGACCAACAACGCCAGCCCGCCGCCGAGCGCGACGGCGATCAGACTCGCGGCAAACGCCCGCCGGCCGTGGTCGCTCACCCGGTGCCGCCGGCGCGCACCGTATGCAGCGTCTCGGCGGTGGCGATCGCCTGCAGCACTGCCCGCGCCTTGTTGCGGGTCTCCTTCTCCTCGAGCTCCGGCTGGCTGTCGGCGACGACGCCGGCGGCAGCCTGCACGTGAGCCACCCCGTCGCGGACGACTGCCGTGCGGATGGCGATGGCCAGATCCAGGTCGCCGGCCGGGTCGAGGTAACCGACCGCACCGCCGTACACGCCGCGGCGCACCGGCTCCAGCTCCTCGATCAGCTGCATCGCCCGCACCTTGGGCGCGCCGGTCAACGTGCCCGCCGGGAACGTCGCACGCAGCACGTCGAACGCGTCCTTGTCCGCGGCCACCTCGCAGCTCACCGTCGAGACGATGTGCCACACATGGCTGTATCGCTCGACCGCCGCGAACTCGGTGACGTCCACCGTGCCGGGCCGGGCGATCCGGCCCAGATCGTTGCGGGCCAGGTCGACGAGCATCACATGCTCGGCCCGCTCCTTCGGGTCATTGACCAGTTCGTGCGCCAGGGCGGCGTCCTGCTCGGGAGTCGCACCACGCTTGCGGGTGCCGGCGATCGGATGCAGCACTGCGGTCGAGCCCGGCCACGGTGACCAGCGCCTCGGGGCTGCAGCCGACGATGTCGATGCCAGGCGTTCCGTCCGCGCCGCTGGGCATCCGCAGGAAGTACATGTACGGCGACGGGTTGAGCGTCCGGAGCACCCGGTAGATGTCGAAGGACTCGGCGCTGGTCGGCGTCGAGAACCGCTGGCCCACCTGGATCTGGAAGACCTCGCCGGCCCGAACGGCCTCCAGAGCCCGTTCCACGCTGTCCAGGTACGCCTGCTGGTCGGTGCGGGAGGGTGCCTCCTTCGGCGCCGCAGCGCCGACGGTGGCCACCGTGGCGGGGGCATCAGCGGCCAGGGCCATCTGCATCTCATCCAGCCGTCGGACGGCGTCGGCATGCGCGGCTGCAATCTGCGCCTCGGTCATATCCGCGCTGACCAACGCGTTGGCGATCAACGTCACCGTGCACTCGTGGTGGTCGACCGCGGCGACGTCGGTGACCAGCAGCATCGCCAGCTCCGGAAAGCCGAGCTCGTCGACGGCATGCTCGGGCAGCGTCTCGATCCAGCGCGCCACGTCGTAGCCGAGGTAGCCGACGAAGCCGCCGGTCAGCGACGGCAGTCCGGCCACCCGCGGGCTCTTCAGCTGCCGCCAGGCCTCCCCCAGCGCGGCCAGCGGGTCGGCCGCCGGATCGGGGTCGAGCCCGGGCGGCGGGGTGCCGATCCAGCGAGCCCGGCCGCCGTCCGCGATCAGCGTGGCGACCGCGTTCACGCCGACGAAGGACCACCGCGAGAAAGACCGGCCCGGCTCGGCCGACTCCAGCAGGAACGTGCCGGGACGCCCGGCGGCGAGCTTGCGGTAGACGCCCACCGGAGTCTCGGCGTCGGCGAACAGCACCCGCGAGAGCGGTACCAACCGGTGATCGGCGGCCAATCCGGCCAGTTCTTCGACCGAGATCGTCATCGGGTCCTCATTCGCCGACCGGCTGCGGTGCAGTCCGGTCCGCCGGGTCGGTACCGACGGTGTCGTGCTGCACTGCTGGGAGTGTCGAGTCGGGCGTCTGGAAGCAGCTGTGCGCTCCGGTGTGGCAGGCCGGCCCCACCTGCTCGACGCGAACCAGCACGGCATCCGCATCGCAGTCCAAGGCGACGGAGCGCACGAACTGGACGTGCCCCGACGTCTCGCCCTTCACCCAATAGCGCTGCCGCGACCTAGACCAGTACGTCGCCCGGCCGGTCGTCAGCGTGCGGTGCAGCGCCTCGTCGTCCATCCATCCGACCATTAACACCTCGCCGGTGTCGTGTTGCTGGACGACGGCGGCCAGCAGGCCGTCGCGGTCGCGCTTCAACCGGGCGGCGATGACCGGATCGAGGGCGGACGGGCCGGGCGAGGTCATACGTCCGCGATCCGCTGGCAGGCTGGGTGCATAAGTCGATTCTGCCCGAGCCGGTGCGGTGCGGTCGCGGGCAGCCACCGACCTCCCGCGATGATCATGGCGGATTGGCCGCTATAGCAGCCAATCCGCCATGATCATCTCCGTTTCTCAGCCGACCGCGGGCAGCCGCACGGTGACGGTGGTGCCGGCCTCCGGCGCGCTGTCGAACAGGGCCTGGCCGCCGTGCGCGTGCACGATCTGCGCGACGATCGCCAACCCGAGGCCCGACCCGCCGCGGGCCCGGGTGCGGGCCTTGTCCGCGCGCCAGAACCGCTCGAACACGTGCGGCAACTCGTCGGCCGGCAGACCAGGCCCGGAATCCGCGATCTGCACGATCACCCACTGCTCGTCGCGCTCGGCGCGTACTCGGATCGGCCCTTCCGGCGCGGTGTGCACCGCGGCGTTGGTGAGGAGATTGCGCACCACCCGGAGCAGCTGATCCGGATCGCCGACCACACTGGCGGGGCCGGTCGTCTCGACGGCGATCACGCGGTCCGGAAAGGCCGCCCGGACGCCGGAAACGGCGTCCTCGACGAGTTCGCCGACGTCGATCACCGAGTGCTGCCCGAGGTGCTCGGCGCCCTCCGCGTCGTCGTCACCGCGGGCCAGCAGCAACAGGTCCTCGACCAACCGCGACATCCGGGTGCCTTCGGTTTCGATCCGGCCGATCGTGTCGTCGATGTCCGACGAGCCGCGCAGCCGGGCCAGCTCGGCGTAGCCCCGGATCGAGGTGAGCGGGGTGCGCAGCTCGTGGCTGGCATCGGCGAGGAACTGGCGCATCCGGTTCTCCGACTCCCGACGCGCGGTGAACTGCTCCTGCACCTCGTCCAGCATCAGGTTGAACGACTCGGCCAGCTGGCCCACTTCGGTGGTCGACTCGGTACTGACCACCCGGCGCTGCAACCCGGCACCGTCCGGGGAGAGTTCCGCGGTCACCTCCTGCGCGGTCCGAGTGACCCGGCGCAACGGGCGCAGGCTCCAGCTCATCCCGGCCGCGGTGACGCCGAAGGCCAGCACCACGGCGGCACCGCCGATCGCCAGCTCGAGCATGAGCACGCGATGCATCGTCACGCCGATCTCGTGCTCGGAGAGGGCGACCACGACGGTGACCGGCTCGACCCGGATGTCGCCGACGCGCAGCGTTTTGTTCGGCAACGACACCAGCCGGACCCGCTCGCCGGTCGTGGTGGTCATCGAGCGCGGGCCGGTCTCCTTGGCCAGCAGGGACTGCCGTTGCGATGCGTCGAGCTCGAGCTGTTCCAGGTTGCGCGCGCCGGACGGCAGCTGCAAGGCCGCGCCGGAATGGTCCAACACGACCACGTAAACGTGCTGCGGCGCCGAGAGCGGAGCCGCCTGCTGCGGCGAGTCCTCGGCATTCAGCAGGCCGGTGACCTGGGCGTCGGTCGCGGTGCTGAGCAGCTGCTGATCCAGCCGTTCGTGCAGGAACCGGCCGAGCAGCACCGTCGTCAACGCACCCGTGGCGGTCACCACCACGACGACGATCAGCACCACACCGAGCACCAGCCGCGCGGTGAGGGTTCGGGGCAGCCAGAACCGCCGCCGCGGCCCTGCACCGGCGCTGGGCGACTGCGTCACCTACTGCATCACTTCCGGGGCGCCTTGAGCACGTACCCGGCGCCCCGGACGGTGTGGATGAGCTTCGGTTCGACGTTGTCGACCTTCTTGCGCAGGTAGCCGATGTAGAGCTCGACGATGTTGGACTGGCCCTTGAAGTCGTAGCGCCACACCCGGTCCAGGATCTGGCCTTTGCTCAGCACCACCCGCTCGTTGCGCATCAGGTAGCGCAGCAGCTCGAACTCGGTGGTGGTCAGCTTGACCTCGACGCCGTTGCGGGCGACCTCGTGGCTGTTCTCGTCCAGCTCCAGATCGGCGACCCGGAGCAGGCCTTCGCGATTGGGGTCCAGGTTGGTGCGGCGAAGCACAGCGTGTACCCGGGCCAGCAGCTCCTCCACGCTGAACGGCTTGACCACGTAGTCGTCGGCGCCGCCGCGCAGTCCGCGGACCCGGTCGGCCGCGGTGTCGCGGGCGGTCAGGAAGATGACCGGAACGTCGCAGCCGGCGTTGCGCAGTTGGGCCAGCAGCCCGAACCCGTCGAGACCGGGCATCATCACATCCAAGACCAGCAGGTCCGGCTCGTACTCGGCGACGGCGGCGACAGCGCTGTTCCCATTGTCCGCCGTCACCGTCTCGAACCCGTCGAAGCGCAGCGCCGAGGACACCAGATGGGCGACGTTCTCCTCGTCGTCCACGACCAGCACACGTCGCTTCGTCTCCGTCGCCACCGTCATCCGCCTGCTCCTCACCCGTGTCCGAGAAATGTCCGCGCCGGACAATCCACGGTCAGGCTGGTTGTGACGGCTGGGTCAGACATGGGGACAACCTATGCGCCACCTGTGAATTCTGGGTACCCACCGCGGCACCGCACAGCCTGGGCCTTGCGAGGGGAGGGCTCAGCCCGACCGGTCCGCCGCTCCCCCGTCCTCGCTGTCCGCCCAGCCGATCTCGCCGAACAGGGGCTGCTCATCAGGTTCCGGGCGCGCCACGACCGGGTCGTCCGCGGATTCCTCCGCAGCGGCCGTCGGCCGGCCACCCATCGCGCCCACCCAGCGCAGCGACGGCGGCAAGGCACCCAGCACCAGTGCCACGACCGAGCCGAGCAGCAGCAGCGCCGGCAACTGCGGGTCGCCGGACGTGCGGTCCAGCAGCAGCCACACTGCGGCGACCAGCACAACCAACTGGGTGAGGTAGAACAACCAAGGGGCCCGGCCGCCAATGAACCGGCTGAGCGCAACGACGGTGAGCACCAGGAACACCGCGATAGCCAGCCCGGCCAGCGCCTCGATGCCGTGCGAGTTGGACAGGTCCGGCTGATCGGTCTTGACGAACAGCCCGCGGAGCACGAACAGCACCGCGTAGACCGCGAGGAACGGCGTCGGTACGGTCCCGGCCGCGACTGCGCCGATCACGACGGGCGGAGCGTCCTCGGACGACACGGCGAAGCGGTCGGCAGCCATAGATCACGTCCTGGTTCGGCGCAGCGGGGACCCGGACAGTGTGACTCACCCAGCGGCCCGATGTTGTCAGGCGACATGTCGGCCGCTGCATTCGTGCTGCCCGCGAGCTGGGACGAGCGGCGCCCGCCGATCAGCGAACGGTGAGGCCCGCGCCGCGCAGTGCCTGCTTGATGTCGGCGACGGTCAGCTGCCCGAAGTGCAGCACGCTGGCTGCCAGCACCGCGTCGGCGCCCGCGGCCACGGCAGGCGGGAAGTGCTCCGCCGCGCCCGCGCCGCCACTGGCGATCAGCGGCACGCCGACCACCGCACGAACCGCACGGATCAGCTCCAGGTCGAACCCTTGCCGGGTGCCGTCGGCGTCCATCGAGTTGAGCAGGATCTCCCCGGCGCCGAGGCCGGCAGCACGCTGGGCCCACTCCACGGCGTCAATACCGGTGCCGCTGCGGCCACCATGGGTGGTCACCTCGAACCCACTCGGCGTGGACCGCCCACCGGCCGGGACCCGGCGGGCGTCCACCGACAGGACCAGCACCTGGCTGCCGAATCGCTCGGCGATTTCACCGATCAGGTCCGGCCGCGCGACCGCGGCGGTATTGACCCCGACCTTGTCCGCGCCGGCGCGCAGCAAGAGGTCGACGTCCGCGGCGCGCCGTACCCCGCCACCGACGGTGAGCGGGATGAACACCCGGTCCGCGGTACGGCGCACCATTTCGTAGGTGGTCTCCCGCTGTGCCGAGGAGGCGGTGATGTCCAGAAACGTCAGCTCGTCCGCGCCGGTCGCGTCGTAGCGGGCGGCCAGCTCGACCGGGTCCCCGGCATCGCGCAGATCAGCGAAGTTGACGCCCTTCACGACCCGCCCACCATCGACGTCGAGGCACGGAATCACCCGGACCGTGACGCTCACGGTGTCCTCATGGCCCTCGGCTGGCTGTTGACGCTGTCCGCTTTCATCCGCGCGCGGCGGCCAGGGCGTCGGGCAGGGTGAACGCTCCGGAGTAGAGCGCCTTGCCGACGATGGCACCTTCCACGCCGATGCCGGTGAGCTCGGCGATGGCCCGGATGTCCGCGAGCGAGGAGACGCCGCCGCTGGCTACCACCGGCGCGTCCGTGCGAGCACAGACATCGCGCAGCAGTTGCAGGTTGGGCCCGGTGAGCGTGCCGTCGCGATGTACGTCGGTGACGACGTAGCGCGCGCACCCGTCGGCGTCGAGGCGGGCCAGCGTCTCCCAGAGGTCGCCGCCTTCCGCCGTCCAGCCGCGAGCGGCCAGCGTGGTGCCTCGTACGTCGAGGCCCACGGCGATCGCCGGGCCGAACCGTTCGATCGCGGAGCGCACCCAGTCCGGGGACTCGAGTGCCGCAGTGCCGAGGTTGACCCGAGTGGCGCCGGTGGCCAGCGCCGTGGTCAGCGATGCGTCGTCGCGGATGCCGCCGGAGATCTCGACGTGGATGTCGAGTGCCGAGACAACCTCGGCGAGCACCTCACGGTTGCTTCCCCGGCCGAATGCCGCATCGAGGTCGACGAGGTGGATCCACTCCGCTCCGGCCCGCTGGAACTCCAGCGCCGCCCGCTTGGGATCGCCGTACGTCGTCTCCGAGCCGGCCTCGCCGCGGACCAGGCGCACCGCCGCACCGTCGGCGACGTCGACGGCCGGCAACAGCACGAGGTCACTCACAGCGACCGCACCCAGTTCGACAGCAACGCCGCGCCTGCGTCGCCGGACTTCTCCGGATGGAACTGAGTTCCGCTCACCGCACCGGCCTCGACCGCGGCGACGAACCGGTGACCGTGCTCGCTGGTGGCCACCTGCACATCGTCACCTGGTCCGGCGTCCGCGGCGACGGCGTAACTGTGCACGAAGTAGAACCGGGTGTCCGGCGGCAACCCGTGGAACAGGGTCGACTGGCTCGGTGCGCTGACCGTGTTCCACCCCATGTGCGGCAACACCGGTGCGTCCAGTGCGGCGACCTCGCCGGCGAGCAGGCCGAGCCCGGCGGTGCGGGTGCCGTGCTCGACACCGGTGCTGAACAGCACCTGCATGCCGACACAGATCCCCAGCACAGGTGCATCGTCGCCGACCCGGGCGGCGAGCAGCTCCGGCGCATCCACCGCGATCAGCCCGGCCATGCAGGCGGCGAAGGCGCCGACCCCGGGCACGACCAGCCCGTCGGCACGAGCCGCCTGGTCGCGGTCAGCGGTCACCGTCACCGTGGCACCGGCCCGCTCCAGGGCGCGCTGCGCGGAGCGCACGTTGCCGAAGCCGTAGTCCAGGACAACCACACGGGGTCGGTTCATCGCATTCGCCATATGCCTCTCACCGCTGCCGGCAGGGCGCTACAGCACACCCTTGGTGCTGGGCACTCCGACCACCCGCGGGTCGACTTCCACCGCGTCGCGCAAGGCGCGCGCGACAGCCTTGTACTGCGCCTCCACGATGTGATGCCAGTCCCGGCCGCTGTGCACGATGACGTGCAACCCGACCCCGGCGTGGTGGGCGAAGGATTCGAAGACGTGCCGGGTGAGCGTGGTGGCGTACTGCGCGCCGATCATCGGCGGGGCGCCGTCCGGCTCACGGTGCACCAGATACGGCCGGCCGGACACGTCGACGGCGGCTTGCACCAGCGCCTCGTCCATCGGGATCAACGCGTCACCGAAACGGCGCAACCCGACCTTGTCCCCGATGGCCTGCGCGAAGGCTTCGCCGAGTGCGATCGCCGCATCCTCCACCGAGTGGTGCGCGTCGATGTGCAGATCGCCTTCGACCGCGAGGGTCAGGTTGAACAACCCGTGCTTGCCGAAGGAGGTGATCATGTGGTCGAAGAAACCGACGCCGGTGGCGACGTCGGTGTGCCCGGCACCGTCGATGTCTATCTCGACGAGCACCTTGGTTTCGGCGGTCTCCCGCTCGACCCGCCCGGTCCGGCTCACGAGGGCGTCTCCTCTTTTCGTTCTCGCCTTGGTCGTCACTGGGGTCAGTCTTGCCTATCGCCGTCTCCGGCGAGCACTCCGGCCAGCGCATCGAGGAACACAGTGGTCTCCGCTTCGGTGCCGGCAGTGACCCGCAACCAGCCGGGCAGGCCTACGTCGCGGACCAGCACACCACGCTCCAGCAGCGAGCGCCAGGTGCCCGGCGCATCGGGCAATCCTCCGAACAGGACGAAGTTCGCGTCGCTCGGGGCGACGGTGAGCCCGTATCCGCTCAGCCGCTCGACGAGGCGGTCGCGCTGCCCCTTGATCGCCTGGACGGTCGCCAGCAGCTGCTCGGCATGCTCGAGGGCGGCCCGCGCCGCCGCCTGGGTCAGCGCCGAGAGGTGATAGGGCAACCGCACCAGTTGGACGGCTTCCACCACGGCGGCCGCCGCAGCGAGATAGCCGACGCGCAGCCCGGCCATGCCGAACGCTTTGCTCATCGTCCGGGTGACCACCAGCCGCGGCGAGCTGGGCAGCAGCGACAGTCCGCTGACGGTGCCCGCCCGGGAGAACTCGGCGTACGCCTCGTCGAGGATCACGATCCCCGGAGCCGCTTGCACGGCGGCCGCCACGACCTCCAGCGGCAGCGCGGTTCCGGTCGGGTTGTTCGGCGAGCACAGCATGACCACGTCAGGGCGGTGCCGTTCGATCTCGGTGACAACGTGCTCTGCCGACAGGGTGAAGTCGCCGGCGCGGTGGCCGTCGACGAACGCCGCGCCGACACCGCGCGCGATCAGCTGGTGCATCGAATACGACGGGGAGAAGCCCAACACGATGCGACCCGGCCCGGCGAAGGCCTGCAGCAGCTGCTGCAGCACTTCATTGGATCCGTTGGCCGCCCAGACCTCGTCGGCGCGCAGCCCATGGCCGAGGTAGTGCGCCAGGTCGGCACGCAACGCCAGAGCGTCACGATCCGGGTACCGGTTCAACGTCGCGGCCACTCGCAGCGCGGCAGCGCCGATGTCATCGATGAGTGCAGCCGGCAGCCGATGGGAGTTCTCGTTGGTGTTCAGCGCCACCGGGACGTCGAGCTGCGGTGCCCCATAGGGATGCTGACCGCGCAGGTCCGCCCGCAGGGGCAGCTGCTCGAGTTCGACCCGCGCAGCGCCGCGCGGCTCAGTCATCGCCGCATGCGGATGGTCACCGCGGCGGCGTGCGACGGCAGATCCTCCGCCTCGGCGAGCGCGACGACGTGCGGCGCCGCCTCGGCGAGCGCCGCCGGGGAGTACTCGACGAGGTGCAGGCCCTTGAGGAAGCTCTGCACGGAGAGCCCCGAGCCGTGCCGAGCGGTGCCTCCGGTAGGCAGCACGTGATTGGACCCGGCGCAGTAGTCGCCCAGCGACACCGGTGCATGCGCGCCGACGAAGATGCAGCCGGCGCTGGTGATCTGCTCGGCCACGGCCCGAGCGTCGGCGGTGATCACCTCGAGGTGCTCGGCGGCATAGGCGTCGGCGACCCGGATGCCCTGCGCGATATCGCCGACCAGGATCGTTGCCGACTGCTGCCCGCGCAACGCGGTGCTGATCCGCTCGGCGTGCTTGGCCGCCGGGACCTGGCCGGCCAGCTCCGCGTCCACCGCATCGGCCAGCGCCGGCGACGTCGTGATCAACACACTGGCGGCCATCGGGTCGTGCTCGGCCTGGCTGATCAGGTCGGCGGCAACGTGGGCCGGGTCGGCCGCGTCGTCGGCGAGCACGGCGATCTCGGTCGGCCCGGCCTCGGAGTCGATGCCGACCACCGAGCGCAGCAACCTCTTCGCCGCAACGACGTACACGTTTCCCGGCCCGGTCAGCAGGTGCACCGGTTCGATCCCGAGGGTCTCGTCCCCGTAGGCCAGCAGCGCCAGAGCTTGCGCCCCACCGACCGCGTACACCTCGGTGATACCGAGCAGGGCGCAGGCGGCCAGGATGCTCGGGTGCACCCGGCCGCCGAACTCGCGCTGCGGCGGTGAGGCGACAGCGAGCGATCCGACCCCGGCCACTTGGGCCGGCACCACGTTCATCACGACGCTGGAGGGCAGTGCGGTCAGGCCCCCGGGCACGTACAGCCCGACCCGGGAGATCGGCACCCACTTTTCGGTGACGGTGCCGCCCGGAACGATCTGGGCGGTGACCACGTCCCGGCGTTGGGCCTCGTGCCCCACTCGGGCGCGGCTGATCGACTCCTCCAGGGCGGCGCGTACCTGCCGGTCGAGCCCGGCCAGCGCGGTGGCCAGCTCGTCCGGCGTTGTCCTGGGGTCGGGGACGTCCACCCGGTCGAAGCGCTGCGACGCTTCGCGAGCCGCGGAGTAGCCGCGCTCCCGCACCGCGTCGAGCACCGGACCGATGGCCGCAGCTGCTGCGGCGACGTCGAACCGGCCACGGGGCAGCACGGTGGTGAGGTCCCGGGCGGCAGAGTCGGTGAGATCGATCCGGCGCAGCACGGGACCAGTCTAGAAGTGCGCCGCCCGCGGTCTCGCGAGCGCTGCGTGCGCGGAGGGCCTACCGTCAGGGGGTGGCCGACACCGTGCCGATATTCCCGCTGCAGTTCGTCCTGCTGCCGGGCATGCCGCTGCCGCTGCACATCTTCGAGCCGCGGTACCGCCAGCTCGTCGCCGACGTCACCGCCGAGGGGCAGCCGGCCTGCTTCGGTGTCGTGGCACTGCGCCACGGCAGGGAAACCGAGCATGAGGTCGACATCGCCGACGTGGGCACCGTCGCCGAGATCGTCGAGCGCGAGCCCTATCCGGACGGGCGGGTCGACCTGCTCACGGTGGGCACCCGGCGGTTCCGGGTGCTGGCCGTCCACCAGGGGCTCGCCCCGTACCTCTGTGCCGAGATCGAGTGGCTGACCGAAGAGTTCGGCAGCATCGACGCCGCCCTGCTCGGCACCGTCCGCCGCGACTGCCGCGAGTACCTCAACCGGCTGGCTGATCTCGGCGTCCAGACCGACGACGAGCTGTCCCACGACCCGCTGAAGCTGTCCTACGAGGTGGCCACCCGCCTGCAACTGCCCATGACCGAGCGGGTCCGGCTACTGGCCGCCGACACCGTTGCTGATCGGCTGCGCGCCGAGTGCGGGTTACTGCGGCGGGAGATCGCGTTGCTCACCGCTACCCACGCCATCCCCGTCTCGGCGCAATCCTTCCGGTCGATGTTCGGGGACCCCTGAGCCGGCCACCACGGCCGACGCGGGCACGCCGAGATCGTCGCGCGCGGTGAACAAGGTGGCGACGAGATAGGTCGCCAGCGCCAGGACGGCCTGGACGACCAACAGCCCGTGGGTGTGCACCGACAGCGGCAGCCGGTCGACGAAGTTGGTGTTCTTCTCGACGGTGTGGTTGCCGCCGCCGATCAGGTGACCCACCCCGGCGGCGATCAGGCTGCCCAGTACCCCGCCCACCGCGAGAGCGACGGCCATCGTCGCGCCACGTGAACGGCGCAGCCGCCAGGCGAGCGGGCCGGCGATCAGACCGATCAGGCCGGTGATGATGCCGAAGTGGGCGTCGCCGCCGATCCAGCCCTCGGTCTCGTCCGGGATGATGATGTTCGAGCCGATGTCGTAGCCGTGCGTCTTGACCGTCCAGAACTTCCACACCACGCCGGCCAGCACACCCACGACCGCCAGCGCGACGACGACTGCAGCACCGTCGCGCAGCTCGCTGGGGCTCGTCCACTGCGCCTCTGGCGGCGCAGCCGGCGCCCAGGGCAGCGGTGCGCCGGCGACCGGGATGCCGGAGGGCTGCGGGTACCACGCCGCGGCCGGGGCCGTTGCTCCGGTCGACGGCGGCGGAGCCGACTGCCACGGACCTCCCGGCGCGGGCATTCCGGTCTCGGCTGGGCCGTTCTCGGCTGGGCCGTGCTCGGCTGTCACGGTGCCCAGTCTTGCAAACGTTGCTGTACCTCGCTGTCGGTGGGCAGCGCCAGCCGGCCGTCGGCCACGACCGCTGCGACGGTGCGCCAGTGCCCCGGCTCGCGCACCGGATCGCCGGGCAGCAGCACCATCGCGGCCGGCTCCCCGATCCGCAGCATCCCGGTGCGACCGCGCATCCCCGGAGAGCGGGCCGCCTCTACCGTCGCTGCCCGCAACGCGCCGAGCCGGCCGAGCCCGGTGTCGGCGATGCGGTCGAGTTCCCGCGGGTCGACGCCCGGCCGGGTGCCGGTATTGCCGAAATCGGTGCCATAGCGCAGCGGCACGCCGGCCGCGACGAGGTCAGCGGCATTGGCCGCCGCTGCGGCCCCCTGGCCACCGGAGAAGAACGTCTGCAGCGTCGACACGAACCCGATCGACGCGTCGGCGATGCGTTCCACCAGCCCGGGCGAAAGCCGTTCGGTCGGTGTGTGCGCCAGCTCGTCGACGCCAGCGTCCACCGCTCGGGCCACCATGTCGGCGCGCAGCGCATGCGCGGTGACAGCCAGGCCGGCCGAGTGCGCCGCGTGCACCACGGCCCGCGCGGTCGCCGGATCGGGCACCGGCCACTCGCCCGGCCCGGGCTCGAGGGCCAGCTTGATCACGTCACATCCCTGGGTGGCCAGGCGCTGCACGACGGTGCGCGCCCGGCTCGGGTCGGTGACGAACGTGGCGAAGCCGTCCGCCCCCCAGGACGTCACCGGGTAGCCGCCCGGCGCGGTGATGATCTGGCCGGCCACGGCAACGAACGGGCGGCCGGCCGGCGGCTGCCGATGACCGGAGCGGGCCGCCTGGGTCACCCGGACCGGAGCACCCAGGTCGCGCACCGCGACCAGTCCGCTGGACAGGTGCGGGAACGGGTCGGCGAAGGCAAGATGCGTGTGCGCATCGATCAGTCCCGGGCCGATCCAGCACCCCGGCTCGCCGTAGCGAGGCACCGAGACGGGCACGTCCACGTCCGGGCCTGCCCCGATGCGCTGGACGCGGCCGGCCCCATCGAGGACAACCACTCCGTCGAACGGAGTGGCATCGCCGCCGGTCCAGACGGTGCCGCGAAACGCCACGCCTGGGCCCAGCCCAGCGCCACGCTCGAGCCGCCCGGCGAACCCGCGCAGCCGCCCGACCAGCCCGGTGAACAGATCCCGGGACGTCGGCATGGGCTCATAGTGCTCAGCCGGGGCGCTGCGGCCAAGAGCAGCTCAACTCGTGCCGCGCGGCTATCGCAGCGCCCACCACGCCCCACCCAGCACGACCAGCGCGCCCGCACCCACCAGCAGCAGCACCGTCACCGCCAGATCGCGACCACCGAACATCGCGTCCGGCCGGCGGGACTCGCGGATCCCGGCCAGCAGCAGCACGACCAAGGCGAGCAGGACGGTGCCGGCGACCAGTCCGGCCACCACCAGGATCGAGTCGCCCAGCTTGTCGGTGAGCGACCCCTCGGCGGTCGAATCGCTACGGTGCATTCCGTCCGCCGAATACGTCGTTCTCGATGATCAGGTGCAGCTCGTCGAGGCGGGACGCCGGCACCACCCGGGTGACGTCGAAGTGTCGGATCTGCTCCAGCGTCTGTGCCCGGCGGCGGCCGAGCAGCCGGAAGCCCAGCAACGGCAGCCCGAGCGTGCTGCCCGGCAGGCCGATCCGCTTGAGTTCGCGGCGCAGGTCGCCGCGCGAGTCGGACACCAGGTCGCGGATCTTGTTCTCGGCCACGCCCAATGGCCCGGCCAACCGGCGCAGCAAGGCCATGAACAGCGCCCGGAAGGCCAGCACGAACAGCGCGACGATGAAGATGAGCACGGCGATCCATTTGATCCAGAGCACGAAGATCACCACCGAGACGGCGACCAGCAGCAACGCCACCGCATACATGCTGCGATCGATCGCTTGCGCCAGCGCCCGCGCCACCAGATACCGGCCGAGCGCAACGCGGGACAATCCGCTGCCCCGGCGGAACGCACCGACCTGCGGATCGTCCGGCGCCGAGCCGCCGGCACCGGGCGGCGGCGCGCCGCGGAACGGGTCGTCCGGCCCGCCGGACGGGGGTAGCACGGTCATCGCCCCACGGTAGCGAAGCCCGGCCGTGCCGCTGCGGTACGCACAGCACGACTCGCGTCCTGCTCCGCACCGAACCAGCTTGCCGGGCACACCATCTCTGATACTCTGTTTCGAGTAATCGAAATGGAGTAATTAGATGACTACTCGCCGACGAGTGAACAACCCGCTCGCCCTCGCCGTCCTCGGCTGCTTGCTCGAGCGGCCCATGCACCCCTACGAGATGTCCACGACGCTGCGCGAGCGCAACAAGGAAGCCAGCATCAAGCTCAACTACGGCACGCTGTACTCGGTCGTGGAGTCCCTGCAGAAGCACGGTCTGGTGACGGCGCGGGAGACGACCCGGGAAGGCCGGCGGCCGGCCCGCACGGTCTACGAAATCACCGAGGGCGGTGCGAGGGAGTTCGAGGACTGGCTCTCAGAGCTCATCTCGACACCCGTGCGCGACTTCACCTCCCTGGAGGCCGGGTTGTCGCTGATGGCCGGACTCCCCCCGGACGTCGTCGTCCCGCTGCTGGCGGCGCGGCTGGACCGCCTGGATGCCGAGATCGGCGGCCTCGACGCCATGCACCAGGTCGCCCGCGACCGCGGTCTGCCCGACCTGTTCGTGGTGGAGAGCCAATTCCGGCACGCGATGCTCAGCGCCGAACGGGCCTTTGTGGCTGGCCTCGCGAAGGACATCCGCACCGGTGCTCTGGGCGGTACCAAAGCCTGGCGACGGATGCACGAATTGCTCGACAGCGGCATGTCGATGGACGAGATCATGGCCGACCCGGCAGGCAATCTCGGGGAGGAGGCCGCCGCATTGGGCGCACCGCCCGGCGACTAGCGCCGACCTACGAATCCCCGACCGGGTGCGCGAACACCCGGCCGGGAATCCCATCCTCGAGTCGATCTCACGATCTCCCCAAGGCGCACTCACCACGATAGGCGAGATCGCAGGGATCGCTCCGCATCTCCAGGAGAGCTGTCCCATGAGTACTGCGCTGCCCGCAATACCCGACCTGGCACTGGCCGCTCGGGGCCTCGTCAAGGCCTATCCCACCGGGCGCAAGTCGCCGCCGGTCCGCGCATTGGACGGGCTGGACCTGCAGGTGCCGGCCGGCACCGTGTTCGGCCTGCTGGGCCGCAACGGCGCCGGCAAGTCCACCACCGTCAAGATCCTCACCACGCTCAGCCGGCCGGACTCCGGCACCGCGCAGGTCGCCGGCATCGACGTCGCCCGGCAACCCGGACGGGTACGCCAAGTCATCGGCCTGGTCTCGCAGAAGGCGAGCAGCGACCCGATCGCCACTGGACGGGAGAATCTCGTCCTCGCCGCGCGCATCCAGGGCCTGTCCGGCCGCGACGCCACCCGACGCTCTGCGCAGTTGCTCGACAGGTTCGACCTCGCCGGCGCGGCCGACCGGCAGGTGCGCACGTACTCCGGCGGGATGGCCCGCAAGCTGGACGTGGCGATCGGCCTCGTGCACCGGCCTCAGGTGCTCTTCCTCGACGAACCCACCACCGGCCTGGACCCCGAGGCGCGCAGCGAGATGTGGCAGGAGATCGCCCGGCTGGCCGGGGAGGAGCGGATGACCGTGCTGCTGACCACGCACTACCTCGACGAGGCAGACCGCCTGGCCCACCAGCTGGCCATCGTCGACCAGGGCAAGGTGATCGCCACCGGGTCACCCGCACAACTCAAACGCGACCTGCGTGGGGACACCGTCACCGTCGAGTTCGCCGACGTCCCGGCCGCCGAGAAGGCCCGGGCAGCACTGACCGAGGTCGGCCAGGTGCGCGAGGTTGCGCTCAGCGGCGCGGTGCTGCGCGGGCGGGCCGATCGCGGCACCACGGCTGTGCCCGGTGTGCTCGCGGCGCTGGAGCGAGCCGGCATCACCGCCGCGTCGGTCTCCGTCGCGCAACCCACCCTCGACGACGTCTACCTCGCGCAGGTCGGCCACAGCTTCAAGGAGGACCAGCGATGAGCACCCTCGTCGTGCACTCCCGGTTATTGACCGGACGCGGCATCAAGTCCCTGCTGCGCCAGCCGGCCTATGCGGCCATCACGCTGATCCAACCGATCGTCTGGCTGCTCATCTTCGGTCAGCTGTTCAAGTCGGTGACACAGATCCCGGGCTTCGCTGCCGGAGGCAGTTATCTCGAGTTCCTGACCCCGGGCGTCATCGTGATGACGACGCTGTTCTCCAGCGGTTGGGCGGGCACCGTCTACATCGAGGACATGAATCGCGGCGTGATGGACCGGATGCTCGCCTCGCCGGTGAGCCGCGGCGCCGTCATGATCGGCACGCTGGCCTACCAGGCCATCACCACGGTCATCCAGACACTCGTCGTGCTGGTCATCGCCTACGCCTGCGGCGCGCGGTACGACAACCTGATCGGTGGCGGGCTGATGACCCTGCTTGGTGCGGCCCTGCTCAGCGTGGTGTTCGCGTCGCTGTCCAACGCGGTAGCCCTGCTGGTGCGCCAGCAGGAAGCCCTGATCGGCATCAGCCAGTTCCTGAGCCTGCCGCTGCCGTTCCTGTCCTCCGCGTTGATCAACACCCAGCTGTCCCCCGGCTGGGTGCGGCACATCGCTCGCTACAACCCGGTCGACTGGGTCGTGGTGATCAGCCGCCAGACGCTCTCGGGCGACACCGCCTGGGGAGCGGTACTCCCCCGGCTCGGCGCGCTCGCGGCGCTGGCCGTGGTGATGGGCTGGCTGGCCACCCGCGCGTTCCGCACCTACCAGCGCAGCTGCTGACCCGCTTCAGGCCGAGATGGCGGCCGGTCCGAGCAGCGCCTTCAAGTCGCCCATCAGCGCCGGGCTGCGCGAGACCCGCAGCCCGTCCGGCAGCTTGAGGCGGTGCCGTCGGTCCCCGGCGGCCAGTTCGAGGTGGACCTCGGTGGTGCCCGGGTGCGCGGCCAGTACCTCGCGCAGCCGGTCCACCATCGGTGGGGTGCACCGTTGTGGGGAGAGCGAGACCAGCACCGGTCCGCTGGCCGCGACGGAGACGTCCGGCAGCATCAGTTCCTGGGCGATGATCTTGACCGCGTCCTCACGGGCATCGACGCGCCCGCGCACCGCGATGATCGCGTCCTCGGCGATCGACATGCCGTGCTCGGCGTAGGTTTTCGGGAAGAACAGCACCTCGACCGCGCCGGACAGGTCCTCGACCTGCGCCTGTGCCCACGGTGCTCCCGCCTTGGTGATCTTGCGCGTGACGGACGAGACGATCCCGGCGATGGTCACCCAGCCGCCGTCCTGGCCCTCCGCGGAGAGGTCGGCGATCGACACGTCGGCAGCATTGGCCAGCACGTGCTCGAGCCCGAACAGCGGATGGTCGGAGACGTACAGGCCGAGCATCTCGCGTTCGAACGCGAGTAGGTCCGCCTTCTTCCACTCGCCCTCCGGCACCGGCACGGAGAACACGTCCACCGATGCGGCTGCATCGCCGCCCATCGACCCGAACAGGTCGAACTGACCGATTGCCTCGGCGCGTTTGGTGTCGACGATCGCGTCGATGGACTGCTCGTAGACATTCATCAGCCCACGCCTGGTGTGCTGCAGCGAGTCGAACGCGCCGGCCTTGATCAGCGACTCGATGGTGCGCTTGTTGCACACCACCGCGTCCACCTTGCGCAGGAAGTCGGCGAAGTCGACGAACGCACCCTGCGAACGGCGGGTCGCCACGATCGAGGACACCACGTTGCTGCCGACGTTGCGCACCGCGGACAGCCCGAAGCCGATGTCGGTGCCGGTCGGGGTGAAGGTGGCGTCGGAGACGTTGACGTCCGGCGGCAGCACCTTGATGCCCATCCGCCGGCACTCGGCCAGGTAGACCGCCATCTTGTCCTTGTCGTCTTTCATGGACGTGAGCAGCGCGGCCATGTACTCGGCCGGGTAGTTCGCCTTGAGATAGGCCGTCCAGTAGGACACCATCGCGTACCCGGCGGTGTGCGACTTGTTGAAGCCGTAGTCGCAGAACGGCAACAGCGTGTTCCACAGCGCATTGATCGCCGACTGGGAGAAGCCGTTGGCCTGCATCCCGGCGGTGAAGTTCGACAACTGAGCGTCCAGCTCGGCCTTCTTCTTCTTGCCCATCGCGCGGCGCAGCAGGTCGGCCTGGCCCAGCGTGTACCCGGCCACCTTCCGGGCGATCGCCTGCACCTGCTCCTGGTAGACCACCAGCCCGTAGGTCTCGTCGAGGATCTCCGCGAGCGGCTCGGCCAGCTCGGGATGGATCGCCACCACCGGCTTGCGGTTGTTCTTGCGATCGGCGTAGTCGATGTGCGCATTGGCCGCCATCGGCCCGGGTCGGTACAGCGCGATCACCGCGGAGATGTCCTCGAACCCGGTCGGCGCCATCTGCCGCAACAGCGAACGCAGCGGGCCGCCGTCCAACTGGAAGACCCCGAGGGTGTCGCCCCGGGCGAGCAGGCGGTAGGTCTCGGCGTCGTCCAACGGCAAGGCCGCGATATCGACGGTCTCACCGCGGTTCGCCTCGATGTTGCGGACCGCGTCATCGATCACGGTCAGGTTGCGCAGCCCGAGGAAGTCCATCTTCAGCAACCCGAGCGTCTCGCAGGTCGGGTAGTCGAACTGGGTGATGATCGCGCCATCCTGCTCCCGGCGCATGATCGGGATGTGGTCCAGCAGCGGCTCGCTGGACATGATGACCGCGCAGGCGTGCACGCCCCACTGCCGCTTCAGCCCTTCGAGGCCTTTGGCAGTGTCGAAGACCTTCTTGACGTCGGGGTCTGACTCGATCAGCGCCCGGAACTCGCCACCTTCGCCGTATCGCTCGTGGGACTTGTCGAAGATCTTCGCCAAGGGGACGTCCTTGGCCATCACCGATGGCGGCAACGCCTTGGTGACCTTGTCACCCATGGAGAACGGGTAGCCGAGTACTCGCGATGCGTCCTTGAGTGCCTGCTTCGACTTGATCGTGCCGTAGGTGACGACCTGGGCCACCCGGTCCTCGCCGTATTTCGCCGTTACGTAGCGGATGACGTCGCCCCGGCGACGCTCGTCGAAGTCGATATCGATGTCCGGCATGGACACCCGGTCGGGGTTGAGGAACCGCTCGAACAGCAGGCTGTGCTCCAGCGGATCCAGCTCGGTGATGCCCATCGCGTAGGACACCAGGGAGCCGGTGGCCGAACCGCGGCCCGGGCCGACCCGGATGCCCTGTTTCTTCGCCCAGCTGATCAGGTCTGCGGTCACCAGGAAATACCCGGGGAAGCCCATCCGCAGGATCATCTCGACCTCGTAGTCAGCGCGCTGCCGGGCCTGCGGAGTGACGCCGCCGGGGTAGCGCTGCACCAGCCCGCGCTCCACCTCCTTGACGAACCAGCTCGACGCGTCCTCCCCGGCCGGTACATCGAACACCGGCATCAGGTTGATGTTCTCGTTGAACTCGACCGAGCACCGCTCGGCGATCAGCAGCGTGTTGTCGCAGGCCTCCCGCAGATCGTGCTTGTCCGCCCACAACGAGCGCATCTCCGCCGGACTCTTCAGGTAGTAGTCGCGGCCGTCGAGCTTGAACCGGCCGGGATCGGCCATCGTCTTGCCGGACTGCACGCACAGCAGCACTTCATGAGCGTCGGCGTCCTCGGCGTGGGTGTAGTGCAAGTCGTTGGTGGCCACCAACGGCAGACTGAGGTCCTTGCCGATCCGCAGCAGGCCGTCGCGGACGTCCCGCTCGATGTCCAGCCCGTGATCCATCAACTCGACGAAGAAATTGCCCGCGCCGAAGATGTCACGGAACTCCGCGGCGGCGGACCGGGCCTTCTCGTAGTCGCCGATGCGCAGCCAGGTCTGGATCTCACCGGACGGGCAGCCGGTGGTGCCGATGAGCCCGCCGGCGTACTCGGCCAGCAGTTCCCGGTCCGCCCGCGGCTTGTAATAGAAACCCTCCAGCGATGACCGGGACGACAGCCGGAAGAGGTTGTGCATGCCCTGGGTGGTTTCGGCCAGCAACGTCATGTGCGTGAACGCGCCGCCCCCGGACACGTCGTTCTGGCCACCCTCGGCCCAACGCACCCGGGTGCGGTCGTAGCGCGAGGTGTTCGGCGTGAGGTAGGCCTCCAGGCCGATGATCGGCTGCACGCCGGCAGCCTTGGCCTGCTTGTAGAAGTCGTAGGCACCGAACATGTTGCCGTGGTCGGTCATCGCGATGGCCGGCATCTCCATCCGCGCGGCCTCGGCCATCAGCGGGCCGAGCCGGGCCGCCCCGTCGAGCATCGAGTACTCGGTGTGCACATGCAGATGCACAAACTGGTCGGTACTCATGGGTGTGCGGCACCGACTGCGCTCTGGGGTGCCCCTCGGAAGTGCTCCACTGCCCTGCCCACGGTCCTCTCGTTCACGCGCGAGCCCCCATCTTGCCCCTGGCTGCTACGACACGCCGACACCCCCCGGTGCGTCCCGCGTGTCGCTGTCAGCGAGTGTCCCGCGGGCCGCTGACAGCACCGCAGAATGGCCCGGCGGAGGCTGCCGGGACGCCGATCAAGTTGATCAAGAAACCGGTGATCTTTTCGTAACCTAACGAAATGGTCCTCGTTGAACCTTGACGGAGGGACCGCAGCCGGAGTTCATTCGGTCGGACCACCCACGCGCAGGGCGCACCATCGGGGGGTACGGGGGCTGATGGCGCAGCGCTGACGCGTTCGGATCACTGATCCTGTCGCAGTACGTCGAGAGCGTGCTGCAGATCCGCCGGCAGCGGCGAGCGGAATGTCACTCGCTCGCCGCTGCCCGGGTGATCGAAGCTCAGCTCGCGGGCGTGCAGCCATTGCCGGGTCAGTCCCAGTCGACGGCCCAATACCGGATCCGCGCCGTAGGTCAGGTCGCCGACGCAGGGATGTTTGATCGCGGCCATGTGCACCCGGATCTGGTGCGTTCGGCCGGTCTCCAGCCTTACGTCGAGCAGCGAGGCCGCGCGGAACGCCTCAACCGTCTCGTAGTGCGTGACGCTGTCCCGGCCGCCGGCCAGCACGGCGAACTTGTACGCGGCGCCAGGGTGCCGTCCGATCGGGGCGTCGACGGTCCCGCGCGACGGGTCCGGATGACCCTGGACGAGCGCGGAGTAACGCTTGTCCACCGTGCGCGCCTTGAAGGCGTGCTTCAATGCGGTGTAGGCGCGTTCGCTGGCGGCCACGACCAGGACCCCACTGGTTCCGGCGTCGAGCCGGTGCACCACACCTTGGCGTTCGGCAGCCCCCGAGGTCGAGATGCGCAGGCCCATAGCCGCCAGTCCGCTCGTCATCGTCGGGCCTTCCCAGCCCGGGCTCGGATGGGCCGCGACACCGACCGGCTTGTCCACCACCACGATGTCTTCGTCGTGATGGATCACCCGCAGGCCGGGCACCGGCTCGGGCGGCGGTGGCGGTTCCCGCTCGGCCGCGGGGAGCTGCACTTCGAGCAGCTGGCCGGCGCGCAGCCGCGTCGACCTGCTCGCCACCGCACCGTCGACGAGCGCGTCCCCACCGTCGACGAGCGCAGCGGCGGCCGTCCGGGACAACCCGAAGAGCCGGGCCAGCGCCGCATCCAGCCGCATCGCGTCCAAACCGTCGGGTACCGGCAGCAGTCGGTGCTCAGCCATCGGACTGCGACGTGCTGGGCTGCCTCTTCGCCGCACGCCGGCCCTCGATGTCGATCCCCATCAGCACCAGCACGACCGCCAGCCCACCGCCGCAGACGATGCCGGAGTCGGCCAGGTTGAAAATCGGATAGTGCTCGCCGCCCGGCCCGAACACGCTGATCCAGTCGACCACATGACCGCGTCCGACACCCGGTGAGCGCAGCAACCGGTCGGTGAGGTTACCCAGCGCGCCGCCGAGCACCAGGCCCAGCGCGATCGCCCAGCCAAGGGAATGCAACCGGCGGGCGACGCGCACGATGACGGCGACCACGCCCAGCGCCACCACGGTGAGCACCACGGTCATCCCGGTGCCGAGGGAGAACGCGGCGCCGCTGTTGCGGGCCACGTCCAGGTAAACCGCCCCGCCCAGCCAGCGCAGTGGCGGCCGGTCCTCGACGCGGCTGACCACCATGACCTTGGAGACGATGTCCGCGGCCAGCACCACCAGCGCCACGCCGACGAAGACCGGCAGCCGGGCCCGCTGCGTCGGGTGGTCGGGCTCTCTGCGGGAGTTCCCGCGAGCAGGATCCGAGAAGGGCACGGAGGTCATTGTCCTGTACCGGCGGTCACCGGCGGCGGCCGGTGATCCCTGGGTGACTCAGCGCCGCTCCTCGCGTTGCTTGCACCCGACGTCCAGCGTCGCCATCGGGAAGGCCTGCAGCCGGGCTCGCGGGATCGGGCTGCCACACCGCTCGCAGAAGCCGTAGGTCCGCGCATCGATCCGCTCCACGGCCCGCTGCATCTGCGACAGCAGGTCGAACCGGTTCGCCGCGATCGACAGTTCCTGCTCCCGCTCGAACGTCTTGCTGCCGGCATCGGCCTGATCGTCGCCGGCGCCGTCCGCGCTGGAGCTCTGCAGTTCGGTGAGCTCGGCGAGCGACAGGTCGTATTCCGCCTGCATCCGGCCGATCTCCGCGACGAGCTCCTTGCGGATCTTGGCCAGGTCCCGGGCGGTCCAGTCCGCGCCTCGCGGAGCTGCAGCCTGGACTGCCGTACCGGTCCTCGCACCGTTGTTGGCCGGCTTCGCCGGCGCGGCCACCGTTGCCGGGACGGCGGCCCTGGCCGACGCCTTCGTGGCCAGACCGGCCTTCGGGGCAGCCGCCTTCTTGGCCGCGACTTTGCCGACCGGGGCGCCGGACCTGGCCGACGCCTTCGTGGCCGCAGCGGCCGGTGCCTTCTTGGCCGGTGCCTTCTTGGCCGGTGCCTTCTTGGCCGGTGCCTTCCTGACCGGTGCCTTCGCGGCCGGTGCCTTCTTGGCCGGCGCCTTTTTTGTCACTGCCTTCTTAGTCGCTGCCTTCTTGGCCGAGGCCTTCGGGGCAGCCGCCTTCTTGGCCGAACCGGCCGGCTTCGCCGAAGCCTTCGCGGATGCTGCCCTGGTGGACGTCCGGGACGGCGCCGATTTCGTGGCACTTGCCTTGGCCGCGACCTTGACCGCCCGCGTCGCCTTCTTCGCCGGCGCCTTCGTGGCCTGCGGTGTCCGCCGGGCGGGAGCCTTCTTCGCCGGTGTGGCGCTGCGGGCACGTGCAGTCATCGTGGCTCCTCCACCCGCCGGCGGCCGACTCGCCGCACGCCCGACCCCCAGGGCCGGGCCCCGGTTCGCGTGCGGCGCAGCAGGCACCAGCAAAGGCGGCAAGGATACGAGCGCACCGGCCAGACCGCCATACACCACGCCGCGCCGCCCGAACTATGGGCGCTGTATCCGGTCGCCGCGCTGGGTAGACTTCGTCCTGCGACGACGAGGACGGCGTGCGGGCACGAGCCAGAGCGACCCGGGGACGGTGTGAGCCCGGGGCCAGCGACCCACACGTGGATCACCTCCGAGCACCGGAAGAACCGGCGGCCGAGTAGATCGACCGCCGTATTAGAACCGGACGCAGTACAACGAAGTGGGCGCCGCTGCGCATGGCGTCAACGAGGGTGGTACCGCGGTGTGGCCGGACACGTGACCGGCACGTCGTCCCTCGGCCGATGCGAGCCGAGGAGCACCAGTGAGCGACCCGATGCCGGACGGCCAGGCCTACCAGCCGCTGCCCGCCCATGTGGATCTTCCGGCGATGGACGCCGAGGTCATCGCGTACTGGCGCGAGCACAAGGTCTTCCAGCGCAGCCTGGAGCAGTCCGCCGGCAAGCCGCAGTGGACCTTCTACGAGGGACCACCGACGGCGAACGGGATGCCCGGCACGCACCACGTCGAGGCTCGCGTGTTCAAGGACGTGTTCCCCCGCTTCAAGACGATGAAGGGCTACCACGTCCCGCGGATGGCCGGCTGGGACTGCCACGGCCTGCCGGTCGAGCTTGCCGTGGAGAAGGATCTCGGCTTCACCGGCAAGCCCGACATCGAGGCCTACGGCATCGCAGAGTTCAACGAGCGCTGCCGCGAGTCCGTGCAGCGCCACGTCGACGCCTTCGAGTCGATGAGCGAGCGGATGGGCTACTGGGCCGACTTCGCGAACGCCTACTGGACGATGAACTCGCACTATGTGCAGAGCGTCTGGTGGGCCCTGCAGCAGATCTTCAACCAAGGTCTGCTGGTCGAGGACTACCGGGTCGCGCCCTACTGCCCGCGCTGCGGCACCGGCCTCTCCGACCACGAACTGGCCCAGGGCTACCAGACCGATGTGGACCCGTCGGTATTCGTCCGGCTGCCGCTGACCTCCGGCCCGTATGCCGGCACCGCCTCGTTGCTGATCTGGACCACGACACCGTGGACGCTGCCGAGCAACGCGCTGGTCGCGGTCCGCGCCGACGTCAGCTACGTCACCGCCACCGACGGCAAGGAGACGCTCGTCGTGGCGCGCGAGCTCATGGCGGACGTGCTCGGTGAGGGCTGGACCGCGCAGGACACCTTCACCGGCGCCGACATGCGCGGCTGGACCTACCAGCGCCCGTTCGACATCGTCGACTGGCCCGGTACCGGGCATTTCGTCGTGACCGAGGACTACGTCACCACCGACGACGGCACCGGCCTGGTGCACGAGGCGACGGTGTTCGGCGCCGACGACATGGACTCGGTGCGCCGCAACGGCGTGGAGCTGGTGAACCCGATCGACACCCGCGGCCGGTTCACCGACGGCATCCCGCTGGTGGGCGGCCTGTTCTTCAAGGACGCCGACGCACCGATCATCGACGACCTGCAGGCGCGCGGTGTGCTGTTCCGGCATGTCCCGTACGAGCACAGCTACCCGCACTGCTGGCGCTGTGACACCCCGCTCATGTACTACGCCCTGCCGTCCTGGTACGTCCGGACCACCGAGCGCAAGAGCGAGCTGCTGCGCGAGAACGAGAAGACGAACTGGTACCCGGCGACGATCAAGCACGGCCGCTACGGCGACTGGCTGAACAACAACATCGACTGGGCGCTGTCGCGGGATCGCTACTGGGGCACTCCGCTGCCGATCTGGCGCAACGACGCCGACCCCACCCGGCTGGTGTGCATCGGGTCACTCGCCGAGCTCGGCGAGTTGGCCGGCCAGGACCTTTCCGCGCTCGATCCGCACCGCCCTTATGTCGACGACATCACGTTCACCCGGCCGGGCGAGGTCGGCACCTATCGGCGGGTGCCGCAGGTGATCGACGGCTGGTTCGACTCCGGGTCGATGCCCTTTGCCCAGTTCGGCGCGCCGTGGCACAACGCCGAGCTGGCCAAAGCGAACTACCCGGCCGACTACATCTGCGAGGCGATCGACCAGACCCGCGGCTGGTTCTACACGCTGATGGCCATCGGCACGCTGGTCTTCGACGAGAGCTCGTATCGCAATGTGCTGTGCCTGGGCCACATCCTGGCCGAGGACGGCAAGAAGATGAGCAAGCACCTGGGCAACATCATCGAGCCGATCTCACTGATGGACCGGCATGGTGCCGACGCGATCCGCTGGTTCATGTTGGCCACCGGCTCGCCCTGGTCAGCACGGCGGATCGGCGACAAGGTCCTCGCCGAGATCGCGTCCAAAGTGCTGCGCACCTACTGGTCGGTGGCGTCCTTCCAGACGCTGTACGCCAAAGCCAACGGCTGGTCACCGGCCGGCGGCGGCGCGGGCCAGGTCGAGCGCACTGCGTTGGACGAGTGGGCGTTGGGCCAGTCCCGACGGCTGGTGGTCACCGTCGATGCCGCGCTGGAGAACTTCGACACTGCGGCGGCCGGCCGCGCGCTGGCCGGGTACATCGACGAGCTGTCCAACTGGTACGTGCGGCGCTCGCGGCGTCGGTTCTGGGCCGGCGACCCGGCCGCGCTCGGCACGCTGCACGAATGCCTGCAGACATTGACCGTGCTGCTGGCGCCGTTCGTGCCGTTCGTGACCGAGCGGGTGTGGGACGCGATGTTCGCATCGGTCACCGGCATCGACTCGGTGCACCTCACCAGCTGGCCCACGCCGGTCGTCCACGAGGGCGACGCGGCCCGGTCCGGCCAGATGGACACGGTGCGCCGCGTGGTCGAGCTGGGCCGCTCCGCCCGGGCCGAGGCCACGGTCAAGACCCGCCAGCCGCTGGCCCGCGCGCTCATCTCCGCGCCAGGCTGGGGCGAGGTACCCGACGAGCTGCGCCGCGAGGTCAGCGACGAGCTGAACGTGCAGCATCTCGAGTCGCTCCGCGACGCCGGGGAAGTCATCGCGGTGACCGTCAAGCCGAACTTCCGCGTGCTGGGAAAGCGCTTCGGTCCTCGGATGAAGGAGATCGCAGACTTGATCACCGCGGCTCCCGGCAGCGGCATCGCCGAGTCACTGCACAGCACCGGGGAGGCGGTCATCGGCGGTGAGACCTTCTCGGCCGCGGAGCTGATCGTCACCCAGACGCCGGCATCCGGCTGGGCGGTGGCCACGGAGGGCGCGGAGACGGTCGCGCTGGATCTGGAGCTCACTGCCGATCTGCGCCGGTCCGGTCTGTTGCGCGAGGTGGTCCGAGCCATCCAGGAGGGTCGCAAGAATGCCGGCCTGGAGGTCACCGATCGCATCGAGCTGCGCTGGCAGGTCGGTGGCTCGCCGGAACCTGCCGAGGCGATCACCGAACACGCCGACGAGCTGGCTGCGGAGGTGCTGGCGACCTCGGTGGAGCACGGCGCACCTGCCGACCCGGGCAGCTGGTACCGGGGCGGCGACGAGGGACTCGGCCTGACCTTCTGGCTGCGCCGGGCCTGACCGGAGCGGCCTGCACCGATGTGCAGGCCGGCTCCGGCATGCCCACCGGTGCCTCGGGTACGGACTCCGCACGTACGGCCCGGTCCGTCGGGCCGCCGGAAAGGAGTCCGGATGTCTTCCCCCATCATGACCAGACGTAGGTCGTTGATCGCCAGCGCCGTCATTCTCTTCGTCGCGGTGCTGGGCAGTTTGACGCTGTTCACCCACGGCTCCGGGGCCAGCTCGATCGGTGGCACGATCTCCCGCTCGGAGATCAACAAGCGCGCCCAGTACTGGATCAGCCGAGGCGTCATGTACAGCCAGACCAACTACACCTACGACCTCGGACACACCAAGAACTACCGGCAGGACTGCTCAGGTTTCGTGACCATGGCCTGGCACGCCAGCGGCGACCACTACACCGGCAACATGCTGGACATCAGCCACAAGATCACGCTGGGCCAGCTGCAGCCGGGCGACGCCATGCTGCGGCTGAACGAGGGCCACACCGCCCTCTTCGAAGGGTGGACCAGCTCCAGCCACAACACCATGTACGTGTGGGAGGAGTCGACGTACGGCAAGCCGGCGTTGAAGACCACCTGGGGCAAGAGCTACTACGACGAGTTCATGCCGGTGCGCTACAACCACGTCTCCGGCAGTGGCGGAACGCCGCCCCCGCCGCCGCCGCCGCCCACCTCGGGCAACTCCTGGCCGACCGTGCAGTACGGCGCGCACAGCCAGCGGGTGGACACCGTCCAGTTGCTGCTCAAGGCACATGGCTACAGCCTGACTGCGGACGGCGACTTCGGGCCGGTCACCCGCTCGAAGGTGCGTAGCTTCCAGTCCGCCCGGCATCTGGGTGTCGACGGCATCGTCGGGCCGCAGACCTGGAGTGCACTGATCATTGAGGTGCACCAGGGCAGCAAGGGCTCAGCCGTGCTGGCGCTGCAGAAGGAGTTGCGGGCGCACGGCTATAACGTCGCCGCCGACGGCGACTTCGGGCCGAAGACCAAGGCCGCGGTGCGGTCCTTCCAGTCGGCCAAGCATCTCGGTGTCGACGGCATCGTCGGGCCGCAGACCTGGAGCCGGCTGGTCAGCTAGGCCGACCACGTCGACGATCCGCCCCGGTCTGCCCAGCCAGGCCGGGGCGGACTCGTGCCGTCACGCGGCTCGCGGCGGGCTGCAGATCGAACAGGGCGTGAAGCCGTCCTCGATGGCCTGCTGCAGCGGCACCGGCTCGGCGTCCTTGTCGGCCAGGAATGAGCACTCCCCCAGGTGATAGCGCGGCCGGCCGTCGATCACCCAAACCTCGTCGAGGTCGGCCGCCGGGGCGGCGCCGGCGTCCGCTGTGTCGTCATCACGGTCGTCACCTACGTCGATGTCTGACTCGTCGTCGGCTGCGTCGTCGGCCTCGTTGTCGTCGTCGGCTCGGGCGGCGTCCGCGCCCGACCCCCGGGCGGCCCGGTCAGCACTGCGCGGCCGGCCACGCACGATCAGCAGCAACGCCACCGCGCTGAGCGCGATCGACGCGATGACCCACCCCAGGGTCGCGGTCAGGATCCCCACGACGAACGCGGCCAGGGCAGCAACCAACGCCAGGGCCACGAGGACGTGCACGGCGCTGCCCTCTAGCCGTTCCGGGCCGGCGCCGCGGTCGGGCTAGTGCGCCTGCTCGGCGGCCTGCTCTGGCACGGCACCGTCGGCCTGCGCACCTTGGTCGGCCGGTGCACCGCCCCGCTCGAGGTCACGCAGCTGCGACTCCAGGTAGCTCTTGAGCCGGGTCCGATACTCCCGCTCGAAGGTGCGCAGCTCGTCGACATGCTTCTGCAGCGCACCACGCCGGGTCTCCATGGCTTCGTTCATCGCGGCTGCGCGCTGCTCGGCGTCCTGCACCGTCTTGGTCGCCCTGGACGAACTCTCCTGATGCAACTGGTCGGCCTTGGCCTGCGCTTCGGCGAGGCGCTGCTCGGCGGCGGCGGTGGACTCCTGGTGCAGCTGCTCGGCAGTGGCCTGGGCGTCGTTGCGCAGCTTGTCCGCCTCGGCCTTGGCCTCGGCCAGGTGCTGGTCGGCGGTCTGCTGGGCCAGGGCGAGCACCTTGACGGCCTGCTGGTGGTGCTCGGCGGACGTCGCACCCGAGCCTTGGTTCGCGGTGGCCGCTTGCAGCTGCTCGTGCGCCTGGCGAGCCTGTTCCTCGGCCTGCGCGACACGCTCCTGCGCAGCGCGCAACTGCTCCTGCAGCGCCTGATGCACCTGGCCGGTGTCGCCCTGTGCCTGCTGCAGGTCGTTGTGCTGCTGCTCGAGGGCCGAGAACTGCTGGGAGAGCTCCCCGTGCTGGCGGCGCAGGTCGTTGTGCTGCTGCTCCAGCGCCGCGAGCTGCGACTGCAGTCGGGAGTTCTCCTCGGCGATGGCGCGGTCGGTCGCCTGGGCGACTGCGGCCGGGTCGGCGTTGCCGCCGGCCTTGAGCTGTTCGTTCTGCTCGATCAGTCGAGCCAGCTCCTGCTCGATGATGTCGAGGAAGTCGTCGACTTCCTGCTCGTGGTACCCGCGCTTGCCGATGGGCGGCCTGGTGAACGCGATGTTGTGGACATCTGCGGGGGTCACCCTTTTCGGCGTACCTTCGCCCTGCGCTGTGTCCATGTGCGCTCCACCTCTTCGTCATCCGGCCTGGTGCTGATGCACCCGACCACCGAAATCGTCCAGCCCTACCTCAACCACCGTTGCGGATGATGCAGGTGTTACCTACCGCAGCGCAAGCTGCAGCGCAATGGTACGCAGCAGCAGGATAGCGATCAGCAGCAGGAGCACGCTGATATCGAGGCTCACCGGGCCCAGCCGCAGCGGCGGGATGAGCCGGCGCAACAGCCGTACCGGCGGGTCGGTCGTCGCGTACATCATCTCCAGACCGACCGCGGCGGCTCCGGACGGCCGCCAGGAGCGGGCGAAGGACCTGGTGATGTCCACGATGATGCGACCGAGCAACAGCAGGTAGGCGATCAGCAGGGCAAGCGCCAGTGCCGCCCAGACCGTGCCCATCGTTCGCCCCGCTCCCCATCGCCCAGTACGCCGGTGCCCCGACCGCACCATGGTATCCGCCAGCCCCTCGCCGCAGGCCAGCCGACCCGACCCGGCAGCTGGCGCACCTTGGCTGAGCGGTGGCTGTCTCGTCGGTCAAGGACAACGCGATGAGCGCTTGCGCGAAGAGCAGATCGCCCGCGCGAGCGCAGCGAGCTTGCGCCGAGCGAAGCGAGGGGTCCGGGAGTCAACCGATCAGGCGATCAGCAAGACAGCGATGAGCGCTCGCGCGAAGAGCAGATCGCCCGCGCGAGCGCAGCGAGCTTGCGGCCGAGCGAAGCGAGGTATCGGTTGCGAGTGGGCCCCGACGCGAAGCGAGGGGCCCGCGAGCCAACCGATCAGGCGATCGTGAACACAGCGAGGGGCTCCGCGACGCCGACCGATCAGGCGATCAGCAATCAGCTCTGGTTGAAGAACCCGTCCTCGACGAGCTTGGCCTTGTCCTGAGCGGTCACCGTGACGTTCTGCGGGCTGAGCAGGAACACCTTGGCGGTGACTCGCTCCACCCGGCCGTGCAGCCCGAACGTGAGCCCGGCGGCGAAGTCGACCAGCCGCTTGGCGTCGGAGTCGGCCATCTCGCTCAGGTTCATGATCACCGGTGTTCCCGACCGGAAGTGCTCACCGATCGTCACCGCCTCGTTGTACGTGCGCGGGTGCAGCGTGGTGATGCGGTAGGAGGGCTGGTGCTCCTCGGCCGGGTAGTCGTAGTCGCCGTACGACTGCGGCTCGGGAGCCCATTCGCGCATGGGCCGGGCGGCCTCGCGGGCGTATTCCACCTGGGCGGGCTCATGACCTCGGTTCACCGGCGCGCCCCGGCGGGAGTCCAGCGCAGCCTCCTGCTCGTAGCCGTCCTCGGCGTAGCCGTCCTCGTCCTCGACGAGTCCGAGGTAGACGCCCATCTTGCGCAGGCTCGCTGCCATGCGGTCCTCCCACTGTCGTTACGCCGGCCCGCTCGATGCGCATGTGCACGCCGAACGATTCGATCTGCGCGAAACGCTAGCCGACAACGGGCGCGCGGCGGCCGAGCAACGCCGATCCGACACGCACGTGTGTCGCGCCGTTGGTGATGGCCTCGACGAGATCGCCGCTCATCCCGGCGGAGATCCAGTCGGCGTCCGGGTGCTCCGCGCGCAGCCGAGCGGCCGTCTCGGCCAGCGCACCGAACGCGGCGTCGGGCGCCGCCTCCCGCGGAGCGATTGCCATCACCCCGCAGAGCACGAGCTGCGGGTTGCCGGCGATGTGCTCCGCGAGGTGTAGCACTTCGCTCGCCGGGACGCCGCCGCGGGCCGGGTCACCGTCCAGGCTGACCTGGATCAATACCCGCAGTGGTGGCCGGTCGGCGCGGCTTACGCCCGCGGCCAGCGCATCCGCCACCGCCGCTCGGTCCACGGCATGCACGACGCTGGCGTAGCCGGCCACCGATCGGCACTTGTTGGTCTGCAGCTGACCCACGAAATGCCAGCGCGGCTCGGGTAGCTGGGCCGCTTTCGCCCTGGCCTCTTGGTCGCGGCTCTCGCCGAGGTCCGACACGCCGAGGTCGACGAGGATCGCGGCGTCGGATACCGGGAACGTCTTGGTCACCGCGACGAGGGTGATGCTGTCCGGATCGCGACCGGCCGAGGTTGCCGCGTCGTGGATCGTGCGGCGCACTTCCGCGAGAGCCGAGATCAGTTCAGCGCGGCGATCCCCAGCTGTGGTCATCCCCGCTTTATTTGAGGAAGTCGGGGACGTCCAGGTCCTCGTCGAGGCCCACCGGGGTGCGGGTCGGCGTGGTGGCCGGCAACGGCCACCCATTGGACTGGACCGGCTCGGCGGCGGGAGCCGATTGCTGCACCGGCGCACTGTGCCGCTGCTCGGCTGATGGAGCCTCGGTGCGGTGCACCTCCACCTTCTTGTACGGCAGCTGGCCGGAGTCGAAACCGGCCGCGATGACCGTCACCTTCACCTCGTCGCCGAGGGTGTCGTCGATGACGGCACCGAAGATGATGTTCGCCTCGGGATGGGCGGAGTCGCTGACCAGCGTGGCAGCCTCGTTGATCTCGAACAGGCCGAGGTCGGAGCCGCCGGAGATCGACAGCAACACCCCGCGAGCTCCGTCCATGCTTGCCTCGAGCAGTGGGCTGGCGATCGCCATCTCCGCCGCGACGCGGGCGCGGTTGTCGCCACGAGCCGCGCCGATCCCCATCAAGGCCGAGCCGGCGCCGCTCATCACGCTCTTCACGTCGGCGAAGTCGAGGTTGATCAAGCCGGGCGTGGTGATCAGGTCGGTGATGCCCTGCACACCGGACAGCAGGACCTGATCGGCGCTGCGGAACGCGTCCATCACGCTGACGTTCGACTCGGAGATCTGCAGCAGCCGGTCGTTCGGGATGACGATCAGCGTGTCGCACTCGTTGCGCAACGAGTCGATTCCCTCGTCGGCCTGCTTGGCCCGCTTGCGACCTTCGAAGCTGAACGGCCGGGTGACGACGCCGATGGTGAGCGCGCCGAGCTTGCGGGCGATGCTCGCGATGACCGGCGCGCCGCCGGTCCCGGTGCCACCGCCTTCGCCCGCGGTGACGAAGACCATGTCGGCGCCCTTGAGCACTTCTTCGATCTCGTCCTTGTGGTCTTCGGCGGCCTGCTGGCCGACCTCCGGCATCGCGCCGGCGCCGAGCCCACGGGTGAGTTCCCGCCCGACGTCCAGCTTGACGTCCGCGTCGCTCATCAGCAGCGCCTGGGCATCGGTGTTCACCGCAATGAACTCGACGCCCTTCAGGCCGACTTCGATCATCCGGTTCACCGCGTTGACGCCACCGCCGCCGACACCGACGACCTTGATGACCGCGAGGTAGTTGTGCGGAGCTGTCATGATCCCTGCTTCCCTGTGCGTGCGTCGGGGTCGTGCGGCGTGTGGTGGCAGCGACGCGATCTGCTGCGTGTCCGGCTCAACCATCATCCTTAGGTAGAGCCTTATAGTTATGTCAACCTGGGCCGATGCAGAAAAGCTAGGTCACCCGACGCCGCACATGGCGCAGACACGCCGTCGGTCAACGCGCCACCACGAGATCGGGGTCGCTCACGTCGAAGGCTTGGCCTTTGCGGTGCAGCAGCGCGGTCAGCACCTTCACCTTGTCCGCGCTGCGATCGGCATTCCCCCAGACGACCGTGCGCTGCGCGGTGAGCAACAGCGTCACGTGCTGGGCATCGTTGGCATTGACCGTTGTCACGATGCGGCGCAGCCCCGGCGTCAGCGCACCGGCAACCGTGGCCAGCGTCTGCACCGTGGCCGGATCGTCGATCGCAGCGCCGGCGGCGACGAGATGCGGCAGCTTCGGCGCCTTCGCCACGGTGAGAAACTGCCGTCCGGTGCGGTCCACCAGCGTGTACCGGCCACCGGTGGAGAAGAACCCGACGGCAATCCGTTCGGAGACCGTGATGACCACGGTGGACGGGTAGGACACCGACACCGTGGCCGTCCCGACCTGTGGCAACTTCTCCACCCGCTTCTCGATGGCCGACGTGGACACCCGCAGCAACGGCCGGCCGTGCGGTACTGCGGCCGCCGCCTCGATCTGCTTCGCCGTCAGTGCCTTGGCGCCCTTCACCTGCACGGAGCGCACCCCCAGCACCGGGCTGAAGGCGACCAGCCAGACGAGCAGCGCGATGGCTGCCACGACGGCGGCGATCAGCACCCAGGCGCGGCGACTGCCGGAGGCACGCGGCGGGTGCACCCGTGGCGGGGCTTCGATGGTCATGAGGCCCGCTCCGGCTCACCGGCCCGAGCGGTCAACTCGGCGAGGATCTCGGGGCACACCATGTGCACGTCACCGATGCCCATCGTCACCACCAGGTCGCCAGGACGTACCAAGTCCGCCACTCGGCCGGCGGTCGCCGACCACCTCGGTTCGTACACGACCGCGTCCGCCGGTAGGGGGATGCGCTGCGCGATCAGCGCGCCGCTCACCCCGGGAATGGGTTCCTCCCGGGCCGCGAACACATCCATCACCACAGCGATGTCGGCCAGCCCCATGGCCTGCCCGAACTCCTCGGCGAAGGTCTGGGTCCGGCTGTACGTGCCGGGCTGGAACACCGCGACCAGCCGTCCGTCGCCGACCGCCGCCCGGGCAGCGCGCAACTCGGCGGCGATCTCGGTCGGGTGGTGGGCGTAGTCGTCATACACCCGGACGCCGGCTGCAGCGCCGCGGAATTCGAAGCGGCGCTGCACGCCACGGAAGCGGGCCCACACCTCGGACACCACGTCCAGGTCCAGTCCCAACTCGGCCGCGACGGTGAGTGCGGCCGTCCCGTTGCGGGCCATGTGCTCGCCCACCAACGCGCCCAGGCTCACCGCACGCTTTCCCACCGTGCGTCCCATCACGGCGAACGCGACCGAGGCGGGCCCTTCCACGATGTCGGTGATGTGCACATCGGCATCCGCGGCCGTGCCGTATGTGGTGACGCGGACGCCGCGGGAACGGGCATAGTCGGCGATGCGCAGCGCACCCGGATCATCCGCGCAAGCCACCAGCAGGCCGCCCTCGGCGATGCGCTGCACGAACTGCTCGAAGGCCCAGAAGACCCCTTCGAGATCGCCGTGGTTCTCGAGGTGATCGGCCTCGACGTTGGTGATCACGGCAATCTCCGGACGCAGCAGCAGGAACGACCCGTCGCTCTCGTCGGCCTCGACCAACACGTACTCACCGGTCCCCCAGTGCGCGTTCCGCCCGGTCTCGTAGAGGTTCCCGCCGATCGCGAACGACGGGTCGATGCCGCACGCCTGCGCGGCGACCGTGAGCAGCGAGGTGGTGGTGGTCTTGCCATGTGTGCCGGCGATCGCGACGGTGCGCCGATCGGCGATCGCTGCGGACAAGGCCGCGGCCCGCCGGAAGATGGGCAGATCTCGCTCTCGCGCACCGACCATCTCCAGGTGCGTCATCGGGATGGCAGTCGAATAGATGACGCTGTCCACCCCGTCGAGATGATCGACCGAATGTCCCACCCAGACGACCGCACCGAGGGCCCGCAGTGCGCGCACGGTGTCGGAATCGCGCGCCTCACAGCCGCTGACTGCCACGCCCCGGGCAAGGAGCAGCCGAGCCAATCCGCTCATGCCGGCGCCGGCGATACCGATGATGTGCACCCGGCCCAATTCGGCCAGGGTCGGGACGCGCTCGGTGGCCGCGCTGCGGACCAATCGCTCGCCCGGCGCGGCCCAGCCCGCCGGGCTGTTCCACGATCGCTTCGTCGATTGCTCGCTGTCCCGGTCGGCGTCATTCACTGCAGCAAGCCTAGGGCGATCTGGGCGAGCAGCGTGTCGGCGTCCCGGTTGCCGTGCATGGCGCTGGCTCGGGCCATCGCGTCCAGCCGGCGCGCGTCGGTGATCAGCGGGAGCACGTCGGCAACGACCCGAGCCGCGGTGAACTGCTCGTTGTCGATGATCAGCGCCGCCGCCGGCGGCGGCAACCGGCTCGGCATTCAGCCGCTGCTCGCCGCCGCGCAGCGGCAACGGCACGAACACGGCAGGCAGCCCGACTGCGGCGAGTTCGGCGCAGGTCATCGCGCCGGCCCGGCACACCACCAGATCCGCTGCGGCGTAGGCGTACTGCATCTCCGCGACGAACGGGACAGCCACATAACGCCCCGGCCCGGCCGGCGGTGCTTCCGGGAGCTCGGGCAGGTGTTGCGGCCCGACGATGTGCAGCACCTGCACCCCGGCGCCGATCAACTCAGCCGACGCGTTGCTGATCGCCGCGTTCACCGCCCGGGCTCCCTGCGATCCCCCGGTCACCAGCAATACCGGACCGGCCTCGTCCAGGCCGAACCTCGTGCGGGCCGCGGAACGGAGCGCGGTTCGGTCGAGATGGCTGATCGCTGGGCGCAGCGGGATACCGACCACGTGTGCGTGCGGAAGGCGGATTGCGGCGGAAGCGGTGTAGACGTGCCGGGTGATCCGGGCTCCGACCCGGTTGGCCAGCCCGGGTCGCGCGTTGGCCTCGTGCACCATCAGTGCGGTTTTTCGCCGCCGCGCCGCCAGGTAGGCCGGCAGTGCCACATAGCCGCCGAAACCGATCACCAGATCCGCATCCAACTTGTCCAGCACCGTGCCGGCCGCCCGCACGGCTTGGCGCACCCGTCCGGGTGTGCGCAGCAGCTCCACGCCGGGCCGGCGCGGCATCGGCACCGGCGGGATCAGCTCCAGCGGATAGCCGCGGGCCGGGATCAACGCAGTGTCGAGTCCGCGCACCGTGCCCAAAGCGGTGATCCGCACCGAATCATCGAGCCGGCGGATGGCATCGGCCACCGCCAGCATCGGTTCGATATGCCCCGCGGAATGCCCGCCGGCCACCACCACCTGCTTGGTCATCGCTGGGTCCCCGGTCGGGTTACTGCGCCTGCGTCGTGCGCCGGTCGGATCATCGACGGCGCGAGCCCTCGGTGCCGGTCGGGCGCAGGCCCTGCCGCGCGACGGGCAGCGGCCGCGACGCAGGCGGTGCGCGGTTGCGGGCCAGCCGAACGGGCCGGTTGGCGTTGCCGCGCTGCAACCGGTTGCCGTGTCGGTGCCGGTTGCCGCGCCGGGCCGGTTGCCGCGCCGGGGCCGGTTGCCGCGCCGGAGCGCGGCGCGGACCCGGATCGGCGCTGCGCCCACTCGGGGCGCGCCGGACCGGCCGGCGACGCGACGCGGTCACCCGGGGAACGCCCAGGTGCAGCCACCTGACCAGTCGGCTGCGCTGCTTGCTGCGCGCCGCGCGCTGCGCGGCGCGGACCGCCTCCGGCTCGTGCCGGGCGAACGAGATGAGCATCCCGAGCACGCCCATCGTCAGTACCAATGAGGTGCCGCCGGCGGAGACGAACGGGAGCGGGATGCCGGTGACCGGAAGCAATCCGGTGACGTAGCCGATGTTGATCAACGCCTGACCGCACAGCCATACCGCAGTGCCGCTGGCAGCCAGCCGGATGAACGCGTCGTTGCTGCGCCGGGCCACCCGCACCGCTGAATACGCCAGCAACCCGAACGAGGCGAGCACGGCCAGGCAGCCGAGCAGCCCCAGCTCCTCGCCGATGATCGCGAAGATGTAGTCGGAGTTCGCGTTCGGCACCCAGCCGAACTTCGAGGTGCCAGAACCCAGGCCCACCCCGAACACGCCGCCGGAGCTCAATGCGTAGAGGCCCTGCACCGCTTGATGACCGGTGTTCTGCGCGTCCTTGAACGGGTCGGTGAAGGACGTCAGCCGCTGCAGCCGATACGGCTCGGTGATGGCCAGCACGGTCACCGCGCCGGCCACCGAGGCAACGATGCCGGCGAAGTACCGCATCGGCAGCCCGACCGTCCACAGCAGCCCGAGCAGGATGGTGAGGAAGCACAGCGTGGTGCCCAGGTCGGGCTCCATCATCACCAACAGGATGACGACGCCGAATGCGGGCACCAGCGGGACGAGCACGTGTGACGCACGCTTCAGTGAGCGCAGATCTTCCTTGCGCGCCAGCAGGTCCGCGCCCCACAACAGCATGGCGAACTTGGCGAACTCACTGGGTTGTAGTTGGAACGGGCCGATCGCCAGCCACCGTTGCGCGCCGTTGATCGTCACGCCGACGTGCGGCACGAGGACCGCGAGCAACAGCAGCAGCGCGATGAGCAGCACCGGGTAGGCCAGCAGCCGGTACGCCCGTGGGGGCAACCGCAGGCCGAGCCAGAGCACCGGCAGCCCGAGGCCGACGAACAATCCCTCCTTCACCAGCTGGCTCCAGATGGTGCCGCCGTTCGCCGAGTCGTGCAGCGACGCGGAGATCGTCGTCGACGCGGCCATGACGATGCCGAAGCCGAGCAGCAGCCCGCCGGCCAGCAGGAGTAGCTGCACCGAGGTGTAGGCGCCGTCGAGGTAACTGCTGCGGGCTCGGGTCAGCCGTTCGCGCGCCGAGCGCAGTGCGGTCACGCTCACCGGCCGAGTTCGCGAACCGCGGCAGCGAACCGCTCACCGCGTTGTCCGTAGTCGGTGAACATGTCGAAGGACGCGGCCGCCGGAGCGAGCAGCACGGTGTCGCCGGTGCGCGCCAGCGATGCGGCGGCCTCGACGACAGACGACATGGCCCTATCGTCGGTCCTCTGCACGTCTACGACGGGCACATCGGGGGCGTGTCGCGCGAGTGCCGCGGCGACGAGCGCACGATCCACGCCGAGCAGCACGACCCCGCGCAGCGATCCGGCGATATCGGCGACCAGCGGTTCGACGTCGACACCCTTCAACTGGCCACCGGCGACCCACACGATCGAGTGGTAGTGCCGCAGCGACGCGGCAGCCGCATGCGGGTTGGTCGCCTTGCTGTCATCGACGTAGTCGACGCCGTCCACGCGCCGGAGAAACTGGTTGCGATGTGGGTCCGGAACGAAGGCGCGCAGACCCTCGGCGACCGCATCGGCAGGTACTCCGTAGGCGCGGGCCAACGCCGCCGCCGCCAGCGCGTTGGACACGTTGTGCGCACCGGCCGGGTGGACGGCGGACGCGTCGGCCAACTCGGTCGGCTCGTCGGCAAACGCGGCGTCGACGAGCCGACCGGCCCGGGTGCCCACCTGCCCGATCGCCGGTGCCGCCAGGGTGACGCCGACCCGGCGCCCTTCGACCATCGCCAGCAAGGCAGCCACCCGCGCGTCGTCCACGTTGCCGACGGCCACTGCGCTGCGGTCCCAGACCCTGGCTTTCGCCGCGAAGTACTCGTCCTGCGACCCGTGCCAGTCGAGGTGGTCCGGTGCCAGGTTGAGCAGTGCGGCGGCCAACGGCACGACCGACCTGGTGAAGTGCAGTTGCTGGCTGGACACCTCGACCGCGAGCACGTCGTACGGCTCGGTGCCGGTGACGGCATCGATGACCGATACCCCGACGTTGCCCACCGCCTGGGTGCGCAGCCCGGCCGCGGTGAGGATCGCAGCGAGCATCCGGACCGTGGTGGTCTTACCGTTGGTGCCGGTGACCAGCAGCCACGGTGCCGCACCGGCTCCGCGCAGTCGCCAGGCCAGCTCGATCTCGCCGATCACCTCGACGCCGTCCTCGGCGGCGGCCACCAGCAAAGGGTGGTGCGGCCGGAAACCAGGTGAGGCGACGAGCAGGTCAGTGCCCCGGTCCGGCCGCCGCGGCAGCGCGCCGACGCCGAGACCTGCCTCGCTCAGCCGGGCGGTAGCCGGCGGCGACGGGCGGTCGTCCACGACGGTCACCGTGGCGCCGCGGGCCTGCAGAGCCAGTGCCGCAGGAACACCGGCGACCCCGGCCCCGCAGACCAACACCGAACGGCCGGAGTAGGAACCGGCGGTCATGCGCGCATCGCTGCGCGCCGCTCCCTCGTTCGCTGGCAAGCTGCGCTCACCCGGACCCGATGAACTCGGCGTAGAACAAGCCGATGCCGAGCGCGACGGCCAGCCCGCTGACGATCCAGAACCGCACGACGATCGTCACCTCTTCCCAGCCGGACAGTTCGAAGTGGTGGTGCAAGGGCGCCATCTTGAAAAGCCGCCGCGGAGTGCCGGTGTGCCAGCGGGTGAACTTGAACCAGCTCATCTGCAGCAGGTTGGACAGCGTGATCGCGGCGAACAGCCCGGCCAACACGACCAGAAGCAGTTCGGTGCGGGAGAGGATGGCCAATCCGGCCATCAGACCACCGAGTGCCAGCGAGCCGGTGTCGCCCATGATGATCTGCGCCGGCGCAGCGTTCCACCACAGAAATCCGAAGCACGCCCCGACCCCGGCCGCCGAGATCAGCGCCAGGTCCAGCGGGTCGCGCACCACATAACAGCCGCCGACCGGATTGGCGCCGCAGGTGTTGCGTTCCTGCAGCACGCAGATCAGTGTGTACGCGCCGAAGATCATCGCCGAGGCACCGATGGCCAGCCCGTCCAGACCGTCGGCGAGATTCGTCGCATTGGACGTCGCCGCCACGATCAGATAGCTGAGCATGACGAAGCCGACGATGCCCAGGCCGAGCTCGGAGATGTCCCGCACGTAGGACAGATGGGTGGAGGCAGGCTTGAGGCCGTGCCGGTCCGGAAACTCCATCGCGCCGATCCCGAAGATCACCGCCACCACCAGCTGGCCGAGGAACTTGGCCCGGGCTCGCAGCCCGAGACTGCGCTGATGGCGGATCTTGATGAAGTCGTCGAGGAAGCCGACGACCCCGAGCCCGATCATCAGGAACAGCAGGAGCAGACCGGACGCGGTCGGGCCCGGTTGGCCGCGGACCCACGTCCACAGATGCACCGCGATGTAGCCGACCACCGTCGAGCCGATGATCGCGACACCGCCCATCGTCGGGGTGCCCCGCTTGACCAGGTGCGCCTGCGGGCCGTCGTCGCGGATCGGCTGGCCGAAGCCGCGGTTGCGGAAGAACTTCACCACCAGCGGCGTGCCCAGGATCGACGCCATCAGCGAGACGAACGCGGGGATGAAGATGACCTTCACGCGCGCTCACCTCCACCCGGTCGGTCCCCGCGGCCGGACAGATCGTCGCGCACCGCTGCGGCCAGCCGCGCCAGGCCCACCGAGTTCGACGCCTTTACCAGCACGATGTCGCCCGGCTGCAGCCGCTCGCGCAACAACTCGAGCGCACTGTCCATATCCGGCCGCCACTCTGCCTCACCGTCCCAGGAACCCTCCAACGCAGCCGCCTGTGCGACGCCGCGCGCCCCCGGGCCGACGGCCAGCAGCTGGCTGACGTTCAGCCGGACCGCCAGCCGGCCCAGCTCGTCGTGTGCGGCGGCGCTGGCCAGGCCCAGCTCGGCCATTTCGCCGAGCACCGCCCAGGTCCGCCGACCTCGTCCCATCACGGCCAGGGTCTTCAGCGCTGCGCGCATCGACTCCGGGTTCGCGTTGTATGCATCGTCGATGACGACGACACCGTCGGCCCGTTCGCTGACGGCCATCCGCGATTTGGACAACGGCCGGCTTTCCGACAGCGTCCGGGCAACCTCCGCGATCGGCTGCCCGCATTCGAGAGCCACCGCAGCGGCGGCCAGCGCATTGGCCACGTGATGCTCGCCGGTCAGCTGCAGCGACACCGATTGGTCACCCTTCTCGGTGACCAGCAGGAAGCTCGCCCTGCCGAGATCGTCGACGGTGACGTCGCGGGCGGCGACCTGCGCGGTGGCCGACTGCCCCACCATCACCACCCGCGCGTCGGTGCGGGCCGCCATCGCCGCGACCGCGGGATCGTCGGCATTGAGCACTGCGACGCCGCCGGCCGCCGCGGCAGGCAACGCCTCGACGAGTTCGCCCTTCGCCTCCGCGATCGCCTCCCGGCTGCCGAACTCACCGAGATGCGCGGAGCCGACGTTCAGCACGACCCCGATCCGCGGCGGCGCGATGCCGGCGAGATAGCGGATGTGCCCGACACCGCGTGCCGACAACTCGAGCACCAGGTACCGCGTGTCGGGCCCGGCCTTCAGCACGGTGTACGGATGGCCCAGCTCGTTGTTGAACGACTCGCGCGGGGCCAGGGTCGGGCCGAGCCCGGCCAGCAACTCGCCGATCAGGTCCTTCGTCGAGGTCTTCCCGGATGAGCCAGTGATACCGATCGTGACCAGCTGCGGAAGTGCTCGCACCGACGCGGCGGCCAGCTGGCCCAGCGCGCGCAGTCCGTCCTCGACCAGCACATACGGGTGCGCGACCTGGCGGGAGACGATTGCGGCCACTGCGCCCCGGTCGATCGCCGTGCCGACGTAGTCGTGACCGTCGACCCGCTCGCCGGGCAGCGCCAGGAACAGGCACCCGGGCGTCACCCGGCGGGAGTCGAATTCCACCGGGCCGGGCACGATGTCTCCTGCCGCGGCGCCGCCGCCCAAAGTGCCGGCTGCAGTGGCGGCGACCGCGCCCAGGGTCGTCTCGATCACGCCGCACCGTCGCTCAACGCTCGACGCAGTTCGCTCCGGTCATCGAACGGGTGCACCACGCCGCCGATGTCCTGGCCCGGCTCGTGACCCTTGCCGGCCACCAGGACGGTGTCACCGGCGCGGGCGGTTCGCACGGCCGCGGAGATGGCCTCGGCGCGGTCGCCGATCTCGCGGATGTCGGCGTCCGGCGCGGCCTCGCGGGCGCCGGTGAGAACGGCGGCGCGGATGGTCGCCGGATCCTCGCTGCGTGGGTTGTCGTCGGTGACGATGAGCAGATCGCTGCCCTGCGCGGCGACCGCGCCCATCACGGGCCGTTTCGCCCGGTCCCGGTCGCCGCCGCAACCCAACACCGTGATCAGGCGGCCGGTGGTGAGCGGGCGCAGTGTCCGTACCGCCGCGTCGACCGCGGCCGGCTTGTGCGCGTAGTCGACGATGGCGAGAAAGGGTTGCCCGCAGTCGACGCGTTCCATCCGGCCGGGCACCTGCGCGGTGGCGAGGGCCGGCGCGGCGACCTGCGGCGGCACGTCGATCGCGTCGAGCAACGCGAGGGCCAGCAGCACATTGGCGACGTTGAACGCCCCGGGGATGCGGCAACCTGCGGACACCGTGCCGGCCGGGCCGGTCGCTCGGAATGTCGTGCCGCCGTCGGCGGCCACCTCGACCGCCTCGGCGTGCCAGCCGGCCGCCGGATCGGACACCGACACCGTCTGAACGGTGCGGGCGACCGCCTGCGCCGCCAACCGTCGACCCCAGTCGTCATCGACCACGATCCGGGCGTGCTGCGCCCAGCTGCCGAACAGGCTCGCCTTCGCGGCGAAGTAGTCCTCCATCGTCGGATGGAAGTCGAGGTGGTCCATCGAGAGATTGGTGAAGCCGGCCGAAGTGAAGTCGGTCCCGGTCAGCCGGCCGAGACTGAGCCCGTGGCTGGACACCTCCATCACCACATCGGTCATGCTGCGCTCGGCGATCACGGCCAGCAGCGACTGCAACTCGGCGGCCTCCGGCGTGGTGAAGCCCGTGCTGATCTCGTCGTGGCCGAGGAACGTCCCCACCGTACCGATGAGTGCGCTGGCCCGACCGGCCGCGATCAGGCCCGCACGGACCAGGAACGTCGTCGTGGTCTTGCCGCTGGTCCCGGTCACTCCCGTCACCCGCAGCCGCGCGGACGGGTGTGCATAGATCTCCGCCGCCGCGGTGCCGGCGACTGCGCGCGGGTCAGCGACGACGAGTACCGGCAGCTCGCCGCCGGCCCGAGCTGCTCCGGCGGCATCGGTCAGGACGGCCGCGGCCCCGGCAGCGCGGGCCGCTGCGAGGAACTCGATGCCATGCGCCTTCAGCCCAGGGATGGCGACGAACAAGTCGCCCGGGACGACCCGGGCCGAGGCCGCGGTGATGCCGGTAAGGGACACGTCCGGACCACGCCGCTCGGCGGCCAGGAGCCGGGCCAGCCGCGCTGCTGACACCGGAGCGGTGTGCCGTTGCGGGCGTGGCAACGCGGCATCGGACATCTCGCTCAGCCTAGTCGGCACGATTGCACGTTCGTCCGGGTCCCGCTGGGCTCAGCCAACGGCCGGCCGGGCGGCGGTCGGCGGCGTCGGCACGGGTCACGACACCACGAACGGCACCGACTTGGTCTGGCTGCCCGACGGTGCGGTTCCTGCGTGCTGCAGCTGGTAGGTGGCGATGTCGTGGAAGAGCGGCGCGGCGACATCGCCGCCCTCCACGCCGTGTTTCGGGTTGTCGATCATGATTCCGATCTCGAACTGGGGGTTGTCGGCCGGCGCGATCCCGGCGAACGTGTCCCAGTACATCGAGTTGCTGTACCGGCCGGTCTTGGGATCCGGTTGCTGCGCCGTACCGGTCTTGCCGGCGATGCGGTATCCCTTGATCGCGGCTTTGGTGCCGGTACCGCCGTTCGGTTGCATGACCGACTCGAGCATGGTGCGCAGCGTCGTCGCCGTCTGCTCGCTGATCGCTCGTACTCCGGCTGGTTGCCGGGTTGTGGTGACGGTGCCGTCTGGCGCGGTCGTCGAGGAGACGATGCGCGGCGCGATCCGTACCCCACCGTTGGCGATCGCCTGGTACATCGACGTCATCTGCAGCACCGTCATCGACACCCCCTGGCCGATCGGCAGGTTCGCGAAGGTCGAGGCGGACCAGTCCTTCATGTCCGGCAGCACGCCCGCGCTCTCCCCGGGCAGCTCGATGCCGGTGCGCTGGCCGAGCCCGTAGAGCTTCGCCTGCTCGTCCCAGGTGGAGCCACCCACCTTCTGCGCAATTTTCAGCGAGCCGACGTTGCTGGACTCGGCGATGATGCCTGTCGCTGTCATCTTCTGCACCGGGTGCCACCACGCGTCGTTCACCGTGATGCCGCCCATCTGGATGCTGTCCGGCACCGAGATGACGGTGCGCGGCGTGATGAGGTTGTGCTGCAGCGCCGCGGAGAACGCCACCACCTTGTTGACCGAGCCCGGCTCGTAGGGCTCCTGGATGGCCGCGTTCAGCGGCGTGTTGGGCCCGATCGTGCTCGGGTCCTGCGAGTTGAACGTGTTGTTCGCCGCCAGCGCGAGCACGTTGCCGTTGCGGTCCAGCACGCAGACCTGACCACCACGGGCGCCGCTGGCCTTCACCATCTTGTCCAGCTCGGTCTGCACCATGTACTGCAGATCCTGCGAGAGCGTCAGGGTGACGGTGCCGCCGTTGACCGGTGGCACCGTGCGGTTATAGCCGGCCGGGTTGATGTTGCCGTTGACGTCCCGCTCGTAGGTGGTCTGGCCATCCTTGCCGTTGAGCAGAGCGTTGTACTGCTGCTCGATGCCGGCGGCACCGGTGCCGTCGGAGTGCACCAGACCGACGACGTTGGCTCCGGTGGTACCACCCGGATACAACCGTTGTGCGGTTGCCTCCTGATACACGCCGGCCAAATTCAGCTTGGCGATTTCGGTGGCGGTCCCGGGAGCGATCGAGCGGCCCAACATGGCGTACTTCCCCGGCTTCGACAGCAACGCGAGGAGGTCGTTGACCTTGGCGCCGACCAGTGGCGCGAGCTGCATCGCATAGGTCAGCCGGTTGTCCGCCGAGATCTGCGAGGGATCGGCGATGACGTCCTTCGCCCCGCCGGTGTAGGCGAGCACGACACCATTGCGGTCGACGATCTCCCCGCGCGCCGCGTTCAGCGTGATCGTGGTCAGCCGCTCGGCAGCAGCAGCGCGGGCGTAGTCACCGGGGTCGACGCCCTGCAGCTGCACGAGACGTCCGCCCACGACGGTGAGCAACGCGCACACCACGCCGAAGCCGAAGGTGAGCCGCCGGGTCGAGCGGCCCAGGCGCAGCCCCGACCTACGCCGCGAGCGACGGGCGGCCGGCGCTCGTTTCGGACGCACCGCAGGCCGGGCCGCCGTGCCGCCGCGCGGGGTTGCAGAACGTGCAGTCGTGGGGCGTGCAGTCGCGGGGCGGGCTGGGGCCACCCTGCGGTCGGCCGGGCGGGGCCGTTCGGCAGGTGCCGCCCGGCCGGTCGGGGCGAGCGGTCGAGCCGGCCGGGCCGGCGGGACGTTGCCGGTGAATCGCGGGTTGATCGGCTGGCCGGGGGCGCGGCGGTCCGGCGTGCTGCGGTCCGGCGTGCTCTGGCCGGAGGTGGCGGGCCGGGGCCGGGGCCGACGCCCGTGCGGCGGTCCGGGATTACGCGGCGGCGTCGGGCTCATCGGGGTCCCCCTGGCAGGGTCTGGGTGGTGGCGCCGCCGGACGGCGTGGCCTTCGACGTGCCCGCCGCCCCGGCGCCGGCCCGCGATGTACCTGTGGTCGTCGTCGTACCGGTCCGCCCGGTCGGTTTCCCTGTGGTCTTCGGCGGCGAGCTCGCCTTCTTCTTCTGCTTCGGCTGCGGCGCCGGGATCGTCACCGGGCCGGGGCTGCCGAGGATGGTCACCGAGCCGTCCGGGTTGAACCGCAGGAACGCCGGGTTGGCCGCCGGGATCAGGCCCAAGCGGGCAGCTTCCTTGGCCAGCTCAGCCGGCGACTGGTGCGCGGCCAGATCGCGGGTGAGCTGTTGTTGGATATCGCTGAGCGAGGCGTTCGCCGCGTCGTATTTGCGCTGCGCGACTTCGCCGGCGGCCGAGGCCGTGTTCAACCCGAGTAGGGCGAGCAGCCCGCCGATCAGGATCGCGGCGAGCAGCACCGCGAACGGGATCCGGTGCCGACCGGGGTCGCCGGCCCGGCCCGGTACCGGTCGGCGCGGACTGATCCGATCGGTGTCGGTCCCCTGCTGGGTACGGCTCCCAGCCTCCGTCGGTCCGGTCGGTCGCTTTTCGGTGCGCTCACTCATGGGCGTCCATTCGCTCGGCGGGCTTCGCTCATGGCTGTCCGATCCGCTCCGCGGCACGCAGCCGCACCGACTTCGACCGGGGGTTCAGCTCGATCTCGGCAGCGCTGGCCTGCTCGGCGCCGTGCGTGAGCAGCCGCAGATACGGTTGCCGGTCGGGCAACGACACCGGCAGGTCGGCCGGCGTGCGGTCCGAGGCACCCGCGGCGAGCGTCTGCTTCACGATCCGGTCCTCCAGCGAGTGGTAGGCCAGCACCGCGATGCGCCCGTTCATGTTCAGCTTCCCGACCGCAGCCGGGATCGCGGCGCGGACGGCGTCGAGTTCCCCGTTGACCTCGATGCGCAACGCCTGGAAGGTGCGCTTCGCCGGGTGGCCCCCGGTGGCCCGGGCAGCCGCGGGGATCGCCGAGCGCACCAGTTCGGACAGCTCACTGGTGGACTGCACCGGCGTCGTGCGGCGGGCCCGGTCGATCGCCTTGGCGATGCGCAGGGCGAAGCGCTCCTCGCCGTAGGTACGCAATACACCGGCCAGTTCCGCGACCGAGTAGCCGTTGACCACATCCGCGGCGGTGATGCCCCGGTTCTGGTCCATTCGCATGTCGAGCGGGGCGTCCCGGGAGTAGGCGAATCCGCGCCCGGCGTCGTCGAGTTGCATGGACGAGACGCCCAGGTCGAACAGGGCGCCGTCGACGCCCGGCAGTCCGAGGCGGTGCAACACGTCGGGCATCTCGTCGTACACGGCGTGCACGAGATGAAGTCGGTCGGCGAACCGGGCCAAGCGCTCGCCGCTGCGCTGCAGCGCTTGGGGGTCGCGGTCGAGTCCCACCAGGGTGATACCGGGGTGGGCGGCCAGCAGCGCTTCGGCATGTCCACCCAGTCCGACCGTCGCGTCGACCACCACCGCGTCCGGACCGTCCAGCGCCGGTGCGAGCAACGCCAGCACCCGCTCCCGCAGCACCGGGATATGCCGTTGCTGGTCGGTCACACTGCCCTCCTCGGCGTGCTCTGCTGCGGTCGTGGGTGTGCGGAACGGTGTGGTGCGCTCGCCGGTCGCTCTGGTCCCCACCCGCTCGGTCCGCCCTGACACCGGGGAAGGTGCATCAGGACGCGAGCGGGAGGAGGCCGGAACGCACCGGAGACCTCGCCAGTGCGGTGGTGCTTGTCGGGGCTGGGGCGGTGGTGGGGCCCAGTGGGGAGACCCAGTGGGGAGACCCAGTGGGGAGGCTCCAATGGCGATGCCGGCTCACAGCACCCCGGGGATCACCTCCTCCGCGTCGGCGAATCCCTGCTCGCGCTCGGCGAGGTACCGGGTCCAGGCCTCGGCGTCCCAGACTTCGACGCGGGTGTCCGCGCCGATGACGACACAGTCCTTGCGCAACCCGGCGTACTCACGCAGCTGCGGCGGCACAGTGATCCGGCCCTGGCCGTCCGGGCTCTCCTGCGATGCGCTGGCGAACAGCACCCGGCTGTAGTCGCGCACCGCCTTCTGGGTGAGCGGCGCAGTGCGCAGCGCCGCAGTCACCCGGGTGAACTCCTCGATCGGGAAGATGAACAGGCAGCGTTCCTGGCCCTTGCTGATGACCAGCCCTTCGGCCAGGTCGGACCGGAACCGAGCCGGCAGGGCCAGCCGGCCCTTGTCGTCCAGCCGGGGCGTGTGCGTGCCGAGAAACATCGCGCACCCCCTCCAGCTCACCCAACTTCCCCACTTCGCCCCACCATACCCCACCATCCCCCATTTCTAGGTAGGTAACGGACCGGAACCGATCCGGTCGCGGGCCGGTGCCGACCGGACCGGGCACCGTACGGTGGTCAGACTCCGGACCCAGCCCGGCGGCGCCGCATCCGGCCGATTCGGTCACGCCCAGCCACGTAGCCTGCTGGTACGGGATACTGACCGGCAGGCACGGCCAACGGGACCAAGGAGCGATCGACTCAGTGAGCAGCCAGTTCGAGTTCGCGGCGGGTCAGCCTGAGCACGCAGCAGGAATTCAGCAGCCCACTGCGCCACCGTCCACCGCACCGCGTCATGACGGCTATTCCACCGGCGCGTCCATGGTGGGCAACCACAGTCGGCCGGCGGAGTCCAACAGCTACGTAGGCGCGAATCGTGGCTCGACCCCGCACGTCGCCACCACCCTCGAGGGCGTAGCGCCGCATCCGGACGTCGCCGGCGCCACGTCGCGCATTGCGGCCAACATCGAGCGCGTCATCGAGGGCAAGCCGGAGATCGTCCGGCTGAGCCTCGCGGTGCTGCTCTCCGAGGGCCACCTGCTGATCGAAGACGTGCCCGGGGTCGGCAAGACGAAGCTGGCCAAGGCGCTGGCCCGGTCCATCGACTGCTCGGTACGGCGGATCCAGTTCACCCCGGACCTGCTGCCCAGCGACGTCACCGGAGTCAGCATCTACTCCACCGATGCCCGTGACTTCGAGTTCCGCCCCGGCGCGGTGTTCGCGAACATCGTCGTCGGTGACGAGATCAATCGCGCCTCGCCGAAGACGCAGTCCGCCTTGCTGGAATGCATGGAGGAACGGCAGGTCACCGTCGACGGGACCACCTACCGCCTGGAGACGCCGTTCCTGGTGCTGGCCACGCAGAACCCGATCGACATGGAAGGCACCTACCCGCTGCCCGAGGCGCAGCGGGACCGCTTCACCGCCCGCATCTCGATGGGCTACCCGGACCGTCGGGCGGAGACGACCATGCTCGCCGAGCACGCCGCCATCGACCCGCTCGACTCGTTGCAGCCGGTGTCCGACGCCGGTGAGGTGCGCGCACTCATCCAAGCGGTCCGCGCGGTTCACGTCGCGGAGTCGATCAAGGCGTATGCGGTGAACATCGCCGAAGCGACCCGCACCTCATCGGACATCAAGCTCGGCGCGTCCCCGCGCGCGGTGCTGCAGCTGGTTCGCGCGTCCAAGGCCTGGGCAGCCATCGACGGCCGGTCCTACGTCTCCCCGGACGACATGCAGCGGCTGGCCGGACCGGTGCTCACCCACCGCATCATCGTCACCCCGGAAGCGCAGATAGCCCGGCGCGGACCGCAGCAGGTACTCGACGCGCTGCTGGCCCGAGTGCCGGCGCCCACCGACCTCCCCTCGGCCGACTGGAGCACCCGCCCCGCTCAGGCATAACCGACGTCCAGGCAGCGGAGGACACCCGTGCAGGCGCGTAGACGGATCGGCCTCACCACCCGCGGCAGTGCCCTGCTCACCGCAGGGATCACGGCGGCCGTCTGTGGCGTGCTGCTCGGTCAGCGCGATCTCGTGCGGGTCGCCGTGTTGCTGATCGCCGTGCCGCTCACCGCATCCTTCATCGTCAGCCGCGCCCGGGTGACGATCAGGTGTGCCCGATCGGTCCAGCCGGAGCGTTCGGCCGGCGGTGATCAGGTGACCGTGTCGGTCTCGCTGACCAACCAGTCGCTACTGCCCACCGGGGCACTGCTGCTCGAGGACACCCTGGCCGCTCCGCTGGCCGGCCGGGCCCGGTTCACCCTGGATTCCTTGCGCGGCCGGGAGACCCGCACGCTCGCCTATCACCTGCCGCCGATGCGCCGCGGCAAGTACCGGGTCGGCCCGCTGCAGATGCGGGTCACCGATCCGTTCGGACTGGTCGAGCGCAACCGCGCCTTCCGGGCCACCTCGGACTTCCTGGTACTGCCGATCGTGGACGGGTTACCGGACGGCCCACTGCCGACCTCGTGGGACGTGGCCGAGCAGTCCGGCAGTCACTCCGTCGGTGCGCACGGCTCCGATGACGCGTCCACCCGCGAATACCGCGAGGGCGACGACCTGCGCAAGGTGCACTGGCGCTCGACGGCACGCACCGGGCAGTTGATGGTCCGCCAGGAGGAACGGCCCTGGCACAGCCGGACCACCCTGCTGTTGGACACCCGGGCAGCGGCACACCGATCGAGCAGCTCGACGTCGTCGACGGGCGATGCCGCTCGATCCGTGGACAGCTTCGAGTGGGCGGTGAGCGCAGTGGCCAGCATCGCCGCGCACCTGTCCGCCCGCGGGCGGGAGATCGACCTCGTGGTCGGCAGCGTGCCCACTCGCTTCGCCGACGTCGGGCAACTGCTGGATCACCTCGCCACCGTGCAACCGTCGGATCGCGCGGATTTGGGCGACGTCGCCGATACGGTCAACGGGACGAGTCGGGACAGCATCGTCATCGCGGTGCTCGGCGTGCTGGACGACACCAGCGCATATCTGCTGTCCAGCGGTCATCGCAGTCCGGGCAACGCGCTGGCGTTGCTGCTCGACACCAACGAGTGGGGCTACGCCACCAACACCTCGGCGCAGCTGTACGAACAACGGGCCCGGCACGCGGAATTGCTGCTCACCGAGGCCGGCTGGCGGGTGCTGCGGGTGAGCACTCCGGGCGCGGACGTCGCGGACTGCTGGGCCGGATTGCTCGCCCAGGGCGGGGTGGGGATGTTGCACGACGCCCGGACGGCTGCGGCGCTGGGCGGCCCGCAGTGAGCACGGTCGCCCCGCCGGCGGCGCGGTATCGCCCGGCGGTGTCCACGTTGATGTCGGTCGGCGTGGTCACTACCGCCGGCAGCGCGGTGGGCTCGGTGCTCGGGGCATTGCCGATCGGGACGCTGTTCACCGACAACCGGTGGTTCATCGAGTCGATCGGCGCGATCCTCGTGGTGACCGTGCCCGCCATGGTGCTGCGCATCCGAGCCACCCCGAAGGCCGCCCACCTGCTTCCGGGCCTGGTGCTGCTCATCCTCTACGTGACAACGCTGTACCTGCACCGTGGTTCCTTCGGCGGCGTGCTGCCCGGATCGGGCACCTGGCAGCGCATCGTCGACCTGCACAGCGACACCAACTCGGTCATCTCGAACAGCACCACTCCGCTGCACTCCACCGCCGGTATCCGGTTGTACGTGGTGCCCGCGGTGGGCCTGCTCGCTGCGCTGACCGACTGGCTCGCCGTGGTCCGTCGCTCCCCTGCCCTCGCCGGCATCGGCTTCCTTGCCATCTTCACCGTCGTCGGCGCCGTCAAGGGCTCGGCGATCGGCTGGCTGCAGTTCACCGTCGCCGCTGTCGGTTACCTGATCATCCTGGCCGCGGCGTCGCGTCGTGACGCCACCGAATGGGGTCGGGTCGTGCCGCGGGTCGGACAGACCACCCAGCGGCCGTTGCGCCTCGGTGCGTCCGGCGCCCGGATCGCGACCATCGCCGTGGTCCTCGCGGTGGCGATTCCGTCACTGCTGCCCGGCCTCGGCAGGGACGTCCTGCTGGACGCCTTCCACCGCGGCACCGGCGGTGACGGCAGCGGCGGTGGCGGGACCGCGATCTCGGCCTTCGCCGATCTCGCCGGCGAGCTGCGCCGGCAGGACCCGATCGACCTGCTCAAGGTGAAGGTGTCCGGTGAGCAGTCGCCGTTCTACCTGCGGTCGAAGGTGCTGACCCAGTACACGCCAAGCGGGTGGCGCTCCGGTGGCACCCGTGACGAGCGGACCCCGACACCGGACACGCTGGCCAAGTCCGAACCGGAACCGAGCCCGACCGAGACCTACGACGCGTCGTTCCAGGTGCTGGAGCTGAAGGACGCACTGCCGTTCTTCACCGCTCCGAGCCGGTTCGAGGGGCTGCGCAAGGACTGGGGTTGGGACGTCACCACCGGCACGCTCAGCGGTTCGCTGAGCCGGCACGACGAGACCTACACAGAGCAGGTCGCGGCGCCGAACCCCTCGGCCGAACAGCTCCGCGCGGCACCGGACAGCAAGCCGCAACCGGGCACCAACCTGGTCCCGGACGACGTGAAGGGGATTGTCGCCGGAGCCGTCGTCGGCGCCACGAACGCCTACGACCGGGCCCTGGCGATCCAGGACTACCTCTCACCGGCCAACGGCTTCACCTACAACCTGCAGACCAAGACCGGTGACACCGGCGACGCGCTGCTGGACTTCCTGCGCCAGAAGCAGGGCTTCTGCCAGCAATACGCCGCAGCCATGGCGATCATGCTGCGGGTGGCCAACATCCCGTCCCGGGTCGTGCTCGGCTACACCCACGGTCCGCTGAAGAACGGTGAGGTCACCGTCACCAGCCACGATGCCCATGCCTGGGTGGAGGCCTATTTCGAGGGCATCGGCTGGATCCCGTTCGACCCGACGCCGTTGTCGGGCAGCGACGCCACCCGCCAGCAGCCGCTGCCCTGGCAGACCGCATCCACCAGCCCGACCGGACCCACCAAGACGAACGCGGAGCCTTCCGCCAACAAGAGCGCCAGCACGGCCACCGGGTCGGGGGCCACGTCGAGCACACCGGCCGCCGTGGGCAGCGGATCCAACGTCGGACTTCGCGTGCCGTTCGGATTCACCGCCGCCGCACTCGCGGTCGTGATCGTCCTGGTGCTGGCCGCGATCCCGCCGGGCCTGCGCCGCCGGCAACGCGGCGAGCGGTACCGGAGCGCCCGCCGCAGCGCTCGGGTCGGACCGGTATGGCAGGAGCTGCGGGCGACCGCGACCGACGCCGGAGTGGCCTGGCCGCCGCCGACCACGCCGCGCCAGGTGCCGGGATGGTTGCAGAAACACGGGGTGACGCATCGCCAGCCGATGGACGACCTCGCCCTGGCCACCGAGCAAGAGCTCTACGCCGACCCCTCAGCGCACCGGCCCGCTGCGGACGTCGACCGCGCCATCGCGTCGGTCCGGCAATCCCGTCGGGACCTGCTCGCCAGGCTGAGTCGACCGGCCCGGCTCAAGATGCGGTTCTGGCCGAGCTCGACGATGCGCCGGCACTGATTTACTGATCGCCTGATCGATTACTCGCGCTGACCCTCGCTTCGCATCGGGCCAACACTTGCAATCGATGCTCGCTTCGCTCGCGGCAAGCGCTCCTTCGTCGCGCGCCGGCGATCTGCTCTTCGCGCGAGCGCTCATCGCCTCGTGACGCGGTCTCGTCACCGCGGCTGAATTGGTCGACTGGCGTCCGCTGGTTGGGGTGCGGTCCAGTGCTTGCCGCGCGGGGCGGCTATTCCTCGTCGAAGCGGCGGCGGATGCGGCCTTCCATGCGGTCCTTGATCCCGCCGGTGGACGACCGCCGGGATTTCGTCGAGCCGTCCGGATCGACCACCCCGACCGGCCCGCTGGTGCTGCGGTCGGCCAACCCGACCAACGCGTAGAAGCAGGCGCCCACGATGAGCAGGAATCCGATCACGCCCAGGATGATGAGCTTGGTGGTCAGCGCCAGAAGGACCACGCCGAGGCCGAGCACCACACCGACCGCCGCAAGGATGATGCGCCGTCGAGTCCCGCTCCGCGCACGCACCCGGCGCACCGAGGCGGCGAACTTGGGATCTTCGGCGTAGAGACCTTGCTCGATCTGCTCGAGCAGTCGCTGCTCGTGCTCGGAGAGCGGCATCTCATGCCCTCCTCTGGTCTGGGTCGGCCGGTGGCCGCCCTGGTGGCTGGAGCCTCACTCGGCGGGATCGCATCCCGCTATCCACGAGCATACGAGCCGATGATGAATGGCGAAAGGCGAACTGCGCCTGCGAACCTACCGCTCGCCGGTGGGCCGGTTGGCACGGTCCAGCAACGAGGCCGGCCGCACCGCCCCGACACCGAACCGCTGGGTGGCCGCATCGGTCGCACGTTGCGCTCCGCTGGTGGCCTGCGACCTGCGCGCCGCGCCCGCGTTCGGCGCTCCGGCCGGGTCGAGACCGAGATCGAGGGTCAGTTGCCGGGGCGTAGTGGCGGCATCCCGCAGCCCGTCCACCTTCACCCCGAGCAGGCGAATACGCGGCCGATCCAGCCGTAATGCCTGGTACAGGGAGCCGGCGACCGCATAGATCTCATCGGTGGCTTCGGTCCAGTCCGGCAGGGTTCGTACCCGAGTCACCGTCCGGAAGTCGGCATACCGGACCTTGATCCCGACCGTCCGGGCCACCAGGGACTGCCCGCGCAGCCGCGCGCCGACCTCTTCGGACAGCCGCAACAACTCCCGCTGCACGTCGGCCAGCTCGGTGAGATCGGTATCGAAGGTCCGGTCTGAACTGATCGACTTCTCCACCCGATCCGGATCGACCTCGCGCGGATCCTCACCGCGAGCCAGTGCCGCGAGATGCTCGGCCGACGCAGCACCGACGGCCCGGGTCAGCGGCCCGATCGGCAGCGCCGCCAGATCGGCGACCGTGCGAATGCCGCGCCGGGCCAATGCCTGCGCGGTGGTCGGCCCCACGCCCCACAGCGCGGTGACCGGCAGCGGGTGCAGGAAGGCCAACGTCTCGGCGGCCGGAACCACCAGCAGGCCGTCCGGCTTGCACCGGGACGAGGCGAGCTTGGCGACGAACTTGGTGGCGGCCACTCCCACCGAACAGGTCAGGCCGAGCTCACCGGCGACCCGGGCACGGATGTGCCGGGCGATGTCGGCCGGTCGGCCGAGCAGCCGGATGGAACCGGCGACATCCAGGAACGCCTCATCCAGTGAGAGCGGTTCCACCAGCGGAGTGACGTCGGCGAAGATCGCCATCACCCGCTGCGAGGCTTCGGTGTACGCGGCCCGGTCGGGGGGCAGGACGACCAGATTCGGGCACATCCGCAAGGCGCGGCTCATCGGCATCGCACTGCGGATGCCGAACCGACGGGCCTGGTAGGAAGCCGCAGCGACCACCCCGCGCACGCCACCGCCTACCACCACCGGCTTGTCCCGCAGTTCCGGTCGCCGCCGGATCTCGACGCTGGCGAAGAACGCGTCCATGTCGACGTGCAGCATCCGGCACCCGGTGTCGTCGCCGTCGGTCTCGCCGGACACCCGAGGCAGATCCGCGCTGCGCCCCATCCCTATGCCGCTCCCCTGGCCCGCTGCGACATGGCTACTGCGCCGGCCGGCGGGCCAGGACGAGCAGCGCGGGCGCAATCTCCCGGAACGGCGAGAGTTCGGCGACCTCACGGTCCAGCGTCGCCAGCTCCGGTTGCGGCCGGCCGGGCGATCCGGCGGCGATCCAGCCGGATATCGCGGTGAGCCCGACCCTGCGTTCCGCCCGCAGACCGGCCGCAGCGACCAACTCGACGAGCCGGCCCAGCTCGATGTCGCGCGGTCGGCTGTCGGCTGCGCCGCGCAGGGCCTCCCGCGCACCGGACAGATCGCCGGCGGCTGCACGGCTCACGACGGTGGCCGCCGGATTAGCGACCTGGATGCTCACCACCGCCCCGGGCCGGGTCAGCGCGGCGGCCGCCACCAGGAGCGCACTCGGATCGTCGACCATGCCCAAAACGTCGTGCAGCAGCACCAGATCGAAGACCCCGCCCGGCACATGCATCGGCAGGGTCTCGAGCTCCCCCTGCACCCCGCGCACCCGCTGCGCGACGCCGGCCTCAGTGGCCCGTCTGGACAAGGTGGCCAATGCGTCCGCGCTGGTGTCGACCACGGTGACCTCGGCGCCCTCGGCCGCGATCGGTACGGCCATACTGCCGGTTCCGCCGCCGCAGTCCAGCACGCTGACCGCCGAGGCGGCGGTCGTGCGCTGCGCCGCGCTGATCACACCGGCCAGGATCTCTCCCAGCCCGCCCCGATCCGCCAGCCGGCGGGGTGTGGACGGTGCGGTCATAGCGACGACCCTAGTGCGGTATCACGACACGTTCCGGCTGGCTCGGACGTGTTCGAAGATCAGGTTCGTCTCGGTCAGCGCGACGTCCGGATTGCCACTGAGGTTCACCACCACGAAGTCGCGCAGCGCCTGGGTGCAGGACGCCGCGATGTGCACGTAGAAGTCGACTGCGCCGGCCAGGAAGAACACGTTGAGCACCTCGGGCAGTTCGGCCACCTTGCCGGCGAACTGGCTGATGTGGCCCCGGGCGTGTGACTGCAACCGCACGGCGATCATCGCCTGGATCGGCCGGCCGAGCGCTACCGGGTCGATGTCGGCGTGGTAGCCACGAATCACGCCGCGTTCCCGTAATGCCCGGACTCGGGCCAGGCAGGTGGACGGGGCAATACCGACCCGCTGCGCCAGCGCGTTGTTCGGCAGCCGGGCGTCCTCGGCGAGGTGGTCCAGAATCCGCCGGTCCACCTCGTCGAGCGGAGCCGGAGCGGAGTCCGGGCCGGACCGAACATCGTTCGATGCGGAACGTGCGGCACCGGCGGAGCGCCGAGTTTGTGCGGCCACAGTCGCACTGTACAGAATATCGTTCAGCTCACTGGCGCCTCACTGCCCGATGATTCATCATCATCGACAGCGCACGTCAGCCGCCGCAACGGTGCGGCGCCAACCCGCGGAGGATCTCCAGTGAAGGTCGGCATTCCCAAAGAGGTCAAGAACAACGAGTACCGGGTGGCTATCACTCCGGCCGGCGTGCATGAACTGGTCCGCAACGGCCACGAGGTCGTCATTGAACAGGGCGCCGGTGTCGGTTCGGCCCTGCCCGACCAGGCGTATGTGGCCGCCGGCGCCAGCATCCTGCCCAGCGCGGACGCGGTGTGGGGCGAGGGCGAGCTGATCCTGAAGGTGAAGGAGCCGATTGCCGAGGAATACCACCGGATGCGCAAGGACCAGGTGCTGTTCACCTACCTGCACCTGGCGGCCGACAAGGGCTGCACCGATGCGTTGCTGGCGGCCGGCACCACCGGGATCGCCTACGAGACCGTGCAGCTGGCCGACGGGTCGCTGCCGCTGCTCGCGCCGATGAGCGAGGTGGCCGGCCGGCTTGCTCCGCAAGTCGGCTCGTACCACTTGATGCGCCAGGGCGGCGGCCGCGGTGTGCTGATGGGCGGCGTGCCGGGCGTCTATGCCGCGAAGGTCGTCGTGATCGGCGCCGGTGTGTCGGGTCAGAACGCCGCCGCGATCGCGCTCGGCATGCAGGCTGAGGTGCTGCTGCTGGACCGCAACGTCGGCCGGCTGCGGCAGATCGACGCGATCTACCAGGGCCACTGCCAGACCGTCACCTCCAACGCCCTGGAACTGGAGCTTGCCGTGCTGGACGCCGACCTGGTGATCGGTGCGGTGCTGGTTGCCGGCGCCAAAGCACCGAAGTTGATCAGCAACGAGCTGGTTTCCCGGATGAAGCCGGGCTCGGTGCTGGTGGACATCTCCATCGACCAGGGTGGCTGCTTCGAGGACTCCCGGCCAACCACCCATGACGAGCCGACGTTCCGGGTGCACGACTCGGTCTTCTACTGCGTGGCGAACATGCCCGGCGCCGTGCCGCACACGTCGACCTTCGCGTTGACCAACGTGACCCTGCCTTACGCGGTAGAGCTGGCGAACCGCGGCTGGCAAGGGGCGCTGCGGCGCGACCCGGCGCTGGCACTGGGCCTCAACACCCACGACGGCGAGCTGACCAATGCCGCCGTCGCCGAGGCGCACGGATACACCGGGCGAGAGCTGTCCGAGCTGCTCTGACGCGCCCGGCTCATCGCCTGAACGAGTTCAAGGCGCCGGCGAGGGTCGCGTAGTCCTCGAGTGAGTTGTAGACCTGACCGGCGATGCGCAGGTAGCCCGCGCCGTCGAACCAGAAGACGGGGCACCGCTGCGAACGCGCCGTGATTCAGGTACACAACGTTCGGATCGAGCTGGAACTCAGCACGCGCATTTCATGGTCGCTGATCGGTCCGGTCCGCCGGGGGGTTCATCGGGTGGGGGTGGCGAAGACGCCGGGCGGGAACGCACCGTTACCGACGACGACCCGGGAAAACCTTTTGCCGAGGTCGACCACTCGCGCGGTTGCGTCGGCGCCGAGGTGATCCCACGGCGACCGGGCGAGCTGGTCGGTCTCGGTCTCGATGCTGGCGCGCAGCGCATCGCCGACCCCGGTCAACCCGTTCTCGTCGACCAACCCACGCGCGCGCAGCCCGGCGCGCGCCTCGTCCCACTCCTGCGCCGTCCAGCCGCGCGATGCCTGCGCGCTCTCCGGCAGGAACCCGCGACCGGTTTCGGTGTGCGTCACCAGCGCGTCCAGCCCGCCCAGTCCGTGCCCCAGCAGGGCCGCGACATGCCCGTCGCCACGGTGCTCGCGCAGCAGCGTGACCGCATGCCACAGGCGCAGGTGCGTCGGACCGTCCGGCCAGGTGAGGTCGGCGTGTGCGGCGTACAGCGGCCGGCCGGCGCGGTCGCACCCGGTGACTGCCTGCTCGGCCAGTTCGGCGAGTTCGGCGAGTTCTGCCGATCCGATCGCATCCTCGCCGAGCAGTCGCCGCAGCGCCGCCTCGGCGACTTCGAGGCGCAACTCGACCAACCGATCCGGAGCCACCAGCCCCCAGCACCGCGGCACGTGGCGCGCGACGATGGCCGGGTTGAAGTTGTAGAACGTCGCGGCGACCGGTCCGGCGCCGACCGCCCCCATGGCAGCGGCGCGCGGCGCGAAATAACACATCCGACCGGGTCGCAGCCCGGCCTGCACGAAAGTTGCTTCCGCGTCGGGGGCGAAGTAGATCATTGCGTGCAACGGCTCCAGTGCCCGATGCGCCCGACCAGCCAACTGTGCTGCGTTCATGGCCCCGGCTTCGCACGCTCAGCCGGATGCACGCGCCTGGACCTACGGTCGGCGCGATCTCTCCTTATGCTCATGAGCCAGCCTTTCCGGACACGATCGATGCATCAAGCGGCGGCCCACCGCGGACGTGCTGGTCCAGGAATCCGAGCACGACGGCGTACCAGATCTCCGCGTTGCCGGGGCTGAGCACCCAATGATTCTCTCCGGTCAGTTGCAGGAAGCGGTGCGGCAGCTCGTCGGGCGCACCGTCGAAGTGACTCACCAGATCCCACCAGAGGCGCAGCGCCTCGCTCACCGGCACCCGGTAGTCGCGGTTGCCGTGGATCACGAGCATGGGTGTGCTGATGCTGTCGATGAAGTTGTTCGGCGAGTTGTCCGCATACCAGTCCGGATGCTCGGCCGGTGTTTCGAAGATGCGCGTCTTGTACTCCGCCGCGTCGGTCGTCGGATGCTGCTGGTCCAGCGCCCATAACCCGGCGTGCGTCACGATCGCCTTGAAGCGGTCGGTGTGCCCGGCGATCCAGTTCGTCATGTAACCGCCGAACGACCCGCCGAGGCACGCCGTGCGCTCGGGGTCGACGTCGTCACGCTGCAACACCGCGTCCAAAAGCGCCGCCACTTCACGCCAGACCACGGCAGCACGATGCGGCCAGGCTCGATGGATACCCGCAGTGCCGTACCCGGTGGACAACGCGGGGTCCGGCAAGAGCACTGCGTAACCGTGCGCCACGGCGACCCACGGATTCCACCGCCAGCTCCAGGCGTTCCAGGAGCCGAACGGCCCGCCGTGCACCCAGACCTGCAGCGGCGCCGGACCGTCCGCCTGATCGGGCAGGCACAGCCAGCCGCGCACGCCAGCGCCATCGACGGTTGTCTCCACCTCGGTCAGTGTGCCCGGCAATGCCGGACTGGCGGCTGGGGAACGCAGCAGGACAGGACGTTGATCGGTAGCCGCCGAGTCGAGCCGCACCGGATGGGCCGGTGCGTCGACCGTCGCGCGCAACGCGTACAGCGAACCGTCCGGAGCGGCCTGCAGCGAGCTGTACACCGCGTCGGCGGCCAACCGGCGCGCCACCGAGCCGGTGTTCGCGTCGACGGCGAGCACCGCGCCGCGCCCGTGCCAGTCACCGGCGACGAACAGCGTCGTGGAGTCCGGCGACCAGACCCACTCGGTCGGCCACAGATCGCCGAGCTCGGCGGTGACCGCCGCCGCGCCGGCCAGGGAGTGGATCTCCACGCCGTACCGGAATGGCGTGGCGTAGTCCGGGTGGGTCTCCCGAGCCAGCGCAACCAGAGCTGCGTCCGGTGAGATCACCGGGTCGGAGCTGTCCGCCTCCGGCCCTGCGACGAGCACCCGACGCTCGGCGGAGGGCACGTCGATGACCACCACACCGGTCGACGTCGCGCCACCGCGGCGGCGCTCGGTCCAGGATGCGACCGCTGTCGTCCCGTCCGCGCTCAGCGAGCAGCTCGAGTTGTGCAGCGCGAAGCCGGCATCGGGTGCCAGGTCGCGCAGCTCGGCGTGGGCAGCTGCATCGCCATTGGGATCGGCATCGGGATCGGGATCGCCGAGCACAAAGAGCCGCAGCGACTCGTCGCCCAACTCGTGGTCCCAGTAACGGATCGGCATGCCGGTGTGCAGGATCGCGCTGAGTTTGCGCTCCTTCCGGTCCTTGCGGCGGGCCTCGTCGTCACCGGCATCCCGGGCGGTAACGAGCCGGCTGCCGGAAACCAGCACCGTGCGTGCCGACCGGGCAGTCACCACGCCGTGCAGGTCGGCCGGTGACGAGGCGATCACCCGGGCCTCGCCGGTCCGCGGCAGCTCCCACACGGCGTTGGCCTCATCCTCGTCGCCGTTCGGACGAGGTCGGCCAGAGGTGAACAGCAACGCTCCGTCGCTGCGGAATACGGCACCCGATTCGCCCTGCTGCGACCAGGTGAGCCGGACCGGTTCCTGCTGCCCGGTCGGGTCGAGCTCCCACAACGAGCTGACGTACTTGGCGCCCTTCTCGTCCGGCCGGGACACCGTCGCCACCAACCGGCTGCCGTCGGCGCTGAGGGCCAGCGCCGTGGCCCGGGGCAGCGCTGCATAGGCGGCGAGATCGGTGAAGGCAGTGACGGGGGGCGCGGCAGGCGGTGCGGTCATGGCAACCGACGCTACCGGCCCGCCTGGAGCGTCTTCACACGTACGGTCAGCACAGCTGGGAGACAATGCAGGGATGAAGGCAATCGTGGAGGACTGGAGGTGGCCGGGCGACCCAAGCCGGCCCGAGACGCTCACTGATGACTGCCACCACTGACAGCCGGGCCTGGCTCCGGCGCTCTCCGGACGCCAAAGACGCGATCGCTGCCTGGGCCGGACGGATCGTGACCGTCGCCGGGATCTGGTCGCTGCTCAGCTTTGCGTTGCGCGGTTTTCACTGGACGCATTGGGTCGATGACACCTTCGGCCTGATCAACGTCCCGGCCAACGCCAGCCTGTTCCTCGTCGTCTCCCTGCTCATCCTGGGCAGTGCGTTGCGCCGCAGGTTGCGCGCCGCGCTGCTGTTGGCCGTGGTCTACCAGGTGCTCTCGGTGGTGCTCGGCGGTGTCGTGTTCCTCGTCGTCACCACGCACTGGAACAGCCTGCAGACCGACGATGTCGACCTCACCCGCATCGAAGGCGTGCTCGGCCTGGTCAGTGTCGGTACCGGCATCGTGTTGGCGGTGCTGCTCTGGCTGTGCCGGAGTGCTTTTCCGGCGCGCCTGGCCCGGGGTTCTCGGGTCGCCTCCCTCGTCGTGCTGGGGTTGGGTCTGGCGGTATCGATCACGGTGACCGCACTGCTCACCGAGGCCTTCCCGCACACCCTGCGCAGCACTCGGGAACGGGTCGACTGGTCCATCCGGACCGCCTTGGGCGACAGCAACGCGGTGGGCCTGCATGGTCATCACGGCCACCACTGGATCGAGGCGCTGGCCGGCCTGATGTCGGCGATGTCGGTCCTCGCCGCCGCCGGGGTGTTCCTGCGGTCATCCCGGGCGAAGCAGTACTTGGGCGCACTGGACGAACTTGCGGTGCGGCGGCTGCTGCTCGAGGCCGGCGACCGCGACTCATTGGGCTACTTCGCCACCCGGCGCGACAAGTCGGTGATCTTCTCGCCGGATGGACGCGCTGCTGTCACCTACCGGGTGCTGGCCTCGGTGAGCCTGGCCAGCGCGGACCCGATCGGTCACCCCGCATCGTGGCCGGCTGCGATCGAGGCCTGGCTCGCGGAGGCGCGCGGCCACGGCTGGTTTCCCGCCACTCTGTCGGCCAGCGAAGCCGGCGCGAACGCGTATGTGGCCGCGGGCCTGAAGGCGTTGACCATCGGCGACGAGGCCATCATCGACGTGGACGGCTTCGGCCTCGAAGGCCATACCATGCGCCCGGTCCGGCAGGCGGTGACCCGGATCCGACGCAGCGGCTACACCCTCTCCGCCCGTCGGCACGGTGACATCGGCGCACCCGAGTTGGCTGACCTGGCCCAACGCACCGAGGACTGGCGTGGGGATGCCACCGAGCGCGGCTTCTCGATGGCGCTGAATCGGCTGGGCGATCCGGCGGACGCGAGATGCGTCATGGTGACGGCACACGACGCGAACGGTCGGGTGCGTGGCCTGCTGTCCTTCGTGCCGTGGGGAGCGCGCGGGCTGTCCTTGGACGTGATGCGCCGCGACCGCGACGCGGAGAACGGCCTCATCGAGTTCATGGTGGCCGGCCTCATGGACGCCTGCCCCGACCTCGGCGTGCGCCGGGTGTCGCTCAACTTCGCGATGTTCCGATCGGTGTTCAGCTCCACCGATCGGGTCGGAGCCGGACCGGTCGTCCGGCTGACCGACGCGGCCCTCACCGTCGCCTCGAAGTTCTGGCAGATCGAGACGCTGTACCGGTCGAACGCCAAGTACCTACCCGGCTGGGTACCGCGGTTCATGTGCTACGACTCCTCGCTGAACCTCACCCGGGCGGCCATCGCCGCAGGCATGGCCGAAGGGTTCCTGCCGTCCGTCCGGCCGCATCCCCCGCGTGCCGCCGCCGACGAGATCCCGGTGGCCGGCGCCGGGACCGTCGCATTGGCCGACGCCGTGCGGGCTCAGGAGGACGAGCTGCTGCGACCGGCTCGCCCGTTGCACCCGATCAGCCAGCAACAGCAGGTGCGGCGCGCGAAGATCGACCTGCTCACCGAGTCGGGGCACTGCGCCTACCCGGTCGAGGTGCCACGCACCACGACGATCGCGGCTGTGTGCGCTGCCCATCCGGACCTCACCGCCGGGGCCGGCACGGGACAGCTGGTGTCGGTGGCCGGCCGGGTCCGCGCGTTACGCGATCTCGGCGGGGTCACCTTCGCCGTGGTGCAGGACGCCGGCAGCACCATCCAGGTGATGCTCACCCGCGATGACACGCCGCCGGCCGCGTTCGCGCTGTGGAAGCGCACCGTCGACCTCGGCGACCATGTCAGCGTCACGGGCGAGGTGGTCGCCTCCAAGCGAGGTGAGCGGTCGATCCTGTTGAGCAGTTGGGTGATGGCGGCCAAATGCCTTCGCCCCCTGCCGGGACGGCATGCCGGGTTCTCCGACCCCGACGCGCGGGTCCGGCAGCGCTACCTCGACCTCATCGTCAATCCAGAAGCCCTGGACGCGCTGCACACCCGGAGCCGGGCGGTCACGGCGTTGCGTGCAGCGTTCGCCGAGCGAGGCTTCACCGAGGTCGAGACGCCCATGTTGCAGACGGTGCACGGCGGTGCCGCGGCACGCCCGTTCCGCACCCACATCAACGCATACAACGTCGACTTGTATCTGCGGATCGCACCGGAGCTGTATCTCAAGCAACTGTGTGTCGGTGGGTTGGGCAAGGTCTTCGAGTTGAACCGCAACTTCCGCAACGAGGGCGCGGACGCAACGCACAACCCGGAATTCACCTCCGTGGAGGCGTACCAGGCCTATGCCGACTACACGGTGATGCGGGAGTTGACCCGCGAACTCGTGCTCGCTACCGCGGTGGCGATGCACGGGGCGCCCGTTGCCATTCGCCCCGACGACACCGGTGGATCGCACCGGGTCGACCTGACTGCGCCATGGCCGGTCGTCCCGGTGCACCGTGCGGTGAGTGAGGCCACCGGCGTGCACGTCACGCCGGAAACTTCGGTGCACGAACTGCTGGGGTTGTGTGCGACCTATCACCTGCGGACTGAGACGCACTGCGGCGCCGGGGATCTGGTGGTGCGGCTCTACGAACATCTCGTCGAGAAACGTACGACCTACCCGACCTTCTATACCGACTTTCCGGTCGAGACATCGCCGCTGACCCGCCGGCACCGCAGCGATCCACGGTTGGCCGAGCGGTGGGACCTGGTGGCTTTCGGCGCCGAGATCGGTACTGCCTATTCCGAACTCGTCGACCCGATCGACCAGCGGGAGCGCCTCACCGAGCAGTCGCTGCGGGCCGCGGCCGGCGATCCCGAAGCCATGCAACTGGACGAGGGCTTCCTGACCGCATTGGAGTACGCGATGCCACCGACCGGCGGGCTCGGCCTCGGCGTCGACCGGTTGGTCATGGTGCTCACCGGCGCGACGATCCGCGCGACGCTGGCGTTCCCGTTCGTCCGTCCGGCGCACCCGCGCTGACCGGTGCGCCGGGTGATTACGGCGCAGCGGGGACGGAGTCAGCAGCGGCGAGCTGCCCGCAGGCCCCGTCGATCTCCCGGCCGCGGGTGTCCCGCACGGTCACCGCAATGCCATGCGCCTCGAGCCGGCGCACGAACTCATTCTCCGCCGGCTTGGGCGAGGCGTCCCACTGCGATCCGGGGGTCGGGTTCAGCGGGATCAGGTTGACGTGCGCGCCCCGGGCCGCCAGGAGCCGGCCCAACTGGTCGGCGCGCCACCCTTGATCGTTGACGTTGCGGATCATCGCGTACTCGATGGAGTAGCGCCGGCCGGTCCGGGCCGCGTAGTCGTCCGCGGCGGCCAGCACCTCGGCGACCTTCCACCGCTGGTTCACCGGCACCAGCGTGTCGCGCAGCTCGTCGTCGGGCGCATGCAGCGAGACCGCCAGCGTGACGCCCGGTGCGTCCTCGGTCAGACGCCGGATTGCCGGGGCCAGACCCACCGTCGAGACGGTGATCGAGCGCCGGGACAGCCCCAGGCCATGCGGTGCCGGATCGATCAGCCGGTGCAGCGCGGCGAGCACCCGGTTGTAGTTGGCCAGCGGTTCGCCCATCCCCATGAACACGACGTTGGACAGCCGGCCGGGACCGCCGCTCAGATCACCACGCGCGCACATCCGGGCGGCGGCCACGACCTGCTCGACGATCTCGGCTGTCGACAGGTTGCGCTGCAGACCGCCCTGCCCGGTCGCACAGAACGGGCAGGCCATCCCGCAACCGGCCTGGCTCGATACGCAGACCGTGATTCGCTCGGGCCGGCGCTGCCCGCCGACCACCCGGGCCGGGTACCGCATCAGCACGCTCTCCACGAGCGTCCCGTCGTGCAGCTTCCACAGCGTCTTGCGGGTGGTGCCGGCGTCGGTCTCGACGCTGCGTACCTCGGTCAGCAGCGCGGGCAGCAGCGATGCGCCGATGGCGTCGCGCACCGGCTCGGGCAGGTCCGTCATCCGGGTCGGGTCGCTCTCGTACCGGCCGTAGTACTGCCGGGTCAGCTGATCGGCCCGGAAGGCCGGAAGACCCAGCTCGGTGACAGCCGCACGCACGTCCGCCGGACCGAGGTCGGCAAGGTGCCGGGGCGGTCGGGTCCGCCGCGGCGCATCGAATACCAACGGCACGGAGGTCATCGCTGCCGGCGGCGGGATCTACCCACCGGCCGGAGCGCCGTAGCGCAGCCCGTCCAGGAAGAGGTCGGCCAGCCGGGTGGTGACTTCTTGCCAGTCCGGCGTCTCGACGGTGTGGCACAGCGCGCCGATCGCGCGCAGCACGTCCTCGGCCGAGACGTCGGCACGCATCAGCCCGGCATCCACGTTGGTCGTGATGAGCAGCTCCAACGCGGTGATCATCCGGGCCCGGCTGTGCGCGAAGATCTCGGTGTTGGCGCCGAGCGCTGCTTTCAGAGCGGCGGCCCAGCCCTTCTTGGTGGCGGCGTACGCGACGAACCGGCGCAGCCACTCGTGCAGCGCGTCATAGGGCGGCAGGGTCGCGATGAGCTCTGGCGCCGCGTCACACAGCTGGTCCACCTCGCGCCGATAGACCGCCTCCAGCAAGGCCTCGCGGGTGGCGAAATGCCGGTAGAGGGTGCCGATCCCGACCCCGGCGCGCCGCGCGATCTCCTCCAGCGATGCCGTCTCGCCCTGCTCGCCGAAGGCGACTGCGGCGACCTCCATGACCTTGTCCCGGTTGCGCTGGGCATCGGCGCGCAACGGACGGGCCCGCTGCGCCGACTCGAGCGCCGGCTCCGCTGATGCGGCTGCGCGCGACACGCCGACCTCCTTTGTTCACGACAAATACACTTGCAAACCGGAGGCACCCTCCGTATGGTTACCGGAGGCGCCTTCCACTTATTGAATCGTACCCCGTAGGAGCACATTTCGTGAGCACAGCAATCCAAACTCCACCAGCCGCCCCGCCACGGCGGCGCGCGGCCCATCCCACGGTCGTGCTGGGGGTCATCCTGGTCTGCCAGCTGATGGTCGTGCTGGACGCGACGATCGTGAACATCGCACTCCCGGACATCAAGAACGCCCTGCACTTCGGGGCGGCGGACCTGTCCTGGGTGATCAACGCCTACACGCTGGCCTTCGGCGGTCTGTTGCTGCTCGGCGCGCGGGCCGGTGACATCCTCGGCCGCAAGCGCACCTTCCTGGCCGGTATCGCTCTGTTCACCGCCGCATCCTTCGCCGGCGGGCTGGCCACATCCGGCGGGTTCCTCCTGGTCGCGCGGGCCGCCCAAGGCATCGGCGGCGCATTTGCCTCACCGGCGGCCCTGGCGCTGCTGATGACGATGTTCCCCAGCGGCCGGGAACGCACCCGGGCCATCGGGCTGTACACCGCGGTGTCCATCGGCGGCAGCGCCGTCGGCCTGATCGCCGGCGGCATGCTGACCCAGTGGGTCTCGTGGCGCTGGGTGTTCTTCGTCAACGTCCCGATCGGTATCGCACTGGTGCTCGCCGCTCGCGCGGTGCTCACCGAGACGCCCCGACGGTCCGGCCACTTCGACCTCGCCGGTGCGCTCACCTCGACGCTGGGCATGACCTCCCTCGTGTACGGCTTCGTCCGCGCGGCGACGCACGGCTGGACCAACACCGAGACGGTGGGTGCGTTCGTCTTCGGCGCACTGATGATCGGCAGCTTCGTTGCCGTGGAACAGCGCGCCCAGGCGCCGATCACGCCACTGCGGTTGTTCACCGACCGGACCCGGGTGAGCTCTTACCTGGTCCGCCTGCTGCTCATCGCCGGCATGTTCGGGATGTTCTTCTTCCTGACGCAGTTCCTGCAGGACGTGCTGGGCTACAGCGCACTGAAGACCGGCCTGGCCTTCCTGCCGCTGACGGCGATGCTGTTCGCCGCATCGCAGCTCTCTGCTCGGGTGCTCAGCGAACGGGTCGACCCGAAGCGGCTGATGGTCGGCGGTCTGATCCTCTCCACGCTCGGATTGTGGTGGATCGCTCAGCTGTCCGAAACCAGCAACTACCTCTCCTTGCTCGGGCCGCTGGTGTTGTTCGGGACGGGCAACGGGCTGGCGTTCGTCCCGCTCACCACTGCCGCCCTGACCGGCGTCGAGCCGGAGGATGCCGGGGCCGCGTCCGGTCTGGTCAACGTGATGCAGCAGGTCGGCGGGTCGTTGGGTCTGGCCATCCTGGTCACGGTCTTCGGCTCGGCCAGTCGGGCTGCCTCACTGCCGGGGGCATCGCCGGCCGAACAGGCCCGGCATGCGTTCATCGTCGGCGCCGACCGCGGCTTCCTGGTCGCGACAATCCTGCTCGGGATCGCCGTGGTGGTGGTCGCCGTCGGAGTCCGCGGCCGGCAGGCCGAGCCCGAGTTCGTGGAGCCCGACATCGACGTGAACCTTGCCGAGGCGCGGCTCGCCGTGGAGTGACAGCAGCTGCGATTACAGGCGGCGGTCAGGGCATCCAGCCCTGGCCGCCGTTTCTCTTGTCAGGCCGCCACCGCGCTGCGGTAGCTGAGCTCGCCGGCCTCGATGCGCTGGTCGACGCGGTTCTCCGCGGGCGCCAGCGGACAGGCCCACGCGTCGTCGTAGGCGCAGGACGGGTTGTACAGGTAATTGAAGTCCAGTCGCAGCCGGCCGGCGCCGAGATCGATCAGGCCTCGACCGAAGGTGCCCTTCACCGTGTCGGTGAGGTACCGACCGCCGCCGTACGTCTCGATGCCGCAGGTCGCATCCCGCACCGGCAGGAACAATCCACCGCCGTAAGCCTGCAACCACCACAAGGTGAGCGGTCCCCAGGGTGTGCGGCAGACTCCGATGCGGCGGTAGCTGAGCACCCCGTCCGGGCCGGCGGTGTCGATCTCGATCGTCCCGTCTGCCGGGTGCAGCGCCACCTCGACAACCGCATCAGCGTTCGGCGGGAAGTAGCCGAGACCGTGGAAGTCGGTGCGCTCTTCGGCCGGGATCGGAGACTGCACGTGGGTGGCGAACAACTGATCGCGGACCGCGCGGAATCCGGCCAGGTCCAGGTCGGACAGGTACATCGAGGCGACCGTGTCGCGCCAGTCGGCCACCTCCAGCTCGGCAACGCTCATCGCGCCTGCTGCGCCGCGGCCAGCCGCGCTTCGCGAGCGGCCAGTTCGGTCTCGAACTCAGTCATTTCCTGCTCGGTCATGGCGAAACCCACCATCCATTGCGGGTCGACCCGGAGAAACACGATCTCATCCGCCCACTCGGTCGGCGACTGCCCGTACACGGTGGTGAGGAACTCGTCGTACTCCTGCCACTCGGCCGAGCCGGGCTGCAGGAAGGCGACGGTGCCGTGCGCCCAGATGCCGTACCCGTCGCGGGGCGTGTAGGAGACGCTGACGGCTGGCCGGGCCCGAAGGTGCTGGGCCTTGCTGGCCACACCGGACGTGGAGAAATACCACTTGCCGTGCCGGAAGTGCCCGTCCACCGCGGACAGCCTCGGCTCGCCCCGGGCGGTGACGCTGGCGACGTTGAGCACGCTCACCGGCGCAAGCTCGGCGCTGATCCGCTCTGCGGTGAGGGTGCGCCGGCCAGGTTCGATGATGCTGGTCAGGTGCGAGTTCGACCGGCTGATGCTCCGGTCCAGCAGCTCTTGCAACGCCGTCAGCTCGGCCGCAGTTTCATACATGGCGCCCAGCTTCACACGCCGCACTGACACCGTCGACCTGCGCCCAGGGCGACGTCGGTCAGGTCGGCACCGCAAGGACCAGGATCAGGTACGCGACTGCAGCGCAGGGCAGCAGCGAATCCATCCGGTCCATCAGCCCGCCGTGCCCGGGCAGCAGCCGGCCCATGTCTTTCAGCCCGAGGTCGCGCTTGATCATCGACTCGCCGAGATCACCGAGTGTCGCGGTGACGACAATGGCCAACCCGAACAGTGCGCCCTTCCACCAGCTCTCGTGGAACAGCAGCGCCATCAACAGCGCCCCGCAGCCGACGCACGCGATCAGGGAACCGGCGAAGCCCTCCCAGGACTTCTTCGGCGAGACGGTCGGGGCCATCGGGTGCCGGCCGAACAGCGCGCCGGTGGCGTACCCGCCGACATCACTGCACACCACGGTCAGGATGAACGCGATGACCCGGCCCGATCCGTCGTGCGGGTGCACCAGCAGCACGGCGAATCCGGCGAGCAGCGGCACATACAGCGCGCACAGCGTGGCCGCGGCGAGATCACGCTGGTACCCGAGAGCACCGTCGGCCAGCCGCCAGATGGCGACCGCCAGCACGGTCAGCAGCAATCCGGCGGCCAGCCCGTTGCTGCCGCGGTACCAGGCGGCGATGTCCATGGCCAGGCCGCCGACGACCAGTGGGATCAGTGGCACGCGAGCCTCGACGGTGGCGATCCCCGTGGTCAGCTCGTACAGGGCATAGACGACGGCAACGCAGACGATGATCACGAAACCGGGACGCCACAGCCACAGCGTCGCGAGGATGATTGCGCCGAGGCCGACTCCGACGCCGATTGCGGCAGGCAGATTGCGGCCGGCCTTGGACGACGGGACGTTCTCCCGCATCAGAACCGGGCTCAGCGACTCCGGCAGCGTCGCGTTGTCGAGGGCTTCGCGCAGCGAATGCGCTCCGTGCCGGCCGCTGGGGTTCTCCTCGACGTAGGCCGCCTCGATCGCCGCGATTTCTTCTGGCGACAGCTCGTCGTCCTCGTCGTCGTGACCGTGACGAGCGCGGCGACCGGCGACCCGCGGGATCCGAACCGGCTCTTGCTCGGACAACGGCCTCAGACCTCGAGCAGTTCGGCTTCTTTGTGCTTGACCAGTTCGTCGACGTGCGCGGCGTACTTGGCGGTCAGCTTGTCCAGCTCGCCCTCAGCGCGGTGCACGTCGTCCTCGCCGACGTCGCCGTCCTTGGCCAGCTTGTCGAGGGCGTCCTTCGCGTGCCGGCGCACGGCCCGGATCGACACCTTGGAGTCCTCACCCTTGCTGCGCGCCACCTTGACCATCTCGCGGCGGCGTTCCTCGGTCAGCTGCGGGAAGACCACCCGGATGATGGTGCCGTCGTTGGTCGGGTTCACCCCGAGGTCGCTGTCCCGGATGGCCTTCTCGATCGCGCCCATCTGCGAAGCGTCGTAGGGCTTGATGACCGCCATCCGCGCCTCGGAGATGCTGACCGACGCCATTTGCGGGATCGGCGTGGACGCGCCGTAGTAGTCGATGTTGAGCCGGGCGAAAGCATTCGGCGTGGCGCGGCCGGTTCGGAGATTGCCCATCTCATCGCGCGCGACGGACACCGCCTTCTCCATCTTCTCTTCGGCCTCGAAGAGCGTTTCGTCGATCACCGCAGGCCCTTTCGTCTTCGGATGGATCGCCGGCATCGCAGCACCGGCGGTCGATCAGCTGCTGACACCGCCGACCACTGTCCCGATCTTCTCACCCCGGACGACCCGGGAGATCGCGCCCGCGCCGAGACCGAACACGATCATGGGCATCGCATTGTCCCGGCACAGGCTGATTGCGGTGGCGTCGGCAACCTTCAGATCACGGCGCAGGACCTCGTCGTAGCTGATCGCGTCGAATTTGACCGCGTCCGGGCTCGTCTTCGGATCGGCGTCGTACACGCCGTCGACGCCGCTCTTGCCCATCAGCAGGACCTCGCAGCCGATCTCCAAGGCGCGCTGGGCGGCAGCCGTGTCGGTGGAGAAGAACGGCATGCCCACCCCGGCTCCGAAGATGACGACGCGGCCCTTCTCCAAGTGCCGCTCGGCGCGCCGCGGGATGTACGGCTCGGCTACCTGCCCCATCGCGATCGCGGTCTGCACCCGAGTGGTGATGCCGCGCTTTTCCAGGAAGTCCTGCAGGGCGAGGCAGTTCATCACGGTGCCGAGCATCGCCATGTAATCGGCGCGATCCCGGTCCATCCCGCGCTGGCTGAGCTCCGCGCCGCGGAAGTAGTTGCCGCCGCCGTTGACGACCGCGACCTGCGTACCGGAGTGGACCACATCGGCAATCTCCGCCGCGATCGACTCGACCACTGCCGGGTCAACCCCGATCGCGCCGCCGCCGAAGACCGCGCCGGACAGCTTGAGCATCACCCGGCGGTACTGACCGTGCGGCAGGAGCAGTGCGCCCGGATCCACAGGGGCGGCCGTTGCGTCGTCGGTCATGTACCGCCTCCTGCTCGTCGTCCCCGCGGGTCCATGGCTCAGCTCAGATGGATCCTGCCTTAACCCTGGCCGACCTCGAAATGGGCGAAGCCGGTGACCAGCACGCCGGCCTCGTCGAGGAAAGCCTTGACCGTCTTCTTGCTGTCGTGCACGGAGGACTGTTCCAGCAGGACGTTGTCCTTGAAGAACCCGGTCAGCCGGCCCTCGGTGATCTTCGCGATCGCCTGCTCCGGCTTACCCTCCTCGCGGGCCGTCGCCTCAGCGATGCGGCGCTCGTTCTCGACCGTCTCGGCGGGGACGTCCTCACGGGACAGGTACACCGGACGCATCGCGGAGATCTGCATCCCCACGGCGCGGGCGGCGCTCAGGTCGTCACCGGCGTACTGCACCAGGACGCCGATCTGCGCTGGCAGATCGGCCGCCTTCTTGTGCAGGTAGGTGGCCACTTGGCCGGAGAGCTTCACCGCGCGGCGCAGCTCGAGCTTCTCGCCGATGACGGCCGCGACCGCGTCGACGTTCTCGCCGACGGTCCGGCCGTCCTTGAGCGTCTCGCCGAGCAGTTTGCCGGCCAGCCCGATGGGATCAGCCGCTCCGGCCGACGCCTCGAACGTTGCCGAACCGGCCAGATGGGTGACGATGTCGCCGGCGAGGGTCTGGAATTGCTCGTTCTTGGCCACGAAGTCGGTCTCACAGGCCAGCTCGATCATGGCGCCCTCGGCAGCGGCGATCAAACCGTTGGTAGCGGTGCGCTCGGCACCGCGCTTCTGCACCTTGGCGCCGGCCTTGACCCGGAGGATCTCGACCGCGGCGTCGAAGTCGCCGTCGGCCTCCTCCAGCGCCTTCTTGCAGTCGAGCATGCCGGCACCGGTCATCTCACGCAGCCGCTTCACGTCAGCGGCGGAAAAGTTCGCCATCGTTCCGTCTCGTCCTTCGGTTCATGAATCGCAGGGTGGTTCGGCGGGCCGGCCGGTCGCGGCCGGCCGGTCGCGGTCAGGCAGTCGGGTCCGGCGTGGCGACCGGCTCGGCCGGGGCCTCCGGTTCGCCGGTCGGTGCAGCCGTGACCGGTTCGGCGGCAGGCTGCTCAGCGGCCGGTGCCCGAAGCGGCCGATGCGGCGGGTGGCTCTGCGGCGGTGGCCTGGTTGGTGGTGAGCAATTCGCGCTCCCACTCCGGCAGCGGCTCGTCAGCACCGAGCTGACCGCGCTCGGGCTTCGTGTCGTCACCGCCGCGGCCGGCGTTGGCCGCGCCCGCGGCGCGCGCCATCAGGCCCTCGGCCACCGCGTCGGCGATGACCCTGGTCAGTAGCGCGGCGCTGCGGATCGCGTCGTCGTTGCCGGGGATCTTGTAGTCGACCTCATCCGGGTCGCAGTTGGTGTCCAGGATGGCGATCACCGGGATGTGCAGCTTGCGCGCCTCGCCGACCGCGATGTGCTCCTTCTTGGTGTCGACGATCCACACCGCGCTGGGCACCCGCGCCATCTCCCGGATACCGCCAAGGGTGCGCTCCAGCTTGACCTTCTCGCGGGTCAGGATGAGCTGTTCCTTCTTGGTGGCGGTGCCTTCCCAGCCGTTCTGCTCGAGGCCTTCCAGCTCCTTCAACCGCTGCAGCCGGCCGTGCACCGTCTGGAAGTTGGTGAGCATGCCGCCGAGCCAGCGCTGGTTCACGTACGGCATGCCGACGCGGGTGGCCTGGTCGGCAATGGCCTGCTGGGCCTGCTTCTTGGTGCCGATGAACAGCACGCTGCCGCCGTGCGCGACGGTTTCCCGAACGAATTCGTAGGCCTTGTCGACGTAGCTCAGCGTCTGCTGCAGGTCGATGATGTAGATGCCGTTGCGCTCGGTGAAGATGAATCGCTTCATCTTCGGGTTCCAGCGGCGGGTCTGGTGCCCGAAGTGCACGCCGGAATCGAGCATTTCTCTCATCGTGACGACGGCCATGCCGACGCCTCCTTGCTGTGCTCGTGCGCCTGGGCGTCCGGGCAGCCGCAGCTGCTCGGGCGCGGGTGGACGCGTCCTCGGTTGTCGTGGCGGATCGGTGATCCGCCACCCTGGTGCCCGGTGTCGCGGCGCCCGCGCCGAGCCCGATGTCGGGCCGGACCGAGAGGTGCCGCCGATCCGGTAGAAGTACGCCGGACGGACACGCGAAGTCACCGGGCTTGCGCCCAGTGCTGATGGTGCTGTGGTCGTGCGCGACCCACCTGCGTGGATCTGGCTGAACTCTACCCGGTCGGCCGGGCGCACGACCAATCGCGGCCCCCGGGAACTAAGGCCTGCGTGGCGTTGCGGCATCAGATCTAAGGCGTACTCCCCATGCTGCCAGGCACCTCAGGCGCGCACTGTCGAGCATGCCCGCCGGATCGGTCGGCGAGGAGGACGAGGAGGGTGACATGACCTACATGGTCGACTCGGCCCGAGCCGAGATGGACTACCGCCGAGAGCGCCTGACCCGGGACTTCGCCCTGGCGAACGGGGTGCCGCGGCTACGCGGATGGCTGCGCCGGCATCGCGGCACCGCGCAGCCGACGGCTCCGGTCACCCGGCTGCCGGTCGAGCTAGGCGGCGATCAGATCTCGACCGAGGCCGCCGCCGAGCACGCCCGCGTTGCCTGAGCCGCCCCCGGCCGCCGCAGCGCCGGCGCCGACTGGCGGGCGCGCTGTCGATAACGGGTCGGACGCGTCGGTCATGATGGTCGACATGGCCGGCTCGCGCGCACCGAATGCCACATTCGTCGGACGTGACGCCGAACTGTCCCGGCTGCGCGAGATGCTGGCCGCCGACGCGAGCCGCCGCACGCCGCACGTCGTCCTGCTCACCGGGGACGCCGGAGTGGGCAAATCTCGATTGCTGCGCGAATTCGGCGGCTGGGCGAGCACCGAGGGCGCGCTCGTGCTGGTCGGTCACTGCCTGGATCTGAACGGTGGGGCGTTGCCCTACCTGCCGTTCAGCGACGCCTTCGGCCGGCTGGCCCGGGAGCACCCGCAGCGAGCTCAGCAGGCCCTCGAGGCCGCTCCGGCGATCGCCCGGCTGCTTCCGGCACGACGCACCATGGGCGGCGCCGAACCCGCCGACGATCGGGTCGATCGCAGCGCGCTGTACGAAGCGGTGCATACGGCGCTGACCGCACTGGCCACCGAGCAGCCGGTCGTCTTCGTCATCGAGGACGCGCACTGGGCCGACGAGTCGTCGCGACACCTGATCAGTTTCCTGCTGGCTCGCCCGTCGGATGCCGCGCTGCACTTCGTTGTCTCCTACCGCTCGGAAGACCTGCACCGGCGCCATCCGCTGCGCGCCGCGGCCGCGGAATGGGCGCGGCTGGATGATGTCGAGCGCCTGGCGCTGTCGCCGTTCGACGCCGCGGACGTCCGACGGTTGATCTTCCAGCTGCATCCCGGCCCGATCCCGGCAGGCGTCATCCAGACGATCTTGGACCGGGCAGAGGGCAACGCATTCTTCACCGAGGAACTGGTCGCGGTGATGGACGAGTCCGGTGCTTTGCCGACCGACCTGGCCGATCTGTTGCTGGTGCGCGTGGAGCGGCTGTCCGGCGAGGCTCGCCAGGTGGTCCGCGCGGTTTCGGTGGCCGGCCGGCGGGTGTCGCATGCCCTGCTGGCCGCGGTCGTCGATCTGCCCGACCAGGTCCTGGAGGAGGCAGTACGGGCTGCCGTCGAGGCCAACGTGCTCATCCCGAGGGGCAACGCCGACTACGCCTTCCGGCACGCGCTGCTGGCAGAGGTGGTCTACGACGATCTGCTGCCCGGCGAACGAGTTCGGCTGCACGCCGCCTATGCCGAGGTGCTGGCCAAGGGCGAGATTCCCGGGACTGCCGCCGAACTGGCTCGCCACGCCCGGTTGTCCTACGACCAACCCACCGCGCTGCGGGCCAGCGTTCGGGCCGGCGACGACGCCCTGGCCGTCGCCGCGCCGTGGGAAGCGATGCTGCATTTCGACGCCGCGCTCGCGCTCTGGCCGGCGGTCCACCCGGATTCCGGGGCAGCCGACCCTGAGTTGGTGGACCTGACGCTGACGGCGGCGGCCGCGATGTCGGCGGCCGGACATCCCTTCCGTGCCCAGCAGCTGCTGGCCACGGCCATCACCGGTCTGCCCCGTTCCTGCGACCCCAAGGTGCGACAGCTGTTGCTGCACGAGGCGGCGAGCATCGAACTCACCATCGGCATGGACGCGCAGGCGCATCTGCGGGCCGAGGAAGCACTCGGGCTCACCGACCCGTCGGTGTCGAACGAGTCCCGGGCCCGCGCCCTGGCACAGCACGCCCGGACGGCGATCGCGTTGAACCGGGCAGAACTGGCCTCGGAGGAAGCCCACGCCGCGTTGGAGATGGCCCGGGAACTCGGCCTTCCGGAGACGGAGTCGAGCGCCCGCGAAACCCTGGCTCGGATCGGACAGCGGGCCGGCTCGCCCGACGAGGCCGAGAAATGGCTGCTCGAGGCAGTGGACCGGGCCCGCACCGGCGGTAGCCGCAGCCTCAATGCCCAGCTGCGCAGCCGCATCTCCTTGGCGTTCCTGTATTACGACCTGGGCCGGATCGACGACGCTGCCACCCAACTGCACGAAGTCATCGACCGCGGCTCGGCGGCCGGCATGCCCTGGTCGGTGCATCCGCTCGACGCTCGCGTCCTGTTGACCCTGGCCGAATACAACCGCGGGAACTGGGACGAGGCTGCCCGGGTCGGATCGGTGACCGGGCAGTCGCCACCCACGCCGTTCGCGGAGGCGGCGCTCGATGCGGCCGCAACGCACGTGATGGCCGGTCGGGGCAAGACCAGGTTGTTGAAACTGCTGAACGAGGGACGGTCCTGGTGGGACAAGGACCCGATGATCGCGGTGAACTTCGCCGGCCCGGCCATGGAGATGTACCTCGCCTCAGGCGAGCCGATTCGGGCGTTGGACCTGTTCGACGAGATCATCGAGGTGGTCGTCGGCCGCTGGCTCAACCCGCTGTTCCTCGGCCGGATCAGGCTCACCGCCGTGGCGGTCGGCGTCGCAGCGTCGGCCGCTGCGAACTGGACGGAGGTGGAGCGCTCGGCAGCGGTGTCCCGGCTCTCGCCCGCTGTGGCAACTGCGCGGGAGGCAGCGTACGGCCGGGTCGGAGCCGGTGCAGTGCGTCCGCTCGGCCCGGAGGGGGTCGCGTGGTTCGATCGGCTCGAGGCGGAGTGGCTCCGGCTGCGCTGGCTGGCCGGTGTCGATCCGCCCGACGTGCAGGACCTCATAACGGCGTGGCGCACCGCGGTGCAGAGCAGCGCGGACCGGTACGTCTACGAACACGCCCGCGCGCAAGCCCGCCTCGCCGCAGTCCTTCGGGCGGCCGGGGAGGTGGACGAAGCTCGATCACTCGCCGACGCGGCCCGGGCCACCGCGAAGCGACTGGGCGCCGAGCCGCTGCTGGCCGAGCTGCGCGAGTTGAGCACCGGCCCGCGCCGCGGCAGCGGTGCAACCTCCGCCGCGCTCACGCCTCGGGAGCAGGAGGTCGTGGCACTCGTCGCGGCGGGGCGGACCAACCGGCAGATCGGTCGGGCACTGTTCATCAGTGAGAAGACTGCAAGCGTGCACGTGTCGAACATCCTGGCAAAGCTCGGCGCCGGGAGCCGTACCGAAGCAGCCGCGATCGCCCGCCGGCACGGCCTGTTGCCGAAGGGCTGACCTGATCGCGCATCCACAGGCTGCGCGGTGTGCACACGCCGTCCGTGACGGCCGCCCGCTGCACCTCGCTGCGGTGTGCTCGTCCGGTGCGACGGTTTGGCTTGGCTGCGCTGGTGGCCGTGACGGCTGCGGTGGCGGTGATCGCTGCCGGCCCGGTGGCGCGCGGCGATAGCCGCCCGCCGATCCCGCATACCGCGCCGGCGAGCTATCGGCCGCCGGTCGCCCCGTTGCGCGTACTGCGTCCCTTCCAACCGCCCCCGACGCCGTATGCGGCCGGACACCGCGGGGTCGACCTCGCCACGACCAGCGGCATGCAGGTCCGGGCAGCTGGCGCAGGGGTTGTTCGCTTCGCCGGTTCGGTAGCGGGTCGCGGCGTGATCGTCATTGCGCATCCGGACGGAATCACCACCGAGTACGAGCCGGTGCGGCCGCGGGTGCTCGTCGGCACAGCTGTCGCGGGTGGCACGGTGATCGCCACGGTGGTGGGCAAGCACGGCAGTTTCACCGCAGGCACTTGTCTTCATTGGGGGGCGCGGCGCAACGGAACCTACTTCGATCCGCTCTCGCTGCTGCGCCGGCTGGGCCCGGTGCGTCTCCTCCCGTGGAGCGGTGAGCCGTGAGGGTCACTTACAAGCGGCGGTTGTATCCATACAGCTCAGCGCGGGGTACCTCCGTTTCCTGCGCCCCCGCAGAGTGGGTCGGTGGAGATCTGCGTTCCGTTGGCGGTCGGCCGGCGGCTGCTGCCCGGTGTGGCCGTCGTCGGTGCGGGTACCGCAGCGGCGTATGCAGTGTCGGCCGCCCTGCCCGCGGTCAACCCGACGACTGCCGGGGTGGCACTGGGCGCCCTACTCACGAACGTGGGTCTGCATCGACCGGAGCTGCGGCCCGGGACGTCGCTGGCGAGCCATCAGATACTGCGGATCGCCGTGGTCCTGCTCGGCTTGCAGCTGTCGCTGCGGCAACTCGCGAACCTAGGCGGCAACGGCTTGGCGATCGTGCTGGTGACCGTGGCGGTGACCTTCGCCGGGACCCAGGCGCTCGGCCGCGTCCTGCGCATCTCGCCGGCGCGCAGCCTGCTGGTGGCAACGGGGTTCTCCATCTGCGGCGCCTCTGCCGTAGCCGCGATCGAGCCGGTGGCCGGCGGAGACGACGAGGACACCGGCGTGGCGATCGCGCTGGTGACCCTGTGCGGCAGCTTGGCCATCGCCGTGCTGCCGCTGCTGCGCACTCCGCTGGGGCTGGATGTCAGCTCGTTCGGCTCGTGGGTGGGCGCCAGCGTCCACGATGTCGGTCAAACGGTCGCCACCGCGAGTCGGGTGCCGGGCGCGCTGCCGACTGCAGTGGTCGTCAAGCTGACCCGGGTGGTGTTGCTGGCTCCGCTGGTCACCGCCGTCTCGATCTGGCGCCGCCGGCAGTGGGCCGCCGGTGCCCCGGCCCCGGGCACAGGCAGCAACCGGCCTCCGCTGCTGCCGTTGTTCGTGGCCGGTTTCCTCGCCGCGGTCGCGCTGGTCAGTACCGGCCTGCTCCCCGCGACGGTGCTGCACGTCGCCGACCGCGTGCAGGGCGTGGCGCTGGTGGCCGCCCTCGTCGGTCTCGGGATGGGCATCCACCTGCGGACGCTGCAGCGCACGGCCGGCCGGGCCGCTGTGCTCGGACTCACGTCGTGGCTGCTCGTCGCGACAGTCGCCTACCTCGGCGTGCGCCTGCTCGGCCGGTGAGCCCGGCGCCGGCCGGCCCGCTCAGGCGCGCGGGTGGGCTTGGTCGTAGGTCTTGCGCAGCCGCTCCACCGAGACGTGCGTGTAGATCTGCGTGGTGGCCAGGCTGGCGTGGCCGAGAAGTTCCTGCACTGCACGCAGATCGGCACCACCTTCCACGAGGTGGGTCGCCGCACTGTGTCGAAGGCCGTGCGGTCCGATGTCGGGGGCCCCGGGCACGGTGGCCACCCGTTGATGCACGATGCGCCGCACCGCGCGTGGGTCGATGCGGTTGCCGCGAGCGCCGAGCAGGAGAGCCGCACCACTCCGCGCACCGGCGAGTGCGGGCCGACCCCGCGCCAGGTACTCCCGCAACGCGCGCTCGGCCGGAATGCCGTAGGGCACGGTGCGCTCCTTCGCGCCCTTGCCCATCACCCGCAGCAGGCGGCGGCCGTGATCCATGCAGTCCAGGTCCAACCCCACCAACTCGCCCACCCGCACGCCGGTGGCATACAGCAGCTCGACGATCAGCCGGTCACGCACTGGGATCGCCACCGCCTGACCACTCTCGACGTCGTTGCCGGCACTCGACGGTGGAGCACCGGCCGCGTCGGCCCGGCCGGTAGAGCCGTCCACCCCCTCGACCAGCGCCACCGCCTCGTCAGCAGCCAGCACCGCCGGCAGAGTCCGATGCGGACGCGGACTGGCCAGCAGCTCACCGGCGTCGATGGCCACTCTGCCGGTCCGCTGCAGCCAGGCGGTGAACGTCCGGGCCGCGGCGGCGCGCCGCGCCAACGTGCTGCGCGCGGAGCCGGTGCTGCGCAGCCGGGCCAGCCAGCTGCGCAGGACCGCAAGGTCCAGATCGGTTACGTCGCGGGCGCCGAGCCGGGCCGCATGGTCCACCAGACTCACCACGTCGCCGACGTAGGCCCGGGAGGTGTGCACCGACCGGCCGGCTTCCAAGGCGACGTGCCGCTCGAAATCGTCGACGGCTCGGCTCAGCCCGGCCGGAAGCTGCCTGCGCAGGGCGAGCAGGTCGGGGCGGGCGCGAGCGGACACCCCTGGACGGTTGCCGGTACCGACCACAGCGGTCAAGTCGCCACGCGGGCGGGTAACAGCCTGTCGTCCGCCGACCCTAGGCTCGATGCATGACCTCACCCGCTTCCGGCTCATCGCCCCAGCTCGCCGAGCGCCGCATGCTGCTCGTGCACGCCCATCCCGACGACGAGTCGATCGGGCAGGGCGTGACGATGGCCAAATACGCGGCCGAGGGCGCCCAGGTCACCCTCGTCACCTGTACCCGCGGTGAGGAGGGCGAGGTACTGGTGCCGGACCTGGCCCATCTGGCGTCGGACCGGGACGACTCGCTGGGTGAACGGCGGGTCGAGGAACTGGCTGCGGCGATGAAGGAGCTCGGCGTCGAGGACCATCGCTTCCTCGGCGGCGCCGGCCGCTACCGCGACACCGGAATGGCCTGGGGAGACAACCGCGCGGCCGCCGTGCCGGAGGTGGTGCGCGACGACACGTTCTGGCGCGCCGACCTGCGCGAAGCCGCCGACCTGCTCGTGGAGATCATCCGCGAGATTCGCCCTCAGGTCCTGATCACCTACGACCAGTTCGGCGGTTACGGCCATCCTGATCACGTCCAGGCACATCGGGTCGCCACCTATGGCGCGTCCCTCGCCGCAGTCCCCTCCTACCGCACCGATCTGGGCGAGGCCTGGGACATCCCCAAGATCTACTGGAGTGCAGTTTCGGAGAGCCGGATGCGCGAGGGCATCCGGCGGATGCGCGCAGCCGGCGACACCACGGCGTTCGAGGGCTGGGATCCGGACGGTGAGCTGCCGCCGTTCGTGACGCCCGACGAGCTGATCTCGACGGTGATCGACGGTCGCGCCCGACTCGATCAGAAGTTGGCCGCGATGCGGGCACATGCCACTCAGATCACCGAGGACAGCCCGTTCTTCTCGATGTCCGAGCACGTCGGCGCAGAGGCGTTCGGCGTCGAGTTCTTCCGGATCGCCAAGGGCGTACCGGTACGGACCGACGGCGAGTACGAGTCGGACCTGTTCGCCGGCCTGGACTGACCAGCAAGGGCACCGTCCGCGGATCCGGGGCCGGTCAGCAGCGGGGCCGGACATCGATCACGCTCCGGCCGACCGGCTCGCACTTCCTGCCCAGCGATAGCCGGCGGCACTGGCCTGCACCACGCCGGCCAGCCGCAACACCGGCAGGGCGCGGAGCACCGACAGCACGTCGACGCCGCTGCGCGCGGCGAGTTCCTCCTCGCTGGCCCAGCCGCGCGACGGCAGACCATCGGCGACCGCGCGGGCCACCGGATCCAGCTCGTCGAGGACCGCCCGGGCGCCGTCCGACTCGGTGCTCGGCGTCCGGCTCGGCGGGTCGGCACCGACCGGCCCGATCAACGCCAGGACGTCGGCGGCGCTGGTGACCAGGGCAGCTGGCTTCGCCGGGTGCCGCAGCAAGGCGTGGCAGCCCACCGACAGTGCCGAGGTCACCGGTCCGGGGACGGCCATCACCGGCCGGCCGAGCACCGTGCAGTGCCCCGCCGTATTGAGTGCGCCGGAGCGGGCAGCCGCCTCCACGACAACGGTCCCTGCCGCCAACGCGGCGACGAGCCGGTTCCGGGATAGGAACCGATGCCGCTGTGCGACCGATCCCGGCGGACTCTCGGAGACCAGCAGGCCGGTCTCGGCGATGCTCCGGAACAGACCCGTATGCGCCCGGGGATAGGCGGTGTCCAGTCCGTTGGCCGCCACCAGCACGGTGCTGGCCTGCGCCGCCAACGCGCCCCGATGTGCGGCCGCGTCGATTCCGAACGCGCCACCGGAGACGATGGCCATGCCCTGCCGGCCCAGGTCGTGACCCAGCTCGGCGGCCAACTGCGTGCCGTAGGAGGTGGCGGCGCGCGCACCGACCACCGCCGCCGACCGCGGCCCGAGGTCGACCAGATCCGCCGGACCACGGACCCACAATGCGATCGGCACGGTTGGCTCGCCGCCGTACCTGGGTGACCGGTGACCCTCCCGCCACTGCGCCAGCCGGTGCGCCTCTGCGACATACAGCGGAGCGAACGCGAAGTGCGGCCAATCGTCGGACTCCGGCAAGATGAGCCGAATGCCGTGCCGGTCAGCGGCCTCGAGGTCGGCGCTCGGATCGCAGGACGAGCGGCGTGCCGCCGTGGCGCGCTCGACCTCTGCGGGCACCGTCCCGGAGCGGATCTGCTCGGCAGCTGCCTGCGGTCCGACCCGATTGATGAGCTCCGCCACGGCGAGCGAACCGGGCTCGGCAACCCGGCTCAAATATGCGCGGGCCAGCATGAGTTGCTCGGAGACGGCCGCAGTGGCCCGCGACCTGCTCGGCTCCCCTGGCACCAGCGCCGGATCGGACGGCGGTGCACCAGGCGGGTGCCGGCCGCTCATGCGAACTGCTCCGCTGCTCGACCGGACCGGAAGAACAGCGCCTCGGCGACGTCGCCCGCTTCCGGAGCTGCGTGCCCGGCCAGATCAGCGATGGTCCAGGCAACCCGCAGCGCCCGGTCGAAGCCACGCGCGCTGAGCAGGCCGAGTTCCAGCGCCCGATCGAGCGGCCGAAGAGCACGGGGCTCCGGACGCCATGGCGGCCGCCGCATGACCGACCCGGGAACCTGTGCGTTGATCGACCAACCGAGCGGGCGCCACCGGGCGCTGCTCGCCTCCCGGGCGGCGTGCACCCGGTGCGCCACTGCCTCGCTGGACTCCGCCACGGTGGCCACACCGGTCAGATCGGCGCGCGACACCGGGTCGACGTCGATCCGGAGATCGATGCGATCGCGCAGCGGACCGGAGAGGCGTTGCTGATACCGGCGCCGCGCGGCGGACACACAGGTGCAGTCGCGGGCTCGCGGCGCGGCGCACGGGCACGGATTCGACGCGATCACCAGCAGGAAGCGGGCCGGATAGCTGACCGCGCCGCCGCTGCGATGCAGGACGACCCGTCCGCTCTCCAACGGCTGCCGCAGCGCGTCGAGCACCGCCGGCGGGAACTCCGGCGCTTCGTCCAACAGCAACACCCCATGGTGAGCCAGGGAGATGGCGCCGGGACGAGCGATCCCGGAGCCACCGCCCACCAGCGCGGCCACCGTGGCGGTGTGATGCGGTGCTTGGAAGGGCGGCCGGCGCAGTAAGGGCGCGCCGTCCGGCAACATGCCGGCCACCGAATGCACCGCGGTCACCTCGAGCGCCGCGTCGTCCGCCAGCCGCGGCAGGATGCCAGGCAGCCGCTCGGCGAGCATCGTCTTGCCGGCCCCGGGCGGGCCGCTCATGGACAGGTGATGGCTGCCCGCCGCGGCGATCTCCAGCGCGCGGCGGGCGGTGGGCTGGCCCAGCACATCGGCGAGATCCGGGACCGTGCTCGAGTCCGTCTCCGCACCGGGCTCCGCCTGCTCGGGGGCCGGACCCTCCCCGCGCAGCCATTCGATCACTTCACGCAGCGTGTCCGCACCGCGCACCTCAGTGCCGGGCACGAGCGCCGCTTCGGCGGCGCACGCCCGCGGCACGACGACGCGGCTGATCCCGGCCCGCTGCAGGGCCAGCACCGCGGGCAGCACGCCGCGGACCGCGCGCAACTTTCCGTCCAGCCCGAGCTCGCCGATCCAGGCGGCGTCGGCCATCGCGGCGACCGGGACGGTGCCGGCCACCGCCAGGATCGCGACTGCGAGGGCAAGGTCGAACCGCGAGCCGAACTTGCGCAGGTCGGCGGGCAGTAATGCCAGCGTGATGCGCCGGTTCGGCCACTCAGCTCCGGAGTTCAGGATCGCCGCGCGGACCCGGTCGCGCGCCTCGACGACGGTGGTGTCCGGCAGCCCGGTGAAGGTCAACCCGGGCAGGCCCTCGGACAGGTCGGCCTCGATCTCGACCGGATGGCCGGCCACCCCGATCAGCGTTGCCGCATGAGTACGGGCGACGGTCATGCCGGCGCTCCGGCGCCGCTGTGACCGGGCGTTCGGACGGGACCGTCCTGCCGCCGGTTCACGTCAGCACCCCGCGGAAATGATCAACGTGGGCGGCACCGGCCGGCCGACGCAACACGCTGACCACGTCGAAGCGGACCTCGGGGAAGCGGTCGGTTTGCTCGTCGAGCCAGGCCGCGGCAAGTCGGCGCAGCCGGGCCGACTTCTCCCGGCCGACGGCTTCCGCCGGATCGCCGTACGCGGTCGACGAACGGGTCTTCACCTCGCAGAACACCAGCACGGCGCCATCCCTGGCCACCAGGTCCAGCTCACCTGCCCGGCATCGCCAATTGCGTTCGAGGATCTCCATCCCGGCGTCCTGCAGGAACCGGGCGGCCACCCGCTCGCCGTAGCGCCCGACCGCGTCCTTTGCTCTCACCGCCCGAACCCTGCCGGAACGAGGCGGTCCGGACAGGTCAGTCGGGCTGGCTGTGCACAGCGGCGCGGCTGTGGACGAACGTGCTCAGGTGCCTGCCGTCAGAGGCCGAACGGCGGCGAGCCCGGGTTGTCGGGCAGCTCCAGTTCCGGCTTGTCCAGCTCCTCGACGTTGACGTCCTTGAACGTGACGACGCGAACCGTCTTCACGAACCGGGCCGGACGGTACATGTCCCACACCCATGCATCGCGCATGGTGACCTCGAAGTACACATCGCCACCGGTGTTGCGCGGTTGCACGTCGACCTCGTTGGTGAGGTAGAAGCGTCGATCGGTCTCCACGACGTAGGAGAACTGCCGGACGATGTCCTTGTACTCGCGATAGAGCTGCAGCTCCATCTCGGTCTCGTACTTCTCGAGGTCCTCAGCACTCATGGGCGCACCGAGCCACAGTTCCGGGTCACGCGATCTCCTGCTCTGCTGCCAGCGCAGCGATGTCCAGGACATTCTCCCCCATCGCCCGCCGGACGTTCACATACCGGCGGCGATGTTCCGGGCACGGGCCGTGCTCGGTCAGTGCGTCCGCGTGTTCCGGAGTGATGTAGCCCTTGTGCTGGGCAAAGTCGTACTGCGGCCATTGCTCGTGCAGCTCGGTCATGATCCGGTCCCGGGTGACCTTCGCCAGGATGGAGGCCGCGGCGATGCAGGCCACCACCGCGTCGCCTTTCCATACCGCGGTCGCCGGGATACCGAGGCCGCTGACCGGGAAGCCGTCGGTCAACGCATAGTCCGGCCCCGGGGCCAGCTGCGCCAAGGCCCGGCGCATCCCCGTCAGGTTCGCGACATGCAGCCCGTACGCGTCGATCTCCTGCGCCGAGATGATGACCACCGAGGTGCTGACCGCTCGGCGCAGGATGCGCGGGAAGAGCCGCTCGCGGACCGCGGCGGTGAGCAGCTTCGAGTCGTTGAGACCCTCGATGCGGCCGTGGTCGCGCAGGACGCACGCTGCGACAACCAGCGGCCCTGCGCAGGCGCCACGCCCAGCCTCGTCGGCGCCGGCGATGGCGGTGAACCCGCAGCGACGCAGGGCTGCCTCGTAACGCCAGATGCCGCTGGCGGTGACCAGCGGTGGCCGGGCCGGCCGGAACGGGCCGGGCAGTACCCGGCGGGAAGCAACAGCCATGACGCCGACCTACGCTACCCGCGACCCCCCGAGGCGGCGCACAGCGTCGCGACCAGGTCGGCCAACCCGAACGGCCAGATCCGGGCGGGCATGGCCCGGATCTCGGCTGCGGTGAGCCAGCGGTACTCCAAAATGGAATCCACCTCGATGGCGCTGAGCTGCGCTGCGGAAATGGGGGCGGCGGAAATGTCGGCGCTCACCGGCACCGCGTAGTAGTCGTCGGTCTGATCGAATCTCCACGCCCCGAAGCTGAACACCGCACGCTCCTGGTGCACGACCGCCGCGTCGTCCGGGAGTGACACCGACAGCCCGGTCTCCTCGAGGAGTTCCCGACCGGCCGCCTGCACCGTGGTCTCGCCCGGGTCGCAACCGCCGCCGGGGACGACCCAGTTGATCTCGCCGCCGGGCGACACGCTTCGGATCATCAACACCCGGTCGGACGGGTCGATGAGCAGGATCCGGCCGGCCATCCGCCGTTGCGGGCGGACCAACTCGCCGAACCGCCCGGCCAGCACGTCCTGCACCACAGCAACGATGTCCGGCGGCAGGAATGTGTCCGTGCTGGCGCGCAGCTCCTGCAACGTCCACCACCGGCTGCCGACGACGGTGCTCTGCTCCATCTCGGTCAATGCGGCCGCCCGTACTTCCCACGGGGCAGCAACGCGGGCGGCGAAGAAGTGGTCTACCTGGTCGTAGGTGACCCCCGCCCACGACCACTCGCGGCGTTGCTCGTGCACCTGCGGCGAGTCGGCCGGCAGCTCCACCCGGATCGATGTCTCCTCGAACAGCTCGCGCAGCGCGGCAGTCACCAGAGTCTCGCCGGGCTCGACCCCACCGCCGGGTGTCAGCCAGTGATGAAGCTGCCGCCCGGCCTCCTCGAATCGCTCCTCGATCAGCAGGACCCGATCGGTGTCGTCGAACAGGAAGATCCGCGCACCGGTTCGCCGGACCGGCGCGGTCACCGGATGCGGCGGCGACGACGCCACAGCACGAGCGGGAAGACCGCGAGCACGCCGCTGCCGAGAGGGACGACGGGCCCGGCCGCCGCCGCAGCGTTCTTGAAGGTTGCCGGGGTGCCCAGGGTGCGCCAGCGCGACGGCGGCCACGCGATCAGGACGGCCTTGCCGATCACCAGGTTCAGCGAGACGGTGCTTCGCACCGGATCGCACGCCTGTGCCGCGCCGGAGTCGCAGTGCGCCCGGGAGTCTGCCGAGTCGCCGCGATGATCGCCCATCACCCACAGCCGGCTGTGCGGCACCGTCACCGGACCGAATGGTTGGTGGTTGTCCTCGTACAGGTACGGCTCGTCCAGCGAGCGCCAGGGCCCGTTCGGGCCGTTGTCGCTGATCTGCACGCGGCCCTGCGCGTCGCAGCAACGCACGCTCTGCCCGCCGATGGCGATGACCCGCTTCACCAGGTCTTTCTCGTCGGGCGGGATCACGCCGACGAGCTGACCGAACCCGCGCACCACCTTGACGATCGGGTTGCGGGCCGGCTGCGGGGTGGCCTCGTCCCAGCCGGGCGGCGCCTTGAACACCACGATGTCGCCGGGATGCGGATCGCGCAGGTGGTAGATCGGCTTGTTGACCAGAATGCGGTCGCCGGAGCAGCCGGTGCACCCGTGCAGCGTCTTCTCCATCGATTCCGAGGGGATGTAGTACGGCTGGACCATGAAGGTCTTGATGAGGACGGCGATGACGATCGCCGCGATGATCAGTGCCGGGAACTCCCACCACCGAGCGGGTTTGCGCTTGGCCGCGGCTTTGCGCCGGGCCCGGCGCCCGGAACGCCGTTGCCACCACGTGGTGGGCGGATCCGCCGAGCCCGCGGCCGGATCGCCTCCCGGTTCGTCGGCGTCGGACGAGTCCTCGAGGTCAGGCACAGGGGGAGGCTAGCGTGCGCGCCTCAGCGAGCGACGTTCTCCCGCTTCTCCTTGATCTTGGCGGCCTTGCCACGCAGATCGCGGAGGTAGTAGAGCTTGGCGCGACGCACATCGCCACGGGTGACGAGTTCGATCTTCTCGATCACCGGAGTGTGCACCGGGAAGGTGCGCTCCACGCCGACCCCGAAGCTGACCTTGCGGACGGTGAAGGTCTCGCGCAGTCCCGCGCCCTGGCGGCGGATCACCACGCCCTGGAACACCTGCACCCGGGACCGGTTTCCTTCGACCACCCGCACGTGCACTTTGAGCGTGTCGCCGGCGCGGAAGGCCGGGACGTCGTCGCGCAGCGAGTCGGCGTCGAGCGAATCCAGGGTGTTCATGTCCTCAGTTCCTCACGTATGGCTTCATCACGTATGGCATGGCGCACGCTGCGGTCGCGACCGGTGGTGCGAGTTGGCTCGCCGTGCACGTCCAGTGGTCACGGCAACCTGTCCATGGTGCCATATCGGCGCCACGAATCTGAAACCGACAGCTCAGAGATCACCGTCGAGCAGATCCGGGCGGCGCTGCCGGGTGCGTGCCCGCGACTGTTCGGCGCGCCACGCGGAGATCTGGCCATGGTGGCCGGACAACAGCACCTCGGGCACGTCCAGCCCCCGCCATGACGGTGGCTTGGTGAAGACCGGCGCCTCCAACAGCCCGGCCGTTGCGCCGGAGAACGAGTCGTCGACGGCCGACTCGGCGTTGCCGAGGACGCCGGGCAGCAGCCGCCCGATCGCCTCGGCGATGACCAGTACGGCGACCTCGCCACCGGCGAGCACGTAGTCGCCCAGACTGATCTCGTCCACTGTCATCCGGGCCGCGGCATGCTCGGCCACCCGCGCATCGATGCCCTCGTACCTGCCGCAGGCGAAGACCAGCCACGGTTCGCGGGCCAGCTCGGCGGCCACCGCCTGGGTGAACGGTCGTCCGGCCGGGGTGGGAATGATCAGCCGCGGCGACTGCCCCGCGGGCACCACCTCGTCCAAGGCCCGTCCCCACGGCTCGGGGCTCATGACCATCCCGGGACCGCCGCCGTAGGGCGTGTCGTCGACGCTGCGGTGTACCCCGTCGGCCCACTGCCGCAAATCGTGGATCCGCACGATCACCTGGCCGCGGTCGATGGCCTTGCCGAGCAGCGACTGCCGCAACGGCGCGAGGTAGTCCGGGAAGATGGTGATCACGTCGAGGGTCAGGTCCGGTGCGGTCACTAGAGATCCAGCAGCCCGTCGGGCGGGTCGATCTCGATCACTCCGCCGGCCACATCGACTGTCGGGACAATCGCGGAGACGAACGGGATCAAGTGCTCCCGGTCGGTGGCCTGGACGGCGAGTGAGTCGCCGGCCGGGCCGTGCACCACCTCGGTGACGATGCCGACCCGGTGGCCGGTCACCGTCCGGACTGTCAGGCCGGCCAGCTCGGTGTCGTAGAACTCGTCAGGATCCTCGATGGCCGGACGTTCCGCGGCAGCGATCTGCAGAACGGTGCCGCGCAGGGCTTCGGCGGCGGTCCGGTCGGTCACCCCGTCGAAGCCGATCACCCAGCGCCCGCCGTGTTCCCGGGCGGTGCCGACAGTCAGCGGACCGGCGCCGGCCGGGTCGGTGCGCAGCACGGCGCCGGCAGCGAAGCGCCCGGCCGGGTCGTCGGTCCACGCCTCGACGGTGACCTCGCCGCGGACCCCGTGCGGCTTGCCGATCCGGCCGCAGGCGAGCAAGTCGCCGGCGGCTGGCGGATCGGTCACTGCAGCAGTCGGGTCAGCGGTCCACGTCGACGACGTCGACGCGAATTGCGCGGCCGGCCACTCCGTTGAGCACCGACCGGAGGGACTTCGCGGTGCGCCCACTGCGCCCGATGACCCGGCCGAGGTCGTCGGGATGTACCCGTACCTCGAGCCGGTCGCCGCGTCGATTGCTCACCCGCTGCACTTGCACGTCGTCCGGGTGGTCGACGATGCCGCGCACCAGGTGCTCCAGCGCCTCCTCGAGCATCGTCAGCTCGCGGACGGGTCGGTCGGGGCGTCACCGGCGGGAGTCGACTCGGCCGCCGGTTCCGCAGCCCCGGCGTCCGCGGGCTTCTCGTCGGCCGCCTTGGGTGCCGCTGCCTTTTCGGCCTTGGGGGCAGCCTTGGCTGCGCGCTTGCGCGGCGTGGTCGCCTCGCCTTCCGGGGTTCCCCCGGCGGCGTGCACGGCGGCCTCGAACAGCGCCTTCTTGTCCGGCTTGGGTTCGGCGAACTTCATCGGCTCCGGGGCAGGCAGGCCCTTGAACTTCTGCCAGTCGCCGGTCACCTTGAGGATGGCGGCGACGGCCTCGGTCGGCTGCGCGCCGACGCCGAGCCAGTAGGCGGCCCGGTCACCGTCGACGCGGATGATCGACGGGTCGCTCTTCGGGTGGTACTCGCCGATCGTCTCGATCGAGCGGCCGTCCCGCTTGGTGCGGGCGTCCGCGACGACGATGCGGTAGTGCGGGTCGCGCATTTTGCCGATACGGGTGAGCTTGATCTTTGTTGCCACGAGGTCAGGTACTCCAGACGATGCGTTCGGGTGGGCAGGCAGTCACGACGTGGGGTTCTCGCGCTGGTGTCCCGGGTGGACTGGAACACGACCGCGGTGAGAGGGCCGCAGGGTGTCCCGGTACTCGGCTGCACATTCTGCCAGACTTCCGCCGCTGCTCGCGCCGGGCGCCGGATTCGGCGCCGTTCGGGCCGCGATCCTGCCGTCGCGGGACCCCGCGACACTAGACTGCCGATCCTGCTGGAGCGGGAGGGGGCGATGCGGGTGGTCAGCCGGCCCGAACGCGCCGCAGTGCAGCGGTCCGCGCCGCCCACGCTGGAGGTCGTAGCGGCCCGGGCCGGGGTGTCCCGGGCGACCGCGGGGCGGGTACTGGCCGGTGCTCACAACGTGAGCGACGCTGCCCGCGACGCCGTCCGGCGCGCTGCCGAGGAGATCTCCTACACGCCCAACCGAGCTGCCCGGTCATTGGTGACCCGGCGCAGCGACTCGATCGCTTTCCTGGTCAGCGAGAACGAGGATCGGCTCTTCGGCGACCCGTTCTTCTCCCGGATGCTCCGCGGCGCACATAGCGAGCTCGCCGCAGCGGGCAAGCAGCTGGTCTTCGTGATCGCCTCCACGCCCGCCGAGCTCGGCCAGTTCCTGCGCTACGCCGGCGGCGGGCACGTGGACGGCGTCCTGCTCATCTCCCTGCACGGGGACGACCAGTTGCCCCAAGATCTGGCCAGGCTCGGCGTGCCGACCGTCCTCTCCGGGCGGCCGTTCAGCGGCGATCGGACGCTCTACTACGTCGACTCGGACAACCGCGGCGGTGGCCGGGCCGCGACGGAGCTGCTGATCCGCCGCGGGGCGCGCACAGTCGCCACCATCGCCGGGCCGCAGGACATGTGCGCCGGGATCGACCGGCTGGACGGCTACCGCGACGCGCTCGCCGATGCGGGCCGGCGACCGGTCAAGCGGTTGATCGTCGAGGGCGACTTCACCGCGTCCGGCGGCGCGGCGGCAATGACCCGGCTGCTGCGCGCCGCACCCGACCTCGACGCCGTGTTCGTGGCCTCCGACCTGATGGCACGGGGCGCGGTCCAAGCGCTCGCGGCGCACGGCTGCAAGGTGCCCGATGACGTCGCTGTGGTCGGCTTCGACGATCTCGGCGACGCGGCAGCGACGTCTCCCCCGCTCACCACCATGCGCCAGCAGGTCGAAGCGCTGGGTCGCTTGATGGCGCGCTCCCTGCTCGGGCTCACCCGTGCCGAGCCGGTCGAGCACGCCCAGGTACTGCCCGTGGAGACGGTGCGCCGCACCTCTGCCTGACCGCCTCGGCTTGACAGCTCGAGTGATCTGGGACACCCTTCCGGTGCGCGCTCATGAGAGCGCTCTCACACGGCTCAGCGCCGACGCCGAGCGGCCCGCACCGCACCACGACCAGTTGGAGGATCAATGCACCGCATCCGGAGGACGGCCTCGCGGCTGAGCGTCGCAATCGGCACGGTCGCCGCTGCCGCCCTGCTCGTGACCGCATGTTCGTCAAGCGGCACGCAGGCACACAAGAACACGAAGAAGGCTGACGCGCCGCAAGGCACCTGCGGCACCAAGGACACCACGACGCTGACCGTCGGTCTGTTCGGCACGTTCGGCATGAAGGAGAACGGGCTGTACGACCAGTACCACCAGCTCTGCCCGAACATCACGATCAAGGAGGACGACGTCCAGCAGTCCGCGGACTACTGGACGAAACTCAAGACCCGGCTCGCCTCCGGTAGCGGTCTCGACGACGTGCAGGGCATCGAGATCGGCTTCGTCGCCGACGTGGTGCAGAACCATGCGAACCAATTCGTCAACTTCAACACGTTGCCGAACGCCGCCGCGTTGAAGTCCTCGTTCTACCCATGGAAGTGGCAGCAGGCCACCAGCAAGGACGGCAGCGATACCGTCGGGCTGGGCACCGACTCCGGGCCGGAGGCGCTCTGCTACCGGCCCGATCTGCTGCAGAAGGCCGGGCTGCCGAGTGACCCGCAGACGTTGGCCCAGAAGTGGTCCACCTGGGACGGCTTCATCACCTTCGGCAAGCAGTACCAGGCAGCGGCCGGCAAGCAGGCCGGCTCACACTTCCTGGACAGCGCGGCGAGCCTGTTCTCCACTGCCGTGTACCAGGGCAAGGAGGCCTACGACAACGACGCCGGCAAGCCGGATGTGAAGAACAGCGACGGTGTGCAGAACGCGTGGAAGCTGGCCACGCAGGCCGCGGACGCGAAGATCACCGCCGGCCTGCAGCAGTTCAGCGACCCGTGGAACAAGGCCTTCAGCGCCGGCACCTTCGCCGCGTTGGCCTGCCCCACCTGGATGATGGGCTACATCCAGGGCCAGGACGCGAAGGGCGCCGGGCACTGGAATATCGCGCCCGTCCTTCCTGGCGGTGCCACCAACTGGGGCGGCTCCTGGCTCGGCGTTCCGACCGCCAGCAAGCATCAGGCTGCTGCCGAAGCGTTCGTGATCTGGGCGACGAGCAAGCAGCAGGAGATCACCATGTGGACTGCCAAGGCGCAGGGCGGACACTGGCCGTCCAACAGTGACGCCGCGGCAGACCCCGCGGTGGCCGGCGCGACCAGCGCCTACTTCAGCGGGGCCAAGGTGGGCGAGATCTTCGGCGGCATCGCCAAGGACATGAAGATCCCGCCGATCGGCCTCTACGACACGCAGATCCAGAACGCGCTGACCACCCAGCTGACCAACGTCGAGACCAAGGGCGTGAGCGCGGACAAGGCGTTCCAGGCGGCGTTGGATCAGATCGACCAGATCACCGGCTAGCCCTCGGAACTCTTCGGGACTACCTCGCCCGGGACACGTTCGTCCGCCTCGGACGTGCCCGGGCGAGGTGCTTGATCAAGGCGGAGCACCCGCCCGCAGCCGTCCTTTTCGGACGTGAGCCGAGCGGGTGTTGGTCAGAGGCGAAGGAGAGAACTGCGATGGCAGCCATCACGATCACCCGACACGCCACACCATTGCGGCGGCACAAGCAACGACGGCCGGGCAGCCGCATCGGCTACGTCTACGTCGCGCCGTTCTTCCTCGTCTTCGCTGCGTTCAGCGTCTACCCGTGGCTGGACACGGCATGGACCTCCCTGCACGACACCCAATTGACCACCTACAACCAGTCGAACTGGGTGGGCTTCGCGAACTACCAGAACCTGTTCACCCACCAGTACTTCTGGAACGCCCTCAAGAACACGGTCAGCATCGGCATCATCTCGACGGTCCCGCAGCTGCTGATGGCGCTGGGCATCGCGCATCTGCTGAACTACAAACTGCGCGGCCGGACTTTCTTCCGCGTCGCGTTGCTGATGCCGTACGCGACCAGCCTGGCCGCCGCGACGGTCATCTTCATCGAACTGTTCAGCGCTGATTACGGACTGATCAACTTCGTGCTGCACACGGTGCTGCACCTGCCCAAGACGAACTGGCAAGGCTCGAAGTGGCCGAGCCAGATCGCGGTGTCGATGGTCGTCATCTGGCGGTGGACGGGTTACAACGCGCTCATCTACCTCGCCGGCATGCAGGCGATCGACGCGACCCTCTATGAAGCCTCGGCCATCGACGGAGCGTCCCGCTGGCAGCAGTTCCGCAACGTCACCCTGCCCGGCCTGCGGCCGACCATCCTGTTCACCATCGTGGTGTCGACGATCGGCGCGACCCAGTTGTTCGGCGAGCCGCTGTTGTTTTCCCCGACGCACCAGCCCGACGGCGGCTCCTCGGGTTACTACCAGACACTGGGCGTGCTGATGTACCAGCAGGGTTGGGGATACGGCCGGCTCGGGCTGGCGTCGGCAACCGCCTGGACGATGTTCGTGATCATCGTGGTGGCGGTCGGGGTCAACCTGCTGCTGGCCCGGATGCGAGTGAAACGCGGCGGACAGCTGGTCCCGGTCGATGCGGCCCGAGCCGGGGTCGCCGCCGCTGCCGAGGCAGGTGTCCGATGACCGCCACCGCACACCGCACCACCTTGGCACCGCCCGAGGCGGCGGCAGCCGACACCGTCCGGCCGCCGGCGCGGCGCAAGAGTTTCCGCCGCCAAGACGCAGCCGGCCCGCTCACCTACGTGCTGGTGTCCGTCGTCGCAGTGATCTCGATCCTCCCGCTGTACTACACGATCGTGATGGCGTCGCACACGAACAGCGAGATGGCTGCCACGGTTCCGCCACTGCTGCCGAACGGAAGTTTCTTCACCAACATGCGCGCTGCGCTCAAGCTGGCGCCGCTCAACAAGGGCCTGCTCAACTCGGTCATCGTGTCCAGCTGCATCACGATCGGCACCATTGCGTTCTGCACGCTGGCCGGCTTCGCCTTTGCCAAGCTGCGCTTCCGCGGCAGCGTGGCGCTGCTCGCGTTCTGTATCGGCACGATGATGGTGCCGATGCAGATGGGCATCATCCCGCTCTACATGATGATGGCGCGGCTCGGCTTGGCGAATCATCTGCAGGCAGTGATCCTGCCGACGCTGATCCCCGCGTTCGGTGTCTTCTTCATGAGGCAGTACATCTCCGGCGCGGTGCCGGACGAGCTGATCGAGGCGGGCTACGTCGACGGCGCCAGTACCTTCCGCATCTTCCGCTCGATCATCGTGCCGTCGGTGCGTCCGGCGATGGCCGTCCTGGGCATGCTCACGTTCCTGATGGCCTGGAACGACTTCTTCTGGCCGATCATCGCGCTGAGTACGCAGAACCCGACGGTGCAGGTGTCGTTCCAGAGCCTGGCCACGGGGTATGCCCCGCAGCAGTCGATCATCATGGCCGGCACGCTGTACGGCACCATCCCGGTGCTCATCGTCTTCGTCCTGCTCGGCCGGCAGATCGTCGGCGGGATCATGCAGGGCGCGGTCAAAGGGGTGAGCGACGCTTGCGGAGCGAACCAGGCAGCACCGAGCGACGCTTGCGGAGCGAACCAGGCAGCACCGAGCGACGCTTGCGGAGCGAACCAGGCAGCACCGAGCGACGCTTGCGGAGCGAACCAGGCAGCACCGAGCGACGCTTGCGGAGCGAGTCAGTCGGTCGGCGCGTTCCCGCCCGGCTTCGTGTGGGGTACGGCCACGGCGGCGTACCAGGTCGAGGGGGCAGTCGCCGAAGACGGCCGCACGCCGTCCATCTGGGACACCTTCAGCCACACGCCCGGCCGGGTGATGAACGGCGACACCGGGGATGTCGCCGCCGACCATTACCACCGGTATCGCGAGGACATCGCGACGATGGCGCAGCTCGGCGTGCAGTCCTACCGCTTTTCGACGTCGTGGCCCCGGGTGATCCCGCACGGCTCCGGCGCGGTGAACCGCCAGGGTGTGGACTTCTACTCCCGCCTGGTGGATGAGTTGCTCGGCGTCGGCATCGCTCCGCTGCTGACCCTGTATCACTGGGATCTGCCGCAGCAACTGCAGGACGCCGGCGGCTGGACCAACCGCGACACCGCGTTTCGGTTTGCCGAGTACGCCGCCGTGCTGGGCGGTGCGCTCGGTGACCGGGTGCCGGGCTGGACGACGTTGAACGAGCCATGGTGCTCGGCCTTCCTCGGGTACGCGCGCGGAGTGCATGCGCCCGGTTGGACCGACGAGGGTGCCGCGTTGCGCGCAGTACACCATCTGCTGCTCGGTCACGGCACAGCGAGCGCGGCGCTGCGTGCCGTCCTACCCGACTCGGCGAGCGTCGGGTTGACGTTGAACCTGCATTCCCTGCGACCGGCCACCGACTGTGACGCCGACCGGGCCGCCACCCGCCGGGCCGATGCCGTGGCGAACCGGATCTTCCTGGAACCGGTGATGGCCGGGCGGTATCCCGACGATGTGCTCGCCAACACCGCGATGCTGACCGACTGGTCGTTCGTCGCGGACGGTGATCTGCGCAGCATCCATGCTCGTCCCGATGTGCTGGGGATCAACTACTACACGCCGGCCGTCATCAGTTCCGCAGCGGTCGCCGGCGCCGAACAATGGCCGGGTGCGGTCGGTGCCTACGCCTTGCCGTCGCAGCGCCCGATGACACACATCGGCTGGACGATCGACCCACCCGCGTTCACCGAGCTGCTGATGCGGGTCAGCCGCGATTACCCCGGCCTGCCGATGGTGGTGACCGAGAACGGAGCCGCCTACGCCGACGAGGTCTGCGCCGGACGCGTGCACGACTCTGCTCGGATCGCGTACTTGGGCCAGCACCTTCGCGCGGTGTCCGACGCGATCGCTGCAGGCGCCGACGTCCGCGGCTACTACGTATGGTCGTTACTCGACAATTTCGAGTGGGCCTGGGGCTATAGCCAGCGCTTCGGCATCGTGCACGTCGACTACGCCACGCAGCACCGCACGATCAAGGACTCCGGCTACTGGTATCGCGACCGGATTCTGCGCGGGAGTTAGCGGGTGGCGTAGGGGACTTCGGTGATGCCGGCGCCGTCTTCGTAGCGGTACACCGGCCGGCCGCGCACCACGACCTGCTCGGCGCGGCTCAGCACATCGAGCGGATCGCCGCTCCACACCACGACGTCACCGTCCAAGCCCGGCTCGAGCGCACCGACCTTGTCGTCCAGTCCCAGCATCCGGGCCGGGTTGATGGTGATCGCCCTGAGCGCGTCCTCGCGGGTCATGCCTTCCTTCACCGCGAAGGTCGCCTGGTGCACGAGGAAGTGGATCGGCACAACCGGGTGGTCGGTGGTGATCGCGACGAGCACTCCGGCGTTCGCGAGCTTGCCGGGCGTGGCCAACGAGCGCTGGCGCAACTCGACCTTCGACCGGCTGGTGAACATGGGCCCGACGATGCAGGGGATGTTGCGCTCGGCGAGCACGTCGGCGATGAGAAAGCCCTCCGTGGCATGGTTCACGACGAGCCGGTACCCGAACTCGTCGGCGAGACGGATGGCGGTGGCGATGTCGTCCGCGCGGTGGGTGTGCTGGCACCACGGCAACTCTCCGGAGAGCACCCGGGCCAGCACCTCACTGGTCGCGTCGCGCTCGAATGGCTTGGCTTCCCGCATCGCCTCGTCGCGCCGGACGCGGTAGTCCTCCGCCTTCATGAACGCCTCGCGGATCACTGCGGCCACGCCCAGCCGTGTCGACGGCGTTTGCTTCTTCTCGCCGTACACCCGCTTCGGGTTCTCCCCCAGCGCACTTTTCACGCTGACCGGTTCACGCACCAACATCTCGTCGACGATCCGGCCCCAAGTCTTGATGGCGACGGTCTGCCCGCCGATCGGGTTGCCGCTGCCCGGCTTGATGACCACGGTGGTGACGCCGCCGGAGAGCGCGTCGCGGAAGCCTTCCTCAGCTGGGTTGATGCCGTCCAGCGCGCGGAACCGGGCGCCGTTCGGGTCGGTCATCTCGTTGGTGTCCTCACCCGCCCAGCCGTCGGACTCCTCGTGCACGCCCAGGTGGCCGTGCGCCTCGACGAAGCCGGGCAGTACCCACTTGCCGGCCGCATCGACGACCGGAACGCCACGCGGCACCCGCACGTCGCGGCCGACCTTCGTGATCACCCCGTCTTCGATGAGCACGGTGCCGTTGCGCACGGCGCGCTTGGTGATCGGATGGACGAAGCCACCCCGGACAGCGATGGTTCCGGTCGAGTTATCGGGCATACCGCGACGATAGTTCGCCGCCGCGCGCCGTTCTCCGTGAGGTCCCGGCGCCAGGATTGTCGCGGCACCGATTGTCGCGCGCGGCGCGGATGACACGATGCCGCAATGGCCGCCGTACATCACGTGGAGATCTGGGTACCCGACGTCGGACGCGCACGGCGGTCGTGGGGCTGGCTGTTCGGCGCGCTCGGCTGGAGCGACTTCCAGGACTGGCCCGGCGGGCACTCCTGGCGCGCGGCGGACGGCAGCTACGTCGTCATCGAGCAATCCCCCGACCTGACCGGCGCTGTACACGTGCGCACCGCACCGGGGATGAACCACCTGTCGATCACCGCATCGGACGCGGCCACCGTCGACCTGATCGCCGCGGAGGCGGCAGAGCACGGCTGGCAACAGCTGTACGCCGATGCCTTCCCGCATGCCGGCGGCCCGCAGCACTACGCCGCGTTCCTCGTCGATGCCGATGGCTACGAGCTGGAGATCGTCGCGCTCGACACCGCTCAACCCGTTTAATCAGTCGCTGCCACCCATGACGGCATCGACCCGGGCACCGCTTAGCCTGGCCGCTCGACGTTCCATACCTCCGGTAGCTCCGGGGTCGTCCAGGCCGGGTCCGGACGGAAGTCGCGCCAGCTGCCATCGAACGGGTACGCACCCGCGTGCGCCTGCCTCACCATCCGTTCGCCCTCGGCGCGCATTGCTACCTCATCGGCTGCGCTGAAGCGGCCGGCATGGATGGCGGCGGCGAGGTCCTCCTCGTCCTTCCACTGCCAGGCACGGCAGTCGGCGGCGATCAACACGTCGAGCTGGTGGTCCCGGCTATCGAGGAAGCGGACGCCGTCACGCTCCCAGCGCCGCGATGGATCCTCGAGGTTCACGTAGTAGCTCTGAAACACCTCGTCGCGGAAGAAGAGATACACAGAGCTCCGCGCCTCCGCCGGAACGATGACCACCACGTCGAGGTCTCGCCACACAGACGGCTCCGGCGTGTGCGCACCGGTGAAGCGCGTCTCGGCGGGACGGTCGTGTGACTGCCGGCCCTGCTCATCGACCCATTGCATCCACGGCGTGCCGACCGTCAGCCACAGCACGGTTTCGGCGGCCGAATCGGCGATTACCCGGGCTGGGTAAGTCCAGTGGCCGTACGGTTCGCAGAACCGCCGCAACACCACGTCGCCGGGCCTCCATGTGGAACGCTCCGACACGGTCAGTAGCTGCGGCCGACGAACGCGACCAGGTTCTCCTCGTCGTCGCGCTCCGGCACGCTGCCGTCCTCGCGTTGCAGGCAGCGCACGCTGATCGCCGACTCGGCCAGCCGCGCCTCGCCCTCCTCGCCGAGCGTCGACCACGGGATCGTCGCCCAACCGGCCGTACACGCCTCGACCGCTTCCTCGACGGTGGACACAGCGGCGATGCGCGCGTTCTGCGATTGCGTCGCCGCGGCCAGCATCGCGGCCTGGTCGTCGGCGAGCGCGGCGGTCACCGTCTCCGCCAGAGCCGGGAGGGGAACGGATGACTTGCCCGCGTCGGTGAGCCGGCGCACCAGCGTCGCCGCGTTCTCCGCCAGATCCCGCGGGCCGATTTCCACGCGCAGCGGAACGCCCTTGAGTTCCCAGTCGACCGCGCGGCGCCCGAACGGCAGGTCGCGGTCGTCCACCTTGACGCGGACCCCGGCAGCCTTGAGCTCGGTGGCGATCCGGTGTGCCGCCTCGGCTACCTCCGGCTTGATCGCCAGGACCACGACCTGCACCGGGGCCAGCGCCGGCGGTACCCGCAGTCCGGCGTCGTCGCCGTGGGTCATGATCAACCCGCCGAGCATGCGCCACGACGTGCCCCACGAAGTCGTCCAGACCAGCTCCTGCTGCCCGGACGACGCGAGGTAACGGATGTCGAAGGCCTTGGCGAAGTTCTGCCCGAGTTCGTGGCTGGTGCCCATCTGCAACGCCTTGCCATCGCGCATCATCGATTCCAACGCGGTGGAGTTGATGGCGCCGGCGAACCGTTCCCGCTTCGTCTTGCGTCCCACCGTCACCGGAATGGCCAGGACGTTGACCACCATGTCCTGGTAGACGTCGCGGGCGATGCGCTCGGCGTAGTCACGCGCGTCCTCGTAAGTGGCATGTGCGGTGTGCCCCTCCTGCCAGAGGAACTCCGTGGTGCGCAGGAACAGGCGCGGGCGCAGCTCCCATCGCACCACGTTGCACCACTGGTTGAGCAGCAGAGGGAGGTCGCGGTAGCTCTGCACCCACTTGGACATGTACTCGCCGATGATCGTCTCCGACGTCGGGCGTACCACGATCGGCTCGTCGAGATCCTTGCCGCCGGCGTGGGTGACGACCGCGAGCTCCGGGCTGAAGCCCTCGACGTGCTCGGCCTCACGGTTGAGGTAGGACTCCGGGATGAACAGCGGGAAGTAGGCGTTCTCGGCGCCGGCGTCCTTGATCCGCTCGTCCATGGCGGCCTGCATCCGCTCCCAGATCGACCAGCCGTACGGCCGGACGACCATCGTGCCGCGCACCGGACCGTTGTCGGCCAGCTCCGCCTTCGCGATGACGTCCTGATACCAGCGCGGGAAGTCATCTTCTTGCGGGGTGAGAACTGGGGTACGGGCCATGGCGCGAATGCTACGGAAGCGTGAACCGGCCCCGCACCCGAGTTCGTCCTCGTGCGCCCCGCGCCGTGGCCACCCCTACTGCCGAGGGGGAGGTTATGCCGGTCGAGGGGGACGATCTGATCGGAACCGTCGGCGTGTCCTGGCCATAACCTCCCCCTCGGCAGCAGCAGATCGGTCAGGGCCGGGATTGGTCAGCCGACCACCCGGCCGCGCAAGACGATCCGCCGCGGTTGGGCGATCGTCTGCAGATCGGCGCGCGGGTCGGCGTCGTAGACGACGAAGTCAGCCGGGGCGCCCTCCTCCAGTCCGGGCAGCCCGAGCCATTCCCGGGCGCGCCACGACGCCTGGGCGATCACGTCCGGCTGCGGGATGCCCGCCTCGACGAGAGCCAGGATCTCGTCCTGAATGAGGCCGTGCGGCAACGACCCACCGGCGTCGGTCCCGGTGTAGACGGGGACGCCCGCCTCCCACGCGCTGCGGATACGGTGCCGGGAGGTGGCCAGCAGTGCGCGCATGTGCGCGGCGTACTGCGGGAATTTCGCTTCGGCCTGCGCGGCGATCTGCGGGAAGGTGTCGATGTTGATCAGCGTCGGCACCACGACAGCCCCTGCCCGCGCCGCGTCGTCGAGCAGCTCGTCGGTGAGCCCGGTGCCGTGCTCGATCGAGTCGATGCCGGCTCGAATCAAGCCAGGCAGGGCGGTCTCGCCGAACACGTGCGCGGCCACCCGCGCGCCGAGTTCGTGCGCCCGGGTGATGGCCGCGAGGAGCGCGTCGTCAGGCCACGTGGGGGTGAGGTCGCCCACGTCCCGGTCGATCCAGTCGGCGGCCAGCTTCACCCAGCCGTCGCCGCGCGCCGCCTGCGTCTCCACCTCAGCGACCAGCTGGTCGGGCTCGATCTCCACACCGAGATGCCGGATGTAGCGCCGGGTACGGGCGATGTGCCGGCCTGCCCTGATCAGTCGAGGGAGATCCTCGCGCTGCTGCACGCTGCGGTTGTCGACGGGCGAGCCGGCGTCGCGCAGCAGCAAGGCGCCCGCTTCGCGACTGGCGAGTGCCTGCTCGGCCTGTTCAGCCGGGTCGTCGTGAAACCCGTCCGGGGACAGTCCGATGTGACAGTGCGCGTCGACGAAGCCGGGAATGATCCAGCCACTCTCGGCGATCAGGTCCGCCTCCGGTACCGACGTGAACGTCAGCCGACCATCGACGACCCACGCGTCCCGCACCCGTTCGTCGGGCAGAAAGATGCCGCGCACCCGTAATGCAGTCACGCTACGACCCTATCCAGCAGCGGTCTCGCGGTGATCAACCGTGCGGCACGTCAGCGACCGCGCTTGCCGATGCCGAACACACCGCGGGTGATCTCGCGAGCCAACTGCGTGCCGGCGGACCGGGCGAAGGACTTGAACGCGCTCGACTTCATGATGCCGCCCAATACGCCGTCGTCGTCCTTGGCGGCTGCCTTGGAGCGCGGCGCCGACCGAGGGTGCGGTGCGGCCTTCGGTTGCGAAGGCGCGGCCGGTGCCTCCGGCTGCGGTGCGGGCTGCGGCGCCAGTTTCGCGGCGAGCTTCTCGTAAGCAGACTCCCGGTCTACCGCCTGGCCGTACTTCGGCTGCAGCGACGAGGCCGTGACGGCCTGCTGCAGTGCGCCCGGGTCCATCGGTCCCATGCTCGCCGTCGGAGGCTCGAGGCGCGTCCAGGCCACCGGCGTCGGCGCACCCTTCTCCGAGAGGACGGTGACCACTGCTTCGCCGGTGCCCAGCTGGGTGAGCAGCGTGGCCAGGTCGTAGTCCTCGGTCTTCGGATAGGTCCGCACGGCCTGCTTCAGCGCCGTCGCATCGTCCGGCGTAAAGGCCCGCAGCGCGTGCTGTACCCGGTTGCCCAGCTGGCCGAGCACGCTGTCCGGCACGTCGCCGGGTACCTGCGTGACGAAGAAGATCCCCACACCTTTGGAACGGATCAGCCGAACAGTCTGGGTGACGGCGGTGAGGAAGGCCTTGGTGGCCCCGCTGAACAGCAGGTGGGCCTCGTCGAAGAAGAACACCAGCTTCGGCTTGTCCGTGTCGCCCACCTCGGGTAGGTCATGGAAGAGATCGGCGAGCAACCACATCAGGAAGGTCGAGAACAGCTGCGGCTTGTCCTGGACCGATGCCAGCTCGACCGCGGAGATGATCCCCCGCCCGTCCGGCGCAGTTCGGATCAGGTCCGTCGGCTCCCACTCCGGCTCGCCGAAGAACGCGTCGCCACCGTTGTCCGACAGCGTGATCAACGAGCGCAGGATGACCCCGGCGGTCGACGAGGAAAGCCCACCGAGGCTCTTCAGATCAGATTTGCCCTCGTCACTGACCAGATAGCTGATCACCGCGCGGAGGTCCTTCAGGTCCAACAACGGCAGACCGGCCTGATCGGCATAGTGGAAGACCAGACCGAGCGATGACTCCTGGGTGTCGTTCAAGCCGAGCACCTTGGACAGCAGGGTCGGACCGAACGCGGTCATCGTGGCGCGCACCGGTACCCCGGTGCCCAGTCCGCCAAGGGCCAGGAACTCGCACGGGTATGCCGTCGGAGTCCATTGCGCGCCAGTCTCGGTTGCCCGTGCGGCGATCTTGTCGTTCGACTGACCCGGCGTCGCGAGGCCGGACAGATCCCCCTTCATGTCAGCCACGACGACGGGCACGCCCGCCGCGGACAGCTGCTCTGCCATCAACTGCAATGTGCGGGTCTTGCCGGTGCCGGTCGCGCCGGCCACCAGCCCGTGCCGGTTCATCATCGCCATCGGCAGTGACACCCGGGCATCCGGATGCGCGGTGCCGTCGAGCACCACAGCACCGAGCGCGACGGCCGCGCCCTGCGTCGCGTATCCGGCGGCGATGCGGCCGGCGGCATCGGCCCCGGCGGTCTTCGTGTCGTCTGCCATCACCGACGTCCTCTCGGGCCTGTGCTCGGAGGCTTCCGCCCGCCGGTGGACACAGCGTAGAACAGCCAGGCCGGTGGCGGATGTGGCCGTCTCCTGCGAGGCTGAAGGCATGTGTCGCAACATCCGAACCCTGCATAACTTCGAGCCGGCCGCCTCCTCCGAGGAGGTGCATGCCGCGGCGTTGCAGTACGTCCGCAAGGTCAGCGGCAGCACCAAGCCGTCAAAGGCGAACCAGGAGGTCTTCGACCGCGCGGTGGCCGAGATCGCCCACATCACCGAGCATTTGCTGGACGATCTGGTGACCACGGCGCCACCCCGGGATCGTGCGGTGGAAGCCGTCAAGGCCCGGGCTCGGGCGGAGAAGAGATACGCCACCGTCCGGTGAGCGCCGCACCCGGCACCGTTGTTCGTCGCAGCGCCTGACCCGGGAAGGATGGTCGGCATGCGCGAAGTCAGCGTCAAAGACGGGTCGATTCGGCTCGGGCAATTCCTCAAGCTCGCCGACCTCGTCGAAGCCGGCAGCGATGCCAAGGCACTGCTGGCGCGTGGCGGCGTCACGGTCAACGGTGAGGTCGAGTTGCGGCGCGGACGGCAGCTTGTGCGCGGTGACGTCGTCGTCACTGCTGACGACCAGGTGACCGTCGGCTAAGTGTCGGCCGGGTGCCTGTTGCCGCTCGGTTGCGTTTGGTGCGGCAGCGACGGGTGCGGGGGCTTCTGGGTTGCGTTGTCGGGTTGCGGTTCTCGCGTGCTTCGGTTTACTGCGGCAGCGACGGATGCGCGGGCTTCTGGTTGCGCTGTCAGGTTGCGGTTTCGCTTCGGTCCTGCGCTTGTCGGGTTGCGTTGCGAGCCTTGCGTTTCGCTTTATCCGATAAGGGAAATGCTTCCGGATTGGGTCTGTGGATAGCCCGAAAATGTCGGTCCCGGCATCTAAAATTGGGTCATGCACAACGGGGAGCACGGCGATAGCGAGGGGTATGTGCCGTCGCCGATCGATGTGCTGACCCTCCCCGACGACTCAATCGCGACACTGGCGGAGCTGGCGCCGACCCCGGATTCGGTGCACGCCGCCCAGTTCGCGAAACTCTCGAGTCTGTCGGATATCGGTCGAGTCGATCTGCTGGTGGTGCTGCGTCGGCAGGCCGGGTTCGACGCCGCCCGGCAGCTCGAACTACTCGCGGCGATCTCCCGGGACGACCCGAGCAACGAGAAGTGGTCGGTCCAGGAGATCGCCGCGGTCCTGCGCATCGCCCCGGCCACCGCCGCCACCCACGTGCACCGCGCGGAGCTGCTCACCACCACGCTGCGGAAGACGCTGGCGGCGTTGCGGGCCGGGGACATCACCGCCCGGCACGCCGAGCTGCTCGCCTCCGCCGTCATGAGCCTCGACCCCGACATCGCCCGCGCTGTCGAGGAACGAGTACTCGACAAGGCCTCGGAGCAGACGGTCAGCCAGTTCCGGGCGTCGGTGACGCGGGCGGTGCTGCTGCTGGATCCGGCCGGGGAGCAGGAGAAGCATGCTGACGCGGTGGAGCAGCGGCGGGTGGTGCTCACCCCCGACCTGCACGGCATGGCCCAGCTCTGGGCCTACCTCCCGGCCGACGGGGCGGCCACGGTGCTGACCGCGATCGACGCGATCGCCTGCGAGACCATCTTCGGCAACGGCGGCGACAGCTCGGTCGGCGGATCAGCGTCGCGCGGATGCGTTGGTCACCCTGGCCGACACCGCCCTGGCCGACCCCGCCCTGACGCGTCGGCATGGGGCGCGGCCGGCGGTGCAGCTCACCGTCGCCGCCTCCACCCTGCTCGGCCTGGACGAACAACCCGCCGAGTTGGCCGGGTACGGCCCGATCCCCGCCCAGATGGCCCGGCGCATCGCGAAAGACGAGACCGGCACGTGGCGGCGGCTGCTCACCGACGACCACGGCCGGCTCCTGGACTACGGCAGCAGGACGTATCGGCCGCCGGCCCGGTTGGCGGCGTTCATCATCGCCCGCGACCAAACCTGCACCTTCGCCTCCTGCACCCGCCCCGCCGTCGCCTGCGACCTCGACCACCTCACCGCCGCCAAAGACGGCGGCCCCACCTGCGAAGGCAACCTGCACCCGCTGTGCCGGCGGCATCACCGCTGCAAACACCTCGCGCACTGGCAACCCCAACGCCAATCCGACGGATCGACCGTGTGGACCAGCCCCACCGGCCACACCTACCGCACCAAACCCCCACCGCTACCCACCACCGTCGAACCACCGGCCAGTCAGCCCGCAGCGGAGCAGGCCGCTGATCCTGACCCGCCGCCCTTCTGATTCAGCCGGAGCAGGTCAGTGAAGGTCGAGATCGTCGCCGAGCAGAAGCTCGACCGAGCTGCCTTCCAACACGATGGCGGTGAGGCCGTCCGTCGACCGCGTTTCGTGCTCCTCGCCTGCTGCCCAGATCGCGGCCTGACCGGCGACGATCGGCACGACACGACGGTCACTGCCGCAAACCGTTCCCGTGCCGGTGACGACAGCAAAGATCTGCCGCCCGACAGCGGGGTGCCGCCCGATGACACCGCCGGGAGCTAGTCGCAAGCAAGCCGCCGACGCGACACTTCGCGCCAGTTGCGTGACAGTGAGTCCGAAACTCTCGAAATTCGTGATTGACCGACCGTTCTCGGCCTCGAACGGCAGGATCTGCATCGACTTACTTCTTGGGCAGATTGAGCTTGCTCAGATCCGGCATCGTCATGCCGGGCGGCAGCTGACCCGCACCGCCGCCGAACCCCCCGGGCATCCCGCCCGGCGGCATCGTCGGAAAGCCGCTGGGCACCTTGGCCTGGGTCGGACCGCGTCCCGTTGCGCGGCCCTTCTTGCCCTTCTTGCCCTTGGCCGCTTTGCGTTTGGAACTCGAGCGGCGCGCGCCGGGCATGCCCATCGCGCCACCCATCTGGTTCATCATCTTGCGTGCTTCGAAGAAGCGGTCGACGAGGTTATTGACCTCACTGATCATCACTCCCGAGCCGTTGGCAATACGTAGCCGGCGGGAACCGTTGATGAGCTTCGGATTCTCCCGCTCCTCGGCGGTCATCGATCGGATGATCGCGGCGGTGCGGTCGAGATCCTTGTCATCGATCTGGCTGACGGCTTCCTTCATCTGGCCCATCCCCGGCAACATGCCGAGGATGTTGCCGATCGGGCCCATCCGCCGGATCGCCTGCAACTGATCGAGGAAGTCTTCCAAGGTGAACTCGCCCTGGCCGGTGAGCTTGGCCGCCATCTTCTCGGCCTCGGCCTGGTCGAAGCTCTTCTCGGCCTGTTCGATCAGCGTGAGCATGTCGCCCATCCCGAGGATGCGCGAGGCCATCCGATCCGGGTGGAAGACGTCGAAGTCGGTGAGTCCCTCACCGTTCGACGCGAACATGATCGGTTGGCCGGTCACCTCGCGAACCGACAGTGCGGCGCCACCGCGGGCGTCACCATCGAGCTTGGTCAGCACGACACCGCTGAAGCCGACTCCGTCACGGAAGGCCTCCGCGGTCGTCACCGCGTCCTGGCCGACCATCGCGTCGACGACGAACAGCACTTCCTGCGGCTGCACGGCATCGCGGATCGCCGCAGCCTGCGCCATCATGTCGGCGTCGATGCCCAGCCGACCAGCGGTGTCGACGATCACCATGTCGTGCTGCGACCGACGGGCCGCCTCGATCGAATCGCGGGCGACTGCCACCGGGTCGCCGACGCCGTTGCCCGGCTCCGGGGCGAAGACGTCCACACCGGCGCGCTGACCGACGACCTGCAGCTGGGTGACTGCGTTGGGGCGTTGCAGGTCGCAGGCCACCAGTAACGGAGTATGGCCCTCGTCGCGCAGCCACCGGGCCAACTTGCCGGCCAGCGTCGTCTTGCCGGCGCCCTGCAGGCCGGCCAGCATGATCACCGTCGGCGGTGTCTTGGCAAAGGTCAACCGCCGGGTCTCGCCACCGAGGATGGTGACGAGCTCTTCGTTGACGATCTTGATGACCTGCTGCGCCGGATTCAGCGCGCGAGACACCTCAGCCCCGCTGGCTCGCTCCTTAACCGCGGCGACGAACGCGCGCACCACCGGTAGGGCAACGTCCGCCTCGAGCAGGGCGATCCGGATTTCGCGAGCGGTGGCGTCGATATCGGCCTCAGAGAGCCGACCCTTGCCGCGCAGCCCGCTGAAGACCGTGGAAAGGCGGTCGGAGAGCGTGTCGAACACTGCGCATGGCCCTTTCGTTGCAGGAAACGTTCACATCACGCTAGCTCAGTTTTGCTGCCGAGAGCGCCGGGTACCTCCGTCCGAACGACGGTATCCGACACACGACACACGGAGGCGGGACGTGATGACCCAGTTCGGACCGAGCCGCTTCAGTGCAGGCCGCGGCCACCGTCCACATAGACCACCTGGCCGGTGACGAAGCCGGACTCCTCGGCAGCGAAGAAGGCCGCGACATTGGCGACGTCGTCGGGCACTCCCCCGCGGCGCACCGGAGTCGCTGCCGCGGCGTTCTCCCGCATCGCCTCGATGGTGGTTCCGATCCGTTCCGCGGTCGCCTTCGTCATTGCGGTTTCGATGAAGCCCGGCGCGATCGCATTGGCGGTGATGCCGAACGGGCCGAGCTCGATCGCCAGCGTTTTGGTGAAGCCCTGGAGTCCGGCCTTCGCCGTCGAATAGTTGGCCTGCCCGCGATTGCCCAGCGCCGAGGTCGACGACATGGAGATGATCCGGCCGTACTTCGCCTCGACCATGTGCTTCTGGGCGATCTGGCTGGCCAGGAACGCGCCGCGCAGGTGCACGTTCATCACCGTCGTCCAGTCCTCATCGGACATCTTGAACAGCAGATTGTCGCGCAGCACGCCGGCGTTGTTCACCAGGATGTGCAGGCCGCCGAATTCACCTGCCACCCGGTCCACCGCGGCCTGGACCTGATCGCGCTCGGCGACGTCGCAGCCGATGCCGATCGCGGTGGCGCCGGCCTGGCTGAGCTGCGCGGCGGTGGCCGCCGCGGACTCCTCGTTCAAATCAGCGATGGCGACCTTCGCGCCGCCGGCCGCCAACCGCGCCGCGATCGCCGCCCCGATGCCTTGGGCACCGCCGGTGACCAGCGCAACCCGGTCCTGCACTCCTGCCATCGCGTCACATCTCCTTCGCCGTCGCCGTCCTGCACCGGAAGTGCTTCTCGGATCGTGCCAGCTACCGCGCTCAGCCGGCGCGCCGGTCCCGCATCGCGTCCCTGGCCTGTTCCAGCAGAACCGGCACCCGGGCACCGAAGTCCTGAAAGCCGGCGCCGACGGTCAAGCCCTGCGCGTACCGCGCCGCGATGCCCTCGGAAATGATGGCGAGCTTGTAGAAACCGAACGCGACATACCAACCGATCGCGCTCAGATCGCGGCCGGACTGCGCCTGGTAGCGCTCCAGCAGCTGTTCGGCTGAGAGAAATCCGTCCGCGGTGCGCATCACCGGCATGACGCCGGTGTCGGTCTCGGAGAGCCGGTGGTAGACGAACAGCAGGCCCACGTCGGTGAGCGGGTCGCCGAGGGTCGCCATCTCCCAGTCGACGACGGCCAACAGCCGCTGCGCCCCAGCGTCGAACAGCACGTTGGTGAGCCGGTAGTCGCCGTGGACGATGGCTGGTGCGCCCGACTCCGGGATGCCGTCGCGCAACGCCGCCACGACCTCGGCCTCCAGCTCCCGCGGTGCCTGGTGGGAGGCCAACGACTGCTTGTGCCACCGCTCGAGCTGGCGAGTGAGGAACCCGCCGGGACGACCGAAGTCGCCCAGTCCGACTGTGGTCGGGTTCACCGCGTGCAGGGCGACCAACGTGTCGATCAGCTGCTCGCCCACGCCCCGGGCGCGCGCAGCGCTGAGTCCGGTGATCCGCTCGGCGCTGTCCAGCACGATGCCGTCGATGTAATTCATGACGTAGAACGCAGCGCCCAGCACGTCCGGATCGGAGCACAGCGCGATCGGAGTGGGCACTGGGACGTCGGTGCCGGCCAACCCGGTGATCACCCGGAATTCGCGGACCATGTCGTGGGCCGTCGGCAGTACGTGCCCCAGCGGTGGCCGGCGCACCACCCAGGTGCTCGATCCGTCGCTCACCCGGTAGGTCAGATTCGATCGGCCACCGGCGATCACCTCCGCACCCAGGACACCCTCGGGTCGCAGCCCGGCGGGGTGCTCCCGGTCGATCCACCCCTGGAACGCGGCGAGGTCGAGACCGGCCGGATCCGTCATCCGACGGACCTTACTGCTCGGGTCGTTCAGCGCGCGGCGGCCAGCAGCCGACGGGTCGCCGCCCGCCGCGTCTCGGCGGGGACGGCTCCACCGTCAGTGCCTGTCACGTAGAACGCGTCGACCGCCGACCCGCCCAACGTGGAGATGCGCGCGGACCGGACGTCCAGTGCGGAGGCGTCCAGTGCGGCAGTGAGCCGATGCAGCAAGCCGAAGGCGTCATCAGCACGGATCTCGACGATCGTCGCAGCGGTTGCCTCGGCGTCGAACCACAGCACTTCCGGCGGTGGCCGGTGCACCCTGCCGGTGTCGGCGTAGGCAGCGTCCTTTTCGCTCAGCCGGGTCGCCAGGGGTAGCACCCCATCGACAGCCCGGGACAGGTCCTCGCGCAGTGCGGTCAGGTCCGGGAAGGAGCCGAACCGCGGGATCGCAACGAATGCGTTCACCGCCATGCCGCGATGGGTCGACACGATCGCGGAGCGGACGTCCAGCGAGTGCAACGCGAGCACCCCGGCCGTCAGCGACAACAACCCAGGAGCATCGGGCGCGGCGACAAGCAGCTGCGGACCGGCCCGTTCGACGGCCAGCACGCCTGCGTCGGCAAGGGCGGTGCGCGCGTCGTCGAGTTCCGCGCGCGAAGTCGGCAGCGGCTCGCCGGCGACCGCGGCACGCGCGCGGCCGACCAGCTCGGCCACCAGCGCGCCCTTCCACTCGCTCCATGCCGCCGGCCCGGTTGCCGCGGCATCGGCCCGGGTCAAAGCGGCAAGCTCGTCGAGCAGGTCTACCGATCCGTCCAGCGCTCCAGTGACGATCTCGATGGTCTTCGGGTCATCGAGATCCCTGCGGGTCGCGGTGTTCGGTAGCAGCAGGTGATGGCGCACCAGCGCCACGATGTGCCGCACATCATCCGCGGCGAATCCCATGCGCAGGGCGATCGACTCGGCCAACTCGGCGCCGACTACCGAGTGATCACCGGGCAACCCCTTGCCGATGTCGTGGAAGAACGCGCCCACCAGGAGCAGATCGGGGCGGCGCACACCACGCGTCAGCTCGGCGGCTTGGGCGGCGGTCTCCATGAGATGACGCTCCACGGTGAAGCGGTGCACCGGGTTGCGTTGCGGCGCGAACCGGACGTGCTCCCACTCCGGAAACATCCGGGTCAGCAGCCCGGCCTGGTCCAACGACTCGAGCACCGCAACCGCCGTCCGCCCGGCGCCGAGCAGGCCGACGAATTCCGCCCGCGCCTCGTCCGGCCAGGGCTCGGCCAGCGGTGCTGTCTCGCTCACCAGACGGTCCAGGGTGAACGGCGCGAGCGGCTCGTCCTGCTCCGCCGCGGCTCGGGCCGCGCGCAGCGGCAGCGCCGGGTCGACCCACGGATCGGCATCCAGCGCCAGGACGATCTCACCGTCCTGACTCACCACGTTGTGGGCAACCGGCCGCCGCGCCGTTGCCGATCGCCACGGCAGGCGCGACGCCCGGCGCCGCGTGGTGGGCACCTGCCGCCAGGCCCGGTCCAGCGCTGCGCTGACGGTGCGCCCCGCCTCGTTCACCGCCCGCAGCAGATCGTCGTCATTGTCCATGCCGGTCCCGGCGGCGACCGCGGCCTGCTCCTGCAGGCGCAGGACGTCGACTGCCGATCCGACCACGCGGTGCAGTTCACCGCGCACGTCGAGCAGCAGCCCACTGCCAGCGCGTACCGGCTCGGAAATGTCGAGCAGCTGCGCCATCGCCAGCGCGCGCAGGGCGTGCCAGTCCCGCAGCCCGCCCCGGCCTTGCTTCACTTCCGGCTCCAGGGCGAACCCGACCTCCCCGACACTGGCACCACGAGCACGGCACAGCTCGGCGAGCTCGCTGACCCGCCGCGCGGCGGTTGCCCGCCACTGTTGCAGTGCTCGCTCGCGCAGTTCGCCGGACAGGGCCGCGTCGCCGGCGATATGCCGGAGATCGAGCAGGCTCAGCATCGCCTTCATGTCGGCACCGGCCACGTGCAGCGCCTGATCCACCGTGCGCACCGAGTGGTCCAGGCCGATCCGGGCGTCCCAGATCGGATACCAGAGCGCGTCTGCGACCTCCGCGACGCCGGCCATGCCCTTGTTGTGCAGCAACACCAGATCCAGATCCGAGTAGGGCGCCAGCTCGCGTCGGCCCAGGCCACCGACCGCGATCAGGGCGATACCGGCACGATCCGGGAGCGTGTCGATCAGCCACTCGTCGTAGCCGTTCGCGAGCGCCGAACGCACCGCGGCGGCGCTGCGGTCCGGCTGGGCCAGGACGCGGTGGCGGATCTCCCGCAACGCTCGCGCGGGATGGTGCTCCGTGCCTGCCCCGTCAGAGGGCGTCGGCGTCGCGCTCACCCGTGCGCACCCGGACCACGAGGTCTGCCGGCGTGACCCACACTTTGCCGTCGCCGATCTTGCCGGTCCGAGCCGCCTCGACGATGGCAGCCACCACGTCGAGTGCCTCCCCGTCCGCGACGAGCACCTCCACCTTGACCTTCGGAACCAGGTCGACGGTGTATTCCGCACCCCGGTAGACCTCGGTGTGCCCCTTCTGCCTGCCGAACCCGCTCACTTCGCTGAGGGTGAGACCGTGCACGCCGAGCGTTTCCAACGCGGACTTCACGTCGTCGAGCTTGAACGGCTTGATGATCGCAGTCACGACCTTCATCTGTTCACACCCCCTGTCCGGCCGACTCGGCCACTGGCTGGTTCGACGTGCCCGGGCCGACGCTCGTCCCGGCACCGATCATGGAGCCGCCCAGCACGTCGGAGAAGGAATAGGCGCTCTCCGCGTGCTCCACTTCGTCCAGTCCGGTGTACTCCGTCTCCTCGCTGACCCTGAGTATGCCGATGCGCTTCAGCACGGTCCCGATGATGTAGGTGACGACGAAGGAGTACGCAAAGACTGCTGCCGCCGCGATGAGCTGCACCCAGAGCAGCGTGAGGCCACCGCCGTACAGCAGGCCACGTTTTGCCTCCACGCCGCCGGCCAGGCCGCCGTGATCGAAGCCCACGATGCCGATCAGCAGGGTGCCGGTGACTCCGCCGACGAGGTGCACACCGACGACATCGAGCGCGTCGTCGAAGCCGAACCTGAACTTCAGTCCGATCGCCAGCGCGCAGACGATGCCGGCGATCAAGCCGATCCCGATCCCGCCCATCGGCGAGACGTAGCCGCAGGCCGGCGTGATGGCCACCAACCCGGCGACCGCTCCGGAAGCGGCACCCACCGTGGTCGGCTTGCCGTCCCGGAGCTTCTCCACCAGCAGCCAGCCCAGCACCGCCGCGCAGGTGGCAACGGTGGTTGTGGTGAAGGCAAGCCCGGCGACGTTGTCCGCGCCACCCTCGGAGCCGGCGTTGAAGCCGTACCAGCCGAACCACAGCAGCGACGCGCCGAGCAGCACGAACGGGACGTTGTGCGGCTTCATCGGGTCCTTGCGCCAACCGCGCCGCTTGCCGAGCACGAGCACCAGTGCCAATGCGGCGGCACCGGCATTCGTATGCACCGCGGTCCCGCCGGCGAAGTCCTCGGCGCGCAGCTTGTTGAAGATCCAGCCGGTGCCGAATACCCAGTTCGCGACCGGGAAGTAGACCAGCGTTGCCCAGAACGCGACGAACACGATCCAGCCGACGAACTTGACCCGGTCGGCGATGGCGCCGGAGATCAGCGCCGGGGTGATGATCGCGAACATCAACTGGAACATCGAGAACACCAGCACAGGCACGCCGGCGGCGCTCCAGAAGCCGGACATCACCCCCTGGTTGCCCAGCCCGATGAACTCGTGGGTGTAGCCGATGACTCCGCCCCAGCGCTTCTGCCCGAAGGCAAGGCTGAACCCGTAGAACGTCCACAGCACGCCGACCACAGCGAGGCAGATGAAGTTCATCATCAGCATGTTGAGCACGTTCTTCGCCCGCACCAGGCCGCCGTAGAAGAACGCCAGGCCCGGGGTCATCAGCATGACCAGCGCGGCGGAGGCGAGAACCCAGGCGGTGTTACCGGAGTCGAGCGTGATCGGCGGTGCTGCCGTCACCACTTCTGCTGTCACTGTGCCCCCCAAGGTGGAAAAGGTCGTCGAGACGACTTACTCGACGCACAGCCTGGGGTAGCCGTGTTTCGCGGTTGCGCCGCAGATGTTTCGCCTTGGTGAACCGTGGGTCAGCTGAACCGCGGGTCAGCCGACCGAATCGCGGGCGGCGACGAAGGCGGCGACGCACCGCTCGACATCGGCAGCGGTGTGCGCGGCCGACAGCTGCACCCGGATACGCGCCTTGCCCTGCGGGACCACCGGATAGGAGAACGCGATCACGTACACGCCGGCGCCCAGCATCGCGTCGGCGACCCGCGTCGGCGAGCGCCGCATCGCCGAACATCACCGGGACGATCGGGTGCTCGCCGTCGAGTAGGTCGAACCCCTCCTCGGTCATCCGACTGCGGAAGAGCGCGGTGTTCGTCCGCAACATCTCGCGCTGCTCGGCGCTGCCGGCGACCAGGTCGAGCGCCGCGAGTGACCCGGCCACCACGGCCGGCGCGACGGCGTTGGAGAACAGGTAGGGCCGCGAGCGCTGCCGCAGTAGGTCCACGACCTCCTGGCGCGCGCTGATGTAGCCGCCGGACGCGCCGCCCAGCGCCTTGCCCAACGTGCCGGAGACGATGTCGACGCGGTCGGTCACCCCGTGCAGGTCAGGCGTGCCGCCGCCGTTGGGCCCGATGAAGCCGACGGCGTGCGAATCGTCCACCATCACCAGCGCGTCGTACTGCTCGGCCAGGTCGCAGATGTCCGGCAGCGGCGCGAGATACCCATCCATGGAAAAGACGCCGTCGGTGACGATCAGCCGACGGCGGGCGTCGGAGGCGGACTGCAGCTGCTGCTCGAGATCGGCCATGTCGCGGTTGCGGTAGCGCAGCCGGCGCGCCTTGCACAGCCGGATGCCGTCGATGATCGAGGCATGATTGAGCTCGTCGGAGATCACCGCATCGGAGTCGTCGAGCAGTACCTCGAACAGGCCGCCGTTCGCGTCGAAGCACGACGAGTAGAGGATTGTCGCCTCGGTGTGCAGCAACTGCGAGATGCGCCGCTCCAGTTCGGCGTGCTGGGTCTGCGTGCCGCAGATGAACCGCACGCTGGCCATCCCGAATCCCCACTCGTCGAGGGCGCGGTGAGCTGCGGCGAGGACATCGGGATGGTCGGCCAGGCCGAGGTAGTTGTTCGCGCAGAAGTTCAGCACCTGCTGGCCGGAGGCGAGCACGGTCGCCGCCTGGGGTGAGCCGAGCTGCCGCTCCCGTTTGGTCAGCCCGGCCGCTTCGATGTCCGCCAGCGTGGCCCGCAGTTCATCGCCCACTGTTGCGTACACGCGGCTCAGCTCCAGTCCATGACGACTTTGCCGGAGCGTCCGGACCGGGTGGTGTCGAACGCCTCCTGCCAGTTCTCGGCAGGGAATCGGTCGGTGATGACCGGGCTGATGTCCAGGCCGGAGCGAAGCATCGCGCTCATCGCGTACCAGGTCTCGAACATCTCCCGACCGTAGATGCCCTTGATCGTGATCATGTGGGTGGCGACCTTGCCCCAGTCGATCTCGATCGGAGCGCTGGGCAGCCCGAGCATGGCGATCCGGCCGCCGTGATTCATGTTGGCCAGCATCTCCGGCAGCGCGGTGGCGTGCCCGCTCATCTCCATCCCCACGTCGAAGCCCTCCCGCATGCCCAACTGGTGCTGCGCCTCGGAAATGCGGTGGGCGCTCACGTCCAGCGCGAGATCCACGCCGAGCTGTTTGGCCAGTTCGAGCCGGGGCGCGCTCACGTCGGTGATCACGACGAACCGAGCTCCGACGTGGCGAGCCACCGCCGCGGCGATCAGCCCGATCGGCCCGGCACCGGTGATCAGCACGTCCTCGCCGACGAGCGGAAAGCTCAGCGCCGTGTGCACCGCATTGCCGAACGGGTCGAACAGCGCCGCCAGATCCGGGTCGATCACCGGATCGTGCACCCAGACGTTCGACTCCGGCAGCACGACGTAGTCGGCGAAGGCGCCGTCCCGGTTCACCCCGATGCCCTTGGTGCGGATGCAGAGGTGACGCCGCCCGGCGCGGCAGTTGCGGCAGGTGCCGCAGACGATATGACCCTCGCCGGAGACCTGATCGCCGACCGTCACATCGCGGACACCGGAGCCGAGCGCCACCACCTCGCCGGAAAATTCGTGCCCCACGATCAGCGGCGCATTCACTGCGCCGGCGGCCCACTCGTCCCACGTGTCGATGTGCAGGTCGGTACCGCAGATGCCGGCGCGCTGCACCCGGATCTTGACCTCGCCCGGACCGGCCTGGGGTTCCGGGCGTTCGACCAGTTCCAGTCCCGGCGCCGCTGCCGGTTTGTACAGAGCCCTCACCCGACCACCCTAGCCGGGCAGGTCAGCCGAGCAGCGCGTCGACGAACTGCTCCGGCTCGAACGGCGCGAGGTCGTCTGCTCCCTCGCCCAACCCGACCAGTTTCACCGGCACCCCCAGCTCGCGTTGCACGCTGATGACGATGCCCCCCTTCGCCGTCCCGTCGAGCTTGGTGAGCACGATGCCGGTCACATCCACGACTTCGGTGAACACCCGGGCCTGGACGAGGCCGTTCTGGCCGGTCGTGGCGTCCAGCACCAGAAGAGTTTCATCGACCGGACCGCGGCGCTCGACGATGCGCTTCACCTTGCCCAGCTCGTCCATCAACCCGACCTTGGTGTGCAACCGGCCGGCGGTGTCGATGAGCACCACGTCGACCCCCTCCGCCGCACCCTCCTTGACCGCATCGAAGGCGACACTGGCCGGGTCGCCGCCTTCTGGTCCGCGCACCGTGCGCGCGCCCACCCGAGAACCCCACGTCTCCAGCTGATCAGCCGCTGCGGCTCGGAACGTGTCGGCAGCGCCGAGCACGACGCTGCGACCGTCGGCGACCAGCACCCGGGCGAGCTTGCCGCAGGTCGTGGTCTTGCCGGTGCCATTGACCCCGACCACGAGCAGCACGGCGGGTCCGTCGCCGGTCGAGACGGTGTGCAGGGTGCGGTCGAGGTCGGGTTGCAGCGCCTGCACCAGCTCGGCGGCGAGCATCGCGCGCAGCTCGTCCTCGGTGCGGGTGCCCTGGACCCTGGTCCGGGTCTTCAGGTTCTCCACGATCTGCGTGGTCGATGCGATGCCCACGTCAGCACCGATCAACGCGTCCTCGATCTCTTCCCAGGCGGCGTCGTCGAGCCGGTCGCGAGCCAGTACCGCCAGCAGACCGCGGCCCAGCACGTTCTGCGACCGGGACAGCCGGGCCCGCAGCCGGACCAGCCGGCCGGCGGTCGGCTCTGGCACCTCGAGCTCGGGCGCAGCCTCCAGTTCCGGCTCGGGCAGCGTCGCGGTGCTGCCCACGCTTGGCCTCGGCGACTCGCGGGGCGGCTCGGCCTCCTCGCCGACCGCTGGCTCCGCGGGCTGGGTGGGGCGTGCCGGTGGCTGGGGCCGTCCGCCGCGGAACCGGGGCACCACAAAGGCGACGACGGCGATCAGCGCGAGAACGACGATGACCGCAGCGATGATGAGGATTTCCACGGAGCCCATCTTGTCAGCAGCTCGGACGGACAGCTGCTGCCGGCTCGTGGTTGCTCCGGCGGGTCAGCCCACCGATCACTCGGGCAGTGCGCGAGCGAGGAATCCGGTGAGCGCCTCGCGGTACCCGGTGACCAGCTCGCCCGGCGACCCGCTCTGGATGCGATGGCCGCCGCCGGCCAGCACGGCAACTGTCAGCAGCTCCGGGCGCACCATCCGGCGGAATACCGCGACGCTGGTGTCGACGGGGACGACCGCGTCGGCGGCTCCGAAGAGGGCCAACACCGGGACCGTGACTCTGCTCAGCACCGGCCCGGGGTCGTAATCGATGATGCGGGCCGCGAATTCCCACAGCTGCGGATCCTCGGGAACGAATGCCCGCTCGGCGACCCGGGCCAGCAGCTCGCTCTGCCCCGCTGCCTGCGTCGCAGCCCGGAAGTCGGCGAGCGTCACGCGCTCACTCATCGCGCGCAGGACGCGCTCGAAGCACTCCATCCCTTCGGCACGCTGCGCCTCGCTCCAGCCGGCATCGGCGAGGTTGTTCGCGGTCGCGTAGCGCTCCTGATCGGCCGGGCTGACACCCGGCCCGGAGTTGGTGACGACGAATGCTACGTCCGACGAGCGCGCCGTCGCCTCGAGGACGACCCAACCGCCCTGACTGTGCCCGAACAGCCCGAGCGGGACGGCCGGCAGTCTCCGGCGCAGCACCGCGGCGCAGGCCAGCGCGTCATCCGCCTGATCGACGATGTCCGCCTGCAGCCAATCGCCGCTGGACTCCCCGACTCCCCGCTTATCGAACGACGCCACCGCGCAGCCGGCATCGAGCAGCATTCGCCGGATCGGGGGGAAGTAGACGTCGTTGTCCCGGTCGGACGGACCCGAGCCCGGATGCATCAGCACCAGACATCGCAGTTCACCAGCCGGGCGCCACAGCGACCCGGCTAGCCGAATTGCGCCCCGCTCGACAGCAATCGGCTCTGCTGGTGCGTCAATCACGTGGCGCCCTTTCGTGGGTCCCGGCCGACCTGCCGCCGGTTCATCCGGCCACCGCCGGCTCGGACTGGCGCACCGGTTCGGCTGCTGCCGCACGGTCGGTTCCGGCGTCGCGCAACCGCTGGCTGATGACCTGGGTGATGCCGTCGCCGCGCATGCTCACGCCGTAGAGGGCGTCCGCGATCTCCATCGTCCGCTTCTGGTGGGTGATGATGATGATCTGACTGCTGGTCCGCAGTTCGGCGATGAGCCCGATCAGCCGGCCGAGGTTGACGTCGTCCAGAGCTGCCTCGACCTCGTCGAGGATGTAGAACGGCGAGGGCCGGGCCCGGAAGATGGCCACCAGCAGAGCTACCGCGGTCAGCGAGCGCTCGCCACCGGACAGCAGGGACAACCGCTTCACCTTCTTGCCCGGCGGGCGTGCCTCCACGTCGATACCCGTGAGCAGCATGTCGTCCGGATCGGTGAGCACGAGCCGGCCCTCACCGCCCGGGAACAGCGTCGCGAACACCGTTTCGAACTCGCGGGCCACGTCCGCATACGCGGCGGTGAACACCTCGAGGATGCGATCATCGACCTCCTTGATCACGGTCAACAGATCGCGCCGGGTGTCCTTGAGGTCCTCGAGCTGGGTGGACAGGAACTGGTGGCGCTCCTCCAGCGCCGCGAACTCCTCCAGGGCGAGCGGATTCACTTTGCCCAGCAGTGCCAGGTCGCGTTCCGCGCGAGCGGCGCGCTTCTCCTGGGTGGGCCGGTGGAACGGGCCCGGCTGCGGGGCCACGACCTCTTCACCACGTTCCTTCGCCTGCTCGTACTCGGCGATCTCGATCGAACTCGGCGGCGTGAGCTGTTCGGGGCCATACTCGGCGAGCAGGGCATCCGGCTCGACGCCGTACTCCTCGACCGCGCGGGTCTCCAAGGCCTCGATCCGCAGCCGCTGCTCGGCGCGCAGCACCTCGTCGCGGTGCACCGCGTCGACCAGGGTCTCCAGCCGTGCCGCGAGCTCGCGGGTGCGCACCCGAACCTGCTGTGCTTCGCTCTCCCGGTCGGCCCGGGAGCGCTGTAACGCCTCACGATCGGCGCCGGCCTGGGCGACCGACGAGCCGACCATGGCCAGCCCGCGCTCGGCGACACCTTGCACCGCGTGGGCAATCGCCGCGGCTCTGGCCCGGGCTCGGCGTGCCTCTGCGAAACGGGCCCGCGCGGTGCGCTCGGCCACCGCTGCGGCCTCGAGCTGCTCGGCCCGACCGGCCAAGGCCCGGACCCGTTCCTCCACCGTGCGCAGCGCCAGCCGCGCCTCGGTCTCGGCGGTCCGAGCCGCGCCGGCCGCCGCTGCGGCCCGATCTCGCTCGTCGGTGGCGGGCTCCTCCTCGACGTGCTCGTCCAAGGCGACGGCGAGCCGTTCTTCCAGCTCGGACAGCCCGACCAGGTCGCGGTCCCGGGCGGTTTCGGCCTCGGCTCGGGCAGTCTGCAGTCGTTGCGCCTCGGCGTGCGCCGAGCGGGCGGCCTGACCCAGTTCGGCCAGGCGCTCGGCCACCGCCGACAGCCGGGCATCCGACTCGTTCAGCGCTGTCAGGGCGGCGCGCACCTCCTGGCCGGCTTGCGACTCACTCTCCTGCGCCTCGGCCAGCTCGCCGCGCAACCGGCTGACCCGGCCGGCTGCCGCCTCGGCATTGATGTCTGCCTCGTCGACGGCCGCCTGGATCTCCAGCGCGCTGGGCGCCGACGCGGATCCACCCACCGCCCAGCGCCGACCGAGCACGTCTCCCGCTGCGGTGACCGCGCGAACGTCCGGGTTCTGCTCGACGAGCCGGGCCGCCGCGGCAAGGTCAGCGACCACAGCGACCCGGTCCAGCGCCCCCTGCACTGCGCCACGCAGCGCATCGGGAGCGTGCACGACGTCCACCGCCCAGACCGCGCCGTCCGACAGCACCGGCCAGCTGCCGCGGTCGGTGCCGGGGCTCGAGCCGCCGACGAGGAGGCCGGCCCGCCCGGCTTCCTGCTCCTTCAGCAGGGCGATCGCAGCAGCGGCGTCCTTCGGCCCCGTCACCGCCACCGCGTCGGCGATCGCTCCGAGCGCGGCAGCCAGGGCTGCCTCATGACCGGCCTCGACGCTGAGCAGGGCCGCGACCGAGCCGAGCACGCCGGGCATAGTCGCGCCCGCGGCGAGCAGCGCGCCGGCGCCGTCCTTGCGGGTGAGGCCGAGTGCCAGTGCCTCACGTCGGGCGGTCCAGGTGGAGTGCTCGCGCTCGGCCTCCCGTTCTGCGTCGCTCAAGTGCCGGACGGTGGCGGTGAGCCTCTCGTGGGCGGCGACGGCCATCTCGTGGCGCTCGTCGAGGCCGAGCTCGCCGGCGTCCAGCGCCCCGACCTCGCGTTGCAGCGCCTGCAGTTCCTGCTCGGCAGTGACGGCCCGTTCCCGGGCATCCGCGCCGGCCGCGGTCAGCCGCTCGATCTCCTCCGCGGCGGCAGTGGAGCGAGTACGCAACGCGTTGAGCTGTCCGGTGAGCTTCGCCAGCCCTTCGCGGCGATCGGCGACGGCGCGCACCGCGGCAACGAGAGCCCGCTCGGCGTCGGCCAGCATCGCTTCGCGGTCTTGACGGTCCGCCGTCGCCGCGTCCAGCGCCGCCTGCGCCTCGTCGAGCGAGCTGGTGAGCTCGTCCTGCTGTGCGCGCACCTCAGCGGCCTCCGCCTCCAGCGTCTCCGGATCGCGGCCGAACTGCTCGTCCTCGGCGAAAGAACTCAGGTGCCGGACCCGTTCTGCGGCGATCCGCGCGGTGCCGCGGAACCGTTCTTCCAGCGCGGACAACCGGTACCAGGTTTCCTGGGCATGGGTCACCGCAGGAGCCGATTCGGCCAGCACTGCCTCGAGTTCGGACTCTCGGGCGCGCGCGCCTGCCAGCTCGGTCTCCACCGTGGTCCGTTCCGCGCGGATGGCCTCCTCGTCGGCCACCTCGGACGCGACCTGTTCGCGCAACTGAGTGAGATCGTCGGCCAACAGCCGCAGCCGCGAGTCGCGCAGCTCGGCCTGGACACCGGCCGCGCGCCGGGCCACCTCGGCCTGCCGGCCCAGCGGCTTGAGCTGGCGGCGCAGCTCGGCGGTGAGGTCGGTCAGCCGGGTGAGGTTGGCCTGCATCGCGTCCAGCTTGCGCAGCGCCTTTTCCTTGCGCTTGCGGTGCTTCAGGACGCCGGCGGCCTCTTCGATGAACCCGCGCCGATCTTCCGGACGGGCCTGCAGAACCGAGTCGAGCTGGCCTTGGCCGACGATGACGTGCATCTCCCGGCCGATGCCGGAATCGGACAGCAACTCCTGGATGTCCAGCAACCTGGACGGCTGGCCGTTGATCTCGTATTCACTCGCGCCGTCGCGGAACATCCGGCGGGTGATCGACACCTCGGTGTACTCGATCGGCAGCGCATTGTCGCTGTTGTCGATGGTGAGGGTGACCTCCGCACGGCCCAGCGGGGGACGCCCGGCGGTCCCGGCGAAGATGACGTCTTCCATCTTGCCGCCGCGCAACGCCTTGGCACCTTGCTCGCCGAGTACCCAGGCGATGGCGTCCACGACGTTGCTCTTGCCCGAGCCGTTCGGTCCGACCACGGCAGTGATGCCCGGTTCGAAACGCAGGGCGGTGGCGGACGCGAAGGACTTGAAGCCCTTCAGCGTGAGCGACTTGAGATGCACGATCCTCCGGCGCTGTGCGATCGGTGCGGTCACAGCAATCTAACCGGCCGGGCGGCAGCCCGCGGAGAGGGCACGCGGGGTGTGACCAGTGTGTGCGCAGTGGCAGGTGGGACGAGTGCTAGAAAGCCGGTCAGGCCAGCGCCGGCGCCGCCTCGTCCTGCATCAGCAGTTGCCGTTCCATCGCGTCCCGGGCGGCGGCTTCGCCGCGCAGTTCGGCGACCTCCGCCTCCAACGCCCTGATGCGTCCACGCAGTTGCGCCACCTGCAGTTCCAGGGTGCGGTGATCGCAGGGATTGTCCACGTAACCGAAAAGTGCCCGGGCCATGTGCACGGCCTTTCGCGACTGGCTTGCCTGTACAAGTGATCGCCGCGACGTCACGATCGGTGCTCGCGCGGCGACAGGTGTTGTGACAGGAATGGTCCCACCCGGCCCCGCCGAGGTCAATCCGCGAGTGCCGTTCAGCGCTCCCACCGAATCGGCAGCCGCTTCACTCCGCGCTGGAAGTTCGAGCGCAACAAGGCGGGCTCACCGGCAGCGGTGATCCGGCGGGTCCGGCGCAGCAACTCGCCGAACAGGGCACGCATCTGGGTCCGGGCCAGATGTGCCCCGAGGCAGAAGTGCGGGCCGTAGCCGAAGACGACGTGCCTACCGCCACCCCGGCCGGCGAACCGTCCGATGTCGAAGGCATCGGGTGCGGCGAACTCGGCCTCGTCGTGATTGGCGGCGATGAAGGACACCACGACCTTGTCACCGGCATCGAGTTGCTCACCGGCGACCTGGGCGGCGGTCGTCGCGGTGCGACGAAAGGTCATCACCGGCGTCCACCAGCGCAGCATTTCCTCGACCGCGGAGTCGAGCAAAGCCGGCTCGGCGCGCAACCGGGCCTGCTGATCGGGATGCTGAAGCAATCCGATCATGCCGCCGGGCAACCCGTTGCGCAGCGTTTCGTTGCCGGCCACCGCGAACAACCAGAACATGTTCTCGAACTCTTCGACGCCGAGCCGGGCACCACCGTCATCACGTTGCCCCATCAGGATCGACATCACGTCCTCACCCGGCTGCGCACGCTTGTGTTCGCCGAGAAGGTGGGCATACGCGTACAGGTCCGGCATGCCGGCCCGGGTCCGCGGGTCGGGCATCGTCCCGTCCGCAGCCGGCACCGGGCGTTGCTGTACAGCGCGCCGGGCCAGTGCCGTCCCGGCGGTGGCGTCGAACTCTGCACTCGCCGCGTAGTCGGGATCCTGGAAGCCGATCACCCGGTTCGACCAGTCGAACATGAGCCAGCGGTCCTCGGCCGGCACTCCCAGCACGTCAGCGAGCGCGAGCAACGGCAGATCCGCCGCCACTTCCTTGGCGAAATCGCACTCCCCAAACGCGGCGTCGCCGAGCATGGCGGCGACCAGCTCGGCAGCATGTGCGGCGATCCGCGTCTCCAGCGAGCGCACCGCCCGCGGAGTGAACGAAGCGGCCACCAGCTTGCGCAGCCGGGAGTGCTCGGGCGGATCCATGTTCAGCATCATTCGGCGGACGTACTGCAGCGCCTCGGGGTCGGCCGGGTCGCGGATCTGGGTGCCGCCGAGATGTGAGGAGAAGGTGGCCGGGTCGGCCAGCACGGCGCGGACGTCGGCGTTGCGCAACACCAACAGATAGCCCGCTCCGCCGGGGAATCCGGGAACGGCAGGCTCCTCGACCCACACCGCCCCGCGCTCGCGGCGTAACGCGGCAAGTTCGGCGAAGGGAACGCCGGAGACGTACGTGCCAGGATCGTGCAGGCGCGCGGTGGTGGCCGAGAGGTCCGTCCGACTCACTCCCCCAGGAACGACTCGACCGACGTCGCCAGCGCAACCGGCGTCTCGAACATCGCGTAGTGCCCGGCGTTGCCGAAGATCTCCATGCGGGCGTTCGGGTACTGCTGCAGGTAGGTCTGTTCCATCACCGGGGCGCCGAGCGCCGGGTCGTTCTCGCCCACGATCACCAGGACCGGAATGTGGGTGCCGGTGACCTCGGCACCGAAGTCGGTCTCGGCCCAGGCGATCAGATGTCTCGCGAACGATTCCTTGCTGGACTGGGTCAACGAGTGCTGCACCATCGAGTCGAGCCAGCGGCGGGAAAGACGGTTACCGGTAGTGAGATCGATGATGGCGCGCCGGTTGTCAGCGCTGTCCGGGGCGCCGTAGAAGAGCGCATGCGACTGGTCGTCGAAGGGCACTCCGGTCGATGGCACCGGGGAGACGCCGACCATCTTCGTGACACGACCCGGTGCTGCGACCAGCACCCGCTGCATGGCGGTGCCGCCCATCGAATGGCCGACGAGACTGAACGACTCCCAGCCAAGGCTGTCCGCCGTCTCGAGCGTGTCGGCAGCGATCTCGTCCAAGGTGTAGTCGCCCGTCTCGGCCTTGCGGGCGCCGTAACCGCGGTAATCGGTGAAGGCGTAGGTGTACGCGTCACCGTCGAGCAGCTCCGGCCAATGCCCCCAGCCGGTCGACGAGCCGAACCACCCGGGCAGGCAGATGACGTGATGCGGTCCTGAGCCCACCGTGCTGACCTGCGCCATGTCCGACCTCCGGGTCCGTCGATCGGCCGCGTGCCGACCGACCACAGAGGCTAGCCGTGGCTGCTCCGGTCCGGCAGGTGCTGTACTCATGCGCCGCGAGCTACGGACGGTGGCGGGGGCGGCGCTGGCAGCGCGGGCAGCTGAAGCTGGACCGGTTCATGAACGACTCGCGGCGGATCGGTGCGCCACAGCGCGGGCAGGGCAGCCCCTCCCGCCCGTAGGCGGCCAGCGACCGGTCGAAGTAGCCGCTGCTGCCGTTCACGTTCACGTACAGCGAGTCGAACGAGGTGCCGCCGGCGACCAGCGCCTCGCCCAGGACTGCCCGCACGTCGGCCAGCAGCTGAACGACCACGGCCCTCGGCAGCGCCCGGGACAGGCGCTCGCCGTGCACCTTGGTGCGCCAGAGCGCCTCGTCGGCATAGATGTTGCCGACGCCGGAGATGAGCGACTGGTCGAGCAGGGCGCGCTTCACCGCCGAGTTCCGGGTGCGCAGTCTGCGCACGAACGCGGTGTCGTCGAAGAGCGGATCCATCGGGTCACGCGCGATGTGCGCGACTACCGACGGCACGGTGTCCGCAGCGTCCACGGTGGGCACCAGCTCGTCGACGCTCAGGCCGCCGAACGTGCGCTGATCGACGAATCGCAGCTCCGGGCCGGCATCGGCGAAGCGGACTCGGACCCGTAGGTGCGGACCGTCCGGTGCGTCGGCAGGCAGCACCAGCAGCTGCCCACTCATGCCCAGATGGCCGAGCAGACACGCGGTCGGCTCCCCTGTGCCGTAACTCAGCGGCAGCCAGAGGTACTTACCGCGCCGCCGGGGAACAGCCATCGTCGCTCCGGCCAGCGCACCCTGGAAGTCTGACGCTCCGGTCAGGTGCCGGCGCACCGCCCGCGGATGCCGTACCTCGACCGACTCGATGCGCCGGCCGACCACCCAGCGCTCCAGGCCGGCGCGCACCGTCTCGACCTCCGGCAACTCGGGCACCTGCCGACCCTAACGATCACCGCCGACCTAGCTGTTGGTGTGGTGTGGGAGACGTCAGTCGAGATCTTCCAGCGGCAGGTCGCGGCTGCGTTCCCGGAGCAACTGCCACGCCGCCGCGGCGGCCGCCTGTTCGGCTTCCTTCTTGCTCTTGCCATGGCGGTCCGGGAAAGGCTCGCCCGCGACGTCCACGCGTGCGGTGAACGTCCGCTCGTGATCGGGTCCTTCGGACTCGACGACGTACTGCGGGACGCCCAAGCCCATCAACGCGGTGAGTTCCTGCAGGCTGGTCTTCCAGTCCAGCGCCGCACCCTGGTTCGCCGCGCGCTCCAGCACCGGATCGAACAACCGGTGGATCATCGCTCGGGCGACCGGCAGGCCGCTGTCGACGTAGACGGCGCCGATCACTGCTTCCAGCGTGTCGGCGAGGATGCTGTGCTTGTCGCGACCACCGGTGACCACCTCCCCGCGGCCCAGCCGCACGAAGGCACCGAGACCGTTCGGGCCGATGCCGCGGGCCACCTCGGCCAGCGCGTGCATGTTCACCACCGACGACCGCAACCGAGCCAGCTTGCCCTCGGGCAGATCCGGGTGGGTGCGATACAGCCGATCGGTGATCACGACGCCAAGCACGGCGTCGCCGAGGAACTCCAACCGCTCGTTGTGCGGGACGCCGCCGTTCTCGTAGGAATACGAACGATGCGTCAGCGCGCGCAGCAGAACCTGGGCATCGATAGTGACGCCCAGGTGGGATTGCAGGCCTGACGGGCTCTCCGGCCCGTCGAAATCTGACGGCCTGGGGCGGGCTGCACGGGATACCACGTCGATGTCGCGATCGATGTCCTGATCGGTGTCCTCGCCGCGGTCAGACCGCCAGGACCTGCTTGCCGTCGTACTGCCCGCAGTTGCTGCACGCCTGGTGCGGCACCTTCATCTCGCCACATGCCCGGTTCGGGCACAGCACGAGCGTCGGCGCGCTTGCCTTCCACTGCGAACGCCGCGAGCGGGTATTGCTGCGCGACATCCGGCGTTTCGGGACGGCCACTGTGGTGACTCCTTAATCCTCAGCCCGAAGGCTTACTCGGACTGTTCGGTGCGGAGCTGCTCTGACACATCGGTCAATGCAGCCCAGCGTGGATCGATCTGCTCGTGCGAGTGATCCGCCGGCACGTCGGCCAGGCGTTGTCCGCACTGCGGACACAACCCGGGACAGTCCGGTCGGCACAGCGGCGTGAGCGGAAGTCCCAACACCACTGCGTCTCGCACAGCCGGTTCCAGGTCGATGAGATCATCGACGAGTCGCGGCACCTCGTCCTCGTCCGTGGTCTCGTCGGTGGTGCTGTCCGGGTAGGCGTACAGCTCCATGATGTCGACAACGCAGGTCGCCTGTACCGGATCCAGACAGCGTGAGCACTCACCTTCGGTCGGGGCGGTGACGGTGCCCGTTACCAGCACACCCTCTGTCACCGACTCCAGCCGCAGGTCGAGCTCGATCGGGGTACCGGCAGGTACGCCGACGACGTCCAGGTCCAGACCGGTTGGCGCGGGAACGGTCCAGCGGAGGTCCTTGCTGGATCCGGTCCGGCCACCCAACGTCCGGGTGTCCAGGACGAACGGCGCCTTGGGATCCAGCGAGGCCGACGCCGGGCTGCGCTCGCGCAACCGATGAGGTGGCCTTGGCTGAGGTTGAGGCACGAAGAAGAATAACCGAAGGACGGCTCACGGGGCGAACCGGACGCTGAGGGCGTGCCAGCCGCGTCGCGGCAGACGTGCCTCAGCCGCGTGACTGGCCGCCGGACTGGCCGTCGAACAGCTCGCCCGGTCCGTCGGCGGGCGGTTGTTCGGCGTCCTGCCGCGACGCGATCTGCGCCCGGCCGCGCTCGGCCACCGCGGCCGCGTGGTGCAACGTGTCGACGATGTCGGACAGCGTTTGGTGCGCCCACTGGTCGCCGTCGGCACGCAGCTTCGCGGCGTAAGCCGTTGCCTCCTCGACAGCCCTCGCTGCCTCGGCCTGCGCGCTCGCTCGAGTGGCGGCCGCGTAGTCGTCGGCCTCCAGCCGCAGCGCCGCAGCGGCGTCAGCAGCAGATTGGTGGACGCCGGCGGACGAGATGAGCCGGGCGTTCTCGGCCTTGCCCTCATCGACCAGCCGCGCAGCCTCCGCCTGGGCCCGGGCAACGAGTCCGTCGGCGTGCTCGCTCGCGGCGACCCGGGTGGCCTCGGCTTCCTCGGCGGCGCGGGTGCGCTGCTCCTCGGCGGCCGAGCGCGCCTCGGCCAGCACGGCGTCGCGCTCCTGGACGATGCGCCGCGCATCTTCCAGCTGCTGCGGCAGCACCTCGCGCAGGTCGTCGAGCAGGTCGAGGGTGTGTTCGCGCGGCACCACGCACGAGCTGGACATCGGTACCGCGCGTGCCGTTTCGACGAGCTCGACCAGCTCGGTGAGCAGCTCGTCGGCGCGGCGCATGGTCGGATCGGTCATTGTTCGTCCATTCGCCGGCAAGCTGCGCTCATAATCCCCATTCGCTGGCAAGCTGCGCTCATAATCCCCATTCGCTGGCAAGCTGCGCTCATTGCGGCCCTGCACGCAGCGCGTCGAGCCGTGCCAGCACGGCCTTGGGCACCAGCGCGCTGACGTCCCCGCCCCATCCGGCGATGTCCTTCACCAGGCTGGAGGCCAGGAAGCTGTACTCGGGATTGGTCGGCATGAAGAGGGTGTCGACCCCGGCCAAGCCGCGGTTCATCTGAGCCATCTGCAGTTCGTAGTCGAAGTCGCTGACCGCGCGCAGGCCCTTCACGATGACCGGGATGCCGTGCTGCTTGCAGTAATCCACGGTCAGGCCTTGGAACGAATCGACGGTGACGTTCGGATACGGCGCGGTGACCTCGCGCAGCATCTCGATGCGATCCTCGACGCTGAACAGACCCGACTTGGTGCGGTTCACGAACACTGCTACGACAACCTCGTCGTACAGGTTGGCACTGCGGCCGATGATGTCCAGGTGGCCATTGGTCACCGGGTCGAACGAGCCCGGGCAGACGGCCCGACGCGGCTGGTTCGAGCGGCTCGGCGCACCCGGATCATCCACGGCGACTCTTCTCCTGGCGGGCACACGGCACGGAGCTCACGGCGCCCGACGGTACCAAAGCAATGCCTCGCCGTAGCGTTTCTGCTTGACCTGGTCCAGTGCCGTGGGCCACTGCGGCTCCGGCGATCTGGCCGAGCGTTCCACGACGACGACCGCCGCGGCGGCAAGCCATCCCGGCCGGACGAGCGCTGCCAGGACCTCGCCCAGCGCTGATTCTTCCAGCGCGTACGGCGGATCAGCGAAGACGACGTCGAACGGCGACCCGGTAGGCCGGCGCAGGTACTGCTCGACCGGACTGCGAACCAGCCGCGCGCCCGGGAGCCGCAGCGCTGCGATGTTCGCGCTCACCACCTTCGCTGCGGCCGGGTCCGACTCCACCAGCACCGCCTCCGCCGCCCCGCGGGAGACGGCCTCCAGGCCGACCGCGCCGGAACCGGCATACAGATCGAGGACTCGAGCGCCGGCGAAATCAACGAGGCCGCCCAGCGTGTTGAACAGCGCCTCACGCGCCCGATCGGACGTGGGCCGGGTACCCGCCGGTGGCACCTGCAACCGGCGGCCCCGTGCCTCGCCGGCGACAATGCGAGTCACGGGGCTCAGGCCTTCTGCAGGTACTCGGCGCGCTCCACGTCGAGCAGTTCGGCAACCTGTGCGGCCAGCCGGGGGTAGCCGGCCAGCTGCGGATCGCCGGCCACCAGCGCCGACGCGTCCACCCGGGCGTCGGCGATGAGCTGCTCGTCGCGCAGCAGGGACAGCAGCTTCAGGTGGGTGTGCCGGCCGGACTGATCTGCTCCGAGGACGTCGCCCTCGCGGCGCTGCTCAAGATCGACCCTGGCCAGCTCGAAGCCGTCCACGGTCGCCGCGACGGCCTCCACGCGGGCCCGGCCAGGTGAGCCCTCGGGAAACTGGGTGGCCAGCAGGCACAGACCGGGGTGCCCGCCGCGACCGATCCGGCCGCGCAGCTGATGCAGTTGGGAGACGCCGAACCGGTCGGCGTCGAGCACGACCATGACAGTGGCGTTCGGCACGTCCACCCCCACCTCGATGACGGTGGTGGCGATCAACACGTCGATGTCGCCGGCCGCGAAGGCACGCATCACGCCGTCCTTCTCGTCACCGGGCAGCCGGCCGTGCAGGATCGCCTGGCGCAGGCCCTTGAGCGGCCCCTCGGCGAGCAACGCTGCGGTCTCCAGCACGCCCCTCATCTCACGCGGTGGCCCGTCGCCGCCGGTGCCGTCCACATCCGCGTAGTCGACCTGGTCGGAGTCGGCCAGCGTGCTGACGTCGGACTCGTCGCCGATCCGCGGGCACACCACGTACGCCTGCCGTCCGGCGGCGACCTCTTCGGTGATGCGCTGCCACATCCGCTCGATCCAGCTCGGCTTGTCGGCCGGCACCACGCTCGTGGTGATCGGCGCGCGACCGGCGGGCAACTCGCGCAGGGTCGAGATCTCCAGATCGCCGAACACCGTCATCGCCACGGTGCGCGGGATCGGCGTCGCGGTCATGACCAGCACATGCGGTGGCGCGGCGTTCTTGTACCGCAGCGCGTCACGTTGCTCGACCCCGAAGCGGTGCTGCTCGTCGACGACGACGAGACCCAGGTCGGCGAACTGCACGTGCTCCTGGATCAATGCATGGGTGCCGATGACGATGCCGGCTTCACCGCTGGCGACGTCCAGCAACGCCCGGCGCCGGGCCGCGGCGCCCAGCGAACCGGTGAGCAGCGTTATCCGGGTGGCCTGCTCGGCCGCTCCGATCTGACCAGCCCGACCGAGGTCGCCGAGCATCTCCTCGATGGTGCGGGCATGCTGACCGGCGAGAACTTCGGTCGGCGCCAGCAGCGCGGCCTGGCCGCCGGCATCCACCACCTGCAACATCGCGCGCAGTGCCACGACGGTCTTGCCCGAGCCGACCTCACCCTGCAGCAACCGGCCCATCGGATGCGGGCTGGCCAGTTCGGTGGCCAGCGTGGCGCCGACCTCGCGTTGCCCGTCGGTGAGCGAGAACGGCAACCGCGCGTCGAATGCCGCGGCGATGCCGTCCGGCTTGGCCGGCCTGGGCAGCGCCGGGTTGACCGCTGCGGAGTGGCGCCGCTGCGCCAGCGTCAGCTGCACGGCAAGGGCTTCGTCCCATTTCAGACGCCGTACCGCGGCGCCGAGTTGCTGGCGATCCTCCGGACGGTGCACGGCCCGCAGCGCGGCGTCGATACTCATCAGACCGTGCCGGGCCAGCATCTCGACGGGCAGGCTCTCCGGCACCGGGTCGAGTGAATCCAGCGCCATCTTGACGCACCGGCTGATCGTCCAGGACGTCACCCGGGAGGTGGCCGGGTAGATCGGGATCAGCGAGCCGGCGAATTCCTCGGCCTGCTCGACATCGTCACCGGCACCGTCCAGCAGCAGGCATTCCGGGTTCTGCAGGCTCCGCACGCCACCCTTGTCGACGACCTTGCCGGCGAACAGCCCAGGCGTTCGCGGCAGCAGTTGACGCTCCCGATACGGCTGGTTGAAGAAGACCAGCGCCAGTCGGGACGTGCCGTCGGTGACGACGACCTCCTGGATGCTGCCGCGGCGCTGTCGCATCTGCCGCGACCGGAACGATTGGACCCTGGCCATCACAGTGACCTCGTCACCGGCTCGCAGCTTGGTGAGATCGGTGAGCTGCCCGCGCTCGGCGTAGCGGCGCGGGTACCGGCGCAACAGCTCGCCGACCGTGATCACGTCGAGGTGCTTGGCCAGCGTCGTCGCGGACCGCCCACCCAGTACGTCGCGCAGCAGCGAGTCGAGAGTCGCCACGACCTACTCCACCCCGATCAGCAGCGGGTAGGACGGCTGGCCTCCGGAGAAGACCGCGACCTCGGCGAGCGGCGCAATCTCGGCGAGGCGGGCGGTCAGCCGGGGACCGAGCGCATCGTCGGCATCCGCGCCGAGCAGCAGGGTGACCAACTCGCCGCCCACGCCCAACAGCCGGGACAGCAGGCGTTCGCTCACGTCGGCCACGTCGCTGCCGATCTCGACGACCTCGCCGTTCACCAGCCCGAGCACGTCACCGGGCTGGCACCGCCCGGCCATCGTCAGCGCTTCGCGTACCGCGACGGTCACTTCGCCCCATTGCGTCGCCGCGGCGGTCTCGGCCATCGCCACGACGAGGTCGCCGAAGCGGCGGTTCGGGTCGTACACCGCAACCGCGGCGAGGCCCTGCACCGGAGACTTCGTCGGCACCACTGCTACCTCGATGCCTTCGGCTCGTGCCTCCTCGGCGACCACGTCCGCCACGCCGGCTACCTGCGAGGCATTCGGCAGCAGGACGATGCTCGCCGCGCCCGACTCGCGCACGACGCGCAGCACCTCCGCCGTCGACGGGTTGTTGCCCGCTCCGCCCTCCACCACCCGGACGCCCTCACCGGCGAAGAGGTGAGCCAGTCCCTCGCCCGGCGCGACGGCGACCACCGCGATACCGCTGCGGCTGGTGGGCGGCGCGTCCGCGCCGACCTGATCAGCGAAACGCACCACCGAGATCTGGCGGGGGCGGCCGGCCTCGATGCCCGCCTCGATGGCGGCGCCCACACCGGCGCCGGGCACGTGCACGTGCACGTTCCACACGCCATCACCGGTGCCCACCACGGCGAGAGAGTCACCCAGCGGGCCCAGCGCGGCCCGCAATTCAGTCACCGCTTCGGTTGAGGCGTCCAGCAGGTACTGCACCTCGTAGCCGAACGCGCCGCTGCCGGTCTCACTGGCGGGTTGCGTCGTGGGGCCTGATCGGGCCGACGGCGCCGGGCTCGGCTCCGGTTCGTCACCGGTGACGACGCCGGTGAGTGCCTCAAGGACGACGACGAGCCCGCGCCCGCCGGCGTCGACCACGCCGGCGCGGGCCAGCACATCCAACTGCTGCGGGGTGCGCTGCAGCGCCGCACGCGCCGCATCCAGCGCGGCCCGGCTCACCGCGGCGAGGTCGCCGTCGCCGGCCACCGACGCTTCGGCAACCGCGGCAGCCACCGACAAGATCGTCCCCTCGACCGGCTCGGACACCGATTCATAGGCCCGGCGCGACGCCGTGCGCAGTGCTGTCCGCAGCGCCTCGGCGTCGATCGAATCGCAGCCTTCGGCCGACTCGGCCATGCCGCGCAGCAGTTGGGAAAGGATCACCCCGGAGTTGCCGCGCGCACCCATCACCGCGCCGCGGGCCATCGCCTGCAACACCTCGCCGGCACCGGTGGACTGGTTCTCCGCCAGCGCCTCGAGCCCGGCCTGCGCGCTCAGCGCCATGTTCGTACCGGTGTCGCCGTCCGGGACCGGGAAGACGTTCAGTTCGTCGATCTCGGCTCGATGCGTCTGCAGCGCCTCGGCAAGGGTGGAGCACCAGCGCCGGACCGCGGACGCGTCGAGTTCGGTGAGCACCCGCCACCCTCCGCTCGCCTCGATCCGCCGGTTTGCCTGCGGCGAAGACTACTGTTCGAGCCCGACCGTTCCGGTGCGGCGCCGGTCCCGCCACCGGCGTTTTGGCCGGTTCCGGAGCCAACCGCTAGACTCCTCCTTCGGCGCCCGCGAGGTGTGCGTGCGGGCCGGCAGCCGGGTCATCAGGTCCGGTACGAATCGTGTTCGTGATGGATACCTAGTACGAGGAGGCCACCGTGGCCAGCGTCTGCGACGTGTGCGGGAAGGGTCCGGGCTTCGGTAACGCCGTCTCGCACTCGCACCGCCGGACCAAGCGTCGGTGGAACCCGAACGTGCAGAGTGTGCGCGCGCTGATCGCGCCGGGCACCCGACGCCGCGTCACGGTGTGCACGTCGTGCCTCAAGGCCGGCAAGGTCACCCGCGCCTAAGTCGCCTGCTTCTGGCGCGGCGGTTTCTGAACCGGTGCCGATTCGTCAGCGGAAGTGCTCGTGGCCGCCCTGCGGCCAGCGCCGGCCATCGACGCGCACGCCCTCGCCCTCTCGAACCGTTCCGATGAGCTGCCAGCCGTCCGGCAACTGCGTTAGCGGCGGGAACGTGGCGACCAGCGCGTAGTCGTCGCCGCCGGTGAGGATCCAGTGCATCGGGTCCACGTTCAGTGCGGCGCCGACCTCGGCAAGCTTGCCGGGCACGGTCAACCCCGCCGCAGTGAGCTCGATGCGCACCCCGCTGGCGTCAGCGATCCGGGTCAGGTCGGAGATCAGCCCGTCGCTGACGTCGGTCATGGCGGTTGCGCCGAGCTCGTTCGCGGCGACGCCGGCCGCATACGGTGGCTCCGGCCGGCGGTGCGCGGCGACGATCTGCACCGGCGAGCGGAAGCCACGGCTCAACACGGCGTAGCCGGCCGCCCCCCACCCCAGCTTGCCGGCGAACGCGACGACATCGCCGGCCCGGGCGGCATCGAGCCGGACCGGATTGCGACCACCGAGATCGCCGAGCGCAGTTACGCCGAGCACGATCTTCTCGCTGCTCACCACGTCCCCGCCGACGACCGCCGCGCCCAAGGCGCCGCACTCTTCGCGTAGCCCGTCCATCAGCCCGTCCGCCCACTCCAGGGGCAGCTCGCCCGGCACCCCGACGGCAACGAGCAGCGCTGTCGGCCGGGCGCCCATCGCGGCAATGTCGGAGAAGTTCTTGGCCGCGGCCTTGTGCCCCACGTCCTCGGCCGAGGACCAGTCCCGGCGGAAGTGGGTGCCCTCGACGAGCATGTCGGTGGTGGCCACCATCCGGCCGTCCGGAGCGCGCACGACCGCGGCGTCGTCCCCAGGGCCGATGACGGTCTCGGCATTGCCGGTGAGATCGCGAGTCAGTCGCCCGACGAAGGCGAACTCGCCCAGATCGGCGACGGTGCGTGGTGTGCTGATTGCTCGGTCCTCCTGGGTGACAGCTGCGACGGCCGGGGCCGCGACGATGCGATTACCGACCGCGACGGCTCGGCGACGGGCTGCGCTAAGTTCTACCCCGGCCCGCAAATCGACGTCGAGGAGAGGACCGCGTCATGGCAGACACGGTGCACGCGTACATCCTGATTCAGACCGAGGTGGGCAAGGCCGCTGCGGTGGCCCGGGAGATATCAGGGCTGGCCGGCGTGACCAATGCCGAAGACGTCACCGGGCCGTACGACGTGATCGTGCGCGCGGAGGCATCGACGGTGGACGAGCTCGGCAAGCTGGTCGTCGCCCGCATCCAGGGCGTCGAGGGAATCACTCGGACCCTGACCTGCCCGGTCGTCAACCTCTGACCGGGCCCGCTCTCAGGACCCGCCATCGACGCTGACCGGCGCCGGGCCGCGCTGATTGCCACCGCTCTGGCCGTCCCGGTGGCGGTGGTGCTCGCGTTCGTCTTCACCGCGAACCGCGGAGGCGGTGGCTCGACCACGTCGTCGGCGGCCGCCGGCCCGGTCACGGTGAGTGCTCCGAAGGCGAACCCCGCTGCGGCCGCAGACTGCGAGAAGGTCGTGGAGAAGCTGCCGGTCACGCTGCAAGGCTTGAAGCCGCGCACCGTGCATGGCTCGTCGCCAGACGTGGACACCACCTACGTGGTCGCGTGGGGCAACCCGCCGATTGTGCTCAGCTGCGGGGTGCCCCGCCCCGGCAGCCTCAGCCCGGGCAGTTCCGACGATGTGTTCGACGTCGGCCAGGGCGGAAAAACCGTCCAATGGCTACCGGTGCAAACCAAGACCGCGACGGTGTTCACCACCATCGATCGATCCGTCTACATCTCGGTCGAGGTGCCGAAGAAGACTTCGACGCAACCGTTGCCCGTCTTGGCGGCCGCCATCGCCTCCGCGCTGCCGGCGGTATGCCAGGCGGTGCCGCAGCCCCTGCCGAGCGACTACGACGAGTCCAACGCGAGGCTTTGCGTCAACCGCCCTCGCTAGGCTTTGCCGACGGTCGACACCGCCGCGTCCGAGCCGGTGGCGCGGATCCTTCCCCGCCCACCGCTGCCGGCACCTAGCGCGAGCTGCTCCACCATCGCCGGTCAGAACGGCGGCGGGTCAGGATCGGTGGCCGGATCGGCCGCCTGTTCCGGCGGCAGGCTTACCAGGGCTCGACGGTTGTCGGTAATGGTGGCGGTTTGGTGCGGTAGGTGTGGCCGGTGGGGCTGGTCCAGACGGTGGATCCGTCGGGTTGGCGTTGGGGTTGCCAGTGGGCGAGGTGTTTGCAGCGGTGATGCCGCCGGCACAGCGGGTGCAGGTTGCCTTCACAGGTGGGCCCGCCGTCTTTGGCGGCGGTGAGGTGGTCGAGGTCGCAGGCGACGGCGGGGCGGGTGCAGGAGGCGAAGGTGCAGGTCTGGTCGCGGGCGATGATGAACGCCGCTAACCGGGCCGGCGGCCGATACGTCCTACTGCCGTAGTCCAGCAGCCGGCCGTGGTCGTCGGTGAGCAGCCGCCGCCACGTGCCGGTCTCGTCTTTCGCGATGCGCCGGGCCATCGCGGCGGGGATCGGGCCGTACCCGGCCAACTCACCCGGTTGTTCGTCCAGGCCGAGCAGGGTGGAGGCGGCGACGGTGAGCTGCACCGCCGGCCGCGCCCCATGCCGACGCGTCAACGCCGGATCGGCCAGGGCGGAGTCGGCCAGGGTGACCAACGCATCCGCGCGACGCTGATCCGCCGACCGGCTGTCCCCGCCGTTGCCGAAGATGGTTTCTGCGGCGATCGCGTCGATCGCGGTCAGCACCGTCGCCGCGCCGTCGGCGGGGAGGTAGGCCCAGAGCTGCGCCATGCCGTGCAGGTCGGGGGTGAGCACCACCCGCCGCCCCTCCATAGCGTCGGCATGCTTCTCCGCCTCACCCTTGGGATCCAGCAGCAGCACCGCTCGGGTCACCGACGCCCGGAACTGGCTGACCGTCTGCTCCGAGGCCTTGTCGAGCACCCGTTCTTCCACCGCCCGCGCCACGTCCGCGTCGAGGCTCATGACGGCGGAGGCGAGCAGCTCGGCGTGCCGGGCCGTGATGTCCCCGGCCCGCAACGCTGCTCAGCGTCGCCTGCAGGGTGGTGGTGAGCAGCTCCGCCCGGTGCACGTGGGTGGCGGCGGTGGCCGGGGCGATGCGCAGGACCGCGGCGATCTCCTGGACCGACCACTTCTCGTTGCTCGGATCATCCCGAGAGATCGCCGCGAGCAGCTCGAGCTGCCGGGCCGCGTCGAACCCGGCCTGCCGGCGCAGCACCACCAGCAGATCGACTCGACCGATATCCGACAGACTCGAGAGTTTCGCGAACTGGGCGGCGTGCATCGAATCCGGGCTCGGCGCCAGCTCCGCCAGTGTCGGCGATTGAGTCGTCGGGGAGGGTCAGCACATCCACCGGCGACGGCACATACCCCTCGCTATCGCCGCGCTCCCCGTTGTGCATGACCCAATGCTAGAGACCGGGACCGACAATTTCGGGCTATCCACAGACCCAGTGCCGAAGAGATTTCCCTTACCGCATAAGACAAAACGCAAGTCTCGCAACGCAACCGACAAGCGCAGGACCGAAGCGAAAACCGCAACCCGACAGCGCAACCAGAAGCCCCTCCCACCCGTCGCTGCCGCAGTAAACCGAACCACGCCGAAACTGCACCCGATAGCGCGAACCAAACAGCCACGCATCCGTCGCTGCCGCAGTAAACCAAACCGAGCTGGAACCGCCACCCGAGCTGAAACAGCAACTCACCCCGCTAGGCGCGCTGGATGCAGCGAAATCCCAGGTGCGACATGGGCGACTCGACCTGCTGCGCCTGCCGGGACGCCGGCCGGTAGCGCTGGCAGTAGTTCTCCGCGCACAGGTGCGAGCCGCCCTTGATGACGCGCCGCGGCACGTGCGCACCACCGGGTTCGGACTCGTCATGGCTGCCCTCGGCGACATCGACCTGCGGGTTCACCGGCACTCCGCAGCACGCGTGCCGGGCAGCGTGCTGCGCGCGATAGAAATCGCTCGTCCACTCCCACACGTTGCCGGCGACGTCGTACAACCCGAAGCCGTTCGGCGGGTAGCTGCGCACCGGAGTAGTGCGCTGCTTGCCGGTGGGCTTCAGGTTCTGCCAGGGGAACTCGCCGATCCAGGTGTTCGCCAGCGGACGACCTTTCGGCGCGAACTCGTCGCCCCAGACGTAGCGCGCGCCGGTCAGCTCGCCTCGCGCGGCGCGTTCCCACTCGGCTTCGGTGGGCAGCTGCTTGCCGGCCCACCGTGCATAGGCACAGACGTCCTCCCAGCAGACGTGCACCACCGGATGGGGCTGCTCGGCGACGCTGTCCGGACCGTACGGATGCGCCCAGTCCGCGCCCGGCAGGTAGCGCCACCAGCTCAGCATGTTCGTCAGGTCGACCGGTCCGCGGCTCGGGTGGAACACCGACGAGCCGGGCACCAGCAGGGCACGGTCGAGGTCCGGATACGCCGCCGGGTCCATGGGGCGCTGCGCGACGGTGACGTACCCGGTGGCCTTCACGAAACGCCGGAACTGGGCCACCGTGACTGGGGTTTCGTCCATCCAGAAGCCGTCGACGGTCGCCTCGTGCTGCGGGCCTTCCTCGGGGTAGTCGGCCAGATCCGAACCCATCAGGAACGTGCCTGCGGGCACCCACACCATGTCCTTCGGCGCTCGGCCGGCCGGCGCCGTCACGACGGCTCGTCCAGCAACGCCTCCGGCAGTCGGGCGAGGATCTCGTCGACGGTTTCCGCAGGCAGCTGCCGGGACGTGTCCAGCCACAGTCCGATCTGCGGGGTGTCCCGGCGCAGCGGCCGATCCAGCTCTTCGGCGGAGAATGCGCCGTATCCCTTCTTGGCCCGCGCGAGGTCCCGCTCGGTGAGTACTTCTGGCGACGGCGCCAGCACCACGAGATAGCGCGGCCGGGTACGCAGCTGGTCGAGATAGCGCGGCAGGTCCGACCCGAGCACGATGTCTTGCAACACCGGGACGAACCCTGCCGCGGCGTACTCGTCCGCGGCGACGGCGGCCAGGCGGTAGCGCAACCACAACTGCTCGAGCGCCGCCGGTCCCGGGTCGGGTCGCATGTCTTCGCGGCCGGACACGATCATCCGTCGGAAGACGTCGCCGCGGACGTGCGCGGACGTGGGCAACCGCTCGGCCAGCAATTGCGCCACGGTGGACTTGCCGGCCGCCATCGCACCGGTGATGACGACGACTCCGCTGACTGTCGAACTCATCGACCCGCTCGGCGCAACGCTGCGGCCACCAGTCGATCGATCACCTCGGGGTAGGGGACGCCGCTGGCCGCCCACATCTTCGGGAACATCGAGATCGGGGTGAACCCGGGAAGCGTGTTGACCTCGTTGACGATGACCCGGTTGCCGGCGGCGACGAAGAAGTCGACCCGAGCCAGGCCGGCGCCGTCCAGCGCGGTGAAGGCCGTGCACGCGGACCGCTGGATCTCCGTGATGACCTCGGCAGGCAGGTCGGGCGGGAGGTCGTATTCGCCCTCGTCGAGGTACTTCGCCTCGAAGTCGTACCAGTCATGTCCCGGTACCACTTTGATCTCCGCCGGCAGGCTTGCCTCGGGTTCACCGTCGGCTCCTTCCAGCACGCCGCACTCCACCTCACGGCCGACGACTGCCGCCTCGACGAGCACCTTGTCGTCGTGGTGGAACGCCACTGCGAGCGCGTCGGCAAGCTGCGACCAGTCGCTCACCTTCGTGATGCCGACGCTGGATCCGGCTCGCGCCGGTTTCACGAACACCGGGAGGCCCAGGTCCGCAACATCGCCGACACCAGCACGGTCGGGATGGCGCAACACTCGGAATTCACCAACCGCCAGACCCTCGGCGCGCAACAGCTTCTTCGCGTACTCCTTGTCCATGGCTGCGGCACTGCCGAACACGCCGGCGCCCACGTAGGGCACGCCGGCCATCTCCAGCAGTCCCTGGATGGTGCCGTCCTCGCCGTACTTGCCGTGCAGCACCGGGAAGACCACGTCCACCGAGCCCAGCGCCTCGACTGCCCGGCCGGCATCGATCGTCAGCAGTTCGGAACTCGTCGAATCACCTCGCAACGTCACGGCTTGACCGGAAGTGATCTCCGGGAGCGCGCGTCCGACGATCTGCAGCGTCTGCGGGTCGGCGTCGGCGAGCACCCATTGTCCCGTCTGGGTGATGCCGACGGGGATGACCTCGTACCGCTCCGGGTCGAGCGCGCCGAGCACCGCTCCGGCCGACACAGCGGACACGCCGTGCTCGCTGTTGCGGCCGCCGAACACCACCGCGATGCGGATCCGGTCAGCCATCATTCGCTCTTCATCGATCGCGACATCAGCATCCGCATCATGTCTTCCGGTGTCCCGTCGCGGTAGCACACCGCTTCGACGGCGCGGGTGATCGGCACATCCACGCCGTGCCGCTCGGCGAGGTCGAGCACGGATCGGCAGGACTTCACCCCTTCGGCGATCTGCCCGTGCGTCGCTTCCTGCGCCTGCTGCAGCGAATCGCCCTTGCCGAGCCGCTCGCCGAACGTCCGGTTCCTGGACAGCGGCGATGCGCAGGTGGCAACGAGGTCGCCCAGCCCGGCCAGCCCGGAAAAGGTGATCGGGTTCGCGCCGAGCGCAGCGCCGAGGCGCGCGGTCTCGGCGAGTCCGCGCGTGATGATGGTGGCGATGGTGTTGTCACCGAGGCCCATGCCCTCACAGGTACCGCAGGCCAGCGCAATGACGTTCTTCACCGCGCCGCCCAGCTCGCAGCCGATCACGTCGTCGTTCGTGTACGGCCGGAAATACCCGGTCGAGCAGGAGCGCTGCACCTGCTCGGCTCGCGCGCTGTCGGTGCAGGCGACCACGGTCGCGGTGGGCTGACCGAGGGCGATCTCCTTGGCCAGATTGGGGCCGGACACCACCGCCACCTGCTCCAGCGAGAATCCGGTGACCTCGGCGAGCACTTCACTCATCCGTTTCACCGTCTGCAGCTCGATGCCCTTCATCAGGCTGACCAGCGTCGAGTCGGGAGGCAGATACGGCGCCCAGTCCGCCAGGTTCGTGCGCAACGTCTGCGACGGGATCGCGAAGGCCACCTGGTCCGCACCGGAGAGGGCCTCCTGCGGGTCGTGCGTCGCCCGCAACGACGTCGGTAGATCGATCCCTGGCAGGTAGGCCTCGTTGCGGTGCTGCTCGGTGATCGCCGCCGCCTGGTCCTCGCGCCGAGCCCACAGGGTGACCTCGGTGCCGGCATCCGCGAGCACTTTCGCGAAGGTGGTGCCCCAGGAACCGGCGCCGAACACCGCAGCCTTCATGCGGCGCGGCCATTACGCTTGCCGGCCGGTGGCTTGCTGAACTCCGTCGGGGCCGGGATGCCGCGAATGGCGGCGACCTCGTCACGGACCGCGATCATCACCGTGTCGCTGATCTGCCGCAAGGTCTGCGTAGTGGGCTCGGCGCCGCGGAACCGGGACAGCTCTACCGGAGCGCCCACAGACATGGTGACCGTCTTTCGGGGGAAGGGCCGGAACCTCTTGTTGTAGTAGTCGACGCTGTACTGCGCGCCCCACTGGCCGACCGGGATCACCGGCACGTCGGGCATCAGCAGCGCCAAGCGAGCCAGTCCGGTCTTCGCACTCATCGGCCAGAAATCCGGGTCGCGGGTGACGGTCCCCTCGGGGTAGACGGTGACGACCTCGCCGGCCTGCAGCGCCTGCTGCGCCTCGGTCAGTGACTGGGCCGCGGTACGGGTGCCGCGCTTGACCGGGATCTGCCCCGCTTTGCCGATCACCCAGCCGACCACCGGGATGTCGAACAAGGAGCTCTTGGCGAGGTACCGCGGGACGCGCCCGGCGTCCCACACGAACCGCGCGACCACGAACGGGTCGATATAGGAGACGTGGTTCACCGCGATGATCGCCGGGCCGTGCTGCGGGATCCCGTCCAGATTGCGCCAGCTACGCTTGAACAGGCTCGTCGTGATCGCCACTACGAGAACCGCCAGAGTCCGCATGAAGAGGCCGACCGGTGGCTTGGGACGACCCACTCGCACACTCCCGCCACGTCTCGGCTGTTCGCGCGGGCGAGGCCGCCCACGCCGGTCGACCCACCCTAGATGGGCCGTGACACCATCGTTCATCATGCCGTGGACCGCCCTCTTGCCGCTGGCGCCGATCCGTTCGGCGAAGAGCCGGTTACGACCCGCGTCCACGACTGCCGCAGAGCATGCCGCGCTGGTGATCGCGCTGCGCACCGATACCGCACGCGCCCTGCAGGCCAGCCGCTCGATCGAGCGGGTGCTCGTGGTCAGCCCGGATCGGGGCTCGCTGGACTGGGCGGCCCGGTTCGCTTTCGAGACCGTGCTCGAGGCGCAGCCAGGACTGAACGCAGCCCTGCGGCAGGCCGCCGAACACGCTGTGCAGAAGTGGCCGGCGGACGGCGTGCTGGCCGTGGTCGGCGACCTCCCGGCAGCGACCGGTCCCGCGTTCGACGCAGCTCTCGACGGCCTGGGTGGTGCCGCGCGAGGGGTGGTCGTCGATCACACCGGCACCGGGACGACCATGCTCGTCGCTCGAGACGGTCAGACACTGGACCCCCAGTTCGGCGCGGGCTCGGCCCAACGGCACCTCGTTTCCGGTGCGATCGCGCTGCCGGCCGACGAGGGCCTGCAGTGGGACGTGGACACCGCCGACGATCTGGCCCAAGTGCTGCTGCTGCCCGGGATCGAGACGACGGCTACCGGTCAGGACCGCGGCCGCCGGCCGGCCTGATCAGTCGCCCGCGCGCCGGCGGGCGGGACGCAGCATCCCCCACTCGCGGACACCGTCGGTCAGATCGAGGGAGTTGACCACCTCGAAGCCGTGCCTGTTGTAGAACGGGATGTTCGCCTCGTTGCTCGACTCGAGATACGCGGGCAGCGCTGCCTCGTCGACGGCTGTCAGCCGGCTGCGCAGCAACAGCGACCCGCGTCCCCGACCCTGCATCTCCGGAACGGTGCCGATCGCAATGAGGTACCAGAACGGCTCTTTCGGATGCAGCCGCTGCGCCGTCTCGAACGTGCGGCCCGCCTCGCCGATGCGCCGACCGGCTGCGGCGGCGAGCAGCGGTAGCGCGGCCAGCTGCCGACCGAGCGGCGGCACCACCTTTCCCGGCGGGACCCACAGGGCGGCCGCGCTGCCGTCGGTGGTCACCGCACAGGCGCCCTCGGGGACGTAGTAGCGCAGCAGTCCGCGGAAGAAGTGGCGCAGCCTGCTCTGCCGCCGGGTGGGCATCATCCAGGCCATCACCGGATCGTCCCGGAACGCCCTGGCCAGAATCGACGCGGCCGCCCGGCGGTCGGTGATCGGCTGGACGTCCGGCTCGGGCACGGCCGGCAGCGTAGCGCGGGGTATCTGGCGCCACGAGTTGCCTGCTGTTCACCTTCAGGCGGCATCATTGCCCAATGACCGGCATGCACGCTGCGCAGCAGCTCGGACTGGCGGAGTCCGCGGACTCCGTCCGCCCCGTCGCCCTGGACCCCGTGGACTCCGTCCCGGAAGGCGACCTCGACTCGGGACAGACCACGCACGAACCAGACCTGCCCGACGACAGGTACGGCAATCGGGAGATCTCCTGGCTGAACTACGACGCGCGGGTGCTGGCCCAGGCCGAAGACCGTCGGCAACCGCTGCTGGAGCGGGCCAAGTTCCTGGCCTTCTTCGCCAGCAACCTCGACGAGTTCTACATGGTCCGGGTGGCCGGGCTGAAACGGCGCAACGAGATGGGCCTGACGATGCGCTCGCCGGACGGGCTGAGCCCGAGCGGGACCCTCAGCAAGATCGCCGAGCGCTCTCGCGAGCTGGCCTTGCGCCATGCCCGCTGCTTCGGTGACGACATCGAACCGGCCTTGGACGCCGAGGGCATCCACCTGCGCCGCTGGGACCAGCTCGACGACGAGGAGCAGGCCCGGCTTGCCGAGTATTTCGAGTCCAAGGTCTTTCCGCTGCTCACTCCACTGGCAGTAGATCCGGCGCACCCGTTCCCGTACATCTCCGGACTGTCGCTGAACCTCGCGGTGCTCGTGCGCGAGCCGGAATCCGACACCGAGCGGTTCGCCCGGATCAAGGTGCCCAACAATGTGCCGCGCTTCGTGGTGGTGTCACAGACGGCCGTGGAAGCCGAGTTCCTCCCGTTGGAGGACTTGATCGCAGCGCACCTGCCGATGTTGTTCCCCGGCATGCAGGTAGTGCAGCACCATCTGTTCCGGGTCACCCGAAACGCGGACTTCGAAGTCGAGGAGGATCGCGACGAAGACTTGTTGCAGGCCCTCGAGCGTGAACTGGCCCGGCGCCGATTCGGCCCGGCAGTCCGGCTCGAAGTCGCCGAAGACATCGACGACGAAGTCCTCGCATTGCTGATGAGCGAGATCGAGATCAATCCGGAGGACGTGCAACGCCTACCCGGCCTGCTCGATCTCACTGCCCTGTGGCAGGTGTGGGACCTGGATCGACCCGGGTTGAAGGACAAGCCGTTCGTTCCGTCCACCCATCCGCGCTTTGCCGAGGGTGAGACACCTAAGTCGGTGTTTGCCACGCTGCGCGAGGGCGACGTGCTCGTGCACCATCCCTACGAGTCGTTCGCCACCAGTGTGCAGCGCTTCATCGAACAGGCCGCCGCTGATCCTCGGGTGCTGGCGATCAAGCAGACGCTCTACCGGACCTCCGGTGACTCCCCCATCGTCGACGCGCTGATCGATGCCGCCGAGGCCGGCAAGCAGGTCGTCGTGCTGGTCGAGATCAAGGCCCGCTTCGACGAGCAGGCCAACATCAAGTGGGCCCGCGCGTTGGAGCGCGCCGGGTGCCACGTCGTGTACGGGCTGGTCGGATTGAAGACGCACTGCAAGACCTCGCTGGTGGTGCGTCAGGAGGGCAACCAGCTCAGGCGTTATGCGCACATCGGCACCGGCAACTACAACCCGAAGACCGCACGGCTGTATGAGGATCTCGGCCTGTTCACCGCGGACGAAGACATCTGCGCCGATCTGACCGACCTGTTCAACGTGCTCACCGGCTACTCCCTGCAGACCGACTACCGTTCGCTGCTCGTGGCACCGCGTGGCGTGCGCACCGGCCTGGTCGAACGCATCCAGCGCGAGACCGAACTCGCCCGGGCAGGGCGCGGCGGGCACATCCAGGTCAAGACGAACCACCTCGTCGACGAGCAGACCATCGACGCGCTCTACCGCGCGTCGCAGGCCGGTGTCCGGGTCGAGCTGCTGGTGCGGACGTTCTGCGCGATCAAGGCCGGCGTCCCCGGCCTCTCGGAGAACATCAGGGTGCGTTCGATCCTCGGGCAGTTTCTGGAACACTCGCGCATCTACTACTTCGCCGGTGACGGCTCCCCCGAGTATTGGATCGGCTCGGCAGATCTGATGCACCGCAACCTCGACCGGCGCATCGAGGTGCTCGTCGGAGTCCACGACAAGGCGGCGACCGACCACTTGCGGTACTGCTTGGACTCTGCGTTCAGCGACGAGACAGCGGGTTGGGACCTGCAGTCCGACGACCGGTGGATCCGGGTAGGCGCCCCCACCGGCGCCGACTACCAGCAGCGGCTGATGAAGCTGCTGGCCCGCTCCGAGTAACCAGGATGCCGACGAACGCAGCCGGCGGAGTCGTCTGGCGCCAGGGGCGGCAGCGGCTGAAGGTGGCGGTCATCCACCGTCCTCGCTACGACGATTGGACGTTGCCCAAAGGCAAGGTCAAGCCGGGTGAGCGCGCCATGACCGGCGCCATCCGGGAGGTCCATGAGGAGACCGGCTTGACGGTGGCGGTGCAGGATCGGCTGGCCACCCTCTCGTACGAGACAACCGGCGGGACGAAGGACGTCACCTACTGGTCGATGCGCAGCCTGTCCGGTTCGTTTCAGCCCTCCGCCGAGGTGGACGAGATGCGCTGGATGGGCGCGCCGCGGGCGGCCCGCACGCTGTCGTACCGGGACGATCGCCTCCTGCTCGAGAAATTTTTCGACACGCCGCGCTGCGCATCGATCGTTTTGCTCGCTCGGCATGCGAGCGCCGGCAAGCGGTCGCAGTGGCATCGTCCGGATCATCTTCGGCCGCTGGACGGCGCCGGACGGCGCGACGCCGCCGACATGGCGCAGCTTGTTGCCGCGTTCGCCCCGGAGGCGGTGTACGCGGCCGGCCCGGTGCGGTGCTGGCAGACCGCCGACCCGGTCGGCAAGAACCTGCGGTTGCCGGTAGAGCCGGCCCCCGAGCTCTCCGACGACGGCTACGCAGCACGACCGGAGCGCGCGGCCGAGGCGTTGCGCCGGCTGGCTGCGGCCCATCAGGTGAGTTATGTGTGCAGCCAGGGTCTGGCCATTCCTGGCCTGCTCACCGACCTGAAGGCGGCCCCGGACGTAGACACGGGAAAAGGCTCGCTGTGGGCGTTGGGATTCTCGACCGATCACCAGGTCGTCTTCGCTGATTACTACCGCCGCCGTCCGAGATAACGGCGCAGCACATGACCGATCCCGGCCCGCCTGAGCGGACCGGGATCGGTTGTGGTGCGGATCGGTTCAGCGCGTGCGCTTCGCCGGGGCTTTCTTGGCTGCGGCCTTGCGGGCCGGGGCCTTCTTCGCCGGGGCCTTCTTGGCAGCGGTCTTCTTGGCCGGCGCAGCCTTCTTCACGGCCTTCACCGCAGCCACCTTCCGGGCGCCACTGGCGACAGCCTTGAACTCAGCTCCGGCGCGGAATGCCGGCACCGACGTCTTCTTGACCTTGACCGACGCGCCGGTCGCAGGGTTGCGGGCGGTACGAGCTGCACGGACGCGCTTCTCGAACGAACCGAAACCGGTCAGGGCCACCTTCTCGCCCTTTGCAACCGTCGCGTAGATCGTCTGCAGCACGCCGTCGACGGCGGCAGCAGCTGCCTTCTTGTCACCGTCGAGGCGCGCGGCGAGCGCCTCGATAAACTCGGACTTGTTCACATATCCTCCCGGATGAATCCACTCGGCCTTTGTGGCCGCCGGAGAGAGACGGTAGGCGCTTCGAGACCTGCAAACAACGACAACACGCCGAGTCAGCTGAGCCGTTCCGCACACTTCATCCGCGCAGATGCCGTTGTCGGCAAAGGGGTTCGCGCAGATCAGGTCGCGATGCTGGTCGGCAGCCAGGGCTGCCGGCGTGGCTCGTAGGCATCGATCGCGTCGATCTGACGCAGGGTCAGGCCGATATCGTCCAGCCCCTCCATCAAGCGCCAGCGGGTGTAATCGTCCAACTCGAAGTGATGCAGCTCGCCGCTCCATTGGACGAGACGCTCGACCAGGTCGATGGTGATCTCGAGATTCGGCTCTCGCTCGATGTCGTCCCACAGCCGCTGCACGACCTTCTCCGCGAGCAGCACGGTGAGCAGACCGGCCTTCAACGAGTTGCCCCGGAAGATGTCACCGAAGCGGGGCGCGATGACAACCTTGAAACCGTAGTTCTGCAATGCCCAGACGGCGTGCTCGCGCGAGGAGCCGGTGCCGAAGTCCGGTCCAGCGACCAGAATCGTGGCACCCGCGTACTGGTCCTGATTGAGCACGAAGTCCGGCTCGTTCGCGCGCCAGGCACTGAACAGCCCGTCCTCGAACCCGGTGCGGGTGACCCGTTTCAGGTAGACGGCCGGGATGATCTGATCGGTGTCGACATTGCTGCGGCGCAACGGAACCGCACGGCCGGTGTGCACGGTGAACTTGTCCATGGGTGCGGCTCCTTACAGATCTGCCGGGCTGGCGAGATGACCGCTGACTGCGGTGGCCGCAGCAACCAGCGGCGACACCAGGTGGGTGCGGCCGCCCTTGCCCTGCCGGCCTTCGAAGTTGCGGTTGGACGTCGATGCACTCCGCTCGCCGGGCGCCAGTTGATCGGGATTCATGCCGAGGCACATCGAGCAGCCGGCCTGCCGCCATTCCGCGCCCGCGGCGAGGAACACCTCGTGCAGGCCCTCCTGCTCGGCTTGGACCCGGACCCGCATCGATCCCGGTACGACCAGCATCCGCACCCCGCTGGCCACCCGGCGGTCGCGGATGACTTCGGCTGCCGCACGCAGGTCTTCGATCCGCCCGTTGGTGCAGGAGCCGAGGAACACCGTGTCGACGGCGATCTGGCGCAGCGGGGTACCTGCCGACAACCCCATATAAGTAAGGGCCTTGCGCGCCGACACCTTGTCCGACTCCGCGTCGAACGAGTCGGGGTCCGGCACCGAGCCGGTCAGCGGCGCGCCCTGACCAGGGTTGGTACCCCAGGTGACGAACGGCGCCAGGGTGGCGGCGTCGACGACGACCTCGGCGTCGAACCCGGCATCGTGGTCGGTGGTCAACGACCGCCAATAGTCCAGTGCCGCATCCCACTCGGCGCCCTTGGGTGCGTGTGGCTTGTCCTTCAGATACGCGAAGGTCGTCTCGTCCGGTGCGATCATGCCGGCCCGAGCGCCCCACTCGATGCTCATGTTGCACACCGTCATGCGCCCTTCCATGGACATGTCCCGGAACACCGAGCCCCGGTACTCGACCATGTAGCCCTGACCGCCGCCGGTGCCGGTCTCGGCGATCACAGCGAGGATGACGTCCTTGGGCGTGACACCGGGAGGCAGTTCGCCGTCCACCGTGACGGCCATGGTGCGCGGCCGGTCCATCGGCAGGGTCTGCGTGGCCAGCACGTGTTCCACCTGGCTGGTGCCGATGCCGAAGGCGAGCGCGCCGAACGCGCCGTGCGTCGACGTGTGCGAGTCACCGCACACGATCGTCATGCCGGGCTGGGTCATTCCGAGCTGCGGGCTGATCACATGCACAATGCCCTGCTCGGCATCGCCCATCGGGTAGAGCGGGACGCCGAATTCGGCGCAGTTCGACCTAAGCGTCTCCACCTGGGTGCGGCTGACCGGGTCGTCAATCCGCAACACTCCGGTCGCGTAGTCGGTGGGTACGTTGTGATCCTCGGTGGCCAGCGTCAGGTCCGGTCGGCGCACTCCCCGACCAGCCAGCCGCAGCCCGTCGAACGCCTGCGGGCTGGTCACCTCGTGCACCAGGTGCAGGTCTATGTAGAGCAGGTCCGGCTCGCCGGCAGCCTGCCGGACGAGGTGGCTCTCCCACAGCTTCTCGGCCATCGTGCGGCCCATCGGATTCCCTCCGGAGACGCCCGGCGTACCCACTTGCGTCTCATATATCGAGATGACAGTATCGTCTAATGAGACAGCATAGCGGTATCGGCGTCATTGACAAGACGGTGTCGATCCTGGATGCGGTGGCCGAAGGGCCCGCATCTCTCGCCGATCTGGTCGGACGCACCGATCTGCCGCGAGCCACTGCGCACCGCCTGGCGGTCGCGCTGGAAGCCCATCAGCTCCTCGGCCGGGACGGCGACGGCCGGTTCGTGCTCGGCCCCCGACTCGGGCAGCTCGCCGGCTCGGTCAGCGACGTGCTCATCGATGCGGCCGCGCCCGCGCTCGCCTGGTTGCGCGACGAGACCGGAGAGAGCGCGCAGCTGTACCGGCGAGAGGGGCGCGACCGCGTCTGCATCGCAGTGGCTGAGCGGACCACCGGCCTGCGCACAACGGTTCCGGTCGGTGCGCACCTGCCGCTCACCGCCGGATCCGGCGCCCAGGTGCTGTGCGCCTGGGAGGATCTCGATGCCGTGGCCGATGTGTTGGCGGTCGCCCAGTTCACCTCCCGCCAGCTGGTGGATGTGCGGCGCCGCGGCTGGGCGCAGTCGATCGGTCAGCGCGAAGCCGGTGTCGCCTCGGTGTCTGCCCCGGTCTTCCGGGTCGGCGCGGTGGTGGCGGCGATCTCGATCAGCGGTCCGATCGAGCGCCTCGGTCGGGCGCCCGGCGTCCGCTTCGCTCCGGCCGTGCTGGCCGCGGCCCGCCGCCTCTCCGCCGCCCTTCCCCGCGGTTAGGCGCTGCTCACGCGGCCGGTCGGTTGACCCGCACGGCCGGTGGGCACGACGGGAAGCGCACCCCGCCCAGGTCGACGAACCCGGTGAGCATCACTGCCCGCTCCGCTCCGAACTGCGAATAGATCACGCGGAACTGCACGGGATACGGCGCCGGGCATACCGCCACAATGCGCAGCCGCACGACCACCCACACCCGCGCCAGCCCGGGCACCGTGAGACCCGTCAGCTCCACACGCGGTGTGCCCTGGCTGCACGCGCCACCGGCCACGTCCAAGACGGTGAGTCCGCCCATCGGCAGCACCGCCTGCACGCGGCGCAGGACCAGCGCGTCGCCGGAGGTGTTCACGATCTGCTCCGACAACATCAGCGAGCTGCCGGTGACATCGACACAGCGCGAACCGGACTCGTCGACTGCGGCGACGTCGGCGAGCAACGGCGCCGCTCGATGGTGGCTGATGGTGACCGGCACGGTGCCGCTCACCCGATCCGGCGGACCGCTCGCCGAGAACCATGCCGCGGCGAGCAGGCACGTGCAGATCACCATGACTGCCAAGTCCGGGCTGAACCAGGGTTGCCCGCGGTGCGGCGGCGGAACAACACCTGACGTGCCGGTGCCGTCGACGATCTCGAAGACGTCGACGCATTGCACCTTGCGCTCGTTGCCGGACCGGCCTCGCACGTGGCGATGCTAGCGCCGTGGCGGCCGGCTGTATCGCCTTCGCCGCAGTCGATTCAGCGGGCGAGGCGGGCCAATGCCTCATCGGCATGCTTGGCCATCGAGAACTCGCTGGAGATGACCGCCGTGATCGTACGGTCGACGTCGATCACGAAGGTTTTCCGCTTCACCGGCAACGGGCCGAAGCGCCGCTTCACACCGAACATGGCGGCCACCGCGCCCGCCTCGTCGGACAGCAGTGGATAGTCGAAGCCATTGGCAGCGGCGAACTGCTTCTGCTTGGCCACCGGGTCAGTGCTGATGCCCACCCGCTGTGCCCCGGCCTGCGCGAACTCGCTGGCCAGATCGCGGAAGTGGCAACTCTCCGCGGTGCACCCACTGGTCATCGCCGCGGGATAGAAGAACAGCACCACCGGACCATCGGTCAGCAGAGTGCTGAGCCGCTGCGGCGTCCCGTCCTGGTCGGGCAGCTCGAAATCCGGTACCTGATCGCCTTGGTTCATACGATCAAACCTAAGGCGCATCAGCCCCAGCTGCTTGCCGAAGTGGCTTCCTCAGTGCCGGAAGCCGGCCGGCCCAGTCATCTCGGCGCCTCCCCGCACGTCGCTGTCCAGCGCCTTGACGGCCGCCTGCAGGTCGCGCAGGAACCATTCGGCCAGGTCGGCGGTGAAGCCATTGCGGCAGACCACCCGCAACACGGCCAGGTCTTCCCGGTCGGCTGGGAATGTGTACGCCGGTACCTGCCAACCGCGCTCGCGCAGCGCCCGCGACACCGCGAATACATCCCATCCGAGCCCGGCATCGGCCGTGGTGAAGGCGAACACCGGCAGCTCGTCCCCGTGCGAGATCAGCCGGAACTGCCGCATCTCGCCGATCTTCGCGGCCAGCCGGGTCGCCACATCACGCGAGGCCTGATGCACGGCGCGATACCCGTCGTGACCCAAGCGGAAGAACATGTAGTACTGCGCAATCACCTCTGCGCCGGGCCGCGAGAAGTTGAGCGCGAACGTCGGCATGTTGCCGCCGAGGTAGTTGACGTTGAAGACCAGCTCCTGGGGCAGCGCTGCCGCATCGCGCCATAGCGCCCAGCCGACGCCGGGATAGACCAGCCCGTACTTGTGTCCTGAGGCGTTGATCGAGGCGACTCGCGGCAACCTGAAGTCCCAGACCAGCTCCGGATCCACGAACGGCGCGAACATCCCGCCGGACGCACCGTCGACGTGAACCGGCACGTCGGGGCCACCGTTGCCGGCCAGCTGGTCGAGCGCGCCAGCAATCTCTGCGACCGGTTCGTAGCTGCCGTCGAATGTCGAGCCCAGAATGGCCACGACCCCGATGGTGTTCTCGTCGCAGGCGGCTACCGCGGTCTGTGCGTCCAGATGCAGCCGGTCACCCTCGACCGGCACCATGCGGGGTTCGACCTCGAAGTACCTGCAGAACTTTTCCCAGCACACCTGGACGTTCGAACCCATCACCAGATTCGGTCGCCGCTGTGGGTCGCTGACCCGAGCGCGCCAGCGATGCTTCAGCGCCAGCCCGGCCAGCATTGCCGCCTCGCTCGATCCGGTCGTCGAGCACCCCACCGCCTCGCTCGGCACCGGAGCGTGCCAGAGATCGGCCAGGATCGCGACGCACCGCTGCTCCAGGTTCGCCGTCTGCGGGTACTCGTCCTTGTCGATCATGTTCTTGTCTGCGCACTCGGCCATCAGTCGGCCGGCGTCGCTCTCCATGAACGTCGTAACGAATGTCGCCAGGTTCAGCCGCGCGCTGCCGTCGAGCAGCAACTCGTCATGAATGAGTTGGTAGGCGACCCCAGAGGGCACCGGACCGTTGGCCAGCGCCGTCCGCGGCGGTTGCACCTGCTCGCCGAATGCGGGGTTCGCGGTTCCGAAGAGTGGGTTGGCTTCTGGTTGCGGATTGGCGTGCGCGACGCCTCGATGGAGAGCCATCCAAGCACTATGGCGCACCTGCCTGTGCGCTGAGCCAGGATGCGAGCCCCCGAACGCGAGTGAGCCCCGGCCGCCCATGGCCGGGGCTCAACGCACTCGCGCTGTGTCGCGAGGAGATCGGTGCTTACAGCTGCCCGTCGGCGATCCAGGTCCGCAGTCCGGTGATCGGAGCGGACAGCCGGCGGCGACGCTTCGCGGCGACCGGACGGACCCGGCGCGGCGACCGGACAAGGCGGGCCTGACGGGCCTCAGCGGCCTCGGCGAGCAGATCGTTGTGGTGTTCGGTGGCGGCTGCGGCGATGATCGTGCTGTTCATGGTGTGCTCCTCGGTTGCTGATGACTCAAGCTTCCGAGTAAGGCCCTACCGGTCGCATGGGGAGTGCACCTTAGATCCGGTTCCCGGGCCCCTCAGAGCACCGCACTAAGTGGCGCTGGGTACCTAAGGCACCCGCTCGCCGAAGCCTTGTGATCAGCTCGGCTCAGGCACCGTAACGACCAACCGGCCGGCCACGTGGCCGGTCTCGCTCGCCGCGTGCGCGTCGGCTGCCGCGGCGAGCGGGAAGGTCCTCGCGACGGGAATGCTGAACCGTCCGGCGGTGAACAGCCGAGCCGCCTCGGCGAAGGCAGCCGCGGGGTTCGTCGGGGCCGACGAAACTTGCGCACCGTACTGCGGCGCGCTGAAGTCGGCGATGGACAACACCTTCGCCGGGTCGCCGGTGAGCTCGACCAGCTCCGCGATGATGCCGGAGCCGGCCAGGTCAAGCGCGGCGTCGATCCCGTCCGGGGCGAGCTCGCGGACCCGGTCGACGAGACCAGCGCCGTACGTCGTCGGTGTGGCGCCCAGCGTGCGCAGGTACTCATGGTTGCGCTCGCTGGCGGTCCCGATGACGGCGACGCCGCGCTCGCGGGCGAACTGCAGGACGGCCGACCCGACGCCGCCCGCCGCGCCGTTGACCAACACCGTCTGGCCGGGCTGCACGCCTACCTGGTTCAGGATCCGGATCGCGGTCTCGACGGGGACCGGGTAGCCAGCAGCCTCCTCGAACGGTAGGCCGGCAGGTTTGCTGGTCCAGCTCGAGAGCACCGCATACTGCGCGAGGGTCGCCGCGCCGGTACCGAACACGGCATCGCCGAGGGCGATGCCGCTGACTCCGTCGCCGAGTTCGTCGACCACACCGGATGCGTCCACGCCGGTGCCGGACGGCTCGGGCAACGGCTTGCCGTCGCTGAACTGACCGGCCCGGATCTTCCGGTCGATCCCGTTCACCCCGGCCGCCCGGACGGCAATGCGCACCTGTCCGCGACCGGCATGTGGCTCGTCGATGTCGGCCACGTGCAGCACCTCAGGGCCGCCGTACCGATCGAACTGGATTGCCTGCACTACTCAAGGATGCCCGACGCACTGGCCTCTCGGCGGCGCCGGCGGCTACCCCGCAGAATGGGGCACTTGTTCACCTCTGCAACGTGAGCCCCAACTGACACTTGCGCATCTGCACCGCATGCCGAATACTGGTGCCTGCCCGGACATCCTCCCCCGTGGGTGGCCGGGCACTTTCATGCCCCGGGCAGGCCGGACCACCGCCCCCACCCTTCCTTCGACGCACTGAGCCGACCTTCACCTCGGGTGCGCGCGACAGCCAGCCGGCGCTGTCCCGGTAGCGTCCGAGCCACAGACCTGCCGCCGACGAAGGGGCCGCCGTGGCATTGGATGCCGATGTGATCGTGGTCGGTGCCGGCCTTGCCGGCCTGGTCGCCACCGCCGAGCTCGCCGCCACCGGGCGCCGGGTCATCCTCGTGGAGCAGGAGTCGGAGCAGAACCTCGGCGGGCAGGCCTGGTGGTCCTTCGGCGGGCTGTTCTTCGTGAACTCCCCCGAGCAGCGCCGAATGCGGATCAAGGACTCCCGCGAGCTGGCCTGGCAGGACTGGCAAGGCACTGCCGGCTTCGACCGGGACGAGGATCACTGGCCGCGCCGGTGGGCCGAGGCCTACGTCGACTTCGCCTCAGGAGAGAAGCGGGCCTGGCTGCACGCGATGGGCCACCGTGTCTTCCCCGTGGTCGGCTGGGCCGAACGCGGAGGCTACGACGCCACCGGCCCGGGTAACTCCGTCCCGCGCTTCCACATCACCTGGGGCACCGGCCCGGGCATCGTCGCACCGTTCGAACGGCGGGTACGAGACGCCGCCAGCGACGGGCGGGTGTCGTTCGCATTCCGCCATCAGGTGGACGAGCTCACCCTCACCGACGGCGTCGTGGACGGTGTGCGGGGCCGGGTGCTGGAGCCGACCACCGCCGATCGCGGCAAGCCGTCGTCGCGCGTCCCGGCCGCTGAATTCGAGCTGCACGCCCAGGCCGTCGTCGTCACGGCCGGAGGTATCGGCGGTAACCACGACCTCGTGCGGGCAGCCTGGCCACCTCGACTCGGTGCGCCGCCGAAACACATGGTCAGCGGAGTGCCGGAGTACGTCGATGGGCGGATGGTCGGCATCACCCAGCGGGCCGGCGGCAGGCTGATCAATCCCGACCGGATGTGGCACTACGTCGAGGGCCTGCACAACTGGGATCCGATCTGGCCCATGCACGGCATCCGCATCCTGCCCGGGCCGTCCTCGCTCTGGCTCGACGCGGCGGGCAATCGCCTGCCGGTGCCGCTGTTCCCCGGCTTCGACACACTCGGCACGCTGGCCCACCTGCGAACCACCGGCTACGACCACAGCTGGTTCCTGCTGACGAGAAAGATCATCGAGAAGGAATTCGCCCTCTCCGGATCGGAGCAGAATCCCGATCTCACCGGCAAGTCGGTGCACGACGTGTTGGGCCGGGCGCGGCAGGGCACACCCGGTCCGGTGCAGGCGTTCCTCGATCACGGCGAGGACTTCGTCGTGGCAAGGACGCTGCGCGAGCTCGTCGCCGGGATGAACCGGGTCGCCGGCGACCCGCAGCTGGACTTCGACGCGATCGAACGAGTCGTCGTGAGCCGCGACCGCGAGATGGACAACGCGTTCACGAAAGACCTGCAGATCAGCGCGTTGCGCGGCGCTCGTTCGTACCTCGGGGACAAGCTGATCCGGGTCGCATCGCCGCACAAGCTGTTGGATCCCGACGCCGGGCCTCTCATCGCCGTGCGCCTGTCGGTGCTCACCCGCAAGACCCTCGGCGGCCTGGAGACCGACCTCGCCGGCCGGGTCCTGCAGGCCTCCGGCGCTGCCGTACCCGGGCTGTACGCGGCGGGTGAGATCGCCGGGTTCGGCGGCGGCGGGATGCACGGTTACCGCTCGCTGGAGGGCACCTTCCTCGGCGGCTGCCTGTTCAGTGGCCGCACCGCGGGGCGCGCGGCAGCTGCCGCGACTGCCTGACGGTTCGCCGATATCCGGACTGTTGAAATCCGCCGCTGTAACGCGGTCGAAAATCGGCGCATCATGGACGCATCCTGCCCGAACCGAGCGAGGGAGCACCATGCCGCAGCGCAAACCAGGCCCCAGCGTGAAAGACCCCGGTCTCTACGAGGAGCTGCGCAGTGAGGGCAATTCCAAGCAGAAGTCGGCGCGTATCGCGAACGCCGCGGCAGCATCGTCACGCAAGGCAGTGGGCAAGAAGGGCGGCGCAGCTCCGGCCTACGAAGACTGGACGGCTGACCAACTGCGCAAACGCGCGGGCGAGATCGGCATCGCCGGCCGATCCAGGATGACGAAGCAGCAATTGATCAAGTCGCTGCGCGACAGCTGAGCGGTACCCGGTCTTAGCGGACCGCCGACGTCACCGAGCGGCAGCGTCGTAGTCGTAGAAGCCACGCCCGACCTTCTTGCCCAGCAAGCCGGCCTCGACCATCCGCAGCAGGAACGGCACGGGTGAGTACAGCGGCTCCTTGAACTCCTCGTACATGGCTTCGGCAATGGCCTTCACCGTGTCCAGCCCGATCAGGTCCGCCAGCCGAAGGGGTCCCATCGGGTGGGCGCAGCCCAACACCATGCCGTTGTCGATGTCTTCGGCCGAGGCGAACCCCGAGTCGAGCATCCGGATCGCCGCGAGGATGTAGGGCACCAGCAAGGAATTGACGATGAATCCCGCGCGGTCCTGCGAACGGATGGTCGTCTTGCCCAGCACGTCGGTGGCGAAGGCGCGAGCGCGTTGCTCGGTCTGCTCCGAGGTCAGCAGCGACGGCACGATCTCGACGAGCTTGAGCACCGGCACCGGATTGAAGAAGTGCACCCCGATGACGTGGTCGGGGCGGCTGGTGGCCATCGCGATCTTCATGATCGGGATGGACGACGTGTTGCTGGCCAGGATGGCGTCGCGGTCGGTGACCACCTTGTCGAGCTGCCGGAAGATGTCGAGCTTGACCGCCTCGTCCTCCACCACTGCCTCGACGACCAGTCCGGCCGGCGCGAGCGCGCCGATGTCCGTGCCGGCGACGATCCGATCACGCGCTGCGGTGCGCTCCGAGGCGGACAACTTGCCGCTCTTCTCCGCGCGAGCGAGCGATTTCTCGATCCTGCTCAGCCCGCTGTCGACGGCCCCGTCGGTCACGTCGTAGAGCTGCACCTGCAGTCCGGCCCGGGCACATACTTCGGCAATGCCTGATCCCATCAGGCCGGCTCCGACGACCCCGACCCGAACGCCTTCGCTCATTACGTCTCCTCAGAGGTGATTCTGCGCGGCAGCCATTGGGTCAGCCGGGCCAGGCGCGGCCGCGCCGATTTGCCGTCGGAGAAGGCTCCGGCCGCGATGAGCCTGCGCCGGGTCGTGCCGGGAATCAACCACCGCGCCACCGCGAGCACCTCGGCCGGCCCGTAGGCGGTCGAGTCGGCGCCGACCGCGTTGTCGCTGCGCACCGACCAGTCGGGACCGGCCGGCGTCGCCGCGCGCTTCACCACCGTCAGTTCGGGACGGCTGCGGAAGCGGGCCAGCACCACGTCTCCGGGCCGCACCGGGCAGCGGTGGCGAACCATCAGAAAGTCGTCGGGTAGCAGGCTCGGGGTCATCGACGAGCCTGCTACCCGAACCAACTGCCACGGGATCAGGTACCGCGCGCCAGAGCGCCCGGTCCTGACCGGGCTCATGCCGCCTTCTTGGTCTCCCAGAAGATGGTGTCGATCTCGGCAATGAGGTCCAGCAGCGTCTGCCCATCGGCCGGGTCGACGGTGCCCTTGCCACCGGCCGCACCGGCCTGCTTGGTGGCACGGTTGAACAAGTCGTGCAGCTGCGGGTACTTCTCGAAGTGCGGCGGCTTGAAGTAGTCGGTCCACAGCACCCAGAGGTGGTGCTTGACGAGCTCGGCGCGCTGCTCCTTGATGATCAATGCTCGGGTGCGGAACACCGGGTCTTCGTTGTCCTGGTACTTCTGCATGATCGCCTTGACCGACTCGGCTTCGATCCGGGCCTGTGCCGGGTCATACACGCCGCAGGGCAGGTCGCAGTGGGCGTGAGCGGTGATCAGCGGCCGGAACAGTCGCATATTCGTCTCTCCTCGTCGCGTCGAGTGGTTGCTTCCGGGTGTCAGATCGGGCTGGCTCGGACCCCGCCGCGACGGCTACCGAACCGCTCGCACCGCACCGCACCAGCCTGGCTGTCTTCACCCGGATCCGACCCTACTCATGCGGAAATCTGCCCGGAAGGCGCCCGGCCCGCGGCGACGCCCGCTCCGCGCGGGCGGAGCCGGATCAGTGCACGAAATGGGCGGCGTCGGGACGATGCGACACACCTGCACAGCCGGCTGACCTGCCGTTCCTCCCGACCGAAATCCGGACTGGCCAACGGTGATCCTTCGCTAGGGTTTCGGGCCATGACCGCTCTCTCTGAAACCGGGCTGCGGGCGCCATCGGCCGACGATTTCCTGAGCTCCGGCTACGCCGTGCTGCCCGGCTTGCTGGCCGAAAAGTCCTTGGCATCGGCTCGGCGCGACGCTGACGCGGTTGTTGCAGCGCCTAGTGAGGTCTCCTGCGAGCGTCCGCACAACACGCTCGTTCCGCTGCGCTGGTGCGACCCGTTGGCCGAGGTCGCTGTGATCGCCGCTCCCCGGGTCGCTGCTGCGGTGGGCGCACGCGATCTGCGGTGGATCTCCGGATATGTGAGCGTCAAAGATCCCGACAGTCCGCCGTTGTGGTGGCACCAGGACTGGTGGGCCTGGGACCATCCGATCAGCCTGTCTCGCGAACCCACCCAAGTGGCCTTGCTGTGCTATCTATCGGACACGTCGGTGACCAGCGGCGCCTTGCGGGTGATCCCGGGTTCGCACCACGGCAACGTCGACCTGCACGGGCTGCTGCCACAGGCCCATAGCGACGAGGCGACCGCACTCGACTTCGACCACCCGGCCATGACCGACCATGCACGCCAGGTCACCTTGGCAGTGTCAGCGGGAGACGCCGTTGTCACCGACTACAGGCTGCTGCACGGCACGCATCCGAATAGCTCACCGCGGCGGCGGGACTGCGTCCTGCTGACCTTCGCCCCGCACTGGTCGGAACTACCGGCGGAAGTCCGCGGACACCTGATCCAGCACCCCGCGCTTCCCACGGACACCGAAACGCCGGACGACGCGGCGATCCGCGGGCTGCTCCCGAGCTACGACGGTCCTCGCGTCGACCTGACCGTGAACCGCCACGCACCCACGTCGTTCACCGTCGCGTCGCCAGCATGACTCGATCGGCGATCCGAGCGGTGGTGCTCGACATCGACGACACGCTCGTGCTCACCGAGGCAGCCTGCTTCGCGCTGGAGAACGAGGTGCTCGGTGCCATCGGGCGTCCTCCCATGGAGCGGACAATCCACCACGCGACGTGGGGGCAGCCGCTGCTCGATGCGATGCTCATCAGGTCACCTGGGATCAATCTCGACGACTTCGTGTCGACCTACCAGCCGTTGATGAGTCGATACATCCGCGACGGCCGCTTGGACGTCGTCAGCGAAGCGAACCTGGCCGCACTCGACGACCTGCGCCGAGCCGGCTTGCAGATCATGATCCTGACCTCGCGCACCCGCACCGAAGTCGAGCACTTCCTGCTACCGGACCACGCGCTCGCCGCCCGGATCACCGCGATCTACCACGCCGGCAACACCGCGCACCCCAAGCCGGATCCCAGGGCGTTCGACGAGCTGCTCGCACACACCGGGCTGGCGCCGGCGCACTGCGTCTACGTCGGCGACTCGCCGACCGATGCGCAGGCTGCCAACGGCGCAGGTGTGCGGTTCATCGCGAACTTGGAAAGTGGGCTGCGTCGCCCGGAGGACTTCGCCGACCACCACGTCGACGCTTTCGTCGCCACGTTCGGCGAGATCGTGTGCGCGATCGCTTCGCTGAGTCCCCCGGCGCGCGAGGACGACTAACAGCACTGGTGCCGCGGAAGGCCCGATCGCCGTCGCCGATCCTCACGGACGAACGAGGATGATTGTCTTCCCCTTGCGACGCTCGGTCGGGTTGAAGCGGTAGGCCCGACGGACTGAGCGCGGGTTTACTGTGATCGACGCATCGGTGAGTCGCCGCCGGCTAACCGTCCGCGCAGACATCGGGAGAGCCGACCTGCTATGCCGCATCCACGGGCGAAGATTCACCGCATGTTCGAGCTGGTTGAGCCGATCGCCGCTGTCTCCTTCGGGAACTCCGTGCTCGAGACGTTTTCAGAACATGGCATGCGCAACGTTTGGGACGGGTACTTCGCGGGCCGGGCCGCGCCGCTGGGGCTCGTGCCGCCTGAGGTCGTGCACGCTGTTTTCTACAGCTTCGCCGATGGTGAGGTAGCGCGACACATCCCATGGGTGTGGGGGAAAGTCACCCCGCAAGAGGCGATCGCAATTCGTGCGCGGAGCAGCGCCGCGGCGATAAGGCGCACGATCGGGGAACTCGCGGACGCGCCCGGCCTCGCGCGGACTGTCGATCTGGCGACTCGGGCAGCTGTCAGCGCACCGACCGAAGGCCGCGTGCTCTATGCAGCGCTCCGGGCACTTGACCTGCCTGCGGACCCGGTGACTCGGCTCTGGCACGCGACCACTCTGTTGCGCGAACACCGCGGCGACGGCCACAACATCGCACTTGGCGTCAACGGTGTCGGCGGCACCGAGGCGCACGTTCTGTTCGCGCTCTCTCAGGGGATGCGACCGGCGGAGTTCGGCCGGCTCCACCATCTGCCAGCTGAGCAACTGGCCGCTGTCCTCGACGGGCTCCGACGACGCGGCCTGCTAGACGCCACCGACTCGTTCACCGACGCCGGCCGGGCGACCAGCGAGCGGATTGAGGCGCTCACTGACGACTTGGCTTCGCCCGCGTACGAGGTTCTCAGTGCAGACGAACTCGACGAGCTGATCTCAGGACTCGAGCCGTTAGCTGCAGCCTTCGAGGTCGGCCCGTAGCGCTGTCAGCCGGCGGCCCGGTGCCGCCGCCTTGAGAGCGCGGTGTCCTAGGCCGCTAGACGGCGGATCCCGAGCATCACCGGACCGGCGGCTCCCGCCATCCGCCCGCGACCCGTCGATACCGAGCAGGTCCATCGCGCTCTCACCTTGCGCAGATCGATCTGTAGGGCGTGTCCGACGCACCGCCTCTGTCGATGAGCGGACTGCGGAATAGGCGCTCAGGCCCGCTGATAGCGTCAAGCAGTGCCTGAGCTGCAGCCTCTTCGACCGGACCACGAATCCGCGGTGATGGCGTTCGAGCTGGCCAATCGAGCGTTCTTCGCTAGGTCGGTCCCCGACCGTGGCGACGCGTACCTCGAGCACCTCACCGAACATCTCAACGAGCTGGTGGCCGACCAGGAGGCAGGCATCGGCGCCTTCTACCTGCTTGTCGACGATGACGCGTCGGTAGTTGGCCGTTTCAACCTGGAGTTCGGCCCGGCCGGCGTTGCCGAACTTGGCTTTCGGGTTGCCCAGCACATGTGCGGGCAAGGCGTGGCAACCGCGACCGTGCGAGCCCTGTGCCACCTGGCCGCCACTCGGCACTGCGTGCACACGCTCCGGGCGGGCACGGCGCGCAGCAACGCAGCCTCGCAGAGAGTCCTGATCAAGGCCGGCTTCGTCCCCGTCGGTCCAGCAGAACCGGAAGAACTGGGCGGCAAGCCGGGTACCTGGTACCAGCGCGATCTGACGGTCGAGTCGCGACCTGACGAGGCAACGGCTGCCCGCCGTCATGCCTCTATCGCAGCGATTCATTCGACCAAGCCCCCGTCAGCGCGCGGATCTGCGACCTGACGCACCGCGCTCGTCGAGTGCGACGTTCGCTGGAGTCGGCCATCTGCTGGGTACGGCGGGTTCATGTATCTGGAGAACCTCGTAATCGACGCCGTCGAGCCGCAGCGGCTGGGCCGGTTCTGGGAGGCGGCGAGCGGCGGCGAGCGGCTGAGCGACGAGCCTGATGGCTTCGAGACGCGGCTCACCATCGATGGCGGGCCGGTGCTCGACCAGTGCTTCCAGCGCGTCTCCGAGCCGCCGATCGAGCCGCCGCGGCTCCATCTGGATCTCTCGGGCGGAGCTCGCCAGGTCGAGGAGGTCGAGCGGCTGCTGGGGTTGGGCGCACGACACCACGACATCGGCCAGGACGACGTGCCGTGGGTGGTGAGTAACCGTGCCGTTGACCAGCAGCGCTACTAATCGGTTGCCCAAGCCCTGCCGGCGTACTGCCGGACGGCCCGAAGATGAGTCCGACCCCGAGATCGGGAACGTCTGAGCTGGTAGCCCCGACCGGATTCGAACCGGCGCCGCCGCCTTGAGAGGGCGGTGTCCTAGGCCGCTAGACGACGGGGCCCTAGGGAAAAGACGATCTGGGTGCTGCTGGCACGTGGCTAAATGCCGCGCTCCGCTGGGGTACCAGGACTCGAACCTAGACTAACTGAACCAGAATCAGTTGGGCTGCCAATTACCCCATACCCCACTACAGCCGGTGCCGGTTTCGCCGCCAACGGGCCGAACGTGGACTCTACCGGACGGTGCAGGGCGGTCCAAACCTACGGTCGGCGCGGCCTGCCGCCTCTCACTTCCGAGCTCAGTCCGCGCGCATCCGCCCCACCTGCGTCACCCCGACCGCCCACGCTCGGTTAACCCCACCGGCCCAGTCCTAGCGCCGGCGGGACGCGTCCAGCCGGTCCAGGACATCGCCCAACTCATCCAATGAGCGAATCATCGGGACCTCGAACTCGGCAGCCCCGGCGCGTGCCTCCTCGTCGGTCACCGCAGCGGGGCGCGCCAGCCACACCGCATGCAGTCCGGCTTGGGTCGCGCCTTGCACGTCGTCGAACAACCGGTCGCCGACATGCACCGCGTTCTCCGGCAACACGCCGAGCCGCTCGCAGGCAAGGTCGAAGATGGCCCGATCGGGCTTGGCCACGCCGACCTCCCCGGAGATGATCGCCTCGTCGATCAGTGGCTGCAGCCCGGTCGCGGCGATCTTGCGACGCTGGTGAGCGCCTTCGTTATTCGTGATGAGCCCGATCGGCAGCGCCCTGCGCCGCACGTCCGCCAGGCACGGCGGGACGTCGTCGAACAATGTGTAGCTGGCTTCGATGGCCGCCATCCGGCGCGCCTCGATCCCGGCCGCGGTGACCCTGTCGGACGGACGGTTCAGGGCGGCCAGAAACGCCATCATCCGCTCGTCGCGCATGTCGGCGAAGGACAACTCACCACTGGTGAATCGCGGGTAGTGGCTGGCCGAGAGGGCGACCCAGTCGGCGTAGGCGACATCCGTACCAAGGACAGCAGCGAAGCTCCGCCGGGCAGCGGCGTCGAAGTCAACGAGCGTGTCATCGACATCGAAGAAGACCGCACGCAGGTCCATCAAGACCACACCGTCAGTGTTGCGCGGCCCGCAAGCGCGCCATCGAGCGATCCCGGCCGAGCAATTGCATCGACTCGAACAACGGCGGCGACACCGTGCTGCCGGTAACGGCTACGCGGATCGGCCCGAACGCGTTGCGCGGCTTGAGTTGCAGGCCGTCGACGAGCGCGGCCCGCAGCGCATGCTCGATCGACTCCGCGGTCCACTCGGTGGTGGCGTCCAGCGCCGGTATCGCGGCCGCGAGCACCTGCTGCCCCGACTCCCCCAGCTGCTTCGCCGCTGCCTGCTCGTCGACACCGAACTCCGCGTCGGCGACGAGCAGGAACTGCAGCATCTGCTCGCCCTCGGCAAGCGTCTGGGTGCGCTCCTGCACCAGCGGCGCGGCCTGCACGACGACGTTGCGCGCGGCGTCCGGCAGGGGCGTCGTCGTTTCGATGAAGTCCACCAGGCGTTGCGCGAACTCGGCCGGCTCGAGCATCCGGATGTGCGTCGCGTTGATGACCTCACACTTCTTCGGATCGAAGCGCGCCGGGTTCGCGTTCACGTCAGCGATGTCGAACGCCGCGACCATCTCCTCCGGAGAGAAGATGTCGTGGTCGTCGGCGATCGACCAACCCAGCAACGCCAGGTAGTTGATCAATCCCTCCGGCAGGTACCCAGCATCCCGGAAGTGCTTCAGCGAGTTCTCCGGGGCCCGCTTCGACAGCTTCTTGTTGCCCTCGCCCATCACGAACGGCAGGTGGCCGAACTCCGGGACGAAGTCGGTCACGCCGATGTCGATGAGCGCCCGGTACAGCACGATCTGCCGCGGTGTGCTGGGCAGCAGATCCTCGCCGCGCAGCACATGGGTGATGCGCATCATCGCGTCGTCGACCGGATTCACCAGCGTGTACAGCGGTTCGCCGTTGCCGCGCACCACCACGAAGTCCGGCACGCTGCCGGCCGCAAAGTTCACCTCGCCGCGGATGACGTCGATCCATCCGATGTCCTCCTGCGGCATCCGCATGCGCAGCACCGCGTCGCGCCCCTCGGCGCGGAACGCCGCCTTCTGCTGTTCGGTCAGGTCGCGGTCGTAGCCGTCGTAACCCAGCTTCGGATCACGGCCCGCCGCACGGTGCCGGGCCTCGGTCTCCTCGGGCGTGGAGAAGGACTCGTAGAGGTGGCCCGCCTCGTGCAGCCGACGCACCACGTCGGCGTAGATGTCACGCCGTTCGCTTTGCCGGTACGGGGCATAGGGACCGCCGACGACGGGGCCTTCGTCCCAGTCGAAGCCGAGCCAGCGCAGGTCGGCGAGCAACTGGTCATACGACTGCTGCGAGTCGCGCGCCGCGTCGGTGTCCTCGACCCGGAAGACGAACGTGCCGCCGACGTGCCGCGCCCAGGCCCAGTTGAACAGCGCGGTGCGGATGTTGCCCAGATGCAAATCACCAGTCGGCGACGGACAAAACCGCACCCTGGTGCTCATCGCGCCGACCTCGCCAGTCATGCTCCTGCCGTCGCGAGCGACTCTTTCGACCGCACCGTGTTGGTCAGCGCACCGATCCCTTCGATCTCGACGGTCACCGTGTCGCCGTCCTTGATCGGTCCGACACCGGACGGCGTTCCGGTGAGGATGACGTCGCCGGGCAGCAAGGTCATCACCTGCGACATGAACGCGATGAGCTCCGGGATGCGGTGGATGAGTTGACTGGTCCGACCGTCCTGACGCAGCTCGCCATTCACCGATGCGGTGATCCGCAGGTCGGTCGGGTCAACCACCGTCTCGATCCACGGACCAATCGGGCAGAACGAATCGTGCCCCTTCGCACGCATCCACTGCCCGTCCGCACGTTGCTGGTCGCGGGCGGTCACGTCGTTGCCGCAGGTGAAACCGAGGATGACCTCAGCCGCGCGCTCGGCCGGTACATCCTTCGCCGGCTGGCCGATCACAATGGCCAGCTCGGCCTCGTGCTCCACTTCGGTCGAATCCGCCGGCAGCCGGATCACGTCACCGTCGCCGATCACCGACGTGGAGGGCTTGAGGAAGATGATCGGAGCCTCGGGCGGCTCGGCTGACGTTTCTCCGGCGCGGGCGGCCATCTCGGCTACGTGATCGGCATAGTTCTTGCCGATCGCCACCACCTTGCTCGGCAGGATGGGGCTGAGCAGCCGGACGTCGGCCAGCGCCCAGCGATCGCCGGTGAACGTGATCGGCCCGAACGGGTGGTCCGCGATCGGGGCCACCGTCAGCGCGGCAACCCCGCGATCCTGGGGACCTTCGACCACTCCCCAGGCGACTGCGGACGGCACCGCGGTGCCGTCGGGACGAGTGGTTGCCGGATGGACGAAGCGAGCGATACGCACGAGGCGAGGCTACCGGTGCTGACGGATCGACCGATCACGCGGATACTGTTGGCGTGACGCTCACCTCGGCTCGCCGCATGGGTCACCTGCTGGCCGGCACCGGTCTGTTGGTGGTCGCGATCGGCGTCCTGGCCTGCACCCGTGGCGTCTGGCCGCTGGAGGTGCTCGGCGCGTTCTGCATCGTCGTCGGCGCGATCGCCGCGCTGGCCGGACTGGGCCTGCGAGCACGGGTGGCCCAGGCGCTGGAGGCCCGGGAGGACGGCGAGCTGGATGCGACGGTGCTGGCCGCCATCAACCGCTCCGGGACAGCCAGTTGCGACGAGGCGCACACGCCCTGCTCAGCCTGCGACGTCGGCTGCGCCGTGCGCTCGCACCCCTAGTTTCAGGTCAGCAGGCTGTAGCGGATCGCGTCCTCCAATGCCAGCCAGGACGCCTCGATCACGTTCGGATGCACCCCCACCGTGGTCCACGAGCTGTGCGGGTCCGCGGTCTCGACCAGCACCCGGGTAGTGGCATCGGTGCCGTGCTTGCCGGCCAGGATGCGCACCTTGTAGTCCACCAACTCGACGTCGCCCAGCTCCGGGTAGGCGGAGGCGAGCGCTTGGCGCAGCGCGCGGTCCAGCGCGTTCACCGGGCCGTTGCCCTCCGCGGTGGCTATCACCCGGGCACCCGCCGCGCGGATCTTCACCGTCGCCTCACTCATCACCGAACCGTTGTCTCCGCGGTCGACGATCACCCGGTAGGACTCCAGCTCGAACGGCTTGGGTGCGGTGCCCAGCTCTTCGCGCAGCAGGATCGCGAACGACGCATCCGCGGCCTCGTAGGACCAGCCGCTGGCTTCCCGCTCCTTCACCCGCTCGACGATCTTCGCCGTCACATCCGGACGTTGGGTGACGTCCACGCCGAGCTCCTGGCTCTTCAGCTCGACCGAGGCGCGCCCGGCCATCTCGGTGACCAGGATGCGCTGGCTGTTGCCCACCACTCCCGGCTCGAGATGGTTGTACAGCTGCGGGCTCACCTTGATCGCCGACGCGTGCAGGCCGGCCTTGTGCGCGAAGGATGACGCACCAACATAAGGCTGATGGCTGTCCGGGCTGAGATTGGCGATCTCCGCGATGGCGTGCGAGACCCGCATCAGCTCGGCCAGGCAGCCCTCCGGCAACACGTCGAGCCCCATCTTCGTGACCAAACCGCCGATCACCGCGAAGATGTCGGCGTTGCCGGCTCGCTCGCCGTAGCCGTTCGCGGTGCCCTGGACGTGCGTGGCGCCGGCGTCGACTGCGGCCAGCGTGTTCGCCACCGCACAGCCGGTGTCGTCCTGGGTGTGGATGCCGAGTCTGATCCCGGTTCGGGTCCGCACCTCGGTGACGATGTCGTGCACGCCCATCGGCAGCATGCCGCCATTGGTGTCGCACAGCACGCCCACGTCGGCGCCGGCCTCGGCCGCCGCGTCCAGCACCCGAACGCCGTAGTCCCGGTCGTGCTGGTAGCCGTCGAAGAAGTGCTCGCAATCCAGGAACACCCGACGGCCCTCGGCGCGCAGGAAAGCGACGGTGTCGCGCACCATCGCCAGGTTCTCCTCCAGGGTCGTGCGCAGCGCCTGCTCCACGTGCCACACGTCGGACTTCGCCACCAGCGTTACGACCGGCGCCCTCGAATCCAGCAGCGCGCGGACCTGCGGATCGTCTGTGACGGCGACACCGGCCCGCCGGGTTGCGCCGAAGGCGACCAGCACTGCGTGCTTCAGGGTCAACTCGCCGTCGGCCGCCCGGGCGAAGAATTCGGTGTCCTTGGGCATCGCACCGGGCCAGCCGCCCTCGATGAATCCGACGCCGATCTGGTCCAGCAACCTGGCCACCGCGAGCTTGTCGGTCACCGAGTAGGTGATGCCTTCCCGCTGCGCTCCGTCGCGCAACGTCGTATCGAATACGTGGAACTCGTCTGTCTGCATGAGCGGGCACTTCCTGGGGGTGACGCGGACGGGTGGCCTGGGGGTGCGGGGAAACAAAAAGACCCCCCACGACGATGTGGGAGGTCTGCGCGTCGGCGATGAAGCTGTGGCCGGCGCGCTAGCCGATAATGATCAGGCTGCGGTACACGTCACGCAGTCTGCCACACGTCCGTGCCGCCCCGCGATGATCACGCAGTTTTCGCTGCCATCGCAACGAAAACTGCGTGATCATCGCGGGAGTGGGCTACGGAAGGTAGTACATGGGGTTCGGCATCTTGAAGGACTGGTCGGCGTGGCCGCCGGACAGGTCGCTGTACTGGTCACCGAAGTTGCCGCGGATGTCGTAACCCTCGGACTGCAGGTGTGCGCGGGTCTGCGACTTGTACTCGATCGTCGAGCAGGCCGGCGTGCCGTCTGCGTTGCAGTTGATGTAACTGGGGAACGGGTCACCGCTGTTCGGCTTGGTGAACAGGCCGTCCTCCGTGGCCGAGATCGGGGTCGGGTCGCCGATGCCAGCCTTCTCCAGGTTGCCGATAGTGGCAGCGTGCTGCGACTGCGGCCGACCGGTGATGAAGAAGATCTTGTAGCCGGCCTGCCGGCTGATCGAGATGAGCCGGTCCATCCCGAAGACCACCGGGAACTTCTCCCCCAGCACGTACTGCGCATTGACCGTCGCGTTGTACCCGAAGTCGTTGTTCGCCTCGTAGTTGTAGGTGAGCAACGAGGTGTCGTCCACATCGAACACCAGGGCGGGCGTGCCGTGGCCGTGGTGCCGGGCGTGCTTCAACTTGGCGACCGCGTCTGCCTCGACGCGCTTCACTTCCTTGGCATACGCGCTGTCAGGCGACGCCTGGTGCGAGCCGTCGGCGTCGACGAAATCGCCGTAGTACGCCTTGATCTGGTTCTTCACCAGACCGAGGTTGGGGATCTGCTTCGAACTGCCGGGACCGCCGTTCGAGCCGTGGTTGGCTCCGGCGGCGCCGCCGAGCAAGCCGACGGTCAGAACCGCGGCGACGGCCAGGACGGCCAACGCGATACGCCGGAAACGAGTTGATACCAATGGCATGGGTTTCCCCCGGGGGGTGGTGTGGACTGCGGTCGCCTCACCTTGCCCCGGATCATCCGGCCGGTCAACGGCATCCGTCATCCCTGCGAAGGCCGATCGGGCGTTTGTCACCGGCCTGGCCGTGCCGTCACATTCGTCCGGCCACGCGTTGCCTAGCCGGTGACGAGCGTCGCGATCCGGCTGCCGATTTCCGCCGTGGATCCCGGCTCCTTCGCATCTCGGCTGGAAAGATCGTCGGCCACCGCGGCTTCGATCCGGGCAGCTTCTTCGACGTGGCCGAGGTGCTCGAGCAGCATCGCCGCGGAGAGGATCGCCGCGGTCGGATCGGCCTTGTCTTGGCCGGCAATGTCCGGCGCACTGCCGTGCACCGGCTCGAACATGCTCGGGTTCGTGCCGCTGACGTCGAGATTTCCGCTGGCGGCCAAGCCGATTCCACCGGCGATCGCGGCACCGAGGTCGGTGAGGATGTCGCCGAAGAGGTTGTCGGTCACCACCACGTCGAAGCGGGCCGGGTCGGTGACGAAGAACATCGAAGCGGCATCAACGTGCTGATACGCCACGGTCACATCCGGGAACTCCGGCGCCACGGCGGCGACGATCCTCGCCCACAACCCCCCGGCATGGACGAGCACATTCGTCTTGTGCACCAGCGTGAGGTGTTTGCGTGAGCGGGCCGCCGCGCGGGCGAACGCGTCGCGGACCACCCGTTCGACGCCGTATGCGGTATTGACGCTGACCTCGCTGGCCACTTCATGAACGGTGCCCCCGCGCAACGAGCCACCGGTACCGGCGTACGGGCCTTCGGTGCCTTCCCGCACGACGACCATGTCGACCAGCGCGCCGTCGGCCAACGGAGACTGCACGCCCGGGTAGAGCTTGACCGGCCGCAGGTTGACGTGATGGTCCAGTTCGAAACGCAGCTTCAGTAGCAACCCGCGCTCCAGGACTCCTGGCGGCACCGACGGATCGCCCACCGCTCCCAACAGGATGGCGTCGTGCTGGCGCAGCTCGCCGAGCACGGAGTCGGGCAGCAACTCAGCGGTTCGGTTGTACCGAGCGGCGCCCAAGTCGTAGCTGGTGGAATCCACCGGACCCACCGCGGCCTGCAGGACTGCGAGCGCCTGTTGGGTGACCTCCGTGCCGATGCCGTCGCCGGGAATGACCGCGAGCTTCATGCCGACACCCTAATTGAGCACCGCTCCAGCGTCCCAATCAGTGGGTTCGTCATCTCAATCGCTGAGACGTTCGATCGAGGGCACCTCACGCATCGTCCGAAGCGGCGACAACACCACCGGGACGAAAGCGACGCTGGCGCCCATCGCCGCCACCAACAGCGTTGGTCGCACACCTATCCGGGTGCCGAGGGCACCGCCGAGCAGAGCGCCGACCGGAAGCGTGCCCCAGACCACGAAGCGGACCGTTGCGTTCATCCGGCCTAGTAGTTCGGGTGGGCAGAGAACCTGCCGCAGGCTGACCTGAGCGATGTTGTAGGTGACGACGCCGGCGGCATACACGACCTGGCCGACGGCCAGAAGCAGCAGCGTCCAATCACGGTGCACGAACGGCAAGATGTAGGTCGGACCGGCGCAGACCAAGATGGGAAGCCATACCGCCGGTCCCGCCCCGAGCCGCGCGCGGATGCGTGCAGCGAACAGCGATGCCACCAGCGCCCCGATCGATCCGACCGCCGCGATCAGCCCGATGACGCCGGGTGACAGTCGCAATATCCGGGCGAGCAGCACGAAGTACACCGCCGCGGACATCCCGTGGAACAGGTTCGACGTGCCGGTACACATGACGATGGCGCGGAGCAGTCGGTGCGACAGCACGAATCGCAGCCCGGCACCTATCTCTCCGCTCAGGTCGCGCCCGGCTGTGGGCCGGGCTGGCCGTGAGCGGTGCCGGATGCGGCCCAGCCAGAGAACCGACCACAGGAAGCTGATCGCATCCACGAGGACCGCATACGGTGCGGTCAGCCATTGAATGAGTACGCCGCCCGCAGCCGGCCCGGCGATCTGTGCGACTGACTCGCTGATCTGCAGTTTGGCGTTACCGTCTACTACCTCGTCCCGCGCGACCAGTTCCGGCAGATAGGACTGGTACGCGACGTCGAAGAAAACGGTCCCTACGCCCGCCACCACGGCGACGGCGAACAACTGCCCAATGGTCAGCACGTGCATCAATGCAGCAAGAGGGATGGAACCCAATGCCACCGCGCGAACCAGGTCGGCACAGATGAGCACGCTGCGCTTGGGCAACCGATCCACCCACGCACCTGCCGGCAATCCGACGAGAAGGAACGGCACGGTTTGGCTCGCGGAGAGTGCGCCGACCTCGAACGTCGAGGCATGCACCAGCAGAATCGCCACCAGCGGCAGAGCCAGATCACTGACCATGGAACCGAGCTGGCTGACCGTCTCGCCGATCCACAGCCGGCGGAAATCAGGGCGGGCCAGGGCGCCGGCACCAAAATGCCGTGCGCCCTGCCGCCCCGTCCACACCGGGCAATAGTCGCAGTCGTCGCTATCGGGGCGCTAGCCTCGGCACTCCCCTTTCACGGTCGTCCCCCGCCGGGCTCTGCGCCTCGTACGCAGGGAGTTCGCGCATGCAGCGCAACGGGGAGAAGAAGACGGGCAGGAATGCAGCGCAGCCGCCGATCGCCGCGATCAACAGCGTGGGACGCACTCCGACGGTGTCACCTAGTACTCCACCGAGTACACCACCCACGGGCATGATCCCCCAGACGAGGAAGCGCATCGTCGCGTTCATCCGTCCCAGCAGGCGCGGCGGGCACAGCGCTTGCCGGAAGCTGACCTGAGTGATGTTGTAGACGACGATCCAACCGGATAAGAAGACCAGGCTGATCGCCAGCAAACCCAGTGTCCAGTCACGATGGACGAACGGCTGTACCAGCGCCAACGGGGCGCCGACCAGGGCGGACAGCCAGATGGTCGGACCTTGGCCCAGATACCGCGCGATACGGCCGGCCAGCAGGGATCCCAGCAGACCTCCGACAGCCCCCATCGCCATGAGCACGCCGATGATCCCCGGCGACAGGTGCAGCACCCGGGCCAGCAATACCAGGAAGACTGCGCCGCTTATCGAGGAGAACAGGTTCGAGACGCCGGTACACATCGCGATCGACCGCAGCAAGGGCTCGCCCAGCACGAAGCGGACCCCTTCGCCGATCTCGCGGCGCAGACTGCGATCAACCGATCGGGACCGGGGTTCGGAGCGGGTGCGGATCCGGCCCACCCATAACGCTGACCACAGGAAGGTCGCGGCGTCCACCACGATCGCGTAGGGCGCGGTGAGAACTTGGATGAGCAGGCCGCCGAGGCCGGGCCCGGCGAGCTGTGCCACCGACTCGCTGGCCTGCAGCCGCGCGTTGCCGGCGACCAGGTCGGCTCGGCCGATCAACTCCGGCAGGTAGGACTGATAGGCCACGTCGAAGAAAACCGTCGACACGCTGACGACGAGCGCGACGATGTAGAGCTGCCCGATGCTGAGCACGTCCACCGCGTACGCAGCTGGGATGGACCCCAGAGCCAACGCCCTGAGGAGGTCGTTGGCTACCAGCACCGGTCGGGTTCGCACCCGATCGACCAGCGCGCCTGCCGGCAACCCCACGAACAAGAACGCTGCCGTCTCGCATGCGGTGAGCAGACCGACCTCGAAGGTCGTGGCGTGCACCACCAGGATCGCGACCAAGGGGAGCGCGATCGCGCTGATCGTCGAGCCGAACTGGCTGACCGTCTCGCCGATCCAGAGACGGCGGAAGTCGCGGTGGTGCCACAGACCCGGTGACCCGTCCGGCTGCCTGCCCGTGGTCATCACACCAGCATCGGTGAGTGATTTGGATATGTCAATCGGTTAAGCTTCCGGCATGGCCAAGGTGCGGCGCACTGCGACTGATGCCGAAGCGCGCGCCCTGGCATCCACCCTGCGGTTGCGGATCTTGCGCACCTGTCTTGGCGAGGCGCACACCAACAAGGAGATCGCTGAACTACTGGGCCGCGACCCGGGCAGCATCCTGCATCACGTCAGGATGCTGGTCCGGACCGGATTCCTGGCTGCTCAGGAGGAGCGCCGCGGCAGTCGTGGCGCTCGAGAAATTCCTTACCTGGCAACGGGAAAGTCATGGACCCTCTCCGCACCTGCCAAGCATCGCGTTCTGCTTGATGCTTTCCTCGAGGAAGTCGCCGAGGTGCCCGTCGGCGCGTTGGACACGGCCCGGCTCGGGTTGCGCCTGTCCCCGCCGCAGATGAAAGAGTTCCAAGAACGCCTGCAGGCGCTGCTGGACGAATACGCGGCGCTGCCCAGCGACCCGCAGGCGCCGCCGATGTCGCTGTTCCTGGCGGTGCATCCCGACGTGACCCGCTCCCCGACTGCTCGGCGCGCGCCGCGAGCTCGGTGATCCCAGCGCCGACGAAGCCCGTCGGTCGGTCACACGTTGTAGCCGATGCAGATAGGGCCCGCGAGTCGGTGCGGCTAGCCGGCTGCGACGACCTTGGTCATCACGCAATTGCCCTTGCCCTTCGGCCGCTGGTAGGCGAACCCGAGCCGTTCGTACATCGTCCTGGTGGCGTTGTAGAGGAACGACGCCGACGTCTTCTTGCCCACGGGAACGTCGTGCGGGTAGGACTCGACCAAGCCACCGCCCGCCGCCGCGATCAGCGCCAGCGCCCCGCGGACCGCCACCGCAGCCATCCCCTTTCGCCGATACCTGCGGTCCACGAACAGGCAGGTGATCCGGTAGTCGGGCCTGCGCGTGACCCCCTGTTCCCATTCCTTGCGGTGATGGATGTTCGGTAACTCGTCCACCGGCCCGTACTCCGCCCACGCGACCGCGACCTCACCGTCGAACACCAATGCCGCGTGCGCGCGGTCCTGCTCGACCAGCCATTGCTTGAACCCCCGGTTACCGAGCGCCTTGCGCTCGGGCGGGTCCGGGTAGCAGTGGAAGAAGGCGCACCAGCAACCGCCCCACACGCCGTTGTGCCGCTCCGCCAGATCCGCGAAGGCATCCCAGGTCTGTGCGGCGAGCGGCTCGATCCGGTAGCCGTCCACCCATATCTCTGCCTGCTTCGCTGCGCCGCCCATAGCGAGAGGGTAGGAGCAGAAGCGGACGTTCGACTTCCCGATTACCGCGCTGCGGTGCCTTCGGTGTAGTCGTCGTCGGTGGTACTCACCCAGCTCATCAGCGACCGCAGCTCACGGCCCACCTTTTCGATGGGGTGCTGCTCGGCCTCGGCGCGCAACTTCTTGAACTCCGGCGCCCCGGCGTCCTGATCAGCGATGAACCGCTCGGCGAAGGCACCACTGCGAATGTCCGCGAGGATCCCCTGCATGCTCTGCTTGACGTGCGCGTCGATGACTCGCGGACCGGAGATGTAGTCGCCGTACTCGGCGGTGTCCGAGATCGACCAGCGCTGCTTGGCCAGGCCGCCCTCGTACATGAAGTCGACGATGAGCTTGAGCTCGTGCAGGCACTCGAAGTAGGCGGCCTCCGGCGAGTACCCCGCTTCGGTCAGCACCTCGAATCCCGTTTGCACCAACGCCGAAGCACCACCGCAGAGCACAGCCTGCTCGCCGAAGAGATCGGTCTCGGTCTCCTCGGTGAACGTCGTCTTCAGCGCGCCGGCGCGGGTGCCGCCAATACCCTTGGCGTAGGAGAACGCGAGGTCCCAGGCTTTGCCCGAGGCGTCCTGCTCGACGGCGATGAGCACCGGCACCCCCTTGCCGTCGACGAACTGCCGCCGCACCAGGTGCCCCGGACCCTTCGGCGCGACCATGGCAACGTCGATGCCGGGCTTCGGCTTGATGTAGCCGAAGCGGATGTTGAAGCCGTGCCCGAAGAAGATCGCATCGCCCTCGGCCAGGTGCGGTTCGATCGACTCGCTGTAGACGGTGCGTTGCACGTGATCCGGCGCCAGGATCATGATCAGGTCCGCTTCTTGGGCGGCCTCGGCCGGAGTGACGACGCGAAGGCCGGCCTCCTCGGCCTTGGCCCGGCTGGTCGACCCCTCCTTCAATCCGACGCGCACGTCGACGCCCGAGTCGCGCAGGCTCAGCGCGTGCGCGTGACCTTGGCTGCCGTACCCGATGACGGCGACCTTGCGGCCCTGCACGTAGCTGAGGTCGGCGTCGTCGTCGTAATAGATCTCCACGGGCATGGTGTGGTCAGTGCTCCCTAGTCGTTGGTGTGTCAGTGCATCGGTCAGGCTGTGCGGTCGCCGCGCAGCGTCGGCACGATCATCGCGCGTGGCCCTCGGTCCAACGCAACCACCCCGGACTGGACTATCTCCCGGATGCCGTAGCGCTCCAGCATCTCCAGCATCGCGGCTATCTTGGCGGGCGGCCCGGTGACTTCGATGGTGAGCACGTCCGGACCCACATCGACGACCTTGGCGGTGAACAGCTCGACGGTCTCCAGCACGCCGCGGCGGGTGGTGTCGTCCGCGCGGACCTTGACCAGCAGCAGCTCCCGGACCACGGCGTCACGCTGGTCGAGCTCGACGATCTTGAGCACGTTGACGAGCTTGTTGAGTTGCTTGGTCACCTGCTCCAGCACGCCCTCCTCGACGCGGACCACCACCGTCATCCGCGAGACCTCGGGGTGCTCGGTCGGGCCGACCGCCAGCGACTCGATGTTGAAGCCGCGGCGGCTGAACAGGCCGGCGACCCGGACCAGAACCGCGGGCTTGTTCTCCACCAGCACCGACAGCGTGTGCAGGGTCGGCTCTGCCGGAACCGGCTGCATCGTCCGGCTGCCGAGTCGAGGTGCGGCCACCGTCATTCACCCTCTCCGTCGAACACCGGTCGGATGCCGCGGGCGGCCATGATGTCGTCGTTGCTGGTGCCAGCGGCGACCATCGGCCAGACCATCGCGTCGGCACCGACGGTGAAGTCCACGACGACCGGTTGGTCGTCGATGGACATCGCCTTCTCGATGGTGGCGGTGACGTCGGACTTCGTCTCGCACCGCAGCCCGACGCAGCCGTACGCATCAGCGAGTTTCACGAAGTCGGGGATGCGGTGCTTGTGGGTGCCGAGCTCGGTCTGGCTGTAGCGCTGGTCGTAGAACAGCGTCTGCCACTGCCGAACCATGCCGAGGTTGCCGTTGTTGATCACCGCCACCTTGATCGGGATGCCTTCCAGCGCGCACGTGGCCAACTCCTGGTTGGTCATCTGGAAGCATCCGTCGCCGTCGATCGACCACACCGTGGCGTCCGGTCGGCCCACCTTCGCGCCCATGGCTGCCGGAACGGAGTACCCCATCGTGCCCAGGCCGCCGGAGTTGATCCAGGTGCCCGGGTGCTCATAGCTGATGAACTGTGCAGCCCACATCTGGTGCTGACCCACCCCGGCCACATAGACGGCATCCGGCCCGGCGATCCGGCCTAGCTGCTCGATGACGTATTGCGGCGCCAGCGTTCCGTCGGCAGGTTCGTCATAGCCGAGCGGATAGGTCTCCCGCCACCGGTCGACCTGTTCCCACCAGTCCTCGAGTTGCGGACCGTTGCCCGCGTCGATGTCGGCGCGGACTGCGGGCAATAGCTCGGTGAGCACCTCCGCGAGGTCACCGACGATCGGCACGTCGGCGAACCGGTTCTTGCCGATCTCGGCCGGGTCGATGTCTGCATGGATGATGGCCGCGTTCGGCGCAAAGGTGTCCAGCCGGCCGGTGACCCGGTCGTCGAAGCGGGTGCCCAGCGCAATCAGCAGGTCCGCCTTCTGCAAGGCCGTCACGGCCGCCACCGTCCCGTGCATGCCGGGCATGCCGAGGTGTTGCGGATGGCTGTCGGGGAATGCACCGCGCGCCATCAGGGTGGTCACGACCGGGATCCGGACCAATTCCGCCAGCTCGCGCAGCTGCGCCACGGCGCCGGCCTTCAGCACCCCGCCGCCGACGTACAGCACCGGCCGCCGGGACTCCCGAATGACCCGCGCGGCCTCGCGGATCTGCTTGCCATGCGGCTTGGTGACCGGTCGGTATCCGGGCAGGTCGAGCACCGGCGGCCAGCCGAAGACGGTCTGTTGCTGCATCAGATCCTTGGGCACGTCGACCAGCACCGGCCCGGGCCGGCCGGTGGAGGCGAGGTGGAACGCCTCGGCAATCACCCGGGGGATCTCCGCAGCGTCGCTCACCAGGAAGTTGTGCTTGGTGATCGGCAACGTGATGCCGCTGATGTCGGCCTCCTGGAAGGCGTCCGTGCCGATCTGCGGCGTGCCGACCTGGCCGGTGATCGCCACCAACGGAACGGAGTCCATGTGGGCGTTGGCAATCGGAGTCACCAGGTTCGTCGCACCCGGGCCGGACGTGGCCATGCAGACGCCGACGCGTCCGGTCGCCTGCGCGTACCCCTCCGCGGCATGCCCGGCACCCTGCTCGTGGCGGGTGAGGATGTGCCGCACTCTCGTGGAGTCGAAGAGGGGGTCGTAGGCCGGCAGGATCGCGCCGCCCGGAATCCCGAATACCACCTCGGCACCGACCTCTTCCAGGGAGCGGATGAGGGACTTGGCACCGGACATTGCGCCGGCGTCGGTCTCGGGTGGCATTGACGTGCCCTTCTCGCTGGTCGGGAACTGCCCGGGGAGGGTGTGCGGAAGCTCGGACGTGCAACAAAAAACCCCTCGTGCGGGTGCACGAAGGGTTAGCGCGTCGAACGGGGCCTGGGTGGCCTCATTCAACGCGCCGCGGGATAAGTACGAGCTTGCTCACGGTCGTGAAACTACACCGCACGGCGCGGCTCGTTCAACAGGGCGGGATTTCTGTCTCACTCGGTGAGATCAAACCGTCAAATGTAACCCTCAACCGTTCCCTGAGGTGGAGGCACGCCGTATAGTCCCGGACGAACGACGTCCACGGGGGACCAACAATTCCTAGAGTGATCGGAATCCCCCCACATGGCACCGTCGGCAATCACCCCCATCCCGGCAACCTTGATGCCCGGCAAGGCCCGGCTGCTGGCCGGCCTCGTCGCGGTCATGGCGATCGTCGCGACCATGTTCGTCTGCGCGTCGTCGGCCAATGCCACCACGACGTCCATCGGTGCCTATGCCAACGCCGTGCTGAAGCTGATGAACCAGGAACGAGCAGCCAACCACCTGCCCGCGCTGAAGTGGGACAGCCGACTGATCAGCAGCGCCTACAAGCACAACCTGGCGATGGCCGCGAAGAACTCGATGTCGCACCAGGTCTCCGGTGAAGCGAGCCTGGGTACACGCATCGACCGCACCGGCTTCCCGTGGACGATGGCGGCCGAGAACATCGGCTGGTCGACGAACCGGAGCACCACCGGCGCGCTGAACTTGCAAAAGGCGATGTACAACGAGAAGGCGCCGAACAACGGGCACCGCCTCAACATCCTGTCCCGGTATTACCGGTACGTAGGCGTGAGCGTGGTGACCGATACCCGGACCGGGAAGATCTGGCTCACCGAGGACTTCGCTCGGGCCTGAGGCTCAGTCGCAGACCGCACCCTGGGCAGCGGAGCCGACGAGCTTCGCGTACTTGCCCAGCACGCCGTAGTTGAAGGGCTGCTCCGGCGCGCGCCACTCGGCGCGGCGCCGGGCCAACTCCTGCTCATCGACGTCGAGATCGAGGGTGCGAGCCGCCAGATCGAGTCGGATGCGGTCGCCGTCGCGGACCAATGCGATCGGGCCGCCCACCGCCGCCTCGGGCGCGACATGGCCGATGCACGGCCCGGTGGTCCCCCCGGAGAACCGACCGTCGGTGAGCAACAGGACATCCTTGCCGAGTCCGGCTCCCTTGATGGCGCCGGTCACGGCCAGCATCTCGCGCATGCCGGGGCCGCCCTTGGGCCCCTCGTAGCGGATGACCAGGACGTCGCCCTTGCCCAGGGATCCGGCGGCCACCGCGTCCATGGCCGCCTTCTCCCGGTCGAAAACCCGGGCAGTGCCATCGAAGGTGTCAGCGTCGAGCCCGGCACTCTTCACGACTGCGCCATCCGGAGCCAGGCTGCCGCGCAGGATGGTCAATCCGCCAGTGCGGTGGATCGGCGCAGGCAGCGGATGGATGACCCGTCCGTCCGGAGCACTCGGCGCGAGGTCGTCCAGGTTCTCGGCCATCGTCCGCCCGGTGACGGTCAGCGCGTCGCCGTGCATCAGCCCGGCATCGAGCAACACCCGCATCACCACCGGCACGCCGCCGACGGCATCCACATCAGTCATCACGTACCGACCGAACGGCTTCATGTCGGCGATGTGCGGCACCCGGTCACCGATCCGGTTGAAGTCGTCCAGTTCCAGCGGCACCTTCGCCTCGTGCGCGATCGCCATCAGGTGCAGAACGGCATTGGTCGAGCCGCCGAGCGCCATCACCACGGCGATGGCGTTCTCGAACGCCTCCCGGGTCATGATCTGCCGCGCGGTGATGTCCGCGTCGATGAGCTTGACGACAGCTTCGCCGCTGCGCTCGGCATAGGCGTCGCGCCGGGCATCGGGCGCCGGAGGAGCGGCGCTGCCGGGCAGCGACATGCCCAGCGCCTCAGCGGCGGAGGCCATCGTGTTCGCGGTGTACATGCCGCCGCAGGCTCCCTCGCCCGGACAGATGGCCCGCTCGATCCGGCCGACCTCGTCCTCGCTCAGCTTTCCGGCCAGGCAGGCGCCGACCGCCTCGAATGCATCGATGATCGTCACGTCGCGCCCGTCGAGCCGGCCGGGCAGGGTGGATCCGGCGTAGAGGAAGACGGCAGCGAGATCCAGCCGGGCCGCGGCCATCAACATGCCCGGTAGCGACTTGTCGCAGCCGGCCAGCAGCACCGCCCCGTCCAGCCGCTCGGCGCTCATCACCGTCTCGACCGAGTCCGTGATCACCTCACGGGAGACCAGCGAGTAGTGCATGCCGTCGTGGCCCATCGAGATCCCGTCCGAGATCGAGATGGTGCCGAACTCCATGGGGAAGCCGTCGGCGCCCCGGACGCCGTCCTTGACCCGCTTCGCCAGGCGGGCAAGGGACATGTTGCACGGCGTGATCTCGTTCCACGAGGACGCGATGCCCACCTGTGGCTTGCCCCAGTCGGCGTCGCCCATGCCGACCGCGCGGAGCATGCCGCGGGCGCCGGCGCGTTCGATCCCGTCGGTGACATCCCCGCTGCGGGGCTTGCGATGAGCTCGGGTCACAGTCTCGTTCGTGGACTCGTTGGTCACGGCGCCAGAGTACGGTTCATGCCGTGGCGACTCCCACCGAGGTACGCATCAAGCTGCCGGGGTCGGCCTACTTACCGGTCATCCTGCTCGCTGCCTGCGTGACGGCCGTCGCCCAACATCCGTGGGCCTTGCTCATATATCTCCTGCCCGTGACCGCCCTGATCTACGTCGCTCGCACTGCCACCATCGCGCGGCCGGCGGGGATCACCGCCCGCGCGTTGATCGGCTCGCAGTACGTGCCATGGGACTCGGTGCGTGGCTTCAGCACCGACGAACGCGGCCGGGTCCACCTCGCGTTGACCGACGGCCGGTTGATGCGGCTGCCCTGTGTGCGTCCCCGGCATCTCGCCGCGCTGGCGCTGGTCAGCGGCGGCCGGCTCGACGCCCCGGTCTGACCGTTCCGGTCAGTAGTCGCCGGTGACCACGTTGTGGAGCGGTTCGCCCGCATCGAAGCGGAGGATCTGCTCGCGCACCAGGGCATAGGCACGTCGGGACAAGCCCGGCACCGCGCCTCCGACGTGCGGGGTGAGCAACAAGCCGGGCGCCGCCCAGAGCGGGTGCTCCGGCGGCAACGGCTCCGGATCGGTGACGTCCAACGCCGCCCGCAACCTGCCCCGCTGCAACTCGGCGAGCAACGCGTCGGTGACCACGACCTGACCGCGCGCGGCATTGACCAGCAAGCTGCCGTCCGCCATCGCTGCGAGGAACTCGGCATCCACCATGCCGGTGGTCTGCTCCGTCAGCGGCACCATCAGGACGACGATGTCGAAGTCGGGCAGCAGGACCGGAAGTTCGGCAACGGTGCGCACTCCGTCGCGCGCGCTGCGGGCCACCAGCGTCGGTTGCGCATCACAGGCGGTCAGCCGTCGGGCCAGATTCTCCCCGAGGTCACCGGCACCGACGACGAGCACCCGCTTGCCGGCCAGCTCATCGGTCACGCCCTGGTCCCACCGGTGCTCCTGCGCGGCCAGCACGAACCGCGGGATCTCGCGCAGGCTGGCCAGGATCGCGGCCAGTGCCCACTCCGAGGTCGAACTGCCGTGAATCCCCCGGCCGTCGCACAGCGTCACCCCGTCCGGCACCCCGGCGATGATGGAGTCGACGCCGGCTGAGATCACCTGGACCACGGCCAACTCCGGTAGCTGCCGGGCCTGCGCGCGCAGCCGCTCGGCGTCGGCCCAGCCGAACTCCGGCACCAAGAACTGCGTGCGTTCGACCCCCTCGGGGGCAGCATCCCGACCGGACCAGACATGCACCTCGACCGTGTCCGGCAAGGATCCGACCTCGGCGCGGGCGGCGTCATGTGGGAGGCAGACGACAGTCACAGCGGAAAGCCTAGTGGCGTCGTTCCTGCCGCTCGCCGGCTCCTCCTGCATGGCTAAGGCGGCCGGGTTTGAGAGTTGCCGGCGATGGAGAAGGGGCGCCGGTGACCTATTTCGTCAAACACCGGGAACTGGAATCGGCCGCGCAGGCGCTGAAGGGCACCACGTCCTACGCCACCTCGTCCCAAGCCGATCTCACCGGGATCAGCAAGATTCCGGCGCCCGCGGCCGGCGAAGGCGTCAGCGCTGACCTCGCCAAGCTCGAGACCGCCTGGGTGGAGGTGTTGCCGAAGTTCAGCAAGGAAATCACCGGCTTGGCGGCCAAGGTCAAGGCGTCGGCGACGGTGTACGTCGAAGTCGAGGAAGCCGTCGGCGGCCGGTTCAAACCGTTCGCCGACTGATGAAGGGGCGAACATGAAAACCAGCGACGCTTGCCCAGCAGGGATCGACCGATGAGCGGATCTGCAGCGGACGCCTACCCCTACCCCGGCGACGACCCGGCCAGCATCGCATCGGTGTCCCAGACGCTGGGCATCTGCTCCAACGAGCTGACCTACCTGGATCAAGCCCTGACCGAGGTCCAGTCCGGCTTGTCCGACGCCTGGGTGGCAGACGCGGCCACGAAGTGCAATGCGGATATCGCCACGCTGATCAAATTCCTGCCCGCCGGGGCGGCGAAACTGTCCGCTGCAGCCAAGGCTGCCAACACGTACCACACGACCCTCGTCGCGGTACGCAACGAGGTGGACAACCTGCGCACGCAGTGGACAACGCTGCAGGGCCAGCTGGCTACCGACGCGACCAACTACACCTACCAGGCGGAGTTCAACGACACCGCTGCGGCCGCGGCCACCATCCGGGACGAGAAGAGGCTCAACGGCAAGGTCACCGAGCTGGACCGCCAATACAAGGCGCAGGTCACCAAGTCCAACACAGCTGCCGAGACGTGTGGTGCCGCGCTGCGAGCGGCGTCGGGTGAATGGACAGACTCACCCACGGGTACGCGCCAGACCCAGTCGCTGGACGACGTGCTGGGCCTGGGCAAACTCGGCGTGCTGCACGACATCACGATGCACGACCTCGGGGTCAAGTACGCGAACGAACTGAAGAACAACCACCATCTGGACGGCGATTGGGGCAAGCAGGCACATCAAATAGCGCTGCAGATGGCGAAGTACGGCACCGACCCGGCATTCACCACTGCCTTCTTCGCCGAACTGGGCCCGGAGCTCTCGCAGCGCCTGCCCACCTTCCTGTCCCAATCCGGTGACCCCACCGCCTACGCAGACGTTCAGGCGTACAGCAAGGCGTTCGGCGTTGCCGTCAGCAACGCATCGATCGAGCCGGGCATGAAACCGGTGATGGACGCCTACACCACCGCCGGCGGTTCGGACGGGTCGGCCTGGGACCGCGGAGTGATGACGCACTTCGGCACGTTCCCACCTGCATGGATCGCTCAGGCGGCCGACGCCAATGCGCTGAACGGCATCGCCGGCCGGCAGGAAGGCAAAGACGTCTCCGGCTGGTACGAAGACATGCGAAACCGGATCGGTGCGCCGGAGATCCCCGGAATCGAGAACAACGTCGCTGCGCTGTGGCTGAGCAACGTGCAGAGCAGTCCGGAGGCCTCCCGGCTGGCCATCGAGAACATGGGCTGGGACGGCGAGCACAACGACATCTCGACCAACGTCAAGAGCATCCTCGATTACGCCCCGCAAGCCGATTCCCGGGATCTGAGCAACGTCTCGGCGTACAACCAGGCGTACGGCAAGGTCTTCGAGGCAGCGGCCGGCGCGGACGACGAGGTCGACGGACAGCACTCGATCGACGCTTCGACGTTCGCCGCCGGGATGTTCAACGCCTTCGGCAAGGAAGACCATCCGTATACCACCGGCGCTGAAGGCAGTCTGGCCACGATCGCCGGCTCCTACGTCCGCGAGATGGCCGCCGGTGTTCCGGTCGGCGACAATTCCGCCGACACCAGCGCACTCGGTGGGGAGGACGTCGTCCCGGTACCCGGTGACAACGCCTATCCCGGGCAGAACGCAGCGTTCGCCATCCCCAAGGAACTGCAGGAAAAGTTCATGGCCGGGTTCGTGGGAGACCCGAACGCCACCACGACGTTCGACAACGCGGCCGGCACGCAGTACCACAACGCTCTGCTGGCTGCGGCTCGCGCCGATGCGGCTGCCGGACCGGGTCACGACGAGGCGATGAACCACCTCGCCCGTGCCTACGGGACGGTGGGGGGCACCGAGAACCACACGACGACCGAAGTGGTCGGCGAGCAAGACAAGGCGAAGCAGCAGTCCAACGAGGTCATGCACCAGATCCTCTCGTTGGGGCTGGATGCGATCCCCGGCGAGAAGATCGCCGAGAAGGTGCCCGGCCTGGCCTGGGATATGGCCAAGCACCTCGGCAACCTCGGCCTCGAGGCGAAGTTCGGCGAGACGGACGATCCGCGCTTCGATGCGCTGGGCGAGAAGTCTCATGAGATCGCCCTGGTCCAGCCGTACGAAACGTTAAGCATCCTGCAGGAGGCGGGATATCCGGGCACGGACAAGGTCCCGCCGTCGTTGCTGGATCCGGCGACCCACACGATGCTTCCCATGAACCAGGTTCTCGACGACCCGGGGAAGTTGACGGCCCTGCAGGACTACCTCAACGCCACGAAGAACGATCCGGCGAACACCCGGACCTCGGTGTTCGACAAGTCCAACGATGTCTCCGGTAACTACTCCGGCGGCTTCGACAGCGGCAACGGCTGACCCGCGCCGACGGTGCGCCTTCGGACCGGCGCGACGCAGCCGTCGACTGCACGATCGGGGCGGGCTTGGCACACTGGGCCGGTGAGGTCTTCCTCGGGTCGCAGTGGCGCACTGCTGATGGCAGTGCTGCTGAGCGTCTCGATGCTCGCCGGTTGCGCCAAGTCCACACCGCGCGCCGCGCCTACCTGGGTCCCGCAGCAACAGGTGCCGCCGGTGCCTCTGCCGACGCCGGTTCCCGAGGACGGCGGCGGTAGCAGCCAGCCTCCGTCGTCGGGTTCAACCGGTGGTTCGACGTCCGGCGGCCCGTCCCAGGACTCGGCCGTGGTGGCCACCAACCTGAAGGCACCCACCGGCCTCGCCGTTCTTCCGGACGGATCCGCGCTGGTGGGTGAGCGCACCACCGGCCGGATCGTGCAGGTACAGCCCGAGCCGGGCAAGCCGGTGCGGGTGGTCCGCACCATCACCGGTCTGAACACCGCTGGCGGCGGTGGCCTGTTGGACATCGCGCTCTCCGGCTCGTTCACCGAGGACGGGCTGATCATCGCGCTGATCACCACGAAGACGGATACCCGGGTCGTGCACTTCACCATGACGGGGCCGGTCACGCCCGTCCTGGTGGGAATCCCGCGCGGCACGTCGGACAACGGCGGCAGGCTGCTGGTCCTCGGCGACGGCAGCATCCTGGTCGGAACCAGCGACGCGGGGAAACCGTCGCTGGCCGGCAACCCCGCCAGCAAGGCGGGCAAGGTTCTGCACATCGACGAGATCGGCCATCCGGCGCCCGGCAACCCGAACCCGAAGTCGCCGGTGTACACGTCGGGTCATCGCACCGTTGACGGACTGTGCTTCGACGGGCTGCATCAGCGCGTGCTCGAAGCCGAAGATGGGTCGAGCGGTGAGCTGAACCAGCTCGCGGCCGGCGACGACTACGGCTGGCCGAACCGCGCGGGACAGGATCCGATCGCGTCGATCCCGGACGGGCCGGGAGTCGGCGGCTGCGCGCTGATCGACGCCGCGGTATTCGTCGCCTCACTCGGCGGCAAGGATTTGCTGCAAGCCCAGATCGACGCGCAGGGCAAGGTGGGTGCCTTCACCCCGATGCTGAACGGCAAGTACGGCCGGATCCGCACCGTCGTCGCCGCGCCGGACAAGTCGCTGTGGCTGACCACCAGTAACCGCGACGGCCAAGGTAAACCGGTCGCTGCCGATGAGCGGGTGCTGCACATCGCCCCGTCCGGTGGCGGTGGCGGTGGCGGTCCCGCCTAGAAAACTCACCCGGTCCAGCTGGTGTCCTCCGGCCGGCGCTGCTGCTTGCGGCGCAGCCGGCTGCCGAGAAATATCGCCAGGGCCGCAGCCAGGATCAACACCACGACGCCGAACCCGGCGCCGGAGGAACCCTGCTGCGACGGCGCCGGTGAGCTCGGCCGGCTACTCGGGCTGCTGGGGCCGGTGGACGGCGCGGAGCGCTCCGGCGCCAGCACCGAGCGGGGCATGGCTACCTCCAGCACGACGCAGTGCACGCCTTCGCTGTCGAGCAGGAAGCTCCCGCCCTGGATCGTGATTCCCTCGCCCTGAGGCTCCGGCGGAAGCGCGAGCCGGACCGGGTCGGTGCGCAGCGCGGCGCGCAGATCACCGCCGCTCACCCGCCAGACGTAGGCGTCGGTGTAGGTGCGCAGCACGAACAGCGATCCGTCGTTCGACATCGCTGCCCCGGTCACGGTGAGCTGGCCGAGCGGCGCGTAGGGACCGCCAGGCGTGCCGGTGAACGAGAGCTGCACCGACCCGACGGCGGTCAGCTGCTGCACCGCAGCCGGATCGGGTGCCGCCGGCAGCCGGTACACGGAACTCGCTCCGCTGAGTGACTTGCTCGTCAGGTAGACGTGATGATGGATCGGGTCGACGGCGAGCGCTTCCGCGTCGCGGGCGCCACCGGGGTATCGCAGCCGGTAGACCTGCGCGCGCGAGGTGTCCAGGATCGGTGCATCGGTGCTCGTCCCGGTGAATGTCGGGGTGGCGGGTTCGTCGACGCGATAGACGACCACCTCAGGACGCACTGCGTTGTTGTCGCCGGTATCGGCCAGCCAGATCGACGGGGTTCCCTGTGCGTCCGGGCCGACCGCGATGTCCTCCCAATCGACGGCGGCCGCCCCGGTGACCCGGTATACCGCTCGGGTTCGGCCGGTGCGCCCGTCCACCGCGAAGAACCGGGCGGAGTCACCGCTGTCGTTCTGCACGTACAGCACCTGCGGGTCGACTGAGCTCACCGCAATTCCGCTGGCCTCATCGATGCGCGGATCGCTGATGATGCAGACCGGCTGCGCGCTGTCGGCAGAGGCTGCGGGTGTGGTGCTGGTGACGAGGGCGAGTGCAGCGATGACGGCCAGCGCGGCGTCGCGCACACGCGGCCTCATGACGGCAGCCAGTCCAGGCTGTCGCCGTGGGGTGCGCTCAGGGCGACCGGCGAGCCGTCGACGCTGAGCACGAACCCGGCGCGGTCTTGGGGGAAGCCGGCCGTGTGTGCGAAGACGCCGGGACCCTCGTTGGAGATCCAGTGCGCTCGGCCCGCGGCGATCCGGGCGAGCATCTGCTCGGCGAAGGCAGCCCGATCACCCTCGTCGAGATACGCCAGGACCGCGGTGTGGAAGACGACCACCGTTGCGTCGGCCGGAGCCTCGTCGATCAGCGCGTCTAGGTCGGTGCGCAGATCACCGATGACGATGCGCGGCGGATCCGGCCGGACCAGCTCGACCGCGTCAGCCAGTCGCTCGGCCCGGTCCCGCTGTTCCGGCCAGACCAGTGCCTGCAGCCAGCGCACGTCATCCGCGTCGGCGACGTCCAGCGGGTTCAGGTCCAGACCAACGCGCCAGCTGACCACCGGCAACGCGTCGGGTAGCGGCGCCGGGCTACCGACCCGGCATGGGAAACGTGGCCGCTCGGTGGCGCCGACGTCGAGTGCTCCGGCCGAGGTCTGGAACCGGTAGCCGTACCGGTCCGGGTACAGGCACAACCCGGCAGATGCACCGACCTCGATGAGTGCCAGCGGTGCGGGCAGCGTGGCCAAAGCGGGCAGCAGGGTGGCGCACCGGGCCGGTTCGTTCGTCTGGGTGCGCCGCTTGCGCATCTGCTCGGCCAGTCGCGCCCAGTCGGCGATGACCCAACGCCGGAACGCCGGGTAGTCCTCGATCGGTGCGCCCAGCAGCCGGGCGGCCGCGAACAACAGGTTGGGTTGGCGCTTGGGCGGCGGCAGGGTGTCGAGCAGACCAATCAATTCGGGGTCGGCGGCGACGCCGAGGGCCAGCCGTTCATAGCTCGGCGAGACGCCGCGCAACTCCCGCTCGGCCATCAGCCGGTAGCGCGTGGGGGTGTCCGTGCCGGAGAGACCGGACCAGTCCGCCACGTGCTCAGCTTTCGCCGACGCCGAGTCGCTCCAGCAGGATGCCGCGGACGGTTGCCGCGTCGGCCTGCCCACGGGTGGCCTTCATCACCGCTCCGACCAGCGGGCCGACGGCGGCAACCTTTCCGGCGCGCACCTTCTGGGCCACCTCCGGGTTGCTGGCAATCGCCTCGTCGGCCGCCGTGGTCAGTGCGCTGGTGTCGGACACCACCTTGAGCCCGCGCTGCGCGATCACCTCGTCGACGCTGCAGCCGGTTTCCAGTACGCCGTCGACGGCCTGCCGGGCCAGTGCGGCGGACAGCGAACCGTCGGCGATCAGCGCGATCACCCGGGCGACCTGATCCGGTGCGATGCCGAGCTCAGCGGGCTCGACCTCCCGCGAGTTGGCCAGTTGCGCCAGGTAGCCCATCCACCAGTTGCGCGCTTCACCTGCCGGCGCCCCGGCATCCACCGTCGCAGCGACCAGGTCGACCACTCCGGCATTGCCCATCTGGGCCACGTCCTCGGCGGAGAGACCGAGCACGTCGCGCATCCGTGCGCGCCGCGCGGCGGGCAGCTCCGGCAGCTCCGCGCGGAGCTGCTCGACCCATTCCGGGTCCGGAGCCATCGGCGTGAGGTCAGGCTCCGGGAAGTAGCGGTAGTCGGTGGCCTCTTCCTTGCTCCGGCCCGGACGGCTGTCACCGGTCGCTTCGGAGAAGTGCCGGGTCTCCTGCATCACCCGACCGCCGGCCCGCAGGATCGCCTCCTGGCGCAGCATCTCCGAGCGCACGGCGCGCTCCACGCTGCGCAGCGAGTTGACGTTCTTGGTCTCCGACCTCGTGCCGAACGCCGCGGCGCCGACAACGTTGAGCGATGTGTTCACGTCGCAGCGCAGCGATCCCTGCTCCATCCGGACGTCGCTGACTCCCAACGTGCGCAGGATGTCGCGCAGCTCGGTGACGTATGCCTTCGCGACTTCCGGCGCCTTCGCGCCGAGGCCGGCCACCGGCTTCGTCACGATCTCCACCAGCGGGATACCGGCTCGGTTGAAGTCCACCAGCGAGTAGGTCGCACCGTGGATGCGTCCGGTGGCACCGCCGACGTGGGTGTTCTTGCCGGTGTCCTCCTCCAGATGCACCCGTTCGATCTCGATGCGATGGCTCGTCCCGTCCACCTCGACGTCCACGTAGCCGTTGGTGCACAACGGCTCGTCGTATTGCGAGGTCTGAAAGTTCTTCGGCATATCCGGGTAGAAGTAGTTCTTCCTGGCGAAGCGGCACCACGTCGCGATGGTGCAGTTCAGCGCCAGACCGATCTTGATGGTGTATTCGATCGCCTTCGCATTCGCAGCGGGCAACGCGCCGGGCAACGCCAGGCAGACCTCGCAGACCTGGGTGTTGGGCTCGGCGCCGAACTCGGTCGAACAACCGCAGAACATCTTCGACGCAGTGCCCAACTCGACGTGGGTCTCCAGCCCGATGACCGGCTCATAGATCGCCGGCTCATGGCTCGCCGCCTCATGGATCGCCTCATGGGTTGATTCGCGCCCCTTCGCAAGCTCAGGGGCACTCGCACCCGATCGCTCGCTAGCGCTCGCGGGCAAGCTCGCTGCGCTCGCGCCGGCGATCTGCTCTTCGCGCGAGCGCTCATCGCGTTCTCGGTTCGGTTCCGGTGGCTGCGTCATGCTTTCGTCCCCACGAGCGCCGGCGCTTGGGACAAGAACGGGCCGTTGGCAGATGCGTAGGCGGTTTCGAAGGCGGCGCCGACGCGGTAGCAGAGGTCGTCGGCCATGGCCGGGGCCATGATCTGCAAGCCGACCGGCAGCGGCGGCCCGTCGTCGGTCGCGACTCCGCACGGCACGGAGATGGCCGGCGTGCCGGCCAGCGAGGCCGGCAAGGTGCACAGATCGTTGACGTACATCGACATCGGGTCGGCAACCCGGTCACCGAGCTTGAAGGCGACCACCGGCGCGGTCGGGCTCACCAGGACGTCGGCCTGCTGGAAGGCGGCGCCGAAGTCCCGCACGATCAGCGTGCGGACCTTCTGCGCCTGCCCGTAGTACGCCTCGTAGTACCCCGACGACAGCGCGTATGTGCCGATCATGATGCGGCGCTTGACCTCGGCGCCGAACCCGGCTTCGCGGGTGAACGACATGACGTCCTCCAGCGAGCGCACGCCATCGTCGCCGACCCGGAGCCCGTAACGGACCGAATCGAACCGAGCCAGGTTGGACGAACATTCGCTCGGCGCGATCAGGTAGTACGCCGGCAGCGCGTAGCCGAAGTGCGGGCAACTCACCTCGACGATCTCGGCGCCCAGGGACCGCAGCGTCTCGACCGAGTCGTGGAACGCGCGCAGCACACCCGGCTGATAGCCGTCGGTCGAGTCGATGCCTAGTTCGCGCACCATCCCGACGCGCAGCCCGGACAGGTCCGCCCGTGCACCCTCCCGCGCGGCCGCGACCACGGGCGGCAGTGGCTGCGGGATGGACGTCGCGTCGCGGTCGTCGTGTCCGCCGATCGCCTCGTGCAGCAGGGCGGCGTCGAGCACGGTGCGGGCCAGCGGGCCGGCCTGATCGAGCGACGACGAGAATGCGATAAGACCGTGCCGGGAGACGCCGCCGTAGGTCGGCTTGTGGCCGACGATGCCGGTGACCGCGGCGGGCTGGCGAATCGAGCCGCCGGTGTCGGTACCGATGGCCAGCGGCGCTTCGTACCCAGCGACCGCCGCGCTGGACCCTCCGGACGAGCCGCCGGGGATCCGGTCCAGATCCCACGGGTTGTGGCTGGCGAAGTATGCGGAGTTCTCGGTGGAGCTGCCCATCGCGAACTCATCCATGTTGGTCTTGCCGAGCATCACGATGCCAGCCGCCCGCACCCGCGCCGTGACCGTCGCGTCGTACGGGGGCATCCACCCCTGCAGGATCTTCGAACCCGACGTGGTCTCCAGCCCTTTGGTGACCACAACGTCCTTCATCGCCAGCGGCACACCGGCCAGCGCAGACAGCTCGCGCCCGGCTGCGCGGTCGGCGTCGACGGCTCGGGCCGCTGCGAGTGCGCCTTCGGCGTCGACGCGCAGGAACGCCTTGACGCCGCCGTCGACAGCCGCAATCCGATCCAGATGTGCTTGCGCAACCTCGACGGCCGATGCGGCGCCGGTGGCGATCGTCGCGGCCAACTCGGCCGCGGTCTGCCGGGTCAGCTCCGTCATAAGAGACCCGGCTCCTCATCGGCCAGGATCTGCGGCACCCGGAACTTGTAGTCCTCAACTGCCGGGGCACCGGCCAGCACCGCGTCGCGCGGCAGGCAGGGACGCACCTCGTCCGCGCGGTACACGTTGGTCAACGGGACGGCGTGCGAGGTCGGCGGTATGTCCGCCGCGGTCACCTGCGACACGCGATTCACCGCGCCGAGAATGACCTCGAGCTGCCCGGCGAAGAGGGTGACCTCTTCGTCGGTGACGGCAAGTCGGGCCAGTTGGGCAAGGTGTCGGACGTCATCCGGGCTGATGCTCGGCGCTGTGGGATCGGGCACGTCACCGGAGTCTACGGGCGCGCCTCGCCCTGGGTGACCGGCCCGTAACGCGCCGGTCATGTGCGCAGGGCACGATAAACGGATGTCGTTCCTGCTCCGGCTCACCCTGCCGGACCGCCCCGGCGCTCTCGGTGCCGTTGCCACTGCTCTGGGCACCGTCGGCGGAGACATCCTGAGCCTCGATGTCGTCGAGCGCTCGGCCCATCGGGCGGTGGATGATCTCGTCGTCGATGTGCAGCCCGGCGGCCTGGCCGACACGCTGGTGACTGCGGCGGTGTCGGTGCCGGGTGTGCAGGTGGAGTCGATCCGGCCGTATGCCGCGGTCCTCGACCCCTACCGTGAACTAGAACTGCTCGATGCCCTGGTCGACCGGCCCGCCGACGCCTTGCCCACGCTGGCCGACGGAGTGGCTCGCATCTTCCGGGCCGGCTGGGTAGTGGTGCTCGGCGCGCCGGGCACCACTAGCGGCGCGGTGCCCGTGGTCGCGGCCAGCGCGGCCGCGCCCGAGATCACCCAATTCGAATTGCCGCAGTGGCCGATCACCACCGCGCAATCGTTCACCGACGCGCCGGACTGGGCGCCGGAATCCTGGCGCACCCTGGACACGCAACTCGCCTGGGCGCCGCTCGGCAAGCGGGCAATCATGGTTGGCCGACCGGCGATGCGCTGGCTGCCTGCGGAGCTGGTCCGCCTGTCGCACCTTGCCGGCATCGCCGCTGGGGTCTTGGCGGATTAGCCGTCCAGACTGACGCGTGGGAGGACCAACTCTGGCTGGCGTCGGAGATGAGAGACTCGCCGTCATGGCGAAGCGCCGGGTCGGAGTCGACCTGCTCGTGGCAGCCGCGGGCGTCGGGCTGATCCACGCAGCATTCACCATCTACTGGGCGAGCGGTGGTCGGTGGCTACTGCGCACGGTCGGAGCGTGGGCCGTGCATCTGGCCGACACCAGCCCGCTGGCGACCGCTGTCGTGCTCGGCGGTGTTGCTGTGCTGAAAATCGCAGGAGCGCTGGTCCCCCTGACCGTGGAGACTCGGCAGGTCCCCGGCCGGCATATATGGCGCCGGCTGGCATGGGCGGCAGCGGTCGTCCTCATCGCCTACGGACTGATCAATGTTCTTGTTGCGTGGGCGGTACTCGGCGGGCTGCTCACCACGGCCGGCGGCTATGACCACTCAGCCGAGCTCGGACACGCCGCACTGTGGGACCCCCTCTTCCTGCTATGGGGGCTGCTACTGGCCGGTGGGCTCAGTCGGACCCGCAACACCGCAGCGGAGGACGTCCGGGTTACAGCAGACGCAAGTTGACGGACCTGACCGTGCCGGCCCGCCGGGGATGCCGACCCGCCAGTCAAAGAAGGTGGCAGGCCAGTCGTTGGCGGCTCGCGGACGATCCGCTAGCGGGTCCTTCCTGGGTGACTAGTGCAGTCAAGGACGCAACTCAGAACGGCGGCGGGTCAGGATCACCGGCCAACTCCGCTGCGGGCTCGGGCGGACTGACCAGCGGCTCGACGGTTGTCGGTAACGGTGGCGGCTTGGTGCGGTAGGTGTGGCCGGTGGGGCTGGTCCAGACGGTGGATCCGTCGGGTTGTCGTTGCGGTTGCCAGTGCGCGAGGTGTTTGCAGCGGTGATGCCGCCGGCACAGCGGGTGCAGGTTCCCTGGGCAGGTAGGCCCGCCGTCTTTGGCTGCGGTGAGATGGTCCAGGTCGCAGGCGACGGCGGGGCGGGTGCAGGAGGCGAAGGTGCAGGTCTGGTCGCGGGCGATGATGAACGCCGCCAACCGTGCCGGCGGCCGATACGTCCTCGCCCCGTAGTCCAGCAGCCGGCCGGAGTCGTCGGTGAGCAGCCGCCGCCACGTGCCGGTCTCGTCTCTGGCGATGCGCCGGGCCATCTGGGCGGGGATCGGGCCGTACCCGGCCAACTCACCGGGCTGTTCGTCCAGGCCGAGCAGGGTGGAGGCGGCGACGGTGAGCTGCACCGCCGGCCGCGCCCCATGCCGACGCGTCAACGCCGGGTCGGCCAGGGCGGAGTCGGCCAGGGTGACCAACGCATCCGCCCGACGCTGATCCGCCGACCGGCTGTCGCCGCCGTTGCCGAAGATCGTCTCTGCAGGCGATCGCGTCGATCGCGGTCAGCACCGTGGCCGCGCCGTCGGCCGGGAGGTAGGCCCAGAGCTGCGCCATGCCGTGCAGGTCGGGGGTGAGCACCACCCGCCGCTGCTCCACCGCGTCGGCGTGCCGCTCCTGCTCGCCCGCCGGGTCCAACGCCAGCACCGCCCGCGTCACCGAGGCCCGGAACTGGCTGACCGTCTGCTCCGCACCCCGGTCGAGTACTCGTTCCTCGACAGCGCGGGCCATGTCGGGATCGAGGCCCATGACGGCGGAGGCGAGTAGCTCGGCGTGCCGGGCGGTGATCTGCCCGGCCCGCAACGCCGCCAGCGTCTTCCGCAGCGTGCTGGTGAGAATCTCCGCGCGGTGCACATGGGTGGCGGCGGTCGCCGGCGCGATGCGCAGGACCGCGGCGATCTCCTGGACCGACCACTTCTCGTTGCTCGGATCATCCCGGGAGATCGCGGCGAACAGCTCGATCTGCCGGGCGGCGTCGAACCCGGCCTGCCGCGCAACACCACCAGCAGATCGACCCGACCGATATCCGACAGACTCGAGAGCTTCGCGAACTGGGCGGCGTGCACCGAATCCGGGTGTCGGCGCCAGCTCCGCCAGTGCGGCGACTGAGTCGTCGGGGAGGGTCAGCACATCCACCGGCGACGGCACATACCCCTCGCTACTCGCCGCTCTCCCCGTCGTGCATGACCCAATTCTAGGTCGAGGCACCGACAATTTCGGGCTATCCACAGACCCAATCCGAAAGAGTTTCCCCTTACCGAATAAGGTGAAACGACACGATGGAGGGTCGAAGTGGTGACAGCGAAACCGCGACTCGACAACGCAACCCAGAAGCCCACGATCCATCGCTGCCGCAGTAAAACTGAACCAAGCTGGAACAGGGAGCCGACAACGCAATCAGCCGTTCATGCACCGCTGCCGCAGTAAACCGAACCGAGCCGAAACCCGCCGCTACCGACCTTCGATTGCTGCCTTGATCAGCGTCGCGTAGGCCGCGGCGCCGTCCGCGCGCAGGTGAATTCCGTCGTTCCAGAACCACTTCGGGTGTTGCCCGGAAACGTGATGCCAATCCACCAGCCTGACGTTGCCGAACTCCTTGGCGACCACTCCCAGCGTCGCATTGTTGGGCATCTCCCACTCGCGCGGCACGTGGTCATTGATCAGCACAACCCGACGGGCAGCGTGCAGCGTTCGCAGCATCGCGCGCAGGTCGTCCCTGCCGATCACGCCGTTGTCACCGGTGTGGATGACCACCACTTGTCCGAGCCTCGTTCGCCGGGCCGAAATGTCGGCGAACACGGCGCGCGCCTGCCGGCCCTCCACCGCGAACACGGAGGCGCGCGGCAACGCCCGGATCAATGCAGGTGCCGCGCCCAGCATGACCGAGTCGCCGAACGCGCTGATCGGCACTTCGGTCAGCGGCGGTTGGGCCGGGCGCACCCGCCGCTTTGCCGGCGGCTGCGCGGGATGGCGCGGACCGGGCGCCGTCGGTGTCGGCGTGTTCATCGACGTCGACGGCTGGACCGGGACATAGGCGATGGTGCGCGGGCCGGTGGTCGGCGGCGCGCCAGAGGCCTGCGCCACGTGACCGTCCTGAGTCGCAGCGAGCAGCGCCGCGATCACCGCGGCGCTCAGCGAGGCCACCACCAGGTGTTGCACCCGACGGGGCGCCCGGATCGGCGCCGGCCGCTTCGGGTGCGCGGGCAAGCCGGACAGCCAGCGCCGGGCGGCACCGGTGCGGAACGGCTGCTCGACGAATCGATAGCTGGCTGCGCCCAGCACGACGATGATGACGAGCTGGTTGACTTCCAGCAGCCAGCGCGGGCCGGACACGTCCAGGTCCGGGCGGGTGGCGACCACCACCGGCCAGTACCAGAGGTAGATGGAGTACGAGCGCCGACCGAGCCACCGCAACGGCCGCAGCTCGAGCAGCAGGGCGACCCGGCTGCCCCGCCGGGCCACGCAGGCGACCCCGACCGCCGCCGCCACCGCGCATTCGGCGAAACCGCTGCGGTACAGCTGCGGATCGAACTGACTGCCGCTGACGGCCTGGTAGCCGAGGAAGCCGATAGCACCGATGGCAACCGCATCGCCGAGCGTGGTCCAGATCGCTCGCCAGGCCCGGCCGCGCCAGGCCTGGGCAGGCCGGCCGTAGCCGAGCATCGACAACGCCCCGAATGCGGCACCGAGCAGGAGCCCGGTGGAATGCGTGTCCGTCCCGTAGTACACCCGGGACGCATCTGCGCCGAGCGGGACGTCCGACCGGACCGAGATCACCGTCATCGCCAGTGACGAGCTAGCCGCCAGCAGGACGCACACGATGATCACCCGCATCAGCGCGTCGCCGGTCAACCAGCCCCGACCCGTGGCATCGGTGCGTCGGCGCAGGGCCAATGCCGTCCCGACCACACCGGCCAACACGAGTGGCCACACCAGGTAAAACTGCTCCTCGATGGCCAGCGACCAGAGGTGCTGGATCATCGGTGGCCGGTTGGCCGTGACGAAGTAGTCGTGATGGGCGAAGATCAGCCACCAGTTGGTGCAATAGCCGATGCTGGCCAGTACGCCGCTGCGCAGGTAGGGCAACTGGTCACGCCATACCGTGGCGCCGCCCAGGCTGAGCACCACCAACAGGGCCAGGACGGCGGGCACCAACCGGCGCCAGCGCCGCATCCAGAAACTCAGGACGGCCACCCGACCCGTTTCGGCGATCTCCACCAGCAGCAACCGGGTGATCAGATAGCCGCTGATCGCGAAGAACACATCCACACCGAGGAAGCCGCCGGTCATCCGGCCCGGCAACACGTGATAGACCACGACCGCCGCGACGGCGAGCCCGCGCAGCCCGTCCAGCCCAGGAATCCAGCCCGAAGTCGACACCCGGCCACCCAGTTTTCGGCTGCCCAGCTGCCTTCGGACACTCTTCTCCGCCACGACGGGGCGGGCTGCGGTCTGGGTGCTCATGGCCGATCCATCGTCCCAGTGAGATGCCGGTCCGCCGGGCACGCTGCCACGCGTGTCGGACCGCGCGGGCCGTCACTCAGCCGGCCGGGCGACCTCCCGGGCCGCATCCGGCCCGTCCGAGAGCAGCACCGCGAAGCCGGCATCGTCGAGGATCGGCACTCCGAGCGTCACCGCCTTCTCGTACTTGCTACCCGGCGACTCGCCGGCCACGACGAACGCCGTCTTCTTCGACACCGAGCCGGACACCTTCCCGCCCCGGGCGGTGATCGCTTCGGTGGCCGAGTCGCGGCTGTAGTCCTGCAGTGAGCCGGTCACCACCACGCTGAGCCCGGCCAACGGCTTCGGGCCGGTATCGAGTTGCTCCTCGGCCAGGCGGACCCCGGCGGCACGCCACCGTTCGACGATCCCGCGGTGCCAGTCCACCGCGAACCACTCTGCGACGGCCTCGGCGATGGTGGGTCCGACGCCTTCGGCGGCGGCCAACTCATCGGCAGTGGCCACCGCAATGGCATCCACCGACCCGAACTCGCGGGCAAGTGCCTGCGCCGCAGTGGGTCCGACGTGGCGGATCGACAGCCCCACCAGCACCCGCCACAGTGGGCGCTGCTTGACCGCCTCGAGGTTGGCCAGCAGCTTCTCCCCCATCGCGTTGAGGTCGCCGGCCTGTCGGGCCCGGCCGCCGACCTTGCTGGCCCGACTGAGCCGGAACAGCTCGACCTGCTGCAGGTCCGCTGCGGTGAGCGCGAACACGTCGCCCTCGTCATGCACCACACCGGATTGCAGCAGCGCTACCGCGGCCTCGTACCCGAGCACTTCGATGTCGAAGGCGCCACGGCCGGCCAGGTGGAAGATTCGTTCCCGCAACTGCGCCGGGCAGGCCCGCGTGTTGGGGCACCTGATATCGGCGTCGCCGTCCTTCTCCGGGCGCAGCGGCGTACCGCACTCCGGGCACTCGGTCGGCATCACGAACTCGCGCTCGGTGCCCTCCCGCAGCCCGACCACGGGTCCGACGATTTCCGGGATGACGTCGCCGGCCTTGCGCAACACCACCATGTCGCCGATGAGCACGCCCTTGCGCCGCACCTCAGATGCGTTGTGCAGCGTGGCCATCTCGACCGTCGACCCGGCCACTTTCACCGGCTCCATCACCCCGTAGGGGGTCACCCGGCCGGTGCGCCCCACGTTCACCCGGATGTCCAGCAGCCGGGTGTTCACCTCCTCCGGCGGGTACTTGTACGCAATCGCCCAGCGCGGCGCGCGGCTGGTCGAGCCCAGCCGGCGCTGAATGGCCAGCGAATCCACCTTGACCACCACGCCGTCGATCTCGTGCTCGACGGAGTGCCGGTGCTCGCCGTAGTAGGTGATGAACTCCTGCACCGCGGCCAGGTCGGCCCGCACGTCTGCACTGGCCGCCGTCGGCAGCCCCCACGCCTTCAACTGCTCGTACCACTGGGACTGCGCGGTGACCTTGGGCCCACCTTCGACCGCCCCCACACCGTGCACCACCATCCGCAACGGACGGCCGGCGGTGATCCGTGGATCCTTCTGGCGCAGCGACCCCGCCGCGGCGTTGCGCGGGTTGGCGAACGGTGCCTTGCCTGCTTCGACCAGCGACTCGTTGAGTTCTTCGAAGGCGGCCACCGGGAAGTACACCTCGCCGCGTACCTCGAGCAGTGCCGGCACCGACCGGCCACTGAGCTGCTCCGGTACCCCGTCGATACTGCGCACGTTCGGGGTGACGTCCTCACCGGTGCGCCCGTCACCACGAGTGGCGCCGCGCACCAGCCGGCCGTCGCGGTACAGCAGGTTGATAGCCAGCCCGTCGACCTTCAGCTCGCAGAGGTAGCCGGTGATGTCGCCTGCCTCACGCTCCACGCGCTGCGCCCAGGTGACCAGCTCCTCGGCGCTGAACGCGTTGTCCAGGCTGAGCATCCGCTCGACGTGCTCCACCGGGGTGAACAGCGTCGAGTACGTGCCGCCGACCCGCTGCGTCGGAGAGGACGGCGTGCGCAGCGCGGGGTACTGCTCTTCCAGTTCCTGCAGCCGGCGCAGCAGCCGGTCGTACTCCGCGTCGCTGAGCGTGGGTGCGTCGAGCACGTAGTACCGGTACTGGTTGTCGTCCACCTGCTGACTGGTCGCCGCGTGCTCCTCGCCGACTTCAGCGGGCACCCCGGTCGCGGCGGCGGTGTCGATCGACTCGGTCACGACGCCAAACCTACCGGCCGGCACCGACGATCCGGGTGGCCCGCGGCGCGCCTCCGGGCGGCGAACCTAAGCTCGAGCCGTGTCCGGAGATCGTGCCGTCCAACCGGCGTTGCACGATCTGGTGAGCAGCGTGCTGGCCCCCGCGCTGGCGTTGGCGACGCCGGATGGGCAGATCGAGCCGGGCGGCGCGAGTGGGGTGTTCGTTGCCGATCGGCGCATCGTGAGCCGCAGCGTGTTCCGGCTCGACGGCATCGCGCCGGCTCCGCTGCGCGCGCAGTCGCCGCGCACCGGCGTGACCGGATTCATCGCCACGCCGCGGTTCCTCGGCGACGACACCACCGACCCGACGGTGGTCGTGAACCGAGTCCGGGAACTGCAGGAAGACGGCGCGACCGAGACGATCACGGTGACCTCGCACGCGCGCACTGCCGTGCAGGCGACCGCGGAATTGCTCGTCGAATGCGATCTCGCCGACATCGCTGCGGTGAAAGCCGGTCAGCGCGGCGAAGCGATCCCGCCAACTACATCGGGGGCGACACTGCACTGGCAGGGCTCCGATGGCAGCACCGCGACGTTCTCGGTGTCCGAGCCGCCTGACGTCGAGATTTCCGCGGCCGGGGCGCGGTGGCCCATTTCCCTCGCACCCGGCGAGTCAGTTCGGCTGACCGCAACCTGGCGAGCTGCCGACGGACCGGTGCCCAGCGTGGTCGCCGGCCCGCACCGCGCGGGGCCGCAATGGCCACAGGTCGATGCCGGCGATCGCCGGCTCGAGCACCTGCTGCGCCAATCCGCCGCGGACCTGGCCGGCCTGCAGATGGCCGACGCCAGCGAACCGAGTGACCCCTTTCTGGCGGCCGGCGCACCGTGGTATCTGACCCTCTTCGGCCGCGACTCCATCTGGGCAGCACGCTTCGCATTGCCGCTCGGCACCGCGCTGGCGGCAGGCACCCTGCAGACGCTGGCCCGCCGCCAAGGTCGCATCGTCGACCCAGCGACAGGCGAGGAGCCGGGCAAGATCCTGCACGAGGTGCGCCGCACGGTGAGCGTGCACGGCGCCGGGCCGGCCAACCGCGCCGGGCATCTCGTCACCCTGCCGCCGGTCTACTACGGCACCGTCGACGCAACGCCGCTGTGGGTCTGCTTGCTGCATGACGCCTGGCGCTGGGGCCTTCCCGAGCAGACCGTTGCCGAGCTCCTGCCGGCCGTCCCGGCCGCGTTGGACTGGGCGCGCCGCTACGGTGCCGGCGATGACGGATTCATCCGCTACATCGATCGGTCCGGGCACGGCCTGGCCAACCAAGGCTGGAAGGACTCGCTCGACTCGGTGCAGTTCGCCGACGGCTCGCTGGCCGAGGGGCCGGTCGCGTTGTGTGAGGTGCAGGGCTACGCGCACGCCGCCGCCGTGCACGGCGCCGCGCTGCTCGATGCGTTCGGGATGCCCGGTGCCGGCGAATGGCGCGGCTGGGCAGCCGAGCTGCGGGCTCGCTTCCGGCAGCACTTCTGGGTGGCCGACGTGGACGGTGACTACCCGGCGATCGCCTTGGACGGGTCGGGCCGGCGGGTCGACACGGTGACGTCCAACATCGGACACCTGCTCGGCACCGGCCTGCTCGACGCGGCGGAAAGCGATGCTGTGGTGCGTCGGCTCGCGGCGCCGGAGATGAACAGCGGATTCGGGCTGCGCACCATGTCGGCCGCCTCGGCGGGATTCAATCCGCTCGGCTATCACACCGGGTCGGTGTGGCCGCATGACACGGCGATCGTCATCGCGGGGTTGCGCTCGGTCGGCTCCGCCGCGGCCGACGCGCTCGCCGGCGACCTGATCGGCGGACTGCTGGCCGCCGCGGCGGCCTTCGACTACCGGCTGCCCGAGCTGTTCGGTGGGCAGCCGGCGACCGGCGGGCAGTTGCCGGTGCCGTATCCGGCGGCCTGCCGCCCGCAGGCGTGGGCCGCGGCGGCTGCGGTTGCCCTCCTCGGCGCTATCACTGGTATCGATCCGGACGTGCCCGCCGGCACACTGCGCATCGCACCACTTGCTCCGTCCCCGGTGGGTGCGCTGAGCGTGCGCGGGCTGGCGGTCGGCACGGACCTGCTCGATCTCGAGGTGACCGCCGCCGGCTCGGTGCGCGTCCCGCACTCCCCCGCCGGGCTTGAAGCCTTCCTCACCTGACCTGCCTTGCCCGACTTGCTCGGGCTATTCCTGCAGGTCGCCGAGCGCGCGTGCGGTATCCCGGACGGCACGCATCGCAGTCAGCGCATAACTCTCGCTGGCGCCGGCCAGCCCGCACGCCGGGGTCGGCACCACCCGCCGGGCCAACTCGGCGTCCGGAAAGCCGAGCGTGCGCCAGAGTGTGACGATCCGTTCGCTGGCCCGCCGGTACAGCGGATCCTGCGCTGCGTCCGCGGCGCCCTGAGTGGGCACCGCGCCGAGCCACAGGTTCACGCCGCGGTCGATCAGCTCGCCCAGCACGTCCAGGTCGCCGATCTGGTCCAGGTCAACGGCGACCGCATCGGCGCCGGCCCGGCGGAACAGTTCGACCGGGGCTTCTGCCGCGCAGCAGTGCACCACGCGGCAGCCTGCCGGCGCGACGCTCAGCACCTCGGTGAGCCGCTGCTCCACCACCGTGTCCGGGACCGATCGAATCGTCCCGTAACCGGATGCGGTCGGCACCCGCCCGCCGAGCACGTCCGGCACCGACGGCTCATCCAGCTGCACCAGCAACCGGGCTCCGGGCAGTACCGTCTGCACCTTCGCCACGTGCTCGGCGAGGCCCTCGCCGAGCGACGCCGCGATGTCGGCCACCGCGCCGTGGTCGGAGATCGCGCGGTGCCCGCTCGACAATTCGACGCCCGCCGCCAGGGTCAGTGGCCCGACGCATTGCACCTTGTAGACGCCGCGGTAGCCCTGTCCTTCGGCGGCCAGTGCATCCAGGTCGTAGGCCAGGAAGTCCTGAGCCCTGCGCAGGTCGCGCCCGGCGTGCGCGGTGAAGCGCCATCCGGACGGTTGGATCTCCACCGGCAACTCGGCCAGCAACGCGGCGGTCCGGCCGATCATGTCCGCGCCGGCACCGCGCGCCGGGAGTTCCGGCAGGTGCGGCAGGTCAGGCAGCTCGTCGAAGACCAGCCGGATCGCAGCGGTCGGATCGGTCCCCGGCAGGGAACCGATCCCGGTCGCTGCTCCGGGCGGAACGACACTGTCTGGAGTCGCGCTCACCTGCGTACTCCATCACGCCGCAGCGCAGCCCTCGGCGGCGGCCTCGGGCACCGCCGACAGTGTCGTGTCAGGCGGTGTGGCTGGTCGGGTGTTCACCAACCAGGAGCCGGCGATCACCAGAGCGAAGCCGATGCCGGTCCAGACGCTCACGTCCTCGCCGAGCACGATCACTCCGGCCACGATCGCGACTGCTGGATTGACGTAGGTGATGGTGGTGGCGCGTACCGGCCCGATCGCAGCGACCAGGGCGAACAACAGCAGGAACGCAGCGGCCGTGCAGACCACCACGAGCAGCACCACTGCCCAGACCACACCGCCGGACGGCATTCGCGTCGGCAGGCCGTCAGCGGCCAGGACGATCGGCAGGTAGCCGAGGGCGGCGGCGGTCAGTGAGACGGCGACGACGCCGATACCCGGCAAGTCATTCAGCCACCGCGCCATGATCACCGGGCCCGACGCGTAGCCGACGACGGTCACGACCAGTTCAGCGACGGCACCGAGATCGGATCCGCCCACGTCCAGGCCCACCAGAGCGGCCACCCCGAGCACGCCGAGCCCGAGGCCGACCCAGTTGCCGACGCTGAACTGCTCCGCCCGGCCGCCGGCAAAAGAGAGCGCGACACCGACCAGCGGGACCGCTGCAATCAGCAGTCCGGTGGTCGAGCTGGGCAGCTTCTGCTCCGCCGTACTGAGGAAGAACCACGGCAGCGAGATCTCCACGGCCGTGTAGAGCAGCAGCGGACGCCACCGCCGCAGCACCGGAAGCACCGCCCCGCGGGCCACCGCAACCGGCAGCAACAGCAGCGCGGCGAACCCGGTGCGGGCCAGCACGAGTTGACCTGGCGTCAGCTCGTCCACCGCCACCTTGATGAGCAGGTACGGGATGCCCCAGGCGACGCCCAGCGCCAGGAAAATCAGCGCGGCGCGACGGGTCATGTTGCCAGCCTGCCTGCTCGCCGATGTCTGGTCCACGGAGATGATCGGAGCGTTACGTGACCTCGGTCGCAATCTGCCGGCGCCGCGGGTGCCGGCTCAGGACGCAGTGGCTGCGACACCGAGCTCGGCAGGAGTAGCCAGCAAGTCGTTACAGGGCAACACCCGCACCGTGTAGCCGACCGGACCGGTGCGTTGCAGCGTCACATTGCCCTCGTAGCGGGCCACGCCGTCCGGAACCTCGACCAGCCGCAGCGAGGCGGTCTGCACGGCGCTGAGCCGGTCCTCGGCGTCGACGGTGCCGAATGCGGTCTGGACGTCGACATCCTCCGGGCGCAGCCCGTTGAGTTGCACCTCGGCCCGCAGCCGCAACGTGCCACCCAGCACCGGGTCGCCGTCGACGAACGAGTCGACGTGCAGCACCCGCACCCCCGGCCAGGCCTGCAACACATCCGCCCGCCAGGACGCCAGCCGCTTCGCCGCCGCGAAACCGTCAGCGGCGATGTGCCGCTCGGAGACGGCAGCCGGGGTGTACAGCCGGTCGACGTAGTCGTTCACCATCCGAGTGGCCAGCACCTTGGGACCCAGGGTGCTGAGCGTGTGTCGGACCATCTGCACCCACCGCTGCGGCAGCCCGTCCTCGTCGCGCTGGTAGAACCGCGGTGCCACCTGGTGCTCGATCAGGTCGTAGAGGGCGGCGGACTCGACATCGTCGCGCCGTTCCACATCCACCACCCCGTCGGCCGTCGCGATGGCCCAGCCGTTCTCGCCGTCGAACCACTCGTCCCACCAGCCGTCCCGGATGGACAGGTTCAGGCCGCCGTTCAGGGCGGACTTCATCCCCGACGTGCCGCACGCTTCCAGCGGCCGCAGCGGGTTGTTCAGCCACACATCGGCGCCCCAGTAGAGGTAGCGCGCCATCCCGATGTCGTAGTCGGGCAGGAACGTGATGCGGTGCCGGACCTCGGGGTCGTCGGCGAAGGTGACCATCTTCGCGATGAGCTGCTTGCCGCCGTCATCGGCGGGGTGGCTCTTGCCGGCGATGACGATCTGCACCGGGCGGTCCTTGTTCAGCAGCAGGGCCTTGAGCCGCTGCGGATCACGGAGCATCAGGGTCAGCCGCTTGTAGGACGGCACCCGGCGAGCGAAGCCGATGGTGAGCACGTCCGGGTCGAATGCGGTGGCGGTCCACTGCAGTTCGGCCTCGGCCATCCCGCGGTCGCGAGCCGAGGAGTGGATGCGGCGGCGGATCTCGCCGACCAACCGCTCCCGCAGCACGCGGCGCAGTTGCCACAGATCGGCATCGCTGAGCTTGGTCACCGCCGTCCACGGCCGGCCTGCACCGAAATCGTCCGCGGCCAGTTCGGCCTCCACCACCTCGCCGAGCTCGCGCGCCATCCAGGTCGGCGCATGGACCCCGTTCGTCACCGAGGTGATCGGCACCTCCGATTGGTCGAACTCCGGCCACAGCCCGCCGAACATCTGCCGGCTGACCTCGCCGTGCAGCTGCGAGACGCCGTTGGCGCGCTGGGCAAGGCGCAGCCCCATGTGCGCCATGTTGAACATCGTCGCGTCCGGCTCCGAGCCGAGTTGCAGTACTCGATCCACCGGCACGTCGCCGAAGTCGGCGAAGTGCTGGCTGATCAGCTCCGCCGGGAAACGGTCGATGCCGGCCGGCACCGGCGTGTGGGTGGTGAACACCGTCCCGGCCCGGACGTTCTGCAGTGCCTCGTCGAAGCTCAGCTGATAGCCGCTCATCAGCTCGCGGATGCGCTCGATACCGAGGAATCCGGCGTGCCCTTCGTTGGTGTGGAACACCGTCGGCGCCGGGGTGCCGGTGACGTCACAGAACGCGCGGACGGCGCGCACGCCGCCGACGCCGAGCAGCAGTTCCTGCACCAACCGGTGCTCCGGGCCGCCGCCGTACAACCGATCGGTCACCGACCGTGCGGCAACGTCGTTCTCCTCGACGTCGCTGTCCATCAACAGCAACGGCACCCGCCCGACCTGCGCCTTCCATACCTGGGCGACCAGGGTGCGGTCCTCGGGCAGGCGCAGGCTCAGCTTGACGACTTCGCCGTCGGCACGTCGCAGCAGCTTGATCGGCAGACCCTGCGGATCGATCGGGGGGTAGTGCTCCTGCTGCCATCCGTCGCGCGACAGTGACTGCCGGAAGTACCCGGCCCGGTAGAGCAGCCCGACGCCGATGATCGGCACGCCGAGGTCGCTGGCGGCCTTCAGATGGTCGCCGGCCAGGATGCCGAGCCCGCCGGAGTACTGCGGCAGCACCTCGGTGATACCGAACTCCGGCGAGAAGTAGGCGATGCTGTCGGGCAGCTCCGCGCCCTGCGGGGTCGCCGCCCGCCGTTGGTACCAGCGCGGCGCGGTGACGTAGTCACGCAGATCGTCGGCGACGTCGGACAGCCGGCGCTGGAACTTGCGGTCCTTCGCCAGCGCCGCGAGCCGGTCGGCGGAGACTTCGCCCAGCATCCGCCCTGGATGGTTGCCGCACGCTCGCCAGAGCTCGGGGTCGACCGATTCCAAGAGGTCCTGGGACTCGGCGTGCCAGGACCAGCGCAGATTGCTGACGATGCCTGCCAACGGTTCCAGTTCCGCCGGAAACTTGGCTCGGACGGTGAGCCGGCGCAATGCTTTCACGCCGGGCAGCCTACCTGGGTCGGAATGGCTTACAGCCCGCTGTTCCCGGCATTTCACGTACCCCCGGGACGGTCGCTAGGGTTGCTTGCGTGGTAGGACGACTCGGACTGACCGATGTCACTCCCCGGGTCCGCGACGGGGAGCTCTCGGCCCGTGCCGTAGTGGGCGAAGCGGTCCCGGTAGCGGCCACGGTGTTCCGGGAGGGCCACGACGCGGTGGCCGCGAGCGTGGCCTGGGCCGGCCCGGACGGCAAGCCCCGAGCCCGGATCCGGATGACTCCCGGTGAGCCGGGGACCGATCGGTGGCACGGCTCGATCACGCCGGACCGTCCTGGCTTGTGGACCTTCACCGTCGAGGCGTGGAGCGATCCGCTGCATACCTGGCATCACGCGATCACGGTCAAGATGGCGGCCGGACAGGACGCCGCCGAGCTGACCAACGACCTGGCCACCGGCGCCGAGCTGTTCGCCCGGTTGGCCACGTCGCTCCCGTCCGGCTCCCGGATGGCCGCCCGCCGAGCGGCGACGGCGCTGCGGGACCGGAAGAAGCCGCTCGCCGCACGGGTCGCACCAGCGCTGTCCGACGAGGTGCAGCGACTGGCCTACGACTACCCGCTGCGCGAGCTGATCACCTGCTCGGCGACGTACGAGGTGTGGGTGGACCGGCCGCGCGCGCTCTTCGGCTCGTGGTACGAGTTCTTCCCGCGCTCGATCGGCGCCGAGCTGTCCGCCGACCCGGCTACCCCGTCGAAACCGCTCCGGCACGGCACGCTGGTCGACGCCACCCGGCACCTGGACTACGTCGCGGACATGGGCTTCGACGTGGTGTACCTGCCGCCGATCCATCCGATCGGCCGGGTCAACCGCAAGGGACCGAACAACACGCTGAACCCGGCAGTGTGGGATGTCGGCTCGCCGTGGGCGATCGGGTCGGCGGAGGGCGGCCATGACGCCATCCATCCGGAGCTCGGCACCGAGGCGGATCTCAAGGCATTCATCATCCGGGCCCGCGAGCTGGGCATGGAGGTGGCGCTGGACTACGCGTTGCAGGCGGCACCGGATCACCCGTGGGTGACCAGCCATCCGGAATGGTTCACCACCAAGCCCGACGGCACGATCGCCTACGCGGAGAACCCGCCGAAGAAGTACCAGGACATCTACCCGCTCAACTTCGACAACGACCCGGAGGGTCTTTACGCGGAGTGCCTGCGGGTGCTGCGGCACTGGATCAAGCTCGGCGTGAAGATCTTCCGCGTGGACAACCCGCACACCAAGCCGCTGGACTTCTGGCACTGGTTGATCTGGGAGGCCAAGCGCACCGATCCGGACGTGCTCTTCCTAGCCGAGGCGTTCACCCGGCCCGCGATGATGCATGCCCTCGCCGAGACCGGCTTCACCCAGTCCTACACGTACTTCACCTGGCGAAACACGAAGGAGGAGCTGACCGAGTACGCGCTGCAGCTCGTCGACTCGGCGCACTACATGCGACCGAACTTCTTCGCGAACACGCCGGACATCCTGCATGAGTACCTGCAGAAGGGCGCGCCGGCCGCCTTCACCATCCGGGCGGTGCTCGCCGCAACGCTGGCTCCCACCTACGGCATCTACTCCGGCTTCGAACTCTTCGAGCACCGGGCGGTCCGGGAAGGCAGTGAGGAGTACCTCGACAGCGAGAAGTATCAGCTGCGTCCGCGCGACTATGCCGCAGCCATCGCAGCGAGTGAGTCGCTCACCCCGCTGCTGACCCGGCTCAACGCCATCCGGCACGACCACGAATCGCTGCACTGGCTGCGCAATCTGCACTTCCACACCGTCGAGGACGACAACGTCATCGCCTACAGCAAGCGCGACACAGCCAGCGGCGACACCATCCTGGTGGTGTGCTCGCTCGATCCGCACAACACCCGTGAGGCCATGACCTGGCTCGACCTGCCCGAACTCGGCGCCCGGTGGGGACACGGCATCGAGGTACAGGACCTGCTGCGCGGCGAGGTGTACGAGTGGGGCCAGCACAACTACGTGCGCCTCACCCCGGCACATCCGGCGCACGTCTTCTCGGTCCGGCCGGTCTCGTGAGCCACGCTCCGATGAGCGCTTCGGCCACCGACACCCTGGGCGTGTCGGACCCGGAGTGGTTCAAGCGTGCGGTGTTCTACGAAGTATTGGTACGTGGCTTCAAGGACAGCAACGGCGACGGCACCGGCGACCTCGCCGGCCTCACCGACAAGCTGGACTATCTCGAATGGCTCGGCGTCGACTGCTTGTGGTTGCCGCCGTTCTTCCCGTCACCGCTGCGCGACGGCGGTTACGACGTCAGCGACTTCACCGGCGTGTTGCCGGAGTTCGGCACCGTCGAGGACTTCCGGCGCTTCCTGGACGCCGCCCATAACCGCGGCATCCGGGTGATCATCGACGTGGTCATGAACCACACCTCGGACGCGCACCCGTGGTTCCAGGCCTCTCGCTCCGACCCGAGCGGCCCGTACGGAGACTTCTACGTGTGGAGCGACACCGACACGCGCTGGCCGGAAGCGCGGGTCATCTTCGTCGACACTGAGCCCAGCAACTGGACCTTCGACCCGATCCGACGGCAGTACTTCTGGCACCGCTTCTTCAGCCATCAACCCGACCTCAACTTCGACAACCCGGCCGTGCAGGACGCCATCCTCGACGCGCTGCGGTTCTGGTTGGACATGGGCATCGACGGATTCCGGCTCGACGCGGTGCCGTACCTGTACGAGCGCGACGGGACGAACGGCGAGAACCTCGACGAGACGCACCAGTTCCTGAAGCGGGTGCGCAAGGAAGTCGACGCCAACTACCCGGATCGGGTCCTGCTGTGTGAGGCGAATCAGTGGCCGGACGACGTCGTCGAGTACTTCGGCGACCCGGCCGTGGGCGGCGACGAATGCCATATGGCGTTCCACTTCCCGGTGATGCCGCGCATCTTCATGGCGGTGCGCCGCGAGCAGCGCTATCCCATCTCGGAGATCCTGGCCCAGACGCCGTCCATCCCGGCCACGTGCCAGTGGGGCATATTCCTGCGCAACCATGACGAGCTGACGTTGGAAATGGTTACCGACGAAGAGCGCGACTACATGTGGTCGGAGTACGCGATCGACCCGCGGATGAAGGCGAACATCGGCATCCGGCGTCGGTTGGCGCCGCTGCTGGACAACGACGTGAACCGCATCGAGTTGTTCTCCGCATTGCTGCTCTCGCTACCTGGCTCGCCGGTTCTCTACTACGGCGACGAGATCGGCATGGGCGACAACATCTGGCTGGGTGACCGCGACGGGGTACGCACCCCGATGCAATGGACGCCAGACCGCAACGCCGGGTTCTCCACCGCCGAACCGGCCCGGCTCTACCTCCCGGCCAACATGGATTCGATCTACGGCTACCAGGTCACCAACGTCGAAGCCCAGATGCGAAACACCTCGTCGCTGCTGCACTGGACGCGGCGGATGATCCAGGTGCGCAAGGCGAATCCCGCGTTCGGGCTCGGCACATTCACCGACATCGGTGGCAGCAATCCGAGTGTGCTCAGCTTCATCCGCCGATTCGGCGACGACATCGTGCTGTGCGTGAACAATCTGTCCCGCTTCGCGCAACCGGTCGAACTCGACTTGCGCGAGTGGGAGGGCGCCGAGCCCATCGAGTTGCTCGGCGGCAGCCGGTTCCCGGCGATCGGCGAGCTGCCCTATCTACTGACCCTCGCCGGGCACGGCTTCTACTGGCTGCGCATCCCCCGCCCGGAGCGGCAGGTCAGCTCCGGAGTTCCCGAGGCTCAGGGGCAGTCCGCCGACAGCGACACCGACAACCCGGAAGCAGGCCAGCCGAGCGCATGATGTCTTCTGCTGAGGAAACCCATTCCAGTGATCTCGCCACGACGTTGGTCACCTGGCTGCCCCAGCAGAGGTGGTTCGCCGGCAAATCCCGGGAGATCGCCGCTGTCCGGCCGGCCCTGCATGCCACCCTTCCCGGCGAGCCGGACCGGGTACAGCTCTGGCTGGTCGGTGTCGATTACCGCGACGGTGGCAGCGAGACCTATCACGTGCCGCTGGTGTCCCGCGCGCAGTTCGACGAGTCACTGGGCCATGCGTTCATCGGCGTGGTCGAGGGCCGCTATTGCTACGACGCGCTGCGGGACAAGTCGGCGACGCCGGTGTGGCTGCACGCGATTGCGGACGAGACCGACGCGCCGCCGCTGCGGTTCCGGCGTACCGCGGAGGTAGAGGCCATCCCGGTCGACGCACCGAGCCTGGTGCTCTCCGGTGAACAGTCCAATACGTCGGCCGTCTTCGGCGACGCCGCGATCATGAAGGTCTTCCGCCGCATCGAGAGCGGCCAGAACCCCGATATCGAGATCCACGAAGCGCTCAGCCAGGCCGGCGCCCGGCACATCGCCCGGTTGCTGGGTTACCTCGACACCGAGCTTCCCGAAGGCGGCATTGCCAGCCTGGCCATGCTGCAGGAATTCATGACCACTGCAACCGACGGCTGGGAACTGGCCAAGATCAGCGTCCGCGACCTGATGGCCGAGGCCGACCTGCACGCCGAAGAGGCCGGCGGGGACTTCGCCGGAGAAGCACATCGGCTGGGCCAGACCACAGCAGAGGTACACACCGAACTGGCCGCTGCGTTCGGCACGACGACGCTGGACGCGGACGAACTGGCCGGTCGTGCGGCCGCGATGTCAGCCCGGCTGGACGAGGCGCTGCGCGAGGTGGCGGAGTTGGAGCGGGCCGAGCAAGGGCTGCGCGCCACTTTCCAGGCATTGGCGGATTCGGCACCCCTGACGGTGCAACGCATCCACGGCGACCTGCACCTCGGCCAGGTGCTCCGCACGGCGCATCGCTGGATCATGCTCGACTTCGAGGGCGAGCCGGCCAAGAGCATCCCCGACCGGCGGGCGCCGGACTCCACCCTGCGGGATGTGGCCGGGATGCTGCGCTCGTTCGACTATGCCGCGAACCATCAGTCCATCGACACCGGCTCGACGCCGCAGCGGACTTACCGCGCGATGGAGTGGTCGGAACGCAACCGGGACGCGTTCTGCGCGGGCTATGCGGACGCGGCCGGGCACGACCCCCGCGAGCAGAGCACATTGCTGGCCGCATTCGAGGCCGACAAGGCCGTCTACGAGACGTTGTACGAGGCGCGCAACCGGCCAACCTGGCTGCCGGTACCGGTGGCGTCGCTGGACCGGATCGCCCACCGAGCGGAGGACAGCTGATGCCCGGACCGACCCCCGCGCCGCCAACTGTCGCTACTGCCGAGCTGGACCGGCTGGTCGCCGGCGAGCACCGCAACCCGCATGGCGTGCTCGGCGCGCACCCCGCCGGCGCGGACAACACCGTCATCCGCACGCTGCGCCCGGAGGCGGAGTCGGTAACCGCCCTGGTCGGCGACACCCGGGTCGAGCTGGCGAAAGTCCACGACGGTGGAGTCTTCGCCGGTGAGGTGGCTGGGCCGCCGACCGACTACCGGCTGGAGATCACCTACGGCGGTGGCCACACCGCGACCGCGGACGACCCGTACCGCTGGCTGCCCACGCTCGGTGAGGTCGACCAGCACCTGATCAACGAGGGCCGGCACGAGACGTTGTGGACCGTGCTCGGGGCGCACGTGCGCAGCTACGACACGCAGGGCGGCACGGTCACCGGCACGTCGTTCGCCGTCTGGGCACCGAACGCAAAGGGCGTCCGAGTCTTCGGCGACTTCGACTACTGGTCGGGCCGCGCGTTGCCGATGCGCACCCTCGGCAGCTCCGGCGTCTGGGAGCTTTTCGTGCCCGGCGTCGGCGCCGGCATCCGGTACAAGTTCCAGGTACTGGGTGCAGACGGCACCTGGCGGGAGAAGGCGGACCCCATGGCCTTCGCCACCGAGGTGCCGCCGGCCACCGCATCGATCGTGTTCACCTCGGACTACGAATGGGCCGACGCCGACTGGCTGCGCACGCGAGCGCAGACCGCGTGGCACGCGGCGCCGATGTCGATCTACGAGGTGCACCTGGGTTCGTGGCGGCAGGGCCTCGGTTACCGGGAGCTGGCCCAGCACCTCGTCGAGTACGTCGTCGACAACGGCTTCACGCACGTCGAGTTCATGCCCGTCTCGGAGCACCCGTTCGGCGGTTCCTGGGGTTACCACATCACGTCCTATTACGCGCCGACGTCCCGCTTCGGTTCGCCGGACGATCTCCGGTACCTCGTCGACAGGCTGCACCAGGCCGGCATCGGCGTGCTGATGGACTGGGTGCCCGGGCACTTCGCCACCGACCCGTGGGCCCTCGTGCGCTTCGACGGCACCGCCCTGTACGAGCATCCCGATCCGCAGCGCGGATGGCACCCGGAGTGGGGCTCGTACATCTTCAACCACGGCCGTTCCGAGGTGCGCAACTTCCTGTTCGCAAACGCTGTCTACTGGCTGGAGGAGTTTCACGTCGACGGGCTGCGAGTCGATGGTGTCGCGTCGATGCTCTACCTCGACTACTCCCGCAAGCAGGGCGAGTGGACGCCGAACAAGTTCGGTGGCCGGGAGAACCTGGAGGCAGTCGGGTTCCTGCAGGAGATGAACGCCACCGTCTACAAGCGGGTGCCGGGGGCGGTCACGATCGCAGAGGAATCCACCTCGTGGCCCGGCGTCACTCGGCCCACTCATCTGGGTGGCCTGGGGTTCGGCTTCAAGTGGAACATGGGCTGGATGAACGACACGCTGTCCTATCTCAAGCGGCAGCCGATCCACCGGCAGTACCACCACAACGAGCTCACCTTCGCGATGATGTACGCGTACTCGGAGAACTTCGTGTTGCCGATCAGCCACGACGAGGTCGTGCACGGCAAGGGTTCGGTCGTCGGCAAGGTACCGGGCGATCGGTGGCAGCAAATGGCTACTGTCCGGGCCCTGTACGCCTACATGTGGGCGCAGCCGGGCAAACAGCTGCTCTTCATGGGTTCCGAGTTCGCCCAGTACCGGGAGTGGAGCGAGAACCGTTCACTGGATTGGGCCAGTCTGGACGCGGCCGACCATCGAGGCGTGGCCCGAGCGGTCAAGGATTTGAACCACGCCTACACGTCGACCCAAGCGCTGTGGTCGCAGGACACCACACCGGACGGCTTCGCCTGGATCGACGCCAACGACCGCGAGGGCAACGTGCTGTCGTTCCTGCGCTTCGGGTCGGACGGCTCGACGGTGGCCTGCATCGTCAACTTCTCCTCGACACCGCATGAGAACTATCGGATCGGCTTGCCGCAGCCGGGTCGCTGGGACGAGATGATCAACACCGACGCCGAGATCTACGGCGGTTCGGGGGTGGGCAACCTCGGCGGCGTTGACGCGCAGCCGGAATCCTGGCACGGTCGGCCGGCCTCGGCGCTGATCCGGGTACCGCCGCTGGGCGCGCTCTGGTTGCGCCATGCCGGAGACGGCGCGGCCGATGAGTAACCGGGCCCTTGGCTGCCCCCGGCTGGCGACCCGGGCGCCGGTCTCGGCGCGTTAGATTCCGGTCATGGCAGTCAGGCGCCGGGTCGATGCCAGGCGGGTCTATGACGAACGCGAGCCGACCGACGGTTGCCGCGTGCTCGTCGACCGGATTTGGCCGCGCGGGCTGCGCAAGGACGACCCACGGCTGGACGAGTGGTGCCAGGACGCGGCGCCGTCGAGGGACCTACGGACCTGGTACGCCCACGCAGCCGAGCGGTTCGACGAGTTCCAGAGCCGGTATCTGAGCGAACTTGACGCTCCGACGGGGGCGGCCGCGCTGGAGCATCTGCGCAGCCTCGCCGTGGACGGTCCGCTCACCCTGTTGACCGCGACCCGCGATCTGGAGCTCAGCCACGCAGCCGTGCTCGCAGACCTGCTCAACCGCTGACGCTACGCCACGCCGCGGCGCGCGCAACGCGCCGGCTGTGCGATGGTTTCACTCAGCAGAGAGGGGGACGCATGTTCGGTTCGTCGAGGACACCGCGCCGCGCTCTGACTCTGGCAGTGGCCGGCAGCGTCGCCATCCTGCTCGTCGGTTGCAGTTCCTCGCACGGCAGGACTGCGCCGTCGACCGGGCACTCCTCGGCCGAGCAGTCGACCGGGAGCACCGCAGCAACACTCGGCTCGACGGGAAGCACACCCGCTTCGTCCGAGCCGACCGGTCACGGCACGAGCAGCTCGGCCGGGCATGACGTCACGATCGATCCGTGCACGTTGCTGCACGACGACGACATCGAGTCCATCGGCGGCTCGGCCGGCGTGCACACCCCACAGACCGGCGATTGGGGCGACGGGTGTGACTTCGGCGTCGTGTCTTTGTTCGTGCACATGAGCCAAGGCCAGTTCGACTCTCACAACGGCGCCGAGGCGGTCGGCGATCTGGGCAATGAGGCCTGGCACGACCCGCACCTGCACACCTTGCGGGTGCGGGTGGAACAGCAACGCTTCATCCTGCAGTGCAAGGTGTGCAAGCTCGGCGAGATGCTCACCCTGCATTCGTTGGCTCAGGAAGTGATCGACCGGCTGCCCGGTCGATAACGAGCGCGCGGCGGGAATGTCCGCGGTGGTCAGCTGGTTGTGCTGTGTGAGAACATAGTTGAATCTTCTACTACCGGAGGATGTCATGCCAGCAGTCACCGCCGACACCACGACGCTGCCGCGTCTGCAGGCCGCAGGTCTCGGCGACGTGGAGCGCCCGGTGCGCTCGGTCACGACCGGCCCCAGGGGGTTCGAGGGCGAGGGGTTCCCGGTCGTCCGCGCATTCGCCGGAGTGAGCAAGCGCGATCTCGACCCGTTCGTCCACATGGACCAGATGGGCGAGGTGGACTACGCGCCCGGTGAGCCGAAGGGCACGCCATGGCATCCGCACCGCGGCTTCGAGACGGTCACGTACATGATGGACGGCCGCTTCCAGCACCAGGACTCACACGGCGGCGGCGGCATGATCGAAGACGGCGCGACGCAGTGGATGACCGCGGGCGGCGGCATCCTGCACATCGAAACGCCGCCGGAGGACCTGGTGATGTCCGGCGGGCTGTTCCACGGCATCCAGCTCTGGGTCAACCTGCCCGCGGCGCAGAAGATGATCTCCCCCGCGTACCAGAACCTCACTGGCGGACAGGTCACCCTGGTGGCCTCCGAGGACGGCGGCACGTTGCTACGGATCATCGCCGGCGATGTGGACGGAAACCACGGACCTGGCTCGACGCACACCCCGATCGCATTCGCGCACGCCACCATTCAGCCGGGTGCCACTCTGTCGACGCCATGGCCGGTGCAGTTCAACGCGCTGGTCTATGTGCTGTCCGGTGCTGGCACCGTCGGGCCCAAGGCACAGCCGATCAAACACGGCCAGCTCGCGCTGCTCGGGGCTGGCGATCGCATCACCGTGGCGGCCGATCGCGCCCAGGACTCGAACCGCCCGGCGATGGAAATCCTCTTGCTCGGCGGTCAGCCGATCGGCGAGCCGGTGGCGCAGTACGGGCCCTTCGTGATGAACACGGTCGAGGAGCTGCACCAAGCGATCGAGGACTACCAGGCCGGTCGCCTCGGCGTCATCCCCGCCGACGCCATCATGCCGCACGTTTCCTAAGGATCGCCTGATCGATTACTCGCGCTGATCCTCGCTTCGCATCGGGCGACCGTGCAACTACCGCGGCCTCATAGCGCGCTCAGAACAGCGCGTTGGCGAGGTTGCGGCGTGCGGTGGGAACTCGGGGGTCGTCGGCGCCGAGCAGGTCGAAGTACTCGACGAGCCGGTCGCGTACTGGGTCGCGTTCGTCGCTGGGTAGCGCGCGGATGAGCGCCAGCAAGCGCTGGAAGGACGCCTCGACGTCGTTGTCGGCGAACTCCGCGTCGGCTGCCGCCAGCTGAGCAGGGACATCAGTGGGCGCACCGGCCGCAGCCGCGACGGCGTCCGCCGGGATGGCCTCGACCCGGGCCAGGAAGCCGGTCTGGCGCAATGCCAGCGCGGCCTCGACGTTGCCTGGCTCGGCGTCGAGGATGGCCTGGTAGCGCTGCGCTGCCGCGTCGTAGTCGCCGGCTTGCAGAGCTTCCTCCGCGGCCGCGAACCTCGGATCGCTCGGTTCCTCAGCCGCTTCGGCCGGCTCGGTGCCGTCATCGGCCGGCAGCTCCCCGGGCCCGGTGAGGTTGGCGCCCTCGCCGGCTTGCAGCACCGCCGCGATGAACTCGCGCAGCTGGTCCTCCGGCAACGCGCCGGTGAACCCGGGCACCAGTTGCCCGCCGATGACCGCGAAGACGGTCGGGATGCCCTCGACCTGCAGCGCCTGCGCGATTCGCGGGTTGGCATCGATCTCGATAGCGGCCAGCACCCATCGGCCGCCCCCCTCCGTGGCCAACCGTTCCAGCACCGGAGACAGCTGCAGGCTCGCCTCGCTGCGCGCGCTGCGTACGTCGATGAGCACCGGAACCTGGAACGAGCGGTCCAGAACCTCTGCCTGGAAGGTCGCCTCCGTGACCGAGACCACTACGCCCGAGGCACTGGGCGGCGGTGCCTGCGCGGCGCGCGCCGCGGCCTCCGAGCGCGCCTTCACAGCGGCCAGATCGACTGCGCCGGACATGGCCGCGGCCATCTGCGGCGAGGGGGGCGGTACTGCGTTGTTGCCAGCTGACATGACGCCATTCTCGCAGTCGCCGCTCCGGGCCACACCGCCCGGTCGCCGCAGTGCCGGCTCACCGGCGGCAACGGCTTGACGGTGCTCCTGTTACCGAGTATGCATACTCGGTAACAAGGAGGTTTTCGGTGTCTATTCGACAAGGTCTGCTCACGCTGCTGGACCGGCAGCCCATGCACGGCTACCAGCTGCGCCAGCAGTTCGAGGCCGCCACCGGCGTCGACCTGGCCGCTGAACATCGGCCAGGTGTACACAACATTGGCCCGGCTGGAACGCGACGGCCTGGTGACCGCCGACGACGGCGCCGAGACCCAGCACATCTACTCGATCACCGACGCCGGTCGGGACGAGGTCAGGTCCTGGTTCACCACCCCGGTATCGGCCGACGCGCCGCCACGCAACGAGCTGGCGATCAAACTCGCCCTTGCTGCCGGGACGCCTGGCGTCGACGTCCCCAAGGTCATCCAGGTGCAGCGCACCGCGACCATGCTGGCGATGCAGAACTACACCCGGGCCCGGGAACGCGCTGGCGACGACCTGCCCTGGCTGCTGGTGACCGACTCGCTGATCTTTGCGGCAGAGGCCCAGATTCGCTGGCTGGATCACTGCGAGATGCGGCTGGCCCGCCACGCGCCAGCCACCCACCCGACGCCGACGCCGATCCCGGCGCGCAGCATTCGAGAGAAGGCGCCCCAGAAATGAGCCATGCAGCTGTGATCGAGGAGCCGATTCTGCGTCTGGTCGGGGTCACCCGAACCTACGGCGCCGGCCAGAACACCGTGCACGCCCTCCGATCGACCGATCTGGCCGTACGCGCGGGTGAACTGGTTGCAGTCATGGGACCGTCCGGGTCCGGCAAATCGACACTGCTGGCACTGGCCGGCGGCCTCGACGCACCGAGCTCCGGTGCCGTTGTGGTCGAGGGCGTCGAGCTGGGCACGCTGACCCGGACCCGACTGGCCCAGGTACGCCGGCGCCGGATCGGCTACGTTTTCCAGGACCTCAACCTGATCCCGGCGCTGACCGCGGTCGAGAACGTCATGCTGCCTCGCGAACTGGACGGGATCGGCGTTGCCGCGGCCCGCCGAGACGCACGCGCAGCCCTCGAGCTCGTCGGGATGGGCGACCTGGCCGACCGGTTCCCGGACGACATGTCCGGCGGACAGCAGCAGCGGGTGGCCATCGCCCGCGCGTTGGTCGGCGATCGGCGGCTGGTGCTGGCCGACGAGCCGACTGGAGCGCTGGACAGCAAAACCGGGGAGGACGTGCTGCGGGTGCTGCGCGCACGCTGTGACGCCGGCGCCGCCGGCGTCCTGGTCACCCACGAGGCGCGGCATGCCGGCTGGGCCGACCGGGTGGTCTTCCTGCGCGACGGGGCAATGGTGGACAGCAGCCAGCCCATCGCCGACGTGGGCGCCCTGCTCGCCTCCTCCGGCGCCGGCGGATCCTGATGGTCAGCCGCTGGCGGACGTGCCTGCGCCTGGCCCGCCGCGACGCGTGGCGAAATCCCGGACGAAGCATCCTGGTGATCGCACTGTTGGCTCTGCCGATCTTTGCGCTCAGTGCCGGTGATGTTGTGGCGCGCACGATGCAGCTCTCCCGCGCAGAGAACGCCACCCGCACCTTTGCCGCAGCCGACGGCCTCGTGCACTGGACCGGCGGCAAGGTCATGCAGACTCCGGACGCGGACAGCTGGTCGTCGAGCACCACCAGCGGACAGCAGCAGACGGACTCGCCTCCGCCGGTGTCGACGTTGCTGGCCCACCTGCCCGCTCATAGCCGCGCGTTGCACTTCACCCAGGCACGGTGGAAGGTCCGCGGGGCGTTCGGGGTCCGGGACATCCAGGTCAGCGATCTGGCCTACCGGGATCCCCTGGTCGCCGGGCTGACCCAGCCGATGCATGGCCATGCCCCGCAACAACCCAACGAGATAACCCTGTCCACGTCGCTGGCGAAGTCGCTCGGGGTACATCTCGGCGACACCCTCAGCACGGTCCCCCCCGACCGCACGTACACCGTTGTCGGAATCGTGCGGGACGCCTATTCGCGCACCACCGAGGTGGGCTTCGTCGTCCCTGGGTCGGTGGTGCTCACCGGAGCGGCAGCGCCGACCGATGAGGGGTGGTACGTCTACTCACCCAAGCCGATCACGTGGGCGGCGGTGCAGGCGCTGAACGACCTCGGGTACTTGGTCAAGTCCCGCGCCGTCGCCCTGAACCCACCGCCACGCAGCGCCGTGCAGGCATATCGGGACGGCGCGGTCACCGGGCGCGGACCCTCGGTCAAGGCGGTATCCGGAGCCGGCCTGCTCACCGGGATGATCGTTCTGGAGATCATTCTGCTCGCCGGGCCGGCCTTCGCGGTCGGTGCCCGTCGGGCCCGCCGCACCCTCGGGCTGGTGTCCGCGGTGGGCGGCACCCGCTCCGATCTGCGCAACATCGTCTTGTCGAGTGGGGTCGTACTCGGCGTACTGGCCGGCATCGTCGGTGTCGTCGGTGGCACGGCTGCCGGTCTGGCACTGTTGCCGCTGGCCTCGCGGGTGACCGACAAGGTTCCCGGCCATATCGACCTGCGCGCTCTGGAACTCGGCGCGCTGGTGATGATCAGCCTCGTCACCGGTCTGCTCGCGGCCTGGGTCCCGGCTCGATCCGCAGCGCGCACCGATGTGCTGTCCGTGCTGCATGGTCGGCGGGGCACATTGGGCACTCGCAAACGCGTTCCCTTGATCGGCGCGGCGATGACGGCAGCCGGCGCGGTCATCGCCATCGGAGGGGGGACGACCACACGCAATGCGAACGTTGTGCTGGCCGGTGCGATCGTCGCAGAGCTCGGCCTGATCGCCTGCACCCCGACGCTGCTCGGGCTCGCCGGGCGGATGGCCGGCCGACTGCCGCTCTCCGGTCGGATCGCGTTGCGGGACACCTCGCGCAACCGCTCGGCCGCCGCGCCTGCCGTCGCCGCGATCATGGCGGCGGTCACCGGCGGTGTGGCAGCCGCAATATTCGTGACGAGCGGGAACGCGCACGACCGCGCGCAGTACCACCCGAGGATGGCACACAACGAGGCTTACGCAGACGGCCGACCGACCAACGGTTCCGACGCCGACGTGTTTGCCGCGCTGCGCCGCGACCTGCCGGCGCGGACGGTGGTGCAGCTCCGCGGGCCGGCCGCGATAACGGTTGATTCGACCCAGCCGGAGACTTCGGTCACGCCGATCGCCGACAACTCGGTGGGGTACGCATCCGGTTTCCCGGCCGTGATCGTCGACGACGGCGCTGCGTTCAGTGTCATCGCCGGGCGGTCGATGCCCGACGCAGAAGCCGCCTTGCGCGCGGGAAAGGCGGTCGTGTTCAACGCCGGCTTGCTCGATGACGGCCGGTTGACGCTGTCCATCGAGAAGGTCAGCGCCGCTGCCACCAGCACCGATCCGGGCAAGCCGAAAGTCGTCACCGTGCCGGCCGTCTTCGCGTCCACCCCCTTCACCTCCGACACAATCGTGCTGCCCGCAGCCCTCGCCCGGTCGCTCGGCATCCCGAGCGACCCGATCGGTTACCTTGTGCAGAACACCCGCACGCCGACCGATCGCGAGATCCAGAGGGCCCAGGCCGCGCTGCTGAAGATGGGTCTCACCCAATCGCTCACCGTCGAGACCGGTTACCACGCCCGGACCCAGATCGGCTTGCTGGTCCTCCTGCTGGCCTCGTCACTGATCACGCTCGGCGCCGCGTCGATCGCCACGGCGCTGTCCACGGTGGACAGCCGGCCCGATCTCGTTACGCTCGCTGCGATCGGTGCGGCGCCGCGGATGCGTCGCCGGCTGTCCGCGTCGCGGGCCGGACTGATCGCCTTCCTCGGCTCCCTGCTCGGCGTCGGCTGCGGATTCTTGGCGCCGCTGGGATACCTCCGACTGCGTGCGATCAGCCCACCGCGCGGCATGCCGAACGACTCCATTCCGTTCGTGATCCCCTGGCTGAACATCGCGGCTGCGCTGATCGCCGTGCCACTGCTGGCCATGGCGGGGGCGTACCTGTTCACCCGCTCCCGACTCCCGTCCGAACAGGCGACATCGTGGTGACCGCCTACGCCTGACGGTCCTGCCGGCACCGCGGGCTGACATCATCGCGGGATGGACACTCCCGCTCGGCCGGTCACCATCGTCACGGGGGGCAGTCGCGGCATCGGCGCGGCCAGCGCGCTGCATCTGGCCCGCGCGGGTCACGATGTGGTGGTGAACTTCCGGCAGTCCGAAGTTGCCGCCCAGCAGGTCGTCGAGGAGATCGAAGCGGTTGGTGGACGCGCCATCGCCGTCGGCGCCGACGTGACGCAGCCGCGCGACGTGCGGCGGTTGTTCGAGGCCGGTGCTCGGCTCGGGCCGGTGCGCGGATTGGTCAACAACGCCGGCGCCACGCTGCACATCGGCGACCTGGCTGACACCCCGGTGCCGCTCGTGCAACAAGTGCTGGACGTCAACCTGCTCGGCGCGCTGCTCTGTGCGCGGCAGGCCGCCCTCGTCATGTCGACGGACCGGGGCGGGCACGGTGGCGCCATCGTCAACGTCTCCTCCGCAGCCGCCACCCTGGGCTCTGCGCACGACTACGTGCACTACGCGGCGGCGAAGGCCGGGATCGACGCACTGACCGTCGGACTGGCCAAGGAACTGGCCGGGGTGGGCGTGCGGGTCAACGCCGTCGCGCCGGGCCTGATTCGTACCGAGATCCACGCGGCCGCCGGAGATCCGGACCGGCTCGATCGAATTGTCTCGCGGATCCCGATGGGCCGGGTGGGTGAACCCGATGAGATTGCCCGAGCCATTGCGTGGCTGTTGAGCACCGACGCCAGCTACGTCACCGGCACGATCCTGCGGGCCAGCGGCGGGCTCTGACCCGGTACGAGTCGGGGTCCTGCCGAGTACTGCCTCGCTCAATTCCCGTCGTGCTTCGCGATCGCGGTCCGCATGGCTTCCCGGGCGCGGCGGCGATCACCGGCCAGGTCGTAGGCGACGGCCAACCGGTACCAGCCGCGCCACTGCTCCGGGTCGGCCTGCACCGCGGCACGTCGGTCGGCGAACAGCGCGTCGGCTGCGCGGCGATCGACTCTGCCGGACGGCCTGCGCGGCAAGTCCTCGGCGGCGAGTTCGGCGGTGTCGTCTGCAAGTTGGGCCGCCAACCGCTGGGTCGCCCGACCGAAGCGCAGCTCGGCGATCACGACCCACACTCCGACCAGCGGGAGCAGCAACACGGCCACCCCGAGCAGCCGCAGCTCCCACCGTGACTGGCTGAGCAAGAACACCCCGCGCCACGCAATCAGCGCCAGGTACACCGCCAGCGCGAACCCGAGGAGGGCAACGACCGCCTGGGGCCGCCGGCGGAAGCGTGACCTCGGTGTCGTCACAGCCCGAGGAGCGGTTCCAGCCCCACGGTCAGCCCGGGGCGTGAAGCAACGGATCGAACCGCCGTCAGCACGCCGGGCATGAACGACGAACGGTGCAACGAGTCGTGCCGCAGGGTCAACGTCTCGCCCTCGGTTCCGAACAACACCTCTTGGTGCGCGACCAGCCCGGCCAGCCGCACCGAGTGCACCCGGATTCCGGCCACCTCTGCCCCGCGGGCGCCGGCGGCTTCCTGGGTCGTGGCGTCCGGGACGGCTCCGAGTGAAGCCTCAGCGCGGACCTGCGCGATGAGCTGTGCGGTCCGCGCGGCGGTACCGCTCGGCGCATCGACCTTCTCCGGATGGTGCAGCTCGATCACCTCTGCGGACGGGTAGAAGCGCGCGGCGATCTGCGCGAACCGCATAGTCAACACCGCACCGATCGCGAAGTTCGGTGCCACGATGACGCCGACACCAGGCGTGTCCTGCAGCCACTCGCGCACGGTATCCAGACGTTGCTCGGTCATCCCGGTGGTGCCGACAACCGCGTGGATGCCCTGGTCCACCGCGAAGCGGATGTTGTCCATGACGACGTCGGGATGGGTGAAGTCGACCACCACCTGAGCTCCCGCGTCGGCCACGCTGAACAGCCAGTCGCCGGCATCGACAACGGCAACCAACTCGAGGTCCGGCTCGGCGATGACGGCCTGGCAGACCTGCTGACCCATCCGGCCGCGGCCGCCGAGTACCCCGATCCGAACTTGCTCGGCAGGGCTCACTGCCTCAGTCATCGTGCGTCCTCCGTCGCAGCGGCGCTCATTCGTGACCGTCGAAGTCATGCGTCCCGAACGGACCCACCACGGTCAGACACCGCGGTCGGTTCAGGAGATCGGCGGCCAGGTCGGCCAGCGCAGCGGGAGTGACCGCGTCGATCCGGGCCAGCAGGTCGTCCACGCCCAGTACGTCGCCGTAGCCCAGTTCGCTCTTGCCGATGCGCGACATCCGCGACGACGGGTCCTCCAGGCCGAGCACAGTTGCGCCGCGCAGCTGCCCCTTCCCGCGTTCCACCTCGTCGGCCGACATTCCGTGCGTGGCGACGTCGGCCAGCTCCTGCTGCATGATCGACAGCACCTCGTCAGCCTTGCCCGGCTGGCATCCGGCGTACAACCCGAAGATGCCACCGGCGGCGAATTGCGCGGCGAACGAGTACACCGAGTAGGCCAGCCCGCGATCCTCTCGGATGCGCTGGAACAACCGGGAACTCATCCCACCGCCGAGCGCCGTGGACAGCACGCCGAGCGCGAACCGTTCGTCGTCATGCCGGGAGAGACCCGCCATCCCGAGCAGCAGGTTGGCCTGCTCGGTGTCCTGGCTGACCACCCGCACCGGCTGCGCGGGCCGGGTCGGCAGCGGCGTCCCGTGCCTCGGTTCGACCGGACTCGCCGCGCCGGTCAGGTGCCCGCCGAACGCTCGCTTCACCAGGGCGACCGCGGTCTTGTGCTCCACCGCCCCGGCGATGGCCACGACCATCTTCGGCAGCTGGTAGCGACGGTGGTAGTAGCCGGCGACCTGGCTGCGCCGCAATGCGGCGATCGACTCGTTGGTGCCGAGGATCGGCCTGCCGAACGGCGTGTCACCCAGCAGCGCACTGGCGAACTCGTCATGCACGAGGTCGGCCGGGTCGTCGTCGCGCATGGCGATCTCCTCGAGCACCACGGCCCGTTCCACGTCGACGTCCTGCTCGCTGACGGTTGCGTTCAGCACTACGTCGGCGACGACCTCGACGGCCAGCGGCAGGTCGCGGTCGAGCACCGTGGCGTAGTAGCAGGTGTGCTCCTTCTCGGTGAACGCATTCAGTTCACCGCCCACTGCGTCGATTGCCGTCGCGATCTGCAAAGCGCTGCGGCTCGCGGTGCCCTTGAAGAGAAGGTGTTCGAGGTAGTGGCTGGCTCCGGCAACGCTCGGCGCCTCGTCGGCGGACCCGACGCCGACCCAGATGCCCACGCTCGCGCTGCGGGCTCCGGCCATCGACTCGGTGATGACTCGCAGGCCGCTGGGCAACACTGATCGGGAGATCACGCCGCCGCCGGACGCGCGCAATCGGGTGCTCCGGGTCACCGTCGACATTCTCCGAGCCTAGTGCGATCCGCTACGACGGCAGAATCGGCGCGTCACCCGGGCCCGACGATCCCCTGTGCCTTCTCGTACAGGGACTGGGAGAACACAACCAGTCGGCCGTCCAGCTCACTCGATGACAGCTCCCCGATCGCGATTCGCAGCGCATCGTCGTGAGGCCAGCCGTAGATGCCGGCCGACACCAGCGGGAACGCCACCGAAGCCGCCCCGAGTTCTGCTGCAACGCTGAGCGAATTGCGGTAGCAGTCGTGCAGCAGCTCGCTGCGGTCCTCGCGAGGTGAGTACACCGGCCCGACGGTGTGGATCACCCAGCGCGCGTCGAGGTTACCTGCCGTGGTCGCGACCGCCTGCCCGGTGGGCAGGCCCTGCGGATACTGCTCCGCTCGCAGCCGGCGACACTCGGCCAAGATGCTCGGGCCGCCGCGGCGATGGATCGCACCGTCCACGCCGCCGCCGCCCAGCAGCGAGCTGTTCGCCGCGTTGACGATGGCGTCGGCGCTCTGCTCGGTGATGTCGCCCAAAAGCACGGTGCACGCCATGGCCGATCAAGGTACCGCTTGTGCTCTCGCACCGATTCCCACGGTTCGCTCTTCGAACCCGAATCGATCGTCGCCGATAACGACCACTGCCCCCGAGCGAGACGCTCGGGGGCAGTGATGTTGCTGCTCGGACTAGCTGACCGGCGCCGGGGCCTCCTCGGCGGGGGCGTCCTCACGGACCGGGACGAGGCTGATCTTGCCGCGGCCGTCGATCTCGGTGATCTCGACCTGCAGCTTGTCGCCGACGTTCACGACGTCCTCGACCTTACCGATGCGCTTGCCGTTGCCCAGCTTGCTGATGTGCACCAGGCCGTCGCGGCCGGGCAGCAAGGAGACGAAGGCACCGAACGCGGCGGTCTTGACTACCGTGCCCAGGAACCGCTCACCCACCTTGGGCATCTGCGGATTCGCGATGGCGTTGATCAGATCCACCGCAGCCGCGGCGGACGGGCCATCGGCGGCGCCGACGTAGATCGTGCCGTCGTCCTCGATGCTGATCTGCGCGCCGGTGTCGTCCTGGATCGAGTTGATCATCGCGCCCTTCGGCCCGATGACCGCCCCGATCTTGTCGACCGGGATCTTCACCACGGTGACGCGCGGCGCGTACGGGCTCATCTCGTCCGGGGCGTCGATGGCCTCGGCCATCACGTCCAGGATGTGCAGCCGGGCGTCGCGGGCCTGGGTGAGCGCTGCGGCCAGCACGTCGGACGGGATGCCGTCCAGCTTGGTGTCCAGCTGCAGCGCGGTGACGAACTCCTTGGTACCGGCGACCTTGAAGTCCATGTCGCCGAAGGCGTCCTCGGCACCGAGAATGTCCGTCAGCGCGACGTACTCGGTCTTGCCGTCGACCTCGTCGCTGACCAGGCCCATTGCAATGCCGGCAACCGGCGCCTTGATCGGCACGCCGGCGTTGAGCAGAGCCAGCGTGGACGCGCAGACCGAACCCATCGAGGTGGAGCCGTTCGAACCGAGGGCCTCCGAGACCTGACGGATCGCGTACGGGAACTCCTCGCGACTGGGCAGCACCGGAATCAGCGCCCGTTCGGCGAGTGCACCGTGCCCGATCTCGCGGCGCTTCGGCGAGCCGACCCGACCGGTCTCACCGGTCGAGTACGGCGGGAAGTTGTAGTTGTGCATGTAGCGCTTGGTGCGGTTCGGGCTGAGCGTGTCGAGCTTCTGCTCCAGCCCCAACATGTTCAGCGTGGTGACGCCCAGGATCTGCGTCTCGCCGCGCTCGAACAACGCCGAGCCGTGCACCCGCGGCAGCACCTCGACCTCGGCGGACAGGGTCCGGATGTCGGTGAGGCCACGGCCGTCGATACGGACCTTCTCGCGCAGGATGCGCTGGCGGACCGACTTCTTGGTGACCGCACGGAAGGCCGCACTGATCTCCTTCTCGCGTCCCTCGAAGGTGGCACCGAGTTCGGACTTCGCCTGCGCCTTGATCTCGTCGAGCTTGGCCTCGCGGTCGAGCTTGTCGACGATGGTCAGCGCCTGCGCGGTGGCATCGGTGTAAGCACCGGCAACGGCCTCGTACACGTCGTCCTCGTAGTCGAGGAAGACCGGGAACTCGGCGGTCGGCTTCGCTGCCTGGGTGGCCAGCTCGGACTGGGCCCGGCACAGCTCCGCAATGAACGGCTTGGCTGCCTCGAGTCCCTGCGCGACGACCTCTTCGGTGGGCTTGGTGGCGCCACCGGCGAGCAGCTCGAGGGTGCCTTCGGTGGCCTCCGCCTCGACCATCATGATCGCGACATCGCCGTTGTCCAGCACTCGACCGGCCACGACCATGTCGAAGGTGGCGCGCTCGAGTTCGGACTGGGTCGGGAAGCCGACCCACTGGCCGTCGATGAGCGCGACGCGGGTGCCGCCGACCGGTCCGCTGAACGGAAGGCCGGAGATCTGCGTGGACGCCGAAGCCGCGTTGATGGCGAGCACGTCGTAGGCGTGCTCCGGGTTGAGCGCCATTACCGTGATGACGACCTGAACCTCGTTGCGCAGGCCCTTCTTGAAGGTCGGGCGCAGCGGCCGGTCGATCAGCCGGCAGGTGAGGATGGCGTCCTCGGACGGACGGCCCTCACGGCGGAAGAACGACCCGGGAATGCGGCCAGCGGCATACATGCGCTCCTCGACGTCCACCGTGAGCGGGAAGAAGTCGAGGCCTTCGCGGGGGCTCTTGCCGGCCGTGGTGGCCGACAACAGCATGGTGTCCTCGTCGAGGTAGGCGGCGACGGAGCCGGCGGCCTGCTTGGCCAGCCGACCCGTCTCGAAGCGGATGGTGCGGGTTCCGAAGGAACCGTTGTCGAGGGTGGCGACCGCGGTGGTCACTCCATCGACTGTTGTCGTGTCTGACATTGGTTGGTGTCAGCCCTTTCTGTTGTGCGCGGACGCGGGGCGTCCACGGGTGGTGCCGGAGCGGGTCCGACGGCACAACGTGGGCTCACTGACCTGCGGGTTCGCCGGTCTTCGATCGAAGCGGCCGGATTGCTGTTCTGCATCCGGGCGCCACTACCGAGGACCGGCCTCGGGCGGGCCGATGGCCACGTTTGCACCGCGAAGGCACTTCGGCGCTGGTGAAATCTATGTGATTGTCATGTGGATCGCCGGAGCCACCCGAAGCGGGTGACCCCGGCGGGAGTCATTAGCGGCGCAGTCCGAGCTTCTCGATCAGCGCGCGGTAGCGGTTGATGTCGATGCGCGCCAGGTAGTTGAGCAGCCGGCGGCGCTGGCCGACCAGCAGCATCAGGCCGCGGCGGCTGTGGTGGTCGTGCTTGTGCTCGCGCAGGTGTTCGGTGAGATCGCTGATCCTGCGGCTGAGCATTGCAATTTGCACCTCGGGCGAACCGGTGTCGCCCTCGTTGGAGCCGTGCTCGGTGATGATCTGCTTCTTGACGTCGTTTGCCAGCGGCATGACACGTCTCCTTCGTGGTCGGTGCAGGGGCGTCCCACCGGTATCAGCCACGGCGGGAGGGAAACGCACACTGCGTGTCGGCCTGCGCGAATTCGTCCGCAGGCGCGTGCTCAGGTTACCAGTTCCCGGGTCCGAGCCACGTCATCGGCCATCTGGGCGGTCAGGTCGTCGATCGAGTCGAACTTCTCCATGCCCCGGAGCCGGTGGGTGAACTCGATGCCGAGCCCGTCGCCGTAGAGGTCGGCAGCGAAGTCGAGCAGGTAGGCCTCCACCTGTCGCTGTTTGCCCTCAAACGTCGGATTCGTACCGATAGAGATCGCCGCCGGTGCCAGGGTGGGCCGGTCTGCTGTGCCACCGTGCTCGTCCAGCCGGACCGCCCGCCCGGCGTAGACGCCGTCGGCCGGAACGGCGGCATACCTGTCCAGCCGCAGATTCGCGGTCGGATAGCCGAGCAGCCGGCCGCGCTGGTCGCCGCGCACCACCACCCCGTCCAGCCGGAAGGGCCGGCCCAGGGCGCGAGCCGCAGCGGCGACGTCGCCGGCCTCGACGCAGGAGCGCACATACGTGGCCGAGAGCGTCGCGTCCGCGCCGGCGACCAGGCCCACCCCACGCACGCTGAACCCGAACGTCGCACCGAGCCGGGCCAGCTCCGCCACGTCACCGGCGGCCTTGTATCCGAAGGTGAAGTTCTCCCCCACCAGAACCGCGGCGGCGTGCAGCCCGTCGACGAGCGTCTCGTGGGCGAACTCCGCCGGGCTGAGCCGGGAGAACGCCACCGTGAACGGCAGCACACACAGCACGTCAACCCCGAGCTGCTCCACCAGCTCCGCCTTGCGCGGCACCGTGGTGAGCACCGGCGGGTGGCTGCCCGGCCGGATCACCTCGGACGGATGCGGGTCGAAGGTGAGCACCACACACGGCAGGCCCTGCTCGGCCGCCGTTTTGACCGCGGCGCCGATGAGCTCGGCATGCCCGAGGTGCACGCCGTCGAAGACTCCGATGGTGACGACGCAGCGCCCCCAGCCCGTCGGCACATCGCCGAGCCCGCGCCATCTCTGCATGACGATGATTGTGCACCGCGCCCGGGTCAGGGCCGACTGCCACGACCCAGGCCGGCGTCGCGCCCGACGACCGCTGCCTGAGCGCGGTCGGCGAGGCGCAGCTTGCCCAGAGTGTTGGACACCAGGTTGCTGACCGTCTTCGGGGCAATGCCGAGACGGTCGGCGATGGCGCGGGTGGTGAGGCCACCAGCGAGCAGATCCAACACCTCGTACTCCCGGTCGGTGAGCTCCGGGAATCCGCGCGCGGGACGCGCCGGGGCAGTGAGTTGCTGCAGGATGCGCTGCGCCACACCCGGTCCGAACACCGCTTCGCCGGCGTGCACGGCGCGTACCGCCCGAGTGATGTCCTCCTGCTCGGCACCTTTGAGCAGGTATCCCTGCGCACCGGCCTTCATGGCGGCGAACAGCGAATCGTCGTCATCGAACATGGTGAGCACGCAGAGCGCGGTGCCGGGCACAAGTCGGTTGATCTCACGAAGCGCGGCGAAGCCATCGAGATTGGGCATCTGCAAATCGATGAGGGCGACGTGCGGCTTCGTCAACACCGCCTCCTTGACCGCCTCGCGACCGTCGGAGGCGACAGCAACGATCTCCATGTCACCGACCGAGCCGAGGACGGCGGCCAGGCCGTTACGCATCACCGGATGGTCGTCGGCGATGAGGACCCGGATCATACGAACACGACCGGTAGCCGCGCGCGGACCGCGCCACCTGACTGGGACGGCCCGATCTCGCAGGTGCCGCCCAATTCGCTCGCGCGCTCCCGCATGGCAGTCATCCCGACGCCGGGCAGCCAAGCGCCTGCATCGGTTCCGTTGTCGAGTACCTCGACGAGCAGCTCGCCGTCCTGGCAGACGGCCAGGCGGACCGCGGTCGCCGTGGAGTGCCGGACGATGTTGTTCAGGGCCTCGGTCGCAATGCGGTATGCGGCCACCTCGATCGCCGGTGGCAGTCCGTCCAGCGCGGAGGCCTCCACGGTGACGTGCAGGGGATGTCCATCGGCACGTCGGACGATCTGCGCGGCTCGCGCCTCGAGCGCGCCGGCGAGCCCCAGCTCGGCAAGCGCGGGTGGCCGAAGATCCTCGACCACCCGGCGCACCTCGCCGATCGCGGTGCGGGTATCGGTACGCACGGTGCGCAGCAGCCGCGCGGTGTCGTCGGGTGCGGTCGTCTGTAGGTTCGCCGCCGCATCAGCGGCAAGCGCCACACCGGTGAGGAGCGGGCCCAGGCCGTCATGCAGGTCGCGGCGCAGCCGGAGCCGCTCCTCCTCCCGCGCCGCGATCAACTGCTCGCGCGAATGTTGCAGGTCGCGCGAGATCATCGTCGCGTTCAGGGCGACCGCCAGCGGGCCACCGAGCAGATCGAGTACTCGCTCGTCCGCCGGCCGGAGCCGCTGCTCGCCACCGCGCACCCCGACCAGCAGTTCGGCATCGTTGCCGAGCGAACGGCGCTCGATGCGTTCCGGCTCCTGCCCCGACGCGGCCACGGTTTGTCCGTGTGAGACCACGGCCACGAACGGTAAGCGCATCGCCGTGCGGATCTCGTCGATCGTGAGGGGCAGGTCGGTGAGCCGCTCACCGACGCGCCAGGCGACTCGGAGCGGATCCCGCTCGCCGTACATCAGTCGCTCCACGGCCGTCTGGATCCGGGCCCGGAGCGGGAAGGCCAGCAGGGCCACCACCAGCGCCGACGCGACGCCGGACAGCGCGAGCACCAAGACCGCATAGCCGGCCAGCACCAATCCCGACAGCAACGCGTAGCTGAGGCCGCGTGCGATCACCAGGCGGATGTCGAGCAGGCCGTGGCGCAGGATTGCGATGGTGATCGCCAGCGGTAACAACGGGATGGCGAAGAGCACCGCGATCGGGGTCCCGGCGATCAGCGCCCACGGCAGTACGGCCGCGAGGATGACGCCCGCGGCGCCCAGTAACCACAGCAGCTGGCGGCGCACCGTCTCGTCGCCGCGGCGGTACCGGATCAGCAGCGCCGCGAGGCCGATCACCATCGATACCGACCAGCGCAGTTCACTGATGGACCAGACCACTCCCCACAGCCCATGCCGCGGCAGCGTCCATAACCCGTTGGGCAGTCCGTCGATCTGGGTGCCGGTGCCCACCTCGAGCAGGAATAGCGGCGCGGTGAGAGCGATGACAGCGAACACCGGGCGCCAGCGGGCCGACGGCAGCCGGCCATCAGGCAGCAGTAACAGCGACAGCGGGAGCATCACGCCGATATGCACCGGCCATGCCCAGGCGAACGCCGTCACCATCACTTCGACGCCGAGCCGAGGCGCGCCGCCGTCCTGCATGGCCTGCGCTGCCGGCGCACAGACTGCCGTGAGCAATTGGCACAGGCCGCCGACGACATACATCCACCCCACCGGGTGCTCCGGCCGGTGCCAGGCGATGAACGCGCCGCACAGGCCGAAGGCGCAGCCGATCACCGTATTGCTCACCACGTAGGCGTTCAGCGCCTGCGTGAAGGTCCAATCGACCGACAGCGTCAGGAGCACGGCCGCGCCGGTGAGTGCGACAACCAGCACCGCAAGTGCTGCTGCCAGCCGCCGCCCCCGCATGCGCTGCAGTCTCCACCTGCCTGGTTCCCAATGTCACGGGAACGGTTCCCGGGACGGTCGGGCAGATTCCTGCGCCGGCGGGCCCCGCGCCGATGCGCACGGGTCGAGCCCCAGCGCACGGTCTCATGCATCACCTATCGAAGGAGCAGCTCATGACCACATCCGTACGTGTAGGCATCATCCTGTTGGGGGTGCTGTCCGTCGGCGACGTTGCCGGCCTCGCGCTCACTGATGGCAGCCACCCGCCCTACCTCGTCGCCGCGCTCGGTGCCGTGCTCGGCGTCGCCTCGCTGTATTTCGTGGTGACCGCATGGCGCGGCAACCACAGTGCGTTGCGTCCTCTGCTGGCGCTGCGCATCCTCTCGGCCGTGACGGCGATACCCGCATTCTTCGTCTCGGATGCACCCGGCGCGGCAGTCGGCTCAGCAGCCGCGATCATCGTGCTGACCGTGGTGGGCGTCTTGCTCGTGGCACCGGCCCGGTCCGTCCAGGCGGTGGCCCGATGAAGCGCGCCGCCCTGCTACTTCTGCCCGTCGGCCCGCTCTGCGTCGGTGTCCTGCGGTTCCTGCTGCCCTATTACACCGCCGACGGCAACCTCGCGACGGCTCGAGCAGTCGACGCGCACCCTGCTCGGCAGAGTGCTGTCCTATGGCTCGGTTTGATTGCCATTCTGACCTTGGTTCCAGGAGTGATCGCGGTCGCTTCAGCGCTACCGGCGAGCCGGCTGAAGGTGTGGGCGATCGGGCTGTCAGTTCCCGGATACCTCTGTCTGGGCGTGGTGCTCGCTGAGGACTACCTGCTCTCGGCCGCCGCGAGCGCGCACACCGATCCGCATGTGGTGGCTGCGCAGCTTGCCGCATTCCATCCGTCCTACGCGGTCGGTACCGGGATCTTCGTCGTCGGGCACGTGGTCGGCACGGTCCTGCTCGGGGTCGCGTTCCTGCGCTCCGGACGGGTGGCGACCTGGGCGGCATGGGCGATCACCGTCTCGCAACCACTGCACTTCGTCGCCGCGGTCATCGTCGGCAGCCCGACGCTCGATCTCATTGCCTGGTCGATGACTGCCGTGGGCATGGCCGTCGTCGCCGGCACCCTGATCACCCAGCCGTCGCACCACGATCGTCAGCTCTCCCAGGTTTGACCGAGTGAAATCCTCGATATGACAAGCAGCAACGTGCAACGCTGGCTCGGTGGCTGACGCACCCTCGCCCCGACTGGTGAACCTGACCGGGCTCGTTGCACTCGGCGTGGCCACCGACGTCACGGAGTCGGTCGAGGCCGCGAGCGGGCTGCCGGAGAAGGAACTCGCGGCATTGACATCGCTAGCCAACTGGGCAGACGGGCGGAGCATCGACGTCCTGCGCTCGGTCCTGGCGATGTCGCAGCCGGGCTGCGCTCGATTGGTCGACCGCCTGGTCGAGGCGGGGCTGGCCGAGCGCGCCCGCGATCCGGGCAACCGGAGGGTGATGACGGTGCGGGTGACCTCGCTCGGCAGACGCACGGTGGTGCAAGGCCGCATGGCACGAGCCGATGCCGTCATGCGCTGGCTGGATGGGCTCGACAGCGGTCAAGCCGCCACTCTGGAGACCCTCCTGGAACGCCTCGCCGTGACGGGCGTCACGGATGTAGGCGACGCGGCAGCCGTGATCAACCGGCGCTGCCGGCTGTGTGACCCGGAGGCGTGCGGGTACCCGGACGGCTGCGCGGTGACGCAGGCGATGCCCGGGATCTGACTCTTGACCCACACATATGCGCGGCGCATGCTTTTCGGATGACCCGACGAGCGGCGACCTGGTTGGCACTGATCCTGGGCGCAGGGCTGCTGGCTGGCGCTATTCAGCCCGCGCAGGCGGCCACTGCCAGACCCGCATCGGCGGCGCGCCCGGTAGTCCCCGCGTCCCTTCCGACACCCTCCGGCCAGATCTCGGGGCCGACTCCAGTACCTGCGCCCGCGTTCGATCTGGCCGCCGGCGAAGCGTGCGCGTTCGGCGTGCATATCGAGTTTCCGGTCGACCGCGAAGTCGCCTACACATACACGGACTCGACCGGTCGAGTGGTGGCCCAGTACTTCACCGGCGCGTTGATCGCCCGCCTGCGCAGGGTCGACACCGGTTCCACCCTGACCGTCGACGCCTCCGGCAGCGGCGTCGAGGTAACCGATCGAAACGGCAACTCGACTCTCTACGGCGTCGGTCCGTATCTGCTCACGCTTCGGTCGGGCGACTCGCCGAGCCACGAGCTGGCTCGACCCACCGGCCTGAGCGCCTTGCGCATCGACGCCGACGGGCACAAGACACTGCAATATGCCAGCCAGGTGACCAATTTGTGCCGGCAGCTCGGCTGAACACTGCACCGGTCAGCTGCGGGCTCGCCACATCAGGACGGGCCGGGCGAAGAAGCCACCGCCGCGCGGGGTGCCGCTGTCGAATTCACGGAGCAGCCCGACCACGGTGTCATCATCGAGCAGGACGCCGTACACACCCTCGATGCCGACGGGGTCGAGGAACTGGCCGTAGGACAGCGTGGTCGCCTCCGCGTCGGTGATCACCCGGACCGGCATCGCCGCGCGGATGGCATCGGCGAGCGGCAGAGTGACCGGATCGGACAACTCGGCAAGTTGCTCGAGCGTCAGCGCTGCGTCAAGGGTGAACGGCCCGACTCGGGTACGCCGCAACGATGTCAGGTGTCCGCCCACCCCGAGGGCCTCGCCGAGATCGCGGGCCAACGCGCGCACATAGGTGCCCGACGAGCACTCGACGGCGACCTGCACGTCGAGCAGCGCAGCCTCCGGGCGGCTGATCGACATCGCGTCGAACCGCGTCACCGTCACCGATCGGGCGGCCAACTCGACGTCCTCACCAGCGCGCACCCGGGCATGCGAGCGTTGCCCGTCTACCTTGATCGCCGAGACCGACGAGGGCACCTGCTCGATCTCCCCGGTCAGCTCCCGCATCGCGGCGGCAACAGCAACCTCATCGATCGCGGCGGTACTCGCCGCGGCGAGCAGCGATCCCTCCGCGTCGTCGGAGACCGTGGTCTGGCCGAGCCGGATCGTCGCCAGGTACGCCTTGTCGGTCAGCAACAGATGATGCAACAGCCGAGTCCCCTGGCCGATGCCGAGCACCAACACGCCAGTGGCCATCGGGTCCAGGGTTCCGGCATGGCCGACCTTTCGGGTCTGGGCAATCTTGCGCATCCGGGAGACCACGTCGTGCGATGTCATCCCGCCGGCCTTGTCCACGATCACCAGGCCCCCGACGATCTCCGGCTGGCGGCTCATGCCGTCTTCCCGGCGGTCGCTCCGGTCACGGCCCACTTCGGGCCGGCCGTTCGCCACACCATCCCGACGAAGCGCACCAGGATGAAGGCGGTCAGCCCGGCCCACACACCGCCGATCCCCCAGTGCCAGTGCAAGGCGGCTACGTTCAGCGGGGCGAAGGCACCGACGCCGCCGATCAGCGTGATGGTGCGCAGGAACGCCACGTCCCCGGCGCCGATCAGCACCCCGTCGAGAGCGAACACCACGCCGGCGGCCGGCTGCATCCCCACGAACCAGGGCCACAGCACGTGCGCCTGGTGCTGCACGGCCGCCGAGGACGTGAACGCCTGCGGTACCAGATTCCAGCCCGCAGCCAGTAGCGTCGCGAAGCCGACGCCGGCCCATAACCCGTAGCGCGCTACCCGCCAGGCGGTATGCCGAGCCGCCGCGACATCAGAGCCGCCGAGCGCTGCGCCGACCACGGACTGCGCGGCAATGGCGAAGGAATCGAGCAGCAGGGCGGAGAATTCCCATAGCTGCAAAGCGATCTGATGGGCGCCGACCTCTGCGGTGCCCATCCGGGCGGCGACGCCCGCCGCGCTGAGGAACGCGACCTGGAACCCGACCGACCGCAGCAGCAGGTCGCGGCCGACAACGAGCTGCGCGCGCATCACCACACGTTGCGGCCGAACCGCCACCGCCTGCTTACGCAGTGCATGGATGAACAGGACGCCACCGATCGCCTGCGCTCCGACGTTGGCGTACGCCGAGCCTTGCAGGCCGAGGTGGCAGGGGTAGACGAGAATCGGCGACGCAGCCGCGGAGAGGGCGTTGGCAATCAGCACGATCCGGACCGGCGCCTTCGTCTCCTGGACCCCACGCATCCACCCGTTGCCGGCCAGCACCAGCAGCACTCCGGGCATCCCGATCACCGCGATGCGGAACCACGACTCGGCGGCGTGCTGGGTGGCCCCGGTTCCGCCGGCCAGCAGCTGCGTCAGCGGACCAGCCAGCACTTCGCCCAGCACGACGACCACGACGCCGATCACCACGGCCAGCCAGGACGCCTGGACGCCCTCGTTCACCGCCGCGTCGCGGTGTCCGGCGCCGAACCAGCGCGCCGCCCGGCCCGTCGTGCCGTACTCGACGAACGCGCCGACGACCAGCAGCAACGCCATCAGTGCGGCACCCACACCGAGCCCGCTCAACGGGACGGTACCGAGATGACCGACGACTGCCGTGTCCACCAGGACGTACAGCGGTTCGGCGGCCAGCACCACGAACGCCGACGCCGCCAGTGACAGCAGCCGGCGGGTGGAGACAGACTCGGTCATGACCGCCCCTCGATCAGAGCGGGCGGTACATGACATGCAGGTCGACGAAGCCCTGCTGCGGGTGCTGAAATCCGCCGGGGATCCGGCCCACGGTGGTGAAGCCGAGCTTTTCGTAGAGTCCGATGGCGTGCACATTCGTCGCGGCCACCGCGTTGAACTGCATGCCGCGGTAGCCGAGGGCGGCGGCGCGCTGCAGCGAGTGCACGACCAGCTGCCGGCCAACTCCCTTTCCGCGCAGCCCCTCGGCCACCATGTAGGAGCCGTTGGCGACATGTGCGCCGGGACCGGATTGGTTGCGGGATATCTCGTACAACCCCACCAGTCGGCCGCGATCGCGTGCCACCCAGGTCTCCATGCCCGGCTTGTCGGCCAGCCACATCTCGCGCGCCTCATCGCTGGAGGTCTGCGGGTCGTAGGTGTACGTGTCTCCGGCCGCGCTGATCTGGTGCCAGATCGGCCAGATCTCGGGCCAGTCCGCGTCGGTGGCGCGGGCAAAGTCGAGCGGGTCACTCATCGGCGGCTGCTGCGGCCGGCTGCGCCGTCTCGGGGACGTCGTCGAGAGCAGATTCCTCGGCCTTCTTGTACGGATCCGGGTCACCCGCGTAGCTCGCCCCGGCGCGGGCCCGGGCCGCTTCCTCGTCCGCCCGGTGCGCGGCGGCCAACAGCTCGTCCATGTGCTTGGCGGTGTCCGGAACGGCATCCAACTGGAAGGCCAGCGTCGGAGTGAACCGCACTCCGGTCTGCCTGCCGACCTCGCTGCGCAGAACGCCCTTGGCCGACTCCAGCGCGGCGGCGGTCTCGGCGAGCTCGAACTCAGTGCCGAGCACGGTGTAGAACACCGTTGCATCGTGCAGGTCGCCGGTCAGCTTGACGTCGGTGACCGTCACCATGCCCAATCGCGGGTCCTTCACCTGGGTCTCGAGGCCGGCGGCCACGATCTGCTTGATCCGACCGGCCATCCGGCGGGCCCGTCCCGGGTCGATCATTGCCTGTCTCCTTCTCGCCGGTCGTGCTTCCTACGTCAGGTCGTCGTCGTCGAGCACCCGGTGCCGTGCCGACAGCAGCTCCACTTCCGGGCGGCCGGCAACGAGTCGCTCACAGGCATCCAACACGTCCACCACGTGACTGTGCGCGGAGGCCACCATCGCGACTCCGAGTTGCGTGCGTCGATGTAGTTCGATGTCTCCGGTTTCGGCCGCAGCGACGTCGAAGCGGCGGCGCAGTTCGGCCACGATCGGCCGGACCACGGCTCGCTTCTCCTTCAGCGAGTGCACGTCGCCGAGCAGCACATCCAACGCCAACGTCCCCACAACCATCGCGCCAGAACTCCTCATGCTCGCGCCCGACCGCTGAAGATGATCAAGGCGAGATGAGCGCTATAGCGCTCATCTCGCCTTGATCATCGCGTCATGCGCGAGGCTTTTCCTGCAGCTCGAAGGTCTCGATGACGTCCTCGGTCTTGATGTCGTTGAACGACCCCAGCCCGATGCCGCACTCGAAGCCCTCGCGCACCTCGGTCGCGTCGTCCTTGAAGCGGCGCAGCGACTCGACGGTCAGGTTGTCGGCCACCACGACACCGTCGCGGATCAGACGCGCCTTGCTGTTGCGCCGGATCGTGCCGGTTCGCACGATCGAACCGGCCACGTTGCCGATGCGCGGAACCCGGAAGACCTCTCGCACCTCGGCGGTACCGAGCTGGATCTCTTCGTACTCCGGCTTGAGCATGCCCTTGAGCGCGGCCTCGATCTCGTCGATGGCGGAGTAGATCACCGAGTAGTACCGGATCTCCACGCCCTCCCGCTGCGCGAGCTCGGTGGCCTTGCCCTCGGCCCGCACATTGAACCCGATGATGATCGCGTCCGACGCGGCAGCCAGGTTGACGTTCGTCTCGGTGATGCCACCGACACCGCGATCGATGATCCGCAGCCCGACCTCGTCCGGGATCTCGATCTTCATCAGCGCTTCTTCCAGAGCCTCGACGGTTCCGGAGTTGTCGCCCTTCAGGATGAGGTTGAGCTGCTCGACCTCGCCGGCCGCGAGCACCTTGTCCAGATCCTCGAGGCTGATCCGCTTGCGGGTCCGCGCCTGCAGCGCGTTGCGCATCCGGGTGGACCGGCGGTCGGCGATCTGCCGAGCCGTGCGGTCCTCCTCGACGACCAGGAACGTGTCACCGGCACCGGGCACCGAGGTAAGGCCCAGTACCTGGACCGGACGCGACGGCAGCGCCTCCGGCACGGCAGCTCCGTGCTCGTCCAGCATCTGCCGGACCCGGCCATAAGCATCGCCGGCGACGATCGTGTCGCCGATGTGCAACGTGCCGCGCTGCACCAAGACCGTGGCCACCGGGCCCCGGCCGCGGTCGAGGTGTGCCTCGATGGCCACGCCCTGGGCATCCATCGCGGCGTTGGCCCGCAGGTCCAGCGACGCGTCGGCGGTGAGCAGGATCGCCTCGAGCAGGCCCTGGATGTTCGTCCCGGCGCGGGCCGACACGTTCACGAACATCGTGTCGCCGCCGTACTCCTCGGCCACCAAGCCGTACTCGGTGAGCTGCTGGCGCACCTTGTCCGGGTTGGCACCTTCCTTATCGATCTTGTTCACCGCGACCACGATCGGCACGTCCGCCGCCTGGGCGTGGTTCAGCGCCTCGATGGTCTGCGGCATCACGCCGTCATCGGCGGCCACCACCAGTACTGCGATGTCGGTGACCTTGGCGCCACGCGCACGCATGGCGGTGAACGCCTCGTGACCCGGAGTGTCGATGAAGGTGATCGGACGCTCGGCACCGTCGTGCTCGACGGCCACCTGGTAGGCACCGATGTGCTGGGTGATGCCGCCGGCCTCGTCGTTGACGACCGTGGTGTTCCGGATGGCGTCCAGCAGCCGCGTCTTACCGTGATCGACGTGGCCCATGACGGTCACGACCGGCGGCCGCTCCACGAGATCGGAGTCGTCGCCCTCGTCCTCACCGAAGGTGATGTCGAAGCGTTCGAGCAGCTCGCGGTCCTCGTCCTCGGGGCTGACGACCTGCACGTTGTAGTTGAGCTCGGCGCCCAGCAGCTGCAGGGTCTCTTCGTTCACCGACTGGGTGGCGGTGACCATCTCACCGAGGTGGAACAGCACCGTCACCAGCGACGCCGGGTTCGCGTCGATCTTGTCGGCGAAGTCGGCCAGCGACGCTCCGCGGGGCAGCCGCAGCACTTCACCGTTTCCGCGGGCAACCTGCACGCCGCCGATACTCGGCGCCGACATGTTGTCGAATTCCTGACGGCGCTGCTTCTTGCTCTTGCGGCCACGCCGGACCTGGCCGCCGGGACGACCGAAGGCACCGGCGGTACCACCGCCGCGACCGCGGGCACCGCCGCGACCGGCGAAGCCACCACCACCGGGTCGACCGGGCGCACCGCCACTGGGAGCGCCACCGCCGGGACCGCCGCGGTAGGCACCGCCGCCTCCGGGGCCGGCCGGACGGCTGCCGGGCGCGCCGCCCGGGCGACCGGGTGCGCCGGTACGACCCGGTGCGCCGGGGCGTCCGGGACCGGAACCGGGACGGCCGGGACCACCACCGGCGCTGGGCCGGGGCGGCATCATGCCCGGGTTGGGCCGGGGCGGCATACCAGGCCGGCCGGGGCCGCCCGGCGAGGCCGGACGGGCGGCCGGACGGGCCGGGGCCGGCCCGCCGCCACTGACGCCGAACGGATTGTTCGCCACTCGCGGGGCAGCCGGCCGCGGCGCAGCCGGGCGCGCGTCGGGATCGGCATCGGCAGCGACCGGTTCCGGTTCCGGCGCCGCGGCGGCTGCCGGTGTTGGGGTCGGAGCCGGCGCAGGAGCGGGCGGGGGGACCAGGGTGGTCGGCACCGCACCGGATCCGACGACCTCGGCGACCGGCTCCGCGGGCTTGGCCGCGGCCTTCTTCGCGGCAGCCTTCTTGGCCGGCGCAGGCGCGGCGGCAGGCATCGCCTCGCGCAGCTTGCGGGCGACGGGTGCTTCGACTGTGGACGATGGGCTCTTGACGTACTCGCCGAGCTCGTTGAGCTTCGCGAGCACTACCTTGCTGGTGACGCCGAGCTCCTTCGCGAGCTCGTGTACGCGGGCCTTACCTGGCACGGGACTCCTTATTGAGTGGGCCAGGCGGTAGCTCCGCGCGACCCGTTAGTGGGGTGTTGCCCTCATGATGGGGCACTCATGACTGGTGCTTCATCGGGTGCTCATGCGTCATCGATCCGTTCCTGCTGACTTCTCGCCGGCGACGGATGCCGCCAGCAAGTCCTGCAGATAGTGCCGTACTGCCGTCAGATCCACTGCTGCGTCCAGGCGCAACGCCCGGCTGAACGCCCTGCGGCGCTCGGCCGTCGCCAGACACGCCGGGTCGAGATGCACCCAGGCACCCCGGCCGCCGGCGCGCCGTCGCGGGTCCGGCACCAGCGGAACCGGTGGCCCCGATCGGGGCACATCGGCATCCGGTGACGATCCCGCCACGACACGAAGCAGCTCAGCGATCGGGACCGCACTGCGGCATCCGACGCAGGTACGCACCACGTGGTGCGCCTGAAGGGACGCCGTCGACGGGCCGACAGCCACAAAAAGTCTACTCCCCCGGACGATCCGGACCTGCCAGGCCATCCGCAGCGCTCGGGACAGCGGCAGTGGGCGACCCGGCCGATCCGTCATCCGGCGGGTCCTCCGGCGCGGCATCGCTGCGGATGTCGATCCGCCAGCCGGTCAGCCGGGCGGCCAATCGGGCGTTCTGACCCTCTCGGCCGATCGCCAGCGACAGTTGGAAGTCCGGGACGATCACCCGTGCGGAGCGGGCTGCTTCGTCAACGACGGTCACCGACACCACCTGGGCCGGCGACAGCGCGTGCCCGACGAAGGTCGCCGGGTCGTCGTCCCAGTCGATGATGTCGATCTTCTCGCCGTGCAGTTCGGCCACGACATTGCGCACCCGCTGCCCCATCGGCCCGATGCAGGCGCCCTTGGCGTTCAGCCCCGGCACCGTGGAGCGCACCGCGATCTTCGAACGGTGGCCGGCCTCGCGGGCAACTGCCACCACCTCCACGCTGCCGTCGGCGATCTCCGGGACCTCCAGCGAGAAGATCTTGCGCAGCAGATTCGGATGCGTCCGGCTGAGCGTGACCTGCACGCCGCGCATACCCCTGGTGACGCTCACCACGTAGCACTTGAGCCGCGCGCCGTGCTCGTACACCTCGCCCGGCACTTGCTCCGACTGCGGCAGCACTGCCTCGATCGCGCCGAGGCTGACGACGACCAACCCGCGCGCCGCCGCGTGGGTGTCCTGCTGGACGACGCCGGTGACGATGTCGCCCTCCCGCCCGGCGTACTCGCCGTAGGTGTGCTCGTGCTCGGCGTCGCGCAGCCGTTGCATGATCACCTGCCGGGCAGTCATCGCGGCGATCCGGCCGAAGTCATCCGGGGTGTCGTCGAACTCCTCGATCAGGGTGCCGTCCGCGTCGAACTCCTGGGCCCAGACGGTCACGTCGCCGGACTTGCGGTCGACGACGGTGCGGGCGTGCGGCATCGGGTGCGGGGTGTGCTTGTAGGCGATCAGCAATGCCTGCTCGATCGCCTCGATGACCGCGTCGAAGGAAATCTCCTTCTCGCGTTCGATCCCGCGCAGCGCGGCTATGTCGACGTGCACCATCGATTCACCCCGCCTCGTCCTGGTCAGCGTTCTCGTCCCAGCCGGCCGGCCGGTTGAACTCCACCTCGATGTGCCCGGTGCCGAGCAGGCTCCAGTCGATCAACCGATCGCTGCCGTCCTCAGCGCGCAGGCACACGCCGGTCGCGTCGGCGTGCACGACTCGGCCGGTCACCGGTTTGCCGTCGATCTCCACGCTGACGAGTCGTCCCCGCGCCCGGCGCCAGTGCCGCTGCTCGGTGAGTGGGCGGTCGACGCCGGGTGAGCTCACCTCGAGGGAGTAAGGCCCGGAGAACGCGGCGGCCTCCTCCACATCCAATGCGTCGGAGACGTCGCGACTGACCTTGGCCACCGCGTCCAGGTCGACGCCGTGGTCGGAGTCGACGGTGAGGCGAACGACACTGCGCCGGCCGGCCGCAGTCACGGTGAGGGAATCGATCTCGAAGCCGGCGGCGGACACGATCGGCTCGACGATCGCGCGGAGGCGGTCCTGGCGGACGCCGGAGGCGCTCATGGTTGGGCTCCTTCCGCGATGTCCAGTTGACGTGCGCCGACGGGTGCATGCACCCGCAATCGGGACGAGTCTAGCCAACCCGGCTCGGATCTCCATCGAGTAACCGAGCGGCCGCACGCCATCTCGCAGCACGACCGCCGATCGAACCGTCGTCCGGCGCGGGGCGTCGGTCGGGCGGCAGCGCAACCGTCTGGGAGACTCGCCGGGTCATGCCCGCCATCACCCGCCGTCGCCTTCTCACCGGATCCGGTCTGGTGATCGCTGCTGGTGCCGGCGTGGCGCTGGGTGCGGTCACCACTCATCCCCAACACCACAACCAGGCAGCCCGCAGCGCACCGCCGCCTGCGCCGCCGGCGCTGTTGCTGGCCGCAGTGGCGCGGGAAGACGCGTTGCTCGAGACGTTGCATGCCGCGGCGAACCAACCCGGCGTCGCGGCCGCAGTCACAGTGCTCGTCGCGGACCACCAGCAACATGCCGACGCGCTGCGCAGCCTGCTCGGGCCGGCCGCCGGTGGCTCGACCGCGGCAGCACCGTCCTCTGCCGCTCCCGGCGCGCCGGCAACCCGCGCCCAGCTGATCGCCGCGGAACGCGCCGCTGCGGTCGCCGCGGCCAACGACTCCGCCGTGGCGAGCGGGGGCGCAGCGGCTCTGCTGGCCAGCATCTCCGCCTGCGAGGCCTCGCACGTGGCGTGGCTGGCATGAGCCTGCCGGCACCCGTCGTGACCGCCTGGCAGGCGGCGCTGGACGCCGAGCACCGCGCGGTCTTCGGCTACGGCACGCTCGGCCCGCGGCTGCCGACCGGCACCGCGCAGGCCCAGGGGCGGGCCGTGGAAAGGGCGCACCGCATACTGCGTGATGCGGTGATCACCGCGATGACCGGCGCCGGGGTGACGCCGCGGGCGAGCGCGGTGGACTACCCGGCGCCGTTCCCGATCAGCACCGCCACCGCGGCACGGAAGTATGCGCTGGCCTTGGAATCCGGTGCCGCGGCCACGTGGCGGTATCTCGTCGCGGTCGCGGCCGATCAGCAGTCCACCGCGGCGCTCAGTGCGGTGCGCGCCGCCGCGGTGCGAGCACTGTCCGACGGCGCGGTTCGAGCCGTGTACTGGCGTGAAGGGCTGACCCCGACCACGCCGACGGTTGCCTTTCCCGGGGTGTCGTGACGCGGTCGGGCGCCCCGGACGTCGAGTCCGAGACCGCGCCGGTCAGGGTCGGACGGCCTGCGGAAAGTCGAAGAGCGAATGTGGGTCGTACTGCCGCTTGACCTGCTGCAGCTTCGGATAGTTCGCGCCCCAGTACGCCGTGGCGTAGTCCTTGATGGCCGGGTCGGCGTAGTTGGCATAGGCGGCGTTGCCGAGCCAGTGCGACATCGTTGTCCGGAACCCGCGGACGTAGGAGTCGAACGGTGCGGCGGACTGTCCGGTGCGGTACGTGGACGTGTACTGGACGAGAGCCAGCGCCTTTCGATGCGGGAACGCGGTCGCCTCAGCAGCGACGTCGTGCGCAGCGCCCACCAATGAGTCGAAGGAGATGCCACTGGCCGTTCCGTACGGCAACGCAAGGCCCTTCCTCGCGCCGGCCACGGCTGCGGTGATGGCGGCATCCGGCAATGCGTCGTCTACCACCGATGACGTGGCCGCGAAAGGTAGCCGCTTGGCCGGACCGAGCGCGCTGCTGATGCAGCTGTCCGCACTCTGCCCCGTGCAGCCGGCCTCCAGCTGCATCGCCGCCAGGTAGGAATGCGAGCCGACCACCCGGACCACCGGGGCCGCACCGATCGCCGACAGCAGCGGCGCCAGCTGGGCGCCCAATGAGGAACTCGGCCCGAGCCAGCCGCCGCCGAGCTGCGCATGCAGGATGCGTTGCTCGTCGGCGATCAGCTTGCAGGTGCTCCACAGCCGCCGGTCGGTGTGCGGCAGCCAGCGCTGCCAGGCGCGTAAGACCGTCTCGGCGTGGCGGTAGTCGAAGTCGTAGTAGTACGTGGTGACGGTGGGCGCCGGGCGCAGCACGAAGGTCAAAGCGGTGACCGCCCCGAAGCTGCCGCCACCGCCGCCGCGCAGTGCCCAGAACAGGTCGGGGTCGTGTTTGGCGTCGACGGTGCGCAGAGTTCCGTCCGCCGTGACCAGCTGCACTGCCTGAAGCGAGTCACAGGTCAGCCCGAAGGACCCGGTGAGCACGCCGACGCCGCCACCGAGGGCGAGGCCGGTGATGCCGACAGTGGGACACGAGCCGCCGGCGATCGCCTTCCCGGCCGCGGCCAGCCCGGCATAGACCTGTGCCAGGCGCGCGCCGGCGCCGATGGTCGCGGTACCTGCCGCGGTGTCGACGTGTACCTGCGACATCGCCCTAACGTCTACCACCAATCCGCTGCCGGTGGACCACCCGCCGTAGCTGTGCCCGCCGGCCCGCATCCGCAACGGCACGCCCTGCTCCGCTGCGAATCGGACGCAGGCGGCCACGTCCTGCGCGGTGGCGCAGGCGGCAATAGCAGCCGGCTTGGCGGCGGCATCGAAGCGAGGGTTGTAGAGCGGCGCGGCCGCCGCATAGGCGCTCTGCCCGGGCCGCAGCAATGGCCTGCTCACCCTGAGCTTCGACCAGTTGACCGGCCCGCGCCGCGCCGACGCCGATGCCGTACTGCGCGTACCGGTGGCGGTGCCGCCGCTCGACGTCGCCGCAGAAGAGCCGGCCGAGCCGTGCCCGGCGTCCTGGCTCGAGGTGCATCCGGCCAACGCCAGCACGCCGGCGCCACCGAGTGCCTGCAGCGCCCGGCGCCGGGTCGGCCGGAAGGTCATGACCACCTGTCGACGATGGCCAGCAATTCGGACAGGTCGTGCACCACGGCATCCGGCTCGCCCTCGGTGGGCCCGAGTTGCCTCGGCGGGATCTCGCTGTGCGGCACGTAGACCGCGCGCATGCCGACGTTCTTCGCACCGTGGACGTCGTCAAAGAGCCGGTCGCCGACGAACACGGCCCGCTCGGGCTCGGCGACCCCCACTGCTGCCAGGGCGGTCCGGAACGCCTCAGGGTGTGGTTTGTTGTACGGGATCTCGCTGGTGTAGACCGCCGCGTCGATGAGCTCGAGTACCCCGTCACGGCGGAAGATCTCCTCGTGCCGGCTGCGGGGCCAAGTGGTGTTGGACAGCACGCCGATCTTGATGCCGCGGTCGCGCAGGCCGCTGAACACTGCCGGTACGGCCGGATCGGTGAAGGTGTGCTCATCCCAGAAGGCGTGATAAGCCGACAGACCTGATTCGCTGGGCCGGAATGCGGCGTGCTCGAAGATGTCGTCGAGGGTGAAGCTCAGGTGCTCGTCCCGGGAGCGGTCCCAGAAGTGGTCCTCGGCTGCGATGAGGCGGGCTGCGAGCTCAGCATCGTCGTCGGTCGCGCCCACCCAGACCTGCGCGGGATCCACGGTGTGCCACGGAGTGAGCGTGCCGCCCCAGTCGAAGATGACCGCCTCGACCGCCATCGCCACCTCCATCCGCGGTTCGCCCGTCCCCTCGTTGCCGCTCGTCAGCATCGCATCCTGTTCCGACGGGCGTGCAGTCGGCAGAGTGATGACGTACCGGGCCGCCTGGGGCGTTGCGCGGCGATCAGTGGTCGAACAGCTGGGCGATCCGGACGTCCACCAGCCGGGTCAACTCGGCGCGGGACAGGCGGCGTGGATCGAAGACGTGTCGAAGCGCCAGGCCATCGGCGAAGCAGAGCAGGTCGACGGCCAGATCGAGAGGCGGCATCGTCGAGCGCAGGGACCCGCGTGCGCTCGCGTCAGTCAGGACGGCGGCCATGGCCCGTTCCAGCTCGCGGTTGCCCGCGCGCACTGCAGCGGTGACCCGGTCATCGCTGCTGGCCCGGTTGACGAAGGCGAACCAGGTGAGCAACTCGGCCCGATGTTCAGCGGTGAGCGGCAGCAGTTCGAGCAACACCCCACGCGTCCAGCCTCGATGGTCGTGCTTATTCAGCCGGGAAACGCGCAGGGCGAACCGGTCGCGCAACTGCGTGATGGCAAAGGCCAGCATGTCGTCCTTGCCATCGAAGTAGTGCGCCAGGACCCCGGTCGACCAGCCACCGCGCTGCGCCACCGAGCGAACGGTTGCCCGCTCGGCGCCGACGGCGGAGACCACATCGATGACGGCCTGTGCGATCGCGGCTTGTCGCTGCGCATGATCAACCAGCCGTGGCATCAGCCATATCCCCCCTCGTTCTAACTTGGACGTCCGTATTACTATAGGGCCGATGTTGGTCGCATTCATCGTCTGCTTCGAAATCGCGTTCTGGATACTGCTCGGCATCGCGCTCGTCACGAGGTACTTACTACATCTGCGGTCCGCGAGCACGGTGCTGCTGTGCTGCTTGCCGCTCGTCGACCTGGCCCTGCTCATCGTCACCGCGGTCGACCTGCACCGGGGGACGACAGCCACCGCGGCACATGGATTGGCTGCGGTCTACATCGGCTTCTCGATCGCCTTCGGGCACACGATGACCCGGTGGGCCGACCAGCGCTTCGCGCATCGGTTCGCCGGCGGACCACCGCCGTGGAAGCCGCCCAAGCGGGGCTGGGGGCGGGCCGGCTACGAATGGCGAGAGTTCGGCAAGGGGCTGCTCGGCGCCGCGGTCAGTTGTGGGCTGCTGCTGGCGGCAATCGCCTACGTCGGAGACACCGACCGCACCGAGGCGCTCACCGGCTGGTTCCCAAAACTGGGCGTGGTGATGCTCATCTGGTTCGTTGCCTTCCCGGTCTGGGACACCGTCCGGGCGGCTACCACCCGCGAGCCTGACCGGACATCGAGCTAGAACAGCACCGTCGCCAGCGTGCCCACCTCGCGCAGGCCGAGGGTGCGATACATCGCTCGGGCCGGATGGTTGTAGTCGTTGACATACAGGCTGACCGCGGGGGCCAACCGCAGGGCGTAGCGCAGCACCGCCACCATGCCGTGGGTGCCGATGCGCTGACCACGCCATTCCGGCGCAACCCAGACGCCTTGGATCTGCGCGCATCGGTCCGATACCGCGGCCACCTCGGCCTTGAAGATCACTCGTCCGGCGTCGTCGAACCGGGCCAGCGCCCGGCCTGCCTCGATCAGGCGCTCGACCTGGCCTCGGTAGCCACCGGGCGATCGATCCCGAACCGGACGCACCCCGAGCTCTTCGGCGAACATCGCCTCAGCCGCCGGCAAGTAGCGGCGCCACTCGTCGCGACGGACGATGCGCACGTGTGGGTCGGCGCGCAGCGCGGGCACCGTCCGGGTGACCAGCAGTGGCTGCACGGGTCGGATCGAGCGGCACGGCCCCCACGCCGCGGCGAGCACGTCCCACAGCGCCGCCACGCCGTCCGCCGGGCCGACGATCGATGAGCAACTGCGCGGCCGGACCGCGAGCTGACCGGCCAGCAGGCGCAGCGCCACCTCGGCGGTGCCGACCGGTATCACGCTGCCGCCGGCGAAACAGGCCGCGGTCAATGCTGCGCTGTCATCGGGATCCGCGACGCCCCACACCTCGCCACCGAAGACCCGCGGCGCAAGAGTGTCACTCAGCTGCAGGCGCGCGGCCATGACGCATTGCCCGACGGGATCGGCGTCCACCAAGCGGCGCAGCGCTTCGATATCCGAATCGAGGAGCCGGCGCGGGAGGGTCCGCAGCGCGGTCACGAAACCAGACCGTACCGCGCCGCGCCGCCGCCCGCAGGAGAACCGCGAACTAGGGGTACTCCCTGAGCCGGGGTGGGGCTAGCACTACCGGAAAGAAGGGGCCTAGCCCGGACGACGTAGCGCCTCTCGATCGACACGATTTAGCCATGACCACCGCACTGCTCGAACGCCCCCGCATCGACGCCGCGCCGGCCCGCCCGGTGCCGGCCGCACAGCCTCCGATCGTCCCGGCACGGCCATCGCGAGACGTTCCGCCGCGGCGCGCGCACTGGCCGCGATACGTCGGCGGCGCGGTACTGGTCGGTGTTGCAGTGCTGCTCGGCCTCGAGCTGCGCAACGCGCACCTCGGTGCGGTGTTGGCGCAGGCGCGGCCGTGGCAGCTCGCCGCCGCCGTCGGATGGATCACGCTGTCGCTGTTCGCGGCGGCGTACAACCTCACCGGGTTCAGTGCCGTCCGGGTCCCGCTGCGGCAGAGCATGCTGGCGCAGCTGGCCATCAGCGGTCTGCGCGTAGTGACCCCCTCGGCGGTCAGCACGCCGGTGGTGGCGACCCGGTTCCTCACCCGCTCGGGAGCATCGCTGAGCGATGCGATGACAACCGTCGGCGCGGCCCAGGGCATCCAGTTGATCGCCACCGCCGGGGTGGTTGCCGGTTTGGCCGCAGTCTCCGACACCAATCCGCCGGCTCTGCCGTCCGGGCACACGTTGCTGATCGCAGCTGCGGTCGTGCTGGCCGTCGCGACGGTGGTCGGTCTGCTCGCCCGGCGCAGTTCGCGAGTCCGTCGGGTCACCACGGAGGTGCGCAGCAGCGCGGTCGGGCTGGTCCACCACGCGCGGCTGCACCCGGGTCGCGTCCTCGGCGGGGTGCTGGCCTCCGCGGCGCTCACGCTGACGCACGTCCTCGCCTTCGCCGCCTGCGTGGCAGCCGCCGGCGGCCACGTCTCAGTGCTCACCCTCGCGGCGGTCTACCTGGGCGCCGCCACCGCCGGCACCCTGCTCCCGACTCCGGGTGGCATCGGCGGGGTGGAGGCGGCTCTCATCGCCGGGCTCACTGCGGCCGGGCTGTCGGTTCCGGTCGCTACCGCAGCCACCCTGTTGTCCCGGCTGGTCGCGGTCTGGCTACCGGCCATCCCGGGCTGGTGGGCAGTCCTGCGGCTGCGCCGCGCCCAGCTCCTCTAACCGCGATGATCACGCACTTTCTGCTGCTATGGCAGCGGAAAGTGCGTGATCATCGCGGGAAGGGTGGGTCAGGTGATGGAGACCGACGGCTGACCGGAGGGAACGCCGGCGTCGCCCATCTGCTCGGCGAGCAGGAGGGCTTCTTCGATCAGCGTCTCCACGATCTTCGACTCGGGGACGGTCTTGATGACCTCGCCCTTGACGAAGATCTGGCCCTTGCCGTTACCGCTGGCCACGCCGAGATCAGCCTCCCGGGCCTCCCCCGGACCGTTCACGACGCAGCCCATCACTGCCACGCGCAGCGGCACCTCGATCCCGTCCAGGCCCGCGGTGACCTGCTCGGCCAGCGTGTAGACGTCCACCTGCGCTCGACCGCACGACGGGCACGAGACGATCTCCAGCCGGCGCTGCTTGAGGTTGAGGGACTCCAGGATCGACAGCCCGACCTTGACCTCTTCCACCGGCGGGGCCGACAGAGAGACCCGGATGGTGTCGCCGATGCCCTGGGAGAGCAGCGCCCCGAAGGCGACCGAGGACTTGATCGTGCCCTGGAAGGTGGGCCCGGCCTCGGTGACGCCGAGATGCAGCGGGTAGTCGCAGGCCTGCGCCAGCAGCTCATAGGCCCGGACCATGACGACCGGGTCGTTGTGCTTGACCGAGATCTTGAAGTCCCGGAAGCCGTGCTCCTCGAACAGCGCCGCCTCGTTCATCGCCGACTCGACCAGAGCCTCCGGAGTGGCCTTGCCGTACTTGGCCAGCAGCCGCTTGTCCAGCGAGCCGGCGTTCACGCCGATCCGCAGCGAGACTCCGGCATCGGCAGCCGCCTTGGCGATCTCGCCGACCTTGTCGTCGAAAGCCTTGATGTTGCCCGGGTTCACCCGCACCGCCGCACACCCGGCGTCGATGGCCGCGAACACGTACTTGGGCTGGAAGTGGATATCGGCGATCACCGGGATCTGTGACTTTTTCGCGATCGCGGGCAGGGCGTCGGCGTCATCCTGGGACGGGACCGCGACGCGCACGATGTCGCAGCCGGTCGCGGTCAGTTCGGCGATCTGCTGCAAGGTGGAGTTCACGTCGGAGGTCAGCGTCGTGGTCATCGACTGCACCGATACCGGAGCGTCGCCGCCCACCTTCACCGAGCCGACCGAGATCTGCCGGGACTTGCGCCGCGGCGCCAGCACGGGAGGAGGCTCAGGAACGGTACCGAGGGACGGCATGCCGATGGAGACGGGAGACGGAGTCACGCCCCCATTATCCGCGCTTGCCGCGCAATAGCTCACCCGGCTCGGGGATACCGCCGCTGAATCGTTGGGGTCAGCTGTTGAGGGTGATCGGTTTCACGATGTCGGCGTAGACCACCAGCAAGGTGAACATCAACAGCAACCCGGCGACGCCGTACAGCACCGGCACCATCTGGGCGGTGTCGACGTAGATCTGCTTGCGGGTCTGGACGGCGTGCCGCCCCACTCCGTCCGGTGGGGCCCGCTCCGCTCGGCCGGCGGTCATCTCCCGGCGGGCGACGACCCGGCGCTTGATGGCTTCGACAACAGCGCCGGCCACATGCCCGCCGTCCAGCGGCAGCAGGGGCAGCAGATTGAAGAAGAACAGCAGCAGGTTGACTCCGGCCAGCAGGAACAGCAGGAAGTAGGCCTTGTCGAGGAAGTCCAGCCCGTGCGAGGCGGCCACCTCGCCGCCGATCCGGCCGAGCCCGACGACGCCGACGGCGCCGTTCGGGTCACGCTTCTTGCCCTCGAAAACAGTGCCGAAGAGGCTGCCGATCTTCTGTGGGAACGAGCCGAGCGCGCGCAGCCCTTGCACGATCTGGGCATTGATCTGCCCGGGGATCTGCGTGATCCCCACCCGGTTGTACGCATACGCCGTGCCGACGCCGATGAAGCCGGCAACCTTGGTCTTGTCGCTGGTGTCGTTGATGTACTTGCGGTTCTGGACCGGCACGAGGTTGACGGTCTGCTCCGCGCCGGCGCGCCTGACGGTGAGCGAGAGGGTCTTGCCCGCCGACTTCTCGATGATCGCGACGGTGTCGTCCCAGGACTTCATCTTCTGACCGTTGACGGCGAGAATCTCGTCGCCCGGCCGCAACGCACCGTTGGCCGGGGCGGTCGGCGCGCCGGCCGGGCAGCTGCCGTCGGCCGGAACCTTCACGTTGGCGGCGACGACGCACTGGGCGACGGAATCGACCTTGTTCGTCGGGTGCTTCATCCCGATCGTGCCGAGCAGCAGGATCGTCAGCACGAGGTAGATCACGAAGTTCATGACCGGACCGCCGAGCATCACCACGATCTTCTTCCATGGCGTCAGGCGGTAGAACTCGCGGTGGTCGTCGCCAGGCTGCACGTCGTGCCGGCTGGCGCTGCGGAAGTCCTCGACGGTGGTGGCCAGCCGGCGCGGCCAACGCGACGGCTTGTTGTTCTGCCGTGGCGGGATCATCCCGATCATCCGGATGTAGCCACCGAGCGGGATGGCCTTGAGGCCGTACTCGGTCTCGCCCTTGCGCTTCGACCAGACCGTCGGGCCGAAGCCGACCATGTACTGGGTGACCTTCACGCCGAACTTCTTCGCCGGCACCATGTGCCCGACCTCGTGCAGCGCGATCGACCCGAGCAGGCCGACCGCGAAGACGATCACGCCGAGGGCGTACAACACGTGCGGTCCGCCTCTCGGCTCAGCCCACCGTCCGGCGGGTCGTGATCACCTCACCCAGTCGCGGAGACGTACTCACGGGCGTGTGCACGCGCCCACTCCTGCGCCTGGACGATGTCCTCCACCGTACCTGGGTTGCCGGCGGCCGCATGCTGATCGCTCAGCCAACCGGCCAGAACCGACTCGATGCCGTCGGTGATGGCCAGATACCCGCATCTGTCCTGAAGGAACGCGGCGACCAGCTCCTCATTGGCGGCGTTGAACACGGCGGGGGCGCAGCCACCGGCCTCGCCGGCGCGGTACGCCAGCTCCACGGCCGGGAACAGGCCGTGATCCAGCGGCTCGAACGTCCAGCTCGACGCCGTTGCCCAATCGAAGGTCGGTGCGGCCGCCGGCACCCGGCCGGGCCAGGCCAGCGCGAGGGCGATCGGCAGTCGCATGTCCGGCGGGCTGGCCGCGGCGATCGTCGCGCCGTCCACGTACTCGACCATGGAATGGACAATCGACTGCGGGTGCACCACGACCTCGATCCGGTCGAAGCCGATGTCGTACAGCAGCCTGGCCTCGATCACCTCGAGGCCTTTGTTCACCAGGGTCGCGGAGTTGATGGTGATGAGGGGGCCCATCGACCACGTCGGATGGGCCATCGCGTCGGCGACAGTGACGTGGGCGAGATCGGCGCGGCGCCGTCCCCGGAAAGGGCCGCCACTGGCGGTGATCAGCAGCCGGGCGACATCCTCGATGCGACCGGCTCGCAGCGCCTGCGCCAGCGCGGAGTGCTCCGAGTCGACCGGGATGAGCTGGCCGGGAGCCGCCGCCGCGAGCACGAGCGGACCACCGGCGATCAGTGATTCCTTGTTGGCCAGCGCAACGCGAACGCCGGTGCCGAGCGCGGCGAGCGTCGCGGCCAGACCTTGGTCACCGGCGATCCCGTTCACCACCAGGTCCGCATCGACGGTGGCCAGCTGGGCAGCGGCGCCGGGACCGTCAACCACCTCGGGCAGTGTCGCGCCGGCCGGCCACTTGGCCAGCAATCGCTCCCGCAAGACATCGGCACTGCCGGCCCGAGCCACCCCGATCACCAGGGGATGCAGCTCGATGGCCTGCGCGACGATCGCGTCGATGTCGCTGCCGCCTGCGGCGAGGGCCACCACCTCGAACCGGCCAGGGGCCGACCGGATCACGTCGATGGCCTGGGTGCCGATCGACCCGGTGCTGCCGAGCAGCACGATGCGCCGCGGCGGCGATCCCTCCCCCGCGGGGTCAGTCGGTCCGAACTGGTCCATTTCTCGCACCGTGTCGCGCATCCGTCCAGTGTGGCAAGGTGCCGACCTGCGGACGAAGCGGCACCCGTCGACCCGTGCGCAGCGCGGTGCGCCGGAGAGTGCCAGAATGACGCCATGGCCAGTCACGACAGTGCTCCCGGCTCCCAGGTCGAGCGTCCCGGCTCCGGGCACGAACTCGACCAGCCGGCACACCGGCACGAACGCCCGGAGGACTGGGGCTGGCACGCCGACCTGGGCAAGATGGCCCGGCTGGGTGGCTACTTCACTGCCATCGCACTGGCGCTGATGCTCACCGCGACCCACTACAACGGCGCCGGCACGGCGGCCCTGGCCATCTGCCTGCTTCTCGTGTTGGGCGGACTGGTGTGGGAGCGGCAGCAACGCCGCAGCAACTGGCGCCGCTGAGCTCCCCCGCACCGTCTCGATGAATCCGCACCGCGGCGATAGGCCTTCCCGCCGCACGCATACGACGCGAGCGGCTGCGCGCGTGACCCGGCGAGGCAGTCGGTGAACACGGTCCGGGTGATCCCGTGGGACCCGGCGACGTTTGCCGCACGTGCCGAGGAAGCCATGGCGATCTACACCGTGGCGATGGGTTACCACCCGTCGGCCGGCGCGCAGCGCGGTCAGGCCGCCGTCGGGCACACCAGGTTGGCCGGCTTCCGTTGTCGAGCTGCTGTGTCGGAGCGGGACGAGCTGGTCGGGTTCGGCTACGGCTACACCAGCCGGCCAGGTCAGTGGTGGCACGACCTGGTGCACCGGGCGCTGCCGCCGGAGTTGATTGCCGACTGGCTCAGCGATGCGTTCGAGCTCTCCGAACTGCACGTGTTGCCGGCGGCCCAGGGCCGCGGGTTGGGGCGCCAGTTGCTGGTGGACCTGGCCGGCTCGGTGCCCACTCGGACGATGCTGCTGTCCACGCCCGACGCCGACACCCGCGCCTTCCGGCTGTATCGCTCACTCGGCTTTCTCGACCTGGCCCGCAACCACCGGTTTCCCGGCGACTCGCGCCCGTTCGCGGTCCTCGGCCGGATGCTCCCGCTGGCAACCGAACCGGTAGCGCAACCTAGCCGATGACCGCGCTCAGGCCGAGGTTGTGCCACACCTCGCGGGTCGCTTTCGACCAGTTCAACGTGTACAGGTGCAGCCCGGGAACTCCCTCGTCCAACAGCCGCTGACACTGCTTGGTGGTCTCCTCGATGCCCAGCCTGCGCACTGCCGCCTTGTCATCGGCGATCTTCTCGAATTTCGCCGCCAGCGTCGGCGGGAAGGGCGCACCTGACAGCAGCGGCGCCCGCTCGATCGTGTTCATCGTCGTCACCGGCATCACCCCGGCAACGATCGGCACGTCACACCCGGCGGCCGCGACCCGGTCGCGCAGCCGCAAGTACTCATCGACGTCGAAGAACATCTGCGTGATGGCGTAGTCGGCGCCGGCCCGCACCTTCTCCACAAAGCGTCGAGTGTCGGAGTCGACGTCCTGACTGCGCGGATGCTTGTACGGGAACGCAGCGACGCCGACGCAGAAGTCGCCGCTGTCGCGCAGCAAGCTGACAAAGTCCGACGCGAACTCCAGCCCCTCCGGGTGCTTCTGCCAGTCCCCGAGCGGATCGCCGGGCGGGTCACCGCGCAATGCGAGCATGTTCACCACACCCGCGGACGCCAGCCGCCCGATGATGGTGCGCAACTCGGTGATCGAGTGGTTCACGGCGGTGAGGTGAGCCACCGGCAGCAGGGTGGTGTCCTGAGCGATGCGCTCGGTGACCTCGATCGTGCGATCCCTCGTCGAACCACCGGCACCATAGGTGACCGACACGAACGACGGCTGCAACGGCTCGAGCTCACGGATGGCGCGCCACAGTTGTCGCTCGGCCTCGTCGGTCTTCGGCGGCATGAACTCGAAGGAAACCGTCGGGCCCCCGCCCGCCAGCAATTCCGCCACAGTGCGCGCCATCCGCTCAGCGTAGTGTCCGCCGCCCGAGTCACCGCCCATCCCGACACGGGCCGCGATTTTGCCGGTATCGGCGCGGGCCTGGTCGGAATAGGGTGCGATCCGAGATTCGCTCCCGGCCCGCTCCCGGGCTGCTGGACCCGGAGGTGATCGCACGTGCTCAGACTTGACGTCAACTTCCTCGACTACACGTTGCTGGCCATCTACTTCGCCCTGGTGGTAGCCATCGGCGTGATGGCTCGGCGAGCGATCGCCACGAGCGAGGACTTCCTGCTCTCCGGCAGATCGCTGCCCGCGTGGGTCACCGGCCTGGCGTTCATCTCCGCGAACCTCGGTGCCATCGAGATCCTCGGCATGGCGGCGAACGGCGCGCAGTACGGCATGTCGACGTTGCACTTCTACTGGATCGGCGCGGTGCCCGCGATGGTCTTCCTGGGTGTCGTGATGATGCCGTTCTACTACGGCTCCAAAGTGCGCAGCGTGCCGGAGTTCCTGCTGCGCCGGTTCAATCCGGCCACCCACCTGTTCAACGCCGGGTCGTTCGCACTCGCCGCCGTGCTCACCGCCGGGGTCAACCTGTACGCCCTCGCGCTGGTGATCAATGCGCTCATCGGCTGGCCCATCTGGGTGTCGATCATCGTCTCGGCGGGGTTCGTGCTGGCATACATCCTGCTCGGCGGTCTCTCCGGCGCGATCTACAACGAGGTGCTGCAGTTCTTCGTGATCGTCGCCGGGTTGGTGCCCTTGGTGATCATCGGCCTGCATGATGTCGGTGGCTACAGCGGCCTGAAGGAGAAGGTGACCCACACGGCGCTCGGGTCGCACTCGTTCTCGACCTGGGGCGGCACGAACGTCGGACACTGGACCAACCCGCTCGGGGACTGGATCGGGATCGTGATGGGTCTCGGCTTCGTGCTGTCGTTCGGGTATTGGACGACGAACTTCGCCGAGGTGCAGCGTGCCCTCTCCGCGAAAGACCTCTCCGCGGCCCGGCGCACACCGCTGATCGGTTCGTTCCCCAAGATCTTCATCCCGGCCCTGACGATCATCCCGGGCCTCATCGCCCTGGTGCTGGTCCCCAACCTCGGCAAGTCCAAGAACGCGACGTACAACGACGCCATCCCGTTGCTGATGAACAGATTCTTGCCCAACGGCACCCTCGGCATCGCGCTGGCCGGCCTGCTCGCCGCTTTCATGGCCGGCATGGCTGCGAACGTCAGCTCGTTCAACACCGTCTTCACTTACGACATCTGGCAGACGTACGTGGTGCGGGAGCGCCGCGACAGCTATTACCTGCGCGTCGGCCGGGTCGTGACGGTGATCGGCATCGTCATCGGCATCGGCACGGCCTTCATCGCGTCGGGATACAGCAACATCATGAACTACATCCAGTTGCTGTTCTCCTACTTCAACGCACCGCTGTTCGCCACGTTCATCATCGCGATGTTCTGGAAGCGGTCGAGTGCGTGGGCGGGATTCTGGGGGCTGGTCGCCGGAACGGCCGGCGCCGCGGTGATGCACTTCGCCGGCTATGACATCGCCTACTTCTACCCGGGCGGCGTGTACGACCCGAGCCACAAACTGATCAATGCGCAGATGCTGAACTTCTACGGGGCGATGACCGCCTTCGTCGCCGACGTGGTCGTCACCGTAGGAGTCAGCCTGGTAACCCGACCCAAGCCGGTGGCCGAGCTCGCCGGTCTCGTCTGGGGGGTGCCCGATCCCGATGCGCCGGACCCGGCCAAGGTGCCCAAACCCACGTGGTGGGCCTCGCCGGTCGTACTCGGCGGCATCTCGCTGGGAATCGTCGTCGTCCTGTCGTTCATCTTCGCCTAGGAGGGAGTGATCACCATGCCCGAGAACACGTCCCCGAGCGAGCCGGACGCCCCGAAATCAGCCGCCGCCAGACTGTTCGACATCAGGTTGCTCATCGGCGGCCTGTTCACTCTCTATGGCGTGATCCTCACCGTCGACGGGTTCTTCACCTCCGACAAGGAACGCGCCAAGGCCAGCAACATCAACATCAACCTGTGGCTGGGCATCGGCATGCTCGTGGTCGGCATCATCTTCCTGACCTGGCAACGGCTGAGCCCATTGCGGCGCGAGATCGATCCGGACGACGAGACAACGGAGCAGACCCATGAGTGAGGACAGCAGGCCCCTCATCGTCGTCGGCGTCGACGGGTCGGACTCGAGCAAGGAGGCGGTGAACTGGGCGGCCCAGCAAGCCGTGCTCACCGGCGCTCGGCTGCGGGCGGTCTCCAGCTGGCGCTGGCCCAACTACATCACCCGGATCCCGCCGGGCGCAGACCCGGCCGGCGACGTCGCGCAAACGCTCACCGACACGCTGGCCGACGTCCGGGAACGCTTCCCGGACCTGGAGATCACCGAACACGTCATCAACGGTCCGGCCGGCCCGAGCCTGCTGACCCAATCGGCCGGCGCGTCCCTGCTGGTGGTCGGCGACCGCGGCCGGGCCACCTTCCCGGGCATGCTGCTCGGCTCGGTGGCCGAGTACTGCGTGCGTCACGGCTCGTGCCCCGTCGTCGTCGTGCGCACGACCAGTACGTGAGCCCTGGATAGGGTCGTGCGGTGCGCACCGTGCCGGGCCGGACCGACGCGGTGGTCGTCGTGGGTGCCGGCCTGGGCGGGCTCGCTGCGGCTCTGCACCTCGCCGGCGCGGGGCGGCAGGTGACTGTGCTGGACCGCGCCGCCAGGCCGGGCGGGTTGGCCGCCGGCCTGGACATGTCGGGTTACCACTTCGACAGCGGCCCGACGGTGCTGACGATGCCCGCGCTGATCGCGGACGCACTCGGTGCGGTGGGCGAGGACCTCGACGACGTCCTCGACCTGGTCCGCCTGGACCCGGCGTATGCGGCACGCTTCGCCGACGGATCAACCATCCGGGTGCGCACCGACCCGGATGCGATGGCCGATGAGATCGCTGCACACTGCGCGGCGCGCGAGGTCGACGGGTACCGGCGGCTGGTCCGCCGGTTGCGCGAGATGTACGAACTCGAGGCGCCGGCGTTCATCGAACGCAACTTCGACTCCGTGCGTGACCTGCCGGTCGGCCGCGTCCTGCAGCTGATCCGGATGGGCGGGCTGCGCCGCTGGTCGGCCCTGGTCGGCGCCCACCTGCACGACGAGCGATTGCGGCGGATCTTCTCCTTCCAGTCGCTCTACGCCGGTCTCGCACCGCAGCGGGCGCTGGGCAGTTATGCAGTGATCGCCTACATGGACTGCGTTGCCGGCGTGTGGTACCCCCGTGGCGGGATGTCCGCGGTGGCCCGCGCGCTGGTCGCAGCCGGCACCCGGCACGGAGTGCACTACCGCTACCGCGTCGATGTGGACCAGGTCCTCGTCGAGAACGGCCGAGCGACCGGCGTGCACACCACCGCCGGTGATCGGATCGCCGCCGACGCCGTGGTGTGGAACGCCGACCCGGCGACGCGTCCGGGCCGCCCGGCGCCGCGGCGCACCGTGGGCTATGCGCCGTCCTGCGTGGTCTGGCACACCGGCACGCCGCAAACCGCGACGGCGGAGCACCACACCATCAGCTTCGGCGCGGCCTGGCGGCGCACCTTCGACGACATCATCCGGACCGGGCAACCGATGCGCGATCCCTCCGTGCTGATCAGCGCGCCCACCCGTACCGATCCGGCCCTGGCCCGGCCCGGCCGGCACGTCCACTACACGCTGTTTCCCGTCCCGAACCGCGCACTCGCCCCCGATCTCGACTGGACGACCTACCGCGAGCGGATGCGGGCGGTGCTGAACAGCCGTGGGCTCGGTGCCTGCGTGGCGGACGCCGAGGCGGACCGGATCACCACGCCGGACGACTGGTCTGCTCGCGGGCTGCCCGCCGGCACGCCGTTCGGCCCGCACCACGGCATCGGGCAGACCGGCCCCTTGCGTACGTCGACGCTGGACCGGCACGTCGAGAACCTGGTGTACTGCGGCGCGGCCACCCAGCCAGGAGTGGGAGTGCCCAGCGTGCTGGTCTCCGGGCGGCTGGCCGCACAACGGATCACCGGACTCATCCGATGAACGACTATGCCGCGGCGGGCATCACCGACGCCGTGCTACGCGCCGACTACGAGTACTGCCGGTCCCTGGCCCAGACGCATGGGCGGACCTACTTCCTGGCGACTCGGCTGCTGCCGGCGGACCGACGGCCAGCCGTCCACGCGCTGTACGGCTTCGCGCGGACCGCGGACGACATCGTCGACGATGCCGGGTCGAGCATCACCCAGCGTGCCGCCTCCCTCGACGGACTTGCCCGCGACCTGCGCCGCGAACGGCCGGTCCACCCGGCCAGCCGGGCGGTCGTCGACACCGTCCGCCGCCACGGCATCGACCCGGGCTTGCACGACGAATTCCTGCAGTCGATGCGGCTGGACCTCACCGTCACCGAGTACGAGACGTTCGAGGATCTGTCGGCCTACATGCGCGGTAGCGCCGCTGCCATCGGGCTGCAACTGCTGCCGGTGCTCGGCACGGTCGGCCCGAGCGCAGCGGCGGAGCCCTATGCGGCGGCACTCGGCGTCGCATTCCAGATGACGAACTTCATCAGGGACGTCGGCGAGGATCTGGACCGGGGCCGCGTCTACCTGCCGCAGGAATCGCTGCGCGCCCACGGCGTCACGCTGGAGCACCTGCGGGAACTGATCGTGGACGAGCCGGTGCGTGCTCTGCTGCGCGACGAGATCGAGCGCACCCGCGGCATCTATGCGTTCGCCGAGCCGGGCATCGCGCTGCTCGAACCGGTGTCCCGGGAATGCGTGCACACCGCGTTCGTGCTGTACCGCGACATCCTCACCGAGGTCGAGCAACACCACTATCGCGTTCTCGACCGGCGGGTAGCGGTGCCGATGCACCGACGCCTCAGCGTCGCCGGCCCGAGCGTGGCCCGCGTCGTGCGGGAGCGACTGCATCGGCGCCGGGCCGGCGGCGAGCCACCCGACACCACACCGACAGCGTGAGCAGGATGAGCGCGAAGCCGTACGGCAGGTCCTCGATCGGTGCATAGGCGATCCGCCATCCGACGATGACCGACGAGTCGTAGCCGACGACCGGCGGCGCGGTGAGCAGGCCGTTCACCAGCAACTGGAAGCACAGCAGGATCGCGTAGGCGGCCCAGAAGCCGCGCCGGCACACCAGCCGGGTGCGCAGTACGCCGACATCGACGACCAGTGCCACGCCGAGCGCGCACAGGACCGAGACGGTGTAGCTACCCATCGGCTGCGTCGGTGGGTTCGAACCAGCCAGGGCGCAGCCGGTGAACCGCCTCGAAGGTCAGGACCGCGCAGACCGGCACGACGACGAAGAACAGCAATTCCTCCACCGGCAGTCCGGCGATCCGCGGCGGCAACACGTACCGGGCGCTGAACCGCCACCAGTGCCGGTGGGTTGCGACGCTGTCCCACACCGCGAACACCACGGCAACCGGCAGGACGGCAACCATCAGCCGTAGCGGGCGGCGGTACACCCGCGCACCGATTAGCAGCTCCAGCGGCAGCGTCGCCAGCAGGCAACCGAGCAGCACCCCGCAGTACAGCAGGTGCGACACCGCTGCCTCAGTAGCCGGCGACCTGGGCGCGCCGCTTGATCTCGGTGCCGCGATTCTCGGCGAGCGCCAGCAACGGGGTGCCCGGGATCGAGTCGTCGGCACGCAGCAGCCAGTCGATGATCTCGTCATCGCTGAAGCGCGCATCGCGCAGCAGCGTGATCACTCCAGGAAGGCCCTTGACCGGACCGGTCTCGCCGACCGAGAGCGCCGGCAGCACGATGCCCTCCGGCCCGCGCCGGCCGACCAGCTGCCCGTCGCGCAGGTACTGCTCGATTCGCTGCACCTTCACGCCGAGTTGCTCGGCAGCCTGCTGCACAGTCAGCCACTGGTCCTGGCTCGGGTCGACCTCGGGGTCGTTCATGGCGCTCACCCGCTCAGCCTGCCACGGGCACGCGGCGACCTGTCACGGCATAGGCATCGAGCGCCCTCGGCGGGCACGGCTAGGTCACCCGCCAGGACGCTTCCGGCGGCTGCGGCGACCGCGAGCTGTCGGCGTCGGTGAAGGGCATGGCCCCACCGATCCAGCCGAGCAGTGACTTTCCGGCGCGCACCTGCGCCGGAAACACCTCGGCGGCCAGCGCACGCCCGACCGACACGGGATCGACGGGACCGCCGACGAGCACGACGTTGCCGAACCGGGCACCGCCGAACACCCGCTTCTCGGAAATGACCAGACCTGACCCGATCGAGGCACGCACACCGGCCATCACCCGCCGGGTGTAGCTCAACGCGGAGCCGTCCCCGATGTTGGCCAAGAAGACGCCACCGGGCCGGAGCACCCGCACGGTCTCGGCGAAGAATTCTGCGGTGGTCAGGTCCGCCGGGACCCGGCCGCCGTCGAACGCGTCCAGGATCACCACGTCGGCGCTGCTATCGGCCAACGCGGCGATGCCGGCCCGGCCCGGCTGCGGCCGGATCCGGATGCGCAGGTTCCGGTCGAACGGCAGCCGGGCCCGGACCACCTCGGTGAGCTCGACGTCAGGCTCCAGCACGATGTGGGTCGAACCCGGCCGTGCTGCGCCGATCCAGCGCGGCATTGCGGCCGCGCCGCCGCCGATGTGGGTGACCGCCAGCGGCCCGGCCGGGATGGCGTCCAGCACCGCAGCGAACCAACGCATGTATTCGAAATCGAGGTAGGTCGGATCCTCCAGGTCCACGTACGACTGCCGGATCCGGTCGATCAACAGCAGGAAGCCGCCGGGGCGATCGGTGTCGGCGAGCACCTCGATCCGGGCGGCGATGTGCTCGCCGCCGACTGCTGTCACAGCACAGCACAGTACCGACGCCTCGGTCCGGCCTGCCCGGATGGCCGTTCGTGCGGCCTGTGTCGCGGAGCGGTTCGACCTCGTCGCGACCGTAGAATGCCTGCCGTGGAGACGGCGACAGCGGATCCGCTGGTCGGCCACGTTCTCGAAGGCCGCTATCGGATCATGGCGCGGCTTGCCCGTGGCGGGATGTCCACGGTCTATGCCGCGACCGACGAGCGATTGGACCGGCAGGTCGCGGTGAAGGTGATGGCCGCGTCCCTCTCCGGCGACCCGGCGTTCGTCGACCGGTTCTCCCGGGAAGCGCGAGCCGCGGCGAAGCTGTCCCACGTCAACGCGGTGTCCGTGTACGACCAGGGCAGCGACGCCGGCAAGGTCTTCCTCGTCATGGAGCTGGTCCGGGGCCGAACCCTGCGCGACCTGCTCCGCGAGCGCGACCACCTCTCCCCCGCTGAGGCCGTCTCGGTGATGGAGCCCGTCCTCGCAGCGCTCGCGGCGGCGCACCGGGCCGGCCTGGTGCATCGTGACATCAAGCCGGAAAACATCTTGCTGGCTGACGACGGAGTCGTGAAGGTCGCCGACTTCGGACTGGCCCGGGCTGTCGTCGCGGACGCTTCCTCGACCCGCACCGGGCTGATGATGGGCACCGTCGCCTACAGCTCTCCTGAGCAGTTCCGCAACGGCGACGTGGACACCCGCTCGGACGTGTACTCCGCCGGCATCGTGTTGTTCGAGTTGCTGACCGGCCGGCCGCCCTTCCAAGGCGACGCGATGGCCGTCGCGTATCAACACGTGCACTCAGACGTGCCGGCACCGTCGTCGCTGCGCCGCGGTCTCACCGGGCCGCTGGATGACCTCATCGCCAATGCAACCGCGCGTGATCCCAGCGGCCGGCCGGACGACGCGGGTGCGCTGTTGGCAGACCTGCACGACGTGCGCCGGGCGTTGCGCCTACCGGTTCTGCCGGTGCCCGGTCGGCCCCGCGGACCGCAGCGCATGTCACCCCCGGTGCACGGCGCGCCGGTGCGTCCTGCGGTCCCGCCCGCCCCGCTGCGCCGCGCCCCGACCGGGCGGACCCAGCAGATCGATCGGGCCGACGAGCAGCGGCGCACCGCCCCCGAGCAGCCCGGTGGCGGCGTGCACCACACCAAGGTGTCCCCGCTGGCCGGCCGCGGCGGACCTGCGGCCCGGCGTGCCGAGCCGGTGCCATCCGCACGCGCCAGGAAGCCCGCACCCCGGCGGCGTTGGCTGCGCACGCTCGTCGGCGCGGTGGTGCTGTTGCTGGTGTGCGCCGCGATCGTGGTGGGCAGCTGGTGGCTGGCCTCCGGGCGCTACCGCGCAGTACCGAACGTCCAGGACCGGACGACCAGCGACGCCAGCCAGATCCTGCGCGCGCGTGGATTCAAGGTGGCAACGGACGCGCCGGTGCTGAACGACACGGTGGCCAAAGGCATGGTGGTGCGTACCGATCCGGGTTCCGGCGCGCGGCTGCGGCGCGGCGGGACGGTGCATCTGGTGCCCTCTGGAGGTCCGCATCTGTTCACCGTGCCGGACGTGCGGAACAAGTCGCGGGCCGCGGCCCAGACTGCGCTAGCCGACCTCGTCGCCGCCGGCGTGAAGGTGGAGTACCCGCCGGTTGCCGACGACAAGGTGCCATCCGGGTCGGTGGTCGGTACCGACCCAGCCGTCGGTGTGAAGGTGCGCTCCGGCGCGACGCTCACCGTCTACGTCTCGACCGGGCCGCCCATCCTGACCGTGCCGGACGAGACCGGAAAGCCGCAGAACGATGCTACCGACGCACTGACGGCCTTGGGCTTCAAGGTTGCGGTCAGCGAGGAATTCAGCGACACCGTCGCCACCGGTAACGTCATCCGGCAGACACCGAAGGGCACCAGCAAGCTACGCAAGTTCAGGACAGTCACGCTCGCCGTCTCGAAGGGCCAGGATCTCGTCGAGGTCCCGGTCATTCCGCGACTGGACCCGGTTGCCGATGCGACGGCGCGGCTGCAGGCGCTCGGGTTCAAGGTCACTGTCTCGAAGACGTTCGGCGGCGAGAGCGGTCTGGTCGTCGGCATCGACCCGGCGTCCGGGCAGAAGATCAAACGGGGCAGCACGGTCACGCTCTACATCATCTGACCCCTCGATGCGGCACCGAGCGCTGGCCGGGAAGCAGGTCGTTGCGTTTTATGCGCCTGCCGTAATCGGTTGAGCGTCACCGTAGCGTGGGGGCACTCGGATTCACCTTGCGAAGGAGCCGCACGTGCCGTTCACCGAAACGACCGAACCAGTCCCCGCGGAGTTGAAGACCGACGAGTTCGTCTTGCGTCCGATCGTGGCCGACGACACCGAGATGGACTATGCCGCCGTGATGGAAACCCGCGAGTACCTGCGGTTATGGCGCCAGTCGACGTGGCCCGAGGACGACTTCACGGTCGAGGCCAACCGGGTGGACCTCATCGACATGGAACAACGCCATGCTGCGCATCGCGCGTTCAATTACACGGTGCTGGACCCGGCTGGCACGCGATGCGTGGGCTGCGTTTATGTCTTCCCCACCAGCGCCGCGTTCCTCACGAAATGCACGGTGGTTCCCCTCGGTGACGACGAGTGGGCCGACGTGGACGCCGTCGTCTTCTTCTGGGCCCGGCTGCCGGAGATGAAGCGAGGAATGGACGAGCGCCTGCTCGCGGCGCTCCGGGCGTGGTTCACGAACGAGTGGAAGCTCGAGAAGACCGTCTACGTCACCAGTGAGCAGTTCACCCAGCAGGTCGAGCTGTTGGACCGTACCGATCTGACCCGGAAGTTCGAGCTGCTCGACCCCGGCACGCCCGGAAAGCGTCTCGTCTTCGGCTGAGTGCCGGCAGCCGGGCCAGCCGGCACGCCAACCGAAGGCTCACTTGGATTTGAACGTGAATTTGGTCGCTTCGTAGTGCCCGTCACTGGCCTTGGACATGAACAGATCGAGGTTTCCGCCGCTCTTCTCGGTGATCTTGAACTCTGCGGTCGGGCCCTTGCTGTCCCCGCCGGTGAGGTCGTCCCCGGGTAGCCCGAAGCTCTTGCCGTACAGCGACTTGATCTGCGGCAGCAACGCCGCTGCCGTGCAGTGCTGGAGCACCTGCGCGAAGTACCCGGACGGCGTGCTGCCGGGCTCGATGAAACTGAGCACCACAGTCAAATCGATGGCGGCGAGGTTGGCTTCCTTGTTCGGCTCACACTGCGTGTCCGCGCCGTTGTCACTCGACGACGAACTGCTGCCGGAGTCGCTGCTCTCATTGCCCGAACTGCTCTGCGAATCGCTGGAGGAGGAGCTGCTGGAGCTGGACTGGCTGGACTGGCTGGAACCGTTCGACGAGTGACCACCGGATCCGGTGTCTTTGTGCTTCTGCGTCACCACCAGCAGAATCGCGGCGGCAGCCACGACCAGAACGGCCACCACACCGACGATGATCTTGTTGCGGTTGTTCGGCGGCTGCGGTGGGCCACCGTACCCACCACCAGCCGGCGGCGGCCCGTACGGCGGCTGGCCGTAGCCGGGCTGCAGATGCGTCGGCTGATGCCCTGGATAAGACGGTGTCGCCGGGTAGCCGGGTTGGGCGGCCGGCTGCGGATAACCGGCGCTCGGCTGGTAACCGGGCTGCTGGCCGTAACCCTGCTGGGGGTACCCGGACTGCTCTTCGTAGCCCTGCTGCGGGTAGCCGGACTGGCCATAACCCTGCTCGTCATAGGGGTACTGCTCGGTGTAGCCGTGCTGCTCGTAGCCGGACTGCTCTGGGTAGCCCTGCTGCGGATAGCCGTACGGGTCCGCCGCCTGCTGCTCGGCACCGGCATAGCCGTAGCCCGACTCAGGCAATTGAGTGGTCGGCGGTGCCGCCTGCTGCTCGTCCTGGGGCTCGCCGTAGCCGCCCTCGGCGGGCCAGGGCGCCGCCTGTTCGGGGCCGCCCTCGGTGGGCGGCTCGGACCCGGTGGGGTCCCACTGCTGTCCGGTCGAGTCGTCGTCGTGTCCGTTGCCGGGCTGCATCGCGAAATCCCCTCACCTTGCCGAGCTGGCAGTACTCCCTGGACTCGGCGTTGTACCCGCGAGCCGCTGGATCATTCTCTCAGGCGTTGTCGACTTCGCCCGACACTAGTCCGGCCGGCCCGGACGTCGGGGCGCTACTGACGGCTGCGCCGACGATGCCGCTTCGGGTCAGCCTGCGGAATTGCCCGGCGGCCATCCGCCCTGCTGCGGCGGCGGTTGCTGCTGGGGCCATTGCTGCTGCGGCGGTTGCTGCTGCGGCGGCCACGGCTGCTGTGCCTGCGGTGACTGCCACGGCTGCTGGCCACCGGTCTGCGGCGACCACTGCTGAGCGCCGCCGGAATACTGGCCGGCGGCGATCTCGCGCTTGTGTCGGCGTTTCTTCACGAAGCCGACGATCAGCAGCACGATCGCCGCGATCAGCAGCAAGACGCCCAGCCCGAGGATCCCCGCACCGGCCGCGACGCCACCAGCCACCGACTTGCCGAATGCCACCTGCGCATCGGCCGCCGCGCGCGCGTTGGTACCGACTTCAACCTTGTAGGTGCCTGCCTTGTCGATGTGGAACTGCCACATAGCCAGGCCCTTGTGGTCGTTGTACTCGTAGTGCAGCAGCCTGATCTTGCCGTCTGAGCGGTTGCCGTATTTGGTGCTCAGCGTCGTCTGCTTGCCATTGGGATCGGTGAGCCGGACCGGGAGCAGCGGCACCGCGGTCTCGTTCCCGGTCACCGCGTCCGACTCGTAGTAGGCGACGTAGCCGCCGGCGTGCTTGAACGTGACGGAGCCGGAGCTGTTCGCCTTGACCCGCTGAAAGTTGTTGACCGGTGTCAGCGACTTCGTGGCGATGATGACGCCACCGACGACGATCAGCACCACGCCCAGGGCGAGGAAGATCCAGCCGAGCCGGCGTGGGGTGCGCCCGCGCAGCCTTCCGGGCCGGGGCGGCGGCGCGCCGTATCCGGAGGTGGGTGGCGGAGGCGCTGGATACGTCACGGCAGCAGTGTGCCGTACCGAGGCGGATCTGGGCAGTCCCGGTCGATTCCTGTTCCGGGCGGATAGCGGTTCAGTCGCGTTCCGCCCGGCGTCGCTCGGCCACCAGACGCTCGGCCACCTTGAAGGCCAGCTCCAGGGACTGCTCGATATTCAGCCGGGGATCACACGCGGTCTCGTAGCGGCGGCTCAGGTCCGCTGCCGTCAGATCCGCGGTACCACCAATGCATTCGGTCACGTCATCACCGGTCAGCTCGACATGCAGACCGCCCGGGTGCGTGCCGAGTTCGGAGTGCACATCGAAGAATCCGTCGACCTCGTCGAGGATGCGGTCGAGGTGGCGGGTTTTCACTCCGTCGACGGTCTCCTCGGTGTTGCCGTGCATCGGGTCGCACTGCCACACCACGAGGTGTCCCGTGCTGCGGACCTTTTCCACCAACGCCGGCAGCTTGTCGAGCACCTGCTGATGGCCCATCCGGCTGACCAGCGTGAGCCGGCCCGGCGTGTTCTCCGGATCCAGCCGCTCCACGAGCTCGACGGCCAGGTCCGGGGTGCTGGTCGGGCCGAGTTTCACGCCGATCGGGTTGGCGATGCGCGAGACGAAGTCGATGTGCGCGCCGTCGAGTTGACGGCTGCGCTCGCCCACCCAGACGAAGTGCCCGGACAGGTCGTAGGCGCGGCCGTCCTCGATGCGGGTCAGCGCCCGCTCGTATTCGAGGATGAGCGCCTCGTGGCTGGCGTAGAGCTCCACGCCTTCCAAGGCGCCGTCGTGCACACCGCACGCGCGCATGAACCGCACCGCTCGGTCGATCTCGGCGGCCAACTGCTCGTACCGACTGCCGGTTTCGGTGTTCCGGGCGAACGCGGTGTTCCACGAGTGCACCCGATCCAGCGCAGCAAGTCCGCCCCCGGCGTACGCGCGCAGGAGGTTCAGGGTGCTCGCCGCAGTCGAGTACGCGCGCAGGATGCGGGACGGGTCCGGGGTGCGTTGGTCCAGGGCGAGGTCATTGACCATGTCGCCGCGGTAGGACGGCAGGCCGGAGGCGTCGAGATCAGCGGAGCGCGGCTTCGCGTACTGGCCGGCCATCCGGCCCAGCTTCACCACCGGCATCGACGCGCCGTAGGTGAGCACCACCGCCATCTGCAGCAGGACCCGGACCTTCCCGGCGATGTCGGCCTGTGAGCTGGTCTGGAAGGTCTCTGCGCAGTCGCCGCCCTGGAGCAGGAACGCCTCGCCACGAGCCACCGCAGCCAACCGCTCGCGGAGTTGGTCGACTTCGCTGGCTACCACCAGTGGCGGCGCCACGGCGAGGGTGGAAACGACGCGGCGCATCTCGGCCTCGTCCGGCCAGGTCGGCTGCTGTGCGGCGGGCAGGCCGCGCCAGGTGTCCAGTCCGAGCGGATCGGACGGGATGCTCGGCGACTGCTGCTCGGACACGCTCACGCCCACCAGCGTAGGCCGCGGCGCGGCCGACTCCCCCACAGCCCGGGGGAAATCACGCCGTGGGGCCGCCGCAGCCGTACTCAGCTCAACTGTCCGTGGAGGCGTACTTGCGCACCGCCACCGGCATGATCGTGAGCAGCAGCGCCGCTGCCACCAGCGTCGTGGTCAGGATGGGGTGTGCCAGCGGCCAGGGCTGCGGGCCCGCCGACGCGGGTGTTCCGCCGAACAGCGTCCGCCCGGCGGCCACCACGGAGGACATCGGGTTCCACTCGGCAAACACCCGCAACCAGGTGGGCATGTGGTCGGTCTGCACGTACACGTTGGAGACGAATCCGAGGATGAAGGTCGGAATCATTGCCAACGCGTCCGCGGCCTGCGGACCACTGGCGTACATGCCGACCAGCGCGCCGACCCAGCCCATCGCGAAGGAGAACAGCTGCAACAGGAGGAACCCCAGCACGGCGTGCAGGACACCGGCCTGCGGACGCCAGCCGACCGCGAGGGCGCAGCAAATCATCACCAGCATCGATGGCAGCCCGATGATCATTGTCGAGAGGGTTCGGCCGAGCAGCAGTGCCGAGCGGGTGATCGGCATGACGCGGAAGCGGTCGATGACGCCTTCACTCATATCTGTGGCCACTGCGACCGCAACACTTGCCGAACTGAACAGCGCTGACTGCGCGAACAGGCCGGACATCAGGTACTGGTGGTAGTTGCCGCCGTCCACCGTGATCGAGCTGCCGAAGACGTACCCGAACAGGACCACGAAGACGATCGGCATGATCACCCCACCCAGCACGACGTCGGGTTGGCGCATCCCGCGGAACACGAAGCGCCGCGTCGAGTTGAATGTGTCGAGCCAGAACAGTCGCGCCGGGCCGGCGTCGAGATCAGGCTCGGCCAGCTCCGCGTTGACCTGCAGCGCAGTCATCAGGCCACCTCCAGTACCGGCTGCCCGACCTCAACCGGCGCGGGATCGCCGGTCAGGCGGGCGAACACCTCGTCGAGCGACGGCCGGACCAGACCGAGCTCGGCGACGACGACGCCGCGACGCTGCAGCTCGTCGACCGCGTCCCGAAGGGTGGCTGCGCCGTTCGGCGCGAGGCCGAGCACCACGCGTGTCGACGCCTCAACCGGGCCGCCTCCCACCCGGCGCAGCACCTCGGCCACATCCGGGGCATCGGCCGGCTCCTGCAGCGTCGCCTTGATCCGGCCGTCACCCACCGCCACCTTCAGCCGGGCGGGCGTGTCCGAGGCGACCAGCCGGCCCCGATCGAGCACCGCCACGGTGTCGGCCAACTCCTCGGCCTCGTCGAGGTACTGGGTGGTGAGCAGCACGGTGGTCCCGCCGCCGACCATCTGCCGGATGGCCCGCCAGATCTGCCCGCGCGCGATCGGATCGAGACCGGTCGTCGGCTCGTCCAGGAACAACACGGACGGGCGCCCGATCAGACTTGCGGCCAGGTCCAGTCGGCGACGCATCCCGCCGGAGTAGGTCTTCACCTGCTTGCCGGCGGCATCGGACAGCTCGAACTGCTCGAGCAGTTCGCTGGCCCGGGCAGCGGCTGTGCTCGGGGTCAGGTGGAACAACCGCCCGATGACCTCCAGATTGCGGTAGCCGGTGAGCAGCTCGTCCATGGTGGCACTCTGCGCGACGACACCGATCCGACGGCGCACCGCCGCTGCCTCCCGGACCACGTCGAAGCCAGCAACGTGCGCCGAACCGGCGCTCGGCCGGAGCAAGGTGGTCAGCACGCGGACTGCGGTGGATTTGCCGGCTCCGTTGCGCCCGAGCAGCGCGCAAACAGTGCCGGCCGGCACCGTGAGATCCACGTCCTCGAGCGCGGTGAAGGTTCCGAACCTTCGGCCGAGGCCCCGGGTCTCTAATACGTCCATAATCTCAGCTCCCATGCGTACGGTGTATCTAGTGCGTACGCCGTACCCTAGAGATACGCTGTACGCGTGTCAACCAAGGCCAAGCCGGCGGAGCCACCGCGCGCAGCACGCGAGTACTGGAGTGGCCTCGACCTGCTGTGGGGAGTCGGCGAAGCTTCAGCCCCCCGGGCCGGACGGGCCGCTCTGAGCGTGCAGCGGATCGTCACTGCAGCGGTCCGCCTGGCGGACCAGGAGGGCCTCGAAGGCCTGTCGATGCGGCGGATCGCCGACGAGCTCGGCACCGGCGCGATGTCGCTCTATCGGCACGTCCCGAACAAAGACGCGCTCGTCATGCTGATGCAGGACCACGTCCTGTCGAACGATCCGCCCCGGCAACTGGCCAGGAAGACGCTCACCTGGCGCGAGAAACTGCGGTTGATGGCGAAGCTGACCTGGCAGACCTCGATGGAGCATCCGTGGTTCCCGGAAGCGACGATGGCCCGGCCACCGATCACTCCGCGAGGCATCGCCGGGCTGGAGTGGGGTCTGTCGATCTTCGACGACTACGAGCTTGCCGTGGACACGAAGATGACCTTCGTCGGCTCCGTGCACTTCGGTGCGCTGAGCGCCGCGCTGAACACGATCTCGGAGACCCGCGGGCTGCGTCGCGCCGGGCTCACCGCCGAGCAGGCCCAGTGGGCCGGTGCCGAGATCGTCCAGCGCATCATCGGCTCGGGCGACTTCCCGCGGGTGTCGGACTTCGTGGTCAACGGCGAACACCGCTCGCCGGAGTCCGAGATGCTGGCGTCGATCGAGCTGGTCCTCGACGGGATCGGCGTGCAGTTGGCCGCGGCGAAGCCGGCCAACCGTTCCACCCCGAAGGCCCGATCCCGAACGACCCCGCCCACGAAGGCTCAGCCGAAGAAGGCCCAGCCCAAGAAAACTCAGCCCAAGAAAACTCAGCCCAAGAAAACTCAGCCGAAGAAGACCTCGGCCTCGGCGTAGCGGGCCGGGTCGACGAGCTTCAGTTCGGTGGTCGCCGCGGCGAGCGGTACCCGGACGATGTCGGTGGCCTGCAGTGCGACCATCTTCCCCCAGTCGCCGTCGTGCACCGCGTCGATCGCCTGCAGCCCGAACCGAGTGGCCAGCACCCGGTCGAACGCGGTGGGTGTGCCACCGCGCTGCACGTGCCCGAGCACGGTGGTGCGCGCCTCCTTGCCGGTGCGCTGCTCGATCTGCCTGGCGAGCCAGTCGCCGATCCCGCCGAGCCGCGCATGGCCGAAGGCATCCACTTCACCGGTGGCCAGAACCTCTTCGCCCTCGTCAGGAATCGCACCCTCGGCCACCACGATGATCGGTGCGTAGTGCGACTGGAAACGGCTCTGCACGTAGGCGCAGACGCGTTCCAGCGAGAACTTCTGTTCCGGGATCAAAATGACGTTCGCTCCCCCAGCGAGGCCGGAGTGCAGCGCAATCCAGCCCGCGTGCCGCCCCATCACCTCGACGATCAAGGCTCGATGGTGCGACTCGGCGGTGGTGTGCAGCCGGTCGATCGCCTCCATCGCGATGTTCACGGCCGTGTCGAACCCGAACGTGTAATCGGTCGCGTTCAGATCGTTGTCGATCGTCTTCGGCACGCCGATCACGTTCACACCGAGGTCGTGCAGCTTGGTCGCGACGCCGAGGGTGTCCTCACCACCGATGGCGACCAGCGCGTCGACGCCGAGTGAGTGCAGATTCTCCTGGATCTTCTCCACGCCGCCCTCGAGGGTGAAGGGATTGGTCCGCGACGAGCCCAGAATGGTGCCGCCGCGCGGCAGGATGCCGCGCACTTCGGGGATCCCGAGTTCCATCGTCAGGCCTTCCAGCGGGCCTTTCCAGCCGTCCCGGAAGCCGACGAAGTCGAACCCGTACACCCCGATTCCCTTTCGGACCACCGCGCGGATCACCGCGTTCAGTCCGGGGCAGTCCCCGCCGCCGGTGAGCACACCGATTCGCATGTGACTTACGTCCTCCCGAGAGCTGGCCGAATCCCGACGGCGCAGGCGACAGCGGCCACGCCAGCAGCAGAGCCTAACGGCACCACCCTGCGTCGTGGTGGGAGCCGGTCAGCCGCGGGCGAGGTCCACGGCCCTGGCAGACCAGACCTCGTCGATGATCTGCCAACGCTGCAGGTTGTGCCGCGCGTCGGCCAGTGCGTCGTGCCGGTCACGAGGGGGCGGAGGCAGTCGCGGCGCGCCGGCATCCTCCCAGCGCTGCCGCAGGTCGCGGGTGAATCGCGGGATCACTGCAGGCAGGGCGCGCATGTCGCCCCACAGCTGGGCCAGGCAGACGTGGTCGTAGGCAGCGATCCAGGCCCAGAGCTCGATCCGCTCGTCCGGATGGTCGCGAGTCAGGAACTCCATCAACGAGTCGCGGATGCTGCGCCGGTCGTGCCACGCCGGGTCTGCGGGGCCCGGCAATTGCTCCAGGACATGCCGACGCACCCAGGCGTTGGCCCGGGCCGGGTCGAACTCGGTGGAGATGGCGTAGTACTCCAGGCCGTCCTCGCGGACCACGCCGATGGAGACGAGTTCGATCGTCCTACCGTCCTCGATGAATTCGCAGTCGTAGAAGAAGCGCACGACTAGCTGGCTCGTTCGACGGGGTGCCGGTCGGCGGCCTCGCGGAGTTCCCGCGGCCCTTTCCGCGTTCCGCGGTCGCCGAACGCGCTGGGCACGTCGCTGACCGCCTTGACCTTCGCGGCGTAGGTGTCCACGTACTCCTGACCGGACATCTGCATGAGTTCGTACATGATCTCGTCGGTCATCGACCGCTCGACGAACCGGTCGCCGGCCAGTCCCTCGTAGCGGGAGAAGTCCAGCGGCTTGCCGATCCGCACGCCCGGACGGGGCCGAAACTTCGGGATCTTGCGACCGGTGGGCTGGATGATCTCGGTGTTCACCATGACGCATGGGATCACCGGAACACCGGCTTCCAGGGCCATCCGGGCTACGCCGCTCTTGCCCCGGTACAACCGGCCGTCCGGCGAGCGGGTTCCTTCGGGATAGATGCCCAGCAGCGCACCCTTGCTCAGCAGCCGCACGCCGGTACGCAGTGCCGCGGTGGCAGCGTCGCGGTCGTCACGGTCCAGCGGCACCATGCCGACCCCGCCCATGAACAACCGGGACAGCCGGCCCTTGATACCTGGGGTGGTGAAGTATTCGGCCTTCGCGAGGAACGTCACCCGGCGCGGCACCATCACCGGCAAGAAGAACGAGTCGCAGAACGAGAGGTGATTGCTGGCCAGGATCGCCGGACCGTCGAGCGGGAGGTTCTCCGCGCCTTCGATCCACGGCCGCCAGATCACCCGGAGCAACGGGCCCAGTCCGATGCGCTTGAGGAACCAATACAGCACCGGTGACACCCTTCTACTCGATGTACCGTGCACCGCCGTCGCACCCGGCCGAACCGGGGACGCGCTGGTGAGCGCCGGACCCATGCGTGACACTAATAGCCGGTAGCGTCTAGCCACAATCGCCGAGCGGCGCGATGGCCGAAGGAGGTCCGGTGACGTCGTCCGTCTACCTACCAGGATCGGACCCGGTGAGCATCGACGGTGGCCCGGTGGGGGTCGTCGTGTCACACGGGTTCACCGGCACGCCGGCGAGCATGCGGCCGTGGGCAGAGCACCTGGCTGCCGCCGGTTATACCGTGCGGCTGCCGCGCCTGCCGGGGCACGGCACCACCTGGCAGGAGATGAACCGGACGACGTGGCGGGACTGGTACGCCGAGGTGGACCGGGCATACCTCGAGCTCACCGAGCGTTGTGCCCAAGTGTTCGTCTGCGGGTTGTCCATGGGCGGCGCCCTGGTGACCAAGCTGGCGATCGAACATTCCGACGTCGCCGGAATGGTTCTGGTGAATCCGGCTTACGGCACCCGACGCTTCGACGCGAGGTTTGCCCGCTACGTCGCCTGGGCGGTGCGCTCACAGAAGGGCATCGGCAGCGACATCAAGGCCGGCGGACAGGAGAACGGGTACAACCGGACTCCGCTGCGCGCGTTCGTCTCCCTGCAGCAGCTGTGGCGAACCATCCTGCCGCAGCTCGGCGCGATCACCGCTCCGATTCGGCTGTACACCAGCCGCGAGGATCATGTCGTCGACGACCTGTCCGCCGAACTGCTGCACAAGCTGGCCGTAAACACGACGATCGAGCAGGTTTGGCTCGAGGACAGCTACCACGTCGCGACTCTCGACAACGACGCGCAGACCATCTTCGATGGAAGCGTGGAGTTCATCGCCGCACACACGAACGTCACCGGCTGAGCCGTGTCCTCCGCAGCGCAGCCGCCACCACCGCGTCGTCGGGGGAACGGGCTGCTGGCCAGCAACTTCGTGGCGCTCGCCGACGTGGACCCGCGACTCGGCGAGCACCTGCTCGACCTGCTCCGCCTCGCCGACGTGCCGGCCTATCTCGAACCGTCGGCTGCCGAGCAACGGCGCCATGCCGGCCCGCGGGACCGTCTCTACGTCGCCGGCGCCATGCGCGAGGAGGCGCTCGCGGTCGTGGCTGCGGCCGCCGACGAGGCCGGCGGGACGGTGGTGCGTGGCGAGGTCGGGCCGCGGTCGTCGATCGCCGGCAGCGATCGGCCGGACCCGCTCGCCGGCATCGACCTGGACGCCGAGTTCGCCGCGCTCGTCGCGAACTGGACCAGTGACGACCCGCTGCCTGGTGACGCCTTCGACCTGCTGGACGAGGATGCACCAGCGGTGCCGGCCGATGCCGCCGACGAGGAGTTAGCGGACGAGCACTTCGAACCGCCACCGCCACCACCGCTGCCGCGGCTGTCCACGACAGCGATCGGCGCCGTACTGCTGCTCGCGCTCGGCATCGCGATCATCGGGTTCTCCGACCGGCTCGGCCTGACCTCGGAACTGTCCTTTCCATTCGGGGTGATCCTCATCCTGACCGGCGGCGGCCTGCTGCTCAGCCGGTTGCGTGACGACAGCGAGGATGAGGACGTCGATCCCGATGACGGCGCGGTGCTCTGACCGCGGCGGCCAACCGTCCAAGCATGGTCATGTCTCGGACACGTTGACGTCGCGACGATGACACGTCGAGCAGGGATCGTTGCTGTCATCCCGCCGCAACGGTGTGCGGGCGCAGTCCGGTGACGAGGTGAGCGCGTGAACATGTCGGCCGAGGAATTGGTGTTCGTGCTGTGGTGCCGGCTGACGGGCACCAGTCCGACCGAGTTCGGCGACGAGGAACGCGAGGCGTTCCTGGCTCGACCACAGGTTGCTGCGCTTGCCGCGACGCCTTATGCGGTGCTGCTCGACGCCGGGGTGACCGCCGCGCGGCGCAGCTCACTGCCGCTGGAGCGCTGGCTCGGTGCGGTGCGCACGGTCCGGCCGGACTACGCCGCAGATTATGACGCGGTGCGTCCCGCCTGACCGGTCAATGCATCAGCCCGCGCTTCGCCTTGGCCAGCAAGACCCGCAGCACGGCGGCGTCGACCTTCCTGGCGAACGCGGCGCCGTGCATCGCAGCCAGCAATGCCGAGCGCATTGCCGGCACCTGATCGACAGCCGCGGTGAGGATGATGTCGCCGCCGGCGGCGATGAACCGGACCGCACGCCGCCCCACGGGGATCGACGCGACCTGCGCGGCAGCGCCGACATCATCGCTGATCACGACGCCGCCGAAGCCGAGCTTCTGGCGGAGCAAACCGGTGACGATTTTCGCGGAGAACGCCGCCGGCGCGGAGGGGTCGATCCGGCGGTAGATCGCGGTCGAGATCATCACGAACGGCACTCCCGCCTTCGCTGCGGCGGCGAACGGAGCCAGGTACGGGTCGTCGGCGGTCGTCTGCGTGTCGGTGACACCGGTCGTGGTGTCCGTGTTGCCGGTGACCCGGCCCAAGCCCGGAAAGTGCTTCACCGCCGTGTCGACTCCGCCGGCCGTCATCCCCGCGATCGCAGCAAGTCCATGGCTGCTCACCACGGATGGGAGGTAGCCGTACTGCCGGTCGAGCGAGCCGATCGGCGGGTTCCGCGGTGCGAAAGCCGGGCTGGGCACGGTGTCGAGCACGGGTCCCAGGTTCAGGTTCACTCCAGCCGCGGCGAGTTGAGCGGCCCAGCGGGTGGCGTCCACCTGCAGCGTCGCCGGGGCGAGCCGGCCCTGCTGCAGTCCCGGTGGGATCCGCTCGAACCCCGGCCCGGCCAGGTCTTGCACGTAGCCCCCCTCCTGGTCGGTCGCGATGAACAGCGCGGGCCCGCCGGCCGGGACGGCCGCCTGCAGCGTGCGGGTGATCGATTTCGTCGCAGTGCGCCCGGCCGCGCTGTGACCGTTGAGCAGCACCGAGCCGACGGCACCCGTCCTGATCAGCGCGAGCGTCCGCGCGTCGGCATAGCCGGCGGACGTCGCGGTCATCACCAATTGGGCAACCTTCTGCCCGGCCGACATCCCGGCGAGTGCCCGCTTCGCCGCGGTGAGGCGCGGGTCTTCCGGCGGCGGTCGCGGCGTCGTTGTCGGCGCCCGGCTCAGCGCACTCGCCGTCGATCCGATGCTGGCGGAGGGGCGACCGGACGACCCGGCCGGCGGTTTCGCAGAAGTACACGCCACCGCAGTGATCAGCACCGCGAGCAGGCCGACCAACCACCGTCGGCTCACCGCGTCGCGCCGTCCAGGTCGATCTCGACGAGCAACGGACGGTGGTCGCTGGCCACCTGGACGTCCGGCGACTCCAGAACCGTGGCGGACCTCGCTGTGAGCGGCTGGCCGAGGAACACTCCGTCGATGCGGCGCCTCGGGTCCCGGGCGCTGAAGGTGTAGCCGTCGCCCGTTCCGACAGCGGCGAAGGCGTCCATCCCGAGGTCGGTGAGGGCGCGCCACGCGGGGTCGCCCGGCTCCTCGTTCATGTCGCCGGCGACGATCAAGGGCACGCCGACCGGGACGAGCCGGCTGGCGTGATCGCGCAGTTCACCGACGTGCCGCAGTCGCGGGTCGGCAGCCAGATCGAGGTGCGTGCCGGCCACCGCGAACCGATGCCCGCCCTTGGCCAGCACCGCGATGACTGCCCCGCGCTGATGCAGCTTCGGGTCCTTGGTGAATCGGACCTCGTGGGCGGCGATCACGTCGACACCAAGGCTGGACAGCACCAGGTTCGCACCGGGCCGCCGGCCGCCGGCGATCACCACCAGGCCGCTGCGCCGAGCCAGGCTCGCGCACTTGGATCGCCAGCGCAGGAACCGCGGCGCCTCCTGGATGCAGACCACGTCGGGCTTCGCATCGCGGATCACCCGCGCCACTGCAGCCGAGTCGTCCCGCAGTGAGCGAACGTTGTAGGACAGCAGCCGCAGGACGGTCATTCGCCGCTGCGCTCGTGCTCGTCGACGTACTCCTTCGGGTCTTTGTCGACCGGCTCGACGCCGGTGACGTGCGCGGCCTCGAACACGGCAAAGGCGACGCCCAGATCGTGCCGGGTGGCCAACGTCGCGTTGCGGCGGAAGTCGGTCAGGCCCTCGCGCTCCTCCTCGGCCATGTGATCGCCGTTTGCCTTGTTCGCCGCCGCCACGGCGTCCCACCACTCGGCCGAGCCGACCGGGTGGTCGCCCGCTCGGGCCACCGCGTCGCGGATGTCGTTGTGGTCGCCGATGGCGTCCTCGGTCTCTTCCTCCGGGGGATGGTCGCCGTCGACGCCCTTGCCCAGCGCCAACAAGGCCGGATAGAACAATTGCTCCTCGGCCTCGGCATGGACGTCGAGGAACGCGGCGAGCCGGCCCCAGATGGCTGCCAGGCTGGCCGTGTCAGCGGCGTCGACCTGCTCGAGCAGGGCGAACAGCCGGCGCTGCTCGTGGTGGTCGTCGAGGATCAACTGCGTGATGTCCATGCACATGTCCCTTGTTGAGCGGGTCAGTTGAGCGGGTCAGTTCAGCGGATGAGTTCGGCGGGTGAGTTCAGCGGTCAGCTCGGCGGGTCGGCGAGGGTCTGCCGGGCCAGGTCGGCGGCGCCGACCAGACCGGCCTCCGGGCCGAATTGCGCCATCTCGATCCGGGCGATGGGGCGGAACCCGCGGCCGGTGAGCGACTCGCCGAACGCCTGGCGGGCCGGTTCGAGGAGCAGCCGCTCCCCGGCCTGCGACACGCCGCCGCCCACGACGAAGATGCTCGGGTCCAGCGCCGCGGCCAGGGTGGCCATGCCGTTGCCCAGCCACCGCCCCATCGCGGTGTAGATGCTGGTTGCCACCGGATCTCCGTTCTGCGCCGCAGTTGTCACCAGGGGTCCGTCGATCCGGCGCCGGTCGCCGTTGACCATCGCGAGCAGTCGGTGCGCCGCCACCGGCGATGCTTCGGCGACCTCCTGCGCGTCGCGGGCGAGGGCGGTTCCGGAGGCATACATCTCCCAGCACCCACTGTTTCCGCAGGCGCAACGCCGGCCGTGCGGTACCAAGGTCATGTGCCCGTATTCCGCGCCCACCCCGTACGCACCGCGGTACAGCTTGCCGTCCAGCACCAAGCCACCGCCGATGCCCGTCCCCAACGTGATGCAGACGACGACCGGCTCGCCCTGCGCCGCGCCGAACCGATACTCCGCCCAGGCCGCGGCGTTGGCATCGTTCTCGATGAGAACCGGCCGGCCGATGCGCTGCATCAAGGCATCGCGCAGTGGTTCGTTGCGCCAGGCCAGATGCGGTGAGAACAGCACGGTTGCCCGGTCGGCTCCGATCCAGCCCGCGGCGCCGATCCCGACGGCGGTGATGTCGTGACGGGCCGTCAGCTTCGTGACGACGTCCGTGATGACGGCCTCGGTCTCCTCGATGTCGTGGCTGGGCGTACCGCGCAGCTCCCGGTCCAGCACCGAGCCGTTGTCGTCCACCACACCGGCCAGCACCTTGGTGCCGCCGATGTCGACGCCGATCGCGAGTGGCAACGCTCAGTCCTCTTCCGGGTCGGTCAGGTCGATGGGCTGGACCCGGCTGGGCGGCGCCGGATCGGACGCCGGCGACGCAGCCGGGTCGGAGGCCGGCTCGGCGGGCGGTGCCTCGAACGCACCGCGCAGACCGGTCACCACGGAGTTCACCACGTCCAACATCTTCTCGGTCACCTCGGGACGGTCGCCGCGCAGTACTGAGATCAGCCGGCACAGCGGGCATCCGGTGCACTCCGATGCACCGGTCGCTACCTGGTGGTTCGCGGTGGCCCGGCTCACCCAGCCCTGGGCAGCAACCAGCAGCTCGGCCAGCTCGTCGGTCAGCGGCGTCTCGCCATGGGCGCCGGCACCGGGAGTACTCATCGCTCTCCGGGTGCGACATCGCGCGGCCACTGCGCAGGATCGCGGGTGAACCGCATCCGCAGCAGTCCGTCGGTGAACCGTCCGCTGCCGACCTGGCACCGACGCAGCACGCTGGGCAGGGCGATGAGTCGCCGGTGCCCGGCGACAGTGAGGACGAGGTCGTCACCACTGCGCGCTGCGGACACCGCGGCTCGCTCGGCTAGCGGCAAGGCCACGGTCAGAACGAAGTCGGTGCCGTCCGCCTCGACGCTCAGGAACGGGCGCTGCGCCCGACTGCCGCTCACCGGGTCGGCACCCGGCAGCGAGCCGTAGAGCTCGTCGGCCACCGAGGCCAGCTCAGCCAACCCGATCGGCTCGTTGCTGCGGTACGACGCCTGAGCCAGCGGCACGTCGGGAAACGACTCGGCAACCGCGGCGAGTTGGTCGCGCTGCGTGCCGCGCCATGCCGCGCCCCAGTCCCCGGCGCCCGAGGGCAGCACGCGGTTGGCCACGACACCGTCGATCTGGTAGCCGTACAGGCAGAGCGCAGTGAACGTTCGCCGCGCCTCGGCCACCACCATCGACTCCGGCGTGAGTACCAATCGCACGCTGGAGATGTCCGGGTTGCCGACGAGTTCGCGCACGCTGCGCAGGTCGTCGGTCAGGGCGAGGACGGCGTCGAAAAGAGCGTCCGTTGGCACCGCGCCGCGCGCGCCGAACAGACCGGCCAGCGGTCGGGCGCTGCGGGCCAGCCGGCGCTGCATCGGCAGGATCCGATCCAAGTACCAGGCCAGCGTGTCCGGCACCGCCAGCAGCCGCAGCGTCTCGGCGCTCGGCCCGCAATCGACCACGATCGCGTCATAGCGGCCGGCCGCCGCGTGGTCGCGGACGGCGAGTAACGCCAGCACCTCCTCGACGCCGGGCAACACGGTGAGTTCTTCCGCCGCGATGGGGTCGGCGCCGCCGTGCTGCAACATCCCGGCGAGATGACGTTGCACCGTGCTCCAGGCTGTCTCCAGCCGGCGTTGCGGATCCAACTGGGCCGCCGCGAGCCCGTCGGCGACCTCGATCGGCTGGTCGGTCAGCGGATGGCCCAGCACGTCGGCGACGGAGTGCGCGGCGTCGGCGGACAGCAGCAATGTCTTCGTACCGCGTTGTGCGAGGCGCACCGCTGTGGCCGCGGCCGCGGTGGTCTTGCCGACGCCGCCCTTGCCGGTGAAGAAGACGATCCGCACGGCCGGCCTCAGCTCCCAGTCTCGACGCGCTTCTTCAGTTCCTTCAGTGCCGTGTCCATGACGACCTTTTCGCCCTTGCGCTTGAGCATCCCGAGCATCGGCATGGTCAGTTCGACCGACAGCGCGTAGGTGACTTTGGTGCCCTGATCGCCCTGCTCAAGGGTGTACGAGCCGTGTTGGGCTCTCTGCATCTGCCCCTTCACCAGCGTCCACTCGACCTTGGTGTCGCCGCTCCACTGGTACTCCAGTTCGTACTTGTCGCGGAACACCGAGGCATCGATCGCGAAGGCAACCCGCTTCGCCCGTTGCTCCGCTCCGCTGCCCGGCTCGATCACCTCACAGCTCTTCACCGACGCAGCCCACTGCGGATAGCTAGCGAAGTCGGCGATGACTGCCATGATGGCGGCCGGCTCCGCGTTGATCACGATGGACTGCGTTGATTCATCGGCCATGCGGCGAAGGCTACCGGCCTGCCTCGAGATCGTCCGCCAGCGCCCAGAACGGTGCAGCCCGGCGCCGGAGCGGGCCGGCCGCACCGGACGCATCAGGATCGGCTTCCCCGGATGTCCGGGAAACAGTTACCGTTGTGCCGAATCGTCGCCTTGCCTGGGCGCGGCGCGGAATCATCGAACAGGGGCCCTGACCTTGACCGCCACCGAACACACCGTGTCGGAATTCACCCTCCCGCAGACCGCGGTCGAAGCACCCGAACAGAACGTCGCGGACTACGTGTTCGGCAACCTCGAGAACCGGCCGGACCACGTCGCGCTGCGCCGGCGCGTGGACGACGCCTGGCAGGACGTCACGTCCCGGCAGTTCGCCGCCGAGGTGCTCGGCGCCGCTCGCGGGCTGATCAATGCAGGCATCCGGCCGGGCGACCGCATCGGGTTGATGAGCCGGACCCGCTACGAGTGGACCGTGCTGGACTTCGCGATCCTGTCGGTCGGCGCGGCAACCGTGCCCATCTATGAGACGTCCAGCGCCGAGCAGGTGCAGTGGATCCTGAGCAACTCCGGCGCGAGTGCCGTCGTCGTGGAGAACGCCGAGCACGCCGCGATCGTCGACTCCGTTCGCCACGATGCCCCCGACCTGAACCACGTCTGGGTCCTCGACGACGGCGGACTGGAGACCATCTCCGGGCTCGCCGGGGCGGCCACCGACGAGCAGGTGCACCAGCGTCGCGAGGCGGTGACCCCGAATGATCTGGCGTCGATCATCTACACCTCGGGAACGACCGGGCGGCCCAAAGGCTGCGAGCTGACCCACGGCAACTTCATCTTCGAGGTGACCCAGGTGCAGAGCTACCTGGGCGGTCTGCTCAACGACCAGGCTTCGACGCTGCTGTTCATTCCGATCGCCCACGTCTTCGGCCGGGTCATCGAGGTCGGCACCATCGCCACCGGCTGCACATTGGGTCACGCGCCGGACGTGCGCAACCTGCTGGAGGACCTGGCCGGGTTCCAGCCCAAGTTCGTGCTGAGTGTGCCGCGGGTGTTCGAGAAGGTGTACAACACCGCGAAGCAGAAGGCGCACGCCGAGGGCCACGGCAAGATCTTCGACCGCGCCGAGAAGGTCGCCATCGACTACTCGCGCAGCCTGGTGACCGGGTCGGTGCCGATCGCTCTCAAGCTGCAGCACAAGCTGTTCGACAAGCTCGTCTACGCCAAGATCAAGGCCGCGCTCGGCGGCAACTGCGAAGCGGCCATCTCCGGCGGCGCACCGCTGGGCGAACGCCTGGGGCACTTCTTCCGCGGCGTCGGGGTGACCGTCTACGAGGGGTACGGCCTCACCGAGACCACGGCGGCGGCAACGGTGAACCGACCGGACGCGATCAAGATCGGCACCGTCGGTCAGCCGCTGGCCGGCCTGACCCTGCGCATCGCCGAGGACGGCGAGCTGCTCATGAAGGGCGGCGTGGTCTTCCACGGGTATTGGAACAACGCCGAGGCCACCGCTGAGGCCCTGACCGACGGCTGGTTCCATACCGGCGACATCGGCGAGATCGACGCGGACGGGTTCGTGCGGATCACCGGTCGCAAGAAGGAGATCATCGTCACCGCTGGTGGCAAGAACGTCGCTCCCGCCGTGCTCGAGGACCGCGCCCGCGCGCACTGGCTGGTGAGCCAGTGTCTCGTCGTCGGCGACCAGAAGCCGTTCATCGGCGCGCTGGTGACCATCGATCCAGAAGCCTTCCCGCAGTGGCTGGAGAAGAACGGTCGGGCCGCCGATACGCCGATCGCCGACCTGGTCGACGACCCGGACCTCCGTGCCGAGGTGCAGGCGGCCATCGACTCCGCGAACAAGGCGGTCAGCAAGGCTGAGTCGATCCGGGCGTTCACCATCCTGCCGGCGGACTGGACCGAAGAGGCCGGCCAGATCACGCCCTCGCTGAAGCTGAAGCGCAACGTCGTGCTGAAGGAGAACGCCGCACAGATCGCCGAGCTGTACAGCTGACCGACCGGCCCGCCGCGCGGTCCGGCTCCGGCCGGTGCCGTCCTGCACCGCGAGCGCTCTGACGTTCCTCGTGCAGGACCGTAGCCGCCGTGATGCAGCTGCTCAGGCCTGCAGCAGGGCATCCAGCCGGGCGGCGGCGACGTCCCAGGTCCACTCCCGCTCGGCCCATTCCCGGCCGGCCCGTCCCATCGCGGTGCGGCGCTGCTCGTCGCCGAGCAGGTCGGCGACAGCGGCGGCCACTGCCGGCACGTCGCGGCCATCGACGACCAGCCCGGTCGCACCGGGGCGCACGGCGTCCGGGGCGCCTCCGGAGTCCCCGGCCACCACTGCCCGCCCGGTAGCGCTGGCTTCGAGGTAGACGATGCCGAGTCCCTCGACGTCCATCCCGGCCCTTCTGGTGCGGCACGGCATCGCGAACACGTCGCCGGCCGCGAAATGCTCCGGCAGTTGCGCCCACGGCACCGGCCCGGTGAAGACGACGTGCTCGGCCACGCCCTGCTGGACGGCAAGCGCTCGCAACGCGTCCCGATACCGGCCGGAGCCGACGATGAGCAGCGCCGCATCCGGAACCGCGCGGCGAATGTCCGGTAGGGCGCGGATCAGCGTGTCCTGGCCCTTGCGCGGCACCAGCCGCGAGACGCACACGACCACGGGGCGATCGGTGAGCCCCCAGCGCGCCCGCACCGCTGCAGCGGACACCTGCGGGCTGAATGCCTCGACGTCCACGCCCGGCGTCAGCCGGGTCATCGTCGCGTGCGGGCCCAGCGCGCGGGCCAGCCGGCGCCGGGTGTACTCGCCGAGGTAGGTGACGGTGTCGCAGTGCGTCCCGATGCGTCGCAGCGCCTGCCGCGCGCCGGGCAGCATCGCCCAGCCCACCTCGTGCCCGTGCGTCGTCGCGACCAGCCGCTCGGCTCCCGCTCGGCGCAACGCCGGGGCGAGCAGCGCAAGCGGAGCCGCTGCCCCGAACCAGACGGCGGTGGCGCCGTGCTCACGCAGCGTCGCGACGATGCGACGCCGGGCCGCCGGGGTGGGGACGAGCAGCCCGGTGGGATGACGGACCACCGGAAAGACTTGCGCTGCGTCGAACTCGGCCGAGCCCTCGTAGTCCGACGCGTAGACGACGACATCGTCGGCCGGCAAGCGGATCGCCAACTGGTGCACGAACGCCTGGATGCCGCCGGATCGTGGCGGGAAGTCGTTGCTGACGATCAGCACCTTGCGCCGGGGCCGGGTCACGTGCCCAGTTCCTGCTGCAGGTAGACCCGCCAGCGGGCGGTGAACCGGGCCACGTCCATTCCGGTGACCGCGCGCAACGCCGGGCCGAGCGCGGCGACCGGGTCCGTCGCGCCCGCGACGCGTCGATAGAACCGCACCAACCCATCCTGCCCGGCGAGTGCGGCGATCAGTCGGCAGGCCAGCCACGCCTCCTGATAGGCCCGCGCCGACGCACCCGAGGAGCCGGTGAACTCGGCGGCTCCGGGCAGTGCGGCAGGGATCTGACCGCTGCGTACTCGGACGCCGAGCTCGACTGCGGCCTGGCGCACCGATTGCCCGCTGTGCAGGTTCCCGACGTAGTCGGCGAACCCCTCGACCAGCCAAGTCGGCGTCTGGGTGCGGGTGATCGCCCGGGTGGCGATGTGCGTCACCTCATGCTGGACGACGAGTTGCCGGCCGGCGGCGCTGAGCCGGTCCAAATTGGCCGGGTTGAGCACCACTCGCTGGCCGAGCACCCGTCCGGCCGGCACCTCGACGTCGTCGGCGACCGCGACCGCGGCGATGTCGGCCAGGTCGATGTTCTGTCCGATCACCTCGGTCATCTCCTCCTGCGTGTCGGGGATGACGACGGCCACCTCCCGGGCCCAGCCGTCTCCCCAGACACTCGTCACGACCGGCACCGCGCGATCCACCAGCGCAGCAAACTGCGCCTCCCGAGCGGCGTTGCGCGGATGCGCCAGGATCAGGCTCGACGCGCCGCGGTAGACCGTCACCGGCCCGAAATCCCATAACCCGCGCCACGTGTCACCGCCGTGGCCTGCGACGTCGGTATCGCCGGCGAGCAGCCAGCGGCCACCGCGCTGCAGCACGGTGATCCATTGCGGTCGCTCGGTCGGCTGCGGGTCGACGGTGGCCAGGGCGTAGCGCAGCTGCACCGAGACGATCGCCGTGGGCGCGCCGTAGCGAGCCGCGGCCGCGCTGACCAGCGATCCGGTGACCGGTGCCGGACCGGGGGCGTAATTCCAACTCGCCAGCGGCACCGCGGCGATGTTGGCGAACTCGGCCAGTTGCCGGTCCCGGTAGCCACCGCTGAGCTGCCCGGTGTCCAGCCCGGCGGTGAACGCCGTCCGGTCGTGGTGCGCCAACGCACGGGCGTGGGCGTCCAGCACCCGGCTGATCTGGCCGAGCTGCGCGGCGTCGGGGACGACGGCACGTCCGTGCACCGCCTTCGCCGGACGCTGCAGCCCGACGCTCACCAACACCAGTCCGAGGCACACCGTGAGCACGACGCCGCCGACCCAGCGGGTCAGGATGCTCAGCCGCAACGCACAACCCAACCTGACGGCCGCGGGACTGGCCGAGACATTCGTCCGGACATGAATGACGGGCGGGGCCGCTGAAGGCCTCCGCCCGCCATCCATGGGGGGGTCGATCACGCTCGTCAGGGCATCAGGGGAGTCGAACGGCTCCCTGGTAGTCCGAGGCGAACGTCGACAACGGGACGATCTTGACAACATCGCCCGGCTGCGGCGCATGAATGATCATGCCGTGGCCGATGTACATCGCCACGTGGCCGATGTCCGGATAGAAGAACACCAGATCACCCGGTGCCAGCGCGCTCTGCGGTATCCGATGACCAGCGGTGAACTGGGTCGGCGCGTAGTGCGACAGGTGCACACCCGCCTTGCCCCAGGCAGCCATCGTCAAGCCGGAACAGTCGTAGGAACCAGGGCCCGCCGCGGCGAAGACATAGGGCTTGCCGAGCTGCGCCAACGCGAAGTTGACCGCGATCTGGGCCAACTTGGACGGGGCGTGCACCGGGCCGTACTTCTGCGGTGAGGCCGTGCCGTGACCGAGATAGGTCTTCTTCTGCGACGCGGTCAACGTGTTCAGCAAGGCTGAGTACTTCGCCTGCTCCTTCTTCACCGTCGCCCGCTGCTTGGCCAACGCAGCGCGGGTTGCCCGGGCGTCGGAGAGCTGCTTCGCCGCACTCTTCTGAGCCTTGACCGCGGCAGCCTGCAGACCCTTCATCGAGGCCGCGACACCTTCCCGGTGATGCGACAACAGCGACATCATCGAGAGCCGGTCGAGGTACTGCTGCGTCGAACCGGAACTCATCAGCGCGCTGGTGGAGTTGAACTGCGAACCGCGGTACTGCTCGATCAACGACGCGCGCAGCGTCCCACTTGCCGACTGGAAGTTGGTGTGCGCGACGGTGGCGGCCTGGACAGCCTTCTCCGCCTGGACCTGCTTGGCGGTCACCTGTTCGTTCGCCTTGTTGAACAGTTCGGTCAGTGTTTCGGCCTTGCGGGCCAGCTTGTCGAGGGTGGTCATTACCTGGGTCACCGTCGGCTTCGGCGTTGCCGCCGCGGGCGTGATGGTGGTGGCCAGGAGACCGATGAAGGCAACTAGTGCCGTGAGGACACCGGCTATACGCCGGGAGCTTGGGGCGGACGCCACGAGCGGCGGCTCTCCGTTTCTTCCACTCGCCCGCCTACCGAGTTAGCTGTCGGATTCGGGCTGCGGAAGTAGCCCTACGAGGCCGAGTGATACCGCACCGAAAATTGCTGCGGCCCCGCTCGGTCCCGATTCACCCCAGGAACCTGGTTCCCCGGCTCGAGCCCGTCTGGGTAGACGAGCATCGACTCGGCGGTGCCCTTCGAGTCGGTCCCGGGCTGGAACCGAACGTCCCCGAAAGGTCCTGGGCAGATTACGGGATGGTCACGGCGGAACGCAATGTGGTCGGGGTTTCGGTGTGTTGCCCGGTGCGCCCGGTCCGACAGTGACGTCGCAACAGTCCGGTCCTGCTGGTCGCGGTGAGCCGAAAGCGACTCACCCGGCGGCCGCCATGCCGTCGCTTCACCCGGTCGCCGAACGCGCCTGACCCGGTGGCCGAACGCGACTCACCCGGCGGCCGCCATGCCGTCGCCGGTCGGACGCGGGGTAGCCCGGTCCGGCCGGACCGGGATCAGCCGCAGCGGTGGGGCCAGGCCGCCCTCGGCCAGCACCCCGAGCGCGTGTCGCTCGTCCTCGTCGAGCTCCACCGTCGCGGGCGGATCCAGCAGCAAGCTGATCACGCAGTCCGAGCATCCGATGTCGCGCACCCGGCACGTTTCGCAGTCGATCAACATCGTCACGCCTCCTCCCCGGCCCTTGCAGACCGGCTCGCCGACGACGCTAAGGAACCCCACCGACAGTTTCGGCCGGAGTTCCCACCGCACTCGTCCAGCTGCCTGCCGTGGCCGAGGGGGAGGTTGTGGTCACGACACGCCGAGTGGACCGGCCATAACGTCCCCCTCGGCCGGCATAACCTCCCCCTCGCGGTGAGAGTGGGCGCAGCGACGGGGGGCGGGGCGACGGGGGCGACTGAGGCGGTGGTCAGCGCAGCCGGGCGAGCCGGCTCAACAGCAGGTCCGACGCGGCGGCGTGCGCACCTGCCGAGCGGGCGTGCGCAGCCACCTCCCCGTCGGAGGACACCACCACCACCAGGCGCCCGGGCGGCTCGGCTTCGACCAGCCGGGCGATCAACAGATCGGCGATCTCGTCCGCCGCGCTGAAGAGGACGCGCACCCCCCGGGGCGTCGCCGTTGCGGCCGGGGGCCCGGTCGCGCCGTCGAAGGCGACGGTGATCTCCAGGCCGGACCTGGCCGAGGCCAGCGCGGCGAGGTCGCCGATCAATCGAGCTCGCTGCGCGGCCAGCGGCAGGTTGCCGTAGCCGGTCTTGGTCACGTTGTAGCCGTCGACGATGAGGTGTGCTCGCGGCGCGGCGAGCAACTCGTCCAGGGCCCGCTCGCTGGTCGGGCCGCCACCGGCCAGGGTCACCGCCCGCACCGCATCGACGCCGTCTGCGGGGCGCACCGTGCTGCCTGCGAGCTCGAGTTCGGTGCGCAATCCGGCTGCCGCCGCGGCAATGCTGTCGACCAGGATCGCCAGCCGGGCGGTGGCGTGTGATCGATCGACCCGTCCGGCCCGTCGCGCTGCCTCCAAGGCCCGCTCCGCCGCGGTGAGCTGGCCGCGGATCCGGCGCACCTCCTGCTCCCTGGTGCGTTCGGCCCGCTCGGCGGCCTCGCGGGCCGCGTCGGCCTCCGCCGTCGCGAGCTGGGCGGCCTCCAGCGCCACGCGCAGCTGGGCGCGCACCTCGCGCAGCTCGGCCCGGGCAGCATCGGCGGCCTGCTGGGCCTCGGCGATGGCCTTGCGCTGGCGGGCCGGTTCACCGCGGGATTCGCGCTTGAGCGCCTCCCGATCTGCGCGCAACCGGGCGAGTTCCGCTTCGGCGGCCGCCGCGTCGACCCGGGCCGACTCCGGCGGTTGGGCCGCCGCGACCAGATCGGCCCACCCCGGTGGTCGGACCAGATACGCCACCGTCGCCACATCCGCAGGATCGGCCGCCGCGGGTACCACCCCGGCCCGCAGCGCGTCGACCAGTTCGGCGCTGCTGTCGGCGACCACGTCGGCCACCCGCTGGCGGAACTCGGTATCGGTCTCCAACGCCGCAGCCAACGCCGGCCCGCCCAGCCGCGCACGCTTGCCCGGAGTGAACTTCGCTATCGCCCGCAACGACGCGGGCACCTGCTCGGCGGGCAACCGGCCGAGTACCTGGCCGGCGATGTCCAGCACCCGACGCCGCGGCTCCTCGGCGAGCACCGGGGTGGTCCCGGCGGTGGGTTCGGCCTGGCTCACCCTGCCGAACCTACGCGTCCGGCCCGGTCACGCGCGCCTCACCGAAATCGTCGGTGCCCAGACTTAACGTCGCAGGCATGGCATCCCCGGCAGCATCCCTCGCGCTGCCGACGCGCGGGGTGCAGCCGACTCTCGACGAGATGGATGAGCCGCTGCATGCGACCACCTTCGTCGTCGTGGACCTGGAGACAACCGGTGGCCGGCAGGTGCACGACGCGATCACCGAGATCGGCGCGGTGCGCGTGCAGGGCGGGCAGGTGCTCGCCGAGTTCCAGACGCTGGTGGATCCGCGCTGCTCGATCACGCCGTTCGTGAGCGTGCTGACCGGCATCACCGACCGGATGGTGGCCGAGGCGCCGCCGATCGGCTCGGTGTTGCCGGCGTTCCTCGAGTTCGCCCGCGGTGCCGTCCTGGTCGCGCACAACGCGCCGTTCGATGTCGGCTTCCTCAAGGCGGCCTGCGCCGCGGCCGGTCATGCCTGGCCGAATCCGGCCGTCGTCGATACCGCCGTGCTGGCCCGGCGGGTGCTCTCCCGCGACGAGGTGCCCAACTGCAAACTCAGCACGTTGGCTCCGTTCTTCGGCGCGACGACCCGGCCGAATCACCGCGCACTGTCCGACGCCCGGGCCACCGTCGACGTGCTGCACGGGCTGATCGGCCGGGTGGGCAACCTGGGTGTGCATTCGCTGCCGGAGCTGCGGTCGTTCACCAACCAGGTCTCGCTCGCCCAGCGCCGCAAACGCCATCTCGGTGATCACCTGCCGAACTCCCCGGGCGTCTACATCTTCCGCGATCAGCGCGGCGATCCGCTCTATGTGGGCACCAGCCGCGGGCTGCGCAACCGGGTCCGGCAGTACTTCGTCGCCAGCGAGACGCGCAGCCGGATGGGCGAGATGGTCGGGCTGGCCGAGCGGGTGGACGGCATCGAGTGCGCGCACGCCCTGGAGGCGTCGGTCCGGGAGTTGCGGCTGATCGCCGCCCACAAGCCGCGCTACAACCGGGCCTCCAAGTTCCCGGAACGGTCCGTCTGGATCAAGCTGACCACCGAGCCGTATCCCCGGTTGTCGATCATCCGCGACGTACGCGACGACGCGGCCGCCTATCTGGGGCCGCTGCGCAGCAAGCGACAGGCCGAAGCGGTCCGCGATGCCATCCACGACGCCGTGCCGCTGCGGCAGTGCACCGACAAGCTGTCGACCAGCCGCCGGATCCGCGCCGCGTGTGCCCTGGCGGAGATGCACCGTTGCCCCGCCCCGTGCGAGCACCGCATCGAGCCGGCCAGTTATGCCGACCTGGCCGACACCGTCCGGGCCGCCTGGGAAGGTGATGTCGAGCCACTGGTGGCGCCGTTGCACGAGCGGCTGGCCCGTCTCTCCGCCGAACAGCGCTACGAAGAAGCGGCCACCGTGCGCGATCGGCTGGCCACCGTGGTGCGTGCCTGCGCCCGGATGCAACGGCTGCACTCCCTTGCCCGGGTGGCCGAGCTGGTCGCCGCCCGGCCGGACGGCGAAGGCGGGTGGGAGCTGTCGGTGGTCCGCTACGGCCGGCTCGCCGCCTCAGGGGTGGCTCGCTGCGGCGTCAACCCGATGCCCGTCATCGACTCGCTGGTGGCCACCGCCGACGCGGTGACCCCCGGGCCCGGCCCACTGCGCGAGGCACTGGCCGAGGAGACCGAGTGCGTGCTGCGCTGGCTCGAGGAGTCCGGCACCCGCCTGGTCGCCACGTCCGAGCCGTGGAGCTGCCCGGCGTTCGGCGCCGGCCGGCTGCGCAATCTGCTGGCCGGTGCGAGCTCCGCGCGTGACTCGGCCGCTCCGTTCGCCGACCGGCGGCACCTTCCCGTCGTCGGCCGGCCCGCGCGCGCCACGGCCTGAGCCGACGCGGTTAGGGTTCGGCTCGTGATCACCACGATTGTCATGGTCGATGTGGACAGCGACCGGATCCCCGAGGCCGCCCAGGAGCTGGCCGAGATCGACGGTGTCAGCGAGGTCTACTCGGTCGCCGGCGACGTCGACCTCATCGCCATCGTGCGAGTCCGCGAGTTCGACCAGATCGCCGAGGTCGTCGCCGGGAAAATCGCGAAGGTGCCCGGCGTCCAGCACACCGACACGCACGTCGCCTTCCGGGCCTACTCGAAGCACGATCTCGACGCTGCCTTCGAGATCGGTTTCCCGGAATAGTCAGCCGGCAACGTCGAGGTCGGCGCGGGCCTGCTGGCTCACCCGCACCCAGTTTGCAAGCAGCTGTTCGGCAGCGCCGGAGTCGACCGCTTCGGCGGCCGCGACAAGGCCGCGGCGCAGTCCGTCCATCGGCTCGGCCAGATCGTCGTCGTAGGCCGCGATCCCCGCCGCAGCATTGAGCAGCACCGCGTCGCGGACCGCACCGGCCGCACCGCCGAGAACCGCGGTGAGCACCGCCGCGTTGTGCGGCGGATCCCCGCCGTGCAGGGCATCGACGGCGGCCGTCGGCAGACCCAACGCTCTCGGGTCGACCTCGAGCGCACGCACAGTGCCGGCTTGGACGGCCCAGGCCCGGGAGACCGTGCTGGTGGTCAGCTCGTCCAGTCCGTCCGCGCCGCGGAACACCAGCGCAGTGTCGCCTCGGGCGGCCAGCAGATCGGCCATCACCGCGGCCATCCGCTCGTCGGAACAGCCGATCGCCGCCGCGACCGGACGAGCCGGGTTGGTCAACGGGCCCAGGAAGTTGAACGTGGTAGGCACCCCGAGCTCACGCCGGGGGCCACTGGCGTGCCGCAAGCCGGAATGAAAGACCGGCGCGAAGCAGAAGCCGATGCCGACCTCTGCGACGCAGCGCTCGACCCCGGCTGCCGGCAGGTCGATGACCACGCCCAGCTCCTCGAGCACATCGGCGGCGCCGCACCGGCTGGACGCGGCACGGTTGCCGTGCTTCGCCACGCGCCGACCGGAGCCGGCGACCACAAGCGCGGCCATCGTGGAGATGTTCACGGTGTGCGCACCGTCGCCGCCGGTGCCGACCAGGTCTACCGCGCGACCCGGCACGACGACCGGGACGGCTCGATCCAGCATCGTGCGCACCAGCCCGCTCAGCTCTTCCGGCGACTCGCCTTTCGCCCGCAGCAGCACCGCGAAGGCGGCCAGCTGGGCCGGCGTCGCCGAGCCGGACATGATCTCGTCCATCGCCCACGCGGTGTCATCGGCGGGCAGCGGCCGGCCCGCGGTGAGTTCGGTCAAGACGCCGCGCCAGCTCCGGGCCGCGGCCGTCATGCGCGCACTGCTCCGGTCGCGAGCTTCAGCGGACGACCGGGATCGCGTTCGCCCGGGCGGTCAGCAGCGCGGCCACCGACGCGGCCGCGGTCACCGGGTCGATCGGCTGGGAGATCACCGCGTCGGCCAGCGACCAGTGCGCCAGCCAGGCGTCCTGCTTGCGGGCCACCACGACCATGATCGGCGGACAGTCGGCGATCTCGTACTTGTACTTGCGGGCCAGGCCCATCCCCCCGGTGGGCTGCGCCTCACCGTCAAGGATGGCCAGGTCGATCTCGCCGAGATCCATCGCCAGCTTGACCTCGCGGTCGGTAGCGCATTCCTGCCAGTCGACCCGGGGACCGTCCGGGCTGGGCCGCCGGCCCACCGCGGTGCGCACCGCGGCCCGCAGCTCCGCCCTGGACGAGTAGACCAGCACGGTCGCCCGGGCGGTTGGTGCAGATGCCTGTGCCATGGCCGAATGTTATCTGCCCGACGCTGTACTTATGGCGCCGGCTTCGCAAGCTCAACCGGACGCACCCGCCTGGACCTACGGTCGGCGGGCTCATACTTCCGGCGCCTGCTTCGTTAGCTCAACCGGACGCACCCGCCTGGACCTACGGTCGGCGGGCTCATACTTCCGGCGCCGGCCTCGCAAGCTCAACCGGCGGGAATGCCACTCGGTTTCCACCTGCGACGACACGCGGCTGGGAGCTACCCCGCGGATGCTCGCATGGGGGGGTGAGGACATAATGCAACGGTGACGTCGACGACCGCCGCTCCGGGCTTCGAGACCAGCAGGGTGCACTCGCTGACGCGCCCCAATCTGGTCAGCGTCGGCACCATCGTTTGGCTGTCCAGCGAGCTGATGTTCTTCGCCGGACTGTTCGCGATGTACTTCACCGTGCGGGCCGTGCATGCCGGCGACTGGCCGATGCATCCGACCAAGCTGGACGTCCCGTACGCGACCGTCTTCACCATCATCTTGGTGCTGTCCAGCGTCACCTGCCAGCTGGGCGTCTTCGCCGCCGAACGCGGCAATGTGTACGGCCTGCGCCGCTGGTTCACCATCACCTTCTTCATGGGTCTGGTCTTCGTACTGGGCCAGGCGAACGAGTACCACAACCAGTACGGCGATCACGCCCGCAACGCCGCGGAGAGCGGCATGACACTGTCCTCCTCCGGCTACGGCTCGGTGTTCTACCTGACCACCGGCTTCCACGGCCTGCACGTCATCGGCGGCCTGATCGCGTTTGTGCTGTTCCTTGTGCGCACCACTCTCGGCAGGTTCACCCCGGCGCAGGCGACCGCCGCGATCGTCGTCTCGTACTACTGGCACTTCGTCGACATCGTGTGGATCGGCTTGTTCGCGACGATCTATCTCATCCAATGACGACCTCCGACTCTGACGCGAAGGGTGGCGACGTGACGAGCGAGCAGAGGCGCGCGCAGAGCGCTGACGCCGAGCTGGCGGCCGTCGATTTCGACACCGGGGTGCTGGCCACCGGTGCCGAGGCGGACGCCGAGATCGACGCCGCGGTCGACGCTGCCGCCCAGCGTCGCGCGCGCAGCAGTCGCCGCCGCCGGGACCGCAACAAGGGCCGCCGGATCGCAGCGCTGAACAGGCCGGGTTCGGGCCGGCGCGGGGGCAAGCTGCGGCGCCGCGTCACGGGTGCGTTCGTGTTGATCGCTGCCCTGTTCGCGATGGGCGGTGCCTACAGCTTCTTCGCGATGGCCAGCGGCGCCGAGGACACCGGCACCTCGCAGGCCGACGTCGCCGCCGGGCATCAGCTCTACAACGTCAGCTGCATCACCTGTCACGGCGCGAACCTGGACGGCGTCAAGGGCCGGGGGCCGTCGTTGATCGGCGCCGGCGGTGCAGCCGTCTCGTTCCAGGTCAGCACCGGCCGGATGCCGGCCCCCAGCCAGGGACCGAACGAGCAGCGTAAGCCGGTCGAATTCACCCAGGAGGAGATCAACAACCTGGTGGCGTTCGTGCAGAGCGTGGCCGGCGGTCCGGCGGTGCCGAGCGGAAACCTCCGTAACGACGCCGACATGGCGGAGGGTGGCGAGCTGTTCCGGCTGAACTGCGCGTCATGTCACAACACAGCCGGCAAGGGCGCGCCGCTGTCGGCCGGCAAGAGGGCACCGAGCCTCAACCATGCCACCGACCTGCAGATCTACACCGCGATGCTCAGCGGGCCGGAGAACATGCCGGTGTTCAACGACAACCAGCTCACGCCCGAGCAGAAACGCGCCCTGATCTCCTACATCCAGACGTTGAAGTCGTCCAAGGATCCCGGCGGAAGCGGGCTCGGCCGGATCGGCCCGGTGAGCGAGGGCCTGGTCATCTGGGTTGTCGGGATCGGCGTGTTGATGGGCGTGATCCTGTGGATCGGCGCTAAGTCATGAGCGGTCCGCACGAAAACGACCGGGAGCTGACCCCGGACGAGATCGGTGAGCTGACCGCCGACGAGGCGATGATCGTCGGCGCACAACGCGACGGGGTGCACATCGTGCACCGGCGGGACCGCTTCCCCATTCCCGGTACCCGGGCGGAGAAGCGGGCTGAGCGCGCGGTTGCCGCCTGCTTCGCGGTGTCGTTCCTTGCTGCGATCGCCTTCATCGTCGTGTTCGTGGCGGTGCCGTTCAAGTTCCACCTGCCCGGTCACGGCAGCCAGGGCTACGTCTACTACACGCCGTTGCTCGGCGGCTTGCTCGGGGTCGCGCTGCTGGCCATCGGCGTCGGTGCGGTGCTGTGGGCCAAGTTGTTGATGCCGGAGGAAGAGGCGGTCCAGGACCGGCACGACGGCCCCAGCCCGGTCAGCGAGCAGATGCTCACCACCGGCACGCTGATCAGCGGGTTCGAGGACACCGGCCTGGCCCGGCGCTCGATGTTGAAGACCAGCCTCGGCTTGGCCGGCGCCGGCCTGGGCATCGTTCCCCTCGTAGCGCTCGTCGGCGGCCTGCTCAAGAAGCCGGGGAACAAGCTCGTCACCACGTTGTGGGGCAAGAACACTCCGCTGGTGTACTCCGACGGCCGGCGGGTCAGCCCGGGCGATCTGGAAGCCGGTGGCATCGCGACGGTGTTCCCCGGTGTGCCCGGGGGGGTGAAGGCGTCGGACTCCCCCACCCTGCTGATCAGGCTGCGCCCCGGCCAGACGGTGCACCCGCGCAAGGGCCAAGAGGGGTTCAACTGGGGCGACTACGTCGCCTTCTCGAAGATCTGCACGCACGCCGGTTGCCCCGCCTCGCTGTACGAGCAGCAGACCGGGCGGTTGCTCTGCCCGTGCCACCAGTCCCAGTTCGACGTCTTGCGGGACGCGAAGCCGGTGTTCGGGCCGGCCACGCGCAGCCTGCCGGCACTTCCGCTGGGCGTGGAGAAGGCTGCCGACGGTAGTCTTTACTTCATATCGCGACGCGGTTACGACGAGGCGATCGGACCGGCTTTCTGGGAGCGTCGATGACGAGCACACCAGCACCAGCACAGTACGAGCGACCGCGCACGCCGCTCGGCAAGCTGGGCAAAGGCACCGAGGAACGGCTGGGTCTGGCCGGCGGCATCCGCAAGCAGCTGAACAAGGTCTTCCCGGACCACTGGTCGTTCATGATGGGCGAGATCGCCCTCTACTCGTTCATCGTCCTGCTGCTCAGCGGCACGTACCTCACGTTCTTCTTCGACGCGTCGATGGCCGACACCACCTACGACGGCAGCTACGGCCCGCTCAAGGGCGTCACGATGTCGCGGGCCTACGCGTCGACGCTGCACATCTCCTTCGACGTCCGCGGCGGCCTGGTCATCCGGCAGATCCACCACTGGGCGGCGTTGCTCTTCATCGCCGCGATGACCATCCACATGTTCCGGATCTTCTTCACCGGCGCATTCCGCAAGCCACGCGAGCTCAACTGGATCATCGGCCTGTTGCTGTTGACCCTCGGCGTCGTCGAAGGCTTCGCCGGCTACTCGCTCCCCGACGACCTGCTCTCCGGTACCGGCCTGCGCATCGCGGACGCGATCATGCTGTCGATCCCGGTCGTCGGTTCCTGGGTCTCGTTCCTGGTGTTCGGCAGTGAATTCCCCGGCACTGAGATCGTCGGCCGTCTCTATATTGCGCACGTACTGCTCATTCCGGCCATTCTGGCCGCCCTCATCGGGGCGCACCTTGCCCTGATCGTGAAACAGAAGCACACCGACTTCGCCGGTCCGGGGCGCACTGAGCACACCGTGAAGGGCGAGCGGGTCTACCCGATCTACGCGGCCAAGGCGGGCGGCTTCTTCTTCCTCGTCTCCGGCGTGATCTGCACCATCGGCGGCTTCGCACAGATCAACCCGATCTGGATCTTCGGCCCGTACAACCCGGCGCAGGTTTCGGCCGGGTCGCAGCCGGACTGGTACATGGCGTTCCTGGACGGCTCCACCCGGCTCTTCCCGTCCTGGGAGACGCGGTACTTCCACCACACCATCCCGGCGCTGTTCTGGCCGACCGTGGTGCTCCCGGGTGTACTGCTGACCCTGGCCGGTGCATATCCCTTCCTCGAGGCGAAGCTGACCGGCGACCGCGCCTCGCACAATCTGCTGCAACGCCCGCGCGACGTCCCGGTGCGCACGAGCCTCGGTGCGATGGCGATCGCCTTCGTGTTCGTGCTGTTCGCCTCCGGCGGCAACGACCTGATCGCCACGGCGTTCGACATCTCGCTGAACGCGATGACCTGGGGTGGCCGCATCGCACTGCTGGTCTTGCCACCGGTGGCGTACCTGGCCACCTACCGGATCTGCCTGGGGTTGCAGAAACACGACCGCGAGGTGCTGGAGCACGGCATCGAGACGGGCATCATCAAGCGGTTGCCGTCCGGCGAGTTCATCGAGGTGCATCAACCTCTCGGGCCGGTCGACGAGCACGGGCACGGCTTGCTCGAGTACGCCGGTGCCCCGGTGCCGAAACGGATGAACAAGCTCGGCAGCGCGTCACGCACGGTTCGCGGGTTCTTCTCGCCGGTCATCGAGCAGGCTGAGATCGCCGACGCGATCGAGGCCGTCGAGGCCAACCACCTCGACGACGAGGCGGAGCGGGCAGCCGTCACCGCCGGCCGCGACACGCACTGATCGCCCCGCCCCCGTCGAGCCCGTCGAGCCCGTCGAGCCCGTCGAGGGGGAGGTTCTGGTCACGACACGCCGCGATCGCGCTGCATAACCTCCCCTTCGACCGTCATAACCTCCCCCTCGGCGAGAGGCACCGACAGCAAGAGGGTACGACAGCAAGGCGCGCAGCTGTCCTAGCCCAACGAGGCAGCACCGTGCGGCGCTGAGCCGTGCGGCGCTGAGCCGGGCGGCTAGTGGGACCGGGCGTTCTGCCCGACGTAGTACTCGAAGAGCAGCCCGGCAGCGGTGACCAGGATCGCCACCACGCCCACCAGGACCAGCCACAGTTCGGCGAAGGCCAGTCCGGCGCCGGTCGTCGAGGCGGCGAGTGCGATCCCGAGCGGCCAATAGCTGCCCGGCGAGAAGAAGCCCAACTCGCCGGCGCCTTCGGCGATCTCCGCATCCGCGCGGTCCTCGGGACGGGCGTCGATGCGCCGGGCCACAAAGCTGAAGAACGTCCCGATGATGAAGCACAACCCGCCGGACAGGATGAGCCCGGCGACGCCGACGACTTCGACGGCGTGGCCGGGCTGCGACTGGGTCCAGAACCCGTACACGGCCGCGAGCACGAAGCAGAATGCGGCGATCAGCAGGAAGATGCGGCTCTCTATGCGCACGGCACTCCTCCGGTCAGCTGCTCTTGCGGTCGGAGCGGTCGGTGTTGAACGGGTGGGTGGTCGTCGGCAACGGGTTCTCCCCGATCGAGATCAGCGCCTTCGACTGCCGCGCCGGGTCGTTCGGGCCGAGCGCGGTCAGCGCCTGTTTGTAAGCCTCGTACTTGTCCTGGGTGACGACCCGGACCTCGAAGTTCATTTGCGAGTGATACGTGCCGCACAGCTCCGCGCAGCGACCGACGTAGTGGCCGAGGCTGGTCGCGGTGAACTCGAACTGGTTGTCCTTCGGCTGCGGCAGGACGTCGCGCTTGAACAGGAACTCCGGCACGAAGAAGGAGTGGACGACATCGCGGGAGTGCTCCTGGATGCGGACCTTCTCGCCGACCGGGATGACCAGGATCGGGATCTGGCTGGACGTGCCGACCGTATTGGCGAAGTCGCCACCCGAGCTGCCGGTGTTGCCCGGGTACTTCGCGTCGCCGTCCTTATAGGTGAACTGCCAGTTCCACTTGAACGCGGTCACCAGGACGGTCGTGTCCGGGCGCGCAGTCTGCTTGTCGACGTAGTTCTCCACGACGACAGTGCGCCAGAAGAGCACGCCGATGATGAAGAAGGGGATGATGGTGTACGCGAACTCGATGGCCAGGTATTCCCGACGCTGTCGCGGCAGCGCGTCGGAACGCTTCCGGTACCGGATGCAGCACCAGAAGATGAGCCCCCACACGATGATGCCGACGCTCAGCGCGGCCACCGACGACCAGGTCCACAACACCCGCATGCGTTCGGCCTGCTTGGTGACGCCGGTGGGCCAGCCGAATCGCAGATTGCGTTCCCATTCCTTGGCCGAGCAGCCACTGAGCAGGACGGTCAGGGAGAGGGTGAGCAGGCCGACCCAACCGGCCTTGCGCCACCCCTTGCCACGCACCAGAGTCACCCTTCCGATGGCACCGGATCCCGGACGATCCACGCTCGATCGGAGCCTATCTGACCACCCGGCGCCGGCACCCCACCACCCTCTCGATTTCGGCACCACAGCGCAGCGCTGCGGGTCCGATGCGGCAGGATTCATCTCATGACCAGCCCCGGGATCGAGCCGTTCCAGGTCGAGCACACCGCCATCGACGGCCTGCTGGTCGTCACCATGAAGCAGATCACCGACGAGCGCGGCACCATCCGTGAGCTGTTCCGGGCATCTGCCTACGCTGACGCCGGCGTCGCGGACCGGCCGTGGGCACAGATCAATGCCACCGAGACGGCACAGGGCGCGGTGCGAGGGCTGCACGGCGAAGCAATGACCAAACTGGTCGCGATCGTCGAGGGCGAAGCGTTCGGCGCCTACGTCGACGCCCGGCCGGGATCGCCGAGCCACGGCGTGCTGGTGACCGTGCCGCTGCGCAAGGGCACCCAGGTGCTGGTGCCGGCCGGGGTGTGCAACGGGTTCCAGTCGGTCAGCCCGGGCATCAGCCAGTACTTGTACTGCTTCACCGACGAATGGGTGCCGGGAATGAGCGGGGTCGCAGTCAACCCGATCGATCCGGCGCTGGGGATCGACTGGCCGATTCCGATCGACCCGCAGAACCGGGCGCAGCTGTCGGCCAAGGACGCCGGGCTGCCCGGGTTCGCGGAACTCGCCGCGTCCTGACAGTGACCGCGGGACCGCGATCGATCCTGGATACTGGTTGACGTGTGCGGTCTGATCGGATTCCTGTCGAACCATCGCGAGGCCTCGTCGGCAAAGGCCGCCGTCGAGGGTTCGCTGACCGAGATGCGCCACCGCGGTCCGGATGAAGGCGGGGTGTGGTCCGACGACGACGTCGTCATCGGTTTCCGCCGGCTGTCGATCATCGACCTGGACCACAGCCACCAGCCGCTGCCCTACCTCGACGGCCGCTATTGGTTGATCTTCAACGGCGAGATCTACAACTACCTGGAGTTGCGCGAGCGGTTGCGCACCGAGTTCGGCGCGCAATTCGCCACCGACGGCGACGGTGAAGCCATCGTCGCGGCCTACCACTATCTCGGCGAGAAGTGCGTCCGTGAGCTACGCGGGATGTTCACCTTCCTCATCTGGGACAGCCACGAGCGGGTGGTCTTCGGTGCCCGCGACTGGTTCGGCATCAAGCCGCTGTACGTCTACGCCGACGAGCGGGGCACGTTCTTCGCCAGCGAGAAGAAAGCCCTGTTGGACGTCGCCCCGGAGGCGGCCCGGAAGTCCCTGGACACCGGTGCCCTGCAGCACTACCTGACCTTGCAGTACGTGCCGGAACCGGCGTCCATGCACACGGCGATCACCCGGATCGAGTCCGGCACATCGTTCACCCTGCGCCCCGGCGGAACGATCAAGAAACGCCGCTACTTCCACCCGGACTTCACTGCGCAGCGGCCACGCTCGGCCGAAGGGCTGTACGCGCGGATCGCCGATGTGCTGGCCGATTCGGTGGCCAAGCACATGCGTGCGGACGTGACGGTGGGGTCGTTCCTGTCCGGCGGTATCGACTCGACGGCTGTCGCCGCGCTGGCCAAACGGCACAACCCGAACCTGCTCACCTTCACCACCGGGTTCGAGCGGGAGGGTTACTCGGAGGTCGACGTCGCCGCCGAGTCGGCTGCCGCGATCGGCGTCGAGCACATCGTCAAGATCGTCACACCGGACGAGATGATGTCCACGCTGCCGCTCATCGTCTGGTACCTCGACGATCCCGTGGCCGACCCGGCCCTGGTGCCGCTGTACTTCGTCGCCCGGGAAGCGCGCAAGCACGTCAAGGTGGTGCTCTCCGGCGAGGGGGCCGACGAACTGTTCGGCGGCTACCAGATCTACCGCGAGCCGATCTCGTTGCGGGCCTTCGAGAAGGTGCCCGGCGTGCTGCGCCGCGGGCTGGGCGCGGTGGGTGCCACGCTGCCCGAAGGCATGCGCGGCAAGGACATGCTGCGGCGCGGGTCGATACCGATCGAGCAGCGCTACTACGGCAACGCGCGCATCTTCCGCAACGACGAGATGAGCCTGTACCGCGCGTTCGATCCGTCGATCTCGCACACCGACGTCACCGCGCGGCACTACCTGGCCACGTCGCACCTCGACGACCCGACGCGGATGCAGTACATCGACCTGTTCACCTGGCTGCGGGGCGACATCCTGGTGAAGGCCGACAAGATGACCATGGCCAACTCGCTGGAACTACGAGTGCCGTTCCTGGACACCGAGGTCTTCCGGGTCGCGTCGGGCATCCCGACAGACCTGAAGCTCACCCAGAACACCACCAAGTACGCGCTGCGCGAGGCGCTGGCCGAGATCGTCCCGCCGCATGTGCTGCACCGTGCCAAGCTCGGCTTCCCGGTGCCGATCCGGCACTGGCTGAAGGACGTCATGTACGACTGGGCCCGGGACATCTTCACCCACAGCCAGGCCGATCACCTCATCGACACCGCGGCTGCGCTGCGCCTGCTGGAGGCCCATCGCGCCGGTCCGCACGATTACTCCCGCAAGATCTGGACGCTGCTGGTGTTCTGCCTGTGGCACGGCATCTTCATCGAGCAGCGCATCCGCCCGGAGATCCCCGAGCCGGTCTACCCCGTCTCCCTCTGAGGATCGGCGGCGGGTTCGCGGGCCGCCGCGGCTGCCTCGATCAGCCGGTCAGCTCGGTGAGCAGAGCGTTGCAGTCCTCGACCAAGCGGCCGAATTCGCACTCGTCGGCCACCTCCATGGCTTGGCGCGCCGTTGCCGCGGCTTCGGCACGGTCACCGGCTGCCCGCCGGGCCAGCGCCAGACGATAGAGGGAGTCGGCTTCGTTGAACCGCAAACCCAGTTTGCGGGCGAGCTGTACGGCAGCGCTGAGCTGCGTGCAGGCATCGCCGTACTGGCCGGCCACGGTCTGGATCCGACCCCGCGCGGCGAGAACCGTCACGCCCAAATCCGACTCGTCGTCGCGCAGCGCGATCTCACCGGCCTGGTCGATCAACTCCTGCGCGGCGGCATGGTCGCCGCGTTCGGCCAGGACTACCGCCCGCAGGGTGAGGATCTGGGCAATGTTGTCGAAGTCCGCGCGCGCGCGGGACGCGGGCTCGGCCACGTCCAGGTGCTGCAGTACAGCGTCGAACTCGTGGCGGGCAAAGGCCACCTCGGCGACGTGATACCTGATCCGCCCCAGCCGCGGATGCGGGACGCCGGCGTCGACGTCGGCGTCGGCATCGACGTGGGCATCGACGGGGGCTTCGACGATGTTCCGAGCTGTCTGCGCAACTCGGCCCGCCGCATCGACGTCGCCGAGCTCGAGGTACGTCGAGATGAGCGAACTCAGCCCGAGCAGGATGTCGCCGTCGCCGGCTGCCTGCTTGATCTGCACCGCTTCCTCGTATGCCGCGATCGCTTCCCGGGTTCGCCCGGACAGCCGGTCCATGGTGGCCAGGTTGAGCAGGGTCCCGGAGAGCCCGACCAGGTTGTCCGCTCGACTGGCGGCGCCCGCCGAGCGGGACAGCCAGGTGGTGGCGCCGTCGAGATCGCCTCGTCGAGCCGAGTCCAAACCGATCATGTTCGCCAGCGTCATCTCCGCCGACGGGTCGTCGACCTCGACGGCGATCCGCGCCGCCTGCTCCAGTAGCGGACGCAATTGCCCGACGTCCCCGCGAATCCACAATGACCAGAACACTCGCTCCAACAGCGCGCTGACCGCGAACACGTCGCCGTCCACGAGGCTGCGCCGGGCGATCGCCACCATCGCTGATGCCTGGGCCACGATCCAAACGAACGCATCCGCCGCGGAGTCGAACCGGGCGAGGCGCTGCATGCCGGACGGCAGCGGCAAGCGCATCACCCGGGCCGGCTCGAGCGCCAACAGCACCGCATCGGCAATGGCCAGGTAGTGCTGCAATACCCGGGCCTGCGCCTTCCGCACAGCAGACGGATCGCCCTCCGCCAGCAACTGCTGCAGGAACGGGCCGATCAGATCATGGGCGGTGGCCGGGCCGGGTGGCCCGGACGTGAGCAAACCGGCCGACACCAACGCAGCGATGGACGCTCCGGCAGCGTCGCCGTCCACACCGGCCGCCGCCTGCGCCGCCTCCGGGTCGATCACCGGTCCCGGACACAACGCCAGCATCGGGAACATCTCCTGGGCGCCGGTCGGCAGCCCGGCGTAGGCCGCGCGCAGCACCGCGTCGAGGCTGTTGGCCGGGCTCTGCGCCGCCGACAACGCTCCGACCAGCGCGGCGACGTCCGACCTGCTCGCCGAGCCGAGGAAGGCCGCCACGATGCGCACCAGCAGAGGAAGGCCGCGGGTGTGCTCGACAAGGGCGGCCAGCTCGCCGTCCGGAACGCCTGCGGTTGCTGCCGGCCCGCGCAACGCCAGCACGACGTCTTCGTTCGACATCCGCGGCACCGTGATCACGTCGGTGCCGTCTCCGACCGACAGCGGCTGGTGATCACCCAGGCTGATGGCGACGGTGACGCAGCCCGGCGCCCGGGCCAGCAGTGGACCGACCTGCTCAGCGCCGGACGCCCGGTCGAGCACGATCAGCATTTGCCGTCCGTGCAGCGTCGACTGCCACAGCTGCGCGCGCTCCTCGATCCCGGGCGGCAGGTCGGCGGTGGGCGTGCCCAGCTCGGTCAACGTCCTGGCGAGTAGGTCGGCAGGGTCAGCTGTCGATCCGGCAACCGCGCCGGAGCAGTCGATCCAGAGCTGGCCGTCCGGGAAGCGGTGCGCACAGCGGCGTGCCCAGTGGGCGACCAGGGCGGACTTCCCGACCCCGTCCGGCCCGGATACCTCGATCACCGGCGCGCCAGGTGCCGCCGCCAGCTCGTCGAGGCGCTGCAGTTCAGCCCGCCGCCCGAGGAAGTCCGGCGCGTCCGGCGGCAGGTGCTGCGGTGGCGTGGCGTGCCCAGCGGAATCAGTCACCGCTGTGCTCCTGAGCGGCTCAGGCCGGCAGATGCGGCTCGACGTCGGCGGCGCAGTCGTCGCCGTAGCTCTCGGCCAGCCTCCGGAGGAAGTCGGCGTTCACGACCTGATACTCCTGGCCGCCTTCGGTCTCCAGGACCAGCGTCGCCAGCAGGCTGCCCACCTCCGCGGCACGTTCCCAGCTCAGCCCCCACTCGCGAGCGGTGAGGAAGCCGGCCCGGAAGCCGTCGCCGACGCCGGTGGGGTCGACCTTCGCATGCTCCTTGGCCACCGCGATGTGAATCGGTTCGAGCTCCGCGCCGACGATCTCCACGCCCCGGTTGCCGAGCGTGGTGACTCGTACCCCGACCCGCTTGAGCACGTCTGCGTCGGACAGGCCGGACTTGTTCTCCAGCAGCTTTTTTTCGTAGTCGTTGGTGAACAGCAGCGCCGCTCCGTCGATGAGGCCGACCACGTCGTCGCCGGACATCCGGGCGAGCTGCTGGCTCGGATCGGCGGCGAACGGGTAGCCCAGCTCGCGGCATTCCGCGCTGTGTCGCAGCATGCCGGCCGGGTCGTCCGCTCCGACCAGCACCAGCTCCGCGCCGGTGCGCTCGACCACGGGGCGCAATTCGATCTCGCGGCCCTCGCTCATGGCTCCGGCGTAGAAGGACGCGATCTGGCACATGTCCTCGTCCGTGGTGCAGACGAACCGCGCCGTGTGCTTGAGCTCGGAGACGCGCACCGACCCGCAGTCGACGCCGTGGCGCTCCAACCAGGAACGGTGCTCAGCGAAGTCGGCGCCCACCGCGCCCACGAGGACGGGTGCGCCGCCCAGCGACGCCATTCCGAACGCGATGTTGGCCGCAACCCCGCCACGGCGGACCACCAACTCGTCCACCAGGAACGACAGCGAGATCTGGTGGAGCTGGTCAGCCAGCAGCTGATCGGCAAAGCGACCAGGGAAGTGCATGAGATGGTCGGTGGCGATGGACCCCGAGACGATGACAGGCACGTTTGGTAACCGTACCGGACCTGGCCGGCGCTACCGGACCGCGCGCCGCGACTACCCGCAGAAAGAGTTGCCGCAGGCGCAGCCGCCGCCGGCGTTCGGGTTGTCGATCTCGAAGCCCTGCTTCTCGATGGTGTCGGTGTAGCTGATCGTCGCGCCGGTGAGGTACGGGGCGCTCATCCGGTCCACCACGAGGGGTACGCCGGATTCGTTGATCTCGAGGTCGCCGTCGAGCATCCGCTCGTCGAAGAAAAGCTGGTACTGCAGGCCCGAGCAACCGCCGGGCTGCACAGCGATGCGCAGGCGCAGGTCGTCGCGCCCCTCGGAGTCGAGAAGTTCGCGCACCTTGGAGGCCGCATCGGTCGTGAGCGAGACGCCGCCGGGAGCGGTGCCCGATCCGTCGACGATCTCGGTCAAGGTCTCCGTCATGCTGATCTCCTTCGGGTCGACTGCACTACCTCTCAGGGCCAACCACTGGCCTCCGCGGCGCATTCCGAAGTCTACGCGGTCCCTTGCTCGGCGGTCAGCCGATGGCCAGGGTGTCCCCGTCCTTGGTCACCGGAACCGCGCTGAGGTTGCGCTGCGCCGGGCCGTGGGTGACCTTTCCGGTCGAGCTGTACCGCGAGCCATGGCACGGGCAGGCGAACCCCTCCGAGGAGCTCACGAACTTCACCGGACACCGCTGATGGGTGCAGATCGCACTCAGCGCGCTGAACTGCCCGGCCTGCAGCTGCAACACCCAGATCGGCACGCCGCTCTTCTTGTCGGTCACCTGCTTGGCCCCACCCACCGGCACAGCCGAGACCGGCACGGTGGTGCCGGAGGCGGATCCGGACTTCTGACCCGGGTTGGCCGACCCACTCGCGCTGGACGGCGCTCCACCGCCGGACGACCCGTCCGGCGAAGCGTCCGGCGGCAGGGTGGACTGGCCTGAGTTCGTGCTCGGCGTCTTGCGGAACAGTGACGCCGCGCCCACCGTCACCAGCCCGGCCACGACCGCCGCGCCGGCCAGCAGAGCGCGCCGGGTACCGAAGTCCGCCGGCGACGCGCCGCGGTGCCGGGTCGCGGCCAGCCACGCGTCGAGCGAGAACGGCGTCCGGCCGGCCAGGATCAGCGGTGTGAAGGCGAACAGGTAGACGATGTCGGCGCCGGTGTACCACGGGCTGGCCGACCAACTGACGGTGAGGAACAGCGACAGGGCCAGCAGCGCGCCGCCGATCGCCGCGACCCGGGTGAACAGGCCGAGTGCCATGCCGATGCCGACGGCCAGTTCGGCGGCAGCCATGAGCAGGCCGAAGGCGAAGGAGTGGTCGATCACCGGGCCGAGCAACCCGCCGATCGGGCTTTGCGACTTGATGGCCAGAGTGGTCTGGTGTATCGACGTGAACGAAGTGCCGTCCAGGAAGCGACGGTCGGCGATCTTCGAGATGCCCGCGTAGAGGAAGGCGACCGCGAGATACCCGCGCAGGGCCAGCAGCACCCAGTGCGGGTCGGCCAGCGTCGAGCGAAATCCTCCGGGCTTGGTCATCTCGGCCATCCGCCGCTGTTCCTCCCATTCGTCGCCGGCTCGCCACATCGGGTTCGTCACATCATGAGTGAACACGTCGCGGCGTGCGGATCGGTTCAGCGTCAGGTTCGAATGCTGTACGGGCCCATGCTTTTACGATCAGGTGAGGTGCGGCTGTGAAGTGTCGGTACCCTCGGCCCTGTGACGATGTTCCGACGACGCGGCAAGGCCTCCGACGAGACGACCGACGCGGCTGCTGACCTGCAGCCGACCGACGAGCTTTCCCGCGGCGCGATCCCGAAGGGACGTCCCACCCCCAAGCGACGTCAGGCCGCCCCCGCCCGCGGGCCCGCCGCGCCGGCGCCGAAGACGCGCAAGGAGGCGGTCCGTTACCAGCGCGAACGGCTGAAGACGGAACGGGCCGCAACGACCAACCCGAGCACGCCGAAGGCCCGCCGAGCGGCGATGCTGGCCGGCGATCCGAACGCGCTGCCCCGACGCGACCAGGGGCCGGTCAAGGAGCTGGCCCGCAACTGGGTCGATTCGCGCCGGATGCTGTCGAACTACCTGCTGGTCCTCTTCCCGCTGTTGATCCTGGGCTATCTGATGCCGATCCTGGCGCTGTCCGTCTATGCCTTGCTGGTCGTCTTCCTGCTGGAGTGGTTCATCACCGGGCAGCGAATTCGCAAGCTCGCGATCGCCCGGAAGATGACGGTCAAGGAGGGTGCCTTCGGCCTGGGCTTCTACGCCGGCAGCCGCGCGTACCTGCCGCGACGGTTCCGGATGCCGCGGCCGAAGCTGCAGCTCGGCGACACCTTCTGACCGGCACCCGGATCGCCCCCACCCGGCCCCGGACTCGCCGAGTTCGGCTCTGACCGGTTGGATGGAGGGATGGAATTCCGTCGCCTGGGCCGCAGCGGCCTCACCGTCAGCGCCATCTCCTACGGCAACTGGATCACCCACGGCAGCCAGATCGAGGACGACGCCGCGACCGCCTGCGTGAACGCAGCGCTGGATGCCGGCATCACCACCTTCGACACCGCGGACGTGTACGCGAACACCGCTGCGGAGTCGGTGTTGGGCCGGGCCCTGGCCGGCCAGCGCCGGGAGTCGCTCGAGATCGCCACCAAGGTGTACAACCCCACCGGTCCCGGTGGTCCGAACGACAAGGGCCTGGGCCGCAAGCACATCGTCGAGGCCATCGACGGCTCGCTTCGCCGACTGCGCACCGACTACGTCGACCTCTACCAGGCGCACCGCTTCGATCCGACCGTTCCGCTTGAGGAGACGATGCTGGCTTTCGCCGACATCGTCCGGGCCGGCAAGGTGCTCTACATCGGGGTCTCGGAATGGACGGCCGAGCAGATCCGGGCCGGTGCCGACCTCGCTCGCGAACTACACGTGCCGTTCATCTCCAACCAGCCGCAGTACAACATGCTTTGGCGGGTGATCGAAGCCGAGGTGGTGCCGGCCTGTGCGGAGCTCGGCCTCGGCCAGATCGTCTGGTCGCCGATCGCCCAGGGTGTGCTGACCGGCAAGTACCAACCCGGCCAGGCTCCACCGGCCGGCTCACGGGCCGCCGGTGAGAAGTCCGGCTATTTCATGGGCCGGTTCTTCGAGGACACCGGACTACTGGAGGCGGTCGCCCAGCTGCGGCCCATCGCCGACGACCTGGGTCTGTCGATGGCGGCGCTGGCAGTGGCGTGGGTGCTGCAGAACGAAAACGTCGCCTCCGCCATCATCGGCGCCTCCCGGCCCGAGCAAGTCCGGGACAACATCACCGCCGCGGGAGTGCGCTTGGAGCCCGAGGTGCTCAACCGCATCGACGCCGCACTTGACGGGTTCGTCGAGCGCGACCCCGCCAAGACGGGGTGAGCGGACTGCGCCGCAGCGCGTCAGCCGCGCTCGCCGCCGTGGCGATCGTCGCGACGGCGATCGTCGGGGTCACCGGCCGCGCCGAGCCGGTGGCAGCAGCCACGTGCCGGTCGCCCTCGGTCGCTGTGGTCGTCGACTTCGGGTCCGTGGGCGGCGGCATCCAGCGCGGTTGCGTATCGGGCGGCGGAACGGGGTTGACCGCGTTGAGCGCGGATTTCTCCGTGACGTTGGTGCGCAACCAGCCGTTCGTCTGCGGGATCAACGGCAAGCCGTACCGCACCACCTGCCCGAGCGTGCCGCCGAACGAGAAGTCCTGGTCGTACTGGCACGCCAACCCCGGCGCCACCGGCTGGACCTACAGCACCGCCGGCGCGGCGAGTTACCGCCCGAAGCCGGGCAGCGCGGAGGGCTGGGCGTTCGGTGGTTCGAGTCACGTGCCGCGGATCTCACCCGCGGCCGTGCTGCCCGCGCCGCCGGTCGCGAAGAGCACCACACCAGGTACGGCACCGCGACGCGTCCCGTCGCCAACCACCGCGCGACCGTCGACGCACGCGACCACCACGACGGCAGCCACCTCGGCGTCCTCCCGATCGAGGGCGCCGACCGCGCACACATCGAGCACGTCTGCGCGGACCGGGATGGGCGTACCGGTCACTGAGGTCAGCCGGCCGCCGGCGAGCGCGAAGCCGAAGAGCGGCAGCCCGCTGTCCACCGTGCTCGGACTGGGCGTGCTGGCCGTAATCGGCGCCGGCGGTTGGCTGCTGCTGCGCAGGCGGCGCCGGCCCGGTCAGTCCACCGACAGCGGCATCTCGTAGACCAGCGTGCCGTCGTCGTAGAGCGAGACGGTGTGCACTCCGGCGTCGGCGAGTTCGCGCCAGGTCAGGCCGAGCCAGCTCTCCGCGTCGCCCTGGTTGCCGAAACTGGAGGGCAGCTCGCTGATCGAGGACAGGTCGACCGGCGGCTCGTACCGCCAGGTGTAGGTCACCGAATCTCCTCATGGGTGATGCCGATCGCGCCGGTGGCGCCATTCGCTCGTCACCGTATCGGTGTCCGGGCGGCCGGCGGGCACGGACCAGCGGGCCTTGCGCATGGCAGCGGGAAGCTCACACCCGATTCCTTTGACGCGGCTGGTCGCGGTGTGGTCGGATGCTCCCGTCGTACCCGCGCTGGGCGGGGGAAGCCGGTCCAATTCCGGCACTGACCCGCAACCGTAGGTTTTGCACCTGTTCCCAGGTGCGGAACGAGTCGGAATGCCTGTCCAGCCGCGTACCCATTCACAACGCCGTCGAGGTCTACGGTGTCGGGTCTCAGCAGGGCTTGGTGGCACCACCTCTCGGGGTCGGACCGCACGGCCGTCGCGGGATCTCACACCCGCAGCCGTGAAAGGGACCACCGCATGTTCAGCCATCTCCGCCGTCGCCGGCGCTCGGTCGGGGCGGTCGTCGTCGCCCTCTCGGTCGCCGCGCTGTCGCTCACTGCGACCCAACCCGCCGGCGCTGCCGCCACGCTCAACACCACGACGGGCGCCGGCTATCTCGTCAAGCAGCTCACCAACGGTGACCACTACGAGCCGTACGGTCCGGGCTTCGCCGACGTCGGGTTGAGCATCGACGGCCTGCTCGCACTGGCCGCGACCGGCGGGCAGGCCGCCGTCGTCACCAAGATCGCCGCCTACACCGCGGCGCACGGCGCGGACTTCAGCCTTGTCGGCGACGAGACCTACTTCACCGGTGGTGCCGTGGCCAAGGTCGCGCTCGCCGCCGAGGTGGCCGGCGCCAACCCGAGGAAGTTCGGCGGCGTCGACTACGTCACCGCGCTCACCACGCATGAGTGCACCGCCACCTCAGCGAGTTGCTACGCCGTCGGTGCCTACCGCGGCGTGACGGCCTTGTTCGGCCAGGCGCTGGCACTGATCGCGCTGACCCGCGCTGACGTCCGCCCGAGCGCGGCCGCGGTGAACGCACTGCTCGCGCTGGCCTGCCCGGGCGGCGGATTCACCAGCATGACGTCGGCCTGCCCGAGCGATGCCGGCGCCGACCCGGACAGCACCGCACTGGCGGCGATGGCGTTGCAGGCGGTCGGCGGGCACCCGGCACAGCTCGCAGCCGCGCTCACGTCGCTCAAGGCCACGCAGAACACCGACGGCAGCTGGGACAGTGCCACCAAGCACAGCACCAACTCGACCGGTCTGGCCATCCAGGCTCTTACGCTCAGCGCCTCCACCTACTCGGGTCAGATCAGCAGGGCGAAGGCGTACCTGGCCGGCCGGCAGAACTCCGACGGCGGCGTCACCACGGGCAACGACCCGGACTACCCGGACTCCGACATCCGGGCATCGGCCCAGGCGATCGGCGGGTACGTCGGCACCTCCTTCGCCACCCTGATCAGCAAGCCGGATCCGGCGCGGCCGCCGGTCGCGGCGCAGCCGACCGCGAAGACCGCCGCTGCCCATGCGGCGGCCCGGTACTTGGTGACCCAGCTGAACAAGGGCGACCACGTCGAGTCGGCCGGGTTCGTCGACTACGGGCTGACCGCTGACATCGCGATCGCGCTGCTCGCCGACGGGACCCAAGACGCCACGCTGATCAAGGTCATCGCCTACCTGAAGGCCCATGTGGAGGACTACGCCGATGTGAGCGGCGCCTTCGGCGGGCCGTTCAGCGGGTCGCTGGCGAAACTCGCCGTAGTCGCCGAACTGAGCAACGGCAACCCGCATTCCTTCGGCGGTGTCGACCTGATCAAGCAAATCAGCACACACGTCTGCACCGGCCCGATCTCCGGCGACTTCTCGCCCTGCACCGCCGCCGGGGACATCTACAACGCCTTCTCCGGCATCTCCCAGGCGCTGGCCGTGCTGGCGTTGCAGCGTGCGCACTCCGGCCTCACCGCCTCCAGCTCGGTGGTGACGCGGCTCGGGCAGCTGCAATGTGCCGACGGAGGCTTCTCCAGTGAGTTGCCCCCCGGGTCTCCGTGCAAGTCCGACGTGGACACCACCGGCTTCGCGGCGCAGGCGCTCGCCCTGGTTCCCGGGACGTCCACCCAATTCGGAAAGGCGGAGGCGTTCCTGGTGCGGAGCCAGGCGAAGAGTGGCGCGTTCGCCGGCGTCGCCGGGGTGAGCTCCAACTCGACGGCCCTGGCCATCCAAGGCGCGCTCGCATCGGCCGGCACGACCGGCCAGGTCGCCCGAGTGCATTCCTTCGCACCGCAGGTGCAGCAGCTCGCACCGAGGACGAACGCTCCGCTGCCGGCCGCGCAGGCCTCGCTGGTCGGCAAGGCGCTGCCGTTCCTGACCGCAGTGGCCAATGCGGACGGCGGCGTACCGGTGGGTACCAGCGGCTCGTCCGACGCGCGGGCGACAGCCCAGGTCGTCCCGTCCTTGCTGCTCGTGTCCTTGGGCACCTCGCCGGGCCGGACTCCCCGGTCGGCGAGCACCGGCGGTTCCGGTACGTCCGGTACCGGTACGTCCGGTACCGGTACGTCCGGTGCTGCGGACGGGCACTCCGGACTTGCCGCGACCGGCGCCGACGCCCATCAGCTCAGCGGTGTCGGGCTGCTTGGTGTGGCGCTGCTGTTGGTCGGGGCCGGCCTGCTGCTCCTGGCCCGCCGGCGTGAGGAGACCGGGTGAGGTCGGCCGGCCGGAGGCTCTTCAGCGCCCTCGCCGCGGCCGCTGCTGTCGCGGCGACCGCCCTCATCGCCACGGTGGTGGCACCAGTTACCCACGCACAGGCCGCGACCTGCACCTCGCCGCAGGTCGCGATCGTGGTGAATTTCGGTCACTGGGGCAAGCCCGTGCAGCGCGCCTGCGCGAACTGGTCGAGCTCACTGACCGGCTACACGCTGTTGAACAACTACGGCTTCGCCACGGTCGGCACGCACCATGACGGGCCGGCGTTCATCTGCCGGATCAGTCTCAACGGCACCCAGACCTACTACCCGAGCGCAGCGGACGAGGCGTGCAACGTCACTCCCCCGGCCAGCGCGTACTGGTCCTATTGGCATGCCCAGCAAGGCGCCACGACCTGGCAGTACAGCCAGCTCGGCGCCACCGGCTATCACCCGACGAAGGGCAGCGTCGACGTATGGACGTTCGGAGCCACCGACGTCAACGGCACGACGGGACAACCCCCGTTCCCGCCGTCCGCAGTACTCCCGGCGCCTGGTCCTTCCGCCGGGTCGCCGCACAGCGCCAGCAAGCACCCGCCGGCCACCAGCGCGAGTACGCACTCGTCGGCCGGCTCGGACGGCCGCGCAGCGCCCGGGCGGACCACCGCGACGACGCCCGGGAGTCACTCCGGCAGCTCGCTCCCCGGCGGATCGAACTCGGCGCGCACGGCCTCGCCGAGCACGGCCTCGTCAGGCGCGGCCATCGGCCACGATGCGAACGGTGCGCCGGGCACCGTCGGTACCCGGTCGGCGGCGACGGTGCAGGAGGTTGCCGGTAAGCCGGCGGCCAGGAGCAAGGCAGCCGGGACCGCCGGGCCCCTGCTGGCTACGGTGGGCCTGGTCGTCGCACTCGGCGCGGGCGGCCTGTTCCTCGTCCGGCGGAGGCGCACAGGGACGTGACGGTGACCCACCCCAGGACGGCCGCGCCCACCGCGGCGGCCGGTGCGCCGAGCACCGGGCAGCCCCGGTCGGATCGGTTGCTGCGCGATGCCCGGCGATTGCCGCGCAGCGTGCATCCGGTGGCGTGGTGGCTCTGGGCCATCGGCATGGCCACCGCGGCCAGCCAGACGACCAACCCGTTGCTGTTGCTGCTCGTGCTGGCGGTGAGCGGGTTCGTCGTCACCGCGCGACGCACCGAAGCACCGTGGGCGCGAGCCTTCCGCTTCTACCTCCTCATGGGCTGCACCGTCATCGCGATCCGGGTCTTCTTCCGGATCCTGCTCGGCGGCGGCGTCGAGTCGGTCAACTCTCATGTGCTGTTCCGCCTGCCCGAAGTGCCGTTGCCGGGCTGGGCCGCCGGCATCCGCTTCGGCGGCGCGGTCACCGCGGAGAGCACCCTGTCCGCGCTCTTCGACGGGCTTCGGCTGGCCACCCTGCTGTGTTGCATCGGCGCGGCGAACGCCCTGGCCAACCCGAAGCGAGCGCTCCGGGTACTGCCCGGTGCGCTGTACGAATTGGGAGTGGCGGTGATCGTCTCCATCACCGTTGCGCCGCAGCTCATCGAGAGCGCGCAACGGGTTCGCCGGGCGCGGTTGCTGCGCGGCGGCGGGCAGAAGGGCCTGCGGGTGTTGCGCAGCATCGCGATGCCGGTGCTGCAGGACGCGCTCGAGCGGTCGTTGGCGCTGGCCGCCGCAATGGATTCCCGGGGCTACGGCCGGCGGGCCGGGGCGTCGGCGGCCGCCCGGCGCTGGACGTCGGTGCTGCTGATCGGCGGGCTCGGCGCACTGTGCGTCGGCGGGTACGGGCTGCTGGACGGATCCACGCCCGGGTTGTTCCGGCTGCCGGCCATCATCGCCGGCGGCACGCTGTGCTGTGTCGGGCTGGCGCTGGGCAGCCGCCGGGTCACCCACACCACCTACCGACCCGATCGGTGGCACGTCGCCGAGTGGCTGGTCGCCGGCTCCGGCGTCGCGGTCGCGGCTGTCCTGCTCGCCGGCGCCGGTTATCGCGCCGACGCGCTCAACCCGTCGCTCGAGCCGCTCAGCTGGCCGTCGCTACCGCTCGTGCCAACCGTCGGCATCCTGCTCGGTCTGGTCGCTGCGCTCGCCTCGCCCCCGCCGCCGGTCCAATTGCGAGCCGTCCGATGATCGAGTTCGACCGAGTGACGGTCACCTATCCGGACGCGCCCGCGCCGACGCTGCGCGACGTCCGGCTGCGCATCCCGGAAGGCGAGCTGTGCCTTGTCGTCGGTCGCACCGGCTCCGGCAAGTCGACGCTGCTGCGCTGCGTGAACGGGCTGGTGCCCACGTTCACCGGCGGCACCCTGGCCGGCCGGGTCAGCGTCGCCGGCCGCGACACCCGGACCCATCCGCCGCGCGAGCTGGCCGACGTGGTCGGCGTGGTCGGGCAGGACCCGCTGGCCGGCTTCGTCACCGACACAGTCGAGGAAGAGCTCGCCTACGGAATGGAGCAACTCGCCGTGGCGCCGGAGGTGATGCGCAAGCGGGTCGAGGAAACCCTCGACGTGATGGGCCTGGCCGACCTGCGTTACCGCGCGCTGCACGAGCTGTCCGGTGGTCAGCAGCAACGCGTGGCGATCGGCTCGGTGCTGGCCACACACCCGAGTGTGCTGGTGCTGGACGAGCCCACCTCGGCGCTCGACCCGACGGCCGCGGAGGAGGTGCTGGCCAGCATCACCCGGCTGGTGCACGACCTGGGCATCACCGTGCTGATCGCCGAGCACCGGCTGGAACGGGTGGTGCAGTACGCCGACCGAGTGCTGTGGGTACCCGGCGACGGAAGTGTGCGCGACGGGCTGCCCGCGCAGATGCTGGCCACCACCACGGTGGCTCCGCCGATCGTCGAGCTGGGCCGCGCCCTCGGTTGGTCGCCGCTGCCGCTGTCGGTACGTGATGCGCGCCGGCTGTCCGGACCGGTACGCGAGCGGTTGGCGGACCGGCCGGTACCCGTACGTCAGCTGCACGACGACGGACCGGTGGCGCTGAGCGCGACCGGTGTGCTGGTCCGCTACGGCGACGTCGTCGCGGTACGAGCTGTGGACCTGACGCTGCGGGCCGGGCAGCTCGTCGCGCTGATGGGCCGCAACGGCTCCGGCAAGTCGTCCCTGCTCTGGGCGTTGCAGGGTTCCGGCCCGCGGCAGGCCGGGCGGGTGGACGTCGCCGGCAAGGACCCGCAGTCGCTGTCGGCGGCCGCCGCGCGCAGGCGGGTCGGGCTGGTCCCGCAGACGCCGACGGATCTGCTCTATCTCGACTCGGTGGCCGACGAGCTGGCTCAGGCCGATCGGGAGTCCGGGGCCGGTGCGGGTACCGCGCGTGCGCTGCTGGACCGGCTGGCGCCCGGCGTCCTCGATGAGACGCATCCGCGCGACCTGTCCGCAGGCCAGCAGCTCTCGGTGGTGTTGGCCATCCAGCTCAGCGCCGCGCCGCGGGTCGTGCTGCTCGACGAGCCGACCCGGGGCCTGGACTATCCCGCCAAGGAGCAGCTCATCGAGATCCTGCGCGACCTCGCCGCCCGCGGCCACGCGGTTCTGGTCTCGACGCACGACGTCGAATTCGTGGCCGTCGCCGCGGATCGGGTGGCGGTGATGGCCGAGGGGGACGTGGTGGCCGACGGACCGGCCGCGGCCGTCGTCGTCGCCTCGCCGGCCTTCGCGCCGCAGGTGGCCAAGATCCTCGCGCCGCTGGCGTACCTGACCGTCCGCGAGGTCATCGACGCGTTGGCCCCGGCCGGAGCCGCCCGATGAGCCGCGACACCGCCACCGACAGCCCCGGCCGGGCCACGCAGCGGCCGTCGAGGCGGCAGTCGAGCCGGCGGCTGCCGAGGGGGAGGTTGTGGTCGCGACACGCCGCCGATTCCGACCAGAACCTCCCCCTCGACGGGCAGAACCTCCCCCTCGGCGGTGGTGATAGGCGGGCCGGGCGGGCCTGCCGGGCCGGGCGGGCCGGGCGGGCCGGGCGGGGGCGGCCGACGGTCGCGATCCGGGTCGGCCCACGCACCGTCGTCGCGATCACCCTGGCCGCGTTCCTCGGGCTGGTGGCCTTCTTCTGGCCGTTCGCGATCGACGCGAACTCGATCGGAGCGACGGACACTGCGCCGCTGATGTTCGGCGTACTGCTCGTGTTGGTGCTTGCCGTGCTGGTGGCGCAGATCAGCGAAGGCGGCATCGACAGCAAGGCATTGGCCTTGCTCGGGGTGCTTTCCGCGGTGAACGCCGCCCTGCGACCGCTCGGGGCCGGCACAGCAGGCATCGAGACGGTGTTCTTCATGCTGGTGCTGGCCGGCCGGGTGATGGGGCCCGGTTTCGGCTTCACGCTGGGCTGCACCAGCCTCTTCGCGTCCGCGCTGATCACCGGAGGCGTCGGGCCGTGGATGCCGTACCAAATGTTCGGCTGCGCATTCGTCGGCCTCGGCGCAGGGCTGCTCCCCCGTGCCCGCGGCAAGGCCGAGCTGATCATGCTGGCCGGCTACGCGGCGTTCTCGGCGTACCTGTTCGGTTTTCTGCTGAACCTGTCCTTCTGGCCCTTCGCGCTCGGCGAAGACACCTCGGCATCGTTCGTGCCGGGCGCTCCGCTGCACGTCAACGTGCATCGCTACCTGCTGTTCGACGCCACCACGTCGCTGGGTTGGGACACCGGCCGGGCGATCACCACCACGCTGTGCGTGCTGGTCGTCGGCCCGGCCGTCCTCGCCGCCCTGCGCCGGGCGGCTCGGCGTGCGGCGTTCGAAGCGCCGGTCGACTTCGTCGACGCGACGAACCCGACCAGCCCGATGTGAGTGCGCATGCCGGGACGTGATGTGCTGTGCTGCGCGGGACGTCACAACCAACTCTGAGGGGACCGCCACCGCGATGACCGATCTCGGACAGCTCGCCGCGGACATTCCGTGGCCGGACAGCGACGCCGAGCAGGCCACTCGCGAGCGCATCCCGCAGCTGGCCGTGCCGGCCGGATCGCTGGGCCGGCTGGCCGAGCTGGCCGAGTGGCTGTCCGGCGCACAGGGCGCCTCGCCGCCTGCCATGCCACAGCGCGTCCGGCTGGTGGTTCTCGACAGCAACGCCGATCTCCCGATCGACAACGGCGGCGTCGGGCCCGCGCTGGCCGATCTCAGCGACGTCACCGTCCGGCTGGTTCCGGTCGGCGCCGACCTCGAATTCGAGGCTGCGGTCGAGTTCGGAGTTCAGCTCGCCGATGCGGAGATCGACGCCGGAGCTGACCTTCTCCTGCTCGGCCACCGTGGTGACTCGGTCCGCATCCCGGCCGCCGCGGTGGTCAGCCTGGTGACCGGCGTCGAGCCGGTTCGGATGGTCGGCCAACGCGATGGCATCGACGACGCGCGCTGGATCCGCGACGTGATCGCTGTGCGCGACACCCGCCGCCGCGCGGCGGCGAAGCGGACCGAGCCGGCTGACATGCTCGCCGAGATCGGCGACCCGATGGTTGCCGCGATGACTGCTTTCCTGCTGCGGGCGGCCGGGCGGGCGACCCCGGTGCTGCTCGATGCGCTGCCGACCACGGCCGCCGCGCTGGTCGTTCGCGAATTGGCACCGCGCGCGATCCGCTGGTGGCAGGCAGCACACCGCAGCCTCGACCCTGCCCATCGCGCTGCACTCGACCGACTGCGACTGGACCCGCTGCTCGACTTGCAAGCCGATCTTGACGGTGGCGCCGCGGCAGCACTGGCCGTGCCACTGCTGCGGGCCGCTGTCCGCGCCGTGGCCGAGCTACCGATCGATCCGGCTCGGGTGCCGGCTCCGGAGTTCGAGCCCGCAGTTGAGGAACCAGTCCCGCCCGATGCCGCCGAGTCTGCTCAAGCCCCGCCGGAATCGGGATAGAAGGTCTTCTTGATATCGCCCATGACGACCCGCTCGGTGAGGTCGGCCAGCAGCTGAAGCTGCGTCGGACCGTCTTCCAGCTCGAGGTTGGCGGCTGTCCGCGAGCCACCCAGACCCAGCGCCGGAATGAACGCGTACACCTGGTCCGGGCCGACCGGCCCCAACCGGCTCAGCGCCGAAGCGAACATGCCCACGTCCTCGTCGTCCTCGACGTCCAACGACTCCGGATCGCTGGTTTCGAAGTAGGACTCGACCTGGATGTCGCGGTCGGCAGCGCTGGACATCTCGTCGCGGTTGTCCACCGGAAACACCATCCCGCTCCACGGTTGCACGGTCAGGCTCAGCCCGGTGCGCTGTCCCCACAGTTCCATCTCGCCGAACGCCGACCGCGCGATCGGTAGCCAGGTGTCGGCACCCATCACCAGCGAGATGTCGCGAGTCCACGCGTCTGCCGCGGGTTGCCATTGAATCGGGTCGCACAACCACAGCAGCCCGTCGGCGAAGCCTGAGAAACCGAACGTCTGCCAGTAGTCGTGCATGGCATCCGGCACCCAGCCGCGGAGTTGGTCGATGCGGTCCGGGGGTGCCTCGACCCGACAGGTCGGCTCGCCCCAAACACTGATGAAGTCACCGATCCGCGCGGTCATGAAGCCCGCACGTGGGCCGGCACGAACGGCGGCTTGACCAGCGCGGCGGCGGAGTGCCGACCGCGCACGTCCAGCACGACCGGAGCGCCGTCGCCCAGCCCGGACGCGGTGTCGATCAGGGCGAGGCCGATGCCGCGCTTCAACGTCGGGGAGAACGTCCCCGAGGTGATCTCGCCGACGGTCTGGCCGTCAGCGTCCAGCACGCTCATGTGCGCTCGCGGAATGCCGCGTTCCGTGACGTCGACACCCCACAGCGTGCGGCGCGGTCCGGCAGCGCGCTCGGCGAGCAGCGCCTCCCGCCCCCAGAACGCGTCCTTCTTCCAGCCCACCGCCCAGCCTGCGCGCGCCTGGACCGGGGATATCTCCCGGGACAGGTCCTGACCGTGCAGCGGGTACCCCATCTCGGTGCGCAGCGTGTCCCGCGCACCCAGGCCCGCGGGACGTCCACCCAGCTCCCGCACCACGTCGGACAAGGCGTCCCAGATGACCAGGCTGTCACGCCACGTCGGGATCAGCTCATAGCCGTGCTCGCCGGTGTAGCCGGTGCGGCAGACCCGCACCGGGTGGCCATCGAACGCGCCGTCGGCGTAAGCCATGTAGTCCATCCCGGCCGGGAGGTCGAGACGTTCCAGGACCTCGGCGGAGCGCGGACCCTGCACCGCAAGGACACCGAATTCCTCGTGCCGGTCGGTCACTGTGATGCCTTCCGGGGCCGCCGCGATGAGGCGGCGCACCACCTCGGCGGTGTTGGCCGCATTCGGGACGAGGAACACCTCGTCATCGGAGACGAGGTAGGCGATCAGATCGTCTACGGTGCCGCCGTCCTCAGCGCAGCACAGCGTGTACTGCGCCTTGCCGGGTTCGATCCGGCCGAGGTCGTTGGTGAAGCACGCGTTGACGAAGGCGGCCGCGCCGGGTCCGATCACCGACGCCTTGCCGAGATGGCTGACGTCGAACAGGCCCACCGCCTCGCGCACCGCAGTGTGTTCCTTGACCACGCCACCACCGGACGCGCCGTATTCGATCGGCATCTCCCAGCCACCGAAGTCGGCGAGCTTCGCGCCGAGGTCGACATGCCGATCATGCAGGGGGGAACGCCGCAACTGAGTCACGGCAGCGACCGTACCGGGTCGGTATACGGTGCCCGAATGACGGAGTTGTCCACCACCTATCGCACCAGTGAGGGTCGCCGATGAACGTGACGTTGCAGGAGCCGGATCAGCCGCTCAAGGTGCTCGCGGTAGTTGTGGGCACCCGCCCATCGCCACGCGGCGCTCGATTGGTCGCCGGAGCGGGGGCTGCCGACTCACTGCTCGGCGGCTATCTCGAGGACGCACTGCGCGCGTTGAAGGCGTCCGGCGAGCAGGACGAGGTACTGAAGATCCCGACGGTCGGGCACTCCGAGATCCCGATGGTGGTGGCAACCGGCCTCGGCGACGGTGGCGTCGACGCGGACGGCGGCTTCCGAGCCGAGGCGGTGCGCCGGGCGGTCGGGGCGGCCGTGCGGTCGCTGGCCGGGGTGGCTCGGGTGGCGGTCGCCATCGGGGCAGGTGATGACCCGTCGGTCGTCGGCGCGATCGCAGAGGGCGCGCTGCTCGGCGGTTACCGATTCGACGAGTACCGCAGCTCGCCGCAGCCGAAACCGGTAGGGACGGTGCGCATCATCGCCGCCCGCGACGAGGCCAACCGGGCCGCGTTGACCCGGGCCACCGTGGTCGCCGAGGTGGCCTGCGCGGCCCGCGACTTCGTCAACACGCCGGCCAACGACCTGTATCCGGCGAGCTTCGCCGAGCGGGCCACCGAGTTCGCCGGCACCGCCGGGCTGGGCGTCGAAGTGCTCGACGAGGGCGCACTGCGCGACGGCGGTTACGGCGGCATTCTCGCCGTAGGTAGCGGCTCGTCCCGCCCGCCGCGGTTGGTTCGACTCAGTTACCGGCCAGACGATCCGACGGCACGCATCGCGCTGGTCGGCAAAGGCATCACCTACGACTCCGGGGGCCTCAACCTCAAGATGCCCGCGCCGGTCGACATGAAGGGCGACATGGCGGGTGCGGCCGCTGTCATCGCCGCCGTGGTCGGAGCGGCTCGGCTGGGCCTGCCGGTCGAGGTGGTGGCCACCGTCCCGATGGCCGAGAACCTGCCGTCGGGCACCAGCTACCGCCCGTCTGACGTGCTGCGGATGCGCGGCGGCACGACCGTCGAGGTCGTCAACACCGACGCCGAGGGCCGGCTGGTGCTGGCCGACGCGATCGTGCGTGCCGCCGAGGACCAACCCGACTACCTCATCGAAACCTCGACGCTCACCGGCGCACAGGTGGTCGCGCTGGGCGAGCGGACTGCCGGAGTGATGGGCTCCGACGACCTGCTCAACCGCATCTCGCAGGCCGGCGCCCGAGTGGGTGAGCCGATGTGGCCGATGCCGTTGCCCGAAGAAATCGCCCACCAACTGAAGTCCGACGTGGCCGACCTGAAGCACGTCGGCGCCGGTCGCGCGGGTGGGATGCTCGTCGGTGGTCAGTTCCTCAGCGAGTTCGTTCCCGACGGGTTGAGCTGGGCGCACATCGACGTCGCCGGCCCGGCCGGGCTCAACTCCCACCCGTTCGGCTACCTGCCCAAGGGGGCCACCGGGGTGCCCGTCCGCACCCTGATTGCCGTGCTCGAGTCGATCGCGGCGGGCTGAGACCTCACGGCTCGGTGGAGCCGTCCTCCTCGCGCCACCGACTGGCCGCGAAGCGGAACAGCCGGCCATAGGCGCGGCGCCGGATCAGTTCGGCATGGTGCGCGGTCCACCAGCAGATCGCTGCCGCCGGCAACTCCAGCAACACCGCCGAGAGCACCGCGCCGGCCAGCTCGCTGCGGGAGTCCGACGTGACGATGTCGAACCAGGCGTCGGTCACCAGCAGCGTCGCCGCGCAGACCGCGAGCGGCTCCGTCCACGTGGAGCGGCGGATCGCGGCGGTCGCCAGTGCGGCCAGCACCGCCCACATCCCGATGTCGAATCCGACCCACATCAGCTGGTAGTGCGAGGTGTGCGCCCGATCCGGGAGCTGAACGGCCAGGTACACGATCCACGGGACGAACAGCACCGTGCACAACCCGGCTGCCGGGCCGAACCAGCGCGGCAGGTTCAGGGAGTCGGGCGGCAGCACACCAGCCAGCCGGGCAGCTTCCTCCGCGGTTGCCGCGGTCTGGATCGCCTCGATCAACTCGGTGTTGGCCTCGTCCCGCTGCGCGGCTCGGCGGGCGCGCCGGTCGGCGGTGCGCTTCGATTCCCGATCGGCATCGGCCGGGCCGGGCACCGGATGCCCGGGCGAGGAGCTCACTCCCGGCCTTCCGCCTTGCGCTTGGCGTTCCAATCACGCATCCGCTGCGGGTAGCCGACGACGCCGACGTCATAGACGGGCAACTTGGCCTTCCGGGCGAACGCGGCCGCGCCTTCCGGGCCGGCCACCCGACGCCTCGTCCACTCCCCGTCGGCCGCGACCAGTAGCACCGTGGTCTCGGTCACCGTGGTCCGCGGCTCGACAAACGCCTCGACCCCGCTGTGGGAGGCGACGAACTGCTCCAGATGCGCGGTGTCGGCAGCACTCGCGCCGCGAGTCTGACCGGACTTCTTCTTCCGCCGCAGGAACGGGGCCACTGATCACCTCTCCGGTTCATCCGCACGCCGTACCGCCCGCATGACACCCGGCGGCGCAGCAGTGCCAAGATGGTTACGGTACTTGTTAGCCGTCAGTAAAGGCCGTCACACCAAGGTGCCCTGATTCTGGCGAAACGACATCACCGGACGACCAGTGGAGACGCCTGACACTATGAGTGACACCCAAGCCGACCTCGTCATCCTCGGCGCCGGCAGCGGCGGATACGCAGCCGCCTTCCGCGCGGCTGAGCTCGGCATGTCCGTGGTGCTGGTCGAGAAGGACAAGGTGGGCGGCACCTGCCTGCATCGCGGCTGCATCCCGACCAAGGCGTTGCTGCACGCCGCCGAGGTGGCCGACTCCTCCCGCGAGTCCGAGACCTTCGGCGTCAAGACGACCTTCGACGGCATCGATATGGCCGGGGTGAACAGCTACAAGGACGGCGTGGTCAGCGGTCTGTACAAGGGCCTGCAAGGGCTGGTCAAGGCGCGCAAGATCCAGCTGGTCGAAGGCGCCGGGCGGCTGATCTCTCCCACAACTGTCGCCGTCGGCGACGACACGTACACCGGGAAGAACGTCATCCTTGCCACCGGCTCGTACTCGCGCAGCCTGCCCGGCCTCGAGATCGACGGCGAACGGGTGATCGCCAGCGAGCACGCGCTGCGCATGGAAACGGTGCCTACATCGGCGGTCGTGCTCGGCGGCGGCGTGATCGGGTGCGAGTTCGCCAGCGTGTGGAAGTCCTTCGGCGCAGAGGTCACCATCGTCGAGGCGCTGCCGCACCTGTTGCCGCTGGAGGACGAGGCCAGCTCGAAACTGCTGGAGCGGGCGTTCCGGCGCCGCGGTATCAGCTTCAAGCTCGGTGCCCGGTTCTCCGGGGTGGAGCGGACCGATTCGGGCGTCAAGGTCAGCCTGGAGAGCGGCGACGCCGTCGAGGCCGATCTCTTGCTCGTCGCCGTCGGCCGCGGCCCGACGTCGGCCGACCTCGGCTACGAGGAGGTCGGTATCACGCTCGAGCGTGGCTTCGTGCCGGTCGACGAGTACTGCCGCACCAATGTCCCCGGGGTGTACGCCGTGGGTGACCTGATTCCCGGCCTGCAGCTGGCCCACGTCGGCTTCGCTGAAGGGATTCTCGTGGCCGAGCACATCGCCGGGTTGCCGGTCGTGCCGATCGACTACGCCGGCGTTCCCCGGATCACCTACTCCGAGCCGGAGGTGGCGTCGGTCGGGCTGACCGAGGCACAGGCGGCAGAGCGGTACGGCGCGGACAAGATCAAAACGCTCACCTACGACCTCGCCGGCAACGGGCGCAGCCAGATCCTGAAGACCAAGGGAGCGGCCAAGCTGGTGGCCCAGGTCGACGGGCCGGTGCTCGGCGTGCACATTGTCGGCAGCCGGGTCGGCGAGCTCATCGCCGAGGCCCAGCTCATCTACAACTGGGAGGCGTTGCCCGGCGAAGTCGCCGCCCTCGTCCACCCGCACCCCACTCAGTCCGAGGCGATCGGTGAGGCGCACATGGCGCTGGCCGGCAAACCGCTGCACGTGCACGGCTGAGGTCGCGGTACCCCGTTAGCCGGATCACGACGAACCACTCGAAGGAGAAGCGCGCCCATGTCGGTGTCAGTGACCATGCCTCGTCTCGGCGAGAGCGTGACCGAAGGAACGGTGACGCGCTGGCTGAAGAAGGAGGGTGAGCGGGTCGAGGCGGACGAGCCGCTACTGGAGGTGTCCACCGACAAGGTCGACACCGAGGTGCCTTCACCCGCCGCCGGGATCGTGCAGTCCATCAAGGTGTCCGAGGACGAGACCGTCGACATCGGCGTCGAGCTCGCAGTCATCGGCGACGGCGATGCTGACGGCGGTGGCGATGACAGCGGCGATGGCGGCGAGCAGGCGAGCGCGGAGTCCGACGCCGAGCAGCCGGCGGCCGAGCAAGAGCAGGCCGAACAACCGCAGGCTGAACAGCCGCAGCAATCCGAGGAGCAAGGCGAAGCCGCCACGGCGGCCGAGCAGCTGGAACCGGAGCAGCCGGCGGCCGAGCAGCCCGGCGACAACGAGCCGGAAGGCGACCAGTCCGACGGCAACGAGCCGGAACGCGCGCAGCCGGCCGCCGAGCAGCCGGCCGCCGAACCAGCGAGTGCCCAGCGGCCGGCGGCCGACCAGGCCGCGCCGGCCCAGCAGGACGCGGCGCCGACGAGTTCGACCCGGCCCGCGGACGACGACGAGGTCGCCGAGACCTACGTGACACCGTTGGTGCGCAAGCTGGCCACCGAGCACGGCGTCGACCTGAGCGCGGTGCGCGGAACGGGCGTCGGTGGCCGGATCCGCAAGTCGGATGTCCTGGCCGCGGCCGGCGACAGCAGCGCTCCCGCCGCGCAGGCACCCGCCGCGCAGGCACCCGCGGCGCAGGCACCGGCCGCGCAAGCACCCGCGGCCCAGGCACCAGCCGCGCAAGCACCCGCGGCCCAGGCACCCGCCGCACAGGCATCCGCCGCGCAGGCACCTGCACCGAGTCAGCCGGCGCCGTCCCGCGGCCGCACCGAGAAACTGACCCGCCGCCGGGCGCTCATCGCCGCGCGGATGGTCGAGTCGCTGCAGACTTCGGCCCAACTCACCACGGTCGTCGAGGCAGACGTCACGAAGGTGGCCCGGCTGCGCGCAGCGGCGAAGAGCGACTTCGAGGCCCGCGAGGGCGTGAAGCTGTCGTTCCTGCCCTTCTTCGTGCAGGCCACCATCGAGGCACTCAAGACCCACGTCAACCTCAACAGCTCGATCGACACCGAACAGGGCACGGTGACCTACCACGACACGGTCAACCTGGGCATCGCGGTGGACACCGAGCAGGGTCTGGTCGTGCCGGTGATGCACAACGCGGGCGACCTGAACCTCGGCGGCATTGCCCGCAAGATCGCCGACCTGGCCGAGCGCACCCGCACCAACAAGATCAGCCCGGACGAACTCGGCGGTGGCACCTTCACGGTGACCAATACCGGCAGCCGCGGTGCGTTGTTCGACACGCCGATCATCAACCAGCCGCAGGTGGCGATCCTGGGCACCGGGTCGGTGGTGAAGCGGGCCGTGGTGGTCAGCGACCCGAACATCGGCGAGACGATCGCGGTGCGCTCGATGGTCTACCTGGCCCTCACCTACGACCACCGGATCGTCGACGGCGCCGACGCGGCGCGGTTCCTGACCACCGTCAAGGACCGTCTCGAGGCCGCTGCCTTCGAGGGCGAACTCGGCGTCACCAGCTAGTGCTCATCGTCCTCGCCGGCGCGTCCGGGCTGATCGGTTCGGCGTTGAAGGACGCGTTGCGCGCGGACGGGCACGAGCTGCGGGTGCTCGTCCGGCGACCGCCGGCCGGGCCGGACGAGGTGCGCTGGCAGCCCGATTCGGCCCCGTTGGGTGCAGCGGTGCTCGACGGGACGGATGCGGTGATCAACCTGTCCGGCGCCGGAGTGGGCGACAAGCGCTGGAGTCCGGACTACAAGCGGACGCTGCTGGCCAGCAGGCTGGGCCCGACCAGCACCCTGGTGTCGGCGGTGGCCGAGGCAGGGGCCGGGGGTCCGAAGGTGTTCCTCTCTGCCTCGGCGATCGGCTACTACGGCGACACGGGTGACACCGAGGTGGACGAGTCCGCGCCCGTCGGTGCTGGATTCCTCGCAGAGCTGTGCCAGCGCTGGGAGGCCGCCGCCGAACCGGCTTCGCAGCAAGCCCGAGTGGTGCGATTGCGTACCGGTCTGGTGTTGGCGCCGGACGGTGGACTGCTCGGTCGGCAACGTCCGCTGGTGAAGGCGGGTCTCGGCGGGAAGTTGGGCAGCGGCCGGCAGTACCAGCCGTGGATCACGCTGGTAGACCATGTCGCTGCGGTGCGATTCCTGCTCACTCACGACGTCACCGGTCCGGTCAACCTGGTCGGCCCGGCACCGGTGCGGCAGGCCGAGTTCATTCACGAAATGGGACGGATTCTGCACCGGCCCACGATCCTTCCGGCGCCCGCGTTCGCGATCCGCGCGGTGCTCGGCGAGTTCGCCGACGAGGGGGTGTTGGTGGGCCAGCGCGCCGTGCCGGCCGCGCTGCAGGACGCCGGCTTCACCTTCACGCACCCCGACCTCTCCGCCGCGTTGGGTTGGGCTCTGGCCTGACGCTTCGCTCGATCAGCCCGGCGACGCCACGGTGAGCCGGCCGATCCGGTAACCGCCGGCGCCCCGGGTCAGTTCCAGCGTCATCCGTACCGGTCCCAGGCCGGCACTGCGTTGGGTCTGCACGCCGTGGCACATCAGCCGGGACTCGGCCAGGGTGGCCAGCGTGCTCACCTGAACGGTCCGGTCCGTGCGGGCCACCGCCCGAAGCGCGGTGTACCGGGTGTGCAGGCCGACCAGCACGCAGCCCACCGGCACCGTTCGGTACAGCGTCGCGGTGTCCTGAGCCAACAGCGTCCCGGGGACGTACACCTCGGCCAGCAGTTGCGCGTTGCGCGTCGCGTACGCCGTGGCCCGGCGTGCGTCGAGGTCGGCCAGCACGGCGGCGAGGTCGGCCGATGCAGTGGACGCGCTCGTCCGGGTCGCCGATGTGCTGGCCGGGATGCTCGCCGCGGCACCGCCCGACGACGACATCGTCGGCCCGCCGACCGATCGATCTGGCTGGGCATTGCGCTGCGTCGAGTCGTGCGCTGCGCGCAGGACCACCGCGGCTGCCCCGGCGAGACCCAGCAGGACGATCAGGAGCACTGCGCCGACCAGCACGCGACGCGGCGGCCGAGGCAGTCGGCGCCGACGTGGTGTCGGGTCGGGCTGATCGGCTGCTCGGCGCACCGCGTAGGTGAGCAATCCGGCTGACGACGAATCGGCTGCCGGCATCGGCGCCGACACGCTGTGCCGCGGAACGTGCCGGGCCGGCCGGTCGACGTCGGCTCGGATCCGTCCGCCGCTCAGTTCGACCGGTACCGGCGAGGCACTGTGCCGCAGGTCCAGCGCGAGTTCGGCGGCGCTGCCCCGGCGGAACGGCTCTACCGACAGGGCACGCTGCAGTACGCGACGCAGTGGGGCGGGGGTGCCGGCCAACCGATCCGCCAGATCCGGAATCTCCCCGCCCGCCGCGAGGCTGATCGCCGCGGTGACGGACTGGGCCGGCCACGCCGGTGCCCCGGTCAGCGCGTGCAAGGCGACGGCTGCCGCCGCGAAGACATCGCTGGCCGGCCCGGGCGCCGCGCCCGCGGCCACCGCGGGATCGAGATAGCCGACCGTCCCGGCGTGTTCCGCGGAGCCGCTCACTGCGGCGGCGCCGTCCAGCAGGCGAGCCACACCGAGATCAGCCAGCAGCGGCTTGCCGTCCGCGGCGAAAAGGACATTGCTGGTACTGACGTCGCAGTGCACCAGCCCTTCGTTGTGCGCGTAGGCCAGCGCAGCGCAGATCGGGGCCAGTGCGGTGACCACCTCACCGGGCGCGAGAAACCGCCGGCGCTCGATCAGCGCGGCCAGCGAGCCGCCGGGCGCGAAGTCCAGGACGAGCACCACCGCGTCGCCGTCCGGCACCAGTTCCCGGAAGCCGATGAGGTGGGGATGGCTCAGACCGGCCAGGACGGCTGCCTCCGCACGCGCCGTGTGCACCGCCTGGCGTCCGGTCAGCGGGATGCGTTTCAACGCCACCGCCGCACCGGTGCGGGCCTGCCGGCCGCGCCAGACGTCGGCACTCGCACCGCGCCCGATCAGCTCTTCAGCGACGTAACCGCCGGCCCGCCACGCGCCCTCGACCCGATGCGCATCCCTCATGCCGCGATGGTGGCACCGCGGGCCGGCCCCTGGGCGTTATCCACAACCGGGCGGCGAGATCGGACCGTTACGAACGCGGCGCGCGGCCGTTCGCATCCGGACCTAAAATCCATTCATGGCAGCTGACGTTCCCACCATCCTGGCGACCTCCGGCGGCATCGTGCCGGGCCGGCGCACCCGTTGGGCGATCGGCCCGCTCACCGAATATGCCATCGAATTATCCGGGGTAACCGGCCGGGCGCCGAAGATCTGCTACCTCGGCACCGCCACCGGCGACCAGCCGGCTGGGATCGCCGACTACTACAGTGCCGCACTCGAGCGCGGACTGGATGCCTCGCACCTGCAGCTGTTCATGATGCCGAACGTCGAGGACATCCGGGAGCTGCTTCTCGGCCAGGACGTGATCTGGGTGTTCGGCGGCAGCGTCGCCGGGTTGCTGGCCATGTGGCGACTGCATGGGGTGGACGAGGTGATGCGCGAAGCCTGGGAGGCCGGCGTCGTGCTCACCGGCGTATCGGCCGGCTCGATCTGCTGGCACATCGGCGGCACTACCGACTCGTTCGGCCCGGACTTGCGGCCGATCACCAACGGCCTCGGCCTGGTGCCGTTCTCCAACGGCGTGCATTACGACTCGGAGAAGCAGCGCCGACCGCTGTACCAATCACTGATCGCCGACGGCGCACTGCCGGCCGGCTACGCCACCGACGACGGCACCGGAGTCCTGTACCGGGGTACCGAGTTCGCCGAGGCGCTGAGCGAGGTGCCCGGCAAGGGCGTGTATTGGGTACAGCGCGACAGCGAGGGCAAGGCAGTCGAGACCATGCTCGAGCCGCGGCTGATCACCTAGCTCGTCGCCGGCCGATCAGTCCTTGCCGCGAGCCAGCGCGGAGGGCCACCAGATCCGTTTGCCGAGGTCGTGCGCCAACGAGGGCACCAGGATCGAACGGACGACGATGGTGTCGAGCAGCACCCCGAAAGCGACCGCGAAGCCCAACTCGGCGAGGAACACCAGCGGCAGCACCCCGAGCACCGCGAACGTGGACGCGAGTACCAGGCCGGCAGAGGTGATCACGCCGCCGGTCACCGAGAGCCCGCGCAGCACACCGCGGCGCGTGCCGAACTCCACCGTCTCCTCGCGGACCCGGGTCATCAGGAAGATGTTGTAGTCGATGCCCAGCGCGACCAGGAAGATGAACGCGTAGAGCGGGAAGCCGGGATCCGCGTCGGCGAAGTGGAAGACGTGGTTGAACACCAGCGCACTGACCCCCAGCGTGGCGGCGAAGGACAGCACCACGGTGAGGATGAGCAACACCGGCGCCACCAGGGCCCGCAGCAGTAGGCCCAGGATGATCATGATCACCAGCAACACCAGCGGAATGATGACGTTGCGGTCGCGGCGCGAAGAGTCCAGCGTGTCGCGGGTGATCGCAGCCTGACCGCCGACCTGCGCGTCCGCGCCGGGAATCGCATGCAGGGCCGTACGCAGCCGGATGACGGTGTCGCCCGCCGCCGCCGTGTCGTAGGACGAGGTGAGCTGTGCGTTGACCACGGTCCGGCCGTGCACCGGTTGGACGGACAGGTCGGCCGGCAGGCAGCTCGTAGGTGTGGCTTGCGACTGACCACCCGGGTTCTGCTTCGCCAGCTGGGCCAGCTTCGCGTAGTCCGGCTGAAGGCAGACCGCGGCGGCACCGGAGGCCACACCGTCGACCTTCTTCGCCGCCGCGATCACCTCATCGGCCTTGCTGGCATTGACGATGATCACCGCCGGCGTTCCGGCCCCCTGGTTGAACTTCTGATCGAACAGCTTCTGTCCGACCACCGCGTCCGGCCTGGTCGTGAAGCCCTCCGTAGTGGTCAGGCCGTGGGACTTCAGCGTTCCGATGAAGCCGACGAGGATCAGCAGCAGCACGCCGGTGACGATCCAGTTCCGCCGCGCGGTGGCACCCACCTTCGCCGAGATGCGGCCCCACAAGCCGTGCGTGGCGATATCCACCCGATGGTCCACCCGCGGCACCCGTGGCCAGAACACCCACCGGCCGAAGAGCACCAGCGCGACCGGGAGGAAGGTCAGCATCACCAGCACGGTGCAGGCGATTCCGATCGCGCAGACCGGGCCGAGCCCGCGGTTGGAGTTGAGCTGGCTGACCAGCAGGCACAGCAGACCGAGGATCACCGTCAGGCTGGACGCACCGATCGGCGGTGCGGCACCACGCCATGCGGTGCGCATCGCGGTCACCCGGCTCTGGTGTTCGTGTAGCTCCTCGCGATACCTGCTGATCAGCAGCAGTGCATAGTCGGTCCCGGCCCCGATGACCAGCACCGAAAGGATGCCCTGCGACTGCCCGTTCAGCGTGATGACGTCGTTCTTCGCCAAGAAGTAGATGATCAACGACGACAGCCCGAGGGCGAGCCCGGCGCTGAACAGCGGGAAGATCCACAGCACCGGGCTGCGGTACACCAACAGCAACAGGAAGATGACAACGATCCCGGCGATGCCGAGCAACTTGCCGTCGATGCCCTGGAAAGAATCGATGAACGCGACGATCAACCCGCCCGCGCCGGCGCTGTGCACGACCAGGCCGTCCGGGTTGCCGGCTTTACCGACGGCGATGACCCGCTTCTCCGTGTCGCTGAGATCCGGGCCCTTGACCTCCACGGTGCCGTTCTTGGCCACCAGCGGGATGCCGATCGACGCCGTGGTGTTGTCCTTGGAGAACTGCGGAGCCGTGATCTGATCGGCTGCGACGCCCTTCAGCGCCCGCAGCTTGCCCACGTCGGCGGTGATCTTGGCCCGGTCGGCGTCGGTCAGGCCGGAATCGCGGTGGTAGACGAGGAACCCGGGAATGGTGCCGACCGGGTTGAACTGCTGCGCCGCCTTGTCGACCTTGGTCGACTCCGCGGATGGCGGCAGGTAGGCCGCGTTGTCGTTCTTCTGGACATCGCCGAGCTTTCCCTCGTACGAGCCACCGGTCCCACCGAGAATGAACAGCGCGAGCGCACCGGCGACGAACGCCCACAACCACCACGGCCGGTCACGCCTGCGCTTGCCCCGGTCGTCCGTCGGGCCGGCCGGATCAACTGCGGTCGTGGTCGGGTCGGCCTGCGATTCCGGCTCGGCCATCGTGTCCTCCCAGAAGCTCGCCAACGGTGCGGCACAGCCTGCCGTATGTCACCGACGAAGCGCACCCGGGTATCGCGCAGCCCGGGGTGGCGGGAAGCCGGCCGAGTAAAGTCGCGACCATGACGAGCCTGCGTGTCGAGCGCGCCGGACGGGTGCCCTATCTCGAGGCGTGGGAGCGGCAGAAGCAGCTGCACGAGCAGCGCGTGAATGACCAGATCGACGACACCGTGTTACTGCTGGAACATCCGCCCGTCTACACCGCGGGAAAGCGCACCGAGGGCTGGGAGCGGCCGGTCAATTCCAGTCCGGTGATCGACGTCGACAGGGGCGGACGGATCACCTGGCACGGCCCCGGCCAGCTCGTCGGGTACCCCATCGTCAAGCTGGCCGACCCGGTCGACGTGGTCGCCTACGTCCGGCGGATGGAAGCGATGTTGATGCGGGCCTGCGAACGCGTCGGGTTGGCGACCACCCAGATCTCCGGGCGCAGCGGGGTGTGGGTTCCCGCCGACGCCCGCGGGCCGGACCGCAAAGTAGGCGCCATCGGAATCCGGGTGGCGCGCGGCGTGACCCAGCACGGTTTCGCATTGAACTGCAACCCGGACCTGAGCTTCTTCAGCCAGATCGTGCCGTGCGGCTTGCCCGACGCCGGAGCCACGTCGCTCACCGCGGAACTCGGTCGCGAGGTGACCGTCGAGCACATGCTGCCGATCGTCGAGGACGTCCTGCCCGAGCTGGTTGCGGTGCCGGCGCTGCACGGCTGACCGGCCGCCACCCGGCCTTCGATCCGGTCCGGCCGGACGCGGCCCGGTCGGCCGACCAGGTCGGCCGCTGAGCCAGTACTGTCGATCGGGTGACCAGTGTGCAGAACGAGGGCCGCCGGATGCTGCGGATCGAGGCCCGCAACGCCGAGACTCCGATCGAGCGCAAACCGGCCTGGATCAAGACCCGGGCCAAGATGGGGCCGGAGTACACCGAGCTGCGCAGCCTGGTCGCCCGCGAGGGCTTGCACACCGTCTGCCAAGAGGCGGGCTGCCCGAACATCTACGAGTGCTGGGAAGATCGCGAGGCCACGTTCCTGATCGGCGGCAGCCAGTGCACCCGGCGCTGCGACTTCTGCCAGATCGACACCGGCAAGCCATCCCCGCTGGACCGGGACGAGCCGCGCCGGGTCGCCGAGTCGGTGCAAGCGATGGGTCTGCGGTATGCGACGGTCACCGGGGTGGCTCGAGACGATCTCGCCGACGGCGGTGCCTGGCTGTATGCGGAGACCGTCCGTGCCATCCATGCGCTCAACCCCGGCACCGGTGTCGAGTTGCTCATCCCGGACTTCAACGCTGTTCCCGCTCAGCTTGCCGAAGTGTTCTCCTCGCGGCCGGAGGTACTGGCGCACAACGTCGAAACCGTGCCCCGGATCTTCAAGCGGATCCGCCCGGCGTTCACCTACGAGCGGTCGCTGTCGGTCATCACCGCTGCACGGGCCCAGGGCCTGGTGACGAAGTCGAACCTCATTCTCGGGATGGGTGAGGAGCGTGCGGAGATCTCCACCGCTCTGCAGGACCTGCACGACGCCGGCTGCGAGCTGATCACCATCACCCAGTACCTGCGTCCGTCCTCGAGGCACCATCCGGTGGAACGCTGGGTGAAGCCCGATGAGTTCGTCGAACTCCGCGAGGAGGCCGAGGAAATCGGCTTCGCCGGCGTGATGAGCGGCCCGTTGGTGCGCTCGTCCTACCGCGCGGGACGCCTCTACCAGCAGGCGGTCGCGGCGCGCGGCTGACCGGCGCCGGGTGGCGCCGGCCACCCGGGAGGGCAGGGGAATCTGCGCACGGCGCCGCCGTGGCTCTGCCCTATCCTTGACGCATGGCCACCGCAGCACCGAAAAAACCCGAAAAGCCCACCCGCGCGGCGAAAAAGGCCTCCCGGGCGGAGAGCCGTGGCAAGCGCCGGCAGCAGTGGAGCCAGATCCGGGAGGTCTTCAAGGTCACCCGCAAGGCGGACAAGCGGTTCCTGCCCTACCTCATCCTCGCGTTCCTGGTCCCGGCTGTGGTCATCTGCGTTCTGGGCGGCCTACTGACCGGGCACTGGTTCCTGCCGATCCCGATCGGCGTTGCGCTGGGCCTGATCGCCGCCATGTTCGTCTTCACCCGCCGTGCCCAGACGGCGATGTACAGCCAGGCCGACGGGCAGCCGGGAGCCGCTCTGTACGTGCTGCAGAACCTGCGTGGCGAGTGGACGACCAAAGAAGCCGTGGCCGCCACCACTCAGTTCGACGCAGTGCACCGGCTCACCGGGCGTCCGGGCATCGTGCTGGTCGGCGAAGGTGCCTCGCACCGGGTGAAAGGCCTGTTGGCCCAGGAGAAGCGGCGGGTCTCCCGGCTCGTCGGCGACACCCCGATCTACGACATCATCGTCGGTGGCGATGAGGGCCAGATCCCGCTGAAAAAGCTCAACGCGCACCTGCTGCGGCTGCCGCGCAACCTGACTCGGGAGCAGGTCACGTCGCTGAACAAACGACTGGGCGCGCTCACCTCCGCCCGGGCGCCGCTACCGCAGGGCCCGATGCCGGCCGGTGCGAAGATGCGTAACCCGGCCCGAGCGGTCCGGCGGCGCAGCTGAGCAGCGTGACTTCGGCGCGCCAGCCGCGTGGCGTCCGGCTCGGTTTGCCGGCCCATGGCCCCGGCTCGCTGGCGCCACCGGGCCGGCGGTTGCTGGCCTTCCTGATCGACGCAGTCGGCTGTGCCCTGATCGCGGCGTTGTTCGTCCACCATCCCGGTGAGACCGGTGTGGCGGCGCGGGCGCCCGGCCTCTGGAGCCTGATCCCCTTCGCCGTGGACTACATCGGCGGGATGTTGTTGCTGGGGCGGACGGTGGGCATGCGGCTCACCGGTCTGCGGATCATCCGGGTCGACGCGCACCTGGCGGTCAATCCCTGGCGGGCGGTGGTACGGACGGCATTGCTCGCGCTGCTCGTCCCCGCGCTGGTGTTCGACCGGGACGGGCGAGGCTTTCACGATCGCCTCACCGACACCGCCGTCATCATTCATTGATCGCCTCGTCGGTTGTCTCGCGGACCCTCGCTTCGCATTCGGGCCCACTCGAAACCGACCCCTCGCTTCGCTCGGCCGCAAGCTCGCTGCGCTCGCGCGGGCGATCAGCTCTTCGCGCGAGCGCTCATCGCGTTCGTTCAGGGCTTCGTCGCCGTAGGGCTTGCCGCTCCGGGGAGTTCTCGCGGACCCTCGCTTCGCATTCGGGCCCACGCGCGCATCGCCCCCGCCCGTAACGTGCGTGAAACAGGGTGGACACTGGTGTGCAACGGCTGGCTCCTAGCGTTCGGGCCTACAGACGCCAACGTTTTCCGGAGGACGGATGTTCAGCAACGCAGCCGAGGTAATGAAGTACATCAAGGACAACGGGGTGGAATTCGTCGACGTCAGGTTCTGCGATCTGCCCGGCATCATGCAGCACTTCACCACGCCGGCTGCCGCGTTCTCCGACAGCGTCTTCAGTGATGGCCTCGCCTTCGACGGCAGCTCGATCCGTGGGTTCCAGGAGATCCACGAGTCGGACATGTTGCTCCTGCCTGATCCCTCGAGCGCTGTGGTCGACCCGTTCCGCAAGCAGAAGACGATCAACATCAACTTCTTCATCCACGATCCGCTCACCCGGGAGGCCTACAGCCGCGACCCGCGCAACGTCGCGAAGAAGGCCGAGGAATACCTGCGCTCGTCCGGCATCGCCGACACCGCGTATTTCGGCGCAGAGGCTGAGTTCTACATCTTCGACTCGGTGCGCTACGACACCAACGCGCACGAGAGCTACTACCACGTCGATTCCGAGTCAGCGGCGTGGAACAGCGGTCGGGACGAACTCGGTGGCAACCTCGGCTACAAGGTGCGGCACAAGGGTGGGTACTTCCCCGTCGCTCCGTACGACCACTACGGCGACCTGCGCGACGAGATGGCATTGGCGCTGGCCGGGGTCGGTATCGAGGTCGAGCGCGCGCACCACGAGGTGGGCACCGCGGGGCAGTCCGAGATCAACTACCGGTTCAACACGCTGCTGGCGGCTGCCGACCAGATGATGTTGTTCAAGTACGTCATCAAGAACACCGCATGGAAGGCCGGCAAGACGGTCACGTTCATGCCGAAGCCGCTCTACCAGGACAACGGATCAGGCATGCACACGCATCAGTCGCTGTGGTTGGGTGGCGAGCCACTGTTCTACGACGAGGTCGGCTACGCCGGGCTGAGCGACGTGGCGCGGCACTACATCGGCGGACTGCTCACGCACGCCCCGTCCCTGCTGGCATTCACCAACCCGACGACGAACTCCTACCACCGCCTCGTGCCGGGCTATGAGGCACCGATCAACCTGGTGTACTCGCAGCGAAACCGGTCGGCCTGCTGTCGCATCCCGATCACCGGCAACAACCCGAAGGCGAAGCGGGTCGAGTTCCGGGTGCCGGACCCGTCGTCGAACCCGTATCTGGCATTCGCGGCGATGATGATGGCCGGCCTCGACGGGATCAAGAACAAGATCGAGCCACCGACGCCGATCGACAAGGACTTGTACGAGCTGCCGCCGGACGAAGCCAAGTCGGTCGCCCAGGTGCCGGCTTCGCTGGACGCAGTGCTCGACTCCCTCGAAGCCGACCACGACTACCTCATCGAGGGCGGTGTGTTCACGTCGGACCTCATCGAGACGTGGATCGACTACAAGCGGCTGAACGAGGTCGATGCCATCCGGCTGCGCCCGCACCCGCACGAGTTCGCGATGTACTACGACATCTGACCGAACACACCTGAGGTCAGAGGGCTCCGCGGCGTTGCAGGAAGTGCATCGCGATCCAGCCGGCCGGTACGGGTAACCAGAACGTCCCGATCCGGAACAGCAGTACTGCACTGACTGCCGCCGCGGTCGGCATGCTGGCGGCGGCGAGCCCGGTCGACAGCGCGACCTCCACCGCACCGAGGCCACCCGGGGTGGGCGCCGCGGACGCGACGGCGGCGCCGGCCAGGTAGACGACAGCGACGGTGGCCGGGCTGACTCCACCGCCGAATGCCTGCACCGCGCACCACAGGGCAGCGACGTAGCAGACGTTGAGCAACAGCGTCCCGGACAAGGCTTCGGCGAGCTTGGTGGGGCTGCTCAACAGGCTCAACAGCCGCGGCACTGCTTCCCGGAACGCCGGCAGGGCCCGGGCCAGGACCCAGCGGCGCGGTCCCGGTACGGCCAGGACGAGCAGTGCGATCACTGCTGCTGCGCCGAGCACGACGAAGGCCCAGCCGGGGATGGGAAGGCTGTGCCGTGAGGACACCCCGGTGGCCGCGGCCAGCAGAATGAGCAGCAGGGCGTGCACCCCCGCGTTGACCGCTTGCGAGACACCGACGCTGGTCGCGGCGCCGGCCGCCGACACCTTCGACATGCGCAGGTACCGGATGTTGATGGCCAGGCCGCCGACCGATGGTGGCGCCACGAATCCGACGAAGGACGCCGCGAGCTGGACAAGCGTGGTGCGCAGGAAGGACAGCTTCTCCCGGACGAACCCGAGCAGGGAGAGCGCGGCCGCGAAGTAGGTGCCGACCGAAGCGACGATCACCAGCGGCACCCAGCGCCACCGCGCAGCGTCGAAGACGGTAACCAGGTTCACCGAGCCGAGCTGGCCCACCAGCAGGTATCCGGCCACGATCACCGCGACGATGGACAGCACCACACGCGGTCTGATTCGCTCCACCTTCACCGGCTCGGGCGGCCGCTGGTGGGTCTGTCCCTGGATGGCCTCGGTGACCGATTCCAGCAGGTCGCCGTTCTGCCGGATCGCCGCTCGGGTGGCGCGGGACAGCGCGACCGGTTGCAGCAGCGGCATCGTGGCCGCGAGCTGCTCGTCAGTGAGTACCGTGCGGGCCATCATGACCGCCCGCTGGGCTCCGGCGAGTTGCGCGGTGGTGATCAGCACCTGGGCGCGATCCAGAATGACGCGCAGCTCGGTCGCGAACAGCGCGCCGTCGGTGGGCACCGGCAAGACCACCCGGCCGGCCTCGTCGAGCAGGATGCGTCCGGCGGCCAGCCCGCGATGGGTCATCCCGACGTAGTGCAACCTGTCCACGTTTTGCCACAGATCAGCCAGTTGGGCGTCGGTCGGGTCGGCGAGCGGGGTTCCGGCAATACGCTCGTAGACCAGCGCAATGGTGTCCGGCCCCACCGATTCGCCGGCGATGAACCGCGGAATGCGCACCTCCGCGGCCTGCGCGGTCATCGCGAGCAGGGCGCGCCGCTCAGCGGTTCGCTCCAGCGAGAGCGCCGGTGCGGTGGCCACCGTGGGCCGCAACCGCAACCGCCGGTAGATGCCGTACACGGCTCCGGACGCGATCAGGTCCCGGTCGAACACCAGCACGGCCAGTTGCTCGCCATCTCGGGTGGTGGCCAGGTAGTCGCGGTGGCTGTCCCCGGTGCTGGGCACGCGTTCGACCCGAGCGATATCGATGCCCCTTGCGTGTAATTCGGCCACCACCCTGGCGGCATCCGGCCGTTCGTTGACGGTGCCGGCGATGTAGCGCACCGCCAGGCCCACCAGCGCGCCGATCGTGGGGCTGGCCAGCAACGCCAGTAGCGACGCCTGGGACGCAACGAAGGCAGAGGTGATGTAGATCGTGGCGACGATCCAGAATGCGGCGCGCCATCCTTCTCCGGACACGCCGAGCACCAGGGCAAGGGCGAACAGCGCGGCGAGATAGGTGTCCAGCGGCCGGAGCGTGACGCCGTGGGCCACCTGGGTCAGCGAAGCATGCAGCGCGCTGGAGGAATCCGCAGAGATCGCCCGGTCCAGGATCTGCACGACCGCGATGGCGAGCACGCCGGTCGCGAGACCTTCGATGAGCCGGCGCGGATGGCCACGGAGGATTTCGCGAATGCCGAGTGCGATCGGTAACGCCAGCGCACCCAGTGCGCCGAACAGGCTGAGCCCCCGGACGAGGAGATGAGGGACCTCGTTGAACAATCGGGACAGGTCGTCGTTGGCCGCATGTGCGGTGTCGTTGGCGATCGTGCCGATGCCGCCGACCAGCACGAGCACCACGAACAGGCCGGCCAGCCGGACCAGGTCCAGTGATCGGCGCACCCGCCGGGCGCGCAAATCGACAATCTCGACAGCCGGCGCCTGCTCTGCAACCGGATCGGGCATCAGCCTGTCTCCCGCAGTCGCCGCCTTCGTCACCTTCCACCGGAGTCTAGGGGCCGCACCCGGGCAGACCCGGGAGCGTGGGGCCGGATCGACCTCGCGAGTTCCTTATTGCGAATAGATTGCAGTAAGCCGTCGAGGTGTTTAGGGTCGTGCGTAGATCTTCGAGACAGGCGAGCTAGCCGGCCGGGCCCTGGCGACACATGAGGAGACAGATGACCGCTCCGGCACCGACCCTTCGGCGCAGCCTGTCCGGGTTCATGGCCAGCCTTGGTCGACGGGACTGGCGATCGCTCAGCGGGATGCTGGGCTTCATCATCCTGCTGCACGTGCTCGGCTTCGGCATCCTGTTCGGCCTGGTCGTCCCGCATCACTACCACCTCGGTGGTGATCACCCGATCTTCAACATCGGGGTGGGCGTGCTGGCGTACACCTTCGGCCTGCGGCACGCCTTCGACGCCGACCACATCGCGGCCGTCGACAACGCCACCCGGAAGTTGATGGCCGACAACGCCGCCGCGAAGAACGAGGATCCCGATGCCGAGATCCGCCGACCGCTGTCGGTCGGTTTCTGGTTCTCCCTGGGTCATTCCACGATCGTCTTCATGCTCGCGTTCCTGCTCTCGGTCGGCGTGAAGGCGCTGGCCGGTCAGGTCGAGAACGACAACTCGAGTCTGCACTCCGTCACCGGCGTCATCGGCGCCTCGGTGTCCGGCACGTTCCTGTGGATCCTGGGCATCCTTAACCTCGTCGTGCTGCTCGGCATCATCAGGGTGTTCCGGGAGATGCGGGACGGCAAGTACGACGAGCAGGCGCTGGAAGATCAGCTCAACAAACGCGGGTTCATGAACCGGTTCCTCGGCGGCCTGACGAGGTCGGTGCGCAAGGCCTGGCATATCTACCCGATCGGCGTCCTGTTCGGACTTGGCTTCGACACCGCGACGGAGGTCGGCCTGCTGGTCCTCGCCGGCGGTGCAGCTGCGTTCAACCTGCCCTTCTACTCGATCCTGGTCCTGCCCATCCTGTTCGCCGCCGGCATGTGCCTGATGGACACCGTGGACGGCGTCTTCATGAACGCCGCGTATGGCTGGGCGTTCGCCAAGCCGGTGCGCAAGGTGTTCTACAACATCACCATCACCGCGATCTCGGTCGCAGTAGCGCTCATCATCGGCACCATCGAACTCATCGGGGTACTGGCCGACCAGGCGAACATCACCTCCGGCCCGATCTCGGCGATCGCTGACATCCCGTTGGACTACGCCGGCTACGGCATCGTCGCGTTGTTCTTCGTCTCCTGGCTGGCCGCCCTGATGGTGTGGCGATACGGCCGCATCGAGGAGAAATGGTCAGCAGACCTCGCGCCCAGCACCACGCGATGAGCGCTCGCGCGAAGAGCAGATCGCCGGCTTGCCCGAGCGAAGCGAGGAATCGGTTGCGAGTGGACCCCGACGCGAAGCGAGGGGTCCGCGAGTCAACCGATCAGGCGATCATGAAAACGTTCGCGTTGTTCGACACCGCGGTCGGTTGCTGCGCCATCGCCTGGACGCCGCGCGGCATCGTCGGTGTCCAACTCCCCGAGCAGACACCCGAGCGCACGAAGGCCCGGCTGCTGCAATACCACCCCGGCGCAGCGGAGCGCGAAGCGCCGGCTGTCATCCGCGATGCGATCGATCGCATCACGGCGCTGCTTCGCGGCGAGCCCGATGACCTCCGCGACCTGGCAGTCGACCTCACCGGCGTGCCGGAGTTCCATCTCCGGGTGTACCGCGTTGCCCGAGGTATTGATCCGGGCAGGTGGCTCACCTACGGGCAGGTGGCGGTCGAACTCGGTGAGCCCGGGGCGGCACAGGCCGTCGGGCAGGCTTTGGGACGCAACCCGATTCCTATCGTCGTGCCGTGCCACCGCGTGGTTGCCGCGGGCGGAAAGCTCGGTGGCTTCTCGGCCAATGGGGGAACCACCACGAAGCGCACGCTGCTCACCATCGAGGGCGCTGACCTACCCGATACCCAACCGACCCTGTTCGGCTGAATCGGTACCGACCCGCTAGCGCGGCGCCGGTGCGCCAGGCGACTGCGGGCCCGGCTGTTGCGAGTGCATCGCCGCCGCCTGGGAGTCCAGGACGCGCAGTTGGTCGGCCAGTCGTGCGATGTCGGCCTCCCACGCCTTGATCGCCTCGACGGCGGGCCCGGTCGACGACGGAAGTGCCGAGCGGTCGGACTTGCTGGCCTCCAGCTGCAGCCGCCCGATCCGGGCCAGCGACCAGGCGATCGTCTGCTGGTGCATGGCGATCTGGTCGAACACCGCCCGCCGCTGCTGGGAGCGACGGTAATTCTCCGCCGAGGTCCGGGCGATGTCGGAGGCTGCATTGATCGCCTTGTCGAACAGGCTCATCGGGGCATCCCGGAGTAGCCGGGCGGGACGGGACCCGGTGCCGGCAGCGGCATCCCCGGCGGCACTCCGGCCGCGGCCCCGACCGGCCCGGGCGGCGCGGCGCTCCAGCCCGGCGAAGTGGCCGGCGGTCCCGGCTGCCAGCCGGCCGGTGGCCCCGGCGGCGCCCATCCCGGTCCCCCGCCGGGTGCTCCCGGCCAGGGCGGCAGACCGTAACCTGGACGGCCAGAATCAGCCACCGCGCCCTTCGTCAGCCGGGTGGCGGCGTCGAAGAACTGCGATACCGGATCGCGCCCGCGCCGCGCGAGCATCACGATCGCCAGCAATGTAGCGAACCCGGCGAGACCGAGGATGATGCCGAAGATGCCGACCTTCGATCCCAGCAACGAGATCTGCCCGACCTTGGCGCCGATCGAGATGTCATAGAGCGCGTGCAGCAGAGCCATCGCCACGTACGCAATCCAGAGTGGGGCGCTGTACCACTTCTTCCCGCGGGCCCGGGTGAACCAGATGACACCGGCGATGATGGCAGTCCAGGTGCCGTGCCCCATCGGGGCGAGCAGGCCGCGCAACTGCAGGTTCTGGTTCAGGAACTTCACGCCGTAGTGGAACGCGTCGCCGGCGCCACCACCTTGACGCAGCACCGAGATGAACACCTGCAGGAAGGCGGTCAGTCCGTACTGCATCGTCTCCAGCGCTGCGAATCCCATCCCGACGGCGGCGCCGATGACCAAGCCGCGGTCCGCCCCGCCGAGATCCTTGCGGCGCAGGAAGAGCAGCACGATGGCGAGCTTGGCGCCCTCCTCGATGAAGCCGACCGGCACGAATTGCCAGTTGCCCTTGATGTGGATCGGCTGCGAGACGACGAACACGATCATCGTGCCGACCACGCCGCCGAGCAGGAACGCCAGGGACAACGCACTGGGCGGCGTCTGATCGCGGGTGCCGCGCTCATAGAGCCATGCCACGAAGCTGACCGGCACGATCGCCGCGCCGATGATCAGGTCCGCGATGATCGCCGCGATCGGATACCCGAGGTGCGGCAGCATGATGCGGGTGAAGAAGTAGAGCGCCAGCCCACCCAGCAGGATCCGAAGCCAGCGCGCCCGATACCACTTCACCCCGGAGCGTCCCACCCGCCAGCCGCACAACGGGCAGAACGTCAACCCTGGCTCGACCGGCCGGCCACATTGCGCGCAGCTGGGCAGAGTGCCGGGCGCGACACCTCCGGGCGCCGGACTGGCCACCTCCCGGTCGACGAGCTTCTCGCCGCACACCGTGCAGAACCGCTGCCCGGGCACGGTCGCCGAGCGGCACGCCGGGCAGGAACTCGCCGGGTCGGGACGGTGGGCCTGGGCGGCGGCGAACTGCGCATCGATCGCCTGCAGCTGCTGGCCCAACTGGTCGATGTAGCCCCGTGCCGCCTGGATGCGGCCCAGCTCCTCCTGCAAGTGCGCGGGCGGCGCGGGTGCGCCCGGGGCGCTCAACGCATCGACCACGGCCTGACCGATGTCTGTCTCGGCGCGCGCGATCCCGGCCTGCCGCTGGGCGATCTCCATGCCGATCCGCTGCCGGTGCGCGGACAGATCCGGCGGCCCGGGCACGGGCAGGGGGCGCTGTCCAGGTGCGCCGGCCGGTCCGAACGTCATGGCCTGGGCACCCCGCTTCTCCTCGCCGCCGGCCGATCGTGCCTGCACACCGTTTCCGACGCCGTTCGGGCTGTCAAGCGCACCTCGACCTCCCCTGCAAAATTAGCGATGCCGCGGTCCCTACGATGTGCAGGTGCCTGTGAACGTTGACGACCGGCTCGGTGTGCACGAGCGCGGATTCACCGGCATCCTCCCTGCCCAGATGACCCGGTACCGGCGGCCGCGGTGGTGGCAGGAGATCGGCCTCATCGTCATCGGGTACTGGCTCTACGGCCTGGTGCGCAACGCCGTTCCCAACCACGCGTCGGTAGCGCTGCGGCACGGCCGCGCGGTGCAGCATCTGCAGGACCGGTTGCATCTCAACTTCGAGCGTTCGCTGAACCACTGGGTCGGCCTACACGAGCCGATCGCACAGGTCATGGACTACTACTACGCGACGCTGCACTTCGTGGTGACCATCGCCGTGCTGGTCTGGCTGTTCGTTGCGCGCCCACGGATCTACCGCGGTGCGCGCACCGTCCTGTTCGCCACGACGATCGTCGCCCTGGTCGGCTTCTACCTCTACCCGCTTGCCCCGCCGCGGCTGTTGCCGCAGTACGGCTACATCGACACGTTGATCAAGTTCCACACGTGGGGGTCGTTGGCCGACCCCAAGCTGGCCGAGCGGTCGAACCAGTACGCGGCGATGCCCAGCCTGCACATCGCATGGGCGCTCTGGGGCGGCCTGTCGGTCTTCTTCTGCTCGCGCATCCTGTGGCTGCGGATCCTCGCGCTGCTCTACCCGATCGGCACCCTGCTGGTCATCGTCGGCACCGCCAACCACTTCGTGTTGGACGCGGTAGGCGGTGCCGCGGTGTTGCTGATCGGCTTCGGCATCCAGCACCTGCTCTCCGGTCACGGTGGCTACCGGCCGGCGACGTTACCCGAGCCGGATCGTCCGGCACCCGCTCCGTCGTAGAACACCTGCTCCACCACGCGCCGGGCCCGCCGACCGGCCCGGCGATAGTCATCGACGAACTGCCCGGGATCGAAGGACGCCGGATACCCGAGCGCGCGACCGACGCCGACGAGAGCCGGGCCGGCCGCGGGCAACTGGTCCTCGGCCTTGCCCCGCACCAGCACGATCGCGTTGCGGGTCCGCGACGCCATCTGCCATCCGGCGGCCAGGGCCTCGGCCGCCGCGTCGCTGAGCAGGCCGGCCTTTTGGGCTCCACGCAGCGCACCGAGCGTGCTCGTGGTGCGGAGTTCCTCGACCTCTGCCGCGTGGTTCAGCTGCAGCAGTTGTGCGGTCCACTCCACGTCCCCGAGACCCCCGCGGCCCAGTTTGGTGTGCGTCGCCGGGTCGGCGCCGCGCGGCAGCCGCTCGGCATCGATGCGGCCCTTCAGCCGCCGGATCTCCAATATGTCGGCCGGCGCCAACCCACCGGCCGGGTATCTGATCGGGTCGATCAGCTCGACGAACTTCTCCCCCAACGCGGTGGACCCGGCCACCGGCCGGGCGCGCAGCAACGCCTGCGCCTCCCAGATCGACGCCCATCGCTGGTAGTACGCGGCGTAGGACGCCAGCGAGCGGGTGAGCGGCCCGTTGCGCCCTTCGGGTCGCAGACCTGCGTCGATGGCCACCGGCGGATCGGCGCTGGGCGCGGACAACAGCGTCCGGAAAAGGTCCATCACATCCTGTGCGAGCGCTGCCGCGTCCGACTCGGCGAGCTGCCCGGGCTCGGTGCGGTCGTAGACGAACAGCACATCGGCATCCGAGCCATAGCCCAGCTCCGCGCCGCCGAGGCGACCCATCGCGATCACCGCCACCTCGATGGGCAGCCGGTCGACGCCGCGATGCATCAGGACAGCGTCTATGGCTACCTCCAGCGCGGACTGCAGGGTGGCATCCATGGTTGCGGTGAGCGCGGCAGCGACCTCGTCCGCGTCGGCCAGCCGCAGCAGATCCGCACAGGCCACCCGCAGCAGTTCGGTGCGCCGGATGGACCGGATGGCTGCTACCGCCGCCTGCGGGTCCGCCTGCCGCCGGGCGGTCTCGGTCATCACCGACCGCAAATCCTCGGCGGATCGCAACGGCAGCTCGCGCTCAGCCAGCATCCGCATCGAGTCCGGCACTGCCACCAAACGGTCTGCGACGTAGCGGCTGGTTGCCAGCAGGTAGCCCAGCCGTTCAGCGACGCCGCCTTCGTCGCGCAACGTGCGCAGGTACCAGTGACTACCACCTAGGGCATCGGACACCTTGCGGTAGGCCAGCAGTCCGGCGTCGGGATCGGCTGCGTCGGCGAAGTACTCGAGCATCGCCGGCAAGAGGGCACGCTGGATGGCCGCGCGGCGTGACAACCCGCTGGTGAGGGCCTCGATATGTCCCAGCGCGCTGCGCGGGTTGGTGAAGCCGAGCGCGGACAGTCGTCGACCGGCTTCCGCCGTGGTCAACCGCAGCTCGCCGGCCGGGACCCGGGCCACCGCCTCCAGCAGTGGCCGATAGAACAACCGCTCGTGCAACCGGCGCACTTCGCGGCCGTGCAGCGCCCACTCCGCCTCCCAGACGGCGCGCGAGTCGCCGCGGTCGTCCGGCCGGAACCCGAGCGAGCGGGCCAGCCGCTGCCGGGCGTGGTCTTCGTCGGGGACGAGGTGGGTACGCCGCAGCTGGAACAGCTGGAGCCGGTGCTCGGTGGCGCGCAGGAACCGGTACGCGTCAGCCAGGCTCGTCGCGTCGTCACGGCCGACGTATCCACCGTCGCGCAAGGCTTCGAGCGCAGGCAGCGTCGCAGCCTGCCGGAGGGACGGGTCCGCCCGGCCGTGCACCAGCTGCAGCAGCTGGACGGCGAACTCCACATCACGCAGGCCACCGGGGCCGAGTTTCAGTTCGCGCTCGGCGATCTCGACCGGCAGCTGCTGCACCACCCGCCGCCGCATACTGCGGACGTCGGCGACGAAGTCGGCCCGCTCGGCGGCGGCCCACACCATCGGCTGCATGGCTGCGACGTAGTCGGCGCCGAGCTGGAGATCGCCGGCCATCGGCCGCGCCTTCATCAGCGCCTGGAACTCCCACGTGCTTGCCCAGCGCCGGTAGTACGCCTCGTGGCTGGCCAGGGTCCGGACCAGCGGGCCGGCCTTGCCCTCCGGCCGCAGCGCCGCGTCGACTTCCCAGGCCACCGAGCGGCAGATCCGCATCATCGCGGCGGCAGTCGCGGAGCCGGCTGCCAGCGCCGTCACCTCGTCGGCGCCGTCGGCCGGCTCGACGACGAACACCACGTCGACGTCGGAGACGTAGTTCAGTTCCCGCCCGCCCGCCTTGCCCATTCCGACCACGGCGAGCCGGTAGCCCACCGTCGATCCCAGCTCGGCGGCCGCCACGGCCAGCGCCGCCTGCAATGTCGCATCGGCTAGTTCGGACAGCGCCGGGGTGACCTGATCGATGGTCCACTCGCCACTCAGGTCGCGGCCCGCGATCGCGAGCAGTTCGCGCAGGTACGCCTGCCGCAGCGCCGCAGTCGGATCCGGGGCAGTGGCCGGCGCGCCGGCGCTGCCCCGCACCGGGTCGGCGCCGTGTGCACCCACGGCTTGGACCAACCGGCTCAGGGTGTCCGATGCGGTCAGCTGCCGATCGCTGCGCATCGCGGTCCAGTCCTCCGGATGTCGGGCGACGTGATCGGCCAGCGCCCGGGAGGCGCCCAGGACGGCGATGAGCCGCGACCGGACGGCTGCGTCGGTGCAGAGGACGGTGCGCATCGCGTCGCGATCTGATGCGGCCTGCAGCGTCGCGGCCAGCGCCGCTGCCGCCGCGTCCGGATCCGCGGCGCGGCTCAACGCCGAGACCACTGCCGCGGCTCCGGCGTCCACGGGCCTGTTGGCATCCCGATCCCAGAGGGCGAGCGCGGGGCCGGCCAGAAGTTCTCCGGCCACATCTGGCTCGGAGAACCCCAACCGAGACAGCCGCACGGCTACCCGATCGGTTCGACCTGTGCTGGACATGGAGGCTGACTCGCCGCGATCAGTTCGGGTCCGAGCCATCGGGCGGGCGCACACCGGGCAGAGGCAGCATGCCGTGTCCGCGAGACGCCTGCATGTCCATCGCGAGAGCGGCTCGGATGGCGGCAGGGTCGTCGATCGGCGCCGCAGTGGTCACCGTCGGGCCGCGGCCGACCTTGACCGCTGCCGGATTAGCCACGACCTCGGCGAACCGCTCTGCGAACGGCTGCCAGGTCTCGGCAATGTCGTCGTGCACGCGGTCGGTCCGCTGCAGCACCGGCTCGAGGTCGAGGCCGAGACGGTCTTCATCGTCGGCGGCCCAGCGGCGCACGATCTCCGGCGTGGTTTCGATGTGCGGCTGCACCGCCCAGCACAGCCGACCCACCCGGAAGGCCTGCAATTCGTAGACCGGCGAGCTGGCCAGCAATACCGCGTTGCCGGGCAGTCTGGTGACTACGTCGTAGTGCCACTGGATCACGTCCGGGGTGATCGGCAATGGACCGAACAGCGGATCGGTCGCGGACACTGCTCGCTTCGCGATCAGCTGTGCGCCGATCTCGGGCCCGTCTGCGCCGACCTCGACCCGACCACCCAGAGCCACCGCGATCAGCTGCGCGCCGAGACACACACCCAGTGTCGGGACCTCCGCGCGCGCTGCTTCCTGCAGCAGTGCGCGCACCGCCGGCAACCAGGGCGCTGCCTCATCCTGCAGGGCGCCCATCGCTCCGCCCAGCACCAGCAGCCCCGCGTGATCGGAGAGATCAGCGGGCACCGTGTCTCCGGCGAACATCTCGCGGACGTCCAGGGCGAGACCGGCCGAGACGAGCCACTCGCCCAGTCGGGCCGGCGGATCGACGGCCGAGTTCTGCACCACCAGCAGAGGCAAAGTCACGCCACAAACCCTACGCACCCATCCACCCGGCGCCGATCCGCAGCGGTAGGCAGAGTTGGCCGATCGCCCTAGAGCTGCGGCAGATACCGGCGCAGCTCGAACGGCGTGACCTCAGCCCCGCCAGCCAACAGGCTGGTCGGCTACGCGATCCCGACGAACCACAACCCGCAGCCGCCGGAACGCCGCCCGACCACGAGCGATACCCCACAGGCGGTCCTCGCCTTAAAGCTGCGGCAGATACCGGCGCAGCTCGAACGGCGTGACCTCAGCCCGGTAGTCCACCCATTCGGAGCGCTTGTTGCGCAAGAAGAACTCGAACACACCCTCGCCCAGCGTCTCGGCGACCAGCTCCGAATCTTCCATCACCCGCAGGGCGTCGGCGAGGTTGTGCGGCAGCTCGTCGTAACCGAGTGCACGGCGTTCGGTGTCCGACAACGACCACACATCGTCCTCGGCGCCGGGCGGCAACTCGTAGTTCTCTTCGATGCCCTTCATCCCGGCGGCGAGCATCACCGCGAAGGCCAGATACGGGTTGCAGGCCGAGTCGATGGAACGCAGTTCGACGCGGGTCGAGTTCGCCTTGCCCGGCTTGTACAACGGCACCCGCACGAGCGCCGAACGGTTCGCGTGACCCCAGCAGACATAGGTGGGTGCCTCGACCAGCTCGCCAGGAGCGGCGTACCCGAACAGCCGCTTGTAGGAGTTCACCCACTGGTTGGTGACCGCGGTGATCTCCCGCGCGTGGCGTAACAGGCCGGCGATGAAGCAGCGGGCGGTCTTCGACAGGTTGAGCGCATCGGTCGGGTCGTGGAAGGCGTTACGGTCGCCCTCGAACAAGGAGACGTGAGTGTGCATGCCGCTGCCCGGCTGGTGGCGGAACGGCTTGGGCATGAACGTCGCGTGAACGCCGCGGGCGATCGCCACCTCCTTGATCACCTGCCGGAAAGCCATGATGTTGTCCGCCATCGACAGCGCATCGGCATAGCGCAGGTCGATTTCCTGCTGCCCGGGCGCGATCTCGTGATGGCTGAACTCGACCGAAATTCCCATCGCCTCCAGCGCCGTGACGGCGGCCCGGCGGAAGTCGTGCGCGGTGTCATGACTGGTCATGTCGAAGTAGCCGCCGTTGTCGATCGGCTGCGGCTCCGAGCCGTCGGTCGGCCGGTCCCGGAGCAGGAAGAACTCGACCTCCGGGTGGGTGTAGAACGTGAAGCCGGCGTCGGCGGCCTTGGTCAGAGTGCGCCGCAGCACGGTGCGCGGATCGGACCAGGACGGGGTCCCGTCGGGCATCAGGATGTCGCAGAACATCCGGGCGGAGTCGACGACCCCACCACCGATGAGATCCGGCAGCACCTGGAAGGTGGCCGGGTCCGGACGGGCCAGCATGTCGCTCTCGCTGACCCGGGCGAAGCCCTGAATGGCAGACCCGTCGAAGCCGATGCCTTCGGCGAACGCCCCCTCCAGTTCGGCGGGCGCGATGGCGACAGACTTCAGGGTGCCCAGAACGTCGGTGAACCACAGTCGGACGAACCGGATCTGCCGCTCCTCGAGCGTGCGCAGCACGAACTCTTGTTGACGGTCCACGAGCTCACTATGCCCCGGTCAATGTTTCCCGCGTGTAACCCGGCGCGGCCAGCCTGCGGTTGTCCGACGCCATGGCGGCATCACCGGTCCGGCGGTCAGGCCTTGTTGACGCCGCCCTTGACCCAGCTGGCCCACGAGAGGCTCCAGTCACCGCCGTCGTCGACGGTCAGCTTCGGGCCGTTGGTGTCGGTCACGCTGACGACGTCGCCGATCTGGGAGTAGTGGTAGAACCACACGGCGTTGGTGCGGTTGAGGTTCAAGCAGCCGTGCGAGATGTCCTGATGACCCTGCGCCCAGACGGTGTTGTCCAGTTCGTGCAGGAAGACGCCGCCGTTGCTGATCCGAGTGGCCCAGTAGATGGTCTCCTTGTACCCGTACGGCGAGCTGTGCGGGACGCCGAAACTGGCCGAGTCCATCACCACGGACGTGTTGTGGTCCATGACCGTGTACGTGCCCTGCGGCGTGTAGAGGCTGACTGGGCCGTTCTTGCCCTGGATGGTGATGTGCTGGCCCATCGCGGTCGGCATGGTCTTCACGACCTTGCCGTTGGTCCGGCAGGTCACCATGTAGGTCTTGTCGCTGGCGGTGCAAATGTGGCTGGCGCCGATCTTGAAGCTCGTCGCCTTGTCCGCCTGGCCGTACAGCCCATCGCTCAGCTGCACGCCGTAGGCCTTCACCTTTACCGAGACGACGGTGCCCGGCTTCCAGTACGTACTCGGACGCCAGTGCACGACCTCGTTGCTCAGCCAGTAGAACGCGCCCTTGACCGCCGGCGTAGAGGTGATCGAGATCGCCTTCTCGGCGGCGGCGCGGTTGGTGATCGGCTCGTCGAAATGGATGTTGATGACCATGCCGACGCCGTACGTCGCGCCCTTGACCAGGCCGGTGTTGTAGATGTCCTGCAGGTACGGCATCGTCAGGTTGCTCGGGGTGACCGTGCTGAACTTGCTGGACTTCGTGACGAGCTGGCCGTCGGCGCCCTTCGCCGTGACCTTCAACGTGTAGCTCTTGCCGTAGCCCAGCACCTCAGCGGACTTCCACGACGCGCCGCCAGCGGCGAGCGCGCCCTTCACCACCTTGTTGGTCGAGCTGACCAGAGTGGCGGTGGCGATGGTGCCGTCGGTGACGGTGGCCGTGATCGGGACGGCCGGGCTGATGTTCTTCGCCCCGTTTTCCGGGTGCAGGGCGAGCACGGCCGGGGCAGCCGGAGCCGACGAGTTCGACGAACCCGATCCCGTGGAGCCGGTCGAGCCAGACTTGGCGGTGTCCTTGCCGGTCTTGTCTCCCGAGGTGCAGCCGGCGAGCGCAAGCCCGGTAACCACGATGGCTGCGACCGTCAATCGAAAGGGTCGGTAGGTGCCCACTACGCCTGCCTCCTCGCAAGACCGCACGGCACCGTCTCGGGCAGCCCCGAGCGTCCACCGATGCCGTGTTCCACCTATTGTGACGCACCGCGCAGCCGAAGTGTTGCCAGATTGCGATGGGGCAGCGTCTCGATTTCGTGACACTAGCCTCCCCTCGGTCGAATCACCCGCTGGATGACAACTCTCTGTACCAGGCAGACTGGGGCTGTGCCTGCTCTGCGCGTTGCTCTCGCCCAGCTCGATTTCAGCGTGGGAGACCTCCCCGGCAATGCCGACAAGGTCGTCTCGGCAGCCCGCCGGGCCGCCGCCGAGGGGGCCCATCTGGCGGTGTTCCCGGAGATGGCGCTGACCGGTTACCCGCCGGAAGACCTGGTCTTCCGGTCCGCGTTCCGGGCCGCATCCCGTGCCCAGCTCGATGAACTCGCCGACCGGCTGGCCGGCGCCGGGTTGGGTGACCTGGGCGTCGTCGTCGGCTACCTCGACGACGATGCCGGCCCGCGCAACGCCAGCGCCTTCTGCCTCGGCGGTCGGGTGATCGCCCGCTATTACAAGCATCACCTCCCGAATTACGGGGTTTTCGACGAGCGCCGTTACTTCGTACCGGGCCAGCATCTCGAGGTCGTGCGATTCCACGGCATCGATGTCGCGATGACCATCTGCGAGGACGCATGGCAGGACGGCGGTCCATTCGGCACTGCGCGGGCCGCCGGAGCCGGGCTGGTGCTCTGCATCAACGGCTCGCCCTACGAGCGCAACAAGGACGACACCCGATTGGCGCTGGTGCAGCGCCGGGCCGCCGAGGCCGGGTGTCCGGTGGCGTACGTCAACACCGTCGGCGGACAGGACGAGCTGGTGTTCGACGGTGACTCGTTCGTGGTCGACGAGGCCGGCACAGTACTGCTGCGAGCGCCCCAATTCACCGAAGATATTTATTACCTCGACCTGAGTGTGCCCTCAGCTTCGCGCGACAACGACGGCGCGTCGGACGGCATGGAGATCCATCGCATCGACACCGGGACCCCACCGGTGTCCGCCTACCCGTTCGCGTCGGCGGTCATCACCGACCGGATCGAGGATCACGCCGAAGTGTGGGGCGCGCTGGTCGCGGGCACTCGCGACTACGTCACCAAGAACGGCTTCCGTTCCGTGGTCATCGCGGTCTCCGGCGGCATCGACTCCGCCGTCGTGGCGGCGATCGCTGCGGATGCCATCGGCGGGGAGAACGTCTACGGCGTGTCGATGCCGAGCGCGTACTCATCCGACCACTCGAAGTCCGACGCCGCTGATCTCGCCGAACGCATCGGCGCGCACTACGACACCGTCGCGATCGCGCCAATGGTGGATGCCTTCGTCGAGGCTCTCGGCCTGACCGGTCTTGCCGAGGAGAACGTGCAGGCCCGGGTTCGCGGGACGACGCTGATGGGCCTGTCCAACCAACACGGCCATCTGGTGCTGGCCACCGGCAACAAGAGTGAGCTGGCCGTTGGGTACTCCACCATTTACGGCGACGCCGTCGGTGGCTTCGCGCCGCTCAAAGACGTTCCGAAGACGCTGGTCTGGGAACTGGCCCGTTGGCGCAACGCGGCGGCCGAGGCGGCCGGCCAGCAACCGCCGATCCCGGCCAACTCGATCAGCAAACCTCCGTCTGCTGAGCTGCGGCCGGGGCAGCTCGATTCGGACTCGCTGCCCGACTACGAGTTGTTGGATCCGATCATCGCCGGTTACGTCGACGGCGACCTCGGCTACGACGAACTGGTCTCGCTCGGCCACGATCCGCAGACGGTGGCGCGCATTGCTCGGCTCGTCGACGGCGCCGAGTGGAAGCGCCGGCAATACCCACCGGGTCCGAAGATCAGCCTCAAGGCGTTCGGCCGGGATCGGCGGCTACCGATCACCAACCGCTGGAAGCCGTTTTCCTGATCGCTGTGTTCCTGATCGCCTGATCGGTTGACTCGCGGACCCCTCGCTTCGCTCGGGGCCCACTCGCAACCGATACCTCGCTTCGCTCGGCCGCAAGCTCGCTGCGCTCGCGCGGGCGATCGGCTCTTCGCGCGAGCGCTCATCGCCGTCTTCTGATCGCCTGATCGGTTGACTCGCGGACCCCTCGCTCCGCTCGGGGCCCACTCGCAACCGATACCTCGCTTCGCTCGGCCGCAAGCTCGCTGCGCTCGCGCGGGCGATCGTGCTCTTCGCGCGAGCGCTCATCGCCGTCTCCTGCTCTTCGCGCGAGCGCTCATCGCTGTCTCGGGGCTGAGCAGTGACTGATCGCACTTGCATTGGTGAGGTGCAACTCGCGGGGAACGGGGGATGATGGGAGGCGTCCACAGACAGCCCGGGGACCGGCACAGCCGGCCTCGAGGAGAGAACAGGACTGATGTCTGATGAGCGAGACTCTGTACGGAGGCAATCGCACCCGCCGGGTCACCATTCGCGACCTACAGGCTGCCAAGGAGTCCGGCGAGCGCTGGGCGATGCTCACCGCCTACGACTACTCCACCGCATACGTGTTCGACCAGGCCGGCATCCCGGTTCTCCTGGTCGGCGACTCCGCGGCAAATGTCGTCTATGGCTACGACACCACGGTGCCGGTCACCAGCGACGAGTTGATCCCCCTGGTCCGAGGCGTGGTCCGGGGCGCCGGCACGGCACTGGTGGTCGCCGACCTTCCGTTCGGCTCCTACCAGAGCAGCCCGCAACAGGCGCTCGAGACAGCGAGCCGATTCATGAAGGAAGGTGGCGCGCAGGCGGTCAAGCTCGAGGGCGGCGTGCGAGTAGCCGCGCAGGTCGAGGCGCTGGTTTCCGCCGGCATTCCGGTGATGGCGCACATCGGTCTCACCCCGCAGTCGGTGAACGTCCTCAGCGGCTATCGCGTGCAGGGACGCGGCGACGAGGGCGCACACCGGCTCGTTCAGGACGCCAAAGCACTGGAGCACGCCGGCGCATTCGCGGTCGTGCTCGAAGTGGTCCCCAGCGACCTGGCGGAGAAGGTCACCGCTGAACTGTCGATTCCGACGGTTGGCATCGGAGCCGGTCCGCACTGTGACGCGCAGGTGCTCGTCTGGCAGGACATGGCCGGCCTGCGAACCGGCGGTAAGGCGGCGAAGTTCGTCAAGCAGTACGCCGATCTCAGCGCGGTGCTCGGCGACGCTGCGCAGCAGTTCGCGAGCGAGGTTCGCGACGGCAGCTATCCGGACGCGCAACGCAGCTACACCTGACCGGTTAGCGGCGCGCGGATCAGTCGTCGTCAGGCAGCCCGGTCACCCGGATCCCGGCGTGCGTCTTGTAGCGCCGGTTGATCGCGACCAGGTTCGCCGTCAATGCCTCCACTTGACCGGCGTTGCGCAAGCGACCGCCGTAGACGCCCCGAGCACCGGGCAGGGCGTCGGCGAGACGCTGGACCAGGCCGCAGGCGTCGCGATCGTCGCCGAGCACCAGGACGTCGATGTCCAGATCGTCCACCGCCGGGTCGGTGAGCAACACCGCGCTGAGATGGTGAAAGGCCGCCGTCACAGTCGAGTCCGGTAGTAGTTGCGCGGCCTGCTCCGCCGCGCTGCCGGCTTCCGGACGCAACGGATACGGTCCGCGCTCATCGAAGCCGAGCGGGTTGACGCAGTCGACGACGACTTTGCCGGCCAGCCCGTCGCGCAGGCCGGTGAGCGTTGCTTCGTGAGCGTCCCAGGGAACTGCCACGATGACGATGTCCGCATCTCGCACCGCAGCAGCGTTGTCATCACCACGCACCGGCCCGGGGAGTTCGGCGGCCGACTGTCTGGCCCGCTCTGCGTCGCGCGAGCCGATGCACACGTCGAGCCCCGCATGAGCCAGCCGGAGCGCCAAGCCACGACCCTGTGGCCCGGTGCCGCCGACGATGGCGATACGCAACGCAGCGATGTCCGGCGAAACCATGGCAACGCGCTCCTCGAGGAGTGAAACGAGACGCGCTGACCGGTGCTAAACGCGTTCGAACCGAAGGATACGCGAGGCGACATCTGCTTCGGTGAGGCGAACCACGACGGGGTTGCCGACGACGAACCCGGTGCCGGTGGCCCGCGCGCGGATCGCCGGCTCCTCGATGGTGATCTTTGCCGAATCGTCATCGGTGTCCAGCACGATGGCGGTGAACTGCTGACCAACTCTGTCTCGCAGCAGCCACGCCTCGGTCGCGTCGACGACCGCTCGGTCGACCTCGTTGGCGCGGCTGTCCGCAGCGGCCATCGTCTTAGGTAGACGGGGAAGGGCGGCGGAGATCCAGTCTGGCACCGGCTGGCCATTGCTCAACGCGACGCACAGCGTGCTGCCGTACCGGTCGACCAGCCGGCGCAACGGCGCGGTGACGTGTGCGTACGGCGCGGCTACGCCCGCATGAGTGAGTTCGCCGGGCACCGCTCCGGCCAACACCGTGTATCCGGCGCCACGTAGTAACGACATTGCGTGATCGCAGAAGGCCAGATGTTTCGGATCGGTGCGGTCGAGATCGGCGACGACGTCGCCGGGCTTGGCGCCCTTGGGCCACGTCACTCCGAGTGCGGGCGCGACGCGGTGCAGCCAGCCGATCACCTTCTCGTCCGGCGGCGGCAACGTGCGCAGGATGCCGACCTGATGCTTGATCATCAGATCTGCCGCGCACATGCCGGTCAGTAGCGAGAGCTCGGCGTTCCACCTCTCGACGTCGAGCTGCTGGCGGGCACGCAACGTCCAGCTGCCGTGGCCGTCCGGCTCTACCTCCTGCTCAGGTACGTCGAGGTTGATCGCGTGCCGCCGCCGGGACTGTTCGAGTCGTAGCCGGCCGACGTCGGGCAGCAGCCGAGCACCGTCCGGTGCCGTGCCGCCGGCCAGCATCGTCTGCAGGCCCGCGTAGTCGAGTTGGGCCTGACTGCGCACCCGCGCATGCCGCACGAGTACATCGGTGACCGAACCGGTCGAGTCGAGTCCGATCTGCCATAGGACAGCGGGGCGTATCTGCTCGGGCAGCAGGCTTGCCGCCCCCTCGCTCAGCAATGGCGGATGCAGCGGGATGCGGGTGTCCGGGAAGTACAGCGTCTCGCCGCGGGCGTTGGCTTCATCATCGAGTGCGGACCCGGGTTCGACGAACCCGGCGACATCAGCGATGGCGTAGCTCAGCAGGAAGCCGTCGCCGCGCGGTGCGATGTGCAGCGCTTGGTCGAGGTCCTTGCTGCCTGGCGGATCGACCGTGACGAACGGAATGTCGGTCGCGTCGTCATCCGGGAGCTGGACGGATTCTGCAGCGTGCTGCGCGGCATCAAGCACCGAAGATGAGAACTCGCCGGGCACCCTCAACGTGCTGCGCAGTGCAGCGAAGTCGAGAGGTGCGCCGGCGAGTCTGGTGGTCTGCACGGACGCTGGTCAGAAGGTCAGCGAGCAGCTTTCTTGGCCGGCGCCCGCTTGCGTGCCGGTGCCTTCTTGGCGGTCGTCTTGCGGGCCGTGGTCTTCTTGGCCGCGGTCTTGCGTGCCGGCGACTTCTTGGCCGCGGTCTTGCGTGCTGTGGTCTTCTTGGCCGCGGTCTTCTTTGCTGTGGTCTTCTTCGCCGGCGACTTCTTGGCCACGGTCTTCTTGACCGCGCTTGCCTTCTTGGCCACGGTCCGCTTCACCGCGGTCTTCTTGGCAGCGACCTTCTTGGCGGCGCTCTTCTTTGCGGGAGCTTTTTTGGCCGCCGATTTCTTGGCCGGTGCCTTTTTGGCTGTGCGCTTTGATGCCGTCATGTTGTTGCTCCTCCTAGGGGCGACGGTCGTGCGAGTCGATCGAGACACAAGTTCACGTCGTTACGCGCGTGCGGTCAATAAGCCACGCCGCACGAATTTTGACTGCGCTGCAGCGCAACTTCGCAGGTTACCGACCATCCGCGACACGTCAATCACCGAGAGCGTAGTGAATGGCCTTATTTGATAAGGGTATTCATCGCGCTCAGCAACGCGGCACGCAACGCAATCGGGTCACCCACCGAATTTCCACACTCGCATTTTTCTTTGCACGTTTCGCTCGCAGTGACGCTGCTCGGCCACGAAACGATGAGCACCCGCGCGAAGAACACATCGCCGACCCGAGGGTCAGCGTGAGTAAACGACGCTCACGACAGCGATGAGCGCTCGCGCGAAGAGCAGATCGCCGGCGCGCGACGAAGGAGCGCTTGCCCGAGCGTTAGCGAGTATCGATTGCGAGCGTTGGCCCGATGCGAAGCGAGGGGTCAGCGCGAGTAATCGATCAGGCGATCATGAACACAGCGATGAGCGCTCGCGCGAAGAGCAGATCGCCCGCGCGACGCAGCGAGCCTTGCGCCGAGCGAAGCGAGGTATCGGTTGCGAGTGGGCCCCGACGCGAAGCGAGGGGCCCGCGAGCCAACCGATCAGGCGATCAGGAAGACAGCGATGAGCGCTCGCGCGAAGAGCAGATCGCCGCGCGCGAGCGCAGGAGCCTTGCGCCGAGCGAAGCGAGGTATCGGTTGCGAGTGGGCCCCGACGCGAAGCGAGGGGCCCGCGAGCCAACCGATCAGGCGATCATGAACACAGCGATGAGCGCTCGCGCGAAGAGCAGATCGCCCGCGCGAGCGCAGCGAGCTTGCGGCCGAGCGAAGCGAGGTATCGGTTGCGAGTGGGCCCCGAGCGAAGCGAGGGGCCCGCGAGCCAACCGATCAGGCGATCAGGAAGACCGCGATGAGCGCTCGCGCGAAGAGCAGATCGCCGCGCGCGACGAAGGAGCGCTTGCCCGAGCGAAGCGAGGAATCGGTTGCGAGTGGGCCCCGAGCGAAGCGAGGGGCCCGCGAGCCAACCGATCAGGCGATCATGAACACAGCGATCAGGAAGACAGCGGACGAGTCGACCTATAAGCCGGGTCCTGTCCTCGCACCGCCGAGGCGGTGCGAGGGGCGACCATCCATCTAGGCGTGCCGTTGCCGACACGCTCGAGCGGTCTACCCGCAGACTCGGGCGGGCCGCCCTCGAACGTCTGCGCAGTGACGTGGTCCGAAGACCGCGACACCTTCTCGACCTTGCTCCGGGTGGGGTTTACCTAGCCGATCCGGTCACCCGGAACGCTGGTGGTCTCTTACACCACCGTTTCACCCTTACCGCCGACTCGCGTCGACGGCGGTTTGTTTTCTGTGGCACTGTCCCGCGGGTCACCCCGGGTTGCCGTTAGCAACCACCCTGCCCTGTGGAGCCCGGACTTTCCTCGGCACCACCTCTCGGTGGTGACGCGGCCGCCCGGTCGGCTCGTCCGCCGCGCTATGAGCGTAGTGCCTTTTTCATCCGGCGTAATGCCGTCGGCGTCGTGCCTGACCTGCATCGGCACCGTGCACATCATGGCTCGGCTTGCTCTGTAGCGTGCGCGCTCGTGGCTGGCTGGCTGGCGGAGACGACATCGATCGTCTTGTTGATCGCCTGCCTCGGCGTGGTCGCGACTCGGCCAGGCGGCCTGCTGGCCGGGTGCGTAGCCGTCCCAGCCGCAGCGTTGGTGGTGCTGACCGGGATCGTCCCGCGGGACGCTGCGTGGCGCACACTCCGGGAGCTCGGCCCGACGGTCGGTTTCCTAGCCGCCATCCTGGTGCTGGGTCACCTTGCTGCGGAAGCCGGCGTGTTCGAGTACTTGGCGGCGCTGAGCGCGCAGCGCAGCCGCGGCCGGCCGAGACGGCTGCTGGTGCTGGTGGTGGCGCTGGCCGCGCTGGTGACTGCTGTACTGACTCTCGACGCGACAGTGGTGCTGCTGACTCCGGTCGTCGTGCAGACGGCGCGCTACCTGCGCGTCCCGGCCCGGCCGCACGCCTATGCCTGCACGCAGTTGGCCAACTCCGGATCGTTGCTGTTGCCGGTGTCGAATCTGACCAACCTCTTGGCCTTCGGCGCAGCCGGTTTGTCGTTCGGTCGGTTCACCGCGTTGATGCTGCTTCCGTGGCTGGGTGCCAGTGCCCTGGAATGGCTCGGTCTGCGGATGTTCTTCCGGGCGGACTTGCCGGCCAGCGCACATTCCGTGCACTCGCCGCCGCCGGCGCCGCGATACTCCCTCGCGGTTATCGCGTTGACCGTTGCCGGGTTTGCCGGAACGTCCGCCGTGCACATAGCCCCGGTCTGGGCCGCGCTGGCCGGCACGGTGCTCCTCGGCGTGCCCCGACTGGTACGGCGCCGGACCACCCTGACCCGGATGGTCGTCGAGGCGAGCCCGGGTTTCTTGGCGTTCGTCTTTGCACTCGGGATCGTGGTGGACGGGGTGACCCGCCACGGCCTGGGCAGTGCGCTCCGGCATGCCATCCCGCATGGATCGGCGTTACCTGCGCTGCTCGCCCTCGCGGTTGTCGCCGCCCTCGTCGCGAACCTGCTGAACAACCTCCCGGCAACGCTTGTGCTCACGCCGCTGGTGGCCGGCCATCCGATCGCCGTATTGGCCGTGCTGATCGGTGTGAATGTGGGGCCGAACCTGACCTACATCGGCTCGCTGGCCACGCTGCTGTGGCGGCGGTTGCTGCCTGCCGACCTCCAGCCACGCACCCGTGAGTTCCACCTCTATGGCGCGTTGAGTGTGCCCGTCATCCTGGTCGTCAGCACCGTCTCGTTGTGGGCCAGCGCGCGGATCATCGGAACCTGACGGCTGCCGGCCGGAGCAGTTTCTGCCGCGCAGCTTCAGCCGAGATCGGACGTGCTGAACAGCGCGGCGATGCTGACGCCCGCGCCGGCCAGCGCAGCGCGGGCGCCCTGCTGGCGGTCGATGAGACAGACCACTGTCTCGACCGTGCCGCCAGCAGCGCGCACCACGTCGACCGCGGCGAGCACCGCTCCCCCGCTGGTGATGACGTCTTCGATCAGCACGACTCGTTGTCCGGCGACGCTGCCGCCCTCGACCTGCTGCGCCGTGCCGTACTCCTTGGCCGCCTTGCGGACGAAGCGGCTCGGGGTACCCGTGAGTTGGCTCAGCACTGTGACCAGCGGGATGCCACCGAGTTCAAGACCGGCCAGCAGGCCGGCGCCGGCCGGGATCAGTCCGACCATCGCCTCGGCCAGTTCGCGCAGCAGGGCGGGATCGGCCTCGAGGAGGTACTTGTCGAAGTAGTGGTCGGTTGCCTGACCGGAACGCAGCGTGAACTCGCCGCGCAACAAGGCACGCTCGCGCACCCGATGGGCGAGATCCTCCTTCGACGCCTGCAGCGTCGGCTGGGCCGGCTCTGTGCGAGGCGCTGCCTTCGCCGGCCGGCGGCCGGGCGCGCCGGCGGCGGCATCCATCGCCTCGTTGGCCAACCTATCGGCGTGCTTGTTGAGCTCCCGCGGGATCCATTCGAACGTGATGTCGTCGAGCTTCCGACGCAGCTCGTTCGCCTCCCGGGCCAGTGGCCGCATGTCCGGGTGCTTCACCTGCCAGCGCCCGGACATCTGCTCCACCACGAGCTTGGAGTCCATCCGCACCGCGACCTGCACGGCGCCCAGTTCGAGTGCGGCGGTGAGCCCGGCGATCAGACCGCGGTATTCGGCGACGTTGTTGGTCGCGATACCGATCGACTCGGACCGTTCGGCCAGCACCTCACGGGTCACCGCATCCATCACGACGGCGCCGAAGCCGGCCGGCCCAGGGTTGCCGCGCGAACCGCCGTCCGCCTCGACGACGACCGACATGTGACCGCTGCGGAAAGGTTCGGTGCTCACAGCCCGGACTCGGGCGTACGTACCAGGATGCGGCGGCAGTTGTCGCAGCGCACCACGTCGTCAGCGGCCGCGCCCCGGACCGCGTTGAGCTCACTGCCGGCCAGCTCGATCCGGCACCCTTCGCACCGGCGCTGCTTCAGCGCCGCCGCTCCGACGCCGTCGTGGGCAGCGCGGATCTTGTCGTACATCTCGATGAGGCCGGCCGGGATCGTTGCTGCCAGCGGCTGCCGCTCGGACTGCTTGGCCTGCACGATCGCGTCGATCTCGGCGAACGCCGCATCTCGTTCGGCCTCAGCGGCGGCCCGCTGGTCGGCGATCTGGGCCTCGGCAGCTTGCGCGCCGGCCAGGTCGTTCTCGACGATCTCGCGCTGCTCCATGATCTCCAGCGCCTCGTCCTCCAGGGCCGCCTGCCGCCGCTTCAGCGTCTCGAGCTCGTGCTCCAGTCCGGTGAGCTCCTTGGCGGGGATACCGCCGGAGTCGAGACGACGCTGATCGCGCGTCTCGCGCTGGCGCACCATGTCGATGTCGGCTTCCATCCGGGATTGCTCGGTGGCGATGTCCTTCAGCGCTGTGCTCAGCTCGACAGTGCGGGAGTGCAATTCCTGTGCCCGCTTCTGGCAGTCGGCCAGCACCGCCAAGGAGGGCAATGTCTTGCGGCGATGGGCCAGCTGCGCGAGCTGGGAGTCGATGCCTTGCAGGCTGAGCAATGCCAGTTGTGCGGCGGGATCGGCGTTCACTGTTCGGGAGTCACGCTCTATTCAGGTTGCCGGTGGGGTGGGTGGGTGGATGCCGGGGGCGGGCGACGGGCGGTGCAGCGTCCACGGATCGGTGACCAACCGGGACACGCTGACGTCCACCGTAGTGCCGAACCGAACGCGCAGAGCGATGGCCACCGCATCGAGCCACGGTGCTTCGGTGGCCCAGTGCGACGCGTCGATGAGCGCCATCGCGTTCCGGCCGCGCTCGGTGACCGCTTCAATGGCCGTGTGGTGCTTCAGATCCGCGGTGACGAAGGCGTCCGCCCCGCTCGCCCGGGCTTGCTCGATGTAGGCGGCGCCGGAGCCGCCACACACCGCAACCCGGAACACCTGCCGATCCGGTCGGCCGGCGATGCGCACTCCCCAGACCGTCGCGGGCAACCGCTGCGCAACCTGCGCTGCGAACTGTGCCAACGTGGCCGGTTCGCTCAGCTCCCCGATGCGGCCGGTGCCTCGACCCGTGGGCAACGGAACATGGGCGAGCACGTCGAAGGCCGGCTCCTCGTACGGATGGGCAGCTCGCATCGCGGCAATGACCGCGGCCAGAGCGCTCGGCGGCAGCACCATTTCCACCCGTGCCTCGGCCACCCGCTCGATCGCGCCGGCGGCGCCGATCGCCGGCGTGGCGTCCGGGCCCGGGCGGAACGTGCCGACCCCGGTCCCGGTCCAGGCGCAGCGGTCGTAGCTACCGAGCTGTCCGGCGCCGGCCGCGGCGAGCTCGTCGATCATCACCTCGGCCTGCGCCTCGGGGACGAATACCACGATCTTGTACAGCGGCTCGCTGACGGTGCCGACCAGCGGACGGATGGCAGTCAGACCGATCCGCTCCGCCAGCGCGTCGGACACACCTGGGGCGGCGACATCGGCGTTGGTGTGTGCGACGTAAAGCGCGATGCCTTCCCTGACCAGGCGGTGCACCATTGCGCCCTTGGTGGTGTGCCCACCGACCGTGGTGACACCACCGAGCAGCAGCGGGTGATGGGTGAGCAACAGCTGCGCGCCCTCGCTGCGGGCCTCCTCGATCGTGTCCGGGACACAGTCGACGGCCAGGTGCACTCGAGAGACCGATTCGGCCGGATCGCCGCAGACCAGGCCGACGGCGTCCCAGTCCTCGGCCCAGGACGGCTCGAACCAGTCCTCCATCGCAGCTACGACCTCGGCGAGTGCGACCACGGAGGCCACGCTACCGGCGCGGTTAGGCGACCCTGCCGAGATCCCCGCAGGCCGTTGCCTTCTACGCTCGGAGCGTGTCTGGCGAGGAGCATGTGGTAGGTCACGAGCACCGGGACGTGACCGGCGGCTGGCTGCGGCCGACCGTGTTCGGCGTCGTGGACGGACTGGTCTCGAACTTTGCGCTGGTCGCCGGCGTTGCCGCCGCATCGTCCACGGCCAAGCCCGTGGTGCTGGCCGGAGTCGCCGGGCTGATCGGCGGCGCGTTCTCGATGGGCACCGGCGAGTACATCTCCGTGCGCAGCCAGAACGAGTCGATGCAGGCCGAGGTCGAGATAGAACGACACGAGCTGCGGCACAACAGGGCGGCCGAGGTCGCCGAGCTGGCCGAGGTCTACATCGCCCGTGGCGTCGAGCCGGAGCTCGCTCACCGGGTCTCCGAGCAGCTGTCGGTCAATCCCGACCGAGCGCTGGAGGTACACGCCCAGGAGGAACTCGGCGTCGATATCCACGACTTGCCGGATCCGCGATTGGCGGCCGGCTCGTCGTTCGTCTCCTTCTCGGTCGGCGCCTTCCTGCCTCTGCTGCCATTTCTCTTCGGCAGCAAACAACTGGCGATCGCCGCCGTACTCGCCTTGACCGGCCTGTTCGTCACCGGTGCCATCACGGCCCGGTTCACCACCAGGGCGTGGTGGTACGCCGGCGGCCGTCAACTGCTGCTCGGCCTGGTGTCCGCGCTGGTCACCTACGGCGTCGGGCATCTTTTCGGCGCGACCATCAGCTGACCTGCGTCCCTTTGCCGCGTCGGCCCGACGCACCCGCAGCGGTCTGGCTCGGGGTCAGGAAGCCTTCTTGGCCGTGCTCTTCTTGGCGCCTGCGCTCTTCTTGGCGCCTGCGCCCTTCTTGGTCGCGCTCTTCTTGGCGCCTGCGCTCTTCTTGGCCGCTGCGCTCTTCTTGGTCGTGCTCCGCTTGGTTGTGTTCTTCTTCGCCGCGGTCTTCTTGGCGCCGCTTCGCTGTGCGCGGCCGGAGCCCGCGGACTCGACGCTGCGGCGCAGCGCGTCCATCAGGTCGACGACATTGGTCGCACCGGGTGCCTCGTCGGCAGGCTCGAACTCGGTGCCCTTGCGCTTCGAGCTGATGAGGTCGTTGACCCGGTCGGTATAGGTGTCGCGGTAGCGAGCTGGGCGCCAGTCGGTTGCCATCGACGTGACCAGCTGCTTGGCCATCTTCAGCTCCTGGCCGCGAAAACTCACCTTGCCGGGCAGCCCGTCCAACACCTCTTTCGGATTGCGTACCTCATCGGCGAAGAACAGCGTTTCCAGGACCAGCACATTGCCGTCGGCCCGGATGGCGGCCAGATGCTCCTTGCCGTGCATGACGAAGGAGGCGATGCCGGCCCGATTCGCATCGGCCATCGCGTCGCGCAACAGCGCGTAGGTGCGTTTGGACTCGTCGCCGGCCGGTGCGAGGTAGTACGCCTTGTTGTAGTGGATGGGGTCGATGTCGTCGATGTCGACGAAACCGCTGATGTCCAGCGACCGCGAGCGACCGGGTGCGATGGACTCGAGATCCTCGTCCGTGATCATCACGTACTTCCCACCGCCGACGTCGGCGCCCTTCACGATGCGGTCGTAGTCGACTTCCCGTCCGGTCCGCTCATTGACCCGCTTGTACCGGATCCGGTCCTGGGTGCCTTCCTGGAACTGGTGGAACGACGGCTCGTGCTCCTCGGTGGCGGTGTAGAGCCCGACCGGGACGCTGACCAGACCGAACGTGATGACGCCTGTCCAAATCGCTCGGGCCATGCCCGCCTCCTCGAAGTGCTGAGCTGGTCGGTCAGCCGGGTTCGGCTGCCAATCGATCCCGGCGTTCGGTGGCATCCGCGACCCGCCGGTCGGCGTCGCGCACGGCCCGGTCGGCGCGGTCGAACGAGGTGCGCGCTCGCCGGGCATCTCGTTCGGCGCGGCGGTGCGCCTCGGTCGCCGCGTCCAGCTCCTTGGTCAGCCGCTCGACCTCGTCGCCGGCCGACTGCTCCGCTGCCTCGGCGTCCTCGGCCCGGGTGCCTGCCTCATCGCGCGCCTGGCCGGCCTCGTCGGCGGCCTCCTGGGCGCGCTGCAGATCACGATCGGCGCGCTGCAGCTGCTCCGCGCGGCGGCGCTGCGTCGAGCCGGCGTCCTTGCCTGCCCCGGCGCCGCGGCCCCGCTTGGCGGGCTTCGCCGTCTGTGCCGGTGCGCGCTGCGTCGACTCGGTCTCGAAGCCGGTTCGCTGCAAACCTCGGGCCAGCCGGCCGGCAGCCAGCTCATCGGCCGCGGCGGGATCCGCCAAGGCCGCATGCAGCGTGTCCTCCAGGCCGCGAGTGGTGTCGCCGCTCACCTGATGTCCGGCGGCACGGGCCAGCCGGGTCGCCTCCTGCACCAGCGCGTACACCAGCTCGTGGCGCTGCTGGGTCAGCTCCCGGAGCTGATCGCCGGACAGCGACTTGGTCGCCCGGCGCAATCCCTCCCCGAGTTCGAGCAACGGTTGGATCTCGTCGGCCCGCTCCCGGGCCAGCTGGTTGGCCAACCACGCCACCCGGTTCGGCTTGGTCAATGCGTGGATCTGCGCAGCCAGTTCATCCTCACCGGCCTGCTTGGCCGCCTTCTCGTGCCCGGCCCGCGCCGCGGTGAACTCCTCCGGGGCAAGGCCGTACAACTCGTCTGCGACCGACGCCAGATCCACGTCCACATCTTGCCCGACGGAAGTGCGCCGTGGGCGGTACCGCTGCAGCTGGGCCGGGTGCGCTCAGAGCACCGGCCGGCCGCCGGTCACCGCGACCCGAGCGCCGGAGACATAGCTGCCGTCGTCACTGGCCAGCAACACGTAGACCGGAGCGAGCTCGGCGGGCTGGCCGGCGCGTCCCAACGGGGTGTCGCTGCCGAAGGACTCCACCTTCTCCGGTGGCATGGTGGCCGGGATCAGCGGTGTCCAGATCGGCCCGGGGGCCACGCTGTTCACTCGGATGCCCTGCGGGCCGAGCAGTTGGGCAAGGCTGGCGCAGAAGTTGGCGATGCCGGCCTTGGTCACCGCGTACGGGGCCAGTGTCGGTGAGGGCATGTCGGAGTTCACCGACGAGCTACCGATGATGGACGACCCCGCTGACATGTGCGGGACGGCTGCCTTGCAGAGGTGGAACATCGCGGAGAGATTGGTCGCGATGGTGTGGTCCCACTCCTCGTCGGGCACCTCGGCCAGGGACTCGCGCGTCATCTGGTACGCGGCGTTGTTCACCAGCACGTCCACCGCGCCGAATTCCTCGACTGCGCGGGCAATGATGTCGCGGCAGTGCTGCGGATCGGCCAAGTCCCCGCTGACCAGTACCGCTCGTCGGCCGGCTTCCTCGACGAGCCGCGCGGTGTCGCGCGCGTCCTCGTGCTCGTTCAGGTACGAGATCAACACGTCGGCGCCCTCCCGGGCGAAGGCGATGGCGACGGCTCGGCCGATGCCGCTGTCGGCGCCGGTGATCACTGCCTTCTTTCCGGACAACTTTCCCGACCCGCGATACGAGTCCTCGCCACAGTCCGGTGTCGGTGTCATGCGGGCCTGCGTACCGGGCGGATCCTGCTGCTGCGCTGGCTGGTTCACCGATGCTCCGTTTCGTTCGGTCACGGGAGCCCGAAGGGCGGTGCGGTTCGAGATACCACGCGGGCATCGGACGCTGCACCTGGTGGAGCTCGGCGACGGATTCGGCCCGCTCTGCCACTGCCTCGACGGGACATGGCGGCTGCTTGCTGAGCCGTCACCACCGTAACCGGACGCTGGCCCTCGCGTCGAAGGACCCCCGGCCCAACCGACGGTTACTCAGGTGCTGAACTGCACGGCGGGCATCGCATCCGCGCTGCGCCGAGTGCGGGTGCCGAACAGCAGAAGCAGCGCAAGGGCGGCCAGTGCGGCAACCCCTTCGGCAACTGCGCTCAAGGTCTTCTCCGCCGGACCCCAGAACGGGTCGTACATGTTCGGCACCGGACCGAAAGCCCCGACGTCGACGTACCGGTAGACGATCACCGCCACCGTCCCCGCGGCAGCGACCAGGAACGCGAACGCCGCCGTGTATCGACGTGGGCGCACGACGAGGGCTATCGCCGCGATCACCGCCGCAGTTGCTTCGGCACGGAAGAGGTCAGCCTCGCTCAGCGTGCTCGTCCGCACTCTGGCGAAAGCCGACGCGAGGTCGAAGTGCACGAACGCGTCCACCGCCAACCCAGCCACCACGATGACAGTCAACGCGCCCTTGACCGTCAACCAGCCTCGGCCACTCATCGAAACCACCATCCTCAGTCCGGACGACTTCCTCGTCGCGCTGCGAAGTCGCAACGCCTCTGCTGCGGACTACGGACCCACGCCCTGCTGGGTTCAATCGGCGCAGAATCGTGAGGAGAGCGCATACCTCAGCAGCACCACGTCGCCGATCTGCTTCACCTCGGCGAGCCGGGCCCGCCGGTGCGGATTCCACGGGAAGCGGCCATCGTCTACGAACCTTCTGGCCCGCGAATCGCCGACGAAGAACGGCGCGATCACGAGCTGCAGCTCGTCGGCCAGATCGGCGGTGAGGAATTGGGTGTGCACGGTCCCGCCGCCCTCCACCATCAGGCGCCGCACGCCACGGGCGCAGAGATCCGCACTCACCCGATGCATGCCCACCGGTTGTCCGCCGTCCACGACCGTCGCCACCGATCCGAGCCGATTACGCACGCCGTCCACCCGGTCGCTCGCGCAATAGACCAGTTTCTCGGCGTCGCCGGTCGAGAAGAAGTCGGCCGACGCGTTCAGCTCCCCTGCTCCGGTCACCGTGACCTTGACCGGCGATGGGGCAAGGCCGAGTGCGAGCCGCTCGGCCCGCCGCGCTGCAGAGCGCACCAGCAACCGCGGGTTGTCGTTGCGGATCGTTGCCGCGCCGACCAGGATCGCGTCGCAGGACGCCCGCACGGCGTCGACCCGATCGAAATCGGCCTCGTTCGACAGTGACAGCCGCCGCACGGTCGCGCTGTCCAGGTAGCCGTCGATGGACATACCGCAGCTCAGCAGCGTGTACGGACGATCAGCCACGAAGTGCACCTGCCAAGGGTGCACTGATCGGCCGGGCAGCGGGTGGCTGGGCTGCCGGGGTTGCCGGCCGGGTTCGGTGACGGTGCCGTGCCACGAGCAGTACCGCCGCTCCGGGCAGGCTGGTCATGACCACGAGGACGCCGTAGACGGTGGCCGCAGCGAGCCCTCGATCGGCGCCGAGACCTGCCGCAGCGAAGACCCAGGCGGCCACGCCCTCTCGGGGGCCCCAGCCGCCGAGGTTCATCGGCACCGCCATGGCCAGGAGGACGAGCATCGCCAGCGGCAGCAACGTGGTCACTGACGCGGTCGACCCGGCGGTCCGCGCGGCGATCAGGAAGGTGGCCGTGTGGCCGGCCACGACCAGGACCGATGCGAGCACGACGCCCGGCAATGCCCGCCGGCTGAGCAATCCGTCGCGCACATCGGTCGCGGCGGCCCGCACGACTCGTGCCCATCGCGACGGGCCACCGGCGGGCAACGCACGAAGCAGCGCCACTGCAGCGAATGCGCCGGCGAGAAGCGCTGCGATGGCGATCGGCAGGGACGACCGCACCGGCGACGGGAGAATGGTGAGCACGACCAGGGCCACGGCCAGCTGGACGACCTGCCCCGCGGACCGCTCCCAGGCAACCGCGCGCAGCCCCCGGCCGACATCACCGACCGCCCGACCGTGCCGCACCGCTCGGTGCACATCGCCGAGCACGCCGCCGGGCAGGGCCGTGTTCAAGAACTGCGAGCGGTAGTAGGCAGCGATCGCCGTGCGCAGCGGCAGCTGCGCGCCCAACCCGCGCGCGACCAGGCGCCAGCGCCACGCCGAGCACACGGTGGTGACCAGCACGATGCCGCTGGCTGCCATCACGGCCGGGACGCTGACCGTACGCAATCCGTCAAGAATCGGGGCCGATCCCAGCTGCCACACCACGACCGCCAGCACCGCGGCGCCGCCGGCCAGCCGCAACGACGACCACCCTGCCCACCGCGCTCGGCCCGCTCGGCTCATCGCGGCTCTGACCTCCTCACCGGTTCCCGAGCCATCAGATCGCCTTGCCGTCACGCCGGGTCCTATGAACATCTACGGGTTCGGCTCATCGTTGGTTCATCGCCCGACCACCGCCAGCTGCAACCTGGGTGAGCACCTGCGCGATCCGTGCCGCAGTGGCGGGCCAGCCGCCCAGTGTGGTCCGACGCTCGCGGGCCGCGCTGCGCAAGCCTTCGCGCTGCTCGGCGTCGCCGAGCCAGCTGCGCAGTGCTGCACTCAGGGCTCGCCGGTCCCCGGGTGGCACCAACACCCCGGGGCGGCGCCCGTCAGCGGTGCGGCCGAGCGCCTCCGCTACACCGCCGACCGAGGTCGCGATGACCGGGAGGCCGCGCGCCAGCGCCTCGGTGACGACCATGCCGTAGCTCTCGGCTTGGGACGCGAGCACCAGAACGTCCGCGGCGGCATACGCGGGCGCGAGCTGGTCGCGGGTGAACGGGCCAGTGAACTCAACTCGCTCGGAGATTCCGTCGACCGCACACTGGTCGACCAGCCGTTCGACGAACTCCCGATCGCGATCCAGCGAGCCCACACAGACGCAGTGCCAGGACAGGTCGGTGATGGAGGCCAGCGCCGCGAGCAACACATCGTGACCCTTGTGCGGCGCGACCGCGGCGACGCAGAGCAATTCCCCACCACACCGGGTGCCGGTCGCCAGGTCGGCGGCGTCGGCGCCGGGGGTGGCCACCTGCACCTGCTCCGGCCGCAGCGGGTACAGCTCGAGCAGCCGCCCGCGCGTCCAGGCACTGGTCGTGATCACAGCGCTCGCGGCAGTCAGCACGGCGCGCTCGCGATCGTGCGCATCGGTTACGTCATGTCCGGGCGGCTGTTCACCGAAGGCCATGTGCACCAGCACGACGACCTGCAAGCGCCCCGCGGCGGGGACCAACACCGTCGCAGCGGCGGAGGCGATCAATCCGTCGACGAGCACAACGGCGCCGTCCGGAATGTTGTGGACGACGTCGGCAAGGGCCGACTCGGCCGCGGCATCCGGCCAGGGCCACGACCCGGCAACGCCGTGCTCGCGCACCTCCCATCCGGCGGTGGCGAGCTCGGCGCAGACCCGCCGGTCATACGCGTTGCCCCCGCTCGGCCGCGCCGGGTCGTCAATCCCGTTCGGGACGATCACGTGCACCGTGCTCACGGCGGGTGACTCACAGTGCCCGTTGGTAGCTCGCCCAGGCGATGTGCGACTCATGCAGGGTGACCGCGATGCCGGTCAAATCCCGCGCTGATGCGCCGAGGTGGCCCGCGTGGATTCGGTCGGCGAGGCGGTCGGCGATGACCCGAGCCAGCGCTTCGGTGGACGTGTTCGTGCCGGCGAACGCGGCCTCGTCATCGAGGTTGCGGTACGTGAGTTCTCCCAGGACGGCATGCAGCTCATCTGCAGCGCGCCCGATGTCGACGACGAGGTTGTCGGCATCCAGAGTCTCGCGGCTGAAGGCGGCATCGACCACGTACGTCGCTCCGTGCAGGCGTTGGGCGGGACCGAACGTCTCACCGCTGAAGGAGTGGGCGATCATCATGTGGTCGCGGACAGTCACGGTGAACACGGGAACTACCCTTCGTAGCCGATGGTATGGCAGAGCGCCGGCAGGGTACCGGCCGTGAGCCGGCCCATCACGTCCGGGAGTTCATCGAAGGACGACGCGCCGGTGAGGAGTGCCTCGTAGGCCGGATCGCGAAGCAGGTCGAGCGCGAGGCCGAGCCGGTCGCTCGGCGTCCGGGTGGCCCGGCGCGTGGGCGCCACGAGTCCGACCTGGCTGGCCCGGATCGCGAGGCGGTTGGAGTGAAAGGCGCCACCGAGTGAGACGGTGAGCTCGGCGTCGCCGTACCAGCTGAGCTCGATGACCGTGCCCTCCGTGGCCAGGAGCCCCAGGGACAGCTGCAGCCCGGGCGATGTGGCGCTGGTGTGCACGACGAGGTCTCGACCACCGAGGGCATCGGCCGGTAATGCAAAGTCGACGCCCAGGTCCCGCGCCACGTCCGCTCGCCCGGCGTCGACGTCCACCAGCGTCACCTGCACACCGGGGAACTGCGCGAGCAGCCGCGCGACGCAGCACCCCACCATCCCGGCGCCGACTACCGTGACGCGATCTCCGACGAGCGGCGCCGCGTCCCATAGTGCGTTGACGGCCGTCTCGACCGTGCCGGCGAGTACCGCCCGTGCCGGTGGGACACCGTGCGGCACGACGACGACAGAGCTGGCCGGCACCACGTACTCGGTCTGGTGCGGATACAGGCAGAAGACGGTTCGCCCGAGCAACGCGGACGGGCCCTGCTCCACCACGCCGACGTTGAGGTAGCCGTACTTCACCGGACCGGGGAAGTCGCCCTCTTGGAACGGTGCGCGCATCGTCGCGTATTGGCTCGGCGGAACTCGACCGGCGAAGACGAGCGTTTCGGTCCCCCTGCTGATGCCTGAATACAGCGTCCGGACCAACACCTCGTCCGGACCGGGCTCCGGCAGCACGACGGAACGGATCTCACCCACTCCGGGGCGGGCCAACCAGAACGCGCGCGTGTTACGCGGCACGAACACCATCCTTTTCGGCAGTGATCTGAACCGTACCGCCGCGGTTGGCGTGTCACCGGGTAGGCCATGCAGAACGGAGGCGCTGCCAGTGGTTCGAACCGGGCCGGCCATCGGGGTGGTCGCACAGCTCGGCGCGCTCGGCGTGCTGGCCGGCACGGTGGGGTTGACCGTCACCGGCTGGCTGGTCGGCCTTGGCTGCGCTCTGGGCGGTTACGCGCTGCTCGGCGCCGGACTGGTCCGCTACCGGGCCACCGGGTGGGGGCCGGCGGACTGGGTCACCCTGGCTCGGGCCACGGTGGTCGTCGCCGTGGCCGCTCTCGTCGCCGACACCGTGGCCCGACCCGGACCGGACGCCGTCGTGTTGACGCTCGCCAGCACCGCGCTCGTCCTCGACGGAGTGGACGGTCGGGTTGCCCGCCGCACGCACACGGCATCAGCGTTCGGCGCGCGGTTCGACCTGGAGACTGATGCATTCCTGATCCTCGTGTTGAGCGTGGCTGCCGCCCGGTCGGTCGGCGAGTGGGTTCTCGCCATCGGGCTGCTGCGGTACGCCTTCGGGGCAATACGGTGCGCGCTGCCGCAGCTGCGCGGAACGCCGCCGCCGCGTTACTGGTGCAAGGTCGTCGCGGCGATCCAGGGCGTCGCACTGGCCATCGGCATCGCCGGCGTCTTGCCCGGCGCCGTTACCGGAGCTGTCCTCACCATCGCGCTGCTCCTGCTGGCCGAGTCGTTCGGGCGAGAGCTGTGCTGGCTTTGGCGTCACGCCCGGGCTGACCCGGAGAGCCAGAGCGTCGAACCACGCCTGCTGGTCGTAGCGCAGTGAGCCGGGACTGCTGATGGTGTCGCTCATCCATCGACGAGTGCGGCCGGAGCGCCGGCGAGTACGCGCAGCGGCGGCTCGGGTGGCTACGGTCGCAGCGTTTCTGCTCGTCTGGTGCGCCCTCGTGTCGCCCAATCGGTTGGACCACTTCACGCCGGTGGCGCTGCTCCGCATTCCGGTCGAAGGTCTGGTCGTGGCCGCCGTGTGCCTCGCCGCCCCGGCCCGGGCGCGGACGATCATCGCCGCCGTGGTGGGCGTGGTGCTGGCGCTGCTCGGCGATCGCCAAGGTCCTCGATATCGGCTTCTACGCCGAGATCGACCGGCCGTTCAACCCGGTCAGCGACTGGGGATACCTCGGGCCCGCCGCAGGCGTGCTACGTGACTCGGTAGGCCCGCGCCTCACCGCAGCCGCTGAGATCGGCGCCGTACTCCTGGCCATCTGCCTGCTCGTCCTGATTCCGCTGTCAGTGGTCCGGCTCACCCGCCTCACCGCCCGGCACCGGACGAACTCGGCTCGGACGCTGACCGCGCTCGCCGGCGCCTGGATCCTCTGCGCCGCCCTCGGATTGCAGGTCGGACCGGGTGCGCCGATCGCGTCGTCCACCGCGGCCGGACTCGCCTACCAACAACTCGACGAAGCCCGCACGGCGGTCACGGATCAGAACGCGTTCGCATCGACGCTGCAGCGCAACGACGCCTTCAGCCATGCGCCCGGCGATGACCTGCTCGGCCGGCTGCGCGGCAAGGACGTCGTCATCGCATTCGTCGAGAGCTATGGACGGGTGGCAGTCCAGGGCTCCGCGTTCTCGCCGCAGGTGGATGCCGCACTCAACGCCGGGACCACACAGCTGACCGCTGCCGGGTTCTCCTCCCGCAGCGCCTTCCTCACCTCACCGACGTTCGGTGGCATCAGCTGGCTGGCTCACTCGACGTTGCAGTCGGGCCTCTGGGTGGACAGCCAGCAGCGGTACAACCAGCTCGTCTCGAGCAACCGCTTCACGCTGAGCGACGCATTCAAACGGGCGGGCTGGCGCACGGTGGGCGACGTGCCTTCCAACGCCGGGGCGTGGCCGGAGGGCAGCTCCTTCTACCACTACGACCAGCTCTACAACGACCAGAACGTGGGGTACGCCGGACCGAAGTTCAGCTACGCGGCTATGCCCGACCAGTACGTGCTCTCCGCGTTCCAACGCTTGGAACTGGCCAAGCCGAGCCACGCGCCGATCATGGCGGAGATCGATCTGGTGTCCTCGCACACGCCCTGGGCACCGCTGCCGCACATGGTCGACTGGAACACGATCGGCGACGGCTCGGTCTTCGACGGAATGCCTGCGCGCGGTCAGTCCGCGGACGAGGTGTGGCGCGACTCCGGCCGCATCAAGGCCGCTTACGGCCAGTCCATCCAGTACTCGCTTAACAGTCTCGTGTCGTTCGTACAGACCTTCCACGACGACAACCTCGTCCTGATCGTGCTCGGCGATCACCAGCCGGCGGCCGTCGTCAGCGGATCGGGCGCGAGTCATGACGTACCGATCTCGATCATCGCTCACGATCCGAGCGTGTTCGATCAGATCTCGTCGTGGCACTGGCAGACCGGCCTGCTGCCCAGCGCGACTGCGCCGGTGTGGCCGATGGACGCGTTCCGGGACCGCTTCCTCACCGCCTATGCCTCCTCGGTCCGGCGTCGGTAGCCGTACCGGCCGGAGGTCGCGACCGTCACGGATACCCGCGGGGGCAGACGCGAGCGCTTGTCCTGCGATCGTGCAGGGTCGCCAGCGCCCCGGTCCCGGAACAAGGGTGCGCCGGTAGGCGCATCTACATGCGATCCGCAGCGGCCCTTGATCTGGACCGGCGGCCGTGGTCCGGCCGGGCTCAGCCTGTGGGCGGTCGGCACGGGTCAGAACGGTCGTCCGGCGAGGTGGTGGACCTGCTGTGCTTGGTGGTCGCGGCGCGCGTTCGCGCGGCAGGCGGTGTCGCAGACTTGGCTGCACGATTCGCAGAAGGTGACCGCGCCGATGTTGGTGAAGGCGCGGCGCAGCCGGTGGGTGAGGGTCATGACATTTCTCCTTGCTGGTGCGGATTCTCGGTGGTGGTCGGGTAGTAGCGGCGGCGCAGCCAGAGGGCGACGTAGACCAGGGCGACCAGGGCGGGGACTTCGATGAGGGGTCCGACGACGCCGGCCAGCGCTTGCCCGGAGGTGACGCCGAAGACGCCGATCGCGACGGCGATCGCGAGTTCGAAGTTGTTGCCGGCCGCGGTGAAGGCAAGCGTGGCTGTCTTGGCGTAGCCGAGGCGCAATCGGTGCCCGAGGGCGAAGCTGCCGCCGAACATGACCGCGAAATACACCAGCAGCGGGACCGCGATACGGGCGACGTCCCAGGGCCGGGCGGTGATGGTGTGGCCTTGCAGCGCGAACAGCACGACGACGGTGAACAACAGCCCGTACAGCGCAACCGGTCCGATGCGGGGCAAGAATCGGTTCTCATACCAGGTCTGGCCCTTGGTCTTCTCACCGATGGTGCGGGTGAGGAACCCGGCGACCAGCGGGATGCCGAGGAACACCAGCACCGACACCACGATCGTGGCGATGGAGAAGTGCGCGTTGCCTTGGGACAGGCCGAGCCAGCCGGGCAGCACACGTAGGTAGAACCAGCCCAGCACGCCGAACGCGATGATCTGGAAGACGGAGTTCAGCGCGACCAGGACGGCGGCGGCCTCCCGATCCCCGCAGGACAGGTCATTCCAGATCAAGACCATCGCGATGCAGCGGGCGAGGCCGACAATGATCAACCCGGTGCGGTAAGTCGGAAGGTCGGGCAGCAACAGCCACGCCAACGCGAACATCAGCGCCGGGCCGATGAGCCAGTTCAGCACCAGCGAGGTGACCAGCAGTCGCCGGTCACGGGTGACCCGATCGAGCTGGCGGTAGCGAACCTTGGCCAGCACCGGATACATCATCAGCAGCAGACCGACCGCGATCGGCAGGCTCACCGATCCGACCTGCACCGCATCGAGCCGGTCGGCCAGCGACGGGATCGCCCGGCCGAGCCCGATACCGATCGCCATCGCGGCGATGATCCACACCGGCAGAAACCGGTCCAGCCGGGACAGCCGGGCCAGAACCGGCGCGTCCAGCCCGGAGACCGGCAGGTCGGTGACGACGTCGCTCACGCTGATTTGGCGGCCCGCACGATCGCGGCATGCATACCCGGTGCGGCTTCGTGGGTGAAGGTGACCTCCGGGTCGATGAATCCGGCCGCGATCAGCCCCTCGAGGTACTCGGTGCGCGACAGCGCGCCGGCGATGCAGCCCACGTACGAGCCACGCTCAGCGCGGTCGGTCTCGGTGAGATGGTCCTCGGCGACCACATCGGAGATGCCGATCCGGCCTCCTGGGCTGAGCACCCGGAACATCTCCGACAGCACCTTCGGCTTGTCGATCGACAGGTTGATCACGCAGTTGGAGATCACCACGTCCACCGAGGCGTCCGGCAAGGGCACGTCTTCGATCGTGCCCTTCAGGAATTCGACGTTGCTGGCACCGGCTTTAGCCTTGTTGACGTTGGCCAGCTCCAGCATCTCGTCGGTCATGTCCACTCCGTAGGCGAAACCGGTCTCCCCGACCCGCCGCGCGGAGAGCAGCACGTCGATACCGCCGCCGGAGCCGAGGTCCAGGACGCGCTCCCCCGGATGCAGATCGGCCACCGCCAGGGGATTGCCGCACCCCAGGCTGGCGGCCACCGCTTCCGCCGGTAGCTCGCCTTGCTCACCCGAGCTGTACAGCGCCGCCCCGAACGTCTCGTCGACGTCGACCGTGCCCGGCGCGCATGATGCCGGCGAGCAGCAGCCGTCCGCACCGGAGGCGGACTCGCCCTCGCCGGGCCCGCAACACGACGTTGGCGCTGCGCTGGCTGGACCGTCTCCGGCGCTGCTCACGGTGACCCGGGTTGCCGCCGCGGCATACCGCTGCCGGACCTGCTCGCGGAGTTCGGTGCCTTCGGTCATGGGGTCTCCTCCGATAGATCACGGTCGATGCATAGACCTTGATCGATGTATCGACGATTGTCAATGGGTATGGGAGAATGCAGCCATGCCCACGGCTACCGCGCTGCCTGTCCTGAGCACCGCAGTGCAGTTCTGCTGCTCGCCAGTGACCGGCGGGGCGCTCGATGCGCAATCCGCCGAACAGCTGGCCCGGATGTTCAAGGCCCTCGGCGATCCCACGCGGGTCCGGCTGCTGTCGCTGATCGCTGCCCATGCCGACGGCGAAGCCTGCATCTGCGATCTCACCGAGCCGGTCGGCCTGTCCCAGCCGACGGTGTCCCACCACATGAAGCAGCTGGTCGACGCCGGCCTCGTCACCCGCGACCAGCGGGGCAAATGGGCCTACTACCGCGTCGAGGCGCAGACCCTGGACCGCCTCGGCGAGGTGCTGCGCCGCACACCGTGATCGGTGCCAACCGCGAAGCCGGCCGCGGTGCAGAAGGTGCTTTCCGATGAGCGGCGACGGTCGCGGCGGCTACCCGTCGGGTGGGTTTGCGGGCCGCTGCGTTTCACGCAACTCTGCGAGTATTAGTTTGGCTGCTCGTTGATCTGTAGCTCGGGCAGCTCGAGCGTGCCGGTGTCGATGACGTCGAGAGCGAGCTGATGAACTTTTCGGTGAGTCTGTTGGCTGACCACTCGCAGTAGATCGAAGGCTTGCTGTTGAGTGATCTTCTGAGATGCCATCAGGATGCCTAGTGCAGTACCGATGTTGCGGCTGTTCTCTAGTGCCTGCTCCAAGTTTGCCGCTCGGGTCGACTCTCGGTTGGCGGTGATCATGACGGCCGCGTGTGTTGACAGGATCAACCCGGTCATCACTGAAGTGGAAGCGTCAGCAAACGCATCGGGCTTCGTTGCGTAGAAGTTGATTCCGCCCACCTCGTTCACCCCGTCGAGAAGCATCCGAAATGACAACATGCTCAGGACGCCAGTCTCCGCGGCAGCTCGCTGACCGAACCTCGGCCACCGAGCGTCGGTGCGCAGGTCGCCGCTGCGGTAAATCTTCTGCTCGACTGCGGCGTCCACGCACGGTCCCATGCGAAGTTCGTACTGGATGGCGTCCACTCGGGCGCATAGTTCGCTTGTCGCTGCCACGGTTGTGAGCTTTCCGCTGCGGCCGATCGTAACGCCGGCGGCCTCCGCGCCCGCAATCAGGCGGACGCCGCTGCGGGTGACAAGCGTTAGGGATTCTTCCAAGTCCGACGTGGGGCCAATTCTTTGCCGAGTTCCGTGAACAACTCGGCAAGGCCAAGAAGCTCTCCGCATGGTGCGCACCACCTGGGATCAGGTCACCAACCAGATTCAATTAGCGACAGGTCCGTGCGGTTTGCTTCGGGCCTCTGGTGCGAGTCTTCCATGCCCCTCAAGTCGTAACGACATAGGCCCTGGCACCTGGGACGCCGTCGTCATCGGCGGCGCGAGCAGTCGTCCGGGATCGGTCAGGAGGTACGGGCGCCCATCGTCATGCCGGAAACGAACCGGCGTTGCAGTAGCACGAACAGCAGAACCGGCACGACGGAAATGATGATCGAGCCGGCCGCCAAACCGGTGTTGTCACTGGTGTATTGCTGCTGCATCCGGAACAGACCCTGACTGACCACACCCTTGCTGTTGCTGGTGATCAGGGTCTGAGCGACGATGAACTCCTGCCACACGCCGACGAACACCACGATGCCCACCGACGCCAGGCTCGGCCCGGATAGCGGCGCGACAATGCGGCGGATCGCACCGAATGCTGTGCAGCCGTCGATCCAGGCTGCCTCCTCGACCTGCCGCGGAATCGACAGCACGTAGGCGCGCGACATCCAGGTGGACATCGGCAGCGATCCGGCCGCGTACACGACTGCCAGCGCGATCTGGTTGTTCGTCACGTGCAACACCGTGAAGACCTTGTACACGCCGATGAGGTTGACCAGACCGGGAATCGTCAGCGAGAACATGAACAGGAACAGCAGGGTGCGTCGGCCCCAGAACCGGAATCGGGCGAAGCTGTATCCGGCCAGGAACCCAAGCGGGAGCACGATGACGCTGGTCAGCACACCGAGAAAGGCGGAGTTCATCATCAGCCGGGTCAACGAGCCTTGGGTCATCGCCCTTCTGTAGTTCTCCCAGTGGAACCCGCCGGGCAGAAGTGACATCTTCAGCAGATCGGATTCGGGCCGGACGGACAGCGAGAAGACCCATAGCACCGGTAGCACGAAGATGAGCACGACGATCAGAGCAGCGAGATAGACGCCGATCGGAGTGCGGTGCCGGACGCCGTTCGCTCTCATTCCGAGATCTCCTGCCGGCCGCCGACCGCCATGAAGATGACCATGGCGATCATGTTGATGATGGACATGGTGACCGCTACAGCCGAGGCATAACCGAAGTGGAAGTACTTGAAAGACTCGTTGTACATGTACAGCGCTGTCGTCGAAGTGGCATCGACCGGACCGCCGCCGGTGAGGGCGAAGATGATCGAGACCAGGTTGAAGTTGCCAATGAGCAGCAGGATCGCGGCCACCATGATTGTCGGGCGCACGAGCGGCAGCGTGATACTCAGCCGCCGGCGCACCGCCCCGGCGCCGTCGATGGTGGCTGCCTCGTACAACTCCGGATTGACCGCCTGCAGACCGGCGAGGATGAGCACCGTGACCAGACCCACGCTGCGCCAGCACTCGACGAGCACGAGGGCCACCATCGCCGAATGCGCACCGCCCAGCGGGTTCACATCCACTCCGACGTGCGAGAGCAGCCGTTGCGCGATGCCCTCCGGGGCGAGCACGAGGGACCAGACCACACCCACGGCGATCTCGCTGAGCACCCACGGCGCCACCACGACCATGCGCACGGCCGTGCGGCCGGGAAACTTCGCGTCGAGTAGTACGGCGATGAGGAAGCCACTGACCAGCGAGATCAGGATGACCCCGAGCACGAAGACGGCGGCCCGGACCAGGCTGGCGCGGAAATCGGGGTCCTTGAGCAGCGCGCTGTAGTTGTCGAGGCCGACCCACGAGGTGCTCAGGCGACTGGCGTCCCAGTCGGTGAAGCTGGAGCGGACCGTGTAGACGATCGCCAGGATGACGAACGCGCCCACGATCAACCCGCCGGGCAGGATCAACACGTAGGGCAGGAGCACCTGACCTCGTGACCGACGGGGACGGCGGGGAGCCCGCGAGGTCGCCGGCCGGCTCACCCCGACGTTTGGGGGTTCCACGGCATTCGCAATCCGTGTCGAAGTCATCGGCCTACTCCGGTCATCGCGCTACTCCGGGACGTTGAGCTCGACGACGCTGCAGGACAGCGGTGCGACGGTGACGCTGATCTCGATCCCGTCGCCGCCCGCCACCGCCTGTCCGCCGCGCGCCGACCGCAACTCCGCGGTGCCTACGGCAGCTGCGGGCACCTTCACCACCCGGGTCTCGGGTTCATCGGAGAAATTGAACGCGGTCAGCACAGCCGACTCGTCGTCGCGCAGTACGTGGACATGGGTGCGCTCGTCGATGCCGACGAACTCCCCGGTGACGAAGTGATCCTGCAGCCGCCGGTACGTCGCCATCGCCGCGGTGAACGGCTCCCAAAGATCCTGCCCGGGCTGCAGGCCACCGGTGCCCAGGTGCCGGCAGGTGGAGGCGTACCACCAGAACGCCAGCATGTTCTGGTTGTCGTGCGCGTTGTTGATGTGCAGGTACAACGGAATGTCGTAGGCGAGGTTGTACTCGTACAAGGAGAGCGCCTTGCCCGACAGGAGGTCGGAGAAGGGGTCCCACATGTACTCGAATCCCCAGATCTCGTCGTAGGAGTCCGGGCCGCCGTGCTGGAAGTACAGCGGTAGGTAGTCGTTCAGCCCACCCGAGATCCGGTCGTGCGCCTCGATGACCACGTGCGGGTAGCGCCGCTTGATCTCGCGAACGACTGCGAGGATGCCTTCGGCATGGTCGCGCCGGGTCAGGGGCACCGAGTGGCCGTGCTCGCTCGACCAGCATGCCGACTCGTCCAGATCCCGCTCCTCCCGATGCACATGGTTGGTGCCCCGGTAGTTGAGGAAGTCGAACATGAAGAATGACGTGCCCGCGTCCGCCAGCGCGCTCAGCCTCTCGATCTTCTGCTCCTGCCATGCCGGCGACGCGGCGCAGATGTAACCACCGGAGTACAGGTCGCGCTTGTCGTGCCAGATCCTCAGCTCACCCTCGGGCCCACGGCGGTAGATCGCCGGGTCGTCGTCGGTCGCCTTGGTGTGCATCATCAGATGCAGGGCGAGCTCGAGACCGTAGTCTGCGCGCAGCCGATGGATGAACTCGCCGAGGTCGCCGAGCCGTTCGGTGTCCCAGACGGCGCTGCCTTCGTAGAGATCCCAGCCCGGGTCGAAGTAGAACGTCTGGGCGCCGGCGTCGCGGGCCAGCTCGGCCTCGCGCCACAACTGCGGCAATTCCTGTAGCGGGGCGTTGGAACCGCCACGCCAACCCAGGTTGTACAGCTCGTTCCAGTGCACCCGGGCGCCGTAACCGCCCGGCCGGGTGTGTCCGCGTAGCGCCAACAGCGATTTGTACTTCGCGTAGCCGCCCTGCCAGTCGCCGTCGTACCGGCACAGCGTGGTGGTACCGAATTGGATGCGGCTCCGCGGCTCGAGCTGCATCGCCTCCTCCGGCTCACCCTCGGCGAACGCCGCTCCGCCGAACTGCAGGCACAGGTTGCGACCGGCGGGGATGTGGATGTGCGTCTCGGTCTGTGCCCGCGTGTCGATCGCTTCGACCAGTGCGCCCTCGGCCACGCCGAACTCGATGTGGTCCTGCGTGTACTTGGCCGCCAGATATCCGCCGGCGTCGTCGCCCCACAGCCAGGCTTCAGCGCTGCGAGCCGGCAGGTCGAGCTGCGCCGAACCCCAGTTCACCGGGATCAGGTCGGCGGCGGTGTAGCTGGTCATCCTGTGGTCGGTGATCTGCCCGACCTTGCGGCGGAACGGAACGGCGGTGAGCCGCTTGGCATTGGCGTGGTCGCGCCACGTCTCCTCTTGGCGGTCGTAGAGCGTCTTGCGGAAAGCGAATCGCAGGTCGCTGATGGGATGGATGTCGTGCCCGCTGCGATGGATCAGTGCGATCGACTCGTCGAGACGGTCGTCCGAGTCGTGCAGCCGGAAGACGTGCTCCAGTTCGACGTCCATCGGGCCGCGCGGACCGAAGTCGCAGCGCCCGCGCAGGATCAGCCGCGTCGAGTCCTCATCCTGTCCGGTGGACCAGCCCAGCGTGGTGACCCCCCGGCACGCCTGCGGCGCACTGGTGAAGCCGTGATCGGCAGTGCCGCCCACGGTGAACTGGTAGCAGTACCGTTCGTCGGCCACCGGCTCCCCGCGACTCAGATTCACCAATGACACCGGGCTCAGCTGCGGGGACAGCTCCACCCGAAGACTCCACTCGTGATTGGAGAACTCCAGGACCTCCGTTCCGTGCCGGCCTGACTTCTCGATCAGCTCAGCATGCATTCACAACCTCATCCAGGTGCCGCACCGGGAGGGTGCGCGGTCGGTACGGGCAAAGGTCACTTCGCGTTGTTGTACTTCGACTCCGCTTCACCGAGCACGGTGTCCAGGTCGCCTTGACCGCTCAAGTAGCGCTCGAAGGCCAGTCGCATGTTGTCGAACAGGAACGCGTCGTCAGCGGCCACCGGCATGCCCCGACCTTCCAGGGCGTACTTGGCGGCGTACTGCCAGAACGGGCTCTTGGCGCTGGTGAACGACGTGTCCTTGGCCACCGATTGCCGGGTGGGCAGCGAGTTGTCGACCGCGCCGAGAGATTTCTGGGCGTTGGCATCGGTGAAGTGCATCGCGAAGTCGAACGCCAGACTGTTGCGCTCCTTGGGTGCGCCGGTCGGGATTTCGAATCCCCAGAAGCCGGTGAGCGTGGCGTCCTTTGCCGAGGCGGTCGGCTTCGGGGTCCGGAAGTAACCGAGCTTGCTCTGCAGGTTCTGCAGAAGGATGTCGCCGTCCCAGAACCACGATCCGCCGTGCAACATCGAGACCTTATGCGTCAGCAGCGTGCTGCCGTAGATCTTGTCGTCGCTCACCGACAGCAGGTTCTTCTGCCCGTACCCCTCGTCCAGGACCTTCTTGTAGAACTTGAAGACATTGCGCATCGCGTCGGTCTTCAACGTCGCCTTCCCGTCGGAGTCCACGACGTCCGCGTCCTGCATCCAGACGCTCGACAGCAGTGACTGAGTCGGCGTGTGCACGCTGTTGCCGGCCCAGAACCCGTACCCGCCGGGCGCGCCGGCCGCCTTCAGCTTTTCGAATGCGGTGAACATGTCGTCCCAGGTCTGCGGTGGTTCGCTGATCCCGGCTTTCTGGAAGTCTTCCTTCCAGTAGTAGACGAGCCGGCAGTCGGTGGTGAACGGCAGCGCATAGATCTTGTTCTTGTACGAGGCGACTCCCTTCAGCACACCCTGGGAGTAGTCGGAGTAGTTACCGGAGAACTTGTCGAGTGGCGTGAAGAAACCGCCGGCGGCCAGTTTCGGGATGTTGAGATCGTTGACGAAGACCAGGTCCGCGGTCTTGTGTGCCTGGCCCTGCAGGATCACCTGCTGGGTGATGTTCGTCCACTGCACCTCGGTGATGTTGAGCTTGACGCCCTTGTGTTTCGCCTTCCATGCCTGCAACAACTCGAGCAAGGGCTCGGCGTCCGGGCCGAGCTTCTTCTTGTCCGCCGCGGTCAGCGTCGTCTTCTTGTTCAGCGCCATCAACGGCAGATTGCTGGTCGGCATCATCAGGTTCAGTTCGTCGGCCCCTTTGGAACTCGACTTGCTGGACGATGAACACCCGCCGAGGGCAGCCGAGGCAAGCCCACCCAAGCCCAATGCTCCTGCGGCTTTGAGGACGGTGCGCCGTGAGGTGCCTTCCGGAACGGTCAGATCTGAGCGGGAATTCATCGCATCTCCACTGGTAGGACCAGCCTGCCACATGACCAATCAGGTGTAGTCTGGGAGTTGTTAACAGCGGGTGTCAAGACCTCGCGACGGGGTTGCGACGTGGAGTTAGGGTGGCTCGGGCTCTGAGCCAGTGCTCGCACCGCCTGAGAACGCACCGCGTAAGCGCAAGAGAAAGTTCCGCCATGACCGGTCTGACTGATGGTGCCGCCGATCTCTATTCGTCGATCGGCCGTACTCGCACGACAGATTCCGTCGTCGCCCAACTGCAGAAACTCATCCTCGATAAGAAGCTCAAGGTCGGTGACGGGCTGCCGGCCGAACGGGATCTGGCGCTGCGCCTGTCGGTGTCGCGCAACGTCCTGCGCGAGGCGCTCGGCGTGTTGGCCCAGCGCGGCCTGGTGCAGCCGGTTGCCGGCCGGGGCACCTTCGTGTCCTCGCCCACCGCAGGGCACATCACCGACACCCTGCGGCTGATGTTGCAACTGGGCGACGTCAGCCTGGAGGAGCTTTGCCACGCCCGACTGCTGATCGAGCCCGAGCTTGCCGCGCGCGCGGCCGGGCGCACCAGCGGTCCGGACGACGTGGTTCAACTCGGCCTGCTCATGGAGCGCCTGGACCAGGCTCATGACGACGCACTCGCCCACGTCGAGGCCGACATCGCCTTCCACGCGGAGATCGCGCGATTGGCCCACCACAGCGTGTTCGAGGCGATCGTGAACGCAGTTCGCGAACCCGTCGTGCAGAGCATGATGGTCGGACTCAAGGTGCCCCGAGCGATCAACGCCAGCGACGAACAGCACCGCAAGATCTACAACGCGATCGCCGCCGCCCAGGTGGACGGCGCGCGCGAGGCGATGGACGCGCACATGCGTTACGTGACCTCGTACATCTCGGGTGAGGCCAATCGGGCCACCAAGGCCACGACGAAGAACCCGGGCCGCCGTCCGCGCCGCACCACGGCCAGGCGCGGCACCCGGTGATCGCCTGGAGCGATCGCGAGCTGCGGACCCTGGCGACCGGGATGACCTTCCTCGAGAGCCCACGGTGGCGGGACGGCACGCTGTTCGTGTCGGACTTCTATACGTCGCGGGTGTACACCTGGAGCGAAGCTGATGGGTTCGGCGAGTTGTGCGAGGTGCCGGGCCAACCGTCAGGTCTCGGCTTCACTCCCGCGGGTGATCTGCTGATCGCTGCTCGGTTCAACCACACGTTGTGGCGACTGGCCGGCGGGCGACTGACGCCGGTGGTCGACCTCGGCGCCGCGGCGGAATCGGTCAACGACATGGTCGTCGCCGCCGACGGCCGTGCCTACATCGGCACCGTGGCCCCACCGGACGAGAACTGGGTCGCTCCGGGCACGGAAGTGCTCCGTGTCGATCCGGACGGCACGGTGGGTGTCGCAGCCGACAATGTGCGATTCCCCAACGGGATCGTGCTTCTGCCCGAGGGTCGCACCGCCCTCGTCGCCGAGACGTTCGCCTCGCGCATCAGCGCGTATGACCTCAACTCCGACGGATCCTGGTCAGGGCGCCGGGTATGGCACGACTTCGCGGACGGCGACCGACCGCTGAGCACGTCGCGAACCGACCCGGGTTCGCCGGTGTTTCCGGACGGGATGACCGCCGACGAGGACGGCGCGGTATGGGTCGCTGACGCACACGGCTCGGGCGTCCTGCGCTTAGCCGCAGACGGCACCGTGCTGGATGCCGTCTGCACGGGCGACGCGTCTGCCTACGCAGTTGCCCTCGGCGGTGCGGATCGCAGAACGCTGTTCATCTGCGCATCCGCGCCGCTTGGCGTCGAGGACCCGGCAACGACTCGGAACTCGGCATTGCTCTCCTGCCAGGTTGACGTGCCCGGCGCCGGCCGCCCCTGACTGCACTCAATCCCGCGTTGCTTGACTGGGAGACTCGGTCATGGTGCGATCTCGCTGTGGTCCTACCAGCCTACCGCGATTCGTCGACGTCGCCCGCCGACGCCGTGGTGACGCTGCAGTCTGATGCCCTCACGGTCCGCATCGACCCCGCGCGGGGGCTGGACATCCAGCAGCTCACTCACCGTCCGACCGGCTCGGACCTGCTTTGGCGACGCAGTACCGGCACGACGACTGCGGATCCGCTCGACGACCGTCCGGAGTCCTTCTACGACCGATACCGCGGCGGGATGCAGGAGCTGTTCCCCAACGCCGGCCCGTCGTGTCCGGTCGATGGCGCCACCCTGCCCTTTCACGGTGAGGCATGCCGGGTGCCGTGGGCGGTGACCGCCAGCGACGACGCCACCGCACTGGAGGGCACCGTCGAGCTGGACCGCTACCCGGTCCGGTTGCAACGACGGCTCTCGGTGGCAGGCTCCGTCCTGCGCATCGATGCGACGGCCACCAACCTGTCCAGGCGCGAATTGCCGGTCATGTGGGGCTTCCATCCCGCGTTCGGCCCGGCGCTCACGGCCGGGTCCGCTGTGTTGCACGCCGAGCCGGCCGTAGTGCGCGCGCATCCAGAACAGTTCGGTACCCGACAGGTCTACCCGCCCGGTGGGGACGTGCCTTGGTCCGACGGGGCGCACCCGCTGCAACCTGCCGACTCCGCCTCCGCCGATCTGCTGTACCTCCACTGTCGCGAAGGGTGGTATGCCCTGCGCAACGTGCAGAGTGGGCTGTGCGTGTGGATGAGCTGGCCGGTTGACGTGTTTCCATACGTCTGGCTGTGGCAGGAGTGCCACGACGACACCGGGTATCCGTGGTTCGGCCGGCACCACATCGTCGGGGTCGAGGTGCACACCAGCGTTCCGGGCAGCGGACTGGGCGCCGCGATCGAGGCCGGCACCGCGCGGCTGCTCGGCGGCCACGAATCGCTCACCGCCCAGCTGATGATCGGCGTTGACGTGATCCCGCCGCATCCGGCGTTCCGGCCGGTATCCGCGGCGGCGCGCTGGCGCTGCGCCCGGTCGGCTCAAGCACTACGGAGGACTGATGAGGTTCACGGACAAGAGCGCGATGGTGACCGGGGCCGGCTCAGGGATTGGACGCGGGGTCGCGCTACGCCTGGCCGCAGGGGCGCGAAGGTGGCCGTCATCGACGTCGATCCGGACGCTGCGGAGACGACGTGTGCACAGATCGCGGATGCCGGCGGAGTGGGCCTGGCAGTGCGCGCCGATGTCTCGTCGGTCGATGACGTTGCCGCCGCGGTCGCCGCCGCGGCGCAGTGGGCCGGCCCCCCGGACGTGCTGGTGAACAACGCGGGCATCCTACGGCTCGCGCCGGCGCTGGAGACGCCCGTCGAGATCTTCGATCAGGTGATCGCGGTCAACCTGCGCAGCGTCTTTCTGATGTCGACCGAAGCCGCGCGCGCGATGGTCGCCGCCGGCGTGCCCGGCCGGATTGTGAACATGTCGTCGATCCACGCGGTACTTTCCGAACCCAATGCCTGCGCGTACACCGCGGCGAAGGGCGGCATCGAAGGCTTCAGCCGGACGTTGGCCAGTGAGTTGGCAGCGCACAAAATCACCGTGAACTGCGTACGTCCCGGCGCCACCTGGACCGCGCTCAGCACGCCGATCTACACCGACGAGGTGATCCGCCAGCTGCACGTCCGCATCCCGCTGAAGGACATAGCCCAGCCTGCGGACATAGCCGCCGCGGTGTGTTTCCTGGCTTCGGACGAGGCCCGGTACGTCACCGGCACCACCCTGGCTGTCGACGGCGGTTACATCATGGACGGCAGCCTGCCTGGGGGTGAGTACCAGTGAGCCGTTCCCAACCGGTTTCATGAGCACTGCCGAGCGGGTCAGCGTCGAAGTGGCCGAGCGATGGGCTACCGAGGCGTTCGCGAGCGCAGGACTGGACCGAGATGACGCAGCGACGCTTGCGGCGAGCCTGGCCTTCGCCGAGCGCCGCGGAGTCAGCAGCCACGGGTTCATCCGCACGGAGATCTACCTACAGCGGATGCGGGCAGGTGGGATCAACGTCCGGCCACGGGTTTCGGTCACGACCGATCGTGGCGCACTGGTGGTGCTCGATGCCGATGCCGGCCCGGGAGCGGTAGTGGGTCGCCGCGCGTGCGACCTGGTGGTCGAACGAGCCCGTGAATGTGGCGTCGGATGTGTGCTGGTGCGCGACGCCAGCCACTTCGGCGCAGCCGGCTTCTTCACCAACCTGATCGCCGACGCCGGCATGCTCGGCATCGTGGCGTGCAACACCGACAAGGTGATGAGCCCGCCGTTCGGTGGCAAGCCGGTGCTCGGCAGCAATCCCTTCGCCGCCGCGGTGCCGATGCCAGCGGACGTGCGTCCGCAGCTGGACATGGCTACCACCGAGACCAGCTACGGCAAGGTGCTCGTCGCCCAGCGCGATCACGTCAGCATCCCGACCGGTTGGGCGGTAGGTCCGGACGGCACGCCGACCACCTCACCGGACGAAGCGCTGGCCGGTGCGCTGCTGCCGGCGGCCGGACCGAAAGGGTTCGGCCTGGCGTTCATCATCGACGCGTTGGTGACGATCAGCGGAGCGGACTGCAGCCCGCAGGTCGGAGCGATGTACGGGGATCCGTCGGTGCGGCAGCGCCTGGGCCAGGTATTCCTGGCCATCGACGTCGGCAGCGAGGAACTGGCGCCCTACTCCGACCGGATCCGCGGGCTGATCGATGCGGTGCACGGCAGCGGCTCGTCAGCCAACCCGCTACCGCTCGTGCCCGGCGAACCGGAACTGAATCACGAGCGAACGGCTGCCGTGTCGGATCGCCTGCAGGACACGCTGGAAACCGAGCTCATCACGCTGGGCGAGCGCATCGGGGTGCGCTTCCCCGCCTGAGCAGCCGGTGCGGGCGACCCCCTCGGTGGGCGCTACTGGGTTCGAACCAGTGACCCCTCGCTTGTAAGGCGAGTGCTCTTCCACTGAGCTAAGCGCCCCGGGTACCGGTGGGCCAGGATAGCCGTCCGCCGCTACCGTGGCGTCATGACCGCTGCCGGCAACGACATGAGCCCTGACACCTGGGACGTCATCGTCATCGGCGGCGGCCCGCCCGGGGAGAACGCAGCGCAGTTCGCGATCCAGGGCAGTGGCCGCACCGCGGTGATCGTGGAGCGGGAGCTGGTCGGCGGTGAGTGCTCGTACTGGGCGTGCATGCCGAGCAAGGCATTGCTGCGGCCGGTCGAGCTCGCCGAACAGGCGAGGCTGATGCCTGGGGTGAGCGCGATGGTCAGCGGGGATATCGATGTTGCCGCGGTCTTGAAGCGACGCGACGAGTTCACCCACGACCACGACGACTCATCACAGGTGCAGTGGGCCACCGACACCAACATCGACGTGATCCGCGGGCACGGCCGGCTCACCGGTGAGCGCACCGTCCAGGTCACCGCGAGCGACGGCACGGCGCGCACGATCAAGGCGCGGCACGCCGTCGTGCTGGGTACCGGGACGAGTGCCGCGATCCCTCCGGTCGACGGGCTGCGCGCGGCGCTGCCGTGGACCTCCCGCGACGTCACCAACCTGCACGAAGTACCCGACCGTGTCGCCGTCGTCGGCGGCGGCGTGGTGGCATGTGAGTCGGCGACCTGGCTGCGCGGGCTGGGCGCCCAGGTCACCATTCTCGAACGCGGCGACCGGCTGCTCGGGAACATGGAGCCGAGCGCGGCACAGCTGGTGGCTGACCACTTCGCCGCCACCGACGTGGACGTGCGCACCGGCGTGACCGTGCAGAGCGTCCGGCGCGCGGATCCGCAAAACACCGGCGAGGGCCACATCCACGGCGGGGAGGTCACCCTCAGCGTGGACGGCGCCGAGCTCGTCGTGGACGAGGTGGTCGTCGCGGCCGGGCGGAGTCCGGCAAGCACCGAAGTCGGTCTAGATGTGGTCGGACTCGAATCGAAGGGGTTCGTCGAGACCGACGACCACCTGCAGGTCAACGGAGTCGGCGGACAGTGGCTGTACGCGATCGGTGACATCACCGGCCGCGCGCTGCTCACGCACATGGGCAAGTACCAAGCCCGGATCTGCGGTGCGGTGATCGCCGCGCGCGCTGAGGGCCGTCCCACCGACGGGCCAGGCTTCGTCGCCTCCGCCGATCACGGCCAGGTGCCGCAGGTGACGTTCACCTCGCCACAGGTCGCATCGGTGGGGCTCACCGAGAAGATGGCCCGCGACACCGTCGAGCACCGGATCGAGACGGTGGAGTACGAGCTGGGCAACGTGGCCGGCGCCGCGCTCCAGCAGGACGGGTACCGGGGCACAGCCAAGCTGGTGATCGACGCGGACGACAACGTGATCCTCGGCGCGACCTTCGTCGGCCCGGACGTCGCCGAGCTGTTGCACTCGGCGACGGTCGCGGTCGTCGGCCGGGTCAGCCTCGACGTCCTGTGGCACGCGGTGCCCGCGTACCCGACGGTCAGCGAAATCTGGCTGCGCCTGCTGGAGACCTACCGCGGTAGCTAGTCGGTGCCGTGGTACCAGACAACGAGGTAACCGTCGACGTCAGCAAGGGACTCGGTCGGGCCGCCGACGTTGCCTCCTTTGGTATAGGCGACGAACTGCTGCCCGTCGGCGCTCTCGACCGCCGTGCGCCACCCCTGAGAGCTGAGCGTTGCCGCGTAGTCCTTGTTCGTGATGCCCTTGTAGGAGGCGACCACGCCGCTGCGTGGCGTGCACTTGCGGGCTGTTTTGCGGTCCGGGGTGGGCACCCCCGAGGGAACCTTCCCGCCCTGCTTGATGCCGGCGAACGAGCCGATCTTCGACACCGAGCCGATCCGGGCACAGGTCGGGCCGGACGGCCGGCCCTGCTGGGAGACGAGGTAGAACGCTCCGCCGCCGATCGCCAGCACGACGATCACTGCCAACGAGATCCATAACCCCCGGTGACCCTTCCGCGCGGGCGGTGGGCCGAACGCGTTAGGGGGCCCGTACGGCGGCGGTGCCGAGCCCTGCCATGGCTGCTGCGGCGGGGGCATCTGCTGAGGCTGCTGCTGAATGAATTGCTGGGGGTACATCGGTTGCTGCGGCTCGCCGGGCGCCGGCTGGGGCGGCATGGAGCCGGATGGGTCGGTCGGGCTTCCCACTGTGATGGCCTTCCGTCGCGGGCGAATTGCCCGGGTGTGTGGCGAAGTTACCCCGATCCGTGGGCAGCCAAGCCTGACTCAGGAAGACCGGCGCGATCAGGAAGACCGCGATGAGCGCTCGCGCGAAGAGCAGATCGCCGCCTTGCCCGAGCGAAGCGAGGTATCGGTTGCGAGTGGGCCCCGAGCGTGCGAGGGGGCCCGCGAGTCAACCGATCAGGCGATCATAAAACTTGCGTACGCTCGGGCTGTGTTGGAGCAGCTGCGCAAGCCGCGGTATCTCGCGCTCGGCGCGGTGATGGTGCTGGTCGCGGCCGTGTGCATCGGCGCCGGGACGTGGCAGGTGTTCCGCTTCAAGGAGAAGCACGACGCCAACCACCTGCTCCGGCACAACGCCCGGGCACACATCGCGCCGCTGCCGGGCGTGCTGGTCACCACCACGACCCCGGGTGCCAAGCAGCGCGCCGAGGATGCCCGGTTCCGGCGGGTCAGCGTCACCGGGACGTACGACGTCAGCCATCAGACGTTGGTCCGCGAGCGCACTGTCGACGGCACGGTCGGCTTTCTGGTCCTCACTCCGCTGCGGGCCAGCGGTGCACCCGTGCTGCTCGTCGTCCGCGGCTTCGTCGCTGCCGACGGGAACGCGCCGACTGCCGTTGCCGCGCCGCCGGCCGGCTCGGTGACGGTCACCGCGCGGGTCGAGGCACCGGAGCTGCGCAACGACCACTTCGGTGCTGCCGCGCCGGGTCAGGTGAACGCCATCAACCCGATCAGCGCGGCACGGCGACTGGGCGAGCCTGTCTACGAGGGGTACGCGGAGCTGCTCGACAAGCAGCCCGGTGGGTCCGGGCTCACCCCGATCCCCGATCCCGATCTGTCCAACCCGGCCGGCGGCGCGGTCGAGCCGCAGCATGTCGCCTACATCCTGCAGTGGTATCTCTTTGCGTTACTGGCCTTGGCCGCGCCGTTGGTGATGGCCCGTTCGGAGAGCCGCGACCCGGACGCGACGGCCCGGGCCGTCGACGCGATCGACGAGATCGACCAGCCGGACGCCCGGACGCCCACCGCGGAGCAGTCAGCGCACGCGGCGCGGATGACTGATCGGTACGGGGGCGTCCGCGCCCCGTGAGCGTCGACCCGAGCACCCTGTCGGTGCTACCGGCCGTGCATATCGGTTCCTTCGATCGAGTTGCCCTCATCTCCGACGTGCACGGCAACTCCGAGGCGCTGCGCGAGGTCCTCGACGACGTCGCAGTTGCCGACGTCGATGCAGTGTGTTCGCTGGGCTGTCTCACGTGGGGCCCGCACCCGCTGGAAGTCCTCGACCTGTTGCACCAGTTCGGCCGGCCGACATTCTTCCTGCGCGGCAACGGTGAGCGGGCCGTGCTCGAACTGGCGGCCGGCACCCGAGCGCCAGTCTCTCCCGTCGACGAGTGGATGGTCACCGCACACGGTCTCGACGGCGTCGAGGAGCTGCGCGCATTCCCGGTTGCCCTCACCGTTCAGATCAACGGGGGGTCACGGGTGCGCCTTTGTCACGGCAGTCCGCGATCCGACATCGAGCTGTTGTCGTGGTTGACCCCGGCGGAGCGCATTGAGGCGGCCTGCACGGGCGTGCCGGAACGCACCGTGGTGCATGGCCACACGCATCTCCAATACCAGCGCAAGGTGGCGGGCCGCCGCGTCGCGGGTTGTGGCAGCGTCGGTCTGCCGTACCACGACGGTGCGCCGGCAGCGCTGTGGACGATGCTCGACCGCGCTGGGCTGCACGCCCGGCAGACGCCTTATGACGTGGCAGCGGCGGCGGCCCGCATCGAGACCAGCGTTTTCCCGGCGGCAACGAGGTACGCAACGACGATGCGCACTCCCCCGCAGCCCGACGAGATCGCTGCGGACACCGAGGCCAAGCAGTTCTCCGACTGAACTACTGGCGCAGTGCGGCGATCGCGTCGCGCCAGCCCTGCGGGTCGCGGCCCTGCCCGGGACCGTTCATTTCGGCGAACCGGATGACGCCCTCGGTGTCGATCAGGAACGTGCCGCGGTTGGCGAAGCCGGCCTCGGCGTTGAACACGCCGTACTCCTGAGCCACGGCGCCGTGCGGCCAGAAGTCGGACAACAGCGGAAAGTCGAAGTGCTCCCGCTCGGCGAAGACCTTGTGCGAGTACGTGGTATCGCAGCTGATCGTCAACGTGACCAGATCCGCACCGGCGAACCCGGTCGGGTCGTCGCGCACCGCGCACAGCTCGCCGGTGCAGATCCCGGTGAATGCCAACGGGTAGAAGATCAGCAGGACCGACTGCGTGCCGCGGAAGCTCGACAGCGTGACGTCTTCGTTGTTCTGATCCTGCAAGGTGAAATCAGGCGCGGTGGTACCGACCTCGAGCGGCATGGTGCCTCAGCTCTCTGCAGCGGGTGAACGGGGGAATGCGTGCGACGGAAGCGGAACGCTGTTCAGCGCTTCTCCGGGCGGGCCCGACGCGTCGCCAACCGCGCGCCTGCCCAGTCCGGACCGACCGAGATCATCGAGGTCGGCGTCAGTCCGGCGGTGGGCGCCGCTTCGGAGATGTCGGAGGCCTCGACGTAGCCTTCCCGGCCGCGCTTCGGTGTGAGCAGCCAGATCACCCCGTCCTCGGCGAGCGGCCCGATCGCGTCGACCAGCAGATCGACCAGGTCGCCGTCACCGTCGCGATACCAGAGCAGCACGACGTCGATGACCTCGTCGGAATCCGCGTCGACCAGATCGGTTCCGAGGAACTCCTCGATCGCCACGGCAACGGACTCGTCGGTGTCCTCGTCATAACCGAGTTCCTGCACGACCATGCCGGCGCGGACGCCCAGGCGCGCGGCGATGGACGAGCCGGCGGGCGGGCTCGCCGGTGGATCCGGGGTGGGCACTGAAGATCTCCTCCTAGCTCAGTGGGGCGTAGTCCATCACAACCCACGGCGGCAGCGCACGTGGGGACGGACTTCCCCGGCGCCATCTCTCCGGCCGCCCCCGTTTGGACGACCGGCACAGCCTCCCACCCCAGCCGGGCGTCCGAGGACCCAACGTGACCCAAGGCGCGTCAAAGAGGACACTGGACAGGTGACGACGGATCGATTCAGCATCATCACCGACGGCCTGCCGAGTCAGCTGCCCGACATCGACCCGGAGGAGACCCGGGAGTGGCTCGAGTCGCTCGACGCGGCGGTCGACGCCGACGGTCGGCAGCGAGCCCGATTCCTCATGCTCAAGCTGCTGGAACGCGCCCGCGAGCGGCAAGTGGGCGTGCCCGCGCTGCGCAGCACCGACTACATCAACACCATCCCGCCGGAGAGCGAGCCCTGGTTCCCCGGAGACGAAGACATCGAGCGCCGCATCCGCGCCTACATCCGGTGGAACGCCGCCATCATGGTCAGCCGGGCCAACAAGACGGTCGGCGTCGGCGGGCACATCGCTACCTACGCCTCCGCTGCCTCCCTGTACGAGGTCGGCTTCAACCACTTCTTCCGGGGCAAGGACCTGGCCAGCGGGATGGGCGACCAGGTCTTCTTCCAAGGCCACGCCGCACCTGGCATCTACGCCCGGGCGTTCCTCGAAGGCCGGCTCACCGAACAGCACCTCGACGGCTTCCGCCAGGAGAAGTCGCACGCCCCGTACGGGTTGAGTTCCTATCCACACCCGCGCCTGATGCCGGACTTCTGGGAGTTCCCCACGGTCTCCATGGGTCTGGGCCCGATCGGCGCCATCTACCAGGCCCGATTCAACCGCTACCTGCAGTCGCGGGGGCTGGCCGACACGTCCAACTCGCACGTCTGGGGTTTCCTCGGCGACGGCGAGATGGACGAGGTGGAGTCGCTCGGTGCGATCGGCGTCGCGGCACGGGAGGAGCTGGACAACCTCACCTTCGTCATCAACTGCAATCTGCAGCGCCTGGATGGGCCGGTGCGCGGCAACGGCAAGATCATCCAGGAGTTGGAGTCGTACTTCCGCGGCGCCGGGTGGAACGTCATCAAGGTTGTCTGGGGCCGGGACTGGGATCCGCTGCTGGCCAAGGACGCTGATGGCGCGCTGGTCAACCAGATGAACCTGACGCCGGACGGCCAGTACCAGACCTACACCGTCGAGTCCGGCGCCTATATCCGCGATCATTTCTTCGGCGGTGACCCGCGGCTGCGCAAGATGGTCGAAGACCTGAGTGACGACGAGCTGCGCAAGCTGTCCCGCGGCGGGCACGATTATCGGAAGGTCTTTGCTGCGTTCAAGGCGGCCCGGGAACACGTCGGGCAGCCCACCGTCATCCTGGCGAAGACGATCAAGGGCTGGACGCTGGAGAGCTTCGAAGGCCGCAACGCCACCCATCAGATGAAGAAGCTCTCCGCCGCAGACCTCAAGGCTTTCCGCGACCGGCTCTACCTGCCGATCACCGATAAGCAGCTCGAGGCGGATCTGCCGCCGTACTACCACCCCGGCGAGAAGAGCGACGAGATCGCCTACATGAAGGAGCGTCGGGCCACCCTGGGCGGCGCGCTGCCCAAGCGGGTGGTCCGGGCCAAGCCGCTGCAGCTACCCGGCGACAAGGCCTACGCCGAGCTGCGTTCCGGGTCCGGCAAGCAGCAGGTCGCCACCACGATGGCAATCGTCAAGCTGTTCAAGGACCTGATGAAGGACAAGGAGATCGGCCCTCGGTTCGTGCCGATCATTCCCGACGAGGCACGCACCTTCGGCCTGGACGCCATTTTCCCGACGGCCAAGATCTACTCCCCACATGGTCAGGAGTACGACGCGGTCGACCGCGACATGCTGCTGTCCTACAAGGAGTCGACCACCGGCCAGATCCTGCACGAAGGCATCAGCGAAGCCGGCTCGACGGCGTCTCTGATCGCCGCCGGCACCTCGTACGCGACCCACGGCGTGCCGATGATCCCGTTCTACATCTTCTACTCGATGTTCGGCTTCCAGCGCACCGGCGATCAGTACTGGCAGTTCGCCGACCAGCTCGGCCGCGGCTTCGTGCTCGGCGCCACGGCCGGGCGCACCACGCTCACCGGCGAGGGCCTGCAGCACGCCGATGGGCACTCCTTGTTGCTCGCCTCGACGAACCCGGCGGCGGTGGCCTACGACCCGGCGTATTCCTTCGAGATCGCACACATCGTGAAGGAAGGCCTGCGCCGGATGTACGGCGAACCGGCCGCGCACCGTGACGACGCGGACAGCGGCCAGGGCGGCCTCGGCGAAGACGTCTTCTTCTACCTGACGATCTACAACGAGCCGATCAACCAACCGGCTGAGCCGGAGAACGTCGATGTCGAGGGCATCGTCCGCGGCATGCACCTGTACTCCCCCGCACTGGGCGTGGACGGGCGGCCGCGGGCGCAGATCCTCGCCTCCGGTGTCGGGGTGCCGTGGGCCCTGCGCGCGCAGGAACTGCTCGGCCAGGACTGGAACGTCGACGCCGACGTGTGGTCGGTGACTTCCTGGAACGAGCTGCGCCGCGACGCGGTGGGCTGCGAGGAGCACAACCTGCTGCATCTCGACGAGGAAGATCGCGTGCCCTACGTGACCACCAAGCTCGAGAACGCGCCCGGCCCGGTTGTCGCCGTGTCGGACTGGATGCGCGCGGTACCCGACCAGATCGCCCGGTGGGTACCCGGCGACTACACCTCGCTCGGCACCGACGGGTTCGGCTTCGCCGACACCCGAGGGGCGGCGCGGCGCTTCTTCCACGTCGACGCCGAATCCACCGTCGTCGCGGTGTTGCGCGAGCTGGCCCGGCGCGGCGAGGTGAAACCGGAAGCGCCCCGGCAGGCGATGGAGAAGTACCAGCTGCTCGACGTCAACGCCGCCGGCGCCGGCACCATCGGCGGAGACAGCTGACGAACGCCTGACCGGCTCATCGGGGACGCGCTCAGGGCAAAGTCGGAAAGAGCCAGCACAGCGCCACCGCGTCGCCGGCCAGGGCGACTGCCCGGTTTCCCAGGAGCAGCGCGTCACCGGCTTCGGCCCGGATCGACTTCACCGAGAGTGCGCCGCTGAGCACGTGCACGTAGGCGCTGGCCGCTTCGACGATCAGCGGACCGGTCGTCACGAAGAGCGCGCCGGTGCCGGCCAGGACCGGGCCGCGCACCGGGCGACCCCCTGCCGGCGGTGTCGAGGCCGGGTGCAGCCACATCTGGATAAAGGTCAGCGGTTCGGCCGCCGAAGCATTGCCTTCGACGTGTTCGATGCCCGCGCCGGCAGACTGGTAGAACAACCCGCCGGCCTCGGTGATCGCGGTGCGCTCGCCGTCATCGTGGCGCAACGTCCCGCTCACCACGTAGCTGACGATCTCCATGTCGCGGTGCGGATGCCGGGGAAATTCCGCGCCGGGCTCGAGATGGTGCTCGTCGAATGCGATAAGCGGGCCGAAAGCAACGGCGTCCGGGTCGTAGTGCGCGCCGGCGGAGAAGCTGTGCCACGTCTCGATGCCCGGCTGCTCTGACCGGAATCGCTGTGCCGAGCCGCGCACGTCGACCTGGGGAGTGGCGCGGCGCCGGGGCGCTCGCTGTGCCGGTCGGGTTCGCCACAGCCGCTTCATCGCGGCCCCACCCGATCGCACCGGCCGGGCTCGCGGCGTCGGCTCACGCCGGCTCCCGGGTGAGCAGGCCGTCCAACGCCGCCCGGACTGCCTCAGCGGCGTCGAAGGCCGGGTCGGGACGGGCCAGTTGGTCGGCCAGCAATCCGTCGACGTACGCGAACAACCATCGGCTGCGGCGAGCCGGGTCGCGGCACCCCAGTTCGGTTAGCAGGGCCGTCCCCAGATCCCACCAGCGCTGCGACTCGGCGAGCAGGTCAGGACGCAGATCGGCATTCCAGGACGCCTCGAGGAACAGCGCGTGACGGGCCAGCGTCATCGTTCGCCCGGGCCCGAGCATGAACTGGATCCGGTCGGCGGAGATCGCGATGAGACTCTCGACGGTCAGCCCGTCCTGGGGAAGCAGCGAGTCCAACGGGGCGGACTCGACGGACGAGATGTGCTGCAACACTCCGGCCACCAGCGCTTCGCGGGTGCGGAAGTAATTCGACGTGGTGCCGACCGGCAGATCGGCAGCCTGGTCGACCGCGCGATGGGTCAGCGCCCGGGACCCGCCGGTACCCAGTACCTGCACGGCACCGTCCAGGGCGCTCTCTCGGCGGGTCCGCACGCCCCCACGCTAGTCACACTACACCTGTAGTACGCTGCCTGGTATGCGAGGTCACGCGGTCGTCGTCGGAGCTGGGATCGGTGCCGATCAGCGCAGCCGGCCTCTATCGCCCGGACGGTCGCGCGTTGGCCCGGCTGGCCGAGGGTTCCCCGCGCAGCCCGAGGATCCGGTTGATCTCCCGGCGCCGGCTGACGGATCTGCTCCTTGCCGCGGCTGAGGGCATCGAGATCCGCACGGGCGTCACAGCGGACGCTCCGGCGCTGCACGACGCGCTGGCCAACGCGGATGTGCTGATCGGCGCCGACGGTTTACGCAGCGGCGTGCGGAGGGCCTTCTTCGGCGATCGCACCGCACCGCGCTACAGCGGGATGATGGGCTGGCGCGGCAGCGTCGGGTACGAGGCCACCGACTACGGGGAGACCTGGGGCTTCGGCCAACTGTTCGGGTACCCGCCGATGGAGCCGGGCCGCACCAACTTCTATGCCGCGTTGCCCGCTGCCGAGCACGAACCGGGCACGTTCACCGAGATGCGCGCGCGCTTCGCCGATTGGCACGAGCCGATTCCGTCGATCCTGGCGGCCGCCGATCCCGACGACGTGCTGCGCAATCCGATTCACGACCTGCACCCCGCGCTGCCGTCGTTCGTGACCGACCGGGTTGCCCTACTCGGCGATGCCGCGCACGCCATGACGCCCAACCTCGGCCGGGGTGCGTGCGAGGCGATCAGCGATGCCGTTGCGCTGGCCACGTGTCTGACCGACGCCCATGACCCGCCGGCTGCGCTGCGTGCGTACGACCGCCAGCGGCGCAAACCGGCCCAGCGCGTCGCCGCGCGATCATGGCGGGCGATGAAGGTGTCGCGCTGGCAGGCACTCGCGCCGCTGCGCGACGGCATCGTCCGGCTGGGCGGTCTCGTGGCGCGCTAGCCCGCCGTCACCGCGTAGCCGAAACACTGCGCGAGCTGCGAGCGCACGTGCACCGTGCAGACCTCGGGACGGGACAGCAGATCATGCAACGCCGGCTCGACGTCTTCGCCGGCCGCGACCAAGGTGATGTCGTCGTAGTCCATCGAACCGTCCGCGCGGTAAGTGCGGAGGACCTTCGACCCGGTCGGCCACTCAGCCGGCACGGCGGTGGTGTCCGGGTAGCCCGGGCACGTCACCCGATGGATGAACACCGGCCCCACCTCCGACCACGGCGATGCGCCGACCAGCGGACGGTACGAGATCAGCGCGATGTCGTCGTCGCCGCGGGCGGTCCGCAGGCAGCAGCGCAATGGTTCCCACCCTTCGGTGGGCCAGCGCTTGATCGGAGTACCGAGATCGTCGATACCGTCGGTCCAGAAGACCTCGAGCCGGTCAGTAGGGATGGCGGAAACGTGCAGCTGAGTCATGACATCGATGGTGCCGCCGCAAGCGCGGGATCACCGGCGGAATTTCGCCATCGCGTTCACGTCCGTCGAGATGCTGGCCGAACCAGGAACGGGGGCGCCCGAGCGGTCAGTTCGCGCCGACGTAACCAGGTCGGCACCGGCGGGTGATCACGCGGCACGACTCATCGACGAGCAGCGTGCGGCCGGTGTGCGCGTGGTGGAATGCACGGCGGAGTTGCTCGCGCGGTTGTCCGGTCCCCGTCGCGCGACCGGCCTGGCCGCGATCGCCCGGCGCTCGGAGGCAACGCTCGACGACCTGACCGTCTCGCCGGACTCCGTGTTCGTTGTCCTGCACATGCTGCGCAACCCCGGCAACGTCGGCGGCATCATTCGCACGGCGGTATCGGCCGGAGCTCACGGTGTCCTGGTGATCGGATCCAGCGCGGATCCGTACGCACCGGAATCGGTCCGAGCCAGCATGGGCGCGATCTTCGGCATACCGGTCGTGGAGCCGGCTGAGGTCGAGGGGTTCTTCGACTGGGCGGTAGCACACGACGTGCAAACGGTCGGCACATCGCCCACGCGGCGGTCGCGGCGGCGATCATTCTCTATGAGATGCGCCGGCCGGGGACTCACTCTGGCACGGACCAGTGATCGCCGGCCCAGGCGAGTAGCTGCGACTGCGACCAGGTGTTGACGATGCGCTCGGCCGGTACGTCGCAGGCCACCGCGCGGGCACAGCCGAGCAACTGCCAGTCGAGCTGCCCCGGCGCGTGCGCGTCGGTATCGATGGAGAACAGGCACCCGGCGTCGACGGCCATGCTGAGCAGCCGCTTCGGTGGGTCAAGTCGTTCCGGCCGGGAATTGATCTCCACCGCGACGCCGAACCGTTCGCAGGCGGCGAACACGATCTCCGGATCGAACTGCGACTCGCCGCGTTGACCGCGGCCGCCGGTGACCAGCCGACCGGTGCAGTGGCCGAGGATGTCGGTGTGCGGATTGGCGATCGCACCCACCATCCGCGGCGTCATCTCGTTCGCCGGCATCTTCAGTTTCGAGTGCACACTCGCGACGACCACGTCGACTCGGCCGAGCAGTTCGTCGCTCTGGTCCAGGCCGCCGTCATCGAGGATGTCCACCTCGATCCCGGTGAGGATGCGGAACGGGGCAAGTCGCTCGTTCAGCTCGGCCACCACGTCCAGCTGTTTCTCCAGACGCTGTGCGGTCAGCCCGCGCGCCACGGTCAGCCGCGGCGAGTGGTCGGTCAGCACGACGTAGTCGTGGCCGAGGCTGCGCGCGGTATCGGCCATCTCATCGATCGGGGAGCCACCGTCGGACCAGTCCGAGTGGGTGTGGCAGTCGCCGCGAAGTTTCTTGCGCAGCGCGAGCGCGGGTCGATTGCCGAGCACTTCCTCCGTGCTCGGCAACGCGGTGCCGCCACCGGTCTCATCCTCCAGGCGGCTCAGGTACGCCGGCAGCTCACCACGCAGCGACTCGCTGATCACCGTCGCCGTCTTCTCGCCGATGCCGGGCAGTTCGCGCAGCGTGCCTTCCTGCGCGCGCTCGGCCAACTCCCCCTTCGACAGCCCACCGATCGTCGAGGCGGCGCCGCGGAACGCCTTCACCCGGTACGACGGTTGATTGGACCGCTCCAGGAGGAAGGCGATTCGGCGCAGATCGGCGACGGGATCCCGGGCGTGGCTGGCCATGGGCCCATCCTCCCAGCACGACTTGGCTGTGGCAGATCCGGCCGTGCTTATCCCGGCTGATCCAGGACAGCCACGATGCGGCGCCGGATGCCGGCCACGTCGAGACCGTGAGCGGTGTCGTGCTCGACGGGCGTGCCGTAGCGCCTTAGCTCTTCGGCCGGCACGCCGATTCCGATGACTCGGTGGGGTACGTGACCCAGAGCTGCGGCAACCTGCGGAATCGAGGTGCCTTCCCGGTACGGTTCGACGAGCACCACCACCGGCGCACTCAGGGTGGTCAGCAGCGTGTGCCGGTCGAACGGACGGATCGTGGTCGCATACAGCACCGTCAAATCCAGGCTCTCGGTCGCTGCCAGAGTTCGCTGCAGCATCGGGCCGACAGCCACGACGGTTCCGGCCGCACCGGAGCGCACCACTTCGAACCGCCCGGGTGTGACTGGCTGAGCTTGCGAATTGGCCTGGGTCGACAGCCGCAGGTAGGCCCGGTTCGTTCCACGGACCGCATCACGCAGCAGGGGCTCCACCTCGTCGGCATGTCCCGGCACGTACGTGGTCCAGCCGGGCAGCGTGTCCAGCACCGCAACATCCTCGGGCGCCTGGTGGGTGCGACCGGAAATGCTGCGGTCGTAGGAGGCACCGATCGAGACGAGCACCGCGCCGACGTCCTGGTGACCGAGATCGAGTTTGATCTGCTCGAACGGCCGCTCGATGAGAAACGGCGTGTACGTGTGCGCGATGGGGCGCATTCCGGTGAGCGCCAGTCCGCCGGTCACCCCGATCATCAACTGCTCGCGGATGCCGACGTTGATCACTCGATCGGGGTGCCGCTGGGCCGCGTCGGCGAACTCGTCCACACCGATCTCGGCGAGCACGACGGCAACACGGGGATCCTCGTCGAGGAGGTCGCCGGTCACCGCGGTGAACCGTTCGCGCATCGTGGCGCTCATCGCGATGCAATCTCGGCGACGACGAGCGTCGGCCGATCGGCGTCCGGAGTGGCGAGTGCCGACTCCAGTGCGCCACGGTCATGGCCGTCCACGGTGTGTGTCGCCCAGCCGGCAACGGCGAACCAACCTGCGATGCCGCCGTGCCACCCATAACGGCCGGAGTGGTTGTCCACCGCCACGACGGTGAGCCGGGCCAGGCCGGTGGCGCCGGCATAGGCGAGCGCCTCATGGTTACTGCCCTCGTCCAGTTCGCCGTCGCCGATCAGGCACACCACGCGCGCCGAACTGCCACTGACCCGCAATCCGTGCACCATGCCGACCGCCAGTGGCAGCCCATGCCCCAGGGAGCCGCTGCCTATCTCGGCGCCGGGGAGCAGCACCCGGTCCGGATGGCCGCCGAGCGGTGAGTCGAATTGCTGGAAGCTCGGCAGCACGCCCGGGTCGAGAAATCCCTTGGCGGCGAGGACCGCATAGAACGCCATCGGGCCGTGCCCCTTCGACAGCACGAACCTGTCCCGGTCGGGGTCGTCGGGCCGTCCCGGATCGACGTTCAGGATCCGGTCGTAGAGAACCCAGAGCACATCCAGGGTCGAGAGCGCTGCAAGGTCGTGCGTCTCGTCACCGGACATCAGGCCGAGCAACTGCGGCAACTCGTCGTACCCGTACGTCTGTTTGGCGGCTACTTCGATGGTCATGGCATTGACCCTGCGCCTTCAAGCGGACTTGAAGTCAACTACTGAATTTCCCTTATCGCGCTGGATCATCCGCACGGTGAGCTAGCCGCCGCTCGAGTGGCCGACATGGGCGCACGCCCGCGTGGCAGGCTGCTCGACGTGGCTGACGTCGCGGAGGAGACCATCCGCCGGATCGAACGATCCTCCGGCGCCCTCGCTACCCAGAGCGTGGCGAAGATGGACGACACGCTGGCCTGGTTTCGTGCGTTGCCCGCCGACCAGCGCAGCTGGGTCACCCTCGTGGCCCAAGCGGGCGTGAGCAGCTTTGTCGAGTGGCTGCGATCGCCGACCGATGCGATGCGCCTTGCCACCGACGTGTTCGGCGCTGCTCCCCCGGAACTGACCCGCACTGTCTCGCTGCGCCAGACCGTCGAGATGGTGCGGGTGATGCTCGGGGTGGTCGAGGAGCGGGTGCCCTTGCTGGCTGCGCCCGGCGACGAGGTCGAAGTCCGCGAGTCGATGCTGCGGTTCTCCCGTGAGATCGCCTTCGCCGCCGCGCGGGTGTACGCCGGCGCGGCGGAGAGCCGAGGCGCCTGGGACGCTCGGCTGGAATCGCTGGTCATCGACGGGTTGGTCCGCGGCACCGAGTCGAGCCAGGCGGCGCCGTCGAGCCAGGCGGCCGCACTGGGCTGGCACCGCCCCGGCGCGGTCGCGGCGATCGTCGGCAGCGCGCCGGAGCTCGATCCGACGGCCACCCTGGAGACGGTGCACCGAACCGCCCGGCGGATGAAACTGGACTGCATGGCTGGCATCCACGCCGGACGCCTCGTGGTGGTGGTGGGTGGCCTGCCCAGCACCAAGGAAGTCGCCGGCTGGCCGGCGGCTTTCCTGGACATATTCGCGCCAGGCGCCCCGATCGTCGCCGGGCCGCTGGTCGAGGGGGTGGCCGCGGCGGGCGAATCCACTCGCGCTGCGCTGAGCGGGCTGGACGTGGTGGCCGCCTGGCCGGCCGCACCACGCCCGGTGGACGCCGACGAGTTGCTGGCCGAGCGTGCTCTGGCCGGCGACCCGGCGGCACGGACCCGCCTCATCGAGACGGTGTACCGGCCGCTGGCGGCCACCGAGACACTGCTCACCACTCTGGATGCGTACTTCGACTCGGGCAGCTCGCTGGAGGCGACGGCACGCGCCCTGTTCGTCCATCCGAACACCGTGCGCTACCGCCTCGGGCGCGTCCCGGTGATCTGCGGGCTGTCGGCTACCGCACCCCGCGAGGGCTACACGATCCGCATCGCCATCGCTCTGGGGCGGATCGCGATCCAGGTGGGATGAGCGCTCCGGGGCGCGGACAGTCTGGGAGATTTCCTCCAGACGTCGTCGGATTAACCCGCGACAGTCCGGCAAGTCTTTGTAGCTATCCTCTAACCGTGACCGTGGGAACGCTGTGTGAGTCCGGCTCGCCGAAGACCCCGGATTCGCGAGAGCGTGGGGCGGTGCTGGCCATCCTCGCCCCCGGTCAGGGCGCGCAGACCCCGGGAATGCTGTCGCCCTGGCTGGAGCTGCCCGGCGTCGAGGCGCAGATCGGCGAGTTCAGTGAGCTGGCCCGCCTCGACCTGCGTCGGCTGGGTACCGTGGCCGACGCCGCGGAGATCAAGGACACCGCCGTCACCCAGCCACTGATCGTGGCGCTCGGGCTCGCGGCGGCAACCCAGCTGGGACTCGGCGGCGACGGGGTGGTCGTCGCCGGCCACAGCGTCGGCGAGCTGACCGCGGCCGCCGTTGCCGGGGCGCTCGACGCCGGCGATGCGGTGGCCTTCGCGGCACGTCGCGGCGCCGAGATGGCCGCAGCCTGCGCGATCGCCCCGACCGGCATGTCGGCGGTCCTCGGCGGCGACCCCGATCAGGTCGTCGCGACGATCGATGCGGTGGGCCTCACCGCGGCGAATCGCAACGGCGCCGGTCAGATAGTCGCTGCCGGCGGGATGGACGCGCTGGCCGAACTTGCCGCACACCCGCCCGAGGGTGCGCGGGTCCGGCCACTGCCCGTTGCCGGCGCCTTCCACACCCACTACATGGGACCGGCCGAGGACGCGCTCGCCGAGTTCTCCCAGTCACTCTCGGCCCGCAATCCGCAGCACCTGTTGCTGTCCAACGCCGATGGCGCGTCAGTGAGCACCGGGCACGGGGTGCTCAACGGGCTGGTCCGCCAGATCACCCGGCCGGTGCGCTGGGACCTCTGCCTGGACACCCTGCGCCACCTGGAAGTGCGCGTTGCGATCGAACTTCCACCGGCTGGAACGCTGACCGGCATTGCCAAGCGGGAGCTGCCCGGGGTGCAGCTTCTTCCGCTCAAGTCGCCGGATGATCTCGCCGCAGCCCGGGAAGCGATCCAAGGCGTAGTGCAACACGGGCAGGGCGAGCACACTGTGGACTTCCACGTGGTGGTCAGCCCGGCCAAGGGCGTCTTCCATCCGGCGGCCGATGCCGTCGAAGGCGAGTTCGTTCGGCGAGGAGTTCGGATCGGCACCATCAGCACCAACCGCGACGAGCACGCCGTGGTCACCGGGGCCAGCGGGGTGCTGGCCGAGTGGGTGCGTCACGACGGGGACATTGTCGGCGCCGGACTCCCGGTAGCCCGCGTCCAAGCAGGATCGGAGGACTGATGACGACGTTGGTCGCCTCCCAGCCCAGCGCACAGCACACCCGCATCCTGGGCCTGGGGCATTACCAGCCCGCGCAGGTCGTCACGAATGCGGACCTGATCGCGCGCGGTGTCGACACCGACGACGAGTGGATCCGAACTCGGGTAGGCATCGCTGAGCGCCGGTTCGCAGCGCCCGACGAAACCGTCGTCGATCTCGCCGAGCAGGCCGGTAGCAAGGCACTGGCGAACGCCGGCGTCTCGACCGATCAGGTCGACCTCGTCATCGCGGCAACCTGCACGATGCCCTCGCCGGTGCCTGCCTGCTCCCCGCAACTGGCCGCCCGGCTCGGTATCCATGCGCCCGGCGCCTACGACGTCAACTCCGGGTGCTCGGGTTTCGCCTACGCGCTCAATGCTGCATCTGCCGCCGTTCTGGCCGGTCATGCGCACACCGTCCTCGTGGTCGCTGCCGAGCGCTTCTCCGGCTGGCTCGACTTCACCGACCGGTCCACCTGCATCATCCTGGGTGACGGCGCCGGAGCGGCCGTGGTGGGCGGTTCGGCCGAACCCGGCCTCGGCCCGGTGGTGTGGGGCAGCGACGGTGAGCTGTCCGAGAAGGTGGTCATCAATCCCACCACCGGATACTTCGAGCAGGACGGGCAGTCGGTCTACCGGTGGGCCACCACCAGGATGGTGCCGATCGCCCTCGAGGCGTGCGCCCGGGCCGGCGTCGATCCGGCCGACCTGGCCGCGTTCGTCCCACACCAGGCCAATCTGCGGATCATCGAGATGATCGCCAAGAAGCTGGGGGTGCCGAGCGATCGGGTGGCTCGCGACATCGTCGAGTCGGGCAACACGTCGGCTGCGACCATTCCGCTGGCGCTGTCGAAGATGGTCGCCCGCGGCGACATTCCGTCCGGCGCGCCAGTGCTCATCCTCGGCTTCGGCTCCGGACTGGCGTTCGCCGGCCAGGTCGTGCTCGCACCGTAACGACGTTGCGTCGCCATTCCGGCGACGCAGCAGTACCGACCGGCCAAGGTGGGCGGTCGACACTTCACAGGAAGGACGGGCCCATGGCATCAGCCGACGAGATCCGTGCAGGACTGGCCGAGATCCTCAATGAGGTCGCCGACGTCGCTCCCGACCAGGTGGCCGACGACAAGTCGTTCACCGACGACCTCGACGTCGATTCACTGAGCATGGTCGAGGTGGCGATGGCCGCCGAGGAGAAGTTCGGGGTGAAGATCCCCGACGACGAGCTGCCCAAGCTGAAGACGGTCGGCGATGCCGTCTCCTACATCGAGTCCAACGAGACCGCCGGCTGACCGGCAAACGACACCGTTACGCCCAGAGGAGCCCCATGATCATGCAAGGACGCGCCGAACAACGACGTTCCCGCGCCAACCGTAGGTCCGGGCGCGTGCGTAGCGCTGAGCTTGCGAAGCCGGCGCCATGAGCACCGACATCGTCGTCACCGGTGTCGGTGCGACCACACCGCTCGGCGGTGACGTCAAGTCGACCTGGGACGGCATGCTGCACGGCCGATCCGGAGTGGCGACGCTGACCGAGGACTGGGCGGCCGACCTCTCCGTCCGCTTCGCGGCGCGGATGGCTGTCAACCCCGCGGATGTGGTCCCGCGCACGCAGGCACGGCGCATGGATCGCAGCCAGCAGGCGGCCATCGTGGCCGCCGACGAGGCCTGGGCAGACGCCGGATTCGTCGGCACCTCGGCGGAGAACGGTCTGGAACCGGAACGCGTTGCGGTGGTCTTCGGCACCGGCGTCGGCGGGGTCACCAGCCTCATCGACCAGCACGACCTGATGCTGGCCCGTGGTCCGAGCAAGGTCAGCCCGATGCTCATCCCGATGGACATGCCGAACGGGCCGGCGGCGTATGTCGGGCTGAAGCTGGTGGCTCGGGCCGGCGTGCACACGCCGGTCAGCGCGTGTGCCTCTGGCGCCGAAGCGATTGCCTACGGGCTGGACCTGCTGGAACTCGGCCGGGCAGATCTCGTCATCGTCGGCGGGGCGGAGGCCTGCATCCACCCGTTGACGATCAGTGGGTTCGCCCAGATGCGCGCGATGAGCACCCGCAACGACGACCCGGAGCACGCCTCGCGGCCGTTCGACCGGGATCGCGATGGCTTCGTCATCGGCGAGGGCGCCGGCGCTCTCATCCTGGAGCGGCGCGAGGACGCCCTTGCCCGCGGCCGCACGCCGTATGCGGTGCTGGCCGGCGCGGGGGTCACCGCCGACAGCCACCACATCACCGCCCCCGACCCGGCTGGTTCCGGGCAGCGGCGGGCGATGCAACAGGCGCTGGACCGGGCCGGTATCGACAAGTCGGAGGTGGTGCACGTCAACGCACATGCCACCTCCACCCCCGTCGGTGACATCGGCGAGGTGAAGGCAGTGGCCGGGCTGTTCGGTGAGCAGACCGTCGTCACTGCGACGAAGTCGATGACCGGTCACCTCATCGGCGCGGCCGGTGCGGTCGAGAGCATCGCCACCCTGCTGTCGGTACGCGACGATGTCGTCCCGCCGACCGCGAACCTCGTCAACCCCGACGAGGAGCTGTGTGTGGACGTCCCTCGGGAGGCTCGCTCGATGAGCGTCCCGGCCGCGATCTGCAACTCCTTCGGCTTCGGCGGGCACAACGCCTCGGTGCTGTTCCGCAAAGCCTGATCACCCTCCGGAGGGAGCGATGACCGTCGTCGTCGAACCACCCACCACCGACGCGGTGCGCGATCCACGCGACCCGGAGCTGCGCCTCGAACGGTTGCTCGACGCCGCTTCGGTGCAGCCGCTGTCCCCGCGCGATACCAGCGGGGTCTACGCGGTACGCGGCCGCATCAACGGCTCGGCGGTGACCGCGTTCTGCACCGACGGCACGGTGATGGGTGGCGCCATGGGGTCGGTCGGTTGCCAGTACATCGTCGATGCCATCGATGCCGCGGTCCGCGACCGCGTCCCGGTGATCGGGCTGTGGCACTGTGCCGGAGCCCGGCTGGCCGACGGCGTGGAAGCACTGGACGCAGTCGGTCGGGTCTTCGCGGCGATGATCCGAGCCTCCGGCCGGGTGCCACAGATCTCGGTCGTGCTCGGGCCGGCGGCCGGTGGCGCGGCTTACGGTCCGGCCCTGACCGACCTGGTGATCATGTCGGCGAACGGCCGGGTGTTCGTCACCGGCCCGGACGTGGTGCGCAGCGTGACCGGCGAGAACGTCGATATGGAGTCACTGGGCGGCTCCGACACGCACGGCCGGCGCAGCGGCGTAGTACACCTGACGACTGATTCTGACGAGGACGCCCTGGTCGCCGCGCGGACCCTGGCGGACCTGTTGGCCGCACAGGGCAGCTTCGATCACGCTGCGATCGGCCCGGACACCGACGTCTCGGCGTTGCTGCCGGACAATCCGAAGCGGGCCTACGATGTGCGGCCGTTGGTCAACGGCCTACTGGACACCGATACGTTCACCGAGCTGCATGCCAGGTGGGCGCCCAACGTGGTCATTGGCCTCGGCCGGCTCACCGGTCGCACCGTGGGGGTCATCGCGAACAATCCGCTGCGTCTCGGCGGCTGCCTGGATTCCGCATCGGCGGAGAAGTCAGCTCGGTTCGTGCGGATGTGCGATGCGTTCGGTGTGCCGCTGGTGGTGCTGGTCGATGTGCCCGGGTATCTGCCCGGCGTCGGGCAGGAATGGGACGGGGTGGTGCGCCGGGGCGCCAAGCTGCTGCACGCGTTCGGCGAGGCCGTCGTCCCGCGAGTCACCCTCGTCACCCGCAAGGCCTACGGCGGTGCATACATCGCGATGAACGCCCGATCGCTCGGTGCGAACTCGGTGTTCGCCTGGCCCGGCGCCGAGGTCGCGGTCATGGGCGCCAGCGCGGCCGTCGGCATCCTGCACCGTAAGAAGCTGGCCGCGGCACCGTCCGGCGAGCGCGAGGCGCTGCACGGTCAGCTCGCCGCCGAGCACGAGCGCATCGCCGGCGGGGTGGGCCGGGCGATGGACATCGGCGTGGTGGACGAGATCGTCGAGCCCGCGCGTACCCGGGCCCGGCTGACCGAGGCGCTGGCCGGCCAGCCGGCCGGCCGCGGCGCCCACGGCAACATCCCGCTGTAATCCCGCAACCGGTCTCTCTCCCCCAAAATCCCGTGATGATCAAGGCCGTTTGGTCGCTATAGCGACCAGACGGCCTTGATCATCACGGGGAGTTCGGTTGGCGGTCGAGATGTGAGCGGGTCAAATGGCCTGGTGCAGCAGGGTGACCGGAGCGCCGTCACCGCCCTCGCGGTAGGGCTCGAGCTCGGCGTCCCATTCGGTTCCGAGCAGGTCGTGCAGACCGTGCGCGTAGTCGTCGGCGGTGCGGGCCCGGTCCAGCAGACCGCGCAGCCGCTCCTCGCTGATCAGGATGTCGCCGTTCGCCGACACCGTCGCCCGATGGAAGCCGCGCCCCGGGACGTGGGCAAGCCGCTCGCCGTCATTGGCTGCGGATGCGTCCTCGGTGATCTCGTAGCGCAGCATCGGCCAGGCCCGCAGCGCCGCGGCCAGCCTGGTGCCAGTGCCTACCGGGCCGCTCCACGATGCCTCAGCGCGGAGCTGACCGGGAGCCGCCGGCTGAGCGCTCCACGGCAGCCGGGCAGGACGGCCGAGCACGCCGGCCAGGGCCCACTCGACGTGCGGGGCCAGCGCAGGAGGGCAGCAGTGCATGAACACCACGCCCCGGGTCGCGACTGGCCGTGCGGCACCGGTCATGACACACCTCCACTGTTCGGCTTCGCCTTCCCCAGCGCAGCCGATCCCCAGCAGGTGTGACCAACGTGGTCATTGTGACCCATGAGGCCCGCTGCGCCACTCTGCCCTGGCGCCGGCTCGCAGCTCGGCACGGACGCCCCGCTCTTCTTATCGCGCCGGCCTCGCAAGCTCGGCACGGACGCAACCGCCAAGGACTTACGGTCGGCGGGACCGTGGTTTCTTGCGATGCCGGTTGAGCCAGGTCAGGTACCAGATCGGCAGCTGCCTGCTCGTTGGTAGCGTCGGCGGGTGCTCTGGTACTGGGTGGCCGGGATCCTGGTGGTGCTGCTCGTTATCGGCATCGCAGTCGGCCAGGCCGTGAACCGGGCCGACAACGACGGCGTTGCCCCGCTACCGCCGGCCGCGCCGGCCGATCTGGCCGAGCGGGTGCAGACGTTGCTGCGTCAAGGCAAGAAGATCCAGGCGGTGAAGGAAGTACGGATGGCGCGCTCGATGGGGCTCAAGCAGGCCAAGGAACTGGTCGAGGCGATCGAGTCCGGCGCTGCTCGCACGATCGGCTACCCCGCTGCTGCGCCGGCAGCGGCGACGTCCTCGGCGCCCCCTGCCGCCGATCTCGCCACCGCGGCGCGACAGATTCGCGACAGCCAAGGGCCCATCCACGCCATCAAGTACGTCCGTCTGCAGACCGGCATGGGCCTCGCCGAGGCCAAGACCTTCGTCGAAGCCCTGCGATGAGCGAGCCCGACGCCGGCGCCCTGCTATACCTGGCCGAAACGACGGCGCGCGAAGCGGGCGAACTGATTCTGACCCGGCGGCGGGCCGGCGTCGCGCTGGCCGGGACGAAGACAACCGCCACCGACGTCGTCACCGAGGCAGACCGAGAATCGGAACGGCTGATCCGGGCCCGCTTGCTCGGGGCCCGGCCGGACGACGCCATGCTGGGCGAGGAAGGTGGCGGCACGTCCGGCACCAGCGGCGTCACCTGGGTCGTCGACCCGATCGACGGCACGGTGAACTACCTCTACGACCTGGCTCAGTACGCCGTGTCGATCGCAGCGCAGGTCGATGGTCGGACGGTTGCGGGGGTCGTGCACAACCCGGCCGACGGGCAGACCTGGACCGCCAGCAGCGGCGCCGGGGCGCAGTTGGATGGTCGGCCGATCGCGGTGAGCGCACAGCAGGATCTCGCTCAGTCGCTGGTGGCCACCGGGTTCGGATACGCGGCGGCTCGTCGAGCCGCCCAGGTGCGCACGCTGCAGCAGGTGATCGTGCGGGTGCGTGACATCAGGCGCGCCGGCAGCGCCGCCATCGACCTGTGCAACGTCGCCTGCGGCCGGCTGGACGCGCACTACGAACGCGGCCTGAACCCGTGGGACCACGCGGCCGGTGCGTTGATTGCGCGTGAGGCCGGCGCCCTGGTCGGCGGGCTGCACGGGGCGCCGGAGAGCGAGGCGCTGGCGATCACGGCGACACCCGGCATCTTCGCCACGCTGCACGACGTGCTCGCGGCAGCCGGTGCCGCAGCGGATTGAGTCAGCCGGCGAAGAGGCGCGAGGTGGCCGTCGGCCGAGCTAAGAGCCGCCGCTGTGGCGGCGACGGCGAGCGGTGCCCTCACTCCCTCACCGCAAGACGGGTCGCGTGACCGGGGAACCTACTCTGGGTCGGTGAGCGCGCCCACGGTATTCCGCAAGCAACGACCGGCACCGCACCCGGACTTCTATCCCGCGGAGGCGGCCGGTCTGCGCTGGCTCGCTGAGGGCGGCGCGCACACGGTGGAGGTGCTCGACGTGGACTCCGCACACATCGATCTGCAGCGGCTCGTCGCAGCGCGGCCGACGGTGGCCGCAGCACGCTCGTTCGGCTCCGAGCTCGCGACGATGCACGCTGCCGGAGCGGCTGCGTTCGGCAGTCCGCCACCCGGTTTCACCGGTCAGCTGTTCATCGGCAGCAGACCCATGCCGAGCACCCCACACGCCCGGTGGGGCGAGTTCTACATCGCCGAGCGGGTCCAACCGTTTCTACGGATCGCGGTGGATGCCGGCACCGTGTCGACTCGGCAGCGACAGGACATCGAACGCGCCTGCGTTGTGGTCTCGGCCGGCACGTTCGACGACGACGAGCCGCCCGCGCGGCTGCACGGCGACCTCTGGTCGGGCAATGTGTTCTGGACGGCGGAGGGCGTCGTGATCATCGATCCCGCTGCCCATGGCGGGCACCGGGAGACCGATCTGGCCATGCTGGATCTCTTCGGCTGCCCCTTCCTGAGCGACATCCTGGCGGCCTATGCGGCGCGCCTGCCGCTGCGGGCCGGCTGGCGGGACCGGGTGCCGGTGCACCAGCTGCACCCGCTGGCAGTCCATGCGGCCGGCCATGGCGCGAGCTACGGACAGGCATTGCATGCCGCTGCCCTGCAGACCCTGCAGCTGGCCGCTTAGGGCTGCGCCGGGAATCCGTGCGCGAAGAAGTACGTCGGGTGGCGCTCTTTGCCGTCGTCGGGGATCTTGCGGTCCGCCCACTGGTGCACGACTTCGACGATCTGCTCGGACAGCTGCATGAGCTCATCCGGGGTCATCCGCAGCCAGGTGTCTGTCGCGAAAGACTGATCGTCCTCGTCGTCGGCCAGCAGCGCAGCACGGGCAAGTTCGAAGTGCTTCTCCAAGCTGCGCGAGCTCGCGGCTCTGGCCACCGCCTCCGCGCTGGCGTCGTTGGCGAAAGTCGAGCTGCTCCAGCGGATCCGGGCCGGCACGGTGCGCCACCAGCGTTCCCGTCGATCCTTCGCCAGCTCCGGCGCCTCGGCGATCAGCTCGCACTGCGCCAGCACCTTGAGGTGGTGGCTGATATTCCCGACCGCCTGATCGGTGCGCTCAGCGAGAGTGCTCGCCGTGGCCGGCCCGTCCACCTTCAGGATGTCCAGCAGCCTGCCCCGTAACGGGTGCGACAGCGCGGAGAGCACCTTTGCGTCGGTGACCTCGCGGATCGGCTTGCTCATGTGCGGCGGAATGTGAAGTGCTGACTCATGGGGTCAGCTTGCTACATCCCCAGCCCGCGGGTGGTAGCGCGCCGGTATTGCGCCCGGCGCAGCCGGTCAGCTTCGCGGCGGACGGCACGCCGATCGGTTGTCATCGGGCCGGTGGACCGGAAGCTACGGGCAAGTCGAGCCCACCAGGACGGCCGGGGAGCCGGCCCAGTGGACCGGGACTGGGTCGGGATGCTCAGCTGCTGGGTGGTGGATGCCATGGCACCACCGTACTTCCACAAGAGATATTGTGCAAGTTCTCTTGTTAAAGAGTTCTTGTGCTCTGACCAGAGCTTCTCCGAGGACGGCCGAGGCTTGGCCCTGCCGGCCGGGATGTTCCACACTCCACGAAGACCAAGGGGGCAGGGTGCGCACACAGGTAGGCCGCACACAGGTAGGAATAGTCGGGGCGGGGCCGGCCGGACTGCTGCTCTCCCAGCTACTGCACCTGCAAGGGATCGAATCAGTTGTCATCGAGCGTCGGGACCGCGACTACGTGGAGCACCGGGTGCGGGCCGGGGTCCTGGAGCACGGCACCGCCGAGACGCTGCGCGAAGCAGGGGTCGGCGCACGGATGGACGCAGCGGGGATGCCGCATCAGGGCACCGAACTCCGCTTCGCCCGGCGGGCGCACCGCATCGACTTCGCCGAGCTGGTCGACCGGTGGATCACCGTGTATCCGCAGCAGGAGGTGGTGAAGGACCTGATCGCGGCACGGCTCGACGACGGCGGGGACATCAGGTTCTCCGTCGCCGACGTGACTCTCGCTGCCCTGGACACCGAAAGGCCGCGCCTCGAATTCGTCGAGAACGGGGTGGCGGCGGTCCTGGACTGTGACTTCGTCGTGGGCGCCGACGGCTTCCACGGCGTGAGCCGTGACCAGATCCCTGACCTGGTGATCTATCAACGGGACTACCCATTCGGCTGGCTCGGCATCCTGGCCGAGGCGCCGCCGTCGTCACATGAGCTGATCTATACCCGGCACGAGCGCGGCTTCGCGCTGCACTCGATGCGCTCCCCTACCGTCACCCGGCTGTACCTGCAGGTGCCGGCCGACGAGGAACTGGCTGCCTGGCCGGAGCAACGGATCTGGTCGGAACTGCGCACCCGGATGAGCACCGACGATGGGTTCACCTTGGCCGACGGCCCGGTGCTGGAGAAGAGCATCACTCCGATGCGCAGCTTCGTCGCCGACCCGATGCAATACGGCCGGCTGTTCCTGGCCGGCGACGCCGCGCACATCGTCCCGCCGACGGGCGCCAAGGGGATGAACCTGGCGGTCGCCGACGTGCGGGTGCTGTCACACGCACTCGGTGGCTACTACGCGCACGGCCGGACGGACCTGCTGCACAGCTACACCAGGGAAGTCTCCTGGCGGGTGTGGCGAGCCACCCACTTCTCCTGGTGGATGACCTCCATGCTGCACGTAGACCCGGCCGGCGACGCCTTCACCGACAGGCTCGCGCTGGCGCAGCTGGAATACGTGGTTTCGTCACGGGCAATGGCGACGTCATTGGCGGAGAATTACACCGGGTTGCCCTACCGGACGGGGTGGAGCTACCGATGACGAGAGGCAGACAGTGAGCGATACCTACATCCTCGACGCGGTACGCACCCCGATCGGGCGCTTCGGCGGTGCACTGGCCGGGGTCCGGCCGGACGACCTCGCCGCGCACGTGGTGCGCAGCGTGGTGCAGCGCAGCCCAGCGCTGGATCCGGGCCGCATCGACGACGTCTTCTTCGGTGACGCCAACGCCGCCGGCGAGGACAACCGCGATGTGGCCCGGATGGCCGCACTGCTGGCCGGGTTGCCCACCTCGGTCCCGGGGGTGACGGTGAACCGGCTGTGCGGCTCGGGCCTGGAGGCGCTGATCGAGGCGAACCGCGCCGTGGCGGTAGGCGATGTATCGGTGGCGGTGGCCGGCGGGGTCGAGTCGATGAGCCGCGCGCCGTGGGTGCTGCTCAAGCCGTCGCGCGGTTACCCGGCCGGTCCGGAGACCCTGCACTCCACAACGCTGGGCTGGCGGATGGTGAACCCGCAGATGCCAGCCGACTGGACGGTGTCGCTCGGCGAGGCAACCGAACTGCTCGCCGAGAAGTACGGCATCGGGCGCGAGGAGCAGGACGCCTTCGCGGTCAGCAGTCACCACAAGGCCGCGGCCGCGTGGGATGCCGGTGCATTTTCCGCCGAGGTGGTCGCGGTGCCAGGGATCGGCCTGCCCCGCGACGAATGCATCCGGCCCGACTCCACCGTCGAGACGCTCGCGAAGCTGAAACCCGCGTTCCGGTCGGACGGCACGGTCACGGCAGGCAACGCGTCACCGCTCAACGACGGAGCGGCCGCCCTGCTGGTCGGCGACGACGCCGGGATTTCCACGACCGGCACGCAGCCCCTGGCCCGCATCGTGTCGCGTGGTGTGGCAGCGGTGGACCCGCAGTACTTCGGCATCGGCCCGGTGGAAGCCGCGAACCTCGCGCTGCGCCGCGCCGGCATCGGCTGGAGTGACCTGGCTATGGTCGAGCTGAACGAGGCGTTCGCGGCACAGTCACTGGCGTGCCTGGCCGACTGGCCCGAGCTCGACCCGTCGATCGTCAACGTGCACGGCGGGGCGATCGCCATCGGCCATCCGCTCGGTGCGTCCGGCGCGCGCATCGTCGGGCACCTCGCCCACCAGCTGCATGCCCGCGGCGGTGGCTACGGAGTGGCCGCCATCTGCATCGGCGTCGGCCAGGGTCTGGCCGTCGTGCTGGAGGGTTGCTGACATCCGCGCTGCTGAGGAGGACTGGTGACCGGGACGAAACTGCACCTGCCCAGCTACCGGCCGGAACTGCCGGGCACGCACCCGCCACACGATTCACCGGCGTACCGCAGTACCGCGCTGCGGCATCCGCACCAGGAGCTGCGCCTACTGCCGCAGCGGCTCACCGAGATCACCGGTCCGGTATTCGGCGCAGAGCGGGTCGGACCGGGAGAGGACGATCTGACCCAGTACGCCGGTGGTGAGGCGGTGGGGCAGCGGATCATCGTGCACGGTCGGTTGCTCGACTCCGGCGGCAGGCCGGTGCCCGACGCGCTACTGGAGGTGTGGCAGGCGAATGCCGGCGGTCGCTACCGCCATGTCGTCGACCAGTGGCCGGCGCCCCTCGATCCGCACTTCGACGGACTGGGACGCACAGTCACCGACTCGACCGGGCAGTACCGGTTCACCACCATCAAGCCCGGCGCATACCCCTGGCAGAACCACCCCAACGCCTGGCGCCCGGCGCACATCCACTTCTCGGTGTTCGGCGCCGCGTTCACCCAGCGGCTGGTGACCCAGATGTACTTCCCGGACGACCCGTTGTTCTTCCAGGACCCGATCTTCAATTCGGTGCCGGACGAGCAGGCTCGCGGCCGGCTCGTCTCGGCCTACGACCACGAGGTCACCACCGACACCTGGGCGCTCGGCTTCCGGTGGGACATCGTGTTGCGCGGCCGGGAGCAGACCCCGTTCGAGAGCGAGCCGGACGATGACTGACCCGCTGGGCACGACCCCGTCCCAGACGGTCGGCCCGTTCCTGTCCATCGTGCTGCCGTGGGACGACGGGTCGGACGTGGTGCCGGCCGGGACAGCGGGGGCGGTCGTCATCGCCGGGCGGCTCACCGACGGCAACGGCGATCCCGTGCCGGACGGGCTCGTCGAGACGTGGCAGGCCGACCCGCACGGACGCTTCGCCCATCACGACGACCCGCGTGGCGAGGTGCGATCCGGCTTCCGCGGTTTCGGCCGCTCGGCCACCGACGCCGACGGGCGGTTCTGGATCCGGACGGTGAAGCCGGGCGCACTGCCTGCCGAGGACGGCCGCACCGAGGCCCCGCATCTGGACGTATCGGTGTTCGCCCGCGGACTGCTGAACCGGCTCGTCACGCGGATCTACTTCCCCGACGAAACCGCTGCGAACGATGCCGACCCGGTACTGAGCTCATTGCCGCACGAGCAGCGCGCGCTGCTCGTCGCCGTCGCCGAGCAGGACGGCTCGTTACGCTTCGACATCCGGCTGCAGGGTGCGCCCGAGACTCCCTTCTTCCAGGTCTGAGACGCTGAGCGCCGTGAGCAGCCCGCTGTTCGATCCACTCTTCGGCGCCGTCGCCGTCGACGCGGTGAGCGACGACCGCGCCTGGGTCGCGACGTTGTGCGAGGTGGAGGCGGCACTGGCTCGTGCGGCCTGGCACGTCGGCCTGCTCGACGCCGGCTCGGTCGAACGGATCGGCGCCGCATGTGCGGAGGTGGCGGCGACCGATCCGGCGACCTTGGGAGCGGCCGCGGTCGGCGGTGGCAATCCGGTCATTCCTCTGGTTGAGATGCTGCGCGCCGCGGTGGCCGAGCGCGCCGATGACCAGGCAAGCCGAGCTGTCCATCTCGGTGCCACCAGTCAGGACATCCTGGACACCGCCTCGATGGTGATCACCCGCCGGGCATTGGCCGTCATCCTCGCCGAGCTGCGCGGCGGCGCGGACGCCGCAGCAGAGCTGGCCCGGATCCACCGCACCACCGTGATGGCCGGGCGCACCCTGCTGCAGCAGGCCGAGCCCACGACCTTCGGCGCACTCGCCGCGGTGTGGGGCTCGGGCCTGGATCGGGCCGAGGCCCGGATCGCCGGAGTGCGGGCCGGGTTGCCGGTGCAGTACGGCGGCGCCGCCGGCACGCTGGGCGGTGTCCATCCGCACGGGCTTGACCTGCTGGCCGCGTTCGCCGCGGAGCTGGACCTGGCCGTGCCCGACGGGGTCTGGCATGCCGAACGAACCGTGATCGCCGAACTGGCCGGCGCCTTGGGTGGCGCGGCGGTCGCCATCGGCAAGCCGGCGACCGACATCGTGCTGCTGTCACAGACCGAGATCGGTGAGGTGTGCGAGCAGCAGCCGGGCGGATCGTCCGCGATGCCGCACAAGCGGAATCCGATCGCCGCGATCACTGCCCGCGCCGCGGTCGCACAGGCACCCGGTCTCGTCGCGACGCTGTTGGCCGGCGGCAGCCCGGAGTTGCATCGCGGGGCCGGACCGTGGCACTCCGAGTGGCCCGCGCAGCGTGCCCTGCTCCGTGCCGTCGGCGGCGGTTCGGCGCGGCTGCGCTGCTCGCTCACCGACCTTCAGGTCGACCCCGAATCGATGCGGCGCAACCTCGGCGCTCGCGCCGAGCATGGCTTCGGGCACGCCGCCGACCTCGTCGACCGCTACCTCGCCAGGAGGGCACGATGACCGTCCCGCTGGCGGTGCGCAGCGACGGACCGGCCGGCGCACCGGTGCTCGTCCTGCTCAACTCGATGGCCACCACCACTGAGATGTGGACGCCGTGCCTGGGCCCACTCGTCGAGCAGTTCCGGGTAGTGCGCATCGACACCCGCGGACACGGCGGCTCGCCACCGTCGCCGCCAGGAACCCGGCTGCACCTCGCCGACCTCGGCCGCGACGTGCTGGCCGCGCTGGACGAACTCGGACTGCAGCGGGTAAAACTGGCCGGCCTCTCGCTCGGCGGGATGACCGCTATGTGGCTCGCCGCGCACCACCCCGAGCGCGTCGACCGGCTCGCGCTGCTGGGCACCACCGCCGTGCAGGCCAGTCCGGACGCCTACCGCCGCCGCGCAGCTACCGCTCGCGCCGAGGGGATGACGGCCGTCGCCGACACCGCGCTCGAGTTGTGGCTGACTCCCGGTATCCGTGAACGCGATCCCGCGGTGCGTGCGGAACTGCGTGCCATGCTCACCGGCATCGACGCGGAGAGCTATGCCCAGTGCTGCGAGGTGGTGGCTGATCTCGACCTGCGCGCAGATCTGGCCCGCATCGCCGCGCCCACCCTCGTCGTCGCCGGCGCCGACGATACGGCCACCCCGCCCCAGCAGGGAAAGGCAATCGCCGACGCGGTGGTGGGAGCTCGATTCGAGATCGTCGGCCCCGCTGCGCATATCGCCACGTACGAGGCCCCAGGCCGGATTGGCCAGCTGCTGCTCGAGCACTTTCGTGCGGGAGCCACGCTCAGCACCGGTTTCGCCCGCCGCCGGGAGCTCCTCGGCGACCGGCGCGTCGACCGGGCGATCGAGGCGACCACGCCGATCACCGCACCGTTCCAGGAGTTCCTCACCCGCTATGCCTGGGGCGATGTCTGGACCCGCCCCGGGCTGGCCGACCGGGACCGGTCGATCACCACGCTCGCCGTGCTGGTCGCGCTCGGCGCCGAGCATGAGATCCCCATGCACGTCCGGGCGGCGTTGCGCGCCGGCCTCACCGCTGAGGAGATCGGCGAGGTCGTGCTGCACACCGCCCTGTACGCCGGACTGCCTCGGGCCAATCGCGCGTTCGCGCTTCTTCAGCAGGTGCTGGCCGAGCCCGACGAGACCTAAGCGCCGTTGTGCACCCGAATCCATCCACCCCACCGAGAGGTCGACGATGACCGGACGACGCACCACTCCCCCGTTCCGTGCAGATCACGTCGGCAGCCTGCTGCGACCGGCCGAGTTGTTGCAAGCCCGCGCGGATCACGCCGCCGGGGCAATCACGGCCGAGCAGTTGCGCGCCGCGGAGGACACCGCAATCCGCGAGGTCGTGCGCATGCAGGAGGACATCGGCCTGCAGACCGCCACGGACGGCGAATTCCGCCGCACGTCCTGGCACATGGACTTCATCTACCAACTGCGGGGCATCAGCCGGACCACCGACGCGATCAAGGTCCACTTCCGTAACGCCTCCGGCGACCTCGACTTCACCTCCGCTGCACTGAAGGTCGATGGCAAGATCGGAATCGACGGCCCGATCTTCGGGCCTGACTTCCAGTTCCTGCAGTCGGTGGTGACGACCGGAACACCCAAGTTGACCATCCCGTCGCCGAGCATGGTGCATTACCGAGGTGGCGCCGCCGCCATTGATCCGGCCGTCTATCCCGACGAGGACGAGTTCTGGAACGACCTGTCCGCCGCGTATGCGGCGCAGGTGCAGGCGATCGCCGAACTCGGCGGCACGTACCTGCAACTGGACGACACCAGCCTCGCCTACCTCAACGACCCGGCGCAGCGCGCCGAGCTCAGCGCCCAGGGCCGCGACGCCGAGCATCAGCACGAGCGGTACATCCGGCAGATCAACGCCGCGCTCGCTGATCGGCCGGATGGTCTCACCATCACCACGCACATGTGCCGCGGCAACTACCGCTCCTCCTGGGCAGCCGAAGGAGGCTACGACTTCGTGGCAGAGGCTCTGTTCACCCAGCTCGACGTCGACGGGTTCTTCCTCGAATACGACGACGAGCGCTCCGGATCGTTCGCACCGTTGCGGTTCGTTCCTCCGGGCAAGCTGGTCGTGCTCGGCCTGGTGACCACGAAGCGGCCCGAGTTGGAGTCCAAGGACGAGCTGAAACGACGCATCGACGAGGCGAGCAAGTACGTGCCGTTGGAGCAGCTGTGCTTGTCGCCGCAGTGTGGGTTCTCCTCAACGGTCGAGGGCAATGCGCTGAGCCGCGAGCAGCAGATCGCCAAGCTGGAACTCATCGTCGAGACGGCGAACGACGTCTGGAGCTGACCGGCCGACGTGCCGCAACTTGGTGGAGCACCCGGGAGGTGCCGACCCGGGCGAGGCCGGCACATTGCCTGGATACAAGGCGGACTGGTAAGACGGCCCGGTGCTGAGTCCACGGATGCCGGAGCTCTCGGCGCTGGAGGTACTGGTCGTTGTCGCGCGCACCGGCAGCCTCAACGCCGCAGCCACCGAACTGGGCAGAACCCAGCAAGCGGTCTCCTCGCGCATCGTCGCGATCGAGGCCCAGACCGGAGTCTCCCTGGTCGTCAGGTCTCCGCGCGGATCAGCGCTGACGCCGGCCGGCGTCGTGGTCGCCGAGTGGGCGACGCGCGTGCTGGACGGTGCGGCTGAGTTCGACGCCGGCCTCGCCGCATTGCGACACGACCGGCGGGACCGGCTACGGGTAGCCGCCAGCCTCACCATCGCCGAGCGGCTGCTGCCGGGCTGGTTGGTCTCGTTCAATGCCGCAGCCCGAGCGCCGGGTGGCCGCCCGACGCACGTCACGCTCAGCGCGGAAAACAGCGACTCCGTCGCCGCGGACGTGCGGGCCGGGAACGCCGACGTGGGATTCGTGGAGGGTCCGGCCGCGCCGCGCGGATGTCGAAGCAGGGTCATCGCACACGACCGGCTGGTCCTCGTCGTCCCGCCGTCTCATCCGTGGGCAACTCACGGCACGCCGATCGGGCCGGCGCAACTCGCCAGCACCCCGCTGGTCACCCGGGAAGTCGGCTCTGGCACGCGCGAGGCGCTGACGGTTGCGCTGCAGGCGGCCGGCGTGAGCGCCGTGTCGCCCCCAGCGCTGGAGCTGTCCACCACCGCCGCCGTGCGGGCCGCCGTGCTGGCTGGTGCCGGGCCGGCCGTGCTCAGCGCACTGGTCGCCGCGGACGACCTGGCCATCGGTCGGCTGCGGGCGGTTGCGGTGGCCGGCGTCGATTTGAGCCGATCACTACGGGCAGTCTGGTTGGGGGCGCGGACGCCACCGGCCGGTCCGGTGCGCGATCTGATCGCGATCGCATCGAGCCGCCCGGACCGCTAGGGCCGGAACCCCGGCCAATTGAGTTCTGCTACGCCGAGTCGGTTGCGCGTGCCGGTAGGCTGAGGGAGTTGTCGAGAGGCGCTGCGACGGGTAAACGCCCGCCACGCTCGACTTCGTGCGACGTTCCAAGGGCGCCTCCGAACTTGGAGGCGACCCAATGGACCGCTCCCCGACCGGCCACATTGCGACCGATCGCATCGAGTCGCTCAAGCAGCTGCTCGATCAGCGCGTGGTCGTCCTGGACGGCGCCTGGGGGACGATGCTGCAGGCGGCGGGGCTGAACGTCGAGGATTACCACACTCACCTGCTGGCCGATCACCCGCACGACGTCACCGGCGATCCGGACCTGCTGAACCTCACCCGGCCGGACGTCATCCGCGACGTCCACCGGCAGTACCTCAGTGCCGGGGCGGACATCACCACCACCAACACGTTCACGGCGACCAGCATCGGGCAGTCGGACTACGGGCTGCAGCACCTGGTCAGGGACATGAACCTGGCCGGCGCCCGGCTGGCCCGCGAGGTGGCCGACGAGTTCGAGGGAAAGTTCGTCGCCGGATCGATCGGCCCGCTGAACGTCACGCTTTCGCTGTCGCCGCGTGTTGAGGACCCGGCATACCGGGCTGTCTCGTTCGACGACGTGAAGGCGGCCTACGCCGAGCAGATCCAGGCGCTCGTCGACGGCGGCGTCGATCTCCTGCTCATCGAGACGATCTTCGACACCCTCAACGCCAAGGCGGCGATCACCGCGGCGCAGGAAGTGGCCCCGCAGTTGCCGTTGTGGATCTCAGTCACCATCGTGGACCTCAGTGGTCGCACCCTGTCCGGGCAGACGGTCGAGGCGTTCTGGAGCTCGATCGAGCACGCCCATCCACTCATCGTCGGAGTGAACTGCTCATTGGGCGCCGAGGAGATGCGCCCGCACGTCACGGATCTGGCGCGGCTGGCTGGCACCTACACCGCCAGCCACCCGAACGCCGGGCTGCCGAATGCCTTCGGCGGCTACGACCAGACGCCGGAGGAAACCGGGCAGTTGGTGGGTGGCTTCGCCGCCGACGGCCTGGTCAACATCGTCGGCGGATGCTGCGGGACGACGCCGGAGCACATCGCAAAGATCGCCGCATCGGTGCGAGGGCTGGCGCCCCGCCCGGTGCCGACCGAGCCGAGGCAGACCCGGTTCAGCGGCCTGGAGCCGTTCACCATCGGGCCGGACACCGGGTTCGTCATGATCGGCGAGCGCACCAATGTCACCGGATCGAAGCGGTTCCGCCGGCTGATCGAGTCCGACGATCACCAGGGTGCCGTCGACGTCGCGCTGGAGCAGGTCCGTGGCGGGGCAAACCTCCTCGACGTCAACATGGACGCCGACCTGCTCGACAGCGAGCGGGCCATGACGACGTTCCTGAACCTGATTGCCACCGAGCCTGAAGTGGCCCGGCTGCCGATCATGATCGACAGCTCGCGGTGGAGCGTGCTCGAGGCCGGGCTGAAGTGTGTGCAGGGCAAGGGCGTGGTCAACTCGATCAGCCTGAAGGAGGGCGAGGAGCCGTTCCTCGCGCAGGCCCGGCGGGTGCGGCAGTACGGCGCCGGCGTCGTGGTGATGGCCTTCGACGAACAGGGTCAGGCTGACACCGCCGAACGCAAGGTGTCGATCTGCGGCCGTGCCTACGACCTGCTCACCCAGCAGGCCGGATTCGAGCCGGACGACATCATCTTCGACCCGAACGTGCTCGCGGTCGCGACCGGCATCAGCGAGCACAACGGTTATGCCAAAGCGTTCTTGGAGGCGCTGCCGCGGATCAAGGAGCGCTGCCCCGGCGTGCACATCTCCGGCGGCATCTCGAACCTGTCGTTCTCCTTCCGCGGCAACGACGTGGTCCGCGAGGCGATGCACTCCGCGTTCTTGTTCCACGCGGTACCTGCCGGGCTGGACATGGGCATCGTCAATGCCGGCCAGCTGGCGATCTACCAGGACATCCCGGCCGACCTCCTGGAACTCGTCGAGGATGTGTTGTTCGACCGGCGCGAGGATGCCACCGACCGGCTGGTCACCTTCGCCGAGACGATCACCGGGTCAGGCACCCAGCGCATCGTCGACCTGTCCTGGCGCGAAGCACCGGTCGCGAAGCGGCTGGAACACGCGCTGGTGCACGGCATCGTGGACTTCATCGAGGAGGACACCGAAGAGGCGCGGCAAGAGTTCCCGCGGCCACTCGAGGTGATCGAGGGACCGCTGATGGACGGGATGAAGGTCGTCGGCGACCTGTTCGGGTCCGGGAAGATGTTCCTGCCCCAGGTGGTGAAGAGCGCCCGAGCGATGAAGCGGTCGGTCGCGTACCTCGAGCCGTACATGGAGGCGGAGAAGGCTCAGCGCAAGCTGGACGGTCACGTGGACGAGGACCGCGGCCAGGGCACGATCGTGTTGGCCACCGTCAAGGGCGACGTGCACGACATCGGCAAGAACATCGTCGGCGTGGTGCTGGGCTGCAACAACTACAAGGTCATCGATCTCGGCGTGATGGTGCCCGCCGCGAAGATCTTGGACGTGGCGGTCAGCGAAGGCGCCGACGCCGTGGGGTTGTCCGGACTCATCACGCCCTCCCTCGACGAGATGGTGTCCACGGCCACCGAGATGCAGCGGCGTGGGCTGAAGGTGCCGTTGCTGATCGGCGGCGCCACCACGTCTCGGCAGCACACGGCGGTCCGCATCGCGCCGGCCTACGAGTCGATCACCGTGCATGTGCTTGATGCGTCGCGCGTCGTCGGCGTCGTCTCCGACCTGCTCGACACCGATCGGGCCGAGGCCCTGGATGCCAGCAATCGAACCGAGCAAGAGCGGTTGCGCGAGCAGCACGCGAACCGCAACTACACGAAATTGCTCACTCTCGAGCAGGCCCGCGCCAATCGCGAGGAGGTTCCGTTCGACGAGCTGCCGGCGCCGACCTTCACCGGACGCAAGGTCCTGCATCCCGACCTCACCGAGCTCCGGGCGATGATCGACTGGCAGTTCCTCTTCCTGGCCTGGGAACTGAAGGGCAAGTTCCCTGCGATCCTCGACCAGCCCGTGGCTCGCGAGCTGTATGACGATGCGAACAAGCTTCTCGACGAGATCATCGCCGACAAGTCCTTCCAGGCGCACGGCGCTTACGCGATCTGGCCGGCCCACGCCGACGGGGACGACATCGTCGTGGACGGCTCAGCGTCCGGCGACGAGCACGACGTCGTGCGATTCTCGATGCTGCGCCAGCAGACCCAGAAGCCGGAGGGGCGGGCGAACCGGTCCCTGGCCGATTACGTTGCGCCGGAGGGCGATCATCTCGGCGGTTTCGCGGTGACGATCCAGGGCGCCGACGCGTTGGCCGCGAAATACGAGGCCGACCAGGACGACTACCGCGCGATCATGGTGAAGGCGTTGGCCGACCGCCTCGCCGAGGCGTTCGCCGAGTACATCCACCTGGCCGCGCGACGCGACTGGTTCGAGCCGGACGCCGATCCCGCGCTGGAAGATCTGCACGCCGAGCGTTTCCGCGGCATCCGGCCGGCGCTGGGCTACCCCGCCAGCCCGGACCACAGTGAGAAGAAAGAACTGTTCGAGCTTCTCGATGCCGACAGCCTCGGGATCTCGCTGACCGACTCCTTCGCTATGTCGCCGGCGGCGAGCGTGAGTGGTCTGATCTTTGCCCACCCGATGTCGCGTTATTTCACCGTGGGACGAATCGGTAAGGACCAGGTGCAGGATTACGCCGCGCGGCGCGGGATGGACGTGACCGAGATCGAGCGCTGGTTGCGTCCGAACCTGGCTTACGACCCGGAGTGACGCGCCGGCCCAGCCGGGTCAGCCACTGGGATGCGCGACGCCAGGCGCCCTTGCGGCGTTGCGTTATGGTGCCGGCATGGGTCGGGAGCGGGACGATCGGCAGCAACCGATCACTTCGGGGTTACCCCGAGGTAGCGCAGTGAGCACGGCCTCGCGTCGCACGCCCAAGGCTTCACCGCACGAAGGAACGGGCGCGCCTGGCAGGGAATGGCCGCTCCCGGCCCTACCCCGCTGAGCGGCGGGGCAGCCGACCTGGCCGACGCGATGCTGGCCGGGCCATGGCGCGCGGAGTTGATGAGCACCAGGGCAACCATCAACCAAGGCGGTTTCCTCGTCCACGAGGACGTCCGGCGGCTGACTGCGGCCGTGCTGCACAGGTTCCCGGCCCCACCGCCGCGGCCGGTACTGATCGACGCCCTGTTGGGCTGGCTGACCGATACCCCAGCCGCCGCAATTCCCGGTCCCGCGCTCTTTCCGGCCGACCCAGGCCTGCCAGATCTCGCGGCGGTAGCCCACTGGCTCGATCTGGACGACGGTGAGTTGGACTGGTTCGCTGATCTACAGGGTCGCGAGCGCTCTGCCGCTTCACCGCTGCGGCACTACCGCTGGCGGGTCCTCCCGAAACGTGGCGGCGTCCGGCTGGTGGCTGCGCCGAAACCGCGGTTGAAGGAGATCCAGCGCCGGCTGTTGCGCCGAGTGGTGAGCCCGCTTCCGCTGCACGCCGCGGCGCATGGCTGCGTGCCGGGACGCTCCGTGCGGACTGCGCTCCTGCCCCACGGTGGCTCAGCAGTCGTGATTCGCGCGGACCTGGAGAGCTTCTTCGCATCGGTGACCGCGCCGCGCGTGCGCGGATTGCTCGGTCTCGCGAGGCTGTCCGATCCGGTAGCACGCATCATCACCGGCTTGTGCACGACTGTGGTGCCGCGGCACGTGTGGCGCGATGTGCCACGACCGGCCGACGTCGCGGCGCTCGATGCCCACCTGCGGCACGGCCGCCGATTGCGCGTCCCGCACTTGCCGCAAGGCGCACCGACATCCCCGGCACTGGCAAACGCGGTGGCCTTTCGGCTGGACCGTCGGCTGACCGGGCTGGCCGCCCGGTTCGGCGGTCGCTACACGCGCTACGTCGACGACCTGACCTTCAGCGGTGGCGGTGACCTGCGGCGCTGCGCCGATCTCTTCCTCGGCGCGGTCCGGACGGTCGTCAGCGAGGAGGGTTTCCGGCTGGCCGAACACAAGACGGCCGTGCTCTCCGGCGCGAACCGGCAAGCTGCGCTGGGCGCGGTACTGAACGATCGCCCGACGTTGCGGCGCTCGGAACGTGATCGGCTGCGGGCCATCGTGCACAACTGCGTCGCCCACGGCCCGGCAAGCCAGTCCGGCGGGCGTCCGGACTTCCGCGGGTACCTCGTCGGCCGGGTGGCAGCAGTCAGCGCGCTGGATCCACCGCTCGGCGAAAAGCTGCGCGCACAGGTGGACCGGATCAACTGGTCTGGCTGAAGTCGGCGGCTGGACGACCGGGTCGGCATTCTGGCTACTTTGCTAGCATCTTAGGCGATGCCAGACACCACGCTCCGCTTCATATTCGCCGGCCGGCGCGGCCGGCTGTTAACCGGGTTGCTCCTCGCCGAGTTCGCCGGCGCGATCCAGAGCGTCGCCTACTCCACGGTGCTCCCGATCGCCTCGCGCGACCTCCACGGCCGCGGGCTCTACGGAGCAACGCTGGCCGCCGGGTCACTGAGCACGATCCTGGTGCTGGCCTGCGGCGCCGGCTACCTGGCTCGATTGCGCCCCGCTCAGACGCTGGCCACGGCGACGGCCCTGTACCTCGCTGGAGTGGCAATGACTGCCTTGGCCCCGGTAATGATGTGGGTGCTCGCCGGCAGTGTGCTGCGCGGGCTGGCCGGTGGTCTGCTGGCCGCTCTCGGACTGACCGCGATCGGCTCGCTGTACGAGGACGCGGTGCGAGCGCGGGTGCTGGGGCTGTTCGCCGTCGTCTGGTTGATCCCGTCGCTGGCCGGGCCGGCGGTCAATGCGGTCGTCGCCGTCCTGCTCGGGTGGCGCTCGGCGCTGGCGTGGCCTGCCGTGCTGGTGTTGGCAGCCCGGGTTCTGGTGAGCCGCGACATCGGACTGATCCCCCAGCAAGCCCGAACCCGCCCGACCGGACTGACCAGCGCAGCCGTGGTCCTGGGCGGCCTGACCTGCACGTCGGTGCTCAGCGGACTGCGCGAGTGGTGGACGGTCCCGCTGTTCTCGATCGGGCTCATCGCTGCACTCGCCGGCGCCCTGCGCATACTGCGCCGCGACCTGCGTGATCACTACCGCACCGGCCGGGCATTTCTCGGGCTGTGCGGGGTCTTCTTCGGCGGAAGCGGCATCGTCTCGCTCGCGGTTGTCGACGGGATGGGGCACGGCGTGGTCGCCGGCAGCATCGCGTTCGGTGCCGGGCTGATCGCCTGGTCGCTGACCGGGTTGCGCTCCGCACCGGTGGCCAACAGCAGCGTGCTCGGGCCGGCACTGGTGACCCTTGGCCTGACGGCCGAAACCGTCGCGGTGACCGGCAACGTGCTACCGCTGGCCGTCAGCGGCTGGGCCGTCGCCGGCCTCGGCATGGGCTTCGCCTATCCGTGGCTGTCCGCCCGCGCATTCGACGACGCGCCCGTCGACAACACCGCCTCGATCGCTACCGCTGTCGCATTCGCCGAAGTAGTCGGCACCGCGCTCGGTTCGCTGCTCGGCGGCGGCGTGTATTCGGTCGCGACAGGTCTGGGCGGCAGCGCACCGGCGGCACTCGGGCTCGCCTTCGGACTGCTGGCACTCGCCGCCGCAGCGACGACCATCGGGTCAGCCCGACGGACGGCGTGCCTTCAGACCAGCAGGCGGTGACGGATGCAGTTCCTGTTCCGACGGCCGGTTGGCGCCCTGGGCAGGATCTGCGCCCTCCGGCGGCTGTGCGGCCGACCGTTCGGATGACTCGTCGGCGGCCGGCGACTGGGCGGACGGGTCGTCCCCGGCGATCGCGCCGGCCGAGGTGCCGGAAAGCGTCGCCAGCATCTGCCGCACATTGGTGAGTTGGGCGTTGATGCTGTCCCGGCGTTGGGCGGCGGCAGCCAGCTCCCGATCGGACTCGATGCGAACCCGGTCGGCCCGGGATGTGGCGCCGGCGATGATCTGTTCGGCCTTCTGCTCGGCCTCGGCCACGGTCATATTCGCCTTGCGCGCCGCCTCGGCGGTTGCCTGTTCGGTCTGCGAGCGCAGCTGTGCAGCGTGCTGCTGAGCCGCGGCGAGTTGCTCCTCGGCGGCGGCGGTTCGTTGTTGAAACTCCTTCTCCGCCTTGTCCCGACGCACCGCGAGCGTCTTCTCGAAGTCTGCCGCGGCCTGTGCGGCGTGCGCCCGCTGCTGCTCGTAGACGGCCTCGGCCTCCTGCCGCCGCGCGCTGGCCTGGCGATCGGCCTCATCGAGCATCTGATCGGCGCCGCGCTTCGCCTCCTCGATGATGCGTGACGCTTCGCGATCGGCGTTCGCCCGGGTTTCGCTGGCATACCGCTCGGCATCGGCCTTCGCCTGGGCGATCGACTTCTCGTGATCGGCAAGGCGCTGCTGCACATCCGCGGCAGCGTGGTCGCGCAGCTGCGTTGCTTCCTCGTGCGCCAAGGTGAGGATCTTGCCGATCCGTTCGCCGAAGTCGGCGAAGGTGGGCTCGGGTGGTTCCGGCGGATTCGCTGCCTGCTGGCGGGCCTCTTCAGCGACTGCGGTGAGCTTCTCCACCTGCCGCTGCAGGTCCGCCGCGCGCTGCTGCTCGGCGGCGGCGGCATAGTTCAGTTCGGCGATGCGCCGGTCCACCTCGGCCGGCTCGTAGCCACGCATCACGGTGCGGAAGGACGGGCTGCTGTTCTCGCTCATTCGGCTCTCATCATCTCGTCGAGTGTGGATAGTGGGCTGCCATCAGTCTCGTTCTCGTCGTCGCCGTCATCGTCGCTCTGGCCGGGCGCCTCACTCCGGCCTATCCCGGCCCGCTCACCGGGCGTCTCGTCCTGACCGGCCGACTCCGCCGCGCCGGGCCCGGATCGGTCGCGGGCCGGGTCGTCGTCCGCGGCTGAGGGCACCGCCGCATCGTCGATTGCCGGCATCACCTGCGTCGGTCGATCCGAGTCGAGCACGGGCATCGGCTCGGTCACCGGATCGCGCTCGGCTGGTGGCTCGGCTGCGTCTGCGGCCGGCGTGGGGCTCTCCTGCACCGCGAGGGCATCGATGACTCCGGACAAGTTGCCCAGCTCCTTGGCGATGGCGTCCCGGCGTGCGTTGAGGGTGGCGACCTCGCGGCGCGCGTCGGCGAGCAGCTGTCGCGCCAGCGTTCGCAGCTCGTCGGCTTCGGCGCGGGCATCGTGCACGGCGCGGGTCGCCTCCGACTTGGTGGTCCGGCGCAGCTCGTGCATCTCCCGCTGCGAGCGGCCCATTTCCTCGGCGATGTGCTCGCGGATCGACCGGGCCCCGGCTTCTGCTTCCGCCAGTCGGCGATCTGCCCGGGCCAGGCGAAGCCCAGCTTCGTCCTCGGCGTGGGCGATCGTCTGCTGAGCTTCGTCGGCCGCCCGCTCCCGCACGCCGGCTGCCGCGATCTCGGCATCCTCGAGCTGGCTTTGCGCCTCCTGCTGGACCAACCGCGCTTCGACCCGGCGGCGGTGCAGGCTCTGCCGGGACGCATGCAGCAGCTCACCGAGCCGGCCGCGAACCCGACTGGTCAGCTCGGCCGCGTCCTGGTGAGCCCGCTGCCGGATCCGCTCGGCGTCGAGCTCGGCGGCATCCCGCAAGCCGGCCACGACCTGCTGAGTCCACGCCGTCTGTTCCGCAGCTTGGGCAATCTCCCGGGCAGCTTCGGCCCGGGATTCCTCGAGCAGGTGATTGGCTTGATCCCGGGCCTCGGCGCGCACCTTCTCCGCGTCGAACCGGGCCTGGTCGAGTTCCCGGCGGGCGCTCTGCCTGGTCTCCTCGGCGGCGGCTTCAGCCGCAGCGTGGGTCTGCTGTACGCGGTCCGCGGCCTCGCTCGCGCGGGTGTCGAGATCGGCGCGGAACGCGGCCAGCCGCTGTCGCTCGTCCTGCTCGTGCTCGGCGCGGAGCTGCTCGAGTTCGGCAGCGACCGCGTCGCGAAGGTCGGTCGCCTTCTGGGTCTCCAGGGAAAGCAACTGCTCAGCCTTGACCGTGATCGCCCGTGCTTCTTCACGCGCCGCTGCAAACAGCTGTTCGGCCTCGGCCTGTGCTTGGGCGACGAGTTGTTCGGCGGACTGCTCGGCGGTACTGACGATCAAGCTGGCCTGATCGGCTGCGTCCCGGACGAGTGACTGCGCCTCTTCGTGCGCTTCGACGAGCCTCGTCTCAGCTTCTGCGGCCTGATCCCGAGCCTTGGACAACTCGTAGTTCAGGCTGACCTGGATGAGTGGCAGCTCGCCCCGGATGGCGTCCGCCTCGTCCTGGGCGCGGCGCAGCAGATCGGCCCGTTCGGCTGCGGCCGCATCAAGGCTTGCCCCGGCCGGTTCATTCCGGTCGGCGGGGTCGCCGGGCATGGCCGGCATGGCGGGCATGACCGGTCCGCTGACCGCGTGCTGCGGTGCGGAGTCGTCATACATGAGGCCATCGTCCCAGAACCCGGGCAGATGCCAATAGTCGGCGAAGCCAGCCGGTTGCCAGCCCGGGTCACCGGCGCTCGGGGTCGGTATCGTTCCCCGGTGAACATCGACATCGTCGTGCTCAACGGAGGATCCAGCTCAGGGAAGACGTCCATCGCCCGTGAACTGCAGGCGATGCTGCGCAGGCCCTATCTGTGTTTCGGGGTCGATTCGCTCATCGAGGCGATGCCACCCGGTCTCGTGGAGGACCCGGCCGGAATCGTGTTCGGTGCGGACGGCACGGTTGTGCCCGGCCCGGAGTTCCGGCGTCTGGAACAGGCTTGGTACACCGGACTCGTTGCCACGGCGCGGGCCGGCGCCGGCATCATCTTGGACGAGGTGTTCCTCGGCGGTCGCACGTCCCAACAGCGGGTGCGCGACTTTCTCGACGGCGTGCAGGTGCTCTGGGTCGGGGTGCGCTGCGCGACGAAGGTCGCGGCGGCCCGGGAAGCCGGCCGGCCAGACCGGATCCCGGGCATGGCCGCCGCTCAGGCCGAGTCGGTTCACCTGGGGGTGGACTACGACCTGACTGTCGACACCACCCGACGGACGGCTCGGCAGTGCGCCAGCTCCGTCGCGGAGCAGGTCGGCTGACCGCGCACCGCGGCCCCCGACCTGCTGGTCGGGGGCCGCGGCTGGGTCGAGCAGCGACGGCCTACTTCTTGAAGCCGATCGTGGTGTAGTCGACGTCGGCGAAGCCGAAGGCACCCTCATTCACGAGTGTCTTCTTGCACGCCACCAGGTCGGGCCGCTGGTAGAGGGTCACCGAGTGGCCTTCCTCCCAGAGCTTCTGGTCGATCTGGTAGGTCAAGTCCACCGCCTTGCTGGTGTCCAGCGTGCTGGTCGCTTCATTGAGCAGGTTGTCGATCTCCTTCGAGCCGATCTTGCCGAAGTTCGACTCACCGTTCTCCGCGTACAGCTGCTTGGCACCACTGACCGGGAACGGTGTCCCGATCCAGCTGAAGATGGTCAGGTCATAGTGGCCCGGGGTGATGTAGTCGGAGAAGAACGGATCCGACGGCACCGTCTGCAGGGTCACCTTGATACCGGCCTTCTTCAGCGCGTTCTGCTGAATGCCCGCTTCGGTGGCGCTGGAAGCAACCCCGGACGGGATGACGAAGGACAGGTTCAGCTCCTGGCCACCCTTGGCGTAGATGCCCTTGCCGTCCTTCTTCCAACCAGCACCCTCCAACAGGCTGTCGGCCTTGGCGATGTCCTGGTTGCAGTAATCACCACAGGTGGCCTTGTACTGCGCCTGGTTGTTCATCCAGATGTGGCTGTCCAGCGTCGTCGCCGGCCAGTTCAAAGCACTGAGCATCGCCTTCGCGTCGTCGACCCGGTCGATGCTGAGCATCACCGCCTGACGCACCGCCAGATCGGCCAGCGGGCCCCGCTTGGACAGGTCGATGTGCCGGTAGTTCGGCCCACCCGCCTTGCGGATCTCACTGTTCGGAGTGGCCTGCGCGGTCTTGTACGCCGCCGGGTCCGAGCCGATGTCGAAGAAGTCGACTTGGTCGCCCTGGAACGCCTTCGGCTGCGCCGAGACGTCGATGACCTTGTACTGGATGGTGTCCAGCTTGGCCTTCTGACCGAACCACTTGTCGTTGCGCTTGACCGTGATCGTCTTCGCGGTCTTGTCGATCTTGTCGATGATGAACGGACCACCCGACACCGTCGGGCCGTTGATCCACGCCGTGTTGAACGACTCCGGCGTCGCGTCCAGCGCCGCGGGGTAGAACGGGCTGAACAGGGACTGCCACTCCGGGTAGACCTTCGCGAAGGTCACCTTCACGTCCTGATCGGTGGCGCCACGCTCCACACTGCCGATCTGGTCGTAGCCCGACGTCGACGCCGCCTTGTACGCCTGGTTCTTGCCGTTCTGCGAGTTCGCCGTGCCCGCGAAGTCCTTGTAGGTCATCGCAGTGCCATCACTCCAGACGGCCTTCGGGTTCAGGTGGTACTCCACGACCTGCGGGTTCTGGCTGACGACCTCAGCCTTCTGCACGACATCTTTGTTGAGGTACGGCTTGCCACCGGCATCGGTATGAAAGGTAACCGGCAGCGTCGAGAGCATGAGCTGATTGATGCCCTGCTCGTTGCCGTCTACCTCTGCGGTGTTGTAGTTCGGCGGGAACTCGTCGATCGCCCAGCGCAGGTTGCCACCATCCGGGACCTGCGCGTACGCGACCGGGCTGGTTTGGTTGGCGTTGCTGCTGGCCTGCTTCTTCTTCTGCGCACTGCTGTTGTTACTGCTACCGCCGCCGGAGCTGCACGCACTCAGCCCCAATGCCGCGGCCACTGCGACTCCAACGAGCGCAGACGTCTTCCTGGACAGCCTCACATGTCCTCCTTCTGACATACCTCGACCCCGGCTGCACTCGCAGAGGGAAGGTGCTGACTCCGACGCCGCGACGAGCTCCCGCGGATCGAGAGAGAGGGGGATCAGCCACCACGTCGGCCGTCCAACGCACCTGGTTTCAGCCTAAGAGCCGTCGCGGAGGCCATCTGGTCCAGTTGCCCGGCAGTTCCGTGGGCCGCCTCGTTGTCGATCCGCACCGAAATCGTCACCGACACGTGACCCGGTCCGGATTGGCCCACGAAACCCCGGTCCAACTAGCCCAGGGATGGGCCGACCGGGCGACTAGCGTTTGCCGATGTCGCCGCCAGCGCCGCGAACATGTTTCATGCAGCCGACGTCCTCCTTCAATCGTCGTGATGCGCCTTCTGGGAACAGCGTCGCTGGCGGCGATGCACTATTCGAGGCTCACCCGGCCGCCCCGGCCGAGCAGATCACGTCGAACAGCGTCCGCAGTGCAGGTTCGAAAGCGTGATCCGCAGGTGTGCCGAACCCGACCACGATGCTGGGTGGAGTGCTGCGGGTTACCGATGCCAAGTCGAAGGTCGACAGCCCGTACACGGCCAGTCCCCGACGCGCTGCGCGCCGCACGAACTCCCGCTCACCGGCAGCACCCCACTGCTGCTCAGGCAGCTGGAGCACCGCCTGCAGGCCGGCTGCGATCCCAGTCACGCGCACGTCTGGAGCGAACCGATCGCGGCAGGCGACGAGCCGGTCGCGGCGGTGCAAATAGCTCGTCCGGGCCCGGCGAACGTGCCGGTCGTAACTGCCGCTGCGGATGAACTCGGTCAGCCCGACCTGTGCCAGCACGCTGCCCTGACCGACGGTCGAGCGGATGACCTCGAGCGCGGCGGGCATCAGGCCCTCGGGGAGAACGGCCCACCCTATCCGCAAACCCGGCACCAAGCTCTTGCTGGTCGTACCGAGATAGGCCACCAGATCCGGCGCGAGTTCCTGCAGGGAAGCCACCGGATGCGACTCATACCGGAACTCGCCGTCGTAGTCGTCCTCGATGATCAGCCCACCGGTACGCCGGGCCCACCCGATGACGGCGCGGCGGCGCTCAGCAGCAAGGCTGCTACCTGTGGGGAATTGGTGACCCGGTGTCAGCAGCACCGCGTCCGCGCGAAGGTCATCAAGCTCGTCGACGCACGCACCCTTGTCGTCGACGCTGATGATCACGCTGCGCAGACCGTGCAGGGTGGCTGCCTTGGTGAACCGGTGGAACCCGTATTCCTCGAACGCGATGGTCGACGCGCCGCGAGCCTTGAGCACGGCACACAGCATGGAGAACGAATGGATCGTCCCGGAGCTGATGATCATCGAATCGGGACGGGCGTGCACCGCCCGCACCCTGCCCAAGTAGGCGCCCAGCGATTCGCGCAGTTTCGGGTTGCCGCGGCCGTCTTCGTAGCTCAGCGCCTCGTTCGGCGCACGCAGCAGTCCGGAGCGTACGGCGGCCACCCACTCCTTGCGCGGAAAGGCGGCCACGTTGGGTTCCCCGGACCGCAGGTCGTACGGAAGGCTCGCCGCGGGAGCCGGCTGCGCGGCCGAGCCGGCATCGCTGCCCGGGTCAGCTGGTCGGGCAGCGACCCGGGTCACCGATCCGCGCCGAGCCGTCAGCCAACCCTCCGCGGTGAGCTGGACGTAGACCTCCGCGACAGTGTTCCGGGCGACATCAAGGTCCGCGGCAAGTGACCGGGACGACGGCAACCGCGTGCCGGGGCGCAGCCGGCCGGTCTGGATGGCCTGGCGCAGCGCCTGCTCGAGGCTGGCGCGCACACCGGGACGAGTGATCGCAACATGAAGGTCCGAGCCGACTGCGGCCCACGTATCTGGCACGTCTCAGAAACGTACCGACCGACCATAACGAGTTACGCCGCCTCCGATCACGCGCGTGCATCAAACCGAGCTGCGACGTGGCACCCACCGGCTGCACGCCAGGTGATGCCCGCGAGTGATGCCGCTGCTCGGCTGCGCCGACCGTGCGACACACTTTGCGAGTGGCAACTGATGCGACAGTCCGCAGGGTCGGCGTGGAGGAAGAGCTATTGCTGGTCGACGACGGGCGACACGCGGCGCCGCTCGGCGAGCAGGTCATCGACACCGGCTCGGACAACATCGGTCACGAGTTCAAGCTCGAACAGATCGAGATCGAGTCCGAGCCGTGCGAGCAGCTGGGTTCCGTCCGTTCGCAGCTCAGCTCGAGACGGCGCGAGGCCGACGCGGCGGCACGGCAGTCCGGTGGACGCGCCGTGGCCCTGGGCGCGAGCCCGCTGCAGGCCCGGACCCATCCCACGCCGGATGCCCGATACAGCGCGATGACCGAACGCTTCGGTGCGGTTGCCCAACAGCAGCTCACCTGCGGTCAGCACGTGCACGTGGAGATCACCTCCCGCGCGGAAGGCATCGGCATCCTGAACCACATCCGTGACTGGCTGCCGTTGGTCCGCGCCATCAGCGCAGGGTCACCCTTCTGGGCGGGATTGGACACCGGATATGCCAGCTACCGAAGCGTGTTGTGGGGCCAATGGCCGACCGCCGGGCCCACCGAGCTCTTCCCCGACGAGGCTGGATACGACAGAACGATCGCTGACCTGATCGCGACCGGGGCAGCCATCGACGAGGGGATGATCTACTTCGACGCCCGGCTGTCGGCGCGTTACCCGACGATCGAAATCCGGGTTGCCGACGTTTCCGCCGACCTCGACATGTCGCTGCTCGTCGCCGCGCTGTGCCGTGCCCTGGTGCACACCGCCGCTGCGGACTGGCAGCGAGGTACCGCACCCCTGGGCACGAGCAGTTCGGTGCTGCGCGCCGCCAGCTGGCGCTCGGCCCGGTACGGGCTCAGCGACTCGCTCGTCGATCCGGCAGCCAACAGGCTCGCGCCGGCCTGGGACGTGGTCGGCGACCTGCTCGAGCACGTCGGCAGCGCACTGCGCCTGGCCGGTGACGACGACCTGGTGACCCAGACGCTGAGCAGGCTGCGCCGCGACGGCAGCGCCGCCGACCGGCAGCGGCGACTGGCGAACGGCGCCGACCTGAGCGCCGTCGTGTCCGACGCAGCCGATCTCACACTCCGCGAGTGACAAAACCGGTGGCCAGGCGGCGCGAACGCACCGCGGCCACACCGCTCAATCGTGCCTTGGCGCCTATCTACGGGAGCGGCGCGCGGCCTGCCGCTCGGTTTTGGCAGGCTGTGTGACGACCGTGCCGCTCGGCGTTTCGAGGTGGGCGCGAACGAACCAGTGGAACTGCTCCAGGGCCGCGGACTGCTCGATCAGCATGTCCTGGGTGACCGGGTCCGGTTCTTCGGTCTGCTCGATCGCGTCGCGGAATCCCTCGATGATCCCCTGGTAGACGACGTCCAACGCACCCATATGGGCCAGGGCGTCGTCACGGCCCAACGAATAGTCGTCCCAGCGGCGCGACGCGACCAGCGCGCCCGGGGTACCGCTCGGCGAGCCACCGAGCGTCGCGATGCGCTCTGCCGTCGTGTCGGCCATGAGGCGCACGGCGTCCACCTGCGGATCCAGCATCGTGTGCACCGCGATGAAGTGCGGCCCGACGACGTTCCAGTGAATGTGCTTGAGGGTCAACGCCAAGTCGTTCAATGCGTTGAGCCGGTCCTGCAGCAATTCGATGACCGCGGCGGCATCCTTGCCGGACATGCCGGGAACGGTGAACTCCGGTGCCGACGATGACTTCCGCCGGTTGCTGCCCGACGTTGCCATGGCGATCCTCCTTGTCGGTGGTGGGGTGCGGAACGCTGCCCGGTCAGTCCTTCTGCCAGGGCGGCGAGTCGTCCATCTTCGCGTAGTACTTGGCCAGGTGGCTCTTCACCCGGTCGATGTCCTCGTGCGGCAGGTCCACGCCGCCGCGGGAGCCCTGCATCACCGCGGCAGCTGCCATGACACCGCGTGGCACAGCGGTGAGTCGGCCGTTGATGACGTCGGCGATCAGCAGCTTGTAGGCGGTGAAGTTGTCCTTCTCGTCACCGTCGTACCAGACGTGTGCGCGGCGGTACTCGGCGTTGGGTGCGTCTTCGGCATCCGCCCACTTCCGGACCCGCTTCTCTGCTGCGCTGCCGTCCCACTCGCGGTCTCGGTCGGCGAGCGGGAGGTCTTGAAATGTGGTCACGGTCATCGCTGGTTCCCCTTTCTGTGCTGCAGATCGGCTTTGCTGGACGACGCGTCATGCCGAAGGTGCAAGGAGCGTTCGTAGCTCCGGTAACAGAGCTCGGTAGAACTCGAAGAATCCGTCGATGGACGTGCCTGGCTCGCGGCCACCCATCTGCGCGATGTAGATGTCGTCGAAGCCAGCCTCCGCGAAGGGGCGGAACGCATCGACATGACGAGCGTGATCCGCGCCGTACGCCATCGAATCCCGGGTCATCTCCTCGGTGACGAGTTCGCTGGCCTGCTCGAAGTGCTTCGGGCTCGGCAGCACCTGCGACAGTTCACCCGGAACACCTGCGTTCGCCCACAGCCGATGCGCGGTCTGCACCGACGTGGCGTCGTCGGTGCCCCAGCACACTTTGTAGCCGGCCTGCATCGGCTTGCCGCCACCGCCTGCGGTCCGGAAGGTGTCGATCAGCTCAGGATCCGGCGAGGTGCTGATGTAGCCGTCGCCGATCCGGCCGGCCAGCCGCGTGGCCTTCGGGCCGAACCCGCTGACGAAAATGTCCGGTGGCTCGTCCGGGAGCGTGTACAGCCGAGCATGATCGACGGAGTAATACCGTCCCCGCCGGGTGACGAAGCCGCCGGCCCACAGTTCGCGGATGACCTCGACGGCCTCTTCGAGCATCTCCAGCCGAACGTCGATCGAGGGCCACGCGGTGCCGAGGATGTGCTCGTTCAACGCCTCCCCGGTGCCCACCCCGAGGGTGAACCGCCCGTCCAGAAGCACCGCGCTGGTTGCCGCTGCCTGCGCGATGACTGCGGGATGGATCCGCGTGGTCGGGCAGGTGACCGCGGTCGTCACCGGCAAGGACGTCGCCTCGGCTACCGCACCGATGACCGACCACACGAACGGGCTCTGCCCCTGCTGATCGTTCCACGGGTGGTAGTGGTCAGAGATCCACAGCGCCTCGAATCCGGCCTGTTCGGCGGCTCTGGCCTGGCGAACGAGCTCCGCCGGTCCGTACTCCTCGCAGGAGAGGAAGTAGCCGATCCGCCTGCCCCCGGGCGGTGGCGCGGACATCGCCTCGTCGGTCATGACCGGGGCCGACCGATACAGCTCACTGCTTGCATGTGCCCGCTCCTTCGACAGTAGGTCGGCCGAGTTCCCGACGACGGCCGCTCATGATGTGTTCGATGACGATCGGTCAACAGTCCGGGCGGCCAGTCGCAGGTCAGCGACGAGGCCGGCATACATCTCGTCCCGGTCGGCGCTCCTGGCGCGCAGTACCGCGGACGGATGCACGGTGGCGACCACGAACCGCACGTGATTGCGGTCCTCGGCGAACGGGCCGGAGTCCGGCGGCCACCCCAGCGTCGCGCCGCGGTGCTGAGTGAGGCGGAAGGACGGGCCGAACAACGACTGCGCGGCAACCGCACCCAACGCGACCATGCCGGTCGGTCGGACCGCGTCGATCTCCGACTCCAGCCACGGTCGGCAGGCCGTGATGTGCGCGGCACTGGGCTTCTTGTGCAGTCGCCGGGCGGAGGCCTCGGTCCGCTCCCAGCGGAAGTGCTTGACCGCGTTGGTCACATAGACACCGCGCCGCTCGATCGCGGCCTCGTCCAGCGCCCGGTCCAACATGCGCCCGGCCGGACCGACAAAGGGCTCGCCCTCGGAATCCTCGACGTCGCCGGGCTGTTCGCCCACCAGCAACAACCGCGCCCTCGTCGAGCCCGCCCCGAAGACGGTTTGCGTCGCCTCGCGGTAGAGATCGCACCCCTCGCAGCGTTCGGCGGCCCGGCGCAGGTCGGCCAGCCGGCGCGAGTCGGGAAGGTACCCGGCAGCAGACCGGAACCGGTTAGCCGCCATTGCACCGTCGGCGGTCGCGGAGCGAGGCCGGGCGGCCATCCGAACCACCCCCACCCTTCATCAGCTCGGCCAGGTTCCTGTCGCTCGGGCGAAGCCGGTCGCTCCGGCACGATCGACCAGCGCTTTCACACCTCCGAAAACAGCACCCTGCAGCAATGCCGAGAGCGCGACCTCGCCCCAGCCGCGCTGCGGGTCGGTCGCCTCCGGAGTTTCGTCCTCGTGGGCGATCGCCCGCCAGATGCGGGAGAACAGTGCGCTGGCCAGCAGGCCGCCCAACACGCCCACCAGCAGCCCGAACGGCTTGTAGACGTACTTCATGAGGACCTCCTCCGGAAGAGAACGACCGCTATCAGCGCTGCGCCCAGCCCCGCCAGCAGCTGCTTGCGGTAGGGCCGGACCTTCGCCAGGCCGGAGTCCGCTGCCGGTGCAACGCGCTGTGCTGCGTTGCCCACGGCGCGCCGGACCGGATCCGGAGTCGCTTCCCTGACCCGGTCGGTTGCGCCGGCGACGGCCTCGCGGGTCTGCTCGACCCGAGCCTTGGCCTGCGCCTTCACATCGACTTTGGCCGACAGGGCGTCGACCGCCTCGCTGAGCTGCGCGCGGGCGTCATCGATGTCCGCCTTGATCTGCTCGGCGGTCTGCGGGGTCTGCCGTGTGCTGTCTGCCTCGGTCATCGGTGTGCGCTCTCCTTCACCGTTTCGATGTCGGTCTTGACGCTGGACACGGCCTGCTCCGGAACTGGTGGGGTTCCCTCGGTGACGTCCTTCTTGCCCAACAGCGCAGCACCGGCCGCGATCACACCCAATGCCAGGCCGATGATCAACGCCGACAGCCACGGGTCGAGGACCGTCGCGAGACCGAGCACGGCAGCGGCGACGAAACACCCGAGCGCATAGAGGCCGATCACCCCTGAGCCGCCCAGCAACCCTGCGCCGAGCCCCACCCGTTTCGCCTTCGCCGTCATCTCCACCCGAGCGAGCGCGACTTCATCACGAACCAGGCGAGACAGCTGCTCGGACGCGGTGGACACCAGCTGCCCAGCACTCGGCGGACGGGGGTCTGGCTGCTGTTCGTTCACGGGTCCTCCATCTCCGGCTCGCGGGACAGCGAGGCACACGACGGTGCGGGACGGCGGCTTGTTTGCGCCGGGCTGGCGGGTGCAGTGGGGCACGCTGTTCGGCCCGTCGCTGCGACACGACAACACTCGTCGCGGAGCAACACCCAGGAGCATCGTACCGGCGGCCGCGCCGGGAAGGAGACGGCGGTGTCCGGGCCGTCGAGATGCGAAATGCGCGCCCGATCGGGGCGCTGCGCTCAGCGAGCCGGAGCGGTGACTGCTAGGTGACCGACCCAGTCGTTCGGGTCGACGCTTACGTTGCCGGACGCGCTCGGCACCAGAATGGCCAGCGATGCGCACACCGCACCTGCGCATCCGATGCGGATCAGCCGACGCCGCAGCCGAGCGGCGGAAGAGTCCGATTTGCGAGCCTGCGAGCGATATTGCACGTGACCACCCCGTCTGACGTACTCGTCACCCCCGTGACGTGTAGGGCTATTCCAGCACGTCGGGCCGGTGTTGGGCAAGGACATCGCGAAATGCCACGCCGAATCCGTCGTGCTGGGATGCCTCAGCCCTGACCAACCGTGGTGACCGGGTCCCGCAACGGAGCGCCCAACTGGTTCAGGTAGCGCAACGAAGCTTGATACGAGCCCACCAGCGACGTCTCCGTGTAGCTGACCCGGTGCTCCTGGCAGTACTGCCGAACCAGCCGCTGCGCACGGCGCAACGACGGGCGCGGCATGCTCGGAAACAGATGGTGCTCGATCTGATAATTCAGCCCGCCCAGCAACACGTCGGTGAACATGCCGCCCCGAACGTTGCGTGAGGTGAGCACTTGACGACGCAGGTAGTCGACGTCCTCGTCGGCGCCGATCGTCGGCATGCCCTTGTGGTTCGGCGCGAACGAGCAGCCCATGTAGAGACCGAACACCCCCTGGTGCACAGCGATGAAGGCCAGCGCCGTGATCGGCGACATGACCAGCAACAACCCGCCGACATACGCGATGAGGTGGACGCTCAACAGCAGGATCTCGGTGCGTCGGTGGCCACCGCGGGTGCTTCGCTGCGTGCGGGGCAGCAACGACAAGACGCTGGCAATGTGCAGATTGAATCCCTCCAGCGTCAGCAGCGGGAAGAACAACCATGCCTGCCGTCTGGTGATAGCCCGCCCGAGGCGGCCGGTGCGGGCTGCCACCTGCCCGGTGGTGAACACGAGTACCCCGTCACCGATGTCCGGGTCGTGGTCCTCCTTGTTCGGATTGGCATGGTGACGGTTGTGTTTGCCGATCCACCAGCCGAAGCTCAACCCGACCAGCAAGCCGGTGAGCTGGCCGAACAGGTCGTTGGCCTTGCGTCCGGCGAACACCTGCTGGTGGCCGCCGTCATGGCCGAGGAACGCGACCTGCGTGAAGGCCACCCCCAGCACGACCGCCAGAAGCAGCTGAAACCAGGAGTCGCCGACCAGCACGACGCCGGCCCAGGCGGCGACGAAGAGCAGCAGTGTGACGGCGATCTTGACCGTGTAGGCCAACGGGCGACGACGCAGCAGGTCTGCCGCGCGGATCTGTCGGCACAGGGTGGCGTAGTCGCTACCCTTGGTGGTGGCCGTTGCGGCCGTAGTCCTGACCGGCGCGCTCAGCAGCGCGGTGGAGGATGACTGTGACATGTGGAATCCCGACGGGAAGTGTCACCGATCGCGCCCGGCTTCGAGAAGAAACACTCACAGCGCCGCGTCGTGGAGGCGGAGCCGGTCCGGACTGGCTGGAATCCCAACACCTTCACCATACCTGCCGACCGCGACTTCGCGATTCCACGCACACCGGACCGCCGCAGGACAGTTGGCGAGCCGGATGCGAAAATGACCGAGGTGTCATGATTGACCTAGCGTGGAAGGTGAGCAGGGACGGAGCGGATGACTGATTTTCAGCAGGACGGCAGCCCCGATCGCGAGCAGCGGGGGCCGGCCGATTCGACTCAGCGGCAGGCATCCGATCAGATCGACCTTCGGGCCAGCCTCGCGGACCTGGCTGCTCTGGTCACCGGGACGGCCGGCCTCGAGGAGTTGTTGGCTCAGGTCGCGACGTTCGCGGTCCGCGCGATCCCGCGCGCGGACGGTGCCGGCGTGACGTTGCTGCGCACCGATACGACGAAGGATCGGGTGCAAGCCCTCGCTGCCAGTGCCCCGTTCGTGTCCGAGATCGACGCGATCCAGTACGACATTTTGGATGAGGGACCGTGCATCACCGCCGCACTGGAGCAGCGCACCGTACGCTCCGGTTCGCTGGGGGGTGAGTCCCGCTGGCCTCGCTTCGGCCCCCGGATCAGTCGTCTCGGCGTGCACAGCGTGCTGTCTCTCCCGTTGCTGCTGCCCGCCCAGGTTGTCGGCGCGATCAACGTCTACGCCCGGGCCAAGGACGTCTTCGACGATCACGCCGCGGAGCTTGGCGAGCTGTTCGCCGCTCCGGCAGCGGTGGCCGTGCACAACGCCCAGGTGCTCGCCCACGCCCAGCGGCTGGCCGCGCAGCTGCAGGTCGCGCTGACCACCCGGACCATCATCGATCAGGCGATCGGCATCCTGCGCAGTCGCAACGGCGGCAGCGCAGAAGAGGCATTCGACCGACTGCGAGTCGCCAGTCAAGCCGAGAACCTCAAGCTCAACATGGTCGCGGCGCGAATCGTCGACGAAGCGGTCGGCAGAGCCCGAGCTCGTCATAGCGGCGGCTGACCCGCGGCGCTTCGCAGGACCCGAGAAGTTGGCCCCCGCGAAGCCCCCATTGGGGAAATTCCGGCGTAGCGTGAGCCCCGCGATGCTCGCCACCGACCGGGCCCTGACCCGAGCCTGAGCTTCTCGCGGTCGCGCCGTTTTCCGCGGTGCGTCATCCGGGCTCGTCGACCACAGCGCTCAGGGCGCCCCTTGGAGCACCTCGGTGCGCCCTGATGATTCACTGACCACCCACCTGGCCGAGCTCAGCGAGTCCCTCGACGACCCCCGGATCGATCTGGGCAGCGGTCTGCGTCGGCTGAGCAGCGACCTGCAGCTCGCCGTGAGTTCGTACCTCGGCCTGTCTTTGACCGTCCGCGTCGGCCCGGACGAGGTGGCCATTTCCGAGCCGGGCGAGCTGGACGCGGCGCAGATCCGATCTTCGGTTCGGATGCCGCGGTGGTTGCTCGGCGCGCATCATGCCAAGCCGAACATCTCGATGACGTTCTACGCGGCATCGCCGGGCGCCTTCGTCGATCTCGCCGCCGACTTGGCCTGGTCGGCCGGACGCCAGCTCAGTGAAATCGTCCTCGACGACCACCTGGTCCCGCCGGCGAACAGCTCCGACGGCGGGTTGGCCGCACTCTCGAGCATCCAGCAGGCCATCGGCGTACTAGTGGCCCTCGGCCGCACCCCCGAACAGGCAGAGCGAAATCTGACGGCACGAGCACGGCGCGCCGGCACGAGCCGCTTCGCCACCGCCGCGAGCCTGCTCGATGCTCACCGGGCGGCCGACCGCTCGCAGCGACCGCCGGACTGAGCGCGCCCGATCACGTTCTCTGCGCCCACGCCTCGCCTTCGGGGAAGGCGTAACCGATTCGGCTGGCCTCGGCAATCTCACTGCTGTAGCCGGGCTGCACCGGCGCCAGGTACCGACCACCGGCGATACGGACCGGATCGACGAAGTGCTCGTGCAGGTGATCGACGTATTCCAGCGTCCGGTCGGTGAGGTCCGCACTGACGGCGACGAAATCAAAGATCGCGATGTGCTGCACGTACTCGCACAGGCCGACGCCTCCGGCGTGCGGGCAGACCGGCACCCCGAACTTCGCGGCCAGCAGCAGCACGGCGATGACCTCGTTGACGCCGCCGAGCCGACAGGCGTCGAGCTGGCAGTAGCCGATCGCGCCGGCCTGCAACAGCTGTTTGAACATCACCCGGTTGTGCACATGCTCGCCCGTGGCGACCGCGATCGGTGCGATGGCGCGGGCAATCGTGGCATGGCCCAGGATGTCGTCCGGGCTGGTCGGCTCCTCGATCCACCGCGGCCGAGCCTGGGCGAGTACCCGCATCCGCTCGATCGCCTCGCCGACCCCCCATACCTGGTTGGCGTCCATCATCAGATGGCGATCCGGGCCGATCTCGTCGCGGATCAGCAGCGCTCGGCGCAGGTCGTCCTCGGCGTCGCCGCCGACCTTCATCTTGATGTGCCTCCAGCCCGCGGCAACAGCCTCCCGGCACAACCGGCGCACCTTCTCGTCGTCGTAGCCCATCCAGCCCGCTGACGTGGTGTAAGCCGGGTATCCGTCAGCCAACATCTCCTCGATCCGGGCGGCCTTGCCCCGCTCCTGCTGCTCGAGCAGCACCCGCGCTTCGGTCGGGCTGAGCGCATCGTCGATGTACCGGAAGTCGATCAGGTCAACGACCTGCTGCGGCGACATGTCTGCCAACAACCGCCACAGCGGTTTGCCTTCGACCTTCGCGAACAGATCCCACACCGCGTTCACCAGCGCCGCGGTGGCCAGGTGGATGACGCCCTTCTCCGGACCGAGCCAGCGCAGTTGGCTGTCGCCGGTCATCATCCGCGCGAATGCGCCCATGTCGGCGAATAGCTCGTCGGCATCGCGCCCGATCAGCTGCCGACTGAGCGTGCGGATCGCCGCGCAGCAGATCTCGTTGCCGCGGCCGATGGTGAACGTGAACCCGTGGCCGGTCAGTCCGTCGTCATGATCGGTCTGCAGGACCACATATGCGGCCGAGTAATCCGGAGCGAGGTTCATCGCATCCGAGCCGTCGAGGCTTCGCGAGGTCGGAAATCGGATATCCGCGACCTCCACTGAGATGATCGTCCGAGTCACGCGCCGATCGTCTCATCGCCGCCGGCTCTCGCCGTACTCGCCTCCGTACAGAAGGTCGATGTCGCAACGCTGGTAGTCGCGATCCTCGGACGCATGTTGGCTGCGGCACGAGATCGGCGCGCTCGCGCGAGACGGCTCCCGCCCGAGTGACTCTGCTGCAGGTGATTAGCTCGAGCGCGTCACGCGGCGACGCTGAGCCGCACGGTGATGGTGTCGCCGTCCTCGATGCCTTCTGCGGTGCGCACGCGATCCTTCACCGGCACGAGATAGCGGCCGTCCTTCGGGAACAGTGAGGTCGTCCACTCGGTCTTACCGACCCGGATCGTCGCCGGGATAACGCCCCACCCGTAACTCACCTGCGCGGCGACGGCTTTCACCTGGCGGCACTCGTCCTCGGGCACGGTGACGAAGTAGTACGGCGCCGGCCCGCGCCAGTACCACAGCTCGCCGCTGAACTCGAAGGTCACCCGACACCACCCATCCGCGAGGACATCGACCACCACCGCGCACGGCATCTACGGTTGCCGTGCGAGGAGCCAGTCTCGCACCGACCCAGCGGGTGACGCAGCCCGGCGACGCGCCGGCTAGGCGATCAACGCATGCCGCCGCGGTGGTGTCGCCGCGATCTCCCGGTGCAGCGCGGGCAGCGCGCGAGGCAGCCCGACGCACAGCGCGCCGACCAACTCGCCGGCCTTGCAGTAACGGGCCAGCAGCCGACCTTCGGAAGGAGTCTGCACGTCCACCTCGTCCCACACTCCCGGATAACCGACGAACCTAGCCCGCGCGGTGTACTGATCGGACCAGAACGATGGAATGCCGGCTGTCGGCGCAGGGTCACCGAGCAGGCCGGCGGCGACAACCCGTCCCTGGTCGACGGCGTTGCTCCAGTGTTCGATGCGGCGGTACGTACCGAGTCTGGGCACGAACCAGCGGGCGACGTCACCGGCTGCAGAAACGCCGGGAACCGAGGTACGACCGAACTCATCGCAGATCACTCCGTCGGCGACGGGTACGCCGCTTCCAGCCAGCCACTCGGTGTTCGGCTCGGCGCCGACCGCGACCACGACCAGGTCGGCAATCACCGTGTCACCGTCCTCGAGCTGGACCTCCGGTCGGCGGTGACCCCCGGCCACGCTGCGCACCGGCGTGGCACAGCGCAAGTCGATCCCGTGCGCGCGGTGCAGACCGGCGAACCACCGTCCCACCTCCGGCCCGAGCGCCCGCAGCAGTGGGGTCGGCGCCGGGTCGACGATGCAGACGTCGAGGCCGAGTTCGCGAGCGACCGCGCCGACTTCCAGTCCGAGGAAGCCGGCACCGATGACGACGACGTGTCGTGCGCCGTTGAGCGCCGCACGCAACCGCTCGGCATCGCGCCAGGTCCGCACCACGTGCAGATCAGGCCGGTCCGCAGCGCCGGGCAGCCGGCGCGGCCGCGCCCCGGTCGTGATCACCGCGTTGTCGTAGCGCAGCGTGCGCCGATCGGTGTGCACCACGCGTTGGACGGGGTCCAAATCGCGCGCCGGCTCGCGCCGCAACACCTCGACATCGTGCTCGGCGTACCACTGTTCTGCCTCGAGGGACCGTTCCGCGTGACCGGTGCCCGCGAGAACTTCCTTGGACAGTGGCGGACGGTCGTAGGGCAGTCGCGACTCATCCCCGACCAGGGTGATGGGTCCTCGCTCGCCGGCGGCACGCAGCGTGCGCGCGACGCTCAACCCGGCGAGGGAGGCGCCGATGACGACGGTGCGCAACCGTCAGCCTTCGTCCACGCCGAGGGCCCGGGCCGGGCAGGCCCGGACCGCGGCCTGCACAGCCGGCCGTAGTTCTTCCGGCGGTGTGGTCTGCAGGACGACGACCTTGCCCTCGTCGTCGACGTCGAAGACCGCGGGAGCTTCGATCGCGCAGTTCACGTATCCCTGGCAAGCGGACAGGTCGGCACGGACGTGCACTGGGGGCAACCTCCTAGGTCAGCGTGTTGTGGGTTTCGGGCAGGAACAGCCGGCCGCGCGCGCCCCCGGCCAGCACCCCGGGATGTTCTACCGAGGCGACGATGCCGCGCCGGCCGAACGCCTCGCGGACGAACCGTTTCGCCGCATCGGAGTCGGGATGGCGTTCTTGCAACAGCTGCGCCGGCAACCGGCACGGCTGGTTGACGCCCTCACACACCAGCCCCAGGCCGCCGTCGAACAGCAACCTCGTGCCGATGGGCAGCGCACTGAAATCAGCGATCCCGGAGACCAGAACGTTGGCGCCGAGTTCCTCCGCCCGGACCTGCGGCAGTCTCATCCGCCGCGCCACGTCGTCCAGCTCCTCCACCGCAACCAGGCTCACCTGGCGGCGATTGCGGATCTTCGTTCCGCGGGGATAGAACCGAGCTTGCCTGCTGTTCGACGGTCGGGTGATCCCGTAATGGCGATCGCCGACTATCCCGCCGATCTCGACGTTCAGCTCCGGCACCCGGCTGGTGGCAAATGCCTCCGGCCGCGGAGTGCTGAGCACTGCGACGACGTCGAGCGCGCCGTCGCCCGGGTCGGTGAATTCCTCGGTGCTCGCCGTCCGGCAGATGCTTGCGGCGCTCACCACGACTCCCCCGCCACTTTCTGCACCGTGATGCCGACCGAGGTCGCACCCAACGTCGGATGGGTCACCGTGATGCCGACCTCCCCCGGCTCTTCGCCGGCCCGCAGCCACACCACCGCGACGCCCCCGGTCAGCGCGATGGGGTTGTCCCCCACCACCGTCGCCGGTCCGGTGACCGAAATCTGCAGCGCTCCGGTCGCGAAGGGACGCGCGTTGCCGTACTCGTCGGTCACCTGCATCACCAGCCGGGTGGCATCCGCGCCGTCGGCCGCCAGCGTGATGTCATCCAGTGCCACCGACATCATGTGATCCACACCCCGCCCGGACAGGATGCGGGTGATGACCAGCTCGTCGTCCAGGTAACCGTCCAGTCGCAGCTCACCCCATTCCCTTCGCCACGGCGCAATACCGCTCTCCGCGGCGAAGAAGAACGGCGGGTTCGGCAGATGGGGAAAGCCGGCCCGGTCGGGCCGGAGCTGGCCGACGGGTGTGCCGCCGACAAAGGCTTCGATGCGGGTGCAGTTGGACAGGATGAGCCCCTTCCCCGGTCCGCCGTAGTCGCTGTGATCGCCGCCGGCCCAGATGAACGCCGGTTCGAGGATGACCTCGTGCTGCGGCGGACATTGCGATCGGTAGACGCTCGCGGCGGGCTTGGGCACCCGGAACATGTCGGCGACGCCGTGGTAGCAGACCCGATTGCCGGACCCGAATTCCTGGTGCGTGGCGTAGTCGAAGGCGCACCAGCCGAACGACCCCGCGATTCTCGGATCGGCATGGACCGCGTCGAGGACGGTGGCATGCAGGATCGCGTGCTCCTGAACTCGCTCGACGTTGTCGAACCGCTTGGTGGGGAACATGTGCCCGGCAAATTCGGAGACCAAGTACCGCGGATGATTCGGTAGATCGATGCGGCCACCGGTCTGGAAGTCGTTCAGCGCGAACACGTCCTCGAGCAGCTGCGACTCGCGGAAGTAGCGCACTCCACTCGTCTGCCGGGAGTCATCGAGGCGGTGCGCGATGTCGTTGGTGCGGCGGTAGAAGTCCTCCGAGTCGAACGACTCGTTGATGCGAACCCCCCACAGGATGATCGAGGGGTGATTGCGGTCGCGGGTCACCATTCCAGCCACGTCATCACACGCCCGGTCCTGCCATTGCTGGTCACCGATGTGCTGCCAGCCGGGCATTTCCTCGAACACCAGCAGGCCGAGTTCGTCGCAGGCGTCGAGGAAGCTCGGTGCCTGCGGGTAGTGCGAGGTGCGCACCGCATTGCACTTCAGTTCGTCGTGCAGGATCTGCGCATCCCGGCGCTGCACCCGGTCCGGCATCGCAGCGCCGACGTGCGGATAGGTCTGATGCCGGTTGAGGCCGCGCAGTTTCAGCCGCCTGCCGTTGAGGAAGAAGCCGTCCTCGGTGAAATGTGCCTCGCGCAGCCCGGTGCGCACGGTGTCCGCGTCCAGTTCCGTGTCGCCGTCCAGCAGCTGGAGTCGGACGTCGTAGAGCTGCGGGTTGTCCACGTCCCACAGGTCGAGCTCGTCGAGTCCGGTGATCATCACGTTGCCGTGCAAGCGGGCACCCTGCCATTGCGCCGACACCGAACCGGAGCTGGCAGCGATCACTCGATCACCGGCGAGCACTTGTGCCTCGACCCGCAGCCCGTTGGCGGCGTCCGCGTCGCCTCGGTCGAGCTCGTACCTGACCTCGATCCGGCGACGTTCGGTGAGCACGTCATGCGGACGGACGAACACGTCTGCGATGAAGGTGCGTGGCAGCAGCGTCAGCTGCACACCGCGATACATTCCGCCGAAGGTGAGGTAGTCGATGTGCCCACCGAACGGGGGCTGGTCGGCGTGTTCGGTCGAGTCCACCTCGACGGCAATCTCGTCCTCGCCGTCCCACCGCAGATGCTCGGTCAACTCACAGGTGAACGGCAGGAAACCGCCGTGGTGTGTGCCGAGCGGTTCACCGTTGCAGAAGACCGTCGCCGTTGACATCACGCCGCCGAAGCGAATGCAGGCTCGCATCCCCGCAGCCTCGCTCGGCAGCCGCAGCCGGCGGCGGTAGCTGGATACGAACTGGTAGTCCAGGTCGTCGAAGCCCTGCGCGGGCAGCACCACATTCGGGTGCGGCACCGTCACTGACACCGCGGAGGCACTCGAACCGTCCTCGCTCGCCGATGCGAGCGGGCACGGGGAGTAGCGCCACCCACGGTTGACGGACGAGGTGGAGCGCAGGCTCATTGCCAGTCCCTTAGTCGCGCGGGTACGAACCAGACCGACATTTGTCTACCCGTGCAACAAAGTCAAGCAAATATCGGGTTAAGTTGTTACGCCTACGTTAATGATTGCGAGGCGCGAACTCAGCCATCAGTACCGCTGGCCCCGAGGCCCGCGACAACAGCACGAAGCACGACGCGCACCCCGCCCCATCGCGGCGCGTCCGGGCCGAGCGCGGCTAGCTCGATGCGCACCTCGTCGTACCGCCCGCCGCCCATCAACCAATTGTCCAGTTCCGCCCGCAGCGCAGGAACGCTGTCGGCGAACGCGGCGCGCAAGAAACCGCCCAAGACGACGACCTCCGGGTCATACATGCTGACCAGGTTGCCGATGCCCACCGCCAGGTAGCGGCGCAACCTCGCCATCAGCTCGACGGAGACTCCGTCGCCGCGCTGCGCGGCAGCGACGACCTCCGCCGAGGTGATGGCCTCGGTGGTGCCCTGGCCCCACAACTGCGACGACCGGCCGGCCTTCCGCGCCGCGATTGCCTGATCGCGCAGCACTTCCTGCGATACGTACATGGCCCAGCAACCGTGCTTGCCGCACGGACACTCCGGCCCGTCGACGTCGACGGTCACATGCCCGATCTCACCGCCGGAGCGGTGCGCGCCACGGAACAGCTCTGCATCGACCACCACACCCGCGCCCACGCCGCGCTCGCCGAGGATGAAGACCATGTTCCGCACGTCGCTGTGCGGCCCGTACGCGAGCTCCGCGAGGGTGGCCATGTTGGCCTCGTTCTCCACGAACACCGGGCAGTCGGCACCGACGACGTCACCGAGCGCCGTGCGGAGATGCTCGGCGATATCCGGGGACTTCCAGTCCAGCCCGGGTGCGTACTTCAACTGCCCACGTTCGCTGACGATGCCCGGAACCGCAATGGCGACCCCGAGGACCGGACGCTGCACCCCGTCCGCCACCTGGACGTCGTGCAGCGCCCCGGAGATCATCTGTGCGACCGCGTCCACCGCGGTCCGTTCGCTCCACTTGCCGACGTCCACGGCTATCGACCGTTCGGCCCGAACGGATCCGGCGAAGTCGACGATGAGAGTGGACATCTGGTCGACACTGATCTGGGCGGACACGACCAAGCCTCGGTCCGGGTCGGGCGCCCAGAGCTGACGCGGTCGCCCGAGGCTGCCTTGACTCGAACCCAACGGTCGCACCCAGCTCGCCCGGTGCAACTCGTCGATCAGTTTGCTGATCGTCGGCTTCTTCAAGCCGGTCTTCTCGATCAACGACGTCTGGGAGATAGGCGCGCCGTCGATCACCGCTGCCAGAACGATCGAGAGGTTCGCGCGGCGCCGCAACTGCGAGCCGTTGGAGGCGCCGGCTGCGGGGCTACGGTTCGACACGGTGGGTACCTACGTCCGCCGTCCACCGGGCGCGCAGCCGGAACAAGCGGCCACCGCGAAGATAGTCTCCACCAGAGACGAACACGGTTCCCCTCCCCACGGCGACTGCCGCCATCCTACGGAGGATATGAATAAGTGCAGGACTTCGCGACGAAGTGCTGCCGTCCGTCGGTCTAGGCCTGCGGGAGTTTGGTCGGCCGGCGCGGCACTCTCGGTGCGGACGGTGGCGGCACCATCGGGCCGATGTCGCCGTCCGGCGCCTCGTCAAGGTCGACCATGACCGGGGCGTGGTCGCTCGGACCGCTGCCTTTGCGAGCCAACCGATCCACCCAGGCGGCCTGCACCCGTGCGGGCACGGTGCCGCCGGCCAGCACGAGATCGATCCGCATTCCGAGGTTCTTGTGGAACATGCCGGCGCGGTAATCCCAGTACGTGAACACCCGTTCGTCCGGCCAGCGATCACGCACCACATCGTGCAACCCGAGGGCTTGCAGTTCGGCAAGTGCGGCGCGCTCGGGCGGCGTGACGTGCGTCTGGCCGACATATGCTGCGGGATCGAATACGTCCGCGTCGGTCGGCGCGATGTTCATGTCACCGCACAGCAGCACGTCGTCCGGACCGGCGGCTACGACATGGCGCAGCACACCGAGCCAGGCGAGCTTGTACTGGTAGTGGTCGGAGTCGGGCACCCGTCCGTTGGGCACGTAAAGCGAGTGGATGCGCACGCCGGCACAGGTCGCCGCCACCGCGCGCGCCTCGACGCCGGGAAACCCCGGCGCGCCCGGCAAGCCAACAGTGACATCGTCGAGGCCGACGCGGGAGAGGATTGCCACGCCGTTCCACTGCGCTTCACCGTTGAGCGCGAAGGCAAAGCCGCGGTCGGTGAGCTCGGCGCCGAGCAATTCAGTGAAGGCCGGGTCGGCAAGCTTGGTCTCCTGGAGGCAAACGACATCGGGGCGACGCTCGTCCAACCAAGGAAGCAGGCGCGGCATCCGCTGCTTTACCGAGTTGACGTTCCAGGTCGCGACGCGCACCTCACCAACGTATCGCGTGGCTTCAGCGCGGCCACCGTGCCGGATCCCTCGGGCCCCTAACATGCGGTTGGGGTGACGGGGTCACACACCTTTCGGCGGTCGCCCGCCCATCTGCAAACAATGGACTGATCGCAGGCGTGCCGATCTCTGGTGCGCGATCACAGCTGCGGCAAAGTGATGGACGCCGACCACGGCACTACCGATGTGTCGCTGCGCGAGCTGGGCGGTCCGGCACCCGCCGTGCAGCAGACCGGCCGCCCCTAGTCCGCCTTGCTGAGATGGACCATGGCGTCATAGAGCTGCACGTCCGTCATCGGCGGCTCGGGGATCGAATGTGCCCGCTCGGCTCGGTAGGCGTCGAGCATGAGGTAGAGGTAGCGCCGCCAGGCGTTGGGCGCCGTCGCGCTGGTGGCGTCGATGATCCGGCCGTTGGACCAGATGAGGTTGACGATGTCGGCCTGGGTGATGTCGGGGCGAGCCGCGCCGGCGTCTTGGGCCCTGGTGAGCACGTCCTCAATCTGTCGGCACATCTGGTCATGGATGCGCTCGGTCTCGGCGTTGTCGGTGAACCGGCGGGAGAGGAAGTCGTTGAAGCCTCGGTTCCCTGCCTGCACGCGGAACAAGTTCTCCAAGTAGGAGACGAAGCCATCCCACGGATCGTCCATCTCCATGGCTTTGTTGGCTCCATCGAGGAACTCCTGGAGCCGGGGCCGGAAGGCTGCCATGAGCAGGTCCAGGCGCGTCGGGAAGTGGCGATACAGGGTGCCGATGGCGACGCCGGCGTCGCGTGCGATCTTCTCCAAGGAGGCATCCACGCCGTGTGCGGCGAACTCGCGCTGCGCCGCGGCGACGAGCCTGATACGGCGCTCCAAGGCGTCGCGGCGCCGGGGCATCCGCACCTGCTCAACGTCCACCTGGCTCACTTCATCAGCCTACCCACGTTGCTGAGGGCGGCCTCCGTTTCCGCGTTGCGCGAGTCCTCCGGAATAAGTGAGGCACACCTCCGGTTATGGTGACATGAACTTCCGGAGGCATGCCTCACCTTGGCCTTGACGGCGCCCATTGCAACCCGGGATCACGCCAACACGACCGTCAGGTCCGACCAATCCAGACACCACGAAGGAGCACACATCATGACCACCATCAGCATCATCGGTTCGGGCAACATGGCCACCGCCATCGGCACTCGGGCGGCCAAGCACGGCCACACCATCGAGATCATGAGCCGCAATACCGCCAAGGCCCAGGCACTCGCAGACCAGATCGGCAACGGAACCACCGTCGGCAGGTACGGGTCAACGCCGGCGGGTGACATCGTCATCGTCGCCATCCTGTACGCCGACGCGGTCGACGTGGTCGCGCACTACGGCGATGCGCTGGCAGGCAAGATCCTCGTCGACATCACCAACCCGTTCAACACCAACGCCAGCGGAGTCGTGACTACCGCAGGCAACTCGGCGACCCAGCAGATCGCCGCTGCTGCGCCCGAGGGCACCCACGTGGTGAAGGCATTCAACCTGCTCTTCAGCGGCGTCCTTGCTGACGACAAGCCCGTGGACGTGTTCTTCGCCGGCGACAGCGCGGAGGCGAAGGCACGTGTCGCGGCGTTTCTGGAGAGTTTGGGGATGCGGCCTCTCGACGCGGGAGGGCTGGAGATGACCTACGTCCTCGAGTGGGCCGGCATCCTGCTGGTGGGCCTGGCGCAGAACGGTGCCGGCTTCGGCCTCGCCCTGGGCGCCGACTTCCACTGAGGATTGCGCGCTGTTACCCATCAGCCGAAGGCCAGATGGGAAGCATCAACCGAAGCAATACCAAGCAATACACGGCATTGGTGGGGCGGGTGGGACTCGAACCCACGACCCAGGGATTATGAGTCCCCTGCTCTAACCGGCTGAGCTACCGCCCCGCCGCAGAGGCTAGCGGCCAGGCCGCGGCGGCATGCAGCGCGTCGCCCACTCGGGACGGGTTCATTCCGCGGCGGGCGTGTTGAAGCGCAGATACCGCAGTCCCTGTAGGTCGAGCCAGCTCTGATCGTCGTGCTGGACGAGCCGGGCCAGCACCCCGGCGCACGCCGAGCAGCGCAGCACCAGCCCGGCTTCTCCGCCGAAGAACTGCGCTTCGGCCAGGTGCGCTATGTGGCCGCACCCGGCGCACCGGCCGACCGCGGCGGTGACATCGGCGGCAAACACCTCCCGCAGCGGCGCGGCCGCGGCATTCCCGTCCAACCCTCTTGTGTGCGTCATCCGCCACCTCCACCGCCGAATCGCTCTGTCCTGATCCTGGCCGCAAAATGTCCGGCGGCCAAGAACAATGCGGCAACGGCTTCGACGAACGGCGTCGGCCCGCAGACATAGCACGTCGGTGATTGATCCGGTGGCACGGTGTGTGCAGTCAGGTCGGCGACACCGATTCGGTGCGGCGCATCCGGCCAGCCGGTTGGTACCTGCCGCGTGTAAAGGATGTCCACCCCGGCCAGCTCGTCGCGATAGATCAACGACCTTGGCGAGCGCGTCGAGTAGAGCATTCGCATCGGCGCCACCGAGGACGACGCGGCATGAGTTCGCACCATCGACATCAGCGGCACGATCCCTGAGCCACCAGCCACCAGCTGGATCGGCTCGAGCTGCGCCGGTTGCCAGACGAACCATCCGCCAACAGGCCCGCGCACCTCGAGTTGGTCCCCCGGCCGGACTTCGCCGGCGAGATATGGCGACACCTCCCCGTCCACGAGTTGCTCGACGGTGATCTCGATCAGCGGCGCGTCGGCGCCGGCCGGCGAGGCGATGGAATACGAGCGCACTGCTGTGTAGCCGTCCGCGGCGGTGAGGCGCACATCGATGTGCTGCCCGGCCACGTGCGCGGGGAATCCCTCAATCCGTAGCGCGATGGTGCGCGCGGTCGGCGACTCGTCGCGCACCGCCGCGACCACGCCGAGTCGCCAGCTCACGCGTCGGAGTACCGCTCTTCACGCCACGGATCACCGTAGGCGTGGTAGCCGATGCTCTCCCAGAACCCGAGGTCATCGTCATCGGACAGGGTGATGCCGGTTACCCACTTGGCGCTCTTCCACAGATACAGGTGCGGAACCAGTAACCGGGCCGGGCCGCCATGCTCCGGATCGAGATCCGCTCCGTCATATCCGGTGGCGATCCAGGCCTGACCTCCCCGAAGGTCGGCAACGGGCAGATTGGTCGTGTATCCGCCGTAGCTGTGCACCATGGCGAACTCGGCGGCAGTGTCGACTTCCGCGAGCACCGTGTCGAGCGAGATGCCGCGCCAGTGCGTACCGAGCTTCGACCACCGCGTCACACAATGGAGGTCGACGGTGAACTCCTCCGTCGGCAGCGCGGTCAGCTCGGCCCACGTCCAGCTGCGCTGCTCCCCCGACTCGCTGGTGATGGTGAAGGTCCACCGGTCCTGACTGATCTGAGGTGTCGGACCTGCGGACAGGACGGGAAAATCCTCGGTGAGGTACTGACCGGGCGGGAGTTCGACGTCGGCAGAGCGACGCCGGCCACCGAATCCACGCGAGACGACAGCCACCGCAGCTACCTGTTCCGATCTGTTAGTCGGTTATTTCGACACCATGCCAGAAGGCAATCCGGTCCTTGATCTCCTCCGCTGCCGGCTTCGGCTCGGGGTAGTACCAGGCCGCGTCGGGGTTCATCTGACCGTCGAGCTCTATCGAGTGATAGGACGCGGTGCCCTTCCAGGGACAGACGGAGGTGGTGTCGGAGTCACGCAACACGTCGGCACGCACTGCATCTCTGGGGAAGTAGTGATTCCCTTCGACGACCACGGTCTCGTCGCTCTGCGCGATCACGGTGCCGTTCCAGGTGGCGGTGGCCATGAGTCCTCCTCGGTTCGCGTCGATCTCGACCGGTCTGTCCGGCGACTTCTGCAACACCGGCCACGCAGCGCGGATTCCCGCTGTGCTACTTGGCCGGCTCACCCCGCGCGACGATCTCCGCAGCCAGATCACGCAGCTTGCGGTTCATGTTCTGCGAGGCGTGCTTGAGCATCTCCAGTGCCTGGTCGCTCGACACGTTGTGCGCTGCCATCAACAGGCCGATCGCCTTGCCGATCTCCCGGTTGCTGTCCAGGGCTTGCGTCAAATTCGCCGCGCGGCGCCGTTCCTGAGCCATCGCGAAAGCGATCGACGCGAACGAGGCAAGGATTGCGCCTTGCTCGATCGAGTCCTCATCCAGTCCATTCGGGGTATCCCCGAACAGGTTGAGGGCACCGCCCTTGACATCCTCATGGATCAGCCGGAATGCCAGCATGCTGCGGACCGGCGTCTCGGCAAGCGCGCGTTCGGCCAGCTCCGGCCACGTCGGGTTATGGGCAATGTCCGGGTCGTGCTGCACGCGCTCGTCGCGGATCGCATCGAGACAGGGACCGTTGTTCGCCTCACGCTCGAAACGGTCCACTTGGCTGGCGATGTCGTCGGAGGCGCCGAGCGTGGTGAACCGGTCGTTGCGCAGCAATGACACGCTCGCGTGATCACATCCGGGGACCAGGCGGACCGACCACTCGGCAATCGCCTGGTAGATGTCGTCTTCCTCGGCGCCGACACGCAGATGTGCGGCCAGCTGCTCGAACAACGGCGCGAACTGTCGCCGCGTCTTTCCATCAGCCATCGACCCGCCCGCCCTCCCCGAAGGTGCGAGCGGGTCGACGACCCGGAGCTTTCACACCTGCGGAACCAGTTCCCATTCTTCAGAACGTAGCCCATTCGCGGACTCGTCAAGAACTCGGCGATCAGGGACCTTTCGGCTCAACCTGGATGGCCACCAATTTGCCCGTCCCAGCAGGGCCATCAGGGCCGGGAGAAGGATGATGCGCACCACCACCGCGTCGATCAGAATGGCCGACGTGAGGCCCACGCCCATCTGCTTGAACTCGACCATGCTGAGGGTTCCGAACACCGCGAATACCGAGATCATGACGACAGCGGCACTGGTCACGACTCCAGCCGAGTGGGTGATCCCGGTGCGGACTGCGTCGCGGGTAGACATCCCCCGCTGCACCGCTTCCCTGATCCGGGTCAGCACGAAGACGTGGTAGTCCATGGACAACCCGAACAAGACTACGAACAGGAAGATCGGTATCCAGGCGATCACCCCGCTGCGGGTATCCGTGATGTGCAGCAACCCGTTCGCGAAGCCGTGTTGGAAGACCAACGTCAGCAGCCCGAACGACGCACTCACCGACAACAGGTTGATGCCGACAGACACGAACGCGAGGACCACCGAGCGGAACGACACCATCATCACGATCAGGGTGAGGACGAGAACGAATCCGATCACCCACGGCACCTTCTGCCCGGCGTGATGCGCGTAGTCGACATCCTCGGCGGTATCGCCGTCGACGCCGGACCAGGCGCCCTTGATCTGTCCGACGGCATCGGGCAGCAGGCTGTCGCGCAGCCGGTCGAGTGATTGAGTCGCCGCCTTCGATCCCACCGGCGCGGAGGTGTCGATATCGACGATGTGCACCGTCCCGTCTGCCGAGGACTGCACGGGCGCACGCTGCTCGCGGGTGAACCTGGCATCTCTCGACGCCCGATCCTGCAGCGTGCGCAACGCGTCAATCACTCGCGGCGCATCGGCGGCCGCGGCTCGCACGACGACCTGATGGCTGGTCGTCTCGCTGGGAAACGCCTTGTTGATCCGGTCATAGGTCGTCATCACGCCGACCGTGCGCGGGATGTCATTGGCGTCGCTGGAGCGCAGAGTCATGCCAAGCGCCGGACCGGCCAGCGCCACGAGGGCGATCACCGACAGCATCAGCGTCTGTACCGGGTGCTTCAGCGCCGGCTTGAGCAACGCCGGCCAAAGCTTGGGCTCGCGGTCGGGACGATTCGTCAGGCGCCACAGCACCGGCAGCCGCGGTCGGTCGACCCGGCGGCCCAGCTTGGCCAGTAGCGCCGGGAGAACGGTCACCGAACCGATCATGGCGACCGCCACGACGATCAGGGACCCGGTCGCCAGCGACGAGAAGATCGCGTCGTCGGCGATGAAGAGGCCCGCCATCGCCACGACTACCGCCATGCCGGAGACCATCACCGAGTGCCCGGAGGTAGCCGCCGCGATCTCGATCGCGTCCATCTTCGAGCGCCCTTTAGCCCGCTCTTCTCGCTCGCGTTTCAGGTAGAACAACGAGTAGTCGACCCCGACCGCCATACCGATCAACAGAATCATGCTGTTCACCGTGTCGACCGAGGGGATCACCTGGGATGCCACGGCGGCCAGTCCCATCGCTGAGCCCACCGCACTGACTGCGAGCAGAACCGGGACACCAGCGGCGATTATGGCGCCGAAGGCCACCAGCATGATGAGCAACGTGATCGGCAGGCTGAGGTTCTCGGCCTTGCCCAGATCTCCGGACACCTCGTCGTTCACACCCTTGTCGATGCTCGCGTCGCCGGCTTCTTCGACGCGCAACTGGGGGTTGTCCTTGGCTACGTGGTCGGTGACCCGTTGGATCGCATCCACCCGATCACTGGCGGTGTCCTGATCACCGCTCATCGTGACGGTGAGCATGATTGCTGACCTGTCGTCCGCCATCACCGGGCCACCCACCGAGGCGACTTGGGCGAGACCCTTCAGCTCGGCCGCGGCCTCGGTGGCCGCCGCACGAGCGGAGGCGAGGTCGAGCCGCCCGGTGCGGGCGCCGATGTAGAGCTGCTCGGTCGCGGGTGCGGCGAGGCCGGCCTGAGTCCGGATCGCGGTGGCCTTGCCGGACTGTCCTACGCCCAGGTCCACCGCGGTCGCGGACTTGGTTCCGGCGAGCTGACCACCGGCGACGCAGGCCCCGACGAACACCACCCACAACACGATCGCCCGCCACGGATGGTGCGCGCTCCAGCGTGCTACTCGCACGGTTGCCGACCGTTTCCCGGCCCGGCTGTATGTGTGCACGGTCTTGCCCTTTCTTTGAAGTCTCGTCTGCCGCCGTCCAGGCTTTCGCAGCGAGCCTTCGGAAACAGTGGCGCCAAACCGTCGATCCGGGGTGTACCTAGGTCTCCGTCGGCTGATTACCTGGTTCATCCGGCGCCCGTTCGTGCAGCCGGCACGATGGCCCTTCCGCTGCGCGGCCAACGGTGCTACTCATGAGTAGTCATCCCCCCCATGACAGGAGCTAAGCCATGCGGAAGCACCGCCTGCTCGCCCTCGTCCTGAGTCTCTTCGCTGCCGTCGTCGCGGTGCTGGCGCTGGCTGTCCCAGCCTTGGCCTCTGGCGACAACTACGTCGCGCTCGGCGACTCCTACTCCTCCGGCGTCGGCGCCGGGGACTACATCGGCTCCAGCGGAAGTTGCGATCGCAGCCCGAACGCCTACCCCGCGCTCTGGGCCGGCAGCCACTCGCCGGCGTCGTACTCGTCGGTGGCATGTTCCGGTGCGACCACCGGCGACGTCATCGGCAGCCAGGTGTCCGCACTGAGCAGCGCCACCTCGCTGGTCAGCATCACGATCGGTGGTAACGACGTCGGCTTCGCCAACATCATGGAGACCTGCGTCATCGACGGAGAGGACGACTGCGTCGCCGCCGTACAAGCAGCGGAGAACCAGGCGCAGTCGGTGTTGCCCGGCAAGCTCGACGCCACGTACGACGCCATCTCGGCTGATGCGCCGAACGCACGCGTCGTGGTGCTCGGCTACCCGGACTTCTATCAGCTGGGCGTCTGGTACTGCGTCGGGCTGAGCGAGACCTCCCGGGCCAAGATCGACGAGGGCATCGACATCGCCGACACCGTCATCTCCCAGGCCGCGGCGCGCCACGGGTTTGCCTTCGCCGACGTGCGAGCCGGTTTCGCCCAGCACGAGTTGTGCAGCGGTGCCAAGTGGCTACACGCACTGAACGTCAGCGACATCACCGAGAGTTACCACCCGACCGCGGACGGCCAGTCGGGCGGGTACCTGCCGGCATTCAGCAACGCTGCCGGCTGAGGGACCCCGGTCGGTGTGCCGCGTGTCCCCCCGCGCGTCCACACCGGCCGGCGGTCCGATCACTGGCCGGTGCGGCGCTGGCTGGCTCCCCCATCTGGACTCGAACCAGAAACCCTTCGATTAACAGTCGAATGCTCTGCCAATTGAGCTATGGGGGATCGTCGACGGCCCAGGCCATCGGTCGATGCGCTCGAGGATATCCCATCGGCGCCGCTACCCCGAAACTGTGCAAGGGTGGTAGTTCGTCGCACCTCGAGGAGGCGTCCAGCATGAAGTTGTCGTTCGTCGTAGGAGCCGCCGTTGGGTACGTCCTCGGCGCCAAGGCCGGTCGTCAGCGGTACGAAAAAATCGTCAGTATGGCGCGCAAGTTCTCCGGTTCGCAGACGGTGCAATCCACCGCTGGTGTGCTGCAGGCGCAGATCAGCGACCTGACCGCGCGGCTGCGTGCGCTGACCAGTCAGGTGGAAGGCGCCGGCGGTACGAACCACCGACACGACGGATTCTGAGCGCGGGCTAGTAGGTCGCAGCACCGGCGGGTCAGTTCGGCCCGGCTGCATCGCACCGGCGATCCGCACGCCATTCGGTGGGTTCGCGTTGCGGTCGCGCTCGCGAACCTGGGGCGCTCGGACCACCGCAAGTGCGATCACGAGGAGCAGCACGAGCACTGCGCCACTCGCCTGCACCAGCGTGCGCCGGCTACGTGGCGCATAAGCCAGCACCGCGCCGACCGCCGAGCCGGCGATCAGGCCGCCGAGATGAGCCCGGATGTCGATATGCGGGATGCTCACGCTGAGCACCAGATTGAGGGCGATGGTGATCACGATCGGGCCGGTCTGGGCATTGAGCCGCCGGGCCAGGATGTAGTAAGCGCCGAACAATCCGAAGATCGCTCCGGAGGCACCGGCACCGATGGAGGTAGGTCCGGCGAAAAGAAAGGAAGCGACCGAGCCGCCCACTCCGGCGATGAAGTACAGCGCCAGAAACCTGACCCGGCCGAGAGCCACCTCCAGAGCCGGACCGATGGCGTACAAGACGTACATGTTCAGGCCGAGGTGAATGACGCCGAAATGCAGGAACATCGACGTCAGGAGGCGATACCACTCGCCGTGCGCGATGCCGTTCTCCTGGGTGAGGGTGTTGCCGTGCACCACGAAGAGCTGACCAGGCAGGTCCGCGAACCGGGTGAACAGCACCGACGGCTGACCGTTGAGAAACCCGGTGCCGCTGGCCACCATGACGACGAAGACCGCCACATTTATGCCGATCAGCGCGTAGGTGCACAGGGGCACCGCACTCTGCGGTAACCGCCCACCGAAAACGCCGCGTTTGGCCCGCACCGTGCGGGCGGTTTCCTTCGCCTCTTCCGGGCACTGGAATCCCACCGACGCGGGTCGCATGCACTCGGGGCAGATAGGTCGGCCGCAGCGGGTGCAGGAGATGTAGGTCTCCCGGTCGGGATGCCGGTAACAGCGCGGCGCGGGCGGCGCCGGCCACGCAGCTCCAGGCACCGTCACCTCTGCGGCCGGGAACGTGGGGAGCTAGAGGGTCGGGTCGGCATCCGCACCCCGGAGTCGCTCGATGACCGCCTCGAGTTCAGCACGAACCATGGGGCTGTCGCTGAGATCGTCGGGCAGCCGCGCCCACCATTTCAGTCCGTCCTGACCGGGAACTCGACGAGCGACGACCCGCACCGGCCGGCCGGCGATCACCACCTCGTGGCGTTGCGCGACGGTGAATTCGACGCGCTTGCGGACGGCCGGCGGCACCCGGCGCGGATCGGCCAATGTCACCGCCTTCGGTTCCAGCTCCACCAGCAGCAGGTCGTCGTGCACTTCGGCCTCGGTGACGACGAGCGTGTCGTCCGACCACACCGCCTTGTCCACGAGTGCCCAGCCGATGCGTCGCGGCCCGCTGGGCTCCGGCCACCACAGCCCGAGATTGGTTACCACCAGCGGCGCCCCGGAATCGGTCTCAGCCCAGGTGACTACGTGCTCGTTTCGGTCCAGCAGCTGACGCGCTCCGGCCGGCGCGCGCTTACCCAGCAGCGCCATCAGAGACCGCCGATCGCCCGCTCGCGCAGCACCCGCCGCTGGCTCTCCGACGCCACCAGCTCGCTGAACAGCCGGCCGTATTCCTCGGCGTTCTCCAGCGGGTTGAGTCGCTGCAGGCGCGATTTGAGCTGGGCCAGGTGCCGGCTGACGGCCATCTCCTGCAGCCGGGCCAGCACCGCGTCGGCATAGCGCTCCTGGGATGTGTCACCGGAACGCAGTGGCTCAACGGCCAGCCCGCCGACCTCGGACCGGAGGTGCTCGTCCGCGAGGTTCTGCCGCACCGACTCGATCCAGTCCACGCCGGCCACGGCGGTGGAGGCTCCACCTGCCTTGCCGATAGCTTCGCGAATGGTGCGGTTGATGGGCTGGCGGAAATCCTCCGGCTCGAGCGCGTCGAACGAGGGACCGGCCACCGCGGGCAGCTGCAACGCGACCTTGAGCACTTCGCGCTCGAGCAGGACAACGGCCGGATCGACCGACTGGGCCGGTCGCTTCGACTGCGGCGGCTGGGGCTCCGGTTTGCCGCCCGAACGGACCATGCCACGCACCCTGGCGACGATCCGCATCGGGTCGTCCACGCCGACCAGACCGGCGAGGCGCCGGGCGTACTCGTCACGCAACGCCTGGTCCTTGATGCGGGCAACGAGCGGAATGCCCGCGTCAAGTGCGGCCACTCGGCCCTCGGCGGTGTCCAGGTCGTGGCGCCCGGTGATGGTGCGCAGCATGAACTCCACCAGCGCGATACGCCGGGCCACCAGATCCCGAACCGCGACATCGCCGGCCGCCTGGCGCAGCTCGCACGGGTCCTTGCCGCTGGGCTCCACGGCGACGAAGGTCTGCGTGACGAACTTCTGGTCGTCAGCGAACGCCCGCTCCGCGGCCTTCATCCCGGCCGCATCGCCGTCGAAGGTGAAGACCACCTCGCCGCGGAAGGTGTCGGAATCCATCAACAGCCGGCGCAGTACCGCGACGTGCTCGACGCCGAAGGAGGTGCCGCAGGTGGCCACCGCGGTCGGGACGCCGGCCAGATGGCAGGCCATCACGTCGGTGTAGCCCTCGACGATCACCGCCTGGTGCTTGCGTGCGATTTCCTTCTTGGCGATGTCGATGCCGTAGAGCAGTTGGCTCTTCTTGTACAGCGGGGTCTCCGGCGTGTTGAGGTACTTGGCCTCGACCGGGTCGTCATCGAACAGGCGCCGGGCGCCGAAGCCCACGACGTCCCCGGCGACGTCGCGGATCGGCCAGAGCAACCGACGGTGGAACCGGTCGATCAGGGTCCCCCTGCTGGACTGCCGGGACAACCCACCGACGGTCAACTCGCTCTGCGAGAAGCCCTTGCCGAGCAGGTGCTTGGTCAACGCCTCCCAGCCACTGGGCGCAAAGCCACAGCCGTACGTGCTCGCTGCCGCCTCGTCGAACCCCCGTTGGGCCAGGAACTCGCGCCCCGGCTTCGCCTCCGGGGTTCGCAGTTGCTCGGCATAGAACTGAGCGGCCTCCTTGTGTGCAGCGAGCAACCGGGCGCGCTGCCCCTGGTTGTGCATGGGCGCGGTGCCGCCCTCGACGTAGCGCAGCTGCACGTTGGCCCGCTGCGCCAGCGCCTCGACGGCTTCAGTGAAAGACAGGTGGTCCATCCGCTCGACGAACCGGATCACGTCGCCACCGGCGCCGCAGCCGAAGCAATGGAAGAGGTTTCGCGCCGGCGACACGGACAGCGAAGGCGACTTCTCGTCGTGGAACGGGCAGATGCCCTTCAGATTCCCTCCGCCGGCATTCCGCAGCGCGACCTGCTCACCGATGATCTCGGCGATCGGGGACTTGTCACGGACCTCGGCAATGTCCTCGTCCCGGATGCGGCCCGCCACAGCAGCGAGTCTATGCGCCGGGCCGGCCGACCCCGCTGGTGTGCACCTGCGGCGTCCAGCGACCAGCGACCAGCGAAGATCGAGGCTCCCGGCCGCCGGGGACGGCCGGGTGCCTCGATCATCGCAATCAGGCGCTCTCCGCGCAGCCCACGAGCTCGCAGTCCGGCTCGCTGATCAGCGCTACTGCCGACCCGTGGCGCACCAGGCGGCGGGCCGACCGGCGCTGCCCGACAAGGCGCAGCGCCGTCACCAGCAGGCCCACCGACGAGACACCGACGACGACGGCGATACCGGTGATCATGCCGGGCAGCGGTTGTCCGGGGTGCACCGTTCCGCCGCCGATCACCGCGGTGATCACCGCAAGCACGACGGCACCGCCGATCTGAATGCTGGTGTTCACCAAGCCAGACGCGAGGCCCTGCTCGTCGTCGGCGACGCCGGCGGTTGCCTGCGAGTTGACCGCAGGGAAGCACAGCGCGAAGCCGAGGCCCAACAAGAGCATCGTCGGGAGCAGGAAGTTGACGTACGACATGCCCGGACCCACCCGCAGGAACAAGGCGTAGCCGGCCACGAACGCGAGCAGTCCGAACAGGATCAGCTTCGCCGTATCGACTCGTTCCAGCACCGAGTCCATCCGCGGCGCACTGGCCACGACCAGCAGGCCGGCCGGCAGGAAGCCCAGGGCCATCTCGATCGGCGACCAGCCCAGTGAGTTCTGCAGGTACAGCGTGACGATGAACTGGAAGGCGACGTATCCGCCGAACATCACCGCACCGGCGAGATTGGCGTGCACCAGCGTCGCCGACCGAAGGATGCCCAGCCGGACGAGCGGGCGTGGGTGCCGGCGCTCGATCAGTACGAACAAACCGGCGGACAGCACGCTCGCAGCCAGCAGGCCGATCGTCATCGGCGACGACCATCCGCGACGTGGTGCGGATACCACGGCATAGACGAGCACCAGCAACGCAGCAGTGCTCGTGAGCGCACCGGCGATGTCGAAATGCGCCAACGTGACCCGCTGCCGGGCAGCACGCGGAATGACCCGGAAGCCGACGACCAGCAGCGCCAGTGCAACCGGCCCGGGAAGCAGGAATGTCGCCCGCCAGCCGAGTTCGGTCAGCACACCGCCGAACACGAGTCCCAGCGAGAAGCCACTGGCGCCGCAGACCGTGTAGATGCTCAGCGCCCGACTGCGTGCCGGCCCCTCAGCGAAGGTGGTCGTGATGATCGACAAACCGGCTGGGACGGTGAAGGCGGCGGCCGCTCCTTTGACGAAGCGCAGCACGATCAGCGCGGTCGGATCACTGAGCCCGGCACTGACCAGCGACGCCGCGCCGAACACCGCTACCGCGACGAGGAATACCGGCCGCCGACCCAGCAGGTCTGCGGTTCGGCCACCGAGTAGCAGCAAGCCGCCGTAGCCGAGGACGTAGCCGCTGACGATCCATTGCAACGAGCCGGCGGACAGGTGCAAGTCGGCGCCGATCGACGGTAGCGCTACCCCGACCATCGAGATGTCCAAACCGTCGAGGAACAGCGCGCCGCACAGCACGACCAGCAGCCCCCAGACCGCAGCGGTCCAGGGAGTCGAGCCGTCGATGTGGACGGGTGCACCGAGTGCCGAGGATGAGGGGCCAGATGCGGAGCCCGGAGCGGACTGCCGTCGAGTAGTGGTCGATGAAGTCATGCGGAAGAGTCTATGCATGTGCATCTAATGCGCAAGCAAATTATGTCAATACACAATATCCCTGTGCATGTGATAGCCTGCGCACGTGGCCAAGAGCAGCGACGATCGTCTCGCGGAGGCCTGGCACGATCTCATGGGCCGCTATCACGCGGTGTCGTGCGCTCTCGAGCGTGAGCTGCAGAACCGCCACCAGATCTCGGTGAGCGACTTCGAGGTCCTGCAGGAACTTCATGCGGCAGCCGACGGCACGATGCGAATGCACGATCTGGCGGATCGGGTCCATCTCACTCAGAGCGCGCTGTCCCGGCTGGTGGCGCGGCTGGAGGACGACGGGCTGGTCGAGCGAACGATGTGCACCGACGACCGCCGCTCGGTGTGGACGGCAATCACCGACGCGGGTGCGGCCCGCTATCGCGCTGCCCGCCCCACGCAGCGACGGGTGCTGCGCGAAGAAGCGGTTGATTGCGTGGGCGCCACCAAGGTCGATCTGGCGGTCAGCCGCTAACTCGCTTCCGCCGAGCTTTCTGCCGCGGCGTCGTACATCTTCAGTGCCATGAGGCCGTGGGCCATGCCACCGCCGGCCCGCAGTGCAGCGGTGACGAACACGGTTTCGGCCACCTCTTGCTGCGTTGCGCCTTCCGCCTTCGCCGCGGCGACGTGCGCGTCGATGCAATAGACGCACTGCGTCGTCAAGGCGACGGCCAACGCCATCAACTCGGTGTACTTACGCGGGATGGCCCGGCCCGGTGCGCGCAGAGCCGCGTTGTCGAAGGCCGCGAACGCGGCCAGCGCGTCCGGAGTGTGCTCCTTGAGGGTTCTCGAGTATTGGCGATCAGAGGGGTCGTGGTAGTGCGCCGGCGTGCTGGGTTCGGTCATCGGTTCTGCACGGCCTTTCCCATTGCGGTGATCGCCTGTTCGAGGATCCCGGACGTGGTGGCGAAGTTCAGCCGCGCGCAGCCGGCGCCGTTTGCCCCGAAGGCCACCCCGGGATTCATCGCAACTCGGGCGTGTTCCAGGAAGAACGCCGCGGGCTCGGCGGACAATTCGAGGGCAGTGAAGTCGAGCCAGGCCATGTATGTGGCCTCGGGCATGGTGTAGCCGACACCGGGCAGATGGTCGTGCAGCAGTGACCCGAGCAGCTGCCGGTTGTTGTCGAGGTAGGCCACCGTGGCGTCCAACCACGCCGCACCCGATCGGTAAGCGGCCAGGTTGGAGACGATCCCCATCGTCGACGCGCCGTGCGTCTTCATCATCGAGATCTGCTGCCAGCGCTCCTCGTCGGCATCGTTACTGGTGATCAGCTGCGCGCACTTGAGACCAGGCAGGTTCCATGCCTTCGACGCCGAGACCTGAGTGATCGTGTGGGCCGCCGCTTCCTCCGAGACACTTGCGTACGGCACGTGGTTGCCGGCGTAGACCAACGGCGCGTGGATCTCGTCGGACACGACCCGGGCGCCGTGCTTGGCGACGACCTGGGACAGCGCCTGCAACTCAGCAACGGTGAAACACCGGCCCAGCGGGTTGTACGGCTGGCACAGGATCAGGGTGCCGGCCCCGGCCGCGAATGCGGCGTCAATGGCCTCGAGGTCGAGCACGAACCGACCGTCCGCGACGGCCATCGGCACTTCCACGGTGGGCCGCTCGATGATCTTCGGCACTTCGAAGAACGGCATGTACGCCGGCGTGAGCAAGACAACTGCGGAGCCGGCCGGAGAGTAGTTCTCGATCGCGAGCTCCACACCCTTGAGCACGTCGGGCAGCACATGCACCCGGGCCGGGTCGATCTTCCAACCATAGCGATCAGCCGACCAGTCAGCGGTTGCCTCCGGCAACCCGGTCGCGCCGTCCATGCGTGGGTAGCCGAACTCCTCGCGGTCCACCGCGTCCTGCAGGGCTGCGCGGACAACAGGCGGCGCCGGGTAGTCCATCTCCGCGACCCACAGCGCAAGCACGTCCGGGTCGAAGTAGTTCCACTTGATCGTCCCGCGCGCCCGCAACGAGTCAGGAGTCAACCTGTCGTAGGAGTACGTCTCGGTCATGCGTGCCTCTCCTTGGCCCTCGATGCGATCGGACGAGGCGGAATGAGGTCAGCTTCGGTCAACACGGCCGGAGCATTCGCCGGCAACGCGACCGCGACGTCCTCGTCGATCGGGCGGTCGAACTCGGCGGTGTCCGTGCGCGCGGCCATCGTCCGTTTCACATGTGGGTAGCGGATGACGAACCACACCGCACCGATCGCCAGCCAGGTGACGAGGGCGATGTACACCGAGTTGCTCAGTCCTCTGGTCAGAAGGTAGGTCTGGTAGGCGCACACACCGGTACCGATGATGGTGAACGCCCAGTGCACGTCCGCCCGCAGTTTGAACGGCGACGAACGCTGCAGGTCCGGCCGGACGTAGCGCATCCGCAGTGACGCAGCCAGGATGATCACGAACACCACTTGGCCGATCGCCGAGCCTGCGTTGGCAATCACGCTGATACTGATGTGCGCCGCAGCCGGAACGATGCCGACGATGAACAGCAGGGTCAGCAGGAAGTGCGGTGTGCCGAACCGCTTGTTGACCGCACCGGCCTGCTTCGGGAACCAACCGTCATCGATCGAGGCGAGCAGGCTCTTGGAACCCCAGAGCAACTGGGCATTCATCGTGCCGATGACCGCCAGCACTGCACCCCCGAGGATGAAGAACACCCAGAACCCATGGGGCATGATCACCTTGGCGACCACGGACAACGGCTGACCGGCTACTTGCGGGATCGGCAGCACCCCGGCGGCCGGCAGCGCGATCAAGATGTAGAGCATGGCGGCGAATACGGTGCCGCCGAGGGTAGCGATCGGGATCGTCTTGCCCGGGTTCTTCATCTCATGGCCGAGTTCCGCGACCACTGTGCCGCCCCCTGTCGCGAAGGTGAGAAGCGCGGACGCCTCGAGCAATTTGTAGAGACCGTTCGGCACCACCGGCGGGTAGCTGCCCCAGTGGGTGTGCGCGAGGCCGGTGATGATGAACACGGCGAACGCGATCAGCATGACAGCGGCGATGATCAAGCCGACCCGGGCGGAGAACGAGGCGCCCATCATGTTCGCCACGTAGAAGAACGCAATGAGGCACACGGCGACCCACGTCGGGTTGAACCACGTGTTCAACGTGTGCAGGTAGGTGCCTGCCGTCAATCCGTAGAGGCTCAACGACGCCATGGCGATGACGAACAACCACATGTTCAGGAACCCCATGCCGGGATGCAGCAGGCGCGTGCCGTAGGTATAGGTGCCGCCGGTGACCGGCATCGCTGCGCCGAGTGCGGCATACGGCACCGAGACGATCATGATTGCCACGGCCGCCATCAGAAACGCAAGCGGCACACCGCCGCCGGTGTACCCGATCGCCACCCCAGTCAGCGATACGACGCCGCCACCGACGATCTGGTGGAACGAGACCCCGAGCGCCTGCGGGAGGGTGATGGTTCGCTTGAGGTTCGCCTGGTTGAGATTGGCTACCTCAGTGGAGGTCGAGCCAGTCATTGCGCATCCTTCCTCTTGATGGCGGTCCTACCGCCTCCGCCGCTCGACAGTGAACACGGAGGTGTCGCAGGGGTGACCCATCACGTCAACTGCTGGTTGAAGCCATCAACACTTAGGGGAAAGGATGCGACGCCCCGGGAAGAAAGTCAATAGATCGTTGAATGGTCTTCAACAGATCATGGAAGGAGGTTCGCGGGTGGCGACACCGCTGCTCATACAGCCGCGCCGCCGAGTGTCATGACGGGGGACACGACACTGCAGCGGCGCGGGCTCGCGGTCGAGGCTCGGGGACGACCTCTGGCCGACGGGGTGGTTACAGTCCCCCACCATATCCCGATCTTGACATCCGTCAAGAATTTCTTGGACAATCGTCCAGGTTGTCCGGAACGGTCGGCGATATGCTGGCCACCCCGCTCGGAGCGAATGAGTCAAGAGAGTCAGCCGTGACCCGGTCAGCCGACACGAACGCAGACCGCGTCGAACTACGCGGCATCAACAAGTTCGCCGAGCGGCGCACCCAGCTCGCCCAAGCGGCGTTGCAGACTCTCGGTGAACTGGGCTATGCCCGCACCAGCCTGCGCGAGATTGCGCAGAATTCGGAGTTCAGCCACGGCGTGCTGCACTACTACTTCACCGACAAGATCGATCTCATCACGCACTGCGTGAAGCTTTACAAGGTTGAATGCGTCTTGCGGTACGACGAGATCGTGGCGCAATCGCGCACCGCAGAGCAGCTGTGTTCCGGCTTCGCAGCCGCCATGGTCGCCACGATGAAGCAAGACGCGCCCATGCACCGACTGTGGTACGACCTGCGCACCCAGGCGTTGTTCGAAGAGAATCTGGGCGCAGATGTCACCGAGATCGATCACAGCCTGCAGGAAATGATCTGGCGAGTAGTGAGCCGCTACGCCGAACTACGCGAGACCCCGCTGGCGGTCGATGCCCCGTTCGCGTATGGCATGTTCGACGGGTTGTTCCAGCACGCTCTGGTCAAACACTTGCGCGGGGACGCCCGCGCCGGTGAGTTCCTGCAGAGCCACATTGCCGAAGCGCTCGACCGGATCTTCTAGAGTCCCCGGACGTCACCGCCGCCGCGAACCCACCGGTCCTAGATCGATCGCGGCGATGTGCCCGCCTGCGCGGTCCAGCGCGGCTTCGGCTTCGGCAACCGTCAATCCGTGCAGCAGCATCACCACGGCTACCTTGACCCGATCATCCGCAGCCGCGATGGCTGCCGCAGCCTGAGTCTCGTCAGCGCCGGTCACTTCACGGACGATGCGGACCGACCGGCGGCGCAACTTCTCATTGGTGGCCAGCACGTCCACCATGCGCCCCCGGTAGGTCTTGCCCAGCCGGACCATCACCGCTGTCGAGAGCGCATTGAGCGCGATCTTCTGGGTCGTGCCGGCGGCCAGTCGGGTGGAGCCGGCCAGCACCTCCGGCCCCGAGTTGATCTCGATGCCGATGTCGGCCGCCGCCGCTACCGGCGAGCCAATGTTGTTCGTGATGCCAACCGTAAGCGCCCCGACTGAACGAGCCACAGCGAGGGCGGCCAATACATACGGAGTGCGCCCGGATGCCGTGATGCCGACGAGCGAGTCGGCCGACGTGAGGCGCAGCCTGGCCAGGTCCTCCTCGGCAAGGCCCCGGTTGTCCTCAGCACCTTCCACGGCCTGGGTGGACGCGATGGTTCCGCCAGCCATCACCGCCACGACCAGACCCGGCGCCAGGCCGAAGGTGGGCACGCATTCGGCGGCGTCCACGGTGGCCAGCCTTCCGGGCGTGCCGGCCCCCACGTAGACCAGCCGACCACCGGCGCGCATCCGCTCGGCGACCGCATCCGCGGCCCGCGCCAACGGGTGCATAACGTCGGCCAGCGCCCGTACCGCGCTGCTCTCGTGCTCGACGAGCCGGGCGATCAACTGCTCGGTGGGGATGGTTTCGAGGTCGTCCGCGTCGGGCCGGCTCTGCTCGGTGGCCAGAGCGTCCAGCGCACTGACGAACGTCCGCGGCGACCGTGCTGCCGAGGTGACCCGCTGGTGCCACGCGGTTGCTGCACTGTCGGTCAGCTGCGCCACCTGATCAACCACGACCCGCAGCCGGGCAGCCTCGTCGGCCGCGGCGTGCCAGGCCGCTGCCGCGGGCGGGTCGAGCACGGCCGGACCGACCTCGACGAGGGCGCCGACCAACTCGGTGAGCACCCGCTGCTGATCGTCGCGGCGGCGCCTGGCGATCGGGCGATCCATCACGAAGTGGGCAGCGAGCGCCTTCAGCAGCGCGCACTCGGCAGCGACCCGCTCCGGCACGACCAGGTCCGCGGCGTACCGCGAGAGCGTGCCCTCCCCTGCCGTGTTCCGGGTGGCCGCGACGGCGGCGCCGGTGAACCGCCCGGTCAGCTCGCTGGTCGTACGCTTGGCCGCGGCCAGAGCCTGGAACGAGCGGTCGAACCCGGCAAGTTCGCGGATGGACGGTAGCTGCAACAGGTCGTCCAGCATCGGGGCGAGCCGCTCGCCGGGCACCGTCGAGTACACCTCGGCGGCGATCCGGCACAGCGTCTCCCGGGTCGCCGCATCGATCGTGCCGATCCGGATCAGTCCGGCGTTGACCCCGTCCTCGAGGTCATGGACGGAGTACGCGACGTCGTCCGCCCAGTCCATCACCTGCGCTTCCAGGCAGCGCCGATCCGGCTCAGCACCGGCCCGGATCCAGTCGAACGCCGCCAGGTCGTCGGCGTACACGCCGAACTTGCGCCGGCCGGCCTGCCGCGGCCACGGGTACTTCGTCGTGGCGTCGAGCACTGCCCGAGTGAGGTTCAGCCCTGCGGACTCCCCCGTCGCGTCCAGGACCTTGGGTTCCAGCCGGGTCAGGATGCGCAGCGTCTGCGCGTTGCCCTCGAAGCCGCCGATCGACGAGGCGACCGCGTCCAGCGCATCCTCGCCGGTGTGCCCGAACGGCGGGTGGCCGAGGTCGTGGGCCAGCCCGGCGGTATCGGTCACGTCCGGGTCACAGCCCAATGCCGCACCCATCTCTCGAGCGAGCTGTGCCACCTCGAGCGAGTGGGTGAGCCGGGTGCGCGGGAAGTCGTCCTCGCCCGGCACCACGACTTGGGTCTTGTCGGCGAGGCGTCGGAATGCTGAGCTGTGCAACACCCGGGCCCGATCGCGCGCGAACTCGCCACGCGGCGGATTACCGACGTACTGATCGCGCTTGTCCGCCTCGGTGACGCGCCGCTGCACGCCGGATGCGGTCGATTCGGTAGCGCTCACACCTGCTCGTCGAGCCAGTCGGCGAAGTTGAGCAGGGTCTGAATCCACACCTTGATCGTTTCTTTGACCTGATCGCGCGCCGCACCGACCTCGAAGTCATAGGCGTGCTCGGCGCACACCCCCACCCGGCCGTCGTCGGGCAGCACGGTGTACGCCTTCGGGAAGAGCTTCGTCCGGTTCCAGTCGTCGAGCAGCGCCACCAGCGCCGGTCGCATCTCCACCTCGTAGCGCTGGTTGACGTAGAGCCGAGCCTGCAGGACTTCGCCCTGCTCCCCGTAATGGAAGAAGTAGATGCTGCAGCGTTCCCACCGAACGACCAGATCACCGTCGTCATCGATGCCGTGCAGCAGTCCGAACTCATCGAGAATCTGCTGCAACAAGGCAGTGGTGGGAACAGTCCGGGTCGTGCCGGCTGGGCGCAACGTACGAGAGGTCAGATCCTTCGCGACCTGACGGCCGCGACGCGAGAACACCACCCCACCAACCTACCGCTGTACCTATGGCGCCGGCTTCGCGCGCTCAGCCGAACGCACCCGCCTGGACCGACGGTCGGCGGGAACTCCACCTACCGCGGCGGGTTCGCGATCTGCTACTCCACCTCGGGGCCGCCGCGGGCGCGGCCGGCCTCGAGCCGGGCTACCGGCACCCGGAACGGTGAGCAGGAGACGTAATCCAGACCGACCCGCTCGAAGAAGTGCACCGAATCCGGGTCGCCGCCATGTTCGCCGCAGACGCCCAGCTTCAGGCCAGGACGGTGCGAACGGCCCTTCTCTGCTCCGATGCGAACCAGTTCACCGACACCCTCGACGTCGATGGACTCGAACGGGGAGACCCCGAAGATGCCCTTCTCGAGATATGCCGCGAAGAACGCCGCCTCCACGTCGTCGCGGGAGAATCCCCACGTGGTCTGGGTGAGGTCGTTCGTGCCGAAGGAGAAGAACTCTGCGGCATCGGCGATCTGCTCCGCGGTCAGCGCCGCGCGCGGCAGTTCGATCATCGTGCCGACGAGGAACTCCAGATGTACGCCGGTCTCGGCGCGCACCTCCCGGGCGACCTGGATGATGTCCTGCTTGACCGTCTCGAATTCCTGCACGGCACCGACCAGCGGCACCATGATCTCCACCCGCGGGACGCCACCTTCCTTGATCCGTACGGCGGCGGCTTCGAGGATGGCCCGGGACTGCATGGCGAACAGGCCGGGAATGACCAGACCGAGGCGGACCCCCCGCAGGCCGAGCATGGGGTTCTGCTCGTGCAACTTGTGCACCGCCTGCAGTAGACGTAGGTCGCCCTCCTGCTTCTCTCCGCGAGCTTCGGCAACCGCGACGCGCACCGACAGTTCGGTGATGTCGGGCAGAAACTCGTGCAGCGGTGGATCGAGCAGCCGAATCGTGACCGGAAGCCCGTCCATCGCCCGCAGAATGCCGACGAAGTCCTCTCGCTGCATCGGCAACAGCTCGGCCAGTTCGCGATCACGTTCCTCGTCGGTATCGGCAAGGATCAACGCCTGCACCAGCGGTCTGCGCTCGCCGAGGAACATGTGCTCGGTCCGGCACAGCCCGATGCCTTGGGCGCCGAACCGCCGCGCCCGCTCGGCGTCTTCTTCGGTATCGGCGTTGGCCCGTACCGACATTCGGCGTTGCCCGTCGGCGTGGCTCATGATGCGGTCGACCGCCTGGACCAACTCGTCGCCGGCGGCGGTCTCATCACCTTCGAAGTAGCGCACCACGGGCGAATCGACGACGGGCACCTCGCCCAGGAAGACCTCACCGGTGCTGCCGTCGATGGAGATGATGTCGCCTTCGTGAACCTCGACACCGCCCTTCGCGTGAAAGCGGCGCTCCTTCGTCCGTACGTCGATCGACTCCGCGCCACAAACACAGGTCTTGCCCATGCCGCGGGCGACGACTGCGGCATGCGAGGTCTTCCCGCCCCGGCTGGTGAGAATGCCGCGCGCGGCGACCATTCCGGCCAGGTCGTCCGGGTTGGTCTCGCGGCGCACCAGGATCACATCCTCACCGGATCGCGACCACTTCACCGCCGTGTAGGAGTCGAACACGACCTTCCCGACAGCTGCCCCCGGCGACGCGTTCATCCCCTGAGCAATCTTCTTGTGCGCTTGCGAGTCGTCGAAGCGCGGGAACATCAGGTGCGACAGCTGCGCACCGGTGACTCGCTGCAACGCCTCGTCCATGTCGATCAGGCCTTGGTCCACCAGTTGGGTGGCGATCCGGAAGGCTGCCGCGGCGGTGCGCTTGCCCACCCGGGTCTGCAGCATCCAGAGCTTGCCGCGCTCGATGGTGAATTCGATGTCGCACAGGTCGAGGTAGTGCTCTTCGAGCGTCTGCATGATCGACATCAGCTCGTCGTAGGACTTCTTGTCGAGCTTCTCCAGGTCAGGCAGCGGCAGCGTGTTGCGGATACCGGCCACGACGTCCTCGCCCTGCGCGTTCTGCAGGTAGTCGCCGTAGACCCCTTGCGCGCCGGAAGCCGGGTCGCGGGTGAAGGCAACACCGGTGCCGGAGTCCATGTCCAGGTTGCCGAACACCATCGAGACGATGTTGACGGCGGTGCCGAGATCTGCCGGGATGCGTTCCTGACGGCGGTAGATGACGGCGCGGCCGGTGTTCCACGAGTCGAAGACGGCGCGCACCGCGAGGTCCATCTGCTCGCGCGGCTCCTGCGGGAACTCCCGCCCTGCGTGCTTGACGACGACCTGCTTGAAGGTCTCGACGAGCTTGCGCATGTCCTCGGCGTCCAGGTCGAGGTCGTTCGTGGTGTCCTTCGCGTGCTTCGCCGCGTCGAGCGCCTCCTCGAAGTGCTCGCCGTCGATGCCCAGCACAGTCTTGCCGAACATCTGGATGAGCCGACGGTACGAATCGAAGGCAAATCGCTCGTTGCCGGCCTGGGCGGCCAGGCCACGCACCGAAGCGTCGTTCAGGCCGATGTTCAGGACCGTCTCCATCATCCCGGGCATGGAGAACTTGGCCCCGGACCGGACCGAGACCAGCAGTGGGTCGTCGGACTGGCCGAGAGTCTTACCCATCGCCTTCTCGAGCGTGGTCAGGTGCTCACTTACTTCGGCAGCCAGCTCGGCCGGCTCCCGGCCGCTCTTCAGATACGCCTGGCAGGCCTCGGTGGTGATGGTGAATCCGGGCGGCACCGGCAATCCGAGGTTCGTCATCTCGGCGAGGTTCGCGCCCTTGCCACCGAGCAGATCCTTCAGGTCTTTGTTGCCCTCAGCGAAGTCGTACACGTACTTGACCATGGGACTCCAGTCGCGCTGATGATGATCGTGAGCGGGTTGGCCACAGGGTAAGCGCTCGAAAGGCTTCCGGTCTGTGATCGGAGTCCTAGTTGTCGACCTGCGGGCTGGGGGTCGCCCTGCGTGTTGCGGTTCCGGGGTGGTTCGGTGTCGGGGTGCGGTTCCAGCTCGGTCCGGTTTACTACTGGCAGCGACGGGTGGGAGGGGCTTCTGGTTGCGCTGTCGGGTTGCGGTTTCGCTTCGGTCCTGCGCTCGTCGGTTGCGCTGCGAGCCTTGCGTTTCGCCCTATGCAGTAAGGGAAAACTCCTTCGGATTGGGTCTGTGGATAGCCCGAAATTGTCACTACCTCGACCTAGAATTGGGTCATGCACGACGGGGAGAACAGCACGAGCGGCGAGGAGTATGTGCCGTCGCCGGTGGATGTGCTGACCCTGCCCGACGACTCAGTCGCCGCCCTGGCCGAGCTGGCGCCGACCCCGGATTCGGTGCACGCCGCTCAGTTCGCCGCACCCTCTCGAGTCTTCGGAGGTGGGTCGAGTGGATCTGCTGGTGGTGTTGCGCCGGCAGGCCGGGTTCGACGCGGCCCGGCAGATCGAGCTGCTCGCCGCCATCTCCCGGGACGACCCGAGCAACGACAAGTGGTCGATCCAGGAGATCGCCGCGGTGCTGCGCATCGCACCGGCCACCGCCGCGACCCAGGTGCACCGCGCCGAGATGCTCACCACCACGCTGCGGAAGACGCTGGCAGCGTTGCGGGCCGGGGACATCACCGCCCGGCACGCCGAGCTGCTCGCCTCCGCCGTCCTGCACCTCGACCCCGACATCGCCCGCGCGGTCGAAGAACGCGTCCTCGACCAGGCCTGCGGAGCAGACGGTCAGCCAGTTCCGGGCCTCGGTGGCGCGGGCGGTGCTGGCGTCTGGACCCGGCCGGCGAGCAGGAGCGGCACGCCGACGCGGTGGAGCAGCGGCGGGTGGTGCTCACCCCCGACCTGCACGGCATGGCCCAGCTCTGGGCCTACCTCCCGGCCGACGGCGCCGCCACGGTGCTGACCGCGATCGACGCCATCGCCTGCAGAAACCATCTTCGGCAACGGCGGGGACAGCCGGTCGGCGGATCAGCGTCGCGCGGATGCGCTGGTCACCCTGGCCGACTCCGCCCTGGCCGACCCGGCCCTGACGCGTCGGCATGGCGGCGCGGCCGGCGGTGCAGCTCACCGTCGCCGCATCCACCTTGCTGGGCCTGGATGAGCAGCCGGGTGAGTTGGCCGGGTACGGCCCGATCCCCGCCCAGATGGCCCGGCGCATCGCCACAGATGACACCGGCACGTGGCGGCGGTTGCTCACCGACGACCACGGCCGGCTCCTCGATTACGGCAGTAGGACGTATCGGCCGCCGGCCCGGTTGGCGGCGTTCATCATCGCCCGCGACCAAACCTGCACCTTCGCCTCCTGCACCCGCCCCGCCGTGGCGTGCGATCTGGACCATCTGGAGGCGGCCAGCGACGGCGGCGCCACGTGCCCAGGGAACCTGCACCCCTTATGCCGGCGGCATCACCGCTGCAAACACATCGCGCACTGGCAACCGCAGCGCCAGCCCGACGGATCCACTATCTGGACCAGCCCCACCGGCCACACCTACCGCACCAAACCAAGTCCGCTACCCACCACGGTCGAGCCCGAGCCCACCCGGCCTGCCGGCCCGGCCGGGTCAACCGCTGATCCCGACCCGCCACCCTTCTGACACCGCGCGATACGGGGAAGTCGCCCTAATACGGGATACCCGCGTCAGCGTGTCCACGACGCGTCCAGGCGGCGCCTTAGCCGCCGGAGTTGTCCAGTTCGGCGCCGAAAGGCACGGTGCGGATGTTGCGTGATGCCAGCCAGCCCTCCGGCAAGGAGACCGGACGCGGACTGGTGGTACGACCGCGCGGCCGGCCGATCACGTCGGCGGGAAACGGCTGCGTCAGATCGAGCTGATCGAGCAGGTCATCCAGCTCGGTGAGAGTTGAAACGCAACCGAGCGCCGAGCGTAGCGAGCTGCCTACCGCGAAACCCTTGAGATACCAGGCCACGTGCTTGCGGAAGTCGGGCAGGCCGTGGTCCTCGCCGAGCCACTCGGCAAGAAGTCCGGCGTGCCGGCGCATTGTTTCGGCAACCGCGGCCAGATCCGGGCGCAGCCGCGTCGGATCGCCTGCGAACGCTGCCGCGAGATCGGCGAACAGCCAGGGACGCCCCAGGCACCCTCGGCCGACGACAACGCCGGCGCAGCCGGTCTGCTGCATCATCCGTAGGGCGTCGTCGGCCTCCCAGATGTCGCCGTTTCCGAGCACCGGAATGTCCAACAGCTGCACCAGGTCCGCGATCGGTTCCCAATCAGCCGTGCCGCTGTACAGCTGGTTCGCAGTTCGCCCGTGCAGCGCGACGTGCGCGGCGCCGGCCTCCTGGGCGCGCAGGCCGGCTTCCCGATACGTCCGATGCTGGTCGTCGATGCCGACGCGCATCTTGACCGTGACCGGGACGGCACCGGAGGCGGCTCGCACCGCGGAGCGGACGATGTCGTCGAAGAGTCCGATTCGCCACGGCAGCGCTGCGCCACCTCCTTTGCGGGTCACCTTGGGAACGGGACAGCCGAAGTTGAGGTCGACGTGGTCGGCCAGGTCGTCCTCGACGATCATCCGCACCGCGCCGCCCACCACCTGCGGATCAACGCCGTAGAGCTGGATGCTCCGCGGTCGCTCGTCGGCAGCGAATCGGATGAGCTTCATCGTCTTCGCATTGCGTTCCACCAACGCCCTGCTGGTAATCATTTCGCTGACGTACAACCCCGCCCCGTAGCCGCGGCACAGCCGGCGGAACGCGACGTTGGTGATCCCCGCCATCGGGGCAAGCACGACAGGCGGATCGGCTATCACCCGCTCGGACAATCGCAACGGCGCGAAGCTCGTCGTCGTCACGGCACCAACCCGCCACAGATTTCATAGTCGCCGAATTCCTTGATCACCTTCAGCGATTTCGATTCGGTGCGTCCGGTCTTCAGCCGCACGGTGACCGGCACCTTCCAACCGCTACCGGATTTCCTGCCCTTGCTGACCGTCTCGGAGCCGATGTCGGCGTTGATGTCGCTTCGCGGGTCCCGCTGGGCCGTGTCCCAGACAGGCCGATACGACAGGCAGATGTCGTCCCGGGCGTCCTGCGGGCGGTTCAGCTCCATGTTGAGGTAATAGTCCCGCACTGCGGCGCCGACGCCGGAAGGCACCGCGAATCGGTGATAGACCGCCTGGCCGACGTTGATCCCGACGACGACGAGTGCGATGAGGATGATCGGCAGGCAGCCCAGCTTGCTCTTCTTGCGCCCGGTGCCCGGGGTGTTGGCCGCCCGCACATAGGTAGAGCGGTTGCCGCCGCGGGACCCTGGCGGGGCCGGCGGCACCGGCCGAGGAGCCCACGACCGCGGCGGCGGACCGGTGCTCGGGCCGAGCGTCGGCTGCCATAGCGGCGCCGCCGCAGCGGCCGGTGGCGTGGGTCGTGGCGTGGGCCGGGACGAGAAAGCATCCGGTGCTGGATCCGGCGTCGGCGGCGGTGCTGCCACGGACGCGGCCGGCGCACCGCCATCTGCTTCGTCGACGGACTGCGGGTCGATGGTGAGCGGGGGCAGCTCGAAATTCACCGAGGGCAGATCGTATTTCTCCAGCGGCTGGACTGCCGGTGGCGGTGGCAGCGGCGGGGGCGGTGGCACGAGCGCCATGGGCGGGGTGTCATCGAACCCTCCGGCCGCCGTCGGATCACTCCAGACGGGATCGGTGAAGTTCGGCGGCTCGGTCACCGGACCAGTATCCCTGCCGTGCCGGAAAGCTCAGCTGTAGCGGCCGGCGAACTTCTCGGCCAGTTGCCCGGCGAGAGCTTTCACCTGCTCGGCTTCGGCACGGCTGCACACCAGCGTGGCGTCCGCGGTGTGGACGACGACGAGATCACGCACACCGACGGTGGCAATCAGGTGTTCCGGGTCGTCGCTGACGAGGATGCAATTCGTCGAGTTGAGCACGGAGGTCGTGGCGCGCAGCGCATTTGCAGCCGCGTCATTCGGCAGGATCCGGGCGAGCGTCGGCCAGGAGCCGATGTCCAGCCAGCTGATCTGCAACGGCACGACGAGGACGACTCCGGGTTGCCGCGAGGCCGGCTCCATCACCGCATAGTCGATGCTGATCTTCGGCAGCGTCGGATAGAGCCCGGCCAGTACCTGCTCGCGCTCCGCGGAATGCCATGCGGCCGCGATGCGCATCAGGTCAGCGTGCGCGGTGGGCAGATAGGTGGCCAGTTGGCCGAGCACCGAGTCCGCGCGCCAGACGAACATGCCGCTGTTCCAGAGATACCGCCCCGACGCGAGGTACGACTCAGCCGTGGCCAGGTCAGGCTTCTCGGCGAAGCTGGCCACCACGTGCCCGGCCGAGCCCGGCGCCAGCTCGGCACCCAGCTCGATGTAGCCGAGCCCGGTGTGCGGATGCGTCGGAACGATGCCGAAAGTGACCAGCGCGCCGGGCTGCTCGGCCAGGACGTAGGCATCGGCCACAGCGCTGCGGAACGCGTCGACCGGCTCGATGAGGTGATCGGAGCTGAGGAATGCGACGACGGCGTCCGGATCGGACTCGAGCAGCACCGCGGAGGCGAAGCCGATCGCATTCGCGGTGTCGCGGCCGATCGGCTCCCCGATGACGTTGTCCGGCGGCAGTTCCGGCAAGTTGGCCAGCACCGCGTCCCGATCGGCCTGTGCGATGCACACGTAGATCCGCTCCGCCGGCAAGAGCCCGGCGATCCGCTCGTAACACAGCTGCAGCAGGCTGCGGCCGTCGACCAGATCGAGCAGCTGCTTCGGCCGGCCGAGTCGGGACAGCGGCCAGAGTCGGGTGCCCGACCCGCCGGCCATGATCACCGCGTACCGGTTGCGCTCACTCATCGACGCTCAGGCACCGATGAGCTTGCCGGCCAGATACTCGCGCACCTGCGTCAGTCCGATCCGGGACTGCTGCATCGAATCCCGCTCCCGCACGGTCACCGCGTCGTCGTCCAGGGTGTCGAAGTCGACAGTGACGCAGAACGGTGTACCGATCTCGTCCTGGCGGCGGTAGCGACGGCCGATCGCGCCGGCATCGTCGAAGTCGACGTTCCAGCCTTCGCGCAGCTCAGCGGCCAGCGCGCGTGCTTTCGGCGACAGGTCGGCATTGCGCGACAGCGGAAGTACCGCGACCTTGACCGGAGCCAACCGCGGATCGAAGCGCAGCACGGTGCGCTTGTCGACGCCGCCCTTGGCGTTCGGCGCCTCGTCCTCGGTGTAGGCGTCGAGCAGGAACGCCAACGTGCCCCGGGTGAGACCGGCCGCCGGCTCGATCACGTACGGGGTCCACCGCTCGTTCTTCTCCTGATCGAAGTAGGTCAGATCAGCGCCGGAGTGCTGGGAGTGCGTCTTCAGGTCGAAGTCGGTGCGGTTGGCGATACCTTCCAACTCGTCGAACTCCTTGGCGCCGAATGCGAAGCGGTACTCGATGTCGACGGTGCGGGTGGAGTAGTGCGACAGCTTCTCCTTCGGGTGTTCGTAGAAGCGCAGGTTCTCCTCACGAAGCCCGAGGTCGAGGTACCAGTTCCAGCGCTGCTGCAGCCAGTACTCGTGCCATTTCGCGTCGGTGCCCGGTTCGACGAAGAACTCCATCTCCATCTGCTCGAACTCGCGGGTACGGAAGATGAAGTTCCCCGGAGTGATCTCGTTGCGGAACGACTTGCCGGTCTGCGCGATCCCGAAGGGGGGTTTCTTGCGGGTGGTCTGCAGCACGTTGGCGAAGTTGAGAAAGATGCCCTGCGCGGTTTCCGGACGCAGGTAGTTCAAGCCGGAGTCATCCTCGACCGGGCCGAGATAGGTCTTCAACATCTGGCTGAACTGCCGGATGTCCGTCCACTGTCCGCGAGTGCCGCAGTGTGGGCAGGCGACATCGGCCAGGCCGTGCGCCGGCGCCGTCCCCTTCTTGGCCTCGACCTCCTCGAGGAGATGATCGGCACGAAAGCGGTGATGGCAGTTGCGGCACTCGGTGAGCGGGTCGTTGAAGGTGTCGAGGTGGCCGGAGGCCTCCCACACCACCCGCGGCAGCACTACTGCAGAGTCCAGCCCAACGACGTCGTCGCGACTGGTGACCATCGAGCGCCACCATTGGCGCCGGATGTTCTCCTTGAGCTCTACCCCGAGGGGGCCGTAGTCCCAGGCGGATCGGCTGCCTCCGTAGATGTCCGCCGCCGGAAAGACGAAGCCTCGGCGCTTGGCGAGGCTGACGACGGCGTCATTTCGGTCGGCGGGCACGAAGAATCTCCATCGATGGCGGGGCTCTCGGACAGGTGCAGCGTATCGGCGTCGGCGAGCCGCTTATGCCAACGATCCCACCAGCCCACCGCCAACCACACGACGACGGTCAGCGCCGAGCCGATCAGGATGTCGGTCAGATAGTGCTCGGCGGAGTAGATCAGACTGAACGCCATCACCAGCGGATACGCGACCAGCAGCGGCCGCCAGCGACGACGCACGATGCGCCACAGAAACAGCGTGACGAGCAGGGTGATCGCCGCATGGAGCGACGGGATGGCGGCGACCTCGTTGGCCGCGGCCTGACCCTCGCTCAACGTGGTCTCGGCCGTCTTCAGCCCCAGCTTGGCGAAACCGCGGCCACTGATCCGCTGCACGTAGTTGGCAGCACCATGGGTGTTGCGCACCGGATCGAGCAGCCCGCCGTCGGCGCGGCCCTGGGTGAGACTCATGCACGGCGGGTCGGCGGGATGGCCGGCGACGTCGGCCGTAGTGCACTGGGACGCCGCCCACGGCGGGGCCGCCGGGTAGAAGACGAAGCCGATCAGGCCCAGCATGCTGATGCCGATGAACAGGACGGCAAAGCGTCGCCAGAGCCGGCGATCGCGCACCCAGAGCACTCCGGCGATGAGGTACGGAGCAAGGAAGAACGAGGTGTAGGTGCAACTCACGACCACTTCCCACCAGGCCGCCTGCGGCGTCTTGAGGTGCGACTGCAGCCAGGAGGTCGGGTCATGGCCGAATCCCAGCCACCGGTCGGACGTGATCTGCGGGGTCCACAGGGTAGGGCGGTGCAGGTGCAATGCCAGCCCGCGGCTGTAGTCGTAGAGGGTCAGCATCGCGGCGAACGGCAGCCAGTCGAGCACCACCGTCCACAACGGACGATGGCCGACGCTCCAGGCCAGCAGCCCACCGCCGATCCAGAGCAGCAGGCCGGTGCGGTCGAGCGGGACGCCGTTGATCGCCCAGCTCAGAACCAATGCAATAGCCCAGCCCGTCACCAACCCGCGACGCAGCCAGGTGATCCGAGGATCCGGCGGCTTTCCGGCGGGTTCGGCAGCGCCACCGCGCGCCGCCGCCGCCTGGTCGAGCTCGGTCATCGCCGGGGCTCCTCGCTGCCGGCGACTCGGTCGCTGGGCGCCCGGTGCACCGGGCCGCCTGGTTCGACCGAGATGACCTGCTCGAAGGCGCTGGGCTGGTCGACCGCTCGGGCCAACAGCGGCGTGGCGTGCACCTTCACGTCAAAAGCACCGAGCGCGCGGCGGTAGTCGCCGACCGTTCCCCATTCGGTGACCAGCACCCAGCTGGCCGGATCGTCGGCCGCCGGGCCGGCACTGCCGCGGAGGTAGCCGGGACGAGCCGCCAGCGCCGTCAACGCCTGTTCGGCGTCGGCGTCGATCTGCGCATCGGCGACGAGATGGATGACGACGATCACTGCTGGCTCGCCGGTTCGGCGCCACCGTAGCGGCGGTCCCGGGAGGCATACAGCTCGCAGGCCCGCCACAGATCACGCCGGTCGAAATCGGGCCAGAGCGTGTCCAGGAAGACGAACTCGGCATAGGCCGACTGCCAGAGCAAGAAGTTGGACGTGCGCTGTTCACCGGAGGACCTGACGAACAGGTCGACGTCCGGCAGCCCGGGGGTGTAGAGGTACCGCCCGACGGTGCGCTCGTCGACCTTGTCCGCGTTCAGCCGGCCGGCCGACACATCCTGGGCGATGGCCCGGGCGGCGTCGCCGAGCTCGGCGCGGCCGCCGTAGTTGACACAGAACTGCAAGGTGATCCGGTCGTTGGCTTTGGTGTAGTCCTCGGCATCGACGAGCTGGTCGATGACGCTGCGCCAGAGTCTGGGACGGCGCCCGGCCCACCGGATGCGCACACCGAGTTCGGCGAGTTCGTCGCGACGGCGCCGGATGACGTCCTTGTTGAAGCCCATCAGGAACCGGACTTCTTCCGGCGAGCGGCGCCAGTTCTCGGTGGAGAAGGCGTAGGCGGAGATCGTGCCGACGCCGAGCTGCATGGCTCCGTAGAGGACGTCCATCAGCGCCGCCTCACCGGCTCGGTGACCCTCGGTGCGCGGCATGCCGTGGCGCTGCGCCCAGCGGCCGTTGCCGTCCATCACGATGGCGACGTGCCGCGGCACCAGATCGGCAGGGATGGGTGGCGGCTGTGCGCCGGATGGGTGCGCGGGTGGAGCCGGCCAGGAGAGAGGCTTGTTGCGCCGCCAGCGACGCGATGCAGCTCGCTCACTCGGCTGGGTCACGACCGGTCAGACTACGGGACCAGGGCCGGGGTGCTGGCGCCGCGACGGCCGGTGACGAGGGAGTTGCGGGTGGTCAGTCGAGCGGGATCGACCCGGTGCGCTGCGCCCAGTGCCGCCCGGCGCGGAGGTGCGCCAGGGCAGCGCGTTCCAACGTGGTGCGCTGAGGCAACTCGGTCAATGGCACGCCCGGGCGGCGGAAGACGAACTCGAGAACAGACCGGTCCCCGGCGGTGCGCCCGTCACTGACCGGTTCGGGGTCCTCCTCGAGCAGGGTGAACATCCGCTGGAAGGCGACGATGTTCGACGATTCCGGCAAGTATTCGGCCAGTTGCGGGTCGAGCAGCCAGGACGTGCAGACCGCGTGCGTTGGCTGGTGCTCCGGGAAGTGTTCGCCGAAGAACGGGCCGGCGCGGCGGAACGAGTCAGCACAGGCAGCCGGAGTCATCGGTCCACCCCACTCGGGGATGTGGGTACCGAGCACGGGATGTCCGTCACTTCGTTGCAGGTTGAACTGCAATCGGCCCAACCGGTAGATCACCCCGCGCTCATGCAGCGTGAACCAGAACTGGGTGCGCAGCCCGCCGACGCCGAACGAACGGCGGTGCAGAGCGAGCTTCTCGCCGATGTCGGCAAGGCTGGCCCAGGAAACGTCCTCGGGCACGCCCCGCGTGGCATGGAATTCGCGCACGGGGGGCAGCACGGCGAGGAAGGCGAAAACATAGAAGTAGCGGCCGAGGGCGCCGAGCTCGGCAGGGAGATGCGGACCGCCGGGCAGCTGGTCGTACTCCCCCATCCGGCTCAGCATCCGGTGCGACTCCGCTCGCGCCAGCCACCACAGCTGCTCGTCGGCCACCAGCAACGGGGCGAGCTCGAGCAGCTCTGCAGCGTCGTCGCTAAGTACCTCGAGCCTGCGCAGCGTCTCGGCATCGACCGCCAAATCGACGGCTGCCGGGCCCCGGTCGGCCAGCTCGGCCAGCCACGGATCGTCGGCGGCGACCCCGATCCGAGCCGCCAGCTCCCCGATGATCAAGATGGATTGGTCGCCCGGGCGACCAGTTCACCTTGATCATCGCGAGTTCTCGGGTCGCAAGCTCCCCTCGGTCCACCAGCGGCAGGGAGCGCAGCCCCCGCTCGAGATGCCATTGCAGGTGGGCGGCTACCAGCCCGTTCGCCGCCCGGCAGGCTTCGGGTGCGGCGGACTGCGCCTCGGCCCAGTTCGCCTCCATCAGGTCGGCCATCAGCTCGATGGTGCCCGCCGGCGGCCGCGCCGACCCGCTGGGTCGGCAGGTCGGGCAGACCGCGCCACCGGCCGCGACGTGGAAATACTCGTGCGGGCCGGGGGTGCCGCACACTGCACAGTCGCGCAATGCCGGTTCCCATCCCGCCGTCGACATCGCCCGCAACAAGAAGGCGTCGAGCACCAGCCCCGGCTCGCGATCCCGCTCGGCCAAGGTACGCAGCGCTCCGACGACCAGCAGGTACAGCCGCAGCGAGGGCTCGCCCTCTTCGGAGGTGAGCCGTTCGGCCGTCTCGCAGATGGCCGACACTGCCGTCCAGCGACGGTAGTCCGCGGCGATCTGCGCACCGTAGGAGGCGATCGATTCGGTCTGGGTGACCGTGTCCAGCTTCCGGTTCGCCGGGGCGTCGGCGCCCTGCGCGTTGCGGGTGAGCAATTGGACGTCGATCTGCATGCCCGGCTCCAGGCGTGCACCGAATTTCGAGGTGGTCCGTCGCACCCCTTTGCCGACGGCGCGGATCCGGCCGTGCCGGCGGGTCAGCAGCGTGATGATCCGGTCGGCCTCGCCCAGCTTGTGCACGCGTAACACCACGGCTTCGTCACGGTAGAGCGGCACCGGTCCATGGTGTCACCTCACGGCGACACGGCGGCGGGAGACACGGCTCAGCGAGGCCAGCAGAAGCGTCGTCCCGGCGGCTACGAATACCCCGGCGCCCACCGAAACGTAGAAGGCGTTGTGCGCGCCGTGGCGATCGGCGATCCCGCCGACCACCGCGGCCAGCGCTCCGTATCCCACGTTGAGACCGGTAGTCGTCCACGCCAGGCCTTCGGTCAGCCCCCGCGCAGGCATCAGCTGCTCCACCATGCCGAACCCGGTGATCAGCGTCGGTGCGATACCCAGACCTACCAGGAAGGCAAGCCCGTACAGCACGTCGAGGCTGCCGGCCAGCAGGAGCAGTGGGATCAGCGCTGCAAAGACGAGCGCGTGCAGCCAATACCGCGTGGTCACCGGCGTGCGCCAGTGCCGGGCGCCGTAGAACAGACCCGACACACCGCTGCCGAGGGCGAAGCAGGCCAGCACCAGGCCGGTACTGGATCGCATGCCGTGCTGACCGGCGAAGGCCGCCATCACCACCTCGACGCTGCCGAAGATGCCGCCCATTCCGATCATCGTGACGATGAGCAACGGCATTCCCGTAGTGGCCAAAGCCGAGCGATGCGGTTGGTCGCCGTGTTCGGCGACCGGCGGTTCGGTGTCGCGCAGCGAGCGCAGCCACACCGCGCCGACCGCGACGAGCGCGGCGGAAAGGACGACCACCCACAGCGGATCGACCTGCGTGGCGAGCACGCTGGCGACGATCGGGCCGAGCACGAAGATGACCTCGTCGAGAACCGACTCGAGCGAGTACGCCGTGCTGAGCTCCGGCGTGCCTGCCAGCACGTACGACCACCTGGCCCGGCTCAGCGAGCCGACCGCCGGATAGGCGAACCCGATGACCACGACCGGCGGGAACCACCAGATCGTGCCGACATGCAATTGCGCGAGCACCACCAGCAGACCTGCACCAGCGACATGGACGCAGACTGCCGGGAGCAGCACCCGGCCCTGACCGAGCCGGTCCATCAGGCGTCCGACGATCGGCATGCCGACCGCCGCGCCGAACGTGTAGCCGCCGGTAAGCAGCCCGCCGGTGCCGTAGTGCCCGGTGCGGATCGACAGCAGCAACACCAGGCCGATCGGGTACATCGCGATGGGAACCCGCATGACGAACGAGGCAGCGCAGAACGCGACGGTGCCCGGAGCGCGGAACACCGCGCGGTACTGCTGGAACATGGGCCCTAGAAACCGAGCCGATCGAGCTTCTTCGGATCGCGCTGCCATTCGGCGAGCACGCTGACGTGCAGGTCAAGGTGGACCTTGCGGCCGAGCAGTTCCTCGATCGCTTTGCGGGACCTGATGCCGACATCACGCAGCCGCTCGCCGCGGTGCCCGAGCACGATGCCCTTCTGGCTGTCGCGTTCCACATAGACCGTGGCGAAGATCTCCAGGATGTCCGGACGGGTGGCCCGCGGACCCATCTCGTCGACGCCCACCGCGATCGAGTGCGGCAATTCGTCCCGGACGCCCTCGAGGGCTGCTTCGCGGATCAGCTCGGAGATCATCGTCTCGGTCGGCTCGTCGCTGCGGGTCTCGTCCGGGTAGAGGTGCGGCCCCTCGGGCAGTCTGGCGATCAGCAGGTCAGTCAGTAGGTCGACCTGTGCACCGTCCACCGCCGACACCGGCACCACCTCGGCGAACTCGCCCAGCTCGTTGAGCTCGGCGAGCTGCCGAATGATCGTGTTCGGCACGGCCAGGTCGGTCTTGGTGAGCACCGCGATGATCGGAGTGTTGAGCTCGGCGAGCTGGCTCATGATGTACCGATCACCGGGCCCGACCCGCTGATCGGCCGGGACGCAGAAACCGATCACGTCGACGTCGGCCAGCGTGTTCTGCACGACGTCGTTCAGCCGTTGGCCCAGCAGCGTCCGCGGCCGGTGCAGTCCCGGGGTGTCGACGATGACCAGCTGCGCATCGGGACGGTGCACGATGCCGCGGATCGCATGTCGGGTGGTCTGCGGCTTGCTGCTGGTGATCGCCACCTTCTCCCCGACGATCGCGTTGGTGAGAGTCGACTTGCCGGCATTGGGCCGCCCGACGAAGCAGGTGAAACCGGACCGGAAGGCGGGAGTCTCGGTCACCGCGGACTCGGCGTTGTCGGCGGGCGAGGACTCAGACACCGGTCCATGATCGCACCCGGCGGCGCTGGTATTCGCGGATACCGGTGTGCGGACGCGGCTGCGGGTCGGTCACCGTCGCGCTAGGTTCGCGCCATGACCGATCGGCTCGAGGTGAGCGCGCTTGTCCAGCAGTTGACGCTCGAGGAGAAGGCGTCGCTGTGCCTGGGCTCGGACTTCTGGCACACCGCCGCGGTGCCGCGGCTGGGCATCCCCGCGATCATGGTTGCCGACGGCCCGCACGGCTTGCGCAAGCAACCCGACGAGGCAGATCACGCCGGGTTGGGCGGCAGCGTCCCGGCCACCTGTTTCCCGACCGCAGCGGCGCTCGGCTCGTCCTGGGATCCGCAGCTGCTGCGCGACGTCGGAGTAGCGCTGGGGATCGAGGCGGCGGCCGAAGGCGTCGCTGTGCTGCTCGGGCCGGGCATCAACATCAAGCGATCCCCGCTGTGCGGCCGCAACTTCGAGTACTTCTCCGAGGATCCGCTGCTCGCCGGCCGGCTCGGCGCCGCGATGGTCGAAGGCATCCAGAGCACCGGCACCGGCGCCTGTGTCAAGCACTTCGCCGCGAACAACCAGGAGACCGACCGGTTGCGGGTCAGCGCGGACGTCGACGAGCGGACGCTGCGCGAGATCTACCTGGCTGCCTTCGAGCACATCGTCACCACGGCGCAGCCGTGGACGGTGATGTGCTCCTACAACCGGATCAACGGGGTGTACGCGTCGGAGCATCGTTGGTTGCTCTCCGAGGTGCTGCGCGAGGAGTGGGGTTTCGCCGGGATGGTGATGTCCGACTGGGGCGCGGTGAACGACCGCGTCGCAGCGCTCGGAGCCGGCCTGGACCTGGAGATGCCGCCGAACCTCGGCGTCAGCGATGCACAGATCGTGGCAGCGGTGCACAGCGGCCAGCTGGCCGAGAGGGTGCTGGACGCCGCGGTGGCCCGGGTCGTTGCACTGGCACTGCGCGGACAGCGCGCCGAGCCGGGGACCGCCGACCCGGACTCGCACCATCAGCTGGCCCGCGATGCTGCAGCGCAGTGCGCGGTGTTGCTCAAGAACGACGATGACCTGTTGCCGCTGCTCCCACAGCCGGGCACGACGATCGCGGTGATCGGCGAATTCGCCCGGACGCCGCGCTTCCAGGGCGCCGGCAGCTCGCAGGTCAACCCCACTCGGGTGGACGCCGCACTGAGCGAGCTGCAGGCCGGCGTCCCGGATGGCGTCACGATCAGCTTCGCGGCCGGCTTCGGCCTCGACGGCACCGCCGACGATGCCGGCCTGGCAGCCGAGGCGGTGAGCATTGCGCAGAGCGCAGACGTCGTGGTGGCGTTTCTCGGGCTGCCCGCCAGCGCTGAGTCCGAGGGGTTCGATCGCACCCACATCGAGCTGCCGGCCAGCCAAATTGCTCTTCTCGAGCGACTGGGTGGGCTCACTGCCGAGGTCGTCGTCGTGCTCAGCAACGGCTCGGTGGTGCGCACCGCCGGGCTGGGACCAGCACGCCGCGGCCATCCTGGAGTGCTGGCTGCCGGGCCAGGGCGGTGGCGGTGCGATCGCCGACCTGCTGCTCGGCGCACAAGCCCCGAGCGGACGGCTGGCGGAGACCATTCCGATCCGGCTCTCGGACAATCCGGCGTCGCTGAACTTCCCGGGCGAGGAGGGTCATGTCCGTTACGGCGAAGGGGTGTTCGTCGGCTACCGTGGATATGACGCAACCGAGCGCGAGGTGAGTTATCCGTTCGGGCACGGCCTCACGTACACGACCTTCGAGTACGCCGACCTGCGGATCGAGCTGACCGGATCGGCCGCCGGTGACGACCTCACAGTCCACATCAGTGTGGACGTCACCAACACCGGCTCGCGAGACGGCACTGAGGTGGTGCAGGTCTACCTGGCCGACGTTGCCGCTACGGTGGCCCGCCCGCAGCGCGAACTGCGCGGTTTCGCCAGGCTGCCGCTGCGTCCGGGCGAGACGCAGCGGGCCACGATCACCGTGACCGGACGAGACTTCTGTTACTGGTCGAGTGCCACGCGGGGGTGGGTGCTGGAAGGCGGCGAGTTCGTCATCGAGGTCGGCGCTTCGTCGCGGGACATCCGGCTGCGGCAGTCGATCATCGTGGACGCGCCGAGCACTGCCGCACCGCTCAGCGCAGACTCCAGCCTCGAGGAGTGGCTCGCCGACCCGGTCGGCGGGCCGGCACTGCGGGCTGCGCTGGCCGGCTCGCCTGGCGGGACGGCGCTCGACGAGCCAGGGTTGCTCGCGGTGGTCGGCAACTTCCCGCTGCGCCGGTTGGCCAGGATGCCGAACATGGGCCTGAGCAGCGACGCCGTCGACGCACTACTGGCCGCAAACTAGCGATGACCGACGACTTCCACCCGGACCTGCCGCCGGCTCGGCCGAATCTGCGCCACGTGCCGGCAGCCGCGGTCGACGCGGAGACGGCGCAAACCTCTGGCATGCAGCGCTTCGCTGCCATCAGCAATGCCAAGGTCGGTTCCCGGCGGCTGTGGATGGGGCAGACCCACGTCGCTCCCGCGATGCGATCGGCCAACCATCACCACGGTGAGGCAGAGACGGCCATCTACGTGGCCAGCGGCACCCCGGAGTTCGTCTTCCTGGACGAACGCACCGGCGAAGAGACTCGGCTGCGCACCGCACCCGGCGATTACGTCTTCGTTCCGCCGTACACACCGCACCGGGAGGAGAACAACGACCCGGAGGTGGAGGCCGTGGTGGTGATCGCACGCAGCACGCAGGAAGCGATCGTGGTCAACCTGCAGTCGTTGACCGATCGGGACGAGCTGGGCTGACCGAGCGGTCCGTCAGGCCGGCGCGCTGCATTTCGTCAGCAAGAGCGGTACCGCGCGCCGTCGCGTCGGCTCGCAGCCCCGTGACGACGCCGACCTGGTCCGACTGCGACCGGTTCTGGCTCAACTTCGCCTTGGCCTCGACGCGACTGATCTGCAGCTCCAGCCCGACGATGGCGCGCAGCTGACCGTCGATGTATTTCTCCGGCGCGTCAGTGACCTGCCAGGGCGCAGCCCGGTTGGCCTCGTGCCGCTCGGTCAGTCGGGTGACGAACCCGCGCAGCCAGTGCACGTCGTCGTGCGCGATCAACCGGCCGTAGACGTGCACCGTCGTGTAGTTCCAGGTCGGCACGACCCGGCCGTGTTCCTGTTTGCTGGCGTACCAGGACGGCGAGACGTAATCGTCCGGGCCGTGCACGATCACCAGCGACTCGGCACTACCGTCCGCGGCCTGCCAGTGCACGTTGTTGCGGGCCACGTGCCCGAGCAACACATTCGCCTCCCCGTCGTACATCAACGGCAGGAACGTCGCGACCATCCCGCCCGGCGTCGGAGTGATCAGATCTGCGGCGGTGACGGACGCGAGCAGCGCGGCGATCTCATCGTCGGGCATCGCGAAGTGCGTGGGCACGTACATGCACCCATTGTGGTCGCTGATCAGTGGGTGGCCGAAATCGTCCCGTCCGCGGTACCGACGTGCACGGTCAGCCCGGGACCGAGCTCGTGCAGTGCGTCGATGCTGGCCGGGTCGACCGGTTGAGCGCCGAGGATCACCGCGGCCTCCAGCGAACGTGCTCCGGAGGAGACCGCCATCGCCACGGCCACCTGCGCCGCGGTGAGCCGCAACGCCGCCAACGAGACGCAGGCCGCGGCGTAGGTACGGCCGTCCTGGTCGCGCACCGCGGCTCCTTGCGCCGCACCGGTTCGGGCCTGCGCTGCCCGGGCCAGGGTCACCAGCTTGGCGTCCTCCGCGGACAGCTCAGGCATTGCTGCCGTCCACCGTGGCATCGTCGCGTGCCGACGTCGGCGCCGACTCCGGTTCCGGATCAGCGGCCCGCTCGGGCTCGTCGGAGCGGCGCACCCGCTGCACCAGCACGGTGTCGACCCGATTGCGCCGGCCACCAACACTTTCGGCAGTGAGCTTCAGCCCGTTCACCGTCGCGCTGGCACCGGCGATCGGCACCCGCCCCAGCGCTTGGGCGAGCAGACCGCCCACCGTCTCCACCTCGTCCCCGTCGGGCAGCTCGACCGCGAACAGCTCGCTCAGATCCTCCAGGGCAAGCCGCGACGTGACCCGCGCGGTGTCGTTGTCGATCCGCTCGATCGGCGCCTGCTCAACGTCGTACTCGTCGGTGATCTCACCGACGATTTCCTCCAGGATGTCTTCGATGGTGACCAGCCCCGCAGTACCGCCGTACTCGTCGATGACGATCGCCAGGTGCGAGCGATGCGCCTGCATCTCGCGCAACAGTTCGTCCACCGGCTTGGACTCCGGCACGAAGGCGGCCGGGCGCATCACCTCTTCGACCTTCGTGCTGCGCGCTCGCTCGGTGTCCTGAGCCCGGCGGGCCAGATCCTTCAAGTACGTGATCCCGACGATGTCGTCGACGTTCTCGCCGATCACCGGGATGCGGGAGAACCCGCTGCGCAGCGCCAGCGCCAGCGCCTGAGGCACGCTCTTCGTGCTCTCGATCCACACCACATCGGTGCGCGGCACCATCACTTCCCGGGCGATCGTGTCGCCGAGACCGAAGACGGACTGGATCATGTCCCGCTCGCCGTGCTCGACCACCCCACGTGCCTCGGCCAGGTCGACCAGCTCACGCAATTCGATTTCGGAGGAGAACGGACCTTCCCGGTAGCCCTTACCGGGGGTCACGGCGTTTCCGATGTGGATCAACAGCGTCGCCAACGGTCCGAAGACCCGGCCCAGTGCGCGCACCAGGCCGGAGCCGAGCAGGGCCACCCGGTACGCGTGCTGCCGGCCGAGCGTGCGCGGGCCGACCCCGATGAGCGCGTAGGAGATGACGACCATGACGACGACGGTGAGCACCGGTACCTGCCAGCTGTCCCCGAACGCGGACCTGGCCACGATCGCAGCCAGCACCGTGGCGGTCACCTCGGCGACCACCCGCAGCAGCAACAGCAGATTGGTGTAACGCACCCGGTCGGCCACCAGCAACGCAAGCGATGCCGCCCCGCGACGCTGCTCGCGGGCCAGCTCGTCAACCCGCGCCCGAGAGACCATCGCCAGCGCCGAGTCGATACCGGCCAGCAACCCGCCGAGCGGCACCAGCGCGATCGCCACGATGAGCAGGACGACGTTGGTGAAGGTCACGCCGAGGACTCGCTCACTGGCGGACCTTGCCCTCGGTGCCGGCGATCGGGGTGCGGATGACCGGACCGCCGGCATGCGCGGTCCATGCGGAGAGCAGCTTCGCCTGAAGCTCGAACATCTCCCGCTCCTCGTCGACGTTCCCATGGTCGTACCCGAGAAGGTGCAGCACACCGTGGGTCAGCAGCAGGAAGATCTCCGACTCCGTCGCGTGCCCTGCCGCGGCGGCCTGCTGCTCGGCCACCGATGGGCACAGCACGACGTCGCCGAGCAGTGTCGGCGGCGGCTGGGGCGCAGCGCCGGGCGGGGTGCCCGGACCGGTGTTCTCCGGCAGCGCGTCCATCGGGAAAGCCATGACATCGGTCGGGCCGGGCTGGTCCATCCACTGCTCGTGCAGCTGGCTCATCGCTTCGGCGTCGACCAGCAACACGGACAGCTCGGCGAGCGGTGAAACACCCAGCTCGTCCAGATCGAAGCGGGCAAGTCTGGCCAGCGCAGCCTCGTCGACGGTAGCGCCGGATTCGTTGTTGACCTCGATGCTCATGCTGTGATCGGGAATCAGCGACGCGGACCGCGCGCGGACTGCCGCTGCTGGGTGCCCGGCTCGGCCGCGACGTCGGCGTCCCAGCGCGCATAGGCGTCGACGATCTCGCCGACCAATCGGTGCCGCACCACGTCTGCGCTGGTGAGCACCTCGAAGTGCACGTCGTCGATGTCGTCCAGGATGTCCCGGACGACCTTCAGGCCGCTCTTGGTACCGCCGGGCAGGTCTACCTGGGTGACGTCGCCGGTGACGACGACCTTGGAGCCGAAGCCGAGCCGGGTGAGGAACATCTTCATCTGCTCAGGCGTGGTGTTCTGCGCCTCGTCCAGGATGATGAATGCGTCGTTGAGCGTGCGGCCACGCATGTAGGCCAGCGGCGCCACCTCGATCGTCCCGGCCTGAGTGAGCCGCGGGATCGACTCCGGGTCGAGCATGTCGTGCAGCGCATCGAGCAGCGGCCGCAGGTACGGGTCGATCTTGTCGTACAGGGTGCCGGGCAGGAAGCCGAGCCGCTCCCCCGCCTCGACAGCCGGGCGGGTCAGGATGATGCGATTGACCTGCTTCGCCTGCAGCGCCTGGACCGCTTTCGCGACGGCGAGATACGTCTTGCCGGTACCAGCCGGGCCGATGCCGAACACGACGGTGTGCTTGTCGATGGCGTCGACGTAGTGCTTCTGGTTCAGCGTCTTCGGCCGGATGTTCTTGCCCCGCCGAGACAGGATGTTCAGGCTGAGCACCTCGGCCGGACGCTCGCCGGTGGGGTTGGTGAGCATCCCCAGCGATCGGGTGACCGCGTCCGGGGTCAACGTGCTGCCGGCCCGGAGGAGTTCGAGCAGTTCCTCGAACAGCCGGACCGCCACTGCGTTGTCCGCAGGCGCGCCGGTAATGGTGATCTCGTTGCCGCGAACGTGCACGTCGCTGGCCACCGCGCTCTCGATGACGCGCAACAGCTCATCACCGGAACCGAGGAGGGTGACCATGGCCTGGTCGCCGGGCACCACGATGGTGGTGGAGACGGGTGCGGCTGATGCAGGGGCAGCTTCGTGCTTGCCGTTCGTGCGGGATTGGTCTGCCAAGACGACCTGGCACCGCGCCTTCCTGTTTCTGGGCTAGTTCCGGTTTGCACGACCGGAACCCCGATCATCCCAGTCTACCGGCCGAGGCGCCCGGTACCGAGCCGATTGCGCCCAGCGCGATACCTCCGGGTCATCCCGGCGGCCAGCTGAACGGCCGCCCGGCCAGCAGATGAGCATGCAGATGGAAGACCGATTGACCGGCGCCCGCCCCGGTGTTGCACACCGTCCGGTAGTCAGTGAGCCCTTCCTGGGCGACGACGGCCCGGATTGCGGCCAGCCAGCCGGCTGCGGCTTCCCGGTCCGCGCCGATCTCGCCGATGGTGGCAACGTGCGCGCGGGGAATGACCAGGAGATGGGTGGGCGCTTGCGGGTTGAGGTCCGCGATCGCCACCGCGGACTCGTCGGAGTAGACGAAGTCGACGGGGACGGTGCCCTCGACCATGCTGCAGAACAAGCAGTCATCGGCCATCACATGCTCCTCGTTCGTCGGCGAATTGCACTTAGCTGCGACGCTATCGACCAGTGTCCGGATCATCCAGATCCCGCCGCATAGTGAGTCGCGGGCGGACCCGACCGGCGATCGCAGACTCGCTCAGGCCCACCGCCCGATCCGCACACTCAGGGCAGCGCAGGCCGCGGCGCCCGCGCTCGACGTGCGCAGCACCTCGCTGCCCATCCGCACCGCTGTGGCCCCGGCCGCGGCGAACAAGGCCAGCTCGTCGTCGCTGATCCCGCCTTCCGGGCCGACCACCAGCAGCACGGTGCCGGTGCTGGCAACCGGCACGTCGGCCAGACTCGTCGTCGCTGCTTCGTGCAGCACCAGAGCGGTGTCTGCGGTGCTCGTCAGTTCGGCGACCTGGCCGCTGTGGTGCAGCTCGCGGACTGCAGGGAGCCAACTGCGGCGGCTTTGCTTGGCCGCCTCGCGGGCGGTGCTGATCCACTTCTGCCGTGCCTTGCCGGCCCGGTCGCCACGCCACTGCGCGATGGACCGGGCCGCGCTCCACGGCACGATCTCGTCGACGCCGAGTTCGGTCATCAGCTCGACGGCCCGTTCCCCGCGGTCGGACTTGGCCAACGCCTGCACCACCACCAGCCGCGGCTGCGGCGCCGGGAGGTGTACCGGCGGCCCGCAGCGGGCGCTCAGCCGGTCGCGGCCGACCTCGACGACCTCGCCGTCGCGTACCGTGCCCCGACCGTCGCCGATGCTGATCGGCTCACCGACCTGCAGGCGACGCACGGTTGCCGCGTGCCGTCCTTCGGCACCGTCCAGGACGACCAGCTCACTGCCGGGCAGCGCGTCGAGGAAGAACCGCGGCGGGGTCATCGCAGCAGTGTGGCCTAGTGCCGGCGCCCGGGATCAGCGGCCGTTGAAGGCGTCGCGCACCTTGCCCAGGAAGCCGCCGCGCGGCGAACCGACGGCGACGTGCTCGTCGCGCAGCTTCGCGAACTCGCGCAGCAGCCGCTCCTGCTCGGCGTCCAGCTTGCTCGGAGTGCTGACCGAGAGATGCACGTGCAGGTCGCCGCGGTGCGTCGAGTGCAGCCGGGGCATCCCGCGGCCGCGCAACGTGACGACGTTGCCGTTCTGGGTGCCGGCCCTGATCTCCACCAGGTCGGCGTCCACCTCGCCGTCCAAGCCCGGCAGGGACACGCTGGAGCCCAGCGCAGCGGCCGTCATCGGCACCCGGACTGTCGCGTGCAGGTCATCGCCCTCGCGGGAGAAAACCTCGTGTGGCTGCTCGTGGATCTCGACGTACAGATCCCCGGGCGGCCCGCCACCGGGACCGACCTCACCGCGGCCGGTAAGCCGGATGCGCATGCCGTCCTCGATACCGGCCGGAACGTCCACGCCGATCGTCCGGCGGGCCCGGACCCGGCCGTCGCCGCCGCAGGTGAGGCATGGCGACGGGATCACCTGGCCGGTGCCGGAGCAGACCGGGCAGGCCCGGGTCGTCATCATCTGCCCGAGGAGGGTCCGCTGTACGGACTGCACCTCGCCCAGCCCCCCGCAGGTCTCGCAGGTGCGCGGCGACGTCCCCGGCGCGCAGCCGTCGCCGCCGCAGGTGTCGCAGGTGATGGCAGTGTCGACGGTGAGCTCGCGATGCACGCCGCTGGCGATCTCGGCGAGGGTCAGGTCGAGGCGCAGCAAGGCATCGGCGCCGGCGCGCTGCCTGCTGCGCGGGCCGCGTTGCTGCCCGCCGCCGAAGAACATGTCGAAGACGTCGCCGAGGCCGCCGAAGCCCGCGCCGAAGCCAGCCGGGCCGCCGCCACCGAACGGATCGCCGCCCAGATCGACCAGCTGGCGCTTCTCCGGATCGGAGAGCACCTCGTAGGCGACGGTGATCTCCTTGAACCGCTCCTGCGCGGCCGCGTCGGGGTTGACGTCCGGGTGCAGCTCACGGGCCAATTTGCGGTACGCGCGCTTGATCTCCTCGCCCGTGGCGTCCTTGCGCACGCCGAGCAGGCCGTAGTAATCGCGAACCTTTTCGGGCAACGGACATCCTTCGTCGGTATCAGGCCGGGTCAGCCGGCCGGCGGCTCGGGCCGATGCCACGCCGGCCTCTCGGTGTCCAGTCTACGGAGTCCGCTGCACGGGCGAGTGCGGCAGATGCGGTCCGTGGGTGCTGGGCCGCACCGTCGGCGATTCCGGCCGGCCCGCTCACCCGGAACGGCGTCGGATGGTCGAGGCGTCGGCGCCGACACCGCCGACAAACTCCATCGGGTCCCCGGAGCCGAGATCGGGCACACCCGCCGTCTCCAGGGCGCCGACGGCCATCGTGCGGCGCACCGCGCTGAAGGTGAGCACGTGCGCGAGCACACCGCCGTAGGTGAACGTCCGGGGCGGGTCGCAGATGGCGTCGACGAAGGTCTCGTCGGAGCGCCCGTCGCGTACCGGCTCAGCCACCAGTTCGCGGAACCGCGGTGCCACCTCCGCGAGCCGGGCGCGCAGGCCGGCGGCGTCCGTATCACCGCCGGAGGGCATCGAGCTGCCTCCGCTGATCGCGCTCACCCACATCTCCAGCTGCCCGACCAGCCGGTCGGCCAGACTGCGCAGCGTGGGCTGCGCGTCGATGCCCTCGACGGACAGCTCGATGGGACGGTCCAGCACGGCCGCGTCGACCCGCTCGGTCCGGTCGATGATCTCGCCGACCAGCCACTCGTGGTGATCGAACATCTTCATCAGGACGTCCATAGTGTTGCTCCTCAGCTCGGCGGGCAGTCGCAGACCGCCCGGTGGGTGGAAATGCACGCCGCTGGCCGCCGGAAGGTCGTGCGAGTCGTGCGCGACGCGCCGGTAGTCCGACGGTGCGATGCCGTACGCCCGGCGGAAAGCCCGGGCGAACGCCTCGGGCGAGCCGTACCCGGCATCCCAGGCCAGCAGGATGACCTGATCGTCGGTCGCCATCAGCCGGTGCGCCGCTCGTTCCAGCAGCAGCCGACGACGGAAGGTGCCGGGCGGTTCGCCCAGGGCGGCGGCAACGAGCCGGTCGAAATGAAATCGGGAGAGATAGGCCCGCGCCGCCAGATCCTCGCCGGTCGTCTCCGGCTCGTCGAGGCTTTCCTCGACGAGTTCCAGAATCGACCGGAGCTGATCTGCCGTCGTCATGTGTCCGATCCTGGCCGACCCGGGTGCGCGACGCCTGATCGTTCTTGCGGACTACTGCTCGGCGAGCAGATCGCCGATATAGCGCGCCACCGCCGCTACTCGGGCCATCGTGTGGGCGTAGTCCATCCGGCGGGGACCGAGCACCCCGACGCCGCCGAGCAGGGTGCCGGCCGGGCCGTATCCAGTCGTCACCAGTGAGGTGGACAGCAGTCCTTCGTGTCCGGTCTCGTAGCCGATCCGGACCAGCACCTCGCCGGAGGCCACCGTCTGATCGAGCAGCCGGAGCAACACGACCTGCTCCTCCAACGCCTCCAGCACCGGACGGATCGCCGGGAAGTCGACGGCGTGCTCGGTGAGGTTGGCGGTGCCACCGAGCAGGACCCGGTCGCCATGGCGCTCCACCAGCGTTTCCAGCAGCACGGTGGTGAGGGTGGTGACCAGCCCACGCAGGTGCGCCGGGACGCTGGCCGGTAACTCGGTAACGATCTCCGGCGCTTCGGCCAGCGGGCGATCGCGGAGATGCTGGTTCAGCGTGTTGCGCAGCTCGCCGATCGCATCGTCGCCCACCGGGGCCGGGAGTTCCACGACACGCTGTTCGACGCGGCCGGTGTCGGTGATGACCACCAGCATCAGCCGCGCCGGGGAAAGGCTGACGATCTCCAGGTGCCGGATCTTGCTGCGCGAGAGCGACGGGTACTGGACCACCGCGACGTTGCGGGTCAGCTGGGCCAGCGCGCGCACGGCGCGGTGCAGCACGTCGTCGAGGTCGACCGCATCGATGAGGAAGACCTCGATGGCCCGCCGCTCCGCGGAGCTCAATGGCTTCAGGGTGCTCAGCTTGTCCACGAAGCGCCGGTAACCCGCGTCGGTCGGGATCCGCCCGGCGCTGGTGTGCGGCTGCTCGATGAGGCCCTCGTCCTCGAGGGCGGCCATGTCGTTGCGGATCGTGGCCGGAGACACGTCGAGGTGGTGCCGATCAACCAGGGCACGGCTGCCGACCGGCTCCCTGGTGGAGATGAAGTCCTGCACGATGGCCTGCAGCACCGCGAGCTTGCGCTCCTCGACGTTCATCGCGCTCCTTCTCTGTCCACGCCAGTTTAGGTGGTGCCGCTACGCTGGCCCGGATGTGCTGGCAACGCAGGGAGCCGTGGTGATCTTCAAGGGGGTTCGCGAAGGTCGTCCCTATCCGGATCACCAGTTCTCCGCGCGCGACTGGGCCAATGTGCCGCCGCGCTCGGTGCGCCTGGACGAGCTGGTCACCACCAAGCGCGAGCTGAAACTGGACAACCTGCTGTCCGAGGAGTCGACCTTCTACGGCGACCTCTTCCCGCACGCCGTGCAGTGGAAGGGCGACATCTACCTCGAGGACGGGCTGCACCGGGCACTGCGCGCCGCCCTGCAGCAACGGCACACCCTGCATGTCCGCGTCCTGGACCTGGACGAACTGCGCCCGCGCTGACCGACCCGAGACCGCTCGCGGAGATCGAGTGCGGAATTCAGCCGGTCAGGTCGCGCACCACCGCGTCGGCCAGCAACCGGCCGCGCTGGGTGAGCGCGACCCGGCCGTAGGCCCAGGCTTCCGCGTCGAGCAGCCCCCAGCGCACCTGGGCCGCCGCCTTGTCAGCGGCCGCGGCGGGCAGGATCTCGATGGGCAGGCCGGCCCGCATCCGGATGCCGAGCATCAACGTCTCCATCGTGCGGGCTGCGGCGTCGAGCGTTTCCCGACCGGCGGCCGGGCTCTGCGCAGCGGCCAACATCGAGGCGTACCGGGCCGGGTGCTTGACGTTCCACCAGCGCACGCCACCGACATGGCTGTGCGCGCCGGGTCCGAAACCCCACCAGTTCGCGCCCTGCCAGTAGAGCTCGTTGTGCCGGCACCGGTCCGCCTCGGTGCGGGCCCAGTTGGACACCTCGTACCAGTCGAAGCCGGCCGCACGCAGAGTTTCGTCGGCGATCACGTAGCGGTCGGCGAGCACGTCGTCGTCCGGCGCCGGCACGACCCCCGCTGCGACTTGCCGGGCCAGCGCGGTGCCTTCCTCCACGACCAGTGCATATGCGCTGATGTGGTCTGCACCCGAACCGATCGCCGCCTCGAGCGATGCCTGCCAGTCGGCGTCGGTCTCGTACGGCGAGCCGTAGATGAGGTCGAGGTTGACGTGCTCGAACCCGGCGGCGCGTGCCTCGGCAACGGCTTCCTCCGGACGGCCCGGTCGATGCCTGCGGTCGAGCACCTCGAGCACGTGCGGGATCGCCGACTGCATACCGAGAGAGATGCGAGTGAAGCCGTGCCCGCGCAGGCTCTCGAGGTAGGCGGGGGTGACCGACTCCGGGTTCGCCTCGGTGGTCACCTCGACATCGGCGGCCAGGCCGAAGACATCGCCGATCTCGCGCAGCACGATGCCCAAGTGCTCGGCCGGCAACAATGTGGGCGTGCCGCCACCGAAGAAGACCGTGGACACCGGCGGCACGCGGCCGTGCAGCACGTCTCGGGCCAGCCGCACCTCGCTCATCACGGTGTCCGCGTAGGTACTGCGACTGACCCCGCTGCCGAGCTCCTCAGCGGTGTAGGTGTTGAAGTCGCAGTACCCGCAGCGGGTCGTGCAGAACGGCACGTGCACGTACACGCCGAACGGCGTCGTCGGCGCGTCCAGGGTTGCCGAAGCGGGCAATGCGCCGCTGGGCGGCGCCGGATCGCCTACCGGCAATGCGGACGGGGACACATGAGACAGTCTTCATCATGTCCGAACTCGTCCGGTACGACGTGGCCGATGGCATCGCCACCATCACCCTCGATTCACCGGCGAACCGCAATGCGCTCTCGGCTGAGCTGCTCCGTTCGCTGCGTTCCTACCTGGCTGACGCGGTGGCCGACGATGCGGTGCGAGTGATCGTGCTCTCGCACACCGGAACGGCGTTCTGCTCGGGGATGGACCTGCGCGCCGTCGGCGACGTACCCGCCGCCGAGCAACCAGTGGTGGCCTTCCCGGCGCTGCTCACCGACATCGTGGACGCACCGAAGCCGGTGCTCGCCCGAGTGGGCGGCAAAGCCCGGGCCGGCGGGATCGGCCTGCTGGCGGCATGTGATCTGGCGATCGGGTCGGTCGATGTGGACTTCGCATTCACCGAGGTGCGGTTGGGCCTCGTTCCCGCAGTCATCTCCGTTCCGGTGTTGCGCCGGATGGCGGCGCAGCCCGCCCGCCGCTTGTTCCTGACCGGCGAAGTCTTCGGGGCAGGCCTTGCCGCGGCGATCGGCCTGCTCGACGCAGCAGTGCCGGCCGCCGACCTGGATGCCGAGGTTGCCCGCTCTGCAGGCATGCTCGCTGCCGGTGGCCCGCATGCCTTGGCGGCGACGAAGTCGTTGCTCACCGATCCGCCGACCGGGTCACTCGCCGAGCGCTTCGATCAACTCGCTGCGCTGTCCGCGCGGCACTTCGCCGGCGCCGAGGGTCAGGAAGGCATCGCCGCGCGGGCCGAGAAACGCCCCGCGCGGTGGGTTCCGGCGCGCTAGTTCTCCGCGATGAGATAGATCGCTAGCGGATGTGCGCTTCCGGCTGAGCTCTCCGCCACGTCGCGCAGCAACTCGAGCAATGCTGCACGCTCCCCCTCGGCCAGGGCGTCGCTGCCCAGCCAGGCGAGGGCGACCGGTCCGTCCGGTAGCCAGCCGAGATCGCCGAGGATGTCGGCCAGCGCATCGAGATTCGGTGCGGCGTAGTCGGGTGCGTCGACGGCGCGGTAGATCGCGGTGATCACGTCGTGCTTCGAGCGCGCCGCCCCGATCACCCGCAGCTGCCGATGCCTGCGGCGCACGGTGTCGAGCGAGGTTTCCCGGAACAGTCCGACGGGCACGGTCATCGGCTCACGTCCACGGCTCGGAACGACTCGTAGTGATCAGCGGTGTAGTAGTACTCCCCTGACCGGCCGGTGATGATCCGCCGCGCGCCGCGGTCGGGCGAGCCGGGCGTGGTGACGGTGTACTCGTGGTAGTAACCGGTCTTCTCCTTCGGTAGCCGGCCCTCGGCGTTACGGAACACCACGCCGTCCTGCGGGTACGGGAAGGGCCCACCGGCCTCGATCAGCGCCACCGTCTGCCGTGCCTGCACCGGCAGCGACGAGAGCGCGACCGCCGCTCCGGACACCGGTGAGCTGCCGGATGACTGCCTGGTGTCCGTGTCGTCGTGGTGCACGGTGCGGGCGACATACCCGACGACGAGCAGCGCGAGCAGCGCGAGCAGGGCGATCAGCGGACGGCGGGTGCGACGCACACGTCGACCTAGGGAGCGGTGCCGGGCACCAGGCGGCCGTCCACCCGGCGCGGTATCGAGACCGGCCCCTCAGCAAGTTCGGCAGGCAACGCGGCGGCCGGGGCGTTCTGCCAGGCGAGCGGGCGCAGGAACCGCCTGATCGAGGTCGGGCCCACCGAGGTGTGCAACGAGTTGGTCGTCGACGGCGCCGGCCCGCCGTGCTGCATCGCCCACGCCACCGCGACGCCGGTCGGGTAACCGTTCCAGATCAACCGGCCGGCCCGCTCGGCCAGCACCGGCACCAAGGCCGCGGCCAGCTCGTCCTCGTCGCCCTCGATGTGCACGGTGGCCGTCAACGAACCGGGCAGCGCACGCACAGCGGCAAGCAGCTCATCCGCATCGGTGTACCGGACCACCACCGCCAGCGGGCCGAAGCACTCCTCGAGCAACCGCCCGTCCAGCTTGTCGGCCGGGACGGCGAGCAGCGTCGGCGCCATCGAGAAGCCGCTCTCGGCCGCCGCCACTTCCGCGACCGTCTGCACACCAGGAGACTCGCTCAGTTCAGTACGCCCCGACGCGAACGCCGACCCGATGCCTGCATCGAGGGCCACCGGAGGCGCCACCTCCGCCAGCTGCGCCGACATTCCGGCCAGCACAGCGTCGCCGGCGGAGTCCGCGGCGAGGAACAGCAGCCCCGGCTTGGTGCAGAACTGTCCGGCGCCGAGCGTCACCGAACCGACCAGCCCTTCGGCAATCGCAGCACCCCGGGCGCGGGCCGCACCGGGTGAGATGACCAGGGGGTTGAGACCGGACAGTTCGCCGTAGAACGGGATCGGGTCAGGACGTTCGGCGGCCAGCCGAGCGAGCGCTTGACCGCCGCGGGACGAGCCGGTGAACCCGACCGCGCGGATCGCCGGGTGGCTGACCAGCGCTGCGCCGGCATCAATGCCATGCACCAGTGCCACAACGTCGTTCGGTGCGCCTTCGGCCGACAGGACGCCGCGCAGCACCTCGAAGCACCGCTGCGACGTCTCCGGATGGGACGGGTGCGCCTTGATCACGACGGGGCACCCGGCCGCCAGCGCGGCGGCGGTGTCGCCCCCGGGCACCGAGAACGCGAACGGGAAGTTGCTGGCGCCGAAGACGCCGACCGGCCCGATCGGGACGAGCATCCTGCGCAGATCCGGGCGCGGGCCCATCGCGGTATCGCCGGCGTGATCGATGATTGCGTCGAGGTAGCCGCCGTCCTCGAGAACGTCGGCGAACAGCCGGAGCTGGAAGCAGGTGCGGGTGAGCTCGCCGGTCAGCCGTCCCTCGCCGAGCCCGGTCTCCCGATCGGCGACCGCAACGAGCTCCGGGCGAGCAGTGTCCAGCCCGTCGGCAAGCGCACGCAGCCACCCGGCTCGTTGGGTGCGGCTCGTCTTGGCGAACGCCGGTGCCGCGACGGCGGCTGCCTGCGCGACGACGTCGACATCGGCGGCGCTCATCTGCGCCACCTCGAAGCCGGTGGGCGTGCCGGTGCGCGGATCCATTGCTCGGATGGAGTGCTGCACTGCGGTCATTGCGAGTAACTCCGATCGTCGATGCCTAACAGGACGCGTAAGGCTGCCGCCTCGGGCCGGATCGCCTCGGGCGCGTCGTCCGGAACGAACTCCAGCAGCACCGGCAGAGCTCGCGACACGCCGGCAAGCTCTGCCGCCACTCTGCGCCACAACTCCGCTCGTGAATCGAGCGGCAGCCGGTGATCGCCCGGCCACCACGAGAAGGCGTGCACCGTGACGACGTGGTCGAGGACCCGGTGCAGCCCGGCCACGGCCGCCTCGTCGGAGACGTCGATCGGTGGCTGCCAGTAGGTCGCCACGTTGGGCCGGTCGACCTCCGCGAGCAGGCACAGCGTCGAATCGACGGTGTCCGTGAGCGTGTTCGGGTGAAACTCGAAAGCCACCTGTGTCTGCGCAGCGGCCGCGCGCGCTGCGGCGTCCTGGACGGCACTGACCAGTCGGGCCCGGTGCTCGGCGGAGGTGACTGCGCTGGCCAGGCTGCCGGCCCAGATCCGGATCCGTTGCGCGCCGAGTGCCTGCGCCGTGTCGAGCACTGCATCGAAGTCGGTCGGCTGATCGTCCTGACCGAAGTAGGAGCCGTAGGAGCAGACGGCCAGGCCGGCGTCCTCGGTCTTCCGGCGCACTGCGGCGGCCCGGCGCAGATCGCCGACCGGGACGTGCACATCGCCGCCCCACTCGATGGTTCGCAGGCCCGCGTCGACGGCCAGGCTGATGATCTCCTCGGCGGCCGACGCCCGCAGCGTCACCGAACACAACCCCGGAACGAGGTGATCGGCGGCCTCAGTGGACATGTGCCCACCGTAGCTATCCGGCAGTGGACCGGTTCGGTCGGTGACGCTCTTCCTGGCGACAGTCGCGCAAGTCCGCCGGTGGCGGCCGATCCACCGGCGTGCCAAGGTCGAGGGTGAAGTCATTTGCACCGTCACTTGCCGAGGAGCGCGCATGCCGGAAGTACCCGACCCGTACCAGTACCTGCCCGACGTTCCCACCTTCACGCTCACCAGCGCCGACGCGCAGGACGGTGCGGAACTCGCGATGGCGCAGGTGAGCGGCATGATGGGTGCGGGCGGTGAAGACGTCTCACCGCAGCTGTCGTGGTCCGGGTTCCCGACCGAGACCAAGAGCTTCGTCGTCACCGTCTTCGACCCGCACGCGCCGACCGCGAGCGGGTTCTGGCACTGGGTCGTGGCGAACATCCCGGCCTCGGTCACCGACCTTCCCAGCGGCGCCGGCGATGAGAACGGCTCGGGCATACCGGCCGGTGCGGTGACGCTGCGCAACGACGCCGGAACGAACCGCTTTGTCGGGGCCGCGCCGCCCGCGGGACACGGCGAGCACCGCTACTACATCGTCGTGCATGCCGTCGACGTGGAGCACCTCGACGTGGACGAGAACTCGTCACCGGCATACCTCGGCTTCAACCTCTTCTCGCACACTCTGGCCCGCGCCCGGATCGTGGCCACCTATACGCAGAACTGAGCCGCACTAGGGTTTGGGGATGCGCGCGCTGTATGGCACGGCCCCGAACGCCGACGACCCGCTGTCCGTTGCCGCAGTCGGCGACCGCCCGGATCCTGAGCCGCGCGAAGGCTGGACAGTCGTCGCGGTCAAGGCGGCGAGTTTGAACCATCACGATCTGTGGACCCTGCGTGGCGTCGGTATCAAGCCGGACCAGTTTCCGATGATCCTCGGCTGCGACGCTGCCGGTGTTGACACCGCCACCGGCGCGGACGTCGTCGTGCATGGCGTCATAGCGTCGGAAGGATGGACCGGCGACGAGACGCTGGACCCGGGCCGCAGCCTGCTCAGCGAGAAGCATCAGGGTTCGATCGCGCAGTACGTGGCCGTGCCGAAGGCCAATGTGATCGCGAAACCGGCCGAGCTGTCCTTCGCCCACGCGGCCTGCTTGCCGACCGCGTGGCTGACCGGGTATCGGATGTTGTTCGGCAAGTCCGGCCTGCTTCCCGGCCAGACGGTTCTCGTCCAGGGAAGCACCGGCGGTGTCGCCAGTGCTTGCATCGCAATGGGCCGCGCGGGCGGGTTCCGGGTGTGGTCAACGGCCCGCACTGAGGCGAAGCGCGCAGCTGCTCTGGAGCTGGGGGCGGATGCCGCATTCGAACCGGGAGCTCGGTTGCCCGAGCGGGTCGACGCGGTGATCGAGACAGTCGGCGCGGCCACCTGGTCGCACTCGGTCAAGTCGCTGAAGCCGGGCGGCCGCATCGTGATCTCCGGAGCCACCAGCGGCGCGATGCCCCCGGCTGAGCTGAACCGAATCTTCTTCCTCCAGCTGTCGGTGGTGGGATCCACCATGGGCAACCGCAGCGAGCTCAGCGGTCTGATCAGCTTCTTGCGCAACACCGGCTTGCGCCCGCACATCGACCGGACTCTTCCCCTGGCGGACGCTCGGGACGGGTTGGCCGCGATGGAGCACGGAGAACTCGTCGGCAAGATCGTCATCGAGCCGTAAGGGATGGGTTTACTACGGCACCGACGGATGTTTGCGCTTCTGCTCTGCGCTGTCGGGTGCGGTTCCAGCTTGGTTCGGTTTACTACGGCAGCGACGGATGCGAGGGCTTCTGGCTTGCGCTGTCGGGTTGCGGTTTCGCTTCGGTCCTGCGGTCATCTGTTGCGTTGCGTGGGCTGGGCGTTTTGCCTTATGCGATAAGGGAAAGTCTCTTCGAGATTGGGTCTGTGGATAGCCCGAAAATGTCAGTGTCCCGACCTAAAATTGGGTCATGCACAACGGGGAGCGCGGCGGTAGCGAGGGGTATGTGCCGTCGCCGGTGGATGTGCTGACCGTCCCCGACGAGTCAATCGCCGACACTGGCGGAGCTGGCGCCGACCCCGGATTCGGTGCACGCCGCCCAGTTCGCGGCACCCTCCCGCCTGTCGGAGGTGGGGCGGGTGGATCTGCTGGTGGTGTTGCGTCGGCAGGCCGGGTTCGACGCGGCTCGGCAGATCGAGCTACTCGCAGCCATCTCTCGAGATGATCCGAGCAATGACAAGTGGTCGGTCCAGGAGATCGCCGCGGTGCTGCGCATCGCCCCAGCGACCGCCGCGACCCAGGTGCACCGCGCCGAAGTCCTCACCACCACGCTGCGGAAGACGTTGGCGGCGTTGCGGGCCGGGGACATCACCGCCCGGCACGCCGAGGTACTCGCCTCGGCCGTCATGAGCCTCGATCAGGACGTGGCCCGGCGGTAGAAGAACGCGTGCTCGACAAGTCCTCCGAGCAGACGGTCAGCCAGTTCCGGGCCTCGGTCACTCGGGCGGTGCTGGCGTTGGACCCGGCCGGGGAGCAGGAGCGGCATGCCGACGCGGTGGAGCAGCGGCGGGTGGTGCTCACCCCCGACCTGCACGGCATGGCGCAGCTCTGGGCCTACCTGCCCGCCGACGGCGCGGCCACGGTGCTGACCGCGATCGACGCCATCGCCTCAGAAACGATCTTCGGCAACGGCGGTGACAGCCGGTCGGCGGATCAGCGGCGGGCGGATGCGCTGGTCACCCTGGCCGACTCCGCCCTGGCCGACCCGCACCTCACCAAGAGGCATGGGGCGCGGCCGGCGGTGCAGCTCACCGTCGCCGCCACCACCCTGCTCGGCCTGGACGAACAACCCGGTGAGTTGGCCGGGTACGGCCCGATCCCCGCCGCCATGGCCCGACGCATCGCGAAAGACGACACCGGCAGCTGGCGGCGGTTGCTCACCGACGACCACGGCCGGCTACTGGACTACGGCAGCAGGACGTATCGGCCGCCGGCCCGGTTGGCGGCGTTCATCATCGCCCGCGACCAAACCTGCACCTTCGCCTCCTGCACCCGCCCCGCCGTCGCCTGCGACCTCGACCACCTCACCGCCGCGAAGGACGGCGGCCCGACGTGCGAAGGCAACCTGCACCCGCTTGTGCCGGCGGCATCACCGCTGCAAACACCTCACCCACTGGCAACCCGCAACGACAACCCGACGGATCAACCGTCTGGACCAGCCCCACCGGCCACACCTACCGCACCCAACCTCCGCCGCTACCGACAACCGTCGAGGCCGAGCCGACCCGGTCTGCCGGTCCGGCCGGGTCAACCGCTGATCCCGACCCACCGCCCTTCTGACCCGGCGCGATACCGGAAGTCGATAGAGACCCCTGCCGCGCCAGGACGTCAGGAGACGACTGTGACCTTGCTCCCGACGGTGATCCAGCCGTACAGCCACACCATCGCCTTCGCCGGCAGGTGAACGCAGCCGTGCGAGCCACGGGTGCGGTAACCCTGGGTGCCATAGGGCATCGTCTGCCAGGGCGCGTCGTGGAAACCGTAGTCACCGTTGAACGGCACCCAGAAATGCACGTAATCGCGATAGCCCGGCCCGACCAGATAGCGGTTGCGCTGCTTGCCTTGGACGAACCACGATCCGGTCGGCGTCTGCCAGTTGTTACGCACGGCGCCGGTCGTCACCGGTGTCGTAAAGACCTGGCGGGCCGATTCACACATCCACGCATGCTGCTGGGAGATGCTGACCAATACTGCACTCGGCACAGTGTTGCCTTCGCATGCCGTTGAGTCGGTGATCCGCCAGAGTTGGGTCGGCTTCGGCGAAGCGAGTGGAGCGGGCGCCGGGGCAAAGGCAGCGACGAGCCCGGATTTGGGGCGCTCCGTCGATTCGTGGTGAGTGGCCGGACCGAGAAGCGCGGCTACGGTCAGCACAACCAGAACCGGCACTGCGTAGATCCACCAGCCGTAGACGGCGGTTGCCCGTCGCAGCGCGCGGGAGCTGCGGGGCTGCCGGGAGTGTCGGGCGCCACCTCGTGCCACAGCCGAACACTCTCCCACGAACGGGCACATCCTTGCAGCGCGCCCGCTGTCGGGATGGAAATCGTTCGCCTCAGCTCGAGCGCGCCGCCCGCACTCTGCGCACCAGGGCGGCCACCCCGAGCAGACTGAGCGGGACGACCAGATACGGCCCGGTCATGACGACCAGCGCCAGCACCGCCCCGGCAGCCACCACGGCCGCTGCCCGGTGCCGGCTGCGGGACGGGAGCAGCCGTACTGCCGCTGCGACGCAGACCGCGTACACCGCCACGAGCAGGGCGCTCGTCGCGGATACCAGCGGACGCAGTCCCACCCCGGCGACGGCGACGATCGCCAGTGACAGCCCGGCCATGAGGGCGGCTGCGCCAAGGCTGCGGCGCGGCACCTGTCCGACCTCGCCGCCGCGGGCGAACCAGAGCGGCAGCGCTCCGTCCCGGCCCAGTGCGGCACCCAAGCGAGCTGCCCCGGCGAAGTACGCGTTCAGCACGCCGAAGGTGAGCAGCACCGCGACCGCAGCGGCGAGCCACCGTGCGCTGCCGCCCAGACCCCGAGCCATGAGATCGCCGAGCGGAGCGGTGGACCGGCTGCCGGCCGGACCCAGCACGGTGATGGTCGCCCAGGCGACAGCCAGGTACAGCACGCCGACGACGACCACGGCCGCAGCGGTGGCGCGGGGTAGGTCACGGGCCGGATTGCGGAACTCCCCGGCCAGCGAGGTGATGGCCTCCCACCCGGCGAAGCTCCACACGAGCAGGCCGCCGGCCGTGCCGATCGCGAGGAGGCCGTGCGGGGCGAAGGGATGCAGGTTCGAGGTACGGGCGTGCGGCATGGACATCGCGACCGCGACAGCCAGGAACGTGAGCAGCACTGCCCCGAGAGCGAGTTGGAAGCGTGCGCTGATGTGGATCCCGGCCGCATTGGCAGCGGTGGCCGCGACGAGCAACGCCGCGCCGACGGCGATGGTCGTGGCGTCGCCGCCGGCGGAGGCAGACGCGACATAACCGCCGGCAATCAGGGCGGCCGCCGGCGCTCCGACCGGGATCGCGAAGTAGAAGCACCAACCGACGAACTGCCCGGCGCCGGCACCGAACGCCGTGCGGGCGTAGGTCGATACGCCGCCGCTGTCCGGGAACCGCGCGCCGAGCGCCGAGAACGTCGCAGCCAGCGGTGCCGACAGAACAACCAACGCGAGCCAGGCCAGCAACGACGCCGGGCCCGCCGCGCGCGCCGCCAAGCCGGGCAACGCGATCACGCCGGTGCCCAGGACGGCGCCGACGTACAGAGCTGCACCCTGCAGCGCGGTCATCCGCCCCTTGCTCAGGGGCGTGGTCGAGGGGGCAGCCACGGCCGGATTCTGGACGCAGCTACCGACAACGAGCGGGCGAAATTCGGGGGGAACGGCCTCAGGCTGTCCAGAGCCCGGTTATCGCAGCGGCCTTGGCAGCGTTCCCGATCGGCGCCACCCCGCAGCTGTCCAGCACCGTCCGCAAGAGACCGTAATGGGTGACGCGCGCTGCGAACCGCCCGGCACGCACGTGCGCGCCGAGCAGAATGGTGGCGATCCGATTTCCGTTGTGATCGTCGTCCTCGTCCGCGGTGACGATCAGCAGGCTGTTGTGCGCCGTAGTCCAACTCGCGTAGCCGGCGAGCCGTTGCCGCAACCATCGATCGGACTGCGCGACGCTCCCGTCGTGCATGTCATGCATGAGGTTGGGAATCACGAACGACACGGTGGGCAACGCGGCCGGATCGGACGGGAAACTGCTCATCGGCAGGCTTACTTTCCGGGCCACGTCGGGGAAGTTCGTCCAGGGCGCGTGCTTGCGGACGTAGTCTCCCGATCTGCACCCGGTGAATCCGGCCGACGGCAGACTCTCCGCGTAGCCGGCGAAGGACTGGCCATGGCTCAGCAGAGAGCCGGCCAGGTTCGGCCCGCTGAACGAATGCGGACACGAGTCATCGACGAGTCCCTGGGTGGTGCCGGAAAAGAGCGCCAGGTAGTTCGGTTGGCTGGGGTGTGCGATGGCGTAGGAGCGGGTGAGTACAGCCCCTCGCTTGGCCAGCGAGTTCAGGTACGGAGCCGGCGACGCACCGATGATCTCGTCGTAGGCATGGTTCTCCAGAACGACGATGACGATGTGATCGAACCGCGGCACGCCGCCGGCCGGAAGGGCCGAGACGGATGCGCGCGACGGCGGCGCCGAACTCGGCAGCGACGCGCCCACCGAGCCGGTACCACTGGTGTGGCTCTGCCGCGTCACGGTGGGTCGGGTGCTCCCGCAGGCCGCCAGTAGGACGGCTATGAGCAGGATCCCGGCACACCGGCGGCTTGCACGCATGACCCCAGTGTGTCCGATTCGAACGCTGCCGCGCCGCCTCCCGCCCGCCGGGCGCGGCTATCCGGGCAAGCCGGAAGGTGCGTCCGGCAGTCCGGGTGTAACGCTTTGCCGCCGGGCGTCGCTGACTGAGTGGGTGAACACCACCCGGGCCGGGTCGGCCGAGCAGGCGGTTGCGCGAATCCGCCTCGGGCGGCTGCGCGGCCACCGGCTTCGGCGCAGGTGTGGTCGAAGCGGCCGACTCCGAAAACACAGGCAAGGAGTAGCTATGCGAATTGGCGCGAGCCTCGTGCTCATCGCGTTGGGGGCAGTCCTGACGTTCGCAGTGACCAAGACGGTCAGTGGAATCCAACTGGACCGGGTCGGCGTGATCCTGATGGCCATCGGTGCGCTCGGGCTCGTCATCACGTTGGTTCTGATGTCGACCCGCCGCCGTACCGACGTCATCCACCGCACCGACGGGACAACCCTGCTTGCCCCGAATGATCCGGGCGGCCCGGCGGATCCACGCTATTGACCGGCCGACACCGAACCACCAACCGGTTGACCCTTCTCACCGCCCAGCAACGGGCCGTATCTCAAGGAGCTGCTGTGATCATCCTCGGCGTAATTCTGCTCGTCGTCGGATTCCTGACTCACCTGTCGATCGTGTGGGTGATCGGCCTGGTGCTGCTAGTGGTCGGCGCCGCGCTGGCCCTCGCCGGAGCGGTGGGTCGCAGTGTCGGAGGCCGCCGGCACTACTACTGACCTTTGCCCCCGACTGGACGGCTCGATCGCAACAGCGGTCGAGCCGTCCGGCATATCTCGTCCGTACCGTGCCACGTTTGACCCGAACTACTGGCACACTGCCCTCGACTGCGACGGTGGAGGTGCGGACGATGACGGCGGATGCCGGCGCGGCTGCCGACCAATCACCGATGTCCGGCTACCGCGCAACCGACACGAACCCGGACGCAACAGCTCAGAGCGCCGCCCTGACAGCTGCGCTGCAGCTGGCCCAGGAAGGGGACGAGGCCGGCTTCACCCAGGTCTACCGACTCGTTCAGCCCGGCCTGGTCCGATACCTACGGGTGCTCGTCGGCGCAGATGCTGACGATGTCGCGTCCGAGACCTGGGCGCATGTCTGCCGTGATCTGCATCGCTTCCGTGGTGAGGGAGACGGCTTCCGCGGCTGGGTGGCCACAATCGGACGGCACCGCGCCATCGATCACCTCCGCGCACGAGGCCGCCGACCAGCCGAGCCGGTCCCGCTGGAGCAGCTTGCCGCCATCCCGGCTACGAACCAGACCGAGCGAGCAGCCCTCGATGCCCTGTCCACGGCGAACGCGGTTGCGTTGATCGCTTCGCTCCCGCCTGAACAAGCCGAGGCGGTGATGCTCCGCGCCGTCATGGGACTGGACGCCAGGACGGCCGGGCATATCCTCGGCAAGAGGCCCGGGGCGGTGCGGGTCGCTGCCCACCGCGGGCTGCGAGTGCTCGCCGCTCGTCTCGAAGCGGGTTCCGGATGATTCGTCGGGCATTCTCCCCTCGGGTAACGAAAGCACCTCTCGCATCGCTGGAACTGACGCGATGAGAAAACGTTGGAGTCCGCAACGGCAGCCCCGCGCCGTCGACGACATCGGGGCCGACGAGTCGCTGCGCTCGGCCCGGCTCGCTGAACTGTTGCATGCCGCGAAGGACGTCGGTAGCGCGGCCGAATTGTCCAGCGAGCCGGAGGCGCTCGCCGCCTTCCGCGCCAGCCGGCCGGAGTCCGTCCAGGTCACTCCGGCGCGGCCGCACCGATTCCGCCGCAAGCTGGTGGCCGTCGCATCCGGGGTGGGCATCGCGCTGGGCGCCGGCGCGGTCGCCGCCGCGGCCGGGGCGTTGCCGGCCCCCCTGCAACGACCGGCGCACGACATTTTTCACGCTCCCGCGCCGTCGCCGAACCGCCCGCACCCGTCGCCCACGCCGACGCCGACGCACCACTCGACGAAGCCGGGCACGACGTCGCCGTCCGGCACCTCACCTGGTTCGGGCGGGTCGTCCGGCAGCACGTCCGGCACGGGCACCCCATCGACCTCAGGCTCGACCTCACCATCCACCAGCCCGAGCTCCGGGCACCCGTCGACGGGGACGTCGTCCACCACGTCGCCGGGTGGATCGCGCAGCTCGGGATCCGCCCGTTCGTCCAGCTAGCGCTGCACGCCCGTCGCAGCTCGAGGCAGTATTGACTCTGAGTACACACTCGGTGTACACACTCGGATATGACGGTGCCACTGACACTGCTCGGCCTGCTCCAGCGAGAACCGAGCCATGGTTACGACCTGAAGCGCGACTACGACACCTACTTCGGGCGCGGGAAGCCGCTGCCGTTCGGCCAGGTGTACGCAACCTTGGCCCGGTTGGCCCGCGACGGGAAGGTGTCGGCGGGTGAGCCCGAGCCGGGCTCCGGACCGGAGCGCAAGCGATACGTGATCACCCGGCAGGGAGTCACCGAAGTCGAATCCTGGCTTACCGAGCCGGTCGAGCCGGAACCACATCTGCAGACGGTGTTGTTCGCCAAGGTGGTCCTGGCGCTGATGACCGGGCGCTCGGCGGAGGTGTACCTGGATGCGCAGCGCGCCACGCACCTGCAACGGATGCGTGAACTCACCGAGCTGAAGCGCACCGGCAACACCGTCGATGCGTTGCTCGCCGATCACGGGCTGTTCCATCTGGAGGCCGACCTGCGCTGGATCGACCTCACCACTGCGCGCCTCGACGCCCTGGCCGTGACGGTGCGGTCATGACCGCCGCGACTGCTCCGGGGGCCCCGCGTCCGGAGGCTTCGGGCGCGGACCGGCCAGTGCTGGAGGCAGCTGACCTCCAGCTGTCTTTCGGAGCCACGCCGGCGCTGCGCGGAGCCAGCGTGACGGTGCACCCGGGCGAGATCCTGGCCGTCATGGGCCCGTCCGGCTCGGGCAAGTCGACGCTGCTGCACTGCCTGGCCGGCATCCTGGTGCCCGATGCCGGGGAGGTCGTCTTCGCCGGACGCCGTATCGACGAGCTGGGCGAGGCCGAGCGGAGCGCCCTGCGTCGCGACCGTTTCGGCTTCGTATTCCAGTTCGGCCAGCTGGTGCCCGAGCTCACCGCGGAAGAGAACATTGCCCTGCCCCTGCTGCTGACCGGCATCCGCCGATCGGACGCGATCGCGCGCGCGCAGAGCTGGTTCGCCCGGCTGGAGCTCGACGGACTGCAGCGCCGCCGCTCCGGAGAGCTCTCCGGGGGCGAGGCTCAGCGTGTCGCACTGGCCCGCGGGCTGGTCGGCAATCCCGAAGTGCTCTTCGCTGACGAGCCGACCGGCGCGTTGGACTCGCTGACCGGTGAGCACGTGATGGAACTGCTGCGCAGCGCCGCCCGCGAACAGAACAGCACCGTCGTCCTGGTCACCCACGAGCCTCGGGTGGCCGCCTACGCCGACCGCGAAGTGATCGTCAGGGACGGCAGGGTGACCGCACTCGGCGCCGATCGGATCGTCGTGTGATCCGCCTCGGCATGCGGCTGTGCGTCGCCGGCGGCCGCGAAGCGGCGACCCGGCTGGCACTCATCACGATCGCGGTCGCCGTCGGCGTCGGCCTGCTGCTGGCCACGCTGGCCAGCCTCAACGGAGTGCACTCACAGAACGCTCGCTACGCATGGCTGGAGACCGGCTATCACGGGTCGGACGCCCCGCCCATCGGCACCGCGGCAACCGACGCGACGACCGGGGATCCGCTGTGGTGGCGGCTGCGCGCGGACTACTACCAGGGTGAGCAGATCGGCCGGGTTGATCTCGCGGCAACCGGGCCGAACTCACCGACTCCACCGGGCATTAACACGCTGCCCGGCCCGGGGCAGTTCTACGCCTCGCCGGCGCTCACGAAGCTCTTGCGCAATGCTCCAGCAGCGCAGCTCGCTGCTCGCTATCCAGGTCGTCAGATCGGCACGATCAGTTCGGCCGCACTCCCGGCGCCGGACTCCCTCATCATCGTCATCGGCCGTACCGCCGCAGACCTCTCCCACGACGGCGGCTATCGCGTCAGCCGGATCAGCACCACGTCACCCGGCAGTTGCCACGGCGAGTGCGGACCGTTCGGCACCGACGGCGACGGACTCACCCTCGTGCTGTCGGTCGTTGCCGCGGCGCTGCTGTTTCCCGTGCTGATCTTCATCGGCGGTGCGACGCGGCTCTCGGCCGCGCGCCGGGAACAGCGGTTCGCCGCGATGCGCCTGGTCGGGGCCACACCGGGACAGATCTCGGTGATCTCCACCGTCGAGTCCGCGGTCGCAGCGATCGCGGGTATTGCCGTCGGATTCGGCCTGTTCTATGCCCTGCGGCCGGCTCTGGCAGCCATCCCGTTCACCGGCGACCCGTTCTTCAGCACCGATCTGGCGCTGAGCCTCCCCGAAATCTTGCTGATCGCCATCGGCATCCCGGTCGCCGCAGCAGTGGCCGCCCGGATCGCTCTGCGTCGGGTGAACATCTCCCCGCTCGGCGTTTCCCGGCGGGTCACCCCGCGCCCGCCGCGCGCGCGGCGGTTGATCCCGTTACTGGCCGGAGCCGTCGAACTCGGCTACTTCGCCTACGTCCACGACATCGGTGCCACCAGCCACACCAGCACGAGCGTCGAGGCCGGCGTGTTCCTGGTGGGGGTGTTCCTGGTGATGGGCGGCCTGGTCGTCGCCGGGCCCTGGCTGACGATGGTCGGTTCCCGCTTGCTGAGTCGGCGGGCGAATCGAGCCACGACGCTCATCGCGGCGCGCCGGCTCGCCGACAACCCGACGGCAGGGTTCCGCGCGATCAGTGGTTTGGTGCTGGCCCTGTTCGTGGGCACCTGCGCCCTCGGCATCATCACCACGATCGTCGCGTACAGCGGCGGCACCGCCGACGCCACCGCGAACTCCACCGGCACCGTCATCAGTGAGTTCCGGCCCGGCCCGGATACGGCGAGTCCGATCAGCACGATCGCGGACTCGACTACGCAGCGGCTGATGTCGATCCCCGGGGTGGGCGGTGTCGCGGAGATCCGCGTCGGCTCCGAATCGCGCGCCGGACAGTTCCCGGACCTGGTGATTTCGTGCGCCCAGCTCATCCGCACCCCGGCCCTGGGGCATTGCCCGCCCGGTGCGCGCGCCGTGCTGATCAGCCCCGACTACGGCGGCGGCATCATCAACAGATCATCCATGTCGGACACCACGTGGCACCCGGCTGACCTGTCCATCGCGCAGTTGGGAAAGCTGCCGATTGACACAGTCGCGGTCAGTACCGATGGAACGGTCGCGGCGGTCGAGCGGGTGCGCACTGTGCTGGAAGAGACCTACTCCCTGCCATTTGGGCCGCTCACCCTCAGCGAGTACCAGCACACCAACTCCCGAGAGCTCAACAGCTATCGGCAACTGGCCAACGTTGTGATGCTGACCAGCCTGCCCATCGCCGGCTGCGGTTTGGCCGTCAGCATCGCCGGCGGGTTGGCCGAGCGCAAACGCCCGTTCAGCCTGCTGCGCCTGGCCGGCGCCCCGCTCGGCGCGTTGCGTCGCGTCGTCGGGCTCGAGGCTGCGGCCCCGCTCCTGATCACCGCCCTGGTCTCCGCCGGCGCGGGGTTGCTGTCCGCGCAGCTCTTCCTGCGCGCGCAGCTGCACGAAACGCTGCAACCGCCCCAGCCGCAGTACTACCTGATCGTCGCGGGCGGGCTGATTGCATCCCTGGCGATCATTGCGTCTACGCTGCCGCTGCTCGGCCGGCTCACCGGGCCGGATGTCGCTCGCAACGACTGACCACCCGGCACCGAACGCCACTCGCCCACCGCGCTGCTCAGCGGCAACGGTTGCGGCCCGCAAGGGTGTGGAAGAGACTCTCGGCATGTCCCGACAGCGGCCGAACACCCGAGGCCTCGACCTGTTGGGCGCACTTCAACTGGCGCAGGCGGCGACACTGCTCGCGCGGCCTGCCCGGGTGGTGCGCCTGGTGTGCGGTCCGGACGATTCGCCGCCGATCTGGATCACCCGGCTGCTCGGCGCTCGTGTTCTGGCGCAGGCGGCAGCCGAGCTGGCCCGGCCGTCGCGGTCTCTGCTGCGGCTCGGTGCGGCAGTCGACGCCACCCACGCGGCAAGCATGTTCGCGGCGGCGGCCGTGCTGCCGGCCTATCGCCGGCCGGCGCTGGCCAGTGCCGCTGCCGCAACTGCCGCCGCGGTCGCCGGAGCGGCTGTCGCGCGCGGGCTGGGAATGACGCGCTGAGCAGGCCCATTGGGTGTCGAGGAGGCGTCGCGCAGCTGACCGCGGAAGTTCCCGACCGGTGGGGTTTCAGCCGGCCCAGTCGGGGAGTTGCTGGACGTTCCACGAGTTGCCGTCCGGGTCGGTGAAGTACACGAACCGGCCCCACTGCTGCTCCTCGACGTCGCTCACCGCGACCCCGCGGGCGGCGAGTTCGTCGTGCGCCGCGTCGGCATCGTCGACCACCAGCATCAGCGGGCCGGTAGTTCCCGGTTCACGGTCGGTCAGACCCTTGCCGAACGCGATCGAACAACCCGATCCCGGCGGCGTGAGCTGCACGAAGCGGATCTCGTCGCTCGGGCTCTGGTGCGGTCCGGACATCACACTCCGGCAGCAGTGACGATGGCGTCAGTGGCGAACCCCGCCAGCAGGCCGATGAGCAGTCCGTAGGCGAGCAGATCCATCCGCTTCGCCCGGGAGGCAACGCCGAGTAGTTGGGCCACGACGTACACGATGGATCCGGCCGCCAGGGTGAGAAACACGACGCTGACCGCAGCGGAGGTGAAGTTGTGCCCTACTGCTGTCCCGATGAATGTGGGGCCACCACCGATCAAGGCCATCGTCAGCAGGAATGGCCAACTCGGTCGGCGGACGACGCCGTCCTCGTCGACGTCTCCCGACAGAGGGGCCACGATGCCGAACCCCTCGGTTGCGTTGTGCAGGCCGAACCCGATCACCAGCAACGTCGCCAAGGCGATCGCATTGCTTGCCGCAGCTTGACCGATGGCGAGACCTTCGGCGAAGTTGTGCAGGCCGATGCCGACGGCGATCAGCAAAGCCATCCGCTTGGCCGCCGACCACAACGCGATGCTGCCGGGCCGCGGCGGACGTTCGTGGATCGACATGGCGCCGGGGCCGCCGCTGCCGCGCGGGCGCCGCGCCCGGTCCAGGTAGCGGTCGTAGGCGACCAGGCCGAGCAGACCGACGGCGAGGCCACCGGCGAACAGCGCGCCGTAGCCGAATACCGGGCCTAGGCCGCCGGAGTGCTCGTGCACCTTCGCCAAGGCGACATCGATCGGTTCCCACGCGGCGGAGAAGACGTCCCACACCAGGAACAGGAGAATGCCGACCGCCGTCGCGTTCAACACCAGCTTCAGCGATGGCATGGGTCGCCGAAGGCGGCCGACCGGCAGGCCGATCACGATCGTCGAGCCCGCGATCAGTCCCAGCAACAACGTCTTCGTCAAGCCCATCCCGACCTCCAGAAGCAGGTAAGGACAGCCTTACCTAGAGTTCATCGGGACGCAAATCGCGGCTACGGCAAGTGCGCTCCTCACGGTGGGCCGCACCATCGAGTCCGTTCAGAACTGGTGGGCGCGCCGTAGCGAGCGGGGCCGTCCGTCCGGGTCGTAGACCATCCGGTACAGCGGCGTGGCCCAGGCCAGAGTGCGGCGGCTCAGCTGCGGTTCGGTGTAGGCGCGCAACCGTCCCGGTGGACGCGGCCCGCGGCGGCCGCCGTCGTGCCACTGTTGCAGCTGCCGGGCACTCTCAGCGAACGCCCGGAAAGCCTCCGCCGGGTCGATCAGGTCGGCGTCATCCTCGGGCGCCCGGTCGAGGTGTTCGCGGGCCAGCTGCAGGCGCAGGTCGCGGGCGAATACTCGAGCCCCGTCCCCGAGTCGATCGAGCACCCGCGGAGCCCGGGGGTCACGAGCTTCGTCGATCACCGCGCAGGACAATTCCGAGTCGTGGCTCCAGGATCGGCGGTTGATGTTGTCCGATCCCACCGACGCCCAGACGTCGTCGACGACACACACCTTTGCGTGCACGTACACGGGTGTGCCGGCGTGGTTCTCGACTCCGTAGACGGCTACCCGATCCCCGCCTGCATTGCGCAGCAGGTCCAGGGCCTGAACCCGCCCGACGAGGTTCGGCGGCAGCGAGAACCTGCCATCCTGATCCGGGTGATGCGGAATGACTGCGATCAGCCGCAAATCGGGCTCCGCCCGTAACGCGACGGCGAAGCAGCGCGCCACATCCGTGGCCCACAGATACTGATCCTCGATGTAGATGAGGCTGTGTGCGCGGTCGATCACCTTGTTGTATGCATGGGCCACGCTGCGCTCGCCATGCGGGGCGAACGGGTAACCGCGGCGACGGTCGGGGTAGGTCCGCAGCAGCTGCACGGCCTTTGTCCCGCGCGGCTGGGGATCGGGTAACCGTCGCGGCAGCGGGCCCGGCGAGTCGTCCTCGTGGCGCAGCAGGTCGCCCAGCCGGTCGAGCGGGTTGCGGGTCAGCGGCGCCGGATCCTCCCAGCGCTCGCGGAACACCGTCTCCACGTCGGCCACCGCCGGCCCGCGCACAGCCAGCTGGATGTCGTGCCACGGTGGGCGGGAGCCGTACACCTTGGCCATCGGTTGGCGTTGCGGGTCGCCGGCGTGCTCGGGTCCGTCTAGACGGCTGTGACACAGATCGATGCCACCCACGAACGCCACATCAAGCTCCGGGCGTCCGGGATGACGCAACACCACGAACTTCTGGTGATGCGAGCCTCCGGGCCGCACCCGCATATCGCGCAGGCACTCCCCGCCGGCCGCTTCGATCTTCTCGCCAAGGTGGCGATTTTCCTGTTCGCTGAAGGCAAGCCGGTCGAAGTGGGATCGCCAGACCAGCCCTTTCACCACGACACCGCGACCGGCTGCGGCAGCGAAGACCGTGGATACCTCGGTCCCGGGACCGTCCATGACCTGGTCAGGGTCGCCGCGCCAGTCGGTGAAAAGCAACATGTCGCCGGCCCGCATCGCCTCGACGGCTCTGCGCAGCTGGGGAAGGTAGGCCGCGCCGTGCACCAGCGGCTCGACCGCATTACCGGTCGACCACGATCCGCCGTCACTGTGCCGGCGATCCAATATGGTCGCCGGGTTGCCCCGCTCAGCCGGAGTCAGAAACCACTCGAAGGCCCCCATCGGTCCATCTAAGCGCAATGCACGGGCGAGAGGCTTCGACATGAAGAAGGCTGCGACCGGGACTGGAGAACCAGCCCGATCGCAGCCACTGTGTAGCGGGGGCAGGATTTGAACCTGCGACCTCTGGGTTATGAGCCCAGCGAGCTACCGAGCTGCTCCACCCCGCGTCGGTAACCCCACTCTACGCAACGCAGCATTGCGGTCGCAAACCGCACTGCCGACCGCCTGCGCCAGAGGCAGTGCGGCAGCTGCGTGACCCCAGGACCGTGCGGCCGTCGGTTACGAACTGCCGGAGGTCGGCACTCCGCGTTTCTGCAGATAGAGATCGGTGAGGCGTTTCAGTTCCACCGTCCACTTCCCGATCGCGGCCGCATCACCGCTCTGATACGCCAGCTGGAGTTGATGGGCAGCATTGTCGATCTGTTTCAGCAGGCCCTCGACCGACGTGTCACCGGAACCGTTCGAACCGGACGGCGTGTTGGACGGCGTCGTACTCGGCGCCGACGAGGTGCTCGAATTGCCGCTGCTCGAGGAGGACGAGCCTGTCGCCGTGTCATCGATGCCCTGACCCACCACGCCCTGCGTCAGGTTCTTCAACGCGCCGGCGAGCGTCTCGTCGTAACCCACCTTGTTGCCGTAGTAGACGATCACCCGCCGCAGCAAGGGCTGCGAGGATGCGCCGGATCCCTGGACGTACAAGGGTTCGACATACAAGAATCCCCCGCCCACCGGCAAGCTGAGCAGGTTGCCGTAGATCACCTTCGATCCGTTCAGGTCGAAGATGTTCACTTCTTGGCTGATCTTCGACTCTGACTTGAACTGGTTGGCCACCTGCGTCGGGCCGAAGGTCTGCACGCCGGACGGGACCCGTAAGACGGTCATCTTCCCGTAGTCGGGGCCGTTCTGTGCGTTGACCGAAATATAGGCGGCGAGGTTGTCCTTCTGATTGACCCGCATGGTCGTCGTCAGCTGGTACTCCGCATCCGGGCTGGTGCTTCCCGGCGCACCGGCCAGGATGTAGTAGGGCGGCTGGTCGCCGCCTGCGCCACCAGTCGGGTACGGGTCTGACGGGACGGTCCACTGGTCGCTCGACGTGTAGAACTGCACCGGGTCGTCGACGTGGTACTTCTCCAGCAGCGAGCGCTGCACTTCGAAGAGATCCTGCGGGTAGCGAATGTGGTCCAACACGCCCTGCGGGATCGACTTCTTCGACTCCACTGTGCCCGGGAAGACCTTCATCCACGCCTTGAGCAGCGGGTCGCCGTCGTCCCACTGATACAGGTGCACCGTGCCGTCGTAGGCATCCACCGTGGCCTTGACCGAGTTGCGGATGTAGTTGAAGGTGCTGTCCGCCTGCTTGGCCGTGCGACCGGAGTTGGACAGCGAGTCCTCGGTGAGGTTGCCGAGCTGCTCCTTCTCCGAGTACGGGTAGTTCGCCATTGTGGTGTAACCGTCGAGGATCCACACCACGCGGCCGTTGATGATCGACGGGTACGGGTCGCCGTCGACCTTGAGGAACGGCGCGACCTTCAGCACCCGCTGCCGCGGGTCGCGATTGAAGATCACCTTCGCGCCCTTGGCGCTGGCTGCGCCGTTGAGCAGGAAATTCAGCTGGCCGTACTTGACTGCGAACGCTGCCCGGGTCAGCGGGTTCCCGAGCGGGACACCTCCCTTGCCGTTGTAGGTGACCTTGGGACTGTCCTCGCCGCTGCCGTCGAACTCGCGTGGTGCGCCGCTGGCCCCGACGATGGAGTAGTCGACTCCACCCTCACCGAAGTACACCCGCGGTTGGGTGATCCCGAGCGGCCCGGTAGGCGGAATATTGCCCTCAGTGAAATCGGTGTTCGTGCTCACCGGGGCATCCGCCGCCGCGGCGACGAACCCGAACCCGTGCGTGTACGCGGTGTGCTTGCTGATCCAGTTGGTCTGCGTGCCGCTGAGGTTGGCCGCCTGTAATTCCCGAACCCCGACGATGTAGTCCTTCGTCTGGCCGCCGACGTCGTAGCGGTCGATGTCCAGCTTCGCAGAGAAGCCGTAGTAGTTGCGCAGCTGCTGCAGCTGGGTGAACGTCGGAGAGACGACGTTGGGGTCCAGCAGCCGGATGTTGTTGACGGTGGCGGCGTTCTGCGCGTCGGTCAGCTGAGCGGTCGAGATCGTCGGGATGCCTTCGTAGTTCTTGTACGTCACCGTGCCACCGCCCTGGCCGGCAGTCTGGATGTCGTACGCCTGTCTGGTGGCGTTGATATTTCGGCTGATGTACTTCACTTCCTTGACGCTGGCGTTCGGTTTGACGCTGATCTGCTGCACCAGCGCGGGGTAGATGCCGCTGATCACGATGCTCAGCACCAGCAGCACGACGAACCCCACCGCCGGCAACTGCGAGGCGATCTGCGTGCTCGGTAGCCACATCGTGGCCAGCACGCCTACCGCGATGATGACGGCGATCCAGAACAGGATCGTCTTGGCCGGCAAGGACGCGTTGACGTCGGTGTACGAGGCGCCGGTGACCTTTCCGCGGTCGGAGAACACCAACCCGTACCGGTCCAGCCAGTAGGCCAATGCCTTGAGCACGATGAAGAAGAAGACGAGCACGGTCAGGTGCCGGCGCGCGGAAATGGTGATCTTCGGCCCTACCGTCTGCAGCCGCAGCGCGCCGTACAGGTAATGCGCCGCGGCACTGAGCAGGATCGAGAAGATGATCGCCGCGAAGAAGAACCCGAGAATGGTGCGATACACCGGGTAGTCCCAAGCGAAGAAGGACACGTCCATGTGGAACTGCGGATCCTTCTGGCCGAACGAACCGCCCTGGAAGAAGAGCAGCCATGCCTTCCAGTTGTTCTGCGCGGACGAGCCGGCGGAGAGGAACGCAACCACCACGATCGCTCCGAAGATAAGCCATTTGCGCGGCTCGACGGCGATTCGGTAGCGCTCCAGGTTCTGCTGCTCGGCGGACATCGGCCGGAACGGCGGCCGGATCCGATACGCGATCCAGAGATTGACCCCGATGATCGCCGCCATCAAGAACCCGAAGATGAAGAAGAGCGACAGCCGGGTGAACAGGATGGTGCGGTAGACCGAGCGGAACCCGACCTCGCCGAACCAGAGCCAGTTGACGTAGACGCCCACCAACGACCCGGCCAGGATCAGCAGCACGATGATCACGGCGACCACACTCAATGCGATCTTGGTGCGACGCGAGAGATTGATCGACGGCATCGGCGGGCGCATGGCCACGGGGCGTCTCCCTTGATCTGCAGCAAACAGCGCAGCACAGAGTGCGGCACGGGCGGATGTACCCGCTGCTAGAACGTACCGATCGACCCTGTGGTTCCGGCGCGCACTACCGGATGGAAGAGTGGACCCGGTGAGTGATCAGGGCTCCGTCCCCCCGTTGGCCGTGCTGGACGCGGTTGCCGCCGAGATCGAGGCGCACATCGCCTTGGGCGGCTGGGATCAAACTCCCCAGCTGTTCGCCTTGGTGCCGACAACCGTGGTGGCCGCCGACCCGAACACCGCGCCGTTGCTCGGGCTGGCGGCTGACGCACAGATCCCGCCGGACTCCCTCACCCCGGTCGCCCAGGAGGCACTGCCGGACAAGCCGCTCGATGAGGCACTGGCCGGCATCGAGTGGCCCGAGCCGGTGGTCGGGTGCGCGCTGGCACAGGAGATCGTGGTGCTACCGCCCGATGCCGAAGCCGAACTGCCGGGTGGCGCCGGCGACCTTGCCGCAGCCACGTCGCACCCCGATCGACGCGAAGCCCGATTGGTCATTGCAGTGGTCAACGACGGCCGGCAGGCCGGCGTGCTCAGGTTGCGCGGTGACGTCGGGACCGGCGACGCCGGCGACGAGATCGCCTTCGGCGCAGACCTGGCACCGAACCTCGCCGCCGCGTTGCGCGCCACCCTCAGCTGATCGTCGCCTGCGGCGACTCAGAGGTGCGGCGCCACCTCGGCGGCAATCAGCTCGAGGTGATCGAGGTCGGACAGGTCGAGCACCTGCAGGTAGATCCGCTGCGCCCCCACGGCTGCGTACGCCTTGATCGTCTCAACCGCCTGCGCCGGCGTACCGGCGACTCCGTCGGTGCGCAGGTCGGCGGGGTTGCGGCCGATCGCCTCGGCGCGGCGGGCGAACTCTGCCTCGTCAGCGCCCACGCAGACGACCAGCGCGTTGGAATAGACCAACTCCTCATCAGGGCGACCCACCGCTGTGCACGCCGCGCGTACCCGGTCGAACTGCGCGGCGGTGTCGGCAACCGACGCGAAAGGCATGTTGAACTCGGCCGCGAAGCGCGCGGCGAGCCGCGGGGTGCGCTTGGCGCCCCCACCACCGATGAGGACCGGAGGGTGCGGTTGCTGCACCGGCTTGGGCAGCGCCGGTGAGTCGGAGACCGGATAGTGCCGGCCGTCGTGGGAGTACGTCTCGCCGGCCGGGGTCGACCACAACCCGGTGATCACCTCGAGCGACTCTTCGAAGCGATCGAAACGCTCACCCACACCGGGGAACGGGATGCCGTATGCAGTGTGCTCGGCCTCGTACCAGCCGGCCCCGAAACCGAGTTCGACCCGGCCGCCGCTCATCTGATCCACCCCGGCCACCGCGATCGCCAACGGGCCCGGGTACCGGAAGGTCGCCGATGTCATCAGCGTGCCGAGTCTGATCCGTGACGTCTCGCGAGCCAGCCCGGCCAGGGTGATCCAGGCGTCTGTGGGGCCGGGTGTGCCGGCCGCGTTCATGGCCAGGTAGTGATCGGAGCGGAAGAAGGCGTCGAACCCGAGATCCTCGGTCGCCTTGGCGACGCGGAGCAGATCGCTGTAGGTGGCGCCTTGCTGTGGTTCGGTGAAGATGCGCAGATCCATGCGCACCAACCTAGTGCGGCGCGATCAGCCGCACCCGGCCGGCCGTTGCCCCGACTTGATCTGCTGCAACGCGCTGACCGCGTCGTGCAGCGTCGAGACCTTGACCACCTCGAGTCCCTTCGGCACGTTGCCACGCACGTCGGCGCAGTTGTCCACCGGAGCCAGGAATACCGATGCGCCAGCTCGCCGAGCGGCGATCATCTTCAGCTGGATGCCACCGATCGGGCCGACCTTGCCGGCCGTGTCGATGGTGCCGGTACCAGCGATGAACTTCCCACCGGTGAGGTCTGCGGTGCCGACCTTCTCCATGATGCCGAGCGCGAACATCATCCCCGCCGACGGCCCACCGATCTGATCGTTGAGACCGAGGTCCACCTGGAAGGTCGCGAAGCAGGTCTGTCCGGCGGCGATGCCGATCGTCGGGTGAGTGCTGCCCTTGGACGGCGCGTTCAACGTCACCTGCACGGTCTTGACCGCGCCGAGCCGCTTGATCTGCAGCGTGACCTTGTCGCCGGCCTGGTGCGTCGCCTCCGCCTTCGTCAACGAATCCGAGTCGGTCAAGTCGCTCCCGTCGAAGGACAGCAGTTGGTCACCGACCTCCAATGCGCCCTTGGGCTGGATGGAGTCGCTGGTCGCCACCACGCCGAAACCGTGCGGGTAGCCGAGTTCGCAGAAGGCCGCCGCCTCGGCCGAATTCTGCGAGTCGCTGAAGTCCTGAGCATCTTGCTGATTGACCTGCTCCTGGGACACGCCAGGCGGATAGATCGTCTCGCGCGGGACGACGATCTCATCGCCCTTGAGCCAGCCGAGCAACGCCTGGAAAGACGTGATCCGCCCGACCGTGCTCTGCACAGTCGTCAGGTTCAGATTGCCGCTGGTCTTGTTGGTCTGTTTGCCCTTGATCACGATGACCTGCTGCTCGCCACCGGAGGTCCGGTAAGTGCCGAGGGTATTCAGCGTCGGTCCCGGGCTGAGCACGACATAGGGCACCGGAAGCGTCGCCGCCAGCACGATGAGGACGGCGAGGATGACGACGCCCGGGATCAGCGTTCTGACGCGGCGGCTCACGGCGTGCAGACTAGCTGTTCAGCCCGTGCCCGCCCGATCCGGTGCGAGCCTCGCCTGGTCGTCCAAGGTTTCCAGGAACGCCTGGTGATTCTTGATCGACGCCGGTGCCGTGACCGGTCGTGGCGGGCGCCCTGCCCACCAGGTGAGCACAGCCGCAAGCACCGTCACCAAGGCCGGTGCGGCGAGCCACCACGCCCATGGCGCCATGACCAGTCCCATGGTGCGGGACGCTACTGGTGCGCCCAGCCGGCTCGGAGGCGCCACGCCCGACGCAAACTGCCCGCGTTCGGCGTGTGTCCGCGCTGAGCGAACGCGGGCATGACTGGGCCGCAGCGCTCGTCCTCACTACCGTGACTGATATGACGAACCCCTTCGGCTTCAGCCCCGGCGACGGCGGCGACCCGGACGACTTGGCCGGCAAGATCCCCCTGTTCGCCGAACTGCAGAAACTGATGTCCGGCTCGTCCGGTCCGGTGAACTGGGATCTGGCCCGGCAGACCGCCATCTCGCAGCTGGCCGGGGACTCGACGAAGACCGCAGCGCCGAGCGACAAGGACACCGCCGAGGTCAAGGAGTCGGTGCAACTCGCCGACCTCTGGCTCGATGACGTGACCGACCTCCCCTCCGGAGTGCGCACCGTGGAGGCTTGGTCGCCGCTGCAGTGGATCGAGAAGACCGTTCCGGTCTGGGGGTTGCTGTGCGACCCCGTCGCCGCGCGGGTATCCGGAACGATGACCGCCGCACTACCGGCCGAGATTCGCGAGCAGGCCGGACCGCTGTCGTCGATCATGGGCATGGTCGGCGGGATGATGTTCGGCTCCCAGGTGGGCCAGGCGCTCGGTGGACTCTCCGCCGAGGTGCTGACCGGCTCGGAGATCGGAGTGCCCCTCGGGCCGGAAGGCACGGCCGCCCTGCTGCCGCATGCCGTCTCCGACTTCGGCGCCGGGCTCAACCGTCCGGCCACCGAGGTGCGGCTCTACCTGGCCCTGCGCGAGGCGGCGCACCACCGCTTGTTCGGTCACGTGCCCTGGCTGCGGCAGCGGGTACTGGCCACCGTCGACGCGTACGCGCGCGGCATCTCGATCGACACCGAGGCGATCGAGCGGGCGGTCGGCGAACTCGACCCGAGCAACCCGGAAAGTCTGCAGGCCGCGCTGTCCGGCGGAATGTTCGAGCCGCAGGAAACCCCCGATCAGCAGACCGCGTTGCGCCGTCTGGAGACTCTGCTCGCGCTCATCGAGGGCTGGGTGGACGCCGTGGTCACCGACGCCGCGAAGGATCGCCTGCCCGGTGCGGCCGCGCTGCGGGAGACCTTGCAGCGCCGGCGCGCGTCCGGTGGACCGGCCGAGCAGACCTTCGCCACTCTGGTGGGCCTGGAACTGCGGCCACGCCGGTTGCGTGAGGCAGCCGCGCTGTGGACCGCCGTCACCGAGGTCCGCGGCCGCTCCGGCCGCGACGCGCTGTGGGGGCATCCCGACCTCCTTCCGGTCGCCGACGACCTCGACGACCCGGACGGCTTCGCCCGGCGCACCACCGGGGACATCATGGCGGAGCTGAGCACGGCCCTGGCTGCGGAGTCGGCCGAGGGGACCGCTGCCGATCCGCAGCCGGACGGGCCCGCTGCGGACCCGGCCACCGACTCGTCCGACGAGTCCGGCCAGCCGGACTCCGACGAAGGCGACGCAGCACCGCCCACCAGCTGAGCGAGTGACGACTGATCGCTAGAACAGGGTGTCGGCCGGGCCGTCGTCGGCTGGATTCCGCTGGTCTGCCGGTGCCTCCGGTGAGTCCTCGGTGGCCTGCCGCTCCGCCGCCGTGACGCCCTCTAGATAGCCGCGCGCCCGCTCGCTGCGCGGGTAGCGCTCGACCAGTGTCCAGAAGTCCGCGTCATGGCCGGGCACCAGTACGTGCGCGAGCTCATGCACGATCACGTAGTCGAGAACCCACCCGGGCGCGTCGCGCAGCCGGTCGGACACCCGAATCGTGCGGTCCGACGGCGTACAGGATGCCCATCGGACGGCCATCGTCGACACCCAGCGGATCGATACCGGCCAGACCCCGGCCGGCAGGTGTTCGGCCGCGAGCTCGCGGGCCCGGCGAGCCAACGCGGCGTCGCTGGCTCGGGGGCCGCGGCGCCGGGCCCGCTCCTCCCGGGCCTGGATGTCGGCCACCATCTCGGCGACCCACCTGGCCTCTTCGGCGCGGGTGAATCGCTGCGGCAGCATGACCACGATCCGGTCGCCGTCGCGATACGCCGACACTGTCCGCCGTCGACGGGCGCTGCGGCGCACCTCGACCAGCGGCTCGGCCCGCCGCGGCGCAGGCAGGGGGAACGAGGATGAGCCGGCCACCCGCCCAGCGTGCCACCCCACCCCGACGAACTGCGGCGACGGGCTCGGTCGGGTCCGACAGCGCCGCCGACACGTCTGTCCACATGTCTGTCCACAGATGTGGACATCAACTTGAGGGTTGCTCCAGCGCCCGTGATCCGGCCAGCGCAGGCTGCAGCTGGGTGGCCGGGGCGCGGCCTCGTCTGTGGACCGCGGGAGCCCCCTGTGGACAACGCTACGAGCAGTACCTGCGGTGTGGCACCGTCGGCGGATGACCTCGGTACCCCGGCTCCCGCCCGGCGCGCGGGTGCTGTGGCGTTCGGCGGAATCGGTGCAGATCGAGCTCGGTCCACGCGCGGTGGTGCTGGACGGCGTCGGCAGTGACGACGTCCGGCAGCTCACCGGTCGGTTGCCCCTGGCTGGCGAACGGCACCGGATCGGTCCGGTGCTCGGCGCGCTGCGCCAGGCCGGCTTCCTGCTCAGCAGCGGATCGCCCGCACCCGGGTGGGCAGATCCCCGGACCGAGGCCCTACTTGCAGACGAACTGACCGCCTTGTCCGCCCGCCGGGATGACGCCGCGGCTGCGGTGCACCGGCGTCGCCGGCAGACAGTAGAGATTCGTGGCAGCGGGCGGCTGGCCCCGCTGCTCGGCGCGTTGCTCGGCGCCGCCGGGATCGGCCGGGTGCGTTGTTCGAGTGACGGCGACGTCTCCCTGCGTGACGCCCTGCCCGGCGGTCTGCGCCCCGACGACGAAGGGCGCCGCTTCGCCGCGGCGGTAGACGAGGCGATCCGCCGCTCGGCACCCGGGACCGCCACCTCCGCCGGCACCGGTGGGCCGGACCTGGTGCTGCTCGTGCCCGGCGGGCCAATGGACGAGGCGGCGCCGGACGCCTGCTTTGCCGCCGGTCTCCCCCACCTCGTGGTCGGTGCCCGCGGCACCACCGCAGTGGTGGGCCCGCTCGTCATCCCCGGCCGGAGCAGCTGCCTGCGCTGCCTGGAACATCACCGCCGCGACCGAGATCCGGCGTGGCCCTATCTGGCCGTCCAGCTCACCACGTCCACTCCGCGCTCCGAGGCCACCGAGATCACCGTCAGCGCACTCGCTGCCGCGCTCGGCGCCGCGCAGGCGCTCGGTCATCTGGATGGCGAAGAAGTTGCCGCTGTGGACGGCACCCTCGAGTTCTGTCTCCCGGACCACCGGGTCCGGCGGCGCAGTTGGCCGCGGCATCCGAGCTGCGAATGCGCACTGCCCGAGGCGGGGTAGGCGTGGCCGGCCGATGGCCCTGCGGCGCTGCGCAGCGAGTGGGAGACTGTCCGCGTGACTGACATCCCCCAGCGTGGCGTGGCGCGCACAGCCAAATTGGCGTCCCTGCCCCTGGGGATGGCCGGCCGGGCCACCCTCGGCCTCGGCAAGCGCATCGGTGGGCGCTCCGCCGAGTCGGTGAACGCCGAAGCGCAGCAGCGCACCGCAGAACAGATCTTCGCGGTGCTGGGCCAGCTCAAGGGCGGGGCGATGAAGTTCGGCCAGGCCATGAGCATTTTCGAGGCGGCCCTGCCCGAGGAGCGCGCGGAGCCCTACCGGGCCGCGCTGACAAAGTTGCAAGAAGCAGCGCCTCCGATGAAGCCGCAAACGGTGGAGCGGGTGCTGGCCGAGCAGTTCGGCCGAGGCTGGCGCGACCGCTTCCAGCAGTTCACCGATGTGCCGGCTGCCGCGGCCAGCATCGGCCAGGTGCACCGGGCGGTCTGGCACGACGGTCGCGAGGTCGCCGTCAAGCTGCAATACCCCGGTGCCGGCCCAGCACTGCTGGGCGACTTCAACCAGCTGTCCCGGTTCAGCCGGCTGTTCAGCCGGCTCTCGCCGGGCCTTGACATCAAGCCGCTGCTGGCGGAGCTGAAGGACCGGATCACCGAGGAGCTGGACTACGCGTTGGAGGCGGACGCCCAGCGCACGTTCCAGACCGCGTATGCCGAGGACGCCGACATCCTGGTGCCCCGGGTAGTGGCCAGCGCACCGAAGGTCATTGTGTCCGAATGGCTGGAGGGCCTGCCGGTCTCGCGGATCATCACCTCCGGCTCCCAGGAGCAACGCGACCGGGTCGGCTACCTACTAGCCCTGCTGCACTTCTCGGCGCCGGAGCGGGCCCGGATGCTGCACGCCGACCCGCACCCCGGCAACTTCCGGTTGCTGCCGGACAACCGGCTCGGCGTCGTCGACTTCGGGGCGGTGGCGAGACTGCCGGACGGTGCGCCCGAGCCGGTCGGACGGATCACCCGGCTGGCGTTGAACGACGAGGTCGACGCCGTGGTCGAGGCGATGTACGCGGAAGGCTTCATCCGCAAGGGCATCACCATCAGCAATCCGGCCGCGGTACTGGATTACCTGCGGCCCATCCTGGAACCACTCGCGCACCCGACCTTTACGTTCACCCGCGACTGGATGCGCACCGAAGCCGCCAGGATCGGCGACCCACGCAGCGAAGCCGCCCGGATCGGGCGGCTTCTCAATGTGCCGCCGACCTACCTGCTGATCCATCGGGTGACGCTGGGCTCGATCGGTGTGCTGTGCCAACTGAACGCGACCGCGCCGTATCGCGGCATCGCCGAACGCTGGCAGCCCGGCTTCTCCGGGTAGCTTCTCTGGGTAGGACGTGGTGCCATCACCACCACTGCTGATCGAGCTTCGCCTCGATCGAACGGGCGTTCTGCCGGGTGCAGGACGGGCAGGTCCAGTGCTGCTCGGTCTGCTCGCCGCGGCCGACCAGCGACATGCTCCAGCGCAGCGGTGGCTCACCGTCCCGCCCGGGATCTGAAACGGTTCGACAGAGGCTGCAGCTCACCGGCACCGGACCATCCCATCACGCCGGCGGCGCTGCGTGGTCCGGCAGACGCAGCGAAGGGGCACCGGATCCGTCCGGTGCCCCTTCATCGGTACTGCGCCGATCACGAGCTCGCTTCGCGCTCCTGATCTGCTGGCAAGCTCGGGTGGCACTTACGCCGCCAACGAGTAGCTCTCCCGCGCCTCATCGGCGAGCCGGTGTGCGCGCGCCTCGCGGCGAGCGGCCAGCCGAGCCAGCCGCTGCCAGATCCGCTCGGACTTCAGCCGGGCGGACAGCCGCCGTTCTGCGGCGGACTGTTGAGCGTCTCGCATTCGCTCGCGGGCCATTGCTTCGTACATGGACAACATGGTGATGCTCCCTATCGGTGTCATGACATTCATTCGGTTGATGGTGTGCGCGGTCTGCGCACGGTCATCACGTGGTGCCGCGCCAAGACGCGACGCGATGGCACCACGGACGACCCCGGTTCGCACAACGATGCGAGGCCGGTGAGCCGCCGCGACGAGGACCGCTAGTGCACCGCGGTCCGGGCTGTTCATGCGGCGACCTCCCGGTCGTCCTTGCGGTCGTCCTTGCGGGGGCGGCCCCGAGGCCGCTTGCGGGCGATGACCTGCCCGCGCTCGAAGATCTCCCCGCCCCAGACGCCCCATGGCTCGTGCCGCGCCACGGCGCCGGCGAGGCAGGTGCGCTGCACCGGGCACTCCTGGCAGAAGGCCTTGGCCTGCTCCAGTTCGGCCGGCTTCTCGGCGAACCACAGGTCAGGGTCTTCCACCCGGCAGGGCAGGTCCGGCAGCGAAGCCCAGATGGGCGCCGAGCCGTCCGAACCGAGCTCGGCGAACACGTCTTCGCTGTCGATATCGGCGCTACTCACTGGCTCATCAGCGCAGCAGAGCAGGCCGGTCTGGCTGGTCACGGTGTCCTCCGGTGTGTCGTCATGGTCTGGTTGATCGAGCCGATCGATCAGCTCGATCGGGTCTGCGTAGTCGGTCTGCGTCATCGGATCAGTCACCCCTCTCCCTTTGTGGACTGGCGTCGGTTCGGAATCTCATCGGTTCGGCTGGGCTCCTCTTGGTGCCCCTTCTCGGGTCGCAAGCTCCACTCGGTGCCCTTCTCGGTGCCCTTCTCGGGTCGCAAGCTCCCCTCGGAAGGCACAGCTCCCCTCGGATGGCAAATGAAAAAGGCCGCGGTCCCTGTACGGGATCCGCGGCCTCGAGAGGTGCCGGTGAGTGGGTGACTGCCACTCAACGTGGTACTCCTCGAGGCGGGACGCCGCCGGTGAAACCATTGGTGCGCGGGCTGACGAGCGAATCGATGACCGCAGTGCTCCCGATCAGCTGGATTCCGCGGCGCACACCGGTGGTGTCGTACGAAGCGGAAAGGCCGAGGTGCGCGGGAGCCGCCAGGTTCATGGAGGCAAGCAGCGCGTTCTTCGGAGCAGCCGACATCGGGGCCTCTGCGGCCATCGTCGTCTTCGTCATCTCCATGAGCTGTTCACCTCCATCTGCTGGGCAGGGACGCGCGCGAGCGCGCTTGGACTTTGGCAGGTTAACCGACTTGTACGCGGCCGGGCAATCACTTTAACCACTTGATCGAAATTGGTCTGGTCAACTGACCTCGACCGGATCGGGATCCGCTCCGGAGATCACCGCCAGGACGGGTTCGGCGTAGCGCTCCAGCTTGGCCGGACCCACCCCGGAGACCTTGCCGAGCGCGTGCCGGGTGGTCGGCCGTCGGTCGGCGATGCCGACCAGCGTCGCATCGGAAAAGACGACGAAGGCCGGCACCCCCTGAGCGTCGGCTTGCTTGCGCCGCCAGGCTCGCAACCGGCCGAACAGCTCGGCGTCCTCAGCGGTCGGTCCGTCCTTGCGGGCGGTTTTGGGCTTTGCGGTGCGGCGCTCCCGCTCCGGGCGCAGTCCGTCCAGGAACCGGCTGGGCCGCCTCCCGCGCCGTTGCCCGGGCAACCGGGCCAGCGCCCACGACAGTGCCAGGGTGTGCTTGGCCCGGGTGATGCCGACGTACAGCAGCCGACGTTCCTCGGCAATTTGCGCCGCAGTGGTGGCGTGTTGGATGGGCAGCGTGGTGTCGGTCAGTCCGACGACGAACACCGCGCCCCACTCCAGACCCTTCGCCGAGTGCAGTGACGCCAAGGTGACGCCTTGCACGACTGGGGCATGGGCGGCCTCAGCGCGTTGGTCGAGTTCGGCGACCAAATCCTGCAGCCCGGCCTCAGGATGTCCGACGAGCAGTTCTTCGGCGAGGCTGACCAGTGAGGCCAGCGACTCCCAGCGCTCCCGCGCGGCGCCGCCGGGGGGCGGGCTGTCGGCGTGCCAACCGGTCGAGCCGAGCGTCTCCTGAACAGCCGCCAGCAACGGTAGGTCGGCGGCGTCGGACCGCGCCGCGCCGCGCAACAGCATCCGGGCCTGCTTGATCTCGGCCCGGTCGAAGAATCGCTCACCGCCGCGCAACACGTACGGCACCCCGGCCTGGGCCAGCGCATTTTCATACACCTCGGACTGCGCGTTGATCCGGAAGAGGACGGCGATCTCCGAGGCCGGCAGACCGCCGTCGATCAATCGGACGCACTCGGCTGCGGTGGCAGCGGCCTCGAGGGTCTCGTCGTCATACTCGGCGAAGGTCGGCTCCGGGCCGTCCGGGCGCTGGCCGACCAGACGCACCCCGGAACCGCTCGGCCCGATCACCCCGTTGGCCAACGCGACGACCTGCGGCGTGGAGCGGTAGTCGCGGTGCAGCCGGACGACGGTGGCCCCCGGAAATCGCCGGGGAAAGTCGAGCAGGTGCTGCGGCGTCGCGCCGGCGAAGGAGTAGATCGTCTGGTTCGGGTCGCCGACGACGCACAGGTCGTCCCGGTCGCCGAGCCACGCATCGAGCAGCCGTTGTTGAACGGGCGAGACGTCCTGGTATTCGTCGACCACGAAGTGCCGGTATCGGGATCGCACCTGGGCCGCGACGTCGGGGTAGGTCTCCAGGCCGGCCGCCATCACCAGCAGCAGGTCAGCGAAGTCCAACTGCCCGCTGCGCCGCTTGGCCTCCTCGTACAGCTCGTAGACCTGCGCGACGACGGCCGGGGTCTGCGGGATGTCTCGACCGGCCTGCCGGGCGCGGTCGGGGTAGTCGTCGGGCGCCGCGAGCACCGCTTTGGCCCAGTCGATCTCCGCCGCGAGGTCGCGGACCTCGGCCCGGTCGACGCGCAGCCGGGCTCGCGCGGCGGCCGTGGCGACGACTCGCAACGGCTGATCGAGCACCTCCGGCATGCCGCCGCCCAGCACGCGGGGGGCGAAGTACTGCAGTTGGCGCAACGCGGCGGCGTGGAAGGTGCGGGCCTGCACCCCGGCCACCCCGAGCGCGCGCAATCTGGTCCGCATCTCCCCGGCCGCGCGGGCGGTGAAGGTGACCGCCAGCACCTGCCCGGCCGGCATGGCTCCGGAGCGGACGCCGTGCGCGATGCGATGGGTGATGGCCCGGGTCTTGCCGGTGCCGGCGCCGGCCAGGATGCAGACCGGTCCGCGTACTGCCGTCGCAGCCTCGGCCTGCTCCGGGTCCAGGCCGGCTAACACCGCACGCTCCGCAAGCGTCGGTCGGTCATTGCTCGCTCCGCAAGCGTCGCTCGGTCTCGCTCGCGTCACTCACTCCGCGATGGTGCCATCCCGGGCTGACCGTTCGAGCGGGCCCCGCCCGCCTGGGAAGAGTCCGGGGCGATGAGGTGTTAGACCCACAGACCGGGCAGGTTGCCCGGTGCCCGGACGCGGAGGAACAGACTCGATGGTCACGATGTACACCACGACGTGGTGCGGTTACTGCAAGCGGCTCAAGCGCGGCATGCAGGACGAGGGCATTCAGTTCGCCGAGGTGAACATCGAGGAAGACGACGCCGCGGCCGAATTGGTGATGAATGCCAACGGTGGCAACCGCACGGTGCCGACGTTGATCTTCGATGATGGCACCGCGTTGACCAACCCGTCCCTGGCCGACGTCAAGGCGCAGCTCGCCACCGCCAGCTGACCGGTTCAGCCGTCCAGCCAGTCGGTGAGGATGGCGTTGGCGATCGACGCGTTACCAGGCAGAGCGCGCAGCGGCGAGGGCCAGTCCTCGGGCCACTCCTCGCCCTCGTTGCCCCATACCCGCGCGGCGCGAATCTCGGCTCGACTGAACCAGCCCGCCTCGGCCAGCTCGCCGTCCTGCAGCACCACCGGTTGGGACGAATCGCCGAGCGCGGTGTAGCCGAGCATCAGTGAGGCCGGGAACGGCCACGGCTGGCTGGCCGCATAGTGCACGTCGGTAACCGACAGGCCCACCTCTTCAGCCACCTCGCGGACGACTGCTGCCTCGGCGGATTCGCCGGCCTCGACGAAGCCGGCCAGGATGGAAAACCGGCCGGTGCCCCACTCCTCACCGCGGCCCAGCACGCACTTGTCCGCCCCGTCGTGGATCAGCATGATCACCGCCGGGTCGGTGCGCGGGAAGTGCATCGATCCGTCGGCGGTGCAGCGCGTGGACCAGCCGGCCGACACCGGCTCGGTCGCCGCGCCGCACCGCGGGCAGTGCGTGTGCGAGGCGTGCCAGGCGGCCAGCGCGATCGCGGAGGCCAGCAGTCCTGCGCCCAGATCGTCGAGCGCACCGGCCGTGATCCGCAGCGATTCCCAGTCCTCCGCACGCTGCCCCGGAACGCTGAAATACGCGATGCCGTCGTGCTCACCGAGGAACGTCCGCGGCAGATCGGGCGCGACGTCCGCGCCCGCGGTGAACACCAGCTCGGTGGTGTCACCGGTGTGCCGAACTCGGGCGTAGCCGGCGGCGTCGACGGCGATCACCCGGGCGCTGGGCCACGCCTCGGTCAGCCACCGGTCGTCGGTGCGGCGGTGCGCGGCCCGGTCGTGCGCGGCCCGGGAAAGCGTGGGCCGCAGTGCGCTCACTCGCCGGCCAGCGCGCCGAGCCGGCGCAGCGGCTCGGACACCAGTGCTGCGTCGCCGACCACGACCGTAACGAGCCCGGCCGGAGCCAGGTACTGGCCGGACACCCGGGCTACGTCGTCGACAGTGACGGCAGCCAGCCGCAGTGGCTGGTCGACCAGCCACTGCGGTCCGAGCCCGACGCCGACCAGCTGCGACAGCGTCGAGGCCAGCCCTGCCTGCGTGGCGATGCCCAGGGCCAGCGACCCGACCGCGAATTGCCTGGCCGAGTCCAGCTCGTCCTGCTCCACCGGCAACGATGCGATCCGGCCCAGCTCGTACTGCGTCTCGAGCAGAGCCGGCGCGGTCACCTCGGTGGCGACATCTGCGGCTGCGACGAACACCGAGCCGAGGGCGTGGTGGCTGATCGAGCTACGTGGGCTGTAGGTGTACCCCTTGTCCTCGCGGATGTTGCTCACCCACCGTGAGGAGAAGTTGCCGCCGAACACGAGGTTCGCCAGCTGCAGCGCCGGGGCGTCCGGGTGTTCCCGGGGCAGTGCGGGGCCGCCGATGCGCAGCGCCGACTGCACCGAGCCCGGTCGATCGACCAGCGTCAGCGGGCCGCGCACCAGTTCCGGCAACGCCGGCACGTCTGCTGCGGGAGCGCGGCCGCGCCATCTGCCGAGGGCGTCCTCCGCCAGATCGAGCGCCTTCTCCGGAGCCAGTGCGCCCACCACGACCAGGGTGGCGCCGCGCGGGACGACCCGCTCGGCATGCAGCGTGCGTAGCGCGGCCGCGGTCACTTTGCTGACTGCCTCGGGAGTGGGCAGGTCCACCGCGTAGGGATGATCGCCCCACATCCGGCGGTCCAGCGCTTCCTTGGCCACGACGCCGGCCTGCGACCGGGCAATGGCCAAGCGCTCGACCAACCGGTCACGTTCCCGGGAGACCTCCCCGGCCGGGTACGTAGCTGTGATCAATGCATCGGCGGCCAGCGCCAGAAGCTTCGGCAGGTGCGGCGCGAGTGTCGAGCCGCCCAGCGAGAGCCGGTCGGCGTCCACCGACGCTCCCAGCGATGCACCACCGGCCTGCAGCGCCTCAGCGAAACTGACCCGGTCGTAATGTTCGGTGCCGGCGAGGATCGTCTCCGCGAGCAGCGCGGCCCGCGCGGGATGCGCCGCCCGCTTGCCGGCGAACGGGATGCGCAGTCGGAACTCGGCCAACGGCACCCCGGCCCGCCGCACGGCCAACACGGTCAACCCGTTGCGCAGTTTCCGCTCGGCGAAGTTGAGCTTCTTGGGACGCGGCAACCGGCCGAGCTCGGGAACCGCGCTCACCGGGCACCTCCTGGGATGAGTTCGAGGACGGCTCTTCGCTGCCGGCGCAGGTCGTCAGCAGCGGCTCGGACCTGCGCGTCGGTGACCTCGGCCAGCCGGGCGGGGACCTCGGCCAGCAACTCGGCGCGACCGTGCAGCAGCTCGAATTTGGCCAGCGTGAGCGCGCGGCTGATCACCGCGTCCTGATCGCGCAGCAACGCCGCGACCAGCTTGGTGCGCACCCGATCCAGCTCGCCGGTGTGCAGGCCGTCGCCCGCCAGCTCGTCGAGCTCGCGGTCCACGCCGGCCAGTACCGCCTCCAGGGAGGTGCTCGGCGGGTAGAACGCGCTGATCGTCAGCACCGTGGGATCCCGTTCGTCGAACGGGTCACCGAACTCCCCCACGTAGGCGCCGATCTCGGTGACCAGGCCAGCACGCTGCACCAGACCCTGCTGCAGTCGCGACGCATCGCCGTCGGACAGCACCTCGGCGAGCAGCACATAGCTGAGGAATTCGGGGCTCAGACCTGCCGGGTCCGGAACGCGATAGCCGAGCGCCACCGCCGGCATCGGGGCGTGCTCGTCGGTAGTCGCGCCGCGCCGATCGGTGCTCGGCCTCGGCTCGGCGAAGCTCGGCCGCTTCGCCGCCCGTCGCTTCGGTATGCGACCGAAGTGCTTCTCGATCAGCTGCAGCGCGTCCGCCGGGGTGAAGTCGCCCGCTACGCCGAGCACGGCGTTGGCCGGCGCGTAGTACTGCTTGAAGAAGCCTGCGGCGTCGTCGATGGTCGCCGACTCGAGATCGACGAAATCGCCGTAGCCGTTGTGCGCATTGGCGAACGTCTCATACATCACGCCGGGCAGGTACAACCACGGGAAGCCGCCGTACGGACGGTTCAGGACGTTGACCCGGATCTCTTCCTTCACCACGTCGATCTGGTTGGCGACGTTCTCGCCGGTGAGTTGCGGACCGGCCATCCGGTCCGCCTCGAGGAACAACCCGCGCTCCAATGCATTACTCGGGAGCGACTCGAAGTAGTCGGTGTAGTCGAAGTGGGTGCTGCCGTTGAACGAGCCGCCCGAGGACTGCACGTACCGCGCGTGCGCCAGCTTCTCCAGACTCTTCGAACCCTGGAACATCAGGTGCTCGAAGAGATGGGCGAACCCGGTGCGGCCCTCCGGCTCGGAGCGGATGCCCACGTCGTAAAGAACCCCGACGCCGACAACCGGCGCGCTGCGGTCCGGCGCGAGGACGACGCGCAGACCGTTGTCCAAGGTGGTGCGGGTGATGTCGTAGCGCGGGCTGGGCAGCCGCGGCGTCGATGCCATATCCGCCACCTTAGGCAGCGTGGTGACGCCCCGGTGGTGCGGGTCAGCTCACCTTCGTCGCTGCGATGAGCTTCGGGACTGCCGCCCAGTACTTCTGGACGGTGTTCGGAATCGAGAAGAACATCGCCGAATAGTCGTCGGACGCGCGCTTCACCAGGACGATCCAGAGCCGTTCCTGGGTGACCTTGAGCTTCTGCGTCTTGCGGTACGCGGAGTTGATCGTGACGGTGAACTGCTGCACATAGGCCTTCTTGGCATCGACCGTGGTCCGCGCGTACGTGCCCATCACCCGCAGCGCGGGTGCGTCACCGTAGGTGTTGCCCTTGACCATGGCTTGCGCGATGACCAGCGCCACGGCACCCGGTGACTTGCCCTGCAGCGACCCGAAGTGGCCGGAGCCCTGGTTCATGCCCCAGTTCGTCTCGGTGCTCACCTGGAAGTCCGTGGGCCATACGTGCGCCGCATCCGGCACGTGCGTCATCGAATTGGACAGGCACCCATAGGTGAGGCCCGCTCCACCGTCAGCCACGGTCGGGCAGGTGAGGTTGCTCGGGGCGCTGCTGGACGAGCCGGACGTCGACGGCTGACCGGACGATGACGACGACGAGCTGCTCGAGGACGAGCTGCTGGTCGTTCCGTCGGTGATCGTGCCGTTGCCTGTGTTCGCGGCTTTCCCGTGTCCGTTGACGGTCTGCGCGCAGCCCACCACTAGCAGCGCGAGGCTCACCAGGATGGCGGCGAGCACCGCCGAGCGGCGGCGCCGGTCACGTTGGCTCATCACTCTCCTTGCCGATGTCAGATCGTCGGTGCGTGCAGCTTATGGGCCGCCCTGCGGGGCGATCAGGGAGCACTCCGTTCAGCTGACGAGCCCGGCCGTGCCGAGCGTTGCGAACTCGTCCCACAACAATGCCGCCGCCTCGGCGCCGCGGAACAGCATGGAGACCGTGACCTTCTCGTTCGGGGCGTGGATCTGGTCGTCGGGCAATCCGACACCGAGGAACACCATCGGCGCACCGATGGTGGCTTGGATGGCGGCTTCCGGCCCGCTGCCGCCCTCCCGGGTGGGCAGCACGGTTGCGCCGTCGAACGCGGTCGAGATGGCTCGGGTCAGCGCTGCATACGCCGGGGTGTCCAGCGGCACCAGACACGGTGCGACGCCGCTGCCTTCCCATTCCATCGAGCTGGTGACGCCCTCGGGGGTGTTCGCTTCGACGAACGACTCGACCGCAGCCATGATCCGGTCGGGTCGCTGCGCTGCCACCAGCCGGAACGACAACTTTGCGTGCGCGTCGCTCGGCACGATGGTCTTGCCGCCCGGCCCGGTGTAGCCGCCCCAGAACCCGTTGACCTCCGCAGTGGGCCGCGCGCCGAGCCGTTCCAGGGTGCTCCGGCCCGCCTCGCCGCGCAGGGCGCGTGACGCCGCGACGGCGAGGAATCCCGTCTCGTCGAACGGCACGGCGTTGAACAGGGCCCGCTCGGCGTCGGTCAGGTCCACTACGTCGTCATAGAAACCCGGGACGGCGATCCGGCCGTCGGCATCGTGCAGCTTGGCCAGCAGCCGGGCCAGCTCGGTGAGCGGGTTGGGCACCGCGCCGCCGAACACTCCGGAATGCAGGTCGAGATCCGGTCCGTGCATGTTCAGCTGGCCCGAGACCATGCCGCGCATGCCGGTGACCGTGCTCGGCTGATCGGCAGCGACCATGCCGGTGTCGGTGATGACGACGACGTCGCAGGCAAGTTCGTCGCGGTGGTCGTCGAGCAATTGCTGGAACGTCGGCGAGCCGGATTCCTCTTCTCCCTCGAGCAGGAACTTCAGGCTGACCGCCGGGGTGTCGCGACCGGTCGCGGCCAGATGCGCCCGGACGGCGAGCAGGTGCATGAGCAGTTGGCCCTTGTCGTCGGACGCACCGCGAGCCCGCAACAGATCGCCGTCAACCGTCGGGTCGAACGGGTCGGTATGCCACAGCTCGATGGGATCCACCGGTTGCACGTCGTGGTGGCCGTAGACGAGCACGGTGGGCGCATCGGCCTGCTGACTCGGCCAATGCGCGTACACCGCGGGCAGGCCGGCGCCGCGCCAGATCTCGACGGCGGGAAACCCGGTGCGGGTGAACGCCGCGGCCAGCCACTCGGCGTTGCGTTCGACGTCGGCGTGATGCTCCGGCTGAGCACTGATGCTCGGGATGCGCAGGAACGCGTCGAGGTCGGTGAGCAGGTCGCCTCGGTGGGCAGTGACGAAATCACGGACAGCGCTGTCGGTCGAGGCAGTCATAGGGATGACCCTTTCATCCGCCCCGGGCGACAGCTGCGGGACCCTCGGCGGCGTCCTCGATCAGGCTACGCAGCCCGTCGATGTCGAGCAGCTGGGTGGGTTCGACGAACTCGTCGTAGCGCACGTACTGGAAGGCGGCGCGGACGCGGTGCAGCTGCTCGTCGGGGATGCCGTTCAGCGCCGCCCAGGCGATCCGGTACGCGGCGAGTTGCACCGCGGCGGCCTGCTTGCGGGCGCCGCTGGGCACGGCACCGGTCTTCCAGTCCACGATCAGCCACCGGGGCCCGTCGGCGTCCTCCGGCTGGTCCGGATCGGCGAACACCGCATCCATCCGCCCGCGCACGACGACTCCGGCGACGGCCATCTCGAACGGCACCTCGACCTCGTGCGGGGTCAGCGTGGCCCAGCGGCTGGCCTCGAACGCCGCGCGCAGCTCCGCCTGATCGGCGTCGCTGCCCTGCTCGGCATCGGCGGCGCCGGGAAGGTCGTCCACATCCAGCAGGCGGAGCCCGGCCCAGCGCTGCTCCAGCCACAGGTGGAACGCGGTGCCGCGGCGCGCCAGCGGTGCCGGTCGCTGCGGGAGCGGACGGCGCAATCGACGAGCGAAACGACCCGCATCGTCGCGGATGGCCACCAGCGCGGAGACCGACAGTTGGCCGGGCAGCGGCACGTCGTAACGTTCGCCGGCGGCCTGCCGGGCCCGTTCGGCGAGCAACGCCTCGACATCGGCGCCCCAGTCGGCCCAGCGAGCCGAACCCAGTGGCAGCGCCTCCGGCCCCTCCGCGGCCGCCTGCACCAGGGCAGCGGCATGTTCGATGTCGCCGCGCCGATCGCCGAGCGGGTCGAGCGGCCACTGCACCGGCACCGGCTGCACGTCCAGCGGGTTCGTCGCGCCGTCCTGCGGTTGCCACCAGACGTCCGGCGCAACTGCAGCGCGGAGCTCGGTGAGGAACGGCGAGGGCGGCAACGGCTTCTTCCGGCCGGCATCCCAGGCGTACCCGCTGGCGATCAGGCCGCGGCGGGCTCGGGTCACGCCGACATAGGCGAGTCGTCGCTCCTCCAACGCCTGCCGGTGCTTGAGCTGCTCGGCGTACTCCTTGAGGCTGGTGTCCAGCTCCTTGCGAGTCGTCACGCCGGCCGGGTTCCACTCCGGCAGATCGATGCGGTCACCGCGCAACGGAGTAGGCAGCACCTGCCGGGTGGTGGTCCAGTTCGTGCCGCCGCGATTCGACGGGAAGATCGTGTCGCTCAGCCCGGGCAATGCAACGACGTCCCACTCCAGGCCCTTGGCCCCGTGCACGGTCAGTACTTGGACCCGCTCCGGATCGACCTCGATCTCGCCCGGGGTGAGCCCGTACTCCTCGTCCTCGGCGGCCTCCAGGTAGGCGAGGAAGCCCGGCAGCGTCGCCTGGTCGGCCTCCAGCGCGAAGCGCGCCGCCTCGTCCAGGAACCGGTCCAGATGACGCCGACCCACCCGGGCCCGGTCGGCCCGAGCTGCCACCTCGACGTCCAACCCGAGCGTGCGTTCGATGTCGGCGATCAGCTCGGGCAGGGGCGCCGACAGCCGCCGGCGCAACCCGCGCAGTTCCTCGGCCAGCCGGGTCATCCGGCGGAAGCCTTCGGCCGAGTACTGCGCCGCACCACCCAGGTCGTCGATCGCTTCGACGATGCTGCCGCGTTCGCGCTTCTCGACCTCGCGGTCCGGGTTGGCCAGCCTGCCGGCCCGCCGCGACAGCGCGTAGAGGTCCCGCGGCCCGATGCGCCACCGCGCGCCGGTGAGCAGGCGGAGCAGACCGCGCCCGCCGGACCGGTCGGCCAGCACCTGCAGTGTGGCGACGATGTCGGACACCTCGGGCGTCAGCAGCAGGCCGCCGAGATCCACCACCTCGACCGGCAAGCCTTCAGCGAGCAGGGCCTCCACGAGGATGGGAATCTGGCTGCGCCGACGCACGAGCACGGCGGCGGTGCGTTCGGTCGAGCCGTGCTCGGCCAGGGTGTGCCATTGCCGGCGCAGCTGTTCAGCCAGCCACACCGACTCGTCGGCCGATGTCTCGCAGAACGCCGTCTGCACCTGACCGGCGGCCGCGTCGGGGCGCGCGACGAGCGGAACCGTCCCGCGATCATGCGCGCGCAGTTCTTCGGCCATGGCGTTGGCGCCGGTCAGGACGGCCCGGTCGTTGCGCCAGCTGGTGGACAGCGCATAGCTCGGCCGGTGGTCCTGCGATGACGCCGGGAAATCCGCACCGAAGCGGCCGATGTTGCCCGCACTGGCGCCGCGCCATCCGTAGATCGACTGGAACGGATCGCCGACCGCAGTGACCGGATGCCCGCCGCCGAAGAGGCCCTTGAGCATCTGGATCTGCGCATAGCCGGTGTCCTGGTACTCATCGAGCAGTACCGCGGTGAACCGGGCCCGCTCGGAGCGGACCACCTCGGGCTGCGTCGCGAGCCGGGCGGCGAACACCATCTGGTCGGCGAAGTCGACGGCACCGAGTTCCTGCTTCACCTGGGCGTATCCGCGCACCATCGGCAGCAGCGCGACCCGGGCCGCCAGCGATGCCTCGAGCTTGCCGATCGTCGCGTCGTACTTCGGACCGCCGGGCAAGTCGGCGACGACGGTCATCAAGTCGGCGGCCAGAGCCGCGATGCGCTGCGGCTCGACCAGATGATCGGCGAGCTGACCGGAGAGCTGCTGCAGATACCCGGTGATCGAGCTCGGCGCGCCGAGGGCGTCCGGGACGTCGCCGTCGTAGGTCCGCATCACCCGGTCGGCCAGTTGCCAGGAGACGGCCGGTGAGATCAGCCGGGCCGACGGCTCGACGCCGATGCGCAGCCCGTGGTCGGCGACCAGCCGGCCGGCGTAAGCCGCATAGGTGAGCACGGTCGGGTCTTCGCCGATCTGCGCGCGTTCACCGGGCGGCAGCGAGTAACGCCAGGCGGCAAGGTGCCGGCGGATCCGGTTGGTCAGCTCGGCCGCCGCCTTGCGGGTGAAGGTCAGCCCGAGCACCTGCTCGGCGCGCACCATGCGATTGGCGATCAGCCAGACGACGCGGGTGGCCATGGTCTCGGTCTTGCCCGATCCTGCGCCGGCGATGACGACCGCCGGGCCGAGCGGCGCCTCGATCACAGCACGTTGCTCGGGCGTGGGCGGGTGCAGGCCGAGTTGCTCGGTGAGCTGCGCCGCGGAGATCTGCGCAGCGCTCATCGTTCGGCTGCCCGGCGCTCGACCGGTGTCGTCACCTGCCGGCCTTCCTGAGCGGGGCAGAGCCGGCGGGCGGCGCAGTAGCCGCAGTAGCTGTTCACCGTTGCCGGGAACTGCGAGCCGCGCATCAACCCGGCGACCCGGTCGATCAGATCGCCGATCCACTGCGCGTCGCCGGCAGCACCGAGTGGCGCCTGCTGTTGGGCCACCGCGCCTCCCGCGCCGAGCTGGACAAGCACCGCACCACCGGACTCCACCGCATCTGCCAGTTCCGCGAAGGCGCCGCGCTGCACCGCGAGCTGATAGGCGCCGAGCTGCGGATGCGTTTCGAGATCCTCGGTCTTGGCTTTGCTCTTTCCGGTCTTGAGGTCGACGACGACCAGCCGGCCCTGCGCATCGCGCTCCAACCGGTCGACGCTGCCACCCAGATGCACCTCGCCGAGATCGGCGTCGAACTTGTGCTCGGTGGCCAGCAGGTCGAGCTCGCCGCGGGTGTCCTTCAGCCACTCGGCCAGCCGGGTGAGCATGCGCTGCGCGCGGGTGCGCTCCTTCTCGTCGAACCAGCGCGGCGTGATCGCCAGCTCGGCCCATCCCGTGTCGAGCAGCTGCGCCAGCTCGTCCACCGACGCACCGGGCGCAGCCTCCTGGGCGACCTTGTGCACCAGCGTGCCGAGCGAGGCGGCGGCGGTGTCCTGGTCGCTCACTCCGACCCGCTCCAGGAAGGTCTTGAGCGCACAGCGGTCGTAGGCGTCGAGTTGGGACGGGCTGACGTAGACCGGCTCCCCCGGATCGACCAGGCCCCGCTCGTCGGAGACGGCGGCGAGGCCCCACCAGTCGTCCGGGAACGCACCGGGAACGCCCGCGGCGGCCAGCCGGGAGAGGTACCCCGCGGCGGTGGAGCGGTCCAGCTCGGGTTCGCTCGGATCGGTGACGACGCTGCGCAGTGCGGCGACTATGCCGGGCATGTGCAGCGGTCGCGGGAGTTCGGTGATCGGCCGGCCCGGCACATCCGGTGCTAGTGGGTCCAGCTCGTCCAGGAACCGGGACGGCGCCTGCTCATCACCGTGCACCGCGGTGACCACGAGGCGCCGGCGGGCCCGGGTCGTCGCCACATAGAACAGCCGCCGCTCCTCGCGCAGCAACGGGTCGGTGGACATTCCGGCCACTGCCTGGCGTCCGGCGGCCACATCGACGAGCAGCTCGGAGCCGAGCAGCGATCCGCGCAACCGCAAGTCAGGCCAGGTGCCTTCCTGCACACCCGCCACGCACACCACGTCCCACTCCAACCCTTTGCTGGCATGCGCAGTGAGGATGGAGACGGCCTCATCGGTACCGCGCCCGGGCTGTACCGCACTGGAGTCGAGCGGGATCTGCTGGGCCGCGATCTGCTCGAGCAGGTTGTCGACGCTGGCCAGCGGCAGGGCGTCGGCCAGTCGGGCAGCCGCGGCGAACAGCTCGATCACCGAGTCCAGGTCGCGATCCGCGGCCGCGCCGGCCGCGCCACCGGTCAAGCTGACCTGCTCCCAGCGCCGGGCCAGCCCGGTGGCGTCCCAGATCGCCCAGAGCACCTCCTCTGCGGTGTCCCCCGCGGCGAGCGCCGCCCGGCCCGCGGCGAGTGCGGCGGCCAGGCGGCGCACCGCAGCCGGCGGATGCTGCAGCAGCGTGACGACGTCCGCCGGGTCGGCCAGCAGCGTCGCCAACGGATCTGAATCGCCGGGCTCGGTCGGTGCCTGCGGAACGTCGGCCAGCTGGGCGATCTCGCGCCGCAACCGGCGCAAGGCGATCGCATCGGCCCCGCCGATCGGGCCGAGCAGCAACTCCTCCGCGACCGGTCCGGTCAACGACTCGGGGTGGGCAACGGCACGCAGCGCCAGCAGCAGCGCGGCCACGGCGGACTGCTCGATCAGCGGTAGGTCGCTGGTGGCCGAGGCGACCGGCACGCCGGCGGTGAGCAGCGCACGGCGCAGCGTGGCCTGGTGCAGCGTGGTGGATCGGACCAGGACGGCCATCCGCGACCACGGCACCGCGTTCTCCAGGTGCTCACGGCGCAGCACCGTCGCCAGGAAGCCGGCCTCTTCACTGGCGGTGCGCAGCAAGGCGACGTCCACCTCCCCTGCGTCCAGTCCCTCCGCCGCTACCAGCTCGCGGTGCTGGGCCAGCCGACTGCCCAGTCGGTGCGCCACATTGCGGGTCGCGGCCAGCAGCACCGGACCGCTGCGGCGGCAGGTGGCCAGCGAGACCGTCGGCAGTTCGCCCCCGGTGCCGAACACCTCGGCCGCATCGTTCATCGCGTCGGGGTCGGCGCCGCGGAAGGCGTAGATGGACTGGTCCGGGTCGCCGACGAGCACCAGCTCGTCGGCGCCGCGGCTCAGCAGCGAGAGCAGCCGGACCTGCGCGGGGTCGACGTCCTGGTATTCGTCGACGAACAGATGCCGTCGCCGGGACCGTTCCAGTTCAAGCAGCCGCGGGTCGGATTCGAAGACGTCGATGGCTGCCTGGATGAGCTCGGCCGCGTCGAACGATCCGGGTTTCTGCAGCGACGACACGTCCAGGTATTGCTGCCAGAACTGTGCGGCCGCGACCCAGTCCGGCCGGCGGTAGGTCTGGCCCAGACCGACGAGTTGGCCCGGAGAGATACCTCGTTCGCTGGCGCGCAGGTAGAGCTCGCGCAATTCCTGGGCGAAACCGCGGGTGCCCAGCGCCGGGGCCAGTTCCGCCGGCCACTCGGTGCTGCGCCGCAGCACGTCACCGGCCAGCAGGTCGCGCAGCATGATGTCCTGCTCGGAACCGGACAAGAGCCGGGGCGCGGCCTCGCCGTTCAGGTTCGCCGCCATCCGCAGCACCCCGAACGCGTAACTGTGCAACGTGCGGGCCACCGGCTCCCGGATCACCCGACCCAGCCGCGCAGCAATCCGGTCGCGAAGCTCGGCCGCGGCATGGCGGCCGAAAGTGAGCACCATGACCGAGTCGACCGGCACCCCGCGGGCGACCCGGTCGACCACCGCCTCGACGATCGTCGTGGTCTTGCCGGTGCCCGGGCCGGCGAGTACCCGCAGCGCTCCAGCGCGGTGCTCGACCACGCGCCGTTGCGCCTCGTCCAGAGCCGGGGCGACAACGGCCGCGCGGGCCGGCGCAACCAGGCGGAAGACGGGCTCACTCATCAGAACCCCATCCGATCACACCATGGCGACAGTTTCGCGAGCCGGCCGGAGGCCGAGTCGTTAATTGCGTTGCGGCCACCGGGTCCGGCGGCATCTACTGGGCGCACCCCTAGCCATCCGACTATGCCGAAAGGAGCGCGTCATGTCCGCCCTGCAGTCTCAGCCCGCTCCGAGAGGTTCACTGGTTTGGCTTTCACCCGATCGTTCACCTGCGGCCACTGCGGCGTAGCCGTCTCGCTCGACGCACCTGGCACCGCGCACCGCAACCACTGTCCGGCCTGCCTTTGGTCCAGGCATCTCGACCGCAACGCACCCGGCGACCGGGACTCCCGATGTCCGGGCGGGATGGAACCGATCGCAGTAACCGTCCGCGGCGAGGGCCGGTGGGTGCTCATCCACCGCTGCCTGGACTGCGGTCGATTGCGACTCAACCGCACGGCCGGCGATGACAACCAGCTGCTGTTGATGCAGATCGCTGCGATCCCGCTGACGATGCCTCCCTTCCCGTATCAGCGGATGGACGGTGCACCGGCCTGAGCGGTGCTCAAGGTTGGTACGGCGGCGCGACGCCCCAGCCCCAGTGCGGGACGGGAGCCTGCGCCACGATGTCGTTGCCTTCATGCGAGTTGTGCAGCGCCAGCCGGGTGCCCCATTCGACGTAGCCGACGAACGCGGCGCGGAACTCCGGATCGTCGGGCAGCTCGGCGTCGTCGGCGGCCCGGCTCATCAGCGAGGCGAACCGGAAGCGCTGCTCCGCAGTGATGGCCAACCCGCGATGGTGGTTGAGCATGCGCTCGTAGCCGCCCAGGCGTTCGGTGTAGTCGGGCGGGCCGCCGAACACCTCGCACCACCACGTCGTCACGTGCTCGCGGTGGGCCGCGGTGACCCCGCCGGGGAACATCGGCGAGATGAGTTCGTCGTGCTCCACCCGGTCGTAAAACGCGTTGATCAACCGCTCGAAGGCCGGGCGGCCACCGGCCCACTCGAAGAGGCTGGGGGTCGGAGCATCCGTCATGGCATCATCGTAATCATGTAATGCGGACGCCGGACCTCGCTGTAGAGGGCCGGAACCTTGTTGCCCGGCAGTGACATGATCAACGGACGCGGTCAAATGTGCACGCGAGCACGCCCCCGTCCCGACCGCACCCCGACCCCGGAGGTATCGGTGCCAGCCGACTCGACGCAACCGGATCAGCCCGAGCAGGACGACCTGCACAAGAACTTCCGTGCCGCGTTGGAGCGCAAGAAGAACGCTTCGCACCACAGTGAGGACCACCTGGACCGGCACGGCGCGGGGCCGGCCCAGAACGACAAGACCAAGCGGCAGTTCCGCCGCAAGTCCGGCGGTTGAGTCCAGCCGCGCCTCGACCCGACCGGAGCGCGGTCTTGCCGGACGCGCGGAACGCACTCGGGCGCACTGCGGCGCCGACAGCGGAGGCGGCAGCGGCAGCTACCGGCCGTCCCAGCGGTAGCGGCGCATGGACACCCGGCCGTCGGTGACGCTGATCCCTTCCGCGCGCAGCCGTTGCAATTGCTCATCGGCGAGGCCGTGCGCACACCTGCCGCTCGCGGTGAGCACACGGTGCCAGGGCACTGGCTCGCCGTCCCACTCTCCGGCAGACATGGCGAGCACCCGGCCGACTGCCCGGGGCGCGCCGCTACCGATGTACTCAGCGACGTCGCCGTAGCTCATCACCCGGCCGGTCGGGATGTGCGCCACCGCCGCCAGCACGGCGTCCTCGAAGGTGCCGGTGCGGTCGGTGCCGGTGATCGGGTACTCGCTCATCGTCGCCGACCCTAGCGAGCGGCCGCGGTAGCGCGCTGCCCGCGAAGCGCACCGAGCGGGCACGGTGCCGAGGCGGAGGTTATGGTCGCGACACGCCGGGCGCACCGGCCAGATGCTCCCCCTCGGCGGTCCCTGGATCAGCGGTCGAGCTGCTCGGCGTAGGCGTCGCGCAGCTCCGACCAGCCGTGGTCCATCGCGGCGACACCGCGGATGGGCGCGACCGGGTCACCATCGAGCAGGTGCTCGGCAACGCCGAGGCAGAGATGCCAACCCGCCGCCATCTTCGGCGCATCTGCCTGCTGCGCAAGCGTGTGCCGCAGGGTCAGCGTCGTACCCGACTCGGTGGCGGCGAGTTCCCAACGCAACACATCGCTGCCCCAGGTGTACTCGAGCAGCGTCGGCTCGTGCACGTGGGTGACGGTCCCCGGCGCATCGGCCGGATTCGGACTGTCGATCATGGTGAGCTGCACCGGTCCGGTCGCGGCAAGGGTTCGATCCGACGTGTACGGCGCCCACTTGGCCAACTGGTCGGGCTCGGTGAGCGCGCTCCACACGACCGGTGGGCGATGGCGCAGCCGACGCGTGAAGATCAGCGTCCACTGGTCGCCGGCCGGCTCGGTGGCGACCTCCGCCAACGTGCCGGTTTCCGAACTGGTTTGATTCATCGCTCCTCCTGGCTGTTTAGTTGTTCGCTGTTGAGGTGCTCGCTGTTGGGGTGCTCGGCGTCGAGGTGACGCTCCAGCGCGTCGAGATGGGTCGTCCAGAGTCGGCGGTACGGCTCGAGCCACCCGTCCAGTTCGCGCAGTGGCTCGGTGTCCAGGGAGTAGATGCGTTGCTGCGCCGCGGTCCGGCTGGTCACCAAGCCGGCGTCGCGCAGCACCCGTAGATGCTTGGACACGGCCGGTTGGCTGAGCTGCAGTGCGGTGACCAGGTCACCGACGCTGCTCTCCGCGCTGCGCAGCCGGGCCAGGATGCGCCGCCGGGTCGGCTCGGCAATCACCGCGAACGTGTCGATGGCCACCGCCCTAATATGCCTCTATGCGTATATGCCTGTCAAGTTATGCACTCCGACCTCAACGGGCGGCACACTAAGCAGCGTGATCCGCAGCGCACTGCCACTCGTCCAGGCACCGATGGCCGGTGGGCCGTCCACGCCGGAACTCACCGCTGCGGTCGCCGCGGCGGGCGGCATCGGCTTCCTGGCCGCGGGCTACCTCACCCCGGCCCAGCTGGTCAGCCAGATCCGCCGCACCCGGGCGCTCACCGATGCTTCCTTCGGCGTCAACCTCTTCGCCCCGTCCGCACCCGGCGACCGCGGCGCGATAGCCGACTACGCACACCGCCTCGAGGGCGAAGCCGAACGACTCGGCGCAGCACTCGGCCGGCCGGCCTGGGATGACGATCACTATGCGGAGAAGCTCGCTGCGGTCGACGCCGAGGACGTCGCATTGGTGAGCACCACCTTCGGCTGCCCGAGCGCCGAGGAGATCGAGCTGCTGCACCGGAGCGGGGCTGAAGTCGCGGTAACGGTGACCTCCGCGGACGAGGCGCGGCACGCGGCGGGCGCCGGCGCGGACGTGCTGGTGGGCCAGGGCACCGAAGCCGGTGGGCATCAGGGCAGCTTCCTCGATCTCCGCCCGAATGAGACTCCGCTGCTGCGCCTGATCGAGGAGATCCGCTCCGCGAGCACGCTGCCGATCGTCGCGAGCGGTGGATTGATGACCGGCGCGGACGTGCAGCAGGTGCTCGATGCAGGGGCGGCGGCAGCACAGCTCGGGACCGCCTTGCTGCTCTGCCCGGAGGCCGGGACCTCACCGGTCCATCGCAGCGCGCTGAGCCAGTACGACCAGACGATGATCACTCGGGCATTCACCGGCCGGTACGCGCGCGGGCTGGTGAATCGCTTCGCTCGCGAGTACTCCGCGACGGCGCCGGCGGGCTATCCCGAGATCCACCATCTGACTCGGCCGTTGCGGGCCGCCGCAACAGCGGTCGGTGACCCCGACGTGCCGAACTTCTGGGCCGGCACCGGCTGGCGTCACGCCCGGGCCGAACCGGCCGCCGAAGTGATCAGCCGGATCGCGGCCGAGCTGCGCTGATCAGTAGGACGGCAAGCTCGGGTCCACCTGGTTGACCCAGGCCACCACGCCGCCCTGCACGTGCACCGCATCCTTGAACCCGGCGCCCTTCACGGCCGCCAGGCACTCCGCGGAACGCACGCCGCCCTTGCAGTACAGGACGATCTGCTTGTCCTGCGGAAGGGTGGACAGCGCATCGCCGCGCAGGATCTCGTCCTTGGGCACCAGGGTCGCGCCCGGGATCTTGACGATCTCCCACTCAGCCGGCTCGCGCACGTCGATCAGGGCGATCGGCTTGTCCGCGTCGAGAAGATCCTTGAGCTCCTGCGCGGTGATCGTCGATCCGGCTGCGGCCTCGAGCGCCTCGTCGGACACGACGCCGCAGAACTCGTCGTAGTCGATGAGCTGGGTGATCTTGACGGTGTCCGGGTCCTTGCGAATCTTCACCTCGCGCCAGGTCATCTCCAGCGCGTCGAAGACGAGCAGCCGGCCGAGCAGGGTCTCACCGATACCGGTGATCAACTTGATCGCCTCGTTCACCATCACCGAGCCGATCGCGGCACACAGCACGCCGAGCACGCCGCCTTCGGCGCAGGACGGCACCATCCCCGGGGGCGGTGGGTCGGGGTAGAGGTCGCGATAGTTCGGGCCGTGCTCGTCCCAGAAGACGCTGACCTGGCCGTCGAATCGGTAGATCGACCCCCACACGTATGGCTTGCCGAGCAACACGCAGGCGTCGTTGACCATGTAGCGCGTCGCAAAGTTGTCGGTGCCGTCGAGGATCAAGTCGTACTGGCCGAAGATGTCCAGCACGTTGTCATTGGTGAGTTGCTCGTTGTGCACGTTCACCGCGATGAGCGGGTTGATCTCGCGCACCGAGTCGCGTGCTGATTCCGCCTTCGGGCGGCCGACGTCGCTCTGCCCGTGGATGATCTGCCGCTGCAGGTTGGACTCGTCCACGACGTCGAAGTCGATGACCCCGAGCGTGCCGACCCCGGCCGCAGCCAGGTACAGCAGTGCCGGCGAACCGAGACCGCCGGCGCCCACGACGAGCACCTTGGCGTTCTTCAGACGCTTCTGGCCAGCCATGGCCACGTCCGGAATGATCAGATGCCGGCTGTACCGGCGCACTTCCTCGACAGAGAGCGACTCGGCAGGCTCGACGAGCGGCGGCAGACTCACAGCAAACGGTCCTTCCGGCGGAACAGCAACGGTGTGTGGACGTAACACCGGCCACGCTGCACGGCATTCCCGAGTCTATTCGCCGCTCGCACCGCGACGCCCCGGCGACCGACCACGATGCCGAGGGGGAGGTTCTGCCCGCCGAGGGGGAGGTTGTGGCGCACTTGGTCGGCGTGTCGCGACCACAACCTCCCCCTCGTCACAAGGGCAGCGCACCGCACATGCCCGGCCAGTCGGGACCACGGTGACGCTGCCTTCGCTCCACGCGATGAGCGCTCGCGCGAAGAGCCGATCGCCCGCGCGAGCGCGACCACGAACGCGATGAGCGCTCGCGCGAAGAGCCGATCGCCCGCGCGCGACGAAGGAGCGCTTGCCCGAGCGAAGCGAGGTATCGGTTTCGAGTGCGCCCCCGATGCGGAGCGAGGGGACGCGCGAGACAACCGATCAGGCGATCTGGACTCAGGTGGTGACCGCGTCCTTCTTGGCGACGCCAGGCGGGTACGGCCACGAGTTCGGCTGGCAGATCTTCTTGCCCTTGCCCTGGTTCTCGGTGAGCGTGATGGTCTGTTGCATCATCACCGGGGCCATGCCGTTGGGCAGGCAGGTGAAACTGTGATTGTGCCCGAGTGAGTGGCCGAACTCGTGATTGATCATGTACAGCCGGTAGGTGGCCAAGTCCTGGCCGAACTGCACATCGCCGCGAACCCACCGCGCCACGTTCAACGCGACGAGATTCACGCCCTTCCACTCGTCCCGGCAGGACGTTTCGATCTTCTGGTCGTACCCGCAGATGTCGCGGATCGTCATCGATGACGTGAGCGCAACTCGGACGTCGGCATTAGCGGTATCGACTCGTTGCAGCGCCACGGTCCCGGCAGCCGTCCAGCTGCGTGCGTCGGCCAGGGTCGATGCGACGGTGCTGGCGAACTGGGAAACGTTGACGTCGGAGATGCCGTCCTCGACCTCGATGGCGTAGGTGATGAGTTGCCCGCGCCCGACCTTCGGTGACGTCCCCTTCACGATGTGAAAGGTGCCGTTGCCGCGCTGGGTGTAGGCCGGCCCGGGCGGCAGCGCGTCGCCGGGTAATGCCTCGGCATTGCTGCCGGGATCGACCTTGACGCTGGTGCTCGACGGTGCGTCCGGAGTGGTGTTGCGAGCTGTGGTGCCGCTCGACTGCGAGTGCTTGGTCGAGCCGGGGTGATGCGACGAGCCGGTGGTCGTGACCAGCGCGATCACCGTGACGATGATCAGTACCGGCAGCGCGTAGGCGCGCCAGCCGTGGCGCCGGATGAAACCGCGCAGCGCGGCGCGCCAGCCACTGGACGGTGGGCGCCGCGAACCTCGACCCGGCGGCCGGCCGCCGAGTGCAAGCCGATCGTCGAGCCCGAACCGGGGATCGCGCGGGCGCGGCCGGGTCACGGTTGCGCCGGATGGCGGGCCGGTAGGCCGTCGCGGCGGCGGACTACTCACCGGTCCAGGTTCCCATATCGCGTGATCCGCACCCCGCAGCCTCGCGGGACCCGGTCAGGAATCGTCCGTCTCTGCCAGCATCGCGAGGAATGCCCGGGCCGTCGAACGCGGGTCCTCCAATTGCGCGGTGTGCCCGACGCCGGGCAGCACCAGCAGCCGAGAATCGGGCACCGCCCGGGCCACCCGCGGCGCCAGCGACACGTCGACGAGCTGGTCGCGGTCGCCCCAGACGACGAGCGTCGGAGCACTGATCCGGCCCAGCTCACGCCGGACCGAGTTCGGTCCGACGCTCAACCAGTGCCGGACCAGCCCGCGCAGCGATCGGGTGAACGCCGAGTGCACCCACGGCATGGTTTGCCGGGCGGCGATCTCGTCGATCGCTTCCTGCCGGCGCTGCGGTGACACCCGGGACGGGTCTGCGAAGCACACCTGCAGCAGGCCCGCGGCACGCTGTTCCGGTGACACCAGTGCCATCCGCCGCTCGATCACTCCGCTGATCGGACCGGGCACCAACAGCAATGCCATCAACGGCTCGGAGTTGCCGCGCTTGATCCGTAGGTCAGGGACCGCCGGCGAGATGAGCGTCAGGGTGCGCACCAGGTCCGGCCGCCGCGCCGCGATGGAAATGGCGATCGCGCCGCCCATGGAGTTGCCGAACAGATGTACCGGGCCGCGTCCCGATCGCTCGAGGTGGTCGATGACGGTCCGGGTGGCATTGCGGATCGAGTAGTTGCCGCCCGGCGCCGGGCCGGAGCGCCCGAACCCGGGCAGGTCGATCGCCTCGCCGGCGAGCTGCGGCGCCAGATAACCGGCCAGATCCGTCCAGTTCGTCGATGCGCCGGCCAGCCCATGCACGTAGAGCGCGGGCTCGGCCCCGACGGCGGCGGGGGTCGTCCGGACGAAGAGCGACGCGCCCTGTGCCGCGACGAACCGACCCGGCCAGGGCGGCAGGTCGGGGTCCAGCTCCGGCAACGGGTCCGCGGCCAGCCCAGCCAGTCGGATCCCGGCCGGTGCACGTCGTCCGGTCTCGGGTCGAAACGTCACGCCGAACGCCGGGTGGCGGCCACCTTCTTGGCCGGTTGCTTCTTCGCGGTGACCTTCTTGGCCGGTGCAGCCTTGCCGGCCTTCTTGGCCGGCGCCTTCTTCGCGGCAGCCTTCTTCGCCGGCGCCTTGGTCGCCTTCTTCGCCGCCGGCTTCTTTCCGTCGGACGCGGCCGCCGCCGGCTTCGGCGCACTGCCCTTGTTCTTCGCGGCGTCCACCGACGCGCGCAGCGCAGCCATCAGGTCGATGACCGAGCCGCCTTCGGCCTGGCTCTCCGCCGGTGCCTCGACGATCTCGCGTCCGGCTGTCTTCGCCTCGATGACTTCCTGCAGTGCTGCGCGATAGTCGTCGGTGTACTCCTCTGGATCGAAGTCGCCGGCCATGCTGGCCACCAGCGAGTCGGCCATCTGCAACTCCTGCGGGCGCAGCGTGATGTCCTCGTCCAGGAAGTTGAAGTCCGCCGCACGCACCTCATCCGGCCAGATCATCGTCTCCAGGACGATGACCCCGTCGCGGACCCGCAGCGTGGCGAGTTGCTCCCGGGACCGGATGGCAACCTTGACCACGGCGACCATGTCGCTGCGCTCCAGCGCCTCGCGCAGCAGCACGTACGGCTTCGTTCCGTTCTTCTCCGGCTCCAGGTAGTAGCTGCGCGCGAAGTAGATCGGGTCGACCTGGTCCAGCGGCACGAACTGCAGAACGTCGACGCTCTGCTTGCTCGGCAGCGGCAGGTCGGCGAAGTCCTCGTCGGTGAGCACGACGATGTCCCCGCTGTCGAGCTGGTAGCCCTTGGCGATGTCGCCGTAGGAAACCTCTTCACCGTCCGCCTCGGCGACGCGCTTGTAACGGATCCGCGATCCGTCGCTGCGCCGCACTTGGTGGAAGGAGACATCCTTCTCCTCGGTGGCGGAGTACATCTTGACCGGGATGTTCACCAGCCCGAAGGACACCGCGCCCTTCCAGATGGAACGCATTCCACTGCACCTCCGTCGGCGTCCGGCTGTCGATAGCAGCCCGGTGTCATGGTGCCATCATTACGGCTCGCCCGCGGCAACAGTGCTCGGGTTGGTAGCCGATCAGGCATCGGGCGATCATGGACGGCATGCGGCCCATGACGGCGATCACCGGCGACCTGCCGGTCGGGCCGGGCTGGGCGTTCGAGGTCGTCTGGGGAGGCGAACGGGCAACCGTCGAGATCCGCGACGGGACGCTGACCGTCCGCGACGCCGCCGGTCTGGACGTCACTGCTCACTATCCGGAGTTGAGCACCCAGGCGGACGGCGTCGAGGATGCCGTGCTGGACGGCGAGATCATCGGCGCCGACGGCGCCGCGGTCGATCACCCGCGAGACCAGCAGCAGCGCACGGTGCCGGCGGTGTTCCTGCTCATTGACGTGCTGCGGCTGTACGGCGTCGACCTCATCGACCGGCCGTTCGTCGAGCGGCGCGCCACGTTGGAGCGGCTGGTCGAGGCGCATCCGTCCTGGACCCTGCCGCCGGCCTTCGACGACGCTGCTGCCACGCTTGCCGCAGCGCACCAGCACGGTCTGGCCGGCGTCGTGGCGAAACGACTCGCCTCCCCGTACCGGCCCGGATCGACCAGCTCGGACTGGGTGTTCTGCACGTTGCCCGCCCCGACCACCGAGGAGGAGCCCACCGCATGCCCGAAACGGTGACAGTGCAGGTCGAGGACCGGCAGCTGAGGCTCAGCAACCTCGGCAAAGTGCTCTACCCCGAGACCGGCACGACCAAGGGTGAGGTGATCGACTACTACACCCGGATCAGCGACGTGCTGCTGCCGCACCTGGCCGACCGGCCGGTGACGATGATCAGGTTCCCGAACGGCATCGACGGGCACTCCTTCTTCGAGAAGAACGTGCCGCGTGGAGCGCCGAAATGGGTGCGCACCGTCCGGCTGCCGGTTCCGGGTTCGACGAAGAACCGGGACGAGATCGACTACGTCATCGTCACCGAACTGGCCACGCTCGTGTGGATGGCGAACCTAGCGGCATTGGAGGTGCACGTCCCGCAGTGGCGGGTCGGCCCACGCGGTGGAGCACACGGAGCTGATGAACTGGTCTTCGATCTCGACCCCGGCGCACCGGCCGGTCTGTCCGAATGCGCGGAGGTGGCGATCGCACTGCGCGACGAGCTGGCCGAGGACGGCCTCACTGCGGTGGTGAAGACGTCCGGTTCCAAGGGCATGCAGCTCACCGCACCGATCGAGGAGAGCGCGCCGGGCAAGACGTCGGACTACGCGAAATCGCTCGCAGTCCGGCTGGAGAAGAAGATGGCCAAGCTCGTGGTCTCGTCCATGTCCAAGGCGGTCCGGCCGGGCAAGGTCTTCATCGACTGGAGCCAGAACAACCCGGCCAAGACGACAGTCGCGCCCTACTCGCTGCGCGCGCGGGCCGGGTTCACGGCCTCCACACCGCTGCACTGGGACGAGGTGGCCGCGGATGAGCTGCGTCAGTTCACCGGCGCCGAAGTCCTGGACCGGGTAGCCGCGGACGGCGATCTCTACGCCGCCGCCCTCGCCGACGCCCATCGCGCGGCGCTGCCGGCGTAGTCACGCAGCCGTAGGGGGCACCGCTACTCGGCAGTAGGCTGATCGGCGATGAGTGAGACGCTGGACTCGATGCGCTCTGCCCGGCTGCCCAAGCCGGCGCGGCGGCGTCAGTTGCTGGCCGCCGCACAGCAGGTGTTCGTCGCCAACGGCTACCACGCCGCGGCGATGGACGACATCGCCGAGCGGGCCGGGGTCTCGAAGCCCGTGCTGTACCAGCACTTCCCGAGCAAACTCGAGCTGTACCTCGCCATCCTCGATACGCATGCGGACGCCCTCGTCGACGCGGTGCGCGCCGGACTGGCCGCCACCGACGACAACGAGGCACGGGTGCACAACGTGCTGTCGGCGTACTTCGACTTCATCGACGGGGAGGACCGCGGCGATGCCGGCGCCTTCCGCCTGGTCTTCGAGTCCGATCTCTCCAACGAGCCGGCAGTGCGTGCGCGGATGGCCCGGATCAACGAGCTGATCACCGATGCGGTCGCCGAAACCGTGGCCGGCGACACCGGGCTACCGCGGCCGCAGGCGGAACTGCTGGCCCGCGCGTTGACCGGGTCCTCGGAGATGGTGGCCCGCTGGTGGATCGACTCGGCTCGGCCGGTCCCGAAGGCCGAGGCGGTGCGGCTGATGGAAGCTCTGCAGTGGCGCGGCATCTCGCACTTCCCGCTGACCGGTCAGTCCGGCGACGGCCACGATTGAGCCGACAGCAGAACCCTGGTCCGGCCCTCGCCCGGCCCGAGTGAATACGATCGAGACAACCCTGATGGCACGCGCCAGCGCTGCGACGGGGCGAGCCATGGGAGGCACCGCGTGGAGGTCAGGATCGGCGTGCAGCACACGCCCCGGGAACTCGTGGTCGACAGCGACCAGACCCAGGACGAGGTGCAGCAGCTCGTCGACGCCGCCCTCAAGGACGGCTCCGTGCTGACGCTGACCGACAATCACGGTCGCCGAGTTGTAGTACCGGCCGGCATCGTCGCCTACGTCGAGATCGCCCAGGCCGACCAGCGCCGGGTCGGCTTCGCCGCCAGCTAGTCGCTGGTCGGTCCGGACAGTCGCCGCGCCGGCTCGGTCAGCCCTGCAAGCCGAGGTTCTGCATCCGTTCGCCGTGCTTGTCGGTGATCCGGGTGATCAGTGCGCCGACACCGGCCAGGTTGCCGGTCCCGCGCACGATCAGCATCGCCAGCGCATCCCGCTCGGCGGCAACGTGCTGGGCTTGACTGATCGCCTCACCCACCAACCGCCGTCCCCAGAGTGACAACCGGCCGGCCTGGGTGGGATCGGCGTCGATGACGGCCCGCACCTCGCGCACCGCGAAGGCGGCATTCCCGCCGTCGGCCAGCACTGCGGTGACCAGTTCCCGGGTGGACGGGTCGACGTACTGCGCGACCTCGCGGTAGAAGTCCGCGGCCATCCCGTCGCCGATGTAGGCCTTGACCAGTCCTTCGGCCCAGGTGGTCGGCTGGGTCGTGGCGTGAAACCCGTCCAGCGCGGCCACGAACGGCAGCATCGCCTCGGACGGGTCGGCACCCAGCTCAGCGATGCGCTCGGTGAGCATGCCGTAATGGCCCATCTCGACGGCCGCCATCTGCGACAGGGCAGCCCGCCCGGCCAGGCTGGGCGCCATCCGGGCGTCTTCGGCGAGCCGGTCGAAGGCGGTGAGTTCGCCGTAGGCGAGCACGCCGAGCAGGTCGATCAGAGCAGCGGTGTCGACCTCGGTCACGCGCGGATCCCCTCGTCGATGGACTGCGTCGGCGGTGCGAAGGCTACCCGGCGCCGGTACGGGTAGAGTGGGCTACGACGGGCGCGCCGATGGCAGCAATGAACTCGGCACCGCCCATCACGAAGAATTGCGCGCGACCTCACTACCGCTGTGCGCCACGATCCCGCCGAGGAACGAACCGGTGTGGCCGGCGAGCACGCAGATCCGGGACGTCACCGGACGGTCTCGCGCCCGCGACGGCAGTAGAAGAGAGACAACCGCACATGTCAGACCAGCACGCCGAGGAATCGGCCATCAATCCCGCGCCCGAAGCCGTGATGCCGCCCGGCGCAGGAGCAGAAGAAGCGCATACCGAGGCATCCGTCGACGGACTCGTCGACGCGAGCGACCACATCGAACCGCTCGCCGGGGTTGCCCCGGTGAAGCCGGACAGCCCGGCGTTCTCCGAGTTCGCGATCAAGCCCGCCATCGTCGAGGCGTTGGCCGGGGTGGGCATCGTGCGCACCTTCGCCATCCAGGAGATGACGCTGCCGATCGCACTCGGCGGCGCCGATCTGATCGGCCAGGCCCGTACCGGCACCGGCAAGACGCTCGGCTTCGGCGTTCCGTTGCTCAACCGGCTGACCCTGCCCTCGGCCAAAGGCGCGGCGCCGCAGGCGCTGGTCATCGCACCGACCAGGGAACTGGCCGTGCAGGTCTCCGGTGATCTCGCCGTGGCCGGTGCGAAGCTCGGCGCCAAGGTGCTCACCATCTACGGCGGTCGGGCCTACGAGCCACAGATCGAAGCATTGCGCGGTGGTATCGACGTCGTCGTCGGCACTCCGGGCCGGTTGCTCGACCTCATGCAGCAGGGCCACCTGGTCCTGGGCGCAGTGAGCATCCTGGTCCTCGACGAAGCCGACGAGATGCTCGACCTCGGCTTCCTCCCCGACATCGAGAAGCTGATGGCGAGCCTGCCGCAGCAGCGGCAGACGATGCTGTTCTCCGCGACGATGCCCGGACCGATCGTCGCGCTGGCCCGGCAGTTCATGAACCAGCCGGTACAGATCCGGGCGGAAGGAAGCACCACCAAGCCGGCCATCGAGCATGTCGACCAGTTCGTCTACCGGGCGCACGCGATGGACAAGACCGAGCTGCTGGCTCGGGTGCTGCAGGCCCGCGACCGGGGCCTGACGATGATCTTCACCCGGACGAAGCGCACCGCTCAGAAGGTAGCCGACGATCTGGCCGGCCGCGGTTTCGCCGCAGCCGCCGTGCACGGCGACCTGGGTCAGGGCGCCCGGGAACAAGCGCTACGGGCCTTCCGCAGCGGCAAGGTCGACGTGCTGGTGGCTACCGACGTCGCGGCTCGCGGCCTGGACGTCGAGGGCGTCACCCATGTCGTGAACTATCAGTGCCCCGAGGACGAAAAGATCTACGTGCACCGCATCGGTCGCACCGCGCGGGCCGGGGCATCGGGCACCGCCATCACGCTCGTCGACTGGGACGACCTGCCGCGCTGGAAGCTGATCTGCGACCAACTGCAGCTGCCGATGCACGAGCCGGCCGAGACCTATTCCACGTCCGCACACCTTCACCTCGAGCTGGACATTCCGCAGGACGCCGGCTCCACTTTGCCGAACGCCGATCGCACCCGAGCAGGCCTGGGCGCCGAACAGGTAGAAGACCTCGGCGGTCCGGTCGGCCGGCACGGGTCCAGCCGTGGTCCTGGCGGCAGCGCAGGCGATCGCCCTCGGCGGCGCAGCTCCGGCCGGGACGGCGACAAGCCCAGCAGGTCAACCGGCTCGGGCAGTCCTGGCTCGGGAGGCTCCACCGGCTCGACCGGCTCGGGCAACTCGAACGGCCGGGAACGCGCCGCCGATCAATCTTCCGGCGAACCGGGCAAGGCCCGTCGGCACCGCTCCGGGGCGCGTCGGCGCACCCGCGCAGGCAGCCCGGTCAGCGCAGAGGCCGCGCAGCAAGCCGGATCCGCGAACCAGCCCGGCGAGTAACCCAGCGCTGCCCGCCCGTCCCGGCCGACCTCGCTGAGGTCCATCAGCCATGATGGTGCGATGCCCCGCGCTCTGGTTCGCCGCGAGCGGGCTCGCTCCCGTGACGACGTGCTGAGCGCTTTTGCGGCCCGGCGTCGCCGGTGGTGGGCCTGGTACAGCAGCGCACTGGCCGTCGCAGCCGTCGTGGTGGCCGCCGCCGTCACCATTGCCTGGAGCACCGGCGAAGCCAACAACGCGCACCTGAGCGTGGCGCGCCAGGTGCCCCCCGCGGTCGACACCGCGCCGATCTCCAGCCCGCTGCAGCTGGCGTGGCGCACCGGCGACGCCACGGCAATCGGTGAGCCGTTTCACGACGGCACCGTGATCACCTACTCGACGCACACGGTGTCCGGACGCAACGCGCTGACCGGCGCCGTCACCTGGAGCTACACCCGCACCAACAGCTCGATCTGCCAGGTAGCCCAGGAGCAGGGCAAAACCCTTGCCATGTTCGAACGCGACGGGAACTGCAACGAGATCGACGCGTTCGACACCGACACCGGCACCCGGGCCTGGCAGCGTGCCCTGGACGAGAACATGAAGCCGGTGCTGGGCCATCATCCCAATGTCGTCGTCACGCCGGACACCCTGTTCGTCTGGACCCAGGACAGCATCTACGCCGTGACGATCTCCGCGGCGGCGTGCAAGGCGGAGACCGGGACGAACTGCGGCTACGACTACTGGAGCTACCCCGCACCGACCGGCTGCCTGATCCGGCACATGGTGGCCGGCAGCGTGGGCGTGCTCATCAGCCAGGAATGCAACGGCGTCTACCAGCTGCTGCTGCGCGATCGCTACCAGGGCACCGACGACACGCACAACCGCATCTTCTGGACGCTGGCCAACGACAAGGCGATCCCGGCGACCGCCGACTACTTCGTCGCCGCGATCGACCCGGCCACGCACGAACTGATCACCTACAACCGCGCCAACGGCAAGCAGCTGGGCACCCTGCGACTCTCGCCCTCCGCCGACCCGGGCGCTGCGATCACCCGGCTGGCCCTTCCGCAGGAAGAGCTCTTGCTGGTGGGCGGAACCTGTTACGCACTGTCCCTGAGCGGTGCCGCCATGCTCTGGTCGACGTCGCTGCGCACCCTGCCGACCATCGGCGACGACAACGGCCAGACCGTGTTCACGACATCGACGCAGGGCGTCGGCTTGCTCTCGAGTGCGACCGGTAAACCCACGAAGACGTACGCCGGGCCGTCGACACAGGGCGCTAACCAGCTGGACCGGCTCGGCTCCGGTTTCCTGGCCGGCGGGACCTCGACGACGGTGCTGAAGTAGCGGCTCGCCGTCAGTGCTCGAGGTCGGCCAGCGCCGCCCACGGGTCGCGGTCGGGAGCTGCGCGGCGGCCTTCCGGGCAGTGCCGCCGGAAGTCGCACCACGAGCACGACGGGCCGGGCTGCGGCGGGAAGACCTCGTCGGGATGCGCACCGCCGGCCAGCGTGTCGGTGGCCGACACGATGTCCTCTGCGGTGGCTTCGGCGCGGCTGACCTGCCGGGCGATGCTTTCGTCGGTATGGGTGAACGCGGTCACCGTCGCGGTGGGCAGGTGATGCAGCTCCACGGTGCGCGACCGGCGGCGGAACACCCTGCTGGTGGCCAGCGCGTACAGCGCGAGAGCGAGCGAGCCGCGGGTGTCCGCTGCGTCCGGCACGTGCCGGCCGGTCTTGTAGTCGACCACGACGAGCTCGCCGGCCCGATCGTCGATGCGGTCGGCCCGGCCGGAGACGGCCAGGCGTTCGGTCCGCGTCGCGATCGTGCGCTCCACCCCGATCGGCTCGGTGTCCGGGTCGACGCCGACGAGGTAACCGGCCACCCACTGCTGCGCTACCGCACGCCACTGTGCCGACTGCGCCACGTCGCGGAACCCGTCGCTGGTCCAGTGACGTTCCACCAGGCCGGCGCCCTGCTCGGGGGTGCGCTGCTCGCGCGGCAGCGACCACCACCGGTGCAACGCCAGGTGCACGATGGCGCCCAGGGTGTTGTGTGCCCAGGGCGGACCCTTCGGCGGCATCGGCCGCTCCAGATACGTGAAGCGGTACCGGCGCGGACAGTCGAACGCGGCCAGCCGGGACGGCGTGCAGGCGAACAACCGGCGTAACCCGGTCAGCGGCAGCACGTCGGGGCTCTCACTCACCGCCCGAGCCTAGAACCCGCCACTGTCACTTCCGCCGCCGCCGAAATCGCCGCCGCTGAAGTCGCCGCCGCTGAAGTCGCCGCCGCCGAAATCGCCGCCGCCGCTGAAGTCGCCGCCGCTGAAGTCGGTGCCGGCACCGTCGCCGCCGCCGTCCCCGGAAACGTCCGCGGAGTCCTGCGCCGCGTCGTAGCCACTGGAGTAGCCGGTGTCGTAACCGGCGCCGTACCCGCCGTCACCCCACCCGCCACCGATCATCGAGCCGATCAGCATCGTTTCCCAGAAGGGGAAGGTGTACCAGCCGCCGAGATATCCGCCGCCGCCGGCGTAGTAGTAAGGCGCGCCGGGGGTGTACTCCGGGTAGCCCCGGTACTCGTTGCCCTGGACCTGCACGGTGCGCTCCCGGTCAAGCTGCTCGCCGCGCGGTTCATCGATCGGCGGCAGGGCCGGGCCGGGATCGATGCCCAGCGCCCGGCGCGCCGTCTGGCTGGCCTGCAGCCCTTCCAGCACGGTGCGGCGCACGGCGGCCCAGCTGGCCGCGGAGTTCGCCGACGCCATTTGAGAGCCGGCCGAGGTGAACCGTTCCGAGGCGTCCGCCAACGCCTGCCGCGCGGTGGCATTGTCGCCCGGGTGCAGGGAGCCGACCTCACTGGCCAGCCGGTCGTAGTACGGCGTCACTGCCGCCCGCGCATCGGCGAGTTGCTGGCGGGTGCGCCGCCGCCGGCTCCACACGTATCCGGCGATCACCACGATCGCCACGAGAAGAATCACTCCGATCACCAACGCGACGGTCCTTCCCGTGTGTGCGGACGAATCCCCGGCCGATCCCGCTCCGGAACGCGTCCCGCTGTCGGCGGTGGCCGAGCACCTGGTCGCTTCCCGGCCGAAGGCGACCAGCGTCGCGGTGTAGTCGCCGGCGCGCAACTCGCTCAGGTGCGCGTCGACCTGCTTGCGGATGACCGGCAGTTGGTTGCCGCAATTGTTGGTGACGGCAAACTTGCTGCCGACGAACACCACCAGGACGTCCTGGCCGGGCAGAGTCGCGGAGACGGCAGGGACAGCGGCGCCCACGGTGGTGCCCTCAGCGAAGATGGCCACCTTGATGGTGGTGCCGAACGCGTCACTGACGGCTGCGGAGTCGACGGTGACAGTCTTGCCGTAACCATTCGTCGCGCCGGACTGCAGGTAGACCGCCGAGTTCTGCAGGCTCCGCGCCGCGTCGTCGAACGGGGTGGCCGCGGCAGCACCGGGAGCCAGCAACAGGATCGCGCCGAGCAGTGCCAGTAAGCCCGACAGCCAGCGCATCTGGCCGACCGTACCTGACCCGGCCACTACTCACCGGCGCATGGGCACCGCTCAACCGAGCAGCCCGGGATCCCGGGCCCGGGCGAGCAGCGCATCCAACGACTGCCGGCTGGTGGTGCACTCGGCCAGCGGGGTCGGCTTGTTCGTGCCGTGATAGTCCGATGAGCCGAGCGGGATGAGCCCGAGCTCGCCGGCCAGCCCGGCCAGATGCGCCCGGTCCTCGGCCGTGTGATCCGGATGGTCGACCTCGATGGCCGCCAGACCGGCCGCGGCCAGCGCGCTGACCTGCTCGTCGGTCAGCACCCGGCCGCGGCGGCGGGCCAACGGATGCGCGAACGCCGGGACGCCACCGGCACCGAGCACCAGCGCGATGCCCGCACGGATCGGGATGTCCTGCTTGCGGACGTAGTACCGCGATCGGGAGCTGAGCAGTTCGGCGAATGCCTCGGTGACGCTGCCCACCACGCCGGACTCCACGAGGGCGCGGGCGACGTGCGGGCGGCCCACCGTCCCGCCGGCGGCGAAGCGTTGCACCTGCGCCCAGGTGATGGGCAGCCCGTCAGCAGCCAGCAGATCCACGATGGACTCGCCGCGGTGCAGCCGGCTTTGCCGCAGCGCAGCCAGTGCGCCGCTGAGCGCAGCGTCCTGCGGATCGGGCAGATACCCGAGCAGGTGCAAGCTGATCGGGGCGCCCGCGCCGTCCCACACACAGGACAGCTCCAGCCCTGGCACCAACGTCATGCCGGCGGGCAGCGCGGCGAGTGCCTCGGCCCACCCGGCGGTGGTGTCGTGGTCGGTGAGGCCCAGCACGCGGACACCCTGGGCCGCGGCCGCTGCGATGAGGTCAGCGGGCGGATCGGTTCCGTCGGAGGCGGTGCTGTGCGTGTGCAGGTCGATGGTCATCTGGAGGTGGATGTCATCGCAACCGAGGCAGCCGGTCGGTCGGCGCCGGCCGCGCGGGCAGCTCGTCCTCGTCGACGGCGGCGCTGCGACCGAACAGCTCGGTCGAGATCAGCCGATAGAGCTCGTCGGGATGGTTGACGAAGTCGATCCGGCTCAGCGCCTGGTCCTGGCCGGCCGACTCGATGACAAAGGTGCCGTAGCCCAGGATGCGGCCCACCGGCGATCGCTCGTAGGTCATGTCGGTGACCTTGCTCAGCGGCATGATGGCCAGCCGCTTCCAAATGAGGCCGGTGAGCAGCAGAACCCGCTTGTCCGTGACCGCGAACTGCTCGACGTACCACTCGGCGGCTTCCCAGCCCAGCCAGCCGGCCGAGATGAGGAAGAAGCACACGGCCATCAATCCCAGGAAGCCGTTGTCGCTCACCGACATGAGCGCGAAGAAGGCAGCCCACACGGCAGCCGCCTGCAGCCAGTGCGGCATGAGCACGGCCCAGTGCCGTCTGGCGATGGAGACCGCCCGCTCGGTGGGCAGCAGGTAGCTGTCGACGTCAGGCATGGCTCAGCTGATGTTCTTGACGAACTCCGAGAGGCGATCGAACATGTGCGCCATGCCGTGTCCGATGTGCCGGGCGACGTCGGCCGCGTCGCCGGGTGACTGGACGATGAAGAAGATCACGAAGATGACGAACACGATTCCGACCACCTTCTTGGTGTCCATCGTGTTATCCCTTCACGTCAGCTGCCCGCCCGACGGTTCGTAGCGGGCAGTCGTCCTAAGTTCCTATCGCACGGAGCTCGCCCAGCGGGGATGCCACGCCGCCGCTCCGGGCTCGGGCTACGGACGGAGCCGGCGGCTGGGCGCACCGCTCGGCAGCTCGCGGGGCGGGCGCACCCTGGCATCGGCAAGCTGCAGATCCTCATGGACGAGGTAGGCGACCTCTTCTGGGAACCCGATGACCCAGAGCAGCACACCGGCCGCCTCGCCGACATATGCGCCGCGGTCGGCCGCAGCAGGCACCGACCACAGCACCGTGGGCCGGCCCTCCGCAGTGATCTTCGCGTGCGGCGCGGTGCGGGTGAACGCACCGATATCGACGGTTTCCGGGTCGTCGGCACCGGGCACCGCGGCCAGCGCGGCGCCGAGCCCGACCGCCGACTCCTCGGCGACCAGTACCAGCTCACCCGGGCCTCCCCACGGGCTGCTCACCGTGAAGGCGACGGCCACCGCGGCCGAGACGTCGTCGCCGACCAGTGCGCCACCGCCGTGCTTCCAGCCGCCCGGGAACGGATCGGGCACCCAGACAGGGACCCCGGCAGCCTCGCACAGCCGGGCCACGCCGGCGGGTCCGACGTGCTCGAGCACGCGCAGCGGCGGTACCGGGCCGTGCCGTTCGCAGCGCCGCGCGGTACCGGCGGTGGTGACCGGGCCGCCGGACAATCCGGAGCCGCAGCGCGGGCATTGCTCGGTTTGCACCCGCTCACCGTCCCGCCCGGCGGGGCAGACGTCAACGGGCCAGGCCGGCCTCAGCGTTGTGCCGTCGGGCGGCCCGGCTGCTCCCCGCCGCGGGCGGCTGCGTAGCTGCGTTTCGGCACCATCACCTTGCGCCGGAAGGTGCACACCACGGTGCCGTCCTGCTTGTAGCCGACGGTCTCCACCTGCACGATGCCGCGGTCGTCCTTGGACTTCGACTCGATCTTGTCCAGCACCGTTGTCTCGCCGTAGATCGTGTCGCCGTGAAACGTCGGGGCGACGTGCCGCAGCGATTCGACCTCCAGATTGGCGATGGCCTTGCCGCTCACATCGGGGACGGACATCCCGAGAAGCAGCGAGTAGACCAGATTGCCGACGACGACGTTCCGGCCGAAGTCAGTGCTCTGCTCGGCGTAGTTGGCGTCCAGGTGCAGCGGATGGTGGTTCATCGTGATCAGGCAGAACAGGTGGTCGTCGGATTCGGTCACCGTCTTGCCTGGCCAGTGCCGATAGGTGGCGCCGACGTCGAACTCCTCGAAATACCGACCGAACTGCACGCTGCGCTCCTCTCATTCTGCCAACGGCGGGTGGGCGCCGACGGCGATACTGCCCCGTCCCGGTGGGCAAAGGGGCACAATGTGACGCGATGCCCAGCCTGCCGATCCCCGAATCGCTCCGACCGCGCAATCCGCGCCGCCGGCCGTCGAAACGTACCCAGATGCCGTGGCTGCCGGAGGTGGACCGCAGTACGGCGATCATCGACTGCGCCGTGTACCGCGACGGGGTCCGCCTGCCGGGCACTCCTACGTGGGAGGAAGCCATCGCCGACGTCGAGGCGGCCGGCACCGGTTTCCTGTGGGTGGGACTGCACGAGCCGAGCGAACGGCAGCTCAGCGGGATCGCCGAGCGGCTGCAGCTGCACCCGCTGGCCGTCGAGGACGCAGTGCACGCGCACCAGCGCCCGAAGCTGGAGCAGTACGGCGACAGCCTGTTCTGCGTGGTCAAGACGGTGCACTACAACGACGACGGCAAGCAGGTCACCCAGGTCGTCGAGACCGGCGAGCTGATGGTGTTCCTCGGCACCAACTTCGTGGTGACCGTCCGCCACGGTGAGCACGGCGCGTTGCACCGGCTGCGTCGCAATCTGGAGTCGCATCCGGCTTTGCTGCGACACGGCCCGGCCATGGTCTTGCACGCCATCATGGACCGCGCCGTGGACGACTATCTCGCGGTCAGCAAAGAGCTGCAGGAGGACGTCGACGAGGTCGAGACCGCGGTGTTCGCCGGCATCAATCGCTCGGCCGAGACCAACCGCATCTACCTGCTCAAGCGTGAGGTCGTCGAGCTGCGACGTGCGGTGGTTCCGCTGGCCGAGCCGCTCAAGGTGCTGGCGACGTCCCGCATGGGCTGCATCCCGTCCGATGTGCGCACCTATTTCCGCGACGTCGAGGACCACATCTCGCAGGTCGTGGAGCGGGTCTCGTCCTTCGACGAACTCCTCACCACCCTCGTGACCGCCAACCTCGCCCAGCTCGGCGTGATGCAGAACGAGGACATGCGCAAGATCTCCGCATGGGTGGCGATCATCTCGGTACCCACGATGGTGGCCGGCGTGTACGGGATGAACTTCAAGCACATGCCCGAGTTGCACTGGACCTACAGCTATCCGGTCGTGGTCGCTCTGGTGATCGTCACCTGCTTCTTCCTGCACCGCGCGTTCAAACGCAACGGCTGGCTGTGAGTGCGGGCACACGAGCGACGCTTGCGGAGCGAGCACGTGACCTGAGCCGCCGCTCCCGTCTTGCCCGGCTGGTCGCCGCCGCCGCCGGTCTGCTGCTCGTCCTCGGCGGCACGGTGCGCGGATTCGACCACGACTTCCCGTTCGGCCCGTTCCGGATGTACGCCACCCGGGTGGACCCGAACGGCGTCAGCCGGGATCTGCGGGTGCGGGTGGTCCTCGTCTCCGGCGCGGTGCTGGATCGCACCGACCTGGCCGGTGCGCCGCGCCGGGCCGAACTCGAGGGCCAACTGGACCAGCTGCGCAAGGATCCGCAGCGGCTGGCGCGGCTGGTACCGATCTATACAGCGCATCTGCCCAGCCCGGCGCGCACCCTGCAGCTGGTCTGGCGCGAGCACCGGCTCAAGGACGGGCGGGCGCAGCCGGCGACCTTCTCGGTGGCCTGCTCGGTCGCGGTGCCGACATGAGCAGAACGCACGGCTGGTGGTTTGCGCCGGTGCCGCTCGGACGGATCGCCGTGCTGCGCGCCCTGGTCTACCTGTACATCCCGGTCGACGTGCTGCTGACCGGGTCGTGGGTGCGCACGCATGCGAAGCTCGGTAGCGAGCTGTACCGGCCGCTCTACCTCTCCCAACTGCTGCACCTCCCGACTCCGACCGCACTGATGGTCAGCCTGCTCGCCGTCGGCGTCGTCGCCTCCGCGCTGGTCGCTGCTACCGGACGGATGCCGCGCCTCACCGGCAGCATCGCCGGACTCCTGTATCTGGCCTGGATGCTCGTGGCGATGTCCTACGGCAAGGTCGACCACGATCGCTTCGCCTTCCTGATCGCACTGGCCGTGCTACCCACGGTCGGCCGCGCCCGGGCCCGCGACACGGTGCGGTCCGAGGCTGCCGGCTGGTCGGTGCGCTGCATCCAGATCGCGGTCGTGCTCACCTACTTCCTAGCGGCCTGGGCGAAGATCCGCTTCGGTGGCTGGCACTGGCCCACTGGCGCGACCTTGGAATCGGCACTGCTGCGGCGCAGCACGCCGCTGTCGTCCTGGATGATCGACAAGCCACAGCTACTGGTGCCCATGCAGTTCGCCATGATCGGCGCCGAGCTGTGCTCGCCGGTCATCTTGCTGGCTCGCTCCGATCGCGCCCGAACCTTGCTCGCACTGGGGCTGTGGTCGTTCCACATCGCGGTGTTCGCCGGCGTGACGATCATCTTCCTGCCGCACTGCATCGCGATCTTCGCGTTCGTCCCCGTGGAGCGCTGGTGGCGGTGGCTGCGGGGCGGCATCGGGTCGCGGTGGACCGCAGCCGAGCAACAGGACGCACCGGCCCGGGGACGTGCCGCCGTGCTGCACTGACCCGACGTACGCGCGCGCCCGCGGGCATCCCCGACACCCGGACCGCGTGTCACGCCCGGAACGACGCGGCGATCTGCTGCTCGGCCGACGCATAATTGATGCCGGCCGTGTGCAACAACCTGCCGATCCCGGCAAGTGCCTCGCTCATCCTCCGGGCGCTCTTGTCGAACTCCTCGTAGAGACCGTTGAACTGGGCCGAGGCCGCACCGACCCAGTCCGCGCCGAACAACGGCGTGAGCTGAGCCTTCAGACCGGCATGGGCCGACTGCACGTCGGACGCGGTGCGGGCGACCGACCCGGACAGCGATTGCAATTGTTCCGGAGTGACCTTGAGCGACATTGCCGATCCCTTCCCCGGCCGGCGGCCGCCGGCATCGGGGCCCCACGTTAAGCAGCCGACTTCGGCTCCGGTGCCATCCGGCCCCCGTTGTGGACAGCGCGCGGTTATCCACAGGGCAGAGCGATTCGTCCGTGCCGCGGCGCAGACTGCGCCGGGTGCAGATCCGACTCACCCTGCGCTCCCGCGCGCAGGCTGCTGACATCCAGGTGAACGCGCCGCTCGAGGCGACGGTTGCCGACCTGCGCCGACACCTGACGACCTGGTCGGCCGCCCAGCTACCGACGCTGTGGTCCGGCAGCCGCATGCTCGGCGACGACGCCCTGCTCGGTGGTCCAGGCTTGCGCAGCGGATCGATCGTCGGCGTCGACACCCCCGGTGAGCGCGCCGTCGACCTGGCCACGGTGTTGCGCGTCGACGTGATCGGCGGGCCCAGTGCCGGGCGCAGCGGCGCGCTGCATCGCGGCACGCACCGGCTCGGCCGTGATCACAACGCCGACCTCACCCTTGCCGACCCGGAAGTCTCCCGGCGGCACGCCGAACTGACTGTCGACGCAGCCGGCGCTCGGCTGTGTGATCTCGGTTCGACGAACGGCACGACTGTGTTGCGCGCCGACAGCGAGTCGGCGGCGGTCGGCCCGGAACCGGTGACGATCACGGTCGGCGACCGGATCCGGCTCGGCAATTCCGTGGTGCAGCTCGCGCAGACTCAGGACCCGCCGGCCGCCACGCGACTCGCCGACACCGGCCACCTGGAGGTCAACCGGCCGCCGCGTCTGGAGCCTTCGGCCGCCCCGAAGCACGTCAGCGTGCCGGCCGAGCGCGGCTCGAGCACACCCACCACGCCGTGGCTGGCCGCTCTCGTCCCGGTGCTCGGCGGCGCGACGATGGCCCTGCTGTTCCATTCCTGGATCTACCTGGCGCTCATGCTGATGGCTCCGCTGACGATGCTCGCCACGTCCGTGCCCGACCGGATCCGCGGTCGGCCGTCCCGACGCCGAGCCGCAGCACTACATCGCGAACAGCTCTCCGCCGTCCAGGCAGCGGTGGCCGCCGCGATGCGCACCCAGCTGGCCAGCCGGTTACGCCTTCACCCCGACCCGGCGGCAGTCCGCGCGATCGCCACCGGACCGAACAGCCGGGTCTGGGAACGCCGCCCGCACCATCCGGACTTCCTCGACGTCCGGGTCGGACTGGCCGACGCCGCCGCCGACATCCACATCGAGGGCACAGCAGATCCGGCACAGCCGCCGACCCTGCAGCTGACCCCCGTCGCGGTGTCACCACGGGCCGGCGCCGTCGGTCTGTGCGGGCCCCCTGAGGTGGTCCTACGGCTGGCCGAGTGGGCGGTCGGGCAGATCGCCGCGTTGCACACCCCGAACGACGTGTCGCTGACGCTGCTGCTGCCGGACGGCACCGGGCCGCTGCGGTGGGCCTGGACGAGCTGGCTGCCGCACCTGCGGCCGTCGGATGTCGCGCACGGCACCGACCGATGCCGGGAGATCGTCGTCACGCTCGGTCGGGAACTCGATCGACGACGGGCCCTGCCGGGCTCCGCGTCAACCGGGTGGGCCGGCCCGTGGCGTGTCCTAGTGGTGGAGCACGCCGCACAGCTGGCCGCGGTGCCCGGCCTCGACCGGCTGATCCGGGACGGACCGCAATACGGCATCACCGCACTGTGCCTGGAAACCGAACGCCGCCGGCTGCCTCCGGCGTGCACGTCGACTGTCGAGGTCCACGGCGAGACAGGTGCCGAGATCGTGGTCACCGGCACCGGGCGAGAAACATCCGGCCCGGTGATCGCCGACCAGGTGTCCGCGTCATGGGGTGCGGAGGTCGCGCGTGGCCTGGCCCCACTCGTGGATCCCAGCCTCGACGCCGAGACAACTCTCCCGGACTCGGTGCGGCTGGTCGATCTCCTCGAGCAGCCGGCAGCCGAGCGGCTGCAGCGCTGGGCGGGCGACGCGGCGCCGGCCACCGCGATCGGTGTCGGGCTGGACGGCGTGATCGACATCGACCTTCGCCGGGACGGCCCACACCTGCTGGTCGCCGGTACCACCGGCTCGGGGAAGTCGGAGTTCCTGCGTGCGCTGGTGGCCGGCCTGGCCACGCACTGCTCACCCGAGCGACTGTGCTTCGTGCTCATCGACTTCAAGGGTGGCGCTGCCTTCGCCGAGTGCGCCGAACTACCGCACACGGTCGGGCTGGTCACCGACCTCGATCAGCATCTCACCGAGCGGGCCCTGGCGTCGTTGAACGCCGAACTGCGCCGCCGCGAAGCCCTCTTCGCTGCCGCCGCGGTCGCGGATCTCACTGCCTATCAGAGCACCCGAACCGATCGGGATGAGCCGTTGCCGCGACTGGTCATCGTGGTGGACGAGTTCGCCTCTCTCGTCGAAGAGCTGCCGGACTTCGTGACCGGTCTGGTGGGCATCGCGCAGCGTGGCCGCTCCCTCGGAGTTCACCTCGTGCTGGCCACCCAGCGGCCGAGCGGCGTGGTGTCACCGGAGATCCGCGCCAACATGCCGCTGCGCCTCGTACTGCGGGTGACCGATCCGGGTGACTCGGTGGACGTGCTCGGCGCCGACGACGCCGCTGCGATCAGCCCCAGCCTGCCCGGGCGCGCCTTCCTCCGGCGTGGCTCGCAGGTATGCGCCGTTCAGCTCGCCCGGGTCGATGCAACGCCGCCGCCACCGGGTGCCGGTGTCGAGGTCGTGCCGCTGGACGCCTGGGGTGTGCCGCTGCGGCCCGGTCCGGTCGTTGATCCGGGCGGGCCCACGCCGCCTTGCGATCTGGCCATGCTCGTCGGCAGCGCACGGCAGGCCGCCGCGGCCGCTCGGCTGCCGGCACCCCGACGGCCATGGCTCCCTCCGCTCCCGGAGGTCGTCGCGACAAGCGATCTTCCGGGGCAGCCGGAGGGCGGCATCGGGTTGGTCGACGACCCGGCTCGGCAACAGGTCCGGACGTGGCGGGTCGACCTCGCGGCCGGAGGCAGCATGCTGCTGGTCGGCACCGGCCGCACCGGGCGCAGCACCGCGTTACGCACCCTGGCCGCGACGATGGCACAGCACGCCGGCCCGGGCAGGGCTCACCTCTACGTGGTCGACTGCGCCGGCGGTGCGTTGCACCCGCTGAGCCGGCTGCCGCACTGCGGGTCGTACGTCACCCGGGACGATCCGCAGACCGTCGACCGGTTGCTCACCCGCCTGGCCGCCTGCTGCGATGCACGGCACGTCGAACCAGGCGATTCCATCGAGCGACCGGCACGGCCGGCCCTGGTCCTGCTCATCGACGGTTGGGAGGGCCTGCTCGCTGCTACCGAATCAGTCGCCATGGGACGAGCGGCGGAGACAGTGCTGCACCTCGTCCGGGAAGCAGCGTCGGTCGGGCTGACCGTGGCGATCACCGGCGGCCGGGCGGCGTTGACCTCGCGGCTGGCCGGGCTGGCGGCCACCCGCGCCCTGCTTCGGCTGGCCGATCCGGCCGACTATGCGGCGGCCGGTCTTTCGCTGCGTGCCGTACCGGCCACGATGCCGCCGGGGCGGGCGGTACTCGCCGAGGACGGCACCGAGCTGCACCTGGCGATCCTGGGCACCGATCCCAGCCCGGCGGCACAGTGGCGCCGCGTAGCCGAGATCGCCGCAGCGAGTCCGCCGGCGCCGCCGGAGTCCAGCGGTGGCCCGATCCGGGTGCGGCCACTCCCGCGCCACGTCCGGCTCGCCGACCTGCTGCGGCATCCCCCGTCGGCCGGGATCGTCCTGGGCCGCGGCGGCGACGACGGCGAGCCGATCGCGATCGACCTCGGTGCCCCCGGCACCCGCTTCGTCGTGGCCGGGCCGGCCCGGTCCGGTCGCAGCAGCGCCCTGCGCCTTGTCGCGGAGCAGGTGATGCCGTCCGAGGTGCTGCTGGCCGGGCCGGCCGAATCCGGCCTGGCCAGCTGGGCCCGCACGCGCGGTCGACCGTTCATCACGCCGCAGGACGGCACGCCGTTCGGGCTGCCGGACGCCCAGCGCTGCCTGATCCTCGTCGACGACGTGGAACGCTTCCTGGACACGCCGGCCGGCGATCGGCTCCTCGGGTTGCTGCGGGACGCGGCGCAGAGCCCGAGCCTGGTCGCCGCCGGACGCCCGGACGAACTGGCGGTGGCGTTCCGCGGGCTGGGCGCGGAGGCGACCCGCTCGCGGCTGGGCGTGCTGCTGCGCCCGGCGCCCAGTGACGGCGAGGTGTTGGCGCTCCGCCTGCCGCTGACTCGCAGCGGCGGGGCGCCCGGCCGGGGCATCGTGGTGCCGGGCCCCCTGCTGCGGCACCGCCGAAGCACCCCCGAGGAGGAGTTCCTGCCGATCCAGCTGGCCGACCCCGGTCCGGTTCTCGCGACCGACCCTCAGGCCATGTGCGGGTAGGTGTGCTCCGTGGGCGGGACGAAATTCTCCTTGATCACCCGCGGCGACACCCACCGCAGCAGGTTCCATACCGAGCCGGCCTTGTCATTCGTCCCGGACGCCCGGGCACCGCCGAACGGCTGCTGGCCGACCACTGCGCCGGTGGGCTTGTCATTGACGTAGAAGTTGCCCGCCGCGAAGCGCAGCGCCCGGCTCATCTCGTCGATCGCAGTACGGTCCGTGGCGAACACCGCACCGGTCAGCGCGTACTGCGCGACCGACTCCATAGCGGTGAGTTCGGTGCGCCAGTCGGCATCGTCATAGACGTGGACCGCCAGGAACGGACCGAAGTATTCGCGGGTGAAGATCTCATGGTTGGGATCCGGGCAGCTCACCACCGTCGGCCGGACGAAGAATCCTTCGCTGTCATCGGCCGAGCCGCCGGCCAGCACGGTGACCGACGGGTCGGCAGCGCACATCTGCAGTACGCCGGACAGCTTGTCGTATGCCCGGCGGTCGATGACCGCGCCGCCGAAATTGCGCAGGTCGGTGACATCGCCGAAGGTGAGTCCTTCCGCCGTCGCGGCCAAGGCATCGCGCACTCCGGCGTCCCACAGCGAGCGGGGCAGGTAGGCCCTCGACGCGGCAGAGCATTTCTGGCCCTGGTACTCGAAGGCGCCGCGAATGAGCGCCGTCACCAGCGGGGCGGGCTCGGCCGACGGGTGGGCGAACACGAAGTCCTTGCCGCCGGTCTCACCGACCAGTCGCGGATAGCCGGCATACCGATCGATGTTGCTGCCGACCGTCTGCCACAGGTGCCGGAACGTCGGCGTCGAGCCGGTGAAATGAATACCCGCCAGGGCGGGGTGCGGCAGCGCCACCGCGCTGACCGCGTGACCGTCGCCGGTGACCAGGTTGATCACCCCGGGCGGCAGTCCGGCAGCTTCGAGGACGCGCATCGTGTAGTGCGCGGCCAACGACTGCGTCGGTGACGGCTTCCACACGACGGTGTTACCCATCAAGGCAGGAGCGGTCGGCAGGTTGCCGGCGATCGCGGTGAAGTTGAACGGGGTGATGGCGAGCACGAAGCCCTCGAGCGGGCGATAGTCCATCCGGTTCCAGGTGAGCGACGAGGAGATCGGCTGCTGCCCGAGGATCTCCCGGCCGAAGCGGACGTTGAAGCGCAGGAAGTCGATCAGCTCACACGCGGAATCGATCTCCGCCTGCTGCACCGTCTTCGACTGGCCCAGCATCGTTGCGGCGTTGAGCGTGTCGCGCCACGTCGTGGAGATCAGGTCGGCGGCGCGCAGAAACACCGCGGCACGCTCGTCGAACGGCAGGTCCCGCCAGGCCGGCGCGGCGGCCAGCGCCGCTCCGATCGCCGTCTCCACGTCGGCTTCGGTCGCCTGCGCTGCCGAGCCGAGCACCGCTGCATATCGGTGCGGCTGGACGACATCGAAGGAGGCACCGCCGGCCATCCGCTGCACGCCGCCGATGGTCATGGTGAGCTCGGCGTGCTCACCGGACAGTTCGGCCACTCGCTTCTGCAACGACTCCCGCGACGTGCTGCCCGGGGCATAGGTCCCGATCGGCTCGTTGACCGGTGGCGGCGGGCTGGTAACGGCGTCCATGTAGGCCTTTCTGGTGCGCGGACTGCCAGTCTAAGACGCCGATCAGCGGCGCAACTGCGCGATGACGTCGGCCAGCTCCTGCGGCGCGTACCAGGACAGTTCGTAACCCTCGGCATCGTCGACGACCTGCTGCGCCGGGTCGCTGCCCAGATCAGCCTCGATCACCGCTGTCGCCGCCGCGGCCACCGCGGCCTGCGCCTCGGCGTCATCAGCATGCAGGGCGGCCACGGCAGCAAGGGGCACCTCGGCGGAGATCCGCACCGCCCCGCGCTCCAGCTCGTCGATCACGTTCACCTGCTCGGCCGGCACGTCCACGCTGATGACGACGCGGCGGCGGGCCGCACCGGGATCGGCGTCGATGAGTCGCACCGACGCGCGAGCGGCCTGTCCGCTGGCCGCGTACTCGAGCTCGTCCATGTCCTCGTCGAGGTACCACTCCCGGATGCCTGGAGTGACCGCGAAGCCGGTGAGTGGGGCGGGACCGAGTGCGCCGCGTTCCCGCAGCTCGGCAAGCAGCGTGCTGGTCGCCGGCAGGTACACCCTCACGCGCCGCTGCCGTCCGCGGTCGTGCCCTCGTCCAGCAGCGCCGCCGGCCCACCGCTCTCCAGCAGTTCTGCGGTAGTGCGCAGCGCCGTGAGCAGGACTTCCGTGCGCCGCTTCGGGTTCATCAGGTTCGGCCCCATCACCTCGAGATCGGCGGCGGACGGGGCCAGGATCGTCACGTTCGCCCCGGCAGCGCGCAGGTGCTGGGCGTCGGTCTCGATGCTGCGGGTGATGGCGCGGCGCACGACTCGCTCCAGCCGGGTCACCGGGGACCGCGGCTTGTCGTAGTCAACAGCCGCCATCGGCGCCGCGATCACGACGTCAGTGATCGCCCCCTCCTCGACCAGGGGCACCACCACGTCCGCCGACGCGTTGGACGTGGTGCCGCCGTCGATGAAACTGCGCCCGTCGATTTCCACCGGGGGATACCAGGCCGGAATCGCGCAGGAGGCGCACACGGCGTCGGCGAGCACCGCCGACACGTCGTCGCGCCCGAACAGCACCCGCTTGCCGCTGTCGTAGTCGGTCCCGACGATCCATACCTGCGGATCGGTCGGCCAGTTCTGTCCCGGCAGGCACTCCACCGAGGTGGCCGCGACCATGTCGTGGATGGGCTCCAGCGTGCCCCGGCCGCGCGGGAGCAGGCCGGACAGCGCGACAGTGGCCGAACTCGACCGCGGATGTCGCACCGCGCCCAGCACCAGTCGCGGCGACCCGGGGCGCCAACCGGGACGCGGTGGCAATGCCCCGCCGGTCTCGGCTTCATAGTCCCAATCAATCGTCGGATCGGCCGGCAGCGGAACCCCCTGGTGGTGGCGTTCGATCACCTCGATGGGGATGCCACAGCCGAGCAGGGACGCGAGCACCGAGCCGGCCGAGGTACCGACCACCAGCGCGCTGTGCCGGGCGTCCGCGCCGGTGTGCTCCTGCCACGCGCTCAGCGCACCGACAGTCCACGCGAAGCCGAGCACGCCTCCCCCACCCAGCACCAGCGCCGTGCCGCGTTGGTCACCACCGCCGACGGAACTCTGCGTTCGCTGCCTCATGTGCGTTTCCGGGTCTTCCGGTGCGCGTCGTCTGCGGCGACCAGCAACTCGTGCAGGGATTCTTCGAGCAGCGCGGCCAGGGTGCCGACGTCACTCATTGCGTCGCGGTCGGCGTTCAGTCCGTAGTAGACGCCACCGTCGTAGGAGGTCAGGCCGATGCAGACGGCCTGCCCGTTGGCCAGCGGCACGATGGGGTACATCTCGCGCAGCCGCGCGCCGGCCGCGTACAGCGGGAACTGCGGACCGGGGACGTTGGTCACGACGAGGTTGAACAGTCGACGGCTCAGCCCACTGGCGGCCCGCGCACCGAGGGCATGCAGGGTCGGCGGCGCGAAACCGGACAGCGCGATCAGGGCGTCTGCGCCGACGGACTGGCCGGACTCCTTGTGCGCCTTCATCGCGTAACTGATCTGGGTGAGGCGCATCATCGCGTTCGGCTCGCCCACCGGCAGGTCCACCAGGTACGACGAGACCTGGTTGCCGGTCTTGCGCTGGTCGCCATCGGCACTTCGGACCCGCACGCTCACCGGCACCAGCGCTCGCACGCTCGTCGTCGGTGTCACCGGCTCACCTCGCGACAACAGCCAGCCGCGCAGAGCACCGGCAACCGTGGCCAGCACGACGTCGTTCACCGTGCCGCCGGCCTGCTTGCGCACCCGCTTGTAGTCGTCGAGATCGGTGCGGGCGACGGCGAAGCGGCGCTGCGATCCGATCGACGCATTCAACGGTGACGAGGGTGCCGGGCGGGCGGCGATCCGCGCCGCGGACAGCAGCCCGCCGAGTGCGCCGGCCAGCCGAGCGCTCGTCGCGCGCACGTCCGCCACACCCATCCGGACCGCGTCGACCGCGGCGGTGGGCCGGCGCACGATTTCCACGACCGCACTCGCGGCAAGCGTTGCGCTGGATGGTTCCGGTCGCGGCGCCCATACGTCTTCAGGTACCTGGCGCGGCTCCGCGGTCACGTCGAGGATCACCTGGACGAGATCGATCGCGCTCAACCCGTCCACCATCGCGTGATGGGTCTTGCTGATCACCGCGATGCGGTGGTCGGCAAGACCTTCGACGATGTTCATCTCCCACAACGGCCGGTGCCGATCGAGGTGGCGGGACTGCAGCCGGGCGACCAGGTCGCGAAGTTGCTCGTCCGAACCTGGCTTGGGCAGCGCGGAACGACGCACGTGATAGCTGATGTCGAACTCGGTGTCGTCGACCCACACCGGGTTGGCCAGGTGCCCGGGCACCCACTTGACCTTCTGCCGGTAGCGCGGCACCAGCGAGATCCGGTCCTGGATCAGTTCGACGAAGCGGTCGAAGTCGAATCCCCCCGCCGGCGCGTCGAAGACGGCCAGCCCACCGACGTGCATGGGCGTCGTCGGCCCTTCAAGGTGCAGGAAGGAGACATCGAGCGACGACAGCCGGTCGGTCATGCGCTCGGCCACCTCGCTTCGCTACCGGTCGTCACGGCTGCGCTGGCGAGCAGCCGACCTGACGAGGCTACTCGGCAGTAACGCGGCGCCCTACGACCAACACCGCCGACGAGCACCCGTGGTCGGTCTGGGCGCGTCGGCCGGTGCTGGTGCCGGACCGGTCAGTGTCCGGCCAGCAGGGCCACGATCACGATCACGGCGGCGAGTCCCACGATGATCGACCACCCCTGCCACGTCTGCGGGCGCAGACCGAACCCCACCCGCTTCGGACCGAACCAAGGTCGCTGCGGTCGACCGGTCATGCGGTGCCTCCTTGCTGTCGGACGTCGCCCGGGCCGGCATCGGTCCGGGACAGGATCGTCATCGCCTGGGTCGGGTCGGGTGTGCTGACCGTGATGTGCTCGGCACCGCGCAGGTCCAGCCACAGCGTCGGACCGGGCCGGACGGTGAGCCGGTAGTGACGCCACCGGAACCGAACCCCGAACCCGAACACCTGCGCCCAGTTCAGCGAGGCGCAGCCGCAGGCCAGAACGTCGGTGGCCGCGATGGACCGGGTGGGCCATCGCCACGGCCCCTGGCTGATCAGCACCCGGTCGCGGCCGACCGCCAACCGCACCACGGCAAAATGCAGGCCGACGGCGATGATCGCCACCGCGGCCAGGACGGTGGCCGGCCAGCGCAGGTGTAACGCCGGCGACAAGACGGCGACGACGACTGCGGCGACGCCGGCGACGGCCAGTTGCGCGGGGGCCACCACGGTGCTCGTATACGCCTGCCGGGTCATGTCGATTCCTCCAGCTCGGCCAACAGATGAGCCAACTGCTGCGGGGTGTAGCCGTGGCGGCGGCCGACATCGAGCAACGCGCGCGCCGCGTCGAGCACCGACGCACGAGCGGCGGCGGCCGGCCGGACGCGCACTCCGCGCCCGCGCCGGAACTCCAGCAGGCCCTCCGCGCGCAGGCCGCGATAGGCCTGCAGGACGGTGTTGGCATTGACGTGCAGCACGCCGGCCAGTTCCTGCGCCGGAGGTAGCCGGTCGCCGGCGACCAGCGAGCCGTCGGCCACGGCCCGCCGGACCGTCGCTGCGATCTGTTCGTGCAGCGTGGGCGACAGGGACGAATCCACCGACCACAACATGATGCTAGATAGGCTAGCACCATTGGCTCAATCGTCCAACGCCGCCCCGGCCGAGTCGGCACCGGACGACAGCGCAGACCGCAGACCGCTCAGTCGCGCCGCGCCGCGCGGGCGAACCGCCGCGGGCCGTGCCGCGCCGAGCCGTTCGGCGCCGGCCGGCCGGTGAGCGAGCCGACCAGCTGGCTCAGCGCAAGCCGTAACGGGCTGCTCGGGCGAGCCTCACCCAGCGTCTTGCCGACGGCGAGGGCCGCATCCAGGCCGCGCTGGTCATAGGGCAGGAAGTGAGTCGGCGTGATGCCGGCAAAGCGCAGCAGCGCCGCGGTCAGCTCCTCCTCCGCCCGGCCGGGCACCGCGCCGGAGCGGACCCGGTTGAGCACCACCCAGACGGGCGCATCCACTTCGGACTCGCGCAACTCACCGAGTCCGCGCACCACCCGCTGCATTCCGATCGGATCAGCCGACCCGACCACGATGATCAGGTCGGCCTCATGCAGCACGGCAAGGGTGGACCCGTTGCGCCGCGGCGCCACCGAATCGAAGCTGATCTCCTCGTCCGCTTCGAGGCAGAAGCCGCAGTCGACGACCGTGGTGGCGGCCAACGCCCGCGCCGCGCCGAGTACGGCGGTCAGCCCACTCGGCCGCAGCTCCGGCCACCGCTGCGCCCGCGGAATGCCGGTGAGCACCCGCAGATGTGGACCCAGGCCCCAGCACAACTGGGCCAGCCCAGCAGCGTCGAGACGGGTCCGGCCGGCCTGTCGGCACGCGGCGGCGATGCCGGCCGACTCGTCCAGCAGACCCAACACAGCACCGACGACCCCGCCGTAGCAGTCGGCATCGACCAACAGGGTCGGTTGGCCCAGCCGGGCCAGTTCATCGGCCAATCCGACTGCCACCGTGGTGCGCCCGGGCGCGCCGGCCGGGCCCCACACCGCGATCACCGAACCACGCTGGACGGGCACCGGCGGGGCAGCCACCGAGCCGGGCGGCGCGATCGAGGACGTGGATGCGGCGGGATCACTGAAGGCCAGGTTGCTCTCGCCCGGGCCGCTGCGCTGCTCGGCCACCGCCGCCTGCACCGTCGCGACCACGACGGAGGCATCCGCGTCGGACGGCACCACGAAGCTGATGCCGAGCGCGGCCAGCCGCTCTACCGCAGCAGAATCGGTGCGGTCCACCACACCCACCGGAGTGACGTCTACCGCGAGCAACCGATCCACTGCATCGACATCGAGTTGGCGCAGGTCCGCGGCAATCAACGCGGCAACTGCCTGCCCGGCGCCGGCGACCGCAAGAAGGTCGACCACGTCGACACAACGCCGTACCACAGTGACCGCCGGACTGCGCTCGAGCCCGGCCACCATCGCCGTCTCCCAGCCCGCTCCGCCCAGAGCCGTGAAGACCGGGATGCTCATCTGTTCGCGGCCATGATCACGACGACGCCGGGCTGGGTGCCTGGCACGCGGCAAGATCGGGCAGCGCATCGTTGGCATGCGGGTCGCTGCCGCCGGTGACCACCCCGATGCGGATGACGACGTCGGGCAGCCCCACCGCGCTGACCACCCGCGACGCGAGTTCCGGGCTCAGCCGGACGACGACACTGACCGCCGCATCGGCGCTCAGTGCGCCCTTGCTCCCGTCGCGGACCTGCTGCACCGGCACGTCGGCGATGACCACCGCTGCTTGGCAGTAACGGGTGCTCACCCACACCGTGACGCGCTCACCGCGTTGCAGATCAGGGGCGTTCTCCGGGCGCACCGGAATCGTCACCGTGGTCCCGGCCGACGCCGGCCGCACCGCGGAGCGCGGTACCAGCTCACCGGCCCGGACGGGGGCGGCGAGAGCCTGTCCCGTCGGCAGCTGGCCGGCGCCGAAATAGCGCTCTGCGGCGTGCGGCACCCGGATCCGGGTGACTCGCACATCCGCGTCGGTGATCACCGTGCCGACGGCGAGATCACGAGTGGCGGTGAGGAACGGACGGGTTGCCGACGCGCGGGAGAGCAGCGCCGCGCCGAGCAGCACCGAGCAGAGCACCAGGCTCACCCCGAACAGGACCCGCAGGTCGAACCAGCGCGGAGTGCGCAACCGACGCGGAGCAGGGGAATTCGGCGTCACGGCGTAATGGTGCATCACGCAGCGCGTCGAGGCGATAGCCAACGGCGGTTGTGGACAGCGTCCGTCTCCGGTCTCGACCTGACAGACTTTGCCCATGCCCAGTGATCGGTTCCTGACGCCTGCCGATGTTGCTGACATCTTGAACATCTCGTCGGCGCAGACCTACGCGCTGCTGCGCAACGGCGATCTCCCGGCGATCAAGATCGGCGGACGAGGGCAGTGGCGGGTCGAGCGGTCCGAGCTGGAGAGCTACATCGAGCGGATGTACCACCAGACCCGGCAATTCGTCGCCGAGCACCCCTATACCGGGGACGAGTGATCGGTCAGGACGCGATGCCGAGGCCCACCGCGAGTGCAGCACCGAAGAGGAGTTCGGCGAGCCCGGTGAGCTTCAGGACCTGGATGAGTGCCATCCCGGAGGCCTGCCGCACGATCGCCAGCACCGCCGGCACGACGAGTGGGACGGCCGCCCACGCCAGCAAAGCCCACGACGTCGTCATCGCCAGGGGCGCCAGCAACGCAAGCAGCACCATCACCACGTAGCACACCCGGCTGGCCCGGTCGCCGATCATGACGGAGAGGGTGCGCTTGCCGACCAGCCGATCGGTCGGGATGTCGCGCAGGTTGTTCGCGACGAGCACGGCACAGGCGAGCAGCCCGGCTGCAACGGCGGCCAAGACCGCATTGCGACCGATGCGCTGCGCTTGCGCGTAGGTCGTGCCCAGCACCGCGGCCAGGCCGAAGAAGACGAATACGCTCAGCTCACCCAGCCCGCGGTAGCCGTAGGGCCGGGATCCGCCGGTGTAGAACCACGCTGCCAGCACGGCCACCGCACCGAGCAGCAACAGCCACCAGGCGGTCGTCACCGCGAGCACAATTCCGGCGACGCCGGCGACGGCGAAGGAGAGGAACGCCGCGCGTTTCACCGTGGCCGGTGCCGCTGCCCGAGAGCCGACCAACCGTTGCGGGCCGACCCGATCAGCGTCGGTCCCACGAATCCCGTCGGAGTAGTCGTTCGCGTAGTTGACGCCGATCTGCAGGGCCAGCGCCACCACGAGGCACAGCACGGCCTTGCCCGGCACGAAGTGTCCCAGTCCCGCTGCGGCGCCGCTCCCGGCGAGCACGGGAGCAATTGCTACCGGCAACGTCCGCAGCCGGGCTCCCACCAGCCATTGCGCCGTCGTCGCCACGCCGGGAATCCTCGCAGACCCGCCGGGCCGGCTCAGGTCGGCCCTGGACGTTGCCCGGTCCGCACGTTCATGCGGCGGCACTGCTCAGCGGCGTACCGCGACCAGTGCGTGGAACGGGATGACCGCCACCTCGCGGACCTCGCCGGAGCGGCGCCACTCTCCGGTCGGATGGACCGCAAGTTCGACGAAGTCCGCACCGACGCGATCGAGCGTGCCGGACAGCACCGGTCCGTCCCCGGTGTGCACCGCGACCACCGATCGGTCCCGGGCTATGCCGCGCAACGCGGATCGCAGACCTAGCCGGGCGGCAACCACACCCTCGGAGCCTGGTGCGGCGGACAGCCGGCTCAGCCCACCGATCGAGATCAGCGCCGGCATCGCGACCAACGCCTCACGACCGGTGTCCTCGGTGAGCAACACCCAGTCCGGGCCGACCCGCTCGAGCCGTCCGGACAGGTTCACCCCGGCCCGGCAGCGCAGCTTCACTGCTGCGCCGACCGCCGGACGAAGTCGGGCAGCCAGCTCGATCTGGCCGATCTCGGCCCGGGTCCGCTCGGCCACTTCGGCGGATCGTTGCCCCACGTCCAACGCCTCGGCCTCGCCGGCCAGGTCGTCGAACAGTTCGTCCCAGCGCATGTCGGGCAGTCAACCAGCCTCGCGGTGAGCGCAGCCAGGCCATCAGTGCTCAACATCCCCAGCTGCCGCGAGCGCCCTTGACCAGAGCTCTCTGGACGTCTACAACAGCAAACAGAGGCTAATGGCTACAAACAAAGGTTAGTTATGGTGATCGGAACGGCATGGCGGCGATGGGTCGCCGGCAGCGGGCTGAGCGCTCTCGCCGTCCTGGATGCGGCAGTGCTGCGGCTGGGCGCGCCGAACCCCGGCTCGTTGTCGCGGGGCCTGGCCCACCCGCACCGATGGGTCATGGAGTACGGCCCGGACGGCGTGGCGCTGCGGTTGGCCGGCGCCGCCCTATGGCTGGCCGCGGGCTGGCTGGCCGTCGGGCTGGCAGCCGGGCTGCTTGCCGGGGTACCGGGCCGGTGTGCCCCGGCGGCGCGCCGGCTCTCCGCCGCCATGCTTCCGCCGTTGCTCCGCCGGCTGACCGCGGCGACCCTCGGTGCGGCAGTAGTCCTGACTGGCGCCACCGCGACAGCGCAGACGGTCCACCGCGGCGGCGGGTCCGTGGCGGTAGCGGCGACCCCTTGGCCGACCACTCCGGGTGCGGCGCGGCGGGCGGTGCCTTGGCCGACGACGCCCGGACCGAAGCGGCCGTCCGCCGGTGCCGTCGTCGTGGTTACTTCCGGCGATTCGCTCTGGCGCATCGCCGCCCGACGGCTCGGTCCGACCGCGACCACCGCGCAGATCGATGCGGAGTGGCGGCGCTGGTACCTGGCCAACGCCGAGCGCATCGGACCGGATCCCGACCTGATCCATCCCGGCCTTCGCCTCTACGCCCCCCGAGCCGAGGAGACCCCATGAGCACAGCCATCCAGAGCACGCCCGTCGCGGTCGACGCACCACGCCCGGAGCACTCGGCCGGACCGATCACAGTGCGCCCGGCGCCACGGCGGGAGCCACCGTTCGACGACGAACTCGCCGCCGCGCCGGTGCACCAGCCCAGGCTCGTCCTGCTGGACGGCGGCCGGCAGCCCCGGTTGCCCTTCGACGACGGCACCCCGGCGCGGCGCAGCCGGTCACCGGTCCGGTTGCTCCCGGCCCGCCCGGTGACCCCGCCGGCCGGACGGTTCGGGCACAGCCTGGTCCAGGGCATCGTCGAGGTACTCAACGGCCTGCGCCCGGCCGGGCAGCTCGGTGCTCACCTGACCCCGGCGATCCAGGCCGGACTGGCCCGCGACAGTGCCGAGCTGCGCCGGTTCCACACCCCCGGCAGGCCACCGGTGGTGACGTCGGTGCACGTCTGCGAGCCAGCTGAAGGCGTAGCCGAACTCAGCGCGGTGGTGTCGGTGGCCGGGCGGTTCCGGGCGATCGCGGCGCGCATCGAGGTCGCGCACGGACGGTGGCGGTGCGTGCGACTACAGCTGGGCTGATGTCCGCAGCCCGGCGCGGCACACCGCTCAGCGGCGGCGCTTCTTGTTCGACCGGCCTGCGCCCCGGTTGCCGCGTGACCCGCGGTTCGGGTTGGCCCGGGCCTGCTGCTGGCGGCGCGCACTGGCCGTCGCCGCTTTAGCTTCCGCGTCGCTCTCCACAGTGACTTCCGGAGCGTTGGTGTCCAGATCCGGCGCGGTATAGGTCAGCGGTGTCTTGGACCGGTTCTCGTTGCGCTCCAGCCCCTTGGCCCGGATCTGCGGCGCGGCTTCGTTGGTCACCGGCTTGCGGGTCGCGGTCTTGGTCGCGGTCCGCACCGCGACCGGCTCAGGGCTGGACACCGGAGCATCCTCTTCAGCCGCTGCGGCCGCTGCGTCCTCGTCGGCGACCTCGACCTCGAGGTTGAACACGAAGCCGACCGACTCCTCCTTGATCGCCTCCATCATTGCGGCGAACATGTCGAAGCCTTCTCGCTTGTACTCGACCAGGGGGTCGCGCTGGCCCATGGCGCGCAGCCCGATGCCCTCTTGCAAGTAGTCCATCTCGTACAGGTGCTCACGCCACTTGCGGTCCATCACCGAGAGCAGGACGCGGCGCTCCAGTTCGCGCAGGACTTCGGCACCGAGGGTGTCCTCGCGCTCGTCGTAGGCGGCCGATGCATCGGCGACGATCTCCTCGGTGAGGAACTCCCGGGTGAGGTCGTTTCGGTGGCCACCGGCGGTCTCGATCGCTTCATCGATGGACAGCGTGATCGGGTACAACGTCTTGAGCGCGGCCCAGAGCTTCTCGAGATCCCAGTCCTCGGAGTACCCCTCGGACGTAGCCGCCTCGACGTAGCCGCCGACGACATCTTCGATCATTGCCCGCACCTGGTCGGAGAGGTCCTCGCCGTCCAGCACCTTGCGCCGCTCGTCGTAGATGACGGTGCGCTGCTTGTTCATCACTTCGTCGTACTTGAGGACGTCCTTGCGGATCTCGAAGTTCTGCGCTTCCACCTGCGACTGCGCCGAGGAGATCGACTTGGTCACCTGCTTGTATTCCAGCGGGGTGTCCTCGGGCATCTTCATGAAGTTCATCATCGCGGCGATCTTCGCGCCGTTGAACCGCACCATCAGGTCGTCACCGAGGGACAGGTAGAAGCGCGACTCACCCGGGTCGCCCTGCCGTCCGGATCGGCCGCGCAGCTGGTTGTCGATGCGCCGTGACTCGTGCCGCTCGGTACCGAGCACGTACAGCCCGCCGAGCTCGACGACCTCGTCGTGCTCCTTCTCGACCTCTTCCTTCGCGCGCTCCAGCGCCTCGGGCCACGCCTCCTCGTACTCCTCGGGAGTCTCCGAGGGCGAGAGGCCCTTCTCCCGCAGGGCCTGATCGGCCATGAACTCCGGGTTGCCGCCCAGCATGATGTCCGTGCCGCGACCAGCCATGTTCGTCGCGACGGTGACGGCGCCCTCCCGGCCGGCCTGCGCGATGATGGCGGCCTCCCGAGCGTGGTGCTTCGCGTTCAGCACCTCGTGCTTGACGCCCGCCCGCAGCAGCAGGTTGCTCAGCAACTCCGACTTTGATACCGACGCGGTGCCGATCAGGACGGGTTGACCGGCCTCATGGCGCTCCACGATGTCGTCCACCACAGCCGAGAACTTGGCGTCCTCGGTCTTGTAGATGATGTCGGTCTCGTCGGTACGGATCATCGGCTTGTTCGTCGGGATCGGCACTACCCCGAGCTTGTAGATCTGATGCAACTCGGCGGCCTCGGTCTGCGCCGTTCCGGTCATCCCGGCGAGCTTCTCGTACAGGCGGAAGTAGTTCTGCAGCGTGATGGTCGCCAGCGTCTGGTTCTCCTGCTGGATCTTCACGCCTTCCTTGGCCTCGATGGCCTGGTGCATGCCCTCGTTGTAGCGGCGGCCAGCCAGAACACGACCGGTGAACTCGTCGACGATGAGCACCTCGCCATCGCGGACGATGTAGTCCTTGTCGCGGTGGAAAAGCTCCTTGGCCTTGAGCGCGTTGTTGAGGTAACCGACCAGTGGCGTGTTCGCTGCCTCGTAGAGGTTGTCCATGCCGAGCTGGTCCTCGACGAACTCCACGCCCTCCTCGCTCACCGCGATGGTGCGCTTGCCCTCTTCGACCTCGTAGTGCTTGTCGCGCTTCAACCGCGGCGCGAGACGGGCGAACTCCGAGTACCAGCGCTGGTTCTCCTCGGCGGGGCCGGAGATGATCAGCGGGGTACGCGCTTCGTCGATGAGGATCGAGTCGACCTCGTCGACGATCGCGAAGTTGTGCCCGCGCTGTACGAGGTCGTCACGCGACCAGGCCATGTTGTCGCGTAGGTAGTCGAAACCGAACTCGTTGTTCGTGCCGTACGTGACGTCGCAGTTGTAGGCGACGCGGCGCTCGTCCGGTGTCATCTCGGAGAGCACTCTGCCGACGCTGAGCCCGAGGAACCGGTGTACCCGGCCCATCCAGTCCGCGTCGCGAGCGACCAGGTAGTCGTTCGTGGTGACGACGTGTACGCCCTTGCCGGAGATCGCGTTCAGATATGCCGGCAGCGTGGATACCAGCGTCTTGCCCTCACCGGTCTTCATCTCGGCGATGTTGCCCAGGTGCATCGCCGCGCCACCCATCAGCTGCACCTTGTAGTGGAACTGGCCCAAGGTGCGCCGGGCGGCCTCACGAACGACTGCGAAGGCCTCCGGGAGCAGGTCGTCCAGGCTCTCCCCGTCGGCGTACCGCGCCTTGAAGTCATCGGTGAGCTTGCGCAGCTCGGAGTCGCTCAGGTCGACGTAGTCGTCCTCCAGCGTCTCGATGTGCGCGGCGATCGCGTCGAGTCGACGGACCATCTTGCCTTCGCCGGCGCGAAGAATCTTTGAGAGGACCACGGGCCCATGATACGGGCAGCCGACCGGCCCCATCGAACCCAGCAACCGACTGTGCGCGCCGGGCCGTCCCCGAACTGGTGCCCGGGATACCCGATATGGCACCGTCGCGCCATGGGTACCTGGAACGGCATTGATCTGATCACGCTCGAGCTGGCCGGGCACGGGTTGCGGTTGCGACCGCTGGCCGAGTCCGATGCGGCGACCGTGCACGACGGGATGCAGGCCGATTCGTTGCACGAATTCCTTCAGGGCATTCCGCGGCCGTACACGGAGGCCGACGCGCATGCCTACGTGACCCACGGCGCGCATGCCACCCGACGTGCCGGGACCGGCTTCGACTCTGCGGTGGAGGAGCAGCACTCCGGCCGGATGGTGGGTGCGGCATCGCTGCGGCTGCCGCTCGGTCGCGAGGTGCGCGCTGAGCTGGGTTATACGATCTACCCGCTGTCCCAGGGCCACGGCTATGCCGCGGCCGCCGCTCGACTGTTGGCCGGCTGGACGTTCGGCCAAGGCTTGCCCGGAGCCATGGTCCGGTGCGTGGTGCGTAATTTGGCGGCGGCAAAGACAGCGCTGAACGCCGGGTTCCGATTCGAAGGGATCGCCCGGGCGTCCCGGTCGTGGCCCGGCGGGATTGCGGACACCGCCCAGCTCGGCCGGACGCCCACCGATCGGGATGGGCCCATTCCCCCGGCATTCCCGGCACTGCCCACCAGCGGGCTGACCGACGGCATCGTGCAGCTACGCGCCCTCGACGACCGGGACGCCGAAGCACTGCTGGAGGACATCACCAACGTGGAGTCGCGACGCTGGGCACTGGTGGACCCGGGTGACGTGACGTTGGAATGGGCGCGATCGGATGCCGCTGTTCGTCGGCTGGATTGGTTGGTGGGCCGGCAGGCCACGATGGCAATCGTGGACGTCGAGAGCGGTCGGACTGCCGGGACAATGACGCTGCGCCGCGCCGGGCCGCCCGGAGTCGGCGGCATCGGTTACGGAATCGTGCCGGCTTTCCGGGGCCGCGCATTCACTGCCCGAGCGCTGCGGTTGGTGCGCCGCTGGGCACTCACCGCTGGTGGCTTCCACCGTCTCGAACTCGGCGCTAAGCAGGAGAACGTGGCGTCGCAGAAGGCAGCCGTCGCCGGTGGCTTCGTCCCGGACGGAGTGCGACAGGAGCGGCTGCGCAATTTGGACGGCAGCTACAGCGACGAGGTGCGGTTCGTGTCCCTATCCGCTGTGTAGAACGGCGCCGGTCAGGCGGCGAGTCTGGACCGTTGCGCTGGGCTGTCGATCACCGAGGGCACGCTGAGCGGGACGACCGGCGCCGGGACCCGTGGCATCCGGGCACGAACCGAGCCAGCGTCGTGGCGGGCCGGTTGCCAACCGGACTTGCGGGCCCGTAGCGCGGCCGCCATCGCCAGCAACGCCCGACAGTGCATGAGGCCGGGCATCCCGAGCCGGTGCCGGCCGTGATACCTGCCCGATCGTGTGCGCGCCATGGCTGCCTCCCGTCGACACCCTGCAGTCGATCGGGACGCACGTTACGGGTGTGACCAGTGTTACTGGGGAAGGCGCGCCGGGCGGCATTTTCCGGACGGGGCCGCGGTTGCGGCGTGTCGGCGGGGCCCGGGATCAGTCGCCCAGGCGGATCAAGCCGTAGTCGTAGGCCTTCCGGCGGTACACGACGCTCGGCCGATCGGTGTCCGCGTCGTGGAAGAGATAGAAGTCGTGGCCCACCAGCTCCATCTCCAGCAGCGCTTGATCGATGGTGGTCGGGGTCGCGGAGTGGGTCTTCTCCCGGACGATCTGACCGGGTCCGGCATCGGTGTCCTGGTCCTCTGCCGGTCAGTACCGCGGTCGTGCTGGTCGCGCCGTTCCTGCTCTCCGCGGTCGCGGTGGCCAGCGACATCGGATTGCGCCGGCCGTGATGGATGCGGCGCCGATCCGCCGCCTGCCGGAACCGACGCTCGATCTTGTCGACGGCCAGATCCAACGCCGCATAGAAGTCCGGCGCGCACGCCTCGGCGCGCACCACTGGCCCCCGTACCCGACAGGTGATCTCAACCCGCTGGCATTTCTCCGACTGGCGCGGGTTGCGCTCGTGCAGCAACTCGACGTCGGTGCGGATGATCCGTGCGTCATACCGTTCGACGCGGGCCAGCTTGTCAGCAACGTGGGCGCGGAAATGCTCCGGCACCTCGACGTTCCGGCCTCGGACAACGAGTTCCATGCGACCTCCAATGCATCAGCGGCACCGGCGGACTGATCTTCGGTGCCTCATTGGCTGGGTCCTTGCCACGCTATCCCGCCCACCCCGCAATGCCCATAGCGTGAGCGCGGAGAGTCCTCAGAATCGACCGGACGCTGGCTGGGCCGGTGGGACCAGCGCGATCACGGCGAGTCCGGAGGGCTGCCAGCCCGCTGCCCGCAGCGCGCGCAACGACTCCCGCGCGGTGGCTCCGGTGGTCAGGACGTCATCGACCAGCACACAGCGCTGCACGGAAGTCGGTGGGGCTGCGGCCATCGAGTGGCCAAGGTTCCTGGCCCGGTCACGCACGCCGAGGCCGGCCGAGTCGGCCACCGGACGCACATGCCGCAGTGGCGAGCGGACCGGACGGCCACCGGCGGCCCGACGAGCCAACCGGAGCAGATGGTCGCCGCCGCGCCGGCGCACCGCGGCGCGGGTCGACGGCACGGTCACCAAAGGGCCGGCCGGCGGCAGCTGTGTGATCGCGCCGGCGAGCAGCGCGGCCAGCGGCCCGGCGAGGTCGCGCCGACCGCGCTCCTTGTACGAGATCAGCACCGCTTGCAGCACGTCGCGATACTCCCCCGCCGCGGCCACCGGAAGATCGTCGACGACTCGCCGGCGCGGCTGCGGCAGCACCGCGATGCACTCCGCACACAGCGCGACGGCCGGCGCGGCACATCCGACGCACCGTCTCGGCAGCACGAGGTCTACGGCGGCGCTGAGCAACCCGGGCACTCCTCGATCGTCCCGGGAAATGCCTCCGGCGGGCGAGCGTCGCATCGCTCTGTGGACGGCGACCTCAGACGCTGAAGACCGGCGCCATCCCGGTCAGCTGCCCCTTGCTGCCCAACGCAGCCCAGGACGCCCCGGGTCCGGTCTGCTGCCACAGCGCCGGCGCCCCCGTCGAGACGATCGGGTCGGCGGACGGGCTGGTCGCGATCGCCGTGGGCGGTCCGGGCAGACCTGTCGTCGGGACCAGGGTGTTGATGGCGCCGTCGATCTGTTCGGTCCAGATCTGCAGCTCACCGCCGGTGGCCGAGCTACCGATCATGGTCACCACGGTGGGCAGGCTCCACCCGACGTCGGTCGCCACCTGGCTGTCCGGGCTGATCTGGGTCAGCGCGTCGATCTCGATTCGATTGCCCGACGAGTTGACCGCACCGATCCAGACCGACGACGCCGATGCGGTGGCCAGCACCAGCGCGATTCGGGACCGTTCCGGGCTCAGCCGAACGGACTTGACGACATACGCCGCCGGCAGCGGGCCTTGCAGTCCGACGAGCTTGACCGACTGGGCGACACCGGCGGCAGTGACGACCTCGAGATTCTTGCCGGCCCCGATCCATACCGTCCGGTTCACCGGGTCCCATTCCGGTCGGCTGAGCGCGCCGGCCGGCAGCGCCACCGTCTTGACCTGGGACGAGCGTTGACTGCCGATCACCAGCTGTCCGGTGTCCGAGCGGACCCCGGCAATTTCCGCGTCGTTCGGCTGGCTGACGCGCACCGCGACCGAACGCAGCGGCAGGTGGCCGTTGCTGAAGGTCCCGGAGACCGGTTGCGCCGGGTTGCTCGAGATATCCCGGTACAGCAGGCCGGCGCGCAGGTAGTACGGGGTGGCCGTCGAATTCGGCACCGGGTTGAAGGACGTGAAGTCCGCGGAGGTGAAGGTGCTGAGCGAGCCCGAGACGGTCACCGGCTTGGATCCGTCCACGATGCGGATCGACGAGTCCTGCCCGGCCGACTGGTAGGTGAACGCCAGCTGCGCGGCGATCCGGCTGAGCGCAGTCGGATCGACGTTGCTCGCGCCGGGCAGGTTGATCGTCAAGCTGCCCGAACCGGTGAGCGTCGCTGATGCGTCGCGCGGATCAACGGTGGGCAGCGCCGAGCGAGCAACGCTGGTCGGCAGTCCCGGCCGTGGCCCGGCGAGCAACTCGTCCAGCAACCACGACGACAGCGACTGGCCCTCCACTGCGGTGTAGCGGACGTCCGGGATCAGATGACTGAACGACGAGTCGAAGAAGTACAGCGTCCGGTCCTTGCTGTAGCTGGACTCGAACCCCTCCTCGGTGACGATCAGGCCGGCCGGCAGGTCGGAGATGCGCCATTGCCGGTTGGCGTCGCGGACCAGGGTGAAGCGGAACTGCTCTGCGTCTGCGCCCCCCTTGGTCAGCAGGCTCGGGGTATACAGACCGTTGGTGTCCAGCCGGCCGTTCACCTTGTCGGCGGTGACGGTGATGACGTCTCCGTCGGGCGTGCTCACTCGCGGTGGGTCGGCGACGACGGTGACCGTCGATGAATTCCACTTGCTCCGCGCATCGGGGGTGAGGAACTGCTGCGCGACGGTGTGCTCCTCGTCGTTGGTCACGTTCGCGGCGAGGAAACCGTTCACGATCTCGCGGGGCACCGCATCGCGAACGGGACCCTGCAACGCCGGCGCGGACGGCCGTTCCACTGCAGGCAGTGTCTTCACGACCTGCGGGGTGGAGTTGGAGGGGATTCCGGAGCACCCACTGAGGACGACAGCCACGACAGTGCCCAGGACGATGCGCCGGCTGGCGCGGCGGCCGGTCATTCGGGCACCCCCGCCGGCTCGTCCTCCGGAAACGGCATCGGTATCGGCGAACGGGTGATCTTGACGCCGGCCCGCAACGGCAAGGTCAATCGGAACGCGGCGCCTTCGCCGCGCACCCCCGCTGCCTGCAACCAACCGTCGTGCAATCGGGCGTCCTCCAGTCCGATGGCCAGGCCGAGGCCGGTACCGCCGGTGAGCCGGCTGCGGGACGGATCCCCGCGCCAGAATCGATTGAACACCAGTTGCGCCTCGCCCGGCCGGAGCCCGACGCCTTCGTCGCGGACCAGGACGGCGACCGCGGTGTCGTCGGCCGCGACCTGAATCTCAACCGGCCGGTGCTCGCCGTGATCGACGGCGTTGACCACCAGATTGCGGATGATCCGCTCCACCCGGCGCGGATCGACATACGCGGCGATCGGGTCCGCCGGCAACGTCACGATCAGCTCGGAGCCTTGCCGGTCGGCCAGCGGTCTGCTCGCTTCGACCACTCGGCGGACGAGGCCGCCGATGTCGGTGTGCTCGAGGTCGAGCCGGGCGACACCAGCGTCATACCGGCTGATCTCCAGCAGGTCCCCGAGCAGGTTCTCGAACCGGTCCAATTCGGTGTTGAGCAGCTCGACCGACCGGGCCAGGTCCGGGCTGAACTCGTCCCGTCGCTCGCCCAGCACCTCGGCGGCCATCCGCACGGTCGTGAGCGGAGTGCGCAGCTCGTGCGAGACATCGCTGGTGAAGCGCTGCTGCAGCACGGACAGCTCTTCGAGTCGTTGGAACTGTCTCTGCAGGCTTTCTGCCATTCCGTTGAACGACCGGCCGAGCAGCGCCAGCTCGTCGTCTCCGCGAACGGCGATCCGCTGCTCCAGATCGCCGGCGGCCAACCGCTCCGCGGAGAGCGCGGCCACCCGCACCGGACCGACGACCTGCCTGGCCACCAGCATTGCGATCGCCGCGACCAGCAGCACCAGCCCGATCCCGGACAGCGCGACCGTGCGCTGCACCAGCGCGATGGTGTCCCGTTCCGAGGTCAACGGGAAGAGGTAGTAGAGCTCGAAGGTGGCCACCCGGGAGGTGACTCGGCCACCGACGATCAGCCCGGGCACCGTCGATCCGTGTGGTCCGGCGATCGGCGCGTACTGCATGGCCAGGGTGCCGGAGGACACCGCGGAACGCAGTTCGGGAGGCACATCGGGTTGGCTGGCCAGCGCCTGCTGGATGTTCGGGTCGGCCGATCGCACGGAGGTCGAGAACGACCCGGCCGAGGCCAGCCCCGAGGTCACGTTCAACTGGCTGAGCAGGGTTCGTACTCCCCGCACATCGCCGATCTCGTAGGACTGCAGCTGCACGGTCACTGCGTTGATCCCGGCGACCGCCTGTGCCTGCGCGACCCGCTGCTTGGACCGCAGCACCCCGGAGGAGATGTGGTTGTTCAGGAACACCCCGACGATGAAGACGACCGCACCGGCGACGACCAGCGTCGTCGCGGCAACCCGCAGCTGCAACGACCGTCCCCAGAGGCTGGACAACCACCGCAGCCCGTTAGCCGGACGCCGTCGCAGCTGGGAGGTCTGCGGAGCGTCGGTGCGGGTCACGGAGCCAGTGTCCCGGGTCACCGGTGCGTCGGTGCGGGACACCGGTGCATCAGGCCGGGCCTGCCTTGTATCCCACGCCCCGCACGGTGAGGACCACCTCGGGGTTCTCCGGATCGACCTCGACCTTGGCGCGCAATCGCTGCACGTGCACGTTCACCAGCCTGGTGTCGGCCGCATGGCGGTAGCCCCATACCTGCTCCAGGAGCACCTCGCGGGTGAACACCTGGCGCGGCTTGCGGGCCAGGGCCACCAGCAGGTCGAACTCCAACGGCGTCAGGGAGATCGACTTGCCGTCCCGACTCACCCGGTGGCCCAGCACGTCGATTTGAACGAGGTTGTCCGGCGGTCCGATGGTGAGCGACTCGGGCTTCTGGTCGTCGTGTTGGCGCAGCCGGGCGCGGACCCGAGCGGTGAGTTCCTTCGGCTTGAACGGCTTCACGACGTAGTCGTCAGCACCGGCCTCGAGGCCGAGCACGACGTCGACGGTGTCCGACTTCGCGGTCAGCATGATGATCGGCACACCGGACTCGGCGCGGATGGTGCGGCACACGTCCATGCCGTTCATCCCGGGCAACATCAGGTCGAGCAGGACCAGGTCCGGTTTGAAAGATGTGAAGGCTGCCATCGCCCGGGTTCCGTCCGCAACGAAAGCGGCGTCGAACCCGTCGTTGCGCAACACGATCCCGAGCATTTCGGCGAGAGCGGCGTCGTCGTCGACAACCAGCACGCGGGGCTTCATAGCCTCATCGTGTCATCCCGAACGCCGAATATGCCGTAGCAGGCAGCCGTAACGGCGCGCAGAACCAACTCGGGGATGCTCACGCACGCTCCGGCTGGGAATCGGGGATCGCGACTGCCACCGCGACCAACAGCGCGCAGACCAGCCCGGCAACCAGCTCCGGCGCGGGGGTCATCGACCCCAGCAGGATGAGCAGGACCGCCGCCAGGAACGCCAGTTTGGTGCGCTCGCTCGGATCGTGTTGGCGCAGGTGGATGACGTAGATCGCGACGACGATGATCGCGACGGGGACGGTGAGACAGCAGCCGGTGACCAGCCCGGACGCCTCGCCGTGCTGCGTGTAGTGATCCACCCTGGCGGCCAGCCCGGCTCCGACTGCCGCGGTCGCCGCGAACACAAAATAGTGCCCGAAGCCCCACACCATGTTCGTCGCGTTGCTCCGGCCCAGCAGGACCTCGGCGTCGTCGCGGGAGAAGTAGAGCCACCACAGGCTGAAGACGATGACAACGCCGCCGATGATGACTCTGGCCAGTCCGCCCAGCGCGCCGCCGGCGTCTAGGGACTGTTGGATGGCCACCGTCGTGGAGAGAATGCACTCGCCGAGCACGATGATGAAGAACAGGCTGTACCGCTCGGCAACGTGCTGCGGGTGCCACGTCGTCGTCCCGGCGGACTCGGCCCAGGCCGGGACCGCGAGTTCGGCGAGCACCATCACCAGGAACATCCATCCCACCACCTCCCGTGGGACGAACAGGTACGCGACCCAGCCGCACTGCACGACGACGACACCGGCGGCATAACGCAGCGCCGTCGTGCGCCTGTTCGGGTCGCCGGCGGCGGCTCGGAGCCACTGGGTGACCAGCGCGACGCGCATGACGATGTAGCCGAGGACCGCGATCACGGAGCGGCCGTCGGCCAGTAATTTCGGAATGCCCGCGGCCAGCATCAGCGACCCGACGATCTGCAGGATCGTCAGCAGCCGGAACATCGCGCCGTCATCGTCGTAGGCGGAACTGAACCAGGTGAAGTTCAGCCACGCCCAGAACGTCGCGAAGAAGGCCATCGAGAACCCGAGCACGCCGTGCGCGATGTGGTCTTCGAAAATCTGATGGTGAAACGCCGCCGCTGCCTGCGACACCGCGACGACGAAGCACAGGTCGGTGAGCAGCTCCAGCGGCGTCGCGGCGCGGTGCGGCTCGGTCGGGTCGCGAGGGGACAGCGGGCGTACGTACCGACGTAACGGCGATGCCACGCGGTGAGGTTACTGGGCGGCGGCCTTCGCGCGGCGCCGTTCGCGCTGCTCGACGAATCGTGTTGCCTGGGCATCAAGATTGCTCAGGAACTCGGACAGTTCGGCGCGCGCCTTTTCGCCGGCTGGGCCCAGATCCGTTCGGTCGAACACCCTCCAGAATTTCAGCACCGGCTGGACGACCTCGTCGTGGTGCAGCCGCAGATCGTAGATGCCGGCCTTCGCGATGGTCGCGGAGTTGCGCAGGAAGTCGGTCATGCCGGCACCCGGCATGGCGAAGCCGACGACCTCGTCGCGCACTGCTTCCATCATCGAGTCGGGGTCGACGTCGAACGCGGCGTTCACCAGGTTGCGGTAGAAAACCATGTGCAGGTTCTCGTCGGTGGCGATCCGGGCCAGCAACTGTTCGGCTATCGGGCAGCCGGTTGCCCGCCCGGTGTTGCGGTGCGACACGCGCGTGGCCAGCTCTTGGAACGACACGTAGGCAAGCGCCTGCAGCACCGTCTTGTCGCCGGAGTCGTATCCGGCGACCATGTGCTCCATCCGCAGCGCTTCGAGCGCGACCGGATCCACGCCACGGGTGACCACGAGATAATCGCGCAGGGCAATCGCGTGCCGGCCCTCTTCGGCAGTCCAGCGCCCTACCCACTGACCCCACGCGCCGTCCCGGCCGAAGCGGGTGGCGATTTCGCGGTGATAGCTGGGCAGGTTGTCCTCGGTGAGCAGATTGACGATCATCGCCGTCTTGGCCACCGGGTCCAGCGGGGAGTCTTCCGGACGCCAGTCCTCGCCACCCAGGAAGGCGAAGTCCTTGCCTCGGCTCCACGGCACGTAGTCGTGCGGCATCCAGGACTTCGCCAGACTCAGATGGCGGTCGAGATTGCTGGCGACGACCGGCTCCAGCTCATGCAGGAGCTCGGCGTGCGCATCGCCTCGGGTCGTAGTCATACCGCCAAGTTACGCCAGCGTAGGTTTCTCCGAAACAGCGTCTCAGGTCCAGACGGCCGCGCCCTGCGACTCCTGCGCACCAGGCGCCAAGGGTTTCAGCGAATTGTCGTGCTCAGGTTCGGTGACATGCAGACCCCGGACGTCCGGGCCATCGTGCCGGTCAAGGCGTACGCGCTGGCCCCGGAGGCCGCCAGTTTGCGGAACGATCCGCCGTAACCGGCATAGGTGCTCTGCGAGGCGGTGATGTGCGCTCCGTGCGGCAGCACGTCATACAGCGGCGCCCGGGTGCTCGGCTGGCTGTACACCGTCGCGCTACTGGCCGTGATCACGTACGGGCAGTACACCGCACCGGCCGACGCCGGCGCGGCGGGCACCAGCAGTGCAACAGCAGCTGCGCCGGCGCCCGCGGCGACGATGAGATGACGGCCTCGCATGGTGGCCTCCCCAGAAGGTCCGACCCCGTAGCGCGAGGGTAGCTGGCGGACCCGACGGACCGGGCAACGATTTGCCAACGGTCGGTGAATCCCTCAGGTCGCGAAAGAAGTGATGGCCGGGCCCGCTGCGGGCCCGGCCATCACTCGGCAGATCTTGCTTGGGATCACCCCAGCATTGGCACTTAGTACCGGTAGTGCTCCGGCTTGTACGGGCCGTGCACGTCGACACCGATGTAGTCGGCCTGCTCCTTGGTGAGGGTGGTGAGCTTGGCGCCCAGCGCCTCGAGGTGCATCCGGGCGACCTTCTCGTCGAGGTGCTTCGGCAATACGTAGACCTTGTTGCCCTCATCGGGCGTCTGGTACTGGTCGGACTTGGTCAGGACCTCGATCTGCGCCAAGGTCTGATTGGCGAACGACGTGGACATGACGAAGCTGGGGTGCCCGGTCGCGTTGCCCAGGTTCAGCAGCCGGCCCTCACTAAGCACGATGATCGAGTGACCGTCGGGGAAGGTCCAGGTGTGCACCTGCGGCTTGATCTCGGTCTTCACGATGCCCGGCGTCTTGGCCAGCCCGGCCATGTCGATCTCGTTGTCGAAGTGGCCGATGTTCCCGACGATGGCCTGGTGCTTCATCTTGGCCATGTGCTCGGCCATGATGATGTCCTTGTTGCCGGTCGTGGTGACGAAGATGTCGGCGGTGTCGAGCACGTCCTCCAGCTCGACAACCTGCAACCCGTCCATCGCCGCCTGCAGTGCGCAGATCGGGTCGACCTCGGTGACCACGACGCGAGCACCCTGGCCACGCAACGACTCGACCGAGCCCTTGCCGACGTCGCCGTAGCCGCAGACGACCGCCAGCTTCCCGCCGATCATCGTGTCGGTGGCGCGGTTGATGCCGTCGATGAGGCTGTGCCGGCAGCCGTACTTGTTGTCGAATTTGCTCTTCGTCACCGAGTCGTTGACGTTGATGGCCGGGAAGAGCAGCCGGCCGGCATTGGCGAACTCGTAAAGACGGTGCACGCCGGTGGTGGTTTCCTCGGTGACGCCCTTGATGTCGGCGGCGATTCGAGTGAACCGGGTCGGGTCGGCGGCCAGCGAGCGGCGCAACGTCTCGAGGATGACCTTGTACTCCTCGGCGTCGTCCTCGCCGGCCTGCGGCACGGCACCGGCGGTCTCGAACTCGACACCCATGTGGATCAGCAGGGTGGCATCACCACCGTCGTCGACGATCGAGTCGGGACCGCGACCATCCGGCGCGGTGAGCATCTGCTCGGTGCACCACCAGTACTCCTCGAGCGTCTCGCCCTTCCAGGCGAAGACCGAGACACCCTGCGGGTTCTCCGGAGTGCCGTTCGGGCCGACGACGACTGCAGCCGCCGCGTGGTCCTGGGTGGAGAAGATGTTGCAGCTGACCCACCGCACCTCAGCACCGAGCTCGACGAGGGTCTCGATCAGCACCGCTGTCTGCACAGTCATGTGCAGGGAGCCGATGATGCGCTTGCCGGCGAACGGCTTGGCCTTGCCGAACTCGGTGCGCAATGCCATCAACCCGGGCATCTCGTGCTCGGCGAGCTGGATCTCCTTGCGACCGAATGCGGCCAGCGACAGGTCGGCGACCTTGAAGTCGGTCACTGAGCCCAGGCTGTCGGCCTGCAACGTGGTGGTCACGTGCTCTCCTTCTACGTGTCGTGATGGGATTTCCGATACCGGGGACGTGGTACCGGCAGGGTCATGCGGTGAATCGGCCGCCAGCCGGCGGTAGATGCCCGCGGTCACCGGCTCGGTGACGCGATGGATCGCGCCGAACCAGCTGTCGATGGTGCGGGCCAGGTCCGGCTCGGTCCGCATCCGCATCTCGAACGCCAGGTCCGTGATGCCGAGATCGAACTGCTCGATCAAATCCTTGAGCTGACGCAGCCGTTCGATCTGCCGCGGGCCGTAGAGACGATGCCCGCCGGGCGAGCGCAATGCCGTCACCAGACCGGCCTGCTCCAGATACCGCAGCATCCGCTGCGACCATCCGGTCGTCTCCACCGCCTGCTGGATCGTGAGCGGCTTCATCGCGGAAACTCTATCACGGTCGTGTCAGATATTCCGTGTGGCGACGAGGGCCGCCCCCGCGAGGGCTAGCTCGCGTTCACCGTCGCCAGGAAGACCTCCGGCTCGCCGGCCACGGCAGCGACGCGGATCTGCGCATCGGCGGGCAGGAACGCCGACCCGCCGCGGTCCACATCGGTCGGGTGGGCCTGCGGGTCGAGCGGGTCGCAGAGCTCCACCGCGCCTCGGGTGCAGAGCAGGATGCGCGGCGCACCGGCGGGCAGCAGCACCGGTTCGGCGCCGGGGCGCAGCCGGTACAGGACGAAGTCGGGGACCTCGCTGGGGTACTGGGCGACACCGGGGACCACCTCGTGCGGCCCGGCGATCGGCAACGGTGTCTCCTCGATGCGCAGTACCCGCATCAACTCGGGCACGTCGACGTGCTTCTGGGTGAAGCCGCAGCGCAGGACGTTGTCACTGCTGGCGAGGATCTCGACCGCGGTGCCTCGGAGGTACACGTGCGGGACGCCGGCGCCGAGAAACATCGACTCGCCCGGCGCGAGGTGGACCAGGTTGAGCAGCAAGGCCACCACGACTCCGCGATCGTGCGGGTACTCGCGGGCGAGTTCGAGGACCCACGACGCTTCGTCCTGCCAACGGCCGTCCCCCCCGGCAAGGCGTTGCAGTGCCGGGACGATCTCGTCGATCAGGTCGGTGATCACCGGTTCCGGCATCGTCAGGAACGCCGTCACCACCTCGCGCAATCCACCCGCACCGGCCAGCCGCTCCGGATAACCCTGCAGGCACTGCACGTCCAGAGCGGAAATCAGCTCTGCGGTACCCGCGACCGGCCGGAACCCGCACATCCCGGTGAACGGGGTGAGCGCGCACACCTGCTCCGGCTTGTGGTTGGGGTCTTTGTAGTTCCGCTCGGGCGCATCGAGCGGGATGCCGCGAAGCTCTTCGTCCTCATAGCCGGCGGCAGCCTGTGCCAAGTTGGGATGTGCCTGTAGGGACAGCGGGCGTTCCACGGCAAGCACTTTGAGCAGGAACGGCAGCTCGTTGCCGAACCGCCCGGCAACCTCGTCGCCCAGCAACTTCGTCGGATCGGCAGCGATCAGATCGGCCAGAGTGCCTTCGGCGTCGGCCAGTCGAGAGGGCGCACCGGGGTGCGCGCCCATCCAGAGTTCGGCGGCCGGCTGACCGGTCGGGTCGACCCCGAGGAACTCCGGCAATGCCGTGACCGAACCCCATGCGTAGGGGCGGATCTCGTTATGGAGGGGGTGGATCGATGTCTGCCGGGTCATCGTCACCGGGCCAGTCTAAACACGCAGCCGGACACGGTTAGCGAAGATTCCGATCAATGTCCGGTTCTAGGTAGATCACCCGGGCAATCGGGACCTGTTCCCTCACCCGGGCCTCAGCAGCGTCGATCGCGGCGGCCACCTCCGCGGCCGAGTCAGTGGCGCCGACAGCGATCTTCGCGGCGACCAGAAGTTCCTCCGGACCGAGGTGCAGCGTACGCAGATGGATGACTCGATCGACCGCGCCGCCGACGAGTGCCTCCGCGATGCGGGCCCGGGTCGGCGCGGTAGCGGACTCGCCCAGCAGCAGGCTCTTGGTCTCGATCACCAGGACGACCGCGACGCAGACCAGCAGGACCCCGATCGCCAGGGTGCCGATCCCGTCCCAGATCCCGTCCCCGGTGGCCGCGGCAACACTGACGCCGATCAACGCCAAGGTGAGGCCGGTGAGGGCCGCGACGTCTTCGAGCAGCACCACCGGCAACTCCGGCGCCTTGGCCCGGCGGATGAACGCGACCCAGCCCTGGTCGCCCTTGACGGCGAGCGACTCGATCACCGCCGTGCGCAGCGAGAAGGACTCCAGTGCGATGGCGCCGATCAGAACCGCGATCGCCACAACCGGCTTGTCGATCTCATGCGGATGCAGCACCTTCTCGGTGCCCTCGTACAGAGCGAACACGCCGCCGAGGGTGAACAGCACCAGCGCGACCAAGAACCCGTAGACGTAACGGTCCCGACCGTAACCGAAGGGGTGCTCGTCAGTGGCCACTCGTCGGGCGCGCTTGCCGCCGACCAGCAGCAGCACCTGGTTGCCGGAATCCACCAGGGAGTGGACCCCCTCGGCGAGCATCGACGACGAGCGGGTGATGCCGAACGCGATGAATTTGAGCACGGCGATGCCGAGGTTGGCCGCCAGCGCGGCGACCACCGCTTTCGACCCACCCTCGGCACTCATGTCAGGTCTCCTAGTGGGACAGCTCACCGGGACGGGGCGCGCCCGGGTCCAGGCCCCGGCCGATGCCGAGATAGGCCGCGGTGAAGTCACCGAACGCCGCGGCTGCGGCGAATCGAGCGAGGGGCGCGCCGGCCGGGACCTCCACAGTGGACGAGCGAGCCCCCGCCGACGAGGCGAGCTCGTGCAGGGCCTCGGCGGCCCGAACGGCGGCGCCATCACCCAGCGGGCGGTCGGTGAACTCAGCGCGGTCGGCTTCCGCGCCGGGATCCTCGTCACCGATGATCAGTACCCGCGGCCGGAGGACCTGGTCGCCGGTGCGGTCGCGGAAGAAGTCGTCCTCTGCCGAGCCCGACCCGGTGCCGGTGAGCAGTGCGCCGGCGCGAGCGATCTCGTCCGGCAGTCGGAGCGCGACGGCCGGCACGCCGCCGAGCAGCCCGAGTGACTCAACGGTGCAGATCGCGGCCAGCGCGGCCAGCGGGCCGGCGCCGGCGACGATCGGTGTTGATTCCGCGAACTCCACGGCCAGTTGTTTGGCAGTCGTGGTGAAGGGGTCTCCGCTGGGCCGGCAGGTTTCGGCAACCGTGTCCAGGGCCTGGGCGACCGCGTCCCATGGAGCTGCGGAGTCGGGCACGACCCCGAGTTCGACGGCGGCCTGCACCAGCGGTGCCAGCAGCGTCCAGCGCGCCGCGCGCGGGTGCACCGTCGCGACGGTGGCCAGGACGGCGCGCCCGGCTGCCGCCACCGGGGAATCCTCCGGCGCCACCGCGATGACGATCGTCCCGCGCCGGCTCGCCTGGTCGACGAGCTCCGCGAGCCGCGGATGCCGACCGTCGAGGGAGGCCACCAGCAACGCGTCCGAGGAACCGGCCCAGCGCGGCAGGGACGGACCGGTGCAGCCGACCACCGGGACCAGGTCGCCGGCCAGCACGTCCAGCACGCCGCACGCGGCGTATCCGGCGACGTCCGAGGCGACGATCAACGAACGCGGCGGCGTGCCGCCGATCAGGGAGCGGTCGCTCTCGCCGAACTGCTCGACGGCCTGCCGGACCTGGGCGCCGGCAGTCGCTAAGGCAAACAGCAGCCGGCTCGGATCATGCGCCGAGACGGTGCTCTCGTTCTCCACCGCGGCTTCGTCGAAGGCCATCGTTACGGGGTTGCGGTGCCCGGCGCCGAGGCTGGCACGCCCACGCCGTTGGGCCCCGGGAGGGCATCGTCGACGAGAAGCACCGGGATCCCGTCGCGGATCGGATAGCTGGTCTGGCACGACGTGCAGACGAGCACATCGGCGCCGTCGCGCCGCTCTTCGCGCAGCGGGGCGTGATCGGCGCTGGGGCAGGCCAGGATCTCCAGCAGCTCGGCGTCGATCGGCATCGTGCCTCCGGTTCAGTGCTCGTCGCGGATGATGCGCAACGCCTCGTCGCGCACCGCGGTCATGGCGGCCTCATCACGCGCCTCGACGTTGAGCCGCAGTAGCGGCTCGGTGTTCGATGCGCGCACGTTCAGCCAGCTTCCGTCGGCCAACTCTACGGTCAGCCCGTCGAGTTCATCGACGGCCACAGTTCGCTCGGCGAACCCGGCCCGGACCGCGGCGACGCGGGCGGCCTGGTCGGTGACGGTGGAGTTGATCTCGCCGGAGGCGGCATACCGGGAGAACTCCGCAGCCAGCTCGACGAGCGGGCGGTCCTGGCCACCGAGCGCGGCGAGCACGTGCATCGCCGCCAGCATGCCGGTGTCGGCGCGCCAGAAGTCACGGAAGTAGTAGTGCGCCGAATGCTCGCCGCCGAACACCGCGCCGGTGCGGGCCATCTCCTGCTTGATAAACGAGTGGCCGACGCGGGTGCGCACCGGCACACCACCGTGCTCGCGGATGATCTCCGGCACGGCCTTCGAGGTGATCAGGTTGTGGATGATCGTGTCGCCCGGCGAGCGCTGCAGTTCGCGCACGGCGACAAGTGCGGTGACCGCGCTGGGCGAGACGGCGCTGCCGTCCCCGGCCACCACGAAGCAGCGGTCCGCGTCGCCGTCGAAGGCCAGCCCGACGTCCGCACCGACCTCGACCACCCGGCGTTGCAGGTCGACCAGGTTGGCCGGCTCCAGTGGGTTGGCCTCGTGATTGGGGAATGTGCCGTCGAGCTCGAAGTACAGCGGATCGATGGTCAGCGGCAACGCCTCGAGCAGTGCGTCGCCCAGCACCGCCGGCACCGTGTATCCGGCCATCCCGTTGCCCGCGTCGACGACAACGCGTAGCGGCCGGCTCCCGGAAAGGTCGACAAGGCCACGCAGGTACCGCGCATAGTCGGCGAGCAGCTCGACCTGCTCGACCTGCCCCGGCTGCGCCACCGTGGCCGGCAGGCCTTCGTCTAGGTACTGCTGAGCGGTGCGCCGGACGTCGGCCAGGCCGGAGTCCTGCCCGATCGGCGACGCGCCGGCCCGGCACAGCTTGATGCCGTTGTACCTCGCCGGGTTGTGGCTCGCGGTGAACATCGCGCCGGGCAGCTCGAGGTGGCCGCTGGCGAAGTACAGCAGATCGGTGGAGCCCAGCCCGGCATCGACCACGTCGGCGCCCTGGCTGGTCGCCCCGGCGGCGAAGGCCGCAGCCAGCGCCGGACCGGACGCGCGCATGTCGCGGGCGGTGACCAATCGGCCGGCACCGGTGACGGTGACGAACGCGGCGCCCAGCGCGGTGCACACCGTCTCGTCCAGTTGGTCGGGAACGATGCCGCGGACGTCGTAGGCCTTGACGATGGTTGCGAGGTCGGTCACCGCACAGACGGTACCGGCGAGCGTGCGCTGCTCTCGGTCAGCGCGACTGCGGAACCACGCGCAGGTGGCCGCGGCGCCCGGACCCGGGCGGTGGCGGCGGCACGTCGTCCCACGGTCGGTCCATCCGGGCCGCTTCGCGCACCGCATCGGCCAGCGCTTCGAGGTCGTCGGCATGCGGGATGGGCGCCGGGAACGCACCCTCGTGGCGCACCACCTCCCAGCCGCGCGGAGCGGTGAGCCCCACCGCGTGCTCCTCGCAGAGGTCGTAGGAGTGCGGTTCGGCGAAGGCGGCCAGCGGCCCGACCACGGCGGTCGAGTCCGAATAGATATAGGTCAGCGTCGCCACGGCCGACCGGGGACATCCCGTCCGCGTGCATCGGCGCTGCGCCATTTCCGCTCTCACCCGTCCTCGTGCGTACGCCCGCCGGGCTTCAGCCGGCGTGCCTGGCGTGACGATATCCCCGGCTCGGGCCCGGACCCGGCAACGGCACGCGGAGCAACCGGACCACTACCCTCGGCAACATGTCCCGGGTCCGCGATCGGCACGGCCGCGGGCTGCGCGGGACGGTCGCGCCGCGGAGCGTCCCGATCGCCAGGTCGGCCGGGCAACGCTTCGACGACGCGCTGCTGGACGTGGTGGAGCATCTCGAGGCACACGGCCTCGGCGAGCTGGCCGGCATCGAGATCGCCGTCGAGGACGTCCCGGACATCCCCGGTGAGGCCGACTACACCGCGGACGTGCTCGCCGACGACGGGGTGCCCCTTGCCCGCACGCTGGCGCCGTCCGCGGAGTCGGACAACAAGCCGTTGATCGTGCTCTACCGCCGGCCGCTGGAGGCTCGGGCGCTCGACCCCGAGGATCTCGAGGACCTGCTGCACGAGGCCGTCATCGACCGCCTCGCGCACCTGCTCGGTCGCGATCCGGAAGACCTCGACCCGCACAGCTGAGGCGGCCCGCTTCGGGGAACGGCGCCTAGCCGGTGAAGTCGTCGCGGTGCAGCCGATACAGCACGAAGGGCTCGCTGCCGGGTTCTCCGGCCGGCGGGTAGACGAAGTCGTCGGCCGGGTCACGCGTCATGCCGAGCCGGCGCATCACCGCCATGGAGCGGGTGTTACCCGCTTGCGTCATCGCCAGCAGTTCGCTGCGCCCAAGTTCCTCGAAGGCATACTGCGCGGCGCGCCGGGCACCCTCGGTCGCATAGCCCTGCCCCCACGTGTCGCGGGCCAACCGCCAGCCGACCTCGACGGCCGGGGTGAAGTGCTCCTCGAAGGGCACCCATTGCAGTCCGACAAAGCCGATGAACCGGTCGTCCTCGCGGCGTTGCACCGCCCACAGCCCGAAGCCGTGCGTGGCGAAATGCTCGGCGATGCGCTCGACATGCCGGTCGCTCTGCGCTCGGGAGAGAGTCGCGGGATAGTGCGCCATCACCTCGGGATCCGCGTTGAGCTCTGCGTACGGCTGTCGGTCCTCGTCGCGCCACTCTCGCAGCACCAGCCGCTGCGTCGTCAGGCTCATCGCGGCCGCGCTCCCTCCCTCGACATGGAGCCCAAAACTACAAGGCTGGGTGACGCCGTTTACCAGGCCGGCGTGGCTCGCTCAGGACGGCTGATCGGCGCGGTAGTCGTCGACGTGCACCACGAACCGCGCCTCGGTGGTGACTCCTCGGCCGGCCAGCAACCTGGGCACGCCGGGCATCCGGGTGGTCCGGCTGACGCACACGGTGAACTCGGCGCCCGGCGCCAGTGACGGTGCGACCGCGGTAGCAGCGCAGTCGGCGCCCGGCGCCACGAACCGCAGTCGAGGCTCGTCGTGCAGTCCCGCGTCGGTGAAGGCGAGCCGAGCGGCCACGGCCGCCCGCAGTTCCCCGGTGCGCACGTCGTCGGCGTCGGCGAAGGCGCGGCCGGCGTTTCGAGCGGCGGCCGACACCGCGGCCTGGTCGCGCTGCACGGTGGCTACCGCGACCAGCAGATAGATCAGCGGCACCATGACGAGGATGCCGATGCCGACGAACTCGATGATCGCGCTGCCGCGATCCGGCTCGCGCCGTACTCGCAGCCACTGACGGCCGATCACCCCGGCTCCTTGAGCACGTGCGAGGTGATGTCGACCGACAGCAGCCTGCCGATCGGCAGGAACGCGGCGTGCAGCCGGCCACGACACTCAACGGCAACCACCGCCAACCCGCTCGAGGCGTCGCGATCGGTCGAACCGGTGCAGTGCAGCGACTGGGCGACGCCCGGCGTCAACGACCGGCGGATGAGTTCGTCCACGCGATCGCCGGCAACGTGCGGGTCGACGCCTGATGCGGAGACGTAACGGGCCGCGTCGGCGACCGCGGCGGAAACCACGTTTCGCACGTAGAGGTAGGTCGCGACCTGCAGCACACCGAAGAACAGCAGCACGAGCAGCACGGTGATCATCGCGAACTCGGCGACCGCCGCCCCGCTGTCCGGTACCCGACGGCGACCACGGCGGCGACGTGCAGAGCTCACTTGGTGCCGTCGGTGACCGAATCGATCGCGTCCTGCACCGCGTGGATGATCCGGTCCCGGAAGACCGCGAAGATGGCCACCACCAGCCCGGCGGTCATCACCGTCACCATCACCCAACCGGGCACGTCCCCGCGGTCGCGCTGCGCCTCCCGCAGTCGCAGCTTGGCGATGATCAGCCAGGCGACAAGCCAGCAACTCGCTCTGTGCAGTCGCACCATGGGGGTTGGTCCTTTCTGCGATCACTGCGTGAGTGATGTGAGGGTGACGAGGCCCGGATACATCGCGAAGAGCACGGTCGTCGGCAGGATCAGGAAGACAACCGGCAGCATCATGGAAATCTCTTTCTTGCCACCTGCCTCGAGCAGGGACCGCTTGGCCGTCTCTCGCACGTCAGTTGCCTGGGCGCGCAACACGTCGGCCATCGGGGTGCCTCGTTCGAGGGCGACGACCATGCCTTGCAGGAAGCGGTTCAACGGTTCGACGGTCGTGCGCGCGGCAAGGTCGGTCAGGGCAGTAGTGGCCGGGATGCCGACTCGGATGTCGTCCAGCGCCGAGCGGAGGTCCCCGGTGAGCTCGCCGTCGGCGAGCCGGCAGACGCGGGTCAGCGCGTCCACCGGCGACTCACCGGCAACGACCGCGAGCGCCAGCAGGTCCGCCACCACCGGGAACTCAGCGAGAATCGCCTCCTCACGGCGACGCACCGCGACGCCGAGCATCCAGTCGCGGCCGAGCACGCCGGCCACGACGCCGACGAGCGCCGTCGCTCCCGCGGCCACCGGATCCACGCTGCCCCAGGACGCGGTCAGGGCGGCCACCCCGGCACCACCGACCAACGCGCCGAGGCAGCCCCACAGCACCTGGTCCAGCCGGAACTCTTCGACCGTCATCGACGAGCCGAGGCCGGCCAGCCGGCGCCGCACCGAAGGGGTGCCACCGATCAGACGATCGAGGGCCCGCGCCAGATCGCCGACCACCGGGCCGGCCAGGTCCAGAATGACGCCGAACGGCCGGTCGACATGGGACGGCGCCGCGAGCAGCCGCGACGGAGACGGCGTGTCCGCGAGGTAGGGCGCCAGCCGGTCCTGCAGCCGGATCGGTCGCATCGGCGGTGCGGCCCGGACAGTGACGATGACGCCGGCCGAGGCCAGCAGGCCGAGCATCGCCCCGAGCCATCCCGCCGCGCTCACGTGAGTACCCGCCGTTCGTCGGGCAACCGGCCGATCCGCAGCATGAGGCGGTACGCGAGGACGCACACCGCAGCCCCGATACCCAGCAGGACGATGCCCCCGGTCGAGTCGTACACCTGCAACGTGCCGGACTGAGTGCCAAGCATGATCAGGACGACCCACGGGGCGGCCACCGCCAGCCTCGCGGCGTTGACCACCCACCCCTGCCGGGTCTCCAGCTCAGCGCGCGTCCGGGCGTCGGCGCGGAGCAGTTCCGAGAGCGCCCGCAGTACTGCGCCGACGTCGCTGCCGCCCACCTCGCGGGCGACCCGCACCGTCTCGCAGATCCGATCACCGACCGGATCGGCGAGGTCGGCCTTGAGCGAGTCCAGGCACGGACCGAAGCGGCCACTGACCCGGTAGGCCGCCGCGAACCGCGCGAACGGCGGCCGTAACTGCTCGGGGCCGCGTAGTGCCAGGGCGGACAAGCCTTCCGGCAACGACATCCCGGCCCGCACAGCCGAGGCCAGGTGATCGACGGCCTCCGGCCACAGCTCGCGCAACGCCAACTGCCGGCGACGCCGGAGCCGGTTCACTGCCGCGACCGGCGCCACAAACGCGAAGGCTGCGAAGCACACCGCGATGGTGCCGGCCCGGGTGAGTACCAGGACCAGCAACGCCGCGACCACAGCACAGCCGCACTGCGCGCCAGCCAGCTGCGCGGACGTGATCCGGTCGAGCCCAGCTTGTCGAAGCCGTTCCCGGCGGCGCCGGTTCCACCGGCTGAGCGGTGCGGGACCTCGTGACGACGACGGCCGGTGCACGATCAGCAGCACCCCGGCTGCGAACATGAGCCCGACCACGGCGCCCATGCGTCAGGCCTCCCAACGCAGCTCGACCGGCGTCGCTCGATCCGCGGCGGCCGGCGTCCCCAGCAGCTCCGCGACGTCGAGGCCGGCGGCAGCGAACCGGTCAGGGTGCGGTGGGAAACCCGCGGCGCGGACCAACCGGCCGGCACGACTGCTGAAGAGATCGGCGGTCTCGATGACGTCGCCCTCCACCCGTCCGGTGACGCCGACGACCTCCCGCACGCGACGCTGACCGGACGCCTCGGTGGCCAGGTGCACCACGATGTCGACACAACTGGCCACTGTCGGCACCACGAAAGCGGCCGACACGTTTTCCCCTGCCAGCAACGGCAGTGTGCACATCTTGACCAGCGCCTCGCGGGCCGAGTTGGCGTGGATGCTGCACATGCCGGGCAAACCGCTGTTGAGCGCGACGAGCAGGTCGAGACATTCCTCCTGACGAACCTCACCGACGATCAACCGGGACGGGCGCATCCGCAATGCCTCTTTCACCAGGCGGCGCAGCGGGATTTCACCGGTGCCTTCCAGATTCGGTTGCCGGGTCTGCATTCCGACGACATCGGGCAGTGGGATCTGTAGTTCGAAGACCTCCTCGACGCTGACCACGCGTTCTCGTGCCGGGATGGTGGCGCACAGCGCATTGAGCATCGTGGTCTTGCCGGATTGGGTTCCGCCCGCGACCAGGATGTTCAGCCCGGCTCGCACCGCTCCGTCGAGGAACCGCGCCGCCGACGGGGTGATGGAGCCCAGGCCGATGAGTTCCTCCAGAGAGGAGACGCCCAGCACGAACTTCCGGATGTTCACCGCGATGTGCTCGCGGGTGACTTGGGGGATGACCACATGCAACCGGGAACCGTCCGGCAGCATGGCGTCGACGAACGGCGTGCTCAGGTCGACGCGACGGCCCGACGCGCGCAGCATCCGCTCGACCAGATCCGCTACTTGTTGCGCGGTGAGGATGACTGTCGTCAACTCCGAGCGGCCTCGCTTCGCGACGAACACCCGGCCCGGCTCGTTGATCCAGATTTCTTCGATCGACGGGTCGTCCAACATCGGTTGCAAGGGCCCGAACCCGACCACCGCGTCGAACGCCGACTGCACGGCGTTGCGGGCCTCACCGAGCGGCGGCATCGGCGAGATCACCGCCCGATCCAGATAGTCGCCGACCACTTCGTCGATCAGCCGGCGCACCTGGTCGGGCTGCGCGGCCGGGTCCAGCCCGCGGCGGCGCACGAGTTCGCGGACCTCGTCCTCGACGAGTTCTTGCGCCGTATTCATCCCAGCTGACCACCTCTGCCCTTATGTGCAGCAAAGGGTAAGCAGCGCTGGCCGTCCTGGTAAGTCCCTGGGCAGAATCTGTGGACAGAACTGCAGGGATTGGGCCGCTACTTGCCGGTGCGCTCGCGGTGCTTGCACCGCGACTTGCCGGTGCGGTCGCGGTGCTTGCACCCCGGCCAGCAGCACGGCCGGCGTTTGCCCTCGTCCAGCTCTTCGGTGGTCCGCCGGATGCGGCGTTGCCGGGTGGTCTCCTTCCCGGCATCCTCCACCCAGCAGATGAACTCGTTGCGCGCCAACGGCGTGATGTCGTTCCAGGCATCGAATGCCGTGGTGCTGGCGAGCAGCGCCTCGCGCAGGTCTGCAGGCAGCTTGTGCACCACCCCACCGGGCACCCGCTGGCTGTTCATGCGCCGACGATAGAACGACGCAGACGACAACGGCAGGTAGGTCCCGCGCTCGTCACTCGATCGTCTGGATGAAGTCGTTCAGATCGGTCCACCAGGCGATCCGCACCGGCAGCGGCATGCCGTTGTTGGCGCCGGACGGTCCGGGCAGCACGAACGCCGGCCGGTCGGCGACCGTCCAGCTCACCGGCCCGAAGTCGAGCGGCCGGCGCAGCTTCGCGGCGCGGGCGAAGGCGCTGGCGGCGGTCTTGCTGGTGAACGCGACCACCCTGGGTTGGTACCGGGCGATCTTGGTCACGAGCCCGGGCACGTCGAAGGAGCCGGCCGGGTCCGGATCGGAGCGCTGTGACATCGTCTTCACCAGGTCGGTCAGCCCGATGCCGTGGCTGGGTAGTGTCTCGTCGTCTGCGGGCTGCAGTCGGGTCGCGGTCAAGCCGCTCTCGTGCAGCAGCCGCCAGAAGTTGTTGCCGGCACCGGCGTAGTAGTGGCCGAGTTCGGCCGGTCGCCCGCACATCACCGTCCCGACCATGACGACGCGCAACCCGGGCTGCAGGTAGTCGGGCAGGATCACAGTTCGCAGCGTAGGTGCACGGCTGGGAGAGGATGGCTCGGGTGGCGAGGTACGTGCTGACCGGGGCTCCCGGCTGCGGCAAGACGGCACTGCTCGAGGCATTGCGCGCCCGCGGCTATGCCACCGTCGCGGAGGCGGCCAGCTCGGTGATCTCGGCGGAGCAGGCAAACGGGGTCGACGCTCCCTGGGCGGTGCCCGGCTTCATCGACGCCGTCGCCGCCGTGCAACGACTGCGCCAACTCGCGGCCACGCCGCACGGGACGGTGTTCTTCGACCGATCACCGGTCGACACGCTGGCACTGGCCCGTTACGCACACCATCCGACGTCGCCGGCGCTGACCGACGAGCTCGAGCGGATCGCCAAGGAGCAGGTGTACGAGCGCCAGGTGTTCCTGGTGCGCCCGTTGGGGTTTGCGCAATGGACGACCGCGCGCCGGATCAGCTTCGAGGACTCGCTGGTGTTCGAGCAGATCCACATCGATGCGTACCGGGAATGCGGTTACGAGTTGATCGACGTGCCGATCGCCTCGATCGAGGAGCGCGCGGATCTAGTCGAGTCGTACATCACGCGAAGTCTCTGAGCCGTGCGGACCCGGATGGCCGCCGCGTCCACCGCCGCAGTGCTGTTCGGCTGCGTCACGGTGCTCGTCGCCACCCGCTACGGCCCAGTCGTGCGGCTCGACGTGCGCGTCGATGACGCGCTGCACCGGTATGCCCTGCGCCACGGCACATTCGTCACCGCGATGAAGACGGTCAGCGCGCTCGGCACGTCGCACATGTGGTGGATCGTGTTCGTCGCCCTGGCCGCGTGGCAGTACTACCGGCGCTCATTGCGGCTCGCGCTGTTCGTGCTCGTCACCGGCGTCGCCAGCTCCTTGCTGAACACCGTGGTCAAGTCGCTCGTCGACAGGCCGCGCCCGCAGCTCGCCCACCCGGTGGCCACCGCAGCGGGCAGCTCGTTCCCGAGCGGGCATGCGCAGGCAGCGATCGTCGGCTGCGCCATCGTGCTGCTGGTGGTGTTGCCGGTGGCGCACCCCCGGCTGCGGCCATGGCTGCTCGGCGCGGGCGCGCTGATCGCTCTGGTGATCGGGTTCTCCCGGCTGGCTCTCGGCGTGCATTTCCTCTCCGATGTGATCGGTGGCTATCTCCTCGGCGTTTTGTGGACACTGGGGCTGGCCATGCTGTTCCGGGTGCCGGGCTCAGCGCGCCGCCAACCGCCCTCCGGGGCACCGGCCACTGCCAGGTCGCCGCCGATCTCGACGAGGGCAGGCGTGCCGTAGCGGCGCCGGATCACCCGCGCGACAGCATCGGCGGTCTGCGACTTTGCGGTCGCGCCGAGATCGAGCAGGCACCCACGCGGCACGGTGAGCAGACCGGCCTCTCGATCGAGGCGTACGTCCTGCCAGTCGGGCCGACCGGCACGCAGCGGCACAGCGGTTCCCGGTCCGGGCCCGGCGGCGATGTCGCGGTCGTAACCGGCCGCGACGAGGTCGAGCCCGATCGTCGGGTCCACCGCGCCGCCGGTGTCCCGGGCGGCGTCGAGTGCCGCGCCGACCAGGTCGACGAGGGTACGGGACACCGGGATCGGCAAGCCGGCCAGCCAATTCGCCCTGGAGAGTTCGGAGTCGGTGCGGAACCTGCTCGCGGCCAGCCCGACCTCGGCCATCGTGGCGCGGGCCGTGCCCGCGGCAGCCTCGAGAAGGCTGGAATTCAGCACGGACACCCGCACCGAACAACTCCAGTCCCGCCATTGCACACTGGCCATCCCTGCGCGCGTCATGATCCGTTGCTCCCGCCGCCGGTGTCTTGCGAGGGAACAAGTCCGGGTCAAGCGCGAGTCAAGAATTCGTTGGTCCGGCCTGGGTGCGGCCGCACCCGGACCTCGCCCCGGGTCCGCGGGCATGGCATACTGGGCTCGCCTCTTAATCGATTCAGAACGAGCAGGAAGCCTGTCCGATGAGCTCGCCGCTGACCGCGCTGATGCGTCCTGCCGCGCGCGTCCCGGCCCACCTGCGCCGGGCCCGCGGCGCCACCTTCCTCACCTTCGCCATCGCGGGTGTGATGTTCGGTGCGTGGGCCCCGCGCATCCCCGAGGTGAAGCACCATCTGCATCTGTCGGCCGGATCGCTGGCGGTCGCGCTGCTGGCACCATCGATCGGCTCGTTGCTGTCGCTCGGGTTCTCCGGTCACCTCAGCGCACGCCTGGGTAGCGCCCGGGCCACTCGGCTGCTGAGCATCTATTTCATCGCGTCCAGCTGGCTGCCCGGCTTCGCACCCAACCTGCCGACCTTGTGGATTCTGCTTTTCTTGTGGGGCATCGGCATCGGCAGCATGGACGTCGCCATGAACGCCCAGGCGGTCACGGTGGAGAAGGCCTACCGCCGCCCGGTGATGTCGGCGTTCCATGCGTCGTGGTCGCTCGGCTCGCTCTTCGGGGCGGTGATCGGGACGCTGGGTGCCGCCTTCGACGTGCCGATCGCGCTGCAGCAGGGTGTGACCGCAGCCGTGCTGCTCGTCGTCCTGGTGGTGATCGGCCCCAGCTTCCTGCCCGACCCCGTGGGCGAGCCGGACGAGGTGGCCAGCGTGCCGTCCAGAAACATCTTCAAGGTGCTCGACGTGCGCTTGCTGCTGCTCGGCGTCGCGGCGATGACGGCGATGCTCTCCGAAGGCTCAGTGGGCGACTGGAGCGGCATCCTGCTTCGCGACGACCTGCATGCGCAGGCCGCCCACGTCGGGTTCGCCTACGGGGCGTTCATGGCGATGCAGACGCTGGGCCGGATGGTCGGCGACCGGGTCGTCGAACACTTCGGCCGGCTGCAGTCGATCGTCACCGTCTGCGCGATCGGCGCGGTCGGGCTGGCCGCCGGGCTGGCTACCCACACGGTGGTGGGCGCGGTGATCGGGTTCGCCTTGCTCGGCATCGGCTTGTCGATCATGGTGCCGGTCGCGTTCAGCGCCGCGGCCGACGGACGGGCCCACGCCGGCCCGGCGATCGCCGCGGTGTCGAGCCTGGCCTACACCGCCTTCCTGGCCGGGCCGACGATGATCGGCCTCGTCGCCCAGGCCACCAGTGTGCCGACCGCGCTCTGGCTGGTGCCGTTCGTGACGGCGGCCGGTGGGGTCGTGGCCACCCTGGCGATCCGGCGCCCCACCCCGCACGAGCAGCGCAGCGCGAGCTAGCCGCCCAGCTCTGGCGGTGGATCAGCTGGTGCTGGCCCGCGCCGCTGCGGCGGCCGGGCTGGGCGTGATTGCGGCCGGGTCACCGCCCGCGGGTACCGCGTCGGTGTGCACGTACCGACCACCGCGGACGATCGACGCGACTGCCGCGACGAGCGACATCCCGATGGCCACGCTGAACACGATGACCAGGCCGTGGTGGAACGGCTGCGAGATGAGCTGCGGGAAGAACTGCTTGCCGGTCAGGGTGGCGGCCTGACCGGTCGGCAACGTGGCCAGCGTGTGCTGGCCCAACAGAGTCTTGATCGGGTTGGCCCCGAGGAACGCGGCGAACAGGCTGCCCACCGGCGGCAGGCCGCCGATCTGCGCCGCGGTGGCGTGACTGACGCCATGCGCGGAGAGCCCGTTGGTCAGCGTCTTCGGCAGCGTCGAGGACAGGCCGACGATCATCATCGAGAAGAAGATGCCGATCGACAATGAGAAGCCGGCGTTCATGAACGTGCCGCTCATTCCGCCGGCCACGCCGCGCCGATTGGCCGGGACGCTGTTCATGATTGCGGTGCTGTTGGGCGCGGAGAACAGTCCGGAGCCGATGCCGTTGAGTACCAGCAGCCCGGCGAACTGCCAGTAGGTGAAGTTGGTCGGGAGCACCAGGAAGCCCAAGAAGCTGAGCGCCACGATCAGCAACCCGCCGGTGGCGAAGGTACGGGCACCGAAACGATCGGAGAAGTACCCGGAGAGCGGCCCGGCGACGAGGAATGCCACGGTGAGCGGCAGCAGGTAGATGCCCGCCCAGAGCGGCGTCTTGTCATAGGAATAGCCGTGCAGCGGAAGCCAGATGCCCTGTAGCCAGATGATCAGCATGAACTGCAAGCCGCCCCGGGAGATCGCCGCCAGCAAACCGGCGAGGTTGCCCGAGGAGAACGCCCGGATCTTGAACAGCGCCATGTCGAACATCGGATCCGCGATCTTGGTCTCCAGCACCGAGAACCCGATCAGCAGCCCGGTGCCGCCGATGAGGCCGGCCAGCACCCAGGGATTGGTCCAGCCCATCGAGGAGTTGCCGTAGGGCTGGATGCCGTACGTGATCGCCGCGAGGATCGCGGTGAGACCGACCGCGAACAGCACATTGCCCCACCAGTCGACCCGTGAGTGGCTGCGCGCGCCGACCTCGTGCAGGCTCTTCATCGACCAGATCGTGCCCAGCAGGCCGAACGGCACCGACACGAAGAAGACCAGCCGCCAATCCACCTCGGCCAGCAGCCCACCGGCGATGAGCCCGATGAACGAGCCGGCGATCGCCGCCACCTGGTTGGTGCCCAGGGCGAGTCCGCGACGATCCGGCGGAAACGCGTCGGTGAGAATCGCCGAGGTGTTCGCGAACACCATCGAGGCGCCCACCGCCTGGACAACTCGCCAGAGAATCAACCACATGGCGCCGCCACCCTGGCTGTACGGGTCGACGGCCAGCGCGATCGAGGCAACGGTGAAGACGACGAAGCCGGCGGTGTAGATGCGCACCCGTCCGTAGATGTCGCCGAGCCGGCCCAGCGACACGACGAGTACCGCCGTCACCACGAGGAAGCCCATCAGCATCCAGAGCAGATAGCTCACATTGCCCGGCGCCAGCGGGTCGAGCTTGATGCCGTTGAAGATCGCCGGCAGCGAGATGATCACGATCGACGAGTTGATCGTGGCCATCAGCATGCCCAGCGTGGTGTTGGACAGGGCCACCCACCGGTAATGCGGATGGTCGGCTTCGACGGCGAATCTGTTGCGCCGCCGGACGGCCTCTGCTTGCGGCGTCTGCGAGCTCACGAACGTGCCACCACATCTTCCTTCGTTAGTGCAACTAAGGACAACGTAGTTCAGATTACCTCTAACCGGAGGAACGCTCCGACTGGATACCCACTGGGTGCCGAGTGGTCGGTTCGTCAGCCGCGCGGCGGTAGCACGGCGGCCAGTTCGACCAGGTCCAGCGCGCGCTTGCGCATGGCGGCGTCCACCATTCGACCGTCGGCCAGAACCGCGACGCCCGCATCGATCTGCTCCGCCTCGGCCAGTCCGGCCAGGACCGCCTGGGCGGCGGCGAGCTCGTCGTCCGACGGCCGGTAGGCGTCGTGGATCACCGGAATCTGGCGCGGATGGATCGCCGAGCGGCCGACGAAACCGAGCTCGCGCCCGGAGAGGCACGACTGGCGCAACCCGTCGAGGTCCGTGACGTTGGTGAAGACCGATTGAGCCGGAGCGCCGAGCCCCGCGGCTCGGGACGCACTGACCACGCGCGCCCGCGACCACACCAAACCGGCATCGCCCACGCCCAGGTCACCGGCCAGGTCAGCTTCGCCCAGGCCGATCGCGTGGACGCGGTCGTGCGCAGTGGCCACCGCGAACGCGTTCTCCACACCGAGAGCTGTCTCGAGCACACAGTTCAGCGGCACGTCCGGGTCGGCGAGCTGATCGATCGCAGCGTGCACGTCGGCGCCGCGCTGCACCTTCGGGATGCGGACTGCCCGCAGCGCAGCCCAGCCGGCCAGGGCCGCCAGGTCGTCCGCCGCCCACCGGGTGCCGAGCGCATTGACCCGTACCTCGACAGTGCCCGCAGCGGCGTCGGGCAACCAGGCCACCGCTTCGCGGCGCGCTGCCTCCTTGTGCGCCGGCGCGACGGCGTCCTCCAGATCGAGGATGACGACGTGCGCCCCGCTCGCCGCGGCCTTGGCGAAGCGGTCCGGCCGGTCTCCCGGGACGTACAACCACGACACGGGCCCGGCCACTAGACGACCCCGGCTTCGCGCAGCCGGTCGATCTCCTCGGCGGAGATGCCGTGTTCGCGCAGCACTTCGTCAGTGTCGGCGCCGTGCGGCCGGCCCGTCCAGCGGATCGAGCCCGGGGTGTGGGAGAGCCGGAACAGCACGTTCTGCATGGCGATGTCACCGAGCTGTGGGTCCGGGACCCGGATGACGGTGCCCAGCGCAGCGTATTGCGGGTCGGCCATCACCCCGCGCACGTCGTAGATCGGCCCGACCGCGGCCTCTGCTGCTTCGAAGGCAGCACTCACGTCGGCGGCATCCCGGGCGCCGATCCACGAGCCGACTGCGTCGTCCAGCTCGTCGGCGTGCTGCGCGCGTCCGCTGCCGGTAGCGAACCAGTCCTGCGCGGTGAGATCCGAGCGACCGACGAGCTGCAGGACCCGTTCGGCGATGCTCTGCGAGCTCGTGGATACCGCCAACCATTGCCCGTCCCGGCTGCGGTACACGTTGCGCGGGGCATTGTTGACCGAGCGGTTGCCGGTGCGTGGCTGGACGTAACCGAGCTGGTCGTACGCGGTGATCTGTCCGCCGAGCATGGCCAGGATCGGCTCGATGATGGCGAGATCCACGACCTGGCCACGACCGGTCAGATCACGCTCGCGCAACGCAGCGGTCACCGCGAAAGCCGTGGCCAGGGCACTGATCCCGTCCGCCAGCCCGAACGGCGGCAGGGTGGGCGGCCCGTCCGGCTCACCGGTGATCGCTGCGAAACCGCTCATCGCCTCGGCCAGCGAACCGAAACCGGGTCGGTGCGAGTACGGACCGAACTGCCCGAACGCGGTGACGCGGGCCAGCACCAGGCCGGGATTGCCGGCGTGCAATCGGTCCGGCGCGAGGTTCCAGCGTTCCAGGGTGCCTGGCCGGAAGTTCTCGATCAGCACGTCGGCCTCGGCGGTCAGGCGGGTGAAGACGTCCTGGCCAGCCGGCTGCGAAAGGTCCAGCGAGACGGTGCGCTTGTTGCGTCCGATGGTCTTCCACCACAGCCCGATGCCGTCCTTGCTCGGGCCGTGTCCGCGAGATGCGTCCGGTCGGCGCGGGTGCTCGATCTTGATGACCTCCGCGCCCATGTCGCCGAGATAGGTCGCTGCGAGCGGACCGGCGAACAACGTCGCCGCCTCGACGACGGTGACGCCGGCAAGCGGGCCGGTCATGAGCTCACCTCGGCGAGGTCGTAGGCGCACCGGAACCCGATCCGTGACGAGCGCTGCAGGCCACCGCCGGGCAGCACCAGCTTCAGCTCCCAGCTCGGCTGCTGCACGCCGCCGTCGACGTACCAGTCCGAGCCCTCAGCACGGAACGCGCTGCCGCCCTTGAGCAATGCATAACGGGTGATGCCGTCGGTTCGCTCGGTGTCCGTCCAGTTCCATACCAGCGGTTCGCGACGCTGTGCGCCTTCGCACTCGACGGCGAGTTGCCACTCCGCGGGCGTCGGCAGCCGACCGCCGCGCCACTGCGCATACGCGCGGGCGTCTTCGAGATCGACGAAGCGGACCGCCTCGTCATCGTCCGGAGCCGTGCCGTCGCCGTGCTGCGAGGAAGCGGTGCGCCACCGACGGTGTGTAGCCGACCTCGGCAATGAAGGCTGCGTACTCGCGGTTGGTCACTTCGTGCAGGTCGACTGCGACCGGGCCGATCTGCACGTCGTCGTCCCGGCCGGCTATCGCGTGCAACTCCGGTGGCAGCGGCTTCCAGGCGTCGATCCACGGCGTCTCGTCACCCTGTGCCGTCTCCCGGACCCGGAAGGTGACGTGCAGCCGGTGCGCACCACGGGTCAGCGTCACCGTGCTCGCCGGTGCGTCGTCCAGCGGCACCGTGGCCGGGCCGTCGACCGCCCGCACCCCCGGTGCGGGAAGCCCGCATCAGCGCTCGCCGGCCGAGCGCTGCCGGCGAGCCGTTGCATCGTCTCGCGGGCCGGCGCGCCGCTCGGCAGGCTCGCGCCGTCTTCGACCCGAACCAGGCCGGCAACGCCTCGGCCGGGCACGTCGAGCTGCACAACGCCGTCGACGACGTCCACCCGAGCACCGCTGGTCACGTTCCACCACCGCCCGTCGTCCGGACCGGACAGCACCGAGCCGCGCCAGTCGCTCGCAGCGCGGTTGATCAGCGTCCAGACGGTGACCCCGGCCTGCTCGTACCGGTGCGCATGCACCCGGGCGTCGCACTCCGGGTGCAACTGCGCCAGCGGGGTCCACTCCCCTGCTCGAAAGACGTCGCCGAGCACGCGCAGCACCGGCAGCATTGCGCGCAGCGTGGCGCGATCCCGGGCGTTCCAGCCGACCCACACGCCGAATACGTCATCCCAGACCAGGACGCCACAGCCGTTCACCCAGGCCGACTGCAACTCGGCGCTGTGATCACGGTTCCAGCGGCGGGTGTGATGCATCATGTGCCGCGCGCTCGAACCAGTGCGCCCGGAGCACTCCCGGCGCGTCGGTGTCGGCGAACCACTGCGCCCAGGACAGGGCGTGATCGGCGATCCCCGCCAGCGGAACGCGTGATTCGCCTTCCAGCACGACCTGTTCGGAGCGGGAGCGCAGTGCGGCGAGCAGGTCCGGCGCACCTTCCTTCAGCGTGTCCAGGAAGACGCCGTCGAAGCCGAACTCCGTCACCAGCGCGGCCAACTCGACCGGGTCGTCGTGCGCGGCGCGGCGGGTTCCGACGTCCCACGGGTTGTAGTCGCAGAACACCTTGACTCCGAGCTGGTGGAACCGGGCGATCACGTCGGCCAGCTGCGGGGTGTCGCGGTAGAAGTCCCACTGGTTGCGCTCGTCGACGCCGATCACCGGGTAGGCGTGCCACAGGACGACCGCATCGAATCCGCCGAAGTCGCGCCGGCCCGTCGCGACGAACTCCTCGACGGTGAACCGGCCGTTCGCTCGGTCGTACAACCGTTCATCCCACAGCCACACGAGGCAGGGCGCATAACACTCGGCCGGCCACTGTGGTCCGAGGTCGTAGCCGCGTGAGTCGTACCCGATACGCCGGCGCGCCTCGCGGCGCCATCGATGCAGCGTCGCCCGCCATGCATCGAGCTGCTCAACGGCCTCGGGTGCGGCGAAGATCTTCGCATCGTCCAGCACGGACAAGTCGGCGGATGGATCGAGCGGGACGGGTGTGGGCAGGTCGAGCGGCCGAGGCACCGAGAGATCGCGCGCGGTCACTGCGGCAGCCCGGCCAGCGCCGCATCGATCTCGGCGGCGGTCGGGATGGACGGGACGGCACCGGCGCGCTGGACACTCAGCGAGGCAGCGGCGGTCGCCCGACGCAGTGCGGCGGCGGTCGGGAGATTGCGCGCCAGGGATGCGGCGAACACGCCGCAGAAGGTGTCGCCGGCGCCGGTGGTGTCGACCGCGGTGACCGCCGGGGCGGCGACGCGTTCGTCGCTCCCGTCCCGCGCCGCGTACCGGGCACCGTCCGCGCCGAGCGTCACGACCACCTGTGGCACCCGGCCGAGCAACGCATCGATCACCTCGTCCATCGCGGTGTGCCGGCCGCCGGTGAGGTCGGCAGCCTCGTGCTCGTTGACGATCAGCACGTCCAGCACGTCCCACAGCTCGTCGGGAAGGGGCTGGGAGGGAGCCGCATTCAGGACAACGGTGCCGCCCGCGGCATGCGCAGCACGGGCGGCACCGAGTACTCCACACAGGGGTATCTCCAGCTGACAGAGCAGCACCTGCGCACGTTCGATTGCGGTGACCTCGTCCGCGGTCAACTCGTTCAGCGACGCGTTCGCTCCGGGAGCGACGACGATGCTGTTCTGGCCTGCGGAGTCGACCACCACGACGGCCAGACCGCTGGCACCGGGCACACCACGCACCAGCTCGACCCGCACCCCCGACTCACGCAAGGCGTCGGTCAACAGGTCGGCCTCGACATCGGCGCCGACCGCGCCGACGAACGTCGTCACCGCACCCGCCCGCGCCGACGCGACCGCCTGGTTCGCGCCTTTGCCACCGGGGACCCGGCGGCTGCCGCCGGCCAGGACCGTCTCTCCCGGCGCCGGGATGCGCTGCACGTCGAGCACCAGGTCGCAGTTCACACTGCCGACCACGACGACCCCCCCGCGCTCATCGGTCATGCGGCCACCGCCATCGTGCGGTCGGTCAGCTCGTCCAAGGTCACTCCGGAGAAGCCGGGCAGGCTGGTGTGGAACGTTTCGCCGAGCGGTCGAGTCCATTCCTGCGGCAGCGAGGCGGCACCGCTCAGCGCGCCGCACACCGCACCCACGGTGGCACCGTCGGAATCGGTGTCCCAGCCCCCTGTCACCGCCAGCGAGATCGAGGTCGTGAGATCGCCGGTACCGGCGCTCAGCGCATAGCCGACCAGCGCCGCGTTGTTGAGCACGTGCACCCAGTGCAAGTGGCCGAACTCCGCGTGCAGCTCGTCGAAGCACTCTTCCGAATCTCGACCGGACCGGCCGAGTTCGATGCCGCGCCGTACCGCGTGGGCGAACCGGCTCTGGTCCGGAACCACCGAAAGCCCGGCGCCCAGCACAGCCGTGACGTCCGGCGCCACCAGTGCGGCCGCGGCGCACGCGGCGGCGAACCGAGCGCCGTACAACCCGTCCCGGCGGTGGCTCAGCAGTGCGTCCACCTCGGCCAGCCGCGCCGCTTCCACCGGATCGCCCGGATGCGCCCAGCCATAGATGTCGGTGCGGATCTGCGCGCCGATCCACTCCCGGAACGGGTTGCGCACCAGCGCTGCGCGGTGCGGCGGGACGGCATCGAGCAAATTGCGGTACGCCGCCCGCTCGGCGGTGAACACCCGTCCGGCCGGCAACTCGGCGAGCCATGCCGCCGCGACATCGTCGGTGGTGAGAGCGGCGCCGTGTTCCTCGAGCAGACCCAGCCCGAGCATCGGGAAGTTCAGGTCGTCGTCCTCCGGGATTCCGTCGATGCTCTCGATGAGGCTGGTGGTCCGGCTGCGCCGGTTCCACGGCCAGCGTTGCGCGATCTGCTCCGGCAAGCCGACGGCGGTGAAGTAACTGCGCACCGGCCAATTCCCGGTCGCCTGGGCGATCTCCCGTATCCCGGCACGCGGGATCTTCTCCACCGGTTTGCCAAGGACGCAGCCGACCGCGCGCCCGAGCCAGGCGCCGCGAAGCCGATCACGAAGCTCGTCGGGAGCAGGAACTGCTGGCAGCCTCACCTCTGCGGCAACGGTTATCTGCGAACGCTCGTCCAAAGGTCCGGTGCGCAGGTCGATCGCGTCGAGCAGCCGCCGGGCCAGTTCCTCCAGCTCGTCGGACACCACCGGACCGGCACCCTCTCGCGACGGCTCGGCGCTACCGCCGGCGGCGATCCAGCGACCTTCGAGATCACTGGTCTCGACGCCTTCGTCGCGAGCTTGGTTGAACGCGTGCGGCAGCAGATCGGCCGGCCGGCTCCAGGTCAGCCGCACGACCGGACCCTGACGCAGTCCGCCACGCCCCGGACGGTCACCATGGGGCACTCACGATGCGTCCGCCACCTCCGGTTCGACACCGGCCGTGGCCTCCCCCATCAACTCGGCACGGGCGGCGCGGCGGCGCTGCGTGCGGGCCTCATCCGCGTCCTGCAGTTCCACGCAAATTTCAGCCATCACCCGGCCAGGTTCCTCGATGTCGGTCCGGCTCGCCTCCGCCACCGCGCTGCGCCACTCCGCAGGCACCCCGCCGACGCCCTGCAGAGCTCCGGTGACCGCGCCGGCCATCGACGCGATCGAGTCGGCGTCCCGGCCGTAGTTCACCCCACCGAGAACGGCGGAGCGCACGTCGCCACCGGAGACGAGGACGAACCCCAGCGCCACCGGAAGCTCCTCGATGGCCTTCGTCCGGGACGGCCGGCGTGCATCCATGGCCGGAGCGCGGTACTGCGGTCCCACGGTGTCGAACGGTTCGATCGCCGCACGCAGCGCCGGGATAGCCGCTAGATGATCGCCGGGTACCGCGGCGTCGCGGATCGCAAGCAGGGCGTCCCGGGTGCCGTCGTGCGAGACCTCCAGCGCAGCGTCGAAGACCTCTGCGGCCGTGATTGCGGGAGTCATCGCGGCAGCGACCGCTGCAGCGAAGACACCGGCGGACTCCCGGCCGTAGCTCGACTGGTGCGCACCGGCGATGTCGATCGCCTCGGCGTAGGCGGCCACCGGGTCGGCGGCGTTCGCCACGCCGACCGGCGCCATGTACATGGCGGCGCCGCAATTCACGATGTTGCCGACGCCGGCCTCACGCGGGTCGACGTGGCCGTAGTGCAGCCGAGCGACCAGCCACTTCTCGGCAAGAAAAATCCGGGTGAGCAACAGCGCGGACGCCTCGAATTCCGGTACCCACCGCTTCTCGTCGATCAGCAGCGGCACCAGATCCTCGGCGATGGCATAGGCGTCGAGGTGGCCACGGCGCCGCGCGTAGACGTCGACCAGCGCCTGCGTCATCAAGGTGTCGTCGGTGATGTTGCCGTCGCCCTTGTGGTACGGCGCTATCGGGCGGGCATCCTTCCAGTCCGGCAGGAACGGACCGACGATGCCGGTGACCGGCCCACCGTGCCTCTCCTGGATCTGTGCCGGCGTCCAACCCTCGGTCGCACCGCCGAGGGCATCGCCCACCGCAGCACCGGCCAGGGCACCAACTGCCTTGTCTTCCAATAGCGTCATGACACTCCGCAGTCTGTTCGACGGGACGGGCCTCGGGGCCGGGATCCGCTCCCGGCCCCGAGGACTGCACTAGCTGCCTTGCTTCCAACCGTCCTCGAATTTCTTCTTCAACCCGTCCAGATCGAGCTTCCCGGCGAGGTACTGCTGCAGTGCGGGCTGGGCCACCTCCGTCTTCCACCGCGCGTAGTTCGTCGCGCTCGAGAACGGTGCGTCGATCAGATCCTTTCCGGTGGGCAGGATCTGCGCCCAGCCGTTCTTGCCTCCGGTGTTCTTCTGCACTGCTGCACTGGCGCCGCTGGTGGCCGGGATCAACCAGTCACCTTGCGCCACAGCGGCCAGGTTGGCCGGCTGCTCGTAGTAGTTGACGAACGTCGCGGCCTCCTTGACGTGCTTGCTCTCCTTCGACACCGAGAGCGTCTGCGGGTCAGCAGCCTGATTCGCCGACGTTCCCGCCAGGGCGGGCAGCACTGCCCAGTGGAAGGTCTTCGGCGCTTGCGCCACGATCGACTGCGCCACGAAGTCCCCGCCGACCACCATGGCGTACTTGCCGGCGTAGAACCCGGGCAGGGTGTCCGCACCGGACTGGGTCACGCTCACCGGGGAGAGCGACTTGTCGTCGAACAGCATCTGGCCCATCCGCTTCGGCACCTGCAGCTCGTTGTCGCCGACGCTGATCTTCGCGTCCTTGCCGCTGCCGGAGAAGAACTTCCCGTCGAAGTTCAGGGCAAGGTTCATCACCGTCGCGGTCGGCTGCTTGAGCCCCCAGCCCAGACCGAAGTGCCCGTTGCTGGTGGCCTTCTTCGCCAGTGCCTGGAAGTCGTCCCAGCTCAGTTGGTCGCCGGTGGGCACGGTCACCCCGGCCTGCTTGAGCATGTCGGTGTTGGCGAATACGACGTAGGACTGCAGCAGCGTCGGCGCAGCGAAGATCTTGCTGCCGTCGGTGACGGTGCTGAGCACGCCGCTGGGGATGCTGGAAACCAGACTCTTGTCGAGGTAGGGCTTCAGGTCGGCCAGGTATCCCTGCGATTCGAAGTCGGAGATCAAGGACGACTGCGAGTGGAACACGTCCGGAGCCGTCCCGCCCTGGAACTGCGTCGTGAGCTGGTCGTTGATCGTGTCGAAGCTGCCCTGGATGAGCTGTACATGGATCTTCGAGTGCGAGCTGTTGAACGAGTCGACGATCTTCTTGACCGCAGCCACCGTCGGCGGCTGGTAGGCAAGGCTGACGAACTTGATGTTCACGACGCCGTTCTTGTCCGAACTCGACGAGCTGCACCCGGCGATGGCCAGCACTACGGCCACCAGGCCGGCCATCATCGCCGTGATTGACCTATGTCTCATTACTGCTCCTTGGATAGATGCCGGTGCGGAACGTCCGCCGGACCGTCGGGTGGAGAGGCTGTGCGGTTTGCCGCGCGGCCCCGTGCTCCTGCATTCGCTGGCAAGGCCGCGCTCATCCCTTGACCGAACCGGCGAGCAGGCCGGAAGTGAGCCGACGCTGCATGAAGGCGAAGAAGACGAGGCTCGGCACCGTCGCCATCAGCGATCCGGCCGCCAACGGACCGAGCTGGATGAGTCCCTCGGTGCCGACGTAGTTCGCCAGCGCCAACGAGATGGTCTTCTTGTTCGGGTCCTGGATGAGGACCAGCGCGAAGAAGAACTCGTTCCAGCAGGAGATGAAGGCGAACAGCGCAGTAGCGACGATGCCCGGCACCAGAAGCGGGAGCACGATGCTGAAGACGACGCGGATCTGACCTGCGCCGTCGACTTCGGCGGCTTCTTCGAGTTCACGCGGAATGCTCGCGACGAACCCCATCAGCATCCACAGCGCGAACGGCAAGGTCCACACCAGATAGATGAGCGTGAGACCGCCCAGGTTGTTGAGCAGGTGCAGGGACTTCAGGATGAGGAACACCGGGATCACGATGAGGATCACCGGGAAGACCTGACTGATCAGGATCCACACCGAGGCCACCGTGCGCATCCGATGGGTGAAGCGGGTCAGCGCATAGGCGGTGGGCACCGCCACGAGCGTCACCAGCACCATGCTCGCGACCGACACGATGAGGCTGTTGAGCGCCGACTTGGTGAGCGCCTGATTGGTCAGCGCGTCGCTGAAATTCGTCCAGTCGAAGTGCCGTGGGATCAACGTCGGATGGATCGAGACGAGCTCTCGGGGACCCTTCAGTGATACCGAGATCAGCCAGAGCAATGGGAAGCCGAGGAAGATCAGGTATGCGGCCAAGGCGAGGTACTGGCCGCCACGCACCGCGCGGAACTTGCCGGAGGATTGCCGCATCATGACTAGGTCTCCCTCCGCAGCCGGGAGCGCAAGAAGAACAACATCAGCCCGACGATCACGATCACCATGACGTCGGCCATTGCCGCGGCGTAACCGAAGTTGCCGTAGCCGAACGCCTCCTTGTAGGCGAAGAGCATCGGCAGCATCGTTTTCCCACCGGGCCCACCGGCCGTGAGTACGTACACCAGGCCGAAGGAGTTGAAGTTCCAGATGAAGTTGATCGAGGTGATCGCGGCGATAGTCGGCAGCAGGTGCGGCAGCGTGATGCTGCGGAACCGCGCCGTCGATCCGGCACCGTCCACCGCAGCCGCTTCGTAGAGTTCCTCGGGCACGGACTGCAGTCCGGCCAGCAGGACCACGGTGGTCTGCGGCATGCCGATCCACACCCCGATGCCGATCACCGTCGGCAGTGCAGTGCCGAAGGTGCCGAGCAGGTTGAGGCTCCCGCTACCCAGATGTAGATGGCGGATCGCCTCGTTGAGTGCACCGGCGGTGGGGTCCAGCAGGAGCCGCCACATGATCGCGATGATCACCGGCGGCATCGCCCACGGCACGATCGCCAACGTGCGGGCCAGCCAGCGCAACCGCAGGTCCTCGTTCAGCAGCAGCGCGAGGCCCAGGCCGAGCAAGGTCTGCAGCACCGTCACCGAGATGGCCCACTCGAACCCGATCTTGAACGACTGGATGAAGAGGTGGTTGTGCCACAGCCGGGTGAAGTTGTCGACGCCGATCCAGTTGGTGGGGACGTCGAGGCCTGCGTGCGAGTCGGTGAATCCCAAGTAGACGCCGCGCACCAGCGGATACACGCTCAGCACGAGGATCGGGATGATCGCGGGCAGCAGCAGGATCCAGGCCCGTCGTGATGCCATCCGGCGGTTGCCGCCACGGCCGGGCTTGACCGGGTCGGATGACGCCGCCGGTATCGGCGCGGGCTGGATCTGGGTGGCCGTCATCGTCGTCTCCTCGCCGCGGTGGACGTCCGTTCCACCAGGCGGGGCTGGACGGTGGACCGCTGCGCCGGCAATGTCGGGTCGGCGAGTCGGTCGAGCAGCATGGTCGCGGCGATCCGGCCGCGCTCTTCGGACCCGAGCGACACGCTGGTCAGTGCCGGCGTGACGAGCTGAGCCAGCTCGGTGTCGTCCATGCCGACAACCGCGACGTCGTTCGGTACGTCGAGGCCGCGCGCCCGCAGCGAGCGCAGGGCACCCAGCGCGATCAGATCGTTCGCGCACACCAGCGCGTCCGGCTTGAACTTGTCGAGCAGGCCGTTCGCGGCCTTTTCCCCCGCCGCATAGGTGAAGTCCGAGCCGGCCTCCATCTGCGCGTCGCTCACCGCCAGACCAGCTGCCTTCATGGCCCGCCGGAAGCCGCCGAAGCGGGCACTGCCGGGCACGGTGTCGGTGGGTCCGTTGATGAAACCGATCGCCTTGCGGCGCGTCGCCACCAGATGGTCCACGGCAAGGCGGACGCCGCGTGGCGAATTTGCCCGCACGTTGTCGATCTGCACTCCGGCGGGAAGTCCGCCGATGACGACGACAGGCACCCGGATGGTGGCCAATTCGGCCAGCACCTCGTCGGTAATGCGCACCGGGCTCAGGATCAACCCGTCCGCATACCCATGCTGCAGGCCTCTGATGATGTCGATCTCGTCCTGCGGGTCGGACCCGGTCGAACTGACCAGTAGCCGGAAGCCGGCCGCCCGGACGACGCTCTCGATCGCCCGCATCATCGAGACGTAGACCGGGTTGCCGAGATCCTCCACCGACAGGGCGAGCTGTTCGGTTCGCCCGACCTTGAGTGAGCGGGCCCGGGCATCGACGACATATCCGAGCGCCGTTGCGGCGGCACCGACCCGTTCGACCATGGCGGCACTGGCCGAGGCACCGGTCAGCGCCCGGGACGCCGAGGCCACCGAGACGCCGGCGCGCGCGGCAACCTCGGCCAGCGTCGGGCGGCGCGGTGCCGACATCGGGTCCCCATTCGGATAAAAGAATCTTGGAATCGTTCTTGCAATCGATTCCAAGCGAGTGTCAGACTCGGTCCGGCATTTGTCAACACCGCGTTTCACCGCCCCCGAGGAGTCGCGATGTCCCGCACGGTCCGCGTCCTGGTCAGTGCCCTGTTGATGGCGGCGGGGCTGGTGGTAGCTGTCCGGGCGTTCGGGAGCCACGGCCCGGCAGCCGACGCCCGCGCACAGGCAGGCGTGATCAAACAGGCGTCGATGTACTCCGGGACGCTGAAGGCGAAGATCGACTACGAGATCTACTTGCCGCATGGTTACGCCGCTGCGACGGCGCACTACCCGACCATCTACCTCCTGCACGGTCGCGGCGATTCGATGGAGGCCTGGACCCGGGAGAAGAACGACCTCGACACCTTGATCAGCACCGGCAAGATCCCGCCGATGATCGTGGTGATGCCGGACGCCCCGTGGTCGGATCGGGCAAGTTGGTACGTGAACTCGAAGTACACCGGCACGGACTACCCGGGCCAGCAGGTGGAGACCGCCTTCACCCGCGATCTGGTGAAATACGTCGACTCGCACTACCGCACCGTCGTCGGCCGGTGGGGACGCGCCATCGGCGGCTACTCGATGGGCGGCGCCGGCGCACTGCGGTACGTGCTCGCGCATCAGAATCTCTTCGGCTCCGCACTCGTCCTGAGCCCCGCGGTGTTCACCCCGCTGCCACCGGCCGATGACGACGTGCGCAACTACGGCGCGTTCGGCGTCGGGTCGGCCAAGTTCGTCGACAGCCGGTACCAGGCGCTGAACTACCCTGCGTTGCTGGCCAAACTGAATCCCGACCAGCCGGTGCACGTCTTCCTGGCCGTCGGTGACAAGGAATACGTCGAACCCAACCCGGCCGATGCCCATCACGACCTGGACTTCGAAGAGGCCGTCGCCTACAACCAGCTCGTCCGTACCCCGGGCGTGACAGCCGATTGGCGGGTGCTCGGCGGTGGTCACGACTGGGACGTGTGGCAACCGGCGTTCGTCGAGGGCATCGAGAACCTGTCCGGATACCTCAGCACCACCAAGCCCCAGGTCATCAACACTTCGCTGCTCGGCACCTCTGGTGACGACTGGGCTGGTGGCATCACCCCCCGTGCGGACGGAACCACGACCACCGCGTTCGCGGCGAGCGGATCGATCAACGCCCAGGCCGCAGTGGGTGGGCTCGATGCCGTCGTCACGCAGACGAAGCCCGACGGTTCGACGGCATGGACGACGGAGTTCGGCAGCCCCGCCGACGAGCGGCTCTACGGCTCGGCCGACACCGGCGCCGGCACCACCACTGTGGCCGGCTACACCAACGGCAACGCGGACGGCGGGCACGCGGCCAACAGCGCCGGCGACGTGTTCGTAGCGCAACTCGATTCCGCCGGCGCGCTGCGCTGGCGTACCCAGTTCGGCGATCCCACCGCGGCCGATCGCGCCTACGCGGTGACCTCGGACGGATCCGGTGGCGTCTACGTCGCCGGGTACACGAAGGGCTCGGTCGGCGGGAAGACCAACGCCGGAGACAAGGACGCGCTGCTGGCCCACCTTGATCACGACGGCACGCTGCTCTGGCAGACCGAGTTCGGCGGTACCGGCGAAGACAAGACGCTGGCCATGACAGCGACCGCGGATGCGGTGTACCTCGCCGGCGTCACCTCAGCCGGGATGCCCGGCACAACGTCGATCGGCGGAACCGACGGGTGGATCGCCGCGTTCTCGGCAACCGGCCAGCAGAAGTGGGTGCGCCAGGTGGGCTCGGCAGCCGACGATCTGCTGCACGGTGTCGCCATCGACGGCGCCGGCAACATCGTCACTGCGGGAGCCACCAACGGCGACGCAGCCGGTCCGAGCAGCGGTGGCACTGACGTGCTCGACGCGGCCTTCTCCCCCAACGGCAGCCAACTCTGGACGCACCAGTTCGGTACCGCCGGCGACGATTCGGCCGCCGGGCTGGTGACGGTGCACGGGACGGTCGAGCTGGCCGGGTTCAGCACCGGCAAGTTCACCGCGCAGGTCGGCGGCACGGACGTCTTCGTCGCCACCCTGGACGGCTCGGGAGCACCGAAGGCCACTGCGCAGTTCGGCACCGCGGCGAACGACGGTGCTGACACCTTCGGCGAAGCGGACCTGGCGCTGGCCGCCTCGGGAAGCACGCTGTGGCTCACCGGCGTCACCTACGGCAACAGCACCGCCACCCGCTCGCACGGCGGCGCCGACGTGTTCACCTATCACGTCGCGGCGCCCTAGGGGTGTACCTGAGTGCACCGTCGACAGTGTCGCTAGCGCCGTAGTGCGGGCCCACGCTGGCCCGCAGACTTGACTCGTCGCGGACCCGCCGCGAGTGCGCGGCCGGAGCGGCCGCGCCGTTGACGAGGAGAGCAGCGAGCAATGACAGGTGCAGTCATCTCGATCGCGATCGTGTTGATCGTCGTCGGTGGCGCCGCCGCCATCGTCGTCGGCTACTTCCAGCTGCAGCGACACCGCACCGATGCCGTCGCAATGGACGGTTACCGCCGGCTCGCCGAAGAGGTAGCGGCGGCCCAAACCGGCGTCCTGGGGTCACTGCGCGCGCTGGACGGGCGCCTCGACGAGATCGAGAACCTGCTGCGAGTCGGGTCGTGAGCACGACAGTGCCGACCACTGCGTCGCCCACGGTGGGCGCCACGCGGATCGGCAACCCGGTCGCCCTGCTCCTCTCGTCGTTGTTGTGGTCGTCGGTGGGCTATCTGCTCTCTTATCTGCTGCTCGGTGCGCTGTGGTTCTCGTTCACGCTCACGGCATTGCTGGCCGGCGGGATCACCAGCATCTTCATCATCGGTCTGCCGGTGCTGGCTGCCGGCCTCGGGGTGATCCGGGCGTTGGCCGGCGTCGAACGGAACCGGGTGCCAGGGCCGCTCGGTGGCCCGATCCGCCCGCCCTATCTCCCGGCTCGAACCGGGTTCCGCGCCAATCTCGCCGGCCGGGTGCAGGATCCGGCGACCTGGCGTGACGTGCTGTTGCTGTTGCTGCTGTGGCCGGTGCTGCTCACCCTGGACGTGGTGGCGGTGGCGGTCTGGCTACTCGGTTGGGGACTGATCAGCGTGCCGTTCTGGTACCGCTACCCACCGCAGGACTTCGACAACGGCACCACAGCACACGGCATCCAGATCGGCTACTACCAGAACGGTCCATACCACGGCCCGCATTACGGCTGGTTCATCAATGACCAGCGCTCGGCGCTCATCGCCGCAGCCATCGGAATCGTGCTGATGCTGGTGATCGGCAACTACCTGATCGTGGGGGTGGCCAGACTGCACGCGAACATCACCCGCGGCTTGCTGGGGAAATATGGGTGATTGTCAAGCGCTAGTACTTCGTCGCGGTCAGCCCGTCGATCGGTACTCCTTGAGCAGTCCGCGACTGATGATCGTCTTCTGGATTTCCGACGTGCCCTCGCCGATGAGCAGGAACGGCGCCTCGCGCATCAGCCGTTCGATCTCGTACTCCTTGGAATAGCCGTAGCCGCCGTGGATACGGAATGACTCCTGGGTGATCTCGGCGCAGTACTCCGAGGCGAGCAGCTTCGCCATGCCGGCTTCCACGTCGTTACGTTCGCCGGCGTCCTTGAGCCGCGCCGCGTTGACCATCATCAGGTGTGCCGCTTCGACCTTGGTGGCCATCTCGGCCAGCTTGAACGCGATCGCCTGATGGTCGGCGATCTGCTTGCCGAACGCCTTCCGTTGCTGGGCGTAGTCGATGGCGAGCTCGAACGCGCGGATGGCAATGCCGCAGGCCCGAGCCGCCACATTGACACGGCCGACTTCGACGCCGTCCATCATCTGATAGAAGCCACGCCCCCGGCCCGCGGCGCCGCCCAGAACTTCCGCGACGCCTGCGCTGACACCGTCGAGCACCATCTCGGTGGTCTCGACGCCCTTGTAACCCATCTTCTCGATCTTGCCGGGGATGGTGAGTCCCGCCCTCGTCTCGCCGAAGCCCGGCTCCTTCTCCAATAGGAAAGTCGTCATGTTCCGGTAGACCGAGTCGGCTCCTTGATCGTCGCGCACGAGGGTCGCCACGACGCCGGCGCGGGCACCATTGGTGAGCCACATCTTTGAACCATTGATCGCGAACCCGTCGCCCTGCGGCGTCGCCGTCGACTTGATCGCGGCGACGTCCGACCCGCAGTCTGGTTCGCTCATCGAGAAGGCGCCCCGGATCTCTCCCGTCGCCATCTTCGGCAGGAGGCGCTGCTTCTGCTCGGCCGTGCCGTATTGGCTGATCATGTACGCGACGATGAAGTGCGTGTTGATGATCCCGGAGACGCTCATCCAACCGCGGGCGATCTGCTCGACGACCAGCGCGTAGGTGAGCAACGACTCGCCGAGGCCGCCGTACTCCTCGGCGATGGTCAGACCGAAGAGACCCATCTCGCGCATCCCGTCGACGATGGCCTCCGGGAACTCGTCCTTGTGCTCGAGATCCGTCGCATGGGGCAGCACCTCCTTCTCCACGAAGCGCCGCACCGTGGAAAGGATCTCCGTCTGCATGTCGGTGAGTCCTGCGGTCTGGGCAAGGCGTGCCATCCGGCACCTCCAGGCTCGACGAAGTTACCGGCAAGTATCCGCGAGCAGATCGCCCGGAACTACCCGAGGCGGCGGTGAGATGGCTCTCAGGGCGGGCATCTTTTCATGATCATTCCTCGGCGCGTCGCCTGCGCAGGTACGCGCGGTCTGAGTTACTCATTCCGACACGTCCCCGTCGCGGCTTTTGGAGGCAGCGCATGCCCAAGTCATTGGTCCGCCGACTCGGCGCCGAATTCCTCGGCACCTTCGTCCTCGTCTTCGTCGGCTGCGGTACCGCCGTGCTCGACGCCGGAAACAAGGGAATCGACCTGCTCGGAGTCGCCATCGCGTTCGGTGTCGCGGTGATGGTGATGATCTACGCGGTGGGTGCGATCTCCGGAGGTCATTTCAATCCGGCCGTGACGCTCGGCCTCGCCGTCGCACGGCGGTTCCCGTGGTCCGACGTGATCGCCTACATCGTCACGCAGGTCGTAGCCGCCGTGGTGGCAGCAGCAGTACTGCTCGGCGTGGCTTCCGGGCAGAAGGGCTTCTCGGCGAAGGACTCCGGATTCGCGTCGAACGGCTACGGAAAGCACTCCCCGGCTGCGAGCATGGCCCACGGCATCGGCTACAACCTCGGCGCGGTTCTGCTCGTCGAGATCGTGTTGACCGCGATCTTCCTCTACGTGATCATCGGCGCCACCGACGTGCGCGCACCCGCCGGCTTCGCGGGAATTGCCATCGGCTTCACCTTGATGGTGATTCACCTCGTGTCGATACCGGTGTCCAACACGTCGGTGAACCCGGCCCGCTCCACCGGGCCGGCAATCATGCAGCACGGCTGGGCCCTGGGCCAGCTATGGGTTTTCTGGCTTGCCCCGCTCATCGGCGCCGCCATCGCCGGTGCGACCTATCGGCTGATCGTGGGCGATCAACCGGCCACGCCGGCGCAGCCGCTGGCCTCCGAGGAAACCGGCCTCTGAGGGAGTGCTCAGCTCTCCGGCGGGGTGAACGTACTGGTGCGTTCCATCCCGGCGGCACGACCTTTCGCGGCGATCACCAGGGCCATCTTGCGCGACGCCTCGTCGATCATCTCGTCGCCGAGCATCGCCGAGCCCTTCGCGCCACCCGCAGCTGAGGTCGACCACTCGTAAGCGTCGAGGATGAGCTCGGCGTGGTCGTAATCCTCCTGCGCCGGCGCATAGATCTCGTTCGCCGCGTCGATCTGGCCTGGGTGCAGCACCCACTTGCCGTCGAACCCGAGCGCCGCGGACCGGCCGGCCACCCGCCGGTACCCGTCGACGTCACGGATCTGCAGGAAAGGACCGTCGATCGCCTGCTTCTCGTTGGCTCGCGCTGCCATCAGGATTGACATCAGGATGTGGTGATAGGCATCGCCGACGTCATAACCGGGCGGCTGCTCGCCGACGACCAACGACCGCATGTTGATGCTGGCCATGAAATCGGCCGGCCCGAAGATGAGCGTCTCGACCCGCGGGCTGGCCTTGGCGATCGCATCGATGGCGATCAGCCCTTGCGCGTTCTCGATCTGCGCCTCGATGCCGATCCGGCCGACCTCGAAGCCCATCGTCGTCTCGATCTGGGTCAGCAGAATGTCGAGCGCCACCACCTGCTCGGCGTTCTGCACCTTCGGCAGCATGATGCAATCGAGGTTCGACCCGGCCCCCTCCACCACCTCGATGACGTCGCGGTACGTCCAGTGGGTGGTCCAGTCGTTGACCCGGACGACCCGGATCTTGTCGCCCCAGCCGCCATCGTTGAGTGCCGCAACGATGTTCTTGCGTGCTTCCGGCTTCGCCAGTGGGGCGCAGGCGTCCTCGAGATCGAGGAATACCTGGTCCGCCGGGAGGCCCTTGGCCTTCTCGAGGAACCGCGGGTTGCTGCCCGGTACGGCAAGACACGATCTACGGGGACGCTGCGGTTCGGTCATGCCCACATCGTGTCCGTGGGTCTACCCGAACGCCACCCCATGAGGCCCCCCTCACACGCGTTCGCTCAGGTCAGTCGGGTCCGGCGCAGCTCGGCTCTCGTTCTGCTCTTGACATGGAATGTCTTTTCACGAACCTTGACTGCCAGCACCCCACCCCCCCTGGAGGCTGACATGTCGCATCCGTCGATTCCCAGCTGGTGGCGCCGATGCACGGCGCCCGGCGTCGCGCTCGTTCTGCTCACCGGTCTGGTGGTGGGCCATCAGACGGCGACGGCTCAGCCACTCCCCCAGCCCATCGTCGGGAAGGCCGGCGACCTACTGGCCAACGGCGGCTTCGATGTCGGCGATCGCGCCGGGCACCCGATCGGCTGGACCGTGTCCGGCGCGGCTGACCACGCGAAGATCGTCAACCTCTCCGCGTACCGCTCGGCCGGGCTCGGCTCGCTGCAGCTCGATGCGCCGGCCGCCGCGCCGGTGACCGTCACCAGCGACCGGATCGTGGCTGCGGCCGGTCGGGCCTATACCGCCACCGCCAGGGTGAAGGGCAAGGCCGGTACCCCCGCGACGTTTTCCATGGTGTTCACCGACTACAACGGCACCGTGCTCGACGCCCACGCGGTCACGCCTCCGGCGAGCACCGACTGGCAAACGGCAACCGTGACCGGCACCGCTCCTGCGACGACCGCGCACGCCACCTTGACGATTGCCAGCAACGGCGCCGACGGGACCTCGTACTGGGACCAGGTCCAACTCACCGCTGCGGCGCCGAGCTACGACCCGGCACTCGGTGCCAGCCGGGAATTGTTCCTCGACGACTACCGCATCGGCTCGGCCAGCAACGTCGGACGCGTGGTGCATCCGGCAGTCAAGCGGCCAACGCCGGTACTGCGGCCGGACAAGCCGTGGGAGCGCAGCTCCTACATCTACGGCTCGGTGTACAAGGTCGGGAAGCTCTACCGGATGTGGTACACCGCGACGAACGACCAAGCGCCCGGATATTTCCTCTGCTACGCCGAGAGCACCGACGGAGTGCACTGGACGAAGCCGCTGGGCCGCGGCACGGTCGGCTACAAGAACCTCCCTGCGTCGCAGACAAACATCGTGCTGCCCGGCGGCGGAACCGTCGCGTACAACCCGGCCGCACCCAAGGCGCAGCGGTATGCGGTGCTCACCTTCCAGAGCGGCGTGGTCAACCAGACGCTGGGTTACTACGCCTGGTTCTCCCCCGACGGCTACCACTGGACTCGCGCGCAGGAAGCGCCGGTGTTGCTCGACGGCGACGTCTCGAACGTCACGTACGACTCGCGGTCGCAGCAGTACATCGCCTCGGTCAAGAAGCGCATGTTCACCTCTCGCACGCCCGGCATCTACGACCGATCGGCGTTCGTCTCCACCAGCAAGGACTTCCTGCACTGGTCCACTCCGCAGCTCGCGGTGAGCGGCGACTACGCCGACGACGGATCCGCCGAAGCCATCAACGGCTTGGAGGGGCAGATCTACGGCATGCCGGTACTGCCGTACGAAGGGCTCTACATCGGCATCCCCTGGGTCTTCCTGGTCACCGACTACACGACCGGCGCGTCCGCGGCGGCCGGCGACGGACCGGTCACGCCGCAGGTGGCCTCGTCGCGCGACCTGACGACCTGGGACCGCCCGGTGCGCGACCCGATCCTCACACCCGGGCGCCCCGGGGCGTGGGACGACGGCACCCTCTACACGGCATCGGATGTTCTCGTCGACAACTCCACCATCACCATGTACTACGGCGGGTTCAATGTGGGGCATGGCGGGGTCGTCACCGGCGACCCGAGCCGCGACGTGCAGACCGGCCAGACCGGGATGGCGACGTGGCGCCGCGACGGCTTCGTCTCGCTGACCAACGCGGCACTGCCCGGCGCCGGCGACCCCGGCCAGGTGACGACCAAGCCGCTGACGTTCACCGGCACCGACCTGCACCTCAACGCTGTCGTGCATCCGCACGGCTCACTCACCGTGGAGGTACTCGACGCGACGACGGGTCAGCCCATTCCGGGCTACAGCGCGGCACAGTCGACCGCGGTCAGCGGCGACCAGCTCGACCACAGCGTCCGGTGGAAGGGCGGAAAATCGCTGGGCGCACTGGCCGGGCGCCAGGTGGAACTACGGTTCTACCTGACCGGTGCCGACCTCTACTCGTACTGGGTCAAGTAGCGCATTCAGGCCGGTCTGCCGGGTAGGCTCCAAAAGACAGCCGTAGCGGACCCCGCTTCGGTCTGACGGCTGAGCCAGATGCCGCTTCTTGTCGGCCCGGCTGAGTGCCGCGCTGGGCCGCACCGTGAAGGTGAGGTCAGCATGACAGCCACATCGAACACCGAAAAGTCCCTCAGCCTGGTCCCGCGCAGCCGCGGTGCAATCAGCGGAGTCGTGCTGATCGTGCTGGGCGCGTGGGGAGCACTGATCCCGTTCATCGGCCCGTACTTCGACTACTCCTACGGCAACGACGACACCTGGCGATGGACCTCGGCTCGCGGCTGGTTGGAAGTCCTGCCCGGTGCAGCCGTGGTGCTCGGTGGTCTGCTCCTGCTGCTTAGCGCGAACCGCTTCGTCGCCAGTTTCGGCGGCTGGCTCGCCGTGGCCGGCGGCGCCTGGTTCGTCCTGGGCCGCAGCGTCGCCGACCTGCTGCACATCGGCTCGGTCGGGTCACCTACCGCGACCAGCGACAGCGGCCGAGCGGTCGCCGAGCTCGGCTACTTCACCGCGCTCGGGCCGGCCATCGTGCTGATCGCGGGCTTCGCACTCGGCCGGCTGGCCGTGGTCGGCGTGCGTGACGTGCGGGTGGCCGAGCGGCGCGCGCGCCGCCGTCGCGAGGCTGAAGAGCGCGAGGCGGCCGCTGCTGCCGCGGCATCGCGACACACCGAACCCGCCAACACCGCGCGCACCGATGACACCTACCAGACCGACCAGCCGGTGCGGACCGGGTCCGAGGACCGCGCCGAGCCGGCCAACCGGCCCACCTTCGGCACGTCCGGCGAGACGACGGCCGGCCGCCCCTACTCACAGGATCCCGACGCCCCGGCGCGGTAAGCGCCGATCCCGCCTGGACCGTCCGTGGCGCGGGGCACCACCGGCATCGTGCCGATGGTGCCCCGCGCCGACGTTCGATCCGGGACTGCAGCCGGAGTCAGCGGCTCACCGCACGACGCCCGCCGACCCGGGTCCAGATCAGCAGCGCGATGACCGCGCCGATCACCGAGCCGATGATGCCGGACGGCTGCAGGAACCCGTCGGAGGCGTCCTTGTGGAAGATGACGTACCCGAGGAAGCCGCCGATGAACGAGCCGATGATGCCCAGCAGGATGGTCATCGGGATCGAGATGTCCTGGCGGCCGGGCACCAGAAGCCGGGCCAGGGCGCCGGCGATCAGTCCGACGACGATGATCGTGACGATGAGACCGAGCATGGTGACGCCTTTCGGTTGTGCGCGTTGCGCGCGCATCGGATCCAGCCTGGCGAACTGGCTGGCGGGCTACTTGCGGTCTCAACGGAACCACCCCTAGGGCTGGTCCGGTACACCCCTAGGTAGGTTAGTGTCGAGGCATGCCCGCCGCCTCGTCCCGGCCGATCACCGTCGCACTGGTCGATGACTACGACGTCGTGCTGACCGGCGTCGCACACATGCTCGACCCGTACCGGGACCGCGTCCTGGTTGCCGAGATCGACGCGAATACGTCCCTCGACGATCCGGTTGACATCGCGCTGTACGACTCGTTCGCGCAACCGGAGTCCGACCACGACGAGATCAAGGTGCTGGTACAGAACCCCGGCGCGAAGCGAGTGGTCGTCTACACCTGGAACTTCCATCCCGACCTGGTCGAGAGCGCTCGGCGCCAAGGCGTGCACGGCTACCTGTCCAAGACGCTGAACGCGCGCGACCTGGTGGTAGCGCTGGAAGCGGTCCACGCCGGCGAAGTGGTGGTGAGCGAGCCGCCACCGCGGGCCCGCAGCGCCCCCGGACTGGACTGGCCCGGTCGCCGCGAGGGGCTCACCGACCGCGAGGCGGAGATACTGGCGCTGATCACGCAGGGCAAGAGCAACGCCGACGTCGCTCGGCTGACGTTCCTCAGCCCGAACACGGTCAAGTCCTACATCCGCACGATCTACCGCAAGATCGGTGTCGCCAGCCGTACCCAGGCTGTGCTCTGGGGTATCGGGAACGGATTCGCCCCCGATCATCACCGCATCGACCACTGGCGCGGCGGACCGTGATGCGCAGCACGCCGATCGAAGTCCGTCCGGAGCCGTGCCGGGTGCTACTCGGTCGCCTCGACCGGTAGCTCGGTGCCACGCGCGGAGACCACGCCGACCAGCGCCACCAGCAACAACACCAGACCTGGCCATGCCGTCGCCGGCGGGTGCTGGTGCAACCAGACGAATGCCACCAGTGCCGCTCCGGGCACTTCAAGCAGCAGCGCGATGCTGATCACGGTCGGACTGGTGGAGCGCAACACCAGATTGAACAGCGTGTGGCCGAGTAGCTGCGCCACCACCGTGATCGCGACGATCTTGAACCAGGCGTTGCCGCTGAAGCCAATGACGTGTTGTCGCCCGATCAGGCAGGCAATCAACAAGACGACCGCGCACACCCCGTAGCAGAGCGTCGTGTACACGCTCGCGCTCATCGTGGTGCGGGCCTTGGCCCCAGCGGTCACGTAGAGCGCTGCGCAGGCGCCGCCGAGCACCGCGAGCAGATCACCGAGGACCGCGCGGCCGGACAGCGAGACGTCCGCGCCGGTGATCAACGCCGCGGCGACGACGGCCAGGCCGATCGCCCACCAGGCGCGCCGGGGCAGGAAGGTGCCCTGGAGGTGCGCCAACGTCGCGACGAATACCGGTTGCGTGGCGACCAACGCGGTCGACGTGGCCACCGTCGTCATCGTCAGGCTCGGAATCCAGGTCGCGAAGTGGGCGGCCAGGAAGACGCCGGCCAGAGCCGAAAGCCCCAGTTCGTGACGGCTGATCCGGCGCAGCTCAGCGCGGTTGCGCAGCAGCATGACCGAGCCGGTGACAGCCGTACCCAGCGCGTTGCGCCAGAACGCGATGGCCAGCGCCGGTGCCACGGTCGCGGCGATCAGCGGCCCGGACAGCGACACTCCGAGCAACCCGACGACGAGGAAGACTGCATCGCGAGGCGGCGGTAACGCGAGGTTCGGCCGCGCGGTACCGGCAGGCTGCACATCGTCATCCTTGCGCACCAGCACTTCCACCCGGCACTAGGCTCAGTGCCCGTGAGCACGGTCGCGCGCGTCTTCCTCGCCAGGCTGGCGGGCGTGGGTGTTTTCGACCCCAACGGCGACCAGCTCGGCCGGGTGCGGGAAGCGGTCGCCACGTTGCGAATAGGGCGGCAACCGCCTCGCGTCCTCGGACTGGTCGTCGAGTTGCAGCACCGGCACCGGATCTTCGTGCCGATGGGTCGGGTCACCCGGCTCGAGTCGGACGCGGTCGTGCTCTCCACCGCCTCGGTGAATCTGAAGCGGTTCCAGCGCCGGCCGGCCGAGCTGCTCGTCCTGGCCGAGCTGCTGGATCGCACCGTCTCACTGACCGACGACGGCCGGCTCGCCAATATCGTCGACGCAGCTATGGAGCAGACCCGCGGTCACGACTGGGTGATCACTCGCCTGGCCGTGCGGGTCTCCGGCAGTCGGCTGCGCGGACGTCGCGGCGAGCTGTTCCAGGTCGACTGGGACGAGGTCTCCGGGCTGGCCCTGTCCGAGGCGCAACAGGGCACCGACACGCTGCTCACCGTCCTGGCCGGACTGCGGCCCACCGATGTTGCCCTCGCGCTCAAGGACATGCCCGAGAAGCGTCGTCGCGAAGTCGCTGCCGCACTCGACGACGAGCGGCTGGCCGACGTGATGCAGGAGCTCTCCGACGAGGAACAGGTGAAGCTGTTGGGCTCGCTCGCCGACGAGCGCGCCGCGGACGTCCTCGAGGCGATGGATGACGACGACGCCGCCGATCTGCTGGGTGAGATGCCTGCTGCCGACCAGGAACGGTTGCTCACGCTGATGCAGCCGGAGGAAGCAGCCCCGGTTCGCCGGTTGATGAGCTATGGCGACTACACCGCCGGCGGGCTGATGACCTCCGAGCCGATCATCCTGCTGCCGGATGCCACCGTCGCGGAGGCGCTCGCGCTGGTGCGCAATCCCGACCTCACCCCGGCGATCGCGTCGCAGGTCTTCGTCGTGCGCCCGCCGCAAGCCACTCCGACCGGCCGCTTCCTGGGCACCGCGCATCTGCAGCGTCTGCTGCGGGAACCTCCCTCGATGCTGGTCAGCGGCGTCGTCGAGACCGATCCCGCCCCGCTGCGGCCGCACACCAACCTCGCCGACGTGACGCGCTACCTTGCGGCCTACAACCTCGTGGCCGCAGCGGTCGTCGATGACAACGACCGGCTCATCGGCGCCGTGAGTATCGACGACGTGCTCGACCACCTCTTGCCCGAGGACTGGCGCGACGCCGATCCCTCGTCGCTCATGCTCGGCACCGCGGAGGCCCGGCCGTGAGCGCCTCGGTCACTGACCGGGTGAGTCCGTGACCGAGCCGCGGACCCGACTGGACCAGCCGCAGGACCCCCGTCGGCGGCCGGCATTCCAGATCGACCGCGAGGCGTTCGGCCGGCTCACCGAGCGAGTGGCGCGCTTCCTCGGCACCGGCCGTTACCTGGCCTATCAGAGCATCACCATCATCGCCTGGCTCACCTACAACGTGGCGGCGCCCAGGTCGTGGCGATTCGACCCGTACACCTTCACGTTCCTGACGCTGGTGCTTTCGCTGCAGGCCGCCTACGCCGCACCGCTGATCCTGCTCGCGCAGAACCGGCAGGACGACCGGGACCGGGTGAACCTCGAGCAGGACCGCCAGGAGGCCCGGCAGGCCAAGGCCGATGTGGACTACCTCGCCCGCGAGATCGCCGCTGTTCGCCTGGCGCTGGGTGAGGTCGCCACCCGTGACTTCCTGCGCTCGGAACTGGCCCGGTTCGAACCACGCGAGACTCGCGACGGGAAGGACGTGCCGTGAGGCTGTCGATCCGCGCCGCAGCTACTCGTCATAGAGCTGACGCTGCCTGCCGACGGCAGCCCGGTCCGAGGGGGTTCTGATGAAGTTCGTATTGCTGATCAAGGGGTCGGACGGCCCGTACCAAGCGCTCGACGAGCAGGCCACCAAGGAGATGTACGCCGAGCACGACCGATTCGCCAAGACCGTCGGTGAGAAGGGCGCGCTCGTCGGGGGCGCGGAGCTTGCTGTCGACAGCCGCATCGTGCGCCCCGAGGGAGACGAGCGGGTGATCACCACCGGCCCGTACAGCGAGACCGCGGAGGGTCTCGGCGGCTGGTACATCGTCGAGGCCGACGATCTCGACGCGGCAGCCGAGCTGGCGAGGTTGGTGCCGATCCTGCCCACCGACTACGTCGAGGTCCGACCGATCAAGTGACATGACGCCGGACCCATCCTCGCCGCGCCAGCGACGCTCGGATTCACTCTCGCTCCGCAAGCGTCGCTCGGAGTCACTCTCGCTCCGCAAGCGTCGCTCGGAGTCACTCTCGCTCCGCAAGCGTCGCTCGGTTGTAGAAGATGCGCATCGGGAGCACTGGTCCCGGCTGCTCGCGCTGTTGGTCAAACAGCTGCGCAGCCTCGACCTCGCCGAGGAGTCGCTCGCCGAGGCGTACGCGAGCGCAGCAGTGCACTGGCCGGCCGAAGGTGTGCCGGACAACCCGCCGAGCTGGTTGCTGACCGTTGCGCGCCGCAAAGCCATCGACCGAATGCGTCGCGAGGCCGCGCTCTACCGCCGGTTGCCGCTGCTGCTTGTTGACGAAGACATTCCGGGACCGGACGAGCTCGTCGAGGAGGCCGACATGGTCAGCATCCCCGACGAGCGCCTCCGGCTGCTGTTCACCTGCTGCCACCCGGCACTGGCAATGCCGTCCCGGGTGGCGCTCACGCTTCGGCTGCTCGGTGGGCTGACCACTCCGGAGATCGCTCGGCTGTTCCTGGTTCCGGAGGCCACCATGGCCGCGCGCATCACCCGAGCCAAGAAGAAGATCGCCAGCGCCGGCATCCCCTATCGGGTGCCGGCCGGCAGCGAGCTGCCCGAGCGGCTCAGCGGCGTGCTGACCGTGCTCTACCTCGTGTTCACCGAGGGCTACGCCGCGTCGTCGGGCGCCGGTCCGGTGCGCCGCGAATTGGCCGACGAGGCGATTCGCCTCACCAGGCTGATGATGCAGTTGATGCCCGACGAGCCGGAGGTCCGGGCCTTGCTGGCGCTCCTGCTGGCCCAACACTCCCGTCGCGACGCCCGGATGGACGGAGCCGGGCAACTCGTGCTGCTCGCCGACCAAGACCGCGACCGGTGGCACCGCGACGAGATCGCCGAGGCGCTCCAGCTGTTGGTCACGCCGCCGACCGGCACCACGAGCAGCTTCCGGCTGCAGGCCCGGATCGCCGCCGAGCACGCCCGCGCGCCACGCGCCGAGGACACCGACTGGGCAGCGATCGGCCGGCTGTACGCGGAGCTGGACGAGCTGACCGGCTCGCCGGTGGTGCGGCTGAACCGCGCAGTCGCCGTCGCCGAAACCGAGGGGCCGGAGGCCGGCCTGACACTGCTGGACGGCCTCGAGTCGAGCCTGTCCGGCAATCACCTCTACCACTCTGCGCGGGCCGATCTGCTGCGCCGGCTCAGCCGGGCCGAGGCCGCCGCGGCGAGCTACCGTCGCGCCTTGGAACTCGCCGGCACAGCCGCCGACCGGGACTTCCTGCGCGCCCGGCTGGCGCTGGTGAGCTCCGACCCGGACGCGGTACGATAATTAATAAGAAATGACAAAGCCGGACGCAGCCTGAGCGTCGGTTCCGGTCCAGAGGAGAACTGATGCCCTCGTCCGATCTGGCGATCCCTCAGCGGCGCCGCGCGTCGTTGCTCGCATGAAGATCACCGGCGTCGAAACGTTCCTGGTGCCGCCTCGTTGGCTGTTCTGCCGCGTGGAGACCGACGAAGGACTGGTCGGCTGGGGCGAGCCGCTCGTCGAGGGCCGCGCTGCGACGACTCGGGCGGCAGTCCACGAGGTCGCGGACCTGATCATCGGTGCCAATCCGCTGCAGGTCGAAGACTGCTGGCAGCTGATGACCAAGGCCGGGTTCTACCGGGGCGGTCCGGTACTCAGCAGCGCGGTGTCCGGACTGGACCAAGCGTTGTGGGACATCGTCGGAAAGTACCGCGAGGCACCGGTGCACGAGTTGCTCGGCGGACCGGTCCGCGAACGCATCCGGATGTACAACTGGGTCGGCGGCGACGAGCCGGCCGAGCTCGCCGACGCGATCACCGAGCAAGTGCAGCGCGGGTTCACCGCGGTGAAGATGAATGCGACCGGCCGCTTTCCGCGGCTCGCCGACAAGGCGGCGATGGACGCAGTGTTGGACCGGGTCGAGCTGGCCCGCTCGCTGCTCGGCGACCACCGCGATCTCGCGATCGACTTCCACGGCCGGGTGTCGGTGCCGGACGCCGCCCGGCTCATCCCCCGTCTCGAGCCGTATCACCTGCTGTTCGTCGAAGAGCCGGTGCTGCCGGAGTACCTCCCCGCGCTGAGCAGGCTGGTCGGTGCTACTCCGATCGCGACCGGCGAGCGGCTCTACTCCCGGATGGATTTCCTACCCGTCCTGCAAGCCGGGATTGCCGTCGCACAACCGGATCTGTCGCATGCCGGCGGCATCTCCGAGGTGCGTCGCATCGGGGCGCTGGCCGAGACGTTCGACGCGGCTCTGGCGCCGCACTGCCCGCTCGGCCCCATTTCGTTGGCGGCCAGCCTGCAGGTCGGGTTCGCCACGCCGAACCTGCTCATCCAGGAGCAGAGCCTCGGCATCCACTACAACGTGGGCAACGATCTGCTCGATTACCTCGTCGACACCACCGCGTTCAAGTATGTCGACGGCTACATCGAACGACTGCTCGGCCCCGGACTGGGCATCGAGATCGACGAGGCCGCGGTGCGCGCCGCGGACAAGCGAGGCCATGACTGGCACTCGCCGGTGTGGCGGCATGACGACGGCGCCTACGCCGAGTGGTGAGCAGCAGCGCTACTTCGATTTAGCGGAGCGCCGCCCGACGCGCTTGACGTCCGCCTGCGCGACGGCCAGGAGATCCAGCATGGCCGCGACGCTGCCTTCGGCGTCTCGGGCCTCGATCCGGTCGAGGACCAGCTGATGCACCGGGCTGGGATCGCGCCACTTGTCGCCAGCCTTGTGGACGACGCGGTCGCGAGCGTCCAGCGCGGTCGTGATCACGATGTCCAGCTGGGCAAGCAGCTCGTTGTGCGTTGCGGTCAGCAGCGCACGGTGGAACGCAAGGTCAGCGGCAATCGCGGCATCGGCGTCGCCGGCCGCGTTCGCCATGTCCTGCAGGGCGACACGCAGCGCCTCGAGATCATCGTTGGTCCGGCGTTCGGCGGCGAGGCGGGCACAGGCAGGCTCCACCATGGCGCGTACCTCGGCCAGATCGGCGAAGAAACTCTTTGAGTGCTCACCTTCCAGTTGCCAGCGGATAACGTCGGTATCCAACAGGCTCCACGCGGCACGCTCCCGGACGAAGGTGCCACGCTTGGGCCGGGAATCGACCAGCCCCTTCGCGCCCAGTACGCGCAGGGCCTCCCGGATGACCGTCTTCGATACGCCCATCTCGGATTCCAGCTCGTCCGGGTAGATGGTGTCGCCGGGCTGCCAGCGGCCCTCCACCACCCGTCGTCCCAGCGCCTGCACGGTCTGCCCGTGCAGGCCGCGGCCGGTGTAGCTAGGCACGTGAATCCTCGGATTCTCGGGAAGGGGTGGGACGAGCTATCCGTATGGAATCATCCACCGGCGCCTCGCGGGCGCATCCGCGCGGCAAAGGACTGGTTCAGCCTGGACTGCAGCTCGATGTCCTGCCACATCGGATGCTGCGGCGCTGCATTGGAGCAGACCACCGTGCCCCAGGCGCCGACTTCGCACGCATGGGTCACTGCTCGTTCGCAGAGAGCCGCGCCGACCGGTCCCTCTTCGAAGTTCGTATAGAGCGGCGTGTAGCCGACCCAACCCTCACCGAGCACCAACGGCACCGCGAGTCGGGCCGCGGTGTCGGCAGCTGCGTCTAGCCAGCTCGTCAAGATGGCATCCATGGCCAACCGGTGCGCCCCGTACCGGTCGTAGAGCCAGCGATCCCATTTGATCGGGTCACACCAATCGTGCACATAGAGCTCACGATGCCGCATGACGGTGGCAGTTGCGCGCCATCTGTCCGCGTCCGGCAGGACCCAATCTTCGAGGTCCGGCGCATCGGGCCGCAGCAGTTCGACTTGCGCACGCTGCTGGGGAAACGGTCGAGCGTCATCTCGCAGTGCGAAGGTGTCGACCAGCTCGCCGAGCACGCCGTACACGTACGGATGGAAGACCGCGACATCGGCGTTGCGGGGTATGCCGCGCATCGACTCGACCGGCACGCGCGCGTAGTTCGCCGTTACCGGGACGTCGGAATGCCTCCCGTGGAAGCGGTCGATCGCCTTCTCGAGCAGCGATTGCAGGCCGAGCACCGGGTCTGCTCCAGCCGGGACGGCGTCCTGCAGCCGGCCGATCTGTACCTCGTTGTGCAGTTCGACGAACGCCACCCGATCGGCTAACCCCTCAGCCTTCAGCAGATCGATGAGGTCGGCCAGCGCATCAGCCAGCGCATCGGGCCGACGCTGGGCAGGGATCGCGAAGAGAGCCCGGCTCCACTCTTCGTCAGCCGCGAAGCATGGCGACTGCTGGTACTCCCAGCTGGAGACGATCACCGAGCAGTCGTGCCGGGCTGCCGCCCGGAACAGCTGCAGGAGGTGAGCGCGCAAATCCAGCGTCACCGGCTTGCGCACGTCGTACCAACGCGTCCGCAGCCCGTACTGCCCACCCAACGGCGTCAGTGTGAAGGCGGAGGTGTCGATGCCCGAACCGAAGAGGAGGAACGGGGCAGCGCAGATGCGCACGCAGTTGTAGCCGCGGGCCACTGCCTCGGCGAAAGCCTGATCAAGGTCGCCGAACGGCTCGCCCTCGGCGGCCCGGGTGTACCAGCTGAAATCCCACAGGCTGATGGTGAGTGGGTCGGTGAGGTGATCGGGTACGGCAACGGGCACAGCGAACTCCTTGCTGGATCAGAGGATGGGGTCGAACACCAACACGTCCGCATCGTCGGCCAGCGCCCAGCGCACCGGATAACCGGCCGAACGCAACGCCGCGCCGCTGTACACGGTGGTGTCACCACGCACCCGGTAGCGACGGTTCGGATCGACGCCGGCGGGGCGGATGCGAATCGGCGGGGTGATCCGGTCCACAGACGTCACCACGCCCGCTCCTGAGCCGGCGACCCGTGACCGGCTGGTGTCGACCACGAGGACGACAATGCGGCCGCCCTGGTCGGCGCCGCCGGCATACTCCACTGCGTACCCGGGCAGCTGCGGATCGCCGTGCCGGTGCACCGCGCCGTGGTGGATCACCGGTCGGAGCTCGACAAACAGTTGCACCATCGCGCGTGCGGTGGCGCGCTGCTGCTCGTCCCAGTGGGAGATGTCCGCACCGATTCCGAGCACGCCGCTCATTGCCACCACGAAGCGGAAGGTGAGGCTGGCCGGGGTGCGGTCCTGGGTGCCGGGTTCGTCGGTGACCCAGCTGCTCATGATGTGGGGCGGATAGGCGCGCAAGAAGCCGTCCTGGATGGCCAACCGGTCGCGCGGCCCAGTTTCGTCGCTGGGCCAGACGACGTCGGTCAACCCGATCACTGCGTTGTCCACTCGCCCGCCGCCGCCTGCGCAGGCCTCCACGACGAGGTCGGGGAATTCTGCCCGGAGCATCCGGAGCAGCCGGTAATAGGCGCGCACGTGATCGACGGACCACTGCAGGGCTGTCAGCTCGCCGGGCCGACCGCCGGCGGTGATGGGCCGGTTCATGTCCCATTTCAGGTATTCAACGGTGTTCTGCGTAACGACTTCGCGGAGCATGTCGGTGACCCAGGCCTCGACCTCGGGCCGGCCCAGGTCCAGGACGTACTGGTTGCGGATCGTGGTGAGCGGTTGCGCTTCGGTCCGGTAGATCCAGTCCGGATGGGCGCGGTAGAGGTCGCTGTTCGGATTGACCGCCTCGGGCTCGACCCAGAGCCCGAAGCGCATACCCAGCGCCCGCACCTGCTCGGCCAGTGGGCGCAGACCGTCCGGAAAGATGGCTGGGTCGGGACGCCAATCGCCGAGGCCCGCGGTGTCGACCGTGCGGCCGGCGAACCAGCCGTCGTCGACGACGAAGGCCTCGATCCCCAGCGACGCAGCGGTCTTCGCTAGTCCGAGTTGCTGGTCGACATTCAGGTCGAATCCCGTTGCGTACCAGGAGTTGTACAGGACCGGACGGTGTCGTGCGTCGGTGCTGCGGCTGAGCACACGGCGTTGGTGCTCGTGCCAGACCCGGGCCAGGGCATCCGGACCGTCCGGATGCTGGCCCAGTAACAGGTGCGGCGTCTCGAACGACTCACCCGGGTTCAGCAGCACTACGGTCTGCTCGTCGTCGATGCCTCCGGAGAGTCGGAGCAGACCGTTCGGGTGCATCTCGGCTGCGAGGCTCCAGGACCCGCTCCATGCCAGAGCGGCACCGAATGCCGCCGGCTCGGGCATGCCGTCGGGACCTAGCGGTTGCACGCAGACAGTGGGCGCGGCGAGGTGGCCGGTGATGCCCTGCCGGCTGCCCAGTTGCAGGACGCCGGCGCGCAGGTCGGAGTGCATCGGCGTCGTCTCCCTGCCCCAGGCCCCGGTGAGCACGTGCACCCGGGCTCCATACGGGGCGGCAACGCACAGCGCCCCGCTCAGAACGCGGGGCAACCGCAGCGGGTCGCCGGACGAGCGCAGGTCGTGCAGCACCGCCCAGCGCTCGACGACATCGGAATCCGGACGCGTGCGGGTGTGCAGCGCTAGTTCCACCGACGAGTCGGCGAACACGACAGTGAGGTGTGCGCCGTCCAGCCGGTGCTCGCGGTAGTGCAGCGCGGCGCCGCGTGAACCGTCCGAGCGCTCGATGATGAGCTCGCTGCGGTGGACGTGCCGGATGCCGGCCACCGCATACTCCAGTGGCGCCAGATCTGCCGGTACCGCCATTGACACCCGATGCGGTGAGGGTTGCCACCGCGGTACTGGGTCCGCGGCAGGGCCGAAGTAGTCCAGCACCAGTGCGGTCCCGCCGAAAGCTGTGCTCACTGCGTAGCTGCCGGTCGCGGTGGGCAGCGTCCAGGACGTCACTTCGTCGAGCCGACCAGCAAACCGGACACGAAGTGCCGCTGGAATGCGAAGAAGACGATCGCTGTCGGAAGCGCCGCGCTGATTGCGCCGGCCGCCACCACATTCCAGGTGCTCACGTATCCGCCTTGCAGGTTCAGCAGTGCCGGCGTGACCGGAAACTTCGAGTCGCTGCGGATGACCGTCAACGACCAGATCAGGTCATTGAAAACCCAAGTGGATGCCAGCGCCGCGAGTGCGGCAAGTGCAGGCCGGGTCAGCGGCATGATGATCCTGGCGTACACCTGCACGACATTGGCGCCGTCGACGGTGGCTGCTTCGGTGATCTCCCGGGGCAACGATCGCATGAAGCCATGCAGGACGAATGTGTAGAAACCGAGGCCGAATCCGACCTGGACGATGATCAGCGCGACGAGCGTGTCGGCGATACCGAGCGATTCGCAGATCTTGGCCACCGGGATCAGCAAGATCTGCGGAGGCAGCAGGTTGCCGGCCAGCATCAACAGGAGCACCGAACGGCGCAACGGGATGCTGTAGCGGCTGAGTCCGAACGCGGCCATCGACGCGAGCCACAGAGACAGCACTACCGTTGGCACGGTGACGATCACGCTGTTGGCCAGGGCCCGGCCGATCGATCCGTCCCCGAAGGCGGTCTGCCAGCCCTTCCAGGAGAACGAATGCGGCAACGACCCGAGGCCGTGCGCGGCGATATCGTCGAACGAACGGAACGCCACGAAGATCACGAAGATCATCGGGGCGATCCACAGCAGGGCCACCGGGATCATCACGACGTGGAACAGCCAGGGTCGCCGGGAGCGTCCTACGTGGGTGGTGGTCCGATCCCGGCTTCCGGCGCCGGCGTCGATCGTCGTGGTCACTCAGATCACCTCCTGGCGGGTTGCCCGGACGAGGTAGGTGATGATGAAGCCGATTGCCAGCAGGAAGATGATCACGGCGATTGCCGATGCGTAGCCGAGGTTCAGGAAGGTGAACCCTTCCTGGTACATGTACGTGCTCAGCAGCTCGGACGAGTGGTACGGCCCACCGCGCGTCATCGCCCAGACGATGTCGAACGTGCGCAATGAGTCGATCACGGTGACGGCAAAGATGACCGTGTTGACGCCGCGCAGCTGTGGCAGCGTGACGAAGCGGAACCGTTGCCATGCACTGGCCCCGTCGACAGCAGCGGCGTCGTCCAGCGTTGGATCGCACCCTTTCAAGCCGGCCAGATAGAGCACCATGATGTAGCCGACCTGACGCCATACCGCGGCGACGAGGACTGCGTAGAGAGCCGTATGCGGATCCGCCAGCCATTGCCGCACCGACCCGTGCAGCCCCAACGAGTTCAGCGTCGAATCGATGGCGCCGTCCGGTTGGTAGAGCACTCGCCAGAACAGGCCGGTGACCGCCAGCGAGAAGACCATAGGCAGATAGATCGCACTGCGGTACAGCCCGACGCCGCGGCGCGGTCGGTTCAGGGCTAGCGCCAAGCCGAGACCGCCGAGGATCGACACGCCACCGAAGCCCAGCAACCAGATGACATTGTTGATCAGTGCCTTTCGGAACACGCTGTCACTGACTAGATCGCGATAGTTCTTCAGGCCGATGTACTGCGCCGGGCCCAGCCCATTCCACCGCGTCAACGAGAGCTGGAAACTATTGATCGCTGGCCAGAAGACCCATGCCGCCTCGACGAGGAACGGGATGCCGACGAACACATATACCAGGACGGGCACCCGCGTACTGAGGCGGAAGCGACGCCGCCGTGCGACGTCCTCGCGGCGGGTGGTCTCGACACCCGCCGCGGGGACCACGGTCATTTGCTCAGGACCTTATGGGCGGCGCTCTGCCACGAGGCGAGGATTTTGTCCACGTCCTTCGGGTCGTCAAGGAACTTCGTCAGAGCCGCGTCCGCCGTGGTCTGCAATTCGTCGCTCGAATCGCGGTTGAAGAACTGGGTGATGCCCTTCGACTCGTTGAGGAACTGAATCCCCTTCTTCACCAGCGGCGAGAAGTTGGCGGTGGAAACCTTCGAGGACGTCGGCAAGTTCGAGGACTTCGCCTTCTCGATGTACAGCTGTTGCGTCTGCGGCGACGCCAGGTAGGTGAGCAGCTCTTTGGTGCCGGCTGCGTCTTTCGTCTTGGAGCTGGCGAAGTAGCCGTCGGTCGGCGCCTCTTCTGCGTTCTGCACCGACTGGTTGATCACGGGAACCCGGAAGAAGTCCAAGTCGTCGACGACCTCCGCCGGCACGGCGGAGGTCATGAACGCGCCGATCAAGTACATCGCCGCCTTGCCCTGGACCAGTGGGGTGACGGCTTCCTGCCAGGCGTAGCTGCGGCCCTTGCGATCGAAGTACGGCAGGATCTGCGCGTAGGCCTTCATGGTGTCCTTCACCTGGGGGCTGTCGAAGGATTCCTTGCCGGCGAGCAGGTCGAGATGGAACTTCTGCCCGTTCACGCGCAGATTCAGGTAATCGAACCATCCGGACGCGACCCATGCCGTCGAGCCCGTGCCCATCGTCAGCGGGTTGACGCCCATCCCCTTCAACTTCGCGCACAGGTCGAGGAACTCCGACCAGGTGGTGGCCGGCTGCACGCCCCACTTCGTGAACATCGATTTGCGGTAGAAGATCCCCCACCAGTAGTAGCTGGTGGGGATGAAGATCTTCTTCCCGGAGGCATCGCTGGAGAGGTCCTGCAATGCTTGGGAGTAGCCACCCAAGCTCTTGTCCCACACGTCGGACACATCGAGCAGGAAACCTTTCGACGCGTAGTCCCGGGCGACCGAGCCGGCCAGCCAGGTGATCACGTCAGGCGGGTTGGACGAACTGAGATAGGTGGGCAGCTGCGCACGGAACGTTTCCACCGCGACCGTGTTCAGGGTCAGCTTCTTCTTGCCGCGCCAAGCCTTGACCACCGCCTCCATCGCCTTCTTCGGATCCGGATCGGACAGATCCGATTGGATGACAAGTCGGCCGCTGCTGCCGGAGTCGGAGCCCTTGCCGCCGACACAGCCGGCCAGCGCCGCCGCCCCACCGAGAGCCAGAGCGCCAGAGAAGAAGCCTCGCCGGGAGATCGGATTGGCCTGCATAGTGCGGTCCCCTCATCAGGTTTTGCGGAGTTGACGTGGCGTGCCGAGGCGGTCACGGTCTGCTGGTCACATCGTGTCCGCGCAGATCCCATCGTGTCAATAACTAGTCATATTAAAATCTTGCATGATAAATCTATTGCTTCGGCTCCACAGGGACGCCGGACGATCGGAGGCAGTGTGGACGGATCCCGGTTCTCCGGATCAGGCGTAGTCGTGACCGGAGCTGCCAGCGGCATAGGCGCGGCTTCGGCCGAGCGCTTCGCCGCCGAGGGCGCCACGGTGCTGCTCGTCGACGTCGACGCCGACGCTCTGCACACGACGACGCATGCCATCGCGAGAGTCGCCAGCGGCCAACCTCCCGTGGCCGTAACCGCGGATGTCGGCACGGCGGAGGGTTGGGACGGCATCGCCGCGGCGATCGATCAGGAGCTGCCCAGGCTGGACGTCCTGCACAGCAACGCCTCCACGCAACGCGCTGCGCCGCTTGGTGAGCTCGACCCGCAGGAGTGGGATCGGCAGCTCCGGGTGAACCTGACCGCGTCGTACCTCGGGGTGCGCGCGTGCTTGTCCCGTTTCCAGCGACCCGGCGCTGCAATCGTGCTCACCTCCTCGGTGCACGCGATCGCCGGCCTGCCCGACCATCCCGGGTACACCGCGGCCAAGGGCGCGTTGCTCGCGCTCACCCGGCAGCTGGCCGTGCAGTACGGGCCCGACGTTCGGGTCAACTGCGTCGTTCCTGGTCCGGTGCTGACGCCGAAGTGGGACGACATCACCCCGGCAGACCGGGACCGCACTGCGCAGACAACGGTGGCCGGCCGGTTGGGCCGGCCTGAGGAGGTTGCGGCTGTGGTGGCGTTCCTCGCCTCCGCCGAAGCCTCATTCGTCACCGGCGCAGTGCTGGTCGTGGACGGCGGCTGGTCGATCAAGAAGGACTCGGCGTGATGGGCTACTCCCAACGCGGGCTACACGGCATCGCGGTCAACCGGATCGGCCAGCGGATCGTCCGCGGTGAGCTCGGGCCGGGTGATCTGATCGACCTGCAGGCGCTCGAGGTCGAGTTCGACGCCAGCCGGACCATGGTCCGCGAGGCGCTCAAGGTCCTGGCCGCGAAGGGACTCGTCGATGCCCGGCCGAAGCGCGGAACATTCGTGCGACCTCGTTCGGAGTGGATGTTGCTGGACCCGGACCTGTTGCGCTGGCGAAACGAAGGGCATCCCGACGCGCAGTTCCTCGCCGACCTCTCGGAAGTACGCCGCATCATCGAGCCGGCCGGCGCCCGGCTGGCGGCAGCGCGGCGCGTCCAGAACGAACTGCAGATCATGCACGAAAGCCTCGCCGTCTTCGCCGATTCGCAGGCCACCGCGGAGGACGTGGTGAGCGCCGACCTCGACTTTCACCGGGCGCTGCTGTCGTGCAGCGGCAACGAGCTTGTCCAGCGCATGGAGTTGGTGATCGAAGCCGGACTCCGGGCGCGCGGGTTGTTGGTGCACCGCTCGGGCAGTTGGGCCGATCTCGTACCGGCGCACCGCCGGGTGCTCGATGCAGTCGACGCCGGCGACGAGGACGCCGCGGAGGCCGCCATGCGCGCCTTACTCGCCCAGGCGGACGAGGACGCGCCGGCAACGCGCAGAGCGCGGCGCAGGCGGCGATGACCGCCCACCAACCGATCCCGCTCGCCGTCACTGTCGACCTTGCCCACGGCGGGCGCTGGACGTCGCTGCGCACACCGGATCGCGAATGGCTCTGGCACCGCGACGCCCCACAGCGGGATTCGGTGCGGCCCGGCGACCCGTTCGTCGATGCCGGCGGCCTGGAGGAATGCCTGCCGACGGTGCGCGGTGCACCCGATCACGGAGCACTGTGGTCCCGGCCGTGGTCCCCGACCGATTCCGGCGCCGTGGTGGAGGCGGCGGGCCTGCGGCTACATCGCACCGTGACGGTCGACCGGGGTGTGGTGCGGGCGAGTTATGAATTGACGGGCCGGCCCGGCACAGCGTTCATCTGGGCCGGACACGCGCTGCTGGCCCTGTCGCCGTACTCGCGCCTCGCCGCCGATCCGGGCCCGGTACGCCTCTTCGCCGACTGCGCGGACTTGGTGCGAGCGGCCGGTATGCCGTGGCCGACGGGCGCTGAGCACTGGGATGCGACGTGGCCGGCGCCGTTCGGCACCCGGCTCGATCTTCTCGGTCCGGACGACGCCACCGCGATCGGCGCGATCTTGCTGGGGCGGTGCGAGCTTGCCGTCACCGACGGTGCCGACACGCTGAGCCTGTCGTTGAGCGGCAAGGCCCCGAGCGGCCCGATCTCCTTCGCGCTGTGGCGCAACCTGGGCGGCTGGCCGCAACCTGAGCCCTACCGGTCGATTGGCGTCGAGCCGATGCTCGGACGCGCCTTCGACATCGACCGAGCCGGTCCCAGCGACGTCGCGCGGCTGGATGCCGAAGGCCGGCTGGGCTGGACGCTCACCATCAGAGCGTGGCGGGCTCGATCATGAGGCGGGCGGTCAGCAGATCTTGTGCTTTTGCCATTTCAAGTCCTCGTCGTACGCGTGCACGTCGAGGCGGTGCTTCCGCCAGTAGTACCGCAACTCGTCGGTCTGCGGGTCAGTGCGCCACGCGGCGTACAGCTCGTCCCAGTCCAGGATGTCGCAATGCACCTTGAGCGAGTTCTCCGTCAGCGGTTCGGCATCGGACTGGTACCGGAAGTCGCAGGACAGTCGCACCTGCGTACCGGGATTGTTCGGCAACGATCGGTGCACCGTATGTGCCGTAAAGCTCAGCACGTCACCGGCCTGGAAATCGGTTGTGGCCCAGCGCAGCCCGGAGTCGCAGATGTAGGCCTCGAGCTCGCCTGCTCCGGTCGACTGGTGGTAGGTCAACAACCCGTCCTTGTGCGAACCGACCAGCACGGCCAGGCCACCGAGATCGATCGGGCAGTCACCGAGTGGGAACCATGCCGTCCAGGTCAGTGGGGTGCCCTGCACGTGGATGAAATCCTGATGGGCCGGCGTGGGCGCGGTACCGGGGCCCGGCACCATCACTCGCGCGATCGACATCGGCAGCCGGACCACGTCGTGGCCGATCAATTCGCGGTAGAGCGCGAGCAGCTCCGGGCTGTGCCCGAGCGCATGGAACTCGCGCAGCCGCTGCACGTCCTGATAGGCGGCCAGCGGTACGCCGCTGCCGCAGAACGCCGCGTCGGCCGCCGGCACCGCGGAGAAGGCGGCGATGTCGGCCAGGCCGGCCATGACATCAGTGCCGTCCAGCAGCCAACCGTGATCACGCACCACACCGAGGATGCGGCGGCGCACATCCAGCACCCGCGGGCGGGGCAGCAGGCCTCGGAAGAACAAATAGCCGAGGTCCTCGGCGCGCTCGCGCAAGGCGGCCGGGTCGCCGCGCAGCGGGGTGGAGTCGATCAGGTCGATGATCGGGGCTTGGACGGCGGTCATGTGCAGGGCTCCTCGGCGGCTCGACTGCGGCGACCCGTCCATACTCCGACGCCGGACGAACGCACGACAGAGCGCCGACTCTCGATGGTTGGAGGATTCCATCACGAGCACTGACCACCGCGCCGTCGTGGCCTTCGCCTCGACCGTGCAGTTCGCGCCGGACGAGTGCACGTCGTTCCCGCACGTCGAGTCGCGGATGATCTTCGCCTGCGTGGCAGGCTCCGGCGCGGTCGAGGTAAACGGGTCCCGCGTCGAGGTCCGGCCCTCGACGATCGTGGTCATGCCGTGGGGGCATTCCGTGCACTACTTCCCGGACGAGCGCAACCCGTACCTGGTCTACGGCGTGCACCTGATCCCCGATCACGCCGCACAGCCGATCGAGCTGAGCGTCCCGCACGACCGGTCGCATCCGCTCAGCGGCGTGCCCTGGCGCTCTGACGGTCCGCTGGTGATCGGCGCGGCAACGTGGATCTGCAGTGCCATCGAACGTCCTGCGCTGATGACACTGGTGCACTACGTCGCGCAGGTGTGGGACCGCGGCGAGCCCACGGTGTCCGAGGCCGTTGCCCTGGGCGGGCTCATCGTCGCCGAGCTCAATCGGCCTGACGAAGTGTTGGCACAGGACGACAAGCGGTTGCCCGTCCGACTGCGCCAGGCAACCACGTGGGTGACCGCAGACATCTCCCGGCCGGTGAGCGTCTCTGCCCTGGCCGCCGTCGCCGACTGCAGCACGGCGACCATTGACCGGTTGTTCCGGACCTATCTGGGGGCGCCCCCGATGGCCTGGGTGCTCGAGCGACGCATCGACGCGGCGAAGCGACTGCTGACCACGACTCGTCTCTCCGGCGCACAGATCAGTGCTCGCATCGGGTTCACCGACAGCGCCTACTTCTCCCGATCGTTTCGCAAGAGCACTGGACTGACGCCTATGCAGTGGCGCGCACGCTGGTCCGCGCCGTGAGTTCACACGTGCCGAAGCAGCACGGCGACCACTCCCGCGGCGATGACCACGACCGGGAACGGCGCGCGTCGCCACACCAGCACGCCGCCGACCGCTACCCCCGCCAGCCGCGGCCCGTCCAGGTCCAGGTGCCGCCCGTCGGCAACCGCCTCCACGACGACCAGCGCAGCGAGCAACGCCACCGGCACCAACTCGACGACGCGGCGCACCCGCGGCCCGGACAGCCACCGTTCCGGGATGACGAAGCCGGCGAGCTTGAGCAGGTAGCACCCGACGATGGTGGCGATGACCAGCGGCCAGTTACCCACGAGCTGCACCTCGCCGGGGCATCCACCAGGCCGCGATCAAGCCGCCGGCCGCCGCCAGCACGGGCACCCCGGGCGGGGTGAGCGGGATGAGGACGAGCGCGATCAGCGCAGCCAGCGCCGCCACCCGCCGCTCAGCCGGGCCGTCGCGCAATCGCGGGGCCAGCAGAGCCAGGAACGCCGCCGGGATCACCGCGTCCAGGCCGAAACGAGCCGGGTCACCCAGGGCGTTCGCACCGACCGCGCCGACCACCGTGGCCACGTTCCAGCCGACGTAGACACCGGTGGCAGTCCACCAGAAGGCCACCCGGCTCAGTTCCGGAGAGGGTTGCGATACGGCCATCGCCGTCGACTCGTCGATGGTGCCGAGCGCCGCCAGCCACCGACGCAATCCGGTCACCAACAGCAGCGGCCGCAGCCGCATCGCATACAGAGTGTTCCGCGCGCCCAGGAGCAGGCCGCCGCTCACCGCGGAAACCGCAGTGCCGCCGCCGGCAATGACGCCGACGACAGCGAACTGAGTCCCGCCGGTGAACGCCAGCAACGAGAGCAACGCCGTCTGCAGCACGGAGAGTCCCGCCGAGACCGAGGCCGCGCCGAAGGCCACTCCGTAGGCGCCGACGGTGACCGCGACGCTCAGGCTGTCCCGGATCGCCCGGCGCCGCTGCGCCTCGCCGTTCGGTTCAGGGTCGGTGGGCATTCCGCGAGGTTAGTGACCACTGCGCGGACCGCGCGCGGGCCATTGCCCCGGAGGCGGTCAGCACGTGTCGAGCATGTCCGACAGTGCGCCCTTCTCAGCGGTGGTGACGGTCATCGTGAAGACGGTCTTCACCTGGATCCAGTCGCGGGCGTAGAAACACCATTCCGACTGCAGCGGCGGCTTCCACTCCGACGGATCCCGGTCGCCCTTGGATTCATTGCTCGAAGCGTCCACGGCGATCAACTGCGGATCGGTGAGGTCATTGGCGAGCTTCTCCCGCTGTGCGGTCGTCCAACCACTCGCGCCGGAGGCCCAGGCGTCACCGAGCGGGACGATGTGGTCGATCTGCACCTTCGACGGGACGGACGTGGTGGTGCCGCTGTAGACGCTTGTCCAGCTGCCCGCCGTCGGGTAGCAGTCCGAGCCGACCGTGACGCCGTCGCCGTCACGCCGCAGCACCACCTCGCGAGTGTTGCAGCCGGTGCCGTAACTGGGTTGGGAGTCCCAGGTAGGGAACTTGTCGCGGCTGTAACCGTTCATGGAGCCCTTAGCAGCGACGGTGAGGGCGGCGAGATGGGTCCGCGAAACGCTTTCACTGGGCGGGGTGGGCGGATAGGCCAGGGCCGGTCCGGCGAAGCCGACCAGCACACCGGCGATCAGCGCCAGGGCGGCGAGCAAACGGGCAGCTAGCTGGCGGTGTCGTGCCGTGGGGGGACGCACGAAGGACTCCTCAGGGGGTTGGTGACGAAGCGGTCACGACAGTCACCCTCTGCCGTCTCGCCGGCGATGTCCAGCACCGCGACCGGTCGCCGCGCCGGATTCGCCGCTACGAGCGGGTGCGCCGCATCACGCTACTTCGTGGACTGCGCCGATCAGTATCAGGAATCGGCCAAGGGCATCGGCACCGACGTCTGGACCGGTACGGCCGCCGACGGCTACCGAAACCGCGCCAAGACCGTCGTCGGATTGCTCAACGAGCTCGGCGGCCGGTGCGAGACGACCTCCGAACTGATGCTCGAGGTCGGCGCGATCATCGGCGAAGCGCGCCAGTTCATCATGGGCCAGGTCACCGAGTTCATCATCGAACAGACCATCGCGTTCGGTATCGCACTCGGCCTGTCCGAGGTGACCTTCGCAGCGTCGATTGCCACGTTCTGGGCCGAGTTCGACGTTCGGCTGGAGATCGAGGAGGTCGAGGTGGTGCTGGCCATCGCGCAAGCTGTCACCGACCTCCTGCTGACCACCGGCAACGTCGTGACGCTGGGCATCCAGTTCGAGCTGTACCGGAACAAGCTCGACTCCTGACCGATCAGTCCAGCGCGGATGACTCGGGTCACCGCCACCGGTCGGCGGGCGGTGCGGTCCGTACCATCGGCAGCGTGCCTTCTGTTGATCGTTCCGCCGTCGAGGCGGCCCTGGCCACCGTGCAGGACCCGGAGATCGGCAAGCCGGTCACCGAGCTGAAGATGGTGAAGTCCATCGACATCACCGACTCCGGTGCGGTGACCGTCGAGCTGCTGCTCACCGTCTCGGGCTGTCCGATGAAGGACCGCCTCACCCGGGACACCACCGCCGCGGTCGCCGCGGTGCCCGGCGTGACCGCAGTACGGGTCGACCTCGGCGTGATGAGCGACGAGCAGCGCACCGAGTTGCGTACGCAACTGCGTGGCGGCCAGCCGGTCGCCGAGATCCCGTTCGCCCAGCCCGGCTCGCGCACTCGGGTCTACGCCGTCGCCAGTGGTAAGGGCGGAGTCGGCAAGTCGTCGGTGACGGTGAACCTCGCGGTGGCGCTGGCCGAGCGTGGCCTCTCCGTCGGGGTCGTGGACGCTGATATCTACGGCTTCTCGGTACCGCGGATGCTCGGAGTCACCGGGCTGCCGACCCAGGTCGAGAAGATGATCATGCCGCCGTCTGCACATGGCGTGAAGGTCATCTCGATCGGAATGTTCACCCCCGGCAACGCCGCGGTGGTGTGGCGCGGGCCGATGTTGCACCGCGCGCTGCAGCAGTTCCTGGGCGACGTCTTCTGGGGCGATCTCGACGTGCTGCTGATGGACCTGCCGCCGGGGACCGGCGACATCGCCATCTCTGTGGCGCAGCTGGTACCCAGCGCTGAGCTGCTCATCGTCACCACGCCGCAGCTGGCCGCCCGCGAGGTGGCCGAGCGGGCCGGCTCCATCGCGCTGCAGACCCACCAGCAGATCGTCGGCGTGGTGGAGAACATGAGCTGGCTGGAACTGCCGGACGGCACCCGGATGGAACCGTTCGGCAGCGGCGGCGGCGCGGCGGTGGCCGAGTCACTGGCCAAGACGACCGGCACCCGGGTACCGCTGCTCGGGCAGATCCCGCTGGATCCGCAGGTCCGCGAAGGCGGCGACAACGGTCAGCCTGTCATCGTCACCGCGCCCGATTCGGCTGCCGCCCTGGCGCTGCGTGGGGTGGCCGACGCTTTGGCGGCGCGCCAGACCAGCCTGGTGGGCCGGTCTCTCGGCCTGGCCCCGGCGGGTCGCTGACTTCACCGGGCACCGCTGCCGGTCCTCGACGACCCGTCCGCTAAGGACGACGGACGTACCGGCGCAGCGGACCGCTCTCGCCGTAGTCAGCGGGAGCTGCCCATCCGAGGTCAGTGAAGCCCGCAGCCATCAGCACTCCTCGAGACGCCTGGTTGTCGGCATCCACCAGTCCGGCAACCTCATCAACCGGCAGGTTCGCCAGCGCCCACTCGGTCGCAAGAATTGTCGCCTCGGTAGCCAGGCCGCGCCGGCGGAACGTCGGGAACACCACATAGGAAATGTTCGCCCAGCGCCCGGCGTGAACCCGCAACTCGACACCACCGGCCAGCTGCTCCCGCCAGCGGATCCCCCACTGCCGCAATGGGCCGTCGTCAGCCCACCCGGCTCGCCATCGTGCAATTGCGGCGCGGACATCGGCCAGCTCGGCCGGCCGCAAGTCGAACCAGCGCAACTGTTCGGCATCCTCGCCGGCATGCCATGCCGGGGCGTCGCGCTCCTCCAGCCCGCTCAGCACGCACTGCTCGCCGACCAGAACCGGGGCGATCACCGGGGCGCCCTCTTCGGCGGTGCCTCAGGTCGCGTCGTCGTCGTAGGGCGCGGCCTCGTCGCGACCCAGCGGCCGCACCGGCGGCGAGCTGACTGGCTTCTCCTCCGCTTCGACGGTATTGGCCGGCGCGGTGCTGTCGGCCTCGTCGTCGTCGTCGAAGATCGCCTTTTGCAGGGCGGTGCGCGGGTTGAACGAGCGGATGTCCAGGTTGCCGAATTCCGGGCCCAGCTCGTCGCGCAACTGGGTGCGGGCGCCCTGCGCCATGTCCCGCAGCGAGCGCAGCATCCGGGCCGCGTCCTTCGCCAGCGTGGGCAGCTTGTCGGGGCCGAATACCACCAGCGCGACGATCAGCAGCACACCGATCTCGAACGGGCCCAGGTTGAACACGTCGCCGAGACTAGTCGCTCAGACTGAGCCCAGGGTGACCCGTAGGTCGCGCTCCGCGCTGCCACGGACATACCGGATGGTCACGACGTCTCCCGGTTTGTGCTTCTGGATAGCGACAGCGAGGTCGTCGGAGGTGCTGATCAGCTGCTTGTCGACCAACTTGATCACATCGCCCTCCTTCAACCCAGCCTTCTGCGCCGGTCCGTTGGGGTCAACCTGCAGCAGGTAGGCGCCGAGCCGGCTGCCGTCGGTGACGCTGCGTGCCGAAGCGCCCAGCGATGCGTGCAGCACTTTGCCGGTCTTGATCAGTTGCGTGGACACGTCGCGCGCCTCATTGATGGGGATGGCGAAGCCGAGACCGATGCTGCCGCTCTGCCCGCCACCCGACCCCAGGCTTGCCGTCGCGGAGTTGATGCCGATGACGCTGCCATCCGCACCGACCAGCGCTCCCCCCGAGTTGCCCGGATTGATCGCGGCATCGGTCTGGATCGCGTCGATCACCGCGTCGGTGTCGCTACCTTCGCCACTGACGTGCACCGGGCGATCCAGCGCCGACACGATGCCGGTGGTGACCGTGCCGCGCAGCCCCAGCGGCGAGCCGATGGCGACCACCGGGTCGCCGACCGCCAGCTTGCTCGAGTCGCCGAGCGTGGCGACGGTGAGCGACGCTCGGTCCACCTTGATCACGGCGAGGTCGGTCGCCGGGTCGCGGCCCACCACCTTCGCGGCGGAGACCGCCTGGTCGCTGAACACGACCCGGATCGACCCGTCGCCACCGGCGATGGACACCACATGGTTGTTGGTGAGGATGTAGCCGGACTTGTCGATGACGACCCCGGAGCCGCTGCCGGCCTGATCGGCGCCCCGGACGTCGATCTCCACGACCGCCGGACCGACCCGCTTGGCGATGTCGGCCACCGAGCCGGGCGGTCGGTTGGCCGGCTGACCGGCAGTGGCCAGCGAGATGTCGGAGTCGCGCAACGCGTCGTGCGTGTGTTTGGTGAACCAGAACCCCAGGCCGCCGCCGATCGCGCCGGCCACCAGGGCCACTACGACGGCCAGACCGAGCGCACTGAGACCGAACCGGCCGCGACCGACAACCTTGCCGCCCTCCGCGTCGTCGGTCTCCTCCTCGGGCTCGGGATCCGGAGCGGGTTCACCGTCCAGCGGGGCAACCGGGCGCTGGTTGACGAACCGGGCCGGAGCACCCAGCCAGTACGCAGAGGTCGGGTCGCGCCATGGGTCGGTGGCTGCGTCCGGTTTCCACCACGGTGACTGCGCGGGCATTCCACGCGGAGCTATTCGGGTGCCCGGCGCAGGCTGGAACGGCTCATCGCCGGCACCGGTGCGCTGAAAGTCCTTGGCGGATTCTCGATCAACGTCGGGAACGGCGATCTTGTGGTGCGGCGGCATCCGCTCTCCGGGCAACGGCGCGAAGGAGATGTCGTCGGGCGAGCCGTACGGCTTCCCGAAATGGGCGGCGACCTCGGGCGATACGTCCGGCCGAGTCCGCGGCGGATCGGGCAACGGGCTGTGCGGGGCGAAGGAGGATTCCACGCCGTCCGGCCGGGCGTAGCTGCTGGCTTCACCAGCGCTGCCCGGCGTCTGGGCGCCGTCCTGCTCGCTCACGGGTTCGAGTCTGCCTCAGCAATCACCTGTTGCGCACCGTCGGGTGCCGGATCGGCACACCGGAACAGACGATTCAGCGACCGAGCCACCGACGCGGCGTCGATCGGCCGGCCGGCTCGGCGGATGCGCCGAGGGTCGATTCGCCCGCGGTACCGAACGCGGCGAACATCGGCTGGCCGTTGTCGCCGAGCACCGAACAGACGATGTCCGGTGCCTCCAACGAAATGGTGTGGGGCAAGCCGCGGAGCCGGTCGGCGAGGTCGCCGGGCAGGCACGGGATGGACGCCGCGCGCAACGCAAAGCTGGCTTGCCGCTGGGCGACCACCTCCTGCGCGCAGTCCAGGCAGCTGCCCAGGTGGCGTTCGGCGCGGGCCAACGGCGCGCCCACCAACACTCCATCGGCGACTGCGGCGATCGCCTCGTCGGAGAGGTGCGCAACGGGAAGGTGGCGAGTCATCGCGACACCCCCGTTCTCTGTGCGCTCGGAGCGCCCACGCCCGGCTCGGTCGGCCGCACGCCCGGTGCACGGTGCGCCAGCGCTTCGCGGAGCAACACTCGTCCGCGGTGGATGCGGGAGCGAACGGTACCGACCTTCACCCCTAGCGTGGCGGCGATCTCCTCGTAGGACAAGCCTTCGAGGTCGCAGAGCACGACGGCGGCCCGGAAGTCAGCGGGCAATGCGTCGAGAGCCCGCTGGATCTCCGGGTCGAGGTGCATGTCATGGAAGGTCTGCTCTGGACCGGCTGCGGACGAGGCGAGCCGATCGGAGGCGTCTTCGGGCAACGCGTCGAAGCGGATCCGGGCACGGCGGCGCACCATGTCCAGGAAGAGGTTGGTGGTGATGCGGTGCAGCCAGCCCTCGAACGTGCCGGGCTGGTAGTCGGCCAGTGAGCGGAACACCCGGACGAAGGTCTCCTGGGTGAGGTCCTCGGCGTCTGCTCGGTTGCCGGCAAGGCGGTAGGCCAGCCGGTAGACCCGGTCGGCGTGCTGGCGGACGACCTCATCCCAACTCGGCGGCACCCAGGCGCCCGGGACCGATCCGTCGGCGCCGGCCACAGCCGGTTCCTGGTGTCGGGTCTTGTCGTTCACCGCGACCGATCACTCCCTCGGGGGCTGATGCTTCCGTCCGCGAACGGGTCGCGGAACATCAGAGAACCAGCAGATTGCCCCGCCTGCACCAACGGCTCAGCCGGCGTTCACGTTCCAGCACGCACCGGTGCGGCCTGGGCCTCAGCTGACCGGCGCCGGATCGGGAAGCCCGAACAGTTTCACGAACTGCTCCGCGGCGCGCCGCGATCCGGACAGCGCGACGGTGCCGTCGGCAACAGCCGTGGCCAGGTCGCCGCCCAGGTAGAGCACTTCCGCGATCGCGTCCACCCCGCCGGCGAGTACCGCGTCAGCCTCGACTGCCTCACCGCGGCGAACATCGATGCTGCCGTCGTCCACGGTCACCACGTAGTGGTTGTCCTCGACGTGCACGCCGAACTTACCGTGCACCCCGGCCCCTGCCGCGGGCGAGAACATGTTGCGCATCGAGAGCCCGAGTGCATCGGCACTCATCGTGGCGTCCGGCTCACCGAACGGCGAACGCGCGCCCCAGCGGCCGATCTGATCGACCACGACGCCCAGCTCACGACCCCACTCGGTGAGGTCGTAGACCCAGGATCCGGCGGGCGGGGCCAATCGGTGCCGGGTCACCACGGCGGCCTCGGTCAACTCATCGAGCCGCTCGGACAGGACCCGGGAACTGATCCCCGGCAGCCCGACTCGCAGGTCGGTGAACCGCTTCGGGCCCAGCAGGAGCTCGCGGACGACGTGCAGGGCCCAGCGTTCGCCCACCACATCCAATCCACGGGCCATTCCACAGGCGTCGTGATAGCTGCGCTTCGGCATGTCTCAATCCTAAACCAACTGATTCGAAATTGGTAGTTGACAGACTCTATTGGTTACCTGTTAGTTTTACTTCAACACCACAGCCACTGAGGGGACGCAGCTCATGACGAACGACCCAGCAACCAGCACCGCGGCACCGACCGCCGAGCGCGCCGGGCGCCGCGCCTGGTTCGGCCTCGCCGTGCTCGCGCTGCCCACGCTCTTGCTGTCCATCGACATGAGCGTGCTGTACCTGGCCCTCCCCCACGTCAGCGCCGACCTCAAGCCCAGCGGCACCCAGACGCTGTGGATCATGGACATCTACGGGTTCATGGTCGCCGGCTTCCTCATCACGATGGGCGCGCTCGGCGATCGGATCGGACGACGCCGGCTGCTGCTGATCGGCGCCGGGGTCTTCGGGGCCGTTTCCATCGTGGCCGCGTACTCGGTGAACGCCGAGATGCTGATCGCAACCCGCGCGCTGCTCGGCATCGCCGGCGCGACCCTGATGCCTTCGACACTCTCGCTGATCAGCACGATGTTCCGCGATCCGACCCAACGCGGCACCGCGATCGCCGTCTGGATCAGCTGCTTCATGGGCGGCACCATCGTGGGTCCGCTGGTCGGTGGGCTGTTGCTCGAGCATTTCTGGTGGGGCTCGGCGTTCCTGCTCGGCGTGCCGGTGATGGTGCTGCTGCTGATCGTCGGTCCGCTGCTGCTGCCCGAGCAGCGCAACCCCGCCGGCGGGCTGCCGGACCTGCTCAGCGTCGGGCTGAGCCTCGGCACCATCCTGCCGATCGTGTACGGGATCAAGACGCTGGCCAACAACGGGATGAGCACGGCACCGGTGCTGGGGATCGTCGGCGGGTTGATCGTCGGCGGAGTCTTCCTGCGCCGCCAGCGAGTCGCCGCGAACCCACTGCTCGATCTGAAACTGTTCGCCAACCACACCTTCGCCTCCGCCATGCTCGTCTCGGTGTTCGGTGCGGTGACGATGGCCGGCGTGTTCTACGTGATCAGTCAGTACGTGCAGCTGGTGCTGAACCTGTCGACGCTGCGCGCCGGGATGTGGCTGGTCCCCGGTTCGCTGGCGATGCTGCTGGGCAGCATGTTCGCACCGAAGCTGGCCGCGCGCTACGGAGCCGCCCGGGTCTCGGCGGCCGGGATGATGGTCAGTGCACTCGGCTTCCTGATGCTCACCCAGGTCGGAACGGCAAGCTCCCCATGGTTGCTGCTGACGATCATGGTCATCTGGGGCGGGATGGGGCCGATGCCCGCGCTGTTCACCAACCTCATCGTCGGGTCGGTCAGCCCGACCGAGGCCGGTACCGCATCAGCGGTTTCCGAGACCGGCAACGAATTGGGGATGGCGGTCGGCATCGCCGTGATCGGCAGCATCGCCACTGCCGTCTTCCGCGGACACCTGGCTGGGGCCCACCTCGGCCTGACCGCGAGCACCGCAGGGTCAGCGCGGGAGAGCCTTCCGGACGCACTTAACGTGGCCGGCCGGCTCGATCACTCCACCGGCACCGCGCTCGCGACGGCAGCCCGCGCCGCCTTCACCGACGGCCTGCACGTGGCTGCCATCGCGGCCGCTGTGGTGTTCGTCGGGCTGGCGATCCTCACCGCGAAGATGCTGGGTCGCACCGACGCGCAGGTCGTGCCCGGCGCGGACGTCGAGCCGATCGACTCGCTGCAGCAGGACAGCAGCCCGGCCCTGCTCGGCGCCGCGGCCTGAGGTGCCGTCACAGCGGCCGGTCCAGCCGCCGGCGGATCAGCTGCACTGCTCGCTCGGCGTCGGCCCGCACCCGCGGGTCGGCGTCGTCGCGCGCGTCGCGGAGAACACGTATGCACTCCGCCTCCCCCACCACGGCAAGCGCACGTACAGCCGCGGAGCGCACCCGGGCAACCGGGTCGGCCGCCAGAACGAGGAGCTGCTCGGCAGCGCCGTCGACTTCCCATTTGCCAATGACCTTGGCGGCCATCTCCCGGACCCGCCAGGCGGGATCGCGCAGCGCGTCGACGACAGCCGCGCGAGCTGCCGGAAGGTACGAGTGGAGCAGTCCGCGCGCCGCCCACACCCGCGGCCAGTAATCGGTGCCACGTTCGACAAGCCGCCCCCGTTGCAGCTCGTAGCGCGTCGCGGCGCCTCCCAGCCACTCCAGCGTCGGGTGGCCGGGATCGTCATACCCGACGCGGCCGGTGAGCAGATCGGCACACCAGCCCGCTACCGCGTCGGCCCCGACCAGCTCTCGTAGCCGAGCGACGTTCGCCGCCGGCGTGCCGTGCAGGTCGGGCTGGTCCGCGGAAAGGTCCGGCATCCGGTGAGTGTTCCAGCCCCACCGCGGCTGGAAGTGCGTGTCGCACCCGAGCCGGACGGGTAAGGCGGCCGGATGCCCGTTCCCCGCGAGTCGTCGAACGGCGCTGCCCGCGCCACCGCTGCTGTCCCGGCGTGTCCCTGCGGGGTCCCGGCACGCCAACCGTGGCGCGATCGCGAGGCGGTGCTGTCCAAGGCTCCGTTCGGAATCGGGCTGCTGGTGTGGGCGATCGCCATCGCCGTAGCGATCGGGTCGGTACGGGGGCGATGGATCGTTCTGGCAGTCCTCGCCGGGCTCGTCGCTGTGTTGCTGGGGTCATTCGGAGTGCAGCGCGGCAAGGGCCATCGGCGGTGGTGCTGGCTGGCCCGTTCGCTCTGGTTGGGCATCGCCTCGATCGGCCTGCCGACCCAGTTGCTCAGTGTCTTGAACTTCTGAGCGCGGCGTCACCTGGCAGGTCGCAATGCCGAGACGAGGCTCTAAGCTCGCCGCATGGCAGAAGCGATGCTGGGCGTCCCGAGTTTGACCTTCGTGGAGGGCTACGTCGAGGAGGACGAGGTGCTCACCTCCGCCCGCGCTCGTGGCCATGAACTCGGCTGCATCCCGATCGGGCCGGCCGGCGGGGCCACGTTGCGGTTTCTCGCCGCGGCTCTCGGCGCACGCGCCGTGGTCGAGGTGGGCACCGGTGCCGGCACGTCCGGAGTCTGGTTGATGCGCGGCATGCAGTCCGACGGCGTGCTGACCACCGTCGACATCGAGCCGGAGAACCAGAAGGCCGCTCGGGATGCGTACGCCGAGGCAGGATTCGGCGCGTCACGGTTCCGCACCATCAACGGCGCAGCCGGTGAAGTGCTGCCGCGGCTCACCGACTCCGCCTACGACATGGTGTTCGTCGATGCGGACAAGGTCGCTTACGGCGACTACTACCAGCAAGCGGTGCGGCTGCTGCGCACCGGCGGCGTGGTCGCCTTCGACAACTCGCTGCGCGGTGACCGGGTCGCCGACCCGGCCGTCCGCGACGACGGCACTGTTGCTGTGCGTGAGCTGGTCAAGGCAGTGCGCGACGACGAGCGCCTCGTCCCAGCGCTGCTCCCGGTCGGTGACGGACTGCTGGTCGCGGTCAAGCGCTAGGACGCTCTAGTCAGGACAAGTCGGCCAGCGCGTCGACGACGGCCCGGACGACCGGCCGGGCTTGCGCTCCGGTACGACTGATCGCGCGTAAGTCGCGGCGGATGGCCGGTTCGGCAAGCTCGCGTAAATCCACTTCGCCGAGTTCAGCAGCGACGGCCAGCCGTGGCAACACGGCAACGCCGTGTCCGGCTGCCACGGCTCGTTCCAGCAGCAGCATGTCGTCGGTCTCCCAGCGCACCCGGGGTTCGAACCCCTCGCGCCGGCATGCCGCACGTACCGCGGCGCCGCAGGCGGCGTCCTCCGGCGGCATCACCCAGTCACGCTCGGCAAGCTCGGCGAGCCGGATCCGTCGCCGCGGCAGCAACCCGGGAGGCGCGACGACGACGAGGGCCTCGCTGCGCAGCTCGCGGCTGATCAGGTGGTCCGGGAAGGCCAACGGCTGCTGGTCGTACTCGTCCACCACGGCCACGTCGACGTCACCGGACTGCAGCAGCCCGATGCTGCGCGACGGGTCGGCGGCGACCACGGTGACCTCGATGTCCGGATGGGCGACCCGCAGGGCCAACACTGCGGCCGACACGATGGTGGCCGCAGCGCTGGCTACCGTGGCCAGCCGGACCGGGCCGCTGACCGAACCGTTCATCCGGTCCAGGTCTGCGCGCGCCAACGCCAGCAGGTCGAGAATGCGCTCGGCCCGGTCGCACAGCGCATGACCGGCGCCGGTGAGCTCGACCCCGCGGGTGGTGCGATCCAGCAGCGCGGTGCCGGCCTCCCGCTCCAGCACGGCAAGCTGCTGGGACACCGCAGACGGGGTCAGGCCCAGAGCGCGCGCGGCGGCGGCGATCGATCCGCGCAGCGAGACCTCCCGCAGCGTCCGCAGCCGGCCGACATCCAGATCGGGTGGGCCGCCGGGACCGGTCCGAAGCGCCTCGCGGGACAGGCTCACGACGGCTCCTCGATCTCACACCTGGGCGCGGTAGTCAACAGTTGAACTTACGATACCATCGGTGAGAACGTAAGCAGCGCTATCGCATTCCGCTCCTGGAGAGGCAGGTCATGTCCCGCTTGATCAACTCCGTCCGTGTCATCGGGCTGGGCAAGGTGGGCGAGCTCGTCGCCACCCTGCTCGCCGACGCCGGGTTCAGCGTCGTCGCCTACGACGCGCGGGAACGCACCGACCTGCCGTTCAAGACCGAGGCGCTGGACGTGCGCGACGCGGAGGCGCTGCGCACCGCGCTGAAGGGCGCCGACGCGGTGGTGTCCTGCTTGCCCTTCCATCTGAACCTGCCGGTCGCCGAGGTCGCCCACGACGTCGCGATCCACTACTTCGACCTCACCGAGGACGTCCCGACCACCCAGCGCGTCATGCAGCTGGCCGCGCAAGACCCACAGCACGTGCTTGCTCCGCAGTGCGGTCTGGCGCCGGGGCTGATCGGCATCGTCGGGGCGTCGCTGGCCGAGCAGTTCGCCACCATCCGCAGCATCGAGCTGAAGGTCGGCGCGCTGCCCCGCCATCCGGCCGGCCTGCTTGGCTACGCGTTCAACTGGTCGGCCGAGGGCGTCGTCAACGAGTACCTCAACGACTGCGAGGTGCTCCGTGGTGGCATCCGGCAGATGGTCCCGGCCATGAGCGAGCACGAACGCGTCGTCATCGGTGGCATCGAGCTCGAGGCATCACTCACCTCCGGTGGCCTGGGCACGATGTGCGAGACCTACGAGGGCCGGGTGCAGCGCCTGGACTACAAGACGATGCGCTACCCCGGTCACTTCGAGCTGATGCGCTTCTTCTTCGACGAGCTGAACCTGCGCGAGCGGCGCGAGCTGGCCGGCGAGATCCTCGTCAACGCCAAGCCGCCGGTGGACGACGACGTGGTCTACCTGCACGCGGCCGTCGAAGGCACCACGAACGGGGTCGGGGACACCGCCGCGGGGCAGGTCACCCGTAAGCAGTACGTGCGCGCCTATCAGCCGCTGGAGATCAACGGCCGCACCTGGCGGGCCATTTCGTGGACCACCGCCGCCTCGGCGGTCGCGGTCGTCGAGCTGGTCGCCGAAGGCCGGCTCCCGAGCACCGGATTCATCCCGCAGGAGTCGATCCGGCTCGCCGACCTGCTCACCACCACCAGCGGAGCCCGCTTCGCCGCGCTCGGCACGGTCTGAGACCTACCGGCCGACGCGCCAGCCGAGCCATCAACGAGGAGAACCGACGATGACCACTCTGCCCAGTCACGACGAGGTCAAGGCCGAGGCGCTGGCCGTACTGCAGCGTCTCGGGGTCGAGCTCGGTGACCACGACGACGCGTGCCGAGTCCGGGACGAGCGGCGGTGGCGGCGAGCTGATCGCCCGCACGCCGATCACCGGCGGCGAGCTTGCCCGGCTCCCGCAGCACTCCGCGGCAGAGGTCGCCGCGACGATCGGTCGGGCGCAGGAGGCGTTCACGCAGTGGCGCACCGTGCCGGCGCCGGTACGCGGCCAGCTGGTCCGTGAGCTCGGCGAACTGCTGCGGGAGCACAAGGCCGATCTCGGCGCCCTGGTCTCCATCGAGGCCGGCAAGATCCGCAGTGAGGGCCTGGGCGAGGTGCAGGAGATGATCGACATCTGCGACCTGGCCGTCGGGCTGAGTCGGCAGCTGTTCGGGCTGACCATCGCCTCCGAGCGACCGGGCCATCGGATGATGGAGCAATGGCACCCGCTGGGCGTCGTCGGGGTCATCAGCGCGTTCAACTTCCCGGTGGCGGTCTGGTCGTGGAACACCGCCCTCGCGCTGGTCTGCGGTGATGCAGTGGTCTGGAAGCCGTCGGAGAAGACGGTGCTCACCGGCCTGGCCTGCCAGGCGCTGGTGGCCGAGGCAGCCCGTCGCGTGGGGGCGCCGGAGGCGATCTCCTCGGTGATCCTCGGTGGCGCTGAGGTGGGCGAGGCGCTCACGACTGACTCCCGCGTTGCGTTGGTGAGCGCCACCGGGTCGACGCGGATGGGCCGTGCGGTGGCGCCGAAGGTGGCCGGGCGGTTCGCCCGGCTGCTGCTGGAGCTCGGCGGCAACAACGCCGCTGTCGTCGCGCCGTCCGCAGACCTTGATCTGACCGTCCGTGGCATCGTGTTCAGCGCGGCCGGCACGGCGGGGCAGCGATGCACCTCGCTGCGCCGGGTGATCGCGCACGACAGCGTCATCGACGACGTGGTGAGCAAGGTGGCCGCTGCGTACGGCACGCTGCCGATCGGATCCCCGCTCACCGAGGGCACACTGGTCGGTCCGCTCATCGACAAGGCCGCCTACGACGGTTACGTGACCGCTCTGGAGAAGGCGGTCGCCGACGGTGGCACGATCGTCGCCGGTGGCGAACGGGTGCTGGCCGAGGAGGCGCCGGACGCCTACTACGTGCAACCGGCCATCGTCCGGATGCCGGCGCAGACCGAGGTCATCAAGACCGAGACGTTCGCTCCGATCCTCTACGTGCTCGGTTACGACACGTTCGACCGCGCGCTACAACTGCACAACGACGTGCCCCAGGGACTCTCGTCCTCGATCTTCACGCTGAACGCCCGCGAGGCGGAACGGTTCGTCGCGGCGGACGGGTCGGACTGCGGTATCGCGAATGTGAACATCGGTCCGTCCGGTGCCGAGATCGGCGGGGCATTCGGCGGCGAGAAGGAGACCGGCGGCGGCCGGGAGTCCGGCTCCGACGCGTGGAAGGCATACATGCGGCGCACCACCAACACGGTGAACTACTCCACCGAGCTGCCGCTGGCGCAGGGTGTCGAGTTCGGCTGATTCGGGCGGACGCTGTATCCGCGGTGCCATGGGGGATCAGCGCCGACGGCGGAGGGTTTCAGCTGTCGCTCTGCACGGAGGCGTACCGGACGCCGGCCTGGAATCGGCTGTCCGCGCCCAGCGTGTCACGCAGTGCGGCCACTTCGGCGCGGACGGTGCGAACCGATACGCCGAGCCGGCGGGCCACTGATTCGTCGGTGTGGCCGCAGGCGAGCAGATCAGCGATCTCACGCTGCCGGGCGCTCAACGTCGTCGCTGCCGACAGGTCCCCGTCCGGCAGGACGCTGGCAGCCTCCCAGTGCCGGTCGAACAAGTCCGTCAGCACCGCCACCAGCACCGGGTCGTTGAGCACAGCCGCCCGGCCGGCTGCCTCCTGATGCGGAAGGTAGACCAACGCCAAGCGGCGGTCGGTAACCATGAACGGGGTCGGCAGTCTGGCCATGACCCGGGTGCTCATCCCCCGGTCGGTGAGCGAGCGCAACTCGTGCAGAGCCTCCGCGGTCACCGTGCCCAGGCTGGCCAGCCGGCGCGTCGTCACGTTGCGGTCGAGCGCGCTCTCGACATGTAGCTGCCACCGCGGGGAGCGCTCGAATTCGCAACCCACGGGCAGTGAGAGCAACTGCTCGCGACGGCTCTCGCCAAGCAACTGCTCGGCAGCGCGGCGGATGTCGGGTACCCCGGTGAGCACCCGCACGCCGGTGTGCAACGGTCGCTGCCGCGGCGCGTCGCCACCCGGTGCCGAGCCGACCGATGCGATAGAGGTGTCCGTCATGCTCCGCCCATCTATCCCGCGCCGCGTGCGCGGCGTTCGGCCCGTCCCTACCCAGGTCGGTCGGAATTCACGCGCCGACTCGACCGATCACCGGCCTACCCGGGTGGCAGCCAGGTCGATCCGCTCGTCCGGCGCAACCGCAGCAAGCCGCAGGTGATCGGCAGAGGCCGGCCCGTAGAACTCGCCCGGGGAGGCGACGATGCCGGCCCGACGGGCCAGTTCCCGGGAGGCTTCCCAGGCGTCGCCGTCGGGGGCCTCGACCCACAGGTAGAAGGCCCCGCCCGGCAACGGCGCTGACATGCCGCAGGCGTACAGCACGTCCTGCAGGCGGCGCAGCCGGGCCAGGTAGCGATCACGTTGTGCGTCGACGTGTGCGTCGTCCTCGAGAGCGAGGATGGCGGCGGCCTGCACCGGTCCGGGTGGCATCAGCCCGGCGTGTTTGCGCACCTCGCGCAGGTAATCGACCAGGTCCACATCCCCTGCATAGAAGCCGATTCGCGCGCCGGCGAAATTGTCGCGCTTGGACAACGAGTGCACCGCGATGACGCCCTCGGTGCCGCTGCGCAGGATCGTCGTCGGCGGCGCAGCGAAGCTGAACTCGGCGTAGCACTCGTCGGAGAAGACCGGCACGCCCCGCTGCCGTCCCCATGCCGCAGCGTCGGCGAGATCGAGCAACTCGCCGGTCGGATTGGCCGGCGAGTTGACCCAGACGCACAGTGCCCGCTCGGAGTCCTGCTCGTCGATCTCGGCGAGCTTCCGGTACGGCACGGCCCGGCAGCCGCCCAGGATGGCGCCCATCTCGTAGGTCGGGTAGCTGATCTGCGGGTAGAGCACCGTGTCACGGCCCGGGTCGCGCAGCTTGAGGTACTGCGGCAACGACGCGACGAACTCCTTGCTACCGACGCACGCTGCCAGGTTTTGCGCCGGGTCGATCTCCGCACCGAGGCGCCGGGCGATCCAGCGCGCCGCCGCTGCCCGCAGCGCCGCTGTGCCGATCGACGGCGGATAGCCGCGCGAGGTCAGTCCGCGACCGAGTTCGGCGACCACGGCGGCGGGCGGCGGGTCGCAGGGCGTCCCGATCGACAGATCGACGGCGCCGCCGGGCAACGCGTCGGCCAATGCGATCAGCTCACCGAGTCGCTCGTACGGGTACGGCGGTGGGACGAAGCCGGTCATGATGTACTCCGGTCGGATGCGGTTGCGAGCAGTTCTGCGAGGTGGATGCCGCTGCGGTCGGCGAGGTCGTCGAGTTGGGTGCGGCAGGAGAACCCGTCGGCGAGCACGACCGTGTCCGGGCCGGCGGCGCGCACTGCGGGCAGCAAGGCGGTCTCGGCGACCGCGACGGACACGTCGTAGTGGCCGCGTTCGGCGCCGAAGTTCCCGGCCAGTCCGCAGCAGCCACCGACTGCCTGCACGTGCGCGCCGGCCCGCGCCAGCAGCGCCGCGTCCGGGCTCCAGCCCATCACCGCGTGCTGATGGCAGTGCGGCTGCGCCACCGCGTGTACGCCGGACAGGTCGGGCGGCTGCCAGCCGACCCGGTCGGTGAGCAGTTCGGCGAGCGTTTTGGTGAGACCGGCGACCTGCTCGGCTCGCGGGTCATCGGGCAGCAGCTCGGTGACGTCGGAGCGGAACACCGCCGTGCAGGACGGCTCCAGCCCGACAATCGGGGTGCCGTGTGCGAGTGCCTGGCCCAGGGCGTCGAGGCTGCGCCGCAGCTGCCGCCGGGCCCCGTCCAGCTGGCCGGTGGAGATCCAGGTCAGTCCACAACAGACGCCGGCCCGCGGGATGCGCACCGAGTACCCGGCATCCTCCAGGACGCTGACCGCAGCCTTGCCGACGTCCGGTGAGAAGTGGTCGGTGAAGGTGTCGACCCAGAGCAACACCGGGTCGCCGTCGGCGACCGGGCGGCCCGCGAACCAGCTGCGGAACGTCTCGCCGGCGAACTGCGGAAGCTGTCGACGCCGGTCGACTCCGGCCATCCGCACTGCCATGCGGCCCAGCCCGGGCACCCGCAGCGCCGTGTTGGCCAGCCGAGGTGCGCGCGCCGCGAGCCGCGCCCAGCGTGGCAGCCAGCCCAGCGAGTAGTGGCTGGCCGGACGCACCCGGCGCCGGTACTTCTGGTGCAGGGCCTCGGCCTTGTACGTGGCCATGTCGACGCCGGCCGGGCAGTCCGAGGAGCACGCCTTGCAGGACAGGCACAGGTCCAACGCCTCATGTACTTCCGCGGAACGCCAGCCGTCGCGCACCACCGTGCCGTTGACCATCTCCTGCAGCACTCGCGACCGGCCGCGGGTGCTGTCCTTCTCGTCCCGAGTGGCCAGGTAGGACGGGCACATCACCCCGCCGGTTGCGGTGTTGTCCGCGCGGCACTTGCCGACCCCGACGCATCGATGCACCGCGCGGGTGAAGTCGCCGTCGTCGTGCGGGTAGGCGAAGGCGAGGTTGCGCCGCACCGGCGCGGCGGCCGGCACCCGCAGGTCCGCGTCCAGCGGCCGCGGCTCGACGATCACACCGGGGTTGAGCAGGTTCTGCGGGTCGAAGGCGTGCTTGACGGCGGCCATGGCCCCGATCGCGCGCGGCGAGTACATCGTGGACAGCAGTTCTCCGCGGGCCCGCCCGTCACCGTGCTCGCCGGACATCGACCCGCCGTGCGATGCGACCAGTTCGGCGGCTTCAGTGGTGAACGCCCGCAGCCGGGCGGGTGAGCGTTCCAGCGGGAAGTTGATGCGGGCGTGCACGCAGCCGTCACCGAAATGGCCGTAGGCCAGCGTGTCGAGTCCGTGCCGGGCGAGCAACGCGAAGAAGTCGCGCAGGTAGCCGCCGAGCTGCGCCGGTGGGACCGCCGCGTCCTCCCAACCCGGCCAGGCCGGTGAGCCGTCGGGCATCCGCCCGGCCAGTCCCGCGCCGTCCTCCCGGATCCGCCACAGCGCCGCCGCCTCTGCCCCGCCGACCACAGCGTGCTCGCGGGTGCCGGAGTCGGCCAGTAGGCCGCGGGCCGCGGCAAGTGCGTCGGCGGCGGTATCCCCGACCGTTTCGACCATCAGCCAGCCCTCGCCGGCCGGCAGCTCCGGCACCCGGAAAGCGCGCCGGCGCAGGACGTCGACCAGCCGGGCGTCCAGGCCCTCGACGGCGACCGGGTGATGCTGCAGCAACGCCGGGACAGCGTCAGCTGCGGCGGCCATATCCGGGTAGCCGAGCACGGTCAGCGCGGCCGCGGCGGGCGCCCGGACCAGCCGCACGGTGGCGCGGGTCAGGATGCCCAGCGTGCCCTCCGTGCCGACCAGCATCTTCGCCAGATCACACCCGCGCTCGGGCAGCAGGTGTTCCAACGCGTAACCGGACACCTGCCGGCCGAACCGCCCGAACTCGCTGCGCAGGACGTCCAGGTCGGTGCGCACCACTTCGGCGAGCGCGTCGCGCACGGTGCTGTGCGCCGGGCTGCCGAGACCGGCGCCGGACAGTCCGTCGCGGCCACCGGTTGACGCCGTGATTGCCAGGCCCCCTGCGGTGAGCAGATCGAGGGAGACGACGTTGTCGGAGGTGCGTCCGTAGCCCAGCGCGCGCGAGCCACAGGCGTTGTTGCCGATCATCCCGCCCAGAGTTGCCCGCGAATGGGTCGATGGATCGGGACCGAAGCGCAGTCCGTGCCGCGCGGCTTCCCGCTGCAGCTGGTCGAGCACCACGCCCGGCTCCACCACGGCGGTGCCGGCGTCGGCGTCGATCTCGAGGACCTGGCTGAGATGCTGCGAGAAATCCAGCACGAGCCCGGTGCCCACGGCGTTGCCGGCGATCGACGTGCCGGCGCCCCGGCTGGTGATCGGCACGCTCAGGTTGCGGCACACGTCCAACGCTGCGGCTACTTCGTCCACGGTGCGAGGGAATGCGATCGCCTGCGGCACCACCCGGTAGTTCGACGCGTCCGAGGAATACTCGGCGCGACGGCGTGCGGAATCGTCCACCTCGGCAACACCGGCGCGACGCAACCGCGAGACCAGCTCGGCTGAGTTGTCGAGTCCGGCCTCTGTCGTACGGGGCGAACGTTGCGCGGTCACCAGGCCATTCTCCCGGCAGCACCCACCCCTGTTGCGGGCGGTACTCACGGGAGCGACCGGTGCAGTGCGATGCCCCGGCAGTCAGGCTGCCGGGGCATCGCACTGGTGGCGGCTCAGCAGTACGGAAGGCCGTACCTTCCGCAGTCCCAAGTGATCGTCTTTACGGCACCGTTCTGCTGCAGGATCACCTGCTTGCCGTTCGGCCGCTTGAAGTTGAACATGCCGTTGAGGGAACCGGCCCGCTGGTCGAACGAATGGTTGCCCAACCGTCCGGTCAGCCAGTTGTCCTCGATGAACTTGGTGACCGACGCCTGCTCGGTGACCTTGTGATCGACGTAGTTCGTCTTGCTCCACGGCGAGATGACCAACATCGGCAACCGCGGTCCGGGGCCGCACCGGTCGGCCTGCTTGCCGGCGATCGGCGCTCCGGAGGCGGAGCACATCGCGGTGTCCAGCGCGGGGTTGTTCGACCCGTTCGTGATCAGCGAAGCAGCGTGGTCGTACCAGCCGTCCGAGTCGTCGTAGGCGATGACGATCGCGGTGTTCTTCCAGTACTTGGACTTCTCGATCGCGTTGATCTGGGTGACGAGGAAGTGCTGCTCGTCGATCGGGTCGGAGTAACCGGCGTGACCGTCCTGGTACTCGGCCGCCTTGAGGAAGCTGACGGCCGGCAGGTTGCCACCCTTCAGCGCGCTGCTGAAGTCGGTCAGGTCGTAGTTGTGGTTCGCCTGGTCGGTGTGCCCGATCTTGCTGACCGACGAGGGTGGCAGGTGGTGCGGGTTGGACGTCGACTTGTAGTACTGGAACGGGGAGTGATGCGGGCTGTAGTCCGCCGACGATGCCCCGCCGATGTTCTGATGCGTCGCACCGCACACCGCGTAGCTGCCGGCGCCGGCATACGCGGTGGTGGGCCGGAAGCCGCCCTGGAACCAACCCCACGTGACACCGCGCGAATTGAGCTGATCGCCGATGTTCTTGCCGCTCATCGCCGCAAGGTTGTTGGTCGCGGTGTGGTTCTTGTCCGAGCAGTCGTCGTAGGCGGGGTCCGGGTCATTGGTGACGGTGCCGACACCGTCGGCGTTCGGTGAGGTGACCGCATAACTGTCCGTGGTCGGCTTGCCGGTCTTCGGGTCGACCGCGTGCACGCCCCAGGTCTGTCCGGCGATCAGGTTGAGCGCGCCCGGGGTGGACGGGCCGAACGTCGAGCCGTAGGAGTTGTCGCTCATCGCGTACTGCTGCGCGTAGTTCCACATGGCCGTGGTGGTGTTGCCGTCGTAGTACTGCATCGTCAGTCCCGGCGCCCCGTACAGGCCGCTGCAGCTGTCGACGCTGACGTTCTGCACGAAGGCGTCCATCTTGCCGTTGTCAGCAGCCTTCTGCTCCGGTGCGTAGCTGTGGTTCTGGTCGCAGGTCAGGGCCTGGTCCGGGCCGAGCCGGGCCGGCTTGTAGAGGTTCGGGTTCTTCTTGCCGAGCAGCTTGGCGTTCTGCAGCGTGTTCGCCGTCGGGGTGCCGGGCAACGCCTTGAACGTCGTGCCGTCGGTGTTCGCGGCGTGCGGGTACGTCGCGAAGTAGTGATCGAAGGAGACGTTCTCGTCGAAGAGCACGACCACGTGCTTGATCGGGGTCGAGGTGACGTTCGAGCGGTCCGGGGTGGCTGACGCAGTGTCCATCTGAGTGGCCGCCAGACAGGTCGCGGCAAGGGCGACCGACGCTGCTCCGATGAGCAACTTTCGGGAGGAGAGTTGCACGTAACTGCCTCTCTGCAGGGATTTCGTGGGCCGCGAACTGCGGTAGGTCCAGCCTCCGGTGGCCGGGCATCCGTTACGGAAGGTGGTGCTTGCGGTCAGGTGAACGACCGATGACGGCCTGAGTCGGCGAGGCCGCGGGTCACCCGAACAGTCCGCTGCCGTACCAGTCCTGCTGGTTGCGCACGCCGGGCAACACGTAGAAGTAGCCCCCACCGACCGGCGAGATGTAGTCGACGAGAGGCTCGTCGGCCAGCCGTTTCTGCACCGCGACGAACTGCCGGTCGAGATCTTGCTGGTAGCAGCTGAAGATAAGGCCCATGTCGAGATTGCCGTTGACGTCGACGCCGCGGTCGTAGTTGTAGGCACGGCGCAGGATGCGGCTGGAGTCGGTAGCGGCGGTACGTGGATTGGCCATCCGGATGTGCGCGTCCAGCGGAGTTGTCGTGCCCGCGCCGTCGTCGTGGTAGTCCGGCGGATCGCTCTCGGCCGCACCGGACAGCGGCGCCCCGGTGTCCTTGCGCCGGCCGATCATCCGCTCCTGCTCGGCCACTGTCACCCGATCCCAGAACTCGACGAGCATCCGGATCGTGCGCACCACCAGATAGCTACCGCCGGCCGCCCACGCCGGCTCGGCGTGTTTTGGCCCGACCCACACGAGGTCATCCATCGCGGCGCGGTTGCTGACATCCGGGTTCGCGCTGCCGTCCTTGAAGCCGAGCAGATTGCGCGGCGCACCGGCCGGTCGCGGTGGCGGGACGAACCCGTCGACGCGCCAGCGCACCTGCATGCCCCCGCGGGTATGCCGGGCGATGTCGCGCAGCGAATGCAGCACTGTGTCGCTGTGGTGCGCGCAGATCTGCAGCATCAGGTCACCGTGCGTCTGCGCCGGGTCGAGGTTGTCGTTGCCGAAGGTGTCCATCGGCCGGAGCAGCTTCGGCTGGTCCGCGGCCAGCCCGTAGCGTCCGTCGAATGCCGAGGAGCCGAGCCCGACGGTGACGGTGAGGCCGTCCGCGGCGACGTCCGGGCCGAGGATCCCCGAGTCGGACGGCGGCGCGGCGATGCCGAGGTTCTGCGGTACCCCGCCGGCGGTGAGCAGCCGGGCTCGCTCGGTGAGCGTGTGCAGTAGTTCGATGAATTCGGCCCGATCGGCAGCCATGAGATCGAAGGCGACAAAGGCAGCGGCCGCCTGCCGCCCGGTGAGGATGCCGGACTGATGTGCGCCGTGAAAGGCAACCGGGCCAGCGGCTGTCGTCGTCGGGCTGGCCGCCGATTCGGGCGGTCTGGGTGGCAGCGAGCCCGCCGGCAGCGGCGCCGCCCACCGCGATGGCGGCACCCCGCAGGAAGTTGCGGCGATCGATGCTCATCGGGCACTGCTCACTGGGTGCGCCTTGGTTCGCAGATGGTCGCAACCGGCGCGAGCAGTTCGGTGAGCGAGCTGAGGTCGGCGTCGATGTGCTCCCTGGAGATGTGGGCCAGACGCTGGAGCGGTGTCCAGCCGGTGCCGGTGTGCTGGGCGCGCACGTCCTGCTGGGCGCGCCGCAGCGTCGCGTCGAGCTGCGGCAGCGCGGCGTACCGGTTCGTGAGCAGCGGGCGCAGCAGTGCCAGCACTTCGCGGGTGCCGTCGAGGTTCGCGTCCACGGTGGCGAGATTCGAGTGGCTGCCGAAGTCCGTCTGCCCGGTCAGCTCGAACTGCAGGGCATTCTCGGTGATCTCGTGGGCCCGGATCGACACGTCCAGTGGATCGATCTGTGCGTTGCGGAACTGCGTGACCAGGCCGGCGACCGCGACGACGAGCGCGTCCGCCGGAGCTCGCAGTGACGAGGCGCCGGCGCGGTGCCACAGTCCGTACTCGATGCGGTGCAGGCCAGTGAAGTCCTTGTCGTGCACGCCAGCGGGCAACCCGTCCGGCAGCCCGTTGATCGCGGAGTCCGCGTCGCCGAACGCCCCGTACGCCGCGCCCAATCGTTCGTACGCGAGATGAGCGGCCAGCCAGTCGACCCGCGCTTTGGCCAGGTTGCCATGCCTGATGTCAGCCCGCAGCGTGCCCACCCATGCAGCAAGGGCCGGCAGGCGCCTCGCGACATAGGCCTCGTACGTCTTCGTCGGCCCGATCATGTCGCCCTGGCTGATCGGCAGTACCGGCTTCGTGCTGCCCGCAGCGGTACCGCGGATCGTCACCGTCGGGCCGGTCACCGCGTCCGCGTCGTCCATCGCGCAGCGGAATGCGTACTTTCCCGCGCCCAGCGTGATCGACAGCATCGCGCTGGAGCCCACACCCAGCGGTTCGACGGAGGCGTAGACGCCACCGGTACCGGCGTCGACCAGGTACGCCTCGCCGGCCCGTGAGTCGGTGTCGTGCAGTTCGAACTGTTGCAGGCCCGGCCGCGGGTCGGTCCAGCCCTGGCCGCATTTGCTGATCGAGATCTCCACCGTGCGCGCCGGGCTGGGTGTGGGGTGCTGCGCGGAGCACGCCGTCAGTACGGCAAGCAGAGACAGCGCGCCCGCGATAGCAAGCAGCACACCGCAACGCACGCGACCACCGTAAGAGACCGCGCGCCGGTCATCGCGGGATGCGAGTCGGTTGTCGCAGCAGGTTCACGAAGAGTTCACCGACCGGCGCGTCGCCCACGCCGGACAGGTGTCAGCGCCGCACGCGCACCAGCTCGGCACGGCTCACTCGCTGCGGAGATAGCCGGGCGGTGGCGCACCGTCGAGCAACCACCGCACCGCGGCCCGGGTGGCGACCGGACCGACGAGGTTGCCGGTACCGCTGTAGCCACCGCAGGCGATGACCCCGTCGGCGACCTGCATGCACAGCGCGCGACCGTCTTCGGTGAACCCCACAGGTGCGGCCCACCGCTGCTCGACACTCACCGGGGCGCCGGCCATCCGCGTCGCCACCCGGTCGATCCAGCCCTGCACCTCGTCGGTGGGTTCGGGGTCGGTGGTCCACTCGTGCTCGGCGAACTGGTCGCGGCCACCGCCCACGTAGAGGCGGCCCGCGGCGTCCTGCTGGGCGTAGTCGTAGCCCCACCGGGAGTAGACCGGGCAGGGCAGCCGGCCGGGTGCGATCGGTGCGGTGGCGAGCATCTGCAGGCGGGCGGTACGCACCGTCCCGGCCAGCTGCGGAAGGAGCACGTCGAGTCGGCCGTCGACCGCCACCACAATATGTGCCGCACTGATGGTGCCGAGATCAGTACGGACCTGACCGGCCGACACGGCACTCACCCGGGTGTGCTCGAACAGCCGTGCTGTGCCGGCGAGGCGGCGCGCGGTGTCCAGCACTCGTACGGCTGGGTTGGTCTGCCCACCCCCGGGCAGGAACAGTCCGTGACCGAGTTCGCCGTCATACTCCTCGACGGCGATACCGGCGGTGCGCAGCTGCGCAGCGTGCTGCGCGCAGTCCTGCCGCTCGCGCTCCCGGTCTGCCTCTTCGAGATCGTCGACGGACGGCCCGGGCAGCCCGGCCAGGCGGATCGAGCCGCACCGCCGCACCACATCCTCGCCCAGCTGATCGGTGAGCCGGTCGAGTTCGGCAAGGGTCTCGCGGTAGAGCTCGAGAGCCACCGCCGACCCCCATCGATTCTGGGCGTCGTGCAAGGACAGTGCTCCCCCACCGAGCAAGAACCCACCGTTGCGTCCGGCCGCCCAGGCCGCAATGCGCCCCGCGTCGACGCCGACCACCGACTGCCCGGCGTCGGCGAACGCCTCGATCGCGGCGAGCCCGGAGCCGCCGAGCCCGATGACACAGGCATCCGCGGTGATGTCGCCTTCCAGAGCCGGCAGACCCGGCCAGGACCTGACGCGCGGATCCACGTCCCAACCGACAGCCATGGGTGGCACGTTACCGGGACAGGCTCACGCCGATCAGCGTCCCGACCGGCATCACAACACCTTGGAGAGGAACTCCTTGGTGCGGGTGTGCTGCGGGTTGGTGATGATCTCCCGCGGGTCGCCGCTTTCCACCACGACACCCTCGTCCATGAAGACGAGCTGGTCGCCGACCTCGCGGGCGAAGCCCATCTCGTGGGTGACCACGACCATCGTCATCCCGTCGCGGGCCAGTTGCTTCATCACGTCGAGCACCTCGCCGACCAGCTCAGGATCGAGCGCGGACGTGGGCTCGTCGAACAGCATCAACTTCGGTCGCATCGCCAGTGCCCGGGCGATCGCCACCCGCTGCTTCTGCCCGCCGGAGAGCTGCGCCGGGTACACGTCGGCCTTGTCGTCCAGTCCGACCTGATCCAGCAGCCGACGGGCGTCGGCGACCGCGTCCTTCTTCGACAGGCCCTTCACCCGGGTGGGCGCCTCGATCAGGTTCTGCAGCGCCGTCATGTGCGGAAACAGGTTGAAGTGCTGGAACACCATGCCGATGTCGCGGCGCTGCTTGGCTACTTCACGGGGATGCAGCTCGTACAGCTTGTCGTTGCGTTCGCTGAAGCCGACCAGCACGCCGTCGACGTAGAGCCGGCCGCGAGTGACCGTCTCGAGGTGGTTGATGCAGCGCAGGAACGTCGTCTTGCCGGAGCCGGACGGCCCGATCAGACACATCACCTGGCCAGGGTCCACGGTGACGTCGATGCCCTTGAGCACTTCCAGGGGGCCGAACCGCTTGTGCACGTTGGCCGCGCGCACCATCGGCTGAGTGCCGGCAGTCATGCGTGTCCCTCCGCCTTGCGGTTGAGCACATCAGTCATTGCTCGCCGTTGGCGCGCGGTCATCTGCCGTGAGGACCCACGGGCGAAGTAGCGCTCGAGGAAGTACTGCCCGACCATCAGCACGCTGGTGATCGCGAGGTACCAGGTGGAGGCGACCAGCAGGAGCGGCACCGGCCGGTACAGCACGCCGGCGATGCCGCGCTGCGTTTCGTACAGGTCGAAGGAGTACGGCACTGCGGTGACCAGCGACGTCGTCTTCAACATGCTGATCACCTCGTTGCCGGTGGGCGGGATGATCACCCGCATCGCCTGCGGCAACACGATGCGGCGCATCTGGTGCGACCAGGTCATACCGAGGGCGGACGCTGCTTCGGTCTGCCCCGCGTCCACCGACGAGATCCCGGCTCGCACGATCTCGGCCATGTACGCCGACTCGTTGAGCCCCAGGCCCAACGCCGCGAAGAAGAACCCAGCGTTGAGCTGTTGGACGTTGATGTGCGCGAACTGGTGCACGAACGGGATGCCGAACGCCAGATGCGGATACAGCGAGGTGAACAGCCCCCAGAACACCAACTGCACGTACACCGGGGTGCCGCGGAAGATCCAGAGATAGACCCACCCGACCGATTTCAGCACCGCGTTCGGCGACAGCCGCATCACCGCGAGGACGACGCCGAGCACGACGCCGAGCACCATTGCCCAGAACGTCAGCTGCAGCGTGTTCCAGGCGGCGGTGGAGATGCGCTGGTCGAACAGATAGGCGCGATAGGTGTCCCAGTGGTAGTTCGGGTTCTTCGCCGCTCCGTAGACGAAGAGCCCGACGAGGGCGAGGATCACCACGGCGGCGACCCATCGGCCGGGATGGCGCAGCGGCACCGCCTCGATATCCGCGGCCGCTACTGACTGCTCTGCGGACTGATCTGGCGTTCCGCGGGCCCGGTTGCCGGCCATTGCCGATTAGCTCGTCGCGGCGTTGATCTCGGAGGTCTTGAGTACGCCGCTCTCCAGGCCCCACTTCTTGCAGATCTGTTGATATACGCCGCCGTCGATGAGTGACTGCAACGCCTTCTGCATCGCCTGCGCCAGCTGGGAACCTTTCTGCACCGGCCAGCCGTACAGGAAGCGGTCGTGCACGTCACCGGCCTGCTGCAGCTTGCCGCCGCTCTTCTGAATCGCGTACACGGTGATCGGCGAGTCGGCGGTCATCGCATCCGCCTTGCCGAGGATCACCGCGTTCGTCGCGTCATCCTGGTTCTCGTACGGCACCGCCTTGATGGGCTTCTTACCTGCGGTCGTGCAGGCCTTGCTCAGCGCCGGGAGTTCGTCGGTCTGCTCGGTGGTCGTCGACTGCACCGACACGCGCAACCCGCAGGCGTTGTTGGGGTTGACGCTCTTGCCCTTGGGCGAAGCCCAGAGGAATCCCGCGCTGAAATACGTCACGAAGTCGACCGTCTTCTCGCGTTCCTTGGTGTCGCTGAACGAGGACATCCCGATGTCGTAGGTGCCGGCTTCGACGGCGGGGACGATCTTGGAGAAGTCGGATTGCCGGTATTCGGTCGTCAACCCCAGCACCTTCGCGGTGGCGTCCATGACGTCGACGTCGAATCCGACGACCTTTCCGCCCTGCAGATACTCGTTGGGCGTATAGGGCACGTTGACACCGACGACGAGCTTGCCGGCCGACTTGATCTTGTCCGGGACGAGCGTGGCAAGGTCCTGCTTCTTGGCCACCGTGCCTGACACCGAGCCGGTCGGCCCACCGCCGTTGTCCTTGTTGCTGGCGCAGCCGGTCAACGCGAGAGCCCCGGCTACCGCCAGTGCCAGTGATGTCGTCAGGAACCGAGATCGTGAAGCCACCGCTTACCCCCTACGGATCGAGTTACTGCCCGTCACCATAGGGCACTGCGCGGGGGCCGGACACCGCTACCGGGCACCGCTGGACCGGTCGGTCAGTGATCCCGCACGCAGCCGCGGAACGACAGCGGATCAGACGACGACCTTCTGGCCCTTCCCGAGTACGACGACGCCGGCATCGGTGACGTGATAGTGCTGCTTGTCGTGATCCAGGTCGATCCCGATCGCCGCTCCATCCGGGACTATCACGTTCTTGTCGAGGATGGCGCGGCGGACCACCGCGCCACGACCGATCCGGGCGCCGGGCATGACCACCGAACCTTCGACATAGGCGCCGTTGTGCACCTTGACGTTCGGAGCCAACACCGACTGCCGCACGGTGGATCCGGAGATGATCACCCCGCTGCCGACGATCGATTCCTGCGCGATCCCACCTTCGACGAACTTCGCCGGCGGCAACTGGGCGGGTTGGAAAAGATCGGCCACTCCTGGTTGTAGAGGTTGAAGATCGGGTGCACCGCGACGAGATCGGTGTGTGAGTCGTAGTAGGCATCCAGGGTGCCCACATCGCGCCAGTACCCACGATCGCGGCCGGTCGCGCCGGGCACCTCGTTGCCGGCGAAGTCGTACACGTACGCGTCGCTCTTCTCGACCATCATCGGCATGATGCTGCCGCCCATGTCGTGCACCGAGGCCTCGTCACCGGCATCGGCACGCAGCGCATCCATCAGTGCCTCGGTGGTGAAGACGTAGTTGCCCATCGAGGCGAACGTCTCGTCCGGCGAGTCGGGCAGGCCGGGTGGGTTCTTCGGCTTCTCCAGGAACTGGGTGACCTTCAGATCGCGATCGGCGTCGATCACACCGAATGCGCTGGCCTCGGCCCGCGGCACCCGAATGCCGGCAACGGTGACGCCGGCACCGCTGTCGATGTGCTGCTGGACCATCTGCCGCGGATCCATCCGGTAGACGTGGTCGGCGCCGAAGACCACGAGGTAGTCGGGCTGGTCGTCGTAGATCAGGTTGGACGACTGCAGGATCGCGTCGGCGCTCCCGGTGTACCAGCGAGGCCCGAGCCGTTGTTGCGCCGGCACCGGGGTGACGTAGTTCCCGAGCATCGCGGACATCCGCCAGGTCTGGGTGATGTGCCGGTCCAGTGAGTGCGACTTGTACTGGGTGAGCACGCAGATCTTCAGGAACCCGGCGTTGACCAGGTTCGACAGCACGAAGTCGACGAGCCGGTAGTTGCCACCGAAGGGCACCGCGGGTTTCGCCCGGTCGGCAGTCAGCGGAAACAGCCGCTTGCCTTCCCCACCGGCCAGCACGATGCCCAGAACCCGCGGAGTACCAGCCATACCCGCGACACTAACTACTGGCGGCGCACTCCGCGAGGCCAAGCATCGCACCGTCATCCGCCGTTCGTCGGCACTTCCGCTAACCCAGCAGGGCGCCGGCAGCCGACACAATTCTCAGCCCAGCCCGACTCTCGGTCAGCGGTGCACGACTCCGGACTCGGTCGTCCTGAGCGAGCGCAACAACTCACCGCGCCGCGGCAGCCCTTCCACATCGCCGATCGTCTGGACGACGAAGGACGCCACCTTCGCGCCCCGGGCGAGACAATCGGCGAGCGGCAGGTCTTCGAGCACCCCGGACAGGTAACCCGCCGCGAAGGCGTCGCCGGCACCCACCGAGTCCTGCGCGGCGACAACGTGGGCCGGCTGGCGTACTTCCGCTGACGCCGAGTGTGCGGTCACCGACTTGTCCGACTCCTTGAGCACGACGATCTCCACTCCCTCGGCGAGCAGCTGGGCGGCCGTGGTGCCGAGCATTTCCAGCTCGTCGCTGCCGGCGAGCACGGTCGACGCCTGGCACAGCAGAGGCAACATGGTCTCGCGCCACGCCTCGATCGGCGCGACCCGCAATCTGATGTTCGGATCGATGCTCAGCGGCACACCCGCCGCACGGGTCAACTCGATCAGTCGCCGGGTTGCGCCCAGCGCGGCCGGTGACAGCATTGCGGTGATGCCGGTCAGGTGCACGAGGTCGACGTCGGTCAACACCTCGCGGCGCACGTCGTCGGCCGACCATCGCGACGCGGCCGATCCGCTGCGGTAGTAGCCCACCTGGATCTCCCGCCCCGGATGCACGTCGCGGATCAGCACACCGGTCGGCGCGCCGGAGTCGAGGACCACGTCGTCGAGCTCGATCCCCTCCGCACGCAGCCGGCGCAGCACCGAGTGACCGATGGCGTCGTTACCGAGCCGGCCCAGCCATCTGGCCCGGTGACCCAGCCGGGACAGTCCGACGGCGACGTTGGTCTCGGCACCGGCGGTCGATGCTCGGAACGAATCGGTGAGCTCCAATGACATCCCGGGCTCACCGGTGAGCAGCAGCATCGTCTCACCGGGAACCAGCACGCGTCGCGGTCGCAGCGCCGGCTCGGTCACGACGGCCCACCTCTTCTGTGCGACATTGCGGCCAACCCTAGCCTCGACGGTTTCGCGGTTGAGATGGACGTGTCGGGTCCCGCCGAGCACCGAGACCGGCCAATGTAGCGGGCTAGAGTTCAGCCGTGAGGGTCGGGCTGATCACCAAGGAGTACCCGCCGGAGGTGTACGGCGGGGCCGGCGTTCACGTCGAATTCCTCGTCCGCGAACTGCGCAAGCTGGTCGACGTCGACGTGCATTGCTTCGGTGCGCCGCGGTCCGAGCCGGCGGTGCATGCCTATCGCACGCCGGCCGCGCTGGCTGGGGCGAACCCCGCAGTGCAGGCGATCGGTACCGACGTCGAGATCGCTGCAGCGCTCGACGGACTGGACGTGCTGCACTCGCATACCTGGTACGCCAACTTCGCCGGCATGCTCGGTGCGCAGTTGCACGGCCTGCCGCATGTGGTGTCGGCGCATTCGCTGGAACCGGCCCGGCCGTGGAAGGCCGAGCAGCTCGGCGGTGGCTACCGCGTCTCGTCCTGGGCCGAACGCGAGGCCTACGCCTCAGCAGACGCGGTGATCGCGGTCAGCGCCGGGATGGCCCAGGACATCCGCGCCGCCTATCCGTTCGTCGATCCGGACCGCCTTCACGTGATCTACAACGGGATCGACACCGAGCTCTACCGCCCGGTGGACGGCGCCGAGGTGGCCCGCGGACACGGCATCGACCCGAACAGACCCAGCGTCATGTTCGTGGGGCGGATCACCCGGCAGAAGGGCGTCGGACATCTGCTCGCCGCGGCCCGCGATTTCGCCCCTGACGTCCAGCTGGTGCTGTGCGCCGGTGCACCGGACACAGCGGAGATCGCCGCGGCGGTCGGCACTGCCGTCGCCGAGCTGCAGGCCGAACGCGCCGGGGTCGTCTGGATCCAGGAGATGCTGCCCCGCGAGCAGATCGCCGCACTGCTCTCTGCGGCGACTGTGTTCGCCTGCCCGTCAATCTATGAGCCGTTGGGGATCGTGAACCTGGAGGCGATGGCCTGCTCCACGGCGGTGGTGGCCAGCGCTGTCGGTGGCATCCCGGAGGTGGTCGAGAACGGCCGGAGCGGGATCCTGGTGGAGTACGACGAAGCAGATCCGGCCGCCTTCGAGGCCGGGTTGGCTGCGGCCATCAATCGGGTGTGCGCAGATCCGGGCCTGGCCGCCTCGTTGGGGGCGGCCGGTCGGGCCCGGGCGGTGTCCCTGTTCGGCTGGGACTCGATCGCCGCGCAGACTGTGTCGCTGTACCGCACGCTGGTCAGCTGACCGCGACCGGGTCGGCCGCCGAACGGTCCGGGTGACCGCAACGCCAAGCGGCCCCGGTCGCACTCCCGGAGGAGGCGCCGGAGCCGCAAATGGCCCAGCAAATTAGCTGACTGCCGCCTTCAACGCGTCACCGAGCTCGGTGGCCTCGTCCGGAGACAGCTCAACGACCAGTCGGCCCCCGCCTTCCAGCGGAACCCGCATGACGAGCCCACGGCCTTCCTTCGTTACCTCCATCGGGCCGTCGCCCGTACGCGGCTTCATGGCCGCCATGTCTGCCTCCCTCAGTGGGCGCAAGCGCCCAGGTGTGTCGATACCGGTCGTGCAACTGCCCCCGGCCACCCGGACCGGGGTCGTGCTCTGCGACCATTGTCCCGCATAGCTCACCGTGGAGGAAACCGGACCGCTCGGCCGGCTCGCGGGGACTGCGCCGAACCAACCGGAGGGATGCCATGGACGACGTCGTCCTGCTCGAGCGTGCGGCTGGGGTAGCCACGATCACGCTGAACCGGCCCGAGTCGTTGAACTCGATGTCGGTCGCCCTCAAGGAAGCCCTCATCGCGGCGCTGGCCGATGTCTCCGACGACCCGGACGTGCGCGCCGTCATCCTCACCGGCGGTCCGACGGCATTTTGTGTGGGCCAGGACCTCAAGGAGCACGTCGCCCTGCTGGAAGCGAACGACCCGGCGCCGCTAGAGACCGTCGAGCGGCACTTCAACCCCCTGGTGCTGGCCCTGGCCGCGATGCCCAAACCCGTCGTCGCCGCCGTGAACGGGATGGCCGCCGGTGCCGGGGCGTCGCTGACCTTCGCCTGCGATTTCCGGATCGTCGACGAAAAAGCCCGGTTCTTACTGGCCTTCGCCGGGATCGGCTTGACGTTGGACAGTGGTGCCTCCTGGACTCTGCCGCGGATCATCGGCAGCGGCCGGGCGCTGGCGATGGCGTTGCTCGCCGAACCGGTCAGCGCCCAGCAGGCGATGGAGATGGGGCTGGTCAGCGCGATCGCGCCCGAGGGGCAGGCGCTGACCGAGGCGCACGCCCTGGCCACCCGGCTGGCCGCCGGGCCCACTCAGGCTTACGCGGCGATCAAGCGCTCCCTGCATGAAGCCGCGACGTTGCCCCTTGCCGAGGCGCTGGCACTGGAAGGTGTGCTGCAGAAGGAGTGCGGCCAGACCGAGGACCACCGCAACGCGGTCGCCGCATTCGTGGCTAAGCAGCGGCCGACGTTCGTCGGGCATTAACTTTAGGATCGCCATCGCTCATCGCGTTCGAAATGAGCTCTTCCAGCAGGTGGCGATGTGGTCGTCAACCATGCCGGTGGCCTGCATCAGCGCGTAGGCCGTGGTCGGCCCGACGAACTTCAGTCCGCGGGCGCGCAGTGCCTTCGCCATGGCGGTCGATTCCGGGCTGGTCGACGGAACCTCGCTGAGGCGGCGCGGCCGGCGATGGCGCTTCGGCGCGAACGACCACAGCAGCTCGTCGAGATCCGGTACCGAGTCGCGAATCGCCCGGGCATTGCTGATCGTCGCCTCGATCTTGGACCGATTGCGGACGATGCCGGGATCCAGCAGCAGTTCCGCGATCCGCGCCTCGTCGAAGGCGGCGACCGCGTCCACGTCGAACCCGGCGAATGCGCTGCGGAACGTCGGCCGCTTGCGCAGGATGATCAGCCACGACAGGCCGGACTGGAAGGCCTCGAGCGAGAGCCGCTCGAACAGCTCGCGCTCACCATGTAGCGGCGTGCCCCACTCGTCGTCGTGGTAGCTCACGTACTCCGGTGCGGAGGTCGCCCACCCGCAGCGCACCCGATCATCAGCTGGTTCAGTCACCCGTCGAGTGTGTCCGAACCGTCCGACGCCGCTCGGTGTGCCGGCGGGTGATCCGACGGCTCGACCGGCTCCGCCTCGGGTGCCGCCGGCTCGTCGGTCGGCGCCTCGGCGGCGAGTACTTCGGCAGCGGAGTCGTCCGCCGCGGAGTGTGCCGGCGCTGTGGACGTCGGCGGTGGCAGCGGGCGGTCCGGATGCAGCGGGTCGAACGGGTGGCCCAGCCGCTGAAGCAGCGCATCGCGGAACTCCAGCTCGCTGGCCAGCCGGTCGAGGATGGCGTCGGTCTCCACCATCCGGTAACCGCGCAGTGCAACGGGCAGCCGGATCTTCGTCACGTCATCGGCGGTGAGCGCCCCATCGATGGGCAACCCGTCCGGGATGGCATCGGCAACCACCACCGGCGACAGCATCCGGCCCTGCGGAAGAAACACGATCAGCAGGGTGACCAGTGCCGCGGCCACCAGGATGGCCAGCAACGCGTACAGCAGCAGCGACGACACAGCCACGATCGTGACACGTACCGGGTCGATGACGCACCCCGGCCCGCCGCATCCCGTAATTGCGACACGATCTGTCCGCGGACCGAAGCCCGATTAGGCTCGCTGACGTGACCGCGCACCGCGAGGCCCCGGCCAGCCTCGTGCTCGGGCCGCTGCGGGTGGCGCCGGGCGAGTTCGCGGTGATGGGAATCGTGAACCGCACCCCGGACTCCTTCTACGACGGCGGTGTCAACGTCGAAGTGAGCCGCGCCCGGGAGGCAGTGTCGCGATGTGTGGACGAGGGCGCCGCGATCGTCGACATCGGCGGTGTGCGCGCCGGCGCCGGACCGGAGGTGACCGAGGACGAGGAACTGCGCCGGGTCCTGCCCGTCGTCGAGTTCGCCCGGTCCCGCTATCCCGAGGTCGCCATCAGCGTGGACACCTGGCGAGCCGGCGTCGCGCGGCGGGTGGCGGACGCCGGCGCTGACCTCATCAACGACAGCTGGGCAGGAGCAGACCCGGATCTCGTGCCGGTCGCGGCCGCCGCCGGTGTCGGGTTGGTGTGCAGCCACACCGGAGGGCTGCCGCCGCGCACCGATCCGCACGGCGTGGACTACGACGACGTGGTCCACGACGTGATTGCGACGGTCACCGCGGCTGCCGAGCGGGCGGTGGCCACCGGCGTGCGAGCAGACGCGATCCTGATCGATCCCACCCACGACTTCGGCAAGACCACCCATCACTCGCTGGAGCTCACCTACCGTCTGGACGAGCTGGTGGCAACCGGCTGGCCGGTACTGGTTGCTCTGTCCCGCAAGGATTTCGTCGGTGAGACCCTCGACCTGCCTGCGGCTGATCGACTGGAAGGCACGCTCGCGGCGACCGCCGTCTCCGCGTGGCACGGCGCGCGAGTGTTCCGGGCCCATGATGTGCGCGCCACCAGGCGAGCGCTGGACATGGTGGCCAGCATCATCGGCACCAGGCCGCCGGCCGCTGCTCGGCGCGGTCTGGACTAGAACGACGACCGCGTTACTGACCGGCCAGCGCCTGCTCGACCGCGTCGAGGGCGTCGGTGGCCGTGCTTGCCCGGTGCAGCACCTCCAACGAAATCGGCCGAACGAAACCCGCAGAACGCATCGTGTCGATCATCCGCAGTAACGGGTCGTAGAAGCCGAACGCGTTGAGCAGCACCACCGGCTTGGTATGCATGAGCAGGTATCGGGCCGTCCAGATCTCGAACAGCTCCTCCAGCGTGCCGATGCCGCCGGGCAGGACGATGAACGCGTCGCTGCGCTCGTCCATCACGCGTTTGCGTTCGCGCATCGTGTCGACGACGACCAGCTCGTCGGACGATTCGTCGGCGATCTCGGTATCTACCAGCGCCTGGGGCATCACGCCGACGGTTCGGGCGCCGCCCGCTCGGGTCGCCGCGGCTACCGCACCCATCATCGAGACGCTGCCCCCGCCGGAGACCAGGGTGTGCCCCCGCGCGGCGATCTGCGTGCCGACCTCGTCGGCGAGTTCGATGAAGCGTGGCTCTATCTGCGGGACCGATGCGCAATAGACGCAGATGGCTGCCATCGGTCTACTGGGCGTCGTGGCCGCGGTCGGCCCGTGCGGCATCCTGCGAGCGCTCCTCCAGAACGGCCTGATCGGAGCGCACTGCGTCGGCCGAAGTGATGATCCGGATGACTTCGGAGACGTCGTCGGTCATCGTCACCAAGTCCGGGTCCGGCGCGCTGATCTTGCCCGCCGGCAACACCGTGCCGCGGATCCAGTCGACCAGGCCGGACCAGTACTCGGTACCGAACAGGATGACCGGGAACCGCGTCACCTTCCGCGTCTGCACGAGCGTCACCGCCTCGAACAGCTCGTCCAACGTGCCGAAGCCGCCCGGCATGATGACGAACGCCTGCGCGTATTTCACAAACATCGTCTTGCGGGCGAAGAAGTAGCGGAAGTTCAGTCCCAGATCGACCCACTGGTTCAAGCTCTGCTCGAACGGCAGCTCGATACCGAGACCGACCGACGGACCACCCGCTTGCGACGCGCCCTTGTTGACCGCCTCCATCGTTCCCGGACCGCCGCCGGTGATCACCGCGTAACCCGCCTGGACGAGCGACCTGCCGAGCTGCACGCCGGTCAGGTATTCCGCGGAGTCCGTCGGCGTCCGCGCCGAGCCGAACACCGACACCGCCTGCCCCAACTCGGCCAGCAGCCCGAAGCCCTCCACGAACTCGGACTGGATGCGCAGCACCCGCCACGGGTCGGTGTGCACCCAGTCGGTCGGACCGCGTGAATCGAGGAGCCGTTGGTCGGTGGTGCCGGGCTGGATCTGGCCCCGGCGCAGGATTGCCGGCCCCCGATGGCGTTCCTCGGCGTCGCCGACCGATCGGGCGTCAGGATCAGTGCCGTCGATGCTCACCCGGGCGACGCTAGCCGGTCGGCTGCCCGGCTCCGCCGACAGGTCAGCCGACGAGCCGGGCCCAGTCGTCGGACCACACTTCGCCGTACCGGCTGGTGACCGCCGACCACTTGGCGTGCTGCCATGCGGCAACTGCCTGCGCCGTCGGCTTCTCATAGATGCCGTCGGCCCAACCGGCCGTCTTGGGCGCGTAGCCCAGCGTCTGCATCTTCTGCTGGATTCGCTTCACGTACGGGCGTTCCCAGGCCGAGAACCCGCCGTGCGAGGCATCCGGACCGGTGATCAACCCGAAGTACTCGTTCTGCGCTAGCGGCCAGTGCGATCCCGTTGCCGGGGTGGCCACCGCGGTTGCTGCCGCGGTGCTCGGCACCGCAGTCCCGGTGCCGGCGAAGACTTCGGCGATCGGCAGCAGCGTCGACGCGGACAGCGAGTAGCGCCGGTAAATACTCAGGTGGATGTGCCAGAGATGCGTCGCGTCCCACTCGTCGAACCCGTCTCGACGTTCCGGGACCTCATAGTTGTGGGTCCGTACCCCGTCGGTCGTGCCGCACAGCTCCCGCACCGCGAGCATCCGGTGATCACCGGCCTTCGCTGCTGCGATCAGCCGACCGGTGCACTTTTTCATCGCGCCCGCCGGCAGCTTGACGTCCAGCGCTGAGGCCGCGGCGGGGTCGGCGGGCGGGCTGTTCAGCGCACCGAGGCGCGAGTCATCCTGGGCAGGCAGCTCCTTGGCCGCCCAGTGATACCCGAAGAAGGCCTCGTTCGGGCCGGCCACGATCCCGCTCAGCTCTGCCTGCGGAATGTGCCCCTTGATGGCGTTGAAGAGTTGGTACAGCGCACTCGGCGCGAATGCGATCGACGACATGACGACGTCCCATCCCAAGGTGCTTCGCGGGGAGGGCGCACCATGCGTTCACGGCACCTCGGTGAACTCTAAGAGCGAGCAGCGGGCTCGGTAAATACCGAGCTGGAAACTAATTGTGCGCCGTGCAGAACCGCACCAAAGCCGCCTCGCCGGCCAATGCCGCAGCGGCGGACACCCACTCCTCCCTGGTGTGCGCCAGGTTCGGGTCGCCCGGACCGAAGTTGACCGCCGGAACGCCCAGGGCGCTGAACCGCGCCACATCCGTCCAGCCCAACTTTCCGCGCGGCTCACCGCCCACCGCAGCGGCCAGCGCCCGGGTCAGGGGCGCATCCATTCCCGGGCGGGCCCCCGGCGCCGAGTCGAGTACCTCCACCTCGCAACCGGTAAGCACGTCACGGACATGTGCCTCGGCCTCGGCCTCGGTGCGGTCCGGCGCGAACCGGAAGTTGACCGTCACCCGGCACTCGTCGGGGATGACGTTGCCGGCCACGCCGCCCTCGATAGCAACAGCGTTGAGTCCCTCGCGATACTCCAACCCGTCGACGAGGACTCGCCGGGGCACGTAGTCGGCCAGCCGCTGCAGCAGTGGCGCTGCCGCATGGATCGCGTTCTCGCCGAGCCAGGAACGTGCACTGTGGGAGCGCCGCCCGGTGAGCCGGGCAACCGCTCGCATGGTGCCCTGGCACCCGCCCTCCAACACGCCGCCGGTGGGCTCGAGCAGGATCGCCAGGTCGCCGCGCATCAGGTCGGGATGCTCCCGAGCAAGTGCGGTCAAGCCGTTGCGCGCAGCGGCGATCTCCTCACAGTCGTAGAAGATCCAGGTCAGGTCGCTGGTCGGACGCAGGGCACCGGTGCCGACGAGATAGGCGAGGCGAAGAGCGACGGCGTCGCCCGACTTCATGTCCGAGGCGCCGCACCCGCGGATCTCGTCGCCCGCGCGGACGGACGGCACATTGTCCGCGATCGGCACGGTATCCAGGTGACCGGCCAGGATGACCCGGTTCGCGGCACCGGATGACGTGCGGGCCACCACCACGTTGCCGAACCGGTCCACCGTCAATCCGGGCAGCGCACGCAGTGCTGACTCGACCGCGTCGGTGAGCCGCGCCTCGTGCTCGGATACGGACTCGACATCGACCAAGGCTGCGGTCAGCTCAGCGGCATCTACCGACAGATCCAGGACAACATCACTCTGAACACGGCCTGTCACAAGGCCGCAGCGTACCCAGTGCCTCGGTACCGTAGTGCCGTGACGAGTCCTGACAGCACGAGTACCGCCACGCCGGGAGCGGACGCGACAACGGCATGGGGTTACGGCCTCGCCACCGTCGACGACCGGACCGGCGCCGTGCTGGACACCTGGTACCCGGAGCCGTCGCTCGGCGTCCCGGACGGCGAAGCGGCGCCGGAGGGCCTGCCGCGCCTGGTGGGTTCGGACTTCGACCGCGGCGTGCACACCGAGGTGGTGCGCCGGAGCATCGGCCTCGCAACCGCCCCGAAGGACGCCGCCGACGTCTACCTGCGGCTGCACCTGCTGAGTCACTGCCTGGTGCAGCCGCGCCGGGTCGACCTCAGCGGCGTGTTCGACCTGCTCAGCAACGTGGTGTGGACCTCGATGGGCCCGTGCCCGGTAGCCGATTTCGAGCGGGCTCGGATCCGCCTGCGCAGTCGCGGCCACCTGAGCGTGTTGGGCATCGACAAGTTCCCGCGGATGACGGACTACGTGGTGCCTGAGGGCGTCCGGATCGCCGACGCGGACCGGGTTCGGCTCGGTGCCCACCTGGCGCCGGGCACCACGGTGATGCACGAGGGGTTCGTCAACTACAACGCCGGCACGCTGGGTGCCTCGATGGTGGAGGGTCGAATCTCCGCCGGTGTCGTGGTCGGCGCCGGCAGCGACGTGGGCGGCGGCGCGTCGATCATGGGCACCCTCTCCGGCGGGGGTAGTCAGGTCGTCACTATCGGCCAACGGTGCCTGGTCGGCGCCAACGCCGGCATCGGGATCTCCCTCGGCGACGACTGTGTCGTCGAGGCAGGGTGCTACGTCACGGCCGGCGCCAAACTGACTCTGGCCGACGGTCGCGTGGTGAAAGCGGTCGAACTGTCCGGCCAGTCCAACCTGCTGTTCCGCCGCAACAGTGACTCCGGTGCGCTGGAGGCGGTGGCGCGACGGCGGCAGGGCATCGAGTTGAACTCCGCACTGCACGCGAACGCGTGATGGCCACTCGTTCCGGCGGCCGGACTCGCGGCCTCATCGCATTGATCGTGATCGTTGTCGTGGCGGTGGCTACCGGTCTGATCGTGCGTGCGGTGTGGCAGAAGGTCACCACCAACACCGCGCAGGGCTGCTCCTTCGGTGCGCAGCACACGTCGACCGACCAGGCCGCGGTGGCCTCGTCGATGGTGGGCGTCGTGATCGGCAAGTCACTGCCGCAACGAGCGGCGGTGCTGGTAATCGCCGCCGCGCTGCAGGAATCGAAACTGACCAACATCCCTGCGGGCGAGGGCGACCGGGACTCGGTGGGCGTTCTGCAGCAACGACCGTCGCAGGGCTGGGGGAACGCAACCCAACTCGCCGATGTCCGCTTCGCAACCGGAGCGTTCCTGGCTGCACTGGTCAAGGTGCCGCGATGGCAGACCGACCCGCTGGCCGCCGTCATCCAGAAGGTCCAGATCTCTGCGGACGGTTCTGCCTATGCCCAGCACGAGGACGCCGCGGCAGCGATAGCCGGCGCGCTCTGGGGCGCGCCGCGCGGGATCGCCTGCTCGTTCAGCAAGCCGACGAAGGTCGCTGCGGCGAGCTCGGTTGCCAGCCAGTTGCGCCGTGACCTGCCGGTCCACCAACCGACGACCGAAGACAAGACTGTGCACGTCCCGGGAGCGAGCTGGCAGACAGCGGCTTGGCTGGTGGCAAACGCCGATCGGCTCGGCATCGCCTCAGTCAGTTACGACGGCTCGACCTGGACCCGGTCCAAAGGCTGGCAGAACGGTTCGGCCTCCGCCCGCGAGGTTGTCGCCGTTCTGGCGAGCTGAGACAGCGGTAGCGGCGGCGGGCTCGTCGGGCCGATCAGTGTTCGGCGGCCTGCGGCGGCAGCGCGACAACGATGGCGGCGTCGGAATCGGTCTTGCCCACCTTGGCCGCGCCTCCCGGCGAGCCCAGCTCGTCGAAGAAGTCCACGTTCGCCTGCAAGTAGTCGTTCCACTTCTCCGGCAGGTCGTCCTCGTAGAAGATCGCCTCAACGGGCAGACCGGTTCGCAGGCGCCACAGTCCACACACTCGTCCGGGTGGATGTACAGCATCCGGTTGCCCTCGTAGATGCAGTCCACGGGACATTCCTCGATGCACGCCCGGTCGAGGACATCGACACACGGCTCGGCGATCACGTAGGTCACTGCGGTCCCTCGTTCTCCTGGCGGACGGTTACCTGCGGGCACCGCCGGGACGAGCCCTGCGGCGACCCGCTTAGTATGCCGCGTGTGATCCGGCCGGAGTGGGTGGGGCGGCGAGTTGTGGTGCGCCGCGTGCTCGGCGTCACAGTCGAGCCGGGCAGCCCGGCCCGCACCGGCCCGGACGGCAAGCGATTCACCGACGTGCTGGGCGATCTCGTTCAGCTGAGTGCCGACCGCGCTGTCATCGCCACCGACACCGGCCCGGTCGAGGTGGACCTGAGCGCCGTGGCGGTGGCCCGGGTCGTGGAGCCGTCGACCGCCGCGCAGTTGCAACTCGACCGCATCGCGGCGGCCGGCTGGCGACCGGCCGAGACCGAGCAGATCGGCGGCTGGCTGCTGCGCGCGTCGGGTGGCTGGACGGGCCGGGCCAACTCCGCATTACCCGCTCAAGTCACCGGGCATGCCGATGGACGAGATGCTGCAGCGGGTCAGCCGTTGGTATGCCGACCGCGAGCTGCCGGCTCGAATCCAGGTGTCCCTGCCGGCGCGGCACATGCTGGACGCCTTCCTGGCCGACACCCCGTACCGCGACCTCGGTGTCGAGGCCGATGTCGGCGTGTGGCGGGCCGGACCGGTCACCGACGTATTGGTCGGCAGGCTGGATCTGCTGCCGTCGTCGCCCGGCCGGACTGCCCAGGTCGAGATCGCCGAACGCCCCTCGTCGCAATGGCTGGCCACCTTCCGGGACGGCTCCGCGCCGGCCGACGCTGTCGACATCCTGACCCGGCACGACCGGGTGGCGTTCCTGACCGTGTACGACGGGCTCGGTGCTGTGCTGGCCGTGGTCCGCGGAGTCGTGGACGACGGCTGGCTCGGTGTCACCTGCCTGGAAGTGCCGGCCGGCCGACGCGGGCAAGGTCACTCCCGAACCGCGATGGCTGCGGTGGCCGAGTGGGCACGGCGCGAACACCGGGCTGTGCGCGGCTACCTGCAAGTCGAGCAGGACAACGTGGTCGCCCAGCGGCTGTACCGCAGCCTGGGCTATCACCCGCATCACACCTACCGATATTGGGATCGAGCCAGTTAACAGTGCGGCCCGTAGACTGCCGACATGACCGAAGCCGTGCCGCAGAAGCTCCTGGTTATCTCCTTCGACGACCCGATGAAGGCCCAGGAGTTCCTCCTCGTGGCCGTCCGGCTGCAGAAGCAGCAGGAACTTCAGCTGCACGATGCGGTGGTGGTCCGCCGCGACACCGACGGGCACACGCACGTCACCGAGACGACCGACATCACTCCTGGGCGCGGCGCGCTCAGCGGCGGCATCTGGGGGCTGCTGCTCGGGACGTTGCTGGCCGGCCCGTTCGGACTGGTGGTGGGTGCCGCCGGCGCGGGTACCGGTGCGCTGGTGGCCAAGCTGCGCGACACCGGCATCAAGGACGAGAAGATCGCCGAGCTGCGCGAAACGGTCCCGCCCGGCCGTACCGCCCTGGCGCTGCTGATCAGCCACGTTTCATTGGCCGACCTGCAGAACGAGCTGTCCCGGTTCCCCGGTACGACGCTGGTGGAGACCGATCTGCCGCCCGCAGCGATCGCGGCGGTGTCCCACGCGCTGGACGAGGGCAACCGGGCCCCGTTCACCGACGCGCCGCCGATCAGCTGAACGCTACCTACGGATAGTGGTGGCCGGACGCGGCACGGTTCGCGAGCGCGTGGAAGATCGGCTGGACAGCCATCCGACGGTGCCGATGCCGGCAATAAATCCGCCCAGCATCAGCCCGTAGGAGACATAGGTCAGGCCGGTCTTCCCGCCGGGCAGCAGCACATCGCCCTCCGGCCGGGACTGACTGAGCAGGAGCACCACCAGCACCCACACGGCGAAGGGCAGCACTGCGGCCACCATCGCCCGCGCCGACCACCAGGCCAGCATCGGCAGGCCGACGTTCGTCAACACTGCGAGCACGACGGACACCGGGACGATGACAGTGCCCGCACGCACCGGGACGAGCATCGCTTCGAGCAAGCCGCTCAACGCTGCACAGGCCACCAGCACAGCCACCGACAGCACCACCACGACTCGGTCCTTCTCGGGGACGCTCATCGTGAGCCCATCCGGCAGGTGACCGGCCGGTGTGCTCGGTGCACTACGTTGCGCCGGGCAGGGACAGTCGAGTCAAGCTGGACGTGCACAAGCGCTAACCGCTGCTCGTCCACCGCACCTGCCACGAACTGAGCGTAGTCAGGCCGACCCGGCGACCTCGAGGCTGGCGCCGCCGGCGTCCTCGGCAGCGGCGATGTCCTCACGCACCTCCGGGAAGTGGCAGGCGGCGAAGTGACCGGTCCGCTTGACCTCGAGCTCCGGTACCTGCGTGGTGCACCGTTCCTGCGAGCTCGCGTCGAGCAGCTTGTACTTCGGGCACCGGGTGTGGAAGACGCATCCACTGGGCGGGTTGATCGGGCTGGGCAGGTCACCGACCAACAGCACCCGTTCGCGTCGCGCTTCCTTGCGCGGGTCGGGCACCGGCACCGCCGACATGAGCGCGTGCGTGTACGGGTGCATCGGCGCGGAGTAGAGCTCGTCTCGGTCGGCCAGCTCCATGATCTTGCCGAGGTACATCACCGCGACCCGGTCGGAGATGTGCCGCACCACGGACAGGTCGTGCGCCACGAAGACGTAGGCGAGCTGGTACTCACTCTGCAGGTCTTCCAGCAGGTTCACCACCTGCGCCTGGATCGAGACGTCGAGTGCGGACACCGGCTCGTCGCACACGATCAGCTTCGGCCGCAATGCGATGGCCCGGGCGATCCCGATCCGCTGGCGCTGGCCGCCGGAGAACTCGTGCGGGTAGCGGTTGTAGTGCTCGGGGTTCAGACCGACGCGCTCCATCAGCTGCTGCACGTCTTTCTTGACTCCATGCTCGGTCTTCACGCCCTGGATGTGGTACGGAGCGCCGACGATGGTGCCGATGGTGTGCCGCGGGTTCAGCGAGGAGTACGGGTCCTGGAAGATCATCTGGACCTCGCGACGCAGCGGGCGCATGTGCCCCCGCGACAGGCTCGTGACGTCCCGGCCGTCGAATCGAATGGTCCCGCCGGTCGGTTCGAGCAGCTTGGTGATGGTGCGCCCGGCGGTGGACTTGCCACATCCGGATTCGCCGACCAGACCGAGCGTCTCACCGGCGCGCACCGAGAACGACACCCCGTCCACGGCGCGCACCGCGCCGACCTGGCGCTGCACGATGATGCCGCGCTTGATCGGGAAGAACCGTTGCAGTCGGTTCACCGAGAGCAGCGCCTGCGGGTCGTCGGCGGCCGGATGCAGAGTGGTGTCGGCCTCCTCGCGGTGCGCGGACGCGCCGTCCGGGTGGGCGTCGGCGGCTCTGCGCTTGCCGGGGGTGTCCTCGGGTGGGTTCGACGTCATCGAGTCGGGCCTTCCTGGTGCGCGACGGTCGTGGGTGACGCGCCCGCCGGGCGCAGTGCGTAGCCGGCCATCACAGCCCCGGGGAAACGTCGGTGGCCCAGATCTGCTTGCGCTCGGCCGGATCGATGTGGCATCGCACCGCATGCCCGTCGCCCACCGGAAGCAGGTCGGGATGGACCTTGAAACACGATGCGTCCGGCACATGCGTCTTGTAGTCGCAGCGCGGGTGGAACACGCATCCGGTAGGCACCTGGATCAACGACGGCGGCTGCCCGGCGATCGGGCGCAGTCGCTCCTGGCGGGTCCGATCCATGCGCGGCATCGAGCCCAGCAAACCCCAGGTATAGGGCATCTCGGGACGGTAGAAGATGTCGTCCACCCGACCGGCCTCGACGCACTGCCCGCCGTACATGACGACGACCGAATCGCAGGCTTCGGCCACTACGCCGAGGTCGTGAGTGATCAGGATGATCGCGGAGTTGAACTCCTTCTGCAGGTCCTTCATCAGTTCCAGGATCTGCGCCTGCACGGTCACGTCGAGCGCAGTGGTGGGCTCGTCGGCGATCAGCAGTCGCGGATTGCAGACCAGGGCCATCGCGATCATCGCCCGCTGCCGCATGCCGCCGGAGAATTGATGGGGGTAGTCGCTGTAGCGGCGGTCCGGGTTGGGGATGCCGACGCGGTCGAGCATCTCGATGGTGCGGGCCCGGGCCTGCTTCTTGCCGACATCGTTGTGCACCAGGTAGGCCTCGGCCACCTGGCTGCCGACCGTGTAGAACGGGTGCAACGAGGACAGCGGATCCTGGAAGATCATCGCCATCTCGTCCCCGCGCAGCGCCCGTACGTCGCTCTCGTCGGCGCTGACGAGTTCGGTGTCGGCCAGCCAGATCTCGCCAGTGATCTTGGCCTTGGAACCCTTGTGCAGGCCGAGGATCGCCTGACTGGTCACCGACTTTCCCGATCCGGACTCGCCGACGATGCCCAGGGTCTGCCCGCGCTCCACGTCGAAGCTCAACCCGTCGACTGCCTTGACCACACCATCGCTGGTGCGGAAGTGCACCTTGAGATCGCGGACGGTGAGGAACGCCCGACCGCTCTCAGCCGTCGTCGACGACTCTTCATATACCTCGGTTGTCACGCGCAGCGACTCCTAGCTGTAGCTGACCCGCGGGTCGATGACCGCGTACAGGATGTCGACGACCAGGTTGGCGAACACCAGAGCGAGCGCCGCAACGATCGTGACGCCCATGATGACCGGCAGGTCCTGCTGACGAATGGACTGCACCGACAACCACCCCAGACCACGGAGGTTGAACACCTGTTCGGTGATCACCGTAGTCCCGATCAGGGTGCCCAGGTCGATACCGAAGATGGTCGCGATCGGGGTGAGGGCGGCGCGCAGCCCGTGTTTGACCACGACAGTGCGCCGCGGAAGGCCTTTGGCGCGCGCGGTTCGGACATAGTCCTCCCCCATTGTCTCCATGACGTTGGCTCGGGTCAGCCGGGCGTACAGCGCAGCGAACAGGAACGCCAGAGCGATCCAGGGCAACAGCAGGCTCTTGAACCACTGGAACGGGTTGTTGGTGATGCCGACATAACTAAGATTCGCCAGCCACTTCAACTTGTACTCGAAGACGAGCAACAGCAGCGGTCCGGTGAAGAAGATGGGCAGCGAGACGGCCACCAGGGCCATCGTCATTCCGGCCCGGTCGACGAGCGAGCCGGGCCGCAGACCCGAGAACGTGCCGATCGTGACGCCGCCGACCAGCCACAGGAACGCAGCACCGGCGGCCAACCCGAGGCTGACCGGGATGGACTGACCGATCAAGGTGTTCACCGCAGTGTTCAGCCGGAAGGAGTAGCCGAGGCAGGGCGCCCCGCAGTGGATCGGCGAACTCGTCCCGTCGGTGATAGTGCGACCGAACAGGATGCCGTGCAGCCAATCCCAGTACTGCGCCGGGATGGGCTTGTCGAAGCCGAACCGGTGCTCGAGCAGCTTCAGCTGCAACGAGCCGGGCGGGAACGGCACCTTGCCGACGTAGTAGTACACCGGCGAGGTGTGTGACAACGCCGGCGACAGCTGGAAGATCGCGAACGTCACGACGCTCACGACCCAGATGACGATCACCGAGCCGATCAGCCGGCGGATCACATATCGCAGCATGATGTAGGCGCCGTGGTGGGCCGGTCCGGTTTCCCGGGCCGACCCACCAGGGCTTCCCTTCTCTCAGATCAAGCAGTCACAAGGACACTCGGCTTCAATCAGCCGTTGACTCCGACGTTGACGAAGTCGTAGATGCCGAACGCCAGTGCGTTGTCGCAGGTGGCGTTCGTCAATCGGGGTCCGCGGTAGTACAGCGTCTTGCCGTAGAGAATCGGCAAGTACACACCGCTGGCCATGACTGCCTGGTCCAGCTTCTTCCAGTCGTCGTCGGTCGCCTTGCCTGCGGGCGCGGCGTCGAGGATCTGGTTGACCGTGGGGTCGTTGAGGCTGGGGTAGTTCGACGTTCCGTTCGGATAGCGGGCGTTGCCGTTGGCAATCGACTGGTAGTAGCCGGTGCCGGTCGGGTAGTCCGCACCCCAGGCGGCGGTGGCCATACCGATCTGCTGGTTCTTGATGTTGGCCGGGTTGCCGATGAAGGTGCTGTAGTAGGTCGAGCCATCCTGGGTGATCGGGGTGGCCTTGATGCCGACCCGAGCCAACGCCTGCTGCTCGGAGGTGAACGCCTTCACTGCCTGGTCACTCGGAGTGGCGTAGGCGTACTTGATGTTGAAGCCGTTCGGCTTGCCGCAGAGCTTCAACTCGTTCTTTGCCTTCGCCACGTCACCGGTGTTGCCGGATCCGGACGGGTACGGGTTGTAGTTCGGGTCGTATCCGGGAATGCCCGGCGGAGTCATCGACCCGGCCGCCTCGCCAGCTGTCGGGCCGCCGTACGCGCGGATGTAGGCCGCCTTGTCGAAGGCGTAGAAGATCGCCAACCGGCAGTGCAGGTTCGGCACCACCGAAGGCATCACTGAGACGTAGCGAGCGAACGCCGTCACCGGGTCATCGGCGTTCTTCTTCAGAGTCGGATCGGTGAGGATCTTCGTCTGGAAGGCCGCCTGCACACCCTTGCCGTCCGCGGCTGCGTCTGCCTGGCCGGCCTCCAGCTTGTTGTCGATGTCGGTCAAGCTGGTGTCGATGGTCATGTCGATCTCGTTCACCAGCGGCTTGTGGACGGTGTCCGTGCTCTGACTCCAGTTCGGGTTACGCACGAACGTGATCTGCTTCGCCGGAGAATACGACTGGATCATGAACGGGCCGGACGACAACGGGTGCTTGGTGTAGGTCGCACCGACGAAGCCGGTTCCGCCTTCGGTCTTGTACGGCACCGGAGCTGACGCAGCCATCGCCATCAACCAGTCGAAGTCGGCGTTCGGGCTGGCCAACTTGATGGTGATGTCCTTGTCCGTCGTGGTGATCGTGTCCAGGTCGCCACTCTTGTACGGGCCCTTGTAGTCCTTCGGGTGCGCGATCGCGCCGGTGAAGTAGGAAGTCGGGCCACCGCTGATCACGTCAGTCGCGAACAACCGCTCCAGGCCGTACTTGACGTCCATCGGCGTGATCGGCTTACCGTCCGACCACTTCAGGCCGTCCTTCAACGTGTACTTCCACTCCGTGAAGTCGGCGTTGTGCTGACCTGCCGCCGTGGCCAGGTCCGGCGCCAACTTGAACTGGGTGCCGTTGAGGACGGTGTAGCCCATCAAGGACCGGGTGAACAGCCGCTGCATGTTCCAGCACCAGCCGTAATAGGTACGGCCCGGGTCCCAGGAGTCGCAATCCACCGAAGCCAGCAACTTCAGCGTTCCACCGGACTTCGTGGACGGGTTGACCACCTTGTCGAACGCCGCGTTGTACGCCGGCTTCGAGGACTGCGTGCCGCCCTGCGCGGAGGTCACCCGGGATTCACTGCTGTTCTTATCGCCGCCGCCGCTGCTGCTACAGCCAGCCATCAGCGCTACCGCGGTCAACACAGTGACCCCGATAGCCAGCTTGGATTGCATTCTCATCGGTCGATTCTCACCTTTCTAGTGCGTCCCAGCCGCAGATGGGCCTGCGGCTGGTTCTCATGCTTGTTACGCCGTGTGCTGTGCTGCTCCCGCGAGCTGCTCGAACTCCGTTCGGTGGCATGCCGGTTCGGTCGACATCAGCGCGTCGACTTCGGGTCGAGCGCATCGCGCAGTCCGTCACCGAACAGGTTGAACGCCATGACGGAAATGAAGATCGCCAGACCCGGGCAGAAGAGGTAGGCCGGGTCGACCTGGAAGTAGTTGCCGGCATCGCTGAGCATCTGACCCCAGGACACAGTCGGCGGCAGCACGCCGACACCGAGATAGGAAAGCCCTGCTTCGCCGAGCATGTAGTTCGGAATCGTCAACGTGGCGTACACCAGGATCGGCCCGAGCACGTTCGGAAAGATCTCCCTGGTGATGATCCGGTAATTCGACGCACCGAGACTTCGGGAGGCGTCGACGAACTCCTTCTCCCGGATGGAGAGCACCTGACCGCGCACGATGCGGCCGATGTACGGGAACCCGAAGAAACCGAGCACGAAGATGATGACCGCGAACCGCAGCACCTGGCCGGACATCCCCAGGAACGACGGCACGATCGAGAACACCGTCAACAGCGCGATGGAGAACAGCAGCGTGGGGAAGGCGAGCAGCGTGTCCATCACTCGCGCGATGACGCCGTCCTGCCAGCCTCGGTAGTACCCAGCGATGAGCCCCAGTGAGACGCCGAGCACCAGGGATAGCGTGGTGGCCAGCACCGAGATGATCAGCGACGTGCGCGCACCGTAGATCAGCTGGGCGAGCACGTCGTTTCCGGTCACCGGGCTCAGGCCGAGCAAGTGTGCCGGGCGGATCCCGCCGAAGGAGCCGGTGGGCATCAACGTGCTCGGATCGATGAGGTTCTGGTTGTCCCCGTACTGGTGGGTCGGGGTCTGTCCGTAGATCTTGGTGATCGGCCCGGCAAATATTGCGATGAGAACGATCAGCAGAGCGACGACGCCACCGGTGAGTGCGATCTTGTCCTTGCGCAGCTGCGCGAAGGCGATCTGGAAGAGCGACCTACCTTCGATCGCGCCGGGCGCCTGTCCCGCGCCGCCCTCGCCGGGCAGGGCAGTCGACGTCGCGACTTCGAGCTCCCCCGCCGGCAACGACATGCTTTGGTCCGCTCCTCGATGTTGGGTGGCTCTGACCTATCCGGAGCGTAGGCCAGAGCTGCCGCGTCGTATCGCCTGCAACCAGTTCGCAATCGAATTGCGACGTCGTGGTATGCGTAGCGAGTGGAAGGGTAGTCGGCCTGGCCGATCTGACAAGCCCGATCGGAGTCCGGTGGGCAAATTGTTACGCGCTCGTACCGCGCCCGTAGCGCCGGCGCGCGCCGACAAACAGGGCGGTACGACCGCCATCGAGGCCGGAAGCGCAGCGAAAGCCCGAGGGCCCCGACCGTCGGTCGGGGCCCTCGGTAGTGCTACGTGCGGTTGACTACGTGTAGGACTACTTCTTGAAGCCGATCGTGGTGTAATCGATGTCGGCGAAGCCCTTGGCGCCCTCGTTCACCAGCTTCTTCTGGCAGGCCACCAGGTCGGGCCGCTGGTAGAGGGTCACCGAGTGGCCTTCCTCCCAGAGCTTCTGGTCGATCTGGTAGGTCAAGTCCACCGCCTTGCTGGTGTCCAGCGTGCTGGTCGCCTCGTCGAGCAGCGTGTCGATCTCCTTCGAGCCGATCTTGCCGAAGTTCGACTCACCGTTCTCCGCGTACAGCTGCTTGGCACCACTGACCGGGAACGGTGTCCCCAGCCAGCTGAAGATGGTCAGGTCGTAGTTACCCGGGATGATGTAGCTCGGGAAGAACGGATCCGACGGCACCGTCTTCAGGGTCACCTTGATGCCGGCCTTCTTCAGCGCGTTCTGCTGGATGCCCGCTTCGGTGGCGCTGGAGGCGACACCGGCCGGGATGACGAACGACAGGTTCAGCTCCTTGCCGGCCTTGGCGTAGATGCCCTTGCCGTCCTTCTTCCAGCCGGCACCCTCCAGCAGGCTGTCGGCCTTGGCGATGTCCTGGTTGCAGTAGTCACCACAGGTGGCCTTGTACTGCGCCTGGTTGTTCATCCAGATGTGGCTGTCCAGCGTGGTCGCCGGCCAGTCCAGCGCGCTGAGCATCGCCTTCGCGTCGTTGACCCGGTCGATGCTGAGCATCACCGCCTGACGCACCGCCAGGTCGGCCAGCGGGCCCCGCTTGGACAGGTCGATGTGCCGGTAGTTCGGCCCACCCGCCTTGCGGATCTCACTGTTCGGAGTGGCCTGCGCGGTCTTGTACGCCGCCGGGTCCGAGCCGATGTCGAAGAAGTCGATCTGGTCGCCCTGGAACGCCTTCGGCTGCGCCGAGATGTCGATGACCTTGTACTGGATGGTGTCCAGCTTGGCCTTCTGGCCCCACCACTTGTCGTTGCGCTTGACCGTGATCGTCTTCGCGGTCTTGTCGATCTTGTCGATGATGAACGGACCACCCGACACCGTCGGGCCGTTGATCCACGCCGAGTTGAATGCCTCCGGCGTCGCGGTCAACGTGGTCGGGATCAGGTCGTCGAACAGGGACTGCCACTCCGGGTAGACCTTCGCGAAGGTCACCTTCACGTCCTGATCGGTGGCGCCACGCTCCACACTGCCGACCTGGTCGTATCCCGACGTCGATGCCGCCTTGTAGGCCTTGTTCTTGCCGTTCAGGGCGTTGAACATGCCCTGGAAGTCCTTGTAGGTCATCGGAGTGCCATCACTCCACACGGCCTTCGGGTTCAGGTGGTACTCCACGACCTGCGGGCTCTGACTGGTGACCTCGGCCTTGTCGACGACATCCTTGTCGAGCGTCGCCTTGCCGGCTCCATCGAAGTGGAACACCGGCGGCAAGGTGGACAGCATCAAGTCATTGGTGCCGGACTCATTGCCGTCAACCTCGAAAATGTTGAAGTTGGCCGGGAAGCTCTCGATCGGCCACCGCAGGTTGCCGCCATCGGGAACCTGTGCGTAATCCACCGGGCTCATCTGGTTGGCGTTGTTGCTGGCTTGCTTCTTCTTCTGGGCACTGCTGTTGTTACTGCTACCGCCGCCGGAGCTGCACGCACTCAGCCCCATCGCCGCGGCCACTGCGACTCCAACGAGCGCAGACGTCTTCTTGGACAGCCTCACGCGTCCTCCTCTTGTCGTGGTGAGGTACAGCAAGCACGCGCCTTCTGGGGCAGCCGTGCGCTATCGCTACAGACTTACTGCCGACTCCGGCCCGGGCAAGTGGATCGTGCGGTCGTTGCCAGATCGGTACGTGAACGTTGCATCCGGGCCCTTGCGGACCCGGGATGGGGTCGTCCGGACTTCACAAAACGTCCAGTGCTTCGGCCCAGTGGCAGGCATCACGGTGGTCACCGGTGCGCTGCATGAGCGCCGGGTCGACGGTCTCGCACTTGTGCCGTTGCTCAGCTGTCAGGTCGTTGGCGTACTTCGGGCAACGGGAGGAGAACCGGCAACCGGGCGGGACATCCGACGGGCTGGGCAGATCGCCGGTGAGCAGTACCCGAGTGCGTTCGCGCTCCCGGTGCGGATCCGGCAGCGGGATCGCCGAGAGCAGGGCTTGGGTGTACGGGTGGGTGGGCCGTTCGAAGATCGTGCTCACGTCGCCGATCTCGACGATCCGGCCCAGGTACATGACCGCGACCCGGTCCGCGATGTGCCGTACCACCGACAGGTCGTGGGCGACGAAGAGGTACGCCAGCCCCAACCGGCCTTTGAGCTCGTCCAGCAGGTTGATCACGCCGGCCTGGATGGAGACGTCCAGTGCGGAAACCGGCTCGTCGAGCACGATGAGCTTCGGATCCAGTGCCAGCGCGCGAGCGATGCCGATCCGTTGGCGCTGCCCGCCGGAGAACTCGGCCGGATAACGGGCTGCATGTTCCGGGTTCAAACCCACCATCCGGAGCAGCTCACGGGTGCGCTCCCGCCGGCGTGTGATCGGAACGTCCTGCACCTTCATGGGTTCGGCCAGGATGTCGCCGATCGGCAGCCGCGGGTCCAGCGACGCCATCGGGTCCTGGAAGACGATGGTGAGGTCGGCCCGCATCTTGCGGCGCTGGTTCGAGCTGAGCGATCCGGACTCCTTGCCAAGCACCACGATGTTGCCCGCCTGCGGCTTGAGCAACGACATGATCTCCATGATCGTGGTCGTCTTGCCACACCCGGATTCGCCTACCAGGCCGAGGGTTTCGCCCTCGCGGATGTCGAAACTGACCCCGTCGACCGCGCTGATGGTGCCGACCTTGCGTCGGAACACCGCACCCTTGGTGAGCGCGAACTTCCGCTCCAGGTCACGGACCTCCAGGGCCACCTCGCGTTGCTCGCGCGGAACGGCCGTGACCGGGGCGACGGCGATCTCGGGGCGCGGGAAGACGTCGTCACTGGTCATCTTCTGCAACGCGATGATGTCCCGCCGGTGGCACGCGGCGAAGTGGTTCGCGCCGTCGGTGGGCTCCAGACCGGGCTCGATCTCGACACACTGGTTGATCTTGATGGGGCACCGCGGCGCGAACGGGCAGCCCTTCGGGAGGTTGACCAGCGAAGGCGGGGTGCCCTCGATGGGGATGAGCGGTTCCTTCTCCTTCACGTCCATGCGCGGGATGGAACCGAGCAGCCCCAGCGTGTACGGCATGCGTGGTTCGTAGAAGATCTGATCGACGGTTCCGGTCTCCACCGGCTTGCCGGCGTACATCACCAGCACCCGGTCGGCGAACCCGGCAACAACGCCCAGGTCGTGGGTGATCAGCACGGTGCCGGCACCGGTGATCTCCTGGGCGGTCTTGAGCACCTCGAGAATCTGCGCCTGGATCGTCACATCGAGTGCGGTGGTCGGCTCGTCCGCGATGATCAGTTCGGGGTCGTTGGCTATGGACATCGCGATCATCGCCCGCTGACGCATGCCTCCGGAGAACTCGTGCGGGAACGACTTGGCCCGCACGTCCGGCCGCGGGATGCCCACTGCGTGCAGCAGCTCGATGGCCCGCTTGTGCGCCGCCTCTTTCTTCATGTCCTGGTGGATCAGCAACGCCTCGGCGATCTGGTCGCCGATGGTGTACACCGGGGTGAGCGCGGACAGCGGATCCTGGAACACCATGGAGATGCCCTTGCCGCGGATCCGGGACAGCTCCCGGTCGCTCATGTCGACGAGATCCTTGCCCTTGAACCTGATCGCGCCGGTGACCCGTGCGCTGCCGGGTAGCAGGCCCATCACGGCAAGGGAACTCACCGACTTGCCGGATCCGGACTCACCGACGATGGCAAGGCTCTCCCCGCGCCGCACCGAGTAGCTGACGCCCCGGACCGCCTCGACCGCGCCGGCCTCGCTCGGGAACGTCACGGTGAGATCGGCGACCTCTAGCAGGGGCGCGTCACCCGGTTGCTCGGGACGCAAGGTTGACTCGGTCAATCCGATGGTCACTGGTTCAGCTCCGTTCGGTGGGCGCCCATATCGATGCTCACAGCCGGCTGGCTCCCGAGGTCGGGTCGATGGCGTCACGCAGGGCGTCGCCGACCAGGTTGACGGACAGGAGCAGGAAGATCAGCGCGAAACAGGCCGGCAGGATCGTCCACGACGCGGTGGTGATGAAGTTCTGGTTGTCATTGAGGACGGTGCCCAGCGAGACGTCCGGCGGCTGCACCCCGAATCCGAAGAAGGACAGCCCGGTCTCGGAAAGGATCGTGCCGGCGACGTTGATGGTGACATCCACGATCAACAACGAGGCCATGTTCGGCAGCAGATGGCGGGTGATGATCGTCCGAGCGGGAACGCCCATGAACCGGGCGGCGGCCACGTACTCGCGCTCGCGCAAACTGAACGTCATCCCGCGGATGACCCGGCCGGTGATCATCCAGCCGAAGATCGAAAGCAAGATGATGAGGAACCAGATACTCGGGCTGACCCCCAGGGTGTACCAGTGCGGGGTGGTGCCCTTGGTGCCCAGGATGGGGCTCAGAATGGCCAGTACCAGGAAGCTGGGCAGCACCAGCAGCAGGTCGATCACCCAGACGATCGAGGCATCAACCCACTTGCCGAAGTAGCCGGCGCACGAGCCGGCGATGCCGGCGATGGTGGTGGTGATGATCGCAGCGAAGAAGCCGATCGCCAGTGACTTGCGCAACCCAGCCAGCGTTCGCGCGAGAATGTCCCGACCGGAGGTGTCGGTGCCGAGGATGTGCCCGCCGACGCCAGGCTTGACGAGGGTGTTGGCGAAGTCGTTGTCGGCCGGAGCGAACTTGATCAGCATCGGTCCGATGATCGCCACCAGGGCGATGATCACCAGCAGCGCAAGGCCGAGCAGCCCAGACCTGCTTCGGAAGAAGCGGCGGACGATCAGGCCGAACCGGCCGTACTCCCGGGTGGGAGCCGGCCCGGCCTCGCCGACCGGCGCGCCGCCGTCGTCACTGCCCTGGTCGACCTCGAAGACGTTCTGCGGAGAGACCATGTCGACCCCTTAACCGGCTCGCACGCGCGGATCGAGTGCCGCGTAGATGACATCGGACAGCATCCCCGAGATAAGCACCAGAAGCGCGGTGAAGCAGGCGATCGCCGCAGTGCTGTTGATATCCCGGTTGTTGATGGAGTCGATGAGGAAGCTGCCCATCCCGTTCCAGACGAACAGTTTCTCGGTGAAGATCGCGCCGGTGAGCAACAGCCCGAACGTGTAGGCGAAGAACGTAGCCATCGGGATCAACGCGGTGCGCACGCCGTGCTTCATCAACGCCTGGCGCCGGGTCAGTCCCTTGGCTCGCGCGGTGCGCAGGAAGTCGCTGCCCAGCACGTCCAGCATGGTGCTGCGCTGATACCGGCTATAGAACGCCGCGATACCCAATGCCAGCGCGATCGTGGGCAGCACCAGTCGGGTGCCCCGATCGGTCCAGAAATCCACTCCGTGCAGGTTGGAGTCGTACTCGCCGGTGAGCGGCAGGAAGGTGGCGTCGCCGACACCCCTATTGATGTAATAGCCGACCGTCTGCACCAGCAGGATGATCACCACGACCGGCGTGGCCAGCACCACATACGCCCAGAAGGTGCTGAGCTGGTCGAACACCTTTCGTTGTCGCACCGCGCCGAACACACCGATCAGCACACCGCTCACCGTGCCGATCACCGTGCCGAGCAGGAGCAGGCGGAGGCTCACCAGCGAGCGGCGGCCGATCTCCGAACTCACCTGGTCGCTGCCCGGGAACTCCCTGCCGAAGTTGCCGTGGAAGACCCCGGTGACCCATTTTCCGTATCGCTTGAGGACCGGCACCTTCGGGTTGGCGTTGATCTCGTTGAGGTTCTCGTCGATGACCTGTTGCGACGGGCGCGGGTTCTGCGACAGATAGCGCTGCTCGGGGTGGAATGCCATCGAAGCCAGGATGTACGCGAGGCTGGTCGCGATGAACGTCAAGACCACATAGTTGACGAATCGCCGGGCAAGGAACTTCAGCATTGCGGCTCCCTCTTATGGATCGCCTGATCGATTCGCTCGCGGACCCCTCGCTTCGCGTCGGGGGCCACTCTCAACCGATACCTCGCTTCGCTCGGGCAAGCGCTCCTGCGTCGCGCGCCGGCGATCCGGCTCTTCGCGCAAGCGCTCATCGCGTCGTGAGACAGTACCGTCACCCCGGTCGGAATGTCTTTTCGGTGCCTGCTCATCGGGGTCGCCGGTCGGGAAGGAACGGGAACTCGGCGCGGACCTCGGCCACCCGCGCGGGGTCGATGTCGGCCGCCAGCGTGGTTTCGACCTCGCTCGCCTCGACGAGCACGAGCCCAAGGGGGTCGATGATCGCCGAGTCACCGGAGTGCGGGAGATCGCGACTGTGCCCCGCCGGGCCGACCCGGTTGACGCCGACGACATAGGCCTGGTTCTCGATCGCTCTGGCGCGCAGCAGGGCGCTCCAGTGAGCCCTGCGCGCCGCGGGCCAGTTCGCCGGGACCACGTAGCAGTCGACGTCGCTGGCCAGCGCCCAGAACTCGTCGGCGAAGCGCAGGTCGTAGCAGATGAAGATCGCGGTGCGGACGCCCTCGATCTCCACCACCAGTGGTTTTTCTCCGGCCCGATACTGCTTGTGCTCGCCGGCATAGCTGAACGGATGGATCTTCTCGTATCGGTGCGTGCCGCCGGATGGGTCGGCGAGGACGGCGACGTTGACTGCCCGCTCGTCGACGCCGAGTGCCGAATCGTGCTGCGCGATCGACCCGACGACCCAGACCCCGAGGCTGCGGGCCTGATCGACCAGCCAAGTCTCGGTGGGCCCACCCCGCTGTTCGGCGATCCGATCCGGCCGCATTGAGAACCCGGTCGCGAACATCTCGCTCACGACGATCAGGCGCGCGCCGCCGGCCGCTGCCGCGGCAAGGCGGGGAGCCAGTGCGGACCGCGTCGCAGCGGCGTCTTCCCAGGTGATGTCGTGCTGAATGGCGGCGACTTTCACGTAGCACCTTTCTCTCCGCCACCGAGCCGGCGAAGCGCCTCGTTCAGCACTGGGACCTGTTTGCAGAAGGCGAACCGAACATAACTGTCACCCTGTTCAGTGTCGTAGAAAACCGAGCTCGGGATGGCGACGATTCCGTAACGCCCCGGCAGGTCGCGGCAGAATGCCACACCGTCCGTTGCCACGTCCGCCGTCGCGAAGTACGTCGCCTGCGGAACGACGACGTCGAAGCCGGCCCGAGTCAACCCGGCGGTCAGCACGTCACGTTGCGCACGAAGGGTTGCCGCGATCCCGTGGTAATAGCCGTCGTCGAAGCCCAGGGCCGTTGCCACGGCAGGTTGGAACGGTCCGCCGTTGACGTAGGTGAGGAACTGCTTCACCGACCGGGCCGCAGTGACCAGTGCAGCCGGCGCGCACAGCCAGCCGATCTTCCAGCCGGTGACGCTGAACGTCTTCCCCGCCGAGGAGATCGTGACCGTCCGTTCCCGCATTCCCGGCAGCGTCGCCATCGGTACATGCACACCGTCGAAGACGAGGTGTTCGTACACCTCGTCGGTGACCACGACAAGATCGCGCTCGACGGCCAGTTCGGCGATCAGGCCGAGCTCGTCGGCGTCGAACACCTTGCCGGTCGGATTGTGCGGAGTGTTGAGCAGAATCAACCGGGTCCGCGCGGTGATCGCCGAGCGCAGCTCGTCGGGGTCGAAGGCCCACCGCTGCCCGTCGCGGCGCAGCGTCACCACCCGCCTGGTGGCACCGGCCAGCGCGATACAGGCCGCGTAGGAGTCGTAATACGGCTCGAAGGTGACGACCTCGTCGCCCGGCTCGCACAGCCCGAGCAACGTCGCCGCAATTGCCTCCGTGGCGCCGGCAGTCACCAGGATCTCGTCAGCCGGGTCGAACTGCAGACCATAGAAACGCCGTTGGTGCTCGGCGATCGCGGTACGCAACTCCGGGATGCCCGGACCGGGCGGGTACTGGTTGTGCTTGCCGTCATAGAGGGCGTCGCGGGCGGCGTCGAGCAACGCCGGCGGACCGTCCACATCCGGGAAGCCCTGACCCAGGTTCACACTGCCGGTCTGCACCGCCAGCGCCGACATCTCCGCGAAGATCGTCGTACCGAAGGGTTGCATCCGCTCGACCAACGGCGTCCGCTCGCTCACTCGCGCAACGTTAGCGTGTGACTTGATCTCGCAGCGATGAGCGCTCGCGGTCTCGCACGCGATGAGCGCTCGCGCGACGAGCAAATCGCCGGCGCGCGACGTAGGAGCGCTTGTGCGAGCGAAGCGAGCATCGATTGCGAGGGTTGGCCCGATGCGAAGCGAGGGTCAGCGCGAGTAATCGATCAGGCGATCGTAAGCCCCGGTCAGCCCTTGCGGGCTCGGCCCCGGCTCTTCTCGCGCTCCTGAGCAGACAGGATCACCTTGCGGATCCGGACGCTCGCCGGGGTCACCTCGACGCACTCGTCGTCGCGGCAGAACTCCAGCGCCTGCTCCAGCGACAGCACCCGATGGGGAATCAGCGGGATCAGCACATCACCCGAGGACTGCCGCATGTTGGTGAGCTTCTTCTCCTTGGTGGGGTTGACGTCCATGTCGTCCTGGCGCGAGTTCTCCCCCACGATCATGCCCTCGTACACCTCGGTGCCGGGGCCGACGAACATCGTGCCGCGCTCCTGCAGGTTGGCCAGCGCGAAGCCGGTGGTGGCACCACGGCGGTCGGCTACCAGCGACCCACTGGGCCTGGTCCGGATCTCGCCGGCCCACGGCTCGTAACCCTCGTGGATGTGGTGCAGCAGGCCGGTGCCGCGGGTCTCGGTGAGGAACTCGGTGCGGAAGCCGATCAGGCCGCGGGCCGGAACGAGGTACTCCATCCGGACCCACCCGGTGCCGTGGTCGACCATCTGCTCCAGCCGGCCCTTGCGTAGCGCGAGCAACTGGATGACCACGCCCTGGTATTCCGACGGTGCATCGATGGTCATTCGCTCCATCGGCTCGTGCAGCTTGCCGTCCACCGTGCGGGTCACGACCTGTGGCTTGCCAACGGTGATCTCGAAGCCCTCGCGGCGCATGATCTCGACCAGGATCGCCAATTGCAGCTCACCCCGGCCCTGCACCTCCCAGGTGTCCGGCCGTTCGGTCGGCAGCACCCGGATGGAGACATTGCCCACCAGTTCGGCATCCAGCCGGTTGATCACCTGCCGGGCAGTGAGTTTCTTGCCCGACTCGCCGGCCAGCGGAGCGGTGTTGATGCCGATCGTCATGGAGATGGACGGCTCGTCGATCGTGATGACCGGCAGCGGTCGCGGATCATCCGGGTCGGCCAGCGTCTCGCCGATGGTGATCTCGTCGATGCCGGCGATGGCGATGATGTCGCCCGGGCCGGCGGACTCGGCTGAGACGCGCTCCAAGGCGTGCGTCATGAGCAGCTCGGTGATCTTGACCCGCTCGACGGTGCCGTTGGCGCGACACCAGGCAGCCTGCTGACCCTTGCGGATCGTGCCGTTGTGCACCCGGCACAGCGCCAGCCGGCCGAGGTACGGCGACGCGTCGAGGTTCGTCACGTGCGCCTGCAGCGGCGCCTCGTCGTCGTACACCGGCGCCGGGATCGTCTCGAGGATCGCCTCGAAGAACGGCTTGAGGTTTTCCTCCTCCGGCATGACCCCGTTCTCCGGCCGCTTCAGCGATGCGCGGCCCGCTTTCGCCGACGCGTAGACGATGGGGAAGTCGATCTGGTGCTCATCGGCATCGAGGTCGAGGAACAGCTCGTAGGTCTCGTCGACCACGTCGGCGATGCGGGCATCCGGACGATCCACCTTGTTGATGACGAGGATGACCGGCATCTTGGCCGCCAACGCCTTGCGCAGCACGAACCGGGTCTGGGGCAGCGGCCCCTCAGAGGCGTCGACGAGCAGCACCACGCCGTCCACCATCGACAGGCCGCGTTCCACCTCGCCGCCGAAGTCGGCGTGGCCGGGCGTGTCGATGATGTTGATCGTCACCTGCTCGCCCAGCGGCGACACGTAGTCCACCGCGGTGTTCTTGGCCAGAATGGTGATGCCCTTTTCCCGCTCCAGGTCGTTGGAGTCCATCACCCGCTCGTTGACGTCGCCGGTGTCGGCCTGGTGCGCGGTGAACGCCCCGGACTGCCACAGCATGGCGTCCACGAGAGTGGTCTTGCCGTGGTCGACGTGCGCGACGATCGCCACGTTGCGCAGGCTGTCGCGCTGTCTGATCGCCACCCGGCAACCCCATTTCATAGTCAAGTCGGAAGTTCCCATTCTACGGGCGCGGGAACTCCCGACTGACCGTTCAACCCGTCCATCGACAACCGCCATGCGCTCCGGCGACGGACGTGAGCCGTCACCCAGTGGCCGACCGGCGGCGAACGAGCCAGGCGAACAGGAAGTAGAGCCAGAGGGCGAGGAAGAGCAGCCCGCCGGCGGCGCCGAGCACTGTCGCGGTCGGGTTCCAGGTGGCCGGCAGCGCGATGATGCCGGTGTCCGGCTTGTACGCGGTGTGGTGGCGCTCGCCTACGTTCCACCGGTAGTCGCCGAGCAGGTTGGCCTCACGGAAGGTCCCGTCGTCGCTGGTGAAGGTCCCGGCGCTCTGACAGACGTTGCCGAAACAGCTGCGGTTGGTCACCACGAAGGTGCCGGTCAGGCCAGCCGGGCGGCGATGCGCCTGATGGTTGTAGTCGTGCATCGCCCGGATCACCAGGACGACGGCGACCACCGGCAACACCACCCAGAACGCGATGCCGACCATCCGGGAGCGCACGTCGTGAGCCACCGGATCGAGGATCGGCGGCGACGTCACCGCTGGAGTATGGCAACGTCGCGAGCCGCCCGCATCGGCGCTCAGCCCGGCCGGTCGGGCAATGGCTGCGGCGCTCGAGACGGACGAGTGAAGATGTCCGGCGGGCCGATCGGTTCAGTGCCGGCCAGCGCGGTCTCGATCTGGCCGATTGCCGCGTCGAGTTGCGGGTCGGCGCCGGTCACCCATGCCTGCGGAGGCTGTTCCACCTCGACGTCGGGATCGACTCCGTAGTTCTCGACGCCCCAGCCCACCGAGTCGAACCAGAACGAGTACCTCGGCTGGGTTACCCCGGTGCCGTCGACGAGGTTGTACCGGCCGTCGATGCCGATCACCCCACCCCACGTCCTGGTACCGACCACCGGCCCGAGCTGCAGCGACTTGAACGCCGCGTTCACGATGTCACCGTCACTGCCGGCCTGCTCGTTGGCCACCGACACCAACGGGCCGCGTGGTGCACCCACCGGGTAGCTGTTCGGAACGGCGTAGCGCCCGTTGTCCCACCCGATCACCTTGCGCGCGAGGCGTTCGATGACCAACTCGGAGATGTGCCCGCCGCTGTTCTCCCGGGTGTCGACGATCATCGCGTCACGGGCCACCTCGTTGCGCAGGTCACGGTTGAACTCCGCCCAGCCGGTGGAGACCATGTCCGGTACGTGGACGTAGCCGATCCGTCCGTTGCTGCGCTCGTGCACGTACCGGCGGCGGTCTGCCACCCAGGCCTGATACCGCAGCCCTGCTTCGTCCGCGATGGGCACCGCGACAATGGAGCGCGCTGCGCCATCGCGTTCCACGGTGAGCTCGACCGGCTTGTCGGCCATTCCCACGAGCAGCGGGGCGGGACCCTCCGGCGGGACCTGGCGTCCGTTGATCGCGACCAGCACCTCACCGTCGGCGACGCCCGCGCCCGCGGCGGTGAGTGGTGAGCGCGCCGTCGGGACCGAGGACTCCCCGGGAAGGACCCGAGCAATGACCCAGCGGCCGTCGGCGTCTCGCTGCAGATCCGCGCCGAGGAACGCGGCAACCCGCTCCGGCACCGGCTTCGGCTCCGGCGGCCGCTCGTAGGCGTGCGATGTGCCGAGCTCGCCGATCATCTCCCAGAGCACCTCGGAGAGGTCGTCGCGGGTGGCCACCCGGTCGACGATGGGCAGGTACGTGGTGAGCACCGCGTCCCAGTCCACGCCGGCCATGTCCGGCACCCAGAAGTGATCGCGCATGAGCCGCCACGTCTCGACGGTCATTTGCCGCCATTCCGCGCCGGGATCGACAGCCAGCCGGATCCGGTCGAGGTCCACTTCGACGATCTCGCCCGGTTCCGGATGCTCGATCTTGCGGTCGGCCGGGCCGACCCGGAATGCATCTTCGTCCCGGACCACGATCCGGGTGCCGTCCCCGGACACCTGGTAGTCGTCGAGCTCGTCGAGCAGGTCGACAACGGCCCGCTTGTCGAAGTCCCAACGCTTCAGGGCCGGCCGGACCGGCTTGTCGCCGGGCGCTCGATCGATACCGATGACGCCGCTGATCGCGCGCTGCATCCAGAGCAAGCCGCCTTTGGCGGTGCGCAGGCCTTCGTACAGGCCGGCGGCGACCGGTACCGGTACGACCCGCTCGGCCAGCCCGGCGACGTCCACTCGCACCACCGGCGGCGCTGTGTCCTTGTCCTTGTCCTTGTCCTTGTCCTTGTCCGTGTCCGTGTCCTTGGCGTCCGGTGCGTCATTGTCCGGAGACGTCTTCTCCGCGGCGTCCTTCTTGTCCGCGTCCGGACCGGCCGGAGCGCGGCCGTCGAGCTCGGGGTCGAACGGTGACGGTGTATCCACGGTGAGCGGCACGAGATACGGCCGGGTGCCGGAGGGGAACGCCAGCTCGAAGTTGTGCGCGTCGTACACCGGGTCGAAGGTGCGCGTGGAGAGGAACGCCAGGTGCTTGCCGTCGGGCGTGAAGCTCGGGTCGGTGTCGATGAACCGGTCGTCGGTCGCGTCGACAACCTCACCACTGGACAAGGAGGCGAGGCGCAGCCGGCGCAGCGGCTCCCGACCTGGCGCAGACCAGGCCAGCCAGCCGGAATCCGGCGAGAAAGCTAGGCCACTTCCCTCGCCGGCCGCATTGTGATCGAGTTCGCGGACCGATCCGTCGGCAAGACTGACCGTCACGATCCGTCCGTCGTGGGTGGCCACGGCCGCGGTAGCGCCGTCCGGCGCGACAGCGAGGTCCAGCGCGCGGCCCAGCTGCCCGCCGGCGAGCAGGCGAACGTCTCCTGCGTGATGTACGGCCAGCGCGTCGTCGCCCTCGGCGTCGGTGATCCAGACCGTGTCGCCGTTGTCGAGCACCCGCGGCATCCGGTTCCGCACGCCCGGTGAATCGGCCAGCGCACGCACCGGGCCGTCCAGGTGGGTCAGCCACTGCACGCTGCCGCGCACCTCGACGGCGCTGGCCCGGCCGGTCTTGTCGACGCGGTATTCGCCGACGGCCGACGCGGCCGGCAGCGGACCAGGCACTCGGGCGCGGCGGGTGCCGCCGAGTTCCAGCTCGACGCGCTGCGGTTGCGACGTCGGTTCCAGGGAGTCGAGAAGGAAGATTTCGCCGGCCCGGCGGTATACCGCGCGGCTCCCGTCGCCGGCCAGGTCGCGCGCGTACACGCCCTCGTGATCGCTGTGCCGGCGGAGGTCGGAACCGTCAGCAAGGACCGAGTAGACGTTTCCATAGCCTTCGTGGTCGGAGAGGAAGACCAGCCGGTCGCCCCACCACATCGGGTCGGCCAGCTGCCCGTTCAACTCACGCAGGAACGGGCGGAACTCCCCGTTGCCGTCCGGATCGACCCAAAACTTGGCGGCCGTACCGCCGCGGTACCTCTTCCACGTCGCCGGCTCGCGAAAGATCGAGGACTGCAGCACCGTCCTGCCGTCGGCATGCACGGCCAGACCGCTGATCGGGCCGTACGGCAGCTTGCGGCCGGGGCTGCCGTCGACCGGAAGCGCATGAGCCCAGGTGTAGCTACGGAACGCCTCCTGTGCCGAGCTGCCGACCACCACCTCGCCGGCGGCGGTCCAGCCGAGCACCCGGGTCGACCGGCTGTTCCAGTAGGTGAGCCGCCGCTCGGCACCGCCACCGACCGGCATCACGTACGCCTCGGGCTGGCCGTCGCGCCGGCTCAGCCAGGCAACCTGAGCGGCGTCCGGGGACAGCCGCGGCCGAGCCGCGGCAACGCGGTCGGCGGTAAGTCGCGACGCCCGCCCGCCCTCCGCCGCGGCGATCCAGATGTCGTCGTCAGCGGCGAAAGTCAGCAGGTCGCCGACGATGTGGGGGAAGCGCAGATAAGGGGCTACACCAGTGGAGTCCGTCACGTCCGCGACATTACTTCCTATGGCTACCGGCATCTCGCCGGCCATGGCCGCGCGCTCCGAGTTGCGCAGCTGCCCGGGGAGCCGGACCGTTCCTGGGGTGACCTCCGAGCGAGAGCGGCTCCCCCGGTGGTCCCGGGCGCTCCTCGGCGCACTGACCGGGGTGCTGGCCGCGGGCGCCGCCATCGCGGCGGGTGAAGTAGCGGCCGGTGCCGTCCGGCCGGAGTCGTCACCGATCGTGGTCGTCGGGAACCGGTTCATCACGCTGACACCGGAGTGGCTGAAGTCGTTCGCGATCCGCGAATTCGGCACGTCGGACAAGACCGCGCTGCTCACTGGCATCTATCTGAGCGTCGGCGTACTGGCTGTGGCCATCGGCCTGATGACGCTGCGTCATATCGGTTACGCGATCGCCGGCATGCTCGTCTTCGGCGCGGTCGCGGTCTACTGCGCGTTCACCACTGCCGCAGCGCGGGCATCGGACTTCGTGCCGTCGGCCCTTGCCACTGCAGTGGGCGTCGCGGTTCTGGTGCTCTTGTACCGCGGGTGGCATCGGGAGAAGCCGGCCGGTCCATCGAGCGACGCGCCGGACCGCCGGACGTTCCTCGTCGGCAGTACGGCCACCGCGGGTGCCGCACTGCTGGCGACGTGGATCGGGAGGACGTGGCAACGCAGCCGGTTCAGCGCGGCACCGGCGCGGGCCGCATTCGTGTTACCGAATCCGGTCGAGCCGGCGCCGACGTTGCCGGCCAACGCGACTCTGCAGTCCGCGGTGGCATCGTTCGACACGTCCAACGACGACTTCTACCGCATCGACATCGCGCTGCGAGTTCCGCAGATCGAGCCCGACAAGTGGCAGTTGAAGTTCCGCGGCGCCTTCGACCGCGCGACGACCTTGACCATCGACGAACTGCTCCGGCGGCCGATGGTCGAGCGTTGGATCACGCTGGCCTGCGTCTCCAACGAGGTGGGTGGCAACCTGATCGGCACCGCTCGCTTCCAGGGGGTATTGCTCGCCCCGCTGCTCCGGGAGTTCGGGGTGCACGATGACGCCGACCAACTGCTGGCCCGGGGCTCGGACGGAGCCACCATCGGGGTGCCGACCGCGGCAGTGCTCGACGGCCGCGATGCGATGCTCGCCGTGGGAATGAACGGTCAACCCTTGCCGCTGGAACACGGCTTCCCGGTCCGGATGGTGGTGCCGGGGCTGTACGGCTACGTCTCTGCCTGCAAGTGGATCACCGAACTCACCGCCACCACGTTCAACGCCGAGAAGGCCTACTGGGTGCAACGCGGATGGACGCAGAACGGCACGATCCAGCTCGCCGCACGCATCGACGTGCCCAAGCAACGGGCCCGGGTCAGGATCGGTGATCGCATTGCCATTGCCGGGGTGGCCTGGCATCAGCACGCCGGCATCTCCCGCGTAGAGGTGCGCATCGACGACGGCCCGTGGTTACCCGCGAAGCTCGGCGGGGTGCCCAGCACGGACACCTGGCGGCAGTGGCTGGTGCCATGGACGGTGGCCGGGAAGGGCGGGCACGTCGTCACCGTCCGAGCCGTGGACGCCCAAGGCAGAGTGCAGGACGCCACGTCCCGGCCGCCCTATCCAGGCGCGAGTTCAGGCTGGGACACGCTCTCGATCTACGCGGAGTGACGCTCTCGGCGAGCCGCCGACGGCGCGCCGGAGCGACGAGCCGACGAACGCTGCGAGTTACCGCGGTACCCGCCACCGCTGCCACCGCGACCGTTGCGCGGACGGGAGAACTGCCCGCCAGACCCGCCGGACCGGGGACGCGACGGTGCGGACGCCACGACAACCGGCGTGCCACTGGGTCGACGGGCGCCGGTCAACGTAGCGACGTCGGCCGAACCGGGCTGCACGTCACGCTGCGTCGGCTCGACGCCGGCGTCGCGCAACATCCGTCGAGTGGCCCGCTCGTCCGCCGGGGTGCTGAGCAGGACGACCATGCCGTCCTCCCCGGCCCGGGCGGTGCGGCCGGAGCGGTGCAGATAATCCTTGGGGTCGGCCGGCGGGTCGACGTGCACGACCAGCGAGACGTCGGAGACGTGGATGCCGCGGGCGGCGACATCGGTGGCGACGAGCACCGGCACGGTGCCTTCCTTGAACTCGGTCAAGGCTCGGGTCCGCTGCGACTGGCTACGACCGCCGTGCAGTGCGGCGGCCGGCACGCCGACCCTGCCGAGCTGCTTGGCCAACCGGTCCGCACCGTGCTTGGTCCGCACGAACATCAGCGTGCGGCCCTCGCGGCCGGCCAGCTCCGCGGCCACGTCGAACTTCGCTTCGTGACTGGTCCGGAACAGATGGTGCTCCATCGTGTCGACGGATGCCGCCGCAGTGCTCAGGGCGTGCGCGGCCGGATCGGTGAGGTAGTTCTCCACCAGGGTGCCGACGTCGCCGTCGAGGGTGGCGGAGAACAGCAGCCGCTGCCCGCCACCGGCGGTCTGGTCCAGCAGCTCGCGCACCACCGGCAGGAAGCCGAGGTCGGCCATGTGGTCGGCCTCGTCCAGCACGGTGATCTCCACGCCCTCGAGCGAGCAGGCCCGTCGGTTGATCAGGTCCACCAGCCGCCCTGGGGTGGCAACGAGGACATCGACGCCGCGCTCGAGAGCGGTGATCTGCTTGCCCATCGGCAGCCCACCGGCGACCAGCCGGACGCGCATGTTCAGGGCGTGACCGATCGGGGTGAGCGCGTCGGTCACCTGCATCGCCAGCTCGCGGGTCGGGACGAGCACCAGACCGCGGGGCCGACGGGCCGGCGCGGAAGCACCCGACAGGCGCGCCAACAGCGGCAGCCCGAAGGCCATCGTCTTGCCGGAGCCGGTGGATGCCCGGCCGAGCAGGTCGCGCCCGGCGAGCACATCCGGGATGGTCGCGGCCTGGATCGGAAAGGGATCGGTCAGGCCGGCCCGGCGCAGCGCATCGACCATCGGTCGAGGCAGGCCGAGTTCGGCAAAGCTGGGCAATCCCTCGGTCGCGACCGGCTGCACGGGCAGGTCGTCCCAGATCGAGCGGGTGCGGGCCGGGGCAGCGTTAGGCCGGCGAGTGCGCGGCCGCGAGTGTGAGCTGGAGTGTGCGGTGGGGCGGGAACCTCGGCCAGCGTGGTTGCGCTGGTCATGACGAGCCGGGGCATTACGAGACAAGGTGAAACACAGACCTTCCAACGAGATGGCGCGCCTGTCGGAAGGTCTGGCGTGCCGAAGCACGTGACAAACAATCGAGAAACGAGCCCGGCGAGAAACTGCGCCGTTCAGGTGGTCACCGCGGGGGTGACGACGCACGAGGCGTCCTAACGGTGTCCAGCGTACCGGAGGATCAGCCGGCGCCGTGCCAGGCCGGCGCCGGTCGGGGCGTGCTACGGTCTTAATGGGAATGGTTCCCACTACGACTTTCAGAATCGATACCGAGCCCGGTACGAGGAGTTGCCGCCCATGACGCGCCGTATCGCCCACAGCGCACTGGCCGTAGTGGTCGGCGCCGTCGCGGTGATCACCGCTGCCTGTGGCTCCGGCTCCGCGGCAGACACCAAGGGATCGGTGTTGATCGTCACCTCGACCGATGTATACGGCGACCTTGCCGAGCAGATTGCCGGCGACCTCGCTGGCTCGAAGATCACCATCACGTCGATCATCAGCGATCCGGCCCAAGACCCGCACTCCTACGAGGCAAGCACCAAGGACCGGCTCTCGTTCTCCAAGGCGAGGATCGTCATCGAGAACGGCGGCGGCTACGACGACTTCGCCACGAAGATGCTCGCCGCTTCGCACAGCAAGGCTGCGGTCATCAACGCCGTGGACATTTCAGGTAAGAAGCGAACCGGCGCCGAGCTCAACGAACACGTCTGGTACGACTTGCCGACTGTGCTCGCCGTCGTCAGCAGGATCAGCGATGCGCTGACCGCCGCGGACCGGGCGGATGCGCGCACCTTCCAGGCCAATGCACGGGCGCTGACGACCAAGGTCGCTGCGCTGCAGCGCCAGGAGGCGGCCTTGAAGACAGCGCACGCCGGCGTGGGGGTGGCGATCACCGAACCGGTGCCGCTGTACCTGCTCGAGGCGTGCGGGCTGGTGAACAGGACACCTGCTGCCTTCAGCGCTGCCGTCGAAGCGGGCACCGACGTCTCCCCGCGAGTACTTCGGCAGACGCTGCAGCTGTTCTCGCAGCGCCAGGTCCAGGCGTTGGTCTACAACGCACAGACGTCCGGTCCGCAAACCCAGCGGGTTCTCGATGCGGCGCGGCGGAATCACATCGCGGCCGTGCCGGTCACCGAGACGCTGCCCGAGGGGAAGGACTTCGTCGAGTGGATGACCGACAACCTCGCCGCTGTGCGCAAGGCACTGGGATGACGACTCCGGTACTGCGGTTGGCCGATGCGCAGCTTTCCTTCGGCGGTCGGCGCCTGTGGCGCGGGCTGAACCTGTCGGTGGGTGCCGGTGAGTTCGTCGCCGTGCTGGGGGCCAACGGGTCGGGCAAGACCACCCTGCTTCGAGCGATCCTCGGTCTGCAGAAGCTGACCGGTGGGTCCGTTCACATCGGTGCCGAGCCGCCGCGGCGCGGTAGTGGGCTGGTCGGTTACATCCCCCAGGAGCGCAGGCTCGCGCCGCCGTCGCCGATCCGGGCACGCGACCTGGTGCGCCTCGGCCTCGACGGCCAGCGCTGGGGGCCGGGGCGCCCGTCGCGCACCAAGCAGGCAGCCGTCACCGCCGCGCTGCATGCGGTCGGCGCCGGGCCGCTGGCGGATCGGCCGGTGCACCTGCTCTCCGGTGGTGAGCAGCAGCGAGTGCGCATCGCGCAGGCGATCGCGACCGACCCATTGCTGCTGCTGTGCGACGAGCCGCTGCTGTCGCTGGACCTCGCCCATCAGCGGTCGGTGGTCCGGTTGATCGACGAGCGCCGGCGTTCCCACGGCACCGCTGTCCTCTTCGTGACCCATGAGATCAACCCGGTGTTGCCGTACGTGGACCGGGTTCTCTATCTGGCTGACGGGCGGTTCTCGATGGGCACGGTGGACGAGGTGATGACCGGGCCGAGCCTCAGTGCGCTGTACGGCTCGCCGGTCGAGGTCATCCGCACCGGCGGGCGGATCGTCGTCGCCGGCGTGCCGGATGCGCCGACGCACGAGACGACTCACCTCTCCGATGCGGAGGCTGCGCGATGAACGCCCTGGCGCAGGCCGGCGTCCAGGGTGGCCCGAGCATCCTCAAGCAGATCTTCGACTTCGACGACTACGGCGAACTGCTGTCGTTGGTGCACAACTCGGTGATTGCCGCGGCTGTGCTGGGCATCGTCTGCGGCCTGATCAGCACTTTCGTGATGATGCGCGACCTGCCCTTCGCGGTGCACGGCATCAGCGAGCTCTCCTTTGCCGGTGCGGCCGCAGCGTTGCTCGGCGGCGTGAGTGTGGTCGCCGGGTCACTGGTCGGATCCTTGCTCGCCGCCGTGGCGATCGGCGCGCTGGGAGTCAGGGCACGCGACCGCAACTCCGTCATCGGCGTGCTGATGCCCTTCGGGCTCGGCCTCGGTGTGCTCTTCCTGGCCCTCTACAAGGGCAGATCGGCCAATAAATTCGGCCTGCTCACCGGCCAGATCGTGTCGATCGACACCCCGCAGCTGTCCTGGCTGATCGGAATCTCCCTCGTCGTAGTGGTCGCGCTGCTGATCATGTGGCGACCGCTCACGTTCGCCAGCCTGGACGCGGATGTCGCCGCTGCGCGGGGCGTGCCGGTTCGTCTGTTGTCGCCGATTTTCATGCTGGTGCTGGGCATGACGGTCGCCATGTCGATCCAGATCGTCGGGGCACTGCTGGTGCTGAGCGTGATCTGCACGCCGGCCGCCGCTGCCATGCGAGTGACCGCCTCCCCGCTGCGCACGACCGTGCTCAGCGTGGTGTTCGCGACGACGTCCACGGTGGGCGGCATCCTGTTGGCACTGGGCAGCACGTTGCCGATCAGCCCGTACATCACCACGATCTCCTTTGTCATCTACCTGGCCTGCCGCGTGATCGGCGCGGTCCGCGCGGACGGCCGGCCGGGCCGCGTCGCGGCTCGCACCGCCCGGCCGGGCGCACCATTGGCGGTGCAGGCCAACACCTCCGGAGGCGGCGAATGACCACAGCGCGCAGGGCATCACGCAGTACCCGCCAAGGCGGCCTGGTGCGCGACCGGCTCGCCGAATCCGACGGGTTCCGCAGCGCCCAGGCGATCTTCTCCGACCTGCGCAACAGAGGCGAAGCCGTCGGGCTCTCCACGGTCTACCGGCACCTGCAAGCACTGAGCGACGCCCGCGAGGCGGACACGCTGCAGACCGCCGACGGCGAGGTGTTGTACCGGCTGTGCGGTCGCACCGCCCGCCACCATCACCACCTCGTCTGCCGGCAGTGCGGGATCACCGCCGAGATCGAGGGCCGCAGCGTGGAACGCTGGGCCGAGCAGGTTGCCGCCGAGCACGGATTCAGCGACGTCGACCATGTCGTCGAGTTGCTCGGCACCTGCGCGGACTGCCGCCGTTCGCCGCGCCACTGACCCCGGCAACGCCGCACTCGCTCGCGGTAATCACCGAGCACTCGCTCCACCGGGCACCGTTCTGCCGCAACGTGCAAGCGTGATTCGTCCGAAATGCGAGGCCACCCGGGTATAGGCTCGTTATGTATTCGTTATCTAGTGAAGGAGGTCCGTCGTGACGCCCCCCAGTCCGACGATCGAAACCATCCAGCCGCACCGTCTCGGTGGCAGGCCCATCGCGAGGCTCGTCGCCGTCCTGCTGACCGCGCTCGCCGCCGTCGCCGCATTCCTGATTCCCGGCGGCACGGCAGGCGCCGCCACCGGCCTGCCCGGTGCCGATGTCAGCCACTACCAGGGCAGCATCGACTTCGGCGCGATGAAGGCCAACGGCGCCAACTTCGTCTACATCAAGGCCACCGAGGGCACCACCTATCAGGACCCGATGTTCAGCGACAACTACGTCGGGGCCACGAACGCCGGGCTGATCCGCGGTGGTTACCACTTCGCCCGGCCGGACTCCTCCAGCGGCGCCAGCCAGGCGAACTACTTCCTGGCCCACGGCGGCGGATGGAGCAGCGACGGCATCACGTTGCCCGGTGCCCTCGACCTGGAGAACGTCAGCGGTGTCGACTACTGCTTCGGGCTGAGCACCAGCGCCATGTCGGCCTGGATCCGCTCGTTCAGCGACACGTACCACAGCGCCACCGGCGTCTACCCCGTGCTGTACACCCGGGCCAACTGGTGGAACCAGTGCACCGGCAGTGACAGCAGCTTCGCGGCGACCAACCCGTTGTGGCTCGCGTCCTACAACTCGACACCGGGCGCGCTGCCGGCCGGGTGGGGTTACTACACGTTCTGGCAGTTCGCCGACTCCGGCACGTTCCCTGGCGACCAGGACGTCTTCAACGGCACCCATGATCGACTGGTGGCTCTGGCCAAGGGCTGAATCGCTCCGCGCTGGTCCCCGATGATCAAGGCGGTTTGCGGGCTATAGCCCGCAAACCGCCTTGATCATCTTGACAGCGGGATCAGGCGGCGACGTGCTCGCCGGTGACCAGATGCAGCAGCGCGAGCCCATAGGCTTGCGCCGCATCGGCATCGCTGGTCACCACGGTCCGGCCGGCGACCTCGATCACGACCTGCCACAGGTCCCCGTCGCGTTGCAGCCGCTGGAACGTCCCGGCCAGCAGTTCGCGCAGCTGTGACTCGTTCGGGAGCCACACCGACTGCTGCTCCTCCACCGAGTCCAGCGCCCATTCCGTGGTGCCGTTGAAGCCGATGACCGGACCGTGCGGAAAGTCGTGCACCTCCACGGTCATCTCGCTGAGGGTGAAGACCTCGTCGTCCATGTCACGGTCGGCAATGACGAAACGGTCGCCGGAGGCCGGCTTCCACTTCACTCCGCCGTCGCGAAGCCGCCGGGCGAGGTCCACCGAGATCATGCCTCCATTATCCGCGGACGCCTGCCGCCGGCGGCGGACAGGGCTGGGCCATCATGTAGCGATGCTCTTCAGTTCGACGTTCCTGGCCGATCTCGATGTCACTGCGCGGATGCGAGAGCACGGTGTTCCCGGTTGTTCGATCGCGGTGTTGTCCGGCGGGACCGTCGTGGGTCGGCAGGCATACGGCATTCGCGTCGCGGGTCATACCGCTCCGGTGACGCCGCAGACGCGATTCCAGGCTTGTTCCATCAGCAAGCCGGTCGCGGTGTTCGCCGCACTGCGTCTGGTGGACGACGGTGTGCTCGATCTCGACGCGGACGTGAACGATGCCCTGCACGCCTGGAAGGTGCCGCCGAACGGTGCTTGGCAGCCGCGCATCAGCCTTCGCCAGCTGGCCAGCCATTCCGCCGGCCTGACCACCTCGGGTTTTCCTGGGTACTCCTCCGGCGCCGAGCTCCCGACGACCCTGCAGGTGTTGGCCGGGGTGGCTCCGGCCAACACGCTGGGGGTTCGGGTCGCGATGGTGCCAGGTGTCACGTTCCGCTACTCCGGCGGCGGGATCACGATCGTGCAGTTGCTGCTGGAGGAAGCTACCCACCGGCTCATAGCCGAGCTGCTCCACGATCTGGTTCTTGCGCCGCTGGGGATGCAGCACAGCACCTACCAGCAGCCACTTCCAGCGCACCTGCACGAGCTGGCCGCCGCCGCACATCTGAGCGATGGCTCACCGGTTGACGGTGGCTGGCACGTCTACCCGGAACAGTGTGCGGCGGGCCTGTGGACCACCCCGTCCGATCTCCTGGCGTTCGCGACCGGAGTGCTGAGCGCTGCGGCAGGTGAACCGGGTGCGCTGCTGTCGCCGGCGACAGCCGAGCAGATGCTCACCCCGCAAGTACCTCCGTCACCGGCAGCGGAGCGGATCGGATCGCTGAATGCCCTCGGCCTCGGCTGGTTCTTGCGCGTCGAGAACGACCGGACGACCTGGTTCGGCCACACCGGTGGCAACGAGGGTTACCGATGCCACCTGCTGGTCAACCGCGAGACCGGCGACGGCGCGGCGGTGATGACCAACGGCGACGGCGGGGTCCGCCTGATCGCCGAGATCTTCGAGGCGTTGGCGAGCGCCAACGGTTGGGACGGATACTCCACTGCCGGGTTGGCAGCGCCGCCGCCACGCGGGAGCGCGCTCGATGCGTTCACCGGCTCGTTCCTGCTGCCGTCGGGTGGCCGGTTGGTGGTTCGCCGAAACGGTGATCACCTGCTGGCCCGGTTCGGCGGACAACCCGCCCTCGTCTTTGCCCCGGAGTCGAGTACCGAACTGTCGGCGGACGATGTCGATGCGACGCTCACGCTGGCCGCCGACGGCGCGGTCGTGCTCCGGCAGCACGGTGCGGACCTTCGGTGCCCGCGAGCATGATGGACCCATGACTCCGACCACCGATTTGACCCGTGCACCCGCAGCTCCGATGAGGGCGGCATGACCGCGGGGCACGGCCGAGTCGCCGTCACCGGCGGGAGCGGCAAGCTCGGCCGCGCCGCTGTCCGTCATCTGCTCGAGCATGACTGGGACGTGGTCAATCTCGACCGGGTCGAGTCGTCCGATCCGGTCTCGCAGTTCGTGCGCATCGACTTCACCGACTTCGGTGAAACGGTGCAGGCGCTGACGGCGATCGACGACCGGTACGACAGGGTCGATGCGGTGGTGCACCTCGCCGCTCTGCCGGCACCGGGGCTTGCCGCCAACGCGGCGCTGTTCCGCAACAATGCGCTGACCACCTACAACGTGTTCACCGCCGCGCTGCAAGCCGGCATCCGCCGCATCGTCTGGGCTTCCAGTGAAACGGTGCTCGGGTTGCCCTTCGACACGCCGCCGCCGTACATCCCGGTGGACGAGGAGTACCCGGCCCGCCCGGAGTCCACGTACTCCCTGAACAAGCACCTCGAGGAACAGCTGGCCGAGCAGCTCTGCCGCTGGCATCCGGATCTGACCATGACGGGGCTGCGCTTCTCGAATGTGATGAACCCGGAGGACTACGCCGCCTTCCCGGCATTCGACGCGGATCCCTTGCTGCGGAAGTGGAACCTCTGGGGCTACATCGACGCGCGCGACGGCGCCCAAGCGATCCGGCTCGCGCTCGAGCACGAGGGCGCGGGGTTCGACCGGTTCATCATCGCGAACGCGGACACGGTGATGTCGCGGCGCAGTGCTGAGCTTGCCGCGGAAGTCTTCCCGGGCGTCGAGGTGCGTAAGGAGCTCGGCGAGCACGAAACGATGCTCTCGATCGACAAGGCACGCCGGGTCCTCGGGTACGACCCACAGCACAGCTGGCGGGACGAGCTGGGCCAGCGCGCCTGACCACGGCTAGGTCGGCGGCGCCGCGAAGATGGCACGAAGCTCGCCCTCGAGACTCGGGTCGGCGAGCACCAGCGCTTCGTCGGCGGGTTGCAGCGCGGTGTCCCGGGTGACCGCAACGATGTGCCCGGCGCGGACCACGAAGCTGATCCATGCCTGCTCCGGCAGCTCGTCGAAATCTGCGATCGTGCGGCCATCGGCAACCGAGCCCGGAGCGACGGTCAACCGGTGCACGCCGTTCGGTTCGTGGCGCAGCCGTACGCCCAACGACCAGGGCTCGGGTGGCACCGTCCGCATCGGGATGTGTAGCCAGCCCGCGACGCTCGGCAGCAGGCTGCCCTGCACGACGACGGAAATGACCACGACCACGACGATGATCCCGTAGAGCCGCTCCGCGTGCGGTACGTGCGCCGCGAGGATCAGGCTGCCGAGCAACAGCGGCACCGCGCCCTTCAGCCCTGCGAACAGGACGAAGATCAGCTCGTTGCGCGGCAGTCGAGCAGGGATGAGACAAGGTCCGGCCAGCAGTGGACGGATGACCAGTGCCAGCACGGCCCCGATCACGAGGCCGGGCAGCCAGACCTCGAGCCGGGCCAACACGTCGAGATCCACGGTCAATCCGAGCACCACGAATGCGACGATCTCGCCGAGGCTGGCCAGCGCCGAGTGGAACAGTTCCGTCTCGCGTTTGTAGGGCGCCCGCCCGTCGCCGACGACGATGCCGGCCACGAAGACGGCGAGGAAGCCTGATCCGTGCGCCAGCACAGCGATCCCGAACAGGGCAGCTGCGCAGGCCAGGGTGCGCAGCGGATACAGCGCCTCGCTGGGCAGTGGGATCCGGCGCATGAACATCAGCAGGAGCCGGCCGCCCACCCCGCCGATCGCGGCACCCACGCCCATCTGCAGCAGGAACTCCCCGGCCACGTGACCGAACGCGCCCGCACTCAGCTCGCCGGCCGCGATCAGGCTTGCCATCAAGGCGATGCCGACCGGATCGTTCGCACCGGACTCGCCTTCCAGGATGGTGCCGCTGCGCCCGGCGATCTCCCGCCGCCCGAGCACAGCGAACACGACCGCCGGATCGGTCGGCGCGAGTGCGGTCGCGACGAGGACCGCGGGGTACCAGTCGAGTCGTATTACGTAGCGAAGGAAGACAGCCACACCGGCGGTGCAGAGGAACGTGCCGAGAACGCCGACCGACGTGATCGCTCCGGCGGCCTTGCCGAACCGGGACCAGCCGATGTGCATTCCCCCGTCGAAGAGAATGCAGATGAGGGCGACGGTGACCAGCCGCTCGACCATCCGCTCAGGTGGAACGTGCAGGTCGGGCACCAGCTTGACCACGATGGCCGCAGCGAGCAGGACGAGCGCCGGCGCCGGCACGCGCACCCGTTCGGTCAACCGATTGGACAACACCGCCACGAGTCCGACTCCGGCGGTGAGCGCAATGTCGATGGCGAACGTCCGGGCGTCGGACACGGATGGCGCTCCTCAGGACGGCGGGCAGGCAGAAACCATGCCGACCAGGCTTCCCGGCGCACCGCGGGTCAGCCTAGCGCCCGCCTGACCACCCTGCGCGGCCCAGCAGTGCCAGCAGACGATCGGCTGCGCTGGCGCCCGGTACCGGCTCGACCGCGGCCGCGAACCGGGACGGTCGATCCGCATCGCAGACCAGCATCGGCAGATACTCGCGCAGATCTGCCGCGAGCTCGGCCGGGATCGGATGAGGCACCCCGCAGGCCTGCGCCACATCCCAGCCGTGCACGGTGATCTCCAGCGCTCCGGCTGCCAGCAGCAGCTTCGTCGACATCGCGGCACCGCCGACGCGTACCTGGGCGTGCTGCTCGGCACGCACCCACGCGCCGAGCAACGTGCACGCTCGGCGGCACACCCGCTCGACAAGGTCCGCTTGCGGCACCGGCACGTGGGCGGCGTCCAGCCGGACCCCCGACCCGCGGGCCGCTTCGGTGAGCGCGGCCAGTGAGTCGTCCATGTGCACCAGCAGTGCCCGCAGGTCCCAGTCGCGGCACGGGGTCGGGGCGGACAGCTCGGTGGACGACACCCAGCTCAGACTGAACCGGGTGTAGCCGATGGACCGCTCGACTAGGCCGACTGCTGTCGCGTACGGCGCGGCAGTCGACTGCGTCGTCACGCCGGGGCCGCGACGAGCGGGTCGCCCGGCTGGGACTCCGCCGGCAGGCTCGGCGGCAGCCCGAAAGTCCCGAACAGGTCGTGGTCGAAGAAGGCAGAGACGTGCCTGACCTTGGCGCCGGCCAGCGTCACCACCTGGAGATGGAACGGTGTGAAGGTGCCGTCCGCACGCCGCATGTAAAGACCGAATGCGGGTTGGCCGTTGGCACCCGTGGCAACCATTCGCATGTCGTGCGCGCCGCCCGGGCACTGGGTGGAAATGAGTCTGCCTATGTTCGCCGCGCCGGTGTACCAGCCGGCGAACGGCGGCATCTCCCACACCGCGTCCTGGGTGAACATGGCGACCAGTGCGTCGACGTCTTTGGCCCAGAAGGCGGCAACATAGTGATCGAGCAACTCCCGCTGCTCGGCTGTCGGAGGCTCGACGACGGTGTCCTGGCTGGGCGCATGCTCGGCGAGGGTGGCTCTGGCGCGCTGCAGCAGGCTGTTCACCGCGGCGACACTGAGAGTCAGCGCGTCGGCGACCTCGGCCGCCTTCCACATGAGGACGTCGCGAAGCACCAGCACCGCGCGCTGCCGGATCGGCAGGTGTTGCAATGCGGCGACGAACGCGAGCCGCACGCTTTCCTTGGCGGTGACAAGGTCCGCGGGATCGCCGCGTTCGGCGAGCAGCGTGTCCGGTGCCGGCTCCAGCCAGAGCACCTCCTCGCGGCTGACCAACGCGGCGTCGGGCTCGCTGGCCTCGTTACCCAGCCCGCTCGGCAGTGGCCGGCGCCCCTTTCCTTCGAGCGAGGTGAGGCAGACGTTGGTCGCGATGCGGTAGAGCCAGGTGCGCATCGACGAGCGGTGCTCGAAGGCGTGGTAGCTGCGCCAGGCGCGCAGGTACGTCTCCTGGACCAGGTCCTCGGCGTCGTGCACCGACCCGACCATTCGGTAGCAGTGCGCGAACAGCTCGCGACGGTAGCTGTCGGACTGGGTCGGGAAGTCGTCGGTCAGAGGGTCCTGGGTGGACGTCACTGCGGCTCCTCGGTCAGGTGTCTTCACTGTCAACCGCGCACCCGCGCGGCCCTCACTCAATCAGACTCGCGGCAGCGACAGAAATCATCGGTCGATGCCGGAGCGGGAACATCCCGGCCACCCACCGATGAGTTCGCGGCCCGACCCTGGTCGATACGGGTGAAGCTGCACCGCCGGAGTGCGCCACAGCAAAGGAGCCACCGCTCATGTCCCGCATGATCTTCATCAACCTCCCGGTCAAAGATCTCGACGCCTCGGCGGCGTTCTTCACTGAGCTGGGTTTCACGTTCAACCCCCAGTTCACCGATGAACGTGCGGCGTGCATGGTCATCAGCGACCAGGCGTGTGTCATGTTGCTGACCGAGGACTTCTTCCAGACCTTCACCAACAAGCAGCCGGTCGACACGAACACGCAGTCCGAAGCGATCCTGTGCCTCTCCGCGGACAGCCGCGAGGACGTCGACACGCTGGTCGCCAAAGCCATCACGGCCGGGGGTAAGCCGAGTAGGGACAAGCAGGTCGATGGCCCTATGTACGGCTGGAGCTTCCAGGACGTCGACGGGCACCTCTGGGAGGTCATGTACATGGACCCCAGCGCGCCGCAGTAGTTGCTGCCCGCTCCGCTGACGCCGGTCCCAGTTGACCCGCTTGGGTCACCCGGCCGGGTGGTTCGCGGTCGGCCTCGTCCAGTCCGGCGCGCGGCCCAAGCGACCGACGATCCGGTCTATCACCGGGGCGTCCGCGTCGACAGCGATAGGCGCTCGAAACGGAGCGCCGGCCTGGTCCGACGAGGCGCTGGTCGGCAGTTGCGATGCCAGCTTCCACACCGCGACCAGCACGGCATCGTCCATCACGTAGTCGGTCCCGACGGTCTTGGCGACGTCCCAACCGTGCGCGACGTAGTCCAGTAAGTGGAAGCCGATCGCCATCTCCGCTGGGAAGGTCGCCGTCGCAGACAACTCCGGCAGAGCAACGCCCCGTTGCTGCGCTCCGTCCTCCGCGAACGCTGCCCGAACATCGTCAGCGCTGGCCAGGTAATCCGCGCGAGCATCCGGCCCGAGCGGTCGCGGCTCCCAGAGCGACAGGTCCGCGCCATTTCCTCGGAACGCTGCGGCGAATCCCCGGTGCTGCGCAATCATGTGGCGCAACAGCGCCGCCAGGTCCCAGCCGGTGCAGGGCGTCGGCAGCCGTAGCGCCTCGGCGTCCAGCTCGACCGACGGCGGCAGGCTGCCCTGCACCGCACGGCGGTCCAACTCCCGGACGTCGTCCTCTGCCATCGCATCCCTCTACTCGGTGGAGCAGCAAGCCTAAGCATGCGCACCTGCCGCCCAGCCGGCGGCGTCAGTCGATGGGGTCGGTGTCGTGGAGTCGATTGCGGATGGGTGTCTGGTGGGGGTCGATCCAGGGTGGCGGGATGGCCCAGGCTCGTCCGTCGCGGATGACGATGTTCCAGCCGTGGTGTTGGTGGGTGTGGTGGTGGTAGCCGCAGAGCAGGACGAGCTGGTCGAGGTCGGTGCTGCCGCCGTGTTCCCAGCGGACCAGGTGGTGGACTTCGCACCAGTCCGGCGGGTGATCACAGCCGGGCATGACACAGCCCCCGTCACGGGCGGTGAGCGCGCGGCGTTGCGCGGGTGACGCGATGCGCCGGCTGCGTCCGTAGGCAAGGATCCCGGTCTTGTCGACGACGACGGGGATGATCTCGGCTTCCCCGGCCAGGCGGAGTGCCTGGTTGACGGACAGCTGTCCGCCGTGCCCGGTGCTGACCAGCCCGGTCCGCGACTCCAGTTGATCGAGGGTCATGGTGAGCAGGACCGTGGCCGGGGTGCCGCCGGAGGCGGGCAGCGTGCCGGAGGCCAGCAGCCGACCGGCGACTTCACTGAGGGCGTCGTGCAGCCGCTGGCCCGGGGTCCGTTCGTCGCGAGCGTCGCCGGTGGGTCGCGGCGTCGCGAGCGGCAACAGCACCGCGTGCAGCTTCGCGAGTGTTTCGGGAGTGAGGTGGGCGTGCAGGTCACCACTGCCGTCGCGGTTCCCGGTCAGCGTCGCGTGCCGGCGGCGGGACTGATCGTCATCGGAGCTCAGGGTGCCGTCCGGATCCAAGTGGTCGGCGATGCGCCGGGCGAGCTTGTTCAGGTTGTCCGGGTCGAAATGCGCCGCTTCCTCCACGAGTCGCTGCTCGACGGACTCGCCGTGTTCGAGGCGCACCGCGACCGGTAGCCCCACGATCGCTTCGGTGACCACCCGCGCATGATCCGCCGAGATCGCACCCTCTAGCTGCGCCGCTGCCACTGCTGGGAACTCCGCCGGTAGCACTTCACCGGTGATCGTCTCGTGCACCCCGAGCCGACCGGCCGCCTTCACTCGCCCGGCCGCTTCATGCGGGGACACCCGCAGCACATCCCGCAACAGCCCCGCGGTGGACCGGGCACCCAACCGCTCCGCAGTCCGGCGAGTCTCCAACTCACCGATCAGGGCGTGATCGACGGTGGCGAGCCGGCGCCGGTGCGCCTCCACTCGACGCAGCACCTCCAGCAGCTCGTCCTCGGTTAACCGGACCATCTCCGCCCCGGACAACAGCGCGACGCCGTCGTCGAGCAGCTGCACCGCCCGCCCGACGCCGGGCTCTGTTACGGCTGCTGTCATGTGTCTGAGTCTAGAGACCGCGTCCGACAATTTCGGGGCAGATCCGAACCTGTGCACACCGCGCCCACTGTGGATAACCCTGTACCACAAGCGAAACCATCAGTCAGCAATCCAAGCCGAAGCCAAGAACAACTCCTCGTTGATGCGTCTTTGTCTGACAACTCAAGTGGAGCGCGACTGTCACCACCCCGAAACCCGCCAACTACCGCTTCGCCGAGCCAGACTTTGCGGCAGCCACGGCGATCCACTTCCGGGTGCGCTTTGCGGGCCGGTACGGGGAGCTGCGCGACTTGGCCAGCACGCCGCCGATCCCGAGCCGTTCGCTCGCGGCAAGCGCATCCGGGCCCGATCCGTCGAACGCCGGCGGGGTCTGCCACGTCGCACCGCCGAGCTCGAGGCCGAGCAGCAACTCATGGCGCCCCTCGTACGGCGCCGAGAGCAACGATCGGCCGTCGAGATGCAGCACATCGCTCAGCATGAGCACGACCGGCTCGCTCTTGGCCAGTCTCGACGCGGTGGCCCGTGAGCCGACGTCTATCCGTCGCTGCAGCATCGCCCGGTCAGGTCGTCCGGCCGCGTCGAGGCTGACGATCACTCCGTCGAGCAACGCCTGCGTCGCCCCGAGCTGCTCCCCCAACCCACGCAGCTCGGGATACTTCGAGGTGACGTCATCACTACCGTCGCTGACCGTGATCCGGCCGCCGTCGACGCGCACCAGGCATCGCTGGCCGGGCCAATTCATCTCGAATGCCCAACCCGCATCGGTCGGCAACGCGCCGCGGGTCGGGAGCATCGGCGTCAGATCGCTGGGCAGCGGCTGCCAGTCCGGCCGGACCGGACCATCCATCCGATGCATCATCCAGTCCTTGCCGCCGGTCTGGAAGAGCACGAATCTGCCCTGCGCCCGCTCCCCGTGCAGGACCACCTTCACCTCGCGGTCGGTCCACTTCTCCGTCTCATAGGTGCCCCGGTCCCAGATCGTCACCGCGCCACCGCCGTACTCGCCGTGCGCGATGTCGCCCTCGAACGTCGCATATTCCAGCGGGTGATCCTCGACGTGCACCGCCAGGTGATTCACCTTGGGATCCGGAGGGACGCCCTTGGGCACTGCCCACGACACCAGCACGCCATCGCGTTCCAGCCGGAAGTCCCAGTGCAAGGAGCTCGCGTGGTGCTCTTGGATGACGAACGAATCACCCGGGCCGGCCGGCGCGTCGCCGGGCATCGGCTCACTGGTCCGCTTCGGATCCCGCTTCTTCCGGTATTCGCCGAGCTTCGCCACGGACTCCAGCTTGCCACCGCGGCCGACTCGGTGCGGTTATCGGCGCAGCTGCAGTTCCAACGGTGTGGGAAACCGCGGCGCTCGCACGGTCTCCGGCAACAGAGTCTCGGTGCGCTGCCGCTCCAGTTCGATCATCGCGCGCGCATCCCCACCGACGTCTTCCAACAACCGCAGCACGACGGTGCCGTCCGCTCGACGGCTCCACCCACCGACGATCCGCCCGCGCCACCACACCGTCGGGCCGATGTTGCCGAAGGAGTCGAACAGCTGCTCCCGGTGCTCGCCGAGATACCAGTCGCGGTCCTTCCAGCCCATCGGCGTCGGATCCAGGCTGGGCAGCAAGGCCGACCACGGCCCGGGATCCGGCGTCGCCTCCAGGTCATCGATGAGCGCGACGCCGGGCGTGCCGTCCAGGTCGACGTCGGTAACCTCGAGGGCCCCGAGAGCAGCCCGAGTCTGCGTTTTCGTCCAACCGGTCCACCACTGCAGGTCTTCGGCGGTAGCCGGCCCGAACGCGCGCAGCCATCGCCTGGCCAGCTCGCGCCGGGCCTCCTCAGCGGGAACCGGCCGCAGCGCCGTGCCGAGCCAGTGCTGGGTCGTCGACCAGGCGTACTGCGTCGACAGCACCGATCCGCGTACCCGACCGCGGACTATCCGCCCCTCCGCGCCCAGCATCACCAGTACGTTCGACGTCAGGTTGATCGTCGCTTCGTACCGCTTGCCCGGCGCCACCACCCGCGAGGTGCGCAACCGCGGCTCGTCCCCGGCGAGCTGTGCGGCGAACGCCTCGCCGCGCGCGGCAACAGCACGGACGGTCGAGTCGGCTACCTCGGTCAGCCAACCGGCCGGATCGGCCGAGACGCCGAGTGCATCGACGATCTTCACCAACCGGCGACGTTCCCGCGCGGCGACTTCCGCGCTGGCACCGGACTGCACGAACGGCGCGCTGTCGAGCCCGACGACCCACAGTGTGCGGCGCATGGCCATCATCCGCAGTACCGAGCGGTCCTCGTACATCGCTCGTTGCACGTCCGCGACGGAACCGGCCTGCATCCGGAGCACGGGGGCCAGGAAGGCCGTCGTCGGGTCGGTGGCGTGCAGGGCGACCAGAGCGTCGGCCACGACCGGCACGCTGTCCAGCCGGGTCGACGCGGCGAGCGCGTGGCGCACCGCGAGCCGCCGGCGCCGCTCGGCCGCATCGATCCGGGCGACCGCGCCCATCAGCCGGCGCCGGACGGCTGGCAGTTCGGGCACCAGAACAGGTTGCGCGCGGCCAGCACCTCCGCGCGGATCGGTGTCGCGCATATCCGGCACGGCTGCCCGGTCCGGCGGTAGACGTAGACGGATTCTTCGCGGGTCAGCAGCCGGCGGCGCGGACGGTGCTCCGGGCGGACGGTGACGATGCGGCCGGTGCGTACCCCGAACCGCATCAATGCGACGAGATCCGTCCACATCGCCCACCAGCTCGCCTCGGACAGGTCCCGGCCGGCGCGGAACGGATCGATGTGGTGACGAAACAACACCTCGGCCCGATACACATTGCCGATACCGGCGACGACGTTCTGGTCCATCAGCAGGGCGCCGATGCTGGTGGGGCTGCGCGCGATGCGCCGGTACGCGGCGGCGGGGTCGGCATCCCGGCGCAACGGGTCGGGCCCGAGCCGCGCCATCAGCGCGGTGAGCTCCGGCGGGTCCAGCAGCTCGCACGCCGTGGGTCCGCGCAGATCGGTCCACGCCGTCTCGCCACGCAGCCGCAGCCGCAGAGCGCCACGCGGTTCCGGCGGTTCCCCGCTGCCCGAGCTGAATCCGCCGAAGAGGCCGAGATGCACATGCAGGATCGGGCCATCGACGTAACGGTGGAACAGGTGCTTCCCGTACGCGTCCGTGCTGCGCAGCACGTGCCCGTCGATCCGCGCCGCCCCGTCGACGAAGCGGCCTTGCGGGCTGCTGGCACGCACCCGCTGCCCGGCAAAGGCGCGGCTTTGTTCCCGGGCCAGCCGGTGGATCGTGTGCCCCTCCGGCATACCTAGAACAGCGCCGGCTGCTCGACGACGGGCTTCGCCTTCGGCAGCGGTGCGAAACGTTGCCGACCGCCGCCGGTGGACCACCACGCCGGCTCCGACCGCTGCGGCGACCAGGCCACCCGCTCGACGACGTCCGGCACCTCCTCGTGTGCGAGCACACGCAAGGCGGTGGGCAGCGTCGAGGGCAACTTCAACAGCCCGAAGATCTCCCGGACCACCGCACCGGACAGCGGCCACAACTCATCCGGCGTGTCCATCGGGAGGCCCAGCTCGAGCTCGCCGTGCAGGGCCATCACCTGGCAGTTGAGCTCCCACCGTCGGCGGGACTCCGGGTCGGCCAGACGCTGGATGACGGCCGGACCGACCGCATCGGCGACCGCCGTCCCGCCCGCCGCAACATCGGCGAAGACGGCCGCCGCGGAACCGAACGCGGCGAGCAGCGCGGCCGCCGTCTTCGGGCCGATGCCGTGCACGCCGGGCAGATTGTCCGACGGGTCGCCGCGCAGCGCCGCAAAGTCTCGGTACTGCTCCGGGCGGATACCGAGCATCATGCCGAGCCGTTGCGGGCTGAGCAGGGGCGACGCTTCGACGCCGCCGTTGATGATGCGCAGCACGCTGGTCGACTCGTCGATGAGGGCGAACGCGTCGCGATCCGAGGTCATCAGCACCGTCCGGTAGCCGTGCTCCGGTGCCAGCCGGGCGGCCGCGGCCAGGACGTCATCGGCCTCCAGCCCGGGCGGGACCACCACCGGGATGCCCAGCGCGCGCACGGTCGAGACCGCGCGGCTCAGCTGCTCGACCAGGGCCTCAACCTTCTCCACCCGGGCGGCCTTGTACTGCGGCCACCGCTCCTGCCGGTGGTTGCGCTCGGCATCGTCGAAGCCGACAACGACCACGCAGGGCTCGATCCGCTCGACGGCGGCAAGAAGCTGAGCGATCAGCCCGCGGACCGCCCACATCGGCCGGCCGTCGGACGTGCGGAAGCCAGTGGCGGCCTGGGCGTGGAAGGCCCGGTGCACCAAGGAATTGCCGTCGATGGCCAGCAGCACCTTCGTCCCCACACCCAGCACTCTGCCGTATTCCTCTGACGATGTGGCGCACCGGCCCTGGGTCGACGGCGGCGCCGTCAGCGAGAACAGTCATCGATCATGAACGGCAATTCGGTCGATGAGGCCGAGCTCGGTAGAGCGGCGTTGCTCCGCACCTTCCAGTGGCGCAACGGTCACGCCGACGTCTGGCGCGTGTTCCGCGATGCCGAAGCGTTCCAGCAGGTGGTGGCGGCCATGGTGGCGCCGTTCGGTCAGGAGTCGATCACCGCCGTCGCGGGCATCGAGTCGCGCGGTTTCCTGCTCGGAGGCGCCGCGGCCGTGCGGCTCGGGGTCGGGTTCATCGCAGTCCGGAAGAGCGGATCGCTGTTTCCTGGCGACAAGCTGCGGGTGACGACCGGCCGGGACTACCGGGGCCACCAGCACGAACTGCTCGTTCAGCGCGAGAGCGTCCGTACCGGCGATCGCGTGCTGATGGTGGACGACTGGGCCGAGACCGGCAACCAGGCGCGCGCCGTCCAGCAGCTCATCGGCAGCTGCGGCGGGACATTCGTCGGTGCCTCAGTCATGGTCGACCAACTTGACGCGGCTACCCGCACTGAGCTCACCAAGGTGGTCTCGCTGGTGCGCTTCATCGACCTCCCCGCGGCGGAGCCATGATCAGCGCGCGAACAGCGGGGGCAGCACGAACAGCATGACCATCGACCAGGTCACGTGGGTGAGCATCGGCGCCAGGATGCCGCCGGATGCACGGCGCTGCAGGCCGAGCACCGTCCCGAGAGCAGCCGCGGCGAACACCAGCATGGGATTCCCGGTCGCGACAGTGGCGAGTGCGTAGACGGCCGTCGAAACGGGCACCGGGTAACGCCGGCCGACGGCGGCGAACAACGCGCCACGGAAGAAGACCTCCTCGGCAACGCCGTTGACGATCGTCACCAGCGCGACCAGCGGCAGGTAACCCTCGCGGGCATGGGCCAGGACGTCGTCGGTGTAGTCCCGCAGCGGCCCGATCTCGCGGACCACCAGCGAGCCGATGACAAACACCGCCCCGGCCACCAACCCGATCACCACCGGCGTCACCACCGGTCGACGCACGTCGCCACGCCATCGGATGCCACCCAGGTGCAGCGGTCCGGAACACAGTCCGCCGATGAGCCACGCCAGTGCGAGGGCGCCGGTCAACGGGTAGAACGCCGCGTCTCCGGGCCGTACGGACAGGGAGATACCCAGCAGGATCGCCCCGACCACGAGTGTGATCGCCACCGTCACGCGTCGCCGGCGGAAGCTGCTGTCGGGTTCGGTGTGGTTGCGCGGGACCTTCTCGATGAGCGCCGACGCGAGCAGTCGGCGGCCGCCGGTCAGCCAGTCCGTCCGATGGTTCATGGATGGACGTCGTCGGGCTGGTCCTGCTCCCGCGCTCGTTCCGCGAGCGCCAGGCGCACCGCCTCGTCGTACCCCATCGGTTCGCCAGGGACGACCGCCCGGATTTTTGTGTCGTGCACGATGACCTCGGTGGTCATCGAGTCGATCAGGTTGCGCGCGGTGGCGACGTCGACGTCGGTCACCAGTGCCAACCACGCCGAGGAGAGCCGCGGGGTCAGCAGCGGAACGGTGAGCACCGGCAGCGTGCGGCGATTTTGGATCCGCGCGGCGCGCTGCAGCATGTCGATATAACGCAGCACCTCCGGACCGCCGATCTCATAGATCTCGCCACGGGCCTCGGTCGAGTCGAGGACCCCGACCAGGTACCGGATCACATCGGGCAACGCGATCGGCTGGGTGCGCGTGCTCACCCACTTCGGGGTGACCATGATCGGGAGGTTGTCCACCAGCTGCCGGGTGATCTCCCAGGAAATCCCGCCGTGTCCGATGACGACGGCGGCACGCAGCACGGTGACGGGCACGCCGGCCACTGCCAGCAATTGCTCGACCTGACGTCGGGAGCGCAGGTGCGGCGACAGCCGCCCGTCGTCGGTGCCCAACCCGCCCAGGTAGACGATCGCGGCGACGCCGGTCGCCGCGGCCGCGCCGCCGAAGTTCAGCGCGGCGTCCGCATCCTGGTCCTCGAAGTCGTCCGATCCGAGCGAGTGCACCAAGAAGTACGCGACGTCCACGCCGGCCATCGCCTTCTGCAGCGAGTCGGGATCAGTGACGTCGGCGGCCACCGGCGTGCCCGCGCCGCTGTAGTCATCGGGGTGCCGGGTCATGGCGCGCACGTCGTGGCCCTCGTCCACCAACGCCTTCGCCAGGTGTGACCCGATGAACCCGGACGCTCCGCTGACCAGTACTCGCATCGTGCCAGTCTTGCCGACTCGGCCGAGCTGCGCCGGTCAGATCAGCAATCTCGGCCTGAGCGTGGCCCTTGCGCCGGCCCGGCCGCGCCTAGCGACCGCCGGCCAGTCGCCGGTCGCGCTGCTGCAGGCCCATCTCGCCGTAGGGATAGTCCGCGGCGTGCAGGTCACTCGCGGCGTCCAATGCGGCGGTCTGTGCCTCGGTCAACGTCAGGTCAGCGGCCTTCAGATTGGTGTCGAGCTGCTCGAGCGTCCGGGCGCCCAGGATGGTGGAGGTCACCGCCGGCCGGTTCGTGGCCCAGGCCAACGCGACCTCGGCCATCGAGACACCGAGTTCCTCGGCCACCTGCTGCACCGCGTCGATGACGTCCCAGGTTCGCTGGGTGCTGCGCCGGTCGTAGGCCTCCATGCCGCGGTTCGGGTCGTCGCCCAACCGCGTGGCGCCGCTCGGACGCTGGTCGCGCCGGTACTTGCCGGACAGCCAGCCTCCGCCGAGCGGACTCCACGGCAGCAGGCCCAGCCCGGCGTCCAGCGCGGCCGGGACGATCTCCCACTCGATCTCCCGCACCAGCAGGCTGTACTGCGGTTGCAGGGTCACCGGCTCGGCCAGATTCAGCGCCCGGGCGAGGTGCACCATCTTGGTCAGTTGCCAGCCGGTGAAGTTCGACAGGCCGTAGTAGCGGATCTTGCCGGCGCGGACGAATCCGTCCAAGGTGCGCAGCGTTTCCTCCATCGGCGTCCAGGGATCCGCCGCGTGGACCTGGTACAGGTCGACAACGTCCAGTCCGAGCCGCCGCAGGGACGCGTCCAAGGCGCGGTGCAAGTGGCGTGCAGACAAGCCGGCGCCGTTCGGGAAGTCATCGAGCGGGAAGCGGCCCTTGGTGGCGAGGACGACCGGCTCGGTTACGTCGGCGGGCCGGCTGGCGAACCAGCGGCCGAGGATCTCCTCGGACGCTCCACCGGCGTAGACGTCGGCGGTGTCGACCAGGGTGCCGCCCACTTCGACGAACCGATCCAGCTGCGCATGAGCGGTCGCCTCGTCGGCCTCGGCCCCGAAGGTCATCGTTCCCAGCGCCAGGGTCGAGACGGCGCACCCACTACGGCCCAATGTGCGGTAATCCATGCGGTCGAACCTACCCGGCGGGGTCGTTCCCGATCGCGGTGCGCGGGTGCGCTGCGAGCAAATCGATTGCCACTCAGGCGCGGTTCTGCTGCAGTGAATGCCAACAGCTACCCGAGCAAGGAGAAAGCAATGCGCCGAGCGTTCATGTCCGTCCAGGCAGGAGTTGCCGTCTATTCAAGGGACATGACGCTTTGTGAGCACGCTGAACCTAGGGATTCTGGCGCACGTCGACGCCGGTAAGACCAGCCTGACCGAACGGCTGCTGTACGCCGCCGGTGTCATCGACGAGGTCGGCAGCGTCGACGACGGGAGTACCCAGACCGATTCGCTGGCGCTGGAACGGCAGCGCGGCATCACCATCAAATCCGCCGTCGTGTCCTTCGACGTCGGCGGCGTCGCCGTCAACCTCATCGACACGCCGGGCCACCCGGACTTCATCGCCGAGGTGGAGCGGGTCCTGAGCGTTCTCGACGGTGCCGTGTTGGTCGTCTCGGCCGTCGAGGGCGTGCAGGCGCAGACCCGGGTCTTGATGCGGACGTTGCAACGGTTGCACATCCCGACGCTGATCTTCGTGAACAAGATCGACCGGCCCGGTGCCACGTACGAGCAGCTGCTGCGCGCCCTGTTCGACAAACTCAGCCCGGCAATCGTGCCGATGGGTGTACCGAGCGAGCTGGGCACGCCCGCGGCCCAGTTCACGCCCTTCGAGATGGACGAGGCCTTCCGCGGCACGCTGATCGAGGTGCTCGCCGAGCATGACGATGCGTTTCTCGCCGACTACGTCGAGAACTCGGCCATGGCGACACCCGGGCGGCTGCGCAGTGCCCTGGTGCGGCAGAGCCGGCAGGCAGTGCTGCATCCGGTCTTCTTCGGCTCCGCGATCACCGGGGCCGGGGTCGACCTGCTGATCACGGCGATCACCGAGCTGCTGCCGAGCGACGGGGGCGATCGGGCCGGCCCGGCGTCGGGCACCGTCTTCAAGATCGAGCGCGGGACGGCCGGCGAGAAGATCGCCTTCGTGCGGATGCGCACGGGCACCGTGCGCGTCCGCGACCGGCTGCGCTTCGGCGCCGGGAGCGAGGGCAAGGTCACCGCGATCCGGGTCTTCGACGGCGGCAGCACAGTCCAGCGTGACGTCGTAGCCGCGGGCGAGATCGGGAAGATCTGGGGCCTCGCCGACATCCGGATCGGCGATGCGATCGGTCCAGCCGAGCTGCCCGAGGAGCGCCACTACTTCGCACCGCCGACGCTGGAGACCGTGGTCGTCCCGATGCAGCGCGCCGACAAGGGCGCGCTGCACGCCGCGCTCACCCAGCTGGCCGAACAGGATCCGCTGATCAATCTCCGGCAGGACGACATCCGGCAAGAGATGTTCGTCTCGCTGTACGGGGAGGTGCAGAAGGAAGTCATCCAGACGACGCTGGCGACCGATTTCGGTATCGAGGTCGGCTTCCGCGAGACCACCACGATCTGCATCGAGCGGCCGGTCGGCACCGGCGCCGCCGTGGAGGTGATCGCCACGCCGCCAAATCCGTTCCTCGCCACCGTCGGGCTGCGCATCGACCCGGCGCCGAACGGCGCCGGGGTCCGGTTCCAGCTCGGCATCGAGCTCGGGTCCCTGCCAGTGTCGTTCATCAAGGCGGTCGAGGAGACAGTGCACGAGACGCTGCGGCAGGGGCTGTACGGGTGGCAGGTGACCGATTGCACGGTCACCCTCGCGCAGTCCGGTTACTGGCCCCGGCAAAGCCACTCGCACGGCACCTTCGACGCCAGCATGTCCAGCACCGCCGGGGACTTCCGCAACCTCACGCCGCTGGTGGTGATGACCGCGCTTCAGCAAGCCGGGACGGCGGTGCACGAGCCGGTGCACCGCTTTCATCTCGAGGCGCCGACCGACCTGCTCGGGCCGATCCTCTCGGCGCTGGCCCGGCTGCAGGCGATACCGCAGGAGACGACGGCTCACCGGACGACGTCCACGGTGGAGGGCGATATCCCGGCGGCCAGGGTGTACGAACTGCAGCAGCAGCTACCGGCCCTATCCCGCGGTGAAGGCGTGCTGGACAGCCAGTTCGACCGGTATCAGCCGGTCCGCGGCACTGTCCCCGTTCGACCGCGAACCGACCGAAACCCCTTGCAGCGCAGGGAATACCTTTTGCACGTGGCGGGCCGGATCTAGCCGTCGAACCGGCTGGCCTCGTCCTCCATAGTGATGTGCGGGAGCGGCGGTGCGGCTGGCGCATCGGCTCGGCGTCCATGGATGCGCTCGCTCCGCCGAACTGGTATCACAGGGACTCGAACGGGACTCGTCAGGGTGCCAGCTCACCCTCGATACCCGTGCTCATCACCAGGAGGTCTCATGCCTGAGTTCCCGTCCATCGCCCATGTCGCCGTAACAGTGACCGATCTCGACCGGAGCACCCGCTGGTACAGCGAGCTGTTCGGGGCAGACCCGGTTCTCGACGAGGACGAGCTGACCGGAGGCTTCCACCACACCGTCTTCGCAATCGGTGGCGGTCAGCTGTTCGGCCTGCACACGCACCCTGCCGGAACCGCGGACGAGTTCGACGAACACCGCACCGGCTTGGACCACGTCGCGTTCACCTGTCAGGATCGCGCCGAGCTGCAAGGGTGGTCCGATCGCCTGGATGAGCTGGACATTGCGCACGCCGAGATCGTCGATGCGAGTTACGGATCGGGCCTGTCGCTCCGCGACCCCGACGGCATCGCGCTCGAGTTCTTCGCTCCGCCCAGCTGACGGGCACACCTCCAGGTGTAGGCCTTACTCCCCCGGCTGGCCACGACGGTGGGATCATTGCGGAGATGTTCTCTTCCGTGGCGGCCGGAGCCGAGGAGATTGCCGCGGCGCGGACCGGTGATGACCTGATCGCCTCTCCTGACGTGGTGATGGACCGGGCCTTCACGGTCGAGGCGGCACCAGATGCCGTCTGGCCGTGGCTCGTGCAACTCGGCAAGCGGCGAGCCGGCTGGTATCTGCCGCGAGGGGTAGAGCGCTTCATTCCGCGCTCTCGTCGCGCAGTTCGCGCCATCGGTCCGCAATGGCAGGCGCTGCAGGTCGGCGATGTCATCCCCGACTACGGCGGTCGCGACGAGACGTTCGAGGTTGCGATCCTCGACGCCCCCACGGCGCTGGTTTATCGATCGCGCCGTGGCCGTACCGACGTCAGCTGGTCGATCACGCTCGCGTCACCGGCGGCCGACCGTACCCGCGTGCATCTGCGACTGCGGCTGCATCCTGTCCGTCGGCGCTGGTTGGCCAACTCGGTCGGTGAGCTCGTGGATGTGCTCACGATCGCGGGCCTGGCGGCCGGCTTGCGGGAGCGGGTCCGCGAGATCGGCTGAGCGATCTCGATCTCAGCCGGCGACAAAGATGCAGAGTGGGTGACCGGCCGGGTCGGCGTAGACGCGCAGCGGCTCGTCCGGATCATCGGAGCGATCGCGCAGCAGCCGAGCTCCCAGCGCCCGCACGCGGGTGTGCTGGGCATCGAGTTCGGCAACCGACGGCACCTTGATGTCGAGGTGCATCATCTGCGGATGCGGCCCGTCCGGCCAGGTCACCTCGGGCAACGACGGCACCTGTTGGAAAGCCAGCTGCGTTCCGCCCGGGTTGCGCAGGACGAGCCAATCCGCGCCGTTCGGATCCGGCTCCCCCGGCGGTGGTGGCTCGTCTCCCGGGCGGTACGTGAGACCCAGTAGCTCGCGATAGAACTCGGCGAGCTCTCGGGCGTCGGTGCAATCCAGCACGGTCTGTACCAGCGCGATCGCGCCCTGCCCCATGGTTACCTCCGCCGGGTCCGTACTGACATGATGGAACGATGCTGCTGCGTCGTCTCGCTCGTCCCATGCTTGCGTCGATCTTCGTCTACGGAGGCATCGACGCCTTCCGGAACCCGCAGTCCAAGACTCCGCAGGCCGACAAGGTGCTCCGCACCCTGCCCGCGCAGCTACCGGGCACCGCGAACACCGAGCAGCTGATCCGCGCCGATGCCGCGGCCAAGATCGTAGCCGGTACCGCGCTCGGCCTCGGCAAATTTCCGCGGCTGGCATCGATAGTCCTGGCCGCGAGCATCATCCCCACGACGGCGGCCGGCCACCGGTTCTGGGAAGAGACCGACCCGGCACGGAAGAAGATGCAGCAGCTGCAATTCGTCAAGAACACCGCCATCCTCGGCGGCGTGCTGCTGGCCGCCGCCGACACCGAAGGCAAGCCGTCAGTCGGCTGGCGGGCCCGCCGAGCGGCCCGTCACCTCAGGGAGAACGCGGCAGCCACGGCGCACCGGGCGGCGGCGTTGACGGACAACACCCCGTCCGTCGCCGAGCGGGCGAAGGCCGGTGCGCAGTCCGCGACCGCGTTCGCCCAGTCGGCCGGCGCGGTCATTGCCGAGAAGGCGCACGACGCGGCGACCGCCGCCACCCAGGCGCTGCCGGCTAGCCCGCGATAGTTCACGCTATCGCCGGCGAAATATCGATTGTCCGGCACCACAGGTTGGCGAAGAATGCTTCCGGTGGCAACGGCAGGCGTGACCGTTCGGGAGATGAGCCTGGCCGAGGTCGGTATCCGGATCGGCTACTTCCACAACGCTTCGGACGAGCACCTGCGCACCCTGGGAGTCGATCGGGATTTGCTGCCCACTGCCGAGGAGTGGCGGGCGTTCTACGAGGCGGACTATGCCCGTCCGATCTCAGAACGGCTCAACTACTCGCTCGTCTGGGAGCTCGACGGTGAGGTCGTTGGGTTCAGCTCGACCGACCACATCAGGTTCGGCGACGAGGCATATATGCATCTGCACATCCTCGATCCGACCCGCCGGCGAGCCGGGTACGGCGTGGAGTTCGTGAAGCGCTCGGCCGCGATCTACTTCCGGACGCTGGAGCTGAAGAGGCTCTACTGCGAACCGAACGCGTTCAACGTTGCGCCGAATCGGACGCTGCAACGCGCCGGCTTCAAGTACGTGTTCACGCACCATGCGACGCCGAGCGCGATCAACTTCCCGCAGATGACCACCCGATGGGTGCTCGACCCATCCGCATGAGCGGCGCAGTCGGATCAACGCCGTCGGGCCGGGCCGCTCACCGAAGCGGCCGCCACCAGATCCGGTGAAGCGATTGTTCGACGTCAAACCGGAGCGGACAGCGACAATGAGCGGATGCGTGGGCGGCGATGGGCGGTGCTCGCGGTGCTTCTCTGCGCCGCCACCGGGTGTACCAGTGGGCCAGCACCGGATCGGGCCTCCGCCGGCGGGCCGTCCGCCGAGGCGTCCACCCGCCTCTCCTCGTCCGCTCCGAGCACCACAGTTCGGGCAGCTCCGGTGACCCCGTCCGCGCAGAGCAGCGCTCACGGTCAGGAAGCGCACATCCCCCCGGTCTCGGCCAAGGCGCGCGCGGCCGGGCTGATCGACATCCGGACCATCATTCCGGACGCGATCATCGACCTGCGCTATGCGACCAGCGACAACTTCACCCACGAGCGGCTCTATCCGAAGGATGCGCGCTGCCTCGTGCACCACTCCATGGCCCCGGGCCTACGCATGGCCGCGACCCGGCTGCGGCGGGAGGGCTACGTCCTGGTCTTCTGGGACTGCTACCGCCCGCACGCGGTGCAGGTGCGGATGTTCCAGATCGTCCCCGATCCGCAATGGGTCGCCCGCCCCGGTCCCTACGCCACCAGTCACGAGGCCGGCCGGTCGGTCGATGTCACCCTCGCGCACATCGACCCCGGGATTCGCTGCGCGGCTGCCAGCCGCACTCACGATCGCTGCCTGCTCGACATGGGCACAGCGTTCGACGACTTCACCTCCCGGGCCCACGCGTACGCGACCGACGGCGTCAGTCCGCAGGCGCGGGCGAACCGGGCGGTGCTGCGCACGGCGATGGAGTCCGGCGGGATCACCGTCTATACCGGTGAATGGTGGCACTTCGACGGGCCGGGGGCCGGAGTCGGACGGCCGCACCTGAACGCGCCGGTCGATTGACCGACGGCTCCGGTCGTTGCTCAGCCGTCCGGCGGCACAGTGCATTCGGCTGGAGCCTGCGGTGATCAGACGAGCCCGTGCCGGTACGCGTAGGCCACCGCTTGGGCGCGGTCGCGGGCTTCGATCTTGGCCAGCAGACGGTTGATGTGGCTCTTGACGGTGGCTTCGCTGATGACGAGTCGCTGAGCGATCTCGGTGTTGGACAAGCCCTCGGCGATCAGGGCCAGGACTTCGCCTTCGCGCGGGGTCAGCTCGCCGGGCGACCGGGCGGGCGGCTGTGCCCGGCGCTCCGGGGGCGCAGCGACGAGTGCTTCGACGACGTGGTGCTGCACTGCCGGATCGATCACCGCCTGGTCGTCGACAACGACCTGCTGCAGCGCCTGCCGGATCTCGGCACCTCCGGCGTCCTTGGTGAGGAAGCCGCGGGCGCCGGCGCGCAACGCGTCGAGCACCGAACGGTCGTCGGAGTACGTGGTGAGTACCACCACCTTGATCGCGGGCGCGCGCTCCCGCAGCAGCCGGGTGGCCTGCACCCCATCACACCGTGGCATCCGCAGATCCATGAGGACGACGTCGGGCTGGAGTTCGGCAGCCAGGCCGACTGCTTCCGCCCCGTCGCAGGCAGCGCCCACGACGTCGACGTCGGGCAGCAAACCGAGCACCATGGTCAGCCCTTCTCGGACCACTCGCTGGTCGTCGGCGATCAGCACCCGGATCGAACGGTCCGCCGAGCTCGGGTCGCTCATGTCGGCACGTCCAGCTCGACGCGAAAGCCCCGACACGTCACCTCGGTGGTGAGCCTGCCGCCGAGCAGCTCGGCCCGTTCCCGCATACCGGTCAGTCCGTACCCGTCTGCGCCGTCGCCCTGCCCGGCAGCCGCGCCATCGACGCCGCGGCGGACCCGCTCGCGGGTTCGCTCGGTACCGCCCAGCGCGACGTCCTCGACGGTCAGCCGAGTACCGGTCCGTCCATAGGCGAGGTGCACCTCGACGCGGTCGGGCTGGGCATGTTTGGTGATGTTGGTGAGCGCCTCCTGCGCGACCCGGTAGAGCGCGAGGCGGGCCTGCGAACCGAGCTCGCGCGCCGCGCCGGACACCGTGAACCGGCACGGGATGTTCCGGTCCTGCTCGAACTGGGCGGCCAAGCCGGCGAGCCCTTCGGGCCCGGGCAGCTCGTCGTCGCGCAGCATGCCGATCGCCCGGCGCGCCTCCGCAAGGCCCGTCCGGCACAGGTGGTGGGCCCGGTTGATCGCCTGGGGCAGCCGCGAATCGCCGGGACGGTCGGCGGCCAGCATGCGCGCACCTTCCAGTTGCAGCATCAGGCCGGACAGCGAGTGCGCGAGCACGTCGTGCATCTCCCGGGCCAGGCGCTGTCGTTCGGCCAAGCCGGCGGCGCGCGCCTGCGCAACCTGACTTTGTTCGAGTTCGGCGAGCAGTCGCTCAGCCTGCTTGTTCGCCTCGCTCAGCCGGAAAGCCAGGTAGAGCATCCCGTAGAACGCCCCCAGTACGGCGAGCACCGCGAGATCACCTTCGCCGCTGAGCCACGCGACGACTTCGAGGACGACGAACGCGCTCACCAGGAGCGGCACCGCCACCCGCCCCGGCAGCAGTCGCGCGATGCACAGGATGGCCAGCAACAGCCCTTCGGCTCCCGGACCATGCGGCTGTGCCCACATCAGCGTCGCCGAGCTGATGGACACAACCACGACGAAGCCGATGTGCACGCCGCTGAACGGGTTGCCGGAGCTGGCGTTCCTGCCCAGCACGGCGACGACGAACGCAGTCACCGCGATCGAGACCACGAGACCGCGGCCGGTCAGACCCGGGCCGGGACGGACCAGCCACGCCGCAACGACGAACACGATCAGCAGGGCCGGAGCCAGCAGGTTCAGCCACCGCACGATGGCTTCGTGCGATCCGCGTACCTGGCGGAGCCTGGCCAGAGCAGGCGCGGTCGCGTGGTCGACGCTCACCTGAGGCACAGTACGACGATCTGACGTCGCCGGACATCGAACCCCAGGTGGATCCGGGCCTGCCACCCAGGGTGCAGAAGCCTCGTACCGGTGATGGACGGTCGCCACATCAGAAGTTCCAACCCGGCGCCGATGCATCCGGCCTCGGTGCTGATGCACGCTTCCGGCGTCGTCTCGACAGGCACAGCAGCGACGTCGAACAGGGAGGCTCGTCATGCACACCATCAGTCTCGACCAACCGCAAAGCCGCGCGGCGTTTCGCACCGTGCAGTTGCTGGTCGGCTGCTATCTCGGCCTCAGCGTCCTGACCCTCGCGGCGGTCGTGTTGCTCCGCAACGACACCCGGCAGGTGAACGACGTTGTCTGGACCCGAGGCACCATCGTCGCGGTGGTGGCAGCGGTGATGTTCGCAGCCACCGTGCGCGCGGCGCACGGCTCGCGGCAGGCCTACCGGCGGGTCCGGATCATGTCTGCCGCGATGGTTCTGGCCATCGTGGTCCTCATCTCGCTACCCGGCTTCCTCCCTCTCTGGATGCGGATCGAACAGGGCGTCTGCGGACTGCTCCTGCTCGGCGTCGTCGCGCTCGTGAACGGCAGCCGCCTGCGGTCGGCGTTTGCCCCGGAGTAACTGCGAGAATCTGTGGCGGCGTGGCAGCGACGAAATGTCGATCTCGCCGCTCGCCAATCGTCGTTCCTGGGTGAGGCTCGAACCGAAACGACAAGGAGCAACGATGAAGTACATGATGCTGGTCTGCTGGAACGCCGAGACGATGAACGGGCAGCCCGACCCGACGCCGGCCGAGCTGGCGAGCCATGAGGGAATGACGTTTCCCTGGCTCGAGGACGTGCAGGCCCGTGGCGTGCGCCTCGACGGCGACATGCTGGCACCGCCGCGCAAGGCAGCGACGGTACGGGTGCGCGACGGCAAGGCCGTGGTCACCGAAGGACCGTTCACCGAGACGACCGAGGCGATCGGCGGTTACGACATCCTCGACTGCGACTCCATGGAAGAGGCCATCAAGATTGCGGCCGCCCATCCGATGGCCGAATCCGGCACCATCGAGGTCCGCCCCTTCTACGGCGGCTGAGCGATCTCACCCGGCCTCGACCTGCGCGGTTTCAGCTAGCCCGCATGAGTGTCAGCTTCAGCCAGCGGGCCAGCTCCTCGATCTCGCTGTCGACCGCAGCGGCCGTCGCCTTGGTGAAGGTCACGTCCTGGTGCACGGCGTCGACCCGCAGTACGCGGCTCTGTCGATCGGCGGTGGCGTCCACTTTGCCGATGAGGTCGTCGCCGTAGAGGATCGGCAGAGCCCAGTATCCCCAGCGACGCTTGGCCACCGGCTTGTACATCTCCAGCTGGTAGTCGAACTCGAACAGCTCAGTCATCCGCTTCCGGTCGTACACCAGCCGATCGATCGGGGAGAGCAATGCGGCCCGCCCCTCGAACCGCTCGCCTAGAGCGGACAGCTGCTGCGGGTCGACCCGCCACTGCCCTTTGACCCCTTCAACCACAGCGGGCTCTCCCGCCGCGCCGACGTGGTTGGGCTCGATCATCGTCTGCGGGGCTGTCGCCCGAGCGATGCCGAGCGCGGTGAGCCGGCGTTCGTCGCGGATGCGGCGGGCCTCCTCGGCGGGCACCATCGGGTCGTCGGGGTAGATCCGCTCGGCCAGGTCCCACAGCCGCTCGCGGCCGTCCCAGCCGGCTGCAGCTACCTCGCCGGCGACGACCAGGCACTCCAGCAATTGCCGGACGTTCTGGTTGTTGGTCCATCCCGAGGACTTCCACGGCCGGACACAGGTGTCGGGCAACGCTTTCAGCGGCAGCGGCCCGTCCTGCCGCAGCCGCTCGAGGATGTCGCGGCGGCATCCGTCGTTGTCCTTCACCCATCGCCGGACCGAGCCTTCCCACCCCTGCAGATCGGTACGCTGCGCCCGCTCGGCCATCTCTGCCCGATACAACGCGATGTCCTCGGCCGGACGGATCAGACCGCGCAGGTCGATCAACCGCTGCTCGTCAGCGGCATCGGAAAGCTCACGACGGTCGTAGGCCGATCCGAGCCGGCTCCAGAGCACCAGATCCGCGCTGGGCGCCACCGCATTGGTCGGGTCGACCTGCAGGAAGGTGAGGTGCCGCACCACATCCAGCACATCGTCCGGGCGATGCGCGTCCAACAACTGCGCCCGCACCGCAATCCGGCGCGCGTCGCGCCGGGACAGGTGATGCACGTCCACATGCCGAGGCTAGCCACGGGCACCGACCCTCACGAGCCGCCCGCTGCCGGACCAGCCGCAGTCAGCCGGCCATGGCTGGCTCAGCGGGCCAGCAGTGACCTGGTTCGCGCCGGCAAAGATCGGGGCAGGCCGGCCACGATGTCGGCGACGGTCACGCCGGCCAGACTTTCCCGCCACGCCCGCTGCGCCTCGCCCATTGCCGCCGCCAGCGAGCAGGTCCGTCGGCACTGCTCGGCCGGTACCGCCCCCCGGCCGCGCTGGCGGATCTCCCGGCACGTGTAGAACGGGGCCGCCCCGTCCAGCGCCTCGACGATGTCCAGCAGCGAAATCTGCTCGGCGGCCTTGGCGAGCCGGAACCCGCCGCGAGGGCCGGTGGTGGCAGTCAGTACGCCCGCCCGGACGAGCGCTTGCAGCTGCTTGGCCAGGTACGCCGCTGGCACGTCGTAGTGCTCGGCGAGTTGTCCGGCGGATGCGGTGTGGCCGGGGCCGAGCATGGCGAGGGTCGCGGCGCTGTGCAGTAACCACTCGGTGCTCTCCGGCAGCTTCACCCCCTCATGGTAAACCGCTATCTCGGAGTTCTATAGTCCGAGATAGTCAATGATGAGGAGGGAACAATGCGAATCGCAGTTGTCGGGGCCACCGGCCGGATCGGCGCTCTGGCTGTGCAAGCGCTGCAGCGGGAGGGCCATGACCCGGTCCGGGTCAGCCGGTCGCTGGGCGTCGACATTCGTACCGGCGAAGGATTGGACGGCGCATTCGACCGCGTCGAGGCTGTTATCGATGCATCCAACACGTCGGCGACCGACGCCGCGGAGGTTCAGGAATTCTTCGGTACCAGCACCAGCAACCTGCTCCGGGCCGAAGCGCGCGCCGGTGTCCGGCACCACGTGCTGTTGTCCATAGTCGGCATCGACCGCGGTCAGCGCAGCACCCACTACGACGGCAAACGCGAGCAGGAGCGCCTCGTGAGCACGGGGGACGTTCCTTGGACCATCCTGCGAGCCACCCAGTTCCACGACTTCGCCGCGATGGTCGCCGGCTGGTCCGAGCAGGACGGAACCGCCACGATCGCCCCGCTGCTGGTGCAGCCGGTCGCGCCTGCCGACGTGGCCGAGGTCCTGGCCGAGCTCGCGGCCGGCGAGCCGCAACTGCGGCGCATCGATCTCGCCGGCCCGCAGACCGAGGATCTGGTGGACATGGCCCGGCGTACTTTCACCGTCCGCGGCCAGCGCGTACGGCTCATCCCGACCTGGCGCGGCACGTTCGACCTCTCCATGGCCGGAGAGGTGCAGCTTCCCGGAGATGACGCCCGCATCGCCCCGACGAGCTTCGAGGACTGGCTTGCCGCCGGAGCCCGTTGACCATTCGGCATCGACCAGCCCGACGCGCCCGGTGCGCGCGCGCGGTGCTACTTGGTGAACCCGGCGCTCAGGCCATTCAGCAGCTGGCGGCGACCGAAGACGTACAGCACGAGGATCGGCAGCGTCGTCAGCAATACCGACGCGAGTACGGCGGGGACGTTGACGCTGTACTGACCCTGGAACGTCCACAGTGCCAGCGGCAGGGTCCGCTTGTCGGGACTCTGGGTGAGCACGAGCGGCAGCAGGAAGCCGTTCCAAATGGTGAGCGCGTTGTAGATCGTGACCGTGACGAGCGCCGGGCGGGTCAACGGGAAGGCGAGCCGCCAGAGCATGGCCCACTCACTGGCTCCGTCGACGCGCATCGATTCGAACAACTCGGTGGGCACATCACGGATGAAGTTCGACAGGACAAGCACCGAGAGCGGGATCGCGAACGCGATGGAAGGCAGGACGAGCGCGAGCAGACTGTCATACAGGTGCAGTCGGATGATCATCAGATAGACGGGAATGATGGTTGCCTGCAGGGGGATCGCCAGGCCCATCAGGAACAGCGAGTTGACCAGCCGTAGGACCAGGCGGCGGTTGTCGCGGACGATCGCGAAGGCGGCCATGAAGGCGGACAGCACCGCCGGCACCACCGCGCTCACCGTGACGATGACGCTGTTCAGGAAGTACTGCGGAAAATCCGAGCGGAGCACCAGTCGGTAGTTCTCCAACGTCGGGCTGCTCGGCGGCACCAAAGGGTTGGTCATGAAGTAGTTGTTCTGCGTCTTCAGGCTGGTGATGACGATCCAGTAGATCGGCACCATCACGATCAGTAGCCAGATCCATGCTGCCGCACCGCCGAGCCAATTGAACTGGCCCGCTCGACCAGTCAGCGACGTGCTGCGAGCGTCCTCGTCCACTCCGCGACCGCGGCGGTTCAACGTCACGGTCGCCACGTCAGGCGCCTTCCATCTGACTGGCGGCGGTGTCGCGGCCGCCCAGCCGGCGCAGCAGCAAGGCGATCGCCAGGCCGACGAGAACCAGGATCACCGCAATCGCGCTCGCCTCCCCCATGAGGTTCGCCTGGAACCCTTCCCGGTACATGTCCAGTGCGAGGACCCGAGTGGCGTCGGCAGGTCCGCCCGCGGTGAGCACGAAGATGAGGTCGAAGAAGGTCAGCGACCCGACCACCATCAGGGTGGACGACGTGATGAGGGTGTACTTCAACTGCGGGAGCGTGATGCTGAAGAACTGCCGCAGCCGGCCGGCGCCGTCGATCTGCGCCGCCTCGTACATCGTCCGCGGGATCTGCCGCACCGCGCCTTGGTAGATCAGCGAGTGGAACGGGATGAACTGCCAGGAGACGACGAACACCACCACACCGACGGCAAGGTTGGCCTTGCCCAGCCAGTCCTGCGTCAACAGGCTCAGGTGCAGTCCCGCGCCGAGGCCGAAGTTGGGATCGAGCAGCGCTTTGTAGGTGATCGCGATCGCGGCCGAGCTCAGCAGCAGCGGGATGAAGAAGAACACGGCCAGCAGCCCGCGGTAGCGCTGCTGCCCGGCCAGGAAGACCCCGATGAGGATGCTCAGCGGCGTCTGGAACGCCCAGGACAGGATCATGATCAGGAACGTCACCTCGAGCGCATGAGGCAATCCAGGATCCCCGAGCACGGCACGCCAACTCACCAGTCCGGAGGGATGGATCGTGCCGAGCCCGTCCCACGAGGTGAAGCTGAGCAGCAGCACTCCGACCAGTGGAATCAGACCGAAGATCAGGAAGAACAGCAGAGCAGGTAGCGCCAGCCAGGTCAACGAGCGCTGGCGCTTGCCACGCGAAGTGGTCGGCGCCGGTGCGGTCTGCGGGATGGGCGGCGCGACCGCGGTCATTTCCCGATGACCGCGTTGAGGTTCGACGCGAACTGTTGGGGCGAGATCGAGAGCTGGAAGAGCTTGGCGATGTTGTCCAGCAGCGTCTCCGCAGCGGTCGGGGTCATTGCCTGGTCCCACGACTGCGCGAAGATCTTGGCCTTGCTCGAGACGTCATAGACGAACTTCAGGAAGTCCGAGTCGGGCGACGAGCCGAGCTGGTCCGCGGCACTCTTGACGATCGGGACGCTCCCGGTCGCGATCCACTGCTTGACCTCCGCGTCGGCCAGCACGCCGTCCTGGAAGTACTTCTTGGCGATCGTCTTCTGCGTGCTCGACGCCTTGGATGAGATCGACAGGTACTGCGCGGGGTTGCCGACCGTGTCGCTGGGATCACCCTTACCACCGTCGACGGGCGGGAAGTTCATGTAGCCGAGATGGTCGCCGGTGACGAAATCGCCGCCCGCTGTCTTCATGTTTCCGTAGGTCCAGGACCCGTGCAGCATCATCGCGGCCTTACCCGTGTAGAGCAGGGCCTGGTCGGCGTTGGAGTCCGCGGTGATCGACGAAAAGCCCTTGATGAAACCGTTCGCCTTGATCAACTTCTGGCATTCGGTCAGCGCCTGAATCGCAGCCGGGTTCGACCAGGCGTTGGCGTGACCGTCGAACACTGCCTGGAAAACCTCCGGGCCGCCGATGCGATCGAAGAGGAACTCCAACCACATCATGTTGGTCCACCGGGACTGCCCACCGAGCGCGAACGGGGCGATGTGCTTCGCGTTGATCTTGGGGACCATGTCCATGATGTCGCCCCAGGTCTGCGGCGGACTGACGCCGACGTGGTCGAGCACCTTCTTGTTGTAGAAAAGGATGATCGGCTGCACCGCTTCGCACGGCATGGCGTAGATCTTGCCGTCGATGGTTGCGGCCCCGAACGATGAGGGGAACAGTCGGTTCTTCACGTCGGAATGCTCGGCGAACCAACTGGTGAGGTCTTCCACTTGGCCTGCTTCGACGTAGCTTTTCAGCCCGCCGCCACCCCACCCCCAAATGATCGTCGGCGCCTGGCCTGCGCCGATCGCAGTCTTGATCTTGGTCTTGTAGGCATCGTTCTGGAACTCGGTGTAGCTGATCTTGCCTTTCGGGTTCTTGCTGTTGAACTGCTTGACCGAGTTCTCCCGGATGCCCTGCTGCGGCTGCGCGGAGAGGAACCAGTAGGACGCGCTGCCTCCACTCCCGCCGCCGCCACCCGGCTTGCTCGGCCCGGACGCGCCGCATGCGGCAGCGCCGGCCAGAACCGGGACGCCCATGGCGGCCAGGCCGAGGAACTTACGACGGGGCATGCTGTTGGATTCCACACTGACCTCCGTACTCGTGCGCCGCGGTGTCACGGCGGGGATGTCGGGTTGTGTGAGCGCTGCCAACCAACCTCAACGGTGGGCGAGGTGTGGACCTGAATCGCTCAGCACGGAGGTTCAACGCCGACTCTCACCGTTCGTCGGACCGTAGGTTTTCGAAATGCTGATGTCAATAGCTGTTGAACGCAAAGGTTCGGTGGTACACAGTATTCGGCGTCGAACCGTTATGGGATCGGGCTTCCTCACCATCAGTGGCCCGGAGCGGGGCGTCCCAGAGCAATCGTCACTGTTCGAAATGTTTCGGAGTTTGAGTAAGCCTGTCGGCGAACGAGGAGTCGCGCATGACGAAGCCGGACCCGAGCAGCACTGCCGAGCCGGCCGATCTCCCCTGGCAGGACACCACCCTTCCGGCGGCTGTCCGGGCGGAGCAGCTGCTCAACCGGATGACGCTGGCGGAGAAGGTCGGTCAACTCGGTAGTCGCTGGGTTCGCAGCGACGTCGCCGGAACCGACTCCTCCGCCGACCACGTCGCCGGCGAACCCCGTCCCGCGCTCAACGTCGCGCCGATGCAGGACGTCTTTGCAGCAGGTGATGTGCTGTCACTCGAGGAGTCGAGCCGGCACGGACTGGGTCATCTGACCAGGGTGTACGGGAGCGGTCCGGTGAGTCCGGCCGAGGGCGCGGCAGAGCTCGTCCGCCAGCAGCGGGTGGTTCTCAACGGTTCTCGGCTGGCCCTCCCCGCGCTCGTCCACGAGGAATGCCTGACCGGATTCACTGCTTTCGGCGCCACAGTGTTTCCTGCCGCGATCGCGTGGGGCGCCACCTTCGACCCAGCCCTCATCGAACGGATGGCGGCGGCGATAGGGCATGACATGGCTGCTCTCGGCGTGCACCAGGGCCTGGCCCCGGTGCTCGACGTGGTCCGCGACTACCGGTGGGGTCGGGTCGAGGAGACAATGGGCGAAGACCCGTACCTTGTGGCGATACTCGGCGCAGCCTACGTCCGCGGCCTGCAGAGCTCCGGCGTCATTGCCACGCTCAAGCACTTCGCCGGTTACTCGGCGTCGCGTGCGGCCCGCAATCACGGGCCGGTGTCCATGGGTCGGCGCGAGCTGTTGGACGTCATCCTGCCGCCGTTCGAGACCGCTCTGGCCGAAGCAGCAGCCGGCTCGGTGATGAACTCCTACTCCGATGTGGACGGAGTACCAGCGGGGGCGGATCCGTGGTTACTCACCGAATTGCTGCGGGAGACGTGGGGGTTCACCGGGACTGTGGTGTCCGATTATTGGGCCGTCCCCTTCCTCGCCACGATGCACCGAGTGGCCGGCGACATCGATGCCGCCGGCGCCGTGGCGCTGATCGCCGGCATCGACGTGGAGCTGCCCGACACCGTGGGATTCGGTGCCGGCCTGATCGAGCGGGTTCGCCGCGGCGAGCTCGCGGAGGCATTGATCGACCGTGCGGCGCGACGGCTCTTGACCCAGAAGGTCGAATTGGGCCTGCTCGATCCGGGCTGGACACCGGAGGAATCGGTGCGCGACGCTCGGCACGTCGAGCTGGACCCGCCGGCCAACCGCGCGCTGGCGCAGGAGGTGGCGGAACGGTCGATCGTGCTGCTCGATGCACGGACCGCGCTGCCGCTGCGCGAAGACGGCCGTCCCGAGCTGCGCACTATCGCGGTCGTCGGACCGTGCGCCGCCGATCCACGCACCTTCATGGGGTGCTACGCCTTTCCGAACCACGTGTTGCCGCGCCATCCCGGGCATGGGCTGGGCATCGAGGTGCCGACCGCCGTCGACGCGCTGCAGCAGGAGTTCCCCCATGCCGAGGTGATCCATCAGCCGGGCTGCTCGGTCCAGGGCGAGGACCGGTCCGGATTCGCGGCCGCGGTGCAGGCGGCTCGGAGTGCCGATCTGTGCATCGCGCTGGTCGGTGATCGCGCGGGCATGTTCGGGGAGGGCACATCCGGCGAAGGCTGCGACGTCGAGGACCTCCAGTTGCCCGGAGTGCAGGCGGAGCTGCTCGGCGAACTGTTTGCCGTCGGCACGCCAGTCGTCGTCGTGGTCGTCTCCGGGCGCCCCTACGCGCTCGGCGACGTGCACTCTCACGCCGCCGGTCTGGTGCAGGCGTTCATGCCTGGGGAGGAAGGCGGATCGGCCATCGCCGGCGTGCTGTCCGGGCGGGTGAACCCGGGTGGGAAGCTCCCGGTGCAGATCCCTGCTCATCCCGGCGGGCAACCGAGCACCTACCTGCAGCCGCCGCTGGGCGGCCCGGAGAGCGCGGGCATCAGCAGCGTGAACGCCGCCGCATTGTTCCCGTTCGGCTTCGGCGCCTCCTACACCAGCTTCGAGATCGACAACCTGTCCATCAGCAATGCCGAGGTCACCACCGACGGTGAGTTCGAGGTGTCCGTCCGGGTCCGGAACACCGGTGCGCGTAGCGGTGACGAAGTGGTGCAGCTCTACCTGCACGACGTCGTCGCGCAGGTAGCCCGGCCGGTGAAACAGCTCGTCGGCTTCGTCCGCGTCACTCTTCCCGAAGGCGGCGCCGCGCAGGTGTGCTTCCGGGTGCACGCCGACCGAGCGGCCTACGTCAACCGTGAGCTGCAACGGATCGTGGAGCCGGGAGACGTGCAGGTGATGGTCGGCAGCTCGGCCGCCGACCTGCCGTGCCGCGGTACGGTACGGCTCACCGGAGCGGTGCGCGTCGTGGGTCACGACCGCCGCCTGGTCACTGCTGTGGACGTCACGCCGGTTGCACCCGTCCGCGACGCATAACTGAGCGAGCCCGGAGGGCAACCTGTCGACCAAGGATCAACGACCCACCCTGGCCACGATCGCATCGGCGGCCGGAGTCTCGGTAGCGACTGTCTCCAAGGTGGTGAACGGCCGCTCGGATGTCGCGGCGGGCACTCGTACGCAGATACAGGAGCTGCTGCACGAGCACGGGTACGTAGCCCGTCGGCTGGATCCCACCCGGGTGCCATCCATCGAGCTGCTGTTCCACGTTCCGCTCACGCCGTACTCGCTCGAAGTGCTGCAGGGGGTGCTCGATGCCGCCGCGGACGCGGGCGTCGATGTGGTCGTCACCAAGCGCCCGGCCGGTACCCGCGAGCCCGGGACGGCACCTGCGTCGCACTGGGTGCGCCGGCTCACCGCTGCCGGCCGGCAGGCAGTGATCGCGGTGGCCAGTGACCTCAGCGCCGCGGACCTCTCGGCGCTGGCCCGCGCCCGGCTGCCCCTCGTCGTCATCGACCCGATCAACATGCCGCGGGCCCGCGTCGTCAGCATCGGGTCGACCAACTTCTCCGGCGGGCATGCCGCGACGCAGCATCTGCTCGATCTCGGTCACCGTCGGATCGCCTACCTGGGCGGCCCTACCACCGCCGCATGCAACCAGGCACGGATGCACGGTTACCGAGGGGCCATGGAGAACGCCGGAACGCGCATCGGCAAGGGATACGTGCGCGTCGGCGAATTCCGCTACGAGGACGGACTGGTGGAAGGGGGCGCGCTGCTCGCGCTACCCCAGCCGCCCACCGCGATCGTCGCCGGCAACGATGAGACGGCGCTGGGCGTTCTCGAAGCAGCGCGGGCGCGCGGGGTGCGGGTGCCGCAGGAACTGAGCGTGGTCGGATTCGACGACACCGAGTCAGCGCGGGTGGCCTCGCCACAGCTCACCACCGTCGCCCAGCCGCTGCAGCGGATGGGTGCGGTCGCGCTGCGAACCGCGCTGCGGCTCGCGGCCGGCGAGAAGCTCGACTCCCACCATGTCGAACTCGCCACCGAGCTGGTCGTGCGTGGTTCGACCGCGCCGCCGTCAGCTGAACCCGGAGCTGCTCCGGCAACGAACGGCCGTCGTCGGGCGGGCAGCGCCGCCGCGCCCCGATGACCTCGGACCCCCACCCTCTCCGGCAACCCGCCCTCTAGGAGGCCATGCGATGCCAGTTCGACCGACGAAAGAAGACCACTTCACCTTCGGGCTTTGGACGGTGGGCTGGACCGGACGTGACCCGTTCGGTGATGCGACGCGCGCTCCGGTCGATCCGGTGGAATCGGTGCAGCGGCTGGCCGAGCTCGGCGCGTACGGAGTCACGTTCCACGATGACGATCTGATCCCGTTCGGCTCGTCCGACGCTGATCGGGACAAGCACATCAGCCGGTTCAAGGAGGCCCTCGCCGGCACCGGCCTCGTAGTCCCGATGATGACCACCAACCTGTTCACCCATCCGGTGTTCAAGGACGGCGGGTTCACCAGCAACGACCGCACGGTGCGTCGTTACGCAATCGCCAAGGTGGCTCGCAACATCGATCTGGCCGCCGAGCTCGGCGCGCAGACCTATGTGTTCTGGGGTGGCCGCGAGGGTGCCGAGTACGACGGGGCCAAGGACATCGGCGCCGCTCTCGATCGCTATCGCGAGGCCATCGACACCCTCGCCCGCTATGTGCTCGACCAGGGCTACGACCTGCGGTTCGCGATCGAGCCCAAGCCGAACGAGCCGCGCGGGGACATCCTGCTGCCCACGGTCGGCCACGCGCTGGCGTTCATCGCCGAACTGGAGCACGCCGACATGGTCGGGGTGAACCCGGAGGTCGGGCACGAGCAGATGGCCGGACTGAACTACACCGCGGGCATCTCCCAGGCACTGTGGGCGGGCAAGCTGTTCCACCTCGATCTCAACGGGCAGCGCAGCATCAAGTACGACCAGGACCTCGTCTTCGGACACGGCGACCTGCTCAGCGCGTTCTTCACCGTCGACCTGCTCGAGAACGGTGCACCCGGCGGCGGCCCGGCTTACACCGGGCCGCGGCATTTCGACTACAAGCCGTCCCGCACCGAGGACATGGACGGCGTGTGGGCATCCGCAGCGGCCAACATGGCTACCTACCTGCTGCTCAAGGAACGCGCCGCTGCCTACCGTGCAGATCCGGAAGTCCAGGCCGCCTTCGACACCGCGGGCGTCACCGCCTTGTCGGAACCGACGTTCGACCCCGGCGAGTCACTCGCCGACCTGCGCCAGGACCCGGCCAGCTTCACCGACTTCGATCCCGACACCGCCGGCCAGCGCGGCTACGGGTTCGTCCGGCTCAACCAACTCGCGCTGGAACACCTGCTCGGCGGCCGTTGACTGCCACGCCGACCACCCGGACGTTAGGCATGACCCGCGACGACGCGCTGCTTCGCTACAGGTGACCCGCCGCCGGCAGAGCCGACGGATCGTCACCGACGCCGGGGTCACGTGCCGGCTCACGCCGCTGGGTCGAGGCGACCGGCATATCTGCGCGATCGTCCTGGTGACCGGGTGCAGCAGCAGAGGACGTCTGACGGTCGGAAGCGCTGCGGCGGATCGCGGTCGGCAGTTGAAAAATCATGTCGACCAGCTCGTCGATGATGCGCTCGACGGTGCCCTGCGCGAACGGGCTGATGAGCACCTCGTAACTTGCTGTGGCGAAGCGGTCCGCCGTCGGCAGATACCCCCAGTACCCGTTCGTGTACCCGAACAGGACGGTGGCGGCATGACTGCGCAGCCGTAGGTGCTGCGCCGCAGCCAGGAACGGCTCGCCTGGGACCGCGCACATCACCAGCGTTCCCAGCCGGACCACTGCGAGCGGAATGACGACCTCGCCGGAGACCCCCAGCTCGCCGCTCATGCCCAACGCCTGACGCAGCGTGTCATGCGACCGCGACGAGTCGCTGTCGTCAGCGTTCAGCGCTGCCACGGCTGAGGCAAGCAACGCCTGCCGGTCGGCACTCGGCATCACCGGTGCGGGAAAAGTCCTTCTTCGGACCGAGATGCGATCAGCGATCCCGATCACCTCCCGTCCCGGCCATGCCAAGGCTCGGACAACTCGTTGCCCGATCTGGCTGGAGAGACGGCCGAGCTCGCTGACTGTCTGGTCTCGCCGCCCGGGTCGGGTGCTGATGTCCCCCGCTGCCCCCGCAGTCACGACCACCCACACCCCAGTCGTCTGTTCCAGGTGGGTGCGAATGCCGCCGATAAGGTCCGCCGACACTGCGACGTTCGTCGCTGGGAGGACGGTGGAGTGGATCGGGACCGATACCAGCAGTCCAACCAGCTTCTGGTCCACGCCGCGCACCGCCACCACGTCAAGTGGAATGTCGATGAGGCTGGATGGCGATGAGCGGATGCCGGCCACCCGGGGGACCACGCATGGGTGTGTGGTGGCGAGCGCCGGGACCATCGCAGCCAGCGCCAACCGCGCAGCGGCGACGATGGCATCTTTGAGGACCTGCCGCCACGGGTCCGGAGTCACCCCTCCCCCAGGCCGGCAGCCCGTCTCAGGTCCGGAGTGCGTATGAGTCGCGCTGATCCATGCCTCGGTCACGCCCATGGTGCGCAGCACGGCGACACAGTCGGCGACCAGATCGGCGTTGATGCACACCACGTCAGCCACGACGAGAGCAAACGTCGCACCCGAGCCGTCCACGCACACAAGAGCCCGCACCTGCAGGTCATCGATTCGCCCCTGCGACGGTCCGTTCCGATCTGCGTAGCCACCCATCGGCGTCCCGTCGGCTACCGGGAGGATGACGGCGCCGTGACCCATCCTCATGATGCGGTGACCCAGTTCGGAGTCGTTGTGAGCATCGATGCGTACAGCCATCTTCTTGGTGTGCACAAGTTCATCGCCCCGTCCAGCGGAGTGCCCGCCGGCGCGATCAGCTGAACCCCTACAGCCGCCAAGGTTGCCGCGAGTGGGTCGATGAGCGGCGCGCCGATGTCGAACAGGCGACCGGCCCAGGTCACCACAGCCGACCCGGACCGCGCGGCACAACTCGCTGCCGTCCTGGCTAGCGCGGCCACGGCCTCCGCGAGAGCCCGTTCGGCAACCCGGTCGCCGGCCTCTGCAGCCTGCGCAACCTGGGGGGCAAATCCCGATACCGCGGCCACCGCGTCGTGGCGAGCGTGAAGTCGGTAGGCCGCCTGTATGTCGAGGCCGCCCAAGTACTGCAGCGCCCGATCGTGCAGGTCGGTCGCCGGACCCCGGCCGTCGACGCTTGCGAATGCGGCATGCAACCCGGACCGACCGAGCGCGTACGCGCCACCGTCGTCGCCGAGGTGCGGACCCCAACCATCGACGCGGTCGGACGTGCCATCGGTCCGAACCGAGAACGCGATGGCTCCGGTCCCCGCGATGAGAATCGTGCCGGGCCCAGCGAGCGCGCCGGCATGAGCGGCGACGAAGTCGTCGCAGACTGCGACCGCCGACGTGGACACCGCATCTACCACTCCGCGGAGCAATCGCTGTCGGTCGCCGGGTTCGGACGAGAGGCCTGTCGCGGCCAGTACGCAGCGGTCCGGGCGGCGAGCGATGCGCGACACGGCCGGTCGCAACACCGCGAGCAAGCCATCGACTCCATCCGCATGAGCAGCATGGTGGTATCCGGGCTCGGTAGCGGCCGTGATGTCACCAGACGCGCTTGCCAGCTTGACCCGGACTTGGGACTTGCCCACGTCGACCGCTAGCCGGCATTCACCTTGATCCCCAGCGTCGACGGCAGACTGTGAGTCGTCCGGCGTCGTGTCCATCAACCCTCCGAGCGTCACTGGGACCGAGTGGAGTTTGCGCTGTAGGCTGCAACTAGAATACCGGTCCATACCATAATAAGCTACGAGGAGAACGATTCGATGCACCGGGTCCGCGCCGTTCCAATCCGCGGGGCGATGGAATGCTTCTACGGGCAGCCATGGTCGGCCGAACAGCGGCTGGCTGTCGTCGTCGAGTCGGCGCGCTGGGGCATGAATTTCTTCGTGTACGGACCATCCGGTGACGCCCACACCGGTGTGGCCTGGCGCGAGCCCTACGGTCCCGACGACCTGGCCGAGTTTGCTCGCCTGAAGCGTGTTGCCGAGGACTGCGGGGTCGGGCTCTGCTGGCGAGTGTCAGCTTCCGCACCGTTGGATCCAAGCCGCGGCATTGTGTTCAGCGATGAGCAGCAACGGCGAACTCTGCTGGACCGGATCAGTGAAGTCTCGGCGACCGGGTTCGGATCCATTCTGTTGACCTTCGACGACGTCGAACGCGGACTGTTCCACGATGCCGATCGCGCAGCCTTCGGCGCTTCGGAGAACCCCGCCGCGGCCGCACATGGCTTGCTGGCGTCCGAGCTGGCGGATCGACTGGCCGGTGCGGGCACCGACCTCGCCGTGTGCCCGACCCGCTATTGGGGGCCCGGCACCGATCCGTACTTGCGTGCCCTCGACGCCGCACTGCCGGCCGGAGTGCCGCTGTGCTGGACGGGCCCACGGATCACCTCACGGCTGATCGACGACCAAGGCGCGGCCGAGCGACGCCACGATCGTCCAATCTGGCTTTGGGACAACTACCCGGTCAACGACTGGGACGGCCTCGATGCCGCTACTTCCGAACCAGTGCAACGCCGCCTGTTTCTCGACCCGCTGACCGGGCGCACGCCCGATCTCACTGGCCGCATCGACGCTTACCTGATGAATTGCGGAGCCAGCGCGCAGGCCGCTTTGCCGGTTATCGCGACAGGCGCGCGGTGGGCCACCGACGCGTCCAGTTACGACGCCGACCGTGCGATTGTCGAGGCAATCAAGGCCTACGACGATGAAACTGGCTCGCTGACCTTCCTGTCGAGCACGGCATGCAGCACTGCGCTGGCCGGGCGTGCACCACATCCCGTGGTCAGCCGAAGCTGGGAGTTTCTTAATTCCTCGAGGGCGAACCGGCGATCGGCCGGACCCGCGCTCGCCAGCGAACTGTCGGCTTTGGTCGGGCAAGCGGAGTCTGCGGCCATATCCTCGGCGCCGGTGGTATCGGCCGTTGGTTGGTACAGCGGGCAACTCGCCTTCCAGCTAAGAGCAGCCGAACAGGCCGTGGGTGTACTGACAGCCGAAGCTTCCGGAGATGACCAGCGGCTGGCAGACTGCGCGCAATGGCTGGCCGACCGACGGCACCAGCTGGACGGGTTGATGCGCACCGCGGTCCTTGACGGAGGTTTGCTCCCGCTCATCGAAACCGGGCGGGCGTTGGCGGGGGCACCTATTCCCCCGCACGATGTGTAAGCAGCGACAGCTCTTCTACCGGCTGTCGATCTACCACCTGAGAGGAGGACCGTGCCGAGGCCACCGAACAGTCCGGATGCCGTCCACGAGCTGCCCCGCAAGTTGAACGGCAGTGCCGTGAAGGGCAGGCAGCTTCGTGGGCATCTGGAGACGATGCTCAGCTCCCTGGCTCCCGGCGCACTGCTGCCATCCGAACGTGTGCTGGCTGAGCGGCTGCAGATCGCCAGGGGAACCGTTCGGGCCCAGATCGACGCGCTGGTCGCCGAAGGTCTGGTGAAGCGGGTCCCCGGACGCGGCACGTTCGTCGCCGAGCCGCGGTTCGTCCAGACCGAGAAGATGAGCAGCTTCTCCCGCGACATGGTCGCGCGTGGAATGACGCCGAGCTCACGGGTGCTGAGCGTGCGCGTCAAGCCCAGCACTCGGCTGGTCGCCGAAAAGCTCGAGATCCCCTTCGGTGCGCCGACTATCGCGTTGGCCCGGATCCGCTACGCGGATGCCGAGCCGATGGCATTGGAGCGCGCGCACCTTCCGGCCGGGCGGTTCCCCGGTCTAGAAAAGGCGGACTTCAACAAGCGCTCGCTTTACGAGGTCTTCGCCTCTGACTACGGGTGCCACGTCGACAACGCAGACCAACTCGTATCGGTTGTGTCGCTGCCCGCTGCAGATGCCCGATGGCTGGGCACGGAGGCAGGCAGCCCGGCGTTCGACATTGAGCGGGTCACGCGGGACCGGATGGGCAACGCGGTCGAGTGGGGTCACTCCGTGCTTCGGGGGGACCGGTACGACATCCTTATGCACGTCGAGGCGTGAGGCTGCTCAGTAGATCCGCCAGGGCGGAAATGTGATCATGATCGGCGACCTCGGGACACAGGCGGTAGGGATCCATATGGATCGGGTACAAGCCTGCCTCCCTGGCACCAGACATGTCGAAGGCCAGGGTGTCGCCGACATAGGCAATTGACTCGGCGGGAAGACCGAGAGCTGCGACGGCTGGCGCAAAGATCGCCGGATCCGGCTTCTCCACGCCGACCACTGCACTGTCGATGATGACCGCGACGCTCGTCCCGTGACCCGGGCCGACTTGGGCCAGCCCCATGTCCCTCAGCACTCGCGTTGCGCTTCCGTCGGAGTTGGACACGATTCCCACGGGTAATCGTCCGCTGAGCCCCTGCAAGGCCTCACGCACACCTGCCAGTCGATGCGACCACCAGTCCGCGACAGTCGCCACTGCCTCAGCCATCGCAGCCGCGCACTCGTCCCGCGCGGCGACCGGAACTCCGCAGGCGACGAGCAGTTGACGGTGGTAAGTGGGCCAATCGAAGCCCTCCCAGCTGTCGGCCGAGGCCATCGCTTCGTAATGTGCCCGGATCAGCCCCGCCTCGTCATCGATGCCACCGAAGCGGGAAACGACGCGGGCGAGCTCCGTCGGTCTCGGTACGGACATCACTCCACCGACGTCGAGCAGAACGCCGCGCAGCGCCAGTCGGTCCCGCGCGATCGTCCGCGTCGAATCCCGCACCCGCATCAGCCCCGAGTCTTGAAGAACGCAGTCAGTTGCTTCTCCACCTCAGCGATCACTTTGTCCAGGCCAGCTGAGCTGAATCCCTTCTTCGCCGCGTTCAGTCCCTTGTCGGTGTCGATTGCGCCGGCCTGCAAGGGCTTGAGGTAGCGGGTGTTGTTGGCGTCCATCTGAGCAACCTGGGTCTTGATCGGCGTCGCGTCGGTGACATACCCAGCGAGCGGTGACAGCTCGAAGCTGTCGAACTTCTGCGACCAGCCGAACCACTTCCGCTCGCTCTCGACCATGTTGGTGGGCGTGCGTTCTAGCGGCACCCGCCAGCTCATCGTGTAGCCAGGGAAGTTGTACTTGCTCGTCACTTCGTACTCGTGATCGCCCGACGCTTTCCAGTCGGTGCCTTCGATGCCGTACTGCAACAGGTCGTGGTTCTCCTTGATCGACAACCAGTCCTCAAAACGCAGTCCATCCTTCGCCTGCCCACCGCGGACGTTGAAGGACATCTGGTTGCCCGCACCGAAAGCGGAATAGGGCTTCGGCGCACCGGCGGCGAAGGGAACGCAAAGCTCGATCTGCGCTCCCTTGACCTTCGTCGTCACACCCCCATACGTAGTTGTCTGAAGGCCGTTGGTGCTGCCCACCTCGGCGGCATACTTGCCTGCGCCGAACAGGCTGATGGCCGTGGCATTGTCGACGGACAGTGCGTCGTGGTTGATGATGCCGTCGTTGTAATACTTGCGAATGCGCCGGAACGTATCGATGGTCTCTGGCACCTCCCATACGGGCACGACCTTGGCGTTGCCGGCCACCGCGTCAGAATTCTTGATGAACAGCAGCGGGTAGCCCGAACTGATCCGCACCGACATGTAATCGGGCCGGCTGTTCCACGTCGCCGGATTGAACATGTCCTGCGTGTCGTTGACGTACCCGTTGTCAATGCCGTACGGGATCATCGACGAGTGCTTCTGCTTCACGTCGTACAAGTACTTCTCGAAGTCGTCGAAGGTCTCGACCGGACCTGAGGCGAGATCGGAGCGGACCGTGAAGGCGAGGATAACGGTGGCGTTGTTGACCTGCGGGACGCCATACAGCTTGCCGCCGATCTTTGCGGTCTTGATGGTGAGCGGGTCGAGGCCCTTCATCAGGTTCGGGTATTTGGCCGCGGTGAGCTCATCGTCGAGGGCCACGATGGCTTTGTCCTGGGAGAGCTTGTTGATGTGCAACCAGTCGGCCTCCAAGGACCCAGCGAATTTTGCGCCGGAGGTGTACTTCAGCAGCTCCGACTGGGCGTAGTTGGTCCAGCCGATCCACTGCACATCGAAAGTCAGTCCGGTGTCTGTCTCTAGCTTCTTGTTCACCGCAGCGTGCACCTCATTCCACCGCGGTGGCTGATCGCCGGGCTCCAGGAAGAGCAGGTTCTTTCCGCCACCCTTCGACTTCGACGAAGAGCACGCGGCGAGTGTGGAGCTGAGCCCGAGAACCGTTCCAGCCGCAAGGGCCGACTGTAGGAGCGTCCTCCGGGAGATCTCCATCGGCAGCACGCCGCCTCGGTCCGAGATGGTTTTCGACATCACGCAGTTCCCTTCTGAGAACGCACCGAGATGGTGGTCACTTGGTGGCGCCTAGGGTGAGCCCCTTGACGAAGTACCGCTGAACGAACGGGTAGAGAAAGATGATCGGCCCGATGGTGATGGCAACGAGAGCTCCGCGCAGGGCATAGATCGGAACGGTGGCGTTCGCTGAGGTCTGGATCGCCTGAGCAGAGTCGACGTTCGCGATCAGGTTCTGAAGAATGAGTTGCAGCGGAAACTTCGAGTTGTCGCTGATGAAGAGCAACGCGTTGAACCACTCGCTCCAGTATGCGAGGGCGTAGAAGAGCCCAATCGTCGCCAGGATGGGCTTGGACATCGGGACGACGACTTGGATCAGAATTCGCAGCTCACTCGCGCCGTCGATTCGCGCCGCGTCGAGCACGTCGGCCGGTAAAGCCCGGAAGAAGGACACCATGATGAAGACGAGGAACGGTGATACGAGACCTGGCAGGATCACCGCCCAGAGTGAATTCGACAGTTTCAGGTACTGCGTTATCAGGATGTAGAAGGGAACCAACCCGCCGGTGAAGAGCATCGGCAGATACGACACGATTGCCAGCGGTCTGCTCAGGCCGCGAACATTGCTGGCGATGACGTAAGCAAGTGCACTCGTGGTCACGAGCGCAATCGTTGTGCCTACGACCGTGATGAACAGGCTGGCCAGGTATGCGTTGAGCACCGATTGTCCCGAGAAGATGGCCCGATACGCCTCCAGCGAAAAGTGCTTCGGCCAGAAGGTGTAACCAGAACTAACGAGTTCGTCCTCACTTGTGAACGACGATGCGACGATGAGCCAGAACGGCGCTATGCAGGCGATCGCGAACAGGACGACCACGGTGATCGATGCGCCCTGGAACCAGTCGAACTTTCGCGGTCCGGAGCCTCCGGCACGACCGGCCTGCTCAACCGGGTCGGCGATGGCCGGTGCGCCAGAGGCCGCGCGTTCGTCGGTGACCACGGTGTCGGTCGCCATCAGAAGATCCTCGAACCCTTGGAGTAGCGGCGCGCGATCACCAGTGCGATCGACACCAGGATGAGACCAACCACCGACTGCAAGAGCCCGACCGCCGCGGTCATCCCGAAATCAGCGAGGGTACGCAGCGATCGAAACACATAGGTGTCGACTACATCGGTGGTCGGAAACAGAGACCCGTTGTCGCCGATGATGGCGTAGATGGTGGCGAAGTCGCCTTGGAAAATCCGACCAATGTTCAACAGCAGGAGCACGATCATCGTGGGGACCAGCAGCGGGAGCGTTATGTACCACGCCAACTTCGCGCTGCTTGCACCGTCAACGCGGCCGGCTTCATATACGTCCTCGGGGATGGACGTGATCGCAGCAAGGTAGATGATCGACAAGTACCCGGAGGTCTGCCAGACCTTTAGGGCCAGCAGGATCCACGGCCATACCCCGGGGGTGGCATACCAATTCACCTCGGGTAGTCCGAACGAGTGCGTCCACTGGTTGACCAGACCACCCTGGCCGCCGATGCCCTGCAAGAAGCTCTGCAGCATCAGACTCACCACTATGGGCGAGATGAAGTACGGAAGGAAAATCGCCGATTGAAGGAACCGCCGCAGGTACCGCAGTCGGATCTCGTTCAGCATGATCGCCAGACCTACCGACGCGATCGTGGTTCCGACGAGGAACAACGAGTTCAGGAACAGAGTGTTGAAGAGGATCTGTTTCGCGTCGCCGGACTGCAGGAAGAACTTGAAGTTTTGTACCCCGTCCCACTTGCTCCCGAAGAGACCCTGACTGATGTTGTAGTCCTTGAACGCGACGATGATGCCAACCATCGGCGCATAGGAGAAGACGAGGAAAAACGCAACTCCGGGTACAGCCAGGAGCCAGAGGCTCTTGTCGCGCCGCGCAATCTTCGACCGACGTCGACGCAGCGGCCGCCGTGCGACCGCGACGCCGGCGGGCCCCAAGGGCGTACTGAGGGCCATCAGCACGCTTCCGAACGCCGTGACTGCCGCGCCGCTGAATCGATCAGGTGCGCCGACACCGCAACGACCGTTAGCCGGGTTCTCCGGATCGTCTTCACAGTTGTGGCCTCCACGCGCGGCTAATACCGGACTAGGCCAGTATTCTGGGCTGGGCGGGCGGCGCTGTCAACCCACTTGGTCGACCGAAGTGCGGATCGTTTCACTACGGAAATTAATCCGGATCGGCCGATGATCCGATGCGGTGTCAATCGATGGATCTGCAGCAGGTGAATCCAACACGTCGTAGTCGATCAGGTCCATCGATGGAGTCGCCCATGCTTGGTCAATCCGCAACGGAATGCGCGGGACTGCTGGGCCGTGGTCGTAATAGCCGAAAGTCGGCCGAAGATCCGCGAAGGAGGCACCCACGTCAACCAAACCGCATTCTGCCAATGCCGCCAGCGGTGTCCGGTCGCCGATCATCTCCCCAGGTAGGTTCCGGCTGGGGTAGGGCTCGGGCTCCGGATCCCCTGGAGCAACTGCGTTGGCGTCCAGGACGAGGATCCCTCGGCTGGTTTGCGACATCATCATTCGCAACCACGAACCCTCGATCCGGCGCAGGGTGGGATCGAACGGATTCAGGTGGCTCACCATGACTACAAAGGGCCCGCCGCCCTCGCCCATGCGTAACGTGACCCGGACGAAACCGTGCCACCATGCCTGTGCGACAGGCTGTCCGTGGATCTCCAGAGCGTCGACCCCTGCCCGCCACATCACTGCCATGTTGCAGCCGGATTTCGCCTCGTACAGCGCTCCGTCGGCAAATCCGAAGTCTCGAATTGCGCGGCGGAAAAGGAGTTGGTTGTCGAGGTGCCACTCCCAGCCCTCGGTGATCGCCAACACGTCGGGTCGGTTCTTCCGGACCACGGCAGCCTGTTGCTGCCACATCGTGTCGTCCCCCGCACGAAGGAAACGTGCGGACTCGAAGAGATTCCAGAACATGAGAGAAGTCAACGTCTCACCCGATCCTTGACCCGTCCGATTACTGTGCGGGATGATACCGGTATAGACCACTGCTGTGATGAGGTCGGAGTCAACGCTGAGAACACAACGAAATCGGTTTAACCCGCGTCGCTCCGAGGCACCCTTGCCACGGATATCGAGCCCGATCCTGTCGTGACGGCCCCGTGGGCAGGGGCGGTTCAGGGAGTCGCGCGGCGCATCGGAGGGGCCGCCCTCGCTGACGCCGTAGCCGTCCATGTGCTTGCCTCCGATGGGCAGAGTTCGCGCGCGTACCGATACTCGTGTGCAGCCGGCATCCTTCGATTGGCGGCAACCGACCCGAACTCGGCCTGTGTCGGTGTGCACGATTATCTGAAACGCCATTGCGGGCGGCGGATCTGTTGGGATACGCCGCTTCCTCTCGAGTTGCCGGCGCCATTGCCTGCTGCCGGCGAGGTGACTTCACAGAGTCGATCTCAGGATTCCTACTACCTCAACTTCTGCACGTTCAGCTACAGCACCGCGTATTGGGACTGGCCTCGATGGGAACGCGAAATCGACTGGATGGCATTGCACGGCATCACCATGCCGCTCGCTCTCACCGGGCACGAGGCCGTGTTGTACCGCGTCTACCGTGACCTTGGCATGTCCGATCTCGACGTTCGCCTGTTCCTCGGTGGACCCGGGTACTTGCCCTTTCAATTCATGGGCTGCATCGACCACTTCGGTGGCCCACTCCCGCGGAGTTGGATCGAGCCGCACCGCGTCCTGGGCACGCAGATCCTCGTCAGAGAGCGCGAGCTCGGGATGCGCCCTGTGCTGCCCGGCTTCGCCGGGCATGTCCCGCCGGAGCTGGGTTTAGCGGGCACGACAATTCGGACCTGGGTAGGTGCGCAGACTCATCGGATGAACCCTGCTGCGTCGGGGTTTCCCGACCTGGCCGAGCGAATTGCCGCGACGCAGCGGGAATTATTCGGCACCGATCACCTTTACGCGATCGACCCGTTCATCGAGATGCCGCCCGAGGACCTGGACGAGGACGGCCTGGGGCGGTTCGCAACTCTGACTATCGATGCACTGACGCGAGCAGATCCGGACGCGGTCTGGGTGTTGCAGTCCTGGCCGTTCAGCTACAACGCGGCCTTCTGGACGCAGCCGCGCGTTGACGCCTTCCTGACTGCGGTGCCGCCCGGACGGTTGATCGTCCTTGACCTGTTCGCCGAACGCCAGCCGTTGTGGCGTCGACCCGAAGGATTCGATGGGCACCGGTGGCAGTGGTGCATGCTGCACAACTTTGGCGGCAACACCGCGGTTTTCGGCGACCTCGACGGCCTGCACACGGGTATCGAGCAAGCGTTCGCGTCACTCAATCCCCCGGCAGGGGTCGGCCTGACGATGGAGGCAGTTGGGACCAACCCGGTGATGTACGAACTTGCCACCGACTTGGCGTGGGCGCCGGTGGGCGACCTCGGGAGATGGCTACACGACTACCACAGCGCCCGTTACGGCATCGACGGCGACGGCCCTGCTCGGGCCTGGGAGCTCTTGCGGAAGACCGCATACGGCCAAGCCCGCAATGAGCCGGTGCGGCGCGTGCTTCACCAGATACCCACCGACGCCGGAGTGCCGAAACCGCATCCGCCAGGCTACAACCCTGCCGCCTTCGAGCGTGCGTATCGACTACTCGATGACTCCGCACGAGCGAGCGCAACACCACCTGGGCCGGAACTCAGCACCGACCTGATCGCCATGGCCGTGGAACTGGCCACCCAGTCACTTGACAGCCTTGCCGCCCGCATCGCATCGGCCTTCGAGTCGCGAGATCGCGAGGGATTCGAAACATCAGCAGCTGCATTCCTACGGGCTCTCACGGATCTCGATAGAGCTCTGGCCGGGCGGTCCGAATGGCAACTCGGAGCGTTCGTCAACGCTGCCCTTACCTGGGCGGTCGAACCGGGTGACCGTTCGGTTCTGCTGGACAATGCTCTTCGAATCCTCACCATGTGGGACGACAACCCACTCGGCTTCCTGAGCGATTACACCGCGCGCGTCTGGCACGGTCTGGTGGGCGATTACTACGGACCACGTTGGCACGCCTGGATCGCCGGTCTGCGGGACTCGCTGGCGTCGGGGGCTGACGTGAACGTCCCTGCGGTTCGGGCGCGGATGACCGTCCTGGCCAACCACTTCCTCTTAACTCCCAGCGCGCTTGACCGACAAAGCTAGCGAGCTCCTTCACCCCGAACGGCGACCCCATGCACGATGAGTTCCGATCGACCACTGGACGTCAGTAAGCATTCGAGCAGGCTGCGGACAGCGGCACCGTCGACCCGACCGGAACGCTCAGGGTGCCGCAGCCGCCGCCGGTCGTCACGATGGAGCCGGTCAGGATGACTTGCGCGGCCGGGGCATCGACGGCGAGGTTGAGCGTGTAGCCGTGGAAGTTGAGGTTGTCGATACCACCCTCCGCACCGGGCAGAGACACGAACGACGGGGTGCCGTCGTCCAGGCGGAAACCATTGTTCAGCCACACCGCCCAGATCAGCTCACCGGCGCCGAACACCGTGGGAGTGTTGCCTTCACCGTGCGGAGCCACGGTCGAACTCCATTGGTAGCGCTCACTGAGCGAGTCAGCGATGACAGTGTCGCGCATGATCGCGTTGGCCAGCACCTGCGCGTCCGAGGACTTGCCGTCCTTTAGCAGGCCGTAAGTCGTGTAGTCGACGATGCCGTATCGAACATCGTTCTCAACCGCGTCCGTCGCGCCCCCGTCGCCGAATCCGGCGAAGGGCTTCGTCGAGTCGTAGAGCGACTGGAAACGGGCGTACGTGCTGGCCATTCGGGTCGCATCCAGCCCAGGTGCGTAGAGCATCGGCGTGGTCGACATGACAGCGCCCGCAGCCCGCGTCGGAGTAGCTGCGGGGTTGTACACCTGCACTGGCTGCGTCGAGGCCGTCGCCCAGAACCAGGACTCCGCTTGCGGCAGCAGGGTGCTCGCCGTCCCGGCCCAATTCGTCGTTGTGTCGTCGACGACAGCCGCGATCTTCTGCGCGTAGGACAGGTCGACCAAGGCCGCAGACGCAAAGTCTGCTTCCTTCACGGTGGTGGAGGAGCTGTAGGCGAGGTGGTCGACCTTGTATTGCAGCAAGCTCTTCAACGCCGGGTACACGGCATCGAGTTGGGCGGCGTCTCCGGTGACCATGTAGAGGATCCATGCGGTCTGCATCTCCCGCGCTGGCAATGGCTCCCCCGGCCACACACCGTTCGACGGGATCTTGCTCACGATCTCTTGCAGCGCCCCCCATGCGTCAGCAGGGTCGACGTAAACCAACAGTTGCAATGCGGTGTCGACATCCCAGGTCGCCATCGCCGACGCGCCTGGCGTTGGGCTGCGGTAGAGGGAAGCCTTGCCGGTGGCAACCTGCGGATGGGTCTGGCCAATCTCGGTCTCGGGTTCGATCACCTGCGACTGAAGGAATATCCAGGCCCGGTAGTACAGCGCGCGGGTCTGGGTCGGAGTGACACCGTTGGCGGGCAGACCGCCTTGCACGTCGAAGTTCACCGGCTTCGGAACCTTCTGCAAGAACGCGTCCCAGAAGGCCGCTTGGATACCAGGGTCGTTCGCGGCTGCAGACGTCGTAGCCGCAGCCTGCGCACGGGACGCCTCGGTGCCGGCCTGTTCATCTGTGCGCGCGAACCCGATCCCGACATTCACCGTGGAGGATGCCAGGCCGGTGAACGTCGCTGTCCAGTAGCCGCTGGAACCACCGGGCACCAGCATGGCTGGACCGCCGCGCAACATCGAGCCCTTGTCCGGGTAGTACCGGATCGCGATCGAGCTTGCGGCAGGCAGCGCCAGGGCGTAGCGCAGGTCTGCCATCGTCACGGTCATCACCCGCGTGCTCGCGCTGTACACCGCTGTGCCGCGATAGAGACCGGAGAGCTGCAGATCCTTCGTCGACGGAGTCCCGGTCACGCTCATCGACCGGCCCACCGAATTATCGTCGTGGAACACGTCGCGGCCGCTGACAGCCATTCCGTCGGCGTAGCTTCCGGTGAACGACAGCTGCTGCGGCAACCAGCTGTTCGTCGTCGACGTCGCGGCGCCGAGCCAGGGCGACGCTGCGGCAGCACGAACGCCGATGTAGTCGAACGAAATCGAGGGACTGACGGACGTCCCGTCGGCGCGTTTGTAGCTGCCCGCGTCGATCTGGATCGTGAAGGTCGTCGTCCCGCTCCACCCGGTCCGCTTCGGAATGTCGTAGGTAAACCGACCGGCTTGAAGCATCAGCGGCTGCAGCACCACGACAGGCCCAGTGGCCTGGTGCACCCGCAGTACCCAACCACCCGTCACCGCCGGAGCGGACACGAAAAGGGTCGGGTACTGCGTGACGTTCAGGGTCACTTGACGCTGGATCGAGCCGTACATGTACGTCGACCCATTCCGGCTCAGGTGAAGTAGGCCACTGGCCGTCTGTACACACGGCGCCGTATTTGCCACCGCCGTCCAGCCGGTGTCGATACCAGTGCTCGACAGGGTGCACGACGACGTGTCGTTGCTGGAACCGAAGTCATCCCGGAAACCCTCAGCCGGCGCGTTGGGTGTGTCGACCTGGATGTCGTCGACGGTGATCGGCTCTTGGTCACCATTGGCCATGATCTGCAGCGTCACCGACTGTGAACCGTGCTGCCCGGTCAAGCCCGGCACATTGTAAGTAAACGTGCCAAGCGCAGCGGACGGATCCTGCAGGGTGTAACTCGTCCCGCCGATGATGACCTTCAACGTCCATTGCTGCGCCACGGAGCTGACCGTGAGCTGGATGTAGGGGAACTTGTCGATGTCGTAGGCCGGCAGGATCCGATTGACGTATCCGTAGCCAGGGCCGCTGGCGCTCGCCTGCAGGTGCAACGCGCCGCCCGACGCGCTGGCGTCCGCACCTTGGTACGCCACCCAACCCGGGTCGAGGGTGCCGTTGAACTCGTCATCGAACACCGTCGGCGAACTCGACGTCGCCACCGACTGCATCCGAAGGTCGTCGACCTTGACGGTGTTCGCGCTGCCCGATGTGAAGATCCGCACCCGGAAGGCCTTGGCGCCGCTCCAGCCCATCAGTGACGCCAGGTTGTACGTGTAGACGCCCGGCGTCGCCGTCGTCGACTGAATGAGCGTGTCCGGGTAGTTCGGGTCGTCGGTGGTGTGCGCGTTCACCTTCAACGCCCATCCCGCCCCGGCGCTCAGCACGCTGATCCGCAGAATCGGAAACGCATCCAGGTCGGTGGTCGGAATCGTCTTGGCGGCCCACCCGTACGTCCCGCCGTTCGAGGTGATCGACATCGTGCTGCCGCTCATCGTCAGCGGCTCAGTATTGCCGCCGGCCGTCCAGCCGGACGGGGTTCCGGTCGTGGTGCCGAATGTGTCGACGTAGTTGGAAGCAATCTCGGGTTTGGTGGCCGACGGCGTCGTCTGGGGACGCTCGTTCACATCCAGAACATCGCGCAGATTCGGCTGGTGATCGCTTGCGTAATAGGCAGCGTTCAACGGGAGATCCGGCCCCGCCGTCTGTTGCAAGGGCGTGTCGCGGCTCGCGCCGTCGAAGGTTGGGTTCATCACCAACCGGCTACCCGGCAGGCTCAGATCACGCGGCTGGGTGGCGGCCGAATCGACCAAGTCGGCAGAGGTCGGCGGCGAGGCGAATGTTTGCGACGGTGGCGTGGCTGCCGCATGAGTAGCAGGCGCCAACGCGAGGACAAGCGCTGCCACCCCGATCAGGACTGTGCCGCTGCGCCGGGGGGAACGTGTCACTCTGCCGCCTCCTAGACAAGAATACTGGCCTAGGCCGGTATTCTGTGTTCCTAGTGCTGAGCTGTCAACCCCCTGGAATGAACGGCGCTCGCTGTTGCTCTTGGCGGCCGACCACTTCGCGGGTGATACGAAATACTGGACTAGCCCACTACCTTTGACGGCTTGGCTTCCACAGCTGCGACTCCCGCAGCGGTTCCGTTCCAGACCGGGGCAGAACATCGTCCGGCCCTCATTGAGCACCGCGTGCGCTTATCCGCAGCCCGTCAACTGGCTACGTACCTCTTGCGCAAGGAACGGGCGCCGCCTATTGCACCGACCCCGAATGCGGTGCGTTTCGATCCCGACACCGCCGGCCAGCGCGGCTACGGGTTCGTCCGGCTCAACCAACTCGCGCTGGAACACCTGCTCGGCGGCCGCTGACCCGGCTGCGGGTCACGCTCGGCGGCGGTAATGGAGCAGCAGGCAGCCGCCGGAGCGCTCTGAGCTCAGCAGTTCGAAGCGCTGCAGATCGGCGTTGTCGTCGAAGAGTCGCTTGCCGTGGCCGGCGAGGTTCGGTGCGACGACGAGGCGCAACTCGTCTACCAGCCCCTCGGCAAGCAACGCCCGGGCCAGCGTCAAGCTGCCATGGATGCCGATGTCGTCGCCGTCGCGCTGTTTGAGCTCGGCCACGAACGGCGCGGCCGGTCCCGCCACGTGGGTGGTCCCGGACCACTCAAGGGACGGTGGCGTGGCGGAGAACACGAACTTCGGCGTCTTATTGATGAAGTCGGCGAACGGCTGCATGGTCGAGTTCGGCCAGTACGGCGCCCACTTCTCGAACGTCCGGCGGCCGAGCAGCACCGTGTCCTGGCCGGCGATGACATCGGCGAGGAAGTCCATCATCCGGTCGTCAGCATCGCCGAACCACTCGCCCTCACCGGGGTCGTCGGCGAACCCGTCGAGCGACATCAACTCGTACAGCACCACGTTGCGCGTCGTCATTGCGGCATCCTAGCTAGAGCAGCGACGGCCCATTCCGCGCTGCAGTTCGACTACACCGGCGACCATGAGGGGCGCTGGGCGCTAGCGCGCCGGCAGTCACCCACCGGCGATCAGATGACGGTCAACCGGGTGGCGGCGGTATCGAGCTTGCTTCCCCATGGGCTCGCCGCGGGGACGACCTCGACGGCACAGAAGAGCCGTCCGAGCTCGACGTAGTACTGCGCGAAACCTCCGATCACCTTCTGCGTGCCATCGCGGAAGCGGAACTGCCGTCGCAGCCCGTTGCGGCCGCCGAAGACCACGCCCGATCGCATCCCCACTTCCTCGAAGCCGGGCAACTGCCGCAACGTATCCACGTGCCGCGCCGCCTGGTCGTCGACCGTCGCCTGAGTAGCGAGTGGCCGGCTGGTGAAGGCCACCTGACCACCAGCGTCCGGCGCGAGCAGCTGCAGGGCGTCGTGAACGGCCCAGCCCGGGTCGCTGACACCGATGTCGCCGCGCAACCGCCGTAGCTCCGGCTGCTCACCCGGAATGACCGACAGAGCGGCCAGCAGCTCCGGCTCCGCCATAGCGGCGCCATCGGCCGGCGAGAGCACCGCCTGGTATCGGCGTGACCCGACATCGCAGTAGCAGTCAACGTGCGTGCGGTCCGGGTCGGTGGCCAGGCTCAGCCGGCCTAGCAATCCCGGATGGCCGAATGTGCGCGCTGCCGCGAGCGGTCCGGGTCGAGCCGGAGCGCGCCCGCGCCGATGCTCGGCAAAGGTCTGCAGGTCGTCGCTCGAGTCAGTCCGCGGCGCACTCTCGGCGACGAGCGTCGCACCGGTGGGATACGTCGCCTCAACGGTGTATCGGCAGCTGATCCCGGGCGGTACGAATGCCGAGATGCGCGGGAGGAAACCCGAACCCGATCTGGCCCGGTAGAGCCGGCTCTGCAACAGGCCTTCGTCCGCTGCCTCCCGGGTGCGAAACCGCTCCGGAAGTCGCTCGAACGCTGCCGGCCCAGCAACCGCACGGACCGCCTTGCCCATCACGTCGTGAGGTTGGCCCCACCACTCCCGGACCTCGTGCGCCGCGTGCAGCAGGTGCACCACCTCGAACGGGTCGGTCATGACGCCGAGACTTCAACCCGCTGCTTCAGATCCCGCAGCAGCGTTTGGACGTCCAGCTTCCGCAGCTGCGCCACGACGGCGGCCAACACGAACGGAGCGAACAACCCCAATTTGAAGACGATCGTCAGCACCGGGAACCGCACCCCCGCCTCCAGCCGGACCAGGGTTCCGGCCGGCTGCGCTACAAGCACGTAGCGGTAGACGAACGGCAGTGACTCCTCCCGCCTCCGGTGCTCGATCGCGAAGCGCAGCGGCGGCTCGTACTCGACGACGTCCCAGTACGTGACCGGTGTGCCGTGCCGAGCGAAGCGGGCGCCGATGCCGACCGGGCCGACGCTGACCTGCTCCATGATCGTCATCCAGGTGGCCGGGACCTCGGCGAACACGTCGCCGATCGCAGCGGCAATGATCACCTGCGCTGAGCGCGTCGGCATGGCTCACCCCCGAAGAACCGTGCAGCAGCGAAGACCCTATGCCCACTGATGACTGCTGGGAATACGTCCAGCCATTCGCAACGTGAGTCCGTCGGCCGACAGCGGCATCCCGGTGGCTGAGCGTCTGGTACCTCGGCCGCCGCGCATACTTGCTGCATGACTGATGTCAACCCTGAGGTTCCCGAATCGCCTGCGACCTGGGAGAACGCCGTCGTCGGCGAGGCGAAGGAGCTCGTCGGGCGCGCGCTGCGCGACGACGAGCTGACCGAGGAGGGTGAGGAGCAGAAGGAGATCGCGCACGAGGTTCGCGACGAATACGACGGAGAGCATCGGGACTGACCGTCGCCGCGGTCAGGCGGCCGGGATTGCCCTGCTCAGGCGCCGCAGCTATCGCGGGTCACGGACCTGACCAGGGGTTGAGGTACGCGACGCCCGCGCGTTCGAAGTCGCGAGTGTTGCGGGTGACGACGGTTAGGCCGCGGGCAAGCGCGGTGCCCGCGATCAGTGCGTCGTGCTGGGGCGCTTGGTCTGGTACGTGCAGCGAAGCGACGCGGCGGGCGGCGGCGAGATCGAGGGGGAGGATACGGTCGGCGAAGCCGGTGAGAACGTTCTGTTCGAACCATCGGGTGAGGATCCGGGCCTGATCGGGATCGGTCCGCACCTTGCGCAGGATCCCCGTTTCGATCTCGATGACGGTCACGACACTTATAGCGAGGTCAGCCACACTCTGTTTAGCCACCCACCCTTTGACTCCCGAGTCGCCACGCCGCTTTCGCAGTTCGCTGACGACGTTGGTGTCGAGCAGGTACATCACACGTTCGCGGGTCGGATGTCCAGGCCGACCGGTTCGATCTCGAACTCGATCTCCTCGTCCATCTCCAACCACTTGGCGAGGTCGGTGGGCGTGCGAAGCAGCCGCTGATACTCGGCGTAGGTCAACAGCACGAAAGACGGGCGGCTGTGCTCGGTGATCACTACCGGTTCGTCCTCGGCCGCGCGCTTGACCTGGCTCGGGCGCTGGTTGAACTCAGCCGCGGTAACGGTAGCCACATCCACCTCCTTGAAAGTAGTACATCTAACTACATGCTAAGGCGAGGTAGGCGGCTCAGGCAAACCGGGGACACGCTAACCGCCCCGTGCATCCTGAGGTCCTCAGACGTTGAAGCGGAACTCGACTACGTCGCCGTCCTGCATGACGTAATCCTTGCCCTCGATGCGTACCTTGCCACGGGCCCGCGCCTCGGCCATCGAACCGGCGTCCATGAGCTCGCTGAACGACACGATCTCTGCCTTGATGAAGCCACGCTGGAAGTCGGTGTGGATGACGCCGGCGGCCTGCGGCGCGGTCGCGCCCGCCGGGATCGTCCAGGCCCGCGACTCCTTCGGCCCGGCGGTGAGATAGGTCTGCAGGCCGAGGGTGGCGAAGCCGACGCGGGCGAGCAGGTCGAGTCCGGATTCCTCCTGGCCCATCGACTGCAGCAGCTCCAACGCCTCGTCCGGCGGCAGCTCGATCAGATCGGACTCCGTCTTAGCGTCGAGGAAGATCGCCTCGGCCGGAGCGATGAGCTCGCGTAGCTCAGCGGTGAACTCCGCATTCGCGATCTCGTCGGGGTCGACGTTGAAGACGTAGAGAAACGGCTTCGCCGTCATCAGCTGCAGTTCGCGCAGCGGTTCCCGGTCCAGACCGGCGCCGAACACCGTCCGGCCCTCGTTGAGCACGGCTTGCGCTTCCTGGACCGCAGCGACGACCGCGGCTTTGTCTTTCTGGATACGAGCTTCCTTCTGCAGCCGCGGCAGCGCCTTCTCGATGGTCTGCAGGTCGGCCAGGATCAACTCGGTATTGATCGTCTCGATGTCGTCGTGCGGGCTGACCTTGCCGTCCACGTGGACCACGTCCGGGTCGGAGAAGGCGCGGATCACCTGACAGATCGCGTCCGCCTCGCGAATGTTGGCCAGGAACTGGTTGCCTAGGCCCGCGCCCTCGCTGGCGCCCTTGACGATGCCGGCGATGTCCACGAACGAGACGGTGGCCGGGACGGTCTTGGCCGATGAGAACATCTTGGTGAGCGCGTCCAGGCGCGGATCGGGCACGCCGACCACACCGATATTGGGCTCGATGGTGGCGAACGGATAGTTCGCGGCGAGGACGTTATTGCGCGTCAGCGCGTTGAACAGCGTCGACTTACCGACGTTGGGCAGTCCGACGATCCCGATGGTGAGAGCCACGATGGGCCAGTCTACGAACCGGCCGTCCAGCCGGGGCGGGCGCGCCTCGAAGAAACTGTCGGCACCGGGTGTCAGCATCGAAGGCATGAACACGACCGCCCTGCTCATCGCCGTGGTAACCCTGCTCGCCGGGGTCGCGGTGGGCTGGCTGCTGCGCGGGCAACGGGCGGCAGCAATTGTCGATGCCCGGGTGGCCCAGGCGGTCGCCAGGGCGGGTGCGGCAGAGACCGAGCTGGCCCGTACCGGCGCCCTGCTCGAGGCCGAGCGCCGCGCCAGCACGGAGCAGATTCGTGCTCAGCAGGCCGCCCAGGCGCAGCTGCGCGAGGCGTTCAGCTCGCTCTCCGCGGAAGCTCTGCAGCGCAACAATCAGGCCTTCGTCGAGCTCGCCGAGGCCCGGCTGGGCACGGCGCGCACCGCGGCGGCCGGTGAGCTGGCGCAACGCCAGCAGGCGATCGAGGGCCTGGTGGCTCCGCTGAAGGAATCGCTGGAGAAGGTACAGACGCAGTTGCAGAGCGTCGAGAAGGACCGCAACACCAGCTACGCGGCGCTGCGCGAGCAGGTCGGCACCATGCGGCAGTCCTCCGATCAGCTCCGGCTGGAGACGGCTTCGTTGGTGAACGCGTTGCGCGCACCGCAGGTCCGCGGCCGCTGGGGCGAGCTGCAACTGGAGCGAGCGCTCGAGTCAGCCGGGCTCACCGAGCACGTCGACTACGTCACCCAGCCCACTGCGACCACCGACGACGGCATGGTGCGTCCGGACGTAGTGGTGAAGCTGGTCGGCGGCAAGAACGTGGTGGTCGACTCGAAGGTTGCCTTCAACGGGTACCTGGAGGCGATGGAAGCGCGGGACGAGGCCGAGCGCGGCAAGCGACTGAAGGCACATGCCCGTCACCTGCGCACACATATCGACCAGCTCGGCGCCAAGGCGTACTGGGAGCAGTTCACCCCGGCACCGGAGTTCGTGGTCTGTTTCGTACCGGCCGATGCGTTTCTCGACGCGGCGCTGCGCGAGGATCCCGCGCTGCTGGAGCACGCCCACAGCCGCAACGTGGTCGTGGCCACCCCATCGACCCTGATCGCCCTGCTGCGCACGGTGGCCTACACCTGGCGGCAAGCGGCGCTGGCCGAGAACGCCGCCGAAGTGCACCGGGTGGGCAAGGAGATCTTCCAGCGGCTGGCCACCATGGGTGGGCACATCGACAAGCTCGGCCGCAGCCTGAACACGGCGGTTGGCGACTACAACAAGACGGTGACGTCACTGGAAAGCCGGGTGCTGGTGTCGGCCCGCAAGATGGCCGGACTACAGGTGGTCGGCCCGGAGGAGAAGATCGAGCCGCCGGCCCAGATCATCGCCACCACCCTCACCACCCAGGCGCCTGAACTCACCGAGTCCAGACTGGTTTCGCTGTCGAAGAACCGTCCCACGCTGGCCCAGCCGGCGCTGCCCGGCTCGGTGGAGCCGACCGGAACCTGAGAATCGCGAGCGCCTGATCCGGGGTAACTGGGCATCCGACCGGTAGCGTTGACGCCCAAGCAGATCCGCCTGCAGTCATCCCACCATGTGAGGAGCCCGACCATCGTTCAGGCGACGCCGCGGCCCGGAGCACAGGCAGGGCGGGCGACACACAGCCCGGCCCGGTCCGTGCCCTCCTCGACGCCCTGGTCGGACGAAGTCGCTCCACGGCGCACGTATTCCTTGTCCGAGACCGCGCAGGATGGTGCTGCGCCGCGGCGCCGTAGTGAATCCCGCGCCACAACCCGGCGCCGGACTACCGACACCGTCGAGCGCGGCCTGCCCGGCTGGCAGGCACTGATTGTGCTGATCGCCATTTCCGCCGTGGGCGGGCTGATCGACTACGCCCGCGGCGAGACTTCGCGGGGAATGTTCAACTACGGCGTCGTGGTCGCCGCGTTCGTCGCGATCGTGCTGGTCAAGCGCAGTGCGATGTTCCCGATTGTGATCGCGCCACCGATCGTCTTCGTGCTGGGCAAGCTGTTCGCCTCCATCCTGCGCGGGAACAGTCTCACCAGCCATGGCGGCCTCTACGACGCGGCCACCAACTGGTTCGTCTACGGATTCCCCGCCATCGCGGGGGCGACGGCAGTCGTCCTGCTCATCGCCGGAGTTCGGCTCCTGGCGAATCGGTAACTGCGCTCAGCCCGGCTTTGCAGCCAACTTCAGATCACGGCGCAACTCCTGCGGCAGAGCGAAGGTGAGCCGCTCCTCGGTGTGCTCGACCTCTTCGATCGTGGCGAACCCGTTCTCGGCAAGCCACGCCAGCACGTCCTGGACCAGGATCTCCGGCACGCTGGCCCCGGACGACAAGCCGATCTCGGTCACCCCGGTCAACCATTGCGGGTCGATCGCCGCAGCGTTCTCCACCAGGTAGGCCGCCGCCGCGCCGGCCGCCCCGGCCACCTCCACCATCCGCACCGAGTTCGACGAGTTGGCGGAACCGACCACGAGAAAAAGCTGCACCTGCGGGGCGATTGCCTTCACCGCGGCTTGCCGGTTCTGCGTGGCGTAGCAGATGTCGTCGCTCGGCGGCGACTGCAATGCCGGAAAACGTTCCTTCAGCGCCTCGACGGTCAGCATCGTCTCGTCCACCGAGAGCGTGGTCTGCGACAACCAGACGACCTTCTCCGGGTCGCGCACCTGCACCGTCATCGCATCGGCCGGGCCATCGACGAGATGGATGCGTTGCGGTGCCTCACCGGTCGTGCCGACCACCTCTTCGTGACCGTGGTGGCCGATCAGCAGGATGTCGTAGTCGCCATCGGCGAATCGCACGGCTTCCTTGTGCACCTTCGTCACCAGCGGGCAGGTGGCATCAATGGTGCGCAACTTCCGCTCCTTGGCCTCCTCATGCACCGACGGCGCGACGCCGTGCGCCGAGAACACCACGGTGGCGCCTTCGGGCACCTCGTCGGTCTCCTCCACGAAGATCGCGCCGCGCTGCTCGAGGCTGTGCACCACATGCTGGTTGTGCACGATCTGCTTCCGCACGTAGACCGGAGCGCCATGGGTGGCGAGCGCCAATTCGACGGACTGCACCGCCCGGTCGACGCCGGCGCAGTACCCGCGCGGCTTGGCCAGCAAGACCCGGCCCGCGGGTGCCACCTTCCCCACGGTGTCGGCGGGACTGGGCTGCGTGGACTGCAAGGACATACCTGCGATGGTACGGACCGCCCTCCGGCGGTGCCCGGCAAGACGGCCGGGGTGGTCCACGCCGCATCGGTGGGGCAGGCTGGTGGGCATGTCGCAACTCCCCGCCCCTCTGCTGGCCGCGCTCGGACTCGTCGCCACGACGGTCGACCGGATCCGGGCCCTGCCCCAGGAAGCGCCCGAACTGCCCGTCCATCTCGTCGGTAACGCCATGCAGCTCTCGCTGCGGGCCCAACAGCGGTACGCCGAGCTGACCACCCGCGGCGACGAGCTGCTCAGCCAGCTCCGCGGCGCCCCGGACGAGCCGCCCGCCTGGGCAACCTTCGACGAGGACGTGAGCACGCCGACCGCCACCGGGACGGGTGACCACGACGCGTCACCGCCGACAGCTCGGCCCGCGGCCCCCACGGCTGCTGCGACCGAGCCGGGCGCGGCGGAGCCGGCTGCGACCCAGCCGGCCAGGAGAGTGACCAAGATGCGGGCCAGGAAGGTGCCGACCACGGCACCGACCGCGAATGCGCCGGTGCCGGCACCGGCCAAGAAGGTCTCCGCCAAAAAGGCACCGGCCAAGAAGGCACCCGCCAAAAAAGCACCCGAAAAAGCACCCGCCAAGAAGATGGCCGCGAAATCGCCGGCCACGAAGATTGCCGCGAAATCGCCGGGCACGAAGAACGCGACGCAGGCACCCGCCACGAAACTGCCCGCCAAGAGGCCAGCAAAGAAGGCGGCGCCCACCGCCGCGTCCGGTCGGCCGGCCGTGCCGCCCGCGTCAGCCGCGCCGCCCACGCCTGCGTCGGGCCCGGGGCGCACCGGCCAGCCGAAGTCGGCGTTCGAGCTGACTGCGGACCCCGGCAACCCCGCGACCTGACACCGTAACCGAGGCCGCGATGCCCCGACTGGAGTCCTCACCGGAGAACCCGCTGCCGCTGCGCCGGGTTTCGGCGGCGATCTCGTCCTGGGTGCACCGGCTGGGCGAGGTCTGGGTCGAGGGCCAACTGGCTCAACTGAATCGACGGCCCGGTGTCGCCACCACCTTTCTCACCGTGCGCGACACCGACGCGAACATCTCGATGACCGTGACGGCCGCAAGCAGCGTGGTGGACGCGGCATCGCTCAGCGAGGGTGCCCGCATCGTGCTGCGCGCCCGCCCCGACTTCTACGCCGAGCGCGGCACCATCAGCCTGCGCGCGTCGGCGATCCGGCAGGTGGGCATCGGTGAGCTGCTGGCCCGTATCGAGCAGCTACGCCGCGTGCTGGCCGCGGAGGGTCTCTTTGCCGCTGATCGCAAGCGGCCGGTGCCGTTCTGGCCGGAGCGCATCGGCCTGATCTCGGGACGCGCGAGTGCGGCCGCCCGCGACGTCGTGGAGAACAGCCGGCGCCGGTTGCCCGGTGCGCAGTTCACGATCGAGAGCGTCGCCACTCAAGGCACGTCGGCGGTCGGCGAGATCGTCGCTGCGTTGAGCCGCCTCGACGCCGACCCGGCAGTGTCGGTGATCGTCATCGCCAGGGGTGGCGGCAGTGTTGAGGATCTGCTGCCGTTCTCCAACGAAACGTTGTTGCGTGCGGTGAGTGGGTGCCGCACCCCGGTGGTGAGCGCGATCGGGCACGAGACCGATTCGCCGCTGCTCGACCTCGTCGCCGATCTTGCCTGCTCGACGCCGACGGATGCGGCCAAGCGCATCGTTCCTGACCTTGCCGCCGAGCAACGACTCGTCGACGAGCTACGCGACCGGGCCCGGCAGGCCATCCACACCCAGATCGCCCGCGAGCGCGACTTGATGGCCGGGCTGCCGCAGCGGTTGCGGGCCGTGCTCACCCGGCAGCTCAGCGAGGGCACCGGCGCGGTCGACGCAGCGCGCGAGCGTGGTCGCCGCCGGATGCGCGCATTGCTGGAGGCACACAGTGCCGAGCTCACCCAGATGCGCGCCCGTGTCGTGGCGTTGTCCCCGCATGCCACGCTGCGCCGTGGTTATGCGGTCGTCGTCGGGCCGGACGGCACCGCGGTGCGCGCACCCGAGCAGGCCGCCGGACGGCTCACCGTGTACGTCGAACACGGCTCATTCGCCGCGCTGGCGGTCTCCGAACCCGCATGACAGTCGTCTTCAAATGTGGAAGTCCTAGAGTCACCGGCATGGGTCTACCACGATGACCGCAACGACGTGGGGGCTCGTCCTCGCGACGTTCCTGGCGTGCTGCGTCGAGATGGTGGAGGCAACCACCATCGTGATGGCGATGGGGTTCACCCGGAGCTGGCGCTCGTCGCTGATCGGCTCCGCGGCCGCACTCGGTGCGCTTGCCGTGGTCACCACGGCGGCCGGCTTCGCGTTGACGACCTGGCTTCCGGAGTCCGCCCTGCAACTGGTGATCGGCGGGCTCTTGCTGATCTTCGGGCTGCAATGGCTGCGAAAGGCCATCCTGCGTGCGTCCGGCCGTAAGGCGGTCCACGACGAAGACGCGATCTACCGCGAGGAGGTAGAGGCGGCTCGCACAGCGGGCGAGCCGTCCGCGGGCCTCGACATGTTCTCCTTCCTCGTGTCGTTCAAGGGCGTCTTTCTTGAGGGCATGGAGGTGGTGTTCATCGTGATCACCTTCGGCCTGAACGCCAAGAACGTTCCGGCCGCGAGTGCCGGAGCGGCCGCCGCGGTCGTCGTGGTCCTCGCGCTGGCCGTCGCCGCGAAGCGGCCGCTATCGATGATCAACGAGAATCTGCTCAAGTACGGCGTCGGCTTGATGCTCGCCGCGTTCGGCACGTTCTGGTCGGTCGAAGGTCTGGGCATCTTCCGATCCGGTCGGCACAGCATCGAGTGGCCGGGGTCGGACGCTGCCATCCTTGTTCTCATCGCCGTATGGTTCCTGCTCAGCCGGGCTTTCATCGCGGCGCTGCGCACGTCACCGGCCGGCTCCACCCGCGCGGCAGCAGAGGCGGCGCGATGAAGTTCCTCAAGGCCTTCGGGCAGTTCTGGTACGACTTCATCATCGGCGACGACTGGAAGATCGCAGTCGCCGTGGTCATCGCTTTGGGCGTCGCGCTCGGTGTTCTCCAAGCCGGCCTGTTCGGCGATCACGGTGTGGCGATCGTCGGTGGCGTCGCGGTCGTCATCGCGTTCGCGATCAGCCTCGCGCTCGACGTGCGACGTGCGGCGCGACACCGGCCCGGGGATCCGGACGGCTGACCCCGCGGCCACTTTGCGCAGCTAGGGTGGCGTTCATGAGTGACGACCAGCTGCCCCCGACGTACGAAGCGGCCCGGGCCGAGTTGGCCGAAGTGGTACGCGCACTGGAGTCCGGCGGTCAGTCGTTGGAGGAGTCACTGGCCCTGTGGCAGCGCGGCGAACAGCTCGCCGACACCTGCCAGACCTGGCTGGACGCGGCGAGCAAACGGCTGGACGAAGCCATCGCCGCACATGATGCGCAGTCGGACCCGGCCACTGGCTGATCGCGGCGAGACAGGCTCCGACCACGCCACCGGGCACCAGAATGTGGTAGGCAAGCACACGGCCACACACCGAGCGGCCACCACTGTTCGTCGGAGTGGCGTCGCCGCCGCTGCGTCGCGAGTGTGAGGAGTCCCCCCGATTATGACCGCAACACAGGAATCGCCGGCGGCCAATAAGAAGCTGCAACGGGATGTCGGCCCGATCGGTCTGCTGTTCGCAGGTATCGGCTCGATCATCGGCTCCGGCTGGTTGTTCGGTGCGTTCAAGGCATCCGGACTGGCCGGCCCGGCAGCGATGTTCTCCTGGGCGATCGCTGCAGTGATGATTCTGCTCATCGGGCTCACCTATGCAGAGATCGGGCCGATGTTCCCGATCTCCGGTGGCGTGGTCCGGTACCCGCATCTGGTGTGGGGGTCGTTCGCCAGTTACTCGCTGGGCTGGATCACGTGGATCTCGGCGGCAGCCGTACCGGCGATCGAAGTGGAAGGTGCCCTGCAGTACGCGACCAGGTATGCGCCGTTCACGCATAAACACATCGTCTCCGGCGAGAAGACGTACACCCTGACCGCCTTGGGCCTGATCGTGGCCGTCCTGCTCATGGCCGTGTTCGTGGCGGTGAACTACTACGGCGTCAAGCTGTTCGCTCAGATCAACAACGCACTTGTCTGGTGGAAGCTCGCGATCATCACGCTGGTCATCGTGGTCTTCCTGCTCCTTGCGTTCTTCGGGTCGAAGATGGGTGGCACCGCCAACTTCACCTCCGCTGGCTTCGCCCCCGGCGGCAGCCACGGCATCTTCCTGGCTATCTCGACCGCCGGCATCACCTTCTCCTACCTCGGGTTCCGGCAGGGCATCGAACTGGCCGGCGAGACGAAGAACCCGAAGCGCAACATCCCGCTCGCCGTCATCGGATCGGTCGTCATCACCGCAGTCATCTACATAGCGCTGCAGCTCGCGTTCACGATGGGCGTGCCCGCGTCGAATCTCAAGAAAGACGGCTGGGCCGGGCTTGCGTTCACGAACGACTTCGGACCGCTGGCAGCCATCTCGACGCTGGCCGGAGCCACCTGGCTGGCCTACCTCCTCTATGCCGATGCGATCATCTCGCCGGCCGACACCGGGCTCATCTATACGACGGTGTCCTCGCGGGTGTCCTACGCGATGGGGAAGAACGGCAACGCGCCGAGCGCGCTGGCCAGGACGAACAAGTCGGGCGTGCCGGTCGCCGGCCTCTTCCTCACGTTCGTCGTGGGCATCATCTTGTTCCTTCCGTTTCCGAGCTGGCAGCAGTTGGTCGGGTTCATCACCAGTGCCACGGTGATCTCGTTCGGATCCGGACCGCTGGTGCTGTCTGCGCTGCGCCGCGAACTGCCTGACCAGGAGCGTCCGTTCCGACTGTGGGGTGGCCAGGTCGTCCCGTTCCTGGCCTTCTACAGCGCGAACATGATCGTCTACTGGGGCGGTTGGGACGTGAACAAGAAGTTGTTCGTAACGATCCTCATCGGCTACGTCGCGCTGGCCATCTTCCACTTCACCGGCGAGCGGTCAGCGAAGCCGGAGATGGCGTGGCGGGCGGGCGCCTGGGTGGTGCCGTGGTTCATCGGGATGGCGCTGATCAGCTGGCTCGCGCCGACCGATCACGACACCGCCTTCAACTGGGTCTTCCTGATCAACCTGGTCTTCTCGGCGGCCATCTACCTGCTCGCGGTACATGTGCGGATGCCGCGAGAGGCCATCGAGCGACACATCCAGGATGCCGAGAACGAGTCGGCCGAGGAGGAGAAGGTGGTAGGGGGCGGCGTCTGAGGCGTCTACCGGGAACGCCGGCGCGCCGGGACGGCGGTGTCGAGCAACGCGATGGCCGCTGCGCGACTGACCGCTCCGGCGTGCGGATCGTGGTCCAGGCGGGCGGACAGCGCCGCCCCGTCGTAGATCTGCAGCAGCTGGCGGGCGAGTAGCGGCGGATCGGTGGCGCCGGTCGCTGCGGCAAGATCCAGGAACATCGTCTGTAGCCAGCTGCGGTAACCGCGGGCCGCCGCTTCGACGGTTCCACCTCGCTCCGATTCCGCGGACGCGTTGGCGAACGCGCAGCCACGGTAGCCCGGATCGCCGAACTGTTCGGCCTGCGAGGCGAACACTGCGAGGATCTTCTGCCGCGGATCGTCGTGCTGGTCAACGGCTTGCTGCAGCCGGCTGCGGATTCGCTCGTGCCGACCCGACAGGTACGCCCGGATCAGCTCGTCCTTGCTCCCGAAACTGTTGTACAGCGAGGCCTTCGCCACCCCGGCCCGCTCGATCACCCGATCAATGCCGACGGTGTGCACGCCCTCGGCATAGAAGAGCTCGGATGCGGCGTCCAGCAACCGTTCCCGAGCAGTGCGTTCGACGGTGGGCACGACTTGACGATACCAGACAGGTCTGTCTACTGTGCTAGTGAACAGACCGGTCTACCTAACGAAAGAGCCGTGATGACCCTGCAGTCCCTTGACACCCCGATGCCGGCCCGTCTCCGGCGCGGTCGCCGGCTATCCGCGCCCGTCGCGTTCGGGCTGTTGGTCTCGATCCCGGTGTCCTTCCTCGCCGGTTCGGCGGCGCCGACGCCGCTCTACGGCGTCTACCAGGAGCGGTGGGGTTTCTCGCCGATCACCACCACCGTCGTATTCGGGGTGTACGCGCTGGCCGTGCTCGCGGCCCTGCTCACCGTCGGCCGGTTGTCCGATCACCTCGGCCGTCGCCCGGTCCTGCTGGCCGGGATCGCGGCGCAGGCCGCGGCAATGTTGATCTTCGTCGACGCGGACGGCGTCGGCGACCTGTTGCTCGGCCGGGTCGCCCAGGGCCTGGCAACGGGCGCGGTAGCTGCCGCGGTGGGCGCCGGCCTGCTGGACATCGACCGGGTTCGAGGCACGCTGGCCAATGCGGTCGCCACGCCGATCGGCACGGCCGCTGGTTCGCTGCTGGCCGGGCTGCTGGTGCAGTTCCTGCCCGCTCCGACGCGCCTGGTATATCTCGCCCTCTTCGTGATCCTTCTGGTGCAGGCGGCCGGGGTGACGTTCATGACCGAGACAGCCAGCCGCATACCCGGCGCGCTCAACTCGTTGCGGCCGCGCTTCGCGGCTCCGCCGCGCACCCGGAAAGCGCTGCTGACCGCAGTGCCGGCGCTGCTGGCTGCCTGGTCGCTTGCTGGGTTGTACGGAGCGCTCGGACCCGCACTGGTGCACTCGCTCTCCGGTTCCGCATCGGTGCTGCTCGGCGGCTTGTCGCTGTTCGTGCTGGCCGGGTCCGGCGCGGTCGCGGTACTGCTGCTGCGCGGGCTGCCCGCACGCGCGGTGATGCAGTTGGGGACTCTCGGACTGGTCGTCGGCACGGCCGGCATGCTGGTTGCCGTATCACTGTCCTCGACTGCCGGCTTCTTCACCGGCACGGTGGTGGCCGGTGCCGGATTCGGGTCGGCCTTCCAGGGCGCGATCCGCACCGTACTGCCATTGGCGGAGGCGCACGAACGGGCTGGCCTGTTGTCGGTGGTTTACACGGCGTCCTACCTGGCGATGGGTGGGCCTGCCGTCATCGCCGGCATCCTCGTCGTCCACTCCGGCGGCCTGTTGCGCACAGTCGACGAGTACGGCGCCGCAGTGATCGCGCTCGCTGCCGTGGCGTTACTGCAGCTGCTGCGCCGGCCACGGCCGGCGTGCATCTCCCGCGAAGCCGTAGCCGGATTGTGCGGCTGATCCACCCGACTCCACGAGCGCTCGCACCCGCTCTTGGTTCACCACTGTCCACCGACCCACCAAGGAGACCACCCATGAGTACGACCGCGCCCGAACGACTGCGGCGCCCGGCACAGCTGCGCTCGCTGCAGCTGGGCGAGCTGAAGATCAGTTACGTGCCCGACGGCGCAGTGCGACTGCCCGCAACGAAATGGCTCCCTGACACCACCGAACAGACCTGGGTCGACAACCCCGAGTACGTCGACGAAGCAACGAACCTTGTCGCCGGCATCGGTGGGCTGCTGGTCGAGCGGAACGACCGGGCGCTGCTGATCGACGCCGGTTTCGGTCCCGACTCGGTGCCGGCGCAACCCGGCAACGCACACGGTGCCATTTACGGCGGCGCGCTGCTCGACAACATCTCCGCACTGGGCCGCTCGCCCGCGGACATCGAGGCGGTGGCATTCACCCATCTGCACGTCGATCACGTCGGATGGGCCTGGTCCGACGATCCGACCACCAGCAAGCCGCCGTTCACCGCGGCGGAGTACTTGATCTGCGAACCGGAGTGGACGCACCGACAGCTGCTCGAGCAGCACGGCACCAGCGCCGAGATCTGCCGAGCTCTGGAGCCGCAGGTACGCACCGTGGCCGACGGCGCGGAGATCTTCCCTGGCGTGCGGGTGATGCTGACCGCCGGGCACACTCCCGGTCACACGGCGTACCTGATCACCAGCGGTAGCCAGCGCCTGATCGCCTTCGGTGACGCGCTGCACTCCCCCATCCAGGTCGAGCATCCTGACTGGTCCGCCGCGCCGGACCACGACCGGACGGCCGCGGTGCAGCACCGTCGCCGCCTGATCGATCTGCTGGCCGAACCGGACACGATCGGTTTCGGCATCCACTTCGCCGATATGACCTTCGGACGGGTGCATCGCTCGTCCGGTCAGAGAGTCTGGCAGCCGGTCGCCTGAGAAGGGCGCGGGCCGATGCCGCCTGCTGCGGCCACGAGGCCGTCAGTGGTGCCGGCGCGGCACGGTCAGCCGGACCTCGGCGCCGTGCCCGGACACCGGTCGGTGAATGGTGATGGTGGCATCGTGCAGCCGGGCGTTCTCGGCAGCGATGGCCAGGCCCAGCCCGTTGCTGCTGGAGTTGGTGCGTGCCTTGTCGCCCCTGGTGAATCGATCGAACGCGACTGGAACCAGCTCCGCAGGGAATCCCGGGCCGTGATCGCGGACCACGACGACGACGTCATCGGCCCGGCCGGTTACATCGACGACGACCGGTGGCGCACCGTGTTGCACCGCGTTGCTGACCATGTTCCGCACGATCGCATGCAGTCGCCGAGGATCGCCGATCACGGTGGCGTCTCCGTTGACCACGACCTGCGCTGAATCGTCATCGCGACCGTCGGGCCGCACCACGGACGCAGTGGCTGCGGCATCCACGGTGAGCGCGCCGAGGTCCACCGGCTCTGGCTCGAACGCGATGCCGCCGGCGTCGAAGCGGGAGATCTCCAAAAGGTCGGCAACCAATTCCGCCAGGCGGTGTGATTGCTTCTGCAGCAGTCCGGCAGCACGACGGCGCACCTCCGGATCACCGGTGTCCACCGCGTCGGCCGCTGCCACCAGCGACGACAACGGAGTGCGCAGCTCATGAGACACGTCGGCCACGAACCTGCGCTGCTGCGCGTCGGCGCGGTGCAGGTCGTCCAACGTGCGCTGCAGTTCGCGGGTCATGTCGTTGAACGAGCCACTGAGCTCAGCAAGTTCGTCCCGGCCGCGCACCGGCAACCGGATGCTCAGGTCGCCGGAACCGACCCCGCGAGCCGCCGCGCTGGCCAGCCGGACCGGCCGCAGGATCCGCCGCGCCAGCAGCAGGCTGATCATTTCGGCCACGAGCAACACTGCGGCACCGATGTAGACCATCTGATGCCGTAGGTCACTCAGCTCTCGATGCAACGGTCGCACGTCATACAGCTCGATGATCACAATTCCCTGCGGCAGCGACTGCGAGACGGCCATGAACGGTTCGCCGCCGAGGGTGAGGAACGTCCCGTCGTCGGCGTTGCGCACCCGGCCGATCTGCTCGACCGACATGCCCATGCCGCTGACCACCTGCTGCGCGTCGGAATCCGACCGCTCGTAGTCCCTGCCGTAATCCAGCGCCACCCAGGACAGGCCGTACCTGCCCTCCAAGTAGTGCGCCACGACCTGCAGACGGTTCGGCGGCGGCGGTACCAGCAACTGCTGGACCTGGTCACCGTCGGCCTTGGTCTCCGACAGCGCTGCCTGCCGGAACCGGTTCTGCGAATGCCGGTCCAGGACCAGGTACGCAGCGACCGCAACAGCGCACGACGACATCAACACGCAGGCGAGCACCGTCGCGGCCACCCGGGCCTGCAGACCCAACGCCGGTCGACGGTGCCCTGAACCGGACGCCCCGCCCGGCACTAGGGTGCGACCAGCCGGTATCCGACGCCGCGCACGGTGCGGATGAGCGCGGGCCGGGCCGGCTCGTCCTCCACCTTCGCCCGTAGCCGCTGGATGCAGGCGTCGACCAGCCGGGAATCACCGAAGTACCCGTAGTCCCACACCCGGGACAGCAGGGTCTGCCGGGTGAGCGCGTGCCCAGGATGGCGAGCCAGCTCGATGAACAACCGCAGCTCGGTGGGGGTCAGCCCGATCTCGACTCCGTCGCGGCTGGCCTGCATCGCCGCCTCATCCACCGTGATCGAGCCGAATACGTGCCGGTCCGCCCGATCGTGCTCCTCTGCCGGGCGCTCGGTGCGGCGCAGCACCGCCTTGATCCGGGCATCGAGCACGCGGGGCACGGCCGGCTTCACCACGTAGTCATCGGCACCGCATTCCAGTCCCACGATCACGTCCACCGGGTCACCCCGAGCGGTCAGCAGGATGACCGGCGTGGTCGTGGCCGAACCGATCCGGCGGCAGGTCTCGAAGCCGTCGATGCCGGGCAACATCACGTCCAGCAGCACCAGCTCCACGTCCGGGGCATGCATCCGGTCGGCGTCCAGCAGCGCCTGCACGTGCTCGCCGCTTTCCACCCGGCTCACCTCATGGCCCAAGCCGGTCAGGGCGAGGTCCAACGCCTCGGCAACAGCTTCGTCGTCCTCGACCAGCAGCAGGCGGCTCACAGCTCGATTCTCTCAGGTACACAGCCCGGTCCGGGCTTTTGTCACAGAACCCGGACACCGCCGTGACGCACCCCCTGCTCAGCGCCGGCGAGCACCAATCCGTGACAGAAGTAGGAACCCGCCGTGACTGCCCGGCACCCGGCCAGGGACATCACCCGACGAGCATGATCGCCATGGTCCGACCCCGCCGCTCACCCATCGCGACCGCGCTGGTCGCAGTCTTGTGCCTGGTCCTCGTAGCCGGGTGGCTCGCCCTCGCCGTGTCCCGCCGCCACGCCGGCCCGTCCGCTGCCAGCCAGCTAGCCGAACCCAATCTGGATGCGGTGACCTGGCCGGCCGAGGGACAGGCCGCGGTCACCGTTGACGGCCGGAAGCTGCTCGCCAGCCCCGCGCAGGACGCCGTGCCGATAGCCAGCGTCGCCAAGGTGATGACCGCGTATCTGGTACTCAAGGCGCATCCACTCGACGCGGGCAGCGATGGGCCGACGCTGACCGTGACCGCCGAAGACGTCGCCGACACTCAGGCACGTCGCGGCCAGGACGAATCGATCGTCCCCGTCGCTGCCGGAGAGGAGTTGACCGAACGGCAAGCGTTACAGGCCCTGCTCATCCCGTCCGCGAACAACATCGCCGCAATGCTCGCCGTGTTCGTGTCCGGTGACCAGGCCGGCTTCGTCGCGAAGATGAACAGCACTGCCAAGCAGCTGCATATGACGCACACCTATTACACCGACCCGAGCGGCTTCGAGGCCGAGACGGTCTCGACGGCTACCGATCAGCTCCGGCTTGCCCTGATCGCCATGAAGAACCCGGTGTTCGCCGCCATTGTCGCGACCCGCTCGGTGTCGTTGCCGGTGGCCGGCACGGTACCCAACACCGACACGTTGCTCGGCCACAACGGGTTCGTCGGGATCAAGACCGGCTCCGACGATGACGCCGGCGGCTGCTTCGCCTTCCGCGCGATCCGAAGGGTGCACGGCGCGAACGTGTCGATCACCGGCGTCGTGCTGGGGCAGCGGGGCGGCAAGCTGATCCCGGCGGCGCTGCGCGGCGCGCAACTGCTCGCTGACGACGCCACCCGACGGTTGACGACCACGGAAAGCTGATCAGCACCTCCGCGAGGCCGGTTGGACCGTGCGCATCTGACAGGATGGGGCTCGCCGCGCACGACCGACGGCGGGACCCAACCGAGATCGGAGGCCACCATGAGCGACGACCGGTCAGCGGCTCCGGCTGGGGTGCCTCCCGAGCTCGCCGTCCCCCGGCAGGCTCCGGATCGGAACCTGGCGCTGGAACTCGTTCGGGTGACCGAGGCAGCGGCAATGGCCGGCGGCCGATGGGTCGGCCGGGGCGACAAGAACGGCGGAGACGGCGCGGCCGTGGATGCGATGCGGGCGCTCATAGGCACCGTTTCCATGCGTGGCACGGTCGTCATCGGCGAGGGCGAGAAGGACCACGCCCCGATGCTCTACAACGGGGAACTGGTCGGCGACGGCACTGGCCCGGAATGCGATGTGGCCGTCGACCCGATCGACGGAACCACCTTGATGAGCAAGGGCATGCCCAATGCGGTGGCGGTCATCGCAGTGGCCGAGCGGGGCAGCATGTTCGACCCGTCGGCGGTCTTCTACATGGAGAAGATCGCCACCGGTCCGGAGGCTGCGGACGCGATCGACATCACCGCGCCGGTCGCCGTGAACATCGCCGCAGTGGCGCGGGCGAAGGGCGGCCACAACGAGGACGTCACCGTCTGCATCCTCGATCGCCCACGGCATGACGACCTGGTGCACGAGGTGCGCGCGTCCGGTGCGCGGATCCGGTTCATCTCCGACGGCGACGTGGCCGGAGCGATCATGGCGGCCCGGCCGGGCACCGGTATCGACCTGCTGCTGGGAATCGGGGGCACTCCGGAGGGCATCATCGCCGCGGCCGCTCTGAAATGCATGGGCGGCTCGATCCAGGGCCGGCTCTGGCCGCAGGACGAGGACGAGCGTCGCAAAGCGTTGGACGCCGGGCACGACCTGGAGCGGGTGCTCACCACCAGCGACCTGGTCTCCGGTCAGGACGTCTTCTTCTGCGCGACCGGCATCACTGATGGCGAGCTGCTACGCGGCGTGCACTACCGCGCCGACTCCGTATCCACCCAGTCGATCGTGATGCGTTCGAAGTCCGGGACGATCCGGCTGGTCGATTCCATGCACCAACTGGGCAAGCTGCGCGCTTACTCCTCCGTCAACTTCGATAAGAACTGAGGCAGGTCATGCTCGTCGTCACCAGCAACGACATTCCCGGATGGCAGATACAGCGCGTGTGTGGCGAGGTGTTCGGCCTCACCGTCCGATCTCGCAACGCGTTCTCCCAGATGGGCGCCGGGCTGAAGTCCATGTTCGGCGGCGAGCTGAAAGGTATGACCAAGGCGCTGTCGGACAGCCGTAACGAAGTGATGGGCCGGATGCTCGAAGAGGCCCGCGCCCGCGGTGGCAATGCAGTGGTCGCGATGCGCTTCGACACGTCGGAGATGGGCGAGACCTGGACCGAGATCTGCGCCTACGGCACCGCCGTCGTAGCCATCCCCATGGACGAGGGCGCCCGGCAGACCGCGGCGCAGCTCGGATATGGGCAGGGCAGTCAGCCGCCGGTCGGGCAGCAGAGTTTCGGGCAGTAGCTAAGGGTTCGGCTGCCGTCCCCGGCTGGTTCGGTTGAGGTGAGATCGGGAACACTGCCGGGCCTGTCCGCTCGGGGCGACTCTAGGATCGAGGACGGTCCACGACCGTAAAGGAGCGCGCCGCCCCCATGAGCCCGACCCCGAACGAGGCCCAGCAGTACCGGATCGAGACCGACTCGATGGGTGAGGTCCGCGTTCCCGCGGCCGCGAAATGGCGGGCGCAGACGCAGCGCGCCGTCGAAAACTTCCCGATCTCCGGCCAGCCCATCGAGCGGGAGCTGATCGCCGGGCTCGCGCTGATCAAGGGTGCCGGCGCGCGAGTGCGTGCCGAGCGCGGTCTGCTCGACCCGGCCAAGGCGGAGGCCATCGCTGCGGCGGCTCAGGAGGTGGCCCGCGGCGATTGGGACGCGGAGTTCCCGATCGACGTGTTCCAGACCGGCTCGGGCACCTCGAGCAACATGAACGCGAACGAGGTGCTCGCCTCGCTGGCTGCCGAGCGCCTGGGCGGCGACGTCACGGTGCACCCGAACGACGACGTCAACGATCCGCTGAGCAGTAACGACCAGTTCCCGTCGGCGATCCACGTCGCCGCGACGAAAGCGGTCGTGGTGGATCTGGTGCCGGCGTTGCAGTATCTCGCCGCGGCGCTGGAGGCGAAGTCCACCGAGTTTGCCGACGTGGTGAAGTCCGGCCGCACGCACCTGATGGACGCCACTCCGGTAACGCTCGGTCAGGAGTTCGGTGGTTACGCGGCACAGGTCCGCTATGGCGTCGAGCGGGTGCAGGCCACACTCCCGCGGCTGGCCGAACTGCCGCTGGGCGGGACCGCCGTCGGCACCGGCATCAACGCGCCGGCCGGCTTCGCCGCGGACGTCATCCGGAAGGTGGCTGCCGAGACGGGACTGCCGCTCACCGAGGCCCGCAACCATTTCGAGGCGCAGGGCGCCCGCGACGGCCTGGTCGAGCTGTCCGGCCAGCTGCGCACCGTCGCGGTCGGGCTCAACAAGATCGCCAACGACATCCGGTGGATGGGTTCCGGTCCCCGCACCGGGCTGTCCGAGCTGGCCCTGCCGGACCTGCAGCCGGGCAGCTCGATCATGCCGGGCAAGGTCAATCCGGTCCTGCCGGAGGCGCTCACCCAGGTCGTCGCGCAGGTCGTCGGCAACGACGCCGCGGTGGCGTGGAGCGGAGCCGCGGGCGCATTCGAGTTGAATGTGTTCCTGCCGGTGATGGCCCGCAACGTGCTCGAGTCGGTGCGTTTGCTGGCCAACATCTCGCGGGTGTTCGCCGACCGGTGTGTCAGTGGCCTCGTCGCCAACGTGGAGCGCTGCCGCGAGTACGCCGAGTCGTCACCGTCGATCGTGACCCCGCTGAACCACTTCGTCGGCTACGACGAGGCTGCCAAGATTGCCAAGCAGTCGCTGGCCGAACGCAAGACGATCCGCGAGGTCGTCATCGAGCGCGGGCACGTCAGCTCCGGCGCGATCTCCGAGCAACAGCTCGACGAGACCCTCGACGTGCTGTCAATGACCAAGCCGCCCAGCTAGCCGTCACCGACCGGGTGCGTGCCGGTCGTCACGCAGCTCGACTCCGGCCTCGCGCAGAACGCGACGGACAAATTCACGCTTGCCGCGCGCGTCGTAGACCGTGCCTCCGGCCTCCCGGAGCAACTGGGCTTTGAGTTCGGCGTACTGCGCGATGAGCTCGGGATCAGCGCGCAGCGCGTCGCGAAACGCAAGCCGTTCCCGCCACAGGTCGCTGCCCGGTTCGGTCAGTTGCAGACTGTGGGTCGCCGTCGCGTGGGCAACCTTGGTGAACAGGACGGCGTCGACGCGGTGCACCTGCCGCGCATAGCCGCGCTCGGCCAGCAAGGGTTCGGCTGCGTCAGCGTCGGTCAACCGGGCGACGCCGGCCATCATGTCGAGGATCGGTTTGGCCGGCATCGACGGGATCGCCGTCGACCCGATGTGTTCCACGTCCGTGACCACCAGGCTGCCCAGCGCATGAGCGAGGGCAGCCCGCTCGGTCTCGAACTGCGCCGGCCAGGTTTCGTCGTACTCGACGACCATCGGGATCCGCGGTGTGCGCATGGGGTCAGTATGGCGATCGCGCGCCGGGCTCGGGGCCTCGGTAGCCTCAGGTAATGGGCAAGGTTTACGACGGCATCGATGATCGGCTGCGTACCTGGTTGCTGGCGCAGCCGATGTTCGTGGTGGCTACCGCACCGAGCGGCGATGGCGGCCACATCAACGCCTCGCCGAAGGGCATGGGTGGGACGTTCGCCGTGCTGTCGGACACCCGGGTGGGCTACCTCGACTACACCGGCAGCGGCGCCGAGACGATCGCGCACCTCCGCGAAAACGGCCGGGTGACGCTGATGTTCAGCGCCTTCACCGGCCCGCCGAAAATCGTTCGGCTTTACGGTCGGGGCCGCCCGGTATTCCCCGGTGACGCGCAGTTCGCCGACCTGCGCGGCTGCTTCGCCAAATCGCGCGACCTCGGACTGCGTTCGATCATCGTCGTCGACCTCGACCGGGTAGCCGATTCCTGCGGTTACGCCGTCCCCCGAATGGACTTCGTCGCCGATCGCGATGTGTTGGACCGTGGCCAGGAGCGCCGCGACGAGGCCTACTTCCGCAAGTACTGGCGAACCACAAACGCGGAGAGCATCGACGGGCAGCCGGCGATGCCGGCCGAGACGGCGGCGCTCGAGGCCACGCCGGGGTAAGGGGCGACCGCCCGCCGCTACGGTGTGGTCCAGGTCACAGCTGCGGGCTAGGCTGGCGGGGACCGAGCGGAGGGATCGCATGAAGATCAGCGATGTGCTGCACCGCAAGGGAACTGCCGTGGCAACCGCAACCGGCAGCATGACCGTGGAGCAAGCTCTGGATGAATTGGCCGAGCGCGACATCGGCGCGCTCGTCGTCACCGATCCCGACGGATCCATCGTCGGCATCGTCTCCGAGCGCGACATCGTGCGACGGATGCAGGAGCGCGGTGCCGCAGTGCTGGGCGCGGCCGTCAAGGACATCATGACGACCGAGGTGTCGAACTGTTCCAGTCATACCGACGTGGTCGACGCGATGCGCGTGATGACCGACAAGCACATTCGCCACTTGCCGGTCGTCGACGACGAGCACCTGGTGGGCATCGTGAGCATCGGCGACGTGGTGAAGAACCGTATCGACGAGTTGCAGAGCACCACGGAGCAGTTGTCGAGTTACATCAGCGGGAGTTAACCGCGCAACCGCTCGGCCAGCGCGATCGCGTCGAACGGCGCGTGCACCTTCACGTCGTTGTCGAAGTAGACGTAGCCGTCGCATCCTTGGGCGTCGATCCACGTTGCCCATTCGTCCAGCTTCTCGGCACTGTAGCCACTGACGTACAACTCGGCGTCGCCGTGCAGGCGCAGATAGACGAAGTCGGCCGCCGTGCGCTGTCGGATCATCGGCCACTTGCCCGCGGTGTCGGCAACCACCACTGCGATGTCGTAGGCACGCAACAAGTCGGTGAAAGCGTCGGTTTCGAAGCTCTTGTGGCGCACTTCAACCGCATGCCGGATCGGCCGGTCGGCATCCGTCTTCAGCAGCGCTCGGCCGGTCAGCCGGGCGTCGTGTCTGCGGGCCATCCGCGACGCGGCCGCGGTGCTGCGCGGGAGCCGGTTGAAGAAGTCCGCCAGCCGGTCGGCGTCGAAACCGAGGGTCGGGGGCAACTGCCAGAGCACCGGGCCGAACTTCTCCCGCAGCCCCAGCACCCCGGAGGCGAAGAAGTTGGCCAGCGGCACGTCGATGTCGGCCAGCTTCTTCATGTGGGTGATGAACCGCGGCCCCTTGACGCTGAACACGAAGCCGTCGGGAGTATCGGCGTACCAGTTCTGATAACTTGCCGGGCGCTGCAAGGAGTAGAACGAGCCATTGATCTCGATGCTGTTCAACCTGCTGGACGCGTAGGCCAGCTCGTCGCGCTGGCGCAGGCCCTTCGGGTAGAACACGCCGCGCCACGGTGGATACCGCCATCCCGAGATGCCCACCCGGAATTCTCGCGAGGATCTCGAGGTCGTCGGCGCCATCGCGCCATTATCCCGAGATCGTCCCGGTCAGAGCGGCAGCGCCTCCAGCATCTCGGTGACCAGTGCCGCGATCGGGGAACGCTCCGAGCGGGTCAGCGTGACGTGGGCAAAGAGCGGATGGCCGCGCAGCGCTTCGATCACGGCCGCGACGCCGTCGTGCCGGCCGACCCGCAGGTTGTCCCGCTGCGCCACATCATGGGTGAGTACCACCCGGGAGCCCTGTCCTATCCGCGAGAGGACGGTCAGCAACACGTTGCGCTCGAGTGACTGCGCTTCGTCGACAATCACGAACGAGTCGTGCAGCGAGCGGCCGCGGATGTGCGTCAGCGGCAGCACCTCGAGCATCCCACGATCGATGACCTCCTCCATCACATCGCGGCTGACCAACGCGCCGAGGGTGTCGTACACGGCTTGCGCCCACGGGGCCATCTTCTCGTTCTCGCTGCCGGGCAAGTAGCCGAGTTCCTGCCCACCAACGGCGTACAGCGGCCGGAACACCACCACCCGCTTGTGCGCGCGCCGTTCCATCACCGATTCCAGTCCGGCGCACAGGGCGAGCGCCGACTTGCCGGTCCCGGCCCGACCACCCATCGAGACGATGCCGATCTCCGGGTCGAGCAACAGGTCGAGCGCGATGCGTTGCTCGGCCGAGCGACCGCGCAGTCCGAACGCCTCCCGATCACCGCGGACCAGGCGCAGTTGCTTGTCCGGGGACATCCGGGCCAACGCCGAACCACGGACGGAATGCAGCACCATGCCGGTGTGGCAGGGCAGGTCGGCGGCGTCGACGAGCTCGGGATGGTCGGCTACGTCGAAGCGCTCGTCGCTGTACAGCGCGTCGATGACCGCCGTGCTGACCTCGCGCTCCTCCATCCCGGTCCAGCCCGAGTCGATCGCCGGATGGATCTGGTACTCATCTGCGTTGATGCCGACGCTGGCCGCCTTGACCCGTAACGGCATGTCTTTGCTGACCAGCGTCACCGCCTTTCCCTCGGCCGCAAGGTTCGCGGCGACCGCGAGGATCCGGGAGTCGTTGGTATCCACTCGGAAGCCCGCCGGCAGCGTGCCGAGATCGGAGTGGTTCAGCTCGACGTGCAGGCTGCCCCCGGCATCGCCGATCGGTACTGCATCGTCCAACCTGCCGTACTTGATCCGCAGGTCGTCGAGCACCCGCAACGTCTGCCGGGCGAACCAGCCGAGCTCAGGGTGATGCCGTTTGCCCTCCAGCTCGCTGATCACCACCAACGGCAGGACCACGTCGTGCTCCCCGAACCGGGCCAGCGCCCCCGGGTCGGACAGCAGGACCGAGGTGTCCAAGACGAATGTCCGGACGGCGGGGCGTTCGACAGAGTCGGATCGGGAAGCGGTCACAGAGACGCTCCATCACAGGTCGGCGGTGTGTGGCCCAACGCCCGAAACGCTACGAGTCCATCTGCGCCCGGCGGCGCCGACACACCGAACGCGATGCCGGGCAGTTGCCCGCGGTCAGCCGCCGAAGCGTCGTTGCCGCTCGGAGTAGTCCCGCAGCGCGCGCAGGAAGTCCACCCTGCGGAAGTCCGGCCACAGTGCGTCACAGAAGTAGAACTCCGAATGCGCCGACTGCCACAGCAGGAAGCCGGACAGCCGCTGCTCGCCGGACGTCCGGATCACCAGATCGGGGTCCGGTTGGCCCTTCGTGTAGAGGTGCTCGGCGATGTGGTCCACCTCGAGCGTCTCGGCGAGTTCCTCCAGCGACGTACCGGCCTCGGCATGCTGCTGCAGCAGCGAGCGCACCGCGTCGGCGATCTCGCGACGACCCCCGTAACCGACCGCGACGTTCACCCACATGCCGGTGCGGTCGGCAGTCCGCTCCTCGGCGGACTTCAGCGCGGCCGCGGTCTCGGCGGGCAGCAGGTCCAGCACGCCCATCGCGGTGATCCGCCACGGCGCTCCGTCGCTCGACAGCTCCTCGCTGACGCCTTCGATGATCCGCAGCAACGGGTCGAGCTCAGCGCGTGGCCGGCTGAGGTTGTCGGTCGACAGCAGGAACAGCGTGACGTGCTCGACGCCCGCCTCCACACACCACTCCAGCAGGTCGCCGATATGGCTGGCGCCGATGCGGTGACCGCGGTTCACGTCATCCAGCCCCATCGACCGGGCCCAGCGACGATTGCCGTCCAGCATCAACGCGACGTGCCGGGGCATCGGCCGGCCGGCCAACCGCGCGCGCAGCCGGCGCTCGTAGACCGCGTAGGCGGCGGCGCGGAGACCCACGCCGCCGAATCCTAGTGTCCCGCGCTGAGAGCCGGACCACGTCGCCTCGACGGCTAACCTACGGTTCCGTAAGTTAGCCGGAGTGAACCTTGTCGAGCCGGCGCCGCACAGCGGGCCGCTGCCGCTTCCCCTGACGGTGAAGCCGCGGCTGCGCGGTTGGCTGCACGCCTATGCCGCGGTGCTGTCGCTGGCCAGCGGCGCGACACTGATCGTCGTCGCAGCAACGTTGCGCGGCCATCGGGCCGGCCTGTCCACCGCCGTCTACGCGATCACGGTGACTGCTCTGTTCACGACCTCAGCGCTGTATCACCGCATCCCGTGGCAGGCCCGCGGGCACGCCGTGATGAAGCGCCTCGACCACTCGATGATCTTCGTGTTCATCGCCGGCACATACACCCCGATCGCAGTGCTGACCTTGCCCAGGACTTCGGCGACCATCGTGCTGGTCGTCGTCTGGACCGGTGCGGTGTTCGGCGTCGCGCTGAAATCCGCCTGGCCGGACGCGCCGCGCTGGATCTCGGTGCCCTGCTACATCGGCCTCGGCTGGGTCGCCGTGTTCGTCATGCCGCAGTTGATGCACGCCGGCATCGCGGCGCTGGTCCTAGTGGTGGCCGGCGGCCTGCTCTACACGGCGGGCGCAGTCGTCTACGGCCTGAAACGGCCCAATCCATCCCCGAACGTCTTCGGCTTCCATGAGGTCTTCCACCTCTGCACCCTGCTGGCCGCGATCTGCCACTACATCGCCATCTGGTTGGCGGTGTTCACCATCGCCTGATGCTCGTAACGCATCCCTTGCTGCGCGCCGGCACTCGCTGGATGCGCTCAGCGCGGTCAGAGCGTCAGTCTCACCTTGGTGGCGATGCGCTCGTCCAGAGCTGCGTAGCCGTCAGCGATCTCGTCCAGCGGTAGCACCAGGTCGACGACCGGAGCCGGGTCGATGCTGCCGTCCGCGGTCGCGCGGAGCAGGGCGGGCAGCGCAGCCCGGGCCGGCGCAACACCGCCGGCAACGGTGATGTTGCGCTCGTAGATGGTGCGCAGCCCGAGGCCGTCGACCGAATGCGGCGTGCCGACGAACCCCACCCGGCCCCCGTCGCGGGCCACGGCAACCGCGGTCGCCCAGGACGACGCGGTTCCGACGCATTCCAGGACGCAGTCCGCGCCGCCGGTGTGTCCCATGATGTCCTCGACTGCCGCGGTCTGGTCTTCGCCGGCGTTGACCACCTCGTCGGCACCCAATGCCTTTGCGACGAGCAGTCGGTCGTCATGATGACCGACGAGCACCACGCGTGTCGCGCCGCGCCGGCGCGCCATCTGCACCGCACAGAGACCTACCGCGCCGTCGCCAAGGATGACCACGGTGCTGCCACCGTGCACATCAGCACTCAGCGCAGCGTGATGAGCCACCGGCATCGCACAGGTGAGGGCAAGCAGCTTGCCGGGTTCACCGGCCAACTCGTCGGGAACCCGCAGCAAGGTGCCGTCCGCCTGCGGGACCCGGATCCGCTCGCCGTGCGCCCCATCGTGCCCCGGCTCGCCCCAGACGCCGCCGTCCACACAGGAGGTGGTGAGCCCGGCCAGGCAGTACTCGCAGGTGCCGTCCGACCAGCCGGGCGGTGCCAGCACCAGATCGCCGGTGCGCAGCGTGCGCACGTCGGCGCCGACCGCGTCCACCACGCCGACGAATTCGTGGCCGGTACGACCGCCCACCGTCCCGCTGTACCCGCGCCAAGCCCACAGATCCAGGCCACAGAGGCCGGCGGCGAGGACGGAGACGACCGCGTCGGTGTCTAGCTCGATCTCCGGCTCATCGACATCCTCGATGCGGACGTTTCCGGGGCCATGGAACACCGCTGCACGCACGCGACGACCATAGCCGCTCGGCCAGAGCCGGCCGCAGTCCCCAGCCGCTGCGGGAATACCTCCACCTGGCGCGGTTGTTGCAGTGATAGCGTGTAACTATGTAATCAACGAGGAGGTTCCCATGCATGCACACGATGGCCCGCACCGCGGGCACGGTCGGGGCGAGTTCGAGGGTGGTCCGGGAGGGCGCCGCGGCGGACGCGGCGGTCGCGGCTTCGGCCGGCCCGGGGGTTGGCAGCAAGCCGACCTGCCGCCGGCGGATGACGCCGCGGCGTGGCTCACCGGCCGACTGCCGGACGACTGGTTCACCCAGGCTCCGTCGGTCGCCGTCGATCGCGAGGAAATCGTCGTCATCGGCGAGCTGGCCAAGCCGGACGCCGACAGCGACGGCGCCGAGGCCGCGGCGAAGGGCCGGATCAGCCGGTTCCGCGAGGAAACCAGAGCCGAGCGAATGGCGATCGCCGCCGAAGCCGAGGCTCGCTACGGGCGCAGCATCGCCTGGGGCGCGTCCATCGACGACACCCGGGTGCTGTTCACCCACCTGTCCGTGCCGGTGATGACCCGGCTGCGCCAGCCGGAACGACGCGTGCTCGACACACTCGTCGACGCGGGGGTCGCCCGGTCCCGCTCGGAAGCACTCGCCTGGTGCGTCAAGCTCGTCGGGGAGCACACCGAGGAGTGGCTCGGCAGCCTGCGCGAGGCGATGTCCGAGGTGGACAAGCTGCGCACCGAAGGTCCGAACCTGTAACAAGTCGACGCAACCGTCTCAGGGTCAGCGCCCTGGGACGGTTGCGCGCAACGCCGCGACCAGCGCCGCGACGTCGGCGACCGGGGCGTCGCAGACCATCCCCCGGCAGACATAGGCCAGCCCGCCGTCGGTGCGAGCCGGCCGGTGTGCGAGCAGGGGCATTCCGGATGCGTCGGTGTCGCCCGAGACGACGACTGCGCCTGGGCGGCGATGCAGCCACGCCGCTGCGGTGAGTTCCCCGGAACCCGCTTCACCGACCACCGCCATCTGTACCGGACCGTCCACGAGCGCCTCGGCCGCAGCCAGCGCGTGCCCGACGAAGCGAGGCTGGTCGCGGCCCAACCAGGTCACCACCGTGAGCAGCCGCTCGGCCGTCTCACGGTGTCGAGGTGAGCCGGTGAGTGCGGAGTAGGTCAGCAGCGCGGCGGCCAGCGCGCTGTTGCCCGACGGGGTAGCGCCGTCAGTCGGATCCCACGGGCGACGCACCAGTGGGCTGGCATCAGCCGCGGTGTCCCACACGGTCCCGTCGTCGTCGATGAAGCTCTCGACTGCCACGGCCAGCAGGTCGCCGGCTGCGGTCAACCAGCGCGGCAGGCCGGTGGCTTGGTGCAGCATCAACAGCCCGTCCGCGAGATCCGCGTAGTCCTCGAGGACTCCGCGCGGCTCGCCCACCTCGCCACCGCGGGAGGAACGCCGCAGCCGGCCGTCGAGCCAGTGCGTGTCGAGCAACAACTCGGCCGCTTCGGCCGCGGCGGTCACGTAATCAGCCTCGCCGAGGATCACGCCGGCCTCGGCGAGGGCCGCAATGGCCAACCCGTTCCAGGCAGTCACCACCTTGTCGTCGCGAGCCGGCTGGGGCCGGTTTTCCCGGGCGGCCAGCAGGCGTCCCCGCAGGTCGGCCCAGCGCCCGGAGTCCGGCGGGTCGGCAAGCAGCTGCAACGTCGAGGCCCCGTCCTCGAAGGTGCCGGAGTCGGTCACCTCGAACAGCTCGGCCGCAGCCGCAGCATCAACTTCGCCCAGAGCATCACGCAGTTGCTGCGGCGTCCAGACGTAGGTGAGCCCTTCCACGCCGTTGGTGTCCGCGTCGAGCGCCGAGGCGAACCCACCCTCCGGTGTGCGCAGGTCGCGCAGCAGGAAAGCCGCGGTTTCCCGGACGATCCGTTCGGCCAAGGGGCTTGCGGTGATCCGCCACCAATGCAGGTAGACCGGCAGGAGCAACGCGTTGTCGTACAGCATCTTTTCGAAGTGCGGCACTACCCATCGGTCGTCCACGCTGTAACGAGCGAAGCCGCCGGCCAATTGGTCGTACATCCCGCCGCGGGCCATCGCCTCCAGCGTCCGCTCCGCCATCGGCAACGCGTCGGCAGCTGCGGTGCGTTCGTGATGGCGCAGCAGGAATTCGAGCACCATCGACGGCGGGAACTTCGGCGCCGCTCCGAATCCGCCGTACTGCTCGTCGAACTGGGTGCGCAGGGTCTGCACCGCGGTATCGAGGTCCGCTTCGGTGGGTAACGGGTGGGCCGGGCTCTCTTTTCGGGCCAGCGCGGCGACGACGCGCTGGCCCGACTCGACCAGCTCGGCCCGGCGTTCCTGCCATGCGTCGCTCGCTGCCTGAAGCAGGGCCTGCAGCTGCGCTCGCGGCAGGTACGTCCCGGCGAAGAACGGTTCCCCCTCCGGGGTGAGCAGGCACGTCATCGGCCAGCCGCCCCGTCCGGTCAGAGCCTGGGTCGCCTCCATGTACACCGCATCGACGTCGGGACGCTCCTCGCGATCCACCTTCACATTGACGAACCCGGCGTTCATCTGCGCCGCGGTCGGCTCGTCCTCGAACGACTCGTGCGCCATCACGTGGCACCAGTGACAGGCGGCGTATCCGACACTGAGCAGCACCGGAACGTCGCGCCGCTTCGCCTCGGCGAATGCGTCGTCCCCCCACTGCCACCACTCGACCGGGTTGTCCGCGTGCTGCTGCAGGTACGGACTCGTCGCGTCTACCAATCGATTCGGCATCCATCCAGCCTGCCACCCGGCCGGATCGGGAGTGGGCACGGCGGAAGCCTCCGTCCCGGCACGGCAACAAGAGCATCGCTCAAGGCGGCGCTTGCGATACCCCCGGGCGGTATGTACGGTGACTAGGGAGATACCCACCAGGGGTATTGAAGTTCTGGGAGGGCCAGTGATGCAGACTCCGCCCGGCTACGCCGACAGCAAGGCAGATCAACTCCGCCGGCTACGCCGGGTCGAAGGCCAGGTGCGTGGCTTGCAGCGCATGGTCGAGAGCGACACCTACTGCATCGACGTACTCACGCAGGTCTCGGCGGCAACTCGCGCCCTCGAATCGTTCGCGCTCGGCCTGCTCGACGAGCACCTCGCGCACTGCGTCACGCACGCGATCGGCGCCGGTGGGTCGGAAGCAGACGAGAAGCTCAGAGAAGCCAGCCAGGCGATCGCGCGGTTGGTCCGCTCATGAGGAGCGCCGCGACGAGCTACCAGGTCACCGGGCTGACCTGTGCGCACTGCGCGCAAGCGGTGACCGAAGAGATTCACGAACTCGCTGGGGTCGAAGCAGTTGACGTCGATCTCGTCCCCGGTCAGACCTCGACCGTCACCGTGCTCTCCGCGCTCCCTCTCGCTCGCCACGCCGTGGCAGCCGCCCTGGCTGAGGCCGGCGCCTACCAGCTCGCCTGAGCAGCAGCAGAACTCGGAGCATCACTCATGACCGACACCCGTACCGATCAGCGCGAACGCGATGTGCAGCTGTCGATCGGCGGGATGACCTGTGCTTCCTGCGCTACTCACGTGGAACGCAAGCTCAACAAGATGCCTGGTGTGACCGCGACAGTGAATTACGCGACCGCGAAGGCACACGTGATGTGCGCCGAAGAAGTCACCGACGAGGAGCTTGTCCGCGCCGTGCGAGCAACCGGCTACGACGCACACCCGCACGACGCTCAGCACGGCCACGGGCATCAGCACGAGGACTACAGCCTCGACACATTGCGTCGCCGCATGTTCACCGCCGCTACCCTCACCCCGCCGGTAGTCGCGTTATCCATGGTTCCGCCATTGCAGTTCCGGGGCTGGCAATGGGCCGTCCTGCTGCTGGCCACGCCGGTCGTCACCTGGGCGGCGTGGCCGTTCCACGCAGCGACGGTGCGAAACGCGCTGCGCGGCTCGTCCACCATGGACACTCTCGTGTCGGTCGGCATCACCGCTTCATATTTGTGGTCGGTGTGGTCGCTGGTCTTCGGTGATGCCGGCGAACTCGGGATGCGGATGCGCGTCACCTGGCTGGCTCGCAGTGCGGACCGCGGCGAGCTGTACTTCGAGGTGGCCACTGCCGTCACCCTGTTCCTGCTGTGCGGTCGCTACTTCGAGGTACGCGCCAAGTCACGATCCGGCGCCGCGTTGCAGGCGTTGCTGGAGCTCGGTGCGAAGGATGCGGCAGTGCTGCGCGGCGGGGTCGAACACCGAGTGCCCATCGAGCAGCTGCAGGTCGGCGATGTCTTCGTCGTCCGTCCCGGCGAGAAGGTGGCCACCGACGGCGAGATCGTCCGCGGCACCTCGGCGGTCGACCTGTCCCTGCTCACCGGCGAACCGGTACCGGTCGACGTCGCGCCGGGCGACAGCGTGGTCGGCGCGACGATGAACGTGTCCGGAAGGCTCGAGGTGCGCGCCGCGCGGGTAGGTGGCGACACGCAGCTGGCCCAGATCGGCCGGCTGGTGGAACAGGCACAGACCGGCAAGGCCGCGGTGCAACGCCTCGCCGACCGGATCTCCGCGGTGTTCGTGCCCGCCGTGTTCGGCATCGCCGTGGCGACGGTGCTGGTGTGGTTGGTTCTCGGCTACTCGTGGGTGGCTGCCCTGACGGCCGGTGTCTCCGTACTCATCGTCGCCTGCCCGTGCGCACTGGGCCTGGCCACGCCGACGGCGTTGCTGGTCGGCACCGGACGCGGCGCCCAGCTCGGCCTGCTCATCCGCGGACCCCAGGTATTGGAGTCGACGCGGCGGGTGGACACCATCGTGCTGGACAAGACCGGCACGGTCACCGCGGGGCGGATGAGCCTGGTCGGCGTGACGGCGGCCGAGGGCACCGGCGAGCAAGAACTGCTACGGCTGGCCGGCGCTGCCGAGCAGGGGTCCGAACATCCCATTGCGTCGGCAATCGTCTCCGCAGCCCAGGCCCGGCTCGGCGCGCTACCCCCGGCCGAGCACTTCCGCGCCGAGCAGGGCGATGGTGTTCTGGCAACGGTCGACGGCCGTGCGCTGCGGGTCGGTCGCCACGACTGGGTGCTCGATGGGGCAGCGGCACCGGACTCGTTGCGCGCCACCGCCGAGGTTGCCGAGCAGTCGGGGCACAGCATCGTCTGGGTGGCCGACTCGAGGTCGGCGGTGCTCGGACTGGTGGAAGTGGCCGACACGGTGAAGCCGGGTTCGGCGGCCGCGATCGGGCAGCTGCGCGGACTGGGGTTACGGCCGGTGCTGCTCACCGGCGACCATCTGGCTGCCGCCCAAGCGGTCGCGGCTGAGGTAGGGATCGCCGCAGCGGACGTCGTCGCGGACGCGCGGCCGGCCGGCAAGGTCGCTGCCATCGAGGCATTGCAACGTGACGGTCGGGTAGTCGCGATGGCCGGAGACGGCGTCAACGATGCCGCTGCCCTCGCCCAGGCCGACCTCGGCCTGGCCATGGGCACGGGCACCGACGTCGCGATCCAGGCCGCCGATCTGACGCTCGTCCGGGGTGACCTGCAGGCGGTGCCGGATGCGATCCGCCTTTCCCGGGCGACGCTGCGCACCATCAAGGCCAACCTGTTCTGGGCGTTCGCCTACAACGTGGCGGCCATCCCGCTCGCCGCGCTCGGCCTGCTCAACCCGCTGATCGCCGGCTTCGCGATGGCGTTCAGCTCGGTGTTCGTGGTCACCAACAGCCTGCGCCTGCGCAGCTTCCGCTGACCAACGTGGACCTGGCCGTCAAACACCGGCTGCGTCCGGTGCGGCGTAGTAGCGCACCGTCGGGTGCCGCCCGTCGCGATCGGTCCAGGGCGCGGCCGCCTCGCCGAGAAGCCGCCACCCGGCTCGCTCGTACATCGCCACTGCCGGCTTCGCGTCGGCCACGACGTCCAGCACCGGGTGCCTGCCCAGCGACCGCGCCTGCCGCACTGCGACGTCCAGCAGCGCGGCACCGACGCCGAGGCGCCGGCCGTCCGGCGCAGTGAAGAGGCGGGCCACCGCGGCTGTCCGCTCCGGACCCCACCCGGTCGACTGGACGACGAACGGCATGTCCGGAACCATCAGCGCGACGTGGCCCAGGATCGTGCCGCCCCGGGCGGCCACCCAGGCGGCCAGCGGTTCGCGCACCAGGAAGGCCACCGGGTCCTCGACCCACCGCGACGGATACCCGTCGGACTCGTGCACGGCGCGCAGCGCGCTGACACAGCACGCCAGGTCGGCGTCGGTACGCGGGCGGATGGCCACGGACTCATCGACCGGCATCGACCACCTCGAAGGTGATGCCGGCCTCGACCAGCCGGTCGATCAGCGGCCGCCCGAAGGCAACCGCGGGGGTGAGCTGGCCGCTGATCTCCGGCAGATCGTCGAACGCCATGCACAGCGCCGACTCGGCCAGCATCGCCGCTGTCGAGTCGTATCCGGGATCTCCACCGCGAACCTCGGTGACGACGCGCGCGCCGCCACCGGTGCCGACGAAACGCACCCGAAACCACGATGTTGCTCGGCGCTGCGCGGACGGCCCGGATCCGGCTGTCACCCGACCGAGCAGGAACCGGCGCACCGGCGGAATCTGCGCCAGACCGATCAGGCTGCCGAATCCGAGCGCACCGAGCGAGATCGTCGACAGGTGTTTCGCCGCGGCGTAGTGCGAGTAGCTGAAGTCCGGTCCGTATCGCGGCAGCGCGCGTGCCGTGCGCACCACCGTCACCGGGTCGATGGTCGGCAAAGGCACTGCCCAGGCACCGAGGTCGGTCATCCGATGCGGCCTACCGGGCACGGCGCGAGCCCGCCGGCCGACCAGGCGCTGCTCCGTCTGTTTGCGCTGGGCGGCCACGCGGTGGGCTGAGCGCAGTCTGGACATCGCAGTGATCGCGGACTGGTAGGTGCCACCGGAAATGCTGCCGTGTGCCTGCACATAGCCGGCGAGCTGCACCGGCACCTGCTCGGGCAGCTGACCGACCGTGAAGTACGCGCCCAGGTCGTACGGCACCGAGTCGAACCCACAGCTGTGCACCAGGCGTGCGCCGGACTCGACGGCCCGCTGGTGGTAACTCAGAAACATCCGGTCGACGAACTCCGCCTCACCGGTGAGGTCGAGATAGTGCGTGCCCGCCTGCGCACAGGCGGCAACCAGCGGCTCACCGTGCCGCAGGTACGGGCCGACCGTCGTGACGAGCACTCGGGTGGCCTCAGCGATGGGGGCCAGAGAGTCGGGCTCGGTGACGTCGGCATGCAGCAGGCCGACATCCCGCCCCGCCGAACCGAGCCCGTCCCGCACGGCGGCGAGTTTCGTTGCGTCGCGGCCGGCGACGGCCCAGCGACCGCCGCTCGGCATCCGCCGAGCCAGGTACTCGGCAACCAATCCGCCGGTGAACCCCGTCGCCCCGACCAGGATGACGTCGTACTCGCGTGCGCCCGCCATCGCTCCAGCCTGCCATGTCCGGGCACTAAACTTCGCGGCATGAGCGACGAGAGCACCGCGCCCGCTGACCCGATCACTCCCGAGACCGCGGCGGCAGTGCCCGCGGCGGACGTCGCCTCGCACGACATCCCGATGTCTGCCGAGCTGCGCACCGCGATCGCCGAGTCGTGGGGACCGGCACCGGTGATGCCGCACCCGGCCCGGCCCGATGGGGCCGCGCCGGCCGCTGCGCGCCGCGCGGCGCTGAGCGCGAAGTTTCCTGGGCAGCTCGTGGTGGTCCCGTCGGGGGTACTGACGACGCGCGCCAACGACACCGAATACCCGTACCGCGCTGCGAGTTCGTTCACCTGGCTGACCGGTGAGACGACCGAAGACGCCGTGCTGGTGCTGACACCCAACGGCAGCGGGCACGACAGCACACTGTTCATCCGCGAGTACGCGGCACCCGGCGACGTCGCGTACTTCACCAGCAGGCTGCACGGCGCGCTCTGGGTCGGCGGAGTGCCCACTCCCACCGAGACGAGCGAGCGGCTCGGCCTGCCGGTGCGCGGGCTCGCTGACCTGGCCGGCGCGATCGGCCCGTGGCGGGATCGGCCGGCCGCGGTACTGACCGGCTTCGACAGCTACGTCGACGCCTTGCTGCCGAATGCTGCGTCCGCACCGTTGTCCACCGTGCTCGACGAGCTGCGCCTGACCAAGGACGCCTGGGAGATCAGCCGATTGCAGGCGGCTTGCGACGCGACAACGCGCGGCTTCGCCGACGTGGCCCGGGAGATTCCGGTAGTCCTCGCCGCCGGCGGCCGCCGAGGTGAACGGTGGCTGGAAGGGACGTTCTGGCGACGCGCCCGAATGGAGGGCAACGAGGTCGGCTACACCTCGATTGTCGGCTCCGGGTCGCACGGCACCGTGCTGCACTGGTGGCGAAACAACGGTGACGTCGGGCCCGGTCAGTTGCTGCTTGCCGATATGGGCGTGGAAACCGACGAGCTCTACACCGCGGACGTCACCCGCACCATGCCGATCAGTGGCGACTGGTCGCCCGAGCAGCTCAAGGTCTACCGCGCCGTGTTCGAGGCGCAGGAGGCCGGCATCGCCGAGGTGAAGGCCGGCGCGGACTTCGTCGCCGCGCACAACGCCGCAATGTGGGTACTGGCCGACTACCTGCACTCGTGGGGCATCCTGCCGGTCACCGCGGACGTCTCCTGCGCGTCGGACCCAGAGCGTCCCGGAGCGGGGTTGCACCGGCGCTACACGCTGCATGCCACCTCGCACATGCTCGGCATCGACGTGCACGACTGCGCGGCCGCCCGTACCGAGGTCTACAAGGGCGCTCTCGAGGCCGGCTACGTTCTCACCGTCGAGCCGGGCCTGTATTTCCAGACCCACGACGAGACGGTGCCGGCGGAACTGCGCGGTATCGGGGTGCGCATCGAGGACGACATCCTGGTCACCGACGGTGCACCGGTGAACCTCTCCGCGGCACTGCCCCGGGAGCCTGACGCCGTGACGGACTGGATGCGCGAGGTGCAGAGCACGCCGGCTACCCCGTAGCAGCGACCAACTTCTCGGCGGTGTGCTGCAACGCGGGAAGGAAGCTGTTCAGCTGATCGCGGCGAGCCCGCAAATCGCCCGGTGCGCCGAGGCCGAGTAGGTCGCGAACTGCGGCACCGAACCGCGCCGCCCCCCGCTCTCGCACGTCGGCGGAGGCGTCGGCAACGAGAATCTGCTGGCAGCGGGCGAAGGTTGCCACGATCCAGAAGACCGCCTCCCGATGGTTGCCGGCATCGATGAGTTCCTGACTGCCGTCGATCGACACCGCGCGCGCCTCAGCAGTGATGTCGGACGAGAAGAAGAACGGCGTGCGTGCCACCGCGGCCGCATCGTCGAAGCTGCCAGCCAGCGTCTCGAGATGGCGCTGCACCGTGCCACGATCGCAGTCCGCACAGCCGAGCTGCCAAAGCAGAGCCTGGTAGGTCTCGGGGTCGCCATGCCTGGTCAGCACCTCACGTGCATCGAGATAGCGCCGCCGCACGGTAGGCGGTCGCCGGGCCGCCGTCAGCACCACCTGGGTCGTCAGGCTGGTGGGGAACATCCAGGCGGTGATCAACTCATGCCAGGGCGCGGCTGCATCCAGCTCGTGCAAACGGCTCTGCAGCATGCCGAAGACGTTCGCGCAGCGGCGCAGCACCTGCTCGGAGGCGTCGAAGGTCGCTGCGATCCGCTCGCGCAGGATGCCGAGCTGCCCGGTGGGATCGGCGATGACCTGATCGGTGCGGAAGCTCGGCGCCAGGTAGTAGTTGCCGGCTACCTCGTCCGGATCAGCCAAGGCGTGCAGCGACAGATACGTGACATCGAGGAGTGCTCCCCCGGAGCGGAGCTTCCCGGGCTTGGGCGGTACGTCGGCCGCGGCCAGCACCACCGTCACGTCTACGTCCGACGTGCGGGCCAGCTCCGCGGTGGCCGGCGCCGCAGCCGCGGAGCCGGTGAAGAACGCGCCGCGAAAGTCAGGCCGCGCTGCTGCGTGCCCGGCCACCCAGCTGCGCGCGGCCGATCGCCCATCATCCACCAGCACGGGACAACCCTAGAGTGCCGCTCCAGCGCATTCGCGGCTCGTGTCGCGGTGGCGGTTCGGCTGCACGGCGTTGGGCGGCAAGGCACGATGACGGGATGAGTCCGCGGTCCGATCCCACCGGCGACCTGGTTCTGCCGCCGGGTCGTGGGTTGCCTGCTGGGTTGGTGATCCCCGCGGATGAGTTGGTGGAGCGGTTCAGCCGCTCGTCCGGGCCCGGTGGGCAGTCGGTGAATACCGCCGACAGCAGGGTGGAGCTGCGCTTCGCCGTGCGTACTTCGCGCGCGCTGCGGCCCGACCAACGGGAACGGGTGCTCGCTCGGTTGGCCGAGACGCTCGTGGACGGCGAACTGGTGGTCACCGCGTCGGAGCACCGTGCTCAGTTGCGCAACCGGGTGGCAGCGCGGGAGCGGCTGGCTGCCCGCTTGCAGGCCGCGCTCGAGCCGCCGGCGCCGGCTCGCCGGGCCACCCGGCCGTCCCGCGCGGCCCGAGCGCGCCGCGTCGATGCCAAGGTGCACCGCTCCCGGATCAAGTCCGGACGCGGCCGGATCCGGGACGACCCGCACTGAGGGGCCGCTGCATCGGCACAGGGTCAGGCCCAGGTCACAGCGACGTCTGATGCGCCGCGGACGGCAGCCATTCGCTCGGCTTCGTCTTCGGCGAGCGCCTTCGTCTTCGCGGTCACCGGACCGAACGCGGTGAGCGCCACCCGCAGCTTCTTTCCCGACTTCTTCGGACGCCACAGGCCGAGCACCTCCCCGTCGACCAGCAGGGTTCCCGGGCGGCCGAGCACCGGCCACAGCGCCTTTCGATCGGCCGCGCGTGGCACCAGGAACTCGCGGTCGCTGGTCTGCATATAGGGGTCGAACGGCGCCAGCAGCCGGACCGACGGGCCGCCCGGCTTCACCCGGCGCAACCGGGTCAGGTCCGAGGCGGGTAACCACAGTTCCCGGCCCTCGACGTGGACGGGCGCAAGGCCGTCCGGCCAATGCTCGGCGACGTCGGCGCGTCGGGCGCCGAGGAACCAGGCCACCTCGGCCGGTGACGCCGGGCCGTTGAGGCGCAGGAACGCACGTACCACGTCGTCGAACGCAGCCCGGTCCAGTGCGTGGATCGCGCGCGCCTTCGTCCGCCGCTGCAACACCGGGGGCGAGGTATCGATCTCCAACTCGATGCCGGCCGGCAGGCTGCCCTGCCGAAGCACCAGATCCGAGACGTGCGTCGCTTTGCACGCGCGGCAGTAACTGCTGACTATCGGCGGCGCCGCTCGAGTCACGGCTGCGCTGGCGGCCCCCTTGGCCATCGGCTTACTGACCGTCGATCGGATCACCCTGACGCTCTCGGCGAACGTATCCAGCGCGCTGATGCCTTGCTTCTTCATTTCGAGGCCGGTTCGGCCCAGCCGGGTCACCGCATCTGCCTCGGACAGCGGCCACAACGCCGCGCCGAGCCGGTCGAGATCAGCAGTGCGGTGCAGGTGCGGCGAGCCGCGCAGCGTCCAGGCCAAGGCGATCGACCGATCGGCTGCCGGGTCCCAGCCACCGGCCGCGCCCTTCAGCCGTGCGGCGACGATGAGTCCGGCCGAGTCGGCGCTGTCCTGAATGCCCACGTCCAGCACCCGCAGGTCGGCCACCCGCTTCGCCGAACGATCGAGCTGGTGGACGGTGAAGCGGTAGCCGAGCACCTGCTGGCGGCTCGCGTCCACTGGCTTCGGTGCCATGCCGGTACCTCCCGAGGCCTTCAGCCGAAGGTAAACGTGACCGGGTAGGTCATCGCAGTCGCGGTGCCTTCGTACGAGCCGGACGATCCGGCGAAGTCTCCGGTGCCGGAGCCGGGAACGATCTCGCCGGTACCGGCCGCCCCGTCCTTGCCGTGCGAGCCGCGCACCCGCAGCACGAATGCACCGGTCTTGTCGCCGACGGTGGCGTCCACCTTCTCGTAACCCACGTAGTCGGCTTCCAGGGTGTGCGGGTCGCCCGCATCACCGCCGGTGTAGGTCAGCAGCACGCGGACCTCGCCGCGTCCGGACAGTTCGCCGTCGTAGCTGGTGTGCCAGCTGGCCAGCGAGACCTTCGGCATCTCGTCGCTCTTCGGGTACGGCTCCTCGTCCCAGTCGCTCACGGTGACCTCGGTCTGGATGGTCTTCTCGTTGCTCATCGATGCTCCCCTCGGTGTCGGTACGCCAGAGGATGTCAGCTATACCTGTCGATCTACGTCAGGTATTTCTGGCATTCTGACGGCGTGCGTGCGAGCCGGCTGCTGGCCATCCTGTTGTCGTTGCGGGTGCACGGCCAGGTCAGCGCCGCGCAACTTGCCGCGGAGCACGAGGTCTCCCTGCGCACGATCTACCGCGACTTCGACTCGTTGAGTGCGGCCGGCGTCCCGGTGTACTCGGTGCGCGGCCGCAGCGGCGGCTACCGGCTCGTCGAGGGATTCCGCGGCACGGTCAGTTCGCTGAGCGACGACGAGGCTGGTGCGCTGGCGTTCGCCGGCCTCCCCGGCCCGGCGGCAGAACTCGGTTTGGGCAGCGTGCTGGCCGCGGCGCAGCTCAAGCTGCTCGCCGCATTGCCCGCCGAATTGCGGACCCGGGCCAGCGAGGTCGGCGAGCGCTTCCTGCTCGATGCTCCTGGCTGGCTCGCCGAGCCCGAGACGCCGCCGCTGCTGGCCACCGTCGCCGACGCGGTATGGACCGAGCGCGAGCTGTCGGTGCGGTACCAGCGCACCGGGCGCAGTGGTCCGGTCGAGCGCACGCTGGCACCGCTCGGGCTCGTTCTGAAGGCCGGCCACTGGTATCTCGTCGCCGCGCCGTCAGAGGGCGGCCGGACAGTTGCCGCGGCGCGTACCTACCGGGTCTCCCGGGTGCTGGTGGCTTCGGCGAGCGAGCAGAAGTTCATCCGTCCGGACGGCTGGACTCTCGACTCGTTCTGGTCGGAGTACCAGGCCAGTTACGCCCGGCGGCTGTATCAGCAACGTGCCAGCGTTCGGCTCGGACCGCGGGCTCAGCAGCTGAGCTTCCTGCTCGGTCGCATCCCGGCCGCCGTTGCTGCGGCGGAGGCGTCCGAACCGGACGCCCGAGGCTGGGTGCAAACCCAGGTGCCGATCGAGTCGGTCGAACACGGATTGCATGCGCTGCTGCAGCTCGGCGATGAGGTGGAGGTGCTGGCACCGGACGAGCTGCGGCAACGGATTGCCGCGGCGGCCCGGACGTTGGCGGCACGCTACGGCTGAGGAGGCGCCGCGTCCGGTTCCGAGTTCTCCGGTGCCGGCGGGTCGGCCGGGTTCGCCGAGGTCGGCTGCTGCCCGCCGCTCGGCGACTGCGGCAGCTCGGCCGGCCACTCGTCGCGGACCTTGCGCAGGTGCCGGGACATCGACTTGAACAGGAAGTAGCAGCCGACACAGAGCAGCACCAAGACAAGCAGACCCAGCGGGGCGGCCTTGTCCGTGTCCACGCCGGCCAGCACGGTCATGAGGTGACGAGCTCCCGGATACCGGCGAACAGGTCGTCCTCGGGAAGCGACGTCTCGATCCTGGCCCTGGCCAACTCGAAGTCCTCAGTGGGCCAGGCCTCCTTCTGGATCGCCAGCGGAACCTGGAAGAAACCGCCCTTCGGATCGACCTGGGTGGCGTGCGCCAGCAACGCGGCATCGCGTCGCTCGAACCAGTCCGCACACGGCACCCGAGTGGTGATGTTCGGCGGGCGCATCTTGTCAGCCCGCTCGGACCACCGCTTGCGGGTCTCGGCGAACGGCGACTCCAGCCCATGCGCCGTCATCGCCTCGTCCAGTGCCTCGAAGCGGTCGCGGCTGAACCCGACGTCGTAGTAGATCTTCAGCGTCTGCCAGGGGTCGCCGAGCTCGGGATAGGCGGACGGATCCGCGGCCGCGTCGTAGGCAGCCATCGACACCTTGTGGCACATGACGTGATCCGGGTGGGGGTACCCGCCGTTCTCGTCGTAGGTGGTCATCACGTGCGGACGGAACCGGCGCACGATCTCGACCAGTCGCAGCGTCGACTCCTCGAGCGGCACCAGCCCGAAGCATCCCTCGGGCAGCGGCGGCAACGGATCACCCTCGGGCAGTCCCGAGTCGACGAATCCGAGCCATTCCTGGCGCACCCCCAGAATGGCCCGCGCCCGGTTCATCTCCTCGCGCCGGATCGACGCGATATTCGCCTCGATCTCCGGACGGCCTTGCAGCGCCGGGTTCAGGATGTCGCCGCGCTCGCCGCCGGTGCACGTCACGACCAGCACATCTACGCCTTCATCGACGTAGCGGGCCATCGCCGACGCGCCCTTGCTCGACTCGTCGTCGGGATGTGCGTGAACGCACATGAGGCGCAGCTGCTCAGGACCGGGCGAGGCTTGCGCAGCGGGTTGGTTGTCCAGCGGCTCTGACACGGCGTCCATTGTTCCCGATCGACGCACCTGACATTGCCGGCGGGGCGGTTCGGGCCCTTCGCTTGGCGCGATGTCCGGCCGCGGTGTTACCTTTGCCGCTTCACCGGAGCGCACCACGACGGCCGCTCGGCCGTCTCACCAGGTCGCAAGAAGCGCGCCGAACCCCGCACGAACAGGAGTGATACCGCTATGGCCGAAGCCACCACCTGGCTGACCCAGGAAGCCTACGACCGACTGTCCGCGCAGCTCGACGAGCTCATCGCGGGACGCCCGGCGATGGCGGCGGAGATCAACGCGCGGCGCGAGGAAGGCGACCTGAAGGAGAACGGCGGCTATCACGCCGCGCGCGAGGAGCAGGCCAAGCAGGAAGGCCGCATCGTGCAACTCCAGGAGATGCTCCGCGTCGCCAAGATCGGGCACCCGCCGATCCCGGAGGGCACCGCTGGGACCGGCACCGTGGTGACCGTCCGCTACGAGGGAGACGACGACACCGAGACCTTCCTGCTCGGTTCCCGCGAGGAGGCAGGCACCACCGATCTGACTGTCTACTCGCCGAAGTCACCGCTGGGCGCCGCGCTGGACGGCGCCAAGGAGGGCGAGACGGTCTCCTACGAGGCGCCGAGCGGAGCCACCATCAAGCTCACCTTGATCAAGGCCGTTCCGTTCGAGGGGTGACTCCTACTTCTCGGACTCGGCCAGCTGCACCAGCGGCAGCACCCGGAACCCGATCGGATTGGACATCGCCACGGAGGTCGACGTGCGCACGATCGCGTCGTGGCCGACGACGCTGTCGATGACCTGCTGCAGGTCGGAGTTCGAACGCGCGACGATGCGGCACAGCATGTCGCCGAGGCCGGTGATGGTGTGCACCTCCAGCACCTCCGGAATGCCGCGCAGGTGATCCAGCACGTCCTGGCCGCGGCCCTGGCGGATCTCGAGGGTGGCGAAGGCGGTCACGTCGTAGCCGAGCGCTTCGGTGGACAACCGCGGCGCGAAGTCGTCGATGACGCCGCGTTCCACCAGCCGATCGAGACGGGACTGCACGGTTGCTCGCGCCACGCCGAGCCGGCGGGACAGTTCCAGCACCCCGACCCGCGGCGCGGCGGCGAACTCGCGGAGCAGACGGGCGTCGAGCGCATCAATGCGTTCGGACCGGCTCATTGGCAGAACCCTGCCACGTGTGGCGGAGTGGAGCCACCCACCAGTGGTGAAAGCGTCACCGGTTCAAGACATTGCGCCGACCCGGCCAGCACATCGGCCCGGCACGCTGGTCGGCATGACGTTCCCGACGGCAGCTCAGCGCACCCTCTCCGCGAACGAGACGTCGCCCACCACCGCTAGCGCCGAGACCCGTCGGCCCCTGCTGCTGGCCGTCGCCGGCGCCGCGCTGACTGCCATCTGCTACCTCGTGTTCGTTCGCACCACGCCCGGGAAGATACTCGACTACCGCCTGCTGCAAGCGACGCTGCGAATGGCCGCAGATACCGGCGCCGGGACCTTCACCGCCTGGCCGCTGGCAACCCCCGCGGCAACGTTGCTGCTCATCACGATCGCGCTGGTGATCGGCCTCGGGGCAGCCCAACAGCGGTGGCTGGACGTCGCCGCGGCCATCGCCCTGCTCCTCACCGCGACGCTGCTCGCCCAGGTGCTCAAGTCGCGGTTGGTCCGCCCCCACTCATTGCCGGTCCTGGACGACGCCGGTAACAGCTTCCCGAGCGGTCATGTGTCGCTCGCTGCCGCGTCCATGCTGGCGCTGGCGATCGTGGCGCCGCCACTGCTGCGGCCGGCCATCCTGCTGGTCGGCTGGCTGTGGATCGGGGCGGTATCGGCGGCCACCGTCGTCGCCGGATGGCATCGCCCCAGCGACACGGTAGGCGCCATCGCACTGGCGGTCATGAGCTACGGGGTGATGCTGGCGTTGCGGAACCACGTGCAGGTGGCGATGGCGCTGCGCCGGCCGACCGCCGTGACCGAAGTGGACCGGGGTCCGTTCGCGTTGCGCTGACAGAATCGGCCGGTGGACTTCACCCTCGCTGAATTACACGCCGCCACCGAGATCGTCCGGCGCTGGATCCCGGCCACGCCGCAGTACCGCTGGCCACTGCTGGAAGCACGGGTAGGCGCCGAGCTCTGGGTGAAGCATGAGAACCACACCCCGGTCGGCGCCTTCAAGGTGCGCGGCGGGGTCGTCTATCTCGACCGGCTGCTGGCCCGAACCCCGCCCGGGGAGCGGCCGCGCGGCATCATCTCGGCGACGCGGGGCAATCACGGGCAGAGTCTCGCTTTCGCGGGGCGCCAGTGCGGTGTGCCAGTCGTGATTGTGGTGCCTCAGGGCAACAGCCCGGACAAGAACGCGGCGATGCGCTCGCTGGGCGCCGAGGTCGTCGAACACGGGCACGACTTCCAGGCCAGCCGGGAGCACGCTGCTGAGCTGTCCGCAGAGCGAGGGATGGAACTGGTTCCTTCCTTCCACCCCGACCTGGTGCTCGGCGTGGCGACTTACGCCGTCGAGCTGTTCACCGCGGTGCCCGACCTGCAAACCGTGTACGTCCCGGTGGGGATGGGCTCTGGCATCTGCGGGCTCATCGCTGCCCGAGACGCGATGCAGCTCGACACGAAGATCGTCGGCGTGGTCTCCGAGCGGGCTCCCGCGACCGCGCTCTCCTTCGCCGCGGGCGCCGTGCGCACGACTCCGGCCGCGGACACGTTCGTCGACGGGGTGGCCTGTCGTACGCCCGACGAGGCCGCCATCGATCGGATGCTGCGCGGCGCACAGCGGATCATCACGGTCAGCGAGGACGACGCCGCCGAGGCCACCCGTTTGATGATCACCGGCACCCACAACCTGGCTGAGCCCTCCGGCGCGATCGCCCTGGCCGGCGCACTGAGCGAGCCGGACCCGGTGGCCGGCCAGCGCATCGCGGTCATCCAGACCGGCGGCAACATCGACTCGGACATGCTGCTGTCCATTCTCTCCGGGGCGACGCCGTCGCTGTGAGTGCGCAGTCGCGGGTATCGCCGGTCGCCGGGTGGCCGGGAGTTGCACGGCAGTCGTAGCGTCGAAGGTGAGCACGGCGCATCGAACCCCCTGAACGGAGACTCATGAGTGCAGCTTGTCAGCGGATGGCGGATCAGTGAGCGCGTTGCCCGGATCTGCTGCTCCCCAGGCCGGTACTGCCGGTGAACTACGCGCCCTGGGCGCCCCGTACGACACTTACCGGTCGGTCAAATCCGAGATCCGGGAGAACCTCATCGCCCGGCTGGCCGCCGGCGAGACCTCATTGCCGGGCATCGTCGGCTTCGACGAGACGGTGACGCCGCAGATCGAGCGGGCGTTGCTGGCCGGCCACGATCTGGTGCTGCTCGGCGAGCGCGGCCAGGGCAAGACCCGGCTGGCTCGCACGCTCATCGGGTTGCTGGACGAATGGACGCCAGTGGTCGCCGGCTGTGAGATCAACGACCACCCGTTCGCTCCGGTGTGCCGGGCCTGCCAGCGGCTGACCGCGGAGCGCGGCGACCAGACCCCGGTCGAGTGGAAGCACCGCAGCGAGCGTTACGGCGAGAAGCTGGCCACCCCGGACACCTCGGTCGGGGATCTCATCGGTGACGTCGATCCGATCAAGGTTGCCGAGGGGCGCGCACTGGGTGATCCGGAGACGGTGCACTACGGCTTGGTGCCCCGCACCAACCGCGGGATCTTCGCGGTGAACGAACTGCCCGATCTGGCCGAGCGAATCCAGGTCGCGTTGTTGAACGTGCTGGAGGAGCGGGACATCCAGATCCGTGGTTACCAGCTGAGGCTGCCGCTGGACCTGCTGCTGATCGCCACCGCCAACCCCGAGGACTACACCAATCGGGGCCGGATCATCACGCCGCTGAAGGACCGGTTCGGCAGTGAGGTCCGCACCCACTACCCGCTCGATCTGGCCGACGAGCTGAGCCTGGTCGCGCAGGAAGCTGCAGTGCTGTGGGACGGCGGTGCGCACGATGCCCCGCTGGTGCCGCACCACATCCTCGAGGTGGTGGGCCGATTCGCCCGTGCCGTGCGCGATGCGCCGCAGGTCGACCAGCGCTCCGGCGTTTCCGCCCGGTTCGCCATCGCGGCGCTGGAGACCGTCGCCGCATCGGCGGTCCGCCGGGCTGCTCGCACCGGCGAGCCGGCCGCGGTCGCCAGAGTGGCCGACCTGCCCACCATCGTCGCCGCTTCGCGGGGCAAGGTGGAGTTCGACGACAGTGACGGCACTACCGAAGGCCGCGAGCAGGAAGTGCTCGAGCACCTGCTGCGCCGCTCGGTGGCCGCCACCTACCGGTCGCGGCTGGCCGGAGTGGACATGCGCGGGCTGCAGGACAAGTTCGACGAGGGACTGCTGGTCGAGACCGGGGACGACGTGCCGGCAGATCAACTGCTCGATCAGATCGGTGCCGTACCGGACCTCTCGATCCTGCTCGACAAGCTCGAGCCCGGTGGCGTCGCCGAGGGACCGGCTGCTGTCGGGCTGGCTGCCGCGGCTGTCGAGTTCGCGCTGGAGGGGTTGCACCTCAATCGTCGACTGGCCAAGGACTCCTCCGGTGGCCGCAGCGTCTACGGTGCCTGAGCGACTACCGGGGACACCGCGATGACCTTCCGCTACGGGCCGTGGCACGGCGGGGACGACCCGTTGGCGCCGCCGTTCGACGTGCGCGAGGCGGCCGACGAACTCGCCGAGCGGGTGCTGGCCGGTGAGTCACCGCGGGAAGCGATGAACCGGCTGCTCAGCCAGGGCGGCAAGGATCGGCGCGGCCTGGACTCGCTTCGTCGAGCCGTGCGCGAGGAGGCCCGCCGCAAGCGCCGGAACACCGCCCTCACCGGCACGCTGGACAAGGTGCGCGAGCTGCTCGACGAGGCCGTGGAACTGGAGCGCCAGGCGCTGTTCCCGGACCCGGACGACACCGCGCGAATGGCCGAGGCCGAACTCGACGCGCTGCCCCGGGACACCTCCCGAGCGGTGCGCGAACTACGCGACTACCAGTGGCGCTCACCGCAGGCAGCCGAAAAGTACGAGCAGATCAACGACATGCTGCGTACCGAAGTCCTGGACGCGCAGTTCGCCGGGATGCGTGACGCCCTCCAGAACGCCACCCCGCAGGACATGGCGCGGATGGCCGAGATGATGCACGCGCTGAACGAGATGCTGGACTCCGACGCGCGCGGTGAGCACACCCCGGAGCAGTTCGCACAGTTCATGCAACAGTACGGCGACTACTTCCCGGACAACCCGGGCAACCTGCAGGAGCTGATCGACTCGCTGGCCCGGCGAGCTGCCGCAGCGGAGCGATTGATGAACTCACTCAGTCCGCAGCAGCGCGGCGAGCTGTCGAACCTGATGTCGCAGAGCCTCGGCCAGGCGGGTCTGGCCGACGAGCTGGGCCGGCTGCAGCGCGGCCTGCGGGCAGCCCGTCCGGACCTGCCGTGGGAGGGCACCGAACGCGTCGAGGGCAACCAGCCGGGTCAAGGGTTCGCCGACGCCACCGCGGCGCTGGCCGACCTCGCCGACCTCGACGAGCTCGAGGCGCAGCTCAGCCAGGACTATCCCGGCGCCTCCCTGGGCGACATCGACGAGGAGCTGGTCGAGCGGGCCCTCGGCCGCCGTGCGGTCGACGACGTCGAGGCGTTGCGGCGGTTGGAGAGCGAACTGCAGAAACAGGGCTACGTCGACCGCTCCGGCGGCGGGTTGACGCTGACCCCGCGGGCCATGCGCCGGATGGGCGCGGTGGCCCTGCGCCGGGTATTCGCCGAGCTGGAAGCGCGCCGCACCGGTGCCCACGACGCCCGGGACGCCGGCCCGGCCGGCGACCTCACCGGCAGCACCCGGCCGTGGCGCTACGGCGACGAGCAGCCGCTGGACGTCAGCGCGACGGTCCGCAACGCCGTTTTGCGCGAGGTGTCCGAGGGCCGTCGCTCCACCGGCCGGGTCTCGCTGACCGCGGAGGACTTCACCGTCGCCGAGACCGAACGGCGCAGCAGCGCGGCAGTGGCATTGCTCGTCGACATGTCGTTCTCGATGCACCTGCGCGGAACCTGGGGAGAGGCGAAGACGACTGCACTGGCCCTGCACAGCCTCATTTCGACGAAGTACCCGCAGGACCACATCGAGATCATCGGCTTCAGCGACTACGCGCGCACCATGTCACCGGCCACGTTGGTGGGCCATGAGTGGGAGCGAGTGCAGGGCACCAACCTGCAACACGGCCTGATGATGGCCCGTCGGCATCTCGACCGCTACCCGGCTTCCGAGCCGGTCATCCTGGTGATCACCGACGGTGAGCCGACCGCGCACCTCACCTCGGACGGGTATGCGGACTTCGCCTGGCCGCCCACTGCCGAGACGATTGCGGCGACTCTGGCGGAGGTGCAGCGCTGTACCCGGCGCGGCGCCCGGATCAACGTCTTCATGCTCGACGACGAGCCGGCGCTGGTCGACTTCATGTCCGAAGTGGGCCGGCGCAACGGTGGTCGGGTGCTGCTACCCAAGCCCGGGGCGCTCGGTGAGTACGTCGTGGCTGATTACTTGCGCACTCGCGGCGGGCACCGCCGCGCCGGCTGATGCGCGGCTGTGCCGGTCAGCCCGGACCCAGCCGGTAGCCGACACCGCGCACCGTCCGGACGTAGCGAGCCTGCTTGGGGTCGTCGCGCAGCTTGCGGCGCAGGTTGGCCATGTGCACCTCGACGAGGTGCCCGTCACTGACCCACTCGGTGCCCCAGACTTCGCGCAGCAACGTCTCGCGCGACCACACCCGGCGCGGGTTGCTGAGCAGCATGTCGAGCAGATCGAACTCGGTGCGGGTCAGCTCCAACTCGTCACCGGCCAGCAGCACGGTGCGGCTCTCCCGGTCGAATTCCAGCTCGCCCAGGCGCAACGTCTCGGCCCGATCCGGATCGGGCAGCACATCGGCACGAACTGCCTGAGCGGCCGGCTGCGCCGCTGCGCCGGTGCGCGGGCGGCGCAGCATCGCCTGGACCCGGGCCCGCAATTCCCGCGGGCTGAACGGCTTGGTGATGTAGTCGTCGGCGCCGATCTCCAGTCCGATGAGCCGGTCGATCTCCTCGGCCCGCGCGGTCAGCATGATGATGTAGGCATCGGACTGGGCCCGGATCTGCCGGCACACCTCGACGCCGTCAAGATCGGGCAAGCCGAGATCCAGCGTGACCAGATCCGGCTGGAAATCGGTGACTGCGGTGAGCGCGTCCCGACCGTGGTTGACGTCATGGACGTCGAAGTCGATCTGCCGCAGCAGGCCCACCACAAGCTCGCGGATGTCGTCGTCGTCCTCGACGACCAGCGCGCGAAACTTCGGCACGTTCTCGGCGGGCTCGACGGGGGAACTCACCGCCCCAGATTAGTCGACGCGACCCGATCGATCGTCTTGACGCGCCTCTAGCAACGGACGGCTGTCGCCGTCACCGGCACGCTGGTCCACTTGCCACCCGAGATCGCGTACACCGCAAACGTGTAGCTGGTGTTCTGCGCGATGGAGTATTCGATCGAGGTGTTGTTTCTGCCCGACAGCGAGGTAACCGTCGCTGCATTGGCGGTGACGACGTACCCGGTCGCGTAGCTTTCCGCGGTCGCCGTCCAGGACAGTGACACCGTCGAGGGGAAGAGGAACGGCAGCAGCGAGCAGCTCTTGGCGACCCTCAGGTTGCCCGGCGGGTCGAAGGTGTCCGTGCCGACTACCACCGGCGCCTTCGCCGTCGACGTCTCCGACGCCTGCGCGGCAGCCATGCCCAGGAAGAAGATTAGGACCGCCAGAGCCGCGGCCAATATCCCGCGCCGCCCCCAGTTGCCGCACGGACTACTCGCCGCAGCCCTGGCCCCCTGCTTGGTCACAACCCAAGAGTGCAAGATCCACTTCAACTGCTTCATCGGTCTGCGCTCAAGATGTCGTCGTGGCGTCTTGCGCAGATCTTGAGCATTCCGTCGGTCACTCCTGAGGCTGGGCCGGAACGCTGGCGTCGTGACAAAGACACAGTCACCTACGGGGCGCCGCCTCCTGGTCGTCGAGGACGACCACGACGCGGCGGAACTGGTGGCTACCCATTTCGGCCGGCACGGCTATTCGCCGACGGTCGTGTCCGATGCCGAGGAAGCCATTCGCGCTGCCACAGAATCAGATTTCGATCTGATCGTGATGGACATGCTGCTGCCCGGCATGGGTGGCGCGGAGCTGCTCACCCGGTTGCGGGCGAATCCCGAGGCCTGCCACTGCCCGGTCGTCGTCAGCTCCGTCCTGGACCACTCCGACTATCCAGAAGGTATCTTCGCAGCACTACCCAAACCGATCAGCCGCGACGGGGTCGCGCGGCTGGCCGAGAGACTCGAGGCAGCAGATCGTGACGACCCCTCCGACAGCACCGACTGACGCTCCGCCGGGCGCGGTTCTGGTAGCCGATGACGATGAGGACATTCGCGAGCTCGCGGGTGCCATGCTGCGTCGGCGCGGTTATCTGGTGACCGCCGTCGAGGAGGGCCTCTCCGCCGAAGCTGAGCTGCTCGCCGCGCAACGAGCCGGCCGGCCCTTCGCCGTTGCGGTCCTGGACGTTTCCATGCCGGGGCTGTCCGGCCTCGAGGTGTGCCGCCGGCTCAAGGCAGCCGAGGGATGCGGCTCTACCCGGGTCCTGCTGATGACCGCACGCGCCCAGGACACCGATGCCGAGGAAGGCTATGCGGCCGGCGCGGATGACTACCTCACCAAGCCGTTCAGCCCGCGCGAGCTGGTCGCGCGAGTCGGCGCCCTGCTCGGCGCCCAACCGGTTCGATGAACGCGCCGGCGGGGGTCGGCGATCCGCGCCGCTCCTGGCGTCGTTCGTTGCAATACGGCGCTCTGGTCAAACAGCTGCTGCCGTTCGCGGTGCCGTTCTACCTGTCCTTCGCGGTACTGGCCATCCCGGGCCAGCAGATCCACATTCACGCAGGCTGGACCTGGCTGGCCGGCATTGCCGGCACGGTGCTGTTCGTGGTGGTTTCGTTGGTCCCGTGGGACCGCTTGCCCGGGTGGCTGGACGCGGCTGGTCCGGTGGCGTTCTTCCTGATCCTGGCACTCGAGCGAGATGCAACCGGCGGTTCACGCTCCTCGGCGACGGTGCTGTACTTCATGCCGGTCGTCTGGCTCGCCCTGCGCGGCACCCGGCGGCAACTCCTCCTGGGCGTCGGAGCGCTCTGCGCCGCGTTCATCCTGCCGGTGATCCTGTTCGGCGCTCCCAACTATCCCCGGAACGGATTGGCGCAGGGGATCATCTGGCCGTTGGTATCCGGTGTCCTTGCACTCGCCGTACAGGAGCTGGTCTTCACCGAGCGCAGCCGCGTCGACGAGCTCGAGACGTTGCAGCGCAACCAGGCCGTCCTCACCGCCGATCTGCACACCGCGTCCACAGGACTGGACAACGAGCGCGAACTGATGCGAGTGGTCCTCGACAACATCAACATCGGAGTTGTCGCCTGCGATGCGCAAGGCCGGTTCACCATCAGCAACAAGGTGGTCCGCGGGCTGTCCAAGGTCGGCACTGCGGGCGGCCCTACCACCATTCACAACGTCGTCATGCCGGTGTACGAAGCCGACGGCGTCACCCCGGTGCCTCCGGAGCGCCAGCCACTGGCTCGCGCACTGCGCGGCGAGGTGACCCGCGATGAGCAGCGAGCCACCTACGTTCCCGGTGTTGCCGAGCCCATCTGGCTCTCGGCAAACTCCAGCCCGCTGCGCGACAGCTCCGGGCGGATCACCGGCGCAGTCATCACCGTCCAGGACATCACGCCGGAGGTCAGCGCGCGGCGTGAGGTGCAGCAAGCCCGGGACCGCCTGGCCCGGTTACTGGACGCGGTCACCGAGCAGGCCATTGTCGGCACCGACGCCGCGGGCACGGTCACGCTGTGGAATCCGGGCGCGCAGCACCTGTTCGGCATCGACTCCGATCAGGTCGTCGGCAAGCGAACCCTCGCCTCCTGGAACGAGCCGGGCCAGCTGCTGGCCCGCGCCGCCGAACTCGGCCTGACCGTCGCTGACGAGACCGACCCGGGGCCCGAACCGCTCATCGCGGCAGCACGCGAGGGCCGGTCCGACACCCGGGAGTGGGCGCTGATCCGCGCTGACGGGACCCGGCTGGAAGCCTCGATGAGCGTCACCGCTGTTCGTGACGAGTCCGGCGAGGTCACCGGATTTCTCGGTGTCATCGCCGACGTCACCGCGCTGCGGGCCGCCGAGCGGCTGAAGGACCAGTTCATCGCGATGGTCAGCCACGAGCTGCGCACTCCGTTGTCCTCCATCATCGGGTACCTCGAAGTGCTGTTGGACGATCCGGACGCCGAGCGATTCACCGACGAGCAATCCCACTACCTCGGTGTGGTGGACCGCAATGCACGGCGACTGCTCCGGCTCGTCGGCGACCTGCTCTTCGCCGCTCAGGTGGGTTCGGGCAACGTCTCGATCCGGCGGACCGAGGCAGACCTCGCGACGATCCTGCAGGATGCCGTCGAATCGGTCGCCCAGAAGGCGCGCGGGGGCAAGGTCGACGTCCGCCTCGAAATCGCCGCCGAACTGCCGCCGTCGGATATCGATCCAGACCGGATCGGTCAAGCGGTGGACAACATCGTCGGCAACGCGGTGAAGTTCACCCCGGCCGGCGGCAGCGTGACGGTGCGGCTGTCCCGAGTCGCCGACAACGCGGTGATCGAGGTGACCGACACCGGCCCAGGTATCGCTCCGGAGGACCGGGCCAGCATTTTCGAGGCGTTCTACCGGGCCGAGGCCGCCACCCAGGCTGCCGTACCCGGGGTCGGGTTGGGGCTGGCCATATCCCGGGCCATCGCCCTCGCGCACGACGGCACGTTGGAACTGGCCGACACCGGCGGGCACGGGACAACCTTCCGGTTCTCGTTGCCGCTGGCCGCCGCTGCGCCGGCATTGACCTCGCCTTGAGGAATTTTCTCCACTCCTGAAGAGCTATTTAGCATTCAACTACTTCCACGTTGAGGAACGTGCTCCAGAGTTAGCGCTATCGGGACAGCAGTTCCCGGACTACTCATTGGAGCACTCACCATGGCCCGCACCTTCTCCACTCGCCGCAAGGTCGCCCTGTCCGTCACGCTGGCTGCGGCCGCCGCGGCGGTCGCCGGGGTGGGTACCTTCGGTAGCTTCACCGCCACCACCTCGGCCTCCGAGGCGGTCAACTCCGGCACCGTCTCGCTGAGCCTCACCGACAACAACTTCTCGACCAACGCCGCGAGCATCGTCCCCGGCGACACCATCAACCGCCAGGTCAAGTTGGTCAACAGCGGCGATTCGAACCAGGCATCGATCTCGCTGACCACTGCCGCGCCGACCTCGTCGGTGCTGGACACCGACACGACGAACGGCTTGCAGCTGAGCGTGCAGTCCTGCCCGGTGGCCTGGACCCAGACCGCGGTGGGCTCCGGCTTCACCTACTCCTGCACGAGCACCGCCACCACGCTGGTCGCCGCGCGGCCGGTCATCGGCGCCAACATCGCGCTGCCGAATGTCGCCGCCCTGACCGCGGGCGCCACCAGCTACCTGGTCGTGACGATGACGCTGCCGACCACAGCGGACAACACCTTCCAGGGCAAGTCCAGCACCATCAGCTTCACCTTCAACGGCACCCAGCGCGCCGGCACCCAGCGCTGAGCAAGCAGCCCGAGAGGGCCGGCGGCTTCGAGCCCCGGCCCTCTCGTGGCGTCTGCATCCAGCCGGTTCACCCAGCAGGGCACGCAAAGCGAAAGGGCCTGACATGACCACCATGACCGCACCGGATCGGTCCGCCGCAGCGCGGCCGGCCAGCGCGCGAGCTCGGCACGCTGCGGCGCCGAGTGCGTCGGCACACGTCCTGCGCAGGGTGCGTCGGACGATCGTCACGGCAATTTCAACGGTGATCCTCCTGACCGCCGCTGCGTTGTTCCTCTTGCTGGCGGTGGGCCCGCATGTGCTCGGCTACCGCACCGCAGGCATGTTGACCGGGAGCATGGCCCCGGGGATCAACCCGGGTGACGTGGTCATCGACACGCCGCTGGCCGCCGACCGGATGCGGGTGGGCATGATCATCACCTACCACATCCCGATCGACGACCACCGCGTCGTCAGCCACCGGGTGATCGCGGTGCACACCGCCGCCAACGGCGTCATCTCGTTCAACACCAAGGGCGACGCGAATGCGGCCGCCGACCCGTGGACCGCCGTGGTGCAGGGCAACACCGTCTGGCAGGTGCGCACGGTCGTGCCCAAGCTCAACACCTACATCCGGCTGCTGCGGCAGACCATCGCCAAGCCCTGGTTCGTCAGCGTGGTGCCGATTGCGGTGGCCGCATGGCTGATCGTCGGATTGTGGCGCGACCCGTCGGAGCGCGATCCGTCGGAGTCGGGATAGACAGCCGGCCATCGACGTCGGGTACAGCGTTTGGCAAGCGGATGTGATGTGTCAGTCGAGGTACCCCGTAGGGTCCACCGCTGCGGCAAAATGAGGGCAGTTGTGACGGGACAGACTCCTGGCGGTACCCCCGTGTTGACGGCTCGGCGGGACATGGAAAGGTGCGCGATGGTGGCGAACCCGGAACTGCGAACCTTGCACCGGCTGGTCGACGACCTGCAGCGTGAAATCGCCGCGCTGGTCGGCCGGTACGGGGACGCCCCGGCAATCCGGCGCATCAACAACGACGCAGAACGGTTACGCATCGACATGGATGACCTGGCCACCCTCCGAGCACCGCGGACCGCCGTCGCGGCCGCCGACATCCGGGCGATCGCCGACGAGCCGATCGACCCGGCCGCCTGGGCGGATTCCGACGACGAGGGCCTCGGCGGCTACCACGGAGGAGCGCGCTGATGGCGACAACCGAGAAGACGGCCGAGGGCGTCGGCGCACCCGGCCGCGCCAGCATCGCGGCGCGCACGCTGCGCACCGACCGGTGGTGGGTGCAGCAGGTGGTCACCGTCGTCCTGCTCAGTGCCTGGGTGCTGTACGCGCTGATCCGCACGGCGTCCCAGCGGGCCTACTTCGTCGAGAAGTACCACTACCTCTCGCCGTTCTCGTCCCCGTGTGTGACCGCGTCGTGCAACCCGCATGCCCGTGACTTCGGCGTCTGGTTCGGCCACTTCCCGCCGTTCCTGCCGTTCGCTTTGGTGGTGCTGCCGTTCCTGCTGGGCTTCCGGCTCACCTGCTACTACTACCGCAAGGCCTACTACCGGGCGTTCTGGAGTTCACCGCCGGCTTGCGCGGTTGCCGAGCCGCACCGCAAGTACAGCGGGGAGACCCGCTTCCCGCTGATCGTGCAGAACATCCACCGCTACTTCTTCTATGCCGCAGTCGTGGTCTCGCTGGTGAACACCTACGACGCGGTTCGCGCCTTCCAAGGTGGCCATGGCGGATTCGGCATCGGCCTCGGCACGCTGATCATGGTGGTCAACGTGGTGCTGCTGTGGACGTACACCCTCTCCTGCCATTCCTGCCGGCACATCACCGGTGGCCGGCTCAAGCACTTCTCCCGGCATCCGCTGCGGTACCGCGCGTGGATGTTCGTCTCCAAGCTGAACACCAAGCACATGGAGTTGGCCTGGACGACGCTGGGCACCCTGTTGCTGACCGACCTCTACGTTGCGCTGGTCTCCTCCGGCACCATTTCCGACCTGCGCATCATCCACTGACGACTGGAGCTTGGGCTTTCTCATGGCCGACTACGAAGAGCACGGTTACGACGTCGTGATCGTGGGCGCCGGTGGCGCCGGACTGCGCGCTGCCATTGCTGCCCGGGAAGCCGGCATGCGGGTGGCGATCGTCTGCAAGTCGCTGTTCGGCAAAGCCCACACCGTCATGGCCGAGGGCGGCATCGCCGCGTCGATGGGCAATGCGAACCCGAACGACAACTGGCAGGTCCACTTCCGCGACACCATGCGTGGCGGCAAGTTCCTGAACAACCCGCGGATGGCCGAGCTGCACGCGAAGGAAGCGCCGCAGCGGGTCTGGGAGCTGGAGACCTATGGCGCCCTGTTCGACCGCACACCCGAGGGCAAGATCAGCCAGCGCAACTTCGGTGGCCACGAGTACCCCCGGCTGGCGCACGTCGGCGACCGGACCGGGCTGGAGCTGATTCGCACACTGCAGCAGAAGATCGTCTCGCTGCAGCAGGACGATGCCGAGGCGACCGGGTCGCCGGACGGCAAGCTCCAGGTCTTCGCCGAGTGCACGATCACCGAGCTGCTGCGCGACGGATCCGGCGCGATCGCCGGCGCGTTCGGCTACTACCGCGACACCGGAAATTTCGTGCTGTTCCGCACGCCGGCCGTCGTGCTGGCCACCGGCGGCATCGGCAAGTCGTTCAAGGTCACCAGCAACTCCTGGGAGTACACCGGCGACGGGCACGCGCTGGCGCTGCGCGCCGGCTCGACCCTGATGAACATGGAGTTCGTCCAGTTCCACCCCACCGGCATGGTCTGGCCGCCGTCGGTCAAAGGCATCCTGGTGACTGAGTCGGTCCGCGGCGACGGCGGCGTGTTGCGCAATTCCGAGGGCAAGCGATTCATGTTCGACTACGTTCCGGCCGTGTTCCGCGGGCAATACGCGGACACCGAGGAAGAAGGCGATCGCTGGTACACCGATCCGGACAACAACAAGCGTCCCCCGGAGTTGCTGCCACGTGACGAAGTGGCCCGGGCGATCAACTCCGAGGTCAAGGAGGGCCGCGGCTCCCCGCACGGCGGTGTCTTCCTGGACATCGCGTCACGCCGCACTCCCGAGGAAATCCTCAAGCGGCTGCCGTCGATGCATCACCAGTTCCGCGAACTGGCCGACGTCGACATCACCAAGGAAGCGATGGAGGTCGGACCGACCTGTCACTACGTGATGGGTGGCGTCGAGGTCGACCCGGACACCGAAGCGGCGAAGAACGTGCCAGGGCTGTTCGCGGCCGGCGAGGTGGCCGGCGGGATGCACGGGTCGAACCGTCTCGGCGGCAACTCGCTGTCCGACCTGCTGGTCTTCGGCAAGCGGGCCGGCGACGGCGCCGCCGAGTACGTCCAGAGCCTCCACGGCGCCTACCCGAAGGTCGACGCGGCGACAGTGCAAGCTGCGGTGTCCGACGCCCTGGAGCCTTTCGCACTGGCCGACCGCGGCGAACACGAGAACCCGTACACCGTGCACTCCGATCTGCAGCAGTCGATGAATGACCTCGTCGGCATCATCCGTCGCGAGGCGGAGGTCGAGGAGGCACTGCAGCGGCTGCTCGCGCTGCGCGAGCGCGCGGCGAAGGTGGGCGTCGAGGGCGGCCGGGCGTTCAATCCCGGCTGGCATCTCGCGCTGGACCTGCGCAACATGCTGTTGGTCAGCGAGTGTGTCGCGCGGGCCGCGCTGTTGCGGCAGGAGAGCCGCGGCGGGCACACCCGCGAGGACTACCCCGAAATGAGTTCGCAGTGGCGGCAGAAGAATCTGATCTGCGCGGTTTCCGACGCCGTCACCGACGGGCAGATCGCGGTCACCGAGCAGCCGATCCCGGACATCCCCGACGTGCTCAAGGCGCTGTTCGAAGCCGATGAGCTGAAGAAGTACCTCACCGAAGCGGAGCTGCCGGCCGCCGATGTGCAAGCCGCACCCATGGAGTGGAGCCAGGCATGACCTACACAGCAAATTTCCGGGTCTGGCGCGGTGACGCCGAGGACGGCGATCTCCAGGACTTCAGCGTCGAAGTGAACGAGGGTGAAGTCGTGCTCGACATCATCCATCGACTGCAGGCCACCCAGACGCCGGATCTGGCAGTGCGGTGGAACTGCAAGGCCGGCAAGTGCGGCTCGTGCAGCGCGGAGATCAACGGCCGGCCGCGGCTGATGTGCATGACCCGGATGTCCACGTTCACCGAGGGTGAGACGATCACGGTGACGCCGATGCGCGCTTTCCCCGTGATCCGCGACCTGGTCACCGACGTGTCGTTCAACTACCGGAAGGCTCGCCAGATCCCGGCGTTCGCGCCGCCCGCCGACCTGGCGCCGGGTGAATACCGGATGGAGCAGGTCGACGTCGAGCGCAGCCAGGAGTTCCGCAAGTGCATCGAGTGCTTCCTCTGCCAGGACACCTGCCATGTGGTGCGTGATCACGAGGACAACAAGGAAGCCTTCGCCGGTCCGCGATTTTTCATCCGGGCAGCAGAACTGGACATGCATCCGCTCGATGCGCGGACCGATCGTGCCGAGTTCGCGAGGGCCGAGCAGGGCGTCGGCCTGTGCAACATCACCAAGTGCTGCACCGAGGTCTGCCCCGAGCACATCAAGATCACCGACAACGCGATCATCCCGATGAAGGAACGCGTCGTCGACCGGAAGTACGACCCGCTGACCTGGCTGGGCCGGACCATCGCCCGCCGCAAGTAGCGCACCAGCGTTCCGTGCCGGTGCGGACGCCTGACGTCCGGCACAGCACCGACGTGCCCTAGGGTCGGCAGATGGCCAGGTGGGCGGACGTCGAACGGATCATCGCCTCGTTGCCGGAGACCGGCGAGCGCGAGCCCGGCCGGCGCGGCTGGGGGGTGCGCGGCAAGCCGTTGGCCTGGGAACGACCGCTGCGCAAACGCGATGTCGACGAGTTGGGCGACGCCGCTCCGAAGGGCGCCATCCTGTGCGCGCGTACCGATGGCGAGGCCGGCAAGGAAGAGTTGCTCTCGGCCAATCCGGACGTGTACTTCACCACGTCACACTTCAACGGCTACCCGGCTGTGCTGGTGCGGCTGTCGCGCATCTCGGTCAGCGAGCTGCGCGAGCTGCTCACCGACGCGTGGCTGGCGCAGGCACCCAAGCGCCTCGCCAAGGAGTTCCGAGCCCGCTAGCCAGGCGGACCGGTCAGCGGCCGGCTGCCAGCCAGCCGAGGGCCGGAACATTGCGCAGCACCGTGAACGCGACGAGGGCAACCACCAGCAACAGCTGCGACCGTCGATCGCTGACCGCGGCCCGGACGCACTCCGGCGAGCGCAGGGTCAGGTAGGCGCCGGGTACCGCCAACACGGCAGCAATGACGACGAGCAGGTTCTGGTTCGCCGCTGCCCCGACGTGACCGCGCAGCAGGCTCCACGCAGCGCGCAGCCCACCACACAGCGGGCAGTCGAGGCCGGTGACCGCGTGCAGCGGGCACAGCGGGACACGGCTGGTGTTGGGGTTCCACACCGACAGCACGAGCACCGTCGCCGGGCCCGCCGCCGCCCAGGCCGTCGCAGTCCGGTGGCGCTGCCGCGGCCCGGTGGCCGGTGACTGCGGCCGCACCCCGACCGTACTGAGCGTCACGGCGCTACTGGCTCGGCGGCCAGGGGGTGCTGCCCGGTTGCCCTTGCTGGCCGGGCTGCTGGCCGTAGCCCTGCTGGCCCGGCTGCTGGCCGTAGCCCTGCTGGCCCGGCTGCTGGCCGTAGCCCGGTTGGCCCGGCTGCTGCCCGTAGCCCTGCTGGCCGAGCTGCTGGCCGTAGCCCGGCTGGCCGTAGCCCGGCTGCCCGTATCCCGACTGGCCCGGCTGCTGGCCATAGGGCGGCTGCGGCTGCCCGTAACCCGGCTGACCATAGGGCGGCTGCGGCTGCCCGTAGCCCGGCTGGATCCACGGCTGCTGCGGGCCATATCCGGGCTGGCCGTACGGCTGCGGGCCATATCCCCGCGGGCCGGCCGCGGCCATGGCGTCAAGCTGCGTGCGGATGCTGGTCAGGTACACGATCGACATGATCAAGGCGGCGAGACCGCAGATGAAGAACCCGACGATGATGACGGTCATATAGGTCGACTTCGACTTGCCGGACTGCTGCCACACCCACTCGGGCTTGTTGTTCATGTCGACGATGGCCCAGATGCCCAGGCCAAGGTTGATCAGGCCCAGGATCAGCGCGACGACGATCAACGGGCTCATACACATCTCCTCGAGCTGGGGGCAGCAGAACCCGGGAGTTCAACTCCCGGGCTGCGAGAACGTACCAAATGCCCTGCAGAATGCCAGGCCGTCGCAGCGTCGCTCACTGGCCCCGGCGGCGCTACCTCCCTGTCGGAGGCGGCAGTGGCATTCCTCGCGCTGCGAGCACATCGCGCAGCAGCGTCGGGTAATCGGTGATCACGCCGTCCACGCCGGCATCGATCAGCGCATTCATCGCTGCCCTGCCATCCACCGTCCACGGCACCACCTGCAACCCGGCGGCATGCGCTCGCTGCACGTACTGGGCGTCGACCACCACCCGGCTGGACGGGGCAGCTCCCGCGACGTAGTCCGGGGAGAGGATCTGGACACCGAGCTGCCGGGCGCCGGCGATGACGTCGCCGTGCATGTTGTCGTAATCGACGGTGCCGGTCCATGGCGAGCCTGAGTACCAGTGCGCAGCATCGGTCAGCGCGGAGAGCGGGATGCTCGCGTCCGCCTGGCGCACCAGCGGCAAGGTGCGCCAATCGAAGCTCTGGATATCGACATCGGCAGTCTTCTTGGCGGCGCGTATCGCGGCCAGGATCACGGCGACATACCGCTGCGGGGTGGCCGACTCGGTCGGGTGGTCCGCCTCGAGCTTCGTCTCGATGTTGTACCGCACCTTCGCCCGCAGCCCGTCGGCAAGGGCGAACAGCGCAGGCAACAGCGCGATCTTGTTGTGCGTGACGGCCTGGGCGTGCGGGAAGTCGGCGAGCGCCTTGCCGCAATCGAGAGTGTGGATCTGCGCGTAGCTGAGCTCGTGCACAACCTTGCCGACATAGGGATACTGCGGATCTCCCGGGGTCGCCGGCGCGGTGTCCGCGCACTTCGCCGGGTCGATCGTCGGGTCATGCCAGATGATCGGCTTGTCGTCCTTGGTCAACACGATGTCGAGTTCCAGCGTCGTGACACCGAGCTTGATCGACTTCGCGAAGCCGGTGAGGGATTCCTCGGTCGTCTCACCACGTCCGCCACGATGTGCCTCGAGATCGAAGGCCCTCGGATTGCCATGCGCACTCGTCGATGCGGCACGGTGTTGCGAGCCGGACCCGCCAGAGCCGCAGCCGGTGCCGACGAATGCGACGACGGTCGCGAGCAGGACCAGGGTGCGCCGGGGGGTTGGCATCGCGTTCACGGTAGCCCGGTGCCGGTCTTCGCCCGCGCTCCGGTTTGCCCGGCGAACCGTTGAATCGGCGGCTGATCCGCCGGACCGCAGCTCAGCGCTGGGTGAGGTCGTAGACGGTGCTACCGCCGATCGTCTGCGCGGTGAAGGTAGTGCTGACCCACTGCCTGGATGGCATACGCCGTCGAGGCGTTCGCCGCCGTCGAGCCGATGAACCCCTGGCATCGGCCACGTAGTAATGCACCTTTCCGCGGCGACCAGGGCTTGGAACTCGGCAAGGGTGATGGCCGGGTCGGTGCCGTTGTAGCCGCCGAGCGCCATCACCGATCCTCCGGTGGCCAGTTCCAACGTGGCTGCCTCGTTGTCGCCGGTCGTTGCGGCAACCCAGGAGTAACTCGACGCGTTCGCTTGCAGTGCGGTACGCAGTGCGCTGTTCACGGTGGTCGCACCACCAGTCCAGCACCGCCTGCTCCAGCCCGACCAGCGGCACCGGCTTGTCCTGTGCCGGGAAATCCACCGGCCCCACTACCCGCGTTCGCGCCGCCCGGTAGCCGGCCCGGGCCAGTCGTGCCGGCGGGTCGGTCGGTCCACCGCCCGGCCCGCCTGGCCGCCTGGGAACCCGCCGGCGTTCGCCGGTCCGGCACTCGGGATCGCGCCGGTATGCGCGGTCGGCCCGTTCTGCAGCGCGTATGCCGTCGGTGCAATCAGCAGTGCGACCGCAGACACCAGCGCCGTCAGGACAACGAGACGACGCGCCAGCAACCCCACAATGGCCAGCACGCCGGCGGCGGGCACCACCCAGCGCAGCTCAGCATGCCAGTCGGCGCGGCCCAGAAGCACCCAACTCCATCCCGGCCCCGGCCGCCACCATCGCGGCGACCACGCCGACCTGCTTCCACAACGCCACCATGCCGATACCGAGCAGCGCACCGATCGCCGGCGCCAGCGCCACCGTGTAATACGGGTGGATGATGCCGCTGGCGAAACTGAGCACCAGACCGGTGACCAGCAGCCACCCGCCCCAGACGATCACGCTGGCGCGCAGCCGGTCGGTACGTGGCCGCCCGTTGGTCAACCAGAGCAGCGCACCCAGCGCGATCAGGGCCGCGGGCAGCAGCCAGCTGATCTGCGAACCCATGTCGGTCCCGAACAACCGGGCCAGCCCGGTCGACCCTGATGAGAAGCCGCCGGCACCACCGCTGACATTGCCGTTGTTGCTGCCACCGTCCAACCGACCGAGTCCGTTGTAGCCGAAGGTCAGCTCGAGGACGGAGTTGTTCGTCGAGCCGCCGACGAACGGCCGGGAACCGCCGGGCCACAATTCGACGAGGGTCACCCACCAGCCTGCACTGAGCACGAGCCCGCCGAGCGCCCCGGCAAGGTTGCGGATCCGCCGCCAGCCGGAGATCGGCGCCGCGATCAGATACGCGGCGGCGAGTCCGGGCACGACCAGGAGTCCTTGCAGCATCTTCGTCAGGAAGGCGAAACCGATGAGGCGCGCGGCGAGCATCAACCAGAGCCGGCCACCCGCCTCGACGCGCGCACCGTCGCGTAGGCCGCAGCGGTGAGCAGCAACACCAGCAGCGCATCCGGGTTGTCGAACCGGAACATCAGCACCGCCACCGGCGTGGTAGCCAACACCGCCGCCAGCCAGCAAGCCCGCCGTGCCTCCGGCCACCCGGCGTACCGCGGCGTAGAGCAAGGCCACCGCGGCCACGCCTTCCAGCGCCTGGGGCACCAGCAGCGACCAGGAGTTGACGCCGAAGACACGCATCGAGAGGTCGATCACCCACAGCGATGCCGGCGGCTTGTCGACGGTGATGAAGTTGGATGCGTCCAAAGAGCCCGAACAGGAATGCCTTCCAGCTGCTGCGCGCCGGCCTGCCCGGCCGCCGCATAGAACTGATTTGCCCAACCCGAACCGGACAACCCGACGAGGTACAGCACCGCGGTGCCGACGAGTAGGCCCGCGAGGGCGACGCGGTGTCGCGCCGCGAGCGCGAGCGTCCGCAGTGCTCGCCGTGACGTAGCGGGTGCACGATCCGCACCCGGCGCGGTCCGGTCCAGTTCGAGACCGCGCGGTGCAGCCGTGGTACTGCTCATCACGAGGCGACCTTCGTCAGGTCGTACACGGTCTGCCCGCCGACAGTGCTCGCGGTGTAGTGCGCCGTGACCCATGCGGTGATCGCGCTCGACGTGCCGTTACCGCCGCCGGCCCCCACCACCTCGACCACCACTGATGAAGTAATCGATCGCACCGGCCCGGACGTACTCCTGGAACTGGGTCAACGTCGGTGCCAGATCGGATCCGCTCCACCCGCCGATGGCCATTACGGATGTGCCGCCGCTGGCCAGCTCGAGGGTTGCGGCGCCTCTGATCACCGATCGTCGCTGCAGCCCGATCTGTCGTCGACGACTGACAGGGCACTGAGTGCGGTGTTGGTGCTGGTGCCTCCGGTCACGGAACCGCCCGGGGAGGCCACGCCACCGGTCTGCCCGGACGTCCCGCCCGGCTGCGCAGGAGGACCACCGCCGGGACCGGCCCCGTCAAGACGTCAACCACGCTGGCCCCCGCCCGGGAAGCCAGCACGGGCACTCCATGCCACCTCTCCCGGACGTGCTGACCGAGCCGGCCGACGGTGTCGATCCGGTATGTGCCGTCGTCGCGGTGTTGGCTGCGTAGGCAGCCGATCCCGCCGACCAGCACCAGAATTGCTGCCGCCCCGATCACTGCCGCGCCACGCCGCATCCGGTGCGACTGGCCGACCGGGATGAGCAGCGCCACCGCGGCCACCAGCCCAAGGCCGAGGATCACGCCACGCAGCGGCGGATGCCAGGACGCCGTCCGGCCGAGCAGTTCGAGAAGCTCCACCACGCGGTGACCGCGGTGCCCGCCGCGAGCGCGACACGCGCGAACATCTCCGACCGGTGCCGCCACGCGGTGACCGCGCCGATCGCGACCAGCGCGCTGATCACCGAGGTCGGAGAGCTGTACCGTGTCGTACGAGTGGATGATGCCCTTGGAGTAGCTCGAGCCACTGCGGCCGTCACCAGGAACCAGCCGGCCCACAGCACCGTCGCGTTGCGCGTGCGATCGGTACGGCCGGACCGCCGCGACACCGCGAGCAGCAAGACGATCGCCACCAACGCAGCCGGGATGAGCCACGAAATCTGCGTACCCATCTCGGAATTGAACAGCCGGCCCGACCCAGTGGCGCCGCCGAAGCCACCACCGCCTCCGCCGCCCGGGCCGGCGCCGGAATCACCGGTGATCCGGCTCAACCCGTTGTAGCCGAAGGCAAGTCCGAGCACGCTGTTGTCCGTCGAGCCGCCGATGTAGGGACAGCTCGACGCGGGCCACAACTGCACGATCAGCACCCACCAACCGGCGGCGGCGATCACCGCGACCACCAGCAAGCAACTGGGTGACTCGGCGCAGCACCGAACCCGGCGCGGCGAGGAAGAAGAAGAGCGCGAAGCGCGGGCAGCACGAGTGAACGGCTGCAGGCTCCTTGGTGAGGAAGTCGAACCCGATCGCGGCATCGGCCAGCAGCAGCCACCGCAGCCGTCCCTCGTCGACCGCCCGGGTCGTGGCGTAAGCGGCGACGACGAGGAGCAGCGTCATCAGCGCGTCCGGGCTGTTGAACCTGAACATCAGCACCGCGACGGGAGTGATCGCAAGCAATCCCCCGGCCAGTATTCCGGCCACCGGGCCGGACCAGCACTTCACCGTCAGGTACAGCAGGCCCACTGCCGCAACACCTTCCAGGGCCTGGGGAGCGAGCAGCGTCCAGGAGTTGAAGCCGAACAGCCGTCCGGCGATCTCTGCCGGCCACAGACGGACATCGGCGGCTTGTCGACGGTGATGAAATTGGACGAGTCCAGCGACCCGAAGAACGATCGCCTTCCAACTCTTCGTGCCGGCCTGCACCGCCGCGGCGTAGAAGTCGTTGCCGTATCCGGACGCGCTGAGCCGCCAGAGATACAGCACTGCCGTGCCCAGCAGTAAGGCGAGAGCGGACGGTCGCACCCAACCGGGCATGCTCGACCAGGCCCGCGCACTGCTCGGCGCAGCCAGGATCCGGTGAACGGCGAGCGGACCTCTGCCGAGGGTCGCGCCGGCGGCGCATAGGTAGCAGCCATGTCAGCTCTCCAAAGAGGTGGTCGGGTGGCGGTCGGGATCGAAATATCCATTCGCGGAAGAGAACGAAGCGCAGGACGGTGGCGGCCAGATTGGCGGCCACCAACACGCTGACCTCCAACGTGCGGGACGGGTGGCTGACCAGTGCACTGGTGAGCGCGAGGGCCCCGCTGGTCAGACCAAGGCCGAGCGCGAAGACGAGCAATCCCTGCAGCTGGTGCCGGCCGGCGCCCGCACCGCGCAGCCCGAAGGTGAAGCGGCGATTCGCGGCGGTATTCGCAACGGCAGTGAGCAGCAGCGCGGTGAGGTTGGCCGGTTGCGCTCCGAGCCCGCCCCGGAGCAGCAGGAAGATCAGCAGATATGCCAGCGTGCTGGCCACGCCCACGGCACCGAACCGAACTATCTGCCCGGCCAACCGGGATGGGACACCGGAGACTGCGATCGGACCGCGGCCGAGCTGCGCACGCAGCGCCGCCAGCGGCAGTGCACCCGACGCGAGGGCCCGCCCGACCCGGAGCATCCCCTTCAGGTCGGCTGCCGCGGTCCCCAGCACGTCGACGCGGCTGTCCGGGTCATCCACCCAGTCCACCGGAACCTCGGCGATACGCAGCCCGGAACGTTCGGCGAGCAGCAGGAGCTCGGTATCGAAGAACCAGCCACCGTCGTGCACATACGGCAGCAGCGCCCGCGCGCACTCTTGCCGCATCGCTTTGAAGCCACACTGCGCGTCGGAGAATCGTGCCCGCAGGGTCGCGTGCAGCAGCAGGTTGTAGCACCGGGAGATCGAGTTCGCGCCTGCGCGCCGCGCACCACCCGGGACGAGCGAGACAGCCGGCTGCCGATCGAGACGTCACTGTGTCCGGAGAGCAGCGGCGCCACCAGGGGCAGCAACGCCGCCAGGTCGGTGGAGAGGTCCACGTCCATGTACGCGACGACGCGGGCCTGGCTGGCCAACCAGACCGATCGCAGCGCGCCGCCGCGTCCCTTGGCCTCGAAGTGCACCGCGCGAACCCCGGGCAGCGTCGCGGCGAGATCACCGGCGATGGGCCAGGTCTCGTCCGTGCTCGCGTTGTCTGCGACGGTGATCGATGTGCTGACCGGCAGCTGCGCATCGAGGTAGCTGCGCAGGCGGTGGATGCACGCGGCCAGGTCGGTCTGCTCGTTGAAGACCGGGACCACGATCTCGATGTCGTAACCGGCGGAACCGGCACCCAACAGGACGCTGCGGTCTGCCTGGACGCCGGTGCCGTCGGGTTCGTGCTCGGGACGGACCAGCGCGGACTTGGACGCCGCTGGGAGAACTGCGCGGTCGTTCGTCATCATGCGATGACGATGCGTCCGGGCGGGTTAGCCCGGTCTCACCGCACCGTCAAGGCCACGTCAAGCCTCGCTGGCAGGCTGCTGTGCGGGAGCTCCCGCCGAGCCCAGATGCAATGCGACGAGGGCACCGCCGCTCGGCGAGCGGCCGGTCGCCATCGATCCGCCACTGGCCTCCGCGCAGCGTCGCGCGATGTCCAGTCCGAGACCACTGGAGCCGCGGTCGCTTCGGCCTCGCTCCCCCACCCCGTCGGGCAGCCCTGGCCCGCTGTCGGCCACTTCCAGCAGCGCGCCGTCGTCCGTTGCGCGCAGCAGCACGGAGAAGGGAGCGCCCTCAGGAGTGTGCGCCACCACGTTCTCCATGAGCGCGTCCACGGCCGCGCCGAGATCCTCGGCGGAGCAGCGCACGAAGACCGGTTCCGACGGCGCGGTGACCGTCACCCGGCGGTCCTGTTCCTCGGTCAGGGCCGACCAGAAGGCCACCCGTTCAGCGACCACCGCGGAAGCATCGGTCGCCGGAATCCGGCCTTCCCGCTGCGGTCGGCGCGCAGCGCGGATCGACGCCGGTCAATGTGCGCTCCAGCGCTGACACGTGTCCGCCGATGCGCTCGGCATCCTGCGGGTCGTGCAGCGCCTCTGCGTCCAACCGCAGCGCGGTGAGCGGGGTACGCATGCGATGGCTCAAGTTGGCGACCGTCTCGCGCTCCTCGAGCATGAGTTCGTCGATCCGGTCGGCCAACTGGTTCAGGGCGTTGCCCATGTCGGCGACTTCGCGAGGCCCAGAGGTCGGCGCCCGCGCCGTGACGTCGCCGCGGCTGATTCGGTGTGCCGTCTGCGCGCTGCGTTCCAGCGGACGGACGATCCGCCGAGTGACCAGCTCGCCGCCGGCCACTCCGATGACGAGGAGCAGGACGCTGCCGGCCACCAGCAGTACCCACCAGCCGTACTCGCCGTCGTGCAATGCCCTGTTCGAGATCCAGACGTTGACCTGATACGTCGCTTGCCCGCTCGGGTCGGTAACCACCGCGGTGGCGAGCCGCCCGTTATACCCATTGCGCAATTGGGCCCCGGGCCCACCGGGGCCGTCGCCATCGCCCAGCGCGCCTCCGTCGCGGGGGAACCGCCCGGCGGGGATGACCCCCACGTCACCCGTGCCGGGCGGTGGCGTTCCCACCACCGTCCCGGTAGAACTGGCAATCCAGGTGCGGTGGTCGGCGTCCTTCTTCTGGGCGTCGACCACGCTCTTGACCGTGTTACTCGTCAACGTCTGGACCCCGCGCAGGTAGGACGCGGCCCGATTCGCCTGGTCCACGACGTTGCTCTCTTCGTTGCGCACCACCACCGACGGGATCAGCAACGCCAGCGGGATGGCGAAGGCGAGCACGACGAGAGTCGTCATGCCGGCGACCAGCAGCAGGATGCGGCGGCGCACGGTCAGTCACCCGTCGCTGTCGACGGCGCCGCCAGCTTGATGCCGACGCCGCGCACGCTGTACAAGAAGCGCGGGTGCTGCGCGGTCTCACCGAGCTTGCGGCGCAGCCAGGAAAGGTGCACGTCCACGGTGCGATCCGAGCCACCCCAGGCCAGCTGCCATACCTCGGCGAGCAGATCACGCTTGGTGACGACTTCGCCGCTGCGTCGGGCCAGCGCGACCAGCAGCTCGAACTCCTTGCGGGCGAGCTCGACTTCTACGCCGTCGACGGTGACCTCTCTGCTGCGGGTATCGATGCGCAGGCCACCGACCTGGATGACCGGATCCTCTTCGGTGCGCCCTGTGCGGCGCAGCACAGCGCGGATCCGGGCGCTGATCTGCGCGGCGGTGAACGGCTTGATGACGTAGTCATCGGCGCCCAGGTCGAGCAACCTGATCACCTCTGCCTCGTCGTCGCGCGCCGTGGCGATGATGAGCGGGACGTCGCTGACGGCCCGCAGCATGGACAGCACGTCGGCGCCGTCGAGGTCGGGCAGGCCCAGATCGAGGAGCACGACATCCGGCTTGCCTGCCACTGCCGCGGTGAGCGCATCCATGCCCTTGTCGACACTGCTGACTGCGTAACCCTGCTCACGCAGGGATCGGGTCAGCGCAGTGCGGATCGCGGCGTCGTCCTCGACGAGCAACACCTGCGGCATGGGGCCAGAGTAGGACGAGGAGCTGGATCGGCTGCACAGCCAACCATTCACCGGGCGGCCGGCGTTGTGCAGAGTGGAGCGCTACGGACGGAGGCACGGTGGCAGCGGACGACCGCGCGGCATTCACCGCGTGGGCACGCGCCCACCAACGCCGACTGGTGCGCACCGCGTACCTGCTCTGCGGCGATCAGGGCCGCGCGGAGGACCTCACCCAGGAAGCGCTGATCAAGGTGGCTCGGCGCTGGCGACGGCTGTGCGACGGCGAGCCCTACGCCTACGCCCGGCGCATTCTCGTCAACGACAACATCTCCTGGTGGCGGCGACGGCAGCCCGAGATCACGCTGACCGACCTCCCGGAGATATCCGCGGCCGCTCCGGACACCTCGGTGCATCGGCGGCTGGCGCTGATCGACGCGTTGGCGCACCTCGCGCCGAAACAACGCGCCGTGTTGGTGCTGCGCTACTACGAGGATCTGACCGAGGCGCAGACCGCGCAGGTGCTCGGCGTCAGCGTCGGCACCGTCAAGTCACAAGCGCACGACGCCCTGCGCAACCTACGCGAGACGTCACCGGAGCTTGCCGAGTTCATGGGAGGTCGTTAGATGACCGAGTCACGCATCCGCGAATTGCTCGAGGACGCTGCCCAGCCGGTCGATCGCCGGACCTTGCCGATATCGCTTGGCGCCAGCGCGGCATGATCGCACACGGCTACGGATCGGCATTGCCGCAGCGCGGTGATCGCCGCCGCGACTGGCACCGCCGATCGGCGTCCGGACCGGCCAGCACCACGACCCCGGTGGCAGCCAGCCCGCGCCGGCCTCTCCCGGTACGGCATGTGAGAAGGACGGGTCTGACCGTCCAGGTCGCCCCGACGGTGCAGGCGAGGCGAAGCTGCAACCCTCCGATGGCGGGTTACCGGCGAACATACAGCTCGACCGCAACGCACCGTGGATCACCGACAAGCCCATCGATCGGGCCACCGCGGCCTTCCTGACCACCGACGTGAGCTCCCGCGGCTCGCGGCCCGCGCAGTCGCTCGTGTTGATCGCTGACGACTACTCTCAACGCCGACTGGACATCTCCCAACTCGGCCCGCCACCGGACTCGATCAACGGCGCGTCACCATTCACCGCTGGCTCAATGTCGCCGGATGGCACCATGCTCGTCTTCGGCCAGATCGGCGCGGTCGCGTCTACTCCGTGCAGAGCAATAGTTGGCGTCGTCTCGATGTGCCCGCATACACTGCAGAAACGCACCGCTGCTCACCTGGAACTGGGATGGCCAGATCCTCCTCAGCGCGAGGTCAATGCTGGATCCGACCACCGGCTCGATTATCGACACCGGTATCGAAATCGGGACCGGCCCACCGATTTTCTTGCACTGGTCGACCCCAATGCATCCGGCCGGTCACGATCTCCCAGGAGTGGGGGCCATTGCGCAAATGGAACGGCAGCTCCGCCGCCCAGGCTGCGTTACGTCACCTCCCCGACGGTTCCCGAAGACCGGAATCCTGAGGCCGTCGTCGTCTCCTCGGTGAATCCCGCTGTGCTGCTGATACCACTCGGTACGGATTCGGCACGGTACAAGGGCTGTTGCGTCGTCGCCGGCTGGCAGGGCGGCAACCGGGTCGTGTACGAATCGCGCTCCGGTGACGTGGCAAAGGGCCAGACCAGCCGGCTGATCTCCTGGAACGTGATGACCGGCGAGCTGCGGCTGGTCAGCACCGTCACTGCCGGGGCGAACCAGGTCTTCGTCGGCAGCTACGCCGACTTCTACAACGGCTGACTCTGCGAGTTCAGCCGAGCGCCTGCTCGAGGTCGGCCAGCAGGTCGGCGACGTCTTCGATGCCCACCGACAGCCGGACCAGGCTGGCCGGAACCTCGAGCGGTGAGTTGGCCACGCTGGCGTGCGTCATCCGGCCGGGGTGCTCGATCAGCGACTCGACACCACCGAGTGACTCGCCGAGGGTAAAGACCTCGGCACGCTGGCACACTTGCAGCGCAGCTTCCTCGCCACCCTTGTGGGTGAAGGAGATCATCCCGCCGAAGCCGGTCATCTGCTTGGCCGCGACCTCATGACCGGGGTGATCCGGCAAGCCGGGGTAGAGCACCCGGTCGACATTCGGATGGCCGGACAGGAACTCGGTGATCCGCGTCGCGTTCGCGCAGTGCCGGTCCATCCGGACGCCGAGCGTCTTGATGCCGCGCAACACCAGCCACGCGTCGAACGGCCCGGCGACCGCTCCCATCGCGTTCTGGTGGAAGGCGAGCGACTCGCCCAGTTCTGCGTCGGATGTGACCAGCGCGCCGCCTACCACGTCCGAGTGACCGCCCAGGTACTTCGTGGTCGAATGCACGACGATGTCGGCACCGAGTGCGAGCGGCTGCTGCAAGTACGGCGAGGCGAACGTGTTGTCGACGACGAGCCGGGCGTCGGCGTCGCGCGCGATCGAGGCCAGTCCGGCGATGTCGGCAATGTTTAGCAGCGGGTTGGTCGGCGTCTCACACCACAGCACCTTCGTGTTGGGCCGGATCGCGGCACGTACCGCGTCGAGATCAGCCAACGCTGCTGGGGTGTGCTCCACGCCCCACCGCGACAGCACTCGGGCGATCAGCCGGAACGTGCCGCCATACGCGTCATCAGGGACGACGATGTGGTCGCCGGGTTGCAGCAGCGTTCGCAACGCGGTGTCCTCGGCGGCCAGCCCGGAGGCGAAGGCCAACCCGCGGCTGCCCCCTTCCAGCGCGGCGAGGCATTCCTCCAGCGCGGTACGCGTCGGATTGCCGCTGCGGCTGTACTCGTAGCCCTCGCGCAGCCCGCCGACGCCGTCCTGCTTGTACGTGGAGGTGGCATAGATGGGCACCGTGACCGCGCCGGTTCGCGGGTCCGGCTCCTGCCCGGCGTGGATGGCCGACGTGTTGAAACCGGGACGCTGCGCTGCGTCCGAAGCATCGAGAGAACTCATCCGGCCACGCTACCGCCCACCCGTTGTTCGTTGGCCCCGCTGCAGGGCAATCGGCGAAGGTTGGCCGCGCAGCAGGTGCGACACGCCGCAAACCGCCCTGCTACGGGGCCAGCCAGCCAGCAGACCAGCCGACCAACCAGCCAGCTAGAGGCCGCGCATCCGGCGCGGGCCGTCGGAGCGGGCGGCCGGCGGCGCAACCCGGATCTCCGCCCACAGCGGGAACGCGCCGGAAGCCGCAGCCACCACGGTGCCCAGCTGCACCTGGGTCACTTCAGGTAGCTCGTCGGACAGGGCGCTGAGCCGCAGCGCGAGCTCCTGCAGGGCGGCGATGTCGACCGGGGGCGCGCCGCCGTAGCCGTGCAGCATCGGCGCCGCCCGCGGCCCGTCGATCAAATCGACGGCATCGGTGGTGGTCAGCGGCACTGCGCAGTAGGCGCGGTCACCCAGCAGCTCGGTGGCGAGGCCACCGATGCCGAAGGAGACCAGGGCACCGAACGACCGGTCGTCCTGCACGCCGAACACGGTGTCGATACCGCGCGGAGCCATCGCCTGCACCACCGCCCGGTCGGCCTCGGCGAGCCCTAACTCCGCCCACGCATCGGCCAGTGCGTGTTCGTCGGCAAGATGCAACCGCACGACAGCGCCCACTCGCAGGGCAACCGGCCAGCCCAGTGTCACCGCAGCGGACTGCGCCTCCCACGGCCCGAGCACCTCGCGTGCGGTGACCGGTCGGATGCCGAACGAGCCGAGCACCGTTTCCACCTCGGCGCCGGACAGCCAGCGGCCAGCGGCGCAGGTACGCAACACATGCTCGACCAGTCGTCGGGACGGCTCCGGCTCGATGCCGGAAAGCGCCGGCACCACACCGGGATCGCGCCGACGCCAGACGCCGTGGCGTACCGCATGGCCGAGCGCGCGCACGGCACGCTCCGGCGAGGGGTAGGACGGTATCGATCCCTTACCGGGCAAGTCATCGGCCGGTGCTCGCAGCGCAGCAGGCACTCCGTCAAAGCCGAGAAACGTCGACAGCACCGGCTTCCCGGTGCCCGCTGCCGCACTACGCAGCACCGCCGCGTACTCATCGCCCGACGTGCGCAGCAGTGGCGGCACGAAGACGGCGATCAGCCCGTCCACCTCGGGATCGGCCAGCGCTGCCTGCAACGCCTGCTGGAACCGTTCCGGCGTCGCATTGACGCCGGTGTCCACCGCGCGGGTGACCGTGAGCCGCTCGGCGCCGGCCGCCTCGCTGACCAGCACACCGAGTGCCGCGGAATTGCCCACGACAGCCAACCGGTCGCCGGCGGGTAGCGGCTGCGCGGCGAGCAGCAGCCCCACGTCGAACATCTCGTCCAGCGTGCCGACCCGGATCACGCCGGACGCCTCGAACAAGGTCTGCACGCTCGACTCCGGGACGTCCACGCTGGTGCCGGCCAGTCCGCTGACGACCGCGCCGCGACCCGACTTAACCGCGACGATCGGTTTGCTGCGCCCGGTACGGCGCGCCAACCGGGCGAACTTGCGCGGGTTGCCGAAGCTCTCCAAGTAAAGCAGCACCACGTCGGTGGCCGGGTCACCCTCCCAGTACTGCAGCAGGTCGTTGCCCGAGACGTCCGCGCGGTTGCCGGCCGAGACGAACGATGACAGCCCGAGGTCGCGGCGCACCGCCTCGCCCAGCACCGCGACCCCGAGCGCACCGGACTGGCTGAAGAACCCGACCCGGCCCAGCGGTGGGACCAGCGGCGCGAGCGACGCGTTCAACCGCACCTGCGGCGCATTGTTGGCGATGCCGAGGCAGTTGGGCCCGACTACGCGCATGCCCTGCTCCCGCGCGGCGCGGACCAGAGCGCGCTGCGCGGCCAGCCCGCCGGCTCGGTCGTCGGCCCGTTCCCCGAAACCGCCGGAGATGACAACCAGGCCGTGTACCCCCTTGCGCGCGCACTGCCCGACCACGTCGCCGACAGCATCCGACGGCACCGCGATGACCGCGAGGTCGACGTCACCGGGAACGTCCAGCACGCTCGGGTACGCGGGCACGCCCTCGACCTGCGCTGCGTTCGGGTGGATCGGCAGGATGGTGCCGGTGTAGTTGCCCAGCACGAGGTTGCGCAGCACTGCGTTGCCGATCTTCGCCGGGTCACGGCTGGCGCCGATCACGGCGACCGACCGCGGCGCCAGCAGCCGGGCGATCGAGCGCGCTTCGGCGCGTTGCTCGCGCTCCCGCGCGACGGCCTCCGGCGTCTCGGCGTCAGCGATGGAGAACTCGAGGTGCACCACGCCATGATCGAGTGACCGGGACGCCTGATAGCCGGCGTCGAGGAAGACGCGCACCATGCGGCTGTTCTCGGCCAATACCTCTGCGCTGAACGTGGTGATCCCGCGCTCCCGCGCCGCCGCGGCGAGATGCTCGAGCAGCACCGAACCGATGCCGCGTCCTTGGTGCGCGTCGGCCACGACGAACGCGACCTCGGCCTCGGTCGGCTTGGCCGGATCCGCCTCGTACCGGCCGACGCCGATGATGGCGCCACGGTGCAGCACTACGAATGCCATCCGCGTGACGTAGTCGACGGTGACGAAGCGCAGCAGGTCACGTTCCGGGATGCGTGGGTAGGCGCTGAAGTAACGCAGGTAGCGGGTGCGCTGCGACAGGCCACCGTGGAAGGCCACGATCGCATCGGCGTCATCGGGCCGGATCGGGCGCAGCCGCACCGTCCCGCCGTCAGCGACCACGACGTCTGCCTCCCACTGCCGCGGGTAGTCCGACGGCCGCTCCGGCGTCTCGGTCACGATCAGTCCCGGGGGTCGTCGGGGTCGAGACCGAGCAACGGGTACGCCGCGTCCCGGGTGGCCGCAATGGAGCGGTCCAGCCACGACTCACCACCGGGTTCCCACGTCCGTGGTGTCGGCGTCCGGCCCTCGCCGATCCGTTCGGGCAGTGCGACGGCCATCCCAGCGGCACGGACGCGGCGCCGCCACGTCTCCGGGATCTCCGTCTCCGCAGCCAGGGGCTGACCGGTCGCTTGTGCGATGAGGCACGTCCAGGACCGCGGCACGCACCGCACCACGCCGTATCCCCCGCCTCCCATGGCCAGCCACTTCCCGCCGGCGACCTCGTGCGCCAGGTCGTGCAACAACCGGTACGCAGTGGCCTGCCCGTCGACGGTCAGCTTCAGGTCGGCCAGCGGATCTTCGTGATGGGTATCGCAGCCGCACTGGGTAACCAAGACGTCCGGCGCGAACGCCCGCACCGCACCTGGCACCACGGCACCGAAGGCACGCAGCCAGCCGTCGTCCGCGGTCCCGGGCGGAAGGGCGACGTTCAGCGCGGTGCCCTCGGCCGCGCCCGCACCGATCTCGCTGGGCAGTCCGGTGCCCGGGAAGAGCGTCGCCGGATGCTGATGCAGGCTGATCGTCAACACCCGGGGATCGGCGTAGAACGCGGCTTGCACACCGTCGCCGTGATGCACATCGATGTCGACGTAGGCGACGCGGTTCGCTCCGGCCGCCAGCAGCGATCGGATCGCCACGACGACGTCGTTCACCACGCAGAACCCCGATGCGGCATCGGGCATCGCGTGATGCAGGCCGCCCGCGATGTTGACCGCATGCAGCGCACTGCCCTGCCAGACCTGCTGTGCGGCAAGGACAGAACCACCGGCGATCAGCGCACCGACGTCGTACATGCCGGCGAACACCGGGTCATCCGGCGTACCGAGACCGTGGCCGACGTAGGTCGCATCCCCGGAGGCCTCCTGCAATGCCGCCAGGTATTGCGCAGTGTGGGCGGTGAGCAGCTCCGCGCGGGACGCAGCGACTGGTCGCAGCATCGTGAGCCGCTCGAGTACACCGAGTTCACGCGCCAGCTGGATGGTCAGCTCGAGCCGGACCGGGTGCATCGGGTGGTCGCCGAAGTCGTAGCCGAGGTACTGCTCGTCCCAGACCACCGCGACCGGACACTGCACCCCTGCACGTTACCGACCGCGAGCTATTTCAGCCGATCGCCAGGTGTCCGAGGAGATCCTGCCGGGTGAGCACCCCGGCGGGCTTGCCGTCGATGTGGACCAGGAGCGCGTCGGCTGATTCCAGCTCCTGGACCGCGGCGGAGACCGGCTCGCCCGACCCGATGATCGGCAGCGGCGCGGACATGTGCGGCTCGATCGCGTCGGCCAGCGATGCGTGACCGGTGAACAGCGCATCCAGCAGCGCCTTCTCCTCGACCGATCCGACGACCTCGCCCGCGGTCACCGGTGGCTCGGCCTTGACCACCGGCATCTGCGATACCCCGTACTCACGCAGGATGTCGATCGCCTCGCGGATCGTCTCGTTGGGATGGGCGTGCACCAGCGGCGGGGTCACTTCGGATTTGGCCTGCAGGATGTCGCCGACGGTCACCCCACCCGCACTGGAGAGGAACCCGTAGTCGCGCATCCACTCGTCGGAGAAGATCTTGGACATGTAGCCGCGGCCGCCGTCCGGCAGCAACACCACGATCAGGTCGTCCGGGCCTGCGGACTCGGCGATCCGCAGTGCCGCGGCTACCGCCATCCCGCACGAGCCGCCCACCAGCATCCCTTCCTCGCGCGCCAATCGGCGGGTGACGTGGAATGACTCGGCGTCGGAGATGGCGACGATCTCGTCGCACACAGTCCGGTCGTAGGTCTCCGGCCAGAAGTCCTCACCGACACCCTCTACCAGGTACGGCCGGCCGGTGCCGCCGGAGTAGACCGAGCCCTCCGGGTCAGCACCGATCACCTTGACCTTGCCTCCGGACGCCTCTTTCAGGTACCGACCGGCGCCGCTGATGGTCCCGCCGGTTCCCACGCCGGCCACGAAGTGAGTGACCCTGCCGTCGGTCTGCTCCCATACCTCAGGTCCGGTCGTCTCGTAATGCGAGCGCGGGTTGTTCGAGTTCGCGTACTGGTTCGGTTTCCATCCGCCCGGACGTTCGGCAGCCAGTCGGTCGCTGACCGAGTAGTAGGAGCGTGGGTCCTCCGGCGCGACCGCAGTCGGGCAGACCACGACCTCCGCCCCGAAGGCTCGCAACGTGTTGACCTTGTCGGTGCTCACCTTGTCGGGGCAGACGAACACGCAGGAGTAGCCACGTTGCTGCGCGACCAGGGCAAGTCCGATACCGGTGTTGCCCGACGTCGGTTCGACGATCGTGCCGCCCGGCACGAGCTCGCCGGACTGCTCGGCGGCGTCGATCATCCGCACTGCAATGCGGTCCTTCACCGAACCGCCCGGATTGAAGTACTCGACTTTCGCCAGCACCGTCGGGCCCGGGGTCGGTAGACCGGCGGTGACGGAGGAGAGCTTGACCAGCGGGGTGTTGCCGATCAGCTCGACGAGGGACTGGTAATAGGCCATGCCCGGAAGGTTAACCGGCGCGGTGCGGACGGCTGACGTCCTCTTGGTTGGTGCCGTTCCAGCGTGGTTCGGCTTAGTGCGGCAGCGACGGATGCGTGGGCGTCTGGGTTGTGCTGTCGGGTGCGGTTTCCTGTCACCACTTCGATTCGGCCTCGGCGTCGTTTTGGCTTATTCAGTAAGGGAAAACTCTTTCGGATCGGGTCTGTGGATAGCCCGAAATTGTCGGTGCCTCGACCTAGAATTGGGTCATGAACAACGGGGAGCGCGGCGAGTAGCGAGGGGTATGTGCCGTCGCCGGTGGATGTGCTGACTCTGCCCGACGACTCAGTCGCCGCCCTGGCGGAGCTGGCACCGACGCCCGGATTCGGTGCACGCCGCTCAGTTCGCTGAACCCTCCAGTCTGTCGGAGGTGGGTCGGGTGGATCTGCTGGTGGTGCTGCGTCGGCAGGCCGGGTTCGACGCGGCCCGGCAGATCGAACTACTCGCAGCCATCTCGCAAGATGATCCGAGCAACGAGAAGTGGTCGATCCAGGAGATCGCCGCGGTCCTGCGCATCGCCCCAGCCACCGCCGCCACCCACGTGCACCGCGCCGAGAGTCCTCACCACCACCCTGCGGAAGACGCTGGCGGCGTTGCGGGCCGGGGACATCACCGCCCGGCACGCCGAGCTGCTCGCCTCCGCCGTCATGCACCTCGACCCGCGACGTCGCCCGCGCGGTCGAAGAACGCGTACTCGACAAGGCGTGCGGAGCAGACCGTAGCGCAGTTCCGCGCCTCGGTGACCCGGGCGGTGCTGGCGTTGGACCCGAAGGGTGAGGCGGAGCGGCATGCCGACGCGGTGGAGCAGCGGCGGGTGGTGCTCACCCCCGACCTGCACGGCATGGCCCAGCTCTGGGCCTACCTCCCGGCCGACGGCGCCGCCACGGTGATGACCGCGATCGACGCCATCGCCGCGAGACCATCTTCGGCAACGGCGGTGACAGCCGGTCGGCGGATCAGCGTCGCGCGGATGCGCTGGTCACCCTGGCCGACTCCGCCCTGGCCGACCCGGCGTTGACCGCGTCGGCATGGGGCGCGGCCGGCGGTGCAACTCACCGTCGCCGCCTCCACCCTGCTCGGCCTGGACGAACAACCCGGCCGAGTTGGCCGGGTACGGCCCGATCCCCGCCCAGATGGCCCGACGCATCGCGAAAGACGACACCGGCAGCTGGCGGCGGCTGCTCACCGACGACACCGGCCGGCTCCTCGATTACGGCAGTAGGACGTATCGGCCGCCGGCCCGGTTAGCCGCGTTCATCATCGCCCGCGACCAAACCTGCACCTTCGCCTCCTGCACCCGCCCCGCCGTCGCCTGCGACCTCGACCACCTCACCGCCGCCAAAAACGGCGGACCCACCTGCCCAGGCAACCTGCACCCCTTATGCCGGCGGCATCACCGCTGCAAACACCTCGCGCACTGGCAACCCGAACGACAACCCGACGGATCGACCGTGTGGACCAGCCCCACCGGCCACACCTACCGCACCAAACCAAGTCCGCTACCCACCACGGTCGAACCCGAGGCAAGATCGCCCGCGGCACCGAGCAATGCATCGACCGACGACCCGGACCCGCCCCCCTTCTGACCTGCGCGGGGGCGAAACGTCGCCGCTGTGGAGGTTGCGCACCCCACAGAGAGAGTCGCACCAGAGCACCCACGCGGTAGGCACGGGCGCGCGCGAGAATGGCCATCCGGGTGGTCGCTACTGTCGGAGCAGACACGCGGGCCAAACGTCCGGGTGTACCTGTCATATCGATCCAAGGAGGGGTCATGTCGCGCGCCTCGCGGGCGCGCCGCGCGGCGAAGGTGGCCGCGTTCGGCAGCGGATCAGTGGGCGCGGTCGGTGCTGCCCTGGCCGGCTTGATCTATGGCGAGACGAAGCTGGCTCGCCGTCGCATCAGGCCCGCCGAGACCCCGCCGCCGGACGGGAGCGGCCGCTGGCTCGCCGCTGGTGCGACCGACGAGGCGCCACCGCTCTATGTCGTGGCGCTCGGCGACTCGTCCGCAGCCGGATACGGAACCGATGAAGCCGCCGAGACCCCGGCGGCGTTGTTGGCGACCGGCCTGTCCGCAGCGTCCGGCCGGCCGGTGGTAGTGCGCAGCCTCGCGGTGGTGGGCGCGGAGTCGCGCGATCTCCTCGACCAGGTCGACGCGGCACTGTCCGACGCGAGCGCGCAGCCCCAGCTGGCGCTGATCATGATCGGCGCGAACGACGTCACCCACCGGGTCCGGCCGGCCACCGCGGTGCGCTACCTTGCCGCGTCCGTCCGGAAACTCCGCGAGGCAGGCTGCGAGGTCGTCGTCGGTACCTGCCCGGACCTGGGCACGATCCGTCCTATTGCCCAGCCGCTGCGCTACATCGCGCGGCGCATCTCCCGTAACCTTGCGGCCGCCCAGACCGTCGCCGTCGTCGAGTCCGGTGGGCGCACCGTCTCCCTCGGCGACATCCTCGGGCCACAGTTCGCCGCCCAACGCGAGATGTTCAGCGCCGACGCCTTCCATCCATCGGCCGCCGGGTACGCGGCCGCCGTCGAGGTCATGCTGCCCTCTGCTGCCGCGTTGCTCGGCCTGCAGACCGAGACCGAGCCGGCCGGACCCTTCCTCACCCGCCGTGCTCGGCCGGTGGCCAAGGCGGCCGCTCGGGCCGTCACCCATCCCGGCACCGAAGTGGCACCCGCCGAACTGCGTGGCGAGGAACGCGGCCGGCGCGGACGATGGGCCCGGCTGCTGCGCCGCACGCCGCCGGACGAGTCGGCCGCCGGACCGGCCGGCACCCTGTCAGCCACACCAGTCGAAGGAGCGCATCACTCATGAGCGAAGCCGTCATCGTGGCCACCGCCCGCTCCCCGATCGGCCGGGCGGGCAAGGGATCGCTGGTCGACATGCGCGCCGACGAACTCACCGTGCAGATGGTGCGCGCCGCTCTGGACAAGGTGCCCGCACTCGATCCGCATGACATCGACGACCTGTACCTCGGCTGCGGGCTCCCCGGCGGTGAGCAAGGCTTCAACATGGCGCGCGTGGTTGCCGTCGAACTCGGCTACGACTTCTTGCCCGGGGCGACCATCACCCGGTACTGCTCGTCGTCCCTGCAGACCACCCGGATGGCCTTCCATGCGATCAAGGCCGGCGAGGGCGACGTGTTCATCTCAGCGGGCGTCGAGACCGTCTCGCGCTTCGCCAAGGGCAGCTCGGACTCGCTACCGGATACGCGCAGCGAACGCTTCGCCGAAGCACGGGCCCGCACCGAGGCGACGGCCGCGGGCGGCAGCACCTGGCACGACCCACGCGAAGACGATCTGATCCCGGACATCTACATCCCGATGGGCCAGACCGCCGAGAACCTCGCACAGGTGAAGGACGTCAGCCGCGCGGACATGGACCACTTCGGGGTCCGGTCGCAGAATCTCGCCGAGAAAGCGCTCGCCGACGGTTTCTGGGCCCGCGACATCACGCCGGTGACGCTGCCGTCCGGCGAGGTCGTCAGCAAGGACGACGGTCCGCGCGCCGGCGTGACGTACGAGGCGGTGTCCCAGCTCAAGCCGGTGTTTCGCCCCGATGGACGGGTTACCGCCGGCAACTGCTGCGCGCTGAACGACGGTGCCGCAGCTGTCATCGTGATGAGCGACGCCAAGGCCGCCGAGCTGGGCCTGACCCCGCTGGCCCGGATCGTGGCCACCGGTGTCTCCGCGCTGAGCCCGGAGATCATGGGTCTCGGCCCGGTCGAGGCGTCCCGGCAGGCGCTCGCGCGTGCCGGCATGAGCATCGGTGACCTCGATCTGGTCGAGCTGAACGAGGCGTTCGCCGCTCAGGTCATCCCGTCCTACCGGGAGCTGGGCATCGAGGAGGAGCGGCTCAACGTCAACGGCGGCGCGATCGCGGTCGGTCACCCGTTCGGGATGACCGGCGCGCGCATCACCAGCACGTTGATCAACTCGCTGCAGTGGCACGACAAGCAGTTCGGCCTGGAGACGATGTGTGTCGGCGGCGGCCAGGGCATGGCAGTGGTGCTGGAGCGGCTCAGCTGACCGGGTCGTCCACCCGGAAGCCGATGCCGCGCACCGTCACGATCTTGTGCGGCACTCCGGCCAACGAAAGCTTGTTGCGCAGGCGCTTCACCGCCGAGTGCACCATGGCCGGGTCGCCGAGGTAGTCACCGCGCCACACTTGCTCGTGCAGCCGCTGGTAGCTCCAGACCGAGCGCGGCGGCCGCAACAGGCAGTGCAACATCGCCCGCTCATGACCGGTCAGTGTCACCGACCGGCCCTGCCAGGTCGCCTCGTGGTGGTCCGGATCGACGACCAGCTCACCGGCATTCACCGGACTCCGCGCGCCGGGCACCGCATCGCTGTTCGGCGCATGCTCCGGATGCGCGAGCGCGGCCAACGCAGCGGCAGCGGTGCGGGCGTCGTGGGTGAGCACCACCGTCTCGAAGCCGGCCAGCACCTGGTTCACCTGCTGCGGATCGACCCGGTCGGGCACCACGAGCACAGCGAGTGAGTCAGGGCGCGGGGCAACCGGCGCAGCCACAGCCGCCAGCTCGTCGGCGCGGATGGCCGGCAACCGGTGCGGCTCGGACCAATCGGCCGGATCTGGCTGCGCGACGGCGACGACGACCACAGGTGCTCCCTTGCGCGTGGCAGTGCGGTGCGGTCGAGCCCGGCCGATTCGCCACGCACGGATCGGCAGCGCCGTACCCCCGCGGTCCCGTCGAACGGTGCCTGTTTGCCGAGGTCACGCGCTGCGGAGGCCCGCAACCGTCCGCATCCTTCGCAAACACTGCGCAGTCTGCCAAGCCGGACGGACTCGGGCAAGAGGTGGTCGCGTTGCGGTCGGATGACCAGGCCAAGACAGGAACTGGCCAGCAACTGGCCCGCCGCGCTCCTTGTCGCCCTCACAGCTGATACATACGTTGCCACTAGTAGTCCGGTTTCGGCGCTCTTGCCACGTGTACTCCCCCAGGGTGCGCAGGACAGGCGCCGACGACCGGCCCCCCTTTTCGGAAGGTTCCAGATGACCCCCGGTTCCCCCAGGCGGCAGCTGCGCCGCGGTCTCGTAGCGCTGCTGGCGCTGTGCACCGCGGTCGCCCTGAGCGCCGTCGCAGCGACGGCGCCCGCCTCCGCGGCTCCCGCCAAGACCAAGCTCACGCCGAACAACTCACCGACCAAAAAGGAAGCGCATCCGACCAAGCAGTGGTGCGCGGCGAACAACAAGCCGGGCACCGCCCGCTGCTACGCCGTCAAGCGAACCGACATCAAGAGCCACGGCAAGGGCGTCCAGCCGAACGAGACCCCGGACGGCTACGGCCCGACGGACCTGCACAGCGCCTACAACCTGCCCACCGACGCCGCGGCCGGAACCACCGTCGCCATCGTCGACGCGTTCAACAACCCCAACGCCGAATCCGACTTGGCCGTCTACCGCGCGCAGTACGGCCTGCCCGCCTGCACCACGGACAACGGCTGCTTCAAGAAGGTGAACCAGGAAGGCGTCGAGGGCAACTACCCACCGGACGACCAGATCGGCTGGGCCGGTGAGATGGCCATCGACATCGACATGGTGTCCGCGGTCTGCCCGCAGTGCCACATCCTGCTGGTGGAATCCGATGACGACTACACCGACAACCTGGCTGCCAGCGTCGATACCGCAGTGACCCTGGGCGCGTTGTACGTCTCGAACAGCTACGGCGGTTCGGAAGACCCGTCGCAAACCGATTTCGACAACGACTACAACCACCCGGGCGTCGTGGTCACTGCAAGCACCGGCGACCACGGTTACATGACCAGCTACCCGGCCACTGCGCCGGGTGTGACCGCCGTCGGCGGCACGTCGCTCGTCGCCGATTCCAGCACGCGGGGCTGGACGGAATCGGCGTGGGCCGGTGCCGGCAGCGGCTGCTCGTCGGTAACGGCGAAGCCGGACTTCCAGACCGACCCGGACTGCGCGAACAAGGCCATCGGCGACGTGTCCGCGATTGCCGACCCGCAGACCGGCGTCGCTGCGTACAACACCTGGCTGGACTCCGGCTGGGGCGTGTGGGGCGGCACCAGCGTGTCGTCGCCGATCATCGCGTCCGTCTACGCGTTGGCCGGAACCCCAGTCGCCGGGTCGAACCCGGAGAGCTATCCGTACGAACACACCAGTGACCTGAACGACGTGACCACCGGCAGCAACGGCAGCTGCGCCGTCTCATATCTGTGCCATGCCGGTCCTGGCTACGACGGCCCGACCGGACTCGGCACGCCGAACGGCGTCGCCGCGTTCAGCTCCGGCCCGCACGGCGTGGTGTCCGGCACGGTCACCGATTCGGCCACCGGCAACGCGATTGCCGGCGCCCAGGTCACTGCCGGAACCGCGTCCGCGGTGACCGCGGCCAACGGCACGTACACGCTCAACGTCCCGACCGGCACCTACGACGTGGTCGCGTCGGCATACGGGTACGCGTCGATCACCCGCAGCAACGTTGTGGTGGGCGACGGGGCCACCATCACCGAGAACTTCGCACTGGTATCGGTGCCCAAGGTCGCGCTGAGCGGCACGGTCACTGACGGTTCCGGCCATGCCTGGCCGCTGTACTCGAAGATCACCGTCGACGGGGTTCCCGGTGCGCCGGTCTACAGCGACCCGTTCACCGGCCACTACGAGCTGCAGCTGCCCAGCAAGTCCACCTACTCGGTGCATGTCGAGCCGGTTTACCCCGGGTACACGCCGAGCACCACGTCGGTGCAGCTGGGTTCTGCCAACGTCGTGAAGAACGTCGCGGTCAAGGTCGCCGACTCGTGCACGGCGCCGGGTTACACGACGAAGTACTCGAACCCGGTCGAGCACTTCGACACGACCATTCCGTCCACCTGGACGGTGAAGGACGACAACGGCAGTGGCGGCGTGTGGACGACCGACGATGCCGGATCGCGGGGCAACCTCACCGGTGGCAGCGGGAAGTTCGCGATCATCGACAGCGATCACCTCGGGACGGGCAAGACACAAAACACCGAGCTGATCACCCCGGTGTTCAACCTGAGCAACGACGCGGCCCCGGTGGTCGGGCTGAACAGCTACTACAAGCCGTACTCCAACTCCGTCGCCGACATCGACTACACCGTCGACGGCGGCACGACGTGGACCAACCTGTCGCACTGGACCACGGCCAGCCAGCAAGGCCCGTTGTCGATCGCACTGCCCGGTGCAGCCAACAAGCCGGCCGTGCAGGTGCGCTTCCACTACACCGGCACCTACGCCTACTACTGGGAGGTCGACGACGTCTTCGTGGGCCACAAGTCCTGCGCAACGGTGCCCGGCGGGATCGTGGCCGGCTACACCAAGGACGGCAACACGAAGACGGCGCTCAACGGCGTGACCGTCACCAGTGTCGACGTACCGGCCGACGCCGGCGTCTCGTCGCCCACCCCGGACGATGCCGCCCACCCGGACGGCTTCTACTGGCTGTTCTCCTCGGTGACCGGTGCGCACAAGTTCACCGCGTCGGCCTCCCGCTACGCGAGCAAGACTGCTTCGGTCGCGGTGGGCGCGAACTTCGTCACTCGCAAGGACTTCACCCTGGCTGCCGGACAGATCGAGGCCAGCCCGGGTTCGATCGCCGCGACGGTCGTCCTCGGTGGGTCCGCGCAGGCATCGGTGACGCTGAAGAACACCGGCACCCAGCCGGTGCACGTCAAGCTCGGCGAGACCGACGGTGGGTTCCAGATCGCCGGGAAGCCGGCGGTCAAGGCGTACCAGGGAGTGAAGGGTGCCCCGGTGAAGAACGTGCCGGGCAAGTACAGCCCGCTGCGGCAGAAGGTCAGCAAGAGCACGGCACAGCCCAAGCTGACCGGCACGCCGTCCGACGCACCGTGGACGGCCATCGCTGATCTGCCGACCCCGATCTCGAACAACTCCGCCTCGTTCAACGACGGAACGCTCTACACCGTCGGCGGATTCACCGGTGAAGAAGACAGCGCCGACCTGTACGCCTATGACCCGACGGCGAAGGCATGGACGAAGCTCGCTGCCATGTCGGTGGCCCGGCAGGCGCCGAGCTCGGCATGGATCAATGGCAAGCTCTACGTTGCCGGAGGCTGGGACGACGCGGGTAACCCGGTGGCCACGACCGAGGTCTACAACCCGACGGCGAACAGCTGGTCCACCCTGGCCGACAACCCCAAGCCGCACGCCGGTGCGGGGAGTGCGGTCCTCGGCGGCCAGTTGTACGTCTTCGGTGGTTGCGATGCCACCTGCGGCAGCACCGACGTGCAGGTCTACAACCCGGCCGGCGACTCGTGGAGCTCGGCCACCGCGTACCCGGAGGCAACCGCCTGGAACGCCTGCGGTGGCATCGCCGGCACGGTTTACTGCGCCGGTGGCGCCGCGGATGCTACGTCGGCGCACACCTACTCCTTCGACGGAACGACGTGGACGCCCCTGGCCGACATGCCGACCGACGACTGGGGTGCGGCGTACTCGGTGGCCAACGGCCATCTGGTCGTCTCCGGCGGCGTCATCAACAACAGCGCCGCGGTGACCAATGAGGGGTGGAGCTTCGATCCGGCGGCGGGCACGTGGAGCGCGCTGCCGAACTCGAACAACTCGTTCTACCGCCTCGGTGGCGCGTGTGGCTTCTACAAGGTCGGCGGTCAGGTCAGCACGCAGGACCAGGCGCATGTCGAGGGCGAAGTGCTGCCCGGCTACGACAGCTGCGATGCTGCCGGCGCCGATGTGGCGTGGCTGTCCGAGCAGCCGACCGAGACCGACATCGCAGCCGGTGCCTCGGCGACGGTCGCGGTGACGATGGACTCCGCGGTGCTCAGTCAACCGGGCACCTACAAGGCGGCCATCACGGTGTCCACGGACACCCCGTACAAGGTGAACCCGATCCAGGTCACGTTGACCGTCACACCGCCGAAGACGTGGGGAAAGATCACCGGCGTCGTGACCGGCAGCCCGTGCAGCGGCACGGCAGCGCCCCTGGCGGGGGCGACCGTCCAGATCGACACGTGGGCGGCCAGCTACACGCTGACCACCGACCAGGACGGTCGCTACACCTTGTGGTTGGACAAGCGGAACAACCCGCTGACCGTCATCGTGGCCAAGGACGGGTGGCAACCACAGACCCGACAGGCCAAGGTCGTGCCGGGCGCCCCGCTGACGTCGAACTTCACCCTGAAGCCGGCGAAGGCGTGTCAGTAGCCAATTGAGTACAGAGGAAGGGGCGGGCCAGTCGTGGTCCGCCCCTTCTGTATGCGGTGGTCAGCCTCGTTCGCACAGTGGCCAGGATCGACGACGAGATCACACAACTGCTGCGTGAGGGTGGGGGCGCCCTGGCGGCGCACCGGCATCCGCAGTTGGAGCGCGCGCTGCAGCGTGGCGTGCGCCGTGGTGTGCTGCGCTCGCCGCTGCCCGGGGTGTTCGTCAGCACTGCGCAGCGTGGTGATCCCGATGTCCGAATCCGAGCCGCCGTCCTGCGCGCCCCGGAAGGGGTGCTCACCGGCTGCGCAGCGGCCCGCTGGGGCTTCTGGCCCGAACTTGCGGTACCGATCGTGGCGATGTCCTCCCCGATGCGGCGCCGCGGTTACCCCGGCTACCGGTTCACTCGCGAGGCCCTACCACCGGAGGTGACTGCCTACCGCGGCGATGCCCGGCTGACCACCCCGGCGCTCACCGCGCTCGACCTGGTCGGGCACTGCGGTGGTGAAGGTATCGACCGAGCGTTACTCACCCGTTCGGCGACCCTCGCCCAGATGGCCGACGCGCTCGCGCGCACCCCGCATCGCCGTGGCAACCGGGAGCGAGCGACCCTGCTGCACGATTCGCGCGATGAGCCGTGGTCGGAGGCGGAGCGGCTGTTGCACGCGATGCTCCGAGCTGCCTGCATCAGAGGATGGACGGCGAATGTCGCGGTTCGGGTCGGATCTCTCCGATGCATCGTCGACGTCGCATTCCGTGGTCTCAAGGTGGCGATCGAAGTCGACGGCTACGCGGTGCACCGCGCGGAAAATCGCCAGCAGTTCCACCGCGACCGGCGCAAGCGGAGCACCTTGACCGCCGCCGGATGGCGTGTCCTGCATTTCACCTGGACACACCTCGTCGCCGAGCCCGACTGGGTGATCGGTTGCATCCGCGACGCCCTTGCCGGCGCGCCGACCGTCAGTCGCGCAGGTAGCCGATGAGGCGGAGCAGTTCGATGTAGAGCCAGATCAGCGTGACCATCAGGCCGAACGAGGCGTACCAGGCGAACTTCTGGTCGGCGCCGCGCTTGATGCTCTGCTCGATCATGTCGAAGTCCAGCACCAGGTTGAACGCAGCCAGCCCGATGCACACCAGGCTGAAGAGGATCGCCATCGCCCCGCCGTCACGCAGGCCCAATCCACCATCGACGAAGAACGAGGCGACGAGGTTGACGACCATGAGCCCGAGCGCTCCGATGGTGGCGCCGATGACCATCCGGGTGAACCGTGGCGTGACCCGGATGACGCCACTGCGGTAGACGACAAGCATGCCGCCGGCGACCATCATCGTGCCGGTGAGGGCCTGGATGACGATGCCGGGGTACCGGTCGTTGAACGCCCGGCTCACCCCACCGAGCAGCAGCCCCTCGAAGGCGGAGTACAGGATGGCGGTGACCGCGTTGGCCTTCATGGTGAAGGCCATGTAGAGGCCCAGGCCGAGGCCGCCGATCAGGCCGAGACCGATCAACCCGCCGGCGCTGGTGCTGCTCGGGCCGAGGCTCCAGGTGAGTGCACCGGTGACGAGGACAACCGCGAGCATGACGCCGGTACGCACCACTACGTCGTCCAGGGTCATGTAGCGCGTCGGCGCGCTGCCGCCCGCACCACCGCCGCCGTAGCCCTTGCCGTCGATCGGTGGGAAGTTGCCCGGCGGGCTGGCCGGGACCGGCGCCTGGTAGGTGGGGTGATCCCACATCCGTTGCAGCTGCTCCGGCGACGGCGCCGGGCGGACCGGCGCGCGCTTCGGCTCGGCGAGTTTGTTCAGGACGGGGTTCGGCATGGGGCCGCCTCCACTCTGCTCACTGATGCTGTTACTGGTCGGCCGGGAGAGCCCGTGACAGGACCGCTCCACCGTACTCAACCAACGGTGGGCGCCCGGGGGAAGTTCCGCGCGGGGTCGGCTCAGGTGGGCCGAGAAACGCCAAGGGTGGTCGTGCCGTTGCCGTCCCAGTCGCCCACCAGCGGCTGGTCGGTGGGCAGCCCGTAGTTGACCGACTTCCAGTTGGCACCGGACATGGCGTTACGCAGCCAGAACGTGTGCGTCGCCGGGCCGGAATACGCCGACACTGTCGCCCTGCTTCGCGTCCCAGTTCCCGGCGACGGCCACATCGGTGGGCAGGCCGTAATCGAAGGCGGTCGAGTGCGTCCCGCTCAGCGCATTGCTCAGGTAGAAGCGTCCGGTGACCAACCGGCGCAACCCCAGCGTGGTGGTGCCGTTGCCGTCCCAGTCGCCGACGATCGGTTCGTAGTTGCCCGCTGTACCCCACTGCACTCTGGTGAAGCTGCGGCTGCCGTTGCTGGTGGCGAGAAAGAACGTCCCGGTCGACTGCCGGTATACCCCGACGGTGTCGATGCCGTCGCCGTTCCAATCACCGACGATGGGGATGTCCCGCGCGGTACCGAAACTCCACGCGTAGCGGGCCCCGCCGCCCAGAGAGTTGCTGAGGTAGAACGTACTGGTCGACTTGGCGAAATACCCGGTGGTGTCGGTGCCGTTGCCGTCCCAGTCGCCGCTCAGCGGGATGTCGTCGTACCAGCCGGTCGTGAATGACTTGAGCAGCGGAGTGCCCAGCGTGTTGGTCAACAGGAACCGGCCGTTCTGGTGCGAGGCGAACCAGTCGTCGCCGTGCCAATAGTTCAGCTGCGGCGGCTGCACGAAGACGACCTTGTCGTCCGGATAGATCGGCCGTTCGGCAAGGGGCTCGTTGAAGTTGGACGCCTCGATGAGCATGCCGTTGCCGGTGTAGATGGCGATGTGGTGGAAGTACGCAGGACTGTCCCCGGTGGAGTGGAAGAGGATGAGCGCACCGGGTGCGGCCTGCGCCCAGGGCACCACCGTGCCGCCCATGGCGAGGACTTCGTTGTATTCGTTGTCCGTGTAGTGGACGTTCAGGTGGATGCCGGCGCGTGCATAGGCGTAGAGGACGAGTCCTGAGCAGTCGAAGCCGACCGTCGTCTTCGACGAACACCCCGAGCCGCCCGACCCGTGCGTGGGGCCGTAGGCGTTTCCCCCGGCGAAGCAATACGGCTTGCCGAGCTGCGAACGGGCGGCAGCGATGATCGTGTCACCGGTCGTCGCCGCCGACGCGGGCTTGCTGTGCACCAGCAGCACCGTGGCCATCCCGACCAGCAGCACCAGGGTGGCGAAGGCGGCGACCAGCGGCGAGAGGGCCGTGGCGCGGGCGCGGTGCCGACCGGTCGCGGATGGGTGACCGACCATGGCGGGGGGACCTTTCAGGTGTCAACAAGGCCCCCGATTTGCTGTGCAGATAATGGCCTACCGGCAAGATTCACGCAACACAGCGTTAGTCGGTGGAACCCCCGGTCGGGTTCGAACCGACACTGGAACCCTTTTAAGGGGTCTGCCTCTGCCAATTGGGCTACGGGGGCAGTGCTGCGCGCTGCGCGTCAGTTCCTTGCCGCCCTGGCTGGCGCGGACGCCTCCGTCTGGTCGGCACCTGGTGTGACCGGTGACGTTCCCGGCGGCATCGCGGCAGCCGGGTCGCCGGACGGGACAGCCGCCTCCTGGAACAGGGTCAGCGGCTGTTGCAGCTGACCGAGTGAGACGACTTCGCGGCGGAACAGCAGCGCCCCGGTCCAGTCCGCCAGGACGCGCACCTTGCGATTCAGGGTGGGCATCCGCGACACGTGGTAGGTCCGGTGCATGAGCCAGGCGATGGGCCCCTTCAGCTTGATGCCGTAGATCTCGGCCACCCCGCGGTACAGCCCGAGCGAGGCGACCGAACCGACGTATTTGTGCCGGTACTCCAGCAGCTCGTCGCCGGTGATCTCACGCTTGAGGTTCTTGGCCAGCACCTTCGCCTGCCGAACGGCGTGCTGTGCGCTGGGGCCGCAGATCGCCCCGGGTGGGCCGGTCAGGTCCGGCACCGCCGCACAGTCCCCGGCGGCGAAGGCTCCACTGACCCCGCGTACCGCCATGCTCGCCGAGCACGGCACCCGGCCCTTGTCGTCGCGCGGCAAGTCGGTGTGCTCGAGCATCGGATGGGCCTTCACCCCAGCCGTCCAGACCAAGGTGTTCGCATCGAACGTCGACCCGTCGCTCAACTCGATGTGGCCGCCCACCGCGGAATTGAGCCGGGTCTCCAGGCGCACGTCGATGCCGCGCTCGGTCAGCCGGTCGACGGTGTACGAACTGAGCGGGACCGACACCTCGGGCATGATCCGCGACGCCGCCTCCACGAGCACCCAGCGCATCTCCTTGCGGTCGATGCCCGGCACGTACCGGCGCGCGTAGTAGGCCGCCATGTCCTCGAGCTCGGCCATCGCCTCGACGCCGGCATAGCCGCCGCCGACGAACACGAAGGTGAGCGCCCGCCGACGCAGTTCGGCGTTGTCGGTGGACGCGGCGAAGTCGATCTGCGCCAGCACCCGGTTGCGCAGGTAGATGGCTTCACCGATCGTCTTGAACCCGATGCCGACGTCGCCGAGCCCCGGGATCGGCAGCAATCGGGAGATCGACCCGGGGCACACGACGATCAGGTCGTAATCGAGGCCGTAGCTCGCGCCCATCTCCGGTTGCACGGTGACAGTCCGGCGTTCGTGGTTGATGTTCGTCACCGACGCCGACACGACGCGACACTTGCGCAGTACGCGGCGCAGCGAGACAACCACGTGCCGCGGCTCGACGCTGCCTGCTGCGGCTTCCGGCAGGAACGGCTGATAGGTCATGTTCGCCTGCGGATCGATGACGATGATCTCGGCCTGGCCGCGTGAGACCGATCGCTGCAGACGCAATGCGGTGTACATACCGACGTAGCCGCCACCGACGATGACGACCTTCGTCGGCCGGGTCGCGGCGGGCCGTCGGGGAGCGATCTGCGCGGTCACGAACTGACCTCCTCGGCTGTGTCGAACTCGCCCTGTCGAGCCTACGCGGACGGCGCTGCGCCCTTGCGGCGCCGTGGCTCAGCGGTGCGCTGCACGGGACAACACTCCGTCGAGCATCTGCTCGGTGAGCCGGCCGGTGAAGGTGTTCTGCTGGCTCACGTGGTAGCAGCCGAAGACGCCGATGCCGCCGGGCAGCTCGACCTCGACACCGTGACCGAACAGCGGAACGCGGGGTGGCAACTCGATACCGGCCTGACGCAGCGCCGGCCACAGTGCTGACCACCCGAAACCGCCGAGCACGACGATCGAGCGCACGGTGCCGAGGACGAGCTGCAGCTCGCGGACCAGCCACGGCAGGCAGGTGTCCCGTTCGGCCGGTGTCGGCTTGTTGGCCGGCGGGGCACACCGCACCGCGGCGACGATCCTGGTGTCGAACAGTTCCAGGCCGTCGGCCGCATGAACGCTGGTCGGCTGGTTGGCCAGGCCGATCCGGTACAGCGACGCGTACAGCCAGTCCCCGGAACGATCTCCGGTGAAGGTGCGTCCGGTCCGGTTGCCCCCGTGTGCGGCCGGCGCCAGCCCGACGATCAGCAGCCGCGGGTCGGTGACGCCGAAGCCCGCGATGGGACGGCCCCAGTACGGCTCATCGGCAAACGCGCGGCGCTTCTCGGCAGCCACCTGCTCCCGCCATTGGACGAGCCGCGGGCAGGCTCGGCAGACCGTGACCCGGGCGTCCAGCACAGCCAGCGACCGGGACGACACGGCCAGCTCCGACACCTGCGCCGGATCGTGGCCCACCGGGGTACCGGCCGTAGCCGGATCGCCGGGCCATCCGCTACCCGGTGCGCTCACCATCCGCACAGCGCACCACACGCCGACAAGGCGGCGTCAGGGGGCCCACGGCCCGACAGACCAACCCTATGATCAGCCGGGTGTGGAACATCATCAGCAAGCTGCTCTACAAGGTGCTCACGATCGTCATCGCGATCCCGGTCGCCCGCGGGGTGGGCAAGCTGGTCGAGCGCGCGTGGCTGGCCGCGCGGCCCGGTGATCCGCAGCGCGATCCGCGCAGGCACGACACCCAGATGCGCGATGCCCTTACCTGGGCGGCGTTGACCGGCGTCGGGGCAGCGGCGACGAAGTTGGTGACGAGCAAGGGTTCGGCCGAGGTGTGGCGGGCAGCGATCGGCACCGATCCGCCGGCCAAGAAGCAGAAGAGCAAGGAGACCGAAGCAGCCGTTATCGCTGCCACTGGCCCTGCTGCATGACGGCCTGCACCTCGAAGTGATCGTCGAGGTGCACCAGGTCGGCCGTGAGCCCCGCAGCGATCGATCCGCATTCGTCGTCGATGCCGAGCACCCGGGCCGGGTTCGTGGTGGCGGCAGCGACCGCCACCTCGACCGGCAACGCGCCTACGGTGATCGCACGGCGCACGGCGGCGTCCATCGTCAACGTGCTGCCGGCCAGTGAACCGGTGCGGACCAGCCGGGCTTGACCACCGGCGACGCGCACTTGCTGCCCGCCGAGTTCGTACTCCCCGTCGCCCATCCCGGCTGCGTCGATCGCGTCGGTGACCAGCACGAGCAGCCGGTCGTCGCGGTCGGCGACCATCCGCACGATCGACGGGTGCACGTGGATGCCGTCGTTGATGACTTCGCAGGCGGCATCGGCGTCCAGCGCCGCGAGCACCGGGCCCGGCTCGCGGTGATGCAGCGGCCGCATCCCGTTGAAGAGATGGGTGGCCAGCGTCGCGCCGGCCGCGAAGGCAGCGCTCGCCTGCGCGTACGTGGCGTCGGTGTGCCCGACAGCTGCGACGATGCCGGCCTCGACGAGAGCCGTGACCAGGTCGAGAGCGCCGGGCAACTCCGGCGCGAGGGTGACGGTGCGCAGGTGTCCGGCGGCGGCCTTCTGTAGGGAGGCCATCACCTCGGCGTCCGGGGACAGCAGGAAGTCGGGGTTCTGTGCGCCGCACCGCACCTCGGACAGGAATGGCCCCTCCAGGTGTGCCCCGATGACTCCGCGGGCCGGGTCGTCCGCGAGCTCGGCGACCCAGCCCAGCTGCGCGACGAGGTCGGCGACCGGTGCGGTCACGAGGGAGACCTGGGTACGTGTGGTGCCGAAGCGCCGGTGGAACGCAACCGCTGCGGCCATGTCTCCGATCGACCCGGTGACGTCGTGACCGCCGCCGCCGTGCATGTGCAGGTCGATGTACCCCGGCACCAGCCAGCCGCCGGGCACTTCCTGCGTCGCGGTGTCGCTGGGTGCCGGCCCGTCGCCGACGGCGGCGATGCGACCGTCGACGATCCGCACCCAACCCTCGTCGAGCACACCGAGCGGCGTGACCACCCGCGCGCCGCGCAGAGTGATGTCCTGGACGGCAGGCATCAGGTGCGCTCCTCGGCGGCGGGGACTCCGGCGGCCTGCCAGCCCAGTAACGCAGCACCGATCGCTCCGGCACCAGAACCCAGCATGGCAACGGTCACGGCCGGATCGGGCACAGGGCGCCAGGCCAGCCGGGCCATGAGTTCACTGCACACCGGACCGAGCAATGCCGCACCGGCGTCGGCCACGCCACCTCCGATCACGATGAGCGCCGGATCGGCGATGAGCGTGTACGTCGCCAACGCGATACCTAGCGCGGTGCACGCCTCCTGCCAGATCCGGGCGGCGAGCGGGTCGACGTCGAGCCGGGCGACAACCTGCCGCGCATCGGGGTCGCCGACCCCACCGGCGGCCACGTAGCGGCGCCGGATGGCGGCCGCCGAGGCGTAGGCCTCCACGCAGCCGAGCTGCCCGCAGGCACAGCGTTCACCACCGGGATACACCGGGATGTGACCGAGTTCGCCGGCGGCACCGTACGCGCCGGACCGCATCTGCGACCCGATCGAAACCGCCGCGGCGATGCCGGTGCCGACCGGCACGAACAGGAATTCCGCGACGCCACGACCGGCGCCGAGCCGGCCCTCGGCAAGCCCCGCGGTCCGCACATCGTGATCCAAACGCACCGGCACGCCGAGATCGTCGGCCACCATGGTCGCCAGCGGAACGTCCGTCCAGCCGAGGTTTGCCGAGTAGCGGGCCACGCCGGCGATCGGATCGACGATGCCGGGCACCGCTACAGCCGGCGCCACGAAGCTCGTCGGTCTCCTTCGCCAGTTCCCGGCAGAAGTCGCGGATCTCCGCAACAACCGCGTCCGGTCCGGCGGCGGCCGGGGTGGGCCGGCGCCGTTCCACGAGCGGTTCAGCGGCGCGACCGGTGACCAGACCTTTCATCTGCGTCCCGCCGACGTCCAGACCGAGCACCGCGCCGGTCCGGAGGTCGCTCATGCCGCCTCCGAAACTTCGCCTCGGACGCCGCTCACGCACCGTCCCCGAGTGAATAATGGTCTAGACCACTCGTTTCTACCAGGCGAGCGGGCGTGCGTCGAGAGCGCGCGCTGGTCAGACTTCGGCCAGGCCGGCGGCGATGCCGTCGAGAATGTCGCTCTCACTGGCGATCAGTTCGGCGGCGCCAGCCCACTGCAACACCGTGCGCAGGATCAGGGCGCCGGCCACCAGCACGTCGACCCGACCGGGATGGATCACCGGGCGCGCGGCGCGCTGGTCGTGGGTCATCCCGAGCAGCTGCTCGGTCACCCGCAGCACGGCGCCGGTCGGCACCACGGCGCGATGGATCCGCGCGCGGTCGTAGCTGGCCAGCTCGAGGGCCAGCGCCGCGATGGTCGTGACCGTTCCGGCGACGCCGATCACGTGCTTGCCGGCGGCCCGTCTCAGCACCGGGTCGAGCGTATCGAGGTGAGTGGCGACATCCGCGCAGAGGCCGGCAACCTGCTCGGCGGTCGGGGGGTCGTCGGCCAGCCACCGCTCGGTGAGCCGGACGCAGCCCACGTCCATGCTCACCGCGGCGCGCACTGCCGGCTCAGCGGGCACCCCGAGCACCAGTTCGGTCGACCCGCCGCCGATGTCGAGGACGAGGGCCGGCTCGTCGCCAGCGAGCCCGGACAGCGCCCCACGCAGTGAGAGCGCGGCTTCCTCGGCTCCGCTGATGATGTCGGCCTCGACACCGAGGCAATCGCGCACCATCTCCTCGAGCTGCGCACGATTGCTGGCATCGCGGGCGGCCGAGGTCGCTACGAACCGGACGCGTTGGGCGCCGAACTGTGCGATGGTCGCGGCATACTCCCTTAACGCCGCCGCGGTTCGGCCCAGCGCCGCGTCGGAGAGCCGGCCGGTGCGGTCCACCCCTTCACCGAGGCGGACGATGCGCAGCTCGCGGTGCAGTTCCGCCGGCGTTCCGTCGCTGAACCGGGCAATCAGCAACCGCAGCGAGTTGGTGCCGCAGTCGACGGCAGCCACGACCTGGTCGGTCACGGCACCTCATCGGCATCCGGCTGGGCGCACGGGCCGCGCTCCCACCACGGGGCCAGCAGCTGCAGTGCCTCGTCGCCGACCGGGTTGACACCCGGTCCAGCGGCCAACGAGTGCGCCACCAGCGCGTGCAGGCACTTCACCCGGGTGGGCATCCCGCCGGCACTGACACCGTCGATCTCCGGCACTGCGCCGAGCTCCTCGCGTCGGGCGAGGAACGCCTCGTGGGCGTGTTGGTAGGCAGCGGCGTAGTCCGGGTCCGCGCGCAGCCGCTCGCTCTGCTCGTGCATCAAGCCGGAGGCCTCCAGCGTTCCGATGAGCGCGGCGGCCCGCGGGCAGGTCAGGTAGTACAAGGTCGGGAACGGAGTGCCGTCGGGCAACCGGGGCGAGGTCTCGATGACGTCGGGCTGACCACATCGGCATCGGTGCGCAACAGCCCGGATCGCTCGCGGGGCGCGACCCAGCTGACGGGCCACCACCGCACGATCGGCATCCGTGACCGGAGCCAGATCCTGCTCCGGCGGGCCTGGCGAGGTCACGGGGGCGAGTCCGCCACCTGCAGGCTCGTCCACGCTTTCGACTGCCAGCTGGCCTTGCCGTCGCTCGGGATGACCGGGCGCACCTGTTCGCTGGACGCGTCCTTGGACTTCTCGCCCGGCAGCAGCACCACATAGACGGTGTCGCCCGGCCGGGCGTACTGCAGGCGGGCCCGGGCCTGCTGCTCGATGAACGCCGGATCCTTCCACTGGTCCAGCTCGTGGCGCAGCTGGACCACTCGGGCGTTGGACTGCTGGTACCTCTGCTCGGCCTGGTTCAGCGAGCTGCGCTGCTGCAGGTACCGCTGCAACGGTGACGCGAGCACCAGTGCCATCAGCACCAGGACGGTGCCGAGCACCAGGGCCCGACCGGTGAGCCCGCCGGATCGGCTTCGGTGGCGACGTCGAGGCAGCGGCATCTCAGTCGCGCCGCCCCGCTGCGGTGCCGGAGCCCTCGGTGTCGTCATCCTCGGTGTCGTCGTTCTCGGACTCGTCGGCGTCAGCGTCGGCCAGGTCGTCGACCAGCTCGGTGTCCTCGTCCCCGATCTCGTCCGCTGCGCCGTCGAGGTCGTCGTCGGCGTCGTCGTCCTCGTCCACCCCGACGGCGGCAGACACCGGGATGAGCTCCATCGCGGCCGGTTCGAACCGCGGGAAGGCGCCCGCACCGGTATAGCGGGCGGCGTCGTCCAGCTCTTCCTCGATGCGCAGCAACTGGTTGTACTTGGCCACCCGCTCGCTGCGCGCCGGGGCGCCGGCCTTGATCTGGCCGCAGTTCGTGGCCACCGCGAGATCGGCGATGGTGGTGTCCTCGGTCTCGCCGGAGCGGTGGCTCATCATGCAGCGATAGCCGTGCCGATGAGCCAGGTCGACCGCGTCGAGTGTCTCGGTCAGCGTGCCGATCTGGTTCACCTTGACCAGCAGTGCGTTCGCGCAGGATTCCTCGATGCCGCGGGCAAGCCGCGTCGGGTTGGTGACGAACAGGTCGTCGCCGACGATCTGCACGCTGGTGTCCAGCCGCTCGGTGAGTGCCGCCCAGGCCGCCCAGTCGTCCTCGGCGAGCGGGTCCTCGAGCGACACGATCGGGTAGCCGGCCACCAGCGCCTCGTAGTAGGCGATCATCTCGTCGGCCGTCTTTGCCGACCCCTCGAAGTGGTAAGCGCCGTCGCGATAGAACTCGGTCGCGGCAACGTCCAGGGCAAAGGCGATGTCTTCGCCGACGACCAGCCCGGCCCCTTCGACCGCTTCGGCGATGAGGTCGAGGGCCTCGGCGTTGCTGTCCAAACTGGGCGCGAAACCACCCTCGTCGCCCAGGCCGGTCGACAGGCCGCGCCGCTTCAGCACCGATTTGAGCGAGTGGTACACCTCTGCGCCGCGCTGCAGTGCCTCGGCAAAAGTGGGCGCGCCGATGGGAGCAATCATGAATTCCTGCACGTCGACATTGCTGTCTGCGTGCGCGCCGCCGTTGAGGATGTTCAGCATGGGCACCGGGAGCAGATGCGCATTCGGGCCGCCGAGATAGCGAAACAGCGGAAGGTCGGCCGAGGCGGCAGCCGCCTTCGCCACAGCGAGGGACACGCCGAGCACCGCGTTCGCGCCGAACCGGCTCTTGTCCGGGGTGCCGTCCAACTCGATCAGGGCGCGGTCGACCAGTCGCTGCTCGCTCGCCTCGAAGCCGACCAGCTCCGGGCCGATGTCGTCGAGCACCGCGATGACGGCGCGCTGCACGCCCTTGCCGCCGTAGCGGTCATCGCCGTCGCGCAGCTCGACCGCTTCGTATGCACCGGTCGAGGCTCCGCTGGGGACCGCAGCACGGGCCAGCGTCCCGTCGTCGAGAGCGACCTCCACCTCCACGGTGGGGTTGCCGCGAGAATCCAGGATCTCGCGGGCTCCGACGGCCTCGATGGTCGCCACGGCAGGTCCTCTCGTCGATGACAGCACGTACCGAGGCAGCCTATCGGCGCGCCCCCGCCGCACTCCGGCAGGACACTCCCACGAACCACCCGTCACATCAGTAACAGCTCAGCTGAAGGCCTTCGGATGATCGATCAAGGCAGTCGAGCAACGCGTTCCGTTCGCTCTACTCACCTTGCGCGCCGCCGTCCAAACGGTCACGGATCAGGTCGGCATGGCCGTTGTGGCGGGCGTACTCCTCGATCATGTGGATGAGGATCCAGCGCATCGAGACCTGTGGGCGACGACCGGGGCGCCGGCTCATCGCGTCGAGGTCGGTCCTTGCAACGACTTCCCGGGCCCGGTCGACGACAGCGTGCCACCGTGCCCAGGCCGCGTCGACCTCTTGCTGCGTGATCGCCGCTGGATCTCCGAGGTCCCACTCACCGTCGCGGTCGGTCTCCGAGGAGTACGGATACACCACGGACGTGCCGTCGAAGCGCTGGAACCACGACATCTCCACCTCAGTCATGTGCCGCACCATGCCGAGCAACGACATGGCCGACGGTGGCGGCGCCACAGTAGCCAGCAGATCGGGCGTCAACCCGCTGCATTTCCACTGCAGGGTCTGCCGCTGCCAGTCGAGGAACGAGGTGAGCAGTGTGCGCTCGTCACCGGACTCCGGTGGCTCGATGCGGTCCTCGCTACGTGTGATCGGGCCCGTCATCGGCTGCATCCTTCCGCTGCTCAGCAGCCCGGACGGCGGCTCGATAGCGCAGCATGGTTTCCCGCAGGGCCTGCTCCGGATCGATGCCCGCGTCCGCAGCGCGGATTGCCGCGTCGAACAGCTCGGCACCGACTTGTGCCGTTGCATCGCTCGGCGGTGGCACCGGAACGTCGAGGCCCGCTCGCGATGCCCGACCGTGCAGCTTCGCCGCCAGGGCCAGGGCCGGGAGGGCAGTCGGCACGCCGTCGGTCACAGAGTCGACGCGGCGGTCCGGGCCCTGCTCACGTCGTGCGCGGCGCTCCTCGGCCTTGATCCGTTCCCAGTTGACGTTCACCTCGTCAGCGCCGGACACCTCGACGCCGGCAAAGACGTGCGGATGGCGACGGCGCAGCTTCTCGACCAGCCCAGCGGCGACGTCGTTGACGGACCAGCGCTGCGCCGGCTCGTTCTCCTGCGCGAGCCGGGCATGGAACAGGATCTGCAGTAGCAGGTCGCCGAGCTCCTCGCGCAGCGCGTCGTCGTCCTCGGCGTCGATCGCCTCGAGCACCTCGTAGGTTTCCTCGAGCAGGTACGGCGCCAGGCTGCGGTGGGTCTGAGCCGCGTCCCACGGGCAGCCACCCGGCGAGCGCAGCCGGTCCATCACCTCGACCGCCGCGAGCAAGGCGGAAACGTCGGCCTGCACGGCTGGGCTCAGCCGGAGCTCGCGCTGGGCGACGGGGAGGGCAGCAGGAAGTCGGGCTGGCTGCCGAATGCGCGGACCACCAGGTTGGCGGCGTCCCACTTGCCGTAACGCGGGCTGACGCTCACCTTCGACTTGACCAGGGCATCGACGGAGATCTGCCGATTGCTGAAGATGTGGTTCATCTCGATGACCCGCAGGTAGTGCGGCAGAAAATCGGCGTGAACCTTGCTGCTCTCGATCTGATCACGGAGATCGGCATCCGCCGCGGTACCGGTCAATCCTTGGGACTGCTCGGACGTCGGCAGCGAGACGTCGTGCAGCGCAGCGAGATCCCCCGCCGAAGGCAGGCCGCCGTGCTGGCGCAGCTGCGCCTCCAGCAGGCGCTCCTGCACCAGCAGGGTCAGCACCAGCGCCCGGGCGCCGGCGATCCCGTCCGGGGAGGTGGTCGCCACGTAGGAGTTGACGGTCTTCTCGGTGATGCGCTCACCAGAGACGATCGCCGCCGCGCCTGGCTTCGGCTGGCATCCGGCAACGCCGACGAAGGCCAGCACAGCGAGCATGGCTGTCGCGCACTTCGGCATTCTCACGATGACATTCTCACAATGACATTCTCACGATGACATTCTCACGATGACATTCTCCCGGCGAACCGATCGCACCACCTGACGCGAGCTTGACTGCAGCAAGAGTCTCATGCCGACCCGGCGACTCGCGCAGACGGCTCTCTAAGCTCGCGTCCGTGAAGAATTCTGCGGACGTCATCGACGAGTGGCGCTCGCGGTTTCCCGACCATGCCGGGGTCGCCCGCTACCTCGCCCACCCCGCGATGATCACGCACTTTTCGTGGCTATGACAGCCTAAAGTGCGTGATCATCGCGGGTTCTGGGGTGCGGGGAGCTCAGGCGGGGACGGGCGGCAGCGCGACGTCGAGCACCTCGGCGCACCATTCCAGCAAGGCGATGTCGCGCAACGGTGTGCCTCCGAAAGAAATCCCCGAACCGCTCGAGTTGGACGTCGGACGCGGCACGCCCAGGGTCGAGACGGTGTGCTTGTACAGCGTCTTCGGGTAGGTGCGCGCCACCCGGAGCTGCGCCGAATCGGTGAGATCCACCGGTGAGAAGCGCACCGAGTTGCCCTGCAGCGACACCTCGGTGACGCCGTGCGCCCGGGCGCGTACCCGGAAGCGGGCCACCGCCAGCAGGTTCTCCACTTCCGGCGGGATCGGGCCGTACCGGTCGATCAGCTCGCTGCGCACCGCCTCGACTGCCTCGTCGGAGGCCGCCTCGGCCAACGAGCGATACGCCGAGAGCCGCAGTCGCTCGCCCGGGACATAGTCGGCAGGCAGGTTCGCGTCGACCGGCAGGTCGATCTTGACGTCCAACAGCTCGGCGGCGGCCTTGTTCCCCGGGTCGCGGAACTCGGCGACCGCCTCGCCGACCAGCCGCACATAGAGGTCGAACCCCACCCCGGCGATGTGCCCGGACTGCTCACCGCCGAGCAGGTTGCCGGCACCGCGGATCTCCAGGTCCTTCATCGCCACCGCCATCCCGGCACCGATCTCGGTGTGCTGCGCCACCGTGGCCAGCCGGTCGTAGGCGGTCTCGGTCAGCGGCGCCTCGGGCGGGTAGAGGAAGTAGGCGTACCCGCGTTCCCGGGCCCGGCCCACCCGCCCGCGCAACTGATGCAGCTGGGACAGCCCGAACATGTCGGCCCGCTCGACGATCAGCGTGTTCGAGTTGGGGATATCCAGGCCGGACTCGACGATGGTGGTCGACACCAGCACGTCGAACTCCTTGTCCCAGAAGCCGACCATCACCTTCTCCAGCTCGTGCTCGGCCATCTGCCCGTGGCCCACCGCGATGCGCGCCTCGGGGACGAGTTCGGCGAGGTGCGCGGCGACCCGGTTGATCGAACGCACCCGGTTGTGGATGTAGAAGACCTGCCCGTCGCGGAGCAGCTCCCGGCGGATCGCCGCGGCGATCTGCCGCTCGTCGTAGGCGCCGACGAAGGTCAGCACCGGGTGCCGCTCCTCCGGCGGGGTGAGGATGGTGGTCATTTCCCGGATGCCGGTCAGGGACATCTCCAGGGTGCGCGGGATCGGGGTGGCCGACATGGTCAGCACATCGACCGCTGTGCGCAGGCCCTTGAGGTACTCCTTGTGCTCCACCCCGAAGCGCTGCTCCTCGTCGATGACGACCAGTCCGAGGTCCTTGAAACGGACGGTCTGCTGCAGCAGGCGATGAGTGCCGATCACGATGTCGACGCTGCCGTCGACGATGCCCGACAGCGTGGCATTCGCGTCCGGCTCGCTGCTGAACCGCGACAGCTCGCGGATGGTGACCGGGAACTGGCTCATCCGTTCGCTGAACGTCGCCATGTGCTGCTGCGCGAGGAGGGTCGTCGGGACCAGCACGGCGACCTGCTTGCCGTCCTGGACCGCCTTGAATGCTGCTCGGACGGCGACCTCCGTCTTGCCGTAGCCGACGTCGCCGCAGATCACGCGGTCCATCGGTAGCGGCTTCTCCATGTCGGCCTTCACCTCGTCGATCGCCGCGAGCTGATCGGGGGTCTCGACGTAGGGAAAGGCGTCCTCCAGCTCGCGTTGCCACGGGGTGTCCGGGCTGAATGCGTATCCCTGGGTGGCCATCCGCGCGGAGTACAGCCGGATGAGTGCGGCGGCGATCTCCTTGACCGCCTTGCGTGCCCGGCCTTTGGTTTTCGCCCAGTCCGAGCCGCCCAGCCGGTTGAGCGTCGGCGCCTCGCCGCCGACGTAGCGGGTGATCTGATCCAGCGCATCCGTCGGCACGAACAGCCGGTCCGGTGGCTGGCCGCGCTTGGCCGCCGCGTACTCGATGATGAGGTACTCGCGCTCGCCCCCATTGGTGGTGCGCCGGACCATCTCGATGTAGCGCCCCACGCCATGCTGCTCGTGCACGACCAGATCACCGGACTGCAGCTGCAGCGGGTCGAGCGTCTTGCGCCGCCGGGACGGCAGCCGCGGGCCCTCCCGGGACGCGACGCCGTGCTGGCCGGTGATGTCTGCCTCGGTGAGCAGCACGACACCGAGCCGATCGGACAGCAACCCGCCGGCCAGTTGGCCGGTCGTCACAGTGACGGTGCCGGGCTGCGGCCTCTCGGTGAGCGACTCGACGCGCACCACCGGCAGTTCCGCCTCGCGCAACCGCTCGACCGCGCGATCGGCGGTGCCGTGTCCGTCGAACACGGCAACGACCTGCCAGTCCTGCTTCAGCCAACCGCGCATCTCGTCGAGCAACGCCGGCACATCGCCGCGATGGTCGGGAGCCTGGGTGAAGGAGCTGACCAGCGTCGCCGTGGACGTCGTCTCTTCGTCCATCTCGAACGGGGTGATCGACCACCACGGAACGCCGCTGCCGCGCGCCTCGGTGGCGACCGTGGCCAGCTCGCGCAGCGACGCCGCTCCCAGGTCGACCGGAGCCTGCCCCCCGCCGGCGGCGGCGGCCCACGACGCGGCAAGGAACTCCTCCGAGGTGCGCACCAGATCGGCGGCTCGGCGCCGCACTTTGTCCGGGTCGCAGACGACGACATGCGTTCCCGACGGAAGTTCCGACGTCAGCACGTCCAGCGAGTCGACGAGCACCGGCGACAGCGACTCCATGCCCTCGACCGCGGTGCCCTCGCTGATCGGGTCGAGCAGTTCGGCCAGCTCGGGGTGCTGCAGGCTCAGCTCCATCGCGCGGGCCCGTACCTCGTCGGTGAGCAGCAGCTCGCGGCAGGGCGGCGCCCACAGCCCGTGCTCGGCTACGCCCAACGAGCGCTGGTCGGCGACGGCGAAGTAACGCACCTCTTCGACCTCGTCGCCCCAGAACTCCACCCGCAGCGGGTGCTCCTCGGTCGGTGGGAAGACGTCCAAGATGCCACCGCGCACCGCGATGTCACCGCGTCGCTCGACCAGCTCGGTGCGCGCATAACCGGCGGCCACCAGCGCCGCCACAATCTCACCGAGCTCACGACTGTCGTCGCCGACCTGCAGCTTGACCGGCTCGAGATCGCCGAGCCCGGCCACCTGCGGTTGCAACACCGACCGCACCGGAGCGACCACCACCGACAGCGGGCCGGTAGCCGGGTCGGACGGATCCGGGTGGGCCAGCCGACGCAGCACGGCGAGTCTTCGGCCGACGGTGTCCGGCCGGGGCGAGAGCCGCTCGTGCGGCAGCGTCTCCCAGGCCGGGTACACCGCGACCGAGTCGGCGGGCAGCAGGCAGCGCAGCTCGTCGGCAAGCTCACTTGCCTCGTTCTCGGTGCTGACCACTGCCAGCACCGGGCCCTCCACCCGGCCGGCCAGCGCGGCCAGGGCCAGCGGCCGCAGCGCGCCGGGCGCGGTAAGGGTCAGGTCAGGGGCGCCGACTCCATCCAGAAGGTCGCGCAGCGCCGGGTCGGCGCGGGCGACGTCGAGGAGACCTGCGAGGGACACGGGGGAACCTTTCGATCACACGGGAACAGCACGAAAGCCCCTGCCCGGCCAGCGGGGAGGGGTGCGTCACCCAGCCTACGGCTCGGCCCCGACGGGCGCGTGCCGAGGATCGAGCGATCCTGGTCAGGACCGCTGGGTGTATGCGGCCAGGGCGCCCACGAGGCCGATGATCCACAGCACCATCACCACGGGCAGCGCCGCGGCGACGCCGAGCGACCCGGCGTGGGCGCCCACCGACGAGAGCCGACGACTGGTCCGCGGCCGGTTGAACACCAGGCGGCACGTCGCCGCGGCGAAGCCGACCAACGCGACGGTGTCAGCCACGGTCACGCCGTGCCCGGGTGAGATGACGACGATCGAGGGGCCTTCGACGGAGCTGTCGGCAGGCAGCCAGCACGCGCTCACCACGGCGAGTGCCCATGCCGCACTGGGGGTGGACGTCAGCACGGTCGAGGCGAGCAGTGCGCCGAGAACGACAAGCACGACTAGCGCGAGTGCCAGGTCGACGTCAGGCATAGGTAAAACCCTCTGCTCTGCGCGCCCCGGTGCGCGTGGATATAGGTTTAGCGAGCCGACTGCAGCGCAGCCATCGAGTCGACCTGATAGCTCAGCGCGGCGCGGAGCAAGGTGCTCGAGGTGTGCACGGTGTACGGCAAGTAGGCGACGGTCACGCCGAGCGGGGCGAACTTCGCTTCCAGCGCGGCGCCCTTTTCGGTACCCCGCCAATCGTCACCTTTGATGATGACGTCGAAGTGCAGCCGCTCCCACATGTCGATCTTGCTCGGCACGTCCTCGGCGACAGCCTCGTCCACCCATTTGATGCTGCGGACGATCTCCAACCGCTCCATCAGCGGGATGACCGGGGTCTTACCCTTGGCGAGCTCGGTCATCTCGTCGGACACCACTCCAGCGATCAAGTAATCGCATTGGGTGTGAGCGTTCTTCAGAATGTTCAGATGCCCGACGTGGAACATGTCGTACACGCCCGGCGCATAGCCGACCACAGGTCGTTTCACGATTCCCCCGAATCCCCCGTACATCTTGCCCGGGCCTACCCCCCGTATGCCTCTGGCAAGACCAACACAGAATAGCGCATCCGTACCGTTTCGTCTGCCATCCGGTGCCGCGCTGTCCGACGTATCACCGTGCGCCGTCCGGGAACGGCGTTCGGCACTCCTGAGCGTCGGGTCCGGCGGCACGAGATACGGTTTCCCGGGCGGCACCGTGACCGGCGAGGAGCGAGGCTTGTGAGGCTCACAGACCAAGTGTGGCTGGTCACCGGCGGCGCCGGATACATCGGCGCACACGTGGTGCGCAGCTTGCAGGCCGCCGGCGCGACCGTCGTCGTGGTCGACGACCTCAGCCGAGGCGACCCGGCCCGGGTCGACTGCCCCTTGATCGAAATCGATGTCTCGGACACCGATCGATTGACCGACGCACTGGCGGACTTCGAGGTGAGCGGTGTGATGCACCTTGCCGCCGACAAGGACGTCGAGGAGTCGACCCGACTGCCGGTCCGGTACTACCAGCGCAACGTGCAGACGGTGATGAGTTTGCTGAGCGCCATGGAGGCGTCCGGCGTCGAGCGCCTCGTCTTCTCCTCGAGCGCGGCGGTCTACGGAATGACCGCCGACGGGCTGGTGAGCGAGGACGCGGCCACCGTGCCGATCAATCCCTACGGGGAAACCAAACTCATCGGCGAGTGGTTGATCAAGGCGCAAGCTCAAGCCTGCGGTCTTCGTTACGCTGCGCTTCGCTATTTCAACGTCGCCGGTGCCGGTTCACCAGAGCTCGGCGATCACGGTGAGACGAACCTGATACCGCTGGTGTTCCGAGCAGTGGACGCAGGACTGCCTCCACTGATCTTCGGCGACGACTATCCGACGCCGGACGGTACGTGTGTTCGCGATTTCATACACGTGGCGGACCTCGCCGACGCGCATGTCGCGACGATCGCACTACTTGATGAACCTGGCGCGAACCAGGTTCTCAATGTCGGATGCGGCAAGGGATTCTCCGTGCGCGAAGTGATCGACGTGGTCGGCGACGTGGTCGGCCAGCGACTGGCCCCCGTGGTGAAAGAGCGCCGCGCAGGGGATCCCGCCAGCGTGGTGGCCAGTGCCGCGCGGATTCGCGAACAGACCGGTTGGCGGAATCGCTTCGAACTCGAGGACATGGTGCGTAGTGCCTGGGAGGCGCGACGCAAGCTATCCTGACTTGTCGGGCGAGTCACCATCATGTGATCGGACCCGTCGACCGACCCCCCACTCGCGTTGCCGCGCAGGGCGGCACGCCGAATGAAGGGGCAGCAGGTGAGCGCGGGTTTTCGACGCTGCAGGGCGTCATCGAGCAGTCCGGGACGGCAGTCATGGTGACCGAGAGCATCGACACATCCGTGTCCGGGTCGGCCGGAACTCGTTATGCGCTCGCCCGGGAGCGAGTCGCCTCAGCACAGAAGAGCAGCGTCGCGGTGCCGGCTTATCTCCGCTATGTGAATCGCCGAGCGGGCGGCGAACTAGCGTGCCTGGCATATGCCGTCCGCCTGACGCCCGTTCAGGTGAGTCTGTTCAGCGCGGCGTTCTCGACCGTGGCCCTGGTGGCCCTGGCATGGGCGCATTCGACCCTTCCAGTGGGCATCGCGGTGGCCGTCGCAATGGCCATTGGCTACGCCCTCGACTCCGCGGACGGTCAGCTCGCCCGAATCCGAGGTGGGGGCACTCTGGCCGGCGAATGGCTGGATCATGCTCTGGACATCGGCAAGCTCACCCTGCTGCACAGCTGTGTGCTGATCGCTCTCTACCGCAACTTCGGGCTCGATCACCCCGCCTTTCTGCTTGTTCCGCTGGGCTTCCTGATGGCACAGGTGACCGGGTTCTTCGGCAACATGCTGCGCGACCAGTTGCGCGGCAAGGCCGGCGTCTCCCGGCAGCCGCCTTCGACTCGGGGCTCTTTGCTGTCGTCGCTGGTTCTGCTCCCGTTCGATCACGGCACGGCCTGCTGGATGTTCGTCGTCCTCGGATGGCACGCCGCGTTCCTCGGTGTGTACACCGTGCTCTTCGTGCTGAGCGCCGCATTCGCCATGCGGACGTTGTGGCGCTGCTACCAGAACCTGTACGCGCTCGACGTTGCTGCCAACTGATGTCTGGCCCAGACCCGACAGCAGGCGTCGCGAACGTGGTCACCCCGGATGCTCACCCCGGCGGCACCAGATCAACCCATCACCCAGGCAGCGCCTCCGCCCTGGCCGGGGTGGCCCGCGGGGGCACCTTTGCTGCCGGCGGCTCGGCGCTCGGCGCGGCACTCGGCTTCGGACTGACACTGGTCGTCACTCATGGACTGACGCCAACCTCGGCAGGTCGATTCTTCAGCTCGACGGCCGTCTTCCTGGTGCTGCAGACCTTTCTGTCCTTCGGCGTCGGCGCCGGGGTGGTGCGCTTCATTCCGCGCTTCAAGGCGCTCGGTCGCACGTCCGACATCCCCGCGCTACTCGTGGTTGCCTTCGTTCCGGTCGCAGCCCTGGCAACAATCGGATCGGCGGCACTCTGGCTGCTCGCCGGTCCGCTGGCCGCACGGGTGGGCCACGATGACCCGACCGCGATGGTCTCCTCCTTCCACGTGATCGCAGCCCTGTTCCTGCCGGGCACCCTCGAGGTCGCGGCCGTCGAAGCCACCCGTGGCTTCGGTGGCATCCGCAAATATGTACTCATCCAACAAATTGGCGTGCCGCTGATGCGGCCGATTCTGGTGTTGGTCGCCACGACGCTGAACTTCCCGCTGTGGGGCGTCGTCCTGATGTGGCTCATTCCGCTGGTCGTGGCGCTGGCGCTTTCCGGGCTGGTCGTCGGTGCGGCCCTGCGGGTGCTGTTCGGCAGGGCTCTGGTGTGGCCCGCCCGGCAGACCTCAGTCAGAGCGATCGGCCGCGAGTACTGGACATTCACCGGTGCCCGGGGCACAGCGTCAGTGATGGAGATCTTGCTGACCTGGCTGGATGTCATCCTGGTGGCAAGCATCGTCTCGGCCTCGCAGGCGGCGATCTATGCGGCGGCGAGCCGGTTCATCACCTCCGGCACGCTGGTACTGCAGGCACTTCGGCTGACTCTGGCAACCGACATCAGCGCCGCGCTCGCCCGTCGCGACCTGACCCGGGTCAGCGACATGTACCGCGTCGCTACGCAGTGGGTGGTGTTGTCGTCCTGGCCGCTGTATCTCGTCATGGCCGTGTTCGCGCCGACCGTGCTCACGATCTTCGGCCGTTCCTACGCACACGGCGGAACGGCGATGACCATCCTGTGCCTGGCGATGATGGTGAATCTCGCTGCGGGCAACGTCGGAACAGTGCTACTGATGGGCGGGAAGAGCACCTGGGTGCTGGCGGACAAGTCCGCTTGCCTGGCGGTGAACGTGGCGATGAATCTGCTCCTGATCCCACATCTGGGGATCACCGGCGCGGCCATCGCCTGGGCAGCAACCATCGTGCTCGACAGCGCACTAGCCTTCAGCCAGGTGCGGTGGGGGATGGGCGTCGCGGGGTCACTCAGGAGCATCGGCATAGCCGCGGGACTAGCGGTCGCGTGCTTCGGGGTAATGCCTTTGCTGGCACGTCTGGTGTTCGGGAGGTCGGTAGTGACAATTGTCGTCAGCGTGCTGGTCGCAGCCGCCATTTTCGCCGTCCCGGTGTGGCGGCGGCGGGACGAACTCGGATTAGGCCTGTTTGCCGGGGCACTCAGGCCAGGATCGGCCCGCTGAGCAACGAGCGCCGGTACGGCCAGCGTCCTGCGCGTCCGATCGGCTCGGCACCGGAGTTTGACCGGCCTGCGTCGCATAGACTCCAGCACCGCGCGGTAATCAGCCAGACTTGGGTGCGAAATGGGGTGGGCATGGCGGGAGGCGATGATCAGCCGCGCCGCATCCCGGGCCCAGCGTCCCGATCGCTGCCGGGGCGTTCTCAGGCGCGCCGGGCGGCCCGGGTCTCCGGCCGTGCGGTGCCAGACGGCGCATCATCAGGCGAGCCGCGGGCAGCTGTGGCGATCCGGAACAACCCGAATCAGCAACCCGACCCGACGTTCCGGGTCCCGGACGTGGTGCCCCGATCGGCCGGCGCCACCGTCACCATAGGCGAGTTCTTCGATCTGCTCCGTCGCCGGCTCGGGTCACTCCTCCTTGTGCTGGCGGTGACCCTGCTGGCCGCGTTCGGGCTGTTGTCCACCGCTACCAAGACGTTCCAGGCGAAGGCCTACGTCAAGGTGGCCCCGGTGGTCTCCTCGGGTGACACCGGCGCAGCGAAGGACATCAGCACGATCACGGAGTCCCGCGTGGTGACGTCCACGTCGGTCGCCGACCTCGCCGCCAAGTCGCTCAACTACACCGGATCGGTATCGGCCCTCCTAGGGCACGTCGCGGTGAACTCCCCGCTGGACAGCCAGATCCTCATCATCACGTTCACCTCGGAGAACGCAGCCAAGGCGGCCGACGGTGCGAACGCATTCGCCAACGCGTACCTCACCTACCGCAAGTCGGTGGGCGACGATCTGCTCAAAGCCCGGCTGACCGTCCTCAACTCACAGATCGCGGCATTGACGAAGCAGCTCAAGGCACTGGGTACCTCAGGCTCTTCGGCATCGCGGACCGCATTGCAATCACAGATCGACAGCCTCAACAACCAGGTAAACGGCTACCAGACCACCGTGGTCGACCCCGGGCAGGTAGTCGGCGTCGCGCACGCCCCTTCGTCACCCAGCTCTCCCAAGGCATTGCTTTACGTCGCCGGTGGGTTGCTGTTCGGCTTGGTCATCGGGATCACCGTCGCGATCATCAGAGACCGGCGGGATGACAAGATCCATGGCCCCAGCGATCTGGAGCACTCGATAGGCGCCCCGGTACTGGCGACCGTGCCGTCCAGTGCCGTGACCGGCGGGACGCAGCAACAGCCCCTCGCTTCCCTTCCGATGTCGGCGGTGAATCCGGCGGAAGCCGACGCGTATCGAACGATCGCCACGAAGCTCGGCACACCCGTCACGGGAAAGGGCGCACGCAGTTTCTTGGTCCTTCGGGGCGGGTCGGTGAAAGAGGAGCTCGCGCCGGTCAATCTCGCAGCGACCTTCGCCCGGCAGGGTCTGACCACGGCCTTGGTGGGCACCGAGTCGGCACTGCGGCACATTCGGCAGCTACTCGGACCAGAACCGGACGCTGCTCCACTTCCGAGCGGGTTGGCGGACGTACCGGGCGTTGCTGGCCTGCGGTTGTTCTCGCTGGGCGACGAGGTTCGACTCGACGCGACCCTGCGCCACGGCGGGGAGCTGATCGACGGGATCCTCGACGATGTGGACATCGTCCTGCTGGACGGCGTAAACCTCGATCTGTCCAGCAGCTCGCTGACCCTTGGCCGGCTCACCCATGCCGCAGTGGTAGTCGGAATCGACGGCAAGACCACTCACGCCGAACTGGCCCGCTCCGTCCGAGAACTCGCGCAGGTAGGCACCAGCCCGCTCGGCGGGATCCTGTTCGTGCGCCGTGGCCGGCTCCCGTTGCTGGGCAGGCTGCGCCGGAAGCGCAAGACCGGTTGATCCATGCGCATCGTGCTGGCTTGTTCGGCGGGCGGCCACCTGCGTCAGCTGGACGTCCTGAAGCCCTGGTGGTCTCAGCACCAGCGCCACTGGATCACGTTCGATAAGCCGGACGCGCTGTCCGTCCTCGCCGGCGAAAGGGTTACCTGGGCACGTCACCCCACCGCGCGCAATATCCCGAACCTGTTGCGGAACTTCCGCGTGACGTGGCGGGTGCTACGGCAGTTCCACCCAGACGTGATCGTCACCACGGGGTCTGCCATCGCCGTACCGCTGTTCGTGCTGTCCCGGATCCTTGGTATCCGCACCGTGTACATCGAAGTGTTCGACAGGATCGACAACGCCACCCTGAGCGCCAAGTTGTGTAAGCCGATGACCGACCTGTTCCTCGTTCAGTGGGACGAGCAGGTCAAGCTCTACAGCGGGTCGACAGTCGTCGGGCAACTGCTGTGACAACGGCGGAATCAATCGCGAGCGACCCGGTCGCACCGACCATCCTCGTCACGTTAGGTACGGACCACCACCGCTTCGAGCGCCTGATGGATTGGGTGGAACGCTGGCTCCGCGACAATCCGGGCCGGGTTCGCATGATCGTCCAGCATGGCTTCTCGCGCTTGCCCGAAGGCGCCGAAGGGTTCCAGCTCTGTCCCCGCGACGAGCTGCTCGAGCTCACCGCGAGCAGCGATATCGTCCTGACCCAGGGCGGACCCGGCGGCATCATGGACAGTCGGGACTGTGGCATCCTGCCGATCGTCGTGCCGCGCGTGGCGTCATTGAACGAGGCCGTCGACGACCACCAGGTCTCCTTCGTCCGGCACATGGCCGATGCTGGGTTGGTGGTGGCAGCGACCACGGAGCAGGCCATGCGAGATCGCCTCGAGGACGCGCTTGCTGACCCGTCCCGGATGCGCATCGGCGTCGAGAGCGCAAAGGTCGACGCGACGATCGCCAGGGTGGGCGAACTCATCACCGACCTCGTCGAGCGCCGGCCTGCGCGATACCGCCGACGGCATCCGGACAGCTGAATCAGCGGAACACCCGTGCTGGCGGGCTGCCCCGCTCGCGGACTTCACCCTCTGCTTGACCGTCTGGAAATCCTGCCACCGGGTCTGCCCCTCGCATGGCCAACGCAGCAGCGGCCATGACGACGGCCAACTGCGGCCCGTCGTAGCCGTAGTAGGTGAAGGTGACGAGCGCGACTACGAGTACCGCGCTCACCCATAACCCCTCCGGCCCTTCGGCTCGTCGACTCTGCCAAGCGGCGACCAAGAACCATAGGACGAAGCACGTCAAAGCGATGAAGCCGTAGCTGAACATGAGATTCCAGATCTGGCCTTGCGTTCCGACCGCGACATCGACGGTTTCCGAGGCGCGCGGCGCGCCATTGCCGAAGATCGGTGCTTTCACCGCCCCGTCGAACGACTCCTGGTAAATCGTGGCGCGGCCGGTGTTCGTTTGGCTGTAGTGCAGCCGCTCATTCAACCTCGCCAAGAAGCCCGATGCGATGGCGACCGCGAGCGCCGCTGCCACCACCGACAAAAGGCTCAACAACGGAACGAACCGCCCGCGTAACGCCAATCGAAGGGCCACGTAGCCGACGCCTATTCCAAGTCCGATGAACATGCCCCGGTTCAATGAGCTGAATGCAGGTACGACCGCTAGCAGGAGTACCGCAGCAAGGCAGATGCGGGCCCTGCCGCGCAAACGTGTAAGCGCGCCGATCGCCAGGGGAACGAGCAAGGCCATATTGCAACCCCAGCTGTTCGTGTACGGGAACGGCGCGCTCGGGCGGTAGAACGCAGTTGGCGAGCCGTAAGGCTGCTGAACCTCCGCGAACGATGGGTGCACCAGCGCTGTGACGTACTCGTTCGATGTAATCGAACCGGGCAGTAACTTCTCCGCGATCGTCGTGATGGAGCCGTGTGGCACCAACACCCCCAGGTACCCACCGAACACGACGAAGGCAAAGAAGTAAGCCAACGCAGTCAGAACCACGGTGGTGCCGAGGCGGCGCCGGGCGTTGAAAATGTAAACGAACAGGACACCGGAGCCGGCGAAGTTTCCGAAGCGGACGCCGAACCCGATGAGCCCATGAGAGCTGAGTTGCATCGCCGAGCCGAGTGTCCACAGCAGGAAGACCAACCACAGACTGAAGGCGGGCGGTATCACCACCTTGCCGCGCTGGAACAGCAGGACGAGCATCGGAACCGCGCACAGCGCTACCGCGAACGCACCAAATCCCAGGACCCACAACACCGGAAATCCGGCGAACAGCAGAGCGACCGGCCATGCGGGAAGTTCACCGGATCCGTCCCGGCTTGAACGCACACGCACGGTGGTCATGCGCTGATTGTCACCCATCGGCCTCGACCTCGCGGTCGGGCGCTGCACACCGCTCAGATACCACGGCCGAATCTTCGCGCCACAGCCAATACACGGTTCGCGCTGACGAGATGCCCGGCGACCAAAATCGCGAACCAACTCTGCTTCACCTTCGGTGAGCGCCGCAGCGATCGCACTGCTAGCTTCACCGCCGCCCAGCGCTCGCCGGAGGCGGCCTTGGCGAAGGCCCGCTGTCCCTCCATCCGCGCCAGGCCCGTCGGTGCTTGCGCAAACTCTGGCACCAAGTCGATGAGGTAGGCCAGCGCATCGTCGATCGTGCGCCACTTGTCCGCGAAGAACGATGAACGGTGCATGTAGGCGCGTAACAGCGGACGCCGTACACACACAAACGGCCCGAGCCGAGTGGCCCGAATCAGTAGCTCGAAATCCTCGCCATAGCTGGCCGGAAGGTCCTCGTTCACCAATCCGATGTCATTGAGCAGTACATCTCGCCGGAACACGTAGCTGGACGCATGGACTTCAGGGTGCCGCTGCGCCAGGAGCTCGGGCAAGGTCAGCTCCGGCAGCTCGGCCGGACGTTCCCGGTCGTTTCCTTCGAAATGAAAGGTGCTTCCGGAACCCGCGCCACACGCGTCGGGCCGCTGTTGGAGCAACGCGATCTGTAGCCGGAGCTTGTCCGGGAACCACTCGTCGTCATCATCACAACCCGCCACGTACTCACCCTCGGCCGCGAGGTACCCGGTGTTCCGGTTGCCGGCCAGCCCGGGCGTGCGATTGTTCGACAACGCTCGTAGCGAACGCCGCGGGCGCAACGCCACCTCCGGCAACGTCGGCTCGGTGCCGTCGAACACCACAAGAACTTCGATATCACCCGGATAGTCCTGTTCCAACACCGCGCTGACTGCGCGTTTCAGCAACTCTGGCCGATCCTTGGTGGGGATGACGGCGCTGACAGATGGCCAGGAGCCGGGTCTGTCGTTATCTCCGGTGCTCGGCACAGTCACTGTCGGCCACTCTCTTTCCCTTTCAACCAGGATGGGTCGACCGGTCTCGAGAGACATGCCAGCCCGGCGTCGTCCCCCCGCGAACACGGCGGGCAAATGCTATCGGCATGGACGCCGGGACAACTGCACGAACCGGCGGAAGGTCCACTCAGCCGTGCTGGTACACCCGCACCCAATCGATCGTGTACGTGGCCGGGAACGTCGAAGCGGACGTCACGGGATGGTGGTAGTAGTCCGGCATCGTCCCGTTGACCTGCAAATTGAGCCGGATGTTGAGCGGCCGGTCGAAGACCGACCGCAGCCACGGCTGCTGGGACGTCGTCACGCGGTACACCTGTTGACCGTCGATGGTCCAGGTCACCGCGTCCGGCTGCAAAAGCACTGCGTAAACATGCCAGGTACTGGTACTGGCGCCACCGGGCAGTGTGTCGTCGTGGGCGGACTTCCCCTGCCCACCTTGAGTGGACTGGTGCACCGATTGGGCGGTGAAACCGCGGATGCCACCGACCGACTCCATGATGTCGATTTCTCCGAGTCCGTTGTCGGCACGAAGCCAGAACGCCGGCCACAGGCCCTGAGAGGCCGGCAGTTTGGCGCGCACTTCGAACTTTCCGTACTTCCAGGACTTCTTCCCGATCGTGTCGAGGTACCCGGAGGTGTAATGACGCGTCGTGTTTCGGACCGTGTACTCCTCACGCAGGGCGGTCAGCCGGAGCGTGCCGTCACCAACGCTGACGTTCCGCGGCCGAGACGTGAGAGCGGAGTCCTCATTCGTACTGAAGGTGTTGTTGCGGATGTTCCAGTGCGACCGGTTCACCGACCGGCCGCCGAACTCGTCGTGCCACACCATGTGCCAGCTGGCCTTGTAAATGAGCACGCCGGTAATGGCGCCGCCAGCCAGCACCGCCGTGGTCAGCGATGCGACGACCCACGGCCACTTGCGTCGACGCCGGCGCGGCCTGGGCCACGCCGCATCCGGCCGCAACGGCGGCGCCGAATACGTCGGATATTGACGTGCTTCTGGATGCGTTGTCACGCGAGTTGTCCGATCGCCCCGATCCGGCGTCCCCCAACGCCAGAAGAAACTTCAGACTACAGCGCGCTCGGCACCGGCGCCCCCGTCCGCGCCACTTGGTTGGGACCCGTTCCCAACTGCTTCTGGTAGACCCGGATGTAGTCGATGGTGTACACAGCCGGATACGTCGTGGTGCTGTTGACCGGATGGCCGTAGTAGGCCGGCATCGTCCCATCCACCTGCAGGTTCAGCCTGATGTTCATGTAGTCGTCGAAGGTCCCCGGGACCCAGCTCGCGTCCTTGTCTGTAACCGTGAAGACGACCGCACCGTCGATATACCAAGTCACCTTGTCTGGCTCCACGTCGAGGGTATATGTGTGCCATTGCGCGACCGCAGACCCGTAGTTGTCGTGCGCCTTCTTTCCCTGTCCTCCGTTGGTCGACTGATGGATCGACTGGGCGGTGAATGTGGGCTTACCGCCCACTGCCTCCATGATGTCGATCTCCCCCGCCTTGCTGTTGTCGCGCAGCCAGAATGCCGGCCACATGCCCTCGGAGTTGGGGAGCTTCGCGCGCATCTCGAAGCGGCCGTACTTCCACGAGTGCAGTCCCATGGTGTCGAGGTAACCCGATGTGTATTGGCGAGAGCTGCCTTTGTAGCCCTTCTCCCGCAGCGCAGTGATGTCGAGAACACCGTCGTGTTCGTTCACGTTCTGTTTGCGGTTCGTGGCGATGGAGGCTTCGTTGCCGCCCTGCCACCCATCGCGGACGTTCCATTGCGACCGGTCGACCGAGCTGCCGTTGAATTCATCGCCCCAGACCTCCTGGTAGTTCCCCGTGCCGACTGGCGGCGGCTGCGTGGTCGGCGTGCCGGTGGGCGAACCCGAATCGGAGGGCTGGCTCGGCGGCTGACTAGGGCTGCCGGTGTCAGTACCCGGGTCGGTGGTGGGACCGGTGGTGCCGCCCGAGGTCGGCGTTCCCCCGCTGGGCGTGGAAGTGCCACCCGAGTTGCTCGGCATGCTTCCTGGTGTGCTCGGCGTGCCCCCAGTGGTCGGGGTTCCCCCGTTCGATGACCCACCCGAGCTTCCTGGGGCGGAAGGAGACGTTGATGAGCCGGAGGTCGAAGGGTGGCCATGTGGGTTGGTACGGACCGGTGGCGAGGCGCGCCTTGCGTTCGCCCGGTCTGGCGCCCGAGTGATCGGTCCGTAGTACTCAATAGCAACTGGCCGTTTGGTCGATGGACGCGCCGAGGCAAGCTGGGCAACGCCCACCACCGCCAGCACGCACGCCAAGGCAACAGCGGTAACGCGCCGCCGGCTCGAGCCTCCTCCTGAGGACCTCGGCATCAACTGAAGGGGCGCGTCGGCGGCGGCCGATGTGGCGACGCGCGCATGGCGCGGTAGCGCTGTCGGGGTTTTCAGATGCCGCGGCTTGCCTCGGCCAGGTTGGGGGGACATGCACTTGCTCCCGGTCGTCAGGTGGCTAGGCCAGCCACGCGTCGGTTCCCGGAACGCTTGGCCACGAGTCGGTTCGGCGGCCCACTTCGCTGTGAAAACTGCCGCCGAACCGTTACTGCTTCGTGGCCCCACCCTTGTATGCCCAGACCTGTCTAGCGCTTCCCGCTGCCACTATGCAAGTCGGTCGGAAGCTCATATGGGACAGGCAGGATCAGTACCTCAGCACGTCACAGTTGGCTAATTGGGTCCTATCGCCCAGCGAGCGAGCGGTGATGAGTTCCAGGCATCGACCGGTCGACGACCAACACGAACCCGGCAGCAACTCCCCACGAGGGCAAGGGCCCGGGCAGGATTGCCGTAAGAGTGAGCTCCCAAGCAAGTACTGCCGAGTAGCTCCCGCTCAGGCGTCGAACAGTTGCAGGTCGTCGATCGTGACCGACTTCGCTCCGACGTTGGTCGAGCCACCGCGGTTGATCGACAGGAATACCTGACCCGCCGCAGTGACTGAGCCATCGGTGTCGACCGACTTCCAGGTTGACGGTTCGGCCTGTCCATTCAGCCAGGTGCGGAACTGAATTGTCGTGCCGTTCACCTGGACTCGCAGCCACTGCTTCGCGGTCGTGACCGCCTGGCCTCCGGCCACCGAATGCAGCGCCGTCATCGTCCCGTTGACCGCCTTCTGAACCTGCACGGTCCCGCTGTTAGAGGTCAACTGCAGGCCGTACCCGTTCTTGGGCCGGTAGCTGTCCTTCCAGCCGCCCGACCCGCGCAAATAGACGCTGAAGAAGGCAGCGGCCGAACTGGAGTTCCACTGGTAGGACATCAGGAGCGTGCCGTCGGTCTGTGCGGCGACCCCAGACAGCTGCGCCTTCGAGTAGGCACCGGTCACATCGTCAAACGCCAACACACCGGCACCGGATTGCGTGGTGACCGACCCGTTCGTCGACAGGCAGGTCCAGTCAGACTGCCAGGCAGCTCCATCGGCTCCCGCGAACGTGTCGGAGAAGACCACCGGATTCGCCGTCGGCGTAGTTACCGAGGCCGGATCACTGGCTGGGCCGAGGTTGCCTGCGGCGTCAATCGCGCGGACGGAGTAGCTGTAGGTCCTACCTGCGACGACGCCGGTGTCCGTGAACGTCGTATTGCTGACTGTGCCGGGCAGCGCGGTGCCGTCCCGAACGACCTGATAGCCGGTCACACCGACGTTGTCCGTCGCTGCGGTCCAACCGAGCTGAACGGCGGCCGCCGACGCTGCGGTGGCCGTCAAGTTGGTCGGCGCCGTCGGCGGGGTGGTATCCGGGCCTTGCTCGGTGACGCCAGGGCTGGTCGCCGACCGATTACCGCTGGCGTCCATCGCCCGCACCCAGTATGTGTCTGGGTAAGTCGGGTTCGGGTCCACAAACGACGTGGCCGTCGTGGTACCGATGACTCGGTCACCGCTGAGGACCTCGTAGGTCACGGTGCCGGCGCTGTCGTCGGCCGACGCCGCCCAGTGCACGGTGACACCGCCTGCCGCAGCCGAGGTCGTGACACCGGTCGGCACGCTGGGGGCGGTGTGGTCGTTGGCGCAGAACTTCCCAAATCCGCCGAGCCATTGATAGGCACCGTCACGGTACGACCCGCGGCTGAAGTCGCCACCGAACCAGAGGCAGCCTTGCGTGTCCGGATAAAGCTCCCAACCACCGATGTTCTGACTGGTGTCCAGACCCGAAGGCCACCAGTCCGCGATGTACTGCCCGGTGACGGAGTCAAACGCGCCGATGTAGTTGATGCTGTCGACGTCGGTGGCGCTCGGAACGGGGTTTGAGTAGTTGATCGTGCCCGAGTAGATGTCGTTGTTGCAGTGGCAAGACGCATACACGACGCCGTTGACCGCACCGATGGTCTGGATATCGCCGCCGGACTTGGTGATGAAGCTGCTCTTCATCGTGTAGCTAGCGCGATCGAACTGCTCGAGGATGTGTTCCGAACCTCCCTGCCACACGTAGCCGTCATTCGTCTCACGGATCGCTTGTTGGTAGGTCGCAGTGCCGGAACCTGTGCTCGGCGTCCAGTGCCCGATGCCCGGAACCAAGTCTCCGTTTCCGCCGGTAGAGATCGTCGCTTCGTTCGCTGAAGACGCGCCGTTGACGTGTGAGAAGTAGCCGACCGCATACACCCGGTCGCCTTGATCGCTTGCGTCCAGTTCCACGACAGTGCCGTCGAAGTTTGGCTTCCAGGTGCCGTCTGGCCGGCCGTCCGCGACGCTGACTCGGGCCACCCGCCCCACGATGACGTTGCTCAGCGGTTGGCTGACTCCACCCGAAACCCGATTGAAGCGGCCGCCCAGGTAGAGGTAGTTGCCCTGCAGGTCCATGGCCTTGACTTGCGCCGGCGCACTGACGGTCGCGTCAGTCAGACTGACCGACGCCGAGAAGTCAGTTGCCGTCAGTCCGCTTGTTCCGTCCACGATCGCGAGGGCCGGCGCGGACTGACCGTTCACTGTCGTGAACTCGCCCCCCACAGCGAGATCTCCGTTGGGAAGAGCCTGCAGGTCCCAGACGATGCCGTTCAGCGTCGGTCGGAACGTCGAGATCCATTCTCCGGTGGTCGCATTGAAGGCCGCCAGGTAGGGCTGGGCCACCTTCTCATTGACGCTCGGGTTGGCGCCCTTCTGCACGTTGACGAAGTCGCCTCCCACGTACATCACATTGCCGATCTGGGCGAAAGTCTCTACCGGCATGTGCAACTCGCCCGAGCCGTGCACTCCGGTGACACCCCACGGTGTGTTCAGCGAAGTCTGGTCGGACACCATGTCGCGCACCGTGCTCGCGCCGAGACCGCCCGACGGGATGGGGGCGAATGCTGTTGAGGTCAGCTTCGGGCGCAACCACACCTGGGTGAACGGCAATGCGTTGCCCTCAGTCGTGTTCGACCACAGGTAGGTAGTGGCGCTGTTGGTGCCGCGGATGTTCGATCCGAACCCGAACCCCATTCGATAGTTGTGGCCGGAGGCCGATGCCGAGACCAATGCGTTGTTGTACTGGTCCATGGTGAAGGACTGCGTGTTTCCGCTGCGATTGGTGGTCGTGCCGTTGACGATGTAATTCGAGAACAGGATGCCGCCGGAGACCGCCCAGCTCCAGGTGGCACGGTTCGACTCGTTGAACCTCGCCTCCTGCACCACCGTGCCGGTCGAGTTGGTCGAGCGCACGATGCGAACGCCGTCGGTGAGCGCGTCGACTCGAGTGCCGTCGAGCAGTCCGTCGATCGTGTCCGTGGGAAGGGTCGCCGGCGCAAACGCCCCGGTACCCGACGGAGTGGTGCGCAGGGCCACGACACTGCCTTGGCCCGTTGGACCGAAGTTCCATCCGTCTCGGCCGCGGCCGACCAGCACCCAGCCGCCGCCGTCGGTCGTTTGGTCACAGTAGAACTGCTCTGGGTCGACAAGAGTTGCGGTCTGCAGCCAGTAGACACCGCTCGGGCTTGATGGGCTCAACTGCTTGATGGCCCAACACGACGGCGCAGCCAGGGTCGACGAGGACCCGTCACGTGCCGGGGTGGCGGCTGCAGCGGGCGTGATGCCCGCTGCAGCTACCAAACCTGCGGCGACGATCGTGGCAGCTGCCCCCAGTGCCACGAACCTTCGCCGACCGCGCCGGTTTCGCACTTCCCGGCGCGTGTTAGCTCCGGCCCCCCGTGACACTGCGTGCATGACCCCTGCTCCCCGATTCCCCGTGCCTTGCTCAATGAAGTGAAGCGCTTGCGTCCGAACCCGCTATCCCTGGAACAGTTGCAGGTCGTCAAGGGTGACGGCCTTGACCCCGGTATTCGTCGAGCCGCGATTGAGCGACACGAACAGCTGACCGGGAGCGGTGACCGAGGAGTCGGTAACCACTGACTTCCACGTGGCGGGCTCGGCAGCCCCGTCGGTCCAGACCTTGAACTCGATGGTGGAGCCGACGACCCGCAGCCGCAGCCACTGCTTTGCGGTGCTGACTGCCTGACCGCTTGCCACTGTTGCCAGGGTCGTGGTCGTTGAGCTGACGTTCTTCTGAACAACGACCGAGGCACTGTTCGACTGCAACTGGATGCCGTAGCCGTTGACTGGCCGATAGGCGCCCTGCCATCCGCCGGACCCCCGCAACCAGACGTTCAGGAACGCCGTCGGAGTGTTCGCACTCCACTGGAACGAGGTCAACAGTTCGGTGTCGGCGTTGGGACTCACACCGGTCAGCTGCGCGCGCGCGTTCGCACCAGCTGTATCGGTGAAGGTCAGCCGTCCCGCTCCACCTTGCGTGTCGACCGTGCCGTTGGCGGCCGTGGTCGTCCAACCGGTCTTCCACGGCGCCCCGTTCGCACCTGTCCAACTGTCGTTGAACAGCACCGGGTTGGTGGTCGGCGTAGTCACCGTCACCGGATTGCTGTCCGGGCCAACGTTGCCGGCAGCGTCCACCGCGTGCACCGTGTAGGTGTACGTGGCACCCGGAGTCAGACCGTTGTCCGTGTAACTGAGCCCTGTGACCGTGCCGGGCAACGTCGTTCCGTTACGGACCACCTTGTAGCCGGTCACGCCGACGTTGTCGGTGGCCGCATCCCAGCCGAGTTGCACCGTGGTGGCGTCCGACGCGGCACCGGTGAGAGTGCCCGGAGCCGACGGCGGCGTGGTGTCCGGCGGGACGACCACGGTCACATTCACGGCAGCGGAGGTACCGGTGTTGCCGGCTGCGTCCTTCGCCACGGTGCGCAATGTGTGCCCACCGGCGGCCGTCGCGTTCCAAGTGAACGAGTACGGCGAACTGGTGTCGGAGTCGACCGTCGTGCCGTCGACCTGCAGGTCCACCGAGGTGACCCCGGTGTTGTCACTGGCAGTGGCGGTGACCGTTGTGGGTCCGTACACCGTCGCGCCGTCCGCAGGCGAGGTGATCGCCGTCGTCGGGTCAGTGGTGTCCGGCGTTGCTGCGGTCACGCTGACTGCATCGGACGTCCCAGTGTTGCCAGCCGCATCGTGAGCGACCGTGCGCAGTGAGTGCGGACCGTCGGTCGCCGTCCACGTGAACGTGTACGGAGCGGACGAGTCTGTGGCCACGGTGGTGCCGTCGACCTGCAGATCCACCGCCGTCACACCCACGTTGTCGGAAGCAGTCGCCGAGACCGGCACCGAACCGCTGTTCACTGTGGCGCCGTCAGCCGGAGAAGTGATCGCCGTGGTCGGCGGCACGATGTCCGGACCGGTGTGACCGGCGGCGCTGTAATGCGCGTCGATCTGAGCCGGCGTCAGGGCGACACCTTCGTAAGTGGCCACCTCATCGATGGAGCCGCCGAAGTTGGAGCTGTTCGGCTGGCCCGGCCAACCCCCGATATTGTCGCCGCCGACCCGCCAGTAACCCTGATAGGGCTGGCTGGTGGTAGCACCGTTGGTGCCGGTCAGCACGCCGTCCACATAAAGCTTCATGCCGTCCGGACCCTGAGTGGCGACCATGTAGTGCCACTGGTTGTTGTTATAGGTGTTCGGCGTGGTGACCGTGTCCGGACCGTTGTTCCAGACACCGAAGATGAGGTTTCCCTCGTTGGTCATGTAGACGTGCCGGTCGTAGTTGCTGCTCGGGCCATTGTTCGAGTTGCCGAACCCGATCAGCTTGCCACCGTTCGTCGTATTGGTCTTGAACCACAACTCCTCGGAATAGACGCTCGGCCCGGAGGTCACATTCGCGGAGGCGAGGTTGCCCGTCGATCCGTCGAAGCTGACCGACGTTCCCACCGAACCGATCGCACTCGGTCCACCCAAGGTGTCGCCGCCTGAGTAGGTGCCGGTGTTGCCGAGCCCGGTGGAATCGGCAGCCGTGGTACCACTGGTCTCGTCGACCCGCCAGTACGTGCTAGCGCCGTCCTGAACTACGGCCTTGCCGTAGGCGTCGGTCGGCAGGCTGGACGGCGGCGGAGTGCGGCCGGACGCCGAGTACTGCGAAACGACGTCGCTCAGAGACAGCGTGTGGTTGTACACGGAGACCTCGTCGATCGAACCGGCGAAGTAGTTGCTCGTCGGCTGGCTCGGCCACGCGCCGAGGTTGTCGCCGCCGACCCGCCAGTAGCCGTTGTAGCTCTGGTTGGTGGTGACGCCGTTGTGACCGATCCGGGCACCATCAACGTAGAGCGTCATGCCAGTCGGACCCTGAGTACCGACCACCTGGTGCCACTGGCCATCGTTGAAGGCGGTGGACGTGCTCAGCATGTCGAAGCTGCCGTTGTAGACGCCGAAGATCAGCTTGCCGTCGTTGGTCATGTAGACCTGCTTGTCGTACGAGCTGCTCAACGCCGGGTTACCGCTGAAGTCGTAGCCCTTCTGATCGTTGCCGAACCCGATGATCTTGCCGCCGCTCGTGCTGGTGGTCTTGAACCACGCGTCGACGGAGAAGGTCGTCGGCGAGGGGAGCAGATCGGTCGAGGAGACGATGCCCGAGGCGCCGTCGGTGGTGATCCCGTTCGAGTCGGTGGTGGCACCGCCCTGACCAAGGCTCACCCCGCCGAACGTCACGCCACCCTCGAGTGCATCCGACGAGTCGGCGATAGCCGGCGTGTGAGTGTCAGCGAAGCGCCAGTACAGCGACGGGTCGTCGGACATCACCGAGGTGGGATAGGCAGGCACGCTGTTTGCCACCGTGACGGTGTTACTGGCTGCAGACTTCGCTCCCACGTTCGGACCGTTTGTCTCAGACACATCCACGCGATAGGTGTGCGAGCTACCAACGGCGAGTCCGTCATCAGTGAACCCGACGATCGGTTGCCGCCAGAACAGCGAGTGCTCCTGCTTAGTGGCGATCGGAGTGGTGCCGTTGTCGCGGTAGAGACGGACGGTCAAGTCCGTGTCGTCGGTGTCCAACGGCGTCTGCACGAAGACCGAGACCTTGCCGCCGGCTCGAGCGATCGCCACCGGTGCCGCGGTCTGCGCCGGCACCGCCAGGTCACCCGTGCTCGGTGAGAACCGGGCGAAGCCCTGCTGCGGCTGACCATTCACCGTCGTGAACTCGCCACCAACGAAGAGTTGCGTGCCGTCCGTTGCCATGGAGCGCGGGCCGAGGCCGGTACCTCCATTGGTGTTCGGGTACCAGTTGCCGAGCTTCCCGGTTGTCGTGCTGCGCGAAAGCAGATAACGCGCCAGGCCCTTGGACCAGCCGACCTCGGCGAATGCATCCGGGTCGGTGCCTTGGTCACCGGTGCAGTCGTGACTGTGCGACCCCGTGTACAGCGTCCCGTTGAGCGGCTGAACGGCTTGCGTCGCGCCAAGGCAGGTGCTGACCCACTTCAGGCTACCGTCGCTGTTCGCCGAGAAGGTGCCGTCGAAACAGCCACCACCGGTACCTTCCATGCCGAAGTAGGCGCCGTCGGCGTCTGTCTTGATCGTTTTGCCCTGCGAGACGCATGCAGCGCTGGTCGGTGGGATGACCGAGTGGGCAGCGAACGGCAGGTTGGCGCCGGTGCTCGCGTTGATCACGCCGGCCGACCACAGATTGGTGTCGCCATTAAGGTTGGTGAAGGCACCGGCCAAGTACAGCCTGCTGTAGTCGGTGGACAGTGCGATCTGGTAAGAGAGATTGTCCGCGGACGCGGTGAACGTCGACAGCGCCGATCCCGTGCTGGCGCTCAGGGCCGCGATTCGTGTTGACGCCCGGCCACCGACCGAGGTGAACGTGCCCGCGACATAAACGGTCGTCGGGGAGGCGGCGATAGCGGATACCCGGTTGTTCGAATTGGGGTTCCAGCTTGTCAACGCACCCGACGATGTGGCGAAGGACGCGACCCTGTTGCGCGCTGTGCCATCGATGTTGGTGAAGTCACCACCGACGTACAGCGTGCTCTGATCGGGACTCGCCGCGAGGGCCTTCACCGACGAGATGCTGTGGTTGAAGGACGTGATCAATGCCCCCGTGCTGGCGTTGAATGCAGCGAGGTGCCCACGGGCCACCTCGCCGGTCCCCGCCGCCGCGCCTGGTGGGCGGACCGACGTGAAGTCGCCGCCGATGTAGATGACTCCGTTGGCATACGCCATGACGGACACGTTCCCGTTCGTCTGCCAGGCTGATGCAGCGTTGGACGGAACCTGGCTCTGTAGTGCGCTCGATGGCGCAGCTGCGATGAAGATGGACAGCGCAAACGATGATGCGGCGATGGCCGCAATGCCCGCGATGAGGCGCACTAGGCGCATGACGTTCCCCCCGGAAGTCGGATCCTGCTATGGCTCTGAGAAATGCCGTTCGCCTTGGGCCAGCCCCTCCGCCGGCGCACCCTGGGCGCGGTCGGATCAGTTGGATGTCGAAGCGTCCGCGCTGGCTCCCTGCGGCGACGATCTGGAGAGACAGTTGATTGGCGGCGCTCGATGACTCGCTAGACGTACGGCGAACCATGCAGGCAGGCACGCTGCCGCCGCGATGAATGACCAGAGATGACGTGCCGACTACGGCATGCGTCGATGTGCCCCACATCGATCATTTGCTGTTCCCCCGAACAACACGCGCCCGCCGAAGCGGACGCAGCCCCCGTGTCCGGAAAACAGTCCGGACTGGCAGAAGCTAGCAGGTAGAAAGCACGCCCGTCAAGATGACTGGGCGGCAGTTGTATCACCCATCGCGCTGATAATCTCGTCGCCACGCCCACCACTCGCACGCTGCGCTGTGCCGTCCGGCCAGGCGTTCGTACAGACTGTCTACCGAATGCCCGAAGCTAGCTGTGCGACCGGTCAGCTCGTCAGTTCCGACCCGAGAAAGGGCACCACGTGGTCAGAGTCGCCGTCATCGGACTCGGCAAGATGGGTTTGTCCCACCACTCTCTCATCAACGCGCATCCTGATGTTGAGCTTGCCGCGGTGTGCGATGCGTCCGGATACGTGCTCAGCATCCTGAACAAGTACACCGGCGTTCGTACCTATACCGATGCGAACACCATGCTGGACGAAGTCGACCTGGATGCCGTCATCATTGCGACGCCGTCGAAGTCGCACGCCGGACTGGTCCGTACCGCTCTCGACCGCGGCCTTCACGTCTTCTGCGAGAAACCGTTCTGCCTCGACTCGGCCGACTCCGACGAACTGACTGCGCTCAGCGCGGAACGCGGACTGGTCACCCAGGTCGGCTATCACTATCGGTTCGTAGGCGCATTCCAGGAAGTCAAGCGACTGCTCGAGGCCGGCGCCATCGGGACCGTCACTCACGTCCTCGGCGAGGCCTACGGACCCGTTGTGTTGAAGCCGAAGGGCGGCACGTGGCGTAGTCAGCGCTCTGAAGGCGGTGGTTGTCTTTACGACTACGCGGCGCACCCGATCAATCTGCTCAACTGGTATCTCGGCGAGCCCACCGGCGTCGGCGGCACCGTGCTCAACAAGATCTTCTCTCGTGAGATCGACGACGAGGTGGCCAGCACACTCTATTTTCCGAACGGCGTGTCCGCCCAGATTTCGGTGAACTGGTCGGACGAGTCGCAACGCAAGATGTCCACCAAGATGACGATCTGGGGAACCGCCGGGCGCATCTACGCCGACCGGCAGGAGTGTCAGGTGTACTTGCGTGACACGGCGACCGTCCCGGATGGCTATCAGCAGGGCTGGAACGTCAAGTACACGACCGACCTCACCGCGCCCGTGTGGTTCTACGTGCGCGGCGAGGAGTACAGCGCGCAGCTGGACCATTTCGTCCAGCGCATCAAGGCATCCAAGACCGAGGGTGTGAACTCGTTCGGCAGCGCGGCCGTGACCGACAAGGTCATCGAGCTGATGATCGCCGACGCTGCAAAGGGCGCTGCCACCGCGACCGGAGCACAGGCCGCTGTTGCCCGCCCTGCCGCTGCGACTTGGCACGATCGGCTACCGGGCCGGCTGGCCGAGCGGGTGCCGGCAGATCTGCCGCAACGACTTGCTCGCCGGGCTGCGCAGGTGCGGGCGGACGTCCGGGCACGAATGAACGGCCGATAAGCGCCGATGTCCACCACTACGGTCTTACGTCGATCGAGTTCACGGAGTTGCTCATGATGGATCGTCTTCTCTTTGGCGATAACCAGTTCTTCGGCGTGAACCACATGTCGGAAGAGAAGGCACGCGCCCAGTCGATGCGCTTCCAGGATCTCTCGGCGGTCATCGAGGTTCTCGACATCGCCTATGCCGCCGGCATCCGAACCTTCATGTGCACTACGCACGACCGGATCGCAGAGGTTGCCGCTCATGTCCGGGATGACCCGGCCAGGTATCCCGACTACATCTTCTTCCCAGGCATGCCTTACGCACACAAGTATGCGAACGCGATGACCGAAGACGGGATGGTTGGCGCCATCCGCAGATTCCTGCCGGACGAGGGTCTGATGAATGCGGCTCTCCGCGGAGGCGCCTCATTGGCCAAGAAAGACATCGAGGGCCTGATCACCCTGCTGGTGGACGCCGAGATGAAGATGTTCGCCGGCCTGCGGACTCCGGTGATCTTCCTGCAGAACGTCGTGGTCGATCTCTTACTGGGCCTCGGTTTCAAAGACGCCTTTGCCATCTTCGCCGAGCACGTGACGAACCGATATCAGGCTGAGCCTGGCTTCATCACGATGAACATGCCGGCCTTGCTGGACGTCCTCGATGCGGTGGGCATCGAGAATCCGATCGTGTGCAGCAACATCAACAAGATCGGCTTCCGGATGTCCGGCGGTATGGACGCCTACGAGCGTGCACTACGAGATCGAAGGTTTCGCGCGATCGCGATGTCCGTGCTCGCGTCAGGTGCCATCCCGCCGGCCGAGGCGATCGAGTGGGTATGCGCTCAACCCAACATCGAATCGATCGTCTTCGGCGCATCGAGCAAGGGCAACATCCTTGCAACCCGGGACCTGGTGGCGCAGCACTGGGACCTGTCCCTCCGCAACTGACGAAACCGCCCGTGGCGAGAGGATTACCTCCCGCCACGGGCGGTTTTCATTTGCAGGCCCGGCGTCGTAGTTCCTCCCCCGTGAGAGGAACTACGACCCCCTGCCTGCGCCGGCGGTTCCTCCCCCGTGTGAGGAACCGCCGCCTGTCAGTAGGCCCCCGATCCCTTCAGTACTGCCGAGGCCGTCTTCCAGAGGATCAGTGCGTCCTGGCCGAGTGACCAGTTCTCGACGTAGCGCAGGTCGAGGCGCACTGACTCCTCCCACGACAGGTCGCTGCGACCGCTGACCTGCCACAAACCGGTGAGGCCGGGCCGGACGAGCAGCCGGCGGCGCACGTCCGAGCCGTACTGCTCCACCTCCGCGGGAAGCGGCGGGCGCGGACCGACGAGCGACATCGTGCCGTTGAGGACGTTGATGAGCTGCGGGAGCTCGTCGATGGAGAACCGCCGGATGATGCCACCGACTCGAGTGATTCTCGGGTCGTGCTTCATCTTGAAGAGCACGCCGTTGCCGTCACTGCTCGCGTGCAGCTCGGCCAGGCGGGCTTCTGCGTCGGTGTACATCGAGCGGAACTTCCAGATGGTGAATTCCTTGCCGTCCTTGCCCACCCGGATCTGGCGGAAGAACGCCGGGCCCGAGCTGGTCAGCCGGATGGCCGTCCAGACGCCGATCAGCAGCGGGCTGAGCATCAGCAGACCGAACAGGGCAGCTGTCCGGTCGGCAGCGCCCTTCATCACCCGTCGGCTACCGGCGAACTCGGGCTTCTCGACGTGCAACAACGGCAGTCCGGTCATCGGACGGATGTGCAGCCGCGGACCCGCGACTTCGACCAGGCCGGGAGCGACAAGCAGGTCTGCCTCGATGCGCTCCATCTGCCAGGACAGCTCGCGCAGCCGCTGCGGGCCGAGCGCGTGGCTCGACGTGACCGCAACCGTGTCCGCCTCGGACTGGGCGACGGCCTGCAGCACTGAATCCATGTCGCCGAGCAGCGGCACGCCAACAGCGGCGAGTTCCTCGCGAGCCCGCGGGTCGGCAAGCTCGGTGGCCGGGATGCACGCGCCGACCACCTTCATTCCGGCGTAGGTCTCGGCGTGCATGCGGCGCGACAGGTCGGCTACCGAGTCGGCGTCGCCGACGACGACGACCGAGTTACTGGCCTGCCCCCGTGCCCGCGCCCGGTGCAGCACCTTGCGGAGCGCGAAACGGCCGGCCACGCTCAACAGCAGGGCTGCGGGCAGCGCGATTACGACGTAGCCGCGCGGGACGCTCGCATGCAACGCGTACGACGTGAAGCCGACCGCGGCGAGCAGCCCGACGAACGCCTTGCCGATGCGCTGGTATTCCTCCGAGCCGAGTCCGATGACTCGCGACTCGTACGCGTCGGCCAACCACGCTGCGCCGAGCCAGCACATCGGGAAGAGCAGGGCCAAGGGCAGGTAGAGCGCCTCGGCCGACGTGGCTTGTGCTCCCTCGGGAATGCGGATGGCGAACGCCGATGCGCCGCTGATGACTCCAGCAAGCAGATCGACCAGCAACAGCGCTGCGCCGTACTGCTTGACCCAGGCCCGCGCCGGAACGCGGCGGATCGGAAATTCGCCGACTCGAACCCGGCGCCGCGAGTGCAGGCCGACGAGACGGTGATGCCGTCGCGATGCGACGAGCGATTCTGGATGTAGCCGACTGACTTCGTCGAGCCCGAGATGATCGGCATGCAACTCTGCCGCTGAGTCCCCCGACTCGACGACGCGCAAGGCGCCGCCCATAATTCAAAGCCCCCGTACGCCTGCACCACCCGCTGCGAAGCGTGGCCAGACGATCCCCGTTTTCCCCCGTTGAGGCCAACTCCGCAAGCGCAAGCGCTCCGCAACGGTCGAAGTTGATCTCCGGCGTGACTGTACATGCACAAGGTGCTGGCGTAAACCCGGCACGGCAGGTCAATGAGATAACCCGCGCGGCGCACGTCTTACCGGGGCACGCTGCGCGGCTGCGATCGCAGCGGACGCCATAGCAGGGTCGGGGAGTGGGTGCGCGGCGCTTCACCCGGTAGGCAAGGATTCTCTGCATGACAGCCGCCCCGTCGCTGCCCGAGCCGATCGATAACGTCGATGCCGTCGACGAGGACGCGGCACTGCGCGCTGACGTGCGCCGGGTCGGCGCGTTGCTCGGCGAGGCGCTGGTCCGCCAGAACGGTGCAGAGCTGCTTGCGCAGGTGGAGCAGGTCCGCGCATTGACGAAGCAGAGCAAGGATGAGTCCGCGGCCGGCAGCGCACAGGCCCGCACCGAGGTGCGCGCGCTACTGGCGGACGCTTCGCTGGAATCGGCGACCGCCTTGGTGCGCGCCTTCTCGGCGTACTTCTACCTCGCCAACGTCGCCGAACAGGTGCACCGGGTGCGTGGGCTGCAGCGCCGGCCGGCGGGTGAGGAGTGGCTGACCAGGGCGGTCGCGGCCGTCCATGCCGAGTCCGGCCCGGCGGGTCTGGAGAAGGCGGTCAGCGAACTGGCGGTTCGGCCGGTCTTCACCGCCCATCCGACCGAGGCCAGCCGGCGGTCGATCCTGGGCAAGCTGCGCGGAGTCGCCGACGTGCTCGAGGTGCCCACTGTTGCGGACTCGCTCGCGCGCGCACGACAGGATCGGCAGCTGGCCGAGATCATCGACCTGATCTGGCAGACCGACGAGCTGCGGCTGTCCCGTCCCGCTCCGGTGGACGAGGCACGCAACGCGCTCTACTACCTGCAGGCGATCGTCTCCGAGTCGCTGCCCGATCTGACCACCGAGCTGGCCGAAGAGCTGGCCAGCCGCGGCGCGCACCTCTCCGCGATCGCGCGACCGCTCACCTTCGGCACCTGGATCGGCGGGGACCGCGACGGCAACCCCAACGTCACCGCTGAGGTGACGCGCTCGGTGCTACGCCTGCAGCATCACGAGGCCTCGTTGCTGGCCGCGCGCCTGCTGGACCGGCTGATCGAGGCGATCTCCTCCTCCACTTCCGTCGTCCAGGTATCCGACGAGCTCCTCGCCTCACTGGCCCAGGACGCCGACGCGTTGCCGGAGATGGACGAGCGGGTGCTGCGGATCAACGCCGAGGAGCCGTACCGGTTGAAGTTGTCCTACATGAAGCTCAAGCTCGCCAATGGACGGCGTCGGGTTGCCGATGGGATGCCGCACATCCCCGGGCGGGATTACCTGCATGGCGCGGAGCTCCTGGACGAACTCGCCGTGATCGAACGATCGCTGCGCGCCGGCAATGGTTCGCTGATCGCTGACGGCTTGCTGGCCCGAGCGATGCGCACCCTCTCCGTCACCGGTCTGCACCTGGCCACGATGGACATTCGCGAGCACGCCGACGCACACCATCACGCGCTCGGCCAGCTCGTCGACCGCCTCGTCGAGGAGACGTGGCTCTACGGCGACCTGCCGCGCGACTACCGGATGCGGTTGCTCTCCAAGGAGCTCACCTCCCGTCGCCCGCTTGCGCCGACGCCGCCGCCACTCGACGCGGCCGGGGCGAAGACGTTCGCCGTCTTCACCGAGATCCGCGCCGCGCTCGACACCTACGGCGAGGATGTGATCGAGAGCTACATCATCTCGATGACGCGCGGCGCCGATGACGTGTTGGCGGCCTGCGTACTGGCGCGCGAGGCGGGCCTGCTGGACATCCACGACCGTGCTGACGGCGGGTACGCCCGGATCGGCTTCGTACCGCTCCTCGAGACGCCCGACGAGCTGCGCAAGGCGGGCCAGGTGCTGGACGAGCTGCTCTGCGACCCGGGTTACCGGCTCATCGTCCGACTGCGTGGCGACGTGCAGGAAGTCATGCTCGGGTATTCCGACTCGAACAAGGAAGCCGGCGTCACCACGTCGCAGTGGGAGATCCACAAGGCACAGCGCACGTTGCGCGACGTAGCTGCCCGGCACGGCGTCCGGCTGCGCCTGTTCCACGGTCGGGGCGGCACGGTCGGCAGAGGTGGCGGCCCGACCTACGACTCGATCCTCGCCCAGCCGTGGGGGGTGCTCGACGGCGAGATCAAGTTCACCGAGCAGGGCGAGGTCATCTCCGACAAGTACGCCCTGCCGGCTTTGGCCCGGGAGAACCTCGAGCTGACCGTCGCCGCGGTGCTGCAGGCCTCCGTGCTGCACCGTTCGCCCCGGCAGGGTGAAACGCAGTTACGGCAATGGGACGAGTGCATGTCCGCGGTGAGTGAGGCGGCCTTCGCCGCGTACCGCGGGCTGATCGACGATCCCGATCTGCCGGCCTATTTCATGGCCTCCACTCCGGTGGAGCAGCTCGGGTCGCTCAACATCGGCTCGCGTCCGTCGCGCCGTCCGGACTCCGGCGGCGGCATCGGCGGGCTGCGGGCCATCCCGTGGGTGTTCGGCTGGACGCAGTCGCGGCAGATCGTGCCCGGCTGGTTCGGTGTCGGTTCCGGGCTGCGGGCCGCGCGGGAAGCGGGGTTCGGCGACGTGCTGCGCGAGATGCACCGGGAGTGGCACTTCTTCGGGACGTTCGTGTCCAACGTGGAGATGACGCTGGCGAAGACGGATCTGCAGATCGCGGCGCACTACGTCCGCTCGCTGGTGCCGAACGAGCTGCAGCGGTTGTTCGAGGTCATCCGTGCCGAGCACGAGCTGACCGTCCAGGAACTGCTCGGCGTCACCGCCGAGCAGGGATTGCTGGAAACACAGCCCTCGCTGAAGCGCACTCTCGACGTTCGCGACGCCTATCTGGATCCGATCTCCTACCTCCAGGTTGATCTGCTGTCCCGGGTCCGGGCCGGTGACGATTCGGAGGAAGCCCGGCGCGCCCTGCTGCTGACGATCAACGGGGTGGCTGCCGGGCTGCGCAACACCGGGTGATCGATCACTGACCGTCCTGCGTCAGTTGCGTTCTGGCGGGCGTGGTGCAGGACGGTGGCCGCAGTACTCCGAGGCGGACTGCGATGTCGGAAAACTGCCAGTCACGGTCGGCGCGACAGGGCAGACTGAGCTGCGTGATGCTGCCCGACGACGAGATCTGCTACCGCGCGGTCAGCAGCCGCGATCCGCGGTTCGACGGCTTCTTCTACACCGGCGTCACATCCACCGGCATCTACTGCCGGCCGTCCTGCCCGGCGATGACCCCGCGCCGCAAGAACGTTCGCTTCTTCGCCAGTGCTGCGGGCGCGCAGCGCGACGGGTTCCGCGCCTGCAAGCGATGCCGCCCGGACGTGGCACCCGGCTCGCCGGACTGGGACATCCGCGGCGACCTCGCCGGACGCGCACTGCGGATGATCGGCGACGGCGTGGTGGATCGCGAAGGCGTGCCCGGCCTGGCCAGACGGCTCGGCTACTCGCAGCGGCAGCTCGGCCGCACCCTGCTCACCGAGGTCGGCGCCGGACCGCTCGCCTTGGCCAGATCGCATCGGGCGCACACCGCCCGCATCCTGCTCGAGACGACTGATCTTCCGGCATCGGACGTCGCGTTCGCTGCGGGCTTCGCCAGCATCCGGCAGTTCAACCAGACGATGCGCGAGGTGTACGCCAGCTCGCCGCGTGAGCTGCGCCAGGCCCGCCGCGGCGAACCGGCTGCGGAGGGCGGCACCATCGACCTGCGCCTGCCGTTCCGGGCCCCGCTGGCGGCTGCCCAGCTGCTCAGTTTTCTGCAGGTACACGGCGTCGCCGGCGTCGAGCAGGGTGACGCGACGAGCTACACCCGCACCCTGCGCTTGCCGCACGGCGCCGCACTGGCGACTGTGCGGCCGCGACCCGACCACGTCGCCGCCACGCTGCGACTGGTCGATCACCGCGACCTGCCTGCTGCGGTGTCACGCCTCCGACGGCTGCTGGATCTGGACGCGGATCCGGTGGCAGTGCAGGACGTGCTCACCGCGGTGACCCCGCTGCACCCGCTGGTCCGGGCAAGGCCGGGACTGCGTTCGCCCGGCGCGACGGACGGCTTCGAGCTCGCGTTCCGCACCATCGTCGGCCAGCAGGTCTCGGTGGCCGGGGCCCGCACCGTGCTCGCCCGGATCGTCGCCGAACACGGCGAGGAGGTGTTCGGTGGCTGGCGATTGTTCCCTTCCCCGCAGACCGTCGCCGCCCTCGACCCCGAAACCTTGCCGCTGCCCCGCTCGCGCGGCCGAGCCCTGATCGCATTGGCGCAGGGCGCCGCCGACGGCTTGGCACTCGACCCCGGTGCCGACCGCGACGAGACATCCGCCGCGCTCCTCGCGCTGCCCGGGGTCGGCCCGTGGACCGCTCGCTACGTGCGGATGCGCGCGCTCGCCGATCCGGACGTGTTGCTGGACACCGACCTCGCGGTGCGCCGGATGCTCACCGAACTCGGCATCACACCGGGCCAAGCCAGCCGCTGCGCGCCGTGGCGGTCCTACCTCAGCCATCATCTGTGGGCGCGGTTCGTCGAGGCGAAGTGCTGACCGAGCAGAGCGAAGAGGGTGCCAGGTACTACAGCACGCGCACCTCCCCGGTCGGCGAGCTGCTGGCCACGGCGGCGGTTGCCGCCGGCCCGGTCACCGGGCTGTATCTGCCGGCACAGCGCCGGCTACCTGCCGCCGGCTGGGTCCGCCACGAGGCAACATTCGCGCCGCTCTGGGGCCAGCTCGAGGAGTACTTCGCCAAATCGCGAAGCTACTTCGACGTACCGCTGGCGCCGGTCGGTACGCCGCTGCAGCAGCAAGTCTGGGCCGAACTGCGGCACATCGACGCTGGTTGCACGGTGACGTACGGTGCGCTGGCCGCTCGGCTCGGCCGGCCCGGCAGTGCGCGGGCGGTCGGCAACGCGAACGCGCGCAACCCGATCTCGATCGTCATCCCGTGCCATCGGTTGATCGGGGCCGGCGGCGCACTCACCGGGTATGCCGGTGGGCTGGCCGCCAAACGGTGGCTGCTCACCCACGAAGGAGCGCTCGGCCCGGCAGGCACAATGGCCGGATGACGCAACGATTCGACGGCCGGGTTGCGATGATCACCGGCGCCGCCAACGGCATCGGTCGCGCCATTGCCACCAGACTGCACGCCGAAGGCGCCGCCGTGCTGCTCGCCGATCTCGACGAGGCCACTGCCACCACGGCGGCGGACGAGCTCGGTGAGCGAGCCGTCGCGACCCGCTGCGACGTCACCGATCGTGGCAGCGTGCATGCTGCGGTCACTGCGTGCGTCGAACGTTTCGGTGCGCTGGACGTGCTGGCCTGCAACGTCGGCATCGCCCGGCCGGAGGACTTCCCGGATCTGGACGACGCGGCCTGGGCCGCACAGTTCGAACCGACCCTGCACGGAACGGTGCTGTGCATCCAGGCTGCGCTTCCGCACCTCATCGGTTCTGCGTACGGCGGATCTGTGGTGATGACCGGTTCGGTCAACGGCCTCGCCGCGTTCGGCAACGTCGCGTACTCCGCGGCGAAGGCCGGCCTGGGCAATCTCGCGGTGAATCTGAGTGTCCGCTACGGCGCCTGGGATCCGCGCGCTACCGGCCGACCGGTGCGCTTCAACGTGGTGGCCCCGGGCACCGTCCGGACCCGGGTATGGAGTGAGCAGGGTCAGGATCCCGACGACTTCGCCCGCATCTATCCGCTGGGGCGGATCGGCGAGCCGGAAGACATCGCAGCTGCAGTCGCGTTCCTCGGCTCCGACGACGCCTCCTGGATCACCGGCGTGGTACTTCCGGTCGACGGCGGCGTGCTGTGCGGTCCGGTTCAGGGCTTCGCCGCGACGCGTCGCTGATGCAACGAGGCCCGAAGCCCGCAGCGGTACGGCCGCGGCGTCAGTCGTTGTAGCGGTTCTGCGCGGCGGCCAGTCCTTCAGTCAGGATCGCTTCGACGGCGTCGGCGGCCCGGTCGATCTCGTAGGGCAGCTCCTTGCGTTCGGCCGAGCTGAATTCACGCAGCACGTAGTCCGCGGCGTCTTGCCGGCCGGGTGGTCGCCCGATGCCGATACGGACGCGGTGATACTCCGGCGTGCCGAGCGAAGCGGTGATCGACTTCAGCCCGTTGTGCCCACCGTCGCCGCCGCCGCGCTTGAGCCGTAGCGAGCCGAACGGCAGGTCCAGCTCGTCGTGCACGATGACTATCTGCGCTGCCGGCACCTTGTAGAACCTCGCTGCCGCAGCCACCGGACCGCCGCTGTCGTTCATGAACGACAAGGGACGCCCGAGCACGACCGGCACCTGCACCAGCCGGCCCTCGACGACCTCGACCTGGGCACCCGCGGTGCGCAGCGACTTGAACTTGCTCGCCATCCGTCCGGCCAGCAGACCGACTACCTGAAAGCCGAGGTTGTGCCGCGTCGCGGCGTACCGCGCTCCGGGATTGCCCAGCCCGACGACGAGGAATCGCTCGTCGGCCATGACGGCTGGCTACTTCTCCTCGTCGCCGGTCGAGTCGGTGGACTCGTCCTCGGCGCTCTCGCCCTCCGGCGTTTCCGGTGCGTCCTGCTCGATGCCCAGCTCGGCGGCCGCCTCGTCCATCTCGGCCTCCATCTGCGCCTCGGTGGGAGCCTCCGAAACCAGCACCAGGATCTGCGTCGCATCGCCGGCGATCGTGACTCCGCTCGGCAGGTCGAGGTCGCCGGCGGTGACCTGCGCGCCGATCTCGAGCCCCTCGACCGACACGGTGAACTCGGACGGGATGTGCGTTGCTTCGGCCTCGACGCTGACGCTGGTGTGCTCCTGCTGCAGCAGTCCACCCGGCGCGATGTCGCCGGTGAGCACGACCGCGACATCGATGGTGACCTTCTCACCCCGGCGCACCGAGATCAGGTCAACGTGTTCGAAGGTGTTGCGGATGACGTGGCGCTGGATCGCCTTCGGGATCGCCAGCGCCTCGGTGCCGTCGATGTCGAGGGTGATCAGCACGTTGGCGCCGCCCCGCTTGACGGCCAGGGTGAATTCGCGCTCGGGGAGGCCGAGGTGCTGCGGGTCGGCGCCGTGCCCGTAAAGGACGGCGGGGATCAGACCGGCCCGGCGGGTGCGCCGCGCGGCTCCCTTGCCGAACTCGGAACGGCGCTCGGCGGTCAGATGGACGTCGGCCACGGTGGTGCTCCCTCGAAATTTGCTGAACGACAACAGTCGGCTGCCGGCACCTGCGGCGCTGGCATCACCACAGCGCGGGGCTGGCTGGAACCGCGTCGATCACGGAGCCGTGGCTCCCTCGCCGAGGTGACCGCCGAAGTCTACCGGCCGGGCCAGCGTTGCCGGAAATCGCCGGGCACCGGCAGGCGGCACAGGCACGACGCGGCGTGAGCGCAGCGCATCACTAGTGTCGTGCGAATGGCGCGCACGCAGGCCCGACCGTCGCTGGGGGGGCATCGCACCGCGCGGGTCCGGGTGCCGGCCAAGATCAACCTTTATCTCGGCGTCGGCGACCGGCGCGCGGACGGCTTCCACGAGGTTGTCACCGTCTACCAGGCGGTCAGCCTGTTCGACGTGGTGCACGCCGAGCCGTCCACGTCGCTGTCCGTGCAGCTGCGCGGCGAAGGCGCCACCGAGTTGCCCCGGGATCGAGCGAATCTGGCCTGGCAGGCCGCGTCGCTGCTCGCCGACCGGCACGGTGTCCCGCCCGGCGTGCAGTTGTCGATCGAGAAGGCGATCCCGGTGGCCGGCGGACTGGCCGGTGGCTCGGCCGACGCGGCCGGGACGTTGGTCGCCTGCGACGCCTTGTGGGGCCTGGAACTGAGCCGGGGAGATCTCTCCGCGCTGGCCGGCGAACTCGGCAGCGACGTGGCGTTCAGCCTGCTCGGTGGCACCGCGCTGGGCACCGGACGCGGTGAGGTGCTCAGCCCGATGCTCAGCACCGGCGTGCAGTTCTGGTGGGTGCTGGCGCTGGCCGCGGGCGGGCTGTCCACGCCGGCGGTGTACGCGGAGCTGGACCGGCAGCGCGCCGTCGATCCGACGACCACCCGAACCCTCAGCGCGCCGGACGAGCTGCTGCGCGCGGTGAGATCGGGCGATCCGGAGCAGCTGGCCGGCGCGCTGCACAACGAGATGCAGCCGGCCGCCCTCACCCTCGCGCCCCACCTGCGGGCCACCCTGCGCGCCGGGGAAGAACTCGGTGCGTTAGTGGGCATGGTGTCCGGTTCAGGCCCGACGTGTGCCTTCCTGTGTACCGATGAACCCACCGCCACCGGTCTGGCCGCCGCGCTGGCCGCCGAGGGCGTCTGCCGGACCACCCGGGTGGCGGCCGGTCCGGTACCCGGGGCCCGGCTGACCTGACCGCCGGTCGGCCTCGACTGGTGTGACGGCGAACAGGAGTCCGGCCGGCGCACCCAGGGCCTGCTCGATGAGCGCCGCGGTGCGCGCCGAACACGTCGCCCGCCGCCCGCTCACCAGGTGGTTCACGGTGGCCTGCGCCAGGCCGGCCCGGCGGGCCAGCGCCCGGCCGGACGCGCCGGCCAGGCGGAGATAGCCGGCGAGCACCGCGCGGTCTCGTACATACACCCCGACCTTCCTCTCCCCCGGCTCATGCGGTTCACCGTAAAGGGATGGCTGGTGTCTGTCCAGACAGACTACGCGATTGCGGATGACGAGCCCGGCATTGGCTACAAGGAGAAACCTGCGCATTGCACACAGGGCAGCGCAGTAGGGGCCTCGGCCGCCTGACAAAGTGACTACTGTCTACACACGCTGCGACAGGGAGGCTGGCCGATGACCGCGTTGTCAGATCTGCTCCGGACGGCCTGCGACCGCAACGGCTGGAGCGGCCGGGAGCTGGCCCGGCAGGCCCGCGAGCTTGGTTACAGCCTCAACCATGACACCGCCGCCCGCTACCTGCGCGGCGATCACGGGCAGCCTGACGAACAGACCCTGCAAGCCTTCGGCGCAGTACTCAAGCTGCCGATGTCGCGGCTGCGCGATGCCGCGGACCTGCCCTCGGAGGTCACCGAGCCGTACCGGCCGCCGCCGGAGGCCGCCCGGCTCAATCGCCGGCAGCGCCGGGCCGTCGACGAGCTGATCCGGGCCATGACAGACACCGCCCGGGGTCGCGGCAACGCCCGCGCGATCCGCCGGGCCGCGCGCCGGGGTTCGGTCGAACCGGACGAGCCGATCAGCTCTCCGTAGCCGCTCGACGGGCTGTCCACAGCACCGCCGCGGGCGCGTCGAATCGTCAGCGTCGGTGCGCACGATGAGTCGGTGCGCCGCGCAACGTCCAGCTCTCGAACATCGTCCAGATACAACCCATGGCGGGATCTGGCCGAGAACTGGCCGGACGTGCACGTCACGATCGAACCGCTGCCCGGCGACCTGCTGGGTCAGATCAGCGCCGGTGGCCGGCACATCACGCTGCGCAGCCGCACCTCAACCGCGCAACGCCGATGCACTTTGGCGCATGAACTCGTCCATCTGGAGCGCGGGCTGCCCTGTGCCGCAACCGGCCCGGACCCGGCCGAGGAACTCGCCGTGCACCGCACCGCGGCGCGCCGGCTGATCGATCTCGACCAGCTGATCGAGGCGGTCCGGCAGGCCGGCGGCGACGAGCGCGCGCTGGCCGTGGAGCTGCACGTCGACCGCTTCACGTTGCGCCTGCGGATGACGTCGCTGACGGCCGCGGAACGCACCGCGATGCGCACCGCATTGCGTGGCCACCCGGCGCTCTGGTGACGGCGCCGCGGTTGTGCACAGCTCGGCGAGCTTGCTTGACACCCACTCGGCGCATGATCTACATGTATTGCGTCTGATCTGTCATACGTCACAGAGAGGAGGGTCGAGAGTAGCCCAACCGCGCCGCGCGCTCGCGCTGGCGCGCAGTCGACCAGGAGTGAAGGAGAAGTACATGAACGCCACGGCAGTGACCCGACGCCGGATCGGGGTCGAGGAGATCCTGATCCGAGCCCACGGCGACTCGCTGGTTCCCACGGCCGGCGCAGCAGCCTGCAGCACCAGCACGTCCTGCAGCGGGATCCCGAAGCCGAAGAAGAACTGAGGGATCCGACGTGCCGCTGCTTCCGCCCTGGCACCGCCTGTTCGCCCAGCCCGACGCGCTGCATGTCGCTGCCGGGCGGCAGGTCGTGTCGATCTCCGGATCGAGCGGGGCGCTGCGCGCCGTCGCCCAGGTCATGGAGCAGCTGCACGCGACCGACTGCGTCGAGGACATCACGGCGCGCACCGGTCTTGAGCTCGACGTGGTCCGCGATGTGCTTGCGGCGCTCGCCGAGTCCGCCCTCACCATGTCCGGGTCACCCGCCGATGTCGACCGGCTCGAACCGAGCCAGTTGGCCACGGCGTCGTATGTGGCGTCGCTCGGCCTCGGTCCGGCCGCGGTGACCGAGGGTGCGGAGCTGGCCGGTCGTCATCGCCTCCTGGTTGTCGGCGCCGGTCAGCTCCGCATGGTCGAGCAGTTGCGCGCCAGCGCGCTGCCCGCCGAGCCGGCTGAGCTCGGCGACCTGCAGACCGTTGATCCGCTGCACACCGTGGTGCTCGCGGCGTCCGGCCCGGGAGCGCCGGTAGACGTGCTGGCGCAGGTGAACGAGATAGCGCTGGGCAGGTCGCTCGTGTGGCTGCCGGTGAGCCACTTTGACGGTGCCACGATCGCGGTGGGACCACTCGTCGTGCCGGGCGAGACCGCCTGCTGGGAGTGCCTGGTCACTCGCCGGGCATCCACCACGGAGTACCCGGTGCAGAGCCGCGAGGTGCAGCGGGCCGTGCCCGGTGCACCATTGCCTGCCTTCCTGGAGTCCTGGTGGCACTCGATGGCTGCGCTGCTGATCGCGCGCTGGACGCTCGGCGCGGACAGCTGGGTGCCCGGTCGATTGATCGTCCTCGACACGGCGGCGCTGAGTGTGCGCACGTCGCTCGTGACGCCGGTCCCCCGGTGCCCGGCCTGCCGAGCGCCGGACTGGTTGCCCACTGCCGCTCCCTGGGAAGCGTCATGAGCCCGGGCAGCACCGGCACTGCGCTGGACTCGCTGGTCTCCCCGGACGTCGGTCCCGTCGTCTCGGTCCGGGACGGGATGTCCGGGTGGGCTGAGCCGCGCCTGCACAAGGCCTACGCGGCCACCTGTGATCTGCAGGCGATGTTCGGCCAGACGTTGCTGGCCAACGCGGGTGGGATCGGTCCGAGTGCCGCAATCGCCCGCGCGGCCGCCTTGGGCGAGGCAGTGGAGCGCTACTGCGCGGCCTTCGCTGCCCCGTCCCGGCTGCGGCTGTGCCGCGCGGCAGAACTCAGCGGCGCCGAGGTGCCGCCGGTGCAGCACTGGCGGCTGGTCGGATCACGCCGAGCGGATGGCTCTCGCGACATCAGCGACAGCGACGAACTGCACTGGGTGCTCGGCTGGAATCTGACGACCGGCGGCGCCGCGTGGCTACCCGCACACCGGGTCTTTCTCGCCGAGCTGCCCGACCCGGTCAGGTATCCGCTCGCCACGTCCACCGGGCTGGCCTGTCACACCGATCCCTGGCAGGCACTGCTCTCCGCGTTGCTCGAAGTGATCGAGCGCGATGCGGTGTTGGCCGGCTGGTCCACCCGCGCCCGGGGCGAGGCGATCGACTGGGCGCCGGATGCTGCCGCTGACGCCCGCTACCGGCGCCAGTTCCGCGATGCGATCGAGGACTATCACCTCGTCCGGATGCCTGGGCCTGCCGACGTGCCGGCCGTGTTGGCGATTGCCTTGGGGGCAGCCGGCCAGCCGCCGGTCGTCGTCGGAGCGGCGGCGCGACTCGACGAGGCCGGGGCCTGCCGACGCGCGCTCACCGAAGCTCGCCAGAGCGTGGAGTGGGCCACCCTCATGCACGGCGATGGTCGGCCACCACCCGGAGCCGACCAGCTGGTCCAGCTCGAGGATCACGTCCGGTACTACCTGGATGCTCGGCGGCTCGGTGCGTTCGACTTCCTGGACCTTGGCCGATCCGGTCCGGACGGTCACCGCGTCGCCGGCCGGCACTGCACCCGCCGCCGGCGTCCGACGAGTGCTGGCCGCCCTGGCTGAGCGCGGACTGACCGCGTACGCCTGCGATGTCACCGTCCCTGAAGTCCGGCGCTGCGGCGCGTGGGTGATCCGAGCCGTGGTACCCGGGCTGTACCCGCTGCACGTCGGGCCGGAGCCGTTCGCCGGTCACCCGCGGCTGCGCGGTGCCCGGCTCAACCCCGACCCGCACCCGTTCCCATGACCGGCGCGCAGCAGCGGGCACAGCTGCGCGACTTCGCCTACGAGTCGCAGGGCACCGCCATCGACCCCGCCGAGGACTACCACTGCGCAGCCAAGATCACACCGGCGACGGCGCGCCGGCTGGCTGGTCCGTCCGGCGCGTACTTCGCCACGGTGCCGGACGCACATCGTGCGGTCGGCCGGCCGTCGTTGATACACACCGGCACCGCCGTCGAGCTGGGGGATCCGGCTGAGCTGCCGTGCTCGTTGCGCTCGCTCGTCGCGGCCCGGCGTAGCCGGTTGCCGGTCGAGGTCGGCTCGGTGGAACTGCCACAGCTCGCCACGGTCCTCGCGTTGGGCTACGGTCCACGCTTCGCGCCACCGGACGATGCCGCGGAGAGCACGTACCGGGTCGGTCCGTCGGGTGGCGGGCTGTATCCGCTCGACCTCTTCGTGCTGGCCGCGGACGTGCCCGGCCTGGCGGCCGGCTGCTGGTACTACGACCCGATCAAGCACCGGCTGCATCCGGCCGGGCCTGCCGAGCCGGGCGAATTCCACCGCCGCGCCAGTCTCGCCGAAGGCTCGGCGGTCCCCGCGGTCACCATCGCGCTCGGCGCGACGTTCGCGCGCAGCCGGGCGAAGTACGGGGTGCGCGGGTATCGGTTCGTGCTGCTGGAGGCCGGCCACGTCGCGCAGAACATGTTGCTCGCCGCAACGGCACTCGGGCTGGCCAGCCTGCCGTGGGGCGGTTACTGCGACACGGAAGTGGATCGGCTGTTACGGCTGGACGGCGTCGAGCGCAGCTGCGTGTACCTCGTCAGCCTGTCCGCATCCGGAGCGCGGCGATGACGGGATACCGCGCCGAACTGACCGGGCGCGTGCTCTGCGCCTCGGTGGCCACGGGTCTGCTGCACCGGTACCGGGCGCAGCTGCTGCGGCGGCCGGTGGCGCGCTGGCGCGGCGCCGCGCTTGCGGTGGGCGTTCCGGTCGCCCTCGTATGCAGCTCGCTGGGCGGCCGCGGCCGACTGCACTGGCAGCGCCGCGGCGTCGCAGCGGAGGCGGTGGTCGCCGGTTATGTGATCAGCGGCGCAGTCGCCGAGGAGTTGCTGTGGCGCGCGCCTCCGCTGCTGCTCACCCGCCGTGGCCTGTCTGCGACGAGCTCGGCACTGGTCTTCGCTGCCCTGCACGTGCGTCGCGACGGCCCGGACTCTGCGGCCGGCCACCTCGTCCTGACCGGTGCCTGGTCCATCGCGGCCGCACTGGACCGCACCGTGTTCTGGCCGGTCGTCGGGCACGTCCTCTACAACTACCTGGCGCTGTCGCTGACCGTGCCGGCTTCGGAGCGCGGTCATGTCGCGGTCAGGTGACAGCGCCGCGGCCGACAGCGGGTCCCAGCCGCTGCTGTTGCGCGGGGTCACCAAGGAACTCGCCGGTAAACCGGTGCTCACCGGGGTCAGCCTGAGCTGCCCACCCGGAGCGGTCACGGTCTTGCTCGGACCGAACGGCTCGGGCAAGACCACCACGGTCACCGTCGCCGCCGGGTTGCGCCGTCCGCAGCGCGGCGCAGCGCACTGCTTCGGGGTGCCGTGCAGCCTGCCAGCGGCACGCCGGTTGCTGGCGGTCGTTCCCCAGGAGATCGCCTATCCGGGCACCGTGCGGGTGCGGGAGTTGCTGCGTTTCGTCGCCGCGCAGCGCACCCCGAGCGACTTCGCGCCGCCGCCCGATGAGCTGCTCGGTCGACTCGGCCTGGACGGACTGGTCGATCGCCAGGTGGGTGGGCTGAGCGGCGGTCAGCGCCGGCGCATAGCGGTGGCGTTGGCGCTGCTGCGTGCGCCCGGGTTGCTGGTGATGGACGAGGCGACGTCCAGCCTCGATCACGAGACCCGTCTGCAGGTGTGGCGGTTGATCTCGGAATATGCCGAACGCGGCGGCGCGGTGCTGGCCACCACACACATCCTCGGCGACGCGGAACTCTTCGCCGACCGGGTGTTGGTGATGAGTGCCGGGCGGGTGGTCCGCGCGGGCACTGCCACGGAGATCCGCGGGCTGGTGGGCGGTCGGCGCATCCGCGTCGACGTGACGGCCGACCGGGCGCAAGCGGTGCTCGCGGCGCTGTGCTCGGCGGGATTCCAGCCGAGCACCAGCAACGGCGTGGTGCAGGTGATGACCGCGCGCGCTGAGGAGGCGGTTCGGATGATGTTGGGCCTTGATCCGGCAGCGACGGGCCTGGAGGTCACCACCCCCTCGCTGGCCGAGGCGCTCGACGTGGTGCTGGCCGAGCACCGCGCCGCCGACGACGCCGCGCAGCTGGCGGAGCCCACGGCGTGAGCACCGTCTGGCTCAACGCGAGGATTCAGCTGCAGGAGTTGCTGCGGTACCCGTCGGTCACGGTGCCGTCGTTCGCCTTACCGACCGTTTCCTACGTGATCTTCGGCCTCCCCGCCGTGGACGGTGACCCGACTCGGGCCAACTACGTGCTGCTGTCCTTTGCGGCGTTCTCGGTGCTCGGCATCGTGATGTTCCAGTTCGGCGTCGGCATCGCCGCCGATCGCGAATCACCCTGGGAGCGGTACGTGCGCACCCTGCCCGCGCCACCCGCGAGCCGCTTCGCCGCCCGGATGGTGGTGGCCCTGATCTTCAGCATCGTCTCGGTGCTCCCACTGGCGCTCCTCGGCTGCCTGGCCTCGCCGGTCTCGTTGAGCGCCGGGCAGTGGGTGCGCACCTGCGTTGCCCTGCTGGCCGGCTCGATCCCGTTGGGGCTGCTCGGCATCGCACTGGGATACCTCCTGACCGAACGCGGGGCGTTACCGATCACTAACCTGCTGTACCTCCCGCTGGCCTACGCCGGCGGCCTGTTCAGCAGCGGTGTCGCAGCCATGCCGCACGCCGCGGCAGCCGTCTCGCCCTGGCTGCCGACCCGGCAGTGGAGCGATGTGCTGCATGGCTTCGGGATGGTCGGCCGGCTGCCTCTCCACCCGATGCTGAGCCTGGTCGGTTACGGGGTCGTCTTCGCGCTGGTTGCCGTTATTGCCTACCGTCGCGACGAGGCACGGCAGTACCGCTGACTGCGCTGGCTCTGCGCTGGCTCAGCGCGCCTCGGCGGTCCGGGCCCGGCGGGCTGCACTCTTGCCGTCCTTCACCCGCAGCGCCGGCTTGGCCTCCAGGCCGGACAACCCGTTCCACCCCAGGTTGACCAGATGGGCCGCGACCTCCTCGCGCTTCGGCTTGCGCGCTTCCAGCCACCACTGCCCGGTCAGGGCGACCATCCCGACGAGCATCTGTGCGTACATCCCGGCGAGCTTCGGTTGCAGGCCACGCGCGGAGAACTCCTTGGCGAGGATGTACTCGACCTGCGAGGCGATGTCGTTCAGCAACGAGGAGAACGTCCCCGCACCGGACACCACCGGCGAGTCCCTGGTCAGCACCCGGAACCCGTCGGTCTGCTCCTCGATGTAGGTGAGCAGGGCCAGCGCCGCCTGCTCGACGAGTTCCCGCGGATGCCCGGCGGTGAGTGCCGAGGTGATCCGGTTCAGCAGCGCGGACATCTCCCGGTCGACGACCACCGCGTACAGGCCTTCCTTGCCGCCGAAGTGCTCGTAGACGACCGGCTTGCTGACATCGGCGCGCGCGGCGATCTCCTCGATGCTGGTGGCCTCGAAGCCCTTCTCGGCGAACAGCGATCGCCCGACGTCGAGCAACTGCTCGCGTCGCGCCGTTCCCGACATCCGCACCCTGCGCCGCACTTCCGGATCGGTCACGAGATCCGGTCAGCTCGTTCGGTCATGTAGCACTGCTCCTCACACCGTGGGTCGAGCATGATGGTGTCATGAGTGAGCACCCCACCCGCCTCGCCGGGCCTGACGCGGTTGCGGTCCCGAGCACACCGCCTACCGGCGTCACCTCCGCGCAGCTCACCTACGGCAGCTACCTGCAGCTGGACGCGCTGCTGTCCTGCCAGTCGCCGACCACCGAGGAGCACGACGAGCTGTTGTTCGTCGTCATCCACCAGGTCTACGAGTTGTGGTTCAAGCAGATCCTGCACGAGGCGGCCCGGTTGCAGGAGCGGCTGGAGGCCGGGGACAGTGCCGGCGCGCTGCACACCGCGCGGCGGATCGCGAAGATCCTCAAAACGATCGTCGGGCAGCTCGATGTGCTGGAGACGATGACCCCGCGCCAGTTCGCGTCCTTCCGGCCCGAGCTGGGTACGGCCAGCGGGTTCCAGTCCAACCAGTTCCGGGTCATCGAGGCGGTACTCGGCCGCCGTGACTTCGGTCCGACGCCGGACGACCCGCAGCTGGCCGCAGCGGTGGCGCGGCCCCCGGTGTTCGATTCGTTGCTGCGCTACCTCGCCACCGCGGGGTACGACATCCCGGAAACGGTCTTCGAGCGCGACCCACGGCAGCCGTGGCACGCCGACGCCGACCTGCAATCGACGCTGGTCGACGTCTATGGCGACGAGACGGCACCGGCCGCGGAGGTCTGCGAGGCGCTCGTCGACATCGACGAGGGCATCCAGGAGTGGCGCTACCGCCACGTGATGATGGTGCAGCGGATCATCGGAGCGAAGGTCGGAACCGGCGGCTCGGCCGGCGCGGCCTACCTGCGCTCGACGCTCTTTCGCCCGGCCTTCCCCGACCTCTGGGAGATCCGCTCGAGAACATAGGGCCGGCTTCGCGAGCTCAGCCGGACGCACCCGGCTGGACCTACGGTCGGCGTGTTCGTGGTCGGACGCGGTTCGAGCTGCTGGCTACTCGGCGGAGAGCTTGGCGAAACGTTCGGCCTTCGGCCAGCGCACGTCGCGCGCCCAGCCGAGCTTCTCGAACAGCCAGATCACCCGGGCGGAGCTGTCGATCTGGCCGCGCCGCACGCCGTGCCGGGCACAGGTGGGGTCGGCATGGTGGCTGTTGTGCCAGCTCTCGCCGAAGCTGAGGACCGCCAGGGGCCAGAAGTTCGCGCTCTTGTCCCGTGCCAGGTACGGGCGGTCACCGATGGTGTGACAGATCGAGTTGATCGACCAGGTGACGTGGTGCAGCAGACAGACGCGGACCAGAGATGCCCAGAAGAACGCGGTGATCGCGCCGGTCCAGGACCAGGTGACCAGCCCGCCGAGCAGCGCCGGGGCGAGCATCGTGGTCGCGACCCAGAGCGGGAACAACCGGTCCACCCGTTGGATGTCCCGGTCGGCCACCAGGTCGGGAGCGAACTTCTGCTCGTTGGTCAGCTCCCGGCCGAACAGCCAGCCCACGTGGGCGTAGGTGAAACCCTTGATCAGCGCGGCCGGAGTGTCACCGAAGCGCCACGGTGAGTGCGGGTCGCCTTCCCGGTCGCTGTAGGCGTGGTGCCGGCGGTGGTCAGCGACCCAGCGGATCACCGATCCTTCGATCGACAGGCTGCCGGCCACCGCCAGCGCGATGCGTAGCGGGCGGTTGGCCTTGAACGAGCCGTGGGTGAAGTACCGGTGGAAGCCGACGGTCACGCCGAGCCCGGAGATCAGGTAGAAGAGGACGCCGATCCAGATATCGCTCCAGCCCAGTCCCCACCCCCAGGCGACCGGGATCGCGGCCAGCAGCGCCAGGAACGGGATCACGACGAAGATGCCGATCAGCACGTTCTCGCCGGTAGGTTTGTAGCCCGCGATCATCGGCTTCGGGCCTGCTGCGGTGCCGGTGGCACCGGCCGCCGCGCGGTCGGTTGCTTCCTCGAGAATGGTCATGAGTCACTTCCCTCGTCCGACGGAGGCCTGCTGACTGCCTAGTTACGGCAGCGTAACTTACGCTCGCGTAGGTCGCCTAGCCCGGACTTCGCATTCACTCAGCCCGAGGCGGTGACCAGGGGTGCTCGCGTCAACAGGGGACCGGACGCCCGTCCCGGGTAGGCTTCGCCTCGCTCCACACCGAATTGGGGGATGGGGTAATCGGCAGCCCGCCGGCCTTTGGAGCCGTGCAGTCTCGGTTCGAGTCCGAGTCCCCCAGCGACCGCAGCTAGCCCGAGCCGGGTTAGGCTCGAGCTGCCTGCCGTCCAACACGCTGCGTCTCGCGAGAGGTATCCCTGCCGGTGACCGAGCAGACGCTCCCCCTCGCGATCGTGCTAGCCGCGGGTGAGGGCACCCGGATGAAGTCCGCGTTGCCCAAAGTGCTGCACGGCTTCGCCGGCCGGTCGATGCTCGGCCACATCCTGAGCGCTGTGCACGGGGCCGGCGCTGCCGGCAGTTGGGTCGTCGTGGGTCACGGCCGGGACGCGGTCACCGCGCACCTGCACGAGATCGCGCCGGAGGCGATCGCAGTCGTGCAGGACGAGCAGCGCGGCACCGGGCACGCCGTGCGCATCGCACTCGAGCAGATTCCGCGCACGGCGGGTGAAACCGTGCTGGTCACCACCGGCGACGCTCCCGTTCTGCAGGCAGATACCCTGCGTGCGCTGGTCGAGGCGCATCACGCGACCGGCGCGGCGGCGACGATGCTCACCTCCGAAGTGGATGACCCGACCGGCTACGGCCGGGTGATCCGCGAGTCGGACGGATCGGTCGCCCGGGTGGTGGAGCATCGCGACGCGTCCGCCGATGAGCTCGCGGTACACGAGGTGTCCGCGCTGGTCTACGTCTTCGACGGGGCACTGTTGCGCTCGGCGCTCGGCAAAGTGTCCACCGACAACAGCCAGGGCGAGGAGTACCTGCCCGACGTCATCGGCATCCTGCGCGGGGACGGCCTGCCGGTCATCGCCGTGCTGGCGCCGGCCGCCGAGACCGCCGGAGTGAACGACCGCGTCCAGCTCGCCGCTGCGGCGGCCACTTACAACGCCCGGTTGCTCGACGCGCACATGCGCGCCGGAGTCACCGTGCAGGACCCGGCCTCCACCTGGGTCGATGCCGACGTCGTGCTCGCCCGCGACGTCACGCTCCTGGCCGGCACCGACCTGCATGGCGCGACCCGGATCGACGACGGTGCGGTCATCGGCCCGCACAGCACATTGACCGACACGACGGTCGGCGCCCGCAGCACCGTCGAGCGAGCGGTGTGCCGGCAGGCGGTGATCGGGGCAGACGTGACGATCGGCCCGTTCGCGTATCTCCGCCCGGGCACCCAACTGGCCGACGGGGTGCACATCGGAACCAGCGTCGAGCTGAAGAACGCCCAGGTCGGCGCCGGCACGAAGGTGCCGCATCTCAGTTACGTGGGCGACGCGACGATCGGCGCAAAGAGCAACATCGGCGCCGGGACGATCTTCGTCAATTACGACGGCATCGCCAAGCGACGCAGCACGGTCGGCTCGAATGTCCTGATCGGATCGGACAACACGCTCGTCGCGCCGGTCGAGGTCGGCGACGGCGCCTACAGCGGTGCCGGCACGGTGATCCGACAGGACGTGCCGGCCGGCTCACTGGCCGTCAGCATGGGCCCGCAACGCAACCTCGAAGGCAGGCAAACCCGCAAAGCCCGGGCCGCCGATCCGCCGCCCACAACCTCGGAGAACGAGGCTCATGACGCGGACAGCTGAGCGCACCAGCAGGCCAGCAACCCCGGTGGCGGGCGGCCACCCCCTACGCGATGAGCGCTCGCGCGAACAGCCAATCACGATGTCGGGCAGCCACCACCCACGCGATGAGCGCTCGCGCGAAGAGCCGATCGCCCGCGCGAGCGCAGCGAGCTTGCGGCCGAGCGGAGCGAGGGGTCGGTTGCGAGTGGACCCGAGCTTGCGAGGGTCCGCGAGTGAACCGACGAGGCGATCGTAAATGTCAGTCATCGAAGGAGCCAGCAAGAAGAGCATGATGCTCTTCTCGGGTCGGGCATATCCCGAGCTCGCAGCAGAAATCGCCGATCACCTCGGCGCCACCGTCACTCCCACGCTGGCCTACGACTTCTCCAACGGCGAGACGTTCATCAAGCCGGACGAGTCGGTCCGCGGCTGCGATGCCTTCGTCATCCAGTCCTTCACCCAGCCGCTGAACCAATGGGTGATGGAGTCGCTCATCCTGTGCGACGCGCTCAAGCGCGCGTCGGCGAAGCGGATCACCGTGGTGATGCCGTTCTACCCCTACGCCCGGCAGGACAAGAAGCACCGTGGCCGGGAGCCCATCTCCGCCCGGCTCATCGCGGACTTGTTCAAGACGGCCGGTGCCGATCGGTTGATGGCCGTCGACCTGCACACCGCACAGATCCAGGGATTCTTCGACGGGCCGGTCGATCACCTGTTCGCGTTGCCGTTACTGGCCGATCACATCAGCGCCAAGTACAACGTGGACGAGCTGACCGTGGTGTCTCCGGACACCGGCCGGGTGCGGACGGCCGAGCAATGGGCGGATCGCCTCGGTGGCCGGCCGATCGCCTTCGTGCACAAGACCCGCGACCCGGCGGTACCCAACCAGGTAGTCGCAAACCGGGTGGTCGGTGACATCGCCGGCCGCACCTGCCTGCTCATCGACGACATGATCGACACCGGCGGATCGATCGCCAAGGCGGCCGAGCTGCTCTTCGACAACGGCGCCACCAATGTCGTCATCGCCGTGACGCACGGAATCTTTTCGCCACCGGCCACCGACCGGCTGAAGAACAGCCGGGTCAGTGAGGTGGTGGTGACCAACACGCTGCCGAGCCGGGCCGAACAGCAGTTTGACAAGCTCACCGTGTTGTCGGTGGCTCCGCTCATCGCCCGGGCCATCAAGGAGGTGTTCGAGGACGGGTCGGTGACTAGCCTGTTCGACGGACGCAGCTGACCCACCCCCGGCTAGCCGAGCGCCGCCGCCGAGCGAAGGACCGTGATGAGCGAGAGCACCCCCGCCTCCTCCGAGTGGCAGGAACAGCCGCAGGGCGCACCCCCACCGGCGCCGCTGCCACCGTTCGCCAATCCCTGGGACCCGTTCAGCGAGCCTGCCGACCCCGGCACCGATGGCGCCGCGTCGACCGGCGAGCACGAGCGCAGCGATGACACCACCACCCAGCGCGACGACCTGCAGCTACCGACCGCGGACTCCTGGTCGCCGACGAACTACCAGCCGGCGCCGCCCCCGGCGCAGCACGGCTATTCGGATGACCCGGCGCCGGATGCATACGCGCCCGGCCAGCAGGCCAACTCCTACCTGGGCGATCCGTATCCTGCCGCGGCACCCGCCTATCAACCGCCCGTCTCGGATCCGCCGGCGCCGGTCGCGGAGCCGTATTACCAGCATCGCGGTGTGGACGAGGCCATCTCCAACGACCCGAACTACCTGGCGGCCAGCCCGCCGCCGCCGTACCGGGCACCGGCCGGGGTGCAGCGCCCGCAATCACCGGCCCGGTTGCCTCGTCCGGATCAGCACTTGCGGCCAGAGGCACTGCTCGCGCCGAACCGTCCGGATACAGGCCAGAAGCCGGCGTCCTGGGGATGGCGCGGGCGGATGCACCGGGTCAGCGGCGGCCTGCTCAAGCCCAAGCCGACCAGCGACGAACTGGCCGACCGGCAGGCGCGCGTCGACATCCAGCGCGGGTTCACCAAGCCGATGACCGTCGTGGTCATCCAGCCCAAAGGCGGCGCGGGCAAGACACCCACGACGATCGGACTGGCCTCCGCACTCGGCGTGCACCGCGGTGGTTACGTCCTCGGGTGGGACGACAACGAGACCCGCGGCACGCTTGCGGTGCGAGTGAAGAACCTCTACGGCCAGAGCACGACCGCCTGGGACCTGCTCGGCGCGCTACCGCGCTTCGAACGCGCAGACGCACGGGTCGGTGACCTCGCCCAGTTCGTCCGCGCGCAGGGCGAGGCGCAGTTCGACGCGTTGGCCAGCGACGACAACCCGGCCAACATGGCGCAGATCGGCGAACAGGAATTCAGCCGGCTGCACGAGGTGCTGCAGCGCTTCTACCGGGTGATCGTGATCGACACCGGTAACAACGTGCGCTCGCCGAACTGGCAGGCGGCAGTGAACGCCGCCGATCTCGTCGTGGTCGTCTCCACCTACCAGCGCGATGTCGGCTACTCGGCCTCCTGGGTGCTGGACCACCTCGGCCAGACCGGGCGAGGCGTACTGGCCAACGGCGCCGTCACCGTGCTGACCGCGGCCGATCCCAAGCCCGACCCGACGGTGCGCAAGGAGCTGATGAGCCATTTCGGCACCCGCACCCGTTCGGTGGTGGAGGTGCCCTACGACCCGCACATCGCCGTCGGCGGGCCGATGGAGTGGTCACTCATGCGCGAGGACACCCGGCGGGCCTGGACCCGAGCCGGCGCCGCCGTGGTGGACGCGCTCGCCGCCGCCGAGGGTTCCATCCCCTAAGCACGTGCCCGGAACGCGGACCAGCGCGGCTGCAAACCAAGCACGGCGCGGTCGGCTAGCTTCCAGGCATGGATCAGCGATGGGCTCGGCCGTGGTTCGCCGTGACGGCCGCCTGCGTGGCGGCTGGAATCATCATCCAGCTCTTCGTCACCGCGGGCAGCGAACGGGCGTTCGGCGGCAGCACCGTCAACCGTTGCCTCAACATCTTCGCCTACTTCACGATCGACTCGAACGTCATCGTGGGCGTGACGTGCCTGTTGCTGGCGCTGAATCTGAATCGTGCCGGCGTCGTGTTCGCGGTCTTTCGGATGGCCGGCCTGATCGGCATCACCGTGACCTTCGTGGTCTTCCACGTCGCGCTGGCGAAGCTGCTCGACCTGGACACCCTCGCGCAGGCGGCCAACCAGTTGCAGCACACCGTCGTGCCGATCCTGACCATCGTGGGGTGGTTGGCGTTCGGGCCGCGTGGATTGACCTCGGCCCGGATCAGCTGGCTGACGATGATCTATCCATTGCTCTACATGGCATTCACGATGATCCGTGGCCCGCTGTCGTCGAACTTCTACCCCTACCCGTTCGCCGACGTGCACCACTTCGGCTACCCGAAGGTGGTCGTCAACGCACTGTGGATCACGTTGCTGTTCGTCGCGGTGGCCGGTGCCGCGACGCTGCTGGACAGCAAGCTCGCCGGGGCGCCGGAGCAGCCCGACCCGGGGGCTAAGCCGCGCGCGGGCGGGCAGCAGCGAGGGCAGCGAACTCGGCAACGGACAAGGTCTCGCCGCGCCTGATCGGGTCGATGCCGGCGGCCCGCAAGGCCTGCTCTGCTGCCGGCGCCGATCCCGCCCATCCGGCCAACGCCGCGCGCAGCGTCTTGCGGCGCTGTGCGAACGCGGCATCCACGGCACCGAAGACGTCCGCCCGGGTCACCCCGTCGGCCAGCGCCGGAGCCGGCCGGCATACCAGCCGGACCAGCCCGGAGTCGACGTTCGGCACCGGCCAGAACACCGACCGCGGGACCGCACCCGCCGCCGTGGCCGCGGCGTACCAGGCCACCTTGACGCTGGGTGCGCCGTAGGTGCGCGACCCGGGCGGCGCGCAGATCCGGTCGGCAACCTCGGCCTGCACCAGTACCAGACCGTGGGTGAGCCCCGGCTGGCTGGCCAGCAGGTGCAGCACCACTGGCACGGCCACGTTGTACGGGAGATTGGCGACCAGCGCGGTCGGTGCCGGCTCGGGCAGCAAACCCAGCCGAGCCGCGTCCTCGGTGCGGACGGTCACCTCGCCGCCACCATGAGCCGAGATCGTCTGCGGCAATGCGGCGGCCAGGCCGGGGTCGATCTCTACCGCCGTGACCGTCGCGCCCGCGTCCAGTAGCCCCAAGGTCAGCGACCCGAGCCCGGGACCGACTTCCAGTACGTGCTCCCCGGCGGCCAGCTGGGCAGCCCGCACGATCCGGCGGATGGTGTTGCCGTCGTGCAGGAAGTTCTGCCCGAGCGACTTCGTCGGCCGCAGGTGCAGCTCGGCGGCCAGCCGGCGGATCTCAGCCGGCCCGAGCAAGTCCACAAGCAGTCAGTCTGCCTCAGCGACGAACGGCTCGGCGCACCCCGGCCTGCGACGCGTGCGGAGCAGGCGCCCTGGACTCAATACCAGTTGCTGGCTTGCGAATGCGCCCAGGCGGCACATGGGGTGCCGTAGCGGCTGGAGATGTAGCCCAGCCCCCACTTGATCTGGGTCGTGGCGTCGTCATGCCAGTTCGGACCGGCGGAGGCCATCTTGCTGCCCGGCAGTGCCTGCGGAATCCCGTACGCGCCCGAGGACGGGTTGCCGGCGTGGGTGTTCCAGTGGCTCTCCTTGTTCCAGAGATTCACCAGGCAGCCGAACTGTCCGCTACCCCACCCGTGCGCGGTGACCAGCTGCTTGGCGATGGCCTGCGCGGTACCGCTGGGCGTCGGGTCGCCACCGCTGCTCCCGCTGCCACCACCGGTAGACCCGGAGGACGTCTTGGGCCGGGTCTTGGTGCCGACCTTCTGAACCTGGGTGCGCGGCGAGGCACCGTTGATAACCCACACGACGCGCTTGCCGACGAGCTTCCCGTCCAGGTAGATCAACTGGTACGTCACCCGCCGGGAGCCCGGCTTACCCGGCTTGAGGACGACGGTGGTGCCTTGGTAGGCCGACGCGTCCTTCTTCGACTCCACCTTGAACGGCACCTTGGCGGTGACGGTCTGGGTGCGCATCACCACCCGGCGGACGACGACGGTCATGCCGTCGGTGGGCCGGGCGCTGAGCGGCGCCGAGACCTTGTCGGCCGAGCTGACATTCAGATTGAGCGAGGCCAGCAGGTCCGACACCGAGCCCGCCGTGGTGACGACCACGCGACTCTTCCGGTCGGCGACAACGGTGACCTTCTTGGGCATCACCAGGGTGATCTGGGTCGGAGTCAGCGGCAGCCGGGTGGACCGGGACACGCCCGTGGCCCGCCCCGAGCCATAGCCGAGATCGGCGAGGGCCTGCTCGACGGTGGGGTCGGTTGTCCAGACCTCGCGCTGCACGCCGTCGACGTCGAGCCGCAGCAACCTGCCGCGGCGCAACTCGACGACCGAGCCACGATGCACCTTTGACTTGATGGACGGGGCCACGACGTCGTGCGCACGCACGTCCAACTTGGCGTCACGTAACGCCCCACCCACGGTGGAGGCCACGGTGTGCACGCTGCGGCGATTGCCGTCGACACTCACCGTGACGGTCTTCTGGGTGCTGTACCAGGCGGTCGAACCGCCCACCAGTCCCGCGAGCACCAATCCGTACAGGCCCAACTTTGCGCTTCTGCGCACCAACAAACTCCCTCGTCGTGTCGACAATTGCGTCCGCCCTGCTCGTCATCGATGCACGGGCGGAACCCACGTCGCGGCGGGTGACTCACCCGCCGCGGAGCTGGCGGGCAAGGTCACGGAACCATAACGTGCCCGCCAGCATCTGGCAAAGTCAGGGTGCCGGTTGTGGACGAGCCGACTGGCCGTGCAGATAGGGACATTCCCCGCCTACCTCTGAACTCGCACAGCACTCGTCCCGGCTTGCGCAGCCGCGCCGAGCCGGCCGAGCGGCGGCCTGAACCTCAGTACCAGTTGGTGGCCTGCGAGTGTCCCCAGGCCGCGCACGGACTTCCGTAGACCCGAGCGATGTATCCCAGTCCCCAGGCGATCTGGGTGCGGGCGTTGCTCTGCCAGTTGGGCCCGGCCGAGGCCATCTTGCCGCCCGGCAACGCCTGCGGAATGCCGTACGCGCCACTGGGATTGGCCGCGGAGACCCGCCAGCCGCTCTCCTTGGTCCACAGCGACAGCAGGCAGGAGAACTGGCCGCTGCCCCAGCCCTTCGCCGCCGCCATGGTGCGCCCGAGCGCCTGGGCCGCTGCCGGACTCGACGCGGCGGCGGCCTCGACGGACTTGGTGCCGACCTTCTGGATCCGGGTGACCGGCTTGACCAGCACCGTCGACGTGACGACGCGCTTGCCGGACAGCTTCCCGTCCACGTACACGAGCTGGAAGGTCACCCGTGCCTTACCCGGCTTGCCGGGCTTCACGACCGTGGTGCTGCCCTGATAGGCGCTCGGGTCCTTCTTCGACGACGTCGGGTACGGGATCGCCTGCGTTCCGGTCACGGTCTTCATCCGGACCCTGGTCAGCACGATCGTCATCCCGGCCGTCGGCTTCACCGTTGCCGCCGGCGTGAGCCGATCGGTTGACGCAAGTGCGAGGTGAGCGCCTTGCACCGCGTCCTGCACGGTGGGTGCCGTCGTCACGACATGCACCGCCTTCTTGTCGGCGACGATCGTCACCTGCTTGGGCATCACCAGGGTCAGCTCAGTCGGCGAGAGCGGCAACCGGTCGCTGCGCGAGACGCCCATCGTGCGGCCCTGCCCGTACCCGAGATCGGCCAACGCCTGATCGACGGTCGTGTCGGTCGTCCACACATCGCGGGAGACCCCGTCGACGTTCAGGTGCAGCAACCGGCCGCGGCGCAGTTCGATGACCGACCCCTTGTGCACCTTGACCGCAGGCGCCGGGGCGACCACGTCGTGCGGGCCGACCTTCAGCTTGGCGTCGTGCAGGACGCCGCGCACCGTCGCAGCCGTGGTGTGCACCGTGTTGGTCTTTCCGTCCACGCTGATCGCGATCGCACGGTCGGACGTGGTGAACGACAGGATGCCGGCTATCAGCCCGAGGAGGGCGACACCGTAAAGGCCTAACTTTGCGCTGCGGCGCACGAACGCTCCCTTGCTCTGTGATGGGTCTGCTGCTCACTCCCGGGCGCCGGCTCGCGGCACAGCACCCAGCGCGCCCGCCGTCGCTCGGCGCAAGGCCGGCCCTTCTGACGGCGAGCCAGATCGGTCACCGGAACGTAACGCGACCGGGAACGCCAGACCAAGCTGAGGAGGTCAGCTCCAGCCGAACAGCCGCCGGCCAGTGGCCTCTATCCCCCTTGCTACGGCGGTCGGTTCGCTCGACGTGACGTCGGCCACGGTGCGCAGGGTCAACGGCACCATAGCGGGCGAATTGGGACGTCCCCGGTACGGGTGCGGGGTGAGGAACGGGGCATCGGTTTCCACCAGGAGCGAGTCAATCGGGGTGGCTGCGGCGGCCTCGCGCAGCTGCGGCGCGTTGCGAAAAGTGAGCACGCCGGAGAACGACAGCACGTAGCCCGCCGCGACGCATTCGCGAGCCATTGCCACGTCGCCGGAGAAGGAATGGAAGATCGTTCCGGACCGGGGCGCGCCCGCCTCGCGCAGGATGCGCAGCACGTCGGCGTGCGCGTCCCGGTCGTGAATCATCACCGGTTTGCCCACCTGCTCGGCGAGCGCGAGGTGCCGGCGGAAATGGTCCTGCTGGGCCGCCGGCTCGGTGCGGTCCCAGTAGTAGTCCAAGCCGGTCTCACCGACCGCCACCACCCGATCGTCGGCGGCCAGCTGGTGCAGCTCAGCGTAATCGGCGTCGTCCAAACCGGCGATCTCGGTGGGATGCACAGCGACGGCCGCGTAGACGTCCGGATGTTCATGAGCGGCACGCACACACCAGCGCGAGGAGGCGATCGTGTCACCCACCGTGATCACCCGGTTGACGCCGACCGCCTTCGCGGCGGCCATCACCTCGGCGACGAACGCCGCGTCCGCTTCCCGCCCGCCCCGCTGCGCCATGGCGTCGAGGTGACAGTGCGCGTCGAAGACCGGCGCGATCAGCGGCCCGACGTCGAACGCCTGCGGTTCGGCGACGCGCTCGGCCATGCGATCACTCCTCCGGCGGGCCGAGCCGAGCCAGCTCCTCGTCGACGACGGACGGGTCGAGCTTGGTGAAGATCGGCTTCGGGGGCTGCAGCGGGCGCCCGGCCGGCAACGGCACCGACTCCCACCTCGGGGTGCCGGAGTAGTCCCCGGACAGGACGGGGTAGCTCGGCGACCCGATCGCCGTCTCCTCCTCGACCTCGACGAGCTCGGGCATCGGGGCCCATTCACCCTCCCCGCCGAGCGCCGCATATGCCTGGCTCGATGACGACGGCAGGAACGGCGTGAGTATCGTCTTGGCGTCGTCGACCACCTGCAGCGCGGTGTGCAGCACGGTGCCCATCCGGTCGCGGTCGGTGTTCGCCAGCTTCCACGGCGCCTGGTCGGAGAGGTATTTGTTCGTTTCGCCAACCAGCCGCATGGCATCGGCCAGTCCGGCCTTGAAGTGGCACCCTGCGATCTGCTCACCGACGGCGCCGAACGCGGTCTGCGACGCGGCCAGCAGCGCCCGGTCAGCGCTGGTCAGCTCGCCGGGCTGCGGGACGGCCCCGAAGTTCTTGGCGGTCATCGACACGGTCCGGTTGACGAGGTTGCCCCACCCGGCCACCAGCTCGTCGTTGGTCCGGCGGACGAACTCCGTCCAGGTGAAGTCGGTGTCCTGGTTCTCCGGGCCGGCGGCGTTGAGGTAGTAGCGCAGCGCGTCGGTGTCGTAGCGATCGAGGAAGTCCCCGACGTAGAGCACCACGTTGCGCGACGTCGAGAACTTGCGGCTCTCCATGGTGAGGAACTCGCTGGACACCACCTCGTACGGGCGATCCAACGGTCCCAGTGGTCCGACATCACCGTCCTTGGTGCCGATGCCGGAGTAGCCGAACAGCATGGCCGGCCAGATCTCGGCGTGGAAGACGATGTTGTCCTTGCCCATGAAGTAGTAGGCGCGGCGAGCGTTGTTCTCGGCGTGCTCGCCCTGCCAGAACGGCCGCCAGGCATCCGGGTTGCCGGTGCGCTGGGCCCACTCGATGGATGCACTGAGATAGCCGATCACCGCGTCGAACCAGACGTAGATGCGCTTGTCCGGCCGATCTCGCCACCCGTCCAACGGGACCGGAACGCCCCAGTCCAGGTCGCGGGTGATCGCTCGCGGCTTCAGGTCGTCGAGCAGGTTCGCGCTGAACTTCAGCACATTCGGGCGCCAGTTGCGCCGGGTCTGCAGCCAGTCACCGAGGGTTTGCGAGAAAGCCGGCAGGTCGAGGAAGTAGTGCTCGCTCTGCACGAAGTCGGGCTTCTCACCGTTGATCTTGGAGCGCGGGTCGATCAGGTCCGCAGGGTCGAGCTGGTTGCCGCAGTTGTCGCACTGGTCGCCCCGGGCGTGCGGGTACCCACAGATCGGGCACGTGCCCTCGATGTAGCGATCCGGCAGCGTCCGTCCGGTGGACGGGCTGATCGCGCCCAACTGCACCTTCGGGAAGACATAACCGTTGCGCAGCAGGGTCTTGAACAGCTCCTGCGTGGTCGCATAGTGATTCTTCGTCGACGTCCGGGTGAACAGGTCGTAGGACAAACCCAGCCGCTGCAGGTCCGAGGCGATCACCCGGTTGTAGCGGTCGGCGATCTCCCGCGGCGAGACGCCTTCCTTGTCGGCCTCGACGAGAATCGGGGTGCCGTGCTCGTCGGTGCCACTGACCATCAACACCTCGTTGCCGGCCATCCGCTGGTAGCGGCTGAACACGTCGGACGGCACCCCGAAGCCGGCAACGTGGCCGATATGCCGCGGGCCGTTGGCGTACGGCCAGGCAACGGCGGTGAGGATGTGGTCGCTCATGCGCGTGCCGCCGCCCCAGCTTCGAGGTGCCGCGGAGCGGCGGAGGGGCGGCGGCGCGCGGGGTACTCGGTCACCCCACCAGCCTAGTGACGGCAGGCAGCCGTATTCATTGCGTCACGTGCGCGGCAGGGTGAGGTCGGCGACCTCGGGGCGGTGGTCGGAGGCGAGCGTGTCGATGATCGAGGCATCCTTGACTCCGAAGCCCTTCGACACCAGCACGAAGTCGATCGCGTCGGTCGGCGTCGAGGCGGGGTAGGAGGCCGGGTGCGGCTGGCCGAGGACCGTCCACACGTCGCTCAGGTCGGCGAGCAGCGGAGCCAGCTCGGGTGAGGCCGGCGTCGCGTTCAGGTCGCCCATCAGGATCTTCGGCGCCGGGTCGTTGTCGATGTACTGCCGGGTCTCGGCGACCTGGGTGACCCGTACCGACGGGTCGGCGCGGTAGTCCAGGTGAGTGTTGTAGACGTGCAGCTCGACGCCGTGCACCTTGATGGCGATCTCTGCGAATCCGGGCGCCGGCACCGGCACCGCGTTGGGAACCTGGGTGGACAGCCGGGTGATCTGGTGGTCCTGCGACTCGAGGATGGGGTACTTGCTGAGGATCGCCACGCCGTAGCGCTTGTCCGCCGCGCCCATCGAGGACGGTGGTGTGTCGTAGATCGGCGCGAGGAAGACGTACATGTGCAGCGCGCGGGCCAGCACCTGCGGCTCGTCGACATAGTTGCTGCGCGCATCCCAGGTGGCATCCACCTCCTGCAGGGCGACCACGTCCGGGTGCTGAGCGCGGATCGCAGCTGCGGTCCGGTCGAGGTTGTACACGCCGTCCGAGCCGGCGCCGTGCTGGATGTTGTAGGTCATCACCCGCAACCCGGTCGGCTGCGGGTGGTGATCGGGCTGGCCGAGCACGGGTTGCGCGCACGCGAGGGCGGCAACGAGCGCTGCCGCCACGGCAGCGGCGGCGAAGGCCGGTCTGCGCACCAGGTGGGACAGCCGGGACAGGGCATGGGCGTAGGGCATGGGGGCCTCGCATTCGAGATCGGGGGGCGATACGTCGGCACGGTCAACCCTGCCCCGCGTCCGGGAAGTTTGTCTAGACCATTCGCGTACTGGACCCGCAGCGTTCACCTCACCACTTCCGGCGATGATCAAGGCGAGATGAGGGCTATAGCCGCCATTCCGCCTTGATCATCGCGGAAAAACCCGGCTAGCTAGGTCTGCTTTGCCGAAACGAGCGCGTCGAACACGGCGCGCTTGGCCACCCCGTGGCGCATCGCTACTTCGGCGATTGCCGCCTTCCGCTCCACTCCGGCGTCGACCAGCAATGCGACGGCGGCAGCCAGCTCGGCAGGTTCGGCGCTGTGCGGTTCGGGCGCGGCACCGGCAACCACCACGGTGATCTCGCCGCGCACGTCGCCGGTGGCCCACTCGGCTAGCTCGGCGAGCGTCCCGCGGCGCACCTCTTCGTAGGTCTTGGACAACTCCCGGCACACCGCCGCCGCGCGATCCGCGCCGAACGCGGCGGACGCGTCGGCGAGCGCAGCACCGAGGCGGTGCGGCGACTCGAAGAAGACCAGCGTGCGCGGTTCGCCGGCCAGCGCCGCGAGGGCCCGCCGCCGCTCGCCGCCCCGGCGCGGCAGAAACCCTTCGAAGCAGAACCGGTCGACGGGCAGGCCCGAGACGGCCAGCGCGGCAGTGACCGCGGACGGCCCGGGCAGCACGGTCACCGCGATGCCCTCGTCCACCGCGGCCGCCACCAGGCGATACCCCGGATCGGAAACCGACGGCATGCCGGCATCGGTCACCACCAGGACGTCCTCGCCCTGCCGCAGCGCGGTCAGCAGCGTGTCCAGCCGGGCCGTCTCGTTGCCCTCGAAGAACGACAGCACTCGGCCACCGATGTGGACGCCGAGATCCGCGGCCAGCCGGCGGACCCGACGAGTGTCCTCGGCGGCGACCACGGGTGTGTCGGCGAGCGCCCGGGCCAGCCGCTGACCCGCGTCGCCGACGTTGCCCAGCGGTGTGCCGGCCAGCACCACGCGCCCGGCCGACGCGTTGCGGCTGCCCGTCACAGCGCCTCACCCTACGATCAGGGCGTGACGGTGACCGACGAAGCACCCGCCGCCGTCCACCCGACCCACCGGCATCGCGCGGAGACAGCCGCGCCCGGGCCGGCTGACCCGCCGCCGCCACGGCGTCGTTACGCCATCCCCGAACCGTTGCTGCCGTGGCGCGGGCACGACCCGTTCAGCGGCTGGATGATGACAACCATCGTCACCGTGATCGCCGGCGTCACCCGGTTCTGGAACATCGCCGGCCCGCAGGGCACGGTCTTCGACGAGGTCTACTACGCAGCAAACGCCCAGGAGATGCTGCTCTTCGGATACGAGCAGAATCCTGGCTTCACCTACGTCGTACACCCTCCGATCGGTAAGTGGATGATCGCCGTCGGGGTGCAGCTGTTCGGGCACTGGAGCACCGAGTTCGGCTGGCGATTCAGTTCCGCCGCGGTCGGCACGCTCAGCGTGCTCATCACCGTCCGGGTGGCGCGGCGCATCTTCCGCTCGGACGTGCTCGGTGCGTTGGCCGGTCTGCTGCTCACCATGGACGGGGTCTCGCTCGTCGAGTCGCGGCTGGCCCTGCTCGACATCTTCATGCAGTTCTTCGCGATCGCTGCCTTCGCTGCGATGGTGCTCGATCGCGACCAGCTGCGGGCCCGGCTGGCAAGGCTGCTGGCCGACGGCGTCGACCTGACCGATGGCCCGCCGGCACTCGGCCCACGGCCCTGGCGCCTCGTCGCCGGGATCCTGCTTGGACTGCTGTGCGCGGTGAAGTGGAGCGGCGCATCGTTCTGGGTGCTCTTCGCGATCATGTCGGTGGTGTGGGACCGCGGCGCCTTCCGCTCGGCAGGGGTGCGGTTCCCCTGGTCGGCTGTGCTGCGGCGGTCGCTGCCGGGTGCCTTCTGCTCGTACGTGCTGGGCTCGGTCGGTGCCTATCTGGCCACCTGGCTGGGCTGGATCGTCGGGGAGAACTCCTGGAACCGGCACTGGGCCGACTCGCACAAGGTGTCCGGCATCGACGCCCTGCTGCCGAAGTGGCTGCAGTCGCTGGCCAACTACCACCACGTCGCCTACGACTTCCACATCGGCCTCGTGCAACACCACCCGTACGGGTCGAAGCCCTGGTCGTGGCTCATCCTCGGCAGGCCGACCAACTACGCCTTCTACGGCACGCCCGACGGCGTCGACGACCACGCCCGCTGCGGTGCGGCGAAATGTGCCAGCCAGATCCTGCTCATCGGTACGCCATTGATGTGGTGGGCGTTCGTGCCGGTGCTCCTCTGGCTGGTCTGGCACTGGCTGACCACCCGCGATTGGCGCGCCGCGGCCGTGCTCGTCGCATTCGTCGCCGGATGGGTCGTCTGGCTGAAGAACACCGACCGGACGATGTTCCTCTTCTACATGACGCCACTGATGCCGTTCCTGATATTGGGCTTGACGCTGGCGTTCGGGGCTTTGGCCGGCCGCTCCGAGCGCCCGGACTGGCAGAGCTTCACGCCGGGCCGCGTCTCCGACCGGATCCGCGCAGTCGGCATCGGCACGGCCATCCGCACCGTCGACTGGCGCCTGCTCACCGCTGTCGCGTATTTCGGCGTGATCGTCGCAGACTTCATCTGGATGTGGCCGATCTTCACCGACGTCATGCTGACCCACCACCAGTGGCAGGCGCGGATGTGGTTCAGCAGCTGGATCTAGCCCCGATCGGGCTGACGTGGAGCCAGGCCCGGCATTAGGGTTCGGCCCATACCGGCTGGAGGCTGAACCATGTTCTTCCCGCTCACTGTCAAGGACTTCATCGACCGCGCTGAGGCCACCTATCCGCACCGCGTCGCCGTCGTGGACGAGCCCGAGCAGCCGGCCGACTCGTGGGGTGAGCTCAGCTATCGAGAGCTGGCTAGCCGGGCGAAGGCGCAGGCCGCCAACCTCGATCGGCTGGGTATTCCGGTCGGCGGCCGGGTTGCCATCGTGTCGCACAACTCGGCGCGCATGCTCGCCTCCTTCTTCGGCGTCTCCGGCTCCGGCCGCATCCTGGTGCCCATCAACTTCCGGCTGGCGGCCGCGGAGATCGACTACATCCTCAAGCACAGCGGAGCCGCGGTGGCGATGTTCGACCCGGCATTGCGCGACCTGGCTGCCAAGGTCGGCACCGAGCACGACTTCATCCTCGGCGAAGACGACGAGCAGATCTTCGGCGGCGACGCCGACCCGCGGCCGTGGGACGGCGATGAGGCGGCCACCGCCACGATCAACTACACCTCCGGCACCACCGCGCGTCCGAAGGGCGTGCAGCTGACCCACCGCAACCTGTGGCTCAACGCAGTCGTGTTCGCCTTGCACAGCAGCGTCACCGAGAACGACGTCTACCTGCACACCTTGCCGATGTTCCACGCCAACGGCTGGGGAATGCCCTACGGCGTGACCGGCCTCGGTGTGCGGCACATCGTCATCCGGCAGATCGACGGCGCGGAGATCCTGCGCCGCGTGCAGCAGCACGGCGTCACGTTCATGTGCGCCGCACCCGCGGTGGTGAACGCGGTACTCGACGCCGCACAGAGTTGGGACGGCGAGATCCCAGGTCGCGATCGGGTCCGCATCATCGTGGCGGGGGCACCGCCGCCGACTCGTACGATCGAGCGGGTCCGGGCCGAACTGGGCTGGGATTTCCAGCAGCTGTACGGCCTGACCGAGACCTCGCCGCTGCTCACCACCAACCGGATGCGCTACGAGTGGGCCGATCTCGACCCGCACGAGCAGGCCAAGCGCCTCGGCCGGGCCGGCGCCCCGGCAATCGGAGTCCGGATCGCGCTCGACGAGGACGGCGAGGTGCTGGCCCGGACCAACCACAACCTCGAGGGGTACTGGCAGCAGCCTGACGAGACCGCCGCCGCGCTGGCCGGCAACTGGTTCCACACCGGCGACGGCGGACGCATCGAGGGCGAGGCGTTCCTAGTGATCGCCGACCGGAAGAAGGACGTGATCATCTCCGGCGGGGAGAACGTCTCGTCCATCGAAGTCGAGGACGTGCTGAACAGTCACGACGCGGTGAAGGAGGTGGCGGTCATCGGCATCCCCGACGAGAAGTGGGGTGAGATGGTCACCGCACTGGTCGTGACCGACGGCTCGGAGGTCAGCGAAGCTGACTTGATCGCACACTGCCGCACGTCGTTGGCCGGCTACAAGTGTCCGAAGCGAGTCGAGTTCCGCGACGAGCTGCCACGCACCGCGACCGGCAAGCTGCAGAAGTTCAAGCTCCGCGAGCCGTTCTGGGCGGGCCGGGAGCGCCAGGTCAACTGACCGGCGACTGCCGCGCTGCGCCGGCCCCCCGCCTCGTCCTCCCGCGATGATCAAGGTGCTTTGGTCGCTCTGGCAACCGAACCACCTTGATCATCGCGGGAATCGGGGGCCGGGATAACCTGCGGGGGACATGACTACTCCGCACGACGAGCTGGACGCCGCGCTGCGCAGCGAGCTGGCTGCCCTGTCCGGCGCCGAACCGACCGGCCGGCACTCCGACGAAACCGCGTTCGCCGCCTTCGACGCAATGGCCGGCAGCCGGCACCTCGATGTCGAAGCGCGCCGGATGCGCGAGCGCGGCGAGGGTTTCTACACGATCGGCTCGGCCGGTCACGAGTCCAATGCCCTGGTCGCCGCGGCGGTGCGCTGCACCGACCCGGCTCTGCTGCACTACCGGTCCGGCGCGTTCTATCTGGCGCGCTCGATGCAGGCTGGTCGCTCACTGGCCGATGGCATCCGCGACATCCTCTACGGCCTGGCCGCGGCGACCGCCGACCCCGCGTCCGGTGGCCGGCACAAGGTGTTCGGCAACCCGGCGCTGGCGATCATCCCGCAGACGTCGACGATCGCCTCGCACCTGCCGCGTGCGGTCGGCGTCGCGTTCGCCCTCGGCCGGGCAAAACGGCTCGGTGTCGCGACGCACTGGCCGGCCGATGCCATCGCTGTCACCAGCCTGGGCGACGCCAGCCTGAATCACTCCACGGCGGTCGGCGCGCTCAACACGGTCGGCTACAGTGCGCACCGCGGACTTCCGATGCCGCTGCTGATCGTCTGCGAGGACAACGGCTGGGGCATCTCAGTGCCCTCGCCCAGCGGGTGGGTGCAGCGCGCCGCGCAACGCCCTGAGCTGCGCTACATCGCGGCCACCGGCGACGACCCGGCCGAACTGCGCGACGCCGCGGCCGATGCTGCCCAGTACGTGCGCGCGTCCCGCCGACCGGCGCTGCTGCACGTGCGCACGGTCCGCTATCTCGGCCATGCCGGCACCGACGTCGAAATCGCGTACCGCACACCGGCCGAGCTGGCCGCCGACCGGGCCCGCGACCCGTTGCTCGCCGAAGCGCGGCTGCTGGTCCGAACAGGCGCCACCACCGGCGCGGCGCTGGCCGACCGCTACGACGCGATCGGCCGCCGGGTGCGCCAGCTCGCCGCCGACGTCGCCACGCTGCCCAAGCTCACCTCCCGGGCCGAGGTGATGGCACCGCTGCACGCCGCGGCGCCGACATCCCACCCGAGTGGCGACCGGGATGCGGCGTTCGACGGGAAGCTGCCTGAGGACGGCGGTGGGATGACCCTGGCGCAGGCGATCAACGCGGCGCTCACCGACGAACTGGCCGCGCGGCCGGAGGCGATGGTCTTCGGCGAGGACACCGGCCGCAAGGGCGGCGTCTACGGCGTCACCCGCGGGCTGGCTGCCCGGTTCGGCGCCCCGCGCGTCTTCGACACCCTGCTGGACGAGCAGGCCATCCTCGGCCTGGCCCTCGGTTCCGGGTTGAGCGGGCTATTGCCCATCCCGGAGATCCAGTACCTGGCCTACTTGCACAACGCCCTCGACCAACTCCGCGGCGAGGCAGCCAGCCTGCGGTTCTTCTCCAACGACACCTACCGCAACCCGATGGTGGTCCGGGTGGCCGGACTGGCTTACCAGAAGGGATTCGGCGGTCACTTCCACAACGACAACGCGGTCGCTGCGCTGCGCGACATCCCCGGGCTGGTCGTCTGCGTGCCCGCCCACCCCGCCGACGCCGCCCCGCTGCTGCGCACCTGCCTCGCCGCTGCGGCCGACACCGGCACGGTGAGTGTCTACCTCGAGCCGATCGCGCTCTATCACGAACGCGACCTGCTGAAGCCCGGCGATCGGGGATGGCTCGGTGCCTACCCGGCGCCCGGGACGGAGCAGGCGCCGATCGGCTCGGTGCGCGGTTACGGCGTCGAGGCGGCCGACAGCGACCTGACGATGCTGACGTTCGGCAACGGCCTGCGGATGAGCCTGCGAGTCGCTGCGCAGCTGGCCGACGAGGGCGCCCGGGTACGCGTCGTGGACCTGCGCTGGCTCTCCCCCCTGCCGGCCGCCGCGATCGCCGCGGAATGCGGCTCCGTGCCGCGCATCCTCGTGGTGGACGAGACGCGGCGTAGTGGTGGAGCCGGTGAAGGCGTCGTCAGCGCGCTGGTCGAGTGCGGTTACCCCGGCCGCATCGGCCGGGTGGCGAGTGCGGACAGCTACATCCCGCTCGCCGACGCGGCCAACCTGGTGCTGCTCGGCGAGGACGAGATCCACGCTGCGGCCCGAACCCTGCTCGACCACCCTGCTCGCTAGACGGCGACCGGCTCCTCGTCCCACGTGCGGCCACCGATCTGCGGACGCAGGTGGCGGTAGCCGTCGGCGAACAGGGGCGAGGAGATCATCATGTCCGCGGTAGCCAGATTGCAGGCCACCGGGATGTTCCACACGGCGGCCAGCCGGAGCAGCGCTTTCACATCCGGGTCGTGCGGCTGCGGCTCCAGCGGGTCCCAGAAAAAGACCAACGTGTCGATCTCGTTCTCGGCGATCTTCGCGCCGATCTGCTGGTCGCCGCCGACCGGCCCGCTCAGGAACCGGGTCACGCTCAGCCCTAGTTCGAACTCGAGCATCGCGCCTGTGGTGCCGGTCGCGTAGAGGTCGTGCTCGGAAAGAGTGAGCCGGTTGAAGTCGGCCCAGCGGAGCAGTTCCACCTTCTTGTTGTCGTGGGCGACCATGGCGATTCGGCGTCGCGCTTGCGGTGTCATCCTCGATGTCCTTCTCGATCGACTGATCAGGGCACCGTCCAGTGTGGCCGTCGGGATGTGTCGGCTCGGTGTACTGCCGAGGAATTCTCAGCTATGTGAAGCACCCCTCACCGGGTGGTCGGCCCGTTGTTGCGCGGCGGATCCTGGGTGGCAAGGTAGTAGTAGAAGGTTCATCGTGTCTGCTGAACGGAGGCCCCCATGTCCCTGGCTGCCAAGCTGCGCCGAGCTCCCGGCCGTATCGCCGCCGGTACGTTCATCCTGAACGCGGGCCTCGGCAAGGTACGAAGCACGAACGAAGAGCAGGCCAAGGCGCTGCACGGGATGGCTACCGGCACATACCCCTTCCTGGCGCGAGTCGAGCCCAAGTTGTTCATGAAGGCGCTCGGCATCGGGGAGACCGCACTGGGGGCAGCAGTGCTGCTGCCGCTCGTCCCGGCCGGCCTGGCCGGGCTCGGCCTGACCGGATTCGGCGGTGGCCTGCTCGGGCTGTACGTGCGCACCGAGGGCATGCACGACGAGAAGCTGCGCCCGACCCAGCAGGGCACCGCAATCGCCAAGGACGTGTGGCTGACTGCGCTGGGCGTCGGCCTGCTCATCGACGCCGCGCTGTCCGAGTCGACGAAGACCAGTACCGAAGGCTGAACCCGATGCAGATTGCCCGCGCTGACCGGGTCGATGCGGGCGAGCTGGCCGACTTCGTCCGGGACCGCCATCACGCCATCCTGATCACCACTCGTTCCGACGGCCGGCCGCAGAGTTCTCCGCTCACTTGCGGTCTGGACGGGTCCGGCCGGCTGGTGATGTCCACGTATCCGCAGCGCGCGAAAGCGCGCAACGCGCGGCAGCGTCCGGACGTGAGCGTGCTGGTTCTCTCCGACGACTTCGGTGGCGCGTGGGTGCAGATCGATGGCACCGCCGAGGTGCTGGACATGCCCGAGGCGCTCGACGGGCTCGTCGACTACTACCGCGTCATTGCCGGCGAGCATCCGGACTGGGCGGACTACCGGGCAGCCATGGCCCGCCAGAACAAGTCGCTGATCCGGGTGACGCCGACGCGGTGGGGACCGATCGCGACGGGTGGCTTTCCGCCAGAACTGGCCGACTCGGACTGAGCCTGCTGGCGGCAGCGCACCAGTCGCTGGTAGCCCGTTCAGGCCGGCCGCAGTGTCAGAGGTGGCCGATAGATTCGGTCCGTGTTTCGCGACGAGCCACTTGGGCTGATCGACCTACCGACCATTGCAACGCGGAGCCAGACGTCGGTCGGGTGGTTGCACGTATCGGGGTACCGCGTGCTGGCCGTGCGCACCCGCAGCCGGGACCGCTTCGACCTCCCGGGCGGGCAAGTGCAACGCGGTGAGTCGGCTGAGCAGGCGCTGGTCCGCGAGGTCGACGGGGCGCTCGGCATGGAGCTGACCGAGCTTCGCTCCGCCTTCACGGTGCGCGCCACCGAGGACGGCACCACCGAGCGCCACAGCCGCGTACCGACCGAACTCACCCTGCACTGCTACCACGGAACCGCCGCTGGGCAGGCCCGTCCGGCCCGGGAGGTAGCAGAGTTGGCATGGCTCAGCGAGGACGACGCCGACCGGGCCACACCTGCCCTGCAGCTGGTGCTCGACCGACTGGCCGCCCTGCGCCGAATCGGCTGAGCGACGGCGGCACTAGAGCGTGCCGCCCCGCGCTGCCAGGTCGATGAGCGATTGCGGTGGGGCGAAGTGCTCGCCGTAGTGCTCAGCAAGTTCCTGCGCTCGGGTGACGAAGCCGGCCACGCCGCCCGGATAGCCGTTGATGTACTGGATGACGCCGCCGGTCCACGGCGGGAAGCCGATGCCCATGATCGAGCCGATGTTCGCGTCCGCCACCGACCGCAGCACACCCTCGTCCAGACAGCGCACCGACTCCAGCGCCTCGGCGAAGAGCATCCGCTCCTTCATGTCGCGCAGCATGGCGTGCGCAGCACCCGGGTCGGTGAATGGCATGGGTGCGTCACTGCGGAATGCGTCGCGCAGCCCGGGCCAGAGGGCGATGCGCTTGCCGTCGGCATAGTCGTAGAAGCCGGCACCGCTGGAGCGCCCTTTGCGGCCGAACTCCCCCACCATTCGATCGATGACGGCCTCACTGCCGTGCGACACCCAGGCCTTGCCCGCGGCCTCCGCTGCTGCTCTGGCTTCCGTGCGGATCTTCTGCGGCAGGGTGAGGGTCAGCTCGTCCATCAACTGCAGCGGCGGCGCCGGATAGCCGGCCTGCGAGCCCGCTTGCTCGATCGAGGCAGGCGGCAGGCCTTCGCCCACCATCGCGACCGCTTCGTTGAGGAAGGTGCCGATCACCCGGCTGGTGAAGAAGCCGCGGCTGTCGTTGACGACGATGGGCGTCTTGCCGATCTGCTGGGCGAGGTCGAACGCCTTGGCCAGCGTGGCATCGCTGGTCTTGGCGCCGACCACGATCTCCAGCAGCGGCATCTTGTCGACCGGTGAGAAGAAGTGCAGGCCGATGAAGTCCTCCGGGCGCTGCACGGCCTCGGCAAGAATGGTGATCGGCAGTGTGGAGGTGTTCGAGCCGAGGACCGCGTCCGCGGGGAGCAATGGTTCCACCTCCTGGAACACTTTCGCCTTGATCTCGACGCTCTCGAACACCGCTTCGATCACGAGGTCGCAGCCGGCAACGTCGGCGTAGTCGGCGCTGGGCTTGATCCGGGCGAGCAACGCGTCGCCCTTCTCCTGACTGACCTTGCCACGGTCAATGCCCTTACGCACCAGGGCTTCTGAGTACCCAAAGCCCTTGTCGGCAGCCTCCTGCGAGACATCCTTCAGTACCACCTCGATGCCCGACTTGGCGCAGACGTAGGCGATTGCCGCGCCCATCATTCCGGCGCCGAGCACCGCCACCTTCTTTGCCGTCCACTTCTCGTAGCCGGCAGGACGGCTGCCGCCCGAGTTGATGTGCTGCAGGTCGAAGAAGAACGCCTGGGTCATGTTCTTCGCGACCTGGCCGATAGCCAGCTCAGTGAAGTACCGCGACTCGATAATCGCAGCGTCGTCGAAATCGACCTGGGCCCCTTCGACCGCGGCGGCCATGATCGCTCGCGGCGCCGGCATGTTCGCGCCCTTGAGCTGCTTACGCAGGTTGGCCGGCAGGGCCGGCAGGTTCATCGCGAACGCCGGGGTCGACGGGGTGCCTCCCGGGATCTTGTAGCCCTTCACGTCCCAGCGCTGCACCGCCTCGGGATTCGCAGCGATCCACGACTTCGCAGCGGGCAGCAGTTCGTCGACCGTGCCGACCACCTCGTCGATGATGCCGATTTCCTTGGCCTGCGTGACTCGATGGCGCTGGCCCAGCACCAGCACCTTGAGCAGCGCGTCGACGATGCCCAGCATCCGCACGGTGCGCACCACGCCACCGCCACCGGGCAGCAGACCCAGCGTAACTTCGGGCGTGCCGATCACCGAACCCTTGACGTCCGCGGCGATGCGGTGGTGGCAGGCCAGTGCGATCTCCAGCCCGCCGCCGAGCGCCGCACCGTTGATCGCAGCGACCACCGGCTTGCCGAGCGTCTCCAGCCGCCGGAAATACGCCTTGATCTCTTGGGTCTGGTCGAACACGCGCTGCGCGTCCGCCGGGGTGGCCTTGATCAAGTCGTTGAGGTCGCCGCCGGCGAAGAAGGTCTTCTTGGCCGAGGTGATGACAACGCCGGTGATCGAGTCCTTCTCGGCTTCGAGCCGGGCGACGGCAGCACCGAAAGACTCAATCCAGTCGGCGTTCATCGTATTGGCGGACTGGTTCGGGTCATCCATGGTGAGGATGACGACGCCGTCGGTGTCCTTTTCGTACTTGAGCGTGTTGGTCATAACTGCACCACCATTTCCCGGGTCCCCGCGGAATCGCGGAACGTAGTTGTGGAGCGATTTCGTGGGGTGTTCTCAGACCCTCTCGATCAGAGTCGCGACGCCCATGCCGCCGCCGATGCACAGGGTGACGACGGCGCGGTGCAAATCGCGGCGCTCCAGCTCGTCGATCATCGTGCCGAGAATCATCGCGCCGGTAGCGCCCAGCGGATGACCCATCGCGATCGCCCCGCCGTTGACGTTCAGCTTCTCGTCGGGGATGCCGAGATCCTTCTGGTACTTGAGCACCACGGCCGCGAACGCTTCGTTCAGCTCGAACAGGTCGATGTCGTCGACGCTCAGCCCGGCCGTATGCAGCAGCTTCTGCGTGGCGGGCGTCGGACCGGTGAGCATGATCGTCGGGTCCGACCCGGTGGTTGCACTCGCGACGATCCGGGCGCGCGGAGTCAGCCCCATCTCGCGGCCGATCTCCTCCGAACCGACCAGGGTCAGCGCGGCGCCGTCGACGATGCCCGACGAGTTGCCCGGCGTGTGCACGTGGTTGATGGCTTCGATCCAGTGGTACTTCTGGAGAGCGACCGCATCGAACCCGCCCTGCTCGCCCATCATCGCGAACGACGGTTTCAGCGCTCCCAGCGACTGGAGTGTGGAGTCCGGGCGCATGTGCTCGTCATGATCGAGCAGCAGCAGTCCGTTCTGGTCGTACACCGGGATGACCGAGTTCTTGAAGTACCCGTTCGCCCAGGCTGTCGCGGCCCGCTGCTGCGACTGCACGGCGTAGGTGTCCACGTCCGTCCGGCTGAAGCCTTCGACGGTGGCGATGAGATCGGCGGAGATGCCCTGGGGAACGAAATACGTGTCGTAGCTGGTTGCCGGGTCCATCGCCCAGGCGCCGCCGTCCGAGCCGATCGGCACCCGCGACATGCTTTCCACTCCGCCGGCGAGGATGAGGTGATCCCATCCCGAGATCACCTTCTGGGCCGCGGTGTTCACCGCCTCCAACCCCGACGCGCAGAACCGGTTGAGTTGCACTCCGGCCGCCGTATCGGGCAGATCGGCGACGAGCGCGGCGGTCCGGGCAATGTCGCCGCCCTGGTCGCCAATCGGTGACACCACACCGAGCACCACATCGTCGATGCGGTCGGTGTCCAGCGTGGGCTGCCGTTTGCGCAACTCGTCGATCAGCCCGACGACGAGGTCGACGGGCTTGACGGTGTGCAGCGAACCCTTCTTGCCCTTACCGCGCGGCGTGCGGACAGCGTCGTAAATGAAAGCTGTGCTCATCTAGGTCTCCTATCGCGGGGCCATGCGGATCGCACCGTCGAGACGGATGGTCTCGCCGTTGAGCATGGGGTTGCTGATGATGTGCTCGACGAGCGCCGCGTACTCCCCGGGTCTGCCGAGCCTGCTGGGATGCGGCACTTGCTGGCCGAGTGATTCCTTTGCCGCGTCCGGCAGCGCCGCGAGCATCGGCGTCTCGAACAGCCCGGGCGCGACGGTCATGACCCTGATCTGGTGGGCGGCAAGCTCCCGAGCGACCGGCAGCGTCAGCCCCACCACGCCTCCCTTCGAAGCGGCGTAGGCAGCCTGGCCGATCTGCCCGTCGAACGCGGCGATGGACGCGGTGTTGATGATGACGCCGCGCTCCTCCCCGACGGGCTCCTCGGCCACGATTCGTTCGGCGGCGAGCCGGATCACGTTGAACGTGCCGATCAGATTGATCTGCACGGTGCGGGCGAACAGGTCGAGGTCGTGCACACCGTTGCGGCCGAGCACCTTCGCCGCCGGGCCGATGCCAGCGCAGTTCACCGCGACCCGGAAGTTGCCCAGCTCGACCGCCGCATCCAACGCGGCGCCGACCTGCCGCGGGTCGGTCACGTCCGCGCCGACAAAGCGAGCGTTCTCGCCGAGCCGCTCGGCCTGCTCCGCCCCGCTTGAGGTCGGCAGGTCAATCAGGACAACCCGCGCGCCGGCCTGCGTCAGCCGGCTCGCAGCGGCCAGTCCGAGTCCGGATGCACCGCCGGTAACGACCGCGGTGAGACCTGCAGGATCCATTGAGCTGACACCCCTTCGTGTCCGTGCAGCAACCGTATCCGCCCGACGCGGATCGGCCAACATATTCAGTCAACTCTGACTGTTACCTCGGCCACCCGGTCGCGGGCGGCGGCGAGCCCGGGGCGCGAGCCGGGTACGAGCCAGCTCCTTCCAGGTCGCAAGATGCGGGTCGGTGTCGGCGTCGCGGGGCTGGAACGCGTACGTCAACGCCACCCCGCGCATGCTGGTATTGAGCACCTCGCGCAGCTCGGCGAATCCGGGTTTCTCGGCCAGGTCCGGGCCGAAGAACCGATCGGTGACGTCGCGGACGAATGCGCCGAGCTCGCGCTCGGCCGGCAACAGCGCCTCGCGCAACTCGGGGTGGGTTCGGGACGCCAGCCAAAGTTCCGTCGCCGCCCAGAAGAACGGTTGGCGGTAGGCCAACCACATCGTCTCGACGGCCGCATCGATGCGTTCGACCGTCGATCGCGGCCACTCTCGCTCGGCAACGGCCGAATGCATCTGCTCCCGGGCCAGGTGCTGCACCGCGGCCACCAACAGCGCATCCCGGGATGGGAAGTGATGCAGCAGCCTGCCCCGGGAGACGCCAGCGAGGTCCTGGATGCGCAACGTGGTCGCGCCCGCATAGCCGTGCTCGGTCAGCGCCGTGATCGCCGCATCGAGAATTTGCCCGCGGGTCTGCTCGCTGCGCTCGCGCTGGGTGCGCTGACGCGGTCGCGGGCTGGGCATGACGGCACAGCGTAATCGGCGTCCGCGTCGACCCGGCCGATTCCGACCTACGCCGGTTCCATCCGCACGGTGATGTCCACCGTGGCATGCGCCGACTTCGGCGCCCCGGCGGGCGGATGCGCATCCGGCGACAAGTCGACATAGTCCTGATGCACGGTCATGGTCTGCGTGACCGAAGCCGCCGGGATGTCGAACACGTAATAGGCACCGCTGAGGTTGAGTTTCATCAGCTCCGTCGGGCCCTGCAAGAAGTAGTTGTGCACCGCCACCGGCGGGGTCCCGTTCAGCAGAACGGTCGTCCCGGTCAACATCGGCGAGTAGTACGCGACCTGCCCGGCACCCCGCTTCGGCCAGACGAGCATCGAGTTCCTCGCGGTCGCCGTCGCGAAGGGTACGACGAGCCACCTCCGTCCGGTCGCTGCCCATCCCGTCCCATCGACATACGGGGAGGTGAACGCGGCGGTTCCGGTGCACCGAATCACGTCGCCCAGGGGATCATCGAAGTCGAACCCCGCTGCCTTCATGGTCACGAACTGGGCCCCAGCCTCCGACCACACCGGGTAGGTCGAACCCGAGTAGTACGGCTGCGCGGCACCAGCATGTCGAGTTCCCGACGGCAGATCGACCGTCTGGCTCATGCCGTCGTAGGTGACGCGCAGCGTCATCGATTTCGGGTTACCGGGCAGCGCGAGCGCAACGCTCTTCGACGCCACGACCGTCCGCGGTTCGCTCTCCTCGCTGACCGCGGCACGCAGATCGTAGGACCGGTTGCCGGCAACGAGGGAAACGGTGAACTGCTTCGGCTGCGTTGCGACGGCGGGCGACACGTCCGTGTCCTCATGGAGGGTCCACCCGACGCCGACGTATCGACCGAAGTCGCGCACCGTATCGATGTCGCGGCGGTCATGGCCGACGGGGTCCGCGTCCTTCGGCAGATGCGGGAGGGGTCGGGACACCGTGAAGTCCAACGACCCGACCGGCAACTCGACGTTGGCCGCGTCCCCGGCCAGCGGGGACCGCAACTGGAAAAGAGTGCCCGCGCTCACCCCGGACCGGCGATCCAGATATACCGCTAGACCTACGACCGTCGCGACGCACGCCGCGGCGGCGACCAGGATCAGCCACCACGTGCGGTGCGCCCAGAGCCGCCGCCCTCCGCCGGCCTCGTGCCGTGCGGTATCGGCCGAAGGCAGCTCTGGATCCGCGTCGCTCACCGCAAGACCGTTCCCGATGCCGTCCGCGGGCAAACCGATGGAGGGCTGCTCAACGCCGCTTGATCAGACCGCGGACGTAGGCGGCCTGACCGGCGTGCTGCAGGTCGTCGGAAAAGACGCTGACCAGGCGCACTGCAAGAGTCACCGGCGGGTTCCAGTTCTCGTCGACCACCCGCTCGAAATCCGCGGCGCTGAGGGTGTCGAGATACGACACCGTCCGCTCGTGCACTGCGTCGTGGTAGCCGAGCAGGTCAGCCGGCGCGACGCGGAGCTGTCCGACCTCGTCGGCGGTCTGGCCGTAGCCGGTGGCGTGCTCTTCGAACGGCAGCGCAAATCGCTTCGCCCATCCGTCGCTGAGCCAGACCTGCTCGGAGCCGGCGGCGGCGGCGATGTGGTCGTCCTGGACCCGGGTCAGGTGCCAGACCAGCCACCCGATCGAGTTGGCCGTGTCGTCGACCCGGTAGGCCAGCTGGTCGGCATCCAGCCCATCGAGCGTCGCATGCACGACCTCGCGCACCCGGTCGAAGCCGTCGGTCAGTAGCTGTACTCCGGACACCCGAAGCTCCTTTCGTTCGTGATGCCGACGCTACGCCGGGGCGCTGCTCGCCCGGCCAGGTGGCGGAGGACAATTGGCGAGGTACGGCCGCGGTCGTCACGGCGGCCGACTCACGCAGACGCGACAGGAAGACGGTGCCCGATGCGCTACACCAAACTCGGTTCGACCGGCCTCGACATCTCCGCCGTGTGTTTGGGCTGCATGAGCTTCGGCGATGCCAGTGCCGGCGGCCACCAGTGGGTCCTCGACGAAGAGAGCAGCAGGGCCATCATGCGCGAAGCGCTGGAGTCCGGGGTGACCTTCTGGGACACCGCGAACGTCTACTCCGCGGGGACCAGCGAGGAGTTCGTCGGACGGGCCCTGCGCGACTTCGCGAAGCGTGAGGACGTCGTGCTCGCGACCAAAGTGCACGGTCAGATGCGCCCGGGCCCGAACGGACACGGCTTGTCCCGAAGGGCGATCCTCGACGAGATCGACAACAGCCTGCGGCGTCTACAGGTGGACTACGTCGACCTGTACCAGATTCACCGCTGGGACTATGAGACGCCGATCGAGGAGACGCTCGAGGCGCTGCACGAAGTGGTCAAGGCAGGAAAGGCACGGTACATCGGCGCGTCCTCCATGTACGCCTGGCAATTCGCCAAGGCGCAGTACGTCGCCGAGCAACACGGCTGGACGAAGTTCGTCTCGATGCAGAACCACTACAACTTGATCTACCGCGAAGAGGAGCGCGAGATGCTGCCGCTCTGCGCGGATCAGGGCGTGGGGTCTATCCCGTGGAGTCCGCTGGCCCGGGGCCGACTGACCCGGCCCTGGGACACCGAGACCGCGCGCGCAGATACCGACGAGTTCGGTAAATCGCTGTACCAGGAGAACGACAAGGTGATCGTCGAGCGGGTCGCCGAGGTGGCTGAGCGGCTCGGCACATCGGCGGCACAGGTCGCCCTCGCCTGGGTGCTGCGTAACCCGGTCGTCAGCGCGCCGATCTTCGGTGCCACCAAACCCGAACACCTCCGCGACGCGGTGGCCGCCGTCGACGTCGAGCTCAGCGACGAGGACGCCGAGTACCTCGAGGCGGCGTATACCCCGCACGGCATCGCCGGCTTTCGCTGACGCGATGGTGTCCATCCCGGCCCTGCCCGAACACGCCAACGCGGCCCGTGCGCTCGAACTGGTCCGCGATCAGGAGCGGCCGGCGATCGCCAATCACAGCGTGCGTACCTACCTGCATGCAGTGCTCGCCGCGCGAAGCCGGCAGCTGGCCAGCGGCACCGACTACGACGCCGACCTGCTGTTCTATGCCTGCGTCCTGCACGATCTCGGTACGGCTGATCCATACGACGGGCCAACGCGGTTCGAGGTGGAGGGCGCGGACGCGGCCGCAACCTTCTTGACCGAGGCCGGCGTCAACGCTGCCGGTGTGGATCAGGTGTGGGAAGCCATCGCGCTGCATACGTCACCGCAGATCGCCGAACGACGCGGACCGATCGCGATGCTGACCCGGCTGGGCGTGCGAGCCGACTTCAGCGTGGCCAGCGCCGAACGGTCGCTGGTCGAGCAGCACTATCCGCGTCTGGACGTGGAGCGTGAGCTGGCCGACGCGGTGGTCAGTCAGGCGCTACGTCAGCCGGACAAAGCGCCTAAGAGCAGCTGGCCGGCCAGCTTGCTGCGTGCTCATCTAGCTGCGCCGGACGACCCAGATGCTCGCCTGAACGGGTTCTAATGCGTCGCAACTTCCTTGCCCGGGCGCGGATACGGCTGCTTCTGGCGCAGATGCCAACGGTGAGCCGCGGAATTGGGGCTACTCTCGACACATGCCCGTAGACCTCGAAGACCAAATCCTCAAGATCCTCCGAGGCATGCGCGGAAGTGACCGCCCCGCAACGATCGGTGATCTGGCCCGCGAACTCGGGGCCAGCGGATCGCTCATCGGCGCCACCGCGCGGCGCATGGTGGACAAGGGCCTTGCCGAGCCGTCCATGGTCATGAACCACGGCACGGAGACGTTGCGCGGCCTGCTGCCCCAGCCCACCGTCGCCAGCAAGTAGCACTGCCGCTCACCCGGGTTCTGGACCGAGGGCCCGGGATTGCCTCACCCCGCTCGGGCATGCCCCGCGATGGAGTTCGACGATGACGGGGACCGACTCGATGGACACCACCGCACCGAGATCCGCACCCGGTCTCTACGACTCCGGCCGAAATCTCATTTACGTCAAGCCGCTGTTGCGCGGCTGGATGCATCTGCTCTGGTTCGAAGCATCCCTGGTGGTTGGCACGTTGCTGCTCACCGCCTCGCGCGGCGCGGTCGAGATCAGCGCGGTGGCCGTCTACGTGGCCAGTGTGAGCTGCCTGTTCGGGGTCAGCGCGCTCTATCACCGCGGCACCTGGTCGGCGCGCAACAGCATGATCCTGCAGCGCCTGGACCACACGATGATCTTCTTCCTGATCGCCGGAACCGCCACGCCGGCGTTTCTGATCGCCGGCGGACGCTACGGCGTGGTGTGCATGATCGTGCTGGCTGCGCTGACCGTGGCCGCCACGCTCATCCATCTGGCCTGGATGAGCGCGCCGGAGAAGCTGGTCGGGGCAACGTTCCTGGGTCTCGGGTGGCTGGCCGGCATGGCGATCCCAGCCGTATGGATCAACGCCGGCGTGGCGCCGGCAGTGCTGATGCTGGCCGGTGGGCTGCTCTACACGGCCGGCGCGATCTCCTATCACCAGCGCCGGCCGGACCCGGTGCCGGCGGTGTTCGGATACCACGAGGTGTTCCACACGTTCGTCTGCTTCGCGGCCGCGTGCGAGTACGTCGCGATCACGCTACTGGTGCTCTGACCCGCGTCCTGCGGACGTCAGGCTGGCCGGCGGCGCAGCAGCCAGAACGCGGCCCCGAGTAGGAGGAGCGTGAGTGCCGTCAGCCAGCCGAACTCGATCCACTGAAACGGCCAGTACCGACTGTCGGGCTGGTAGCTGGTGACCCAGGCGTAGCCGTGCTGAAGCAGGTACTGATTGGGATCGATACCGCCACCAGGGCCGCCAACCGTGACCTTGCCCCCGTTGCTCGTGAACTGCGCGCCGATCGCACCCAGAGCAGCGTTGAGCTGGTCGTCACTGACGCGGACGCCGCCTTTGGTCCACCAGCGATCGATGGTCAGGTCTTTGGCGGCCACATCCAGGCTGGTGGTGGTGAGCGGGGTGCGGTAATGCGGCCGAAGCACCGTGGCAGTCAGGAATGCCAGGCCGAACCAGGCGGCGAAGGCGGTGGCGATCGCCGGCACTACCCGACGCCAGAGCAAGCCGGCCAGCACGCCGAGCGCGAAGCCGATCAGTGCCCATCCGGCGGCGGCGAGTCCCGTTTCCGGGAAGATCGTCGTGTGCAGCCGTGGCGTGACGCCGCTGTCGAGAAGTGGCTGGTTGTGCCACGTGACGAGCGCCCCGAACGCGGCCATGATGACCGCAATGCCGATTGCACCGCAGACCAGGGTGGCAATGGCCCACCGCATCCGTCCGACGCCCTGTGTCCAGGCGTAGCGGAACGTGCCGGTTTCGAGTTCTCTGGCCAATAGTGGCGCGCCGGCGAAGGCACCGACGATGCCCGGCAGGAACATCAGCACCACCCCGATGAGGCCGGTCTGTCCATAGTGCTCGTGGAATACCTCGAACTTGTACCTGCACGTCGCGGAATCAACGGGTGTGCACGAGGTAGCCGCGTGATAAGAGGCGCGCATACGTTCGCCGTTGATGACCAGGTATACCGCGATCAGCGCGAGGACCCCGATGGTGGCGGTGAGCATGGTGCGGTAGCGCCGCCATACGACCCAGCCCAGACGCGACCAAGGCACCGGGCGAGGAGACACCCGGGGCACCGCCGCTATGGCGGTCACCGGGTCGCTCCGACCGGGCTCAGCGCGGGCGGGGCGGTGGCTTCTCGGAGGTAGGCGAGGGCGAGCTCTTCGAGGCCAACAGGTCTGGATTCGCATTCTGGTGGTAAGGCGGCGCCCGGCGAGGACAACCGGATGAGCCGGTGGGTCTGAGCGCCCATCGTGTTCGACTCGATGACTTCGCCCTCCACGCCGTTGAGTCGGTCGGGCGTAGCGGCGCTGACCAGTCGGTGGCAGGCAAGCAACTCCTCGACCTCGTCGTTGACCCGGACGCGCCCGTGGGAGATCAGCACCAGGTAGTCGGTGACCCGTTCCAGCTCGGCCAGCAGGTGCGAGGACAGAACGACCGAGACGCCGTCGTCGGCCATCGCTGTCAGCACGGTAGCCATGAAGTCGTGTCGCGCGACCGGATCGAGCGGAGCGGTCGGCTCATCGAGCACGAGCAGTCGAGGATGCCTGGCCAACGCCAACGTCAATGCCAGCTGCGCCTGCTGTCCCCCCGAAAGCTTGCCTGCCTTCTTCTTGCTGTCGATGCCGAGTTCGCTCAGCCGACGGCGGGCATACGCGGTGTCGAACCGCAAGTTGAGGTTGCCGGTGAGATGCAGCATGTCCGCGACCGACAGGTACCGGTACAACGGCATGTCCTGCGCGACGAACGCGATCCCGTCCAGCGCGGCGACCGATCCTGGCGTCATCCCATCCAGCACCCGCACCTCGCCGATGGTGGGCGGAGTAAGACCGACCACGAGATTGAGCAGAGTGCTCTTGCCGGCGCCGTTAGGACCGACCAGCGCAACCAGATGACCGTCCGGGATGGTGACCGTACAGTCGCGCAACGCCCAGGTGCTGCCGTACCGACGCCCCAGGCCCGCGGTCTCGATGACATTCACGCCGCTCCTCCTCTGCGTCGTTGCCGTGCCGACTGCTCGCCACGGACCTTGCTCGGCTCGCGGCGCTCAGAGAAATCCCGCAAGGAACTCGTCACCAGCGCGACGATGCCGTCCTGATCGAGGCCGGCCGCGTCGGCTTGCTCGAACCAGGCACGAAGCGAGCGCCGCAGGATCGTGAGTTCCGGCAACGTGGACTGTGCGACCGATCCACTGATGAACGTGCCCTGGCCGGGACGGCCCGACGTCAGACCCTTGGTCTCCAGCTCCTTGTACGCCTTCAACACTGTGTTGGGATTGATCGCCAGCGCCGCAACGACCTCCCGCACCTTGGGCAACCGATCCCCCTGCTCCAGGTAGCCCAGCCGCAGCGCATGCTCGACCTGCTGCACGAGCTGGAGATACGTAGGGACGCCGGACGCCGGATCGAGCTGGAACGTGATGGGCGACGGAGCCTCGCCATCGGCCACGCTTACCTCTTTATCTACACTCATAGATAAAGCGTACAGCGGTTGATCGGAAAAGTCAGCAGGCTGACCGTGATCGGCCTCCCGTCTTACCGGCGGGTCAGCTTGCCGATCTCTTCGGCGACCTCGGCTCGCCAGTGGCGGTAGAGGGCGGGATCCTCGGTGTAGGACGTGTCGTTGTGCACCACCGCGGTGGCCGCCAGCAGCTCGCGCGCCCGGGCGAGTTCGGCCGGTGACGTGTGCTTCGCGGAGGCGATGCGCTGCCGGAGCAACTCGAGCAGGTTGTAGTCCTGCATGCCGTCCCGCAGGTTCGCCAACCGGATCGAGGCGAGCGGGCCGTGCGCCCCGGGATAGAACAGCGACCCGTCACCCGCGGTGGTGTCCAACGTGGCCGGATTCCATCCGCTGTAAATGCCGTCGTCGAGCAGCGGGTGATCGATCCACCGGTTGACCGCGTAGTACAGGACGCCGTCCACACCGGCCTGGTGCGACATCGGCCCCATCATCATCCGCGTGTCGATGGGCGGGTAACCGTTGAACCAGTTCGGATACGGGTGGCCGGTGGCGATGTCGGGATACCAGTAGACATGGTCGCCGCGGGCGTGCGCCTGGGCGGCCGGTGCGGATTGGTACAGGTCCATCTGCGGTGACCAGATGTCCACCAGTCCGGTCAGCCCACTGCCCGGTCCCATGGTGTTGTCCCGCAGCGTGGAGATGACTGGCAGGTCGGGGAAGCGCTGCTTGAGTTGGGTCAGCGTCATCCGCACGGCGGGTAGGTACGCCGCTGTAGCCTCGTCGAACCCGTAGACGTAGGCGAGCTTGTCCAGCCCCGCGGCCCGATACTTCACCATCGCCCGGCCGATCGTGTCGAGCCAGCTGTCGATCTGGGCCTGCCACGAGGACGGCTTGCTGAGGTCGAACAGGTTCTTGTTCAGGTACAGCACATTGAAGTGGCGCAGCCCCCACCGGCTCTGCACCCACTCGAGGTCCTCGACGGTAGGCGGCGTCGCGGCGTAGATGCTGTCCGGTTCGATCTTGTAGTCCTCCAGGAACGTCTCGTACTGGTGTATCCGCGCAGTGACCGCGGCCGGGTCGGTATCGCCGTAAAGCGGCGTCACCAGAGTCGGGCGGAAGTCGAAGGACGTGGTGAGCGCCGGCCGGTCGGGGACGGTGACCGGCCACACCTCGACGGGGATGGTCACGGTGCGCCGACGCACCTGGTCGGCCGCGATTACGAGCGTGACCGTGTACCGGCCGGGGGCGGCGTCGCGCGCTGCATGCACGGTGACCCAGTACGGCTGGAAGCGATCCTGCGGGACGTCGATCGTGTTCAGGTCGTCCCGGATCGGGTCGGGTGTCCAACCGGTGTACCAGGGTGTGCCGTCGCGGGTCGCGTGGTAGGCGTCCGTCGGCGTGGTGTTCAGGAACCCGACCGGGGCGACCGTCGCCGTGACCGGTGCCCCGTGGGTGTGCGGACCGTGCACGCCGGCGACCTGCACGCGCAGGCCGGTGAGGTCGGCCGCGTAGGGAATGACGGCTACCTGCTCGCTCTGGTACTCCCCGCGGGCCAGCCCCAGCGGCAGCGTGCCGGCGCGACACGTGCACGGCCGGTCGGCCGGGTACACCAGGCTCATCGAGTCTGCGAACAGGGTCGCGTAGTCGGGGCTGTCCGGCTCCGTCCGACGGGCATCGACGACCTGGCCCAGGCGCTGGATGCGTTGCGTCGCGGTGGCAATGTCGGCGCGCAACGCCTGCGCGTCAGGCAACGTGAGCCCGGGCCGGCCGGCCCGGTCGGCGAGGGCGGACACGTCGGCTGCGAGGCCGGCCGCCCGTGTGGCGAGGGCTCGATCGGCGGCTGTGTGGGTCGGACGGATCCGGCGCCGCACGTCGCGCAGCGTGGCCTGGGCGTGTGCGATCGAGCCGTCGAGGTCCATCACCGAGATCAGTCCCGGGGTGGCCGCGTTCTGGTACGGGGTGTGGTCGTACGGCCAGGTGTCGATCAACCGGAAGGTGTCGATGAACATCCGCACCGGCCATTGCTGACGCGGCAGCGACAGGTCGACCTCGCTGATGTGCGCCACGTCCACCCCTGCCTTCGCGACGTCGGCCACGTAGGCGTCGTAGGCGTGGTAGCCGTAGGCGGGGATGTAGTACCCGTGGCCGTAGGCGTGCCCGGCGGTGTCCTTGATGGTCACCTGGCCAAGGAATTGCACGGGGCTGTCGCTCATCACGTCCCAGGTGATGATCTTCTGCCCGACCCAGGACGCGGCGTCGAACGCCGAGCCGGCCCGCAACGAGATCTGTGGCGTCGGCGCGTTGCCTCCGGCCACGTCGAATTCCAACGAGTGGGCACCCTGAGAGACCACGTCGCTCGACCAGCTCACCTGATCGACATCGGGGTGATTGGGGGTTACCGATGCCACCGAACCGGCGGACTCGAACGAGCCGAACACCACCGTCGTGCTGTCGGCTCGGGACTCGGTGGCCACGGTGAGTGATGTGGCGAGCACTGCGGCGACGACGGCAAGTGTCAGCCCGGTGCGTCTACGATCGGCGATCCGCACGGTTACTCCTCCTGATATGGCCGCCCGGGCGGCGGGTTCAGTACAGGCCCAGCCCCGCTGTGGTGGGCAGCTCCAGCACGCCACGTCTGTTGATCCGCACCAGGCCAGGCAGCTCCCGGCCCACTTCCTCGTTCGCTGCCGGCGCCAGTTGCAGGCTGTTGCACTCGAATGCGTCGAAGGTGAGCGGCAGCCGCTGCGCCAGCCGCGCGCTGTGCCGCAGGGACGGGCCGGTGTTGGTGAGGTCCTGCACGGTGAGCACTCGGCCGGTGGCTGCGCACCATGCCGCCAGCCGGAGCGCCTGACTGTGCCCGCGGCTGGTCTTCACCGCGACACCGGCCCAGCCCGCGTCAGCTGCGGCCGCAACCTCCGCACTGGATCCGACGCCTTCGTCCAGGACGAGCGGGATCCGCGAGGCGACTCGACTCAGTTCGGCCGCCGGGACGTCGGCAGCACGCGGGAACGGCTGCTCGACGTAAGCGATGGCTACCCGGGTTGCGGGCGAGCGGGCGGCGACTCGGTCGAGCATCTCGATGACCGGAGCCGCCTCGGCAAACGCCTCGTTCGGGTCGATGCTGATCCGCATGGTGGCCGGGTCGCGGCCGCCACGGGCAGCGTGCTCGGCGAACGCGCGGTGTACCGCGACGAGGGCCTCGGCATCGGCGGCAGGATCACTCCCGGCGACTTTCACCTTTGCCCACCGGGCCTGGCTGTCGGCCAAGATGCGGCCCGCCTCGACCGGGTCGTCGCCGACTCCGATCAACCACGAGACGGCCAGCTCCGATCGCGGCCGAGCCAGCAGGCCCTGTCCCGGCCAGCAACCGGCGAGCGACGGGCCGAACTCGGCGGCTAGGTCCTGATTCAGGGTGTGTGGGCCGTAGAGGGTATAGGCGTCGACGCCCGCCGCGCGGGCCCACGCGTCATGACAGGCCGCATCGACGGCGGCGAGGCAGACGTCGCCGACCAGTCGCGGGGGCGGGTCGGCCCCCTCTGTTTTCGCCGCCCGGGCCACCGCGTCGGGCACGTCGGAGCTGATCCGGTCGGCGTGCTCGAACGGGTCGCCCATGTCTCTGGCCACGGCGAGCGCGGTGAGCCTCTGCACCGCGGCTCGCATCGCCGCGTCTCCGGTCGCCACGTCGGGCAGTCCCACGTCCCACGCCCAAATCGGCGAGAGTGTCGCGGTGCCCAGTCCCGAGGCGGTCGTGCCCGACCGGTCCACCACGGTCAGCCGTACCTCGGCCCGGGTGATGGTGCGGATATCGCCGCGGGGTAGTCGCAACGGCTCGGCAAGCTCGATGTCGACGAAGCCGACCTGGGCGTCGACGATCTGGACGTCGGTATCCCGCATGGCTCAACCCGTCCGGGCTGAGCGGGTACGGGCGCGGTAACCGGCGGCGAATGCCGAACCGTCGTAGTGGGTGCCGGGTGGCACATCGTCCACGTCCACCCAGCGACCGCCGTCGGCGGCCGACGCCAACGCCGCGAGCGCAGCGGCCTCGGCCGCGAGGACGTCGTCCGGCGGCTCCGGCGGCCGTTGCCCGGATAGCACCGGCAGGACGCCGGCCAGCAAGGACGCATAGAGGCGGTCGGTTGCCGGCCCCACCTCGGACGCTCCGTCGGCGGTGAGTACCAGTGCGCGGAACGGCACCGCGTGGCCGGGCTCGGCGACGACCAGTTGGACCGTTCGGCCGTCCCGCCAGCGCAGCTCTGCGCGCCACGGCCCGTCCCCGAGATGACGCACCGCTGCGACGCCTGGGCCGAGCAGCCCCACGGCCAGGCTGTGCCCGTGAATCCCGTAGTCCAGCGGATGGCCGGCGCACCACACCGTGGCGAATTCGACCGAAGCTGCCGACCGCGCGCGCTCCGCTTCGAGGCACCAGCGCAACGCCGACCCACCGGTGATCACCGCACCCTCCCGCAGCCAGCCCCGGACGGTGCGGAGATCTTCCGCCGAACCGACCATGGGCTTGTCGATCAACACCGGCACGCCGGCCTCGACGAACGCACCCGCAGTCGCCACGTGCTGGTCCCAGTCGACGGAGTGCACGAACACCGCATCAACCCGGCCGAGCATGTCGGCGGGGCCAGCCACCGACTCCACCCCGAACCGTTCGGCGAACTCAGCCGCGAAGCCTTCGTCGTGCACTGTGCCGCGGTCGCACACCGCCACCACGTCGTGCCCCAGTTCGCGCACCAGTGGCAGGAAGGCCGGTGGATGCGAGGTGTCCAGGTCGATCATGCCGATCCGCAGCGACCGGCCGCCGCCGCTCACGACGCAGCGCGGGAGGAATCTCCCGCCAGGGCGTGCACTTTGGCGATGCCGGCCGCAATGTCGGCGGCGTCGCTCTCGGTGTAGTTCTCGTTGATCGGAACGATCAGCAGTGTCTCGTCCAGCAGCCGTTCCGCGTTCGGGCAGTCCCCCCGGGCGTATCGGATCTCGGTGCGCGCCGGTGGCGAGGTGAATGGATAGCCCGAGCTGCCGTACGTACGCCGCTGGGTGAGTGCGGGTGAGAGGTACACCGGCGTCGGCAGGTATCCCGCCGCGGCCGGAATGCCCTCGGCGCGCAGGGCCTCGGCGAAGGCCTTGTTGTCCACGCCGACCACCGCCGGGTCGAGCACCAACGGAAGCTGCCAGTAGGAATGCCGGTCCGGGTCCGGCGGGAGATTGACCCCGGCAAGTTCGCCGGCCGCCGCGGTGATGATCCGTGCGGCGGCGCGGCGGTCGGCTACGACGCCGGCCAGCTTGCCCAGCTGCGCCCGGGCGACCGCGCCTTGCAGCTCGGTCATCCGGTAGTTCAGGCCGAGGAACAGGTTGGCCCGCTCACCGGTCTCGCGTGGCCAGCCCTTGTCCGCGAAGAGCCGCATCCGCCGAGCGCATGCATCGTCGTCGGTGACCGACAACCCGCCGTCGCCGGCAGTGATGTGCTTGGACTGTTGCAGGCTGAAGCAGCCGATGTTCCCGCGCGTGCCGGCGAAGGATGTGGCCCCCTCCGGAACGGTGAGGTAGGCCTGCGCGCAGTCCTCGATCACGGTGATTCCCTTCGGCGCGCAGACCGCCTTGATCGCCTCGATCGGCGCCGCACCGCCGAACAGGTGCACCACGATCACCGCGCGGGTGCGGTCGGTGATCACCGCAGCCACCGACTCGGCGGTTATGCAGCCGGTCTGCGGGTCGACGTCGGCGAAGACGGGCACCGCGTTCTGGGCAAGGACGCCGATGATCGTGCCGAAGTCGGTGATCGGCGGGACGACGATTTCGTCGCCCGGTTCCGGATCGACCGCGGCGACAGCGAGGTGCACAGCCGACGTGCCGGACGTCGAGGCCACCGCGTGAGTGCTGCCGATGTACTCGGCAAACTCTGCCTCAAGGTGGGGAACCTGCGTCCCACCGACTCGATTGAGGGCTCCGGAGCGGATCACCTCCTCCAGGTTGTGCAATTCCTCCGCGCCGAGACGGCGGCCGGATGGCGTATCGACGGTCGGGAACGATGCGGTGCGGATCGGCGTCCCGCCGCGCAAGGCGAGCGTGTCGGTGCTGGTCATGGGGTACCCACGGTGTCCTCTCGGTGATGGGTGGTGTGGTGACAGGGTGGAGGTCAGTGCGCTTTCGCCCACGCCTTCTCGTACTCGCTGCGCGCCTTGTCGCCGGCCTGCCGACGCCAGGTCGTGACCGCGTCGTCCCAAGCCGAGACCGGTTTGCGGCCCTGGATGATCTCGCCCTGCAGGTCCTTGAGAACCTTGTTCGCGGTCGCGCCCTTGGTCAGATCAGTCTGCGAATACAGCCCGAACGCGGCGTTGGACACGCCGGTCGGCAGCACCTTCTGCATGTACTGGTACTGCGCATCGACCATCGCCTTGTTGTCCGGCACATAGATCGTCGTGAACGTCTGCGAACCCACGTACGCGATCGGCATGATCTCGCTGCCGGCCGCCGGCGTCGGCTTCAGATTGCCGTTGTCGATCGTGTAGTCGTGTCCCTCGACGCCGTAGTTGACGGTGAGGAACTCCTTCGTGCCGAATGGTGAGGCCAGGTAGTCGCAGATCTTCAGCAGCTTGCTGACCTTGGCGTCGTCGGCCTTGCGGAAGGCCGCGAAGTCCGGGTAGGCAGCCCCGGACGCGCCGAGGAACTTGCGCGCCTGACCCCCGCCGTCCCACTTCGGCGGCACGATCGCGCCGAGCTGCCAGGTCGGGTAGGTCGTGACATAGTTCCAGCCGGTGCTCGCCTGGAAGTACAACGCGGTCGTCCCGCCCTGCCACAAGGTGAACGCCTCCCCGGGGTTGGCGAAGGAATCGGGGTGGAAGTAGCCCTTCTTCCACATGTCCGCCGAGACAGCGAGTGCCTCTTTCATCTGTGCGGACTCGTTCCAGTTGGTGAACTTGCCGCCCTCCTCCGACCAGACGTTCGGGCCGCCCATCGACTCGATGAAGAACGGCAGCAGGTACTGCGACACCAGACCGGCCAGCGCCCAGTGCTTCGTCGACGGGCTGGACACCTCCTTGCAGAAGTCGAGAAAATCCTGGCCGCTGGTCACCTGCGACGGGTCCACGCCGAGCTTGTTCAACACTTCGCTGCGGTAGCTGCAAATCACCCCCGCGGTGGGCCGGAACTGCGGGATTCCCCAGATCCGGCCGTTGATCGTCACCGTCTTCCACGCTTCGGTTGGGATGGACGCCAGCCCCGGGTACTTCTTGATCGCGTCGCCGGAGAGGTGGTCGGACAGGTCGGCGAACTGCTTGTCCAGCACCTGACCCATGTTCGGGAGCATCAACACCTGCGCGATGTCCGGGAAGTCGTTGCCGGCCACCGCGATCTGGAACTTCTGCAGGTAATCCGCGGCCGGGACGATGTGGTACTTGATATCGGCGTGTACTGCCTTGTTCAGCGCCTGCCACCACTGGTTGCGCGACTCGGGGACAGCGATCGACAGCGCCTCGAGCATCATCGTCACCGTGCCGGCGTCCTCGAGCTCGCCCTTGACGAAGGTGGGCGCGTCGGCCGGATAGGTGTAGAACGCGGCGGGCACACCGCCGGCGCCCGGCGGCAGGTCCGGCTTGACCCCTTGATAGGGCACGTACGTCGGCGGCTTGACGGCCTGCTTCGGCTTCGCCGCCGTGTCGCCGCTCCCGCAGGCGCTCAGCAGCAGGCTCCCGGCAGCGATTCCACCGGCGCCGACGAGGAACGTCCGACGGTCGATCCCGTGCTCATGCATGTGCGATCTCCTTCGCGTGTGCGCGTGCTGCTGGTCAGCTGAAGCGCTCGGTGATGCCACCGGGTGTGGCGGCGGGGGCGAGGGCGGCGACGTCCTCGGCGAGGTCGAACAACTCGGCGGCGTTGCGCCAGTACAGGGCGTCGGCAACGGGGTCCGGCAAACCCGCTGCCTCGACCAGACCGAACGAGACGGCTGGATCGATGAGCGTGGCGTCAGTGCCGAACAACAACTGACTGCGCTCGACCCGGCCTGCAACGTGCGCCACCTGGCCGGCGTCGGTGACCGAGCAGGACGGCTCGAGGTACAACCGCGAGCAACCCTGCGCCGCTTCTGCGGCCAGATCCCAGCGATCCCCGCCCATGTGCGCGGCGATCACCCGCACTCTCGGGTTGTCGTCGACCAGCCGGCGCAGCGCGAACACTGCCGGCCCGCCCCAGGTGTGGATGAGGATCCGGGCCGCATGTTCGTTCAGCAGCGCGAACGTCTCGCGCATTTGCGGCGAGTCGATCGGACTCGCCGTGTAGTCGGTGTGGATCTTCACACCGACGAACGGTCCGTCGAGTCCGTAGCGCGCGATGTCTGCAGCGGTACGCCCGGGCGAGCGTGGGTTGGCCACGACGTAGCCGCGCAGCCGCGGCTGTGCCGGCAGGATGCGCGCCAATGCGGCATTGCCCGCCGCCGGGTCGTAGGTGACACCCTCCACGGCTGAGACGAGTTGCAGGGTGATCCCCCACTCGTCCATCAGTCGCAGGTTGGTGCTCACATCGCCCACGTCCATCGGGAAAAACCACGGTCCCCAGTGGGCGTGCACGTCGATGATCGGCCGGTTCATCGCGACCCTCCGTCCAGCAGTGCGCGCAGCGTCCCGCCGGCAACGGCTGCCCACGCGTCGTCGTCGAGGCGGGCCCGCCGCAGTCGCAGGCTCGCCGGAAGTACCTCGTACAGCGGGGCGCGGGAGCCGAACACGACCCGGTCCGGGCCCAGTTCGCCGGCCACCCGCTCGATCGAGTCCGGCGCGTTGAGCAACCGGGTCGAGGTATAGAAGCCGGGCTCGTGCCGTGCGGCCAGCACGAAGTCGGCGACGTGGACCGCGTGCACGTCCAGGAAGACCACTCGTGCGCCACGGTCGGTGAAGGCTCGCCACAGCGCGCGCATGTCACCCTCGACGAGCAACAACAGGTCACGGCGGATGGCCTCGGTGATGACGTGCTGGTAGCCGGGAAAATCCGGCTGGCAGCCCTGTTGCGGTCCGAACAGCCGCACCGCACGCACCCCTGCCGCGACGAGCGCGTCGAGCCGCGTCTCGGCGCCCAACGCATTACGCAGGTGCACGGTGCCCGCCGGCAACCAGCCCGGTTCGGCCGCCGCGAACTGGCAGGCCTCCGCAGTGCCTGCCGCGTCGTCGAACCATGCGCCGCGCCCGGAGCAGACCAGCGCACCACTCACGCCGGCGTTCCCGAGGGTGCGCCGCACGGCGGCTGACGACAGGTCGAGGTCGGCGCGCGGCGGCCAGTCGCCGACGAGCACGTCGGCGTCAAGGGTGATCGGATCCGGGCGCGGCGCGCTCACGATTCCTCCTGGGGGGATGGCGCCGAGTCAGGCTCGGCGAACGGGTTGTCCAGCACGATCAGTTCGCGGGGCGTGGCGGCGTAGACGCTGTGCTCGTCCGCCCAGCACCGGTAGACGTCCGGGTCGTCGATCAGGACGGCGGTCTCGCGCAGCGGGATGCCCGCGTAGGCGACCACCCGCCCGGCGGCCAGGCCTACGAATCGCCCGAGGCAGCCGGTCGGCTCGAGAAAAGTGGGGGCGCCGAGGTCGCGATATGGGCCAGCGGCTTCGACGGCGAGGGTCCCGGCGTCGACAACGGCCCATTGCCGGGCGTCCGCGCCGGTGTCGCCCGCGACTCCGTCGAGCAGCACGAGCCAACGCCCGGCGTCGACCGGGCCGACTACCCGCACGGCGCGCGCCGCGACGTCGGCCTGCTGGCGTACCTCGAGGCTGTCCGGATCGATGGTGACCAGCGCCGCCGATCCAGCGGTCGGGGGCACACCGCGACCGTCGGCATCGACTGTCGTGCCGCCGAGCAGCCATCCCCGCTGGGCATCGACCTGCAGGCTGGTCAGCGCCTGATCGGGCAGCGGTCCATCGCGGTGCAGCGCAGCTCCGGTGCGGGTGTCGACCCGGGTGATGGTTCCGCCGAGGAGCCCGTACCGGCGGGTGCAGCCGTAGTAGAGGATCGGCCCGATCGCCGCCGACGCGACCGGCCGCATCGCTCCTGGTGGCGTCGTGACGGGTCGCGGGTTGTCCGGGTAACCGGCCGGCCGATCCGGGTGGTAGGCGGTCAGCTCTCCTGTTGTGTAAGCGGCCTGGTAGATCGTGCCGCCCACGTTCCACGTCTGCAGGATCTCGCCGTCGCCCGCGGCAGCGCGGCCGAGGTCGTGTCCCCGCTTGGTTGGGAGATCGATTACCCAGAAGCGCTGCGAAATGAACGGGGTGCCCAGCAAGCGGTGCTCGTCGATGCGCCGGACACAGTCGACCTCGCCCACAGCGTCGGTGGGCAGGACCGCATCCGCGGTGATGGCACCCGTCTGCCCGTCGACACGGCGGAAGTAGCCGTAGCGCGAGACACTCACCACGTCACCGTCCGCAGTGAGCGCGGCGTGCCGGAAGTGACTGTCGGTCAGCCGGGTCAGCTCGGTGACAGTGCCGGAAGCCAGGTCCCACCGCAGCAGCAGGTCGTCGTCCATGCCCCATGCCTGGGCGCCTCGCCGGCCGAACCAGGTCGCTTCCCGCTCGGGGCGCGGACCGTCGTGTAGTGCGGTCGTCATTGGGTCGTACCAGCCGCGTCCCGGCAGGTAGGCGTGTCCGTCCTCGTCGCGGATCACCTGTCCGATTCCGTCGACCCGCAACTGGGGATGAGGTGCCGGCGCGAGCCCGTCGACATCGACCCGGGTCACCGCCTCGGCGACCGGATCCCAGCGCAGCACGCTGAGCCCGGGGTTGAAGACCAGCATGCTGTGCGTACCGTCGCCGTTGGTGAAACTGGTGCAGGCGTAGCGGTCGGGGCAGCTGTCCGGGTACTGCACGGATTCGCCCGTCGCCGGGTCGAAGGACACCGCCCAGGTACGCGGCACCGGGAAGGCGGTCGTGAACGTCTTTCCGGTAGCGGCGTCGCGGACCAGGCCTTGGAACACCAGCGCATCCGGGGCGCCGGTCTCGTGCTCGATCCACGTGTCGGTCGATAGGTCGAGGCGCACCACCCGGGATAGCTGATCTGCCAGCCACACCGTGTGCCGATCGGCTACCGCCGCGGCGTAGAAACCGGCATACCTCTGCGGAAAGTTGATCAACCGCGCCTGGCCGGATGCCGTGACGACGACGCCGGTGCACCCGGACCGGGCGTTGTACGACGAGATCCAGAACGCTTCCTCGCCCGTACCGTCCACGCCGAGCGGGAGCAGTTGGGTGTTGACGAAAGGGTCCCGGGTGACCGGGATCGGCACGCGCACGGCCGGGCCGGACGATGACGGCGACATGGTCAGCCCTTCACCGCGCCGATGAGGATGCCCTTGGTGAAGTGCCGCTGGATCAGCGGGTACACCAGGATGATCGGGATCAGCGACAGGACGAGGATTGCCATCTGCAGCGCCTGCTGCGGCGGCGGGGCGATCTCACCGGCGGCACTGGAGTCCAGACCGATCGCGCTGCCGTTCACGACGTACGTACGCAACACCAGTTGCAACGGCCACTTGGTGTTGTCGGACAGGTACAGCAGGCCCGTGAAGAAGGAGTTCCAATACCCGACGGCGTAGAACAGCCCGATCACCGCGAGCACTGCCTTGGACAGCGGCAGCACGATCCGGAAGAGGATGGACAGCTCCCCAGCACCGTCCACTCGTGCGGCGTCGAGCAGGTCCGCGGGCAGCTCCATGAAGAAGGCCCGCATGACGATGACGTTGAAGCCGCTGACCATCACCGGCAGGATCAGTGACCAGTACGAGTTGAGCAGGCCGAGCTGCTTCACCACCAGATAGCTGGGGATGATGCCCGGCGAGAACAGCAGAGTGAACAGCACCATCATGAGCAGCGGCTTCTGGGCGAAGCTGCCGGGGCGGGACAGCCCATAGGCCAGCAGCGCCGTCGTGGCCAATGACAGTGCCGTCCCGACCACGGTGATGCCGATAGAAACTGCAAGCGCCCGGCTCACCACGCCGCCGGAGAGGATCGTGCGATAGGCGTCCAGGTTCGGGTGGTCCGGCCAGAACACCAGCCCGCCGGCCCGGCTGACCTGGTTGGCATCGGCGAGCGAGGTGGCCACCACAGCGACGAACGGGCCGGCCACCAACACGCAGCACAGCAGCAGCACCACGCCCTTGAGCGCGCGAGCGGGGCGGGATGCGACGGCGATGCCGTTGACGTGGCGGACCGGGCGCGCGGCGCGGTGCGGCGCAGCTCCCGCCCAGCGGGGCACGGCAGAGGTCGTGGGACTCATGACTCGTAGATCCCCCGCTCGCCGAAGAGGTGGGCGATCTTGTTGGCGGAGAGGACGAGTATCAAGCCGATCACGCCCTTGACCAGACCGACCGCGGCGGAGACTCCCCAGTCCCCGCCGAGGACGCCGTTGTTGTAGACGTAGGTGTCGAGCACCTCGGACACATCCGTTCCCACGGCGGGCTGCTGCAGCACGATTTGTTCGAAGCCGACAGTGAGCACGTCGCCGAGCCGCAGGATGAGCAGCAGCACGATCACTGGGCGGATGCCGGGCATCGTGATGTGCCACAGCTGCCGCCAGCGGGACGCACCGTCGACCGCCGAGGCTTCATAGAGCTGGACGTCGATGCGCGAGAGTGCGGCCAGGAACAGCACCGTGCCCCAACCGGTGTCCTTCCAGATGACCTGCAGGGTGAGCAGTTCTTTGAACGCGCCGGCGTTACCGACGATGTGCAGCGACCCGTGCCCGTGGTGCAGCAGGAACTCCGAGACCAACCCGGCATTACCGAGGATCCGCTGGAACACAGCGACCACGATCACCCAGGACATGAAGTGCGGCAGGTACAGCAGAGACTGCACGACTCGCTTGATCCGCTCGGACATCAGGCTGTTGAGCAACAGCGCCAGTGCAATCGGCACCGGGAAGACGAAGGCCACCTGCAGCGCAGTGATGATCAGGGTGTTCCGCAAGGCGGTCAGGAACGCCGGGTCGCCGTGCAGGATGACCGAGAAGTTCGCGAAGCCGCTCCACTGCGAGTGAACGATGCCGAGGTAGGGCTGGTAGTCCTCGAATGCGATGACGTTGCCGAGCAGCGGGATGTAGGAAAACAGCAGCAGGGCGAGCGCACCGGGCAGGGCAAAAAGCAACAGCCAGCGGTCGCGGCGCAGCCGCGCGAGGAGCGACAGGCCGCGCGAGCCCGGCGGATCGGAGGGCAGCTCCTCGGCGGCCCGGTCGGTGCTCGCGTGCACGTCGGTCGTCATCGACAACACGGCGTACTGCGGTCGTTGCGGCGCGTGCGCACATCGACATGCGGGCCGCGATGGAGCGCGGCACCGGTCGTCGGGTGTGGTTGGGGGGGCACGGGCACGACCTCCCGGGTCGACTGGTAGGGGGGACGACGAGCGAGATCAACCGATCAGGGGTACCTGCTCTCCGGGCTGCTCGGGCGGCAGATGTGAACCGGCTGCGATCCCGGGAGCGGCCAGCAGACTGTCGCTGGCAAGTACCGCACCGCCGATCTCACCGGCACGGTCGCCCAGGCTGCTCAGCACGATCCGGCGTTGGTCGGCGGGTACCGCTGCGGTGTGCGCGAGGGTGGCGTCACGCGTCGCCGCGAGCAGCGGCTCGCCCAACTCGGCCAGTGCACCGCCGAGCACGACCAGCCGCGGATCGATGACGTCGACGACCGGACCGAGCACCCTGCCGAGGAAGCGCGCGCCGTCGGCGATGATCTGCAGCGCCGCAAGATCGTGCTCGCCGGCCGCCATCGCCACTGCGCTGACGGTGAGCACGCCCTCGTCGGCCAGGACCCGCGACAGCACTCGCGATTGCCCGGCCAGCGCGGCCACCACGGCACCGCGGACGACGGCCGGTGTGCTGAACACGGCGTCCAGGCATCCGGTTCGACCGCACCGGCACGAGACGCTGTCCGGTCCGACTCGGACGTGGCCGATGTCGCCGGCCGTGCTGTTTACGCCGCGGTGCAGCCGACCGCCGAGCACGACACCGCACCGCACGCTCGTCCCTGCCTTGACGAAGACCAGGTCGGACTCACCGCGAGCCGCACCACGGTGCAGTTCGCCCAGGGCCATCACGTTGGCGTCGTTGTCGACGGTCACCGTGGTGCCCAGCGCCCGACTGAGCACGGCCCGTACCGGGAAGCCGTCCCATCCCGGCGTGCCCGCAGCCGCGGCGCAGATGCCGGTGCCGAAGGTGACCGTGGCCGGCACCCCGACGCCGGCGCCGAGGACATGGCCGCCCACAGCGCGACGCAGTTGGTCGGCCATTCGAGACGCCTGCGCCAACACACCCCCCGCGTCGTGTCCCGGATCGGTGTCCTCTTCGAGCCGGTGCAGGATTTCCAGCTCGCCGTCGGTGATCGCCACGGACAGTGAGGACTCGCCGACGTCGATACCGAGGAAGCGCGCATCGCGTGCCCAGCGGACCACGCTCGAGGGCCGGCCACCGCGCGAGCGCACGCTGCCATCCGCGTCGAGCAGTCCGCTGGCCCGCAAGGCCGAGATGTCAGCGGTGATCCGGGGCCGGGCGTAGTCGGGCAGATCCCCGAGTTCGGCCACCGACTGCGGCCCTCGGTCGCGCAGCGCGCGCAGCAGCTGTGCCTGCGTCCGCGTGAGCCGGGCGTCTGCCGAGGCCGTCACTTTTGATCAAACTCCCGAAAGTCGATAGGCGTTGTCGCAGTGCTCGCTAACGTAAGATGCCATCCGGCCCAGCGCAAGCCCCTAGTTGCCACCAAGTAATCGATTATCCCAGACTCGAAGGGTTACCAACCGGTCATCTCGCCTCGCCGCCTCGGTAAAACCTGGTCGAGACGGCTTTCGTCGAATCCAACAAAAGTAGCTGTGTCACTCGGAGGACCAATGCCCCATCCCGCCCCGCCGCCGTTCGGCTCAGTGGCCGAACTCGAAGACCACCTCACGACGCCCTCCGATGCCCTGGTCGCTGACCTCGCCGCCGGCTGTGGCGATCTCGCGATCCTCGGCGCCGGCGGCAAGATGGGCCCGACTCTCGCTCGGTTGGCCCGCCGCGGCATGGATGCCGCCGGCCGGAGCGATGACCGGGTGCTAGCCGTGTCGCGGTGGTCGGACCCGGTCGCCCGCGATGAGCTCGCTGCACACGGCGTGCAGACCATCGCGGCGGATCTGCTGTCCGACGCGGTCGGACAGTTACCCGACGCGGCCGAGGTGGTGTTCATGGTGGGCGCAAAGTTCGGCACCGCAGCGGAGCCCTGGCGGGCGTGGAGCGTCAACGCGGCGCTGCCCGTAGCCGTCGCCGAACGCTACCGCCACGCGCGGATCGCGGCCTTCTCCACCGGTAACGTCTACCCGCTCAGCGATGCCGGAGGCGGCGGCAGCAGAGAGGACGACCCGGTCGGACCGGTCGGCGAGTACGCGATGTCCTGCCTTGCCCGGGAGCGGATCTTCGCCCATGCGGCCGCGACCCGGGGCACCGCGGTCGCCCTGCTCCGCCTCAACTACGCAGTCGACCTGCGTTACGGCGTGCTGGCCGATCTGGGCAGCCAGCTGCGCGCCGGCCAGCCGGTCGACCTGACGACCGGTGCGGTCAACATCGTCTGGCAGGGCTATGCGAACGAGGTCGCGCTGCGCAGCCTGCGACACGCCGCGGCCGAGGTGTTCACGATCAATGTCACCGGGCCGGAGACCGCCGCGGTCCGCACCCTCGCCGCCGATCTGGCCGCCGGACTCGGCGTCGAGGCGCGCTTCACCGGCGAGCCGGCGCCGACCGCGCTGCTGAGCAACGCCGCGCGCTGTCACGAACTGTTCGGCTATCCATCAGTGCCCCTCGCGACGCTGGTGCGCTGGCAGGCTGCCTGGTTGCGGGCCGGGCTACCGACGACCAGCAAGCCGACGAAATTCGCCGTGCGCGACGGGCGATTCTGATGGCGACACCGCTCCCCGACCCGGTCGCCGCGCTGCTCGCCAAGGGCACGGTGATCCCCGCGCATCCGCTCGCGCTGACCGCCCAGCGCCGGCTCGACGAGCGGTATCAGCGGGCCCTGTCCCGCTACTACGCGGCCGCCGGTGCCGGCGGCGTCGCGGTCGGCGTGCACACCACCCAGTTCGCCATCCGCGATCCGGCGGTCGGACTGCTCGAACCGGTTCTCGCGCTGGCTGCCGAGGAGGCCGCCGCGGTCAGCGACCGCCCGTACCTGCTCGTCGCCGGGGCGTGCGGCGATACCACGCAAGCGGTCTCGGAGGCGACGCTCGCCCGCGACCTCGGCTACCACGCCGCCCTGCTGTCCCCGGTCGTGCCCGGCGCGAGCGAGGCGGACCTGCTCGACCGGACCCGCGCGGTCGGCGAGGTGCTCCCGGTGATCGGCTTCTACCTGCAACAGGCGATCGGCGGCCCGGTGCTCTCACTGGATTTCTGGCGGCGGTTCTGCGAACTCGATGCGGTTGTCGCGATCAAGGTCGCGCCGTTCCACCGCTACCGCACGCTCGACGTGATCCGCGCCGTGTGCGAGTCCGACCGGGGCGCGGACATCGCGCTGTACACGGGTAACGACGATGCCATCATCGCCGACCTGCTCACCGATCTGACCGTCGACGGCGTGACCCGCAGCATCGTCGGCGGGCTGCTGGGTCAATTCGCGGTCTGGACGCGCGGTGCGGTTGCACTGCACGAACAGGTGCGTAGGGCCCGCGCCGGAGACGACGCGGTGCTGCGTGAACTGCTGCGCCGCGCGCCGCAGCTGACCGATGCCAATGCAGCCGTGTTCGATGCGGCGAACGGCTTCGCCGGAGTGATCGCTGGGACGCATGCCGTCCTGCGCGGACAAGGACTGCTCAAGGGCCTGTGGTGCCTGGACCCTGCCGAGACCGTGTCGCCCGGCCAGCTCGACGAGCTCGACCGGGTGCGCGCTGCGTATCCGTGGCTGATCGACGATGACTTCGTCGCCGAACATCTCGACGAGTGGCTGCGCTGAGCTCGCCGCATTCACGATCGACGCGTCAGATCACGACAGGAGCGTGTCGGCTACCCAGTCGAGGGCATCGGCGTTGGCGGATTGGAACACGGGCAGCCAGAGTGAGAGCGAGGCGACGCCGACCTCGCGGAGTTCTCCGACCTCCTCGACGATGCTGGCCGCCGTGGGGACGGCTCCCCCCAATAGTGGCGCCGGTACCTCGCGTGCCGCCGCGAACCCGGGTGGCTGCGAACCCGGGTGGCAGCAGGAACGGGTGGCAGCAGGAAGCGGACGGCGTGCAGCCGGTTCGCAGAGTGGTTCAGGGCCTGCGGCCGCGAAAGGTGCGACGCAGGTCGTTGACCCAGGCGGTGGGGTTCTCCCAGGGAATGAAATGGCCACCGTGCTCGTGCGCGGTCACGTTGACGTGGTTGAACCACGTCGCCTGCGGCCCAGCCGTGAACGCGTCCACCCGCTCATCGGCGGTGTGGATGCCGGGCGGGTTCTCGTAGGTGACGAAGGTCAGCCCGACCGGAGCCTGCACTATCGGTGTGCCGTCGTAGGACGGCGCCCACGGGTAGCGGTTGGCGTTGGCGTAGTACCGCATCGAAGTGGCGATGGAGTTGTTCACCCAGTAGATCGTGGCGTGAGTGAGCATGTCGTCCTTGGTGAAGACGGACTCGACGTCGCCGCCATTGTCGCTCCAGGCGTTCCAGCGCTCCAGCAGCCAGGCGAGCAGCCCGGCAGGTGAGTCGCTGAGCCCGTGAGCCAGGGTGGCACCGTCGAGCATGTGCACGGCGAGGTGCGCCGCCGAGCGGCGGTCCAACTCGGCGATGCGGGCGCGGACGTCGGCGGGCTGGTCGTCGGTCACAGGCCGGTTGCGGGCGAAGTCCCAGGCGCGGGGGCCGGTGAAGAAGTCCAATGCCAGGCCGGAGCCGATGTGGATGCCGTAGAGCTCGTGGGGATATTTGTGGCCGAGCTGGCTGGAGACGATTCCGCCGATATCGCAGCCGCCGGCTGCGTACTTCTCGTAGCCGAGGGTTTCGGTCATCAGGGAGTGCCAGAGGTCGGCGACCTTCCAGAAGTTGACGTCCGGAAAACCGGTTAGCGGGCCGGGGAATCCGAAGCCAGGCAGCGACGGCACGATCACATCGAACGCGTCCGCGGGGTCGCCGCCGAACGCAGCCGGGTCGGCGAGTGGGTCCATGACTTTCGACCAGTGCCAGAACGTCCACGGCCAGCCGTGGGTGAGGATCAGTGGGATCGGGCGCGGACCGATGCCGGGTTTGCGCATGAAATGCACCGGGACACCCGCGACATCTACGTGGTAGTGCTCATAGGCGTTGATGGCCGCCTCGGCCCGGCGCCAGTCGTAGCCGTCTCGCCAGTAGGCGACCAACTGACGCAGGTAACTGGCCGGCACGCCATAGGACCAGTCCGCATTCCCCTCGTCCAGCGGCGCACGCGTCCGCACCAGCCGAGCGCGCAAGTCGTCCAGAACATCGTCGGACACGCGGATCTGGGTGGGCTGCAAAGGGAAGGCATGCGGCGTGGTCATTGCGATATCTCCGTCTGATCGGCTGAAGCAGGCAGCGGGATCGGCTTGAGGTCAGCGTGCGGGCAGAGATCACAGTCTGGCGCGCATCGCGACTCACTCGCCCCGCCGCTAGAGCGCTTTGACGCCGTGGGGCGTACCGACGCCGGTCGGCGCGTCGTATCCAGGCTTTGCGCTGCAGAGGTAGTCGTTGCCGCAGTAACCGTTACTGCCACCGACCACGTCGAACAGCGAGGCGTGCGGCGCGTAGAGCCGGCCCGGACCATCAAGCACCCGTCCCGATCGGGCGATCATCGCCGCGATCAACGGCGATGACTGGCTCGTCCCGCCACCGATCAAGAACCCGCCCTCCCCGCTAGAAAGGAACGTGTCGTAGACGGCCAGGCCGGTTTCCGGGTCGGCGTCGGCAGAGACGTCAGCGACGGTCCGCATGTCGCAATGCTTGTCATGCTGCCAGACCGGCTTGGCGACGTAGGCGGAACAGCCGCTTCCGGCGCCTGACCAGGCATGCTCGGTCCATCCCCGTTCGGTTCCCGGTTTCTTGACGAGCGTGGTGCCGCCGACCGCGATCGTGCTGCTCCATGCCGCCGGTACCGAGGCGGTGGTGAAACCCAGATCGCCCGAGCTGGCGATGATCGAGGTGCCGGGATGCTGCCAATGTCCGGCGTAGGCCGACATCCCGGCGGACTCGTCCCCGCCGTAGCTGTTCGAGACGATCTTCGCGCCGAGCCCGACTGCGGTGTCCACCCCCGCACCCAAGTCTTCGAACGAGTCGCTGTCGGCCTCCACCAGCATGAGGTGACAGGACGGGCAGGCCGCCGAGACCGCGTCCAGATCCAGCGAGATCTCCATCCCCCAGCCCTCATCGGCGACCGGCAGCGGGCGGTCGCTGCCACGCTGGTTGACCTTGTGAAAGCACCAGACGACTCAGCTCAGCGATCTGTGACATCGCAGGCCCATATATCCGGCAGGTGGGCCGATGTTCACCCTTACGATCGAGGTGTGATCCTGCCCGTCTCCGAGCCTGCACATTGGCTCGGCCGCGTCGACGGTTGGCGCAAGGCGCACGGCCTGGCGAGCGATGCGCTGACCGGGTTTGCGCTCGTCGTCATTCTCGGCGTGCTCTCGATCAGCAGCGTGCAGGGTATGCGCTGGTCGACGGCCTGGGCGGTCGTACTGGTCATCTCGTTCGCGGTGCTGCAGTTGAGCGTCGTGTTCCGGGCGTTCGCGCCGGCGGCCGCCTACGCTTCGGCGAGCCTGGCGATGCTCGTGATCGTGCTCGCGCCGGACGGGCACGTCACGGATCAGGTGGCCGGCGGTCCTACGCACGTGCCGGCGCTGTTTCTGCCGTCGAGTCTGGTTTTCCTGCTCACCCTCTATAGCGTCGCGGCGCGCGTCGAGGTCGCCGCCAGCCGAGTCATCCTGGCCGTCGCGCTCGTCGGCGTGGCGATCGCGACGGGATCGACCGCGGACGCGCTGGGTCAGTTCACGGCTGGGGGCTGGCTGGTCGCGTTCTATGTCGGGGTGGCGCTCGCCGTCAGCGTGCTGATGGCGTGGAACCTGGGCCGGCTCACGGTGGTGCGCCGGGCGCGGGCGCTGATCGAGCGAGCCGAGTCGGCACGGGTCGCGGTGCTGGAGGAGCGCGCACGCATCGCACGGGAGACGCACGACATCGTGGCGCACTCCCTCGCGGTGATTGTCCGGCAGGCGGAGGGAGGCGCGTTCGTGGGCGCGCGGGATCCGGCGCGAGCGGTTCAGACGCTGCAGACCATCGCCGAGGCCGGCCGCGTCGCGCTGACGGACATGCGTGGCGTGCTGGGGGTATTGCGCGAGGAGGAGCCCGTTCCCTCGTTGCAGCCGGCCCTCGCCGATCTGGCGCCGCTGGTGGCTGGGGTGCGTGCGGCCGACACGCACGTTGAACTCACCGAGTCAGGCGTGCCGTTCCCGCTCGGCGCCGCGACCGAACTTGCGGTGTATCGGCTCGTGCAGGAGGGACTGACCAACGCGGTGAAGCATGCCGGTCCACGCGCGCGGGTGACGGTGGTCCTGACCTGGCAGCGGGAGGCGCTGAGCGTCGCGGTCGTGGACGACGGCGGTGCGGCGCCCGGGCCGGTTCGGGTGCCGGGGACCGGTGCCGGCCTGCAGGGGATGCATGAGCGGGTCGCCGCAGTGGGCGGCACGTTCAGCGCGGCGCCCAGAGATCGCGGCTTCCAGGTCCGGGCCTGCTTCCCGCGGGTGAGGCAACCATCGGGAGTGCCGCGGTGAGCATCAGGGTGGTGCTGGTGGACGACCAGGAACTGGTACGGACCGGCCTGGCCATGGTGATCGATGCGTGCGACGACATGCGGGTCGTCGCGCAGGCCGGCGACGGCGCGCAAGCACTGGACGAGCTGTCGCGCCACACCGCAGACATCGTGTTGATGGACGTCCAGATGCCCCGGATGAACGGCGTGGACGCGACCGCGTTGATCACCGCGCGAGACGACGGGCCCAAGGTGATCGTGCTGACGACCTTCGACCTGGACGACTATGCCTACGCCGCCCTCCGGGCCGGTGCGAGCGGCTTCCTGCTCAAGGACGCCTCGGCCGCCGACGTGATCGCAGCGATCCGCGCCGTGCACTCCGGTGACGCGGTGATCGCGCCGTCCACGACCCGGCGGCTGCTGGACCACCTCGGCCGCGGCGAACCGCGCCGACGCGACGACGACGCGGTCGCTGTACTCACCGACCGTGAGCGCGAGGTGCTCGGCGAGATCGCGCAGGGTTACGCAAACCCCGAGATCGCGCGTCGGCTCTACCTGTCCGAGGCGACCGTGAAGACCCACGTCGGGCGCATCATGGCCAAGCTCGGACTGCGTGATCGGGTCCACGTCGTGATCTTCGCCTACGACCACGGGCTGGTCCGTCCCGCGTAGGGATCATCCCGCGGTCGGACGACGACCATGCTGCGCTCCGACGCGCTGCAGCGGCTTCACCAGCACGCTGGGGACACCAGCAAGCGTCTACCAGCAAAGGCACTCGTGGTGATTCCCACACGCACTCTCGGCCCACTTCGGCCCCAACGGGCCGAACGTCATATGGCTTTCGACGAGCCTGGCAGCGCGGCGAAAGGCCTGCGCAACCTGGCCTTCGCTGCGTGCGTGCCCTATCTCGCGCTCAAGATCGCATGGGCGTCGGGCAGCCGCCTCGGCATCCCGGACGGCAGCAGCCTTCTCGATCACCGCAGCGCGATGATCGCGGGAAGCATCGAGAGCACCCTGCTCGATTCGCTGGTCGTCGGGCTCGCACTGCTGCTCACCCAGCCATGGGGTCGACGGGCGCCGGTCTGGCTGCTCATCCTTCCGGTCTGGGGCGCCACCGGCCTGCTCAGCCCGATCCTGGTCGGCTACCCACTGCAACTGGTCGCTCGGCTGCTGGGTGGAACAGCGGCGCACTCCCGCGGACCTGCCGCCCGCCCGTTCCTGCACGAGTGGGTGTTCAGCGTCGTCTATACCGGCTTCATCGTCCAGGCTCTCGCCTTGGCCGGGCTATTCGCTCTGTATGCACGCGCGCGCTGGGGGCACCTGTGGCAGGGCCGGATCTCGGGGCTGGCGGCGCAGGCGACGCGTGGCGTGCAGCGAGCCATGGCTGTGCTGGCTTGCGCAGTGATGCTCGTGCCGTTGACGGCCCATCTGCTGTGGGCCACCGGTTCGACCAATGGGCTCGCCGCCACCCAGATCGCCGATCGGGATAGTGATTTCTACGCACTCGAGGCCGCCTACGCCCTGTTCGCGGTGTTGACGGTGACGGGGCTGCTGCTGGTCGCGTTCCCGCGCGCCGGCGCCCTGCCGCTGCGCCTGCCTCTGTTTCTGGCGTTCGTCGGCTCCGCGGCGCTCGCGTGCTGGGGCGGCTACATGATGCTCACCGCACTGGAAAATCACGACCCGTCGCGGCGCATCAGCGAGCTGATGAACGTCACGTACGCGATGCAGCTCCTCGCCGGGATGCTGGTCTTTGTGATGGGGGCGTACTTCTTCGCCGAACGCGCCGCGCAGCGTGGCCACTCCTGTCACTCCGCCGTTGCTGCTCCCCCCGCCCCGAGTCATCGCAGCTGGCGGTCGTGATGGAAACTGCCTAGAGACGCACGACGTTTCTAGCGTCAAGTAGTTGGCAGGGTCGGGGTGTGTCGCAAGCGGATCGTCTCCGGGCGTTCGCCCGGTCAGGAGCGTCGTTCGGGGCGGTCACGATCGCCCCAATGTGCGAGGCGGATGACGCCCTCACGACGTCGGCAATCGTTCCGCTTCTTGATGGGGGGCCGACACAACCCACCGAGGACGACGTCGAGCAGGTCGGCGAGCTCGAGGTCTGGTTACGCCGAGGATTTTGGCTATGCGAGCAGCCATATCGTGGCATCCTTGTGTACCGACCGCTCGACCAGACGGCAGACTTCTGCCAGGGTGAGAGTCTCAGACTTGGGTGGTGATGGGTGAACGGCATCGAGATGACCACCGCCGAGCGCGCGAACCTGGCCGATTTCCTGGCGACTCTGACGCACGAACAGTGGGAGGCGCCATCGCTTTGTCAGCGCTGGCGCGTACGAGACGTCGTCGCTCATGTGATGAGCTTCGACGGCGTCAATCTGCGCGGCATGCTTCGCCGCGCCGTCCGCGGCCGGATCGTGCACATCAACCAGGTTGGCGTTGACGAACTCGCTTCACTCAGCACCGAACAACTCCTCGACAGGCTGCGTGCTCATCTTCGGCCCCAGGGGCTGGCCACGACCTTCGGGGGCCGGCTGGCGTTGCTCGATGTCACCATCCATCATCAAGACATCCGTCGCCCGCTTGGTGTGCCACGCCAGATCCCGGCCGAACGGCTGCGCTGCGTCCTCAGGCGACAGCGTACGCAGCCCCGAGCTGCCGGGGTGGCGCCTCTCCCGCGGCGTACGCCTGACACCGACAGACCTGGACTGGAGTCACGGCTCGGGACCGGAAGTCACCGGACCGGCGGAAGCCGTGCTGATGGCGGTCGCCGGTCGGAGAGTGCCGTCGGGGAGTTGGCCGGTCCAGGGCAGCCGATACTGGCTAGCCGGCTCGCACGCTGACAGCACGGGGGGACCATCGGTGTCCGCGCGTCTGAGCTGGTTGGTCAAGCGTTTTCGGCCGGCGTCTGCTGGTAGAGCGCGAGTCGCCACTTGCCGTCTCGCATGACGTAGACACTGGACATCAGGCCAACGAAAGCCGGCCCCGCCTCGTCCCGGTACGCACTACCGACGTACACCAGGGCCGCGCTGTCCGCGCCGGTGTCGACGAATCGAAGATCGCTGATCTCGTAGCTACGCCACGGGGGAGCCTGTCCGAGCGCCGCGACCACAGCCGCCCGATCCATGACCTCGCCATTGGCCAGCACCATCACCGCGTCGTCGGTCATCACCTCGCCGTAAAACGCGTCGCCCGTGCTGTCGCAGAGCGAGTCCCACCCCTTCCGCTCAAGATCTAGCAATGCCTTCCTCGCATCCTGATCAGCCATGCCGATCAGGCTAGCGACGCTGCTCGCGCCGCGCCCGCACACGACTGACCGCCGGCTACAGGTGCCGCATGCCCGACCCGCCAGCGGGCGTCGCCCCGTCTTTTCGATCTTCACCGGGCTCACAGGTTAGTAGCTGTCCGGTTGGGGTGCGGTCATAAGCCGTGGTCACGAGGCTCCGGTCGGCGCACCTCGCTGCCAAACGATCCGAGCCGGACCCCGCGCCGGGTGCGCTATCCGGACCGCCAGGATCCGCGCTTCCACCACTGCCGGTATCTGATGCGGACATGACAACGGCCGCGGTGACCGATCAGCCAGCCCGGAGAACCCGCCACCAGCGGCATACCGGTGCAGCCTCTCGCTGCGAACATCACCGCAACGACGAGACCAAGCCACCTATCCCAGAGCAACATCAAAAGTGTCATGGACCTACCGGAACCACTGTCGCCCACCTACCGGAACCGCGTCCGCAACACTGTCGCCCAGGAACCGAACACGACCTGTCCAGCATGAACCGGGCTCGCACACCCACCGGCAAAGACCGCTACGCACGCCGGCGCACCTAGGCACCCAGGTGTCCACTATGACGCGAGACATCTGTCGCTCGATGTCCCGCGACATCACTTTTTTTGTGGAGCTGAGGGGATTCGAACCCCTGACCCCCTCGTTGCGAACGAGGTGCGCTACCAGCTGCGCCACAGCCCCTCAGTGGCGACGCGAAGGCGCCGACCAGCCGCCAAGGCTAGCAGGCGGATGAGTCCGGTTCGGACGCTGACGGGCGGTGGCCGGTGACTCAACCAGCCCGGCGGATCGGCTCGTCTTCCTCGGCCTCGGAGTACAGCCCGGTGAGGTCGACGGTGTCCAGGTGCTCGAGGTGCACGTCGTCCTCGTCGATGCGCACGACCGACTCCGGACGGGGAACGAGGCTGGGCTGGGCGGTCGCGTCGTAACCGCGCACCGGAATGCTGGCCGAGCGGGCCAACCGGTTCTCGCGGCGGTCCCGATCGCGTAGCGCCTGGGTACGCAGGAACCAGACGTAGCTGCCGAGGCCGACGGCGAAGAGCAGGTCGAGCAGCCAGAACGCGGCACCGCCCACCACCAGCCCGACCAGCAGGAAGAGCACCGTGCCGGCGCCCAGCACGGTCAGCGAGCGGCGCCGGCGGGCCAGCATCTGCCGTCGCGCCTCGGACAGGTCGTGCCGGTCGGCCGGATACATCAGGGACTCCCTTGCTGCAGGTACAGGTCGGCGCGTGGTGACGGGGCTGCCGGCTGCGCGCATTGGGCACGGTCAGCAGCGCGGCCGACGACCCGGAGCGCGGTAGCACCGCCAGCGCGTCGTCAGGGTCGCGGGGGGCAGTGCGCCGGGAGGCCAGCGCGCGCATCGCCGAGCCGAAGCGCGCCACCGAGCGTTCACCGGCGCGCTCGTCGTTACGGCGCAGCACCATGGGCACCACCACGATCAGCCACAGGACCGCAAGCACGAGCACGGTCAACATGGGTGACGTCATCGCACCTCCAGTCCCATCCGTCACACGGTGGGCTCACGGTATCCAGCGCAGCCACCGGATCTCGGCACGTGCGACGGCGTGTCGGCTGGTGGTGGCGGGCTACCGGTCGCGGCGCGGTCGCTCAAGCTCGGTCTGCTGCGGCTGCATCCAACGAAACGACGGCCCGAGCGCGACGGCCAGGGCCACTGCGACAGCAACCAGTCCGAGGACGAAGACAGCGGCGGCGGGATGACCGAAGCCGGACAGTGACGCCACCAGCCCGGCCGCCGGCAACGCCACCAGGGTCACCGCGAGGGACGGACCGGACGACGGCCGCCGGGCCGGGCCAATGCGCGGCAAAGACGAACACGGTGAGTAGTAACGCGATCGCGCCGACGTGCACCGAGCCGGATTCGTGGACGGCGAATGCCGGGCCGCCGATGATTCCGCCGATCGCCGCTGCCGTCATCCACAGCCAACGCGTGACCGCAGAGACGACAGCGCACGCGGCCACGCACAGGACGAGTACGAGCCGCCATCGCGCCGAGACCGCTGCGCCGGAGACCACCGCAGCAGCGACGCCGGCTACCGCGGCGACCGCCGCCGGCAGGACTGCGACGCGCTCCGGGACGGTGCGGGTGCGCAACCACAACCACAGGCCGAGCGCAGCCCGGCGCATCAGCGCGCGCCCGTTCGCATCGGTCGGCCGGCGGCCGCGATAGGCCGCGCTGCGGTGGCGGCAAGGACGCCGCCGAGCGGTTGACCGGCCGGCCACGGCAGCACCACCACTCCGCGACCGGCCAGCTCGAACCGAACTGCCTCCCGCTCCAACCGCCACAGCCGCAGCGCTCTGCGGTTCTCGGCAGAGCCGGTCGGTTGCGGTTCACGGTCCAGCACGTCGATCACCACGGTGGGGTGGCCGCGTCGGCGGACGCCGGCGATCATCGCGGTGGCGTCGTCGCCGAGCATCGGCGACAGGAACACCACCAGCGCGCCGGGGGTCAGCACCGTCGGCGGCAGCCGATCCAACGCGGGCCGGACGAAACCGTGCGAGCGGCGCGCCTCCAGCAGCACATCGATGATCTTCACCAGTTGCCGCCGACCTGATCCCGGCCGATCCCAGTGCAAGTCGGGGGACGCGCAGACCAGTCCCACCCGGTCACCAGCAGCGAGATGAGCGCGCGCCAGCGTCACCGCCGCCCGCGCGGAACGATCGAGGCAGGCGGCGGTGACCGACGGGCTGCCCGACGAGCTGTCCACGACGAGCATCACGTCCTGGTTGCGGGTGGCGGCCATGCCGGCGACGTGCAACTGGCCGGTGCGATGCGTTGCCGGCCAATGCACCCGGCGCAGCGGCTCGCCGGGGGTCCACTGGCGCACCTCGAGGAACTCGTTGCCGGCGCCGCTGACCCGCACCGGTCGTTCGCCGTAGGACGGCCGGCTGCGCACGCCACGCAACGTCCCGCGGGTTCCCTCGATGACCGGCTCGACTACGATTCCTTCGGTGCGAACGACGCACTTCGCGCGCCATGCGCCGCCTGCGGTCGTGGCCGTCACCTCGAAGCGCGGTCGTACCAGACCCCAGTGCGGCACGCGCAGTGTCCAGTTCCAGGTACCGGGCGAGTCGGCCGGCAACGGGCCGTCGATGACCTTCACCACGGCCTCCGGCAGCATCCGCACACTGACCAGCGACCCGACAGCCGTGGCCGACACGGCGAGTCCGATGGTGTCACCCTCGGCGCACCGAGCGACGTCGAATTGCCAGCACACCTCGACGGTGTCGCACCGCCGCGCGATGCCGGCCACTGCCAGCCAGAGCACCGCCGGCACGGCGAGCCCGACCAGCTGGCCGCGCCCGGTTCCGGCGGCGGCGAAGCCCACCAGAACTCCGAGTGAGGCAGCCACCCGGACCAGCGGGGTGATCTGCCACCGGGCCGGCGCCGAGGTGCGCTGCTGAGCGGCCGGGCCCGGTGCCAGCGAGGTCATCGCCGTTCGACAGAGGCGACTGGCGCGGCTGATGCCACCGGTCGGGTCGGCGGCGTCGGCACCTCATCGAGCACCTGTCCGACGATGTCGTCGCCGGTCAACCGACGCACCCAGAGTTCCGGTTTGACGCCGATGCGGTGCCCGAGAGCGGCGATCGCCACCGCCTTCACGTCCTCTGGCACGACGAAGTCCCGGCCATTGAGCAGTGCCCGCCCGCGTGCCATCCGAGTCAGCGCCAGGCTGCCGCGCGGGCTGGCGCCCACCTCAGCGCCCGGATGGCGCCGCGTCGCATTAACGATGCGCACGATGTAGGCAGTGATGTCGTCGTGCACCTCGATGCCGTCCATCGCTGCGACCAACGCGAGGACCTGATCGGGACCGATCACCGGGTGCAACCCGATTGGGTCGGTGCGATGCGCCAGGCTGCGCCGCACCAACTCCTCTTCGTCACCTGGCGCCAGATAACCCAGCCGAACGCGGGCCACGAACCGATCAAGCTGCGCCTCCGGCAACGGATAGGTGCCTTCATACTCGATCGGGTTGTCGGTCGCGAGCACGACGAACGGCCGGGGCAGCGGTCGGGTCTGCCCATCCGAGGTGACCTGGCCCTCGGCCATCGCCTCGAGCAACGCGGCCTGTGTCTTCGGCGGCGTGCGGTTCAGCTCGTCGGCCAGCAACACCTGCGTGAACACCGGTCCGGGCCGGAACGCCAACTGACCCGTGGCCGGATCGAGGGTTGCCGCACCGGTCAGGTCGCTGGGCAGCAGGTCGGGAGTGAACTGAACTCGGGTGAAGGTCAACCCGAGCACCCGGGCCAGCGATCGGGCCAGCAGTGTCTTGCCGAGGCCGGGCAGGTCCTCGAGCAGCACGTGACCATCTGCCAGGACGCCGAGCACGATCGTCTCGATGGCATCGCGCTTGCCGACGATCACCTTCTCGACTTCGTCGCAGACGGCGCGGACGACGTCGCGGGCGGTTGCCGTGGTCATCGGTTCGGTCACCGTGTCGTCCGATCTCGGAAGAGGTCACTCATAGCGACTCCAGTCGGTCCAGCAAGGCGTCAACCTGCCGACCGCGCAAGCCGGGCGAGCGGGAGTCTCGTGATGGCGGCCGGTGCGGATCGATCAGGGGCCAGAGCTCGGTCCCGATCAACTGCTCGGCGCGCGGACGGTCACGGCTGGTCCACAAGTCCACGCCGGCGCGTTGGTCAAGGCGGGCAGCAGCGGCCCGTTGCAGCAACTTCCGCGCGCCCAGGTCGTAATGACGCTGTGAGGTGCGCGCCCAGGCCAGCTCGCTGGCCACGTGATCCAGCGATGGCCATTCCGACGGCGGGGCCGGCGGCACCCTCGGGACCGGGGGCAACTCCTGCGACGGCAACGACAGCCGCATGTTGAGCAGCGCGATCACCCAGCCGACAGCGACGGTGATAACCACGGCGCCGGCGCCGAGCAGGATCCCGACGACGACCGCGACCGCGGTCAGCACCGCCAACCGCCGGGCGGCCCAGCGCAGGAATGCGCGGCTCACGGTGTCCCGACTTCCGGACGCAGGTCGGCGTTCATCCCGGTCAGTACCGCAGTGGCGTGCTCCGCGTCCGCCTCGGTTATCGGCAGCCGGGAGAACCGAGCACGCTCGAACAGCTCGGTCAGCTCCGCCGCCGATCCGCGCAACCACGGGCGTTCCTGCGCGATCTTCTCGAGCCATTCCTCGGGTGTGTCGTGCGGCGCCCGGGCGCGCACCGGGCGGGCCAGCGCCTGTTCCATCGCTGCGTACGCGTCGATGACGCGGGTGCGCGGATGTTGATCACCGGCCAACGCGGAGACCGCGGCGCCGAGCGGGGACGTCTCGTCGTCGTTCGAGTCTTCATCGGCAGTTTCGTTCTCCCGTCGCGCCCTGCGGATCGCCACGAGAGTCACCACGGCCGTCATCACGAAGACGACGGCCATCCAGAGGTACACGTCGTTGCCGTGGTGATGCACCGGACCCTGCCCACCGTGCGCCGGCCCGGTCTGCCCGCGCGGCTTCGCCGGTGCCGGGAGAGCCCGGTGCAGGTGCAGGTGTGAGACCACGACGATGACGACGACCAGCGCGGTGAACGCGATGACCACCCGGCGCCAGGGGGCTGCCGGCGGCTTGGCGACGCCGCCCTGGGCGCGGGTGACCATGAGGAAGACGATCCAGATGACGCCCGCCGCGATGATCATCATGGAGATGACGGCGCTGGCGCTCCCGCTGATCGCGTCGACGTTCGCCCGGAACCGGATGCGTGGCCGGGCACTCAGCCCCACCGCAGCAAGAGCCAGCCCGACCACGACGATTCCGACCGCGAGCGCGGTCGTGCGACGGTGATCGGGGTCCGACACCCGGCTGACGCTAGTTCCCGCGCTACCACCCCGGCCAGGACAGTCGCCGAACCGTTGTGTAGGCGCTATGTACAGGGCGCCGGCTTCGCAAGCTCAGCCGAACGCGACCACCTGGACCTACGGTCGGTGGTGCTCTGCGCTATGCCGTAGGCGGCAGGGTGGGCAGCCGGGAGAGGACCGAGCCGCCGACGACCTCCTCCGCGGTGATGGCGAAGGCGATGTGGTCGCGCCAGCCGCCATCGATGTCCAGGAACCGTTCGTGGTAGCCCTCGCGGCGCAGCCCGAGCTTTTCCGCGACGCGCAGGCTGTTCGCATTCTCCGGGCGAATGTTGATCTCGACGCGATGCAGCCCCACCGGGCCGAGCAGATGATCGATCATCAGGGCAACGGCGGTGGGCGTGATGCCCCGTCCGGCGACCGCGGCATCGATCCAGTACCCGACCGACGCCGAGCGCAGGACGCCCCGGATGATGTTCGACGCATTGACCTGGCCGACCAGTCGACCGCCGTAGGTGACGACCATCGGGATCGACGTCCCAGCTCGAGCTGACCCGCGCAGGGTGGCCAGCAACGCCGTCCACGATGCCGGGGAACTGCGGGCCTGCCACGACGCCGCCGAGGTCGGCTCCCACGGTTGCAGCCATTCCCGGTTGCTGGTGCGCACCCGGCTCCACTCCGCCGCGTCGCGGCGGCGCGGCGGCCGCAACAGCACCGGTCCGGCCTGCAGTTCGGCGGGGAAACCGGGATGGCTCGCCATCTGCTCAGCGCTGCGAGAGCAGCAGCGGAATCACTGGCACGCGCGAGCCGGGGACCACCTCATCGAGGTTCTCGTCGACGACGATCAAGCAGTTGGACGACGCCATTGCCGCGATGAGGTGCGAGCCGGCGCCGCCGACCGTCGAAACGCTGTAGCTGCCGTCCAACTCGCGGTGCAACAGGCCGCGGCGGAACTGCCGGGTACCGCGGATGCTCGGGATGCGCTCGAGTGCCGCCGCCGGCACCGTCGCGCGCTCCAGCCGGCGCTTGCCGAGCAGCTTGCGAATGGCTGGTCGAACGAACACCTCGAAGGAAACCAGCGAGCTGACCGGGTTGCCGGGCAGACAGAAGATCGGCGTTCGGTTCGGGCCCAGATGGCCGAAGCCCTGCGGCTTGCCCGGTTGCATGGCGACCTGGGTGAACTCCACGCTGCCGACTTCACTCAGGGCTTCCTTGACGACGTCGTAGGCGCCCATGCTGACCCCGCCGCTGGTGACGATCATGTCCGCCCGGAGCAGCTGCGATTCCAGAACGTCCATCAATCGCTCGTGATCGTCCGGCACGATGCCGACCCGGTAGGCCGAGGCACCCGCGTCGCGGGCGGCCGCCGTGAGCAGGTAACTGTTCGCGTCGTTGATCTGGCCGAATCCAGGCTCCTTGCCGACGTCCACCAGCTCGCTGCCGGTGGAGACGACCAGGACGCGCGGCCGGGGCCGGACCAGGATGTGGTCGCGGCCCATCGCCGCGAGCAATGCGATCTGCTGCGGGCCGAGTGCGGCGCCGTTCGCCAGTGCGACCGAGCCGACCGCGAGGTCCTCCCCGGCCCGCCGGATGCTGTCGCCGGTCCGTACCGAGCTGCGCACGCTCACCCGGGCGACGCCGCGGTCGGTCTCCTCCAACGGGATCACCGCGTCCGCGCCGGCCGGGATCGGCGCTCCGGTCATGATGCGCATGGCCAGTCCCGGACCCATCCCCGAGACCGACCGGGCGCCGGCGACGACGTCGCCCACCACCGGCAGGGTGACCGGGTTGGCAGCGGTCGCGTCTCGGATGTCGACGGCGCGCACTGCGTACCCGTCCATGGCCGAGTTGTCGAAGCCGGGCAGCGGGCGCGCGGCCCGGACATCCTCGGCGAGCAACAGGCTCTGCGCGTCCAGCAGGGTCAGTTCGATCGGATCGATGCTCGAGATGCCGGCCAGCACGGTGGCCAGGTGGTCGTCCACATTGCGCCGGGTGTCCACGGGGGTGGGCGAGGCCGGCCGTTCGGCTGCCGCTCCGGCGCCGTCGCCGGGCCCGGCCTTCGGCCGGCATGGGGGACTCGTCGTCGCTCATCCGGTTCTCCTCACGCGTCGCCCAGCGCGCCGACGAACTCGCGCAGCCATGAGGTGAAGTCTGCCCCGAGGTCGGGGTGCTCGGTCGCCAACTCCACGACCGCGCGCAGGTAGTCCTGCCGGTCGCCGGTGTCGAACCGGCGACCGCGGAAGATCACACCGTGCACCGGATGTCCTTGCTGGCCGAGCAACTGCATCGCGTCGGTGAGCTGCAGCTCGCCACCCGCGCCGGGCTCGATCGAACGGATCGCATCGAAGATTTCCGGGGGCAGGACGTAACGGCCGATCACCGCCAACGTGCTCGGCGCCTCGTCCGCGGCCGGTTTCTCCACCAGATCGGCGATCTCGATCACGTCGGCGTCCAGGTCGGCGCCGTCGACCGGGCGCACGCTGCCGTAGCGGCTGATGTCCTGCCGCGGCACATCGACCAGGGCCAGGACGATGCCGCCACGTTCGGCCTGCACGTCCAGCATCTGACGCAACAACGGGTCCTTCTCGCCCACGTTGTTGTGGATCATGTCGTCGCCGAGCAACACCGCGAACGGCTCGCCGGCGGTGAACGACTCGGCGTAGGAGACTGCGTCGCCCAGACCGAGCGCCTCGTTCTGCCGGACGAAGTGCAGCCGGGCCAGCTCCGTGGAGCGCTGCACGGCGGCGAGCATCTCCGTCTTCCCGGCGGCCGCCAACGCTGCCTCCAGCTCGGGAGCTCGCGAGAAGTGGTCGGCGATGGCGTCCTTGCCGTGCCCGGTGACGACCAGCAGGTCCTTCAGGCCGTCCCGCGATGCCTCGGCCACGATGTATTCCAGCGCCGGGGTGTCCACCACCGGGAGCAGCTCTTTCGGGACGGCCTTCGTCGCGGGGAGAAAGCGAGTGCCCATTCCGGCGGCGGGAATAACGGCTTTGCGAGCACGCGCGCCGGGCGGACTCGCGCTGGGGGCAGGCATAACGAGACACTATCGGGGTGAGCTACCCCCAGGACGCCGCGGCCGCCAAGCAGGCACTACGCGAGCATCTGCTGAACAACCGCCGGGCGCTGGACGCGGAGCAACTGGAATCGGCGCGCGAGTCGGTATGCCGGCACGTCCTGGACCGGGTGGACGGCGCCGCCCATCCCAGCTCCACCTGGCGACGCGTGTTCGGGTATGAACCGCTGCCCGGCGAGCCGGGGTCGATCCGACTGCTCGAGGGCCTGGCCGATCGGGGCGCATCGATCCTGGTCCCCCTGACCCGGCCGGACAACGACCTCGACTGGCTGCGCTGGCCGGAATCGACGACCCTCGGCGTCGAGGCGGTGGCCTCGGCTACGGTGCTGCTCGTCCCGGCGCTGGCCGTGGACCGCCAAGGCATGCGGCTGGGGCGCGGCGGCGGTTCCTACGACCGGGTGCTCGCCCGCGTTCCGGACTCCGTTCTGGTGGTCGCCCTGCTGCACCGCGGTGAGCTGTTCGACTCGGTGCCGACCGAGTCGTGGGACCGCCCGGTGGACGCGGCGGTCACCCCGGACGGCTGGTTGGACATCAAGTCGCCGCTGGCTGGGCACCGCCCGTCGGCCGCACACTGAACCATCGGCGCCCCTACGCCGTGTCAGAGGAGTGGGAGGCGGGGTGGTGGCGATCAGTCAGGCCGATGAGCTGTTGCGCGAGCTGCACGCCCGCCATGCCCCTGCCCTGTGGGGGTACGTCCTCGGCCTGACCAACGGCGACCGGGCCCGCGCCGAAGATGTCGTGCAGGAGACGATGCTGCGCGCCTGGCGCAACCCCAAGGTGCTCGACGAATCGCGGGGCAGCCCACGCGGCTGGCTGTTCACGGTGGCTCGGCGGATCGTCATCGACGAGTGGCGCAGTGGCCGGTCGCGGCACGAGATCACCACCGACGACCTGCCGCAGGTGCCGGTCGCGGACCGCACCGAGGAGGTCCTGCAGTCCTGGTTGGTGGCCGATGCGCTGCACCGCCTCTCCGAGGACCACCGCGCGGTGATCGTGGCCTGCTACTACCGAGGCCGGTCGGTCGACGAGGCAGCCACCGAGCTCGGCATTCCCGCCGGGACCGTCAAGTCCCGATGCCATTACGCACTGCGTGCGTTGAAGAACGCTCTGGACGAGATGGGGGTGACCCGATGAGTTCCGGCACCGACGCGGGCTGCCCGATGGCCGAGCTCGACGGGGCGTACGTCCTCGGCGCCCTGGCCCCTGCGGAGCGGTTGAGCTACGAGAAGCACCTGGCCAGCTGCGCGGAATGCCGCGAGTCGGTGCAGGAGATGGCCGGTCTGCCCGGCCTGCTCGCCCGGGTGCCGGCCGCGATGGTCACGGATCCACCGCCGATGCCCGATCTGATGTGGCCTCGACTGATCTCCCAGGCCGCCCGGGAGCAGCGCCGGTCCCGGTGGCGGATCGGGCTGGCCGGTGCCGCGGTCGCCGCTTGCATCGTGGCGCTGGTCGGACTCGGCTGGAGCATCTGGCAGCACAACGACACCGGTACGCAGCGGCCGCCGGTGGCCACCCGGCAGTTCCAGGCGTTGCCCGGAATCACCGGGGTGAGCGCATCGGCCACGGTGCAGCAGGTCGCCTGGGGCACCCGGATCGTCATGCACTGCTCGGAGGGCAAGGAGTACCGCGTCCAGGTTCCGTACGACCTGGTCGTCATCACCAAGGACGGGCAGGTGCAGCCGGCCGGCGACTGGTCACCGGTGCCGGGGAAGACGATCCAGTTCGAGGGCGGCGTACACGTCCCGCTCAGCGACATCGCGGCCCTGGAGATCCGGCTCCCCGACGGCACACCGCTGCTCCGCCTGGTTGTGTAGGGGACGTCTGCTCCACCGTTTGGCAGTCCCGAGCGTCGAGTGCCAGAATTGGTGGTCCCCGCCGGAGCTCCCGGAACGGGACCTCCCGGAGGATCGATGCCCACGTACGAGTACGCCTGCACCAATCCGGAGTGCAGGCACACGTTCGCCCAGGTGCAGTCGTTCAGTGACGACGCCCTGACCGTCTGCCCGGTCTGCGGCGGTCGGCTGCGCAAGGTGTTCGGCAACGTCGGTGTCGTCTTCAAGGGTTCCGGCTTCTATCGCAATGACAGCCGCAGCGAGGCCCGCGAGAAGGCCGGCGCGGCCAACGGCGACTCGTCCGGCGCCGACGCGAAGTCCGATGCGAAGGGCGACGCCAAGACCGACGCCAAGACCGACGCCAAGTCCGACTCCGCGAAGTCCGACGCCAAGCCGGCCAAGAGCGGCGACGCCGGATCGTCAGGATCCGGGTCCACCAGCACTCCGGCACCGACCAAGACGACGGCACCCACGCCGGCCGGCACTCGATAATCACACCCTGAACTTGAGTTCATTCCGCCTGCGGGCTAACGTCAGTAAGTACTTACTGATAGGAGCTGAATCATGGCACAGCAACACACCGCCACCGCGTGGGAGCAGTGGAAAACCGTCCTGCTGGACACCCGCAAGCGCGACGGGTCGTGGGTGAGCACCCCGGTGAGCCTGGCGATCGAAGACGGCAAGGCGTATTTCCGCACCTACGACGCGGCCGGCAAGGCCAAGCGGTTGCGCAACTTTCCTGAAGTGCGGGTGGCGCCGAGCACGCTGCGCGGCAAACCAAAGGGTGCGGCGGTGCCCGCGACGGCGCGGCTGCTGACCGGCGCCGAGGCCGACCAGGCCCGGGCGGCACTGGCCCGGAAGTACCCTGTGCTGCACGGCCGGATCGTGCCGCGGATGCATCGCCGGAAGGGCTGGACCACCTTGCACTATGAACTCCGACGTGCCGAAGCGCCCTGATAGCCCGGCCCGACAACGAATCCTCACCTCGGCGATGGACCTGTTCGGCCGGCAGGGCTATCGAGCCACCACCATCGCCCAGATCGAGCAGGCCGCCGGCCTGACCGGTGGCGCAGGCGGGCTGTACCGCCACTTCACCAGCAAGCGGGAACTGCTCGAAGCCGGCTTGGACCGTCAAGTGGCGGCCGGCCCTGATCTAGTGGACTTCCTGCAGCCCGGGGACGTCGATGCCGAGACAACGCTGCACCAGCGGCTCCTCGCGATCGCGCGCGCAGGGCTGCGCCGGCTGGAGTCCGAGCGCGACCTGAACAGGATGTTGTTGCGCGACCTGGCCGACCATCCCGACCTGCTCGCCCGGGTGCGGGACACCGAGCTGCGCCGGGTGCATGCCGCGCTGACCGGGTGGCTGCAGACGCAGACGCACGACCCCGCGGTGGACGTGCCTGCTCTGGCCGCGGTGCTCATGTCAGCCGTGAGTCACTACTGGATCATGACCGACATCTTCGACGGATTGGGCGAGCACCCATTGCAGATCAGCGAAGACCGGTTCCTCACCGCGCTCGCCGACACTGCGGCGCGCGTGCTCGCGCCTGGGTGACGCCGGCGGCCGCGGGTGCTGCTGCGCGTGCCAGGCGCGATGGGATCACCAGGCGCTGTGCACACCGTTCGACTGCCCGTTTCCGTTGTGCACAAGCCGGCCGGCCGCAAGCCACGCGGCGCAGCGGCCGCTTAGCGTCGACGTGGTGGGAATCCCCTTCGGCTCCGAACTGCGCCGACTGGTGCGCCTCGCCGCATTGCGCTTCGGCGGCTGGCCGCGGAGGGTCCTGGTGGTGGCCTGCCTGCTGCTCGCCGCGCTGAGCGCGGTATCGGCAGCGCAGCCGGCCACACCCGGCACTGCGGTCGTGATAGCCAGCCGTGATCTGCCGGCCGGCCACGTCATCGTGGCGGCCGATGTGCGCGTCGAACGTTGGCCGGCGCACCAGGTGCCGCAGCGCCGGCTGAGCTCCGTCCGCGACGCGATCGGCGGGCGTCCAGCCACCCCGGTCGCCGCCGGTGAGCCGCTCACCAGCGTGCGCTTGATCGGCGCGGGACTCGCCAGCGGCTTGCCGCCGGGGCTGGTGGTCGTCACCGTGTCGCTGGCCGATCCAGCAGCCGCTTCACTCATCCACGGCGGGGATCAGGTCGACCTGGTGCGCGGTGCGGAAGCTTCCGCCGACGCGGGGGCCGTCCGGGCCGGCCCCGGATCGGTGATCGCCCACAACGTGGCCGTACTCGCCGTCCTCCCGGCCGATCAGGACCGGCCACCCGCCCTTGCCGTATCCGTCGACGAATCCACCGCACTGAAGCTGGCCGGCCTTGCCGGAGTGCCGCTGATCGCTACGCTACGGTCGCGGTAATTCGTCGCGACAGATCCGCTGTCGACCGCATCGGGCCCACCGAAGCCGGTCGGGCGGCATGGCCTCCTAGGAGGGCTCATGATCAAGGGATTCAAAGATTTCCTGATGCGCGGGAATGTCGTGGATCTGGCTGTTGCAGTCGTCATCGGCGCCGCGTTCGGGGCCGTGGTGAATGCCCTCGTGAAAGACATCATCACCCCGCTCATCGGAGCGATCGCGGGACAACACGACTTCAGCAAACTGCAGTTCCGGATCCACAAGAGCACGTTTGCCTACGGCGACTTCATCAACAACGTGATCAGCTTCGTCCTCATCGCCGCGGCGGTGTACTTCGTGATCGTGGTGCCGATGAACAAGATCGCCGAGATGCGCGCGGCGCGGATCAAGGCCGGCGAGCCCACCGAGGGCGAGGTCACGCCGGCCACCGACGAAGCCTTGCTGCTCACCGAGATCCGTGACTTGCTGCAAGCGCAGAGCCAGCCCCGGTCCGGACCGTCCCTGTCGTAGGTCGAGGGGGCGGCTGCGTCATTCGTGGTGCGGCGGCCGCTCGCGCTGGTACCACGCGTCCCGGTCGGCGTCGTCGGTTCGATCGCCCCAGCCCTCGTCCACCTCGTCGCTACTGCGCTGCGGGAGGATCGGCTCGACGGTTTCGGCGTGCTCGGCCCGACGATCGTCCGGTGGCAATGACGGCGAGGCCGGTTCACCGCGCGCTGCATCGGTCACCTGCTCAGTCTGCCGCACCGGTCGGTAACCGCTGGATCGCCGTCCGTGGTTTCATGGTGACAACGCACCGGCACACCCCGAAGAGAGGCCGACATGGTCGATTTCAACAGGCTCAAGGCACTCGGCAGCGACCTTTTCAGCAAGGCGAAGGACAAGGCTGGCCCGTTGGCCGAGCAGGCCAAAGAGAAGGCCGGCCCGTTGGCCGAGCAGGCCAAAGCGAAGGCGGGTCCACTCGCCGAGAAGGCCAAGGACGCGGTCGCCAAGGGCGCCGACAAGGCCGCGGACAGCGTCGACAAGGCGACCGGCGGCAAGTACAGCGAGAAGATCGACACCGTGCAGGAAAAGCTCGATCACGCGCTCGGCCAGGACCCGGTGGACAAGGCCAAAACGGACGCCGCCGACGCGGCCGGCAACGTCAAAGCGGCCGCGTCCGACGCAACGGACGCGGTCCAGGCCAAGACCGAGAGCGTGACCGAGCAGACCAGTGATCAGCCCGCAGGCTCTGCCGACCCGCTCACCGGCAAGACGGACGGACCAACGACCTGACCGTCGCTGCCGCTACGGGCAGTTGACCCACTCGTCGGTCCCGTCCGCGAAAACCTGCCGCTTCCATACCGGCAGCGAGTGCTTGACGTCCTCGACGAGCTGGGCACATGCCTCGAACGCCTCGCGGCGATGAGCGCAGCTGACCGCCGCCACCAGCGCAACGTCGCCAACCGCAAGTTCTCCCACCCGGTGGCTCACCGCGACGGCGAGGACATCGGGCAACGCCGCGATCCGTCCGGCCGCCTGCGCCACGACGTCGGCGGCGGACGGGTGTGCCTGGTACTCCAACGCAACGACCGGTCGCGCCTCGTCGTGATCGCGCACTACCCCGCAGAAGACGACGGCAGCTCCGGCCGCTGCCTGCTCCACCGCCGTGCGGTGTGCATCAACGTCCAACGGCGCCGCGCACACCTGCGCGCGGACGACCTGCCCGGCGCTAATGGTCACCACCGGCCAGCTGGTCCAGCACATGCGCGAGCAGCGGCTCGAGCACCGTCATCCCGTCGCGTACGCCCCCCGGTGAACCGGGCAGCGTGACCACGACCGCGTCGCCGATCGTCCCGGCCACCCCCCGGGACAGCAACGCCGTCGGCACCTTCTCGACGCCGGCGAGGCGGATCGCGTCCGCGACGCCCGGCAACTGCCGTTCCAGCAACGGTGTCACCGCCTCCGGCGTGACATCGGTCGGAGTGACGCCGGTGCCTCCCGTCGTGATGACGACTCGGGCACCGGCGGCAAGTGCAGCGCGCACCGCGGCTCTGATGCGCTCGACATCGTCCGGTACCACGACAGCAGCGACGACCTCGTGGCCGGCGGCGCGCAACGAACTCACCAGCAGCGCGCCCGAGGTGTCCTCCCGTTCACCGCTCGCCGATCGGTTCGAGCAGGTGACGACGGCGGCCGTGCTCACGACGCCGGCTCCGCGGCGTCGCGATCCCACGATCCGGTGCGTCCACCCGCCTTGTGCACGACCCGGATTTCGCCGAGGACTGCGCTGCGATCAACCGCTTTCACCATGTCGTACAGCGCCAATCCGGCAGTGACGACGGCGGTGAGCGCTTCCATCTCGACGCCGGTGCGATCTGCGGTGCGGGTGGCCGACTCGATGTCGACGTAGTCGTTGCCGAGGGTCAGCTCGACCGATACCGCGTGCAGCGGGATCGGGTGGCACAGCGGGATGAGCTCACTGGTCCGCTTGGCACCCGCGATGCCGGCGATGCGCGCCACCGCCAGCGCGTCGCCCTTGGCCAGGCTCGCGGTGCGCAACAGCTCGATCACGTCGGGCCGGGTGTGCAGCCGACCGACCGCCCGCGCCTCACGAGCGGTGACCGCTTTCTGCGACACGTCGACCATCCGTGCAGCACCGCTGGGGTCGACGTGCGTCAGTTCCATAAGGCGACAGTAACGCGAGGAGGGCAGGACGATGGTCAGTACGGTGAGGACCATGGTGTGCGCAGCGACGTCCCGCACCCGCCGCCTGTACCGGGCGATTCTGGTGCTCGCGGCGGTCGGAGCCATCGTCACCGGATGCGCCACTAGCACCGGCGGCCATGGCAGCCGGAGCAGCCAGAGTGCGAGCGCCTCGACCGGCACTGCGCCGACCACGCCGTCGACCGGCTCCTCGTCCAGCGGCGGTGTCAACACGAAGAAGGTGACTCCGCCGCACGTCGCGTGTCTCACCGGAAAGCAAGCCCTGAACCTCGACGGCGCAACCCGGCCGACGGAGATCTGCCTGCGGGTCCGGGCCACCGCGAGCATCACGATCCGGGTGCCGGCCGGCAAGTCCTGGGACGCACCCAAGGTGAACGATCCGGCCATGCTGGCCGTCAGCGAGCAGACCGCGAGTGCCAGCACCCTGCACATCACCATCCGGGCCGTCGACAGCGGTACCGCGTCGGTCGTCGTCACCAGCGACGGCACTACTGTCTGGCAGCTCCAGGTCGCCATCGTGACCTGAGATCGGCTTTCGAACTGGGGTGCGCGCTAGAGCCAGTTCAACCGGCCGGCCCGCACCGCCAGCTCGAACCGGGTCATCGCCCCTGACATCTTCATCAGCCGCTCCAGACGACGGAAAAAGGTGCGCCGGCTGACCCCCAAGGATCGCGCAATCTGCTCGTCGGTGGCGCCACTGGCAAGCATCGTGAGCATCCGGCGATCCGAGGCATTCAGTGGTGAGGATCTGGCCCGTCCGGTGGTGTCCAGCTCCGACGACGCGCGCCAGGTGTACTCGAACAGCCCGACCACCGCATTGAACAGCCCGGAGGGACGGACCAGCAGCACCGGCGCAGTGCTGTCGGGAACGGTGGTCGCAGCGACGAAGGCGAGCCGGTCGTCGATGATCATCAACTTCGTTGCCACCGAGGCGATCGTGCGGGCCTGTTCGCCCTCACGGATCAGCGGCGCGATCGATTTGTTCAGGACGTCCGGGCGGTCCAGCGCGGTGGCCGCATACACGACGCGGTAGCTGACGCCACGCTTCAAGTTGGCCGGCTCGATAGAGGTCCGGACGGCTTCGGCGTAATAGGGCGGGCAGTCGAGACTGCGCACCTCGGCGACCGCCTGCCCCTCCGCATGGCTCAACTGCGCCTCGACGTCGGCACCGGCGACGACCTCGACAACCGCATCAAGTTCGGTGTCCAGGTCAGAGCGGCGCACCGCCTCGACCGTGTCGAGCACCGCGTTCTGGGCATAGTCCAGCTCTGCTGCCCGGCGAGCGGCAAGTCGCTCCAGAGCCGGACCAGGGAACACCGGTCGGAACTCGGTAGCCGACTCCGCGAGCGGGGCGACCAGGCCGGTGCGCATCAGTTCCTGCACCGAACGGCGCACCGCGGCTTCCGGTTCGTGCAGTTCGTGGACGAGGCCGGCCACCGTGGTGGCACCGGTCTCCAGGATGCTCTGGTACACCGCGATCTGGGGCTCGGAAAGCCCCAGTGTGCGCAGATGCGTGATCCCGTCCGCCGCCGTCACGCCTGGCACGTTAGTGCCATTGACGCAGCTGACACACCCCACGCCGCGGAATGGGATTGGGATAACGAACAGGTCACGGCGTCCCGGCCGGACCGCACTCCGCTACTCCCCCCAGGAGGCACAGTGATCGACGGGATCCCCCGCAGGAAGCTCGGCCGAGCAATCATCGGCCTGGCCGCAGCCGCCGCCGCGACCGCCCTCAGCCTGGCATCTCCGGCATCAGCCGCGCCGAGCGGCCAGGGCAAGGTAGCCCGGCTCTGTACGGCCACGCCGCAGAAGGGTTATGCAGCCTGTCTGGCCGAGCGCCGCACCGATATCGCCCAGCCGGATTCACCGAACGCCGCGCCCAGTGGCTTGGGCCCGACCGACCTGGCCAGCGCCTACAACCTGCCGAGTTCGGGCGGCGGCGGTGCAACGGTGGCCATCGTCGATGCGCAGGACGATCCCAACGCAGAGTCCGATCTCGCTGCGTACCGCGCGCAGTACGGCCTGCCGGAATGCAGCACAAGCAACGGGTGCTTCCAGAAGGTCAATCAGGACGGCGCGGCGTCGCCGCTGCCCGATCCGGACTCCGGCTGGGCCGGCGAGATCAGTCTCGACCTCGACATGGTTTCGGCGGTGTGCCCGCAGTGCCACATCCTGCTCGTCGAAGCCACCAGCGCCTCGATGGAGAACCTGGGTGCGTCGGTGAACACGGCCGTGAGCATGGGCGCGAAGTACGTGTCCAACAGCTACGGCGGCGGCGAGGACGGCAGCGAAAGTAGCTACGACAGCTACTTCGACCACCCCGGCGTCGCGATCACCGCGTCCACCGGCGACAGCGGCTACGGCATCTCCTACCCGGCGTCTTCCGCGTACGTGACGGCGGTCGGCGGCACGTCGCTGACCCAGGACAGCAGCGCCCGCGGCTGGAGTGAGAGCGCCTGGGACGGCGCGGGCAGCGGCTGCTCGACGTCGGAGGCAAAGCCGGACTTCCAGTCCGGCGTCGACACCGGCTGTGCCAACCGCGCGGACGCGGACGTCTCCGCGGTGGCCGACCCGAACACCGGCGTTGCGGTCTACGACACCTACGGTGCTCCCGGCTGGCAGGTCTACGGCGGCACCAGCGCCTCGTCGCCGATCATCGCCTCGGTGTACGCACTGGCCGGCACTCCAGGTGGCTCGGACCTGCCGAACGCCTACCCGTACGCCAATCCCGGTGCGTTGAACGACGTCACCGAAGGCAGTAACGGCAGCTGCTCGGCGACCCAGCAATGCACCGCCGGACCGGGCTGGGACGGGCCCACCGGATTGGGCACGCCCAACGGCGTAGCGGCATTCGCGCCGGCCGGTTGATTCCCTGACCGCACGACGAGAGCGGGTCATCCCGGGTGGCCCGCTCTTGTCGTCGGTCGGCAGCACGTCGTGGCATATGAATGCCAGTGGCATGGATGTGCCACTGCGCGGGCACGGATGCGCCTTGGATAACGGCCAGGTCACGGTCACCCCGGACCGGGCCCCTTCTCACTCCCCCAGGAGGGCACGTGCAACGACGCATGCTGCGAGGACTGACCGTCCTTGCCGGCGCGGGAGCCATCGCGATGCTCGGGCTGCCCAGCCCGGCATCGGCATCCCCCGCCAGCCCGGTGACCGGGCATCACAAGGTCGCGCGACTGTGTTCGGCAACGCCGGCCAAGGGTTATGCCGCCTGCTTCGCGGTCCGGCAGACCGACAACACCTACCAGCCGAATTCACCCGATGCGGTGCCCAGCGGCTACGGCCCGACCGACCTGGCCAGCGCCTACAAGCTGCCCTCCACCGGAGGCAGTGGCGCAACGGTAGCGATCGTCGATGCCCAGGACGACCCGAACGCCGAGGCCGACCTGGCCTCCTATCGCTCGCAGTACGGCCTCTCCGCATGCACCACGGCCAACGGCTGCTTCAAGAAGGTCAACGAGAACGGTCAGACCTCTCCACTGCCGAGCCCGGATTCGGGGTGGGCCGGCGAGATCAGCCTCGACCTGGACATGGTCTCCGCGGTGTGCCCGCAGTGCCACATCCTGCTCGTCGAGGCCAGCCAGCCGTCGATGGACGATCTGGGCACCGCGGTGAACACGGCGGTGTCACTCGGCGCCAAGTACGTCTCCAACAGCTACGGCGGAGGTGAGGACGGCAGCGAGAACAGCTCGGATGCCAGCTACTTCAACCACCCGGGTGTCGCGATCACCGCCTCCACCGGTGACGACGGCTACGGCGTCTCTTACCCGGCGTCGTCGAAGTACGTGACCGCGGTCGGTGGCACCACGCTCAGCCGCAACAGCAGCACCCGTGGCTGGACGGAGTCGGCATGGAGTGGCGCCGGCAGCGGATGCTCCGGTTCGGTGGCCAAGCCTGCTTTCCAGAGCAGCATCAACACCGGCTGCAGCAAGCGGGCCGAGGGCGACGTGTCGGCGGTTGCCGACCCGAACACCGGCGTTGCCGTCTATGACACGTACGGCGCGTCGGGCTGGCAGGTGTACGGCGGCACCAGCGCTTCGTCGCCGATCATCGCCTCGGTGTACGCACTGGCCGGTACGCCCGGCGCATCAGACGTGCCGAACGCCTACCCCTACGCACATCCCGGCAACCTGTTCGACGTCACCTCCGGCAGCAACGGCAGTTGTGGCAGCCCGATGTGCACGGCAGGAGCTGGTTGGGACGGCCCGACCGGTCTCGGTACGCCGAACGGCACCGCGGCATTCACCAGCGGTGGTGGCGGCGGCACCGGGTCGGTCACGGTGGCGAATCCGGGCTCGCAGACCGGGACGGTCGGCACCGCGGTCAGTCTGCAGTTGTCGGCCAGTGGCGGTACCGCGCCGTACACCTGGACGGCGACCGGGCTGCCCACCGGGCTCTCGATCAGCTCCACCGGCAAGATCACCGGCACGCCCAGCGCGGCGGGCAGCTACTCGGTGACTGCGACGGCAAAGGACGCCGCGGCCAAGACCGGGACGGCAACGTTCAGCTGGACGATCACGACCTCGGGCGGTGGCGGCTCGTGCAGCGGCCAGAAGCTGGCGAACCCGGGCTTCGAGTCGGGCAACACCAGCTGGACCGCATCCACCGGCGTGATCGACAACAGCTCAGGCGCACCGGCACACTCCGGTTCGTACAAGGCGTGGCTGGACGGCTACGGCTCGACGCACACCGACACGCTCGCCCAGACGGTCACCGTCCCGTCGGGCTGCACGGTCAAGTTGAGTTTCTGGCTGTACGTCTCGACGAAGGAGACCGGCTCGACCGCGTACGACACGCTGACCGTCAAGGCGGGCAGCACGGTGCTCGCGACCTACTCCAACGCCAACCACAGCACCGGCTACGTGCAGAAGTCGCTGACTGTCACGGCTACCGGTTCGGTGACAATCACCTTTACCGGTAAGGAAGACAGCTCATTGGCCACGTCATTCCTCATCGATGACACGGCGCTCACTCTGAGCTGACGATTCCCCCCAACCAGCGGCGGGTCAACCCTCGGGGGGGTTGACCCGCCGTTGCCATGTCATGAGCCGTCTCGCGGACAAATCACCCGAGCGGCCATGGCCCGTCAGCCCAGCTGCTCGTCGACGTAGCACCAGCGCCACGCCTCGCCAGGTTCGACGCTGCGCATCACCGGGTGGTCAGTGGATCGGAAGTGTCCCGTGGCGTGCTTGCGCGGGCTGGAGTCGCAGCAGGCCACATGCCCGCAGGACAGGCACATCCGCAAGTGCACCCACTCGACCCCCTCGTCGATGCATTCCTGACACCGGCCCGGCGTATCCGGTCGAGCCGAACGCGGCGCCTCGTTCAGATGCTCGCAGTCACCGGTGCCCGGCACGGCGACGAGCTCCTCGTCGCGCAGCTGATCATCGGCATCGTCGAGGCGGTCGATCATCGATTCCTCGAGATCGAGCATGGACATCACGGCCTGCAGGACCTCGTGATCCAGCACGCCCGTATCGCGGACCCGGAGCAACTCGGCGCGTTCAGCGGCGAGCATCGTCAGCCGCAATTTGCGATAGGACTCGCTGGGCGTCTCCCGCTCGGCTTCGGTCGGACCGAGCCGTTCCCACGCATTGTTCGCGCGCTGCCGCGACCGCCCGAGCAGCGCGTCGACCAGGTCGCTAGGAGTGTCGGCGTCGATCGCGTCGTGCAACGCTCGCTCCCCCGCCCCGGTCGCCTGCTCGAGCAGGTTGGCGACCTGCAGGGCGTCCTCGATCTTGCTCGGTCCACGCAGCGCCAGGCGGCGGGCCAGCGTTGCCAGCGTGGTGCCTTGGATCAGCAGCGTGCCGCCGACCGTCACCAGCGCGATCAGCACCAACACCGGCCGATACGGGGTGTCCTTCGGGATGACGAACACCGCGGCCAGCGTGACGACGCCGCGCATGCCGGCCCACGAGATGATCACCGGCGCCTGCCATGGTGGACTCGGATCGACGGCGCGTACGGCCGGGATGAGGCGCGGCAGATAGGTCGCCGGGAACACCCAGATCGGGCGGATGACGACCACCGCCGCGAAGACGGCGACGCAGGTAAGGATCAGCCGGGGGTGGCTGAGCTCGGCATTCCAGGCGCCGTCGACGATCAGCCGCACCTGCAGACCGATCAGCAGGAAGACGCTGCTCTCCAGCACGAATTGGACGGTCCGCCAGTTCGTCCGCTCCGAGATGCGCGAGGCCGCGGTCTGCCACAGCGGAGCACGGTGTCCGAGGATCAAGCCGGCGGTGACGACGGCGAGTACTCCGGAGCCATGGATCCGGTCGGCGGGCAGGTACGCGACGAACGGGGCGAGGAACGAGATCGTGGTGTCGATCACCGGGTCGGTCACCCGGCGGCGGATCAGGCCTAGCACCACGGCGACGGCGATGCCGACTGCGATGCCACCGCCGGCGGCGAGCACGAAGTCCCCGGCGACGTGCCAGACCGAGACCGCCCCGGCGGTGGCAGCGATCGCGGTGCGCAGTGTGACCAGCGCTGTCGCGTCGTTGACCAGCGACTCGCCCTCCAGGATCGTCACCACCCGCCTGGGTAGGCCGACCCGGCGGGCCACGGCCGTCGCCGCGACCGCGTCCGGCGGTGCGAGCACTGCGCCGAGCGCCACCGCCGTCGAGAACGGGATCGGCAGCAGCCACCACGCGACGAGCGCCGCACCGAAGGCCGTGGCCAGGACGAGCCCGACTGACAGCAGGGCAATGGGGCGGCGATTGTCCTTGAAGTCGACCAGCGAGGTGCGGATCGCGGCGGTGTAGAGCAGCGGCGGGAGCAGACCGCTGAGCACGATCTCCGGCGTCAGCGTGACATCCGGCACGAAGGACAGGTACGAGCCGGCCACCCCGATGACAGTGAGCACCAACGGCTCGGACACCTTCACCCGGCGCGCACCGGCCGCGGCGGCCACGGCAACAGCGACCAGGACGACGATCCATCCCGCTGTGGTCACGTGCACCTCCGCTCGGTCGAACTGGCTCGGGCGCTGCAACCCGGGTGATCGCGAGAGTATTGCCGCCGCCGCGGCTCGTCGCGTCGGACGATCATGCGCCCGCGGTCAGGACGTGCGCGGCCGGCCTTCGATCGGCCGGACCAGCAACTGCAGCAGGCGGTGCGGCTCCGCGGCGGGATCGGCGGTCAGTCCGGTGTGAATCGGTCCGGGCTGGACGATCGTGCTGCGGGGCGCGGTCAGCCAGCGGAACCGCCGGCCGATCTCCTCGGCATGTGCCGGCTGCCCCCCGTCCCCGAAGCAGGCGTCGGTCACCGCGCGCAGGGCCGACTCGATCGCATCGGCATCCGCGTCCGCGTCGAGCGCGTGCAGCCGGTCGCGGTCCAGGGCCACAGCGCAACCCAGGTACTGCGCGGCCTGGCTGTACACCAACACGCCCGCGTTCATCGACTCGCCACGCTCCACCCGGGGCACCACCCGGATGACCGCGTACTCGAACGGAACGGCGGTCATCGCGAGTGCAGCCAAACCGGACGGGCCGCACGAGCAGGTGCGCGTTGCTGCGGGCCGGCTGCCACGGTGGCCAGCACTCCGGGGACCCACGCGTCCCGGGCGGCCAGCCGAGCGGTGAGCTGCGCGACATAGGCAGCGCGCAGCTCGTCGACGTCGGCGAATCCCGGCTCGTCCACCAGCCAGACCTCGGGCACTTCGGCGACGGCCGCCTCCAGCAGTTCCGCGGTGACCGCGTCGCCGAGGTGGTTGTCGGCCGTGCCAACGTCCGGGGCGAAGCCGAGCAGGGCATGCTCGGACGCGTCGTAGGGCTTGCTCGCCGCGCCGGTGCCCGACCAGTTGTGCTGGAAGGTCAACGTGGCGCCGTGATCGATGAGGTACAGGTCGCGGTGCCAGAGCAGCATGTTCGGATTGCGCCACGACCGGTCGACGTTGCCGACCAGCGCGTCGAACCAGAGCACCCGACCGGCAAGTTCGGCGCCCACCGTCGCGCCGGGCGTGAAGTCGAGCGAGCCGGGCAGGTAGTCGATGCCGAGATTCCATCCCCCGCTGGCTTGCAGCAGCGCCTGCACCTCCTCGTCCGGCTCGGCGGCACCGAGGACCGGATCGACGTCCACCACGCTCAGCTCGGGCACCGGCAACCCGACGCCCCGGGCAAGGTGCGCGCAGATCACTTCGGCGACCAGCGTCTTGCGGCCCTGGCCCGCGCCGACGAACTTGACGACATAGGTGCCCAGGTCGTCGGCTTCCATCAGCCCGGGCAGCGACCCGCCTTCCCGCAAGGGCGTCACGTAACGCGTCGCGGACACAACGGGGAGCACGACAGAGCAGCCTACGGCTCGGGCGTCACCGGATCGCACTGCTCGGGCACGACCCTGGGCTGACCTCGCCCGGTGGTAGCGTCGGCGGACATCATGAGCAGGCTCATCAACTCGCGGGGGACGCGACCGATTGGACTGGCGCGCGGTGTCCGCAGGCGAGACGGTGCAACCGTTCCGCCATTCGGACGTTGAGGCAGATCCGACGCGATCGCTGGAGACCAGCTGCTCGGAGTGCGAGGGCCGCGGCATCGCGATGTCGGCATCCTGGCGAGCCTGGCTGGTCTCGCGAGACGAGCTGCACACCGAGCTGGACCGGGCGGCCGGGCCCATCGAGGCGGCGATCATGGCGGCCCGCATCGATGAGCATGCCTACCTGGCGCCACCCGAACCGCGCGAGTGGCTGTGCCTCAACTGCGACGGCGTCGGCAGCCTGCCCACCGAGTTCGGGCACGCATTGTTGGCATTCCTGCAACGTCATGACCGGCGCGACCCGCCCAAGCCCGGCTGGCCGGAGTTCGCATCCGACGCCGCCGCATCCGACGACTCCGCACCGCCGCCGCGCCATCTCCGCCGCGAATGATGTCCGCAGCCGCCGGCGGTAACGCTCGGAGTGAGTCGTTGCCGCAGTCGCTGATAGCGCTCGACTTCGACGGCACGCTGGCTCCGATCGTGACCGATCCCGCGACGTCCCGGCCGATCGAGGGGGCGGTCGAAGCACTGCAACAACTCGCCGTGGCGGGGGCGCAGATCGGCATCATCACCGGACGCGACGCCCGCACCGTGGTGCGGTTGGGTGCGCTGCACGGGATCGACGGGCTGATCGTCGCCGGGCTCTACGGTGCCGAGTGGTGGCAGGCCGGGGAGCTGACGACCATCGAGACACCGGCCGCCATCGACCGGCTCCGTGCGGAGCTGCCGAGCCTGCTCGCTGCCCATCACGCTGATCCGAAGATGTGGATCGAGGACAAGCGGCTCTCGCTGGTCGTGCACGCCCGGGCGACTGCCGATCCGGACGCGCAACTCGCCGCGGTGCGCCCACCGATCGAGGCACTGGCCGCCGAGGTCGGGCTCGATGTCGAACCGGGCAAACACGTGCTGGAACTGCGCCTCGGCGGTCACGACAAGGGTGGGGCGTTGCGCGAGATGATCCGGCGCACCGGCCGCACCCGAGTCATGTTCGCCGGCGACGACTTCGGCGACCTGCCGGCGTTCGCCGTGATCGAGGAGCTAGCCGAACAAGGTGTCGACGCGTGGTCCGTGGCGATCCAGTCCGCAGAAGCGCCGGCCGTCGCCGCCGCGGCGCAGCGGGTCGTCGCCAGTCCGGCGGAACTCGTCGAGTTGTTACGCGCGCTGCGCTGAATCGCGAAGAGCGGGTCAGGTGCCGAGTGCGTCGAGTTGCGCCTGGAACCAGTCGTCCGGCGGCAGGGACCCGGCCGCCTGGCGGAGCCGCTTCGCTCGTGCGGATCGTTGCGCATCCGGCATCGACAGTGCGTGGTGCAGCGCATCGGCGGTCTGGTTGATGTCGAACGGGTTGATCAGCAGGGCATCGTCGCCGAGGAGATCCGCTGCGCCGGCAGTCCGGGAGAGCACGACGGTCGGGTCGCCGTCGGACAGGACCACACCTTCGAGCACGACCAGGTTCATCCCGTCGCGAACCGGGTTCACGAACACCACATCAGCCATCCGCAACGAGGCCAGTGCAGCCGGATAGTCCTGCCTGATCTCCAGAATCAGCGGCGCCCAGTCTTCGTCACCGAATTCGTCGTCGATCTCCTGAGCCAGCCGCTCCACCGCAGCGATGTATTCGCGGTATTCCGGCACGTCCTCGCGGGACGGGTAGTCGAACACCGCGTGCACGACCTTGCCGCGCCAGTGCGGCCAGCGGCGCAGCAGCTCGCGGTAGGCGAGCAGGCCGCGGAACACATTCTTCGACAGCTCGGTGCGGTCGACCCGGCTGATCAGCTTCCGGTCGCCGACGGTGTCGCGCAATTTCCGCATCGCCGCCTCGACATCCCGGCGTCCGCCGCGTTCTCGGATCTGATCGATGTCGGTGGTCAGCCCGAAGACCCGCAGCCGGCCGCCAGGATGCTCGCCGAGGACGTCCGCGCAGCAGGCCGCGAACTGGTCCGCCCAACCCCGGGTGTGGAACCCCAGCAGGTCGGCGCCCATCATCCCGTCGAGCAACGCCCGGGCCACGTCATCGGGCAGCATCCTGAAGTAGTCCGGTGACACCCAGGGCGTGTGGGTGAAGTGCCCGATGCGCAGGTCCGGACGCAAGTCGCGCAGCATCCGCGGCACGAGCAGCAGGTGGTAGTCCTGCACCATCACGGTCGCGCCGTCTGCTGCTTCACGAGCGATCGCGTCGGCGATGGATCGGTTGAAGCGGTCGTAGGCGCTCCACTGCCGGCGCCACTGCATATCGAAGATCGGGGTGCGCGCCGGGGCGTAGAGCATGTGCAGCAGGAACCACAGCGTCGAGTTGGCGATGCCGTTGTAGGCGTAGCGGAACGTCTGCGGATCGATGGCCTGCATGGCGACGTCGAAATCGCCGGCCAGCGCCTCAGCGATAGCCGGAACCTCGGACAGCCGGCCGCCGTCCACCTGCTTCGCGATAGCGCGCTCGCGCTCATTCATCGCCGCGCAGATCCACACCGCATGCGGGGAGGCGATGAGCGCGGACTGCATGCCGCTGACCAACCCGCCGCTGCCGCGGCTGATCTTGTCCTCGCCGTCCTCGGTCACATCGATCGACAGCGGCCCTCGATTGGACGCCACCACCAGGCGGGCTTCGCCGAAGTGCTCTTGTTCGCTCTCGGTCACTGCATCACCCTGTCCGCGCGATCCGGTCCGCTTGGCGCGACCGCGTCCTTGTTAGCGCTTCCACCGGTCACCCCGACCGGACGGCCACCCTCGCTGATCGCAGATCACCGATTCCCTGGCGTATCAGGCTCCGTACCGCTTTCCGAGCAACCTGTGGCTGCCGGTCGAACGACGTGTCGGCCCCACTGGTAGGAGACCGCTGGGCCACGTCGCAACCCAATGGCTCTACCTTAGTTCCCCCACCCAGGCCGCTCCGAGCGGCCTCAACTGACCGCCGGTAATACGACTCGCTCGGGCGCCGGCAGACAACCGTTACGCTTTCTCCGCCGGAGGTTTGGTGACCCGGCAGCCCCGCCCTCGTAGCTCAGGGGATAGAGCGCCGGACTCCTAAGCCGGGCGTCGCAGGTTCGAATCCTGCCGGGGGCACGGTGATCCTGAGCCGGCTGCCTTTACCGGTCGCAGGACAACCCTAGGAGGAGGACATCATGAGCGCGCCAACTGGTCTGCGTTTCCCCGGCGTGCTGGCCGCGATGACGACGCCGTTCACCGCGGACGGCGACCTGGACACGGTGCGGTTCGCCGATCATTCCGACTGGCTGATCGCCGAGGGCGTCAGCGGTCTCGTCCCGGTCGGATCCCTCGGTGAATACGAGACGATGACCGATGCCGAACGCGCCGACGCGGTAGCGACCGTGGCCGGCGTGGCGCGAGGCCGCGCCCAACTGATCCCTGGTGTCTCCGGCAAGTCCGCGCGCGAGGCAGTGCGGTGGGCAGGGCACGCGAAGGAAGTAGGCGCCGACGCGGTGATGTGCCTGCCGCCCACTTCGCATGCACCCACCGATGACGAAGTGGTCGCTCACTTCGCCCAGGTGGCCGCGGTGGGGCTGCCGGTCATCGTCTACAACAACCCCTTCTCGACCCGGGTGGATCTGACGCCTGCGCTGCTGGCGAAGGTCGCTGCGATTCCCGGCGTGAGCGCGGTGAAGGAGTTCTCCCAGGACGTGCGCCGGGTGGCGCACATCCAGCAGCTCGCGCCGTCACTGGAGGTGCTCGTCGGGTGCGACGACCTGCTCGCCGAAGGCGTGCTGATGGGCGCCACCGGCTGGATCGCCGGATTCGTCAACGCGTTCCCGTCCCAATCGGTGAAGCTCTTCGAGCTCAGCGCGAAGGGAGCCTGGGACGAGGCCCTTCCGCTGTACCGGGCAATGTTGCCGGTGCTGCGCTGGGATGCGCTGCCGACGTTCGTCCAGGCGATCAAGCTCGGTCAGGAGGAGGCCGGCCGTTATGGCGGCCCCGTGCGGCTGCCGAGGCTGCCGCTCGCGCCGGCCGACGCAGAGCGCGCTCGCAGCGATGCCCGGAAGGCGCTCGAGGCGTCGCAGTGAGGGCCCGTCAGATGTTCTCGGCCGTGGACAGCCACACCGAGGGGATGCCGACTCGCGTGATCACGTCCGGTGTCGGCACTTTGCCGGGCCGCACCATGGCCGAGAAGCGTCGGTACCTCATGACCGAGCGCGACGACCTGCGCCTGCTGCTCATGACCGAACCGCGCGGGCACTCGGCGATGTCAGGCTCGATCCTGCAACCACCGTCGACGCCTGACGCCGACGTCGGGGTGCTGTTCATCGAGGTGTCGGGGTGGCTGCCGATGTGTGGCCACGGCACCATCGGCACGGCCACCGTCCTGGTCGAGACCGGGCTGGTGCCGGTGAAGGAACCGATCACCGACATCCGCATCGAGACACCGGCCGGCATCGTGCACGCCGCGGTCCACGTCGTCGAGGGCAAGGCAGAATCGGTCACGATCCAGAACGTGCCCTCGTACCTGCATTATCGCGACGCACACGTGCAGGTCGACGGGCTCGGCGAGGTGGTGTTCGACCTCGCCTGGGGAGGGAACTTCTACGCCATCCTGCCCGCCGCGGACGTGGGCTTGTCAGTCGAACCGGCCCAACACGACCGGCTCATCGATGCCGGGCTGCGCATCATGGCTGCGGTCAACCAGCAGCTGGACTTCGCCCATCCCGAGCAGCCCGACGTCGCAGAGTGCAAGCACGTCATCCTCACGTCGCCGGGGAATGACGAGGTGAGTTCGCGGTCGGCCGTCGCGATTCATCCCGGCTGGATCGATCGGTCTCCCTGCGGCACCGGCACGTCTGCACGGATGGCGGCGCTGGCGACTCGCGACGAACTCGGCCTGCACAGCGACTTCGTCCACCAGTCGCTGATCGGATCGCGGTTCGTCGGCCGCTTGGTGGAGGAGACGGCGGTAGGTCCCTACCGCGCGTTCGTCCCGACGATCTCGGGACGCGCCTGGATCACCGGCACGGCCAATTACCTGCTCGATCCGGACGACCCCTTCCCGTCCGGGTTCATGATGGGGCAGCCGATGCCCGGTCTCGATCAGCACCGTCCGCCCGCACCGCATGCTGGATGACTCGCCATGCCATGCTCAGAACATGGCTGACTACTACGTGATCACCATCGGGTACGACGACGGTGCAGAGCCGACGAAGGTCGAGCTCGGCGAGATCGAACGCGACCGGGCCGAGGAGATCGCGGCGAACCTTCGATACGACGTGGCGGAGGCCAAGAACGTCGATGCGCCGGCCGTGGAGGTGCGCGCCGACCTGCCCGGCTCGGACCTCGTGCTCGACCCGCGCCGGGTGCTGTCCATCGACCTCGACCAAGTCGGACCGGAGGATCTGCCGGCACCGTGACGGTGCGGTCCGTTGTGCCGACTCAACTCTGTTCGGCTCGTTTCATCTCGGCTTCGAACAGGTGCCGAGTGCCGCCGACGAGCTGCTCTCGCGCCTGCGCCTCCGCATGGCGGAACACCGACCAGTACTGCTGGTCGTAGGCCTCCACGATCTGGAAGGTCCAGCTGCCCGGAATGACGTCCCGACCGACCAGCACGTCGTCGATCTCCGCCGCCAGTTCGCCGTGCCCCGCGGTGCGCAGCAGCTCGACGGCTTCTTGCAGCGCGAGGTCCGCGCGCCCGGACATGCGGTGGAACTCGTAGAGATACCCGCGGGCGTTCTCGACGACCTCAAGGGCTTCGGAGAGCTTGCCGAGCGCTTCTACGGTTGCGTCGCTGACACCGTCGGGACGGGCATGCACGACGGGTCGGTCAGGATGCTTTGCGCTGCCGAAGCGGTCGCTCAGTGTGGTGTCGGCCATGAGACACCGTAGCGAGCGGCGGCGCGCCGCGGCATCGATCAGACCAGGCCCGCGTCGCGCGCGATGATCGCGACCTGCACCCGGTTGGCCGCGTCCAGCTTGGTCAGCAACCGGGACACGTGCGCTTTCACCGTCGCCTCGCTCATGAACAGCGTCGCGCCGACCTCGGCGTTCGATGCTCCCGACGCGACTGCGACGGCCACCTCGCGCTCGCGTTCGGTCAGGGTGGCCAGCCGCGCCCGGGCCGCGTCCTGGCGCTCGGTGGTGGCCACGTCGCCGACGTGCGCCAGCACCGTTCTGGTCACGGCCGGCGACAGCATGGCGTCGCCGGCCGCCACGCGGCGCACGGCCTCGAGGATTTCCGCGGGCGGGGTGTCCTTGAGCAGGAACCCGCTGGCGCCGGCCCGCAGCGCACGCATCACCTCGTCGCCGGCGTGGAACGTGGTGAGCACGACGACTTCCGGCGGCTGCGGCAGCGCGCGGAGTTTCTCGGTGGCACTGATCCCGTCCAGCTCGGGCATCCGGATGTCCATCAGGACCACGTCCGGTCGATGCTGGCGGACCGCGGCAACCGCGGCCGAGCCGTCGTCAGCCTCCGCGACGACCGCTATGTCGTCGGCCGACGAGACGATCATGGTCAGCCCGGCGCGCACCAACGCGTCGTCGTCGACGATCAGGACGCGGATCGTCATCCCTGACCGGCCCGCGCCGAGATGCATACGAGGCGGTCGCCGGGCTGCAGAACCTGGCTGGCCGGCTCGGAGAACCGGTGCAAGTGCCCCTGGCGCACCACGCCGACAACGAGCTCGGCGGGGTCGGCGCACCCGCGTCCGATCTCGTCGGGACGGACGTCGCGCTCGGTCAGATCCAGCCCGCCGCTGAAGTCGAGCAGATCTTCCGCGACCGCGCCGACCGTGGGGGAAATCGCCGACGTCCCGAGCAACGATCCCGCCGAGTCGTGCGAGGAGATGACCAGATTTGCACCGGACTGCTTGAGCAGCGGTGCGTTCTCCGCCTCCACCACCGAGACCACGATCCACGCGGTGGGGTTGAGCCGGCGCAACGTCAAGGTGACCAGCGCCGCGGTGTCGTCGCGGCCTACCGCGACGACAATCCGTGCGGCAGTGGACACGTTCAGCCCACCCAGCACCCGCTCCTCGCGAGCGTCGCCCCGAGCGGCGGGATAACCGTCGGCGGTGGCCAGTTCGACGACCTCAGCAGACTGGTCGAGCACCACGATGCGCGCACCGGTCCCCGGATCGATGCGCGCCATGCTGCGCGCAGCGGCGCGACCCTGAATTCCGTAACCGCAGACGAGGGTGTGGCCATGCATGCGCTTCCTCCACGAGTGTTCGCGTTGCTCCCGGCGGAACTGATCGGTCAGCGCCGTGATGGTTGTGCTCAGTAGCAAGGCAATGAAGGCCAGCCGCATCGGGGTGATGAGCACGATCGTGATCAATCGCGCGGTGGGCGAGACCGGGACGATGTCGCCGTATCCCGTGGTGCTCAGGCTCACCGTCGCGTAGTAGAGCGCGTCGAGGAAGGAGAGCGGGCCGCCGGCCGAGTCCCGATACGAGCCGCGCTCGAACCAGACCAACAACGCGGAGACCAGGACGATCACCAACGCGGCAGCCAACCGGCGGGACAACCTCACCAACGGGGGCCGGCTCGACCGGCGCGGAAAGGACAGTCCCCAGCGCGGCCGGCGGGTGACGGCTTCGCTCACCCGATGCGCCAGGGCAGCTCGGCGGTGACCACGAAGTCATCATGCCCGTCCGGGCCGTAGCGCAGCACGCCGCCGGCAAGCGAGACGCGCTCCTGCAGCCCCAGCAGACCGGCACCGGCTCCGGGCAGCGAGGAGCGTGCCTTCGTCAGCGGCAGCTTGTTGCGCACCGACACGATCAGCCCGCTCGGTGGCCCACCGGCAACCCGCACTCGCGTGGCGGTGCCGCTCGCATGCTTGCTCGCGTTGGTCAGTGCCTCCTGCACGATCCGGTAGGCGTCCCGACCGAGGGCCGCCGGTACGTCCGGCTGCTCGTCGACGGCAAGTTCCAGACTGACATTCGCGCCGGCCTGCCGCGTGTCCGCGACCAGCCTCGGGATGTCGGCCAGGGTGGGCTGCGGAGGCGGCGGCCGGCCAGCACCGGTGCCCGGCTCGTCCGAGCGCAGTACGCCGATCACGTCCCGCAGTTCCTCCAGCGCCTGCCGCGCGGTCGCGCGGAGCAATTGCGCGGTGGCCTTGACCTCGGCCGGGGCGAGATCCGGCCGCAGTTCAAGGGCACCGGCGTGCAAGGCAACAAGCGAAATACGGTGCGCGAGGACGTCGTGCATCTCGCGGGCAATGCGGGTGCGCTCGGCAGTACGGGCCTGCTCGGCCTGCATCCGCTGTTCCGCCTCGGCCCGCTCGGCCCGCTCGCGCAGCGAGACGACGAGTTGCCGGCGGGCCCGCACGAACATGCCCCACGCGGTGAACGCGGCAACGAAAGCCAACGTCACCGGGATGACCGCCACCATCGGTGACGCCTGTGGCCGAACAATGGCGAAGCAGGCCGACGCGGCAACGAATCCAGCGCTGACCACCAGGGCCTGCACCGTGCGGCGGTGCACCGCCGTGCTGAACACCAGGATGATCGCCGCCATCGACAGGGAGGCGGAGAACGCCGAGGCGAGCATGACGACGACGGCGATCGGAATGGGGTACCGCCGCCGCCACCACAGCAGCACGCACGACATCACACCGAGCCCGATGTCGATGACGGCGGCCTGCGTACCGACGCGGGACAGCGCTCCGTCGGCCGACCCCGCGTAGAAGATGGCGCCAACGAGCACAGCCAGCGTGAAGAAGAGGACGTCGACGGTCCAGTCCCGACCCGTGCGCGCAGCGGGACGGTCGTCGGAGGCCAGCAACAGCCCGGGAATCATCCCTGGGTGGTCCACCGTGGAGTGCGCGGCCGGTTCGCTCACCTGGTCAGCCTAGGGCCGACCGGACCGGCGGACAGCGGCCGAAAGTAGCGGGTGCCCGGCCGGAAGTAGCGGGTCGGCCACGCAGACCGGCTACCGCCGACGCAGCGAGAGCAGACGACCGGCCGATTCGAGCTGCGCCGCGACCCGGCAGCGTGGACGGCATGATCACAGCTGACTCACTGACCAAGCGTTACGGCACCGTGCCGGTCGTGCAGGACGTGTCCTTCACCTGCCGGCCCGGCACCATCACCGGCTTCCTCGGCCCCAACGGTGCGGGGAAGTCCACCACCCTGCGGATGATCACCGGACTCACTGCGCCGGATCGCGGTTCCTCGACCGTCGACGGCCGGCCGTTCCTCGAACTGGCCAACCCGATCACTGCTGTGGGCACTCTGCTCGACCCGTCGGCGATGCACTCCGGGCGCACCGGGCGCGGCACGCTGGCGATCGCCGCTCGCATCGCCGATGTGCCCCTCAGTCGGGTGGACGAAGTGTTGGCGATGGTCGGGCTGTCCCCGTCGGCCGCCCGCCGCCGGGTGGGCGCCTACTCACTCGGAATGCGGCAGCGCCTGGGCATCGCGCAAGCGCTGATCGGTGACCCGCACATCCTCATCCTGGACGAGCCGGCCAACGGCCTGGACCCGGAAGGCATCGCCTGGATGCGCTCCTTGCTGCGCGACTTCGCCGACCGGGGCGGCACGGTACTGCTGTCCAGCCACCTGCTCGGCGAGGTGCAGGCCACCGTCGATCATCTGGTCGTCATCTCGAAGGGTTCGGTCGTCGCCGCCGGCCCGCTGGCTGAGTTGCTCGCCTCCGGCGGCCTGCTGGTGCGCTCGCCCAATGCCGAGGAACTCGATTCCCTGCTGACCGGCGAGGGCGTCAGCTTCAGCCGCAGCGCGGACGGCGCCTTCGTCGTCGACACCTCGACCGGCGCGATGACCGCCGAGGCGCTGGCCGGGCTGGCGCTGCACCACCAGGTCCTGATCACCGAGTTGCGCCCGTCGGACAACGGCGGTCTGGAGCATCTCTTCTTCTCGCTGACCAGCGGCGGCGACGCACCCGCGTCCGCCGCGGCAGCCTGATCCGCCTATCCCGAAAGGACTTTCGATGACCACGCTCGTGGAACCTGCTCGTACGGCCGCACCAGGAATGCCCCGGCCGTCGCACCGACGTATCCCGTTTCGCCGGCTGGCGCGGGTCGAGTGGGGCAAGTCCGTCGATACCCGCGCCGCCCGGTGGCTGCTGCTGATCGTCGCCGTCGGCACCACGGGGATGATGCTGGCGCCCATCCTGGCCACCAAGACCTTCGATCAGGATTACGGCGGCTACCTGCGCTTCTGCGGGTTCACGCTGACCATCCTGCTGCCCGTCGTCGCCGTGCTGACGATGACCAGTGAATGGAGCCAGCGCACCGTGCTGACCACGTTCACCCAGGAGCCGAGACGCAGCCGGGTGATCTCCGCGAAGATCGCTGCCACCGGCATCCTGACGGCTGCCGCGGTCGTCTTCGGTGCCGCGATCAGCGCCGTGGCGCTGGCCGTTGCCGCTGCCAGCGGGCGGCATGTCCAGGTGCACCTCAGCGCATCGATAGGCATCGGGTTCCTGCTGATGATCGTGCTGAACATGGCCATGGCCGTCGGCTTCGGCGGCTTGCTGCACAACAGCGCAGCAGCGATCGTCGCCTTCTTCCTGGTGCCGATCCTGTTCAGCCTGCTCTCCAGCGCCATCCACAGTGCCGGTGAGTGGTTGGACCCAGGTCAGTCCTTCAACTGGATCGGCTCCGGCGAATGGCACGATCACACCGCGAAGATCCTGGTGACGATGACGCTCTGGGTGGTGTTGCCGGTGATCGGTGGCTTCCTGCGCACCGCCCGCCGCGAGATCAACTGACCGGCGCCATCCCTGACTCGCCCACCACCCCCATCACTCGATGATCATGGCGAGGTGGTCGCTATAGCGACCATTTCGCCATGATCATCTGGAATTTAGGTGGGTGCTGCGGCGACCTGCTCGGCATCGCGCAGCACGCGGCGCACGTTGCCGTTGCTGAGCGCGGCGAGATCGTCGTCCGACCAGCCGCGGTCGATCAACTCCGCGATGAGGTTCGGGTAAGCGGCGACGTCCTCCAGGCCGACCGGCAGACCCTTCACACCGTCGAAGTCGCCGCCGATACCGACATGCTGCACCCCGGCCACCTCGCGGATGTGGTCGATGTGATCTGCCACGTCGGACACCGTTGCCACCGGCGCCGGGTGCTCTTCGCGATAGGCGTCCTGGGCTGCGGTGTGCGCCGCCCAATCCCGCGGATCCTCCCCGCGTTCCCGCATTCCGGCGACGACGTGGGCATCCCACTGCCGCACCTCCTCGGAGACGAATGCTGGCACGAAGGTGGCCATGCAGACGCCGCCGTTGGTGGCCAACGAACGCAGCACGTCGTCCGGCGCATTGCGCACGTGATCGCACACCGCCCGCGCAGAGGAATGACTGAAGATCACCGGGGCCGAGCTGGCGGCCAGCGCGTCCCGCATGGTGCCCGGCGACACGTGCGAGATGTCGACGAGCATGCCGAGCCGGTTCATTTCGGCTACGACCTCGCGGCCGAAGTCGTTGAGACCGCCGAGCACCTCGGCGTCCGTCGCGGAGTCGGCCCACGGCAGGTTGTCGTTGTGCGTCAACGTCATGTACCGCACACCCAATGCATAGAGCATCCGCAGCACGCCCAGCGACGAGTCGATCGAATGCCCGCCTTCGGCGCCCATCAGGCTGGCGATCTTCCCCGCGGCGAATGCCGAGTCGACATCGGCGGAGGTGCGCGCCAATTGGAGACGATCGGGGTAGCGGCGCACCATTTCATGCACGAAGTCGATCTGCTTCAGGGTTCCGACCACGGCCTTCGGGCCGGCCCAGGACGCCGGGACGTAGACCGACCAGAACTGGCCACCCACGCCGCCCTCGCGCAGCCGGACGAGGTCGGTGTGCGTCCGGTGCTGGCGGACGCCGACGTCGTACTTGTCGAGGTCGTAGTCCACGAGATCGCGCATCTCGAAGGGCAGGTCGTTGTGACCGTCGATGATCGGTGCGGCAGTGAGGAGCTCGCGGGCGTGCTGCAGGGCGTCGGCCATCAGAGGGTGACGCTTTCGGCCGGCGTCAAGTAGCGGTACTCCGATCCGTGCATGCCGGCGATCCGCGACACGTGCGCCTCGCTGAACCCACGGCCGGTCTCGGTCAGCAGCGCGTCGTGGATCGCGAACACCTGCGGGGCGCGGACCGACACCGCGAAGTCCACCACCTCGCTGACCTTCGACCACGGCGCGTGCAACGGCAGCAACAGCGTCTGCACCGGTACCGGCGGCACGGTGAACGAGTCGCCGGGGTGCAGCACGGTGCCGTTGATCAGATAGGCCACGTTGGCGATCACCGGCACCAGCGGATGAATCAGCGCGTGCTGACCGCCGTAGGCGCTCACCGCGAAGCCGGCGGCGTCGAACTCCTCGCCGGGCGCACTGGCGGTGACGCGATCTCCGAGGTAGTCCAGCGAAGCCGCCACACCGGCCGGCGCCCACACCCGCAGGTGCGGATTGGCCTCAGTGGCTGCCCGCACTGCGTCGGCGTCGAAATGATCCGGGTGCTCGTGCGTGATCAGCAGGGCATCCGCTCCGTCCAGTGCCTTTGCCGATTCGGAGAACACCCCGGGATCGATGACGAGGGTGTTCCCACCGTCCTCGAGACGGACGCACGAGTGCGTGAATTTCGTCAGCTTCATGAAGCAGCAGTCTGCTCCACCGTCTTCGACAGCGCGCAGAGTCTCTCCAACCGCTCTTGCGTCGCCTCATCGCGGGGCGTGTAGGTGACCATCCGGGTGCGGTTGTGCGGGCCGAACCACAGGCTCACGTGATCCACTTCCAGCAGACCGACGTCGGGATTGTCGAACCGCTTGGGCATTACCCGCGGGGTGGTGACGTCGTTGCGGTCCCACAGCTGCGCGAACTCTGCGGACCGCTGCCGAAGCGCCGATACCAGCGACTTCCACGACGGTTCACTGACATGCTCGGCCATGTTCGCGCGGAATTGGGCCACGATGAATCCGGCCGCACCTTCCCACCCCTTCACCACCTGCCGGTACGCCGGACTGGTGAACATCAACCACAGCAGGTTGCGGCCTTCCGGGGGGATCTTGTCGATGTCGGTGACGATCACGCGATAGACGTCGTTGTACGCCAGGATGTCGTAACGAGCATTGGCCACCGCTGCGGGATACGGCTCGAGCTGTTGCATCATCGCCAGCACGGCGGGGGGCACAGCCCCACAGTCCGCGCCGGGCGCCCGGTCGCTCGCTCCGGCGAGGGTGAAGACATGCCGCCGCTCGTTGAGGTCAAGCCGCAAGGTGCGGGCGATCGCGTCCAGGACCTGGTCAGAGACGTGGATGTCGCGGGCCTGCTCCAACCAGGTGTACCAGGTGACGCCAACACCGGCGAGGCCGGCGACCTCCTCCCGACGCAACCCCGGCGTCCGGCGGCGTCCGGAGACTGGCAGGTCCACCTGCTCCGGCGCGATGCGCTCCCGCCGGCTGCGCAGGAAGGCGGCCAGCTCGCGCCGACGCAGGCTGCTCTCGGTGGGCAATGCTGTCGGCGGGGTGGGGACAGAACTCACAGGGTGCCCGGTCACGGGTCCATCGTGCCCGCTCGGCACTGCCTGGTGCCAGGTGTTGCTGATACCTGGATAACTAGGCTCTGGTACCTGGTTGAGTCGCGCCGGACGCTGGTTCCATGACCGCCGCAACCGCACCAGCCACAGCCAGCCTGGCCCCACCCCCGACGCTAGCCGATCCGGCGCCTGCGGGGCTGAGCACGCTGGCGCTCATCACGCTGCTGCTCGGGCCGTTCCTGTCGATGCTCGACTTCTTCATCGTCAACGTCGCACTGCCCACCATCGGCCACGACCTGCACACCACGGCGACCACGCTCGAGCTGGTGGTGGCCGGATACGGCATCGGTTACGCGGTCCTGTTGGTGCTCGGCGGCCGCCTCGGCGACGCATTCGGCCGGCGCAACCTCGGGATGGGCGCGATGGCCGCATTCACCGTCGCGTCTTTGCTGTGCGGCGTCGCACCGACGGCGACCATCCTCGTGCTGGCCCGCATCGCCCAGGGAGCCAGCGCCGCAATGATGGTTCCGCAATCGCTGGCCACCATCCAGGCGACGACCGCCGGACACCAGCGCGCCCGCGCGATGGGCATGTACGGCGCGGCGGGCGGCATCGCCGCCGCCGCGGGTCAACTGCTCGGCGGAGTGCTCGTCGGGGCCGACCTGTTCGACTGGGGCTGGCGGCCGATCTTCCTCGTGAACGTGCCGGTCGGCATCGTCGGGCTCATCCTGACCAAGCGGGTGGTGCCGGCGACGCGCTCGCCGCATCCGGCCCGCATCGACGGTCGCGGCACAGTGTTGTTGGCAGTGCTGCTCACGGCGTTGCTGCTGCCGTTGCTGGAGGGACGCACCCTCGGCTGGCCGTGGTGGGGTTGGGTCTTGCTCGCTGCGGTCGTTCCACTGGCGGCGGTGTTCGTCGCGGTGGAGCGCCAGGAGGAGCGCGCCGGACGACTGCCGTTGCTGCCGCCGATGTTGCTCCGGGTCTCCTCCGTCCGCCGTGGCTTACTGGTCGCGATCCCGTTCTTCGCCGGCTTCGGTGGGTTCATGTTCGCCGTTGCCCTAGTGCTGCAGAGCTCGTTGCACGAGGACGCTCTGAAAGCCGGGCTGGCCCTCACCCCGATGGCCGTCGCCTTCCTGGTTGCGTCGTTGCTCTCGCCACGGTTGGTGACGCAGTACGGCCGGCCGGTGTTGGCGAGCGGTGCGGTCATCCAGGCGGCCGGCCTGCTCACGATGGTCGGCACCGTGCTGCTGGCCTGGCCCGACGTCAACCCGGTCGATCTCGCACCGGCCATGGCGATCGTCGGTTTCGGCCAGGGGCTGATGATGCCCTCGCTGTTCCGCATCATCCTGGCCGATGTGCCGCCCGCATTGGCCGGTGTCGGCGGCGGGGTGATGGTGACGATTCAGCAGAGCGCGCTGGCTCTCGGCGTCGCAACACTGGGCAGCCTCTTCCTGTCCTTCCCGGTCACATCACACGGCGCGGAGTACGGGTTCGTCACGTTGCTGTGCATCAACTCCGTTGTTGCGATCGGCTTCGCCGTCGCCACCCGGCTGCTGCCTCGAAAGGTGGTGTGACTCCGAACGGTGCAGAGTGGACTGCATGGCTTCGGTGATGTGGTTCCGCCGCGACCTGCGGCTGCGCGACCACCCGGCCCTCCTCGCGGCGGCGAATGCAGGTCCGGTGGTTGCGCTGTTCGTGCTGGACGACGCGCTGCGCCGGCCGAGCGGCGCACCTCGACTGGCCTTCCTCTACCGATCGCTGCGCGCGCTCGGCGCGGAACTGGGCGAACACGGTGGCGCGCTGGTGGTGCGCCACGGCAAGCCGGAGAACGTCGTTCCTTCGGTGGTCCGCGAGTTCGATGCGGCGCAGGTGCACGTCAGCGCGGACTTCGGGCCGTACGGAGCGGCTCGCGACGAGCGGGTCGCGCAGGCGCTCGGCGACGTGCCGTTGACCCGCACCGGCTCGCCCTATGCCGTGGCGCCCGGCCGGGTGACCAAGAGCGATGGCGCGCCGTACCAGGTGTACACGGCGTTCTACCGCGGCTGGCGCGAACACGGCTGGCGCGAACCCGCGGCGTCCGGTGGCGGTGACGTGGAGTGGGTTGCAGCAGGCGAGAGCGCCGACATCCCGGCTGACCCCGCTCTACCGGCGGGGCTGGAGTTGCCCGACGCCGGTGAAGCGGCGGCGCGCAAAGCGTGGTTCGCCTTCCGCGACGCCCGCCTGAAGAACTACCCCGACGCGCGGGACCGGCCCGGCCTCGATTCGACCTCACGGATGTCGGTGTATCTCAAATTCGGAGCGCTGCATCCGCGCACGCTGCTCGCCGATCTCGGCCCTGTCGACGAGACCTACCGCAAGGAGCTGGCCTGGCGGGAGTTCTACGCCGCGGTGTTGCACCACTGGCCGGAAAGCGCGCGTGATTACTTCGTGCCGGCACTGAAGTCGATGACCTACGCGACGGGAGCCCGCGCCGACGAACACCTGACCGCGTGGCGCGCGGGCCGAACCGGCTATCCGATGGTGGACGCCGGCATGCGCCAGCTGCTCGCCCAGGGCTGGATGCACAATCGGCTGCGGATGATCGTGGCGTCCTTCCTGGTCAAGGACCTCCATCTCGAATGGACGGCCGGCGCGCGGCACTTCATGCAGCATCTCGTCGACGGCGATCTGGCCAGCAACCAGCACGGCTGGCAGTGGACTGCCGGCACCGGCACGGACGCGGCGCCGTACTACCGAGTCTTCAATCCCGTCACCCAGGGTCTCAAATTCGACCCGGACGGTGAGTACGTGCGGCGGTGGATCCCCGAGCTCGCCGGGCTGAGCGGCAAGGCCGCCCACGAGCCGTGGAAGCACGGTGGCGCCGCGGGCTACCCGGACCCCATCGTCGACCACGCCGTCGAGCGGCAGGTCGCGTTGGACCGCTACGCCGCCGCGCGGTAGGTGTCCTCGCCTCAGTCGAGGTTGGCGACCGCTTCGCCCTTCCAGGCTGTCCGCAGGCCCACCTTGCCTCCGGTGTGCAGCACCGCAGCGCGGTAGATCTTGGCGCCGATGGCCACGACGGCGACGGTCGCCATCACCATCAGCAGCACGGCCAGCGCCACCTGCAGGAACGGCACCGACCCGTTCACCATCCGGGCCGGCATGGAGATGGCCGAGACCGGCGGCACCACCGAGATGATCTTGGCGACGGTGGAGTCCGGGGAACCGACGGCGATGAAGCCGAGGAAGTAGCTGACCATCAATATCCCGGTGACCGGGCTGAGCACGCCGGAAACCTCCTCCTGGCGCGATACCAACGACGCGAGCGCCGCGGCCAGACCGCAGAAGAAGGCGAAGGCCAACACGAACCAGCCCACGCTGATCGCCACCGCCCCGACAGTGCCGGACGGCAGCTCGACGCCGCCCGCCGCGGTGGCGACCACGAGGCCGACGACGGCCATCGCGAGCAGCTGCGCCAGCGCCACCACGCCGATGCCCACCAGCTTCCCGGTGAGCAGTTGCCACGGCCGGACCGCGCTCAGGATCAGCTCGATCACCCGGCTGGTCTTCTCCTCGACCACGCCCATCGCCACCCACGACACGAAGCCGATGAGCTGCGCGAACAGAGCCACGATCGTGATCGTGGCGATCGTCTGGCGTTTGCTGGTGTCGCTCTTCACCGCGTCCACCCGCAGTGCCGGCACAGCCAGCGCCACCGAAACCTTCGCCGGGTCGAGGCCGGCTTGCTGCAGGCGTTGCGAAGCGGCGACCGACTGGTAGGCGCCCTGCAGCAACTGCGTGGCGTCGGAGTTGGCGCTGCGCGCGATGATCTGCGTGCCGTTGATGAGCGCTGCGTCCCACTTGCCGTCGCGCACCTTCTGCTGCGCCTCGGCTGCACTGGTCTGGTGCACCCGGACCTTCTGATGACGCTGGTCAGCCAGCTGTGCGACGGCCGCGCTCACCGGCCGCACGTCATCTCCGACGAGCGCCAGGTCATAGGTGGTGGCGTGTCCGCCGAGGAACCGGGGCAGTAACGCCACAACGGCGATGATCAGCAGCGTCACCGCCAGCCCGATGCGGAAGCTCTTCTGCTGGGTACGCGTGGTGATCTCGCGACCGGCCATCAGTCTGATGTTGTCCGCCGCGGAGGCCTGACCGTCGCGGGTCGTGTTGTCGCCGGGCATCAGGCTTTCACCGCCGAACGGTAGAGCTCGGCCAGCGGCGGTTGCCGCCATCCGAAGCGCACCACCCGACCGGCCGCGCTCGCCGCCGTCAGAACGGCCTGGTCGTCGTCCGGGTTCTGCAGCACCAGCCGGAGCGTGTTGCCGTCGCGGGCGGTGACCCGCACACCAGGCAGCCGGGGCGGCCACGAGCCGTCGGCACCGGTGACTTCGACCTCCAGCTCGCGGGCATCTGCGGCCGCACGCAGCTCGTCGATCGTTCCTTGGGCGACCATCGCACCGTCGACGATGATGCCGATGCGGTCGCACAATCGCTCGACGAGTTCGAGTTGATGGCTGGAGAACATCACCGCGACCCCCGCGGCACACTGCTCGGCCAGTACCGCGGACATCGTGTCGACGCCGATCGGATCGAGCCCGGAGAACGGCTCGTCGAGGATGAGCAACTCGGGCCGGTGCACGAGAGCGGCGGCAAGCTGCACGCGCTGCTGGTTGCCCAGCGACAGTGCTTGCAACTGATCGGTGCTCTCTGCTTTCACCTCGAGACGCTCCAGCAACGCCCCGGCGGACTCCGCGGCGCGAGCGGCCGGCATGCCGTGCAGCCGGCCGAAGTAGGCCACCTGCTCGGCGATCCGCATCTTCGGATACAGCCCGCGCTGTTCCGGCATGTACCCGAAGCGGCGCCGCGTCGCATAGCTCACCGGCCCACCCGCCCAGCGCACCGAACCGGAGTCGGCTGCCAGCACACCCATGGCGATGCGCATCGTGGTCGACTTGCCGGCGCCGTTGGCACCGACGAAGCCGTACATCTCGCCGGGCGCGACGGACAGCGTGATGCCGTCCAGTGCGGTCGTCGAACCGTACTGCTTGTGCAGGTCGCTGATATCCAACAAAACGAACTACCTCTTCTCCGGTGTGCTGGTCGAACTGTCGATGCCGGCGATCTCACGCAGCGCTGCGATGTGCGCGGTGAACGCGTGCCGGCCGCGGGCGGTGCACCGCAGCCAGGTTCGCGGGCGCTTGCCCACGTAGCCTTTTCGAACCTTGACGTACCCGGCTTGCTCGAGCATCGAGACCTGCCTGCTGAGCACCGAATCGCTCACCTCGACCGCGTCGCGCACGACACTGAACTCGGCTTCGGCGACACCGACCAAGGCGGCCATGATGCTCAGCCGGACCGGGTGGTGGATGAGCTCGTCGAGCCGGGTACGCGGGTGGTGTCCCGGCGCGGCAAGGCTCACGGTCGGTCGCGGGCGGTGCGCCACGCCGCGACGATCATCGGCACCGTCACGACGACCCCGAACAGGACAGCCAGCCACAGCTCCTGGGCGAACCAGATCGTGTTCACCGCGATACCGCCGAGATAGAACACCATGCTCATCGCGAGGGCCGGACGATACGGTGCGCTGCCAGCGTGCCGAGGTCGCCCGCCGAGTCGAGTTGAAGTACAGCGACAGGCCGATGATTGCCAGCACGAAGGCGATGAGCGACACCACCCACCAGAACGGGCTGCGGGACTGCAGGTACAGCGTCGTGAAGACGTAACCGCCCATGGCAACTCCGACGCCGGCGGCGAAACCGGCGTGCCGCCAGCGTTCGCGATGCGCGGCTTCGGCCATGGTGGCCGTGCTCGCTGCCGCTCGGTGCAGCGCATTGCGCGCTGCATAGGGGTCGATGGCGTCGCCAGGCATGCCTCGAACGTAGCAATCACTTTCCAAAATGGAAAGTAGTTGTCAACTGGCCGCAGTGATGCCCCAACTGCCTGCCCATTGTTCGCCCGGCGCCAGCGCGACGAGGCCGGCGCCGGAGTTGAACGCGTCCGGTGGGCAACTCATCGGCTCGATCGCGATCGCGGTCGTCGTCCCGTACAGGACCTCGGGTGTGTACACCTGCACCGCGGTGAACGATTGATCCCACCAAAGCGTGGTGGTGTGCCCGGCGGCGCGTAGCTCGGCGACACCGGTTCCCTCTGCGGTGACGAGATCGGTGAAGCAGTCGTCGAGCCGGAGCTCGCCGAGTGGGCCGAGCTCGCGCAGGTCGTAGGACGTGCCGTCCACCGGCAGGTTTCCGGTGGGCAGGTTGCGTTCGTCGACGGTGAGATGACTCTGCGCCGGTATGCGCAGCTCGACGTCACCGAGCGGCGCGTCCCCGATCGACAGGTATGGGTGTGAGCCGTAACCGAACGGTGCGGCCTGCGCGCCGGTGTTCTGCGCAGTGGCCGTGACGATGAGCCCACGTTCGGCGTCCAGCCGGTATTCCACCGCGCAGCGCACCTCGAACGGCCAACCGGTCTGCGGCACGATGTCGATCTGCAGCCGCACCCGGTCGGCGGCCCGATCGGCGACCGTCCAGCGTGCCCATCGCGCCAGGCCGTGCGTTGCGTTGTGCAGCGCCGGTTCGGTCAACGGCAGCTGATAGTCCGTGCCGGCGAAGGAGTACCGCCCGTCCCGGATGCGGTTCGGCCAGGGCACCAGCACGGCGCCGCAGCACTTCGGTGGGAGCTGATCGGCCGGATAGCCAAGGGTGACGGCTCGCTGACCGTGCCATAGCTCGCGCAGCCCCGCGCCTACCTCGACCGCGGTCGCCCGGTAGTCCCCCGCCTCGATGGAGAACTGCATTCCGGATCGAGTCATCAGCTGGCCTCCTTCATCCTCGTGGGTGCTCGACCGTCGTATCGCCAGAACGACCGCACCGAGACACCGGCGATCAGCACAACGGCGACACAGGCGAGACCACCGCCCACCCAGGACACCGTCGCAGAGCTGACCGACGCAGTCACGCCGGCGCGCACATCTCCCAGTCGCGGGCCGCCGGCGACGACCGCGATGAACACGCCCTGCATCCGGCCGCGCATCTCATCCGGCGCGTAGGTCTGCAGGATGGTCTGCCGGAAGATCGAGCTGACCAGATCGGCGGCGCCGGCCACCGCGAGCAACGCAACCATGATCAACAGCGAATGCGCCAGTCCGGATAGCGCCACGGCCGTACCCCAGCCGACGATGGCGAACGTCAACGCCACCCCCTGCCGGCGCACCCGGCTGATCCAGCCGCCGCTCAACCCGGCGAGCACGGCACCGATCGCGATCGCCGCATACAGCGGGCCCACCACGCCGTGGAAGCGCTCGGCGGCGACTTCCGGGTACAACGAGCGCGGCATCGCCAGCACCATCGCGACGATGTCGACGCCGAACGACATGATCAGCACCGGTTGCTTGGCGATGAACGACAGCCCGTCGAATACCGAGCGGAACCCCGGCTTGGCCAGGTCGCCGGTCGGCGGGATCGGCGGCAGCCGTAGCGCCGAGTACAGCGCGGCGGTGAAGAGCACCGCGTCGATCCCGTATGCGTAGGCGAACCCGTGCGTAAGGCCGACCAGGACGCCGGCGATCAGCGGTCCGACCACCTGCCCGATGTTGCTCACCGTGAAGTTCAGCGTGTTCGCGGAAGGGACGAGCTCGGCGTCCACGATGCGCGGGATGATCGCGCCGCGCGCCGCGGACGACACCGCGAACGCACCCGACTGCACGGCGACAAGTGCCAGGATCACCGGCACACTGTCCAACCCGGCGATGGTCTGCGCGAGCAGCGCCATCGTCACGCCCCACGCGAGTATCGAGCTCACCAGGTAGAGCACCCGCCGGTCCATCGCGTCGGCGATGGCGCCGCCGTAGAGGCCGAACACGACGATGGGCACCAGCCCGACCAGGCCGACCATGCCCACCAGCAGCGATGAGTGCGAGATGGCGTAGACCTGCACCGGCACCGCGACCTGGGTGAGCATCGCCCCGATGAATGCAGTGCCCTGTCCGATCAGCAGCCGGCGAAACGGCGGAACCTGCAGCGGCCGGGTATCTGCGCCTTGCCGCTTGGCCCATCGGCGCAGGCCGCGGGCTCGCTCGGGGGCCTCGGTCTCCGGGTCGAGCGCAGCGCCGGGCTGCTCGTCGGCGGCGGAGTCCTGCTCAGCGATGTCGGCAGGGTCGGTCACGGAGCCAGTCGCTGCCAGCGCCAGGTCCCGCCCTCGAGCCGGCCTTGCAAGCGGTCGTGCAGGCGGTCCTCGCGGCCGGCCCAGAACTCGATGACCTCGGCCGTGATGCGGTAACCACCCCAGTCCGGTGGCACCGGTACGTCCCGGCCGTGGAACTGCCGCTCGGTCGCCGCCATGGCTGCGGTGAGCTCCTCACGGCTGGGCAACGGCGCCGACTGATGCGACGCCCACGCGCTGATCTGCGAGCCGCGCGGGCGCGAGGCGAAGTAGGCCGCGGTCTCCTCCCGGTCGACCCGGTTGACCCGACCGCTGATCCGGACCTGACGCTCCAGCGGCAGCCACGCGAACACGACGGCGGCGCGGGGGTTGGCGGCGAGCTCGTGCGCCTTCGCGGAGTCGTAACCGGTGTAGAACACGACGCCCGCGTCGTCCACCAGTTTGGCCAGCACGGTGCGCACGGCGGGCCGGCCGTCGCCGTCGACGGTGGCCAGCTGCATCGCGTTCGGTTCGACGACGAGTTCGTCCGCGGCCGCCTCGTCGTACCAGCGCCGGAACAGGGCCAGCCATCCTTCGGCCACCTGCGACTCGTCGAGCTGCCCGCGCCGGTAGCTGCGGCGCTGGGCGGCGAGGTCAACAGGGGGCTCGGACACTGCTCTCATCATTCCATCCCGCGCGAACGGGCCGGACGGCGGCTACGCCCCGTCCTGCGGGGCCTGCAGCTGCCCGGCGAGCGTCGGGCGGACCCTGCCGACACCGCGGCGAAGGCCGGGGCGCGACAATGGCAGATGAGCAACTGACAATGACACATGACGGCGCGGCCGCGGGCCACGCGAAGAGGATCGGAGACACCGATGTCTGACGACTTCAGCCCCGGACTCGAAGGCGTCATCGCGTTCGAGACCGAGATCGCCGAGCCGGACAAGGACGGCGGTGCGCTGCGCTACCGCGGGGTCGACATCGAGGATCTCGTCGGCACCGTGACGTTCGGCAATGTGTGGGCGTTGCTGGTCGACGGGAAGTTCGGCCCGGGTCTACCGCCGGCCGAACCGTTCCCGATCCCGGTGCACACCGGTGATGTCCGGGTGGACGTGCAGGCCGCGCTGGCCATGCTCTCGCCCATCTGGAACTACCGTCCGCTGCTCGACGTCAGCGACGACGAGGCGCGCGAGCAGCTGGCCCGGGCATCGGTGATGGCGCTGTCCTACGTGGCGCAGTCGGCCCGCGGCGTCGGTATCCCGGCGGTGCCGCAATCGCGCATCGACCAGTGCAGCACGATCATCGAGCGCTTCATGGTCCGCTGGCGCGGCGAGCCCGACCCGAAGCACGTCCGGGCCGTCGACGCGTACTTCGTGTCCGCCGCCGAGCACGGCATGAACGCCTCGACCTTCACCGCGCGGGTCATCGCCTCCACCGGTGCCGACGTCGCGGCCGCGATGTCCGGAGCGATCGGAGCGATGAGCGGCCCGCTGCACGGCGGCGCCCCGGCCCGGGTACTGCCGATGCTGGACGAGGTCGAGAAGACCGGCGACGCCGGCAAGGTGGTCTCCGGCATCCTCGACCGGCACGAGCGACTGATGGGCTTCGGGCACCGCGTCTATCGTGCCGAGGACCCGCGGGCCCGGGTCTTACGCCGGACCTGTCAGGAGCTCGGTGCCTCCCGGTTCGACGCCGCTCTCGCACTCGAGCAGGCCGCCCTCACCGAGCTGCGCGAGCGTCGCCCGGACCGCCCGATCGAGACCAACGTCGAGTTCTGGGCAGCCGTGATCCTAGATTTCGCCGAGGTGCCGCCGCACATGATGCCGGCCATGTTCACCTGCGCGCGTACCGGTGGATGGGCGGCGCACATCATGGAGCAGAAGCGCACCGGCCGGCTGGTCCGGCCGTCGGCGCGGTACGTCGGTCCAGAACCGCGCAAGCCGTCCGAAGTCGAAGGCTGGGACCAGATCTCCACCCTCTGAACCGCCGGCCTGGCAGGATCGTCGCCGTGACCCAGGAGCGCACCGCCGGGGCGAGGGACGCCGCGACCGCTGCGATCCGCGCCCGGGCCGACGCGCTCGGCGCCGAGCACAGTGCCATTCAGATCCCGCAGGCGATGAAGCCGAAGGACGGCCGGTTCGGCTCCGGACCGTCGAAGGTGCCCGAAGAGACGCTGCAGCAGCTCGTCGCCGGCGCCCCGATGGGGACCAGCCACCGGCAGGCTCCGGTCCGCGAGCTGGTCGGGCGCATCCGCCGCGGCATGACCGAGCTGCTGGCCCTGCCGGACGGCTACGAGATCGTGCTCGGCAACGGCGGGGCCACCGCCTTCTGGGACGTCGCCGCCGTGTGCTTGATCCAGCAGCGCAGCCAGCATGTGGTCTGCGGCGAGTTCTCCAGCAAGTTCGCCGCGGTGACTGCCGCGGCGCCCTTCCTCGACAAGCCCCAGGTGCGCCGCGCCGAGCCGGGCTCCGGGGTGCTGCCGAGCGCGATCGACGGGGTGGACTGCTACGCCTGGCCGCAGAACGAGACGTCGACGGGCGTCACGCTCGCAGTCGGAGCGGTCGAGGGAGCCGATGAGAACGCGTTGACGCTGGTGGATGCCACCTCCTCCGCCGGCGCGATCATCACCGATCTCAACCTGGTGGACGTCTACTACTACGCGCCGCAGAAGGTGTTCGCGGCCGACGCCGGGCTATGGATCGCGGCGCTGTCGCCGCGGGCCATCGAGCGAATGGAACGGATCAAGGCGAGCGAACGATGGATACCGCCGTCGTTGGATCTGAGCATCGCGCTGGACAACAGCCGCAAGGACCAGACGTACAACACCCCGGCAATCGCCAGCCTCTGGTTGCTGGCCCACCAGACCGAATGGCTGCTCGGGCACGGCGGGGTGGCCTGGGCGGCACGGCGCACCGAACTCTCCGCCGGCCGGCTGTATCGCTGGGCGGAGCGTGAGGACTACGCCACGCCGTTCGTCTCCGATCCGCAACTGCGCAGCCCGCTCGTCGGCACCATCGACTTCGTGCCCGAGGTGGACGCCGCGCAGGTGGCCGCCGTGCTGCGCGCCAACGGCATTGTCGACACCGAGCCGTATCGCGGTCTGAACCGCAATCAACTGCGCATCGGCATGTACCCCGCGGTCGATCCGGCCGACGTCGAGGCGCTCACCCAGTGCCTGGAATATGTGGTGCGCAGCCTCGGCTAGAGCGCTGCGCGTCGGCGCCGCCGATGCCCGTCGATGCTCTAAAGTCGGTCCATGCGGTCCCTTCGGTTCGTCACGGTCGGCGAAGACGCCGACACCGTGATCGTGGCCGAGACCGACGGCGCGGAACAGTTCCTCCTGGAAGTCGACGACCGGCTTCGCGACGCGGTGGCCCCGGCTGCCCCCGAGCCGGAGGACGACGACGACGACCCCGACGAGGCCGCCGAACCGCCCGCGCCGGTGGCATTGAGCCCCCGAGAGATCCAGGTACGGGTGCGCGCCGGCGAGTCGCCGGAGGAGCTGGCCCAGGACACCGGAGCCGACCTCGCCAAGGTGATGCGCTTCGCCACTGCGGTGCTGGCCGAGCGAGCCCGGGTCGGCGACGAGGCGCGCCGCTCCCGAGCCCGCCGCGACGGCGATGGCGCACTGGTCCCGTTCGGCGAGACGGTCGATCGTCGCTTCGCCTTCCACGGCATCGAGCCGGCCTCGGTCGAGTGGGATTCCTACCGCCGCGAGGACGGCACCTGGGTCGTCATCGCCGCCTGGTCCAGCGACGGGTCGGAGCGCCGCGCGCACTGGGCGTTCTCGCTGGCCGCCCGCACCTTGCTGCCGGCCGATGAAGCTGCCGCCGATCTGTTGTCCGACCGCCCGTTGCGGCCGGTGGTGCAAGCCGTCCCGGACGATCCGGACAGCGCGGACGCCACCCGGCCGCTGCCGGTCCCGGTCGGCGGCAGCGAGGTCTTCGACCAGGAAGCCGACGACAGCGCCGGCTACTTCCCGCCGGAACTGCCCGGCCCGCATGTCGCCCCGCCGCCAACTGCCGAAGTACACCGCCCTGAGGCGGTACGCCCCGAACCACAGCGCGCCGACTCGGCCCGGTCGCAGCGCCGCTCGGACCTGGCGCCGTTGCGGTTGGCCGATCCACTGCCGATCTTCGGCGACATCGACCCGGCCGAAGAGGACCTCATCCCGTTCGAGGCCCAGGACGAGGCTCTCGACGACCCGGCGCACCCGACCGATCCACCGCCGCCGGTGCGCCGCGGCAGCGGTCGCAGCAAGGCAGCGCGGGAGCAGACCAAGATCCCCTCGTGGGACGACATCCTGCTGGGCGTGCGCCGCAAGAACGACTGATTGCTGCTTTCTGATCGCCTGGTCGGTTGTCTCGCGCGCCCCTCGCAAGCTCGGGGAGCACTCGAAACCGACACCTCGCTCCGCTCGGGCAAGCGCTCCTTCGTCGCGCGCGGCGATCTGCTCTTCGCGCGAGCGCTCATCGCCTGCCGTCAGTTTGACTTCAACTGCTGTTGAACTCGGACACTGAGCCCACAGAGAAAGTCGTTCGGCTTTGTCCGACCTGCGAGTTACGGTGAAGGGCCGCCCCGCCACCAGCGTGGGACGACTCTGCGCCGAGCCGACCGATACCAGATCCGAACCGAGACCAAGGCAGCCCAACCGACCGTGACGAGCACCGTGCAATCCCCTGCCACCGACGAGGTGGCCGGTCCCGCAAAACCCGCCGTCGAACAGCCGAGCGGGCTGGGCCCGCTCCTGCGGCTACGCCCGTGGGTGAAGCCCTACCAGGGCGTCGTCTGGTTCATGGTCGCCACCGCGCTCGGCGCGATGGTGGCGCAGTCGCTGGTGCCACTGGTCATCGAGGCTGTCGTCAACGGCCCGATCAAGCGGCACGAAACGTCTGGTATCTGGGCGCTGGCCGGTCTTGCGTTGCTGCTCGGGGTGGGCGAGGCAGTGTTGTTCTTCCTGCGTCGGTGGGCGATGGCCAGCGGCTCGTTGTCCATCGAGACCGACCTGCGCCGCGACCTCTACGCGCACATGCAGAAGCTGCCGGTGTCGTTCCACGATGAATGGTCCAGCGGCCAGTTGCTGTCCCGGATGAGCACCGACCTCTCGACGCTGCGCCGGTTCATCGGGTTCGCTTTCGTCTTTCTGATCGCCAATGCGGCGACCGTGGTCATCGTCGCAGTCCTGCTGCTGCACATCCATCTGGTGCTCGGCCTGATCGTCATTGCGCTGCTCGGCCCGCTGGTCATCACCACCCGCTACTACGAGGCGCGGTACAGCCGGGAAGCGCGCACCGCGCAGGACCTGACCGGCGACCTGGCGACTTCCGTCGAGGAGGCCGCGCTCGGCATCCGGGTGATCAAGTCCTACGGTCGCCGGCCCCAGATGCTGCGCACGTTCACCGGCGGCGCACACACGCTGCGCACCGCCGAGATGGCGAAGGTACGCACGCTGTCCTGGTTCTTCACCACGTTGGACGCCTATCCGCAGCTGGTCCTGGCGGTCGTCACGTTCGGCGGCGTGATCGCGGTGGCGCACGGCAGCCTCTCGGTTGGTGCCCTGGTCGCGTTCGTGACTCTCTACCTGCGCCTGATCTGGCCGCTGGTGTCGATGGGCTGGCTGATCGCGGTCACCCAGGAAGCGGCCAGCGCGGCGCGACGCATCTTCGAGGTGATGGACGTCGAACCGGACATCGTCGACCCGGCCAACCCGGTCAGCCTTCCCGAAGTGCGGCACAGCTCGGTGCGCTTCGAGGACGTCAGCTTCACCTACCCCGGCGCCGACGAGCCGGTGCTCTCGCATGTCGACCTGGACATTCGCCCGGGCGAGACGATGGCGCTGGTCGCCGCCACCGGTGGTGGCAAGACGACCATGACCGCCCTGGTGCCCCGGCTCTACGACACCACCGGCGGCCGGGTGACCATCGACGGGGTTGACGTACGCGACATCGCACTGGCCGATCTGCGCACCCGGGTGGCGATGGCCTTCGAGGAGGCCACCCTGTTCTCGGCGAGTGTCCGGGAAAACCTCACGCTGGGCCGGGAGAACGCCTCGGATGCCGACATCGCCGAAGCGATCGAGGTCGCCCAGGCCGGCTTCGTGCACGACCTGCCGTTCGGCCTGGAGACCCGGATCGGTGAGCAGGGCATGTCGCTGTCCGGCGGACAACGCCAGCGCCTCGCACTGGCCCGCGCGGTCCTCGGCCGGCCGAAGGTGTTGGTCCTGGACGACCCGCTCTCCGCACTGGACGTGCACACCGAGAAGCTGGTCGAGCATGCGCTGCGCCGCGTGCTGACCTCGACCACCGCGCTGATCGTGGCGCACCGCCCGTCCACCGTGCTGCTGGCCGATCGAGTGGCGTTGCTGCAGAACGGCCGGATCACGGATGTGGGCACGCACTCGGAGCTGTTGGCGCGCTCGCCGGCCTATCACAACCTGCTGGCTCAGGACTCCGAACTGGAGGGCGCGCAGTGACCGACATCCAGCAGGGCGTCGATGAGTCCGCGGAGAGTTGGCGCGGACGGCTGGCCGACGCCGCCAAGGAGCAGGAAGACGCGGCCAACGAACTGAGCACGGCCGGTTCGGTCCCGAAACTGCGCCGCGACGGGCGAGCGCTGCTCGGTTCGCTGTTGCGGCCGCACCGGCGCGGCGTCTGGGCGATCGTGCTGATCGTCCTGGGCCAGAACCTGACCACGATGGCCGGGCCGTTCCTGGTCGGGCTGGCCATCGACCACGGCATGCCCGACGCGATCCACGGCGACTACACGACCATCCAATGGATCGCCGGTCTGCTGGTCGTCAGCGCGCTGGCCACCGGCGCGCTGAACCGGATCTTCCTGATGCGAGCCGGCCGGATCGGCCAACAGGTGCTGTTCGACCTGCGTCGCCGGCTGTTCGATCACGTCCAGGCGCTGTCGGTGTCCTTCCACGAGAAGTTCACCTCGGGCCGCGTCATCTCCCGGCTCACCTCCGACGTCGACACGTTGAACGAGTTGCTGCAATCGGCCATGGACGGCCTGGTCACCGCGGTGCTGAACATCGTGACGATCTCGGTCATCCTCCTGCTGCTCGATCTGCCGCTGGCCGCGATCGCCCTCGCCTCGTTCATTCCGCTCTGGTTCCTGTACAGCTGGTTCATCACCCGGTCGGCCAAGGCGTTCCGGCGTACCCGGGAAGCCATTGCCACGTTGATCGTGCAGTTCGTCGAAACCATGAACGGCATCCGGGCCGTGCAGGTGTTCCGCCGCGAGAAGCGCAACGAGCAGATCTTCGGCGAGCTCAACGACGACTACCGCAAGGCCAATGCCAAGGCCTTCAAACTGCATGCCGTCTTCATCCCCGGCGTCACGCTGATCGGCAACGTGGCCACCGTGAGCGTCCTCGTGGTCGGCGGCATCCGGGTCGCGCACGGCGGGCTGGACCTGGGCGTCCTCACTGCCTTCCTGCTCTACCTGAACCAGTTCTACGGTCCGATGCAGGACGTTGCAATCTTCTTCAACTCGATGCAGTCGGCAACGGCCGCGCTGGAGAAGATCGCCGCAGTCATGGCGCAGAAGCCTTCGGTACCCGAGCCGGAGCACCCCGTCGCCTTGCCGTCACCCGTAGGCGGCGCGGTACGGCTGACCGGGGTCGAGTTCAGCTACGTGCCGCCCAGCGAAGGCGGCCGGCCGGTGCTGCACGAGATGGATCTGGCGTTGCCGGCCGGGCAGACCGTCGCGCTCGTCGGCGCCACCGGTGCCGGCAAGACCACGATCGCCAAACTCATCTCGCGCTTCTACGACCCGACGCTCGGCGCAGTCAGTCTGGACGGCATCGACCTGCGCGACCTGGCCGAAACCGACCTCCGGCGCGCAGTAGTGATGGTGACGCAAGAGGGCTTCCTGTTCTCCGGGTCGGTGGCTGACAACATCGGCTTCGGCCGACCGGATGCGACCCGCGAGCAGATCGAGGACGCAGCCCGCGCGGTGGGCGCGCACGAGTTCATTGCCGCTCTGCCGGAGGGTTACGACACCGATGTGCGCAAGCGCGGCGGCCGGCTGTCAGCTGGTCAACGCCAGCTCGTCGCCTTTGCGCGCGCCTTCCTGGCCGACCCGGCAGTCCTGATCCTGGACGAAGCCACCTCATCGCTGGACGTACCCACCGAGCGCACGGTCCAGCTCGCGCTGCGCACCGTGCTACGCGACCGTACCGCGCTGATCATTGCCCACCGGCTGTCCACTGTCGAGATCGCCGATCGGGTGCTGGTTCTGGAGGCCGGTCACGTAGTCGAGGACGGCTCACCGGAAGAGCTCATCGGCTCGGCCGGCGGCCGGTTCGCGGCGCTACACGAATCCTGGCGCGACTCGCTCGTCTGACCGGGTCCAGCCTCCGCGCCGCACTGAGTCAGAAGGGGGGCGGGTCGGGGTCAGCGGTCGACTCGGCCGGACCGGCAGGCTCGGTCGGCTCCGGCTCGACGGTGGTCGGTAAGGGTGGTGGTTGGGTGCGGTAGGTGTGGCCGGTGGGGCTGGTCCAGATCGTCGATCCGTCCGGGTGGCGCTGCGGTTGCCAGTGCGCGATGTGTTTGCAGCGGTGATGCCGCCGGCACAGCGGATGCAGATTCCCCTCACACGTGGGCCCGCCGTTCTTGGCTGCGGTGAGGTGGTCGAGGTCGCAGGCGACGGCGGGGCGGGTGCAGGAAGCGAACGTGCAGGTCTGATCACGCGCGATGATGAACGCCGCCAACCGGGCCGGCGGCCGATACGTCCTACTGCCGTAGTCCAACAGCCGACCCGAGTCGTCGGTGAGCAACCGCCGCCAGCTGCCGGTCTCATCTTTCGCGATGCGCCGGGCCATCGCGGCGGGGATCGGGCCGTACCCGGCCAACTCACCCGGCTGCTCATCCAGGCCAAGCAAAGTTGATGCGGCGACGGTGAGCTGCACCGCCGGCCGCGCCCCATGCCGACGCGTCAACGCGGGGTCAGCTAGCGCGGTGTCGGCCAGGGTGACCAACGCATCCGCCCGACGCTGATCCGCGCTCCGGGTATCGCCGCCGTTGCCGAAGATGGTCTCGCAGGCGATCGCGTCGATCGCAGTCATCACCGTGGCGGCCCCATCTGCGGGCAAGTAAGCCCACAGCTGGGCCATGCCATGCAGATCGGGGGTGAGCACCACCCGCCGCTGCTCCACCGCGTCAGCATGCCGCTCCTGCTCCCCGGCCGGATCCAACGCAAGCACCGCCCGCGCCACCGAGGAGCGGAACTGGCTGACCGTCTGCTCCCCACCCCGCTCCAGCACCCGCTCCTCGACCGCGCGGGCCACGTCCGCGTCGAGGCCCATCACGGCCGACGCGAGCAGCTCTGCGTGCCGTGCCGTGATCTGCCCGGCCCGCAACGCCGCCAACGTGGCCCGCAGGGTGGTGGTCAGGATCTGGGCGCGGTGCACCTGGGTGGCAGCGGTGGCCGGGGCGATGCGCAGGACCGCGGCGATCTCCTGGACCGACCACTTCTCGTTGCTCGGATCGTCCCGGGAGATTGCCGCCAGCAGCTCGATCTGCCGCGCCGCCTCGCAACCGGCCTGCCGACGCAGCACCACCAGCAGATCCACCCGACCGATATCCGACAGACTCGAGAGCTTCGCGAACTGGGACGCGTGCATCGAGTCCGGGGTCGGCGCCAAGTCAGCCAGTGCGGCGACGGAGTCGTCGGGCAGGGTCAGCACATCCACCGGCGACGGCACATACCCCTCGCTACCGCCGCGCTCCCCGTTGTTCATGACCCAATTCTAGGTCGAGGCACCGACAATTTCGGGCTATCCACAGACCCAGTTTCGAAGACTTTCGCCTTATCGGATAAGGCGAAACGCCACCCGAGGAGGCACGAAAGCCAACTCGCCAGGACCCGAGCGAGAACCGCGCCCGACAACGCAACCCAGAAACCCACGCATCCATCGCTGCCGCAGTAAACGCAACCGAGCTGGAACATCAGCCCGACTGCGCAAGCAACCGCCACGCATCCCCTCGCTGCCGCAGTAAACCGAACCACGCGAGAACCGCACCCGACAACACCCACCACGGGCTGTCGATTCCGCCGAGGCCCGTTCGTGTAGAGGGTGAGACGCTGGCAGCCCGCCGGCGGCGACTCCGAGGAGACGACCATGAAGCAGTACCTGCTCGCCATGTACCAGCCTGAGGGCGGCGTTGCCGACCCCGACTTCCTCGCGAACGTGATGGCCCAGCTCGCCACGCTGCGCACCGAGCTGGAGCAGAACGGCAACTGGGTGTTCGGCGACGGTCTGCACGACACGAGCGCGACGACCGTGCTGCGCCCCGGCGCAGGAGATGTGCTGGCCACGGACGGGCCGTTCGCGGAGGGCAAGGAATACCTCGGCGGCGTCACCATCATCAAGGCAACGGATCTCGATGCGGCGCTGGCCATCGCCAAGAAGTACGTGTCGATCACCGGCCTGCCGATCGAGGTGCGGCCGTTCCAGACCGAGGTCGACTCCTGAACCGTTCCGTGACTGGGGCATCCACGGCGGAGATAGGTCGAATCTTCCGGGCCGAACATGGCCGTGCGGTCGCAGTCCTGGTCCGCGTCTTCGGAGATATCGATATCGCCGAAGACGCAGTTCAGGACGCGTTCACCGCGGCGGTGCAGCGGTGGCCGGTCGACGGCCTGCCGCCGAGCCCGGCCGGCTGGATCATCACGACGGCTCGCAATCGCGGTATCGATCGGCTGCGTCGGGAGAGCAGCCGGGCCGACAGGCAGACCCAGGCCGCTCTTCTGCATGCGCAGGACGAACCTGTCGAGGAGGGCGCAGTGCGCGATGACCGGCTGCGGCTCATCTTCACCTGTTGCCATCCCGCGCTGGCAACCGGCGCCCAGGTGGCGTTGACACTGCGGCTGCTCGGTGGGCTCAGCACGCCGGAGATCGCGCATGCGTTCCTGGTGCCCGAGGCGACGATGGCGCAGCGAATCGTCCGGGCCAAGGCCAAGATCCGCGACGCCGGCATCCCGTACCGGGTGCCGTTCGAGGCAGACCTGCCCGAGCGGCTGCGGGCGGTACTGGCGGTCGTCTACCTCATCTTCAACGAGGGCTATACCGCCAGCGCCGGGCAGCGGTTGGTCCGCGACGAGCTGTGCGCCGAGGCGATCCGACTCGGCCGCCTCATTACCCAGCTGATGCCCGACGAACCCGAGGCGATCGGACTGCTCGGACTCATGCTGCTCATCGAGTCGCGCCGCGCGGCACGCACCGGCCCGGACGGTGGCATGGTGTTGCTCGCCGAGCAGGACCGCAGCTTGTGGGACCGTGAGCTGATCGCAGAGGGTCAAGCGTTGGTCCGGCGCTGCCTGCGCCGCAACCAGCCCGGCCCCTATCAGCTCCAGGCCGCGATCAACGCCGTGCACAGCGATGCCCGCAGCGCGGCGGCAACCGACTGGGCTCAGATCGTGGAGCTCTACGACCAGCTACTCCGCGTCGCACCGACGCAGGTGGTGGCGTTGAACCGTGCGATCGCGATCGCCGAACTGGACGGTCCGGCCGCCTCGCTCGCTCTCGTCGACGCCCTCGATCTGAACGACTACTACCTCCTGCATGCGACCCGCGCCGACCTGCTGCGCCGGCTCGGTCGTACGGACGAAGCCGTGCAGGCCTACGAGGCGGCCATCGCGCGGACCGAGAACGAGCCCGAACGCGCCTTCCTGGCGCACCGTCGAAACCCACTGCTCGGGTCTTAGGAGCGGCTCGACCCGGCCATGCCAGACTGCGGGTTGTGACCGCCCCCGGGAACGATTTGGGCGGTCGGCATTTCACCGGTACCTGGCGCCGATATCAGCAACTCGCCCTCGACGCATTCGACGCCGACCGAGCGGCCGGCGATACCCGCTCCTACCTGGTATTGCCGCCGGGCGCCGGCAAGACGGTGATCGGTCTCGAGGCGGCGCGCAGGCTCGGTCGCCGCACCCTCGTCCTCGCCCCGAACACCGCCGTGCAAGGCCAATGGGCGAGCACCTGGGACGGAATGTTCGGCTCGACCGAAGGACTGCGGAACGTGCGTTGCGGCACCGACCGCACCCTGGACGCGACAGTCACCGCGCTGACGTACCAGTCGATCGCCGTCATCGACGGGTCCACCACCGCCGAGCAACGCCATGCCGTGCTGCGCACGGGCGACCGGGAGGCCCTGCTCGCACTGATGCACCCGAACGGCCGCGACGTCGTGGAGCGCGCGGCAGAGCTGGGGCCGTGGACCCTGGTGCTCGATGAATGCCATCACCTGCTGGCCACCTGGGGCGCCTTGCTGCGCGCGATCGTGGACACGCTCGGGCCGCACACGGCGCTGATCGGGTTGACCGCGACGCCGGCGTCGCTGCTCAGCGGCTGGCAGGCGCAACTGCGTGACGACCTGTTCGGTCCGACCGACTTCGAAGTAGCCACTCCGGCCCTGGTGAAGGAAGCCGAGCTGGCGCCCTATCAGGAGCTGGTGTACCTGGTCGCGCCGACGCCGGAGGAGGACACCTGGCTGGCGAGTGAACGCAGCCGCTTCGCCGATCTGCAGGTCCAGCTCGTCGATCGACAGCTCGGCACGATTCCGCTGGCCGGCTGGCTGAACCGCCGCGTAGTGCAGCGGGCCACCGAGTCCGGCGTTCAGGCGAGCTGGGGCGCCTTCGAGCAGGCCGAGCCACAGTTGGCCAGGGCCGGTCTGCGCTTCGCGCACGCCGGGCTGATCCCGATGCCGGAGGGCGCCCGGCTGCGCGAGCAACACCGCAGCCCACCCGACGCCGACGACTGGGTCAGCGTCCTCTCCGACTTCTGTCTCGGCCACCTGGAGCGCAGCACTGACCCGGCCGACGAGCAAGCCCTCGTCGCAATCAAACGAGTGTTGCCGAGCCTTGGCTACCGGCTGACCAAGCAGGGAGTGCGCACGACGGTCTCCGCAGTCGACCGGTTGTGCGGGCTGTCCGAGGCGAAGATCGCTGCAGCTGTGCACGTCCTCGACGCCGAGGATGCCGCGCTCGGTGAGTCGCTGCGTGCGTTGGTGCTGTGCGACTTCGAACAGCTGCAGTCCAAGCTGCCGGCCAGCCTGGAGGGCACCCCGATCGACGACGAATCGGGCTCGGCAAGGTTGGCTTTTGCCACGATCGCCGCCGCCGACGTGCGTGGCCGCGGCGCATTGCGGCCGTTGCTGGTGACCGGGAAGACCTTTGCCTGCCCGGCCGGGCTGGCCGACGAGCTCGTCGAGTTTTGCGGCCGGGCCGGCCAGGTGGTCACCGTCGAACCGTTGGAGAATGCGCCGACACTGCGCCGCATCGTCGGGCCAGCAGCGATGACGCCACGCATCTGGGTGGCGATCGCGACGCAATTCTTCATCGCCGGCGAGGCACGGGTGCTCGTCGGCACCCGGGCCTTGCTCGGTGAGGGATGGGACTGCCCACAGCTCAACGTCACCGTCGACCTGACCACGGCGACAACGCCGACCGCCATTACGCAGATGCGCGGTCGCTCACTGCGCCTGGATGCCACCCAGCCGGACAAGCTGGCCGACAACTGGTCCATCTGCTGCGTTACGGCCGACCACCCCCGGGGCGACGCTGACTACCAACGGCTGGTGCGCAAGCACGACGCGTACTTCTCGCTCACCGCGGCGGGCGACATCGAGTCAGGAGTGACGCACTGCGATCCGCTGCTCTCGCCGTTCGCCGCGCCGGACGAACTCGACGCGCAAACCATCACCGCGCGGTCGCTCACCCGGGTCGGTGGACGGAGCACGGCGCGCGCCGGGTGGCGGATCGGCGAGCCGTACACCGGGATGGACGTGGCGACCGTGCGTATCCGTTCCGGCACCACGCTCGGCGATGCGGCGACGGCGCTCCCGCCCGCTGCGCTGCGACCGGCGCTGCCGACCGACCGGGCCGGGTCCGGGCGGTTGACTCGGGTGGCCGCCGGTATCGGCACCGGCGCACTGGCGAGTGCCGGCATAGGCGCTACGGCGGGCGTACCGGCCGGAGCGGGTACCGCGGCCGGTCTGGCCCTGCTCGGCGTAGCAGCGGTCACCGTTGATGCGGCGCGGCGTTCGGCGACGATGGCCACCGCCCCGAGCGCGGTCGAGCAGCTGGCCGCGGCGGTCGCGGATGCAATGCATGATGCGGGCGGGGCAGACCGGGGTGCGGATGCGGTGCGCGTGGCGGCAACGCCGGACGGTTGGCTGCGCTGCGAGTTGGCCGATGTTCCGCTCGAGCAGTCCCAGCGCTTCGCGACCGCGCTGGACGAGCTGATGGCGCCGCTGGCCGAACCGCGGCACCTGGTCGGCCGCCGAGTGCTGCGCCGGCCTCCCACCCGTCGTGGCCGCATGGCGCTGGCCGCCCGGGCCGTGCTTGGGCTGCCCGTTCCCGGCGCGGTTGCCTGGCATGCGGTGCCGCAGTGGTGCGCCTCGAACAACCGGCGGTTGCAGTGCTTCCTCGCCGCGTGGGAACGGTGGGTGGGGCCGCCCCGGCACCTTGCCGCGGACTCACCGGAGGGCTTTGCGGTGCTGCAACTGTTCCGCGGCGAGGACCCCTTCTCGGTGGTCACCCAGTTACGCACCGTGTGGAGCTGAGGCAGTTCATCACCCGGTCAGATGCGCGAAGGCGACGGCTCCGGCGGTCGCGACGTTGAGCGAATCAACCCCGCCGGCCATGGGAATCCGCACCAGCCGGTCGGCAGCGGCCAGCGTCGCATCGGCGAGCCCCGGGCCTTCGGCGCCGAGCACGACCGCCCAGCGCTCCGGCACGGCCACCGAGCGCAGCGGGTCCGCATCGGCGCGTGGCGTCAAGGCCAGCACCTCGAACCCGTGCGCCCGGAGCAGCCCGATCGTGTCGACCGTCGACCCGGAGGTCACCGCGAACGGCACCCGCAGCGCATGGCCCATCGAGACGCGCACGCTGCGCCGGTACAGCGGATCGGCGCATTTCGGATCCAGCAGCACCGCGCCAACACCGAAGGCCGCCGCGTTGCGGAACAGTGCGCCGAGGTTCTCGAAGTCGTTCAGCTGCTCGAGGACGACGACCCCCCGCACGTCGTGCAGGACCTCTTCTGGGTCGGCCGGCGGCAGCCGCTCGGCGGAGGCGAGCACGCCTCTGGTCACCCGGAACCCGACCACCTCGGAGAGCATCCACTTGTCGATCACGTACCCGTCCAGCCCTGCCTCGGCAAGGTCGGCGGCGAGCAGCGACATCTTGGCAGCGACGCCGACCACAGCGCGCACCGGATAGGGCGAGGCGATCAACCGTTGCACGACGGACACGCCCTCACCGATCACGATGCCGCGACGGTCCGGGCGCACGTCCGCATCCTGTAGATCGCGGAAGTCGGCGAGCCGCGGATCGTCCGCCGCGGTGATCTCGATCAGGGTTGTAGCCGGAACCGTGGGTACGTGGCGGTCAGCACGTAGACGTACGCGGTCCCTCTGGTCTGCCACCGGATCGCGCCGACGCAGAAGTCGTGGAAACCGCGGTTTGCCTTGCCGGTGAACAGGATGGCCCACAGGTTCAGCCAGGCCAGCACCGCCAGGGCGATGCCGATGAAGTACAGGATCAACGCCGGGATGGCCAGAATTATCCGACCGAGGAAGAACGGGATACCGATCAGCGCCAGCAGGCGGGATCGCTTCTCGACATAAGCGATGTCCAGCTGCACAGGATGCGCACCGGGCCCGAACGGTGCTGGTGGACCAGACTGCGCGTAGGGCTGCGGCGGATAGGTCACGGCGCCTCACTCTCACTTGGGTGCGCTGACCGTAGCCGGGTCTGGCCAGGTTTGCCTCAGATGAGCAGGCCGCGCTCACCCAGCTCGAACTCGACGCGAATGCGTTCCAGCTGGCGGGACCGACCCTGCGGGAGGCTCAGCAGCCGGGTGGCCACCTCGAGTTGCTCGCAGGCGACGCTCAGCATCTGGTCGTACGCGGTCGCGACCCCGATACCCCGCACATAGGACGTGCCCTTGGGCAGAGCGTTCAGCAGCCGGTGCAGCCGGCGTACGTCAGCCGCGACCCGCTGGATCGGCGGGTGAATGGGCTCCGGCACATGGTGCGATCCGCGCTTGTGCCGGAAAGCAGCCGCGAGCGCCGACGGCGTCGAGGTGAACGCACCCACGCCATATACGGTAAGCCCGGATCAGGCGACACGCGAGCGGTGTATGCCGCGTTCCACACGATGGACGAGATCCGCGCTGCCCACATCTCGACGCCGCGCGATCACCAACGCCAGGCCGACTGCGCCCAGCACACAGAGCAGGCCGCCGCCGGCCAGCCCCCAGCGCGGTCCGAAGTGGTTGGCCACCCAGCCGATCAGCGGAGCCCCGATCGGGGTGCCGCCCATGAAGCACATGAGGTACAGCGCCATCACCCGGCCGCGCATGGTCGGATCGACGCCGAGCTGGACCGAGGTGTTCGCGGCCGTCGAGAAGGTCAGCATCGCCAGCCCCGTTGGAACCAACAGCACGGCGGTGAGCGCGTAGGTAGGCATCGACCCGGCAACGATCTCGATGAGGCCGAACGCCATGGCCGCGCCGATCAGATAGAGAGATGTGGCCCGGGTGCGGCGGCGCGTGGCCAACAGCGCACCCCCGAACGCTCCGATCGCCAGCGAGGTGGACAGCAACCCGTACCCCGCCGCACTGCGATGGAACACCTGCTTGGCGATGAGTGCAGTGGTGATCTGGGAGTTCATCCCGAAGGTACCGACGATGAATACCAGCAGCATCGCCACCATGAGGTCGGCCCGGCCGCGGACGTAGGTGAAGGTCGCCCAGAGCTGGCCCCGGGCACGTTCCACGCGGGGCGCCGGCCGCAGCTCGGCGGTACGCATCATCGAAAGGGCGATGAGCACAGCGACGCTGGACCCGGCGTTCCCGATGAACGCCCAGCCCGTGCCGACGGCGCTGATCATCACCCCGGCAACGGCCGGGCCCAGAATCCGGCCACCGTTGAAGATCGCCGAGTTGATGCCGACGGCATTGGTGAGATCCTCGCGCCCCACCATCTCGACGACGAAGGACTGCCGGATCGGCGTGTCGAACGCGCTGATGACACCGACCACGCCGGCGAGGGCATAGACGTGCCAGAGCTGCACCACGCCCAACACGTCGAGCAGCCCCAACGACAGTGCGGCGACAGCGAGGCTGGTCTGGGTCATCAGCAGGAGCCGACGCTTGTCTCCGCGGTCGGCGAGCATCCCGCCGTACAACCCCAGGATCAGCGGTGGGAGGAATTGGATCGCCGTGACGATGCCCAGCGCCGTGCCGGAGTTGGTGAGCTGGAGGACCAGCCAGTCCTGGGCGACCCGCTGCATCCAGGTACCGGTGAGCGAGACGAGCTGTCCGCTGGCGAACAGCCGGTAGTTGCGGACGCGCAACGACCGGAACATTCCGCCGGCCGCGGAGTCTTTTGTGGCGGTAGGGATCTGTCGGTGCAGCAGTGAGGTGATGGTTTGAACAGGACTCACCGTTGAGCCAGCTTCTCCAAGATCGGTGCTGCCTCGGCGAGAGTCGCGCGCTCTTCCGCACTGAGCCCGGCGAGCCGTTGCGCCAGCCAGGCGGTGCGCAGCTTGCGGGTGGACAGGACCAGTTCGCGACCCGTGTCGGTCGCGGCGATGACGACCTGGCGGCCGTCAGTCGGATGCGGCGTTCGGGTGACCAGCCCACGCTCGTCCAGAACGCCGATGATCTTGGTCATCGAGGGCGGTTGGACGCGCTCGTGCTCGGCCAGTTCTCCTGCGCTCATCGGCCCCTTCGCGCAGACCGTGCCCAACGCGGAGAGCTGACCCAGCGAGACTGAAGCATCGCCGCTCTGCAGGCGGACCAACCGGGTGAGCCGCAGCAGTGCCGGCCGAAGCATCGAGGCCAGCTCCGCGGGACGGATTTTTGTAGCTGCGGGCATACATTTAGTTTACCTAACGATCGATCGAATCGCCAACCCGAATCTCACGTTATGCCGAACAGGTTCTTCAGCGGCTCGATCGCGAAATAGATCGCAAAGAACGCCGAGATCAACCACAGCAGCGGATGCACCTGGCGAGCCTTGCCGGTGGCCACGCGCAACACCACCCAACTGACGAAACCAGCACCCACGCCGTTGGTGATCGAATAGGTGAAGGGCATCAACACCATGGTCAGGAATGCCGGCACCGCGACGGTGAAGTCAGCGAAGTCGATGTTCTTGATCTGACTCATCATCAGCACGCCGACCACGACCAGGGCGGGCGTGGCCGCTTCGCTTGGGACGAACTGGGCGAGGGGCGAGAGAAAGATCGTGACCACGAACAGCAGCGACGTGGTCACGCTTGCCAGACCAGTGCGGGCACCGTCGCCGATGCCCGAAGCCGACTCGACGTAGGTGGTCGCCGAGGACGCATTGGCCACACCACCGGCCATCGCGGCCAGGCCGTCGATCAGCAGTACCTCTCTGATCCGGGGCACGTTGCCCTCCTCGTCGAGCAAATTGGCCTCGCTGGCCAGCCCGATCGTCGTCCCCATCACGTCGAAGAAGTCGGACAGGACCAACGAGAACACGATGACGATGCCCGAGATGATGCCTACGGCCGAGAACCCGCCACCGAGCGAGAAGTGACCGAACAGGTTGAAGTCCGGCGCGCCGAAGTGCTTGCCCTTGAAGGACGGCACGTTCAGCGCCCACCCCTCCGGGTTGACCAGCTTGCCGGTGGCGTCCGTCTGGCTCCCGATCTTGACGGTCGCTTCGAGGATGACCGCAAGCACCGTGGATACCGCAATCCCGATCAGGATGGCGCCTTTGACCTTGCGGGCCATCAGCACAGCGATGAGCAGCAGCCCGACGACGAACACGAGCGTCGGCCAGCCGTTCAGATGGCTGTTGATGCCGATGTCCACCGGCGTGCCGGCACCCGGTCGCACGAAGCCTGCGTCCACGAAGCCGATCAGAGCGATGAACAGCCCGATGCCGACCGCGATCGCGCTCTTCAGCTGCGCCGGGATGGCCCGGAACACCGCGACCCGGAATCCGGTCAACACCAGCACGGTGATGACGAAGCCCTCGATGAGCACCATTCCCATCGCTGCCGCCCACGACATCTTGCTGGCCACCTGAAACGCTACGAAGGCGTTCAGCCCGAGGCCGGTGGCCAGCGCGAACGGTGCACGGCCGAAGATCCCCATCAGCATCGTCATGACTGCGGCCACCAAGGCCGTCATCGCGGCGATGGCGGCGATGGCCGGCGCCTTTCCACCGCCCAGCAGGTGGCCGTTGCTGTCGGCGACCGTGCCGATGATCAGTGGATTCAGCACGACGATGTAGACCATCGTCACGAAGGTCACCAGACCACCGCGCATCTCCTGCGCCAGCGACGAGCCACGCTCGGTGATCAGGAAGAAGCGGTCCAGTGGGCTCGTGGTCGATTCCGGAGCAGTGCGAGCAGGCCGACTCATCAGATGTGTCCTTCGGTGCTGATCGGCGCCGATGGCGCGTGGGGAGGAACTCTCGGTGAGCAATGTCCGCGGCGGCGATGCCGGCGCGGGTAGCCTGCCGCATCATGCCACTGCCGACAATCCTCACCGGGTCGCGGGAGGCGCCGCAGCCGCCACCGATCCACGCCCGCACCGTGTTCCTGATCGGTACGGCGCTGTGGTTCGCGGCCTTCGTGGCGCTGCTGCCGTTCTGGGGGTGGCTGGGCCGCCACGACCACCGGATCTGGCTGTGGACCTGTCTGGCCGGGTGGGTCCTCGGCATCGCCGGCACGTTGCTGTACGGCAAGCACCGCAGCGAAGGCCGGGTCGAGTAGACCCGGCGATGAGTGCCGCGTCTGGGCTTGTGCCGCGAGGGGGAGGTTAGGGCCGCGACCCGCCGGGCGAACGAGCCAGATCCTCCTCCTCGGCCGGAACAACCTCCCCCTCGGCGTTAGGTGCCGTGTCCGGCTCGGCAGGCTGGACGGGATTCGCCAGGATCTCCATCGACTCGTCGTCATAGACCTCGCCGCTGCGGGCGGCGAAGTCGGACTCGGCCACCTGTGCTTCGGAGTGCGCACCGCACCCGAAGTCGAGGGCGACCACTTGGCCGTCGGCGGGGGCGAACTCATTGGCACAGACGCCGAAGGCGCCACGCAGCGCACCGGCGATCTGCATGAGGAAACCGCAGTCGACACAGTGCCCCGGCGCCATCGCGGCCATGGCCGATTCCGGGCCCCGGTCGCCGGAGCTCCACCGGTCGCTCGCGTCGTCGCGACCGTCCGGGGAAAGCACTCGCGGCCGACCCAGGAACAGCTCCGTGGCGACGGCCTCGATGGCCGGCTGGTCCACCGAATCGTCGCCGGTGCCGACGTAGCCCGGGACGAGACGGGGGTCGTCGGAGGGTGTCGGCAGCAGGTCGCCAGGGGCGAGGTCGCCGGGCTGCAGGCGCTGCGACCATGGCACCCACTCCGGTGCCAGCAACGAGCCCTCGCCCGGCAGCAGCACCACCTCGTCGACGGTCACCACCTTGCCGCGCGGCGCCCGGCTGAGGGTTACCGCCCAGTACCAGCCGCGGTAGCCGGGCATGGTCGCAGCGAAACGATGCGTCACCACCCGGTCGCCGTCCGGGCGCACACCCTGGTGTTCGCCGACGCTCTCGCCGCCGACCTCGCGGGCCGCGGCGAGAGCGACCTCCAGTGCCGCGGCGACAGTTGAGTCCGGCCGAGCAGAGGTGGCAACGCTGGAAGAAGGCACGAACCATTGTGACGCACCGGCGGGCGACCGCGGACCAGGGTCGGCCCGGTCTGATGGGGACCGTCCGCGCCGTGGGGCAGGATAGTGACGTGGCCCGGGACCGTTCACCTCGACGCGACGACGATCCGCCGCGCTCGCGATTCGGCCACAGCGGACACACGTCCTACCGGCGGGGCCCGGCTCCCGAGCCGAAGGCGCCCCCACCGCCTGCGTCTCCGCCGCAGGAGACGCAGCACGACAGCCGGTCGCAGCCGGTCGATCGCGCTCCCTCCGATGGCTTCGACGCGCCGACGTACTACGTGCCGCAGCAACCCGCCGACCCGCACGTGATGGAAACTGCGCGACTCCCGCACGTGGGTGAAGCGCCAACCCAGCAAGTACCGACCACGTCGCAGGATCGCCAGGAGCTGCGCCCGCGGGACCCCGTCAACGACGGCCGGCAACACACCCAACCGGACCCGGCCGCGACGCCCCCGAACACCGTGCCGGTTGCCCCAGCCGGCGCCGCGACCGACCCAGCCGCGCTCCCGCCCGGACCGTACGGCTCACCGGTCGTTCCCGGCGAACAGCTGAGCACCGCTGCCGGCAAGGTGACGGTGACCCGGGCCGTTGCCGCGCGTGGCCAGCAGGCGGCCCGGTACGTGACCAACAAGGTCGTCGCCGCCAGCAAAGCCGACGGCGCCGACGAGTCCGGGATGACGCAGCTGATCTGGAACCAGGTGCTGTCCTTCGCCGCCGACGCGATGATCACCGTGGCGCTGGCCGGCACGGTCTTCTTCTCGGCGGCCAAGAGCGACCAGCGCGGCAACGTGTTGGGCTACCTGCTCATCACGATGGCACCGTTCGCCGTTGTGGCTCCGGTGATCGGCCCGGTGTTGGATCGCTTCCAGCACGGTCGCCGCGGGGCCATGGCAGTCAGCGCCTTCGGGCGCGCGGTTCTGGCCGTCCTGATGGCGCAGAACTTCAACAATCTGTTCGCACTGTTCCCGCTCGCGTTGGGTTCGCTGGTGCTCTCGAAGGCGTACTCGGTCGTGCGCGCCGCCGCGGCCCCGCGCCTCGTGCCGCAAGGCATGTCCCTGGTCACCGCGAATGCCCGGCTGTCGCTGTTCGGACTGGGCGCGATGCTGATCGGCGGCGGGTTCGCGGGCGCGATCATCAAGCTGACCGGGTCCTATTGGATAGGTCTGTGGCTGACCGCTGTCCCGTTCGCGGCAACCGGGTTCTTTGCGCTCAAGTTGCCGAAGCAGGTCGACTCGGCCGCCCCGGCTGCTCGGCATCCCGAAGAGCCGCCCCGACCCGGCGAAGTGGTCAAGGTGCCGCCCATCGGCCGGATCCGCAGCTGGGCCGGGCGCGGATACGGCCCGTCGGTCGTGACCGCCCTGCAGGGCGCGTCGATGCTGCGCTTCTCCACCGGCTTCCTCACCCTGTTCCTGGCGTTCTGGATCCAGAACGCCTCGCACGGTCTGCAAGCGGCCAGCCAGCTGGGCGCCATCGGAGCCGGCGTCGGAATCGGCAACGCAGTCGGCACCGCGCTGGGCGCACGCGTGCATCTGGGCCATCCGGACCGGTTGGTCGTGTTCTGTTGCGCCATCACCGCTATCTCCTGCACCGTCACCGCGTTGACGTTCGGCCTCACCGCCGCGGTGATCTGCATGTTCTTCGTCGCGGCGGTGAACTCTCTCGGAAAGGTGTCACTGGACGCGGTCATTCAGCGCGATGTCGGTGAGACCTACCGATCCAGCGCGTTCGCCCGGTCCGAAACGTTCTTGCAGCTGGCCTGGGTGATCGGTGCGACGATCGCCATCCTGCTGCCCATCGGGCACGGCGCACTCGGCCTCGGCGTCGCCGCTGCCGTCACCTGCTCGTCCGTCGTCTACATCGTGATTCGCAGCAGAACCGGCAGCAACTCGATGCGTTCCCCGGGGATCAGCCCCGGTACCGTCTGAGCCATGCTGCGCCGGTTCGTCACTGCGCGCCGGCGCGCAGTGATTCTCCTGCTGGCACTGCTCCTCGCTCTGGCCGCCACGCTCACCGCCTGCCGCAAGCCGGCACCGCGCATCACCGTCTATGCAGCGCACAAGAGCATCCAGGTCAGTGCGGCGTTCTACATCCAGACTGGCGGCCCGAAGCGCAACTTCCTCACCGACTTCGCCAACGCGCCGACCATCACCGTGCCGCCGGATACCAAACTGCTGGTCGACGTGCCCCGAGCAGTTTCGCTGAGCTGGGTGGTTGTGGCGGTGACGGTCAGCTCGACCGGCGCGTCGACACCGGTCCCGAACGTGGCGCCTGCCGAGGTACTGCGCAACCGGCACACCGTCACCCTTGCCGCCGCGCCGGCGAGCACCGGGGACTACTACGTACAGGTGGCGCAGCTACGCGGCAGTGTGCAGGCCGGCGGCTGGATCTTCCACGTCAAACCCACCGGCTAGCGATGATCACGCGGAAATCGTCGTGATAGCAACGAATTCCGCGTGATCATCGCGGAAGTAGGGCGTGCTCAGGCGTCCAGGTTGTCCGCGACCGCGCGCAGCACGGCCGCGATCTTGCGGCCCTCGGCACGCTCCGGATACCGGCCGCGGCGCAGCGAGTTGGACACTCCGTCGAGCAGCTTGATGAGGTCCTCCACGATCGGCGTCATCTCGTCGGCAGGCTTGCGCGACGCGCGGACCACAGAGGGCACCGGATCCAGGATGCGCACCGAGAGCGCCTGGTTGCCCTTGCGCCCGGAGACCACGCCGAACTCGACGCGGGCCCCCGGCTTGAGTTCGCTCACGCCTTCGGGCAGCGCGTCACGATGGACGAAGACCTCCTCGCCGTCGTCATCGGCGAGAAAGCCGAAGCCCTTCTCCGCGTTGAACCACTTGACCTTGCCGGTGGGCACTTACGTCACCTCAATTGCTGCCACGACCAGTCCTTCTGGACGTGTGAACCGTTCTTCGAACAACACAGAAGGCACCGCACACGCGGTGCCTCTGCTCCCAGGCTACCGGTCCGGCTCGGATATGACACCTGCCTTCTGCGCTGCGACGATCCTGCGATGACCCGTAGCCGGCTGCCCGCACTGCTGCGCTGCGGGCTGGCGCTGTTCGCCGTGGGGCTGCTCACCATCGTGGTGACCGTCGTGCAGTTCGCGAGCGGCGACACCAACCGCCCGCTGGCGCAGAACCTGCTCTGTGTACTGGCGCCGATCGGCCTGCTGCTAGGCGTCTACGCGGTGGTGCGGGACGGCCGCCGGGCGCAACGCGAGGCGGCCCGCGACATCAGCGACTAGCGCGGGCGGCCGGCGGACGCGCGGTCATCCGCGAGCCAGATGCGGGCCCGCTCGTGCGCCTCGGCGGGTAGCTCGGGAGCCTGCAGCAGGCGATGAGTCAGCGAGCGATCGCCGGTCAGCGCCAGGAACGTCTCGCGAATGGTCACCCCGTGCGCCGGCCGGTGCACGATGCGCACCTCGTCGCCGGCTTGCAACGCGCCGGGCCGGTGGATGCGCAGGTAGGCGCCCGGCCGGGCGGCAACGGTGAATCGCTTGATCAGGTCCGGTGTGTCCCAGTACCAGGCGAACACCCGGCACGGGATCCGCGGACAGCTCACTTCGAGCACCGCGCTGCCAACGGCCCACAGCTCACCGATGACGGCCTGGCTCAGATCCATTCCTTCGGTGCTCAGGTTCTCCCCGAACATCCCGGGCGGCAACTCCCGGTCCAACTCCAGAGACCACCAGCGCGCATCTTCACGGGAATACGCGTAGACCGCCTGATCCACGCCGCCGTGATTGTCCAGGTCGCAGATCGAGTCGCCGTCCAACTGGTTCGCGCCCGTTCGGACCAGGCCATAGACCGGTTGCTTCCCGATGCCGGTGCGCCTTTTCGCGCCCGACCCTGGACCGGTCAGCACCTGGTCGGGACGGGCCACGTTCACCGAGACGACGGAACCGACCACGCCGCCGAGGCTACCGACGTGGCAAACTCGTTAGTTCGACAGTTCGACCGACGTGACCGAGTTGACGAAGGAGGCTGCGTTATGGCCGGCAAGGATCACCCGACCGGGTGGGCGACACCTGAAACGTCCGTGTCCGAACTCGCCGCACCGGCCGCGGGAGCGTCCTCCCCGTTCGGCGAGGAGTCGGAATTCCCACTGCCCGTCGAGAGCCTGCGCTACGAGCACCCGACTGAGGCCGAGCGGCCGAATCTGGCTGACGGACGCTGACCGGCACCACCGCCGTGCGCAGCGTCACCGAGTGGCTGCGCAGCCGTACTGACGAGCAGCTGGTGACTCTGCTGCGCAACCGTCCCGACCTTGCGCTACCCGCCCCGGCCGACCTTGCGGTGCTGGCGACTCGGCTCACCGTGCGTTCGTCGCTCGCTCGAGCGACCGATTCCCTCGACGCCTTCACCCTGCGGGTCCTCGAAGCGATCGCGTTGCAGTCCACGCCGGGCAGCGTGTCCGTCGCCGCTGAGTTGATCGGCGCACGCGACGCGGAGGTGAACACAGCGGTCGACCGGCTGGGCGAATGGGGCCTGGTCTGGCGAGACGGCGACCGGCTGCACCTGGTCGGATCCGCTCGCGAGGCGCTCGGTCCCTACCTCGCCGGCCTCGGCCAGAATGCCGCCGAGCTGTGGTCCACCGTCCCGATGGCATCGGTGCGCGCCACGCTGACGGCGCTCGGCCTGGACGCGATTCGCCAGCCCGAGGCCGGCCAGCTGATCGGCGAGGCCGTCGCCGATCCGGCCCGGCTCGCCGAATTGCTGGCCGGCCTGCGAGACGACGACCGCGCACTGCTTGCCCGGATCGACGCCAGTAGTCCGGTGGTGATGCTGCGACCGGGGCAGACACCCGGTGACGAAGACTCGCCGGCCGCCCGGTTGGCCCGGCTCGGGCTACTCGTGCCGCTGGACCCGACGACGGTCGAGCTGCCCCGCGAGGTCGGCCTGGCACTGCGCTCGGCGCCACCGCTGGCCGGCGTCGCGGCCACACCTGCACCGATCGAGCTCGCCGATCCGGACGTCGCCATGGTGGACGGCACCGGCGTCACCCAGGTCCTGGAGATCACCCGCCAGGTGGCCGCGCTGATCCGCGATTGGACCGAGGAGCCGCCGGCGATCCTGCGCGCCGGCGGTCTCGGGGTGCGCGAACTGCGTCGTACCGCGAAGGCGCTCGATCTCACCGAGGACCAGACCGCCTTGCTGGCCGAGGTGGCCACCGCCGCCGGGCTCATCGCGACGACCTCCAGCGCGCAGCCGGTCTGGTTGCCCACCACCGACGTGGACAGCTGGCTGGCGATGCCGGCCGAAGCGCAATGGCGCCGGCTCGCCGAAGCATGGCGCGACATGCGCCGCCAGCCGAGCCTGGCCGGGGCCCGCTCGGAGCGGGGTCGGCTGATCTCGGTGCTCAGCATCGACGCTGAGCGAGCCAGCGCGGTGACGACGCGGCGCACCGTGCTGGAGCTGCTCGCATCACTACCCGAAGGCGCCCGTCCCCGGCACGCCGAGGAGGTCGTCGCCCGGCTGGCCTGGCAAGCCCCGCGCCGCGCCGCAGCACTGCGGCCCGCCGTCGAGGCAACGCTGACCGAAGCGGAGGTGCTCGGCATCACCGGCGGCGGCGCGCTCACCGGCTACGGCCGCCATCTCGTTCGTGGCGAAGGGCAGCAGGCCCAGCTCGCGCTGGGCGCCGCACTGCCGGATCCCGTCGACGAGTTCCTGGTGCAGCCGGATCTCACCGTCGTGGTTCCTGGGCCGCCCAGCCCGCAGTTGGCACAGGCGCTCGCCGCGACCGCCGAGCTGGAGTCCAGCGGCGGCGCCCAGGTGTGGCGGATCACTGCCGACTCGATCCGCCGAGCCATGGACGCGGGATGGTCGGCCGACGACCTCGCCGGGCTGCTGCAGAACCGATCGCGTACTCCGGTCCCGCAGGCGTTGACGTACCTCATCGAGGACGGCGCCCGACGGCACGGCGTGCTCCGGGCCGGGGTGGCCGAGGGCTATCTGCGCAGCGACGACGAGGCCCTGCTCGACCGGGTGCTCAGCGACCGCGACCTGGCCCCGCTCGGCCTGCGCCGGCTGTCGGCCACCGTCGCTGTCGCGAACGCGCCACTGGACAAAGTGCTGTCCGCGCTGCGCAGCGGTGGTTATGCGCCTGCTGCCGAGGACGCCACCGGCAACCCGGTCGCGCTGGCCGCCGACCCGCCGCGGTCGCGGGTGCCGAAGCGCCGCGATCGATCTGTCGTGAGCACCCGCCTCGGCGACGAGACGCTCATCGAGACCGTCCGCCGGCTGCGCCAGGGCGACGAGCTGGCCCGGACCGCCCACCAGGTCACCGTCACTAATTCCGTGCCGGGTGTCACGTCGGCGACGACGCTGGGCGTGCTGCGCGACGCCATCCGATCCGACCGGCGGGTCTGGGTGTCCTACGTCGAGCAGGCCGGCACCACCGCCACCCGCATCATCGCGCCGCTGTCACTGGGCGGCGGATTCCTCCGCGGTCACGACGCGGACACCCAGGAGTTCCGCAGCATCCCGCTGCACCGCCTCACCTCGGTCAACGTCCTGAACGACTGACCGGCCACCGCTCGGTCAGCGGGCGCGAAGGCTCGCGACCGACCCGCCACGCTCGGCCTGCTGCTCGAACACATCCGTGATCTGTTCGACAGTGAGTTGCTTGGTCTCAGGTAAGTACCGGAAGACGAAGCCGATGGCGATGATGCACAGCCCGGCGAAACACATCAGCACCCAGCCCAGCCCGATCCCCCGCTGCCACGCCGGGAACGCCTCGATCAGCGCGTAGTTGGCAATCCAGTCGAAGAATGCCGCGATCGAGGCCGCCTGCCCGCGTACCTCGGTCGGGAACATCTCCCCTTGTATCAACCAACCTGTCCCGCCGACCCCGATCGCGAAGGACGCAATGAACAGGCTCAGCCCGATCATGCCGACGACCACCCGCGGCGTGCCGGTCAGCACGCCGACACCGAATGCTGCGACGACCGCGAAGACGGCCATCCCGGCGAAGCCACCCATGGCCAGGCGGCGCCGCCCGATGTGGTCGATGTAGCGGAACGCGAAGTACGTGGCGAGCACGTTGACGGCGGTCATGATCGAGGTCACCTCGATGCCCGCGGTCGTGGACGCCACGAGCGAGTTGCCGTTCTGGAAGTACTGGCCGAGCAGGTGCGGGCCGTAGTACAGCGGCACGTTGATGCCGGTGATCTGCTGGAACACGAAGAACACGCACACCACTGCCAGCGCTCGTTTGACTCCCTTGGTCCAGCCACGGGACCGCTTCCGCTCGGTGGCGGCATCCGCCTGCTCGAGCTGGTGCGCGGTGTACTCCACGTCTTCGACAGTCACCTCGACGTCGAGCTTGGCGAAGGTCTGCTGAGCCTGTTCGTAGCGGCCTTTGCGGATCAGCCAACGCGGTGACTCGGGCATCTCGAACCGGAAGATCAGCCCGATGATGGCCGGGATCGCCCCGAGCCCGAAGAACCAGCGCCAGTCCACGTCCGACGCGTGCGGCCAGATCTTGAGGATCAGCAGGGCGACGAGGTAGGAGACCAAGATCCCGACGGTGATCATCCATTGCTGCAACATGCTCAACGAACCGCGTCGCTTGGCCGGCGCGTACTCGGCGATATAGGCGGTGGCGATGGCCGAGTCGGCACCGATGGCCAGTCCGATCAAGGTGCGCGCTGCCATCAGAACCGAGACATGCCAGGTGACCGCAGACAGGATCGCACCGATCGCATAGATGAGCGCGTCGGCGATGAGCAACGCTTTGCGGCCGAACCGGTCGGTCAGCGGACCGGCCAACAGCGCACCGGCCGCGGCGCCGAGCGACGCACCGGCCACGAGATAGCCGGAGCCGAAGGAGTTGAGCTGGTAAGGAATGAAATTCAGCGCTGAGCCGATGTTCGAGGTGTCATAGCCGAACAGAAAGCCGCCGAGAGTCGCGAGCAGGGTCAGTGACCAGATGAACCGGGTCGGGACGCTCTGATCGAGCCGATCAAGCGCATTGACGCGCTCGGTGGTTGCAGACATGGGCCGGCCTCCGGATCAAGGGCGACAGGGGTCTGGACAGTTATACGCCCGGCGTCCGGGGCACCCGCTTCGTGGTCTTAGCACCGAGTTCGGCAACCCCACGCGAGCACAACTTGGCGTCTACTGGCCGTTGGACATGGCGCGGAGTGCTGCTCCGTGGAACGCAGGCAAGCGCCGGTCGGCTCAGCCTGGAAGAATGGTCAGGTGACCGACGGCCCCCTGATCGTGCAATCGGACAAAACCCTTCTCCTGGAGGTCGACCACCCGCAGGCGGCCGAGGCACGCGCTGCCATCGCTCCGTTCGCCGAGCTGGAGCGCTCGCCGGAGCACGTGCACACCTACCGGCTGACCCCACTCGGGCTGTGGAACGCCCGCGCCGCTGGTCATGACGCCGAGCAGGTCGTCGACGCACTGGTCCGCTTCTCCCGATACGCCGTTCCGCATGCGCTGCTCGTGGACGTCGCCGAGACGATGGATCGCTACGGCCGTCTACAACTGACCAAGCACCCCACCCACGGGTTGGTGCTGGTGTCGCTGGACCAGGCGGTGCTCGAGGAGATCCTGCGGCACAAGAAGATCGCCCCGATGCTGGGCGCCCGCATCGAGAACGACACCGTCGCGGTGCACCCGTCCGAACGCGGCCGGCTGAAGCAGGCGCTGTTGAAGGTGGGCTGGCCGGCGGAGGACCTTGCCGGCTACGTCGACGGCAAGGCGCATCCGATCGAGCTGCGCGAAGACGGCTGGGTGATGCGCGGCTACCAGAAGGAGGCCGTGGCCAACTTCTGGGCCGGCGGCTCCGGCGTGGTCGTGCTGCCCTGCGGCTCGGGCAAGACGCTGGTCGGCGCGGCCGCCATGGCCGAAGCGCAGGCCACCACGCTCATCCTCGTCACCAACACCGTCGCCGGGCGGCAGTGGAAGCGCGAACTGCTGGCCCGCACCACGCTCACCGAGGAGGAGATCGGCGAGTACTCCGGCGAGCGCAAGGAGATCCGGCCGGTCACCATCGCCACCTACCAAGTGATGACCACCCGTCGCAACGGCGAGTACCGACACCTCGCCCTGTTCGACGAGCACGACTGGGGCCTGATCGTGTACGACGAGGTGCACCTGCTGCCGGCACCGATCTTCCGACTCACCGCCGACCTGCAGTCACGCCGGCGCCTCGGGCTCACTGCCACGCTGATCCGTGAGGACGGCCGCGAAGGCGATGTCTTCTCGCTCATCGGGCCGAAGCGCTACGACGCGCCGTGGCGCGACATCGAGGCGCAGGGCTGGATCGCGCCGGCCGAATGCACCGAGGTCCGGGTCACGCTCACCGATGCCGAGCAGATGAACTACGCCACCGCCGAGCCCGAGGACCGGTACAAGTTGGCCGCTACGGCACGGACCAAACTGCCGGTGATCTCGTCCATCCTGGATCGTCACCCGGACGACCAGGTGCTGGTGATCGGCGCCTACCTCGAGCAACTCGACGAGGTGGCCGAGCATCTTGGTGGAGTGCCCATCATCCAGGGCTCGACGACCAACAAGGAACGCGAACGGCTGTACGCCGAGTTCCGCACCGGTGAGCAGCGGGTGTTGGTGGTCAGCAAGGTCGCCAACTTCTCCATCGACCTGCCCGAGGCGGCGGTCGCGGTGCAGATTTCCGGCACGTTCGGCTCGCGGCAGGAGGAGGCGCAGCGGCTCGGGCGGATTCTGCGGCCCAAGGCTGACGGCCGGCAGGCGCACTTCTACACCGTCGTGGCGCGCAACACCCTCGATGCGGATTACGCCGCGCACCGGCAGCGCTTCCTCGCCGAGCAGGGATACGCCTACACGATCGTCGATGCCGACGACCTCCTCCACCCCATCTAGGTCCGGGTCGGGACCAGCGACGCGGTTTTGCCGGCGCGTTGCGTCCTGGTGAATCTTGCGCGGAGATGTTGACTATTGTTGGGCGCTGGGCAAAGGTAAACGCGAGGATCTCGCAGTCGCCACACCGCCGCTAGCCGCCCGCACTCCTCAGCCGGATGGAGACCCGCCAGCATGCTCGCCAGCCAGCGGCAGTCCCTGATCCTGGACGGGATCCGGCGCACCGGCGCGGCCCGGGTGGCGGATCTGACCGACGAGCTCGGCGTATCGGACATGACCATCCGGCGCGATCTGGAACAGCTAGCCCGCACCGGCGTCGTCCGCAAGGTGCATGGCGGCGCCGTACTGACCGGGAATGCGACCGAGGAGCCGGGCTTCGAGGCCAAGTCGAGCCGGGAACAGCCGGCCAAAGAGGCGATCGCCCAACTCGCCTGCACCCTCATCCGTCCTGGGACCGCGATCGCCCTGTCCGCCGGCACAACTACGTGGTCGCTGGCCGCCGAGCTCACCAAGCTGCCCCGGATGACGATCGTCACCAACTCCACCACCGTCGCCGATCTCATCGCGACCCGCTCCGAGCCACCGGCGCACATCGTCATCCTGACCGGCGGCGTGCGCACGCCGAGCGCGGCGCTGGTCGGGCCGGTTGCCGATCTGACCATCCGTTCGCTGCACGTGGACCAACTGTTCATCGGCGTGCATGGCATGGATCCGGTCGCCGGGTTGACCACACCGAACCTGGCCGAGGCGGAAACCAACCGGACGCTGATCGGCTGCGCCAAGCAGGTCGTGGTGTGCGCGGACTCCACCAAGTGGGGCACCGCCGGGCTGGCCAGCTTCGGTCCATTGTCGGCCGCGGACGTCCTGATCAGCGACAGTGGCCTGCCCGCGGAGGCACGTCGACTGCTCGCCGGCGAGGTCGGCGAACTGATGATCGCGGACGTCCCGGCATGACGAACCGCACCTCGACGACGTTGGCCGACGGGCGCGAGCTGATCTACTTCGACGACGATCCGGGGCGGCGCCACGATGCGCCGGACACGCGTGAGCTGGACGCCGCGGTGGGCACCTCAGAGATCCGCTGGGACCCGCTGTTCCAGGAGTGGGCCGCGATCGCCGGCCACCGTCAGCAACGCACGTACAAGCCGCCCAGCGCCGACTGCCCACTCGATCCGAGCCGGCCCGGCCGTCCCACCGAGATCCCGGACAGCGAGTACGACGTCGTCGTGTTCGAGAACCGGTTCCCGTCCTTCAGTGAGGACGCGGCCCGGTCCGTCGCGGTGATCGACGACCCACCGTTCCTCGCCAGACCCGGCTCGGGCCGCTGCGAGGTGGTCTGCTTCACCAGCGATCACACCAAGTCCTTCGCCCAGCTTTCGCCGCGGCGAGCGCGCACCGTCATCGACGCCCTGGCGGATCGGACTTCGGCACTCGGCGCCATCGACGAAGCTGCCTACGTCTTCTGCTTCGAGAACCGCGGCGAGGAGATCGGGGTCACCCTCTCGCACCCGCACGGGCAGATCTACGCCTATCCGTTCGTACCGCCGCGAATCGCCGCCGCCGCCCGGGCGGCCGAGAGCTTTCGCACTGAACACGGCGAGTGCTTGCAGTGCACGCTCACCGCGGCGGAGTGCAAGGCCGGCATCCGGGTGGTGACCGAGACCGAGCACTGGGTGGCCTACGTCCCGTTCGCGGCGCGCTGGCCGTTCGAGGTGACTATCACTCCGGTCCGGCACGCCCCCGACCTGCCGGCGCTCGACGATGCCGAGCGGGACGACCTGGCGCGCATCTATCTCGATGTGCTCGGCCGCTTCGATCGGCTGTTCGACACCCCGGCGCCCTATATCGCCGCCTGGCAGCAGGCGCCGGTCCGGCAAGGCCGCGACGCGTGGCACCTGTCCACGTCGGTGTTCACCATCCGGCGGGCCGGCGGCAAGCTCAAGTACCTGGCCGGCTCCGAGTCCGGTGCGGCCGTCTGGATCAACGACGTTCTTCCCGAGGACGCAGCGGCCCGACTGCGCGACGCCTGAGCGTTCGACCGATCCGGTCTGCCGAGGCGCGATGCGGCCCGCGCGCTCGCCCGCGGCTCAGCGCGGAGTGGGTACGAGCACGGCACGCGCTTCGCGAACGGTGACCGCCAGATGCGCCGGATACCCGTCCACCTGACCGATCTGTGCCCAGCCACCGCCGTCGACGCTGAACCACGCCTGCCAGGACACCGTCGCGGTCACCTCACGGTGCCCGACGGTAGTGAAGATGTGCCCGAAGTAGCCGGGGCAGGTCTTCGTGCGACACGGATCGCGAGTGGGGTCGTACGCCCGCCCGGCACCGTTCTGGGCGGCCGTCGCACCGTCGCCGAAGTCCCAGGTGACGTGCTGGACGGCGATCTTGAACGCCACCCGATGTCCGAGCAAGGTCGCACCGGCCAGGGCGCGGCTCGGCGCAGTGCTCACCCACAGGACGCTTTCCAGCTGGGTCAGCGCGACGCCACCGCCCGGGGCAGAACCGATCGCGGGCACCGGCAATCGCCGGGTCACTGCCTGCCGGATCGCCTGCGCCGGCACCAGCTGCCCTGCGCCCGGACACCACGTCCCGATCACCTCCCGACCGGGTTGATAGGTGATCGTGACGAACGAATGCACCGCCTTGCCGTCCACCTTCGGACACGGCGGCGCGAATTGACAGAACACGGCGCCCTTCGGCGCAGTCGCCTTGCCGTCCGCCGACTTCACGCCGCAATCAACAAACCGCACCGGGTAAGCCGGCGCAGCTGACCGATTTGATTCGCCGGCAGCAGGTGACTCGATCCACTTGGTGCCGACTTGGCCATGTCGAAGTCCCCCACGTGCCGCCGGCACGGGACTGTACTGCATCGGCCCGGCGCTTCGACGCCAGCAGGCATTGCCAGCGGCGATTCCACCGAACGACCAAGCCGATCAAGGCGGACGCGGCGATTATGCGGGAAGTACAGAAGCACGACGGTCCAATGGCCTCCTTCCCAGGCGCAATAGATTCGGACGCGACCGTTCTTCCTCGGTACGTCGGCGTTCTTGATATTGCCGTGAGCATCGACAGCGGTTAGTGCTTCGACGTCGAATCTGACCTGTTCGATGTACTGGCTTCCAAATTGCTGCCTGTCTGCGTACGGACCGGTGACGGTCGGGTGAATGCGCCCGCCGAGGTAGTGCCATTTCTTGCCCCTCGTCAGGTCCAATGTCTTTGCTGAGGCCTCGCACTCGCCGCAGGTCTTGGGGTCGTAGTAGTGACGCATGTAGGCACTGCTGGTCGTGGCATAGCCCCAGTCGATGGTCTTGACGAAGAAGACCGCGAAGGCCTGCGCTCCGGCAGCGGAGTGGACCGTGGCCGCCACCGGCATCACCGGCGGCTGCTCCCCGGGGCGCAGGTTCAACCCGGTTCTCGGCACATCTGCCGGCACGGTCGGTCGCGCCGGTGCCGAACTGGTCGAGGTAGAGGGCGCCGAACTCGAGCCGGATGCGGTGCTGCTAGCGGACGTGGACGTGCTGGGTCGCCCCGGCCCACGAGACGAATGCGTGCAGCCGGCCAGCAGGAAGAGCACCGCCAGCGTGACCAGCATGGCCCGGCGGCGCACTGCAGCACCGCCCGGGGCCACACTCGCCATCCGGTGATTATCGCCGGAATACCGGCACCGACAACCCCTTCGCCATTACCTGTGGACAAGGCCCTCTCCGACCTGAACCAGACACACCACCCACACCGGCAACAGGCGGATCGTCCGGTCATCAGGCCGACCGGCCAGTGCATGGGCGGTCAGTACCGCCGGGGATAATCGCTCGGTGATCCTGGCGACGATGTGCGGCAGCGCCGACCCCCGCTCGAGCAATGCGGTCCTCCTCGCTGCCGCGGTGCGCAGCCTGCCGAGCGGGACGGACGTCCGTGATGTCGGCCCGCTCGATGAGGTCCCCGGTTTCCTGCCGGGCGCAGCCGGTGGTCCCGCAGTAGCTGCCCTGCGCGCCGCGTTCGACGGCGCAGACGCACTGGTGATCGCCACACCGGAGTACGCGCATTCGGTGCCGGGCACCGTCAAGAACGCGCTCGACTGGCTGGTCGGAACCGGCGAGTTGGCCGGGCTGCCGATAGCTCTGCTCAGCGCGTCGCCGTTGATCACCGGCGGGATCAATGCGCAGATCGCGCTCATCCGCACCCTGTTGGCCCAGGGCGGCGAGGTGGTGGCCACCCTGACCGTGCCCGAATCCAAACGCAAGATCATCGACGGAGCGGTCGTGCACCCAGCAACGCAGCGTCGCATCGCCGAGACCGTGCGGGCCCTCGGCGAGGTAGTCGACGAACGCATCCACCTGAGCGGAGATCGCACATGAGTCAGCCAGCCCTGCCCGCGCCGGACGCCAAGGACTGGACGTGGACGCTGCAGCAGACCTGCCCGGAATGCCATTTCACCGCCGCCGAGGTCTCGGTGTACGACGTCGCCGGGATCGTCGACGATACGGCCGCCCGGTTCGCGGTCCGACTACGCCAGCCCGATGCGACCACTCGGCCGGAACCGGCCACCTGGTCACCGGTGGAATACGCGTGCCACGTCCGCGACGTCTGCACCGTGTTCGAGGGCCGGTTCCGTCAGATGCTCACCGAGGACGATCCGTTGTTCGGCAACTGGGACCAGGACCAGACCGCCGTCGAAGAGCGCTACTGGGAGCAGCCGCCGGCACAGGTCGCCGCGGAGCTGGCGCAATCGGCCGGCTCGCTTGCGGCCACACTGCGCGTGATCACGGCCGATCAGCTGCCGCGTCCCGGACGCCGCGACAACGGATCGGTGTTCACGGTGCGCACGCTGGCGCAGTATCTGGCGCACGACTTCGTGCACCACCTGCATGACGTCGGCGGGTAACCGTTCTGCTGGTCGTGGCGAGCGCACTTTTCCGGCACTAGCACCCGGACGGGGAGGATCGCGGCCAGGTCTTTACAACGTTGGTTACGACGATGTAAACAAGTGCTAACACGGTCGATCGACCGGACCTGACGAGGAGGACCCCCCATGACCGAGCTCAACCGGCGGAGCTTCCTGGCGATGGCCGGGGCGGCCGCCGCGGCGAGCGCGCTCGCCGCCTGCACGAACGGCGGCGGCAGCGACACCAACACCGACGTGTTGAAGTGGTGGGACCAGTTCCAGCCGATCTCCGCGTTCGAGAAGAAGACCTTCGAGAAGTTCGGCTCCAGCAAAGGCGGGCTGAAGGTCCAGTACACCGTGCAGAACCCGTCGACCTTCGCGCGCGAGCTGCAACTGGCCTACCAGAGCAAGCAGTTGCCCGACGTGTTCACCCTGGCCGTCACGCTGCCGACACCAGCCCTGCAGAAGGAGAACTGGTTCAGCCCGCTGCAGCTCGACAACGAACACAAGAAGCTGCTCCCTGAGGGAACCCTTGTCAGCGGGCAGAACATGTTCGACGGCAAGCCGTACTCCTTCCCGATCTTCACGTTCCGCAGCCACGACACCCTGCTCTGGATCAACAAGGACCTGGCCGGCAAAGCCGGCGTGGACCCGGACAACCTGCCCACCAGCTACGACGACATCCGTGCCGCAGCGCGCGCCATCCAGAACAAGAACAGCAAGGCATCCGGATGGATCGCTCCGATCAAGCTGCCGGACCGCCTGCAGTCCCAGGTCGCACAGATGGCGCTCGCTGCCGGCTCGCCGGCGAGCCTTCAGGGCGTCAGCTTCAAGACCGGCGAGTACGTCTTCGACTCCGACGAGTGGATCAATGCCATCGAGTTCTTCGTCGCGATGAAGAAGGACGGGGTGATGTTCCCGGCCTCGACCACCTTGGATGCCCGCACCGCCCGGGCTCGCTGGGCGACCGGGGTGGCCGGCATCTTCTTCGACGGGTCGTACAACATGGGCGTGCTGAAGAGCAGCTTCCCGACGTTCGTCGAGAAGGTGGCCGTCGGCGCCATCCCGGTCCCCCAGAAGGACCAGCAGGTCTCGATCAGCGGCGTGTCGGCCAACCCCGCGCTCTCGCTGTGGATCGCCAAGAACAGCAAGCACGCCGACGTGGCCAGCCGGTTGGTGTCGCTCTTCGCGACCGACGAGGTGCAGACGGGTATCGCGGAAGCGATGGACCAGCCGCCGCTGATCTCCCACGTCCTGGCGAAGGCCGATGTGGCGCCGCAGTATCGCCAGGCCATCGAGATCTTCAACAAAGAGGTGTTCAGCGGGCCGGTGCCGGTGGTGCGCAATCCCGCAGTGGCATCGGTCGCCGCGAAGGCGAAGCAGGTGCAACCGACGCTCGGGCAGATCGTGGCCGGGGCCATCACCGGCGACATCTCGGACTGGAAGGGCGCGCTGAAGAAGTTCAACACCGACAACACACGAGAGCGGGACTCCGCGATCAAGACAGTGACCTCGGCAGGGCAACCGGTAAGCGCGGACGACTGGAAGTTCCCGGACTGGAAGCCCGGCGTCGACTACGTCACCAAGCCGAAGTAAGCCACGATGCGATCTGCTCTGCGCGCCGGAGCGACGGCGTTGATTACCACCGCGGTGCTCGGACTGTCCGTAGCCTCTGCGACCCGGGCCGGAGCTGATCGCCGGCCGACCCCGCCGTCGTCCTATCGCAACCCGGTCTCGGCCGGCACCGTCGATACGTTCGCCGATCCGTCGGTCATCCACGCTCCGGACGGTTACTGGTACGCCTATGCCACGACCGATGCGGTGCGGCAGTCCGCCGGCGATGCCACCAAACACCTCCTGCCGATCATGCGCTCGGCCGACCTGGTGCACTGGGACTACGTGGGCGATGTCTTCACTCCGGCGACCCGGCCCGCCTGGCAGCTGCCGGGCCGGACCACCCTGTTCGCCCCTGACATCCGCTACCTGAACGGTGCGTACTACCTCTACTACGCCGTCGCCCAGCCGCCGCGCGGGCCCACCAAGCTGTTCACCGTCGGAGTGGCGACCGCGCCAACCCCGACCGGGCCGTGGACGGACTCCGGTGGCGAAGTCGTCCAGCGCGGGAGTTGCGACACCGACGCCAACATCGACCCGGCGGAATTCACCGACACCGACGGCCAGCACTACCTGTACTGGGGCAGCTTCACGCACCTGTGCGTCGCCAGACTGAGCCCTGATGCCACTCGCACTGTCGGCGCTCCGACCCAGATCTACACCGGCATGGGTGAGGGCAGCTACGTCGTCCGGCACGGCGCGTTCTACTACCTCTTCGTCTCGCAGAGCACGTGCTGCAACGGTGCGCACAGCGGCTACCAGGTGGTCACCGGACGAGCCACCAATCCCCTCGGCCCCTTTCTCGACGCGGCCCGCCAGCCGCTCACGGCTACGAGCACCAAGGGCAGCATCGTGCTCGCCGCCAACGGCAACCAGTGGGTCGGGCCTGGGCACAACGGGTTCGTCACCGACCTGAGCGGCCAGACCTACCTGGCTTATCACGGCATCGACCGCGGCAACCCGACTCTGGCCGCGCCATTGACCGCGCCGCGCCGTCCCCTGATGCTCGACCGGCTCGACTGGATCAACGGCTGGCCTGTGGTCAATGCCGGAGCGGGGCCGTCCGACTCCAGCCAGACCGCACCGGTGACGACGTGGACGATCACGCCAGCGGGCGGCCGGCATCCGGTGACCGGCGACGTGCACGCCGAGGCGACGCTGCGACTGACCGGCGGCGGTGCGTCCGGCCGAGCAGCACTGACGGTCGGCGACCGCTCCCACCGTTCGGTGAGCGTGTGGCTCGACGCAGGCCGCCATGCGGTGGTCACCGACACCGGCTCAGGGCCTCCGGTGAGCACCGCCCTACCTGCCTCGGTGGATCTGTCCACGTGGCACACCATCACCGTCGAGATCTGTGGGCGGCAGGTGCTCGTCCAGGTCAGCGAGCCGGGTGGGTTGGCCGACCCGCTCGTCACCCAGACCCTGAGCTCCAGGCTTGATCGCAGTCCGCGCTCGGTCCGCGTCACCACCGCCGGGACGACGGCGGAGGTCGCCGAGGTCGGGGCGAATGCGTTGCATCACGACGCCGCTCAGCTGGCCCCGACGCCGCGGGTGGGCCGGGTGGATCCGCGCTACAGCGACGACTTCGACGGGGCCGCCGCACCGGGCAGCGCCGGGAGCACCGAGCCGTGGACCTGGGTACGCGCGCCGAGCGGTTCGCAGGCCGGTGGAGAGTTCACCTGGCCGACAGCCGCCGGCTCCCTGAGCAAGGCCACGAACACGGCGTCAGTGCTCACCCGCCCGGCGCCTACCGAGGGCAGCTATGTCGTACAGACCGAGGTCAGCATCGACGGCGGCACCCCCGGCTCCGGGCAGCAGGCCGGGCTCATCCTCTACGGCTCCGACGATCTGTACCTGAGCCTCGTGCACGACTATCCCGCCGCTGCCGACCCGGATCGCAGCGAGTTCGTCAGCGAGGGGCCGGAGCCCAACGGCGTCCTCGGCAACGGCAGCAATCAGGTCGGCCCCACCGCCGTGACCATGTGGCTGCGGATGGCGGTGCGCCGCAACGCCACCGGCGAGTACGTGGCCACCGCCGCGACCAGCCGGGATGGCCGCACGTGGGTATGGGGCGCGGCCTGGACTCTTCCGGCGGACAGCGAACCGCGGATCGGGTTGGTCACATCCGGTGACCCAGGAGCTACCGCGCGGTTCGAGTACTTCCGGGTCTACCGCTGAGGATGCTGTGCCGCGCGCCGGTGCGCGTCGACGGTCTCCGCCGGAATCGACCGGCTCGGCCTGGTCAGAATCTCCCGGACGACCTCGGGCGGTAGCTTCGGTTCGCGATCCTCGGTGAGCAGGCCGTTGCGTTCCTGCATGGTGTCGGTCAGCTGCGTGTAACAGAAGCCGGCCACGTCCTCGGCGTCCAGCAGCGCTTGAACCAGTGCGTCCAGCTGCGCGCGCAGCTCGTCGGTCGAGGCGACGACGCCGTACCCGGTCCATTTCTCCCCGGCCCGCGGCGCGAAGGACAGCCCGCCGAACTCGGTGACGAGAACCGGCTGGCCGCGCTCGTCGCCGTCCTCCAACAGCACCTTCTTACGGCCCGGCCCGGGTCCCCGCAGCACCCGGTACAGCTGGTCGCGGTCGGCAAAGCGGTGCGCGAGACTGGCTGCGTCCGGGTCATAGTCATGCACCGTCCACAGATCGGAGACGGTGTGCTCCCAGCCGTCGTTGGAGACCACCGGACGGGTGCCGTCCATCGCCTTGGTGAGGTGGTACAGCCCGCTGGCCAGAGCACGCTGGCGCGGGTCGGTGGCGATGTCCGGCACGCCCCAGCTCTCGTTGAGCGGGACCCAGGCCACCACACAGGGATGCGAGGCGTCGCGGCGGATCACTTCGAGCCACTCGGCGGTGAGCCGCTCGATCGTCTGGGTGCCGAACTCGTACGCGCTGGGCAGCTCGTCCCAGACCAGCAGGCCGAGCCGGTCGCACCATTCCAGGAAACGTGGATCCTCGACCTTTTGGTGGATGCGCACGCCGTTGAAGCCGAGCTCGCGGGCCAGTTCCACTTCCCGGCGCAGGGCTGCCGCGTCCGGCGTGGCGAGATGACTGTCCGGCCAGTAGCCCTGCTCCAGCGCCAATCGCAGGTAGTACGGCTTGCCGTTGAGCAGGAACTGTCCGTCACGGAATCCCACGCTGCGCAGGCCGAGGTAACTGCGCACCTGATCCGGGCTCGCCTCGTCCGCTCCGACCGTGATGTGCGCGTCGAGCAGGTTCGGTGACTCCGGCGACCAGAGCAGCCCGTTGAGCGCCTGGCCGTGCCGCAACGCCGGGATGGCGATGTCCATCGAGACCCGGTGGTCGGCGGCTCGCACTTCTTGTTCGGCGAGGACGTCCGCACCACGGCTGAGCACAACGCGCAGCCGGGTCCCCTCCGGCGCCAGGGCAGACAGTTCGGCGTCCAGCCGAACCGAGGCGCGGGGCAGATCGGGGGTCCAGGTCAGCGCATGCAGGTGGGTGTCGGGCGCCAGCTCCATCCAGACCGGCTGCCAGATACCGCTGGTGCGCTGGTACCAGATCCCATGCGGGTCCGGCTGCCAGTCCTGCTTGCCGCGCGGTTGGGTGGCATCGATGGGCCGGTCTACTGCCCGCACCGTCACCGAGTGCAGCGGGCCGTGGCCGAGCGCATCGGTGATGTCCGCGGTGAACGGCGTATGCCCGCCGCGGTGCTGCGCCACCAGAACGCCGTCCACCCAGACCATCGCCTCGTAGTCGACGGCTCCGAGGTGCAGCAACAATCGCTGCCCGGCGAGCGGGCGGACGGTGATCTCGCGGCGGTACCACAGCACGGGGTGGAAGCCTGGGTCGCCGATGCCGGACATCGGGGACTCCGGCGGGTACGGCACCGTGATCCGCAGGTCGAACCCCGCCGGGTCTTGCTGCCAATGTGCGGCCAGGCCTTCGTCGGCGTCGTCGTAGCGGAACTCCCACTCGCCAGTGAGATCGGTCCACTCCTCGCGGCGCAGTTGCGGCCGGGGATAGCTGCCGTCCGCGCTGATCACCAGTACCCGTCCCGGATCTTGCTGCGATCCTCCGTGGACACCAGCACGTCTACCAGCAACTCGCTCAACTCCGCGCGCAGCTGCCGGTGCTGCGGGTCCGACCACAGGTTGTCGAGTTCATCCGGATCGACTTCCAGGTCGTAAAGCTCGCCGTCGCGAACCCGGTCGGTGGCCGGAGCGCCGTGCCAGACGATCAGCTTGTACTTGTCGTGCCGAAGCATGGTTGTGTGCACCGGCACGTCGTACGGGTGGCCGCTGTTGCGGTACTCGCACAGCGCCCAGTCGCGCACCGGCGGCGCCGCCGGATCAGCCGCCAGCGACAGCAGGCTCGATCCCTGCGCACCCGGCAGATCGGGCGCCCCGGCCGCATCGAGGATGGTCGAGGTCAGGTCGATCCACTCGACCAGCTCGGTGCGCCGGATACCGGCCTGGATGTGCCCCGGCCAGCGCATGATCAGCGGCACCCGGACCGCGCACTCGTACATCATCGGCCCCTTGAGCAGGAGCTGATGGTCGCCGAGCATTTCGCCGTGATCGCTGGTGAACACCACGAGCGTGTCGTCGGTCAACCCGGTCTCGTCGAGCGCGTCGAGGATCCGACCGACCTCGTCGTCGACCAAGGTCACCATCGCGTAATAGGCGGCCCGGATCTCCTGGATCTCCTCGGCGGTGTAGTCGGTAAAGCCCGGGGCGTGCCCCGCGTAGGACTCGTGTGACGCCTCGGTAAGCATCTCCGGTTTGCCGGCCAATTCCTGGTCGCGGGTGAGCGGCGTGCTCAACACCTTGTCGCGGTAACGGTCTACGTACTCCTTGGGCGCACCGAAGCCGTGATGTGGATCGAAGAAGTTGGCGATGAAGAAGAACGGCTTGCTCTCGTCCCGATCCGCACGGAGGTAGGAGATCGTCTCGTCGCCGATCCATCGGCTGTAATGCGCTTCGGTCGGCATCGTGTCGAACGTGACGCCGGAATCGGGTTCGCGGGCCTGCCGGTACAGGTCGGGGTGGACGTCGCGCAGCCAGCGCTGATACGCGTTCTCCGAGGAGCCCGGATACGGATCGTGCGCCCATCGGAACACCCGGAAGCCGTCGTCCAGGCGCGGCTCCAACCGCCCCTCGATGCACGCACCACCGACATGGAACTTGCCGACGAGTCCGCAGTCGTAGCCGGAGTCGGCGAGAACCTTCGACATCAGCGGTTGCGAGCGATCCAACCCGACGCCGTTGGCCCACAGCCCGTGGGCGTGCACGTACTGGCCGGTCATGAGACTGCCTCGCGACGGGCCGCACACCGGACTCTGCACGTAACAGTTGTCGAACAGCGCGCCCTGCGCCACCAACCGATCGAGGTTGGGCGTCTCGATCTCGTCGTTGCCGCTGGCCCGCAACGCGTTGAACCGCTGCTGATCGGTACACATCAGCAGGACATTCGTCATGACCGCACCGCCGTCCCGGTGTTGGCCCGCCGTTGGCTGGCGGATGGACTGCGGCGCGCGGCACATTCAGTCATGACTTCACGGCTCCGGACAACCCTTCGACGAAGAACCTCTGCAGGAAGACGAACAGCAACACCACCGGCAGCAGCGAAATGACGGCACCGGCCGCCATCCCGGACCAGTCGACGCTGTTCTCGCCCTGGAAAGCGAGCATCCCGACGCTCAACGTGCGCAGGTCCGGACGGCTGAAGGTAAAGACCAACGGCAGGAAGAACGAGTTCCAGGTGCTGAGAAAGGTCAACAACGTGACGGTCGCGGTGATCGGCACCGCCAGCGGCAACATGATGCGGAAGAACACGGTGAAGAACCCAGCACCATCCACGACCGCTGCCTCTTCGATCTCCTTGGGAATGCCGTGGAAGTAGCCGGCGTACAGCAAGATCTCTGCGACGTGCGCACCACCGCTCAGCGCGAGCGTCATGCCGGCGAGCGAGTTCAGCAGATGCAGCTGATTGGAGACAGCGACCACGGGGATGATCGTGTAGCCGGTCGGTACGAACAAGGTGAACACCAAGACGCCGACCAAAACCTTCTTGCCCAGGAAGTTGTACCGGGCGATGACGTAGCCGGCCATCGCCGTGCGCACCACTACCAGTACCACCACCAGTACTGTCACGATGACGGTGTTGAGCAGGTAGGTGCCGAACTTCGCGTCGGTCCAGGCGCGTTCGTAGTTGCCCCACTGCAGCTTGTGCGGGATCGGATTGAGCCCGGTGCTGAAGACCTCGAGCTGCCCCTTCAGCGACGCGGACAGCGTCCAGATGAACGGGTAGACGAAGATCAGCCCGATGACCGCGATCACCACCGCGGCGAGCGTGAACGGCAGCTGCTCCCTGCGAAACGCGCGGCGGATCCGGCTGTGCCGGATCGTGGCGGTCCGCTGCTCCAGCGTCGCGGTCATGTCGTCTGCTCCCGGGATCGGCGCGCCATCCGCACGCCGATCAGCTGGAAGACTGCGATGAAGGCGGCGAAGAGCCCGAACAGCACGGCCGCGGCGGAGGCGAACCCGAGCCGCGGCGGGCTGGATTCGAAGCCCCACCGATAGATGTAAATCTCCATCACCTCGGTGTGGTAGTACGGGCCGCCGGCCGTCATCCCGAGCAGGAGGTCGAACACCTGCAAGGTGTCGACCAGCGTCAGCAACGTGATGATCACCAGGAACGGCTTGAGCAGCGGCAATGTGATGTGCCGGAAGACCCGGGTGCCGGAGGCACCGTCGACCTTTGCCGCTTCGACGAGTTCGACCGGCACGGTCTGCAGCGCGGCCAACCAGTAGATGAGCGTGACGCCGAACCATTTCCAGACGTAGACGGCCATCACCGTCCAGATGGCGCTGCCCGACGAACCGAGGAAGTCGACGCCCTTATGGATGATGCCGAGCTTCTCCAGCACCAGGTTCGCCGGACCGCTGGACGGATCGAAGATGAACTGCATGACGATGCCGACGATCGCGGTGGTGGTCACCACGGGCAGGAAGAATGCCGTACGGAACAGCCGCTTGAACGGCATGAAGCGATGGTTCAACAAGACAGCCACGACCAGGGCCAGCCCCACCCGTACCGGCACGGTCACCACCGTGAACAACACGGTCAGCCGGAACGAGTTCCAGAACAGCGGATCGTGCAGTACCTCGTGGTAGTTCTTCAGCCCGATGAACGCAGCGTGTGAGTCGAAGCCGTTCCAGTCCAGCAACGAATACCAGTAGCTCGCCACGATCGGATACAGCGTGTAGACGCCGTAGAGCACGACGGTGGGCAGCAGGAACAGCCAGATATAGAACTCGAAACGGCGCTGCCGGCGCCGCTGCTGCGCACGGCTGGGATCCGGCCGGTTGGCACCGTCCCGTCCAGAGCTCGCCCTGCGCCCGGACTTGCCGAGCACGGCGGCGGCGCGGGTCACGCCGCTCCTCGACCGGCGGCAGCGGGATTCACCGGTCCTTTATACAACGTTGTTTACTACGTCGTAAAGATGCTCACCCGGAGGCCGCGACGGTGCTCTCCCGCACCACCAAGGCGTGGTCCACCACGATCTGCTGCGCGGCCGACTCGTCGCCGCCCACCCGGGCCTGCAACAGCGTCAGGGCATGGTCGGCGATCGCCTTCGTGTCCGGCTGGATCGTGGAGAGCGTCGGCGTGCTCAGCCGCCCCGCGGCGATGTCGTCGATACCGATCACGGCCACGTCCTCCGGCACGCGTTTGCCCACGCTGAGCAGGTAGCGGATAGCAGCGAGCGCAAGCTGGTCGTTGTAGCAGAAGATCGCGTCGAACTTCGGCATCCGGGCGCACAGTTTCCCGACGGCCGGGGCGCCGCCGATCATCTCCTGGCCGGACTCGAAGATGCCGATCAGCCGCTCGTCGACCGCGATGCCGGCCGATTCGAGGGCGGCGCGGTATCCCTCCAGCCGGCGCCGCGCGTGCATCGGCCCTCCGGGCCGGGCCGGAAAGCCGATCACTGCGATCCGGCGCCGTCCGGTGGCCAGCAGGTGTTCGGTCGCTGCCCGCGCGGCTGCGCGGCTGTCCACCGCGACGGAGTCCGCAGCTGTCAGCTTGCGCTCGCTCAACAGCACGAGCGGCGTCCGTGAGCGCCGCGACTTGAGGTCCGCCGGGGTCAATGCATGCGGACACAGGATCAGGCCATCGACCAGATGGGTGCTGAACCCGTCGGAAACTCGCCGCTCGCGCTCGGGCTCACCTCCGGTGCAGTCGACCAGCACGGTCAGGTCGTGCGCGTTCGCGGTCTCCACGAGCACCTGAGCCAATTCCGCGAAGTACGGGTTCTTCAGGGTCGGCACTGCGACGGCGACGAGCCCGGTGCTGCCGCGACGCAGATTTCGCGCGGCGATGTTCGGTCGATAGTCAAGATCCGCGATCGCCTTCTCGACCAGGACGCGGGTCTTCGCCGACACGTGCTCGTACCCGTTGACGACGTTCGACACGGTCTTGACCGAGACTCCGGCGGCCCGCGCCACGTCCTTCAATGTTGCGTCCACGACCACCCCATCCGCTCCAGCCGACCTGTCTCTCCAACGTTATACATCACCGCAGGGAACGGACCGCTGCGCTCTGGGGCACGCAACGGGTGCGGGGTGTCTGGACATGCATCGAGGGCGGCCCCGGTATCCCGGGACCGCCCTCGAGTGAAGCGGAAGAACGACCGATCAGCAGGCGCTGATCAGAAGTCCATGTCACCGCCGCCGGGCATGCCGCCGCCGGCCGGTGCCGGCGACTTCTCCGGCTTGTCGGCGACAACTGCCTCGGTGGTGAGGAACAGCGCGGCGATCGAGGCGGCATTCTGCAGCGCCGAGCGGACGACCTTGGTCGGGTCCGGCACACCAGCAGCGAGCATGTCCTCGTACTCGCCGGTCGCGGCGTTCAGGCCGTGTCCGACGGGGAGGTTGCGCACCTTCTCCACCACAACGCCACCCTCGAGACCGGCGTTGACCGCGATCTGCTTGAGCGGAGCCTCCAGCGCCACCTTGACGATGTTCGCGCCAGTGGCTTCGTCACCCTCGAGGTCCAGCTTCTCGAAGGCGTTCACCGAGGCCTGCAGCAGCGCGACGCCACCGCCGGCAACGATGCCCTCTTCGACGGCCGCCTTCGCGTTGCGAACGGCGTCCTCGATGCGGTGCTTGCGCTCCTTCAGCTCGACCTCGGTGGCCGCGCCGACCTTGATGACTGCAACGCCGCCGGCCAACTTGGCCAACCGCTCCTGCAGCTTCTCCCGGTCGTAGTCGGAGTCGCTGTTCTCGATCTCGGCGCGAATCTGGTTGACCCGGCCCTGGATTTGGTCGGCGTCGCCGCCACCTTCGACGACAGTGGTCTCGTCCTTGGTGGTGGTGAACTTGCGCGCCTTGCCCAGCAGGTCGATCGTGGCGTTCTCCAGCTTGAGACCGACGGTCTCGCTGATGACCTGGCCACCGGTGAGGATCGCGAGATCCTGCAGCATCGCCTTGCGGCGGTCGCCGAAGCCCGGCGCCTTGACGGCAACGGACTTGAAGGTGCCCCGGATCTTGTTGACGACCAGGGTCGCAAGCGCCTCGCCCTCGACGTCCTCGGCAATGATGGCCAGCGGCTTGCCGGCCTGCATGACCTTCTCCAACAGCGGGAGCAGGTCCTTCACGTTCGAGATCTTGTTCTCGACGATCAGGATGTACGGGTCGTCGAGGACGGTCTCCATACGCTCGGAGTCGGTCACGAAGTAGGCGCTCAGGTGACCCTTGTCGAAGCGCATGCCCTCGGTGAGCTCGAGCTCGAGACCGAAGGTGTTGCTCTCCTCGACGGTGATGACGCCTTCCTTGCCGACCTTGTCCATCGCCTCGGCGATGAGCTCGCCGACGGAGGTGTCAGCCGCGGAGACCGAAGCCGTGGACGCGATCTGCTCCTTGGTCTCGACCTCCTTGGACTGGTTGCCCAGCTCCTCGGAGACGGCCGCGACGGCGGCCTCGATGCCGCGCTTCAGCGACAGCGGGTTGGCCCCGGCTGCCACGTTGCGCAGACCCTCGCGCACCAGCGCCTGCGCCAGCACCGTTGCGGTGGTGGTGCCGTCACCGGCTACGTCGTCGGTCTTCTTGGCAACTTCCTTGACCAGCTCTGCGCCGATCTTCTCCCAGGGGTCCTCGAGCTCGATCTCCTTGGCGATGCTGACACCGTCGTTGGTGATCGTGGGGGCGCCCCACTTCTTTTCGAGCACGACATTGCGGCCCTTCGGGCCCAGCGTCACCCGTACTGCATCGGCGAGCTGGTTCATGCCGCGCTCGAGGCCGCGACGGGCCTCTTCGTCGAACGCGATCATCTTGGCCATGCGGTGTAGTCCTCACTACTAGATGGACACGTATTCAAGTGGGCCGGGCGTGATCGGCCAGATGCCCGCGACGGACGGAGCAGGTGCCCCTCATCGAGGCCGACCCGGTTAGCACTCAGAGTACCTGAGTGCCAATTGAAGTCTGGCACTCACCCGATACGAGTGCAAGGTGCTGTTCCTAAGGCGCCGGCTTCGCAACCTCAGCCGAACGCACCCGCCTGGACCTACGGTCGGCGGGACCGCTGACGAGCAGATCGCCCGTATCCGTGCGCCGGTAGACGACGCGCCGGCCCACCCGGGCACCCGCGACAAGTCCCGCGTCGCGCAGCACCGCCAGGTGGCCGCCGACCGTCCCGAGCGACAGACCCAGCCCAGCAGCGAGCTCGGTGCTGGTGGCCGGGCGCTCGAGCTCGCGCAGGATCCTCGCCCGGCCCGGCCCGATCAACCGGCCCAACGCGCCGAGCGGCGGTACCGGTTCGGTGGCGGCCGATCCGCGCGCGGGATAGACCAGCGCGTAGTCGGCGCCATCGTTCTCGCACAGCCACGTCCCGCGGATCAGGCTGACCGGGACGAACAGCATGCCCTCCGGGCCGATGGTCCGGTCGGCACCGGGCCGGCTGGTGAACCGGATGCCGTCGGCGCCGACCCAGGCGCTGTGCCGGCTCATCCGGTCCAGCGCTCGGGACCAGCCGTAGGCGGCCAACAGTCCGGCCCGGTACATGACATCGCGCTCGAGCAGCGCGCTGCGACGTGGCCAGTCCGGCGCCACGTGTGCCGCCCAGGTCGTGGTGAGCAGGTCCGCGGTGCGCTCACTCCAATTGGTGCCGATCAACCAGGACAGGCTGTGCTGCTGCCAACTCTGCCGCCGGGACTCCTCCACCTCGGCCCGGAAGTCGGCGTCCGACCAGCTCTTGACGGCGGGCAGCTCGTCGTTCAGCCGGGTCCGCATGCCTCCTTGCGGCGGAACCGTGAGAAAGCCGGGCAACCACTTCGTCGACGAGATCAGTTCGACCAGCCCCCGCGCGAACGGGTCGGCGTCCAGCGTCGCGGTGAACGCCGGGTGGTGCCGGTCGTGCCAATCAGTCAGCCATGGATCGGTGGCCCGCGCCCGGAGCACCATCAGCGCGCCGAGGGTCTCCGCCAGTGGGGACAGCGCGAAACGCGAGCGGGAAAGGGCGAGCGGAGACACCCTTAGCAGGACCATGTTTCGCCTCCTGCCGAAACATTACCGGCCGGGCTTCCCCGTGCCGATCCTCGTCCGGTGAGCTCCCCGCTGCGCGATCGTGGCTTCCGGCTCTTTCTCGCCGGTCGGCTGGTGTCGTTGCTCGGCACCTCGATGGCACCCATCGCACTCGCCTTCGCGGTGCTCGACGCCTCCGGCAGCACCAACGATCTGGGCGTCGTGGTGGCCGCACACATGGTGCCGCTGCTGGTGTTCCTGTTGATCGGCGGCGCTGCGGCGGACCGGTTCTCCCGCCGCACGGTGCTCGTCGTGTCCAACCTCGGTTCCGGCCTCACCCAGGGTGCGGTTGCCGCCTTGCTCCTGACCCACCACTACAGCCTCGTCGCGGTGGCCGCACTGTCTTTCGCCAACGGCGCGCTGGACGCCTTCACGATGCCTGCCCTGCGCGGCGTCGTCCCCGAACTCGTCGGCGCAGATCAGCTGCAACGGGCCAACTCGCTGCTCGGCTCGACCCGCAACGCAACGAAGATCATCGGTCCGAGCGCGGCCGGCGTCCTGGTCGCGACCGCCGGTAGCGGAGCGGCCATCGCGGTCGACGCGGCCACCTTCCTGATCGCCGCTGGGTGTATCGCTCAGTTGACCCTCACCACTCAGGTCCGCGCGCGCCGTTCGACTCTGCTGTCCGACATCCGCGAGGGGTGGTCGGAGTACCGACGGATCCGGTGGGTCTGGATGGCCACGTCGGCGTTCTTCGTGATCAACCTCGTCAACACCGGGACGTGGCAGATCCTCGGCCCGGCGCTGACCAAGGAACGCAGCGGCGAGGCGACCTGGGGCTTCGTGCTGAGCAGCCGTGGTATCGGCCTACTGGTGATGAGTGTGGTGATGTACCGGGTGGTGGTGCACCACCTGCTGCGACTCGGCCAGCTGGCCAGCGCGCTCGGTGCGATTCCGCTGCTGGCATTGGGCCTAGGCGCCGACGCACCCTGGCTGATCCTCGCATCGCTTGTCGCCGGGGTCGGCTCGTCGATGGCGAACATCGGCTACGACACATCTTTGCAGGAACACGTCCCACCCAATGTGCTGTCGCGGGTGTCCTCCTACGACGACCTGCTGTCCTACCTCGCGATCCCGATCGGACAGTTGGCAGTCGGTCCGCTGTCACATGCGGTGGGTGCCGGCCGGGTGTGCACCGCCGCCGGGGTCATCTATGCGGTGGCCGCAGTGGCACCGGTGCTGTCCCGCTCGGTGCGCCAGCTTCCACACGCCCAGCCGCAGCCGGACCTGGCCCCAGCCTGAATGGCCGGTTGCATCAATACGCGGCGGCGTGGGTCAGCGGGCGACGGTCGCGCGCAGCGAGGACGAGCAACCGGGATCGAGCCGGTTGGCCAGTCGGGCCTGCCGTTGCGACGTGGAGCGCAAGAAGGCGGCGATCGAACCGCGCAGCCGCGGCACGCGCACCTCGCGACCGACGTCGGCCGCCGTGGGTGCCTCCGGTCGCGCCGAGAGCGCCTCGTCCCGCACCGCTCGCATCGCGATAGGGGCAGCGATGATATTCATGATCTTCCTTCCGTTTCCCCGGCGGCTCAGCCGCGCACCGGGCCAGTGGTGGATCGGACGACGAGTTCGGTGGGCAGTACCACCCGCTCGTCGGTGAAGTCGGGGTCCAGCAGCATCCGGCCGAGTAGCCGGCCCTTCTCGGCGATCGGTTGCCGCACGGTGGTCAGGCCGACCGAATCCGCGGTCGGCAAGTCGTCGAAGCCGGTGATCGAGATGTCCCGGCCGGGCGTCAGCCCGCGTTGCCGGACCGCCTGTAGCGCGCCGTAGGCGAGCACATCACCGACGGTCAGGATGGCCGTCGGGCGGTCCTTGCGGTCCAGCGCGAACTCCGCCGCCCGTACGCCGGACTCGATTGAGTTGTGCCCGCCGGCGACGACACTGATGAGGGCGTCCTCGCCCAGGCCGGCACGGAATCCGTCCAGGCGGAGCTTCGCGGTATGCCACTGGTCGTCGCTATCGACCTCGCGCGCAGCGCCGTCCGGGGTGCCCTTCGAATCGACGATGACGGCAACCCGGCGATGCCCGAGCCGGGCCAGGTGCTCTCCGACCATCCGGCCAGCGGCGACCTCGTCGATGTATACGCACGGCCCGTCGTCGGTGTCCCACCCGCACACCATCGGCAGCCCGCGCTGGCCGATGGCCTCGAGTGCCGGGTGGTCCTCCTCCACGCAGTACGCGACGATGCCGTCGACGACCGCCTGGCGGATCGTCTCGACGCCCTGCATGACGGCGTCCGGGTCGGTGGCTGCCGAAGCCCGCTCGGCCAGCGGGATGAGCAACAAGCCGGTCCGGGTCTTCTCGGCGATCTCGCTCAGCCCGGCGAGCATGCCCACGGAGTACGGATCGGAAAAGGCGTACGAGAGCTGTTCGGTGAACAGCAGCCCGATCGCACCGGCGCGCTTACCGCGCAGCGACCGGGCGGCGCCGTTCGGTCCGGCGTAGCCCTGCTCGCGGGAGATCCGCAGGATCCGCTCGCGCAATTCCGCGGAGAGCTGCTCGGGTTTGTTGTAGGCGTTGGACACCGTCGATACCGAGACACCGGCAGCGGCGGCGACTGTCTTCAGCGTGGCCCGAGCGGCCATTTCATCCTCCTGCATCGTTCTACTAAATCGTTCGAGTAGAACGTTACAGTAGCACCCGTGAGTTGGCTACCCCGCAATCTTGTGACGATGCGACGGGCCACGCCGTCAGATCGTCACAAGATCACTGAATAGATGGCGCGGCGTATCTGGTCCGCGACGTGCGATGGGTCCTGACGCACCACCACGCTGCTGAACCGCAGCACAATCGCGCCGCCCACAGCGATCTCGTTCTGTCGGTGCTGGTCGGCTTCCCATTGCCCGGCATGCAGGTGATGCGCACCGTCGACCTCGACGACAACGAGTCGTCCATCGGCTCGGCGCCAGGTGGCATCGAGGTACCGGCGGCGTCCGGACGGCTCGACGCGGACAGTTTGCTGATCCGGTGCAGGAAGGCCGAACCGGCGACACAATCGGCGAAAGTCGATCTCCGAGAGGGCCTGGGCACCCTGCCCTATGTCCTCGACCGCAGCCACGAAGGCAGCGCGGTGACGGGTCCGGACGGCGACCTCGAGCGCCCAGCGAAGACTGGCCACGGTCGTCAACCGCTGCTGGATGGTTGCGGCCAGCAAGCCGCAACCCGGCCGCGGACCTGCGAACGAACTGGCAGCCCGCACAACGGCCTGCGGCAGCACTTGCACCGACGAATCGCGGCCGACTCGCACGGACGACCAATCCCCGACGTAATGCGTCCGGATCGGCACTCCGAGAATCGATCGGACGTGACTGCGCGAAGGAACGAGGACGTGCACGGCCGGGCGATCCCAGCCCTTCAGACCGAGCACCTCTGCGGCGGTGAACGACGTGAGCACCGACCGCGGTCCAGCATTGATCAAAGCCGCTGCAATCACTTCGGCCCGGGTCAACGGGCCGTTGTGAAGAACGATTGCACTGCCGTGGCGCTGCCATCGGCACGCCGCCAGTTGTGCGGCCACCTCGTGCCGCGTGAAGCCAAGGGCACGAAGAGTGGCCCAGTCGGATACGCGTCGGTCGTCCGTGCCAGAGGCTCGAAAGCTGCCGAAGGCCGAAGTGGTGACCACGGCCAAGAGACTCACCGAATCCGAGCCGGCCACCCAAGAACCGCCTGCCGCTGTGCACAACGCGCGGCTGTGGACGCGGCATCACCCAGGGATCTTGTGACGATTCCACGCACGGAGCCGTCGAATTCTCACAAGATCGCGCGCCAGGGCGAGCGCTCAGAGCAGCCCGGCGTCGCGCATGCCCTTCAGTGTCGGGGGGATGACGGCGGAGGGCCGCGCGTTCTCGGCCACGGCATCCAGGGTCTTGAGGCCGTCGCCGGTATTGAACACGACCGTCTCCTGCGACGTGTCCAGCCGCCCGTCCTCGGCCAGCTTCTTCAACACCGCGACGGTCACGCCGCCCGCGGTCTCGCCGAACACCCCGGTCGTGCGGGCGAGCAACCGGATGCCTTCGCGAATCTCCTCGTCGGTAACCGCTGCCATCACCCCGCCGCTGCCTCGCACCGCGTCCAGCGCGTAGGGCCCGTCGGCCGGGTTGCCGATGTTGAGCGACTTCGCAATCCCGGTCGGCTTCACCGGGACGACGACGTCCGCGCCGGAGTCGAAGGCAGTGGCGATCGGCGAGCAACCCTGCGACTGCGCGCCAAAGACCGCCCACGGCGACTGCTCGACCAGCCCGGCCGCGACCAGCTCCTTGAACGCTTTGTTGATCTTGGTCAGCATGGAACCGGACGCCATCGGCGCCACGTACTGCGCGGGCAGCCGCCAACCCAACTGCTCCGCCACTTCGAAGCCGAGAGTTTTCGACCCTTCGGCGTAGTAAGGGCGCACGTTCACGTTGACGAAGCCGGTGGACTCGAACTCGTCGGTCTCGGCGAGTTCGCTGCACAACCGGTTCACGTCGTCGTACGAGCCGTCGACGCCGACCAACGTGCCTCCGTAGATGGCGGACTGCACGACCTTGGCCGGCTCGAGGTCCGACGGGATGAACACGATGGAGCGCATCCCGATCCGTGCCGCGTGCGCGGCCACGGAGTTGCCGAGGTTGCCTGTCGAGGCGCAGGCGATCCGGTCGAACCCCAGCTCTCTGGCGGCAGTGATGGCCACCGAGACGACCCGGTCCTTGAACGAGTGGGTCGGGTTGGCCGAATCGTCCTTCACCCAGACGGGGGCAGTGAAGCCGAGCTCCTCGGCCAGTCGATCGGCGCGGATCAACGGGGTCATGCCGGTGCTGGAATCCACTCGGGTGGCTGGGTCCTGCCCGACCGGCAGCAGTCCGGAGTAGCGCCAGATGGTGTGCGGGCCGGTTTCGATCTGCTCGCGGGTGACCTCGGCGAGAGCCGTCTGGTCGTAGCCGATCTCCAACGGACCCCAGCACTCCAGACAGGCGTGCTGGGCACCGAGCGGGAACGACGCGCCGCAGTTGCGGCAGACCAATGCGGAAGCAGGGGACGACGCCGCCGTCGGGCGGTCCAGGACTGTGCTCATGGGGATGAAGGCCTCTCCTCATCTGTCCCCGGTGGAGATCACCGGGGCCGGAGTTGGCACCTTCCACATGGCCGCGCGATGGCAGGCTCATGGTGGCGGTTGCCGGGGCGTCATCGGGCCGGTCCCTCAGCCCCTCTTGATAAGGGTGTGTGTTCTGTTGTGCGGACCATCTTGCCACACAGCGTTGACCGGATGGCGGGCGCGGACAGGCTCCCGAGTGACGACGCGTGACCCTCTCGCCAGAACCTGAGCTGGCTGAGGTTCGCGAGGTCAGGGGTAGTCGTCGTTGAGAACCAGGACGATCGGCGCGTCGGGGAGTTGGGCGAAGCGCGCGACGACTCGCTTGATGCCCGGGAACTCCTTACGCAATTCTTCTGCCGCGGCTCGGTTCGCTGCCCTGCTCGGGTCGTAGTACGCGGCACTGGAGATGATGTCGTTCGAGTAGTTTTCCGTCGCCACCACCGTCCAACCCTTGGCCCGCAGTTGTCCGGCGACGGATGCGGCGAGGCCCTCCCGTTTGGTGTTGTTCAGGATGTAAACGGCCGCCCGCGGTTGGGCCGGAGCGCTGGGCTTCGACGAGCGCGATGAACTCGACGAGCTCGACGTGGTGGACTTGGTGGAACTCGCAGACGTCTTCGGCGTCGTGGATGCCGAACTGGTCGGCGGCGGCTGGGTCACCGTTCGGGTGGTATCAGCCGAACGCCGACCGTGCGGATGACCGAGGCTGATCAGCGCAACGACCAGGACAGCGACGCCGACGAGCACCAGCAAGGCCCCGATGATGCGGTTGCGGCGCTGACCTCCGGGAGGCGTGGGCGCTGCATGAGCCATGGGCGACAGGGTAACGGGCCGCTACCGGCGGCCGGACAGCCGCACGGATGGGCGCTCCGGCCTGGATCGAGCCCGGATCAGACGTCGATGCCGAGCCGGCGAGCCGAGCGTTGACGCTGTCGGGTGGCTCGCAACCGGCGCAGCCGCTTCACCAGCATCGGGTCTGCGGCCAGCGCGTCGGCATTGTCGATGAGGGCGTTGAGCACCTGGTAGTAACGGGTTGCCGACATGTCGAACAGCTCGCGGATCGCCTGTTCCTTCGCCCCCGCGTACTTCCACCACTGCCGCTCGAACGCGAGGATCTCCCGATCGCGACGGGTCAGTCCGTCGACCACGTCGCCGGCGTCGGCAGCCTCGTCGCGTCGGGCTGCTGCGTTCGAGCTGTCCATGTCAGCGTCGGCCTCTCGTGCTCTGCGGGTCTCTCGGCATATCTGCGTGCTGTCCCAGTCGGCGATCGGTGAATCCCATCGATGTGATTCGCCTGGTGCATTCAACCACGGACCGGAAGCGAACCGCGGCAGCGACTCATCCACAGCAGCCATGCTGTGCACAGGCACGACCACTGGAACACAGCGGCATCGCTACCGGCGCATTCTCGGCGCATGTCACTCGGCGACCCGGACCGCCTCGAGCAGCTGGCCCATCACCTCGAAGGCCACGCCGACCAGCTGCGCGTCGCCGTGACGCGGCTGGGCCGGGCCACTGCCGCCACCCGATGGCATTCACCGGCCGCCAAGGAGTACCGGGATCGCGTCGAGCACCTGCTCGGGCGACTCACCAGAGCCGCGAAAGCCCTCGATCACGCCGCGGCCGTACTGCGCCACCATGCCCGCAACGTGCGCCATATGCGTCACCTCTTGGACGCCGCCCGCAAGGCGTTGGGAGTGGGCAGCGTCGTCGGCAGCTTCCCGCCCGGCGTCCTCGAGCGGGCGAGCCCACGATGACGTCGCCGAGCGGCCGGCGGCCGATCAGCGTCCATGGTGGCAGCAACGGCATCGAGGCCCACTACGACGACATGACCTGCTCCGCGCGGCTCTTCGCTCGCGCCGGGCTTGACTGCGCAGACCATGCGCTGGCACTGCACGGCTATCTCGCGAATCCCGACGTGCTGGCCAGCGCGCCCTTCGATCCAGGCGGCGCGGCATCCTTCGAGGCGGCTCTGCTCGGTGCGCTGGACGGCGCGCACGGGCTCAGTTGGATCGCTGCGGAGTGTGCGGCGATCGACCTGCAGCTACGCGCCGCCGCCGCGGCGTATCTCGGTGCGGATCGGCTCAAGGAGCGCTACGGCCCCGAGATCCTGGGCCCGATCAAGTTGCTGGGCGCCGAGTTCGCCGGCGCTGACGCGGCGCTGCATGGCCGAAGCTGGACGGTGGCGATGAACAAGGCCGCGACGGCCGACCCCGAGCTGCTGGACGCGCTGATGGCCATCTGGTTTCAGCACGGCATGGCGGCCCTGTGCGCCGCCTACCCCGACGGGCGGCCGAAGTTGACGGCTACCGGCACCGTCGCAGGGTCGCCGCCACGCAACCTGCAGGACGTGATGGCCGGACTGGCCGAACGCGACCAGGGCAGCGGCGGCGACATCGACGTGAAGATCGTGACGGATGCAGCCGGTCACCGGCACGTGTTGGTCGACATCCCTGGCACCAAGACTTTCACGCCCGATCCACGCTCCGGCAATGTCACCAGCCTCGGTACCAGTGCTCGCTCCGTCGTGGGAGCAAGCACTACGTACGAGAAGGCCGTCATCGAAGCTCTGCGCCGGGCCGGCGTGCGCGCGGACGATCCGGTGATGCTGGTCGGGCATAGCCAGGGCGGAATGGTCGCCGTCAACACCGCTGAGGAGCTCAGCCACAGCCACGAATTCCACGTCACTCATGTCGTCACGGCAGGCGCTCCGATCGGCCGCCTGCACGTTCCGCCCGGGGTATCGGTACTGGCACTGGAGAACGAGGGCGACGTCGTCCCGCACTGCGACGGCGTGGAGAACCCGGACCGCACCAACGTCACTACGGTGCTGCTGCACCGCGACAGCGGCGACGTCCTCACCGACCACGACCTCGCCACCAGCTACCTGCCGGGAGCGGCCGATGTAGATGCGTCGGACGACCCGAGTGTCCGCTCGTACCTGCAGTCCATTCGCGGATTCCTGCAGGGCTCGCAGGTGCAGACCCACACCTTCCACGCCCAGCGGGTGTCGTGACGGTCCCTCCGCGGAGCGCTGCCGATTGCCCGTTGCGGTTCGGTGCGGTTCGATCTGGCCATGAAGGCACTGATGCAGGAGCTGCCCCTCAACACGAACATGATCTTTCGTCGCGGAGAGCAGATCTTTCCCAGCCGCACGATCGCCACCAAACGTGCCGACGGGCAGACCGAGCGCATCACCTTCGCGGAGTTCGCCGCGCAAGCGCGTGGGATGGCCGGCGTGCTGGACAGTCTGGGGCTGTCCGCGCCGGACGCCCGGGTAGGCACCTTCGGCTGGAACACCGGCAACCACATGCTCGCCTACTTCGCCGTCCCCGGCACCGGGCGGGTCATGCACACCATCAACATCCGGCTGTTCCCCGAGCAAGTGCGCTACACCGTGACGCACGCGGCGGACGAAGCCATCCTGGTGGACCGCTCGCTGGTCCCGCTGCTCGCCAACTACCTGCCGGAGCTCGAAACCGTGCGCCATGTGCTCGTCTTCGACGACGGTGCGGCCACCGAGCTCCCGGACGATCCGCGGCTCCGCCTCTACTCCGAGGTGCTTGCCTCTGTCGAACCGGTCGACTTCGCCGACATGGCGGTGGACGAGCGCTCGGCAGCGGCGATGTGTTACACCACGGGAACCACCGGCAACCCGAAGGGCGTCGTCTATTCGCATCGCTCGACGTTCTTGCACTCGTACGCCTCGCTGACCGCGGCGGCGTTGAACCTCGGCGACTCGGACACCATCCTGCCGGTGGTTCCGATGTTCCACGCGAACGCCTGGGGCATCCCGCACGCGGCATTCCTGGCCGGCGCCAACGTGGCAATGCCCGGCCCGGACCTCAGCCCGGACGGGTTGTTGGACTTCATCGCCGCGGAGCGGGTGACGGTGGCCAGCGGCGTGCCCACCATCTGGATGGGCATGTTGCCGAAACTGGCCGACCACGACACGTCTTCGTTGCGCAAGGTGATGGCCGGTGGTTCGGCGGTGCCGCAGTCGCTGTCCGAAGGGTGGCGTACTGCCATCGGCCTGCCCATCACTCAGGGCTGGGGCATGACCGAGACGTCCCCGGTTGCATCGATGACCTGTCTTCGGGCGGAGGTTGCGGACTCGGACGACGAGACGACGGCGCAGGTGCGCGCGACCGCCGGGATGGCATTGCCCGGGCTCGAGATGCGCATCGTCGACGAGGCGGGCAGCAAGCTGCCCTGGGACGACGAAGCGACCGGCCAGGTCGAGGTCCGGGGGCCGTGGGTCGCCGCCGCCTACTACAACGACGAGGGCCCGGATACCCAGTTCTCCGCGGACGGCTGGCTGCGCACCGGCGACGTCGGCGCGATCTCCCCGCTGGGTTACATGCGGTTGGTGGATCGGACCAAGGACCTGATCAAGTCCGGCGGCGAATGGATCAGCTCGGTCGATCTGGAGAACCGCATCATGGGCCATCCCGATGTGGCCGAGGCGGCGGTCATCGCCCTTGCGCACCCGAAGTGGATGGAGCGGCCGTTGGCCTGCGTCGTGGCCAAGCCGGACACGTCGCTGAGCAAGGAGGACATCCTGGCCTACCTCGCCGATACCGGCGTGACCAGGATGGGCATGCCCGACGACGTCGTCTTCCTCGATGAGATCCCGAAGACCAGCGTCGGCAAATTCTCCAAGCGGCAACTTCGCGAGCGGTACGCCGACCATCAACTGCCCGACTCCGACTGAGCGGCGGCCGCGGGAACGCCGGGTCGGGTCGGCCGAACGCAACACCTAGGCTCAGTCCTCGTGCCTGTACCGGACCCAGCGCAGCCGCCGCTGCGCCGTGGCCTGTTGGTGGTGGCGATCGTGCTCACCGGGTTCTCCATGCGCACCGCGGTCACCAGCATCGGCTCGGTACTGCAGAAACTCCAGGACGGCCTCGGCGCCACCGGAGTCGCCGCCGGACTCATCACCACCCTGCCGGTGTTGTGCTTCGCCGCAGTGGGGTCGTTCGCACCGAAGCTGAATCGGCAGTACGGGCCGAACCGGGTGCTGGTGGTCGCGATGGTCGCCGCGACCGCCGGGCTCGCCACCCGGGCGTTGGCCGGATCGGTATGGCTCTTCGCGCTGCTCAGCGTCCTGGCGCTGACCGGTGGCGCGATCAGCAATGTGTCGATGCCGTCCATCGTGAAGAGCTACTTTCCGGATCGGCTCGGCGCGATGACTGCCGTCTACACGACTGCGCTGGCAGTGGGCGCGACCGCTGCGGCCGGGCTCACCGTCCCGATCAGCGATCTGTCCAGCGGTGCTGACTCCTGGCGACTGGGCATCGGCTCGTGGGCCCTGTTCACCGCCCTGGCCGTCCTGCCGTGGCTGCCGATGGTGCGCCGCCGGGATGCCTCCTCCGGTCCGGTCCGGGCAATTCCGGTCGCTGCGTTACTCGGCAGCCGGACCACGTGGGCGCTGACGATCTTCTTCGCGTTCCAGTCCTTCCAGGCGTACATCGCCTTCGGCTGGTTCGCCCGCTTCTTCGAGGACCACGGCGTCAGTGACGGCGGCGCCGGTGGGCTCGTCGCGTACTACTCGGCGCTGTCCATCCCGATTTCGATGGTGGTGCCGGCGCTCGCGGTCCGCGGCCAGCGACGGATCATCCTGGCCCTGGGCCTGTGCTACGCCGCGGGCTACGCCGGGCTGATCGTGGCGCCGGTCGGTGGGGCCTTGCTCTGGCTGATCCTGATCGGCATCGGCAGCGGGGCGTTCCCGGTGGCGCTGACGATGATCGGCTTGCACACCCGGCACATCGAGGTGACTGCCGCGGTGTCCGCGTTCGTGCAGGGCGTCGGATATGTCCTGGCCGGCAGCGGGCCGCTGCTGGTGGGTGCCCTGCTCGGCGCGACGCACAGTTGGACGGGACCGTTCATCGCCCTGTACGCCGCGCTGGCGCTGTCCACCGGCGCGGGCGTCATCGCCTCCAGCGACCGCACCGTCGACCCGGAGATCGCGCGGCGCCGAGAGGCGCTGGCCGGGCCCGTCCCCGGGCCGGCCGGCTCGCCGCGATAGAGCGGCTCGGGCATAGTCAGCGGCATGGCACGTCTACACAAACCCAAGGCAGGATTCTGGATCCGATTCTGTGTGCTCGTGCTGTACCCCCTCGATTCGCTGTTGTTCAAGATCAGCTGGCGCAACCTGAACCGGGTGCCGCCCACCGGTGGCGTGATCCTGGCGGTGAACCACGTGTCGTACGTCGACACGATCCTGATCGCGCGGTTCGTGTGGCAGACGGGACGGATCCCGCGCTTCCTCATCAAGGCCAGCATGTTCGAGAAGCCGTTCATCGGTCGGGTATTGCGCGGGGCGGCGCAGATCCCGGTACGCCGCGGCACCGCCGATGCGTCGCAGTCGCTGCATGCGGCGAAGGAAGCTCTCGACCGCGGCGAGTGCGTGATCATCTACCCCGAAGGGACGATGACGCACGATCCGGACTGGTGGCCGGCGCCGGCGAAGACCGGCATCGCCCGTCTGGCGCTGCTGGCTCCGGACGCACCGGTCATCCCGATCGGGCAATGGGGTGCGCAGTTCACCTTCGACTCGCTGCGCAAGACGGTCCGTCCGTTCCCGAGAAAGCCGGTCAGCGCGTCAGTCGGTGAGCCGGTCGATCTGCAGCGTTACCGCGGCAAGGAACCGACGTCGGAACTGTTGCACGAGATGACCGACCAAATCATGTGGGCGGTCACCGAGCTGGTTGCCGACCTCCGCGGCGAATCACCGCCTCCCCGGTGAGCCCATGGCGCCGGCTTCGCTGGCGAAGCCGGCGCCATCAACTTCAGTAGTGCCCGCCGCTGCCGAACGGAGCGACGACGGTGCTGCCGTCGCTGGAACGGATCGTCACCGGCAACCGACCGGTCGGTTGCGCGCCGAAGATCGTGTCGCTGATCGCCCGCAACGAGATCGGCTGGTAGCCGTAGGACGCCAGGAAGGTTGCCGTGCCCGGCAGATACCCCAACTCGTACGGCGCGCCGACGGCCACGACGATGATCGGCTTGCCGGTGGCCTGCAGCTGTTGCACCAGGGACGCCTGGCGCGGATCGCTCCAGGCGTTGTCGGTCATCACGACCGTCACATCGTTCTGCTTGGCCGCAGCGACGGAAGCCGCGATCGCAGCCGCGCTAGGAGCTGAACCGGTGTAGACCCGCGAGGTGGTGACGCCGCGGGACGCCATCAGGGTCGCGAGGGTCTGCGTTCCTGTCGCTCCCCAGCCGGTCACCAGCACCGACTTGCCGGAGTTGGGCGACAGCGGCAACACCTTGTCGGTGTTGCGCAGCAAGGTCATCGCGTGCTGCGCGGCGGAGGCCATCGTGGCGTTCTGCTGCGCGGTGCCCACCGACGACGCGACTTTCGACACGTCCGCCTGCGCGTTGGTGAACAACCCGAGGTGTGCCTTCAGGGTGAGGATGCGCGTCACTGACTGCTCCAGCCGCGCTTCGCTGATCGCACCGGACTGCACCGCCGCCTCGACCGCCGCGATCGAGCCGGCCAGGTCTTCGGGCATCAACAACTCGTCGACGCCCGCCTCGACGGCCAGCACGCTGCGCTGCGGCACCGGGTAGTTCTCCAGTGCGGCCGCACCCAGGGAATCAGTAACGACGACGCCGTTGTAGTGCAACTGATCGCGCAGGATTCCGGTCACCATCGGCTTGGACAAGCTGGCCGGTGCACCCGACGGGTCCAGCGACGGAGCCACAATGTGCGCGGCCATGATCTCGCCGGTGCCGGCCGCGATAGCCGCCCGGAAGGCAGGGATGTCGTTGGCGAAGAACTGCGCCCTGGTCTGGTTGGAGACGGCGATCCCGTTATCGGTGTTCACGCTGGTGCTGCCCAGACCCGGGAAGTGCTTCGCGGTAGCGGCGACGCCGGCGCTTTGATAGCCGGCGACCGAGGAGGCGCCGAGCACCGCGGTCAGCGCGGCCTTGTCACCGAAGGCGCGCGGACCGTCCGCCGCATTCGCCGGGTTGGTGTTCGTGTCGACGACGGGTGCGTCATCGACATTGATGCCCATGGCCTTGAGCTGCTGTCCGGTCGCTCGCGAGGTGTTGAAGGCGGTGATCGGATTCAAGGTCGCGCCAATGGCCATGTTGCCGGGCGAGACCGCCGCCGGGCTGTTGATCCGGACGACGTTGCCGCCCTCTTGATCGGTGCTGATCAACAGCGGCGCGCCGTTTGTCGCCGACGTTGCCGCCGTCTGCAGGCCGTTGGACATCTGGGCGATCTTCACCGGATCGGTCAGCCCGTTGGCCCAGGTGAAGTAGATGACTCCGCCGAGGTGGTACTGGCTGACCAACTGCGCCCCGTTGTCGACGCCGTACAGCGCCTGGTTCTGTGACGTGTACTGCGGGTCGGTCGTGGTGGCGGTGTCACCGTAGGCATAGGTGACGAACAGCTGACCGACTTTCTCGGCCAGCGACATCTTCGAGACGAGCTGCGCGATGCGGTGCGCGTCGCTCTGCTTGTACTGCGAGGTAGGCGCGGCACCGGCTGGGACCACGAGTCCCAGCGTTGCCACTAGGGCTGCGAGCACCGCGATGAGCAGGCGGGTCGCACGGGCGGGGGGAAGCATCCTGGACATCGACATCCTCCGAGATGTGGCCTAGAAATGGTCTAGACCTGTCCTGCCTACCGCATCTGCTCCACCAGGTCCAGCACTTCTGCCGCACAACCCCAGGACAAAGTCACTCCGGCGCCCCCGTGCCCGTAGTTGTGCACGATGGGAGCGCGGCCGGCCCGCTCCTCTCGCTCCAGCCGGACCGAGGGCCGGCCGGGACGCAGCCCGACGCGGTGCGACAACACCGTCGCCTGGGCGATTTCGGGCACCATCTCCGCCGCGCGGGCCAGAATTTCGGCAGCCGTATCCGGCCGCACGTCGACGTCCCAGTCGCCGATGAGGGCGGTGCCGCCGACCACGATGTCCTTGCTGCGCGGCACCAGATACGTCGGTCCGGCAGGGTCGACCCACCAGTGCGTCAGCCCGATCTGCTCGACCCAGAGGACCTGGCCGCGGATCGGGAATCCGGTGTCGTCGCCGGTCAGCGCGGAACCGGCCAGCCCGGTCGCGTTAACGATCACGTCGAATCCGTCCGGCCAGTCGGTGAGTTCGGCCGAGACCAGCCGCGCCCCGGCACGCTGCGCACGGGCGGCCAACCACGGTAGATAGATGGGCATTTCGGTGACGGGCGTGATCAGCCCATAGCTGTCCCGGTACCCCGGCAGCAGGTACTCGGCGCGCCGCAGGTCCGGCACCGCGTCAGCCCACCACGGGTCCGGGCCGGGCTCACGCAGCAACTCCGCACCCGCGCGCATCACAATGCCGCTGGCCGGCTCGCGCTCGGCAAGCTCGCGCAATACCGGATACGTGCGCGCTGCCCAGGAAGTGACCCGATCGTAGGGAAGTGCCCGGTACGGATGCCACAGCGCGGCGGCCACTCCGGAGGTCGTGGCTGTGCCGTATTCGCGAGCGAGCACGGTGACGTCATGTCCCGCCTCCGCGAGCACCGCCGCGCTCGTCAGTCCGGTAACGCCTCCGCCGACCACCACGATTCGCACGCCCAAAACGCTAGCCGTCCCCGCTCGCGCCCCGGCCGAGGGGGCCGCCGCCTCATCGGAATGACACGAATGTGGTTCGATCCCGAAACGGCCCGTTGGCGCCAGCGACACGCCCAACGATGAGTCAATCGTCACCGAAAAGTTACCTAGTCCCTCTGGTCACACCTGCCCCACGGGTTACCCTTTGCCTGCCCTCGAAGTGGTTGAGGGTGCGCGGAGCTCGGGGGAGCCGCGGACTCGCCCCAACCGCATTGCAACGAGACGAGCCCCTCCCATGACGTCACCGGTTCAGCGCATCCAATCCGCCCGAATCCGACCGCGGCAAGTCGTCCCCCGTCGGCTTGCCGTGGCCGCTTTCGCGCTGTCGTTGGGTATTGCCGGACTGGTCGCCGAAAGCGCCCCGGCCGGAGCCAAAGCTCCGGCCGGGGTGCCCATCGGAGGCATCAACGCCATCACCCCCTACGCCTACGGCGTTACGGTCACTGGTTGGGCCGCTGACCCGGACACCAAGTCACCGATCAACATCTCGCTGGTGGTGGACGGGACGACGCGGTGGACCATCGCTGCCAGGCTCGCCCGTCCTGATGTCGCCCGGGTGTACCCCACGGTCGGCCCGAACCACGGGTTCAGCGGCGCCAGCCGCATCGTGTCCGGCACGCACCGCGTCTGCCTCGTCGCATACAACGTAGGCACCGGCCCGAAGGCGAAGACCCTCGCCTGCCGCACCATCGTGCAGAAGGATTCACCATGGGGCTACCTGGACAGCGCCACCAGTGTGGGCAACGTGGTGCGGGTCAAGGGGTGGACGTTCGACTTCGACAAGAACACCACCCCGTTGCAGGTCCGGATCACCTCGGACGGCAGGACGGTTGCCACGACAGCCGCAAATCGGAGCCGGCCCGACGTGGCGAAGGTTTACGGCAGCTATGCGCTGCTGCACGGCTACGACGCCAGCGTGAAAGTGCCCTACGGCAAGCACACCATCTGCGCCGTCGCCGGGAACGTCGGCGGTGGTTCGGACACCACGCTGCGATACTGCAGGAAGGTGAACGCCTTAGCCGTGGTGCCTGCGGCGCCGAGCTCGGTGAAGGCCACGGTCGGCGCGACGACGGCAACGGTTACCTGGGCTCCCCCGGCAAGTAACGGTGGAGCCGCAGTCGCCTCCTACTCGGTGAGTTCCACGCCCTCGGGACTCACCGCCAAGGTCTCGGCCACGACGCGAACGGCCACGTTCGCGAAGTTGGTGCCGCAGCGCAGATACACGTTCACCGTCCGCGCGACGAACGCCATCGGCACCTCGGCTCCGTCGAAGGCATCCAACGCAATTACCGGCCCCCCGCCGGTGATCGGTGCGGTCACCACGCCCGCACTGATCTCCACCAGTCGCTATATCCGCAACATCCACGGCACGTCCTCGGATGCGACGACGACGAAGAAGATGGGCGCAACCGACGCCGGCTACAACCCGTCCAACCATCGGTACCTGGTGCTGCTGGACATCGGTGGCCAGACGTCGACGCGGATCGGCCTGTCCGCCACGAGCATCTACATCACCTATCCCCAGTTGGTGGCTGCGCTCAAGGGCTACATCGACGGATACGCCAGCAAGCAGAAGTACAACGCTCCGGCCATGATCGCGATCGGCGTGAACAACGACATCGACGTGCGGGCGCTGACCGGCAAGATCTGGGCGCAGCAGGTGATCAATCCGTTGGTCGCCTACGCGAAGAAGTACCCGAACATCACCATCGCCGGCGCGAACGACATGGAACCAGGCTTCATCGGCACCGCCGCGCAGACGAAGGACTGGCTGACGGGCTACCTCGGTGCAACGTCGGCCAAGTTTGTTTTCAACGGTTCGGCCGACGGGTGCAACTGGACTGCGGTCAACGGCCGGTGCAACAACGGCTGGAAGGCAGCTGATCTGCAGTGGCTGGCCGGTGGCGCCGCCCCCACCCGGATCATCGACCTGCCGCAGATCTACAACACCACGATGGCCCGGCAGTGGAAGTACATCTCGCTGACCGGCGTCGTGGGGCACAAAGCACGCATCAACTTCGGCGGCCCACTGACAGAATGGACCGCGTGCTACTCCCAACACGGCGGCTGCGGAAGCATCAGCAACAATGCGGCCTGGTCCGCGCTGTGGGCGCAGATCCGTTCCGACGCCCGGATCTCGCAGTCCAGCCTGCCCTTCGGCACGGACCTGCGGATCAACTGATGCGCCGCCGGGTTCGCCTCCCGGTCGTCGCAGTGCTGTGCCTCGTCATGGTGACCGCATGCACGTCGTCGAAACATAAGGGCGACTCGACGCGCAGCACGTCGTCGGACACCGTGAGCACGCCGGGGACCGGCCAGTCCACCTCAGCACCGGCGCGCAACACGAATACGTCCACCACGAAATCCGGGGGGTCGTCGACGACCAGCGGCTCGACGCCTCCGGCCAGCACCGCGGCGTCCGGCGGTGTCCGCGCCTGCGGCACGGCGACCCTGCAGATCGACGCGGTCCGCGGCTCCGGCGTGAGCCAGCAACAGTTCGCCATGCTGAGCTTCACCAACAAGTCCGGCTCGACGTGCTCACTGGCCGGTTACCCCGGCGTCGTCCTGCTCAGTGGCAGCACCGTGCTCGGTAACCCGGCTCGGCCCGGCGGAGCTCCGGTTCCTGCAATTGCCTTGAAACCGAGGAAGAAGGTCACCGCGCTGCTGCACGGCCCCAGCACCTGCAATGCGCCGGTCTCCACTGCCGTGCGGATCACGCCGCCGCAGAGCACGAGCCACGTCGACAAGCCGTTGCTCATGCGAGCCTGCGCGCTGGTGATCGACCCCTTCAAGGCGGCCTGACACCCCAGCAGCGCTCCCGGTCAGGTGTTCTACGCTGCCGTCCAGTGGAGGTTGCGATGGCCGTCAAAGAACTCGAGCGATTCGTCACCGACGAGGTGCGCGCGTCCGCCCCGGTGCTCGGCAAAGGGTCGCTGGCAGCGATCCGGGCACGAAACCGCATGGGGGTCGGTCGGGGCCGGATCGTCGAGCGACGCGAAACAGTGGCCAACGACTCACGCTCGCCACTGCCGGCGTCATCCAGCGGGCTGGCCGGTGGCCTGCTGGTGCTCACCCCCGGCGCACTGCTGCTGATCGCAACTCGGGCCGCCTGGATCGGGCACCGCGCCACTGAGTTGATCTGCACCATCCCGCTCGATCAGATCAGCGGAGCGCGGCTTAACGAGGAGTCCGGTCGGCTGGACCTGATGTTCACCGATGCGCCGCCGTGGGAGTTCGAGGTCGTCAAGCGGGACCGACCGGATGCGCTGGTGCTCGCCACCGCATTGGGCCGCCGCTGAAGACACGAGGTAAGAGAGCCGACGGGGAGATCCTGAGATCGCTGCCGGCCCGATACCCGATCCACCGCACGGCGTCGAGATGCCCGACGTCGGACGCAGGCCCGAAAGCGAGCTAAGGCTGCGGGAACCCATCGGTCGAGGGGTAGGTGCCGTGAAGTCGGGCGATGTAGCGCTTCGCCGACCGGCGTATCGCGGCGGCGCCGTCAGCGACCACGACGCGTCCCCACCACCCCCCGTACACGCGGTCGAAGGCGAACCGCTCCACCCGCGTGGCGATGTCGTCGACGGTGTGCTCGTCGAGCGGGATGTGGTTCGGGTAGCTCCACATGAAGCTGACCCAGTCGCGGTCCTGCACCACCGTGATCGTGTCGCCGGTCAGCAGCGCGCCGCGGCCGTCCGCGCCGGCGGCCCAGTGCAGGACGGCGGCACCGTCGAAGTGGCCGCCGATGCGTGCGACGGTCACTCCCGGCACCGGCTGCACCTCGTCGTCGAACAACTCGATGCGCCCCGACGGGCGCTGGATCCACTGTTCGTCAGCCCGGGGAAGCAGGATGCGGGCGTCGAAAGCGTCGGCGAACTCTACGTGGGCGGCGTAGAAGTGCGGATGCGAGATACAGATGGCGGCGATGCCACCGAGTTCGGTGAGCCGGGCACGCCCGGCGTCATCGAGGACAGGCACGCAGTCCCACAGCACGTTTCCGTGCGGCGTTTGCACCAGCAGTGCTCGCTGTCCGATCGCGAGGCTGGGCTCGACGCCGACGCCGTACAGGCCGGGCTCTTCCTCGCGAATGTTCAGGGCATGGTGCTGCGCGAGCTCGGCCATGGTGGTCCACTGCTGGCCCTCCCAGCCGACGTACTGGCGTTCGTCGAGGCAGATCGGGCAAGTCTTGGGCGGCTCGGATGTGTCGGGGTACTGCATCGCGCAGGTCTGGCAGATCCACTTCGGCACGGTCATTCCTCGCTTTCAGACAGTCAGCCGCGGTGCACCTGCTTGCCGTCCGACAAGTGCGGGACTCATAGCGGAGCCGACGGGGAGACTCGAACTCCCAACCCCTTCATTACAAGTGAAGTGCGCTACCAATTGCGCCACGCCGGCGATGCACCTACGCCCCTAGTGTGCCCGATCGGGCAACCGGTTCGGGCATCAGATCGCCGCTGGCCGGGCGATCGCATCAGCCGCATCTTCGTACGCGGCGGCGATGCGCAGCAGCACTGGTTCGGACCAGGCAGACGCGGTCAGCGCCAGTCCGACCGGTAACGGCGCGGACGGGCCGGGGACGGTGCCGCACGGGACGCTGAGCAGTGGGTAGCCGGCAACCGCGGGCAACGTCGAGCAGCCGCCGACGATCTTGTCGCCGAGCACCAGGTCGCTGACCCAGGCCGGCGAATAAGTCGGCATGGCCAGGGCATCCAGCCGATGCGCACGCAGCGCGCCGTCGATGCCGTCGTCGCGACCGGCCTTGATGCATCTCGCCCGAGCTTCGCGGTATGTGGTCGCCTGCACGCCATCGGTCGAGACGGCGCGCTCGAACACCTCCTGCCCGAACCAGGCCAGCTCCTCATCGGCATGTTCTTCGTTGAAGGCGATGAGTTCGGCCAGCGACCGGGGACCGGCCGGCCGCGTCGCCAGGTACCGGGACAGACCGTCCTTGAGCTCGTGGTCCATCACGGTCAGCTCGGCACCCTCGATGGAGTCGGTGCCGGGGAGTTCGATGCCGGCGACGATCTCCGCGCCGAGCTCGGCAAGCACGTCGATGGCCGCCAGCACCACCGCGTCCATCCCGCGGTGATAGCCAAACAGGAAGGTCTCGTTGGGCACGCCGATGCGCAGCCCGTCTAACCGTCCCGGCGCTGCCGCGGCCAGATAATCCACCTGGCCCGGGCGACCGTCCCGCGACGTCATCTGGTCGGCCGAATCGACGCCGGCGATGACGGCGAGCAACGCCGCGGCGTCGGCAACCGATCGGGCCATCGATCCCGGGGTGTCCTGTGAGAAAGAGATCGGCACGATGCCGGTCCGGGACGCCAGCCCGACGGTCGGCTTGACGCCGACCACACCGTTCAGCGCCGCCGGGCAACTGATCGAGCCGTCGGTCTCGGTGCCGATCGCCAACGGCGCGAACCCGGCAGCGACCGCAGCGCCCGATCCTGACGACGAGCCGCCGGCAGACCGGCTGAGGTCGTGCGGGTTCGCGGTCAACCCGCCCACGGCGCTCCACCCGGAGGTGGAACCGGACGAACGGTAGTTGGCCCACTCCGACAGGTTGGTCTTGCCGAGGATCACCCCGCCCGCGGCACGGATAGCGGTGACGATCGGGGCATCGCCGCCGGCGAAGCCACCGGCCAGGGCGAGAGATCCCGCGGTGGTGTGCATGGGCGCGGCGGTGTCGACGTTGTCTTTGAGCAGCACCGGGATACCGGCCAGCGGCCCGCCATGGGCAGCGCTGGCCTCGGCTTCGCTGAGCGCCTCGGGGTTCGGCTCGATGACCGAGTGCAACCTGCCGTCCAGCCGGTCGATCCGATCCAGCAACGCCATCGTCAACTCGCGCGCCGACAGCTCCCGCCGGTCCAGCAACGCGCGCAGCTCGGCCACCCCGAGGTAGCTGAGCTCATCGGCGGTGGTCATCGTGGCACCGGTCCGGATGAACCGCGCAGCACGAGCTCGGTGGGCAGGATGACGGTCCGGGCGCCGTCGGTGGCCGGTGCGTCCAGCAGCGCCACAGCGCGGTGGCCCTTCTCCCGGGTCGGTTGCCGCACGGTGGTGAGGTTGGCCGCTGCTGCGGGTGGCACATCGTCGAAGCCGGTCACCGAGAGGTCTGCGGGCACCGACAAGCCGCGCTCGCGCGCTGCCTGCAACGCGCCGAGGGCCAACCCGTCGGACATGCACAACAACGCAGTCGGCGCTGGCACGGTGTCGAGCAGCACCCGCGCCCCCGCCACGCCGTTGGCCGGCGAGTGCGCGGGGCAGACCCACACGTGCACAACGACGTCGGAAACGAGCGCATCGTGCAGTCCTGACGCGCGTTCGCGCGCGACACTGCTCGCATCGGTCATCAGCGCCTCCAACGTGCTCAGGCCGGACTGATCGGAAACGCCGCATCGCGCCGCGATGAGGCCGATCCGACGATGACCTAACCCAATCAGATGCGACGCGACCTCGCCGAACGCCGCCCGATCATCGATGCCCACGAAATCGAGCCCCACGGCCTCACGCGGTGAGTCCACCACGACGACCGGTTGGCCGCGTCCGACCACGGAGACCACGTGCGGATCGTCCCGCGGCATCGAGTACACGACGAATCCGTCCACTGCGGCACGCTCCACCGTCTCGGTCTTGGTGCCGGGTGCACCGGCCGGGACGAGCAGCAACGACCTGTCGCTTTCCTCGCAGGCGTTGCCCACGCCTTGCAGGAACTCGACGGCTGCCGGATCGCCGAACGCCGCGCCGAGGCGGTCGGCGAAGACCAGGCCGAGCGCGCTGGCAGTGCGCGTGCGCAGCGACCGGGCCATCGGGTCGGGGCCCATGTATCCCAGCGCCGCGGCAGCGGCCAGGACGCGGTCGCGCAACGCCTCGGACAACTGGTCCGGCCGGTTGTACGCATTGGAGACGGTCGTCCGGGAGACTCCGACGGCGGCCGCGACCGCGGCAAGGGTGGGACGTGCCGGTGCCCGCCCTCCCGCCATGCCGTGAAAGGTAGTACGTGGCGGCGCGGCGGCGATCAAGCCGCCGGACGCATCGCCCAGCGGATCGTGCTGGTCAACGCGATACCGGCCGCACGCACCGCGGTCGCCTCGGCAAGGGGCAGGTACGGCAGTCGCAGTGGACGCCGGGCCCACGGCGGCAACGACCCGACCGCGGCGGCGGACAACACCCCGTACGGGATCCGCAGCGCGAGCGGAACCGGTGGACGCACGAGCAGGAACCGAGCAGCCCGCTGCGCGGTGGGCGTGCCCTCGAGCTCACCCCGGAACCCTTCGAGGCACTCGGCCAGCTCGGCCTCCGTGCTGGGTGGCTCATCGGCGCCGAGCGCTCGGGCCACCGCCGCGGCTTGCGCCACGTATTCGTCGCGTTCGGCGCCGACCAGCGGCGCTGCGCCATACCGATCGTGTGCGGCGAGAAAGCTGTCGATCTCGGCAACGTGCACCCAGAGCAGCAGCCGCGGATCATCGGCGCGGTACGCCCGGCCGTCCGGCGCAACACCGGAGATCCGGGAATGCACGGCGCGCACGATCGTGACGGCACGGGCAGCGTCGGTGATCGTGCCGAACGTCGTCTCGGCGAGGAACGTACTGGTGCGATGCAGCCGACCCCACGGATCGGAGCGGAAGCCGGAGTTCTGGTCGACCGCGGCCATCGCCAGCGGATGCAGCGATTGCAGCAGCAACGCGCGCAATCCGCCGACGAACATCGACGCATCGCCGTGGACTCGCTGGATCGGGCTGCCGGGGTCGAACGCACGCGGGCCCTCGCCAGAATGGATGCGCTCCCGACGCTCCGGCCCTTCCGCGCCGGCCACCCGCGCAAACAGCACCGAACCGAGCCGGCGGCGGGTCAGATCGAGCCCGGTGGTGAACGGCGAACGCATGCTTCGATCATCCCTGGTCTGCCCGGATGGCGCCCCTCGAGCGCCCGGTGTGCACACCGCCCTTGACTGTGACCTGGCTTACCGATCAAATGAGTGGGTCACGACCGCTACGCCGGTCGTCGGTACCGCCTTGCACTCGGTGGGGTGGAGCAACGCCGACGGACGGAAAACCGTGAGGCCGCAACGTGGATGTGCCCAGCCAGCCGCCGCGCAGCGATCCATACCCGGTGCGGTCACCTACACCGAAAGGGGCTACACATGGCTGACGTTAGGTATGTCCAGGCCACTCGCCTGTACCCGGGCAACCCGGTACCGGCAGTGAACAAGCTCGATCTCGACGTCAAGGACGGCGAGTTCATGGTGCTTGTCGGCCCGTCCGGATCCGGTAAGTCGACCGCGCTGCGAATGCTGGCTGGTCTCGAGGACGTGGACGAAGGGTCGATCGAGATCGGCGGCACCGACGTCTCCCGCAAGCCCCCGAAAGACCGCGACATCGCCATGGTCTTCCAGAACTACGCGCTCTACCCGCACATGTCGGTTGCCGAGAACATGGGCTTCGCCTTGAAACTCAAGGGTGTGGGCAAGGAAGCCCGCCGCGCCAAGGTCGTCGAGGCCGCGAAGCTGCTGGACCTGGAGCCCTACCTCGATCGCAAGCCGAAGGCGCTCTCTGGTGGCCAGCGGCAGCGCGTGGCGATGGGCCGGGCGATCGTGCGCGAGCCCAGCGTGTTCCTCATGGACGAGCCGCTGTCCAACCTCGACGCCAAGCTGCGCGTCGAGACCCGCGCGAACATCGCCGCGCTGCAGGCCCGGCTGGGCACCACCACCATCTACGTCACCCACGACCAGGTCGAGGCCATGACGATGGGTCACCGGGTAGCCCTGCTGAAGGACGGTTACTTGCAGCAGGTCGACACGCCGCGCAACCTCTACGACAACCCGAAGAATGCGTTCGTCGCCGGATTCATCGGCTCGCCGGCGATGAACCTGGTGAAGGCCAAGCTGGTTCCCGGCGGCGCGCAGCTGGGCAACATCACCGTCCCGTTGCACAACGAGGTGCTCGACGCCGCGCAGAAGGCCAACCTCTCCGAGGTCATTCTGGGTGTCCGTCCCGAGTCGTTCACCGCAACGAACACCGGCGGCGACGGTCTGAAGTTGAAGGCGAACCTCGTCGAGGAGCTCGGCGCGGACGCATTCGTCTACGGCGACCTGCCCGGTCACGAGACCGACAAGCAGTTCGTCGTACGCTTCGACGGCCGTACTCCGCCGCGGATCGGCGACACCATCACCGTCGACGTCCGGCAGGGCGAGGACCACGTGTTCGATCCCGAGACCGGTGAGCGTCTCGGTGGCCGGGCATCCGACCCGTTCAAGCGTGGCGAGTCGCAGCACGCAGCGGAGGCGGCGCAGGCCTGACCGGCCGGCATCCCCACCTGATCCCGGAAGGGGCGCATTGCTTCGGGCATGCGCCCCTTCCGGCTGTCCGTGGTCGGTCGGAACAACCAGGCACCGCCTCCGGTTGTCCTCGACATGAAAATTGGACTGATCGGCAGCGGCAACATCGGCACGGCGGTGGCCAAACTGGCCGTCGCCGAGGGCCACGAAGTCATCCTGAGCAACTCCCGCGGACCGGACACGTTGGCCGACAAGGTGGCCGAGATCGGCCCGTTGGCCTCGGCTGCCACGGCGACTGACGCCGCTGCGGCCGGCGAGGTGGTCGTGGTGACGATCCCGCTGAAGGCATATCGTCAGGTCCCGGTCGAGCCGTTGACCGGCAAGACCGTCATCGACACGAACAACTACTACCCCCAGCGCGACGGGCACATCGCCGAACTCGACGACGAAACGACCACCAGCGCGGAGCTTCTTGCGGCACACCTGCCCGGCTCACACGTGGTGAAGGCGTTCAACCACATTCAGAGCCAGCACCTGCTCGAGCAGGGTCAGCCGGCCGGCACGGCGGGGCGTCGAGCGCTGGCAATTGCCGGTGACGACACCGACGCGAAGGCACAGGTGAGCAACCTCATCGACTCGTTCGGTTTCGACGTGGTCGACGCCGGGCCGCTCGCCGAGGGTCGCCGCTTCCAACCAGGCACAGCTGCCTACGGGCCTCGCCTGGACGCTGCGCAGCTGCGCGCCGCGCTCGGCTGACTCAGCCGGTCGCGCGCCGGCGCCGCGCGATTTCGGCAAGCGTGACCGCGCCGGCCACCGAGGCGTTGAGCGATTCGGCCGACTCGTGCATCGGAATCGACACCGTCATGTCGCAGGTCTCGCCCACCAGCCTGGACAGGCCACGGCCCTCGGAGCCGACAACGACCACGATCGGATCGACGGCGACTTCGAGGTCGTCGAGCGAGACGTCGCCGTCGGCATCGAGACCGAGCACGAACATGCCGGCGTCCTTGCAGTCCTTGAGCGCTCGCACCAGGTTGGTCACCCGGGAAACCGGCACCCGAGCGGCTGCCCCGGCCGACGTGCGCCATGCCGCGGGGGTCACTCCGGCGGCGCGACGCTGCGGGATGACCACACCCTGCGCCCCGAAGGCCAGCGCGGAGCGGATGATCGCGCCGAGATTGCGCGGATCGGTCACGCCGTCGACGGCGACGAGCAGCCCGGCACCAGGTGCTTCGGCGACGCGCCCCAACAGATCAGGCAGCTCTGCGTAGCCGAACGGCGGAACCGACAAGGCGACGCCCTGATGGATGAGCCCGCCGGTCATCCGATCCAGCTCGTTGCGACTCACCTCGAGCAGTGGCAGGTTGCGATTGCTGGCGATGCGGATGGCTTCGGTGACCCGCTCGTCGGTGTCGATACCGATCGCCAGATAGAGCGCGACCGCAGGAACCTTGGCCCGAAGCGCCTCGAGCACCGGGTTGCGGCCCAATAGCAGCTCCGGGGCATCGGCAGCGCGCCGGGACCGCGGCCGTTGCGCCTCCTCGCGCTTGGCCGCGGCCCCGGCGCGGCGAGCCGCGGGGTGATGCGGACGTTGCTCGGCGCGCGGGGTCGGCCCTTTTCCGACCAGGCCGCGCCGGCGCTGTCCGCCTGAGCCGACCGTGGCGCCCTTCTTGCCCTTGCGGATCGCGCCGCGACGCGAGGAGTTACCGGCCACCGTCATGCTCCCTTGATCGTCCAGCGCGGGCCGGCCGGGGTGTCTTCGACGACCACTCCGGCAGCGGCAAGCTGGTCGCGGACCGCGTCCGACGCGGCGAAGTCCCTGCGTTGCCGAGCGGCCTCGCGCTGTTGCAGCGCCAGTCCGACCAGCGCGTCGACGACGTTGCTGGCCGCCGGGCCGCCGGCTGCGGGCCACTGCGCCGGGTCCAGCCCGAGCACGCCGGTCATCGCCCGGACCGCCGCCGCGGCGGTGCGCACGCTGGTCGAATCGCCGGCATCCAACGCCGCATTTCCGGCGCGCACGGCGCTGTGCACAGCGGCAAGGGCGGCGGGCACCCCGAAGTCGTCGTCCATCGCGGCGGCGAACTCATCGGGAACCTCGCCCGGCTGCGACACTCCCACTGCGGCCTGCGCGCGGTCGAGAAAGTTCTCGATTCGCGCGTACGCAGCGGCGGCGTCGCCGAGCGACTCCTCGGAGTACTCGATCATCGAGCGGTAGTGCGCGGCGGCCAGGTAGTAGCGCACCTCGACCGGGCGCCAGCGGGCGACGACCTCCGAGACGAGCAGTCCGTTGCCCAGCGACTTCGACATCTTCTCCCCGGCCGCGGTCACCCACGCGTTGTGCATCCAGTACTGCGCGAAACCGTCGCCGGCCGCCGTGGACTGGGCGATCTCGTTCTCGTGGTGCGGGAAGATCAGGTCGAGCCCGCCGCCGTGGATGTCGAAGCACGGCCCGAGGTAGTAGCTGGCCATCGCCGAGCACTCGAGGTGCCATCCCGGCCGGCCGGCCCCCCACGGTGTCGGCCAGGTCGGCTCCCCGGGCTTCGCCGCCTTCCACAGCGCGAAGTCACGCGGGTCGTGCTTGCGGTGCTCGCCGACGGTGTCACCGGCCGGCTGCATCGCGTCCAACTTCTGGCCGGACAGCGAACCGTAGTCGGGAAAGGTCCGCACGTCGAAGTACACATCGCCGTCACTCGGGTACGCGTGACCGGCGTCGATCAGCCGTTGGATGAGGGTGATCATCTGCGTGACGTGTCCGCTGGCCCGCGGCTCCAGGGTGGGTGGCAGGCAGCCGAGCACGGCGTATCCCTCGGCGAAGGCGCGTTCGTTGGCCGCCGCCCAGGCCCACCAGGGCACCCCGGCATCGCCCGACTTGGCCAGTACCTTGTCCTCCACGTCGGTGACGTTTCGCAGGAACGTCACGTCATAACCGCGGTAGCTGAGCCAGCGCCGGACGATGTCGAAGGAGACGCCGGAGCGGATGTGCCCGACATGCGGCGGTGACTGGACGGTGGCGCCACACAGGTAGATCGACGCCTTGCCGGGCTGTAGCGGGACGAACTCCCGCAGCGACCGGGTCATCGAGTCATGGATGCGCAGCACTGGACGATCCTACGGTTCCGGCGAGTGCAGCAATGCCGCTCGACCGAAGCCCGGCCGGTCACCGCCGCGACGACCGGCCCGGCCACCACCGGCCGGATGGCCCGGGCGGCGAGCACCGGGCGGTGACATCATCGGCAAGATGAGCCATCCCGAAGAGCATCTGCACCGTGAATCGCTGGTCGTCGCCGCGGGCCGACCGGAGCCCACTGCAGGCGGCCCGCTGAACACGCCGCTGGTCCCCGCGTCGTCCTATCACTTCGGTACCGAGCGCTTCTACCAGCGGCAGGGCAGCCCGACCAGCGATTCGTTCGAAGCGGCGCTGGGCACGTTGGAGGGCGGCACGGCGATCAGCTACGCGGCCGGCGTCGCGGCGGTGGCAGCAGTGCTCGATCTCCTTCCGCTCGGCGCGGTCGCGGTTGTGCCGCGCTCGCAGTACTGGGGAGTCGTCGAGCTGTTCCACGAGGCTGTCGACGCCGGCCGACTGCACTTGCGCGAGGTGGACATCACCGACACCGACGCGACAATTGCCGCTCTCGCTGGGGCGCAACTGCTGTGGATGGAGGCCGCGAGCAACCCGCTCATCGACGTTCCCGATCTTCCAGCGTTGTGCGCCGCGGCCCGGGCCGCCGGCGCGCTGAGTTGCGTCGACGCGACCTTCGCCACCCCGATGCTGGTACGGCCGTTGGAGCACGGCGCCGACCTCGTCATGCACTCGGTGTCGAAGTACCTCTCCGGACACACCGACGTCGTGCTCGGCGCTCTGGTTGCCGCCGACGATGCGGTGGCCGACCGACTGCGAGCACACCGCTACCGCACCGGAGCGATCCCGGGCGTGCTCGAGTCCTACCTGGCGCTGCGGGGGGTGCGGACGTTGGCGCTGCGGGTCGAGCGGCAGCAAGCCAACGCGCTGGAACTGGCCACTCGACTGGCCGAGCATCCGGCCGTTCAGCGCGTGCGGTTCCCGGGCCTTGCCGAGGACCCGATGCACGATCGATGGGCAGCCATAGCCTCCGGGCCGGGGCTGATGATGAGCTTCGAGCTGACCGACGCCGCCGCGGCGGACGACTTCTGCGATCGGGTCCGGCTGGTCACTCACGCCACCAGCCTCGGCGGCGTCGAATCCCTCGTCGAGCGGCGGGCCTATTACGAAGGGGAGCGGCTGATGGGTACCCCGGAAAGCCTGATCCGGTTCTCTGTCGGCATCGAGCACGTCGAGGACCTGTGGGCGGATCTGCAGCAAGCACTCGGCTGAACGCGTCCGTTACTGCGGCATGACCAGGGCGGTGGCCACCGCGGCGCGACCTTCGCCGCGGCCGGTGAGCCCGAGCCCGTCGGTCGTGGTACCGGCCACCGAGACCGGCGCGCCCAGCGCTGCGCCGAGGGCCCGCTCCGCCTCGGCGCGGCGCGGCGCCAGTTTCGGCGCAGTAGCGATGACCTGCACCGAGACGTTGCCGACGACGTAGCCGGCGGCCGCGACCCGGCGGGCCACCTCAGTGAGCAACTCAGCACCGGATGCATCAGCCCACTGCGGGTCATCGGTGCCGAAGACCGCACCGAGATCGCCCAGCCCGCACGCGCCGAGTACTGCGTCGCAGATCGCATGCGCGGCGACGTCGCCGTCCGAGTGACCGGCGCAGCCGTCGGCGGCAGGCCAGGACAGCCCAACCAGCCAGCAGGTCCGGCCGGGCTCGATCGGATGCACATCCACCCCGGTACCGACCCGTGGCGAAGCTGCAGTCACGACGCGTCCCGGCCAGCGTGCACCAGGAACTCGGCCAGGGACAGATCCAGCGGACGGGTGATCTTGAACGCCTCAGCGTCGCCGTCCACCACGACGACACGCCCACCATGGCGTTCCACCAACCCGGCGTCGTCGCTGACATCGTGCAGATTGGCCATCCGCGCGTACTGATGCGCGCCCGCCAGCGCCGCGCGGCGGAACCCTTGCGGCGTCTGCACCGCGCGCAGCTCAGCGCGATCCACCGTGCCTACTACGACGGAGTCGGCGGTCACCCGCTTGATCGTGTCGGTGACCGCGACGGCAGGGACGGCTGCATCCGCTCCGGCCTCGAGCGCCGCCAGTACCCGGTCGAGACACGCTGCGGTGAAAAAGGGCCGTGCCGCGTCGTGTACGAGGACCGGGTCCGCGTCTTCGGCCAGCACACCCAATCCGAGCCGCACCGAGTCCTGCCGGGTCCGGCCGCCGGCGATGACCGTCACCGAGGGGTCCCCCGCGCACAGTTCGACAACTCGCTGGGCATGGTCGGCCGGTGCCGTGACCACGATCGGACCCAACGACGGATGGGCACGCAAGGTCGACAAAGAATGTTCCAGCAGGGTCCGGCCACCCACTTCGCACAGCGCCTTCGGGCGAGCTTGGCCTAGACGTTGGCCGGCCCCGGCCGCGAGCAGCAGGGCGCCAACCGTCATCGTCGGATGCCGACCGGTGACTGCTTAGGCGACGGCTTCGGCAAGGACCTCGTCGAGCACGATCTCGGCTTTGTCCTCGTTGGTGCCTTCGGCCAGAGCCAGCTCACTCACCAGGATCTGCCGTGCCTTGGCCAGCATGCGCTTCTCGCCGGCGGACAGGCCGCGGTCCTTGTCACGCCGCCACAGGTCGCGGACCACCTCGGCTACCTTGTTCACGTCACCGGAGGCGAGCTTCTCACCGTTGGCCTTGTAGCGCCGCGACCAGTTCGTCGGTTCCTCGGTGTGCGGAGCGCGAAGGACCTCGAAGACCCGGTCCAGACCCTCCTGGCCGACCACGTCACGGACCCCGACGATCTCGGCATTGTCCGCAGGCACGAGCACCGTCAAATCACCCTGCGCTACCTTCAGGACCAGGTAGATCTTTTGCTCGCCCTTGATGGTGCGCTTTTCGATTGCCTCGATTTTCGCTGCTCCATGATGTGGATAAACAACGGTCTCGCCGACCTTGAACGTCATATGAGGCAACCCCTTTCGCTTTTCTCAGGATATCACGGCGGGCCGGTGCCGTTCCGGCGTCGCCGGTGCAGCACCATTCGGCGTAATGCACAAAGAGCGTGGCAATGCAAGGCAAACTCGGTCAGCGCAGCGGGGTCGAGCAGGGCCTAGGGTCGGTGCTCCCGCACCAGACCGGGGCCACTAGTCTGTCCGCTGTGACGGCCCGCAGCCTGCTTCGGCACCGCCTGCTGACGGCGGGTGCGGCCGCGTGCCTGGCCGTCGCCGTCCTCACCGGGTGTGCCGCCGGCCAGCGCGCGCCGACGTCCAGCGAGATCTCCGTGGTGGACGGCGTGAATGCGGATATCGGTTCCATCGCATTGCGAAACATCGGGCTGGCCGCACCGACGGCGGCCACTTACAAGGTCGGCGACGACGCGCAACTCGTGCTCGCGATCGCCAACAACGGCCAGACTGCCGATCAGCTCACGTCCGTAACCAGCAAGGTCGCCGCAACGAGCAGCTCGACCCTGCCGGGTCAAGGCGTCGAGACACCCGGCTCGTCCGCATCGACCGGAACCGGCGGCTCGTCCAGCAGCTCGACCGAAACCTCCGGCAGCACCGAGTCCTCCAGCAGCTCGACCGGGACGGCCGGCTCGACCGGCGGCTCGTCCAGCAGCACGACCGAGACCTCCGGCTCCTCCTCGACCAGCGCGACCGCCGGCACCGAGTCCAGCTCCGGGCCGCTGCCGTTCCGTCCGGTCACCATCCCGCCCGGTGAGCTCGTCGCGTTCGGCTACGGTGACACGAACTTCGCGACGATCACCCTGCACGGGCTCACCGAGGCGCTCACGTCCGGGCAGACCCTGGCGGTGACCTTCACCTTTGCGCACGCCGGCAGCCTCACCGTCACGATCGGGGTGCGGCTTGCAAACGGCGACACCGGCGGCCCGACGATCGATATCAGTCCTCCTGCCGAATAGGTCCGCGCTGCACAGCCCGCGTGGCTGACCTCGTTCTGTCGGCGGCCGCGGCTAGCGTTCCGATCATGAGCGCCGCGCCGTCCAGCAAGAGCAAACCCCCGGCGGCGCATCGCTGCGCGGAGTGCGGCGCGACGGCAGTGCGCTGGCTCGGCAGGTGCCCCGAGTGCCAGGCCTGGGGCACCATGGAGCAGTCCGGCGGCACGCCGCTGCGGCGGGCCGTTCCGGTTGCTGGACCGATACGGCAACCCGCGCAGCCCATCGGCTCGCTGGACCCGGACCAGGTGCGCGCTGTGCCCACCGGTGTCGGTGAACTCGACCGGGTCCTCGGCGGCGGGCTGGTCCCTGGCGCGGTGGTGCTGCTCGCCGGTGAGCCCGGTGTCGGCAAGTCCACCCTGCTGCTGGAAGTGGCGCACCGCTACGCGGAGGCCGGCGAGCTGCCGTCGCTGGTGGTCACCGGCGAGGAGTCGGTCTCGCAGGTACGGCTGCGCGCCGAGCGAACCGGGTCGCTGCATCCCAACCTGTACATCGCCGCGGAGAACGACCTGGCGGCAGTGCTCACCCACCTCGAGCAGGTCTCCCCCGGCCTGCTGATCGTCGACTCCGTGCAGACGATCGGCGCCGGCGAGGTCGACGCGGCGACCGGCAGCGTCACCCAGATTCGCGCGGTCGCCGCCGCGCTGATCGAGGTGGCCAAGCGGCAGGGCATCGCCGTCGTCCTGGTCGGGCACGTGACCAAGGACGGGAGCATCGCCGGGCCGCGGCTGCTGGAGCACCTCGTCGACGTAGTGCTGCACTTCGAAGGCGACCGGCACTCCTCGCTACGGCTGCTGCGGGCCGGCAAGAACCGCTACGGCGCCGCGGACGAGGTCGGTTGTTTCGAGATGCGCGAGGACGGCATCGAGGGCCTCGCCGACCCGTCCGGTGCCTTCTTCTCCCATCGCACGGTGCCGGTGGCCGGAACCTGCGTGACCGTCACCGTGGAAGGGCGCCGGCCGTTGTTGGCCGAGGTGCAGTCTCTGGTGACGACCAGCAGCAACGGCGGCTCGCCGCGCCGAGCCGTCACCGACCTCGATCAGTCCCGCGTCGCGATGGTGTTGGCCATCCTCACCCGGCATGCCCGGATCAACCTCGGCGAGCGCGAGGTCTACGCGGCCAGCGTCGGCGGCCTGCGCGTCACCGAGCCGGCCGCCGACCTGGCCATTGCCCTGGCGGTGCACTCTGCGGTCAGCGATCTGCCGGTCCCGTCCACGCTGTGTGCGATCGGCGAGCTGTCACTGTCCGGCGATGTGCGGCGGGTGGGGTCGCTCGAGCAACGTCTCGCCGAGGCCGCCCGGCTGGGCTTCCACACCGCATTGGTGCCCAGCTCGGCGTTACCGCTGCGCTCGACCTCGCTGACCGCCATCGGCGTGGATTCACTCGACGACGCCGTTCGGGCTGTGCAGCGGCTGGCGACTCGGCGCGGCATCGCCGCGGTCCGGTCGACCTGAAATTCGTCACGGCAACCTACACTGGCGCGGACGCGAACGCCCCCGCGTCGAAGCAGACCGACGAGGATCCCCGTGCCTGTAGTCGACCGTGACGATTCACTGCGCAGCGTGCTCGCGTCGCTCGCTCCAGGAACCAACCTGCGCGATGGGTTGGAACGAATTCTGCGCGGGAACACCGGAGCGCTGATCGTCTGCGGATGGGATCGCACCGTCGAGTCGATCTGCACCGGTGGATTCCCGCTGGACGTGGAGTTCTCCGCGACACAGCTGCGTGAGCTGGCCAAGATGGACGGCGCGGTCGTGCTGAGCAGCGACGGCTCGCGCATCCTGCGCGCTGCGACGCACCTCATGCCCGATGCCGACATCCCGACCGAGGAGTCCGGCACCCGGCACCGCACCGCGCAACGCGTCGCCGTGCAGACCGGCTTGCCGGTGATTTCGGTCAGCCAGTCGATGCGGATCATCGGGCTCTACTTGGGCAACCGGCGGTTCCTCGTCGAGCACTCGGCGGCGTTGCTGTCGCGGGCCAATCAGGCTCTGGACACGCTGGAGCGGTACAAGCTGCGGCTGGACGAGGTGGCCAACACCCTGTCGGCATTGGAGATCGAGGACCTCGTCACCGTGCGGGACGCGGCCAGTGTCTTGCAGCGGCTGGAGATGGTGCTGCGCATCGAGGACGAGATCAGCCGCTACGAGATCGAGCTCGGCGTGGACGGCCGGCTGCTCGCCCTGCAGCTGGAAGAGCTGATGGCCGGGGTACGGATCGACCGGGACCTCATCGTGCGCGATTACCTGCCTGGTGGCCGCCGGGCGGTCAGTGTCGAGCAAGCGCTGCACGCCCTGGACCAGCTCGACTCGACAGATCTGCTGGACCTCACCGGGGTGGCGCGGGCGCTGGGCTATCCGCAGACCCCTGAGGCGCTGGAGGGCGCGGTGAGCCCGCGCGGGTACCGGATGCTCAGTCGGGTACCCCGGCTACCGGGTCTGGTCCAGGACCGAGTGGTGGAGCACTTCGGCAATCTGCAGAAGTTGCTGGCCGCGACCGCGGACGACCTGCAGCAGGTGGAAGGTGTCGGCGACACCCGGGCCCGCGCGATGCGCGAGTCGCTCTCCCGGCTGGCCGACGCGTCCATCGTCGACCGTTACGGCTGAGCTGCACTTCGGCGCGCGCCAGGTCACGCCGCATCGATCACAGCACCGAAGTCAGACGACGGTGAAGGTGACCGGTGCGCTCTTCTTACCGGCCAGAGTCGCATACAGCTGATAGGTGCCCGCCTGTACCTGCAACCGGGTGCCGCCGCATCCCGGTTTGGACGTCTTGCTCGACCAGGCCACTTCCAGCCGGACCGGCTTGTTGCGGGCCAGCTTTTGCACCGAGGTTCCCGGCTGCACCTGGCAGTCGTGGCTGCCCCACACCCTGACGTCGCCGGTGTAGACGGTGAGCTCGACCTGCTTGTCCGCGAGGTCCTGATTACACGGATGGGCGCCCACATTCGTCACCACGAGGAACAGCGCCGCCTGCTGCCCGACCTTGTAGCTGGACTTGCCGGTGGCCGCCTGGACCCGCAGCGCGGACAGCGCGCATGCAGCCGAACCCGTCGTGCTCGTCGTGGCCGAGGACTTCGTGCTGGGCAGGTGCTGGGTGCTCGAGGAGACCGAGTGGGAGGTGCTGCCCGGCGGCGTGCTGGCCCCGCTGTTGCTCTTCCCGCCGCCGGAGAAGAAGACGACGTAAACCGTCAGCAACAGCAGGATCGCCGGGACGCCCAAGACGAACAGGCGACGGCGCCAGTAGATGCTGGGCGGCAGCGACCCCACAGGCTGGAACATGACGATTGCGACGGTAGTCGAGGTCCGCCATTCCTGGCGGGAGAACGCGCCACGGCGGCACACGTCCCGCACCGAGCCGGGGGCCACGATCAGCGAACCCAACCGGTCGGTAATACGCTCGCGCGGCCATGGATCTGACCGCCGAACTGCTCGACTGGTACGCCGATCACGCTCGCGATCTGCCGTGGCGCGCACCAGGAACGACACCGTGGGCGGTGTTGGTGAGCGAGGTGATGCTGCAGCAGACGCCGGTAGCCCGGGTGACGCCCGTCTATGCGGCGTGGATCGAGCGCTGGCCGATGCCGGAGACTTTGGCCGCCGACTCACCGGGTGAGGCGGTGCGGATGTGGGGCAAGCTGGGCTATCCCCGGCGAGCCATGCGGTTGCACGAGTCGGCGGTGATCCTCGTCGAGAAACATGGCGGCCAGGTGCCCTCGGCCCTGGACGAGCTGCTGGCGCTGCCCGGGATCGGTGACTACACCGCTCGGGCGATTTGCGCCTTCGCCTTCGGCCGGCGCCAGCCGGTCGTGGACACCAACGTCCGTCGAGTTGTCGCCCGGTTCGTCTCCGGCCAGGGCAATGCCGGGCCGCCGTCGACATCGCGGGACCTGGCCGCCGTCACGGCTTTGCTGCCCGCGCAGGATGCCACTGCGGCCCGGATGAGCATCGCGTTGATGGAACTCGGCGCCACGGTCTGCACGCCGAGCAACCCGGCCTGTGCTCGGTGCCCGGTCGCCGAACACTGCGCCTGGCGCCTGGCCGGTTCGCCGGCCTACCACGGGCCGTCGGCGCCGACACAGCGCTTCGCCGGAACCGATCGGCAAGTTCGGGGGCTGCTGATGGACGTGGTGCGAAACAGCATTGGCCCGGTCACCGTGCTGGAGCTTGATGCGGCTTGGCCCGAGCCCGTACAGCGAGCCCGCGCACTGAGCTCGCTGGTCGCCGACGGGCTCGTCGAACAATTGCCGGACGATCGATTCGCATTGCCCAGCTGATCAGAACGCGGGCGGCACCGCGTCGAAGTCGCTCACGCACCAGCGGCCGGACTGCTTCGTGAGTTGCAGCGAGCCACCGAAGGTCACGGTGAATTTCTTGTCGTTCGGTTCGGTGGAACCCGGACTCGACGGGAGATGACCGGTCAAGGTCGCAGTGATCTTCAGGTCGGCAGATGCATGAGACCCGGAGACCGATGTGCTCTGCACAGTCGCCGCCTGCACGTCACCGAGCAGGTCGTCGGCCGCACTCGAAAACGCACCGGCACACAGCACACCCTGCACGGTTGACGAGGAATTGCCCGCCAGCCCGGCGGCGAACCGGTTGGCCACCGCCTCAGGATCACCGCTACCGCCGGAACGGGTCCCCAGCACGATCGAGAGCACCACCGCAATGACCGCGACGACGCCGACGACTGCGAAAACCATCGGCATCCTGGACTGCGGTGGTGCTTCTGGGCCGGGTAGGGCGCCGGCCGGCGGTGCCATGGCTGGCACGCTACTCACTTCTGCAGCTGCGAATGCCGGCTCCCGAGATCGGGAACCGGCATTCGCAGCTGGTCGGGCTATTCGGTCGCGGAGTCGCCGCCTGTGGTGACGTCCTCGAGGGGCGCGTCCGGCAGTTCGGCCGGCTTGGCCTCGCCACGGAACGTGAACGCATCCTTGCCGTCCTCGCCCGGAGCGACGTCGACGACGACGATCTCGCCGGCGGTCAACTCGCCGAACAGGATCTTCTCGGACAGGGTGTCCTCGATCTCGCGCTGGATGGTGCGGCGCAACGGGCGCGCGCCGAGCACCGGGTCCCAGCCCTTCTTGGCCAGCAGCGCCTTCGCGGCCGGCGTGAGCTCGAGGCCCATGTCCTTGTTGCGCATCTGCGTGTCCACCCGAACGATCATCATGTCGACGATCGACACGATCTCTTCCTCGGTCAGCTGGTGGAACACGATGATGTCGTCGATGCGGTTGAGGAACTCAGGCCGGAAGTGCTGCTTGAGCTCGTCGTTGACCTTCTGCTTCATCCGGTCGTAGTTGGACGCCGAGTCGTTCTCCGCCTGCAGGCCGAAGCTGACCGCCTTCGACACGTCCTTGGTGCCCAGGTTGGTGGTCAGGATGAGCACCGTGTTCTTGAAGTCCACGATGCGGCCCTGGCCGTCGGTGAGCCGGCCGTCCTCCAACACCTGCAGCAGCGTGTTGAACACGTCCGGGTGTGCCTTCTCGACCTCGTCGAACAGCACCACCGAGAACGGCTTGCGCCGCACCTTCTCGGTGAGCTGGCCGCCCTCGTCGTAGCCGACGTAGCCGGGAGGCGCACCGACGAGCCGGGACACCGTGTAGCGATCGTGGAACTCGCTCATGTCCAACTGGATCAGCGCGTCCTGGTCACCGAACAGGAACTCGGCGAGCGCCTTCGACAACTCGGTCTTACCGACGCCGGACGGGCCGGCGAAGATGAACGAGCCGCCCGGACGGCGGGGGTCCTTCAGCCCGGCACGGGTCCGCCGGATTGCCTGCGACACAGCCTTGATCGCCTGCTCCTGACCGGCCACCCGCTTGTGCAACTCCTCTTCCATGCGCAGCAGGCGGGCGGTCTCTTCCTCGGTCAGCTTGAAGACCGGGATCCCCGTCCAGGTCGCGAGCACCTCGGCGATCTGCTCATCGTCGACCTCGGCGACGACGTCCAGGTCGCCTGCCTTCCACTCCCGCTCGCGTTGGGCCTTCTCACCGAGCAGCGTCTTCTCCTTGTCGCGCAGTGAGGCAGCCTTCTCGAAGTCCTGGGCGTCTATCGCGGATTCCTTCTCCCGGCGCACGTCGGCGATGCGCTCATCGAACTCGCGCAGGTCCGGCGGCGCGGTCATGCGACGGATCCGCATCCGGGAACCGGCCTCGTCGATGAGGTCGATCGCCTTGTCCGGCAGGAAACGGTCGCTGATGTAGCGGTCGGCAAGGCCGGCTGCCGCGACCAGCGCAGAGTCGGTGATGGAGACGCGGTGGTGCGCCTCGTACCGGTCGCGCAGGCCCTTCAGGATCTCGATTGTGTGCGCCACCGTCGGCTCGCCGACCTGCACCGGCTGGAAGCGCCGCTCAAGAGCGGCGTCCTTCTCCAGGTACTTGCGGTACTCGTCGAGGGTGGTAGCGCCGATCGTCTGCAGCTCACCACGGGCCAACTTCGGCTTGAGGATCGATGCTGCGTCGATCGCGCCTTCGGCAGCACCGGCACCGACCAGCGTGTGGATCTCGTCGATGAACATGATGATGTCGCCGCGAGTGTGGATCTCCTTGAGCACCTTCTTCAGGCGCTCCTCGAAGTCGCCGCGGTAGCGGCTGCCGGCGACCAGCGAGCCGAGGTCGAGGGTGTAGAGATGCTTGTCCTTCAGCGTCTCCGGCACCTCGCCCTTGACGATCGCCTGGGCCAGACCCTCGACGACAGCGGTCTTCCCGACGCCAGGCTCACCGATCAGGACCGGGTTGTTCTTCGTGCGCCGGCTGAGCACCTGCATCAGCCGCTCGATCTCCTTCTCCCGACCGATGACCGGGTCGAGCTTGCCCTCGCGGGCGGCCTGGGTGAGGTTGCGGCCGAACTGGTCGAGCACCAGCGACGTGGACGGAGTGCCCTCGCTGGCAGTGCCGGCCGGCTCCTTGCTCTGGTAGCCGTTGAGCAGCTGGATGACCTGCTGGCGGACCTTGTTCAGGTCGGCGCCGAGCTTGACCAGCACCTGCGCGGCGACGCCTTCGCCCTCGCGGATGAGGCCGAGCAGGATGTGCTCGGTCCCGATGTAGTTGTGCCCGAGCTGCAGCGCCTCGCGCAGGCTGAGCTCCAGGACCTTCTTGGCGCGCGGCGTGAACGGAATGTGCCCGCTCGGCGCCTGCTGCCCTTGGCCGATGATCTCCTCGACCTGTTGCCGGACCGCTTCCAGCGAAATACCCAGCGACTCGAGCGCCTTTGCCGCGACGCCTTCACCCTCATGGATGAGGCCCAGCAGGATGTGCTCGGTCCCGATGTAGTTGTGGTTGAGCATCCGGGCCTCTTCTTGGGCCAGGACGACAACCCGACGCGCGCGGTCGGTGAACCTCTCGAACATGTACGTCTCCCTCCGCGCTGGCCCGTCGACGGTGCGACCACCTTCGGGCTGCGTATGAACATCCCAGGGATGCCCTCGCTGGTATCCCCACGCAATGACAACTCTAGTCAGCGACGCCAATCGAAGCGCGGCACCGCCGAGACCTGCCGAACCGGCCTCCCCTAAGGGAGTACGCGGCAGTGTTGGTGAAACGTAGGAAGTTGCGGCAACGATGCCCGCGTGCCGTCCGCTCGCAGCGAACAGTCCGGGTTAGCGCTGCGGCGCTAGTGCGCGGCGTTGAAAGCGTCCTGGACGGTTTGCGAGATCCGTCCACGGTCGCTGACCTGGTGGCCGTTTCGCCGGGCCCATTCCCGCACCGCTTGCAGTTGTTCGCGGTCCGGGCGAGCAGCCCCGCCGCGGCTGCGGCCCCGGCTGCCGCCGCCAACCTTGCGACCATGCGCAACGTAGGTCGCCAATGAGTCGCGCAGGGCTCCGGCATTCTCCGCGGTGAGGTCGATTTCGTAGGCAGCGCCGTCGAGAGCGAAGGACACCGTCTCGTCGGCGGGGCCACCGGTGAGATCGTCTTCCAAAACGACATGGACGCGCTTGGCCACGGTCAGCTCGCATTCTTGAGAGAGTCAAACTTCGAATCCGAAAAGCCTAGCATGCACAATCAATGCGGCTTCAATAGCGGGAAGAGAATGGTCTCCCGAATACCCCAGCGTCCGGTGAGTAACATGATCAACCGATCGATTCCTACCCCCACACCGCCCATTGGCGGCATGCCGTGTTCCATCGCACGGAGGAAATCGTTGTCCAATTCCATGGCCTCCGGATTGCCCTGCGCCGCGGCCAGAGATTGTTCGGTCAGCCGTCGTCGCTGCTCCACCGGATCGACCAGCTCGGAATAGCCGGGCGCCATCTCCACTCCCCCGATGATCAGGTCGAACGCCTCGGACAAGCGGGGGTCCTTGCGGTGTGGCCGGGCCAGCGGGCGCACCGAGGCCGGGTAGTCGCAGACGAAGGTGGGCTGAATGATTGAATGTTCGACAAGTTTCTCGTAGAGCTCCAATATCAACTCGCCGGAATCCCAACCGTCCTTGACGGCGACCGATTCGCGCTCGGCCAGGGTGCGCAATTCTGTTTCGGTGGTATCCGGGGTGATCGGTTGGCCCAGTGCATCGGACAGCAGCGTGAATATCGACACCCAGCGCCACTCACCGAAGAGATCGATGGGCGTGCCGTTTGCCGCCAGCGGCTGCGAAACACCCATTGCCCGAGCGGCGTCGAGGACGATCGCCCTGGTCAGTTCCGCGATCGTGTGGTAATCGCCATACGCCTCATACGCTTCCAGCAACGTGTATTCCGGGGAATGCGTCGAATCGATCCCTTCATTGCGGAATACCCGGCCCAGCTCGTACACCTTGGGCAGTCCACCGGCGACCGCCCGTTTCAAATAGAGTTCGGTAGCTATCCGCAGCGACATGTCCAGGTCGAATGCGTTGAGATGCGTTTGGAACGGCCGAGCTGCCGCGCCGCCGTGGATCAGGTTCAGGATCGGCGTCTCCAGCTCGAGATAGCCGTGGGCGTGCAGCGTCTCGCGGATCGACCGGGTGACGGTGGCCCGCGCCTGCACCATGACCCGGGCCTCGGGCCGCACGATCAGGTCCAGGTAGCGGTAGCGGACCCGGGCCTCTTCGCTCAGCGGCTTGTGTGCCACCGGCAGCGGGCGCAGGGCCTTGCTCGCGATGCGCCAGGAGTCGGCGAAAACCGACAACTCGCCGCGCTTCGACGAGATGACCCGACCGTGCACGAACACGATGTCGCCGAGGTCGACGTCGGCCTTCCAGTCGGCCAGCGACCTGTCGCCCAGCTCGCTCGCCGAGAGCATCACCTGCAGTTCCACACCGTCGTCGCGCAGGGTCGCGAAGCACAGCTTGCCGGTGTTGCGGACGAAGATCACCCGGCCCACCACGCCGACCTCATCCGTGGTTTCGGCGCCGGCTTCCAGGTCAGGATGACCCGTGCGCACCTCGGCGAGGGAGTGGGTGCGCGGCACGGTCACCGGGAACGGTGCGCGATCCGGATCGACGGACAGCCGGTCGTACTTCTCCCGGCGGATGCGCATCTGCTCGGGTACGTCATCGCTATCGGCTTCCGGCGGCTCGCTCACGGCAGCCAGGGTATCCGGGCGATACCTTCGATTTGGCACCAGCCGAAGCCGGCCGCCGAGACTGGAAACCAACCACGGCGCATAGCTATCGGAATCGGAAGAACCGCTCTAGCCTTGGCCAGCTGCAGGTCGCTGTGGCCAGGGCCCCAAAGAGCGGGAGTTCCATTGTGTCTCAGCAACCCACCGGTCAACCGCCGTACCCTTCACCAAACTGGCAGATGCCGGCACCATCGGGATATGCGGGTACGGGTGGACAGTTCGGCAAGCCGCGCCCAACTGGCGTCTGCATCCTCTTGTGCATCGTGACCCTCGGGATCTACTCGCTGGTCTGGTACTACAGCGTGCATGCAGAGATGAAAGCCCACAGCGGGGAAGGTCTCGGCGGCCCGATTGCGCTCGTCATCGCATTCTTCGTCGGCTTCTTGATGCCGTTCTTCAGCGCATCCGAGGTCGGCAAGCTGTATCAGCGCCGCGGCCAGGCACCACCGGTTACCGGGGTCACCGGCTGCTGGATCCTGCTGCCGCTGATCGGGTCGATCATCTGGTTCGTCAAGACGAACGGCGCGCTCAACCGCTATTGGACGTCAGTCGGCGTGCGCAGCTGATCGGACGTGAGCGCTGTCATGCAGCGTGGGTAGGTAGCCCGCCTGCAATGCGCCCACCGACGTGGGCGGAGTCAGCACTGAGACGGAACCCCGCGGTAGTGAGCTCGGGGAATGCCAGCCGGCAAAGCTGAACGCCAGCGTCCGGTCGTACTGGAGCAACCTCGGCACGCCGGCATCGTCGATGAGCACGGTGCCCGCGGGCAGATCCGCCACGTTTGCGGTCCAGACCTTTCGGTCGGCGGCCCGGCTGATCCCGCTGCCCCGGCGCAGCCGTTCGGCGGCCAGGCGGCGGTTCAGCTCGATGGCGCCCACCGGCGCATCCGCACCGAGCCACCGCGTCACGCCGGCCTGATAGGAGAGGTAGTCCGCCCGGCGGCACAGCCCGCAGGGACGATGACCAGCCGCCAGCGCCACCGCGTCGTCCAGGAAGAACATCGGCGTCCACCGGTCCGGACGCGCGATCGGTACCCACCAGTCCTTGTAGCGCAGCAGGCAGGTGATCCACAGAGATCCGCGGTGATGACGCACCACCACGCCGCTGCCGTCGACGACGCAGCCACGGTTGCCGGTGAACATCCCCCGTTCCGGGACGGCATGCGGGTCGCCCCACGGGTCGATGCGATTACGCCGGGGCACGCCGCCGAGTGTGGCAAACCGGTCCGACAGCCGTCAGGACGTGCAGCTCCTCGTGCCGACCTGCGCGCTGGCAGTCCGACCAGCCGTCGCGTCGCCGGCGACCTCTGCCGCAGTCAGCACGAACCCGGTATCGGACGCGTCGATCGCGGTGGCGAAGACGACGCCGAGGACCCGGCCGCTGGAGTCGATCAGCGGCCCTCCGGAGTTCCCGCTGCGCACCAAGGCCCGGATCGCATAGATCTCCCGCACCACGCCGGGGTCGCCGTAGATGTTGTCGCCGCGCACCCGCTGGGTGTCCCGAATGCGGGCCGCCTCGGCATCGAACGGGCCGTCCTTGGGGTAGCCCAGTACCAGCGAGTCCTCGCTGCGCTTCGCCGGAGCGGGCGCGAAGGACAGCGCAGCCGCCTGCAACCCGGGTACCGAGATGACGGCCACGTCGCGGTCCGGGTCGTACAGGACGACCTTCGCGGCCAGCGCCCCCGCTGTGGTCACCACCTTCACTGAGCTCGTTCCGGCCACGACATGCGCGTTGGTCATCACCCTTCCTGGCGCGTACACGAAACCGGAGCCCTCGGTTGCCCGGCTGCATGATGGCGCATCTCCGTAGACCTTGACGACCGATCCGCGCACCCGGCCGATCACCGCCGACTGCAGCAGCGCCTGGTTCGGCGGCGACACGTTCGCGATCCGTGACGCGCCCAGTGCGCCGAAGACCTGGGGGAAGTCACTGCGATCCACGAAGTTGCGCACCGACGTGTACGCCCGGCGCATCGGGTCGGGCATCGCATCGTCGACGGCATGGATCAAGGCGGACTGGCGCACCTGCCGGGCCAGCGCGGGATACGGCGCAGACGCCAGCGGCAGCGCCATCATCCACGCGACGATCACCGCACCCACAACTCCGAGCACTGCGCCGAGGCCGGCATCGACGTGCTGCGCGGGATGCCAGGTGACCTTGCGGCGCAGCACCGTCGCCAGCCAGACGCCGAGCAGCTGACCGAACAGGGCGCAGAAAACAAGGCAGACGATCGCGACCGGAACCTGCGCCTCGCCGTGAGCCAGCGCGTCGCCGAGCGGGCGAGCCAGTTGCGCGCCGATCACGGCGCCGCCGATGAAGCCGCCGAGGGAGAACAAGCCGGACAGCAATCCGTTGCGATAGCCGCTGATGCCATATCCGATAGCCGCGAGAACCACCACGACGTCGACGACGTTCACCGTGGCCGTCCCCTGGAAGTCACCCGGCGAAGGTACCGGGTGACTGGCAGCGTGCCGCATGCATCGGGCCTGCGCTCTTCGCCCTCCCACATGCGAGCAGCAGGACGCTGTGGGTTAGTCAGGGCAGATGACGCTCGACGGACGGGTCCCAGGGACGCGTCCAGCCGGCCAGGTCGAGGACACCGTCGAGCAGGTAGGCGGTGAACCCCCAGACGAACAGGCCACCGGCCTCGAATCCGGGACCCACCCGGCCGGAGGGGTGGATCACCTGGAACCGGTTGGCCGGATCGGCGAGCGCCGCGATCGGCACCCGGGCCACCTTGGCGACCTCGTTCACGTCGACGACGCCGACCGGGTGCGGCGAGTGCCACCAGGCCAGCACCGGACTCACCCGGAACCCGGTGACGCTCAGGTCGAGGGTGGGCAGCTCGCCGAACACCGTCACCGACGTGGGGTCGAGACCGACCTCTTCGGTGGCTTCTCGTAGTGCAGTGGCGGTGGCATCGAGGTCGGTCGGGTCAGTAGTGCCGCCGGGAAAGCTCACCTGGCCGGGATGGCTGCGCAACGTTGGCGAGCGTTCGATGAGCAACACGTCCACCCGCGGATCTGGGCCGTCGTCATGCTCGGCCAGGCAGATCAGCACTGCCGATTGGCGGCCGTCCCCACCCGCGGCCAGCCGAGCTGCCAATCGATGCGAACGTGGGCTCTGTGCCGCGGCGGCCAGGGGTGCTACCCAGTCCGGCGCCGGCACGGTCACGACACCGCTACCTCCGCGCCGGTCTTCACCAGTTTTGCGGCCAGCTCCGGGTCGGTCGGACCCAGCCCGAAGGACGGGCACAGCGCAGCGATCGGGCAGGCACCGCAGGCCGGCTTGCGGGCATGACACACGCGGCGCCCGTGCCAGATGGCGCGGTGGCTGAGCATCGTCCATTCCTTCTTCGGGATGAGCGCGGCGATGTCGGCCTCCACCTTGACCGGATCCTCCTGCTCGGTCCAACCCCATCGTCGCGCCATCCGGCCGAGGTGGGTGTCCACCGTGATACCGGGGATGCCGAAGGCGTTGCCGAGGACCACGTTGGCTGTCTTGCGGCCGAAGCCGGGCAAGGTGACGAGATCCTTCAACCGCGGGGGTACCTCGCCGTCGAACCGCTCGACGAGTTGCTGGCCCAACTTGATGAGCGAGCTGGTCTTGTTCCGGAAGAACCCCGTGGAACGGATCATCTCCTCGAGCTCGGCCCGATCGGCCCCGGCATAGTCGGCGGCAGTCCGGTAGCGGCGGAACAGCGCCGGCGTCACTTCGTTCACCCGCTTGTCGGTCGACTGCGCCGACAGGATCGTGGCGACGGACAGCTCGAGGGCGTTGGTGAAATCCAGTTCGCAATGCGCGTCCGGGTACACGACAGTCAGCTCTTTGTTGATCCGCCGAGCCCGCCGGGTCCGGGCCAGATCTGACTCGTGGGCAAACCGAGCAGGTGACCGAGCGACGCTTGCGGAGCGAGCAGGTGACCGAGCGACGCTTGCGGAGCGGCGCTGCGGGCGGGCTGGTTCGGTCTTTGCAGCAGGCACCGCGCCAGCCTACGAGGGCGTTCCGACGTCGGCAGCGACGGCGCCGGACGGCCGGCGCGGGCGCGCCGGTCCGAATCAGGACGAGGATGCGGCACAATCGGCTACGTCATGGCTGGTCTGCTGGTGTTGCTGGTGCCGTTCCTCCTGCTCGGCTTCCTGCTGTTCATGGGACGGGTGGAGGAGCCACTGAGCCGAGCCGCGACCGAGCGCAGCGTCGAGGAGTTCTTCGACGAGGCAAACCCTCAGGAGCTGTCCACCCTCGTCCACGAAGGCACCGATTCAGCGCTGCGCCGCTTCCGCGAACGGCTCAGCTTCAAGTGGCGCCGGGCACCGGCAGCGCGCGAGCGGGCCGACCGGTAGCCGCCGCGAACGCTTGGCGGACCTTGCCAGGAACCGCGCTCACTCTAGAATCCGCCGTGTCGTGTGAGATCAGCTCGCTCGGCCTGGCGAAGGAGTAGGCGTGGACGAGGTGCTCGCCAAGGCGGGACTGTTCCAAGGCGTCGACAGCGAGGACGCTGAGGCGCTGGCCAACCAGTTCGAAGCGGTCGATGCTCCACGAGGCACGGTGCTCTTCCACGAGGGGGAGCCCGGGGACAGCCTCTACATCGTTCTCACCGGCAAGGTGAAGCTGGGCCGGCGCGCCAGCGACGGGCGGGAGAACCTCGTGGCGGTGATGGGCCCGTCCGATCAGTTCGGCGAGCTCTCCCTATTCGACCCCGGCCCGCGCACGGCGACCGCGGTTGCCGTGACCGATTCCCGGGTAGCCGTGCTGCCCAAGGAAGCACTGGTGCGCTGGGTTGCCGAACGCCCGCAGATCGCGCTGCAACTCATGCGCGTGATCGCTCGCCGGTTGCGGCGCACCAACACGATGCTGGCCGACCTGATCTTCGTCGACGTGCCCGGCCGGGTGGCGAAGCAACTGCTGCAACTCGCCCAGAAGTTCGGCTCCGTCGACGGCGGTCAGTTGCGCGTGACCCACGACCTCACCCAGGAAGAGCTGGCCCAACTCGTCGGCGCGTCGCGCGAGACGGTCAACAAGGCGCTGGCCGACTTCGCTGCGCGTGGCTGGCTGCGGCTCGAGGGCAAGAGCGTCGTCATCCTCGACCGCGAGCGACTGGCCCGGCGAGCGCGCTAGCCCCGATCGCCCAGTTACCTGCTGCGCAGGTACTCGAGTTGGGCTCGTACCGACCAGGCGGCGGCGGGCCAGAGGGTTCGGTCGACGTCGGCGTAGACCGCGGCGACCACGGCATCGGTCGACGAGTCGTCCGCCGGCAGTCCCAGGTCCGACAGGGCTGCCCGGACCTGATCGAGACGCTGCGCGCGATGCGCCAGGTAATGCTCGGCAGCTGCAGCGGCGTCGGGCAGCTCGCCGCCGTGACCGGGTAACACAGTCATCCCGCCGAGGGTGGCCAGCCGGCGCAGCGAAGCGAGATAAGCGGCCAGGTTGCCGTCTGGGTGCGCGATGACGGTGGTGCCCCGGCCGAGCACGGTGTCGCCGGTGAGCACCGCCCCGGCGCCGTCCGCCGCTTGTCCAGCGGGGAGTAGCAACGACAGCGAGTCCGCGGTGTGGCCGGGAGTGGCCCATACGTGCACCTCGACACCGGCGGCGGTGACGACAGCACCTTCGGAGAGTCCCTCGTCGCCACGTCGAAATGCGGGGTCGACGCAGCGCACCGGCGCGCCGCTCATCCCGGCAAGCCGGCGCGCCCCCTCGCTGTGGTCGGCGTGGCCATGGGTGAGCAGGATCGTCTCCACCCGGCCAGCCGCGGCGAGTATCCGGTCGAGGTGGGCCGCGTCGTCCGGTCCGGGGTCCACCACGATGGCCGACTCCCGCTCCGGCGCATCTCGCAGCAGCCAGGTATTGGTGCCGTCCAGCGTCATCGGGCCCGGGTTTTCGGCAAGTAGTACGGCTGCTGTCGCGGTGACCTGGCGCAGTCGACCGTATGCCGGATGACCGGTCATGGCGTCAGCGTGGGCAAGGTCAGCTCGGTTCCGTCCGGCAGGACCGCGACGAGGCCGGCACCGCTACGCCTGATCACTGGCATGACCGGCTCGAGCGAGCGGCGGTCGGCGTCGGCCAGCGCATCCGCGACGGACGGGTACTGCGCCAGACCGCGCAACACGGCCAGCGTCGGCGGGAGCATCAACCGCTCGCCGGCCTCGGCTTCGGCGACTGCGCGAGTGATCGGCACCCACGACGCGGCGGCGGCCTCTGGAGTGTCGGCCGACACGACGGCGCCGAACGGGAGCTGGGCGAGGCAGAAGTGGGTGTCGTAGCGGCGCGGCTCGTCGACCGGTGTCACCCATCGGGCCCAGGCGTGCAGCAGCGACAAGTCGATCGCCGCATCGAGCTGACGCAGCGCATCGGCGAAGGAAACCTGGCGGGTCTCGACGCGGTGGCGCAGCTCGCCGACATCGGCCTCCACCACCGGCCGGGTCAGCAGAACTCCGGTCTCCTCGAACGTTTCCCGAGCCGCCGCGACGAGGGCTGCCCGGGTCACCTCGACCGGCTCGCCCTGCCTGGCGGCCAGCGCGGCGACATCACCGCCGGTCATCGGCACCCCGATGTCCGCGTCCGCCTCGTCCACGCGGCCGCCGGGGAACACCGTCATGCCACCGGCGAAGGCCATCCCGCGCACGCGCAGCATGAGCCAGACCTCGACGCCCTCGGCGCCGTCGCGCAACAGCACGACCGTCGCCGCCGGCCGGGCCGGCACCTGCGTGGGAGCCGCGCTCATCCGACCGGCTCGCCACTTTCCGGGCCGCTGGCAATTTCGACAACCAGCTCCAGCTCGACCGGCGCATCGAGCGGGAGCGCCGCCACCCCGACCGCCGACCGAGCGTGGGCGCCGGCGTCGCCGAATACCGCGCCGAGCAGCTGACTGGCCCCGTTGATGACGGCAGGCTGCCCGGTGAACTCCGGAACAGACGCGACGAAGCCGACCACCTTCACCACCCTGATCACCGAGTCCAGGTCAGCCACGGACTGCACGGCGGCGAGCGCGTTCAACGCACACAGCTGGGCCAGGTCACAGGCGTCCTCAGGAGTGACGTCCCGGCCGACCTTGCCGGTGGCCGACAACGTGCCGTTGGTCAGCGGTAGTTGTCCGGAGGTGTAGACGTACCGGCCGGTGCGCACTGCCGGCACGTACGCGGCCAGCGGCGCAGCGATGGCCGGCAGGGTCAGGCCGAGATCGGCCAACTTGCTCGTCGCGCTCATGCGCACCTCGCAGCTGCGCAGGAGTTGGGGGGAGTGGCGCGAACATCCATGGTCGCGACGCTACCGCCCAGCCCTGGCGGTGTGTTTGTAGGCTGAGCGGATGCTGCCGAAGCGGGTGCTCGACGGTGCCCGCCTGCACGTCGTGACCGGGAAGGGCGGCACCGGGAAAACCACTGTCGCCGCCGCCCTCGCGATCAGCCTGGCCGCGGGCGGGCGGTCCGTGCTGCTGGTCGAGGTGGAGGGCCGGCAGGGCCTCGCCCAGCTCTTCGACACCCCACCGCTGCCCTACCGGGAAACGCTTCTCGCGCATGCCCCGCGCCGCGGTGAGGTGTACGGGCTGGCGGTCGACCCGGAACGGGCGATGTTGGAATACCTCGAGATGTTCTACAACCTGAAACGGGCCGGCCGGGCGCTGCGCTCCATGGGTGCCATCGACTTCGTCACCACCATCGCGCCCGGATTGCGCGACGTTCTGCTCACCGGCAAGGTGAAGGAGGCGGTCAGCCGAAAGGAGAAGGACGGCCGGCCCGCCTACGATGCGGTGGTTCTCGATGCCCCGCCGACCGGACGCATCCGGCAGTTCCTGGACGTGACGAAGGACGTCGCCGGGCTGACCAAGATGGGCCCCATCCACAAGCAGAGCCAGGGCGTCATCAAGGTGCTGCACAGCGCGCAGACCCGAGTACACCTGGTGACCTTGCTGGAGGAGCTACCGGTTCAGGAGACCATCGACGCGGCCGCCGACCTGGAGTCCGCGGGCTTCCATCTCGGCGCGGTGCTGGTCAACCGGGCTCGTCCGGATCTGGTCGATTCCGCGGTGCTGACCCGGGGACGTCCCGACCGCACCGCGCTCGGGGCCGGGCTGAGCGCCGCCGGCATCGACGAGGCGGCCGTGCCCGGACTGGCCAGGGAGGTCACTGGTTATGCCCAGCGGCAGAAGGTCCAGCACACGAACCTCGCCCAGTTGAAAACGTTGAGTCTGCCGATCGTCCGGCTGCCGGAGTTCGCCCCGCCGGTGGATCTGGGAGTGCTCTTCGACCTCGCCGATCTACTGGACCGGGACTCCGGATGACCGCGGCGTGCCTTCCCGGGCAGCGTCCATGAGCGTCTCAGCTCTGGACATCGACGCGCTGATCGACAACCCGCGCACAGATGTCATCGTGGCCTGCGGCAGCGGCGGCGTCGGTAAGACCACGACGGCGGCGGCGATCGCCTTGCGCGCTGCCGAGCGGGGCCGCTGCGTCGTCGTACTCACCATCGACCCGGCCCGCCGGCTGGCCCAATCCCTCGGGCTCACCGAGCTGGACAACCGGCCCCGCGAAGTGGCCGGCACCAAAGGCACGGGCCGGCTGTTCGCGATGATGCTGGATATGAAGCGCACCTTCGACGAGGTCGTTGCTGCGCACAGCACAGCGGACCGCACCGAGCAGATTTTCGCCAACCCGTTCTATCAATCGCTGTCCTCATCCTTCGCCGGCACGCAGGAGTACATGGCGATGGAGAAGCTCTCGCAATTGCGCGAGGGTATGCATGCCAACGCCGAGGACGCGCCGTGGGATCTCATCGTGGTGGACACGCCCCCGTCGCGATCCGCGCTGGACTTTCTCGACGCCCCGAACCGATTGGGCCGCTTCCTGGACGGACGGATGATCCGGCTCATCACAGCGCCGGCCCGGGCCGGTGGCCGCGCATACCTGAAAGTGGTGGCCGCGTCCTTCACGCTGTTCACCCGGATCCTGACCAAGGTTCTCGGCAGCGACCTGCTCTCCGATGTCGCCTCGTTCGTCACCTCTCTGGAAACGATGTTCGGCGGGTTCCGGGAGCGCGCTGAACAGACCTACGAGCTGCTCAAGGCCGACGGCACCGCCTTCCTCGTGGTTGCCGCCCCCGAGCCTGACGCGCTGCGGGAGGCGTCGTTCTTCGTGGAGCGGTTGTCTGCCGAGGGGATGCCGCTGGCCGGCCTGGTGCTCAATCGCGTCCACGAGGTGACCGCGCCGCTCACTGCCCGGGCTGCCGAGGTCGGCCTGGAACGCCTCGGCGCGGTCGCGAAATCTGAGCCCAGCGAAACGCGGTTGGCCCGCACGGCACTGCAAGTTCACGCCGAACTCGCGCACGTAGCGGATGCCGACGAGCGCATGTCCCGCCGGTTTTCCGCGGCTCATCCCAGTGTTGCGGTGGCCCGGGTCGCCAGTCTCCCCGGTGACGTGCACGATCTGGCCGGCCTGAGAACGATCGGAACATTACTCGCCAAACAGACACCGGCTGGCTGAGACTCTCCCAGCAACGAACCGGCCCGCGAGAAGCGCCCCGGTACCCTCCATGAGTGGCTTCTCCCGGCGCGTCAAAGGCGCTCACGCTTGCGAAGTTGATCGGGCTGCTCACCGTGGCCGGCCTGCTGGCCTCCGGTTTCGTGCTCCCGTACTTCGTGGGCGCCGGTCTGGTGACCCGCAACGAGGCCGTCAAGTTCCTGGACACGAAGTGCAACTTGCAAGAGTCCGCGGTCCAGCAGCGCACCACCATCTTGGCCAGCGACGGCCGCACCGTCCTGGCCACGCTCTTCGACCAGAACCGCCAGGTCGTCCCGCTGTCCTCGATCCCGAAGACCGTGCAGCGCGCTCTGATCGATACCGAGGACCGGCGCTTCTACAGCCATCACGGGGTCGATCCGCGTGGCACGTTCCGGGCGCTGTTGTCCGAGTCCGGCGGGAGCACCCAGGGCGCCTCCACGTTGACGCAGCAGTACGTCAAGCAGGTTCGCTTCTACCAGGCGACCACTGACCAGGAGCGGGCCGACGCGATCGACCAGAACCTCAACCGCAAGATCTACGAGGCCAAGTGCGCGATCGACCTGGAGAAGAAGTACTCCAAGGACGACATCCTCGGCAAGTATCTGAACATCGCCTACTTCGGTGAGCACTCCTACGGCATCGCCGTCGCCGCCAAGACGTACTTCAACAAGACTCCCGCGCAACTTTCGATACCAGAAGCCGCGGTACTCGTCGGTCTGGTGAAGAACCCGACGCTGTACGACCCATACCAGAATTTGAAAGCGGCCCGGGAACGGCGCGATCAGGTCATCGACAACATGGCATCGCAGAAGGACATCACCCCAGAGCAGGCCACGTCCTACAAGAATGCGCCGATCAAGCTGTCGCCGGCAGGTAAGTCCAGCACGTTGGCGCAGGGTTGCGCCTACTCGAACCAGAACATCGCCAACGGCGGCTTCTTCTGCGACTACGTCGTCAACTGGCTGCAGAACACTGCCAAGATCAGCTTGGACAAGCTCAACACCGGCGGCTACAAGATCATCACGTCGCTGAACGCCAGCCTGCAGACCAGCGGCCAGAAGGCGGTGTGGAAGAAGTACAGCGCGGCCGACCCGGCCACGGTCGTCTCCCCCGCCATCGACCCTCGCTCCGGCGCGATCCTGTCGATGATCACCAGCAAGCGCTACGACTACGGTGAGGCGCACAAGGGCAACACGGCGTACACGTCCAACCCGCTCTTCACCGCGGCCGCTCCGGGTACCGGTTCCACGTACAAGTACTTCTCGCTGATCGCTGCTCTGACGGCCGGGGCGAAGCCAGATCTCACGCTCAGCACTGCCGGCAGCGGTGCTTACACCCTGCGCAACTGTCCTGAGCTGAACTATCACCCCAAGAATGCCGGGTCCTATCCGACAACCATGACTCTGCGTGACGCGACCGTGCAGTCGTCGAACACGTACTTCGTCGGCATCGAGGACCAGTTCTTCGACTGCGACATCTCCACGATCGTGAAGACGGCGCTGAGCCTCGGGATGAACTCGCTCAACGATCCCCAGTACAACCCGGATACCGGCAAGCCGACCGGCAAAACGGTTGCGCAGACCGCGATCGACGAGAGCCAGTTGACCTTCACCTTGGGTCAGGTCGGTACCAGCCCGCTGGAATTGAGCGCTGCATACGGCGTCGCCGCGCACGACGGCATCTACTGCCCGCCGAACCCCATCAAGTCGATCACCACCGCTGCCGGCGCGGCAGTGAAGTACACCCACCCGGCCTGCGTACGGAAGATGGACCCGTGGGTGGCCCGCACCGCTGTCGACATCATGAAGGGCGATACCACTCAGGGAACCGCGTCCGGGCCGGTGTCTCCGTTCTACAGCTCCTACGGTCGCGACTCGCACTACATCGCCAGTAAGACCGGAACCAACAACGCGGCTACCTGCAATGCCACCCGGACGAACTGCACCGACAACGGCCAGAACAGTGCCATCTGGTTCGTCGGCCTGACCCCGATGCTGGTGTCCGCTACCGGCATGTACAACGTCGATCATCCGAGCGCCACGCTGCACATCAAGGGCGTGTACAACTCGGGGACTGACATTTTCGGCGCCTACGCGGCCAACTACTACCTGGCCGCCTATGGCAAGTACCTGGGCGCGCAGACCTGGCATTGGCCGAGTGCAAGCGACATCCCGAACGGCACTCAGGTGCAGTCGGTGGTGGGCAAGTCGGAGTCGGAGGCCGTGCAGAATCTCAAGGACCAGGGATTCAAGCCGGTCGCCTACCCCATCCCCTGTGGCAGCAACTACCTGCAGGGCACCGTCGCCTACGACGGTCCGCAAATCGCCGCGCCGGGCGCGACTGTCTACTACTGCATGAGCAACGGCAAGTCGATCTACATCCCGCCGCCCCCGCAGAAGCAAAAGAAGAAGAAGAGCAGCGGCGGCGGGAACAGCGGTGGCACCACAGCGGTGGCGGCCACACCCCGCCGGGTCGCCACCCGCACTAGCAACTGTCCGCATGCGTCGGCCGGCTGCGGCTGGACCGGCCGCCAGCTGGTCAGCTGCTCAGCTGGCGCCTCACCTCGGTGCTGATCCGCTGGCCGTCCGCGCGACCGGCGACCTGCGGCGTGACCACCTTCATCACCGCTCCCATTTGACGCTGCTCCGTCGCGCCCACCTCGGTGATCGCGGCGGCGACCAGAGCACTCAGCTCGGTGTCGGTGAGCTGTTGCGGTAGATAATCGGCCAGCACGTCGCCCTCCGCGCGTTCCCGCGCGGCCAGCTCATCGCGGCCGGCCGCCGTATAGGCCTCGGCCGCCTCGCGGCGCTTCTTCGCCTCCCGAGTGAGCACCTTGAGCACCTCGGCATCATCCAGGGTGCGCGCTTGTTTGCCCGCGACCTCCTCATTGGTGATCGCCGTCAGCGCCATCCGCACGGTCGCGACACGCAATTCGTCGTGCGCCTTCATCGCCGCGGTGAGATCGGTGCGCAGACGTTCCTTCAACTCAGCCATGCCCTCACGGTAGTGCGCCGGAGCAGGCAGTATCGCCGACTACCCTCGACCGCATGTCTGTCCCACGTCGGCTGCTGGCCGCGACCCTTGCCGCGGGCGCGGCCGCGTTCGGCTACGGGACGTTGATCGAGCGCAACCTGTTCACGCTGCGCAGGTTCACCGTGCCGGTGCTCGAGCCCGGGAGCGACCCGCTGCACGTCCTGCACCTATCAGACCTGCACATCACCGCTCAACAGCGCCGTAAACAGCAGTGGATCGCTGCCCTGGCTGAACTCCAGCCGGACCTGGTCGTCAACACCGGCGACACCATCAGCGCGCCGGACGCCATCCCTGCGATTCTCAAGACCCTGCGGCCGCTGGCGCAGTTCCCGGCTGTCTTCGTGCCGGGGAACAACGACTACTACGCGCCGAAGCCACGCAGCCCGTTCGGCTATTTCGCCGGCCAGAAGAAGGTGACTCGGCGACCGGACATGCCCTGGCCGGAGCTGGCCGCCGCCATGGTCGAGCAGGGCTGGACGGATCTGACTCATGTCCGCGCGGTGGTCGCCGCGGGGGGCCGCAAAGTCGCACTGGCCGGCACCGATGACCCCTACCTGAAGCGGGCCCGGTACGAGCGCATCGAAGGCGCCCGTGACGCTTCCGACGTCGGCATTGGCGTGATCCACTCGCCAGAGCCGGAGCTGCTGTCCCGATTCGCCGCGGACGGCTACCAGCTCGTTCTCGCCGGACACACCCATGGCGGGCAGGTACGCATCCCATTCGGTCCGGCCATCGTCACCAACTGCGGCATCGATGTGCACCGCGCCCGTTGGTTGCACCGTTGGGATGCCGGAATGTGGTTCAACGTGTGCGCCGGGTTGGGCACCAACCCGTACATGCCGGTGCGCTTCGCCTGCCGCCCCGAGGCGGCGCTGCTGACCCTGGTGGCGCGGTCGTCGTGATGCCGCCGGCCGTGGTCAAACCAGCCGCCGTGCTTGGGTATGCTGAGCCGGTTGCCACCGGGGTGTGGCGCAGCTTGGTAGCGCGCTTCGTTCGGGACGAAGAGGCCGTGGGTTCGAATCCCGCCACCCCGACCAGTAATTGTGAGACCTTCGAGCTCGTTCCAACCGGCTCCGCCCTACCTCACGCCACTCAAGACTGGCCGCCGTTCTCGTCTGCGGAGATGAATGCCGCGATCGCCTCCGCCACCAGGTCCGGCGCCTCGAGCGGTAGCAGGTGGCCAGCATCGACTCTGCGCACGGTGACGTCCGCGAGTTCAGCGGCGGTCGCGTCCAGTTCGCGGTTCGCGCCGGCCGCCAGATCGCGGACCAAGGACTGGCTCGCTTCAGACAGGTGGGCGACGCTCACCTCACGGTCGCTCTTGAGGATCAGCGCCCTGCACCGCAGCCTTCGCAGCAGGTCGAAGAAGTCCAGAGCATCCAGCGCGTCGACCAACGCAGATTGGTGCGCCGACGGCGGCCGACGCAGGTAGCCGCCGTCGCCTTCAGGAGCCAGCGCCCGCAGGGTGGTCGGCTCGGCCAGGTCAGGATCAGCGCCGATGCTTTCCATAAGTTCCCGGTACTGCGTGACGACCGCGGCGACCTCGTCGGCTTCGACCCGCTCGGTGGGCAGGAACGCGAAGACCTCGTCGTACATCGCCTTGCGACGCGCCTCGAGATCGACATCGTCCGCGACACCACCGCCGAAGCCATCAACGCTGATAACTCCCGAGCACTCGGAACTGTTGGCGCCGTAGTAGGTGGCGACATTCCCACCGATCGAGTGCCCGACCACATAAGGCCGCTGCAGACCGACCGCGTCGATCACGGCCTCGAGATCGGCGTGCTGTGCCGCGAAGGAGTAGTCACTGTCGGCGGGGACGTCGGACTCGCCGTGGCCGCGCAGGTCGTACGCGACCAGTCGCATCCCATTCAGACGGGCGCGCACTGGAGTCCAGTCGAGCAGCGTCCGATTGCCGCCGTGGATGAGGACGACATCAGGGCCGGGGCCGCCGTAGTCGACTGCGGCAATGTGGCCGGCCGGTCCGGACGCAATCAAGGTGGTGTGTTCAGTCACTGGATTTCCTTTTGTGTCGAATCTAGCCAGACTATGTCGCCCTCGTCCGCGCGGTGATCGTCATACGAAGCGACTTGCGTGATCACCGATCAACGATCGCATAGCGAAGTGCGGAGCTCGGTCCAACGGCATCCGGCGCCGAGCGCGCGCCATGACCTCTTGCACTGTGCTTGAGTGTGGTGAGCCGATTGCCACCGGGTGTGGCGCAGCTTGGTAGCGCGCTTCGTTCGGGACGAAGAGGCCGTGAATTCGAATGCCGCCCCCGACCACGACAGTCTGACTCGACTCATCGGCCGAGACAGCAGCCGCACGGGCAAGACGGGCTCCGCATGAGTATGCAGAAACGGCTGCTGGAAACTACGGCGGCGAATTTCGTGGCCGAACATTACGGTGCACGAGCGGGTACGGTGCAGCTTGTCGGGGCCGGAGAGTGGTCACAGGCCTTCGCCTTTTCCCTTGATGGTCAGGAGGCCGTCATTCGATTCGGCAAGTACCGCGCGGACTTCGCGAAAGGTGCCGTGATGGGTGAGAGCCCTCCCCCTGCTCTGCCGGTGCCGAAGGTGCTTGAGCTAGGTGAGACACCAGCCGGTTTCTTCGCTGTCTCGGAGCGACGGCATGGGCTGTTCCTCGATGTCCTCGACGGTTCGCAGATACGCTCCGCGCTACCGAGCCTGCTCTCCACGCTGCATGCGCTTCGCCACGCCGATCTGACCGGCACGTCTGGATACGGCACCTGGATGCCTGACCGACAGGGGCCGCACGCGACCGACTTCGACGTTCGGCTCGTTGCGTATCAGCTGCACATCGGTCTCGATCACCTTGCGTACACGGCGCCGATCGGGCGCGGGGACGACCTCGACCGCAATGACAGGCAGGCTCGGGAACTGTTAGCAGTCGCCGATGCCTGACGCTGGTGAGGCAGAAGCAGGGCCGGCAAACGATATGCACGCAAACCAGCTGCCCGTCGATGTTGCCGTTGTGCGTGCGCTCGTTGATGAACAGTTCCCGCAGTGGGGGGCCCTGCGGATCACTGCAGTGAAAGGCGCCGGCACCGTCAGTCGTATTTTCCGAGTTGGTGAGGGGCTGTCCGCCCGGTTTCCGCTGGTCGTCGACGCCGAGGCAGACATGCGCAAGCGCCTCGAGGCGGAGGCCGAAGCCGGACGGGAGTTGCTCGGCAAGACCCGGTTCGCCACGCCCGAACCGATCGCAATCGGCGAACCCGGCGCTGGGTATCCCGGCCCATGGTCGGTTCAGACGTGGCTAGCGGGCACCGTGGCAACCGAGCACGATCCGTGCGGCTCGGTCGATTTCGCCCGGGATCTAGGGGAGTTCGTCCGCGACGTCCGAGCGTTGCCAACTCGCGGCCGCAGGTTCAGCGGCCACGGTCGGGGCGGCGACCTTCGCTCGCATGACACCTGGATGGAGACCTGCTTTCAGCAGAGCACTGGACTGCTCGATGTTCGGCACCTCCGCGTCCTGTGGCAGAAGTTTCGCGAGCTGCCCCCCGCGGGAGCGGACCTGATGACTCATGGCGATCTCATCCCGGGCAATCTGTTGGTCGCCGACGGCAGGTTGACGGGAGTGCTCGACGTGGGCGGTCTCGGGGCCTCCGATCCGGCAGTTGATCTCGTGGGTGCCTGGCATTGCCTGGACGAGGACCCGAGGCGCGCCTTCCGCGAGGATTTGGGGTGCAGCGACGTGGAATGGGCACGCGGTGCGGCGTGGGCGTTCCAGCAGGCGATGGGGTTGGTTTGGTACTACGTCGAGAGCAATCCCGGCATGAGCCAGCTGGGACGGCGCACTCTGGACCGCATTCTCGAAGCCGGTGTTGTCGACCGGAAGCCGGGCACTAGTCAAGCGACGTGACGATGGTTGACCAAGGCACGTTGGTGAGCCGAACTTGTCCACTTGCCGGACACTCTCTGGGGACAGCTGCACAGCCACTGCGCACTCGGCAGCGATCGCCCAATTAGAATCGTCGCCGTGTCCGGTACCGCCCGCCCCGTCGTGATCGTCGGCGACCCCATCCTGTCCACTCCGGCCCGCCGGGTGACCGAGTTCGACGCCGACCTCGCGCAGCTGATCGAGGACATGTTCGAGACCAATCGGGAAGCGGCCGGCGCCGGGCTCGCGGCGCCGCAGATCGGCGACGACCGAGCTGTCTTTGTCTACGACTGCGCCGATTCCGAGCGGGTGCGGCACATCGGCCACGTCGTAAACCCCGAGGTTGTGGTGGCCGACGGCAGCGTCGACGGCAGCGAGGAGGGGTGCCTGTCGGTGCCCGGACCGTTCCACGAGCTGGCCCGGGCGACGCACGTGGTGGTGCGCGGCGTCGACAAGGACAACAAACCCGTCGAGGTTACCGGCACCGGTTACTTCGCCCGCTGCCTGCTGCACGAGACCGATCACCTGCGCGGCGTGCTCTACATCGACTATCTACCGCGTAACCGCCGCCGCCGGGTGATCCGGGAGATGACGCCGTTCCCGTGGAACGCCCCGATGCCCGCAGTAGCCACCCGCTGACGGTTTTGGCGGATCAGCCTCCGATTCGAGTGTCTCCCGCCAAAAGCGATCGGATCGTGGCGATCACCCAGTCCGGACGCTGATCCAGATCAGCCCAGGTGAATCGCAGGATCGTCCACCCGGCGCCGACCAAGCGGTTCTGCCGCTGCCTGTCGAGCTGGAACGCCGCTAGACCGGAGTGGTGCGCGAACCCGTCGATCTCGATCCCCAGGCGGCCTTCGGGAAAGGCCACATCGATGAAATAGGTATGGCTCCCGACTCGGACGCGATGGTTCGCCAACCATCCACCGATGCCCGCTTGGCTGAGAAGTTTGTGCAGCCGACGTTCGGACTCCGCAGCTGCTCCATCTCTGACCTGAGGCAGCAGCCGACGTAGTTGTCGGTTGCCCCACCGGCCGGACGCTTCTTCCAACCGACGTTCGATCGTTTCTGCCGTGACCCATCCCTGCTGGACCGCACGATCGGTGAAGGTTCGTGCGGCTGAAAGGGGAAGCCAGCCCATGCAATCGAGAGCTGTCTCCGCCGGTGTTGTCACCGGCAATCCCCTACGTTCCACCACGGCCTCCGGGGCCAGTCCCACCCTGTGGATCCGGATGCCCGCGGGCCAGTCGAAGCGCCGACGCTGCAGGCGGGTCACGTGCAGATATCCATCCCCGTCCGCCGGCATGTCCCACCACAGAGCTGCGGACAGGTAGCTCAGCGGTGCCCTGGCAGCGAGCACCGCTCGCCAGCATTCACTCTCTCGGGTGATCGGCGCGCCGGACACCCGATACACGCCGGCCACGCCGGAGCGCTCGATGCGGCCGCTCTTCAGCAGACCGTTCACCGCTCCTACGCCAACGCCGAGGGCAACCATCTGCGTCCGAGTGACCACGCCGCATTGACGCCGCGCGATCTCGTCCCACTGCATGGCCGGTCAGTGTGACCGAACCCAGCAGCCACTGCCGGAACTGTCCACAGGCCAGCCGGTTTTGGCGGATCAGCCTTCGATACGAGGGTTTCCCGCCAAAACCGAGCTAGGGGAGCAGGAGTTCGGCGATCTGGACGGCGTTCAGGGCAGCACCCTTGCGCAGGTTGTCGTTGCTGACGAACAAGGCCAGGCCGCGGCCGTCCGGTACGCCCTCGTCCACGCGCAGCCGGCCGACGTAGCTGGGGTCCTTGCCGGCCGCGTACAACGGCGTCGGGACGTCGCGTAGTTCGACGCCCGGCGCGGTGGCCAGCACCTCGTGCGCCTGCGCCGGCGTGAGCGGTCGGGCGAACTCGGCGTTCACCGACAGGGAGTGCCCGGTGAATACCGGCACCCGGACACAGGTGCCGGAAACCAGCAGCGACGGCAGGTCGAGGATCTTGCGCGATTCGTTGCGCAGTTTCTGCTCCTCGTTGGTCTCCGCTGACCCGTCGTCGACGTAGTTGCCGGCCAGCGGCAGCACGTTGAACGCAATCGGCTGGCTGAAGTTCACCGGCTCGGGGAACTCGACCGCCGAGCCGTCGTGGGTCAGTTCTGCCGCCCGGTCGTAGACCTGGCGCACCTGCTTGTCCAGCTCGTCGACGCCGGACAGCCCGGCCCCTCCGACCGCCTGGTACGTGCTGATCACCAGCCGCTGCAGCCCGGCCGCGTCGTGCAGCGGCTTGAGTACCGGCATCACGGCCATCGTCGTGCAGTTCGGGTTGGCGATGATGCCCTTGCGGGCGTCGCGAATAGCGCCGGGGTTGACCTCACTGACCACCAACGGCACATCGGGATCCATCCGCCAGGCCGACGAGTTGTCCACGACGGTCACTCCTGCGGCAGCGAAGCGCGGCGCCATCTCGCGGGACGCGCCCGCACCGGCGGAGAACAACGCCACATCCAGCCCGGTCGGATCGGCAACGGCAACGTCCTCGACCTCGATTTCGCTCTCGCCCCACGGCAGCGTCGCGCCGGCCGACCGAGCCGAGGCGAAGTACCGGATCTCCTCGACTGGGAACGCGCGCTCGGCGAGCAGCCGGCGCATCACGCCGCCGACCTGCCCGGTCGCGCCCACCACACCAACCTTCACCTGACCCATCCTTTCCGATCGCTGCGTGCAGATCCACGCGCGGTGGATGTCATCGTCCGGTACCTCCGTAGACGACGGCCCGCTCCTCGTTGCTGCCGAGATCGAACGCGTCATGCACCGCCCGGACCGCATCGTCCAACTCGGTGTCCCGGCACACCACCGATATCCGAATCTCGGACGTGGAGATCATCTCGATGTTGATGCCGGCAGCCGACAGCGCGCCGAAGAACCTGGCCGACACGCCTGGGTTGGACCGCATCCCGGCGCCGATCAGTGAGAGCTTGCCGACGTGGTCGTCGTAGGTCAGCTCGTCGAAGCCGACCACCTCCTGCACCTTGCGCAGCGCCGCGGAAGCCACCGGCCCCTCGTCGCGCGGCAGCGTGAAGGACACATCGGTGCGGCCGCTGCCGCGGGTCGACACGTTCTGCACGATCATGTCGATGTCGATGGCCGCGTCGGCGAGGGCGGTGAAGATAGCGGCCGCTTGGCCGGGCTTGTCCGGCACGCCGACGACGGTGACCTTGGCCTCGCTGCGGTCGTGCGCGACGCCCGCGATGATCGCCTGTTCCACAGCAGCATCCTCCATCGATCCGGACACGATCGTCCCTGGCCTGGTCGAGAACGACGACCGCACATGGATGGGCACCCCGTACCTGCGCCCGTACTCGACGCAACGCAGCATCAGGATCTTGGCGCCGCAGGCGGCCATCTCGAGCATCTCTTCGTAGGTGATGGTCGACAACCGCCGTGCGTTCGGCACGATCCGCGGATCGGCGCTGAACACCCCGTCGACGTCGCTGTAGATCTCGCAGATGTCGGCGTCCAGCGCCGCGGCGAGGGCTACGGCGGTGGTGTCCGATCCACCGCGGCCCAACGTAGTGATGTCCTTGGTGTCCTGGGACACGCCTTGGAAGCCGGCCACGATGGCCACGTTGCCCCCGGCGATCGAGGCGCGGATCCGGCCGGGCGTGACGTCGATGATGCGGGCACTGCCGTGCGCGGAGGTCGTCAGTACGCCTGCCTGCGAGCCGGTGAACGACTGCGCGGTGTACCCGAGCGAGTTGACGGCCATCGCCAGCAATGACATCGAGATCCGCTCACCGGAGGTGAGCAGCATGTCCAGCTCGCGACCGGCGGCCACCGGAGACACCTGCCGAGCCAGGTCGAGCAGCTCGTCCGTGGTGTCGCCCATCGCCGAAACGACCACGACGACGTCGTTGCCGGCCCGACGGGTTGCCACGATCCGCTCCGCAACCCGCTTGATGCGCTCGGCGTCGGCAACGGAGGATCCGCCGTACTTCTGCACGACGAGGCCCATCACGGCTCCTAAATCGGGGTCCATCCACTGGCGTGAGGCAAGTCCACGCCGACTGACCCGACCCCAGGATACCGGCGCGCCGCGAACCGTTACCCGACCCGGTCGCCGGCTACCGCCGGGCCACCCGCCACACCGCCGGGAGCGCCAGCGCCGCGACAGCGATCTTCAGGGCGTCCCCGATGAGGAACGGCGTCACGCCGAGGTCGATCGCCTTGCTCGCGGAGACGTGCAGATCATGGGCCAGCCAGGCGGCCCCCACGATGTACACCAGCGCGCTGCCCAGCGCCATCAGGCCGACGGTCGAGAGCACCTCGCGGTCGTTGCCGCGTCGGGCCAGCTCGCCGACCACGCCCGCGGCGACGATGAAGCCGAGGATGTAGCCGAAGCTCGGACCACCCCAGCCGTGCGTGTGGTGCTCGAACCAGGGCACCCCGGCAGTGCCGGCGACCAGGTACAGCGCCATCGACAGCATGCCGCGGATTGATCCGAGCGCCGCACCGACGACCAGCACGGCCAGCGTCTGCAGCGTGAAGGGCACCGGCGTGAGCGAGGTGTGCACGGATACCTGCGCCGCAAGACCGGTCAGGCCGGCGCCACCGGCAATGAGCGCGGCGTCGCGGACCAGCGACCCGGGGATCAGGTCGGCCAGGACGGCGCGGCGGCCGGGGAAGGTAGCAGCGGTCATCGGCAGATCTCCTCAGTGGCTCAGACGGTCTGGTCGGGTTCGATCTCGGCGATCGAGTCGCCATCGGTGACGACGTCGCCGCTGGTGACCATCAGCGCGACGACCGCGCCGGCCACCTCGGCCAACACCGGGATCTCCATCTTCATCGACTCGAGCAGGACGAGCGGATCGTCGGCTGCAACGTGGTCACCGACCGCGACGAGGACCTCGCCGACGTTGCCGACGATCTCCGCCACGACGATATGGCCCACCGAAACCCCTCTCGGTCCACCGCTCGTCCAGGACGCTCTCACCGAGCGCTAACCGTATCGGCAGCCACCGAGCACGCGTGATCGGGATGGGTCCGTCGGCGCGGTCCTGTCATCGCCGTGCTGGCCGGCCACTGCGGAAAAGCGATCGCGTCGCCGATCGCTAGTGGGCGGCCGACTGAGTGCCCTCGTCGTACGCGTCGTGCACCGTGGCCTGGACGGTCGCCTGCGGAAGGTCGCCATGGCCGTAGCCGTGCGACTGGTACCACTGGTTGAACTGCCCGAGCGTGGTCGGGTTCTTGGCGATCTCGTTGTACGGGAGCAAATGGTGCGTGGTCGGATCGACGAAACCCTTCGTCGCATCGGTGTACGGGACGGTGGCCGTGGCGTGCCCGTTGTCGTAGACGATCGGAATCCCGAGCTGCGACAGGTGCGTGATGATCGACGGCGGCATCTTGTCGATCTGCGTCAGCGCGGCCGCGGTGACGTCGTCGGCGTGCTGGGCGGTGTGGTCTTCGGGCGTCGGCACGAGTGCGTCGTTCACCATGTCCTTGACGGTGTCGATGCCCGCGTCGTAGACGTTGCCGACCGCTGTCGGGGCATCCTCCGGTGCTTCCGGGATCGGGAGCAGGCCCTCCAACGTCTCCAGCGCCTTCTTGTGCAACTCGGCCTGCTCCACCTCGGCCTTGTGCGCGTCGTCGTAGCCGGCGATGTCGCTCTGCGTGATCAATCCGAGGGCCTTCGCCGAGGCGGCGCCTGTGTTGAGCACCAGCGCTGGGTCGTGATCGCCGCTCTTGCCCACTGCGTCGTAGGCCAGGCCCATGTCGTTGGCCGACACCCGCGACCACGACGACGCCAGCGCATCCCGACCGGTGTGATCGTCGGTGTCGCTGAGCGACCATTTCAGCGCCTGGGCGAGATCGCCCTTGCCGAAGTTGGCGTGCGCGATCGCGCCCTCGTCGAAGCCGGAGACCTGCGTCTGGCCACCCGACCCGGGCAGGCCGCTGCCCTCCGGGGCGATGACGTCGCCCATGTACCGGGAGATGACCTTGGCCACTGAGTCGTGCAGCTCGCTCGGCACACCGGCGTAACCGGGTTTGCTCTCCGGGTCCTGCACCACATCATGGATGTACTCGGAGGCGATGCCGGCCGACGTCTTGATGTTGCCGGCATTCGGTCCGGTCTCGGCCACCACGGCGTCGCCCAGCGCCTTCGCGCCGCCGTCACCCCAGGCGCGGTGGGTCAGCGCAAAGAGATCGTTTCCGCCCGAACCGTGGTCGCTGAACAGGATCGAGTTGGCGTCCGGGTGTTCGGCGTACTGCTGCATGACCGACGTGAGCGGGTCGTCGTTGCTGTGGAAGTCGGTGCCGAACGGCTCGCCGCCGGGGTAGAACAGGCTGCTCTCGTGGTCGCGCCATGGCGGATACAGCCGACCGTTGGCGTCGAGGTTGTGCGGCGTGTGCTCCGCCTCGAATTGCAACGCGCTCTGGCCGACGCCGTCCAGGAATGCGGTGGGAAAACGCACGCCCAGACGCGTGTAGTCCGATCCAGCCATCACCGCTTCCGGGTTGACGCCACCGGAGCCGTCGGAGAAGAAGTCCTTGATCCACTTCTGGTCGACGTGCACCGGGTTGTTCTGGTCTGTCGCCGTGGACAGGATGGTCGCGTTCAGCCCGAGCAGTTGCTTCTCCAGCGCAGGGTCCACCGGGTGCTTGGTGTCGTAGGCACCGGTCTGCACGAGCAGCTGTTTGAAGTAGTCCTGCCCCTCGTCCTTCGCCACCGTCGTTGCGAAGTCGGGATCGGCGGCGTCGAGGCCGTACTTAGCTACCAGCGCTCTGATCTTGGCATCGCGCTCTTCCGGCGGAAGGTTCGAATCGTTGATGTTCTTGACGTCGTTCTCGAAGCCCTTCGCGTCCTGAACCATCTTGGCCCAGTGCGCCGCCTGCAGGTGGTCCAGACCGAGGATGCTGGTGATGCCCGTCGTGGTCAGCGTCGAGCCCTGGTAGGACGTGGAGGAGTAGGTGCCCTTCAGGGCGCTCTTGCATGCCTCGGCTGCGTGATTGGACTTGGTGACCTGAGCTTTGTACTGCCGGTCCAACTCGGCGATGTCGCCCTGGGTCTTCTTCTCACTGTTGATGATTCCCTGCCGGTATCCGGCCAAGGCCTTGTCGCTCATGTCGTTCGCCTGGCCGAACGCCCCCGAGCCGGAGTACTGATTCTCTTCACCCTGCAGCGCGGTCTGCAGTTTGGCGTGCTGCGTGCGCAGGTTGTCGACTTCCTTGCGCACAGCGACGATCACGGTGCGGTAGGTGTCCACCGCAGTCTTCCCATCGTTGAGCCGCTTGGCGATGTCCGGAACGGCTTTACCGATCTTCACCAGGTCCGCGCTCGCCTTGTCGGCCACCTCGCCGGTCCAGGCACCCTTGAGTTGCCCCTTGACCTCGTTCAGCGAAGAGTTGAACGTCGTCATGCAGGTGTGGGCGCTGTCCAAGGACATTGACAGTCCGTCGAGCGCGGCGGGGTCATCGCCGGGGTACGGGTACGTCATCTCTGCTAACGCCTTCCGAGCTGTCGGGACGGTCTATTCGGCGAAGGACCGGAACTGTCCGCGGATCGGCTCCTCGACCTGGATGGTCACCGTGGCGGCCTTCTTGACGTTCTTCGACAGGACGTCGAATTCCTTGGCCAGGTCCGGCAAAGCCTTGTGCCACTCCGCGAGCATCGCCTTCACCTCAGCGCCGATGCCCTCACCCGCGGCCGGTGCCGGCATGGTGTTTCCCTGCAGGTCGCTGTCGGCGACCGTGGCGCAGGATCCGACGGAGCTGAGCGCGTCTGCCGCGCCCTCGGTTTCACTGCGCTTGATCGTGTATCCGTTGCCCATGCCGGCTCCTCCGCCATTTCGCCGACGTGCCCCGGCCACAGGGCCGGGGCACGTCGGTGATCATCGTGCTGCGATCAGGTGAACATCGCCTTGGTCTTGTTGTTCACTTGGACATAGGTCTCGTGCGCATCGGAGACAGCCTTCCGCAGCTGCGCGAGAACGGTGTTCATGTCCTGGGACGCCTGGTCCCACTTTGCCTTGTCGGCCGCATAGGCCGCCTTGGCGTCACCGGTCCAGCTGTTGTGGATCGGGTTGAGCTCGCCCTCCAACTGCTGCAGCCGGGCTTCCAGCTTCTTCAGCGTTGTGGCGATGCGGCCCTCGACACCGGACACCGCTTCGAACTTGACCTTGACTTCTCCTGTGCCACCCATGGCTTACCTTTCGGATTCTCGGTGCGCGGACTACGACTTGAAGGAGCTGAACGAGGTGGCCACGGAGTCGTCCGCGCCGCCGGTCTGCACGCCCACCACGCCGAGCTTCACGCCCAGGTCGTCGAGAGCGTTGTTGATGGTCACGGCCTTCTGAGTCCACGCATCGTGCGCCTGCTTGAAGCCGCTTGCGCCGGAGCTCTGCCAACCGGGCAACAGCTCGTTGACGTCGTTCTCCAGGGAGTTGAGATACCCCTTGATCTCACCGGACGCTGTCTCGACCAGGGACTTGCCCTTCGCCATCAGCGCCGGATCGACCTTCATGTCTTCTGGACCTGCCATGACTACCAACCTCTCCTTGTGACCTGCCGGCTCTGCGCCGGTTCGAGTACCGCCGTTGTTCCCATACTAGACATTCTGCCCGGCCACCCTCACCCCAAGTTTCGGTCAACTCGGGGTATTGGTCGGGCCGGCACCTCCCCCAGCAACCTGCCGGGCGCCCGCCGGATCCAGGACCACCGTGCCCGGTATCGCGGCGACGACCGCCGACGGCAAAGCCGCCTGCGGGGCACCGCTGAGACCGAGCGTGGTGAGCACCTGGGCATCCTTGATGACGAACTTCTGGCCGGTATCTGACACGAGGTACAGGGCGCTGGGCTGTTGACCCGGATGCGCAACTGCACCCACGAGCGCCCCATACCCGGTCTTCAATCGAACCAAACCAGAGGATGCGTCGCCGTTGTCCGGCGGCGGGGCGGCACCGTAGACGACGGTGTTGCTACCACCCTGGAAGACGACGCAGGCCTGGTTGGCGGCCGACGGCACGACCGGCCGCGGAATCGTCTTGGGCGCCTGTTGCTCGGCCGGCGGTCGGTTCGGCAACTGACTGATCGGCGTGTTCGTCAGGCCGGTCGAGTCGATTTTGAGCGGAGCCGAACCGCCGTTGAGCGCGCGCGTCGAACTCTGCGCGAGCTGCAACGTCTCCTGCATCGGACTGAGGTAGGCCAGCCCTCTCGGCAGCACCAGGTAGTAGATGTCGTTGCGCAGCGTGTCCTGCAGAACCTGTCCGACCTTGGTGTTCGGCCGGCCGGGTAGCACCGGACCCTTGCCGCCGCTTCCCGCCACGGCCACGGGTTGCAGGTCCTCACCCCGGGGCACTGCGGTCAGGAAGTCCGCGTCCACTGCGACGCTCGGCGAGTCGCCGTAACGCAGTGCGCTGAGCCATTTGTCGGCCACGTAGAAGTAGTGGCCGTTCCACAGCAGGTACGTCTTGCCCTCGGAGTTGAGCAGCAACCCGTCGGCCTGATTGAGCTGACTGCCCGTTGCGTGGACGCCCGGTTCGTACATGGTTGGGTTCGTCTTCGTCGCCGACAGCCCACCGGCAACGCAGACCGACCAGACGGCCGAGGCCGTGTGCTTGGGGTCAGGCAGGTAGTCCGGAGCACCGGGAATGCCGATGCTGCCACCATGGCGGGCGCCGCTGAGCGACTTGCCCGACACCGTCACGACACTCAGCCGATCGCCGAGGAGCAGCTTCGCCGAGGAGAAGTTCGCCACCTGGTACAGCACCTTGTCCAGGTAGACGTACCTCGTGCTGGTCTCCCGTTCGACGATGAGTGCGCCGGCCTTCTTCCACGCGGACGACCCGCCCGGCCGGATGATGCCGTAGATGCCGGCAACCGCGAGCACCAGGATCGCCACCATGATCCCGGCATAGGTGGCCGTGGTCATCCGGCTCATGGGGGCGTCGTTGGTATCGGGGTCGGCGTCGAGCAGCGCCGTACGGACCCGCCGCTGCATGAACCGATAGGCCTGCAGCTGTTCGCGCCGGGACTGCACCATCAGCGCAGTCCCGCGATCTCGAGGGAAAGCTCAGCCACCCAGACCACGCACCAGACCGACCAAACCCATCACTGAGGCGATGAGCGGAACGAGAGCGACGGCGAGCAGGATCTCCAGCAGCTCCGCCGCCCGGCCGTAGAACGGGCTCTTCGGCGGACCGGTGCGCGCGGCGAATCCGGTCGCCACGATCATCGCCAGCAACAGACCCAGCACCATCCAGACGATTCCTCGGTGACCGCCGATGCTGTAGCCCACCCGCAGCGCGCCGATGGTGATGCCTGCCGCGCCGGTGAGCAGGAACGGCAACCGCTGGGCGATCGCGGTGAACAGCCGAGCCCGCAGCAGCACCGCCACCGACGCCGAGAAGATCAAGGCAGTCGCCGTCGTGTTGTTCTGCCGGCCTGCCGCCAGGAGCACGAGACCGACGATGCCAACCACCGATCCGCCGATCACCAGCGCGGTGACATAGCTGACCGCGCCCAACGTCCGGGACGAGACGTCCGGGGCGTCGACGTCGACATTGATCGCCTTGAGGTCCTCGGCGCTGGTCGGGATCGGCGGCAGCTCGAACCTGGCCAACCGGAAGGCAAGGGCAGGGATGATCGGGGTCAGCAGAAGCGTCACCAGTACGCACAGTGCGCCTGCCCCGACGCGCGGAATCGTCCAGATGCAGCACACCACTGCGACGATCGCGCCGCCGACCGACGCCACCAGCGTCGCCATCACCGCGACCGCTCCCCGCCCGACCAGCGCCGTACCGAGGGCAGCAGCGAGGACAGCGGCGCCCAGCCCGGCGGCGAGTTCCGGTGCGGCGAACTGCACGACCGAACGGTCGCCGGCCAGGGCCGTGCTGGCCGCGACGGCCGCGGCCGCGGCGGCGACAACCCCGAGCGAAGACGCCGCGGCGCGTTGGGCCAGTCCTCGACTGACCAGACCGGCCGCGGCCAGCAGGACGACGGCCGCTGCAGCGGCAGATATCCAGGTCACCGTCCACTTCGGGCCGCTCAGCAAGGCGACGCCGGCCGCGATCACCCCCAGGGAACCGGCGACGGAGGCCGACAGCCAGCGACCGGCAGTCTGGTCCCACCGGTGCGGCTGCGATCCCGAGGCGTCGGCGACCGCGTCGGCCACGTCGTCGAAGGTCGGCTCCGGAGCCTCGTCGGCCGCACCGACCAGACGCAGCACACCGGCTTCCGCGATGCCCAGTTCGGCGAGGGACGAGCCACCCGGCAGCACGCCGCCGGATCGCTTACCGATGAGCCAGCCACCGCGGCCGACCGACCGATCGCGCAGCGAGGCAGGCCCGGCGGACAGCACGATGCCGATCAACGCAGCAGGCGTCAGGTCGTCGGGAACGGAAAGGTCCAGGTCGCCTTCGGGCGTCTCGACCGTGATGCGCAGCAGCTCGGTAGGAGTCTCGACGCGCTCCGTCGGGCGCGGTGGCACCGCGACAGCCACCGGCGAGGGCAGCAACGGCGCGGGCGCACCGGCCGGCGCCGGCGGCCCACCCGAGGGAATCGGTCGCCGTGGCGCGCCGGGTGGCGGTCCGGCCGGACGGCCAGCAGCAGGTCCGGCCGGGACGGCGCGCGGTGGCGCTTGCGGCGGACGCGGCCCTTGCAGGTTCCGCGGGGCACCTGCGCCGAAGCGCTGCGGCGGCCCGGGCGGAGGCAACTGCGGGCGGGCCGGCCGTTGCGGTCCGGCCGGAGATCGCGGCGGCGCACCGGGCGGTCCGGCCGGCCGGGGGGGCGCGGCGCCGCGCGGTGGCGGCGGTTGGTCGCGCCGCGGTGGGCCGGGCGGAGGTCCGGGACGGCGCACCGGGCCGTTCGGCCCGGGGCCACCTTGGCCTGCCGCGCCGGACGGACCACCAGGACGACTCTGCGGCGGCGGGCCGGGACGCTGCGGCGGGGGCAGCGTCGGGCCGACCGGGACCTGCGGCTGGACCGGCGGGCGCCCCCGGGGATCGACGGGCCGGCCGGGTTCACTGTCGGTGACCAGCCGCCAGGGCCGGTCACCGGCCGAGGCGCCACCGCGCGTGGTGGTCCGTTCGTCCGGGGGCCCGGAGTCTGGCGGCTTTTTCGCCGATCCGCCGGCGGCCGAGTGCCGGCCCCGGTCGCCCGGCGGTTGATCACCCGATGGCGGCCTGCTCACGAGTCGCTCCCCAGGTCGGCACCGATCTGCCGCTCGGCGAGCTGCACGAGGAACTCTCCGCGCGAGCGCGAGACCCACCTGCCCCGTCCCGGAGGAAGGTTTGCCACACGTCTGGTTCCCACCAAGGTCCCTTCATCTGGAGGCGCGTCGAGCACGAGGAACGGTGCACCGGTGTCCCGGATGGCAACCACTCCCGCGTCGTACAGCGCCCGGCTTGCGCCACGGGCGGTTCTGGTCATGAGCACATGCAGGCCGATGTCATTCGAATACGGCAGTACCGGGCCGAGTTCGCCCAGCAGACCGGTCGCGGCCACCAGCTCCAGATCGTCGATGACGAGATACATGTGCGGACCTGACCACCATGACCGGGCGCGCAACTGCGCCGGAGTGATGTCCGCGCCAGGCACCCGATTCTGGATGGCCTTCACCGCACCGGCGACCATCGAGGCCGCTTCGTTGCCGACGATCGCGGTAGCCGAGATCCACTCCGGCGCCACCGTCTCCAACAGGTCGCGACGTGGATCGACCACCAGGAACTGGGCGTGCTCCGGGGTCGTCGTCTCTGTGAGACCGACCATGATCGAGCGCAGCAGCGACGTCTTCCCGGTCTCGCCGTCGCCGAAGACGACGAGATGCTGCTCGGCCTCGGGGTTCCAGAACAGCGGTTCGTAGTCCTCGTCCAATCCGATCAGCACCCCCTTGCCGTCCGCCGTCGGGTCGGGCCGGTCTACCTGGGCGGCCAGATCGGTGTAGCTGAGCTGCATCGGGAGCAGCTTGACCGGACTCGCCGGTTGCCCGTGCCAGCCGTTCGAGACGGCGCTGACCAGGGCGGCCACCGGCCCGGTGAGCTCGTCCGCGGAGTTCTGCGCGTCGATGCGCGGCACCGCGCTGATGAACTGCTCGCCCTGCTGAGTCAGGCCCCGGCCCGGGTGGCCGGCCGGCACGAGTGCGGCCTTCTTCGAGTTGATCTCCGAGTCGGTGGCGTCCCCCAGCCGCAGCTCGAGCCGGGTCGCCATGAGATCGCGCAGCGCCGGACGCACCTCGGCCCACCGGGAAGCGGCAATGAGTACGTGTACACCGAAGTTGAGACCACGCGAGGCGATCGACGTGATCACCGGCTCGAGGTCCTCGTACTTGTCGCGCAGCACACCCATCCCGTCGAGCACCAGGAACACGTCGCCGTAGCCGTCGCCGCTGAGCTCACCGGACCGGACCTGACGGCGCCACGTCGCGATCGAGTCGACTCCCGCGGTGACGAAGGAAGCTTCGCGACGGTCCAGCAGGCCGGCCACCTGGTTGACCGTCCGGTTGACCAGGTCCTGCTGCAGCCGGTTGGCCACCACCCCGACGTGCGGCAGCGAGGCCAGACCGGTGAGTGAGCCACCACCGAAGTCCAGGCAGTAGAACTGCACTTCCTCCGGGGTGTTCAGCAGGGCCAGGGACGAGATGATGCTGCGCAACAGGGTGGACTTGCCCGACTGCGGCCCGCCCACGATGGCGCCGTGGCCGGCCGCACCGGAGAAGTCCAGCAGCAACTGCTCCCGACGCTGCTCGTAGGGCAGATCGACCAGACCCGCGGGAGCGGCAAGTCGGCCGCGCAGTCGGGAGTGCGGGGAGGTGAATCCCTGCTCCTCAGTGTCCTCCAGGCCGGGGATGAGCGAGTCCAGCGAGGCTGGCTCGTCCAACGGCGGCAGCCACACCCGGTGCGCCTCGGTGCCGTGATCGCGCAGCCGGCCGAGCACCACGTCCATCACGCTCGGTACCTGGCCGGTCGCCGGTGCGACGGCTCCGCTGCTGGCCTCGCCCTCGTCATCGGCCCGCTCGGACCAGAGTTCGTACTTGCTCCAGGTCAGCGAGGACCGGTCGACGACGCCGGCGGCCTGCCCGACCTTGTACGGCCCGGAGACGTACGCGGCCTTGAACCGCGTCATCGAATCGGTGTCGTACTTCAAGTACCCGTTACCCGGAGAGGTCGGCAGCTCATACGCGTCCGGCACACCCAGGACGACGCGCGATTCCGCGGCGGAGAACGTCTTCAACCCGATGCGATAGGAAAGGTAGGTGTCCAGACCGCGCAGCTTGCCCTCCTCCAGCCGCTGCGAGGCGAGCAACAGGTGCACCCCCAGCGAGCGGCCGACTCGGCCGATCATCACGAACAGGTCGATGAAGTCCGGCTTCGCGCTGAGCAACTCGCTGAACTCGTCGACGACGACGAACAGCGTGGGCAGCGGCTCGAGTTCTGCGCCGCTGGCCCGGGCCGCGTCGTAGTCACGCAGCGATGCGTAGTTGCCCGCGGTGCGCAGCAGTTCCTGTCGCCGGTTGACCTCGCCGGAGATGGCGTCCTGCATGCGATCGACGAGGGTCAGCTCTTCGGCCAGGTTGGTGATCACCGCCGAGGTGTGCGGCAACTCGTCGAGGCGGGTGAACGTCGCGCCACCCTTGAAGTCGACCAGGATGAAATTCAGGATCTCCGGCGAGTGGGTCATCGCCAGGCCGAGCACCAGGGTGCGCAGCAGCTCGGACTTACCCGATCCGGTCGCGCCGATCAGCAGTCCGTGCGGCCCCATGCCACCCTGAGCCGCTTCCTTGATGTCCAGCTCCACGGGCGCGCCGTTCGAGCCGACACCGATGGCCACCCGCAGCCGTTCGCGCTGCGGGCGCGGGCGCCAGGTGACCGCCGGATCGATGGTGCGTGCGTCACTCACTCCGAGCAGGTCGGTGAGGCCGGTGGCCACCGACAGCGGCTGGTCGTCGTCACCGTCCAGGGGCATGCGCATCGGCGCGACGACGCGAGCCAGTTCCAGCGCTTCGACGCGGGACATCCGGTCCTGCTCGGCGACCGGCGTGAGGATTTCCTGACCGATCCGGTCGACCTCGACGGCGACGACGTCCTCGCCGTCGGTACGCAGCCGGATCGACTGCAGCTCCGGAGCGGCCGGCAGCGAGCGACTCAGATCGAACACGGTGACACCCTGCAGCCCGCCGTTGCTCAGCTGGCCCTCGTCGCTGGGCTTTCCGCCGTCGACGATGACGATGACGTGCGGGCGATCGACGAGCGGCTCGTTGTCCCGGCCGAACCAGGGTCGCCCGGCGAGATCATCGGCTAGCAGGTCTTCGAGCTCGTCGAGGTCGTCGTTGACGTAACGCACCGGGCCGGAGCTGTCCGCGCGGGTGGGGTGTTGCAGGTGCGGCACCCACTTCAGCCAATCCCATTCCCGGGCGCCCTCGGCATCGACACACAGTGCGATGACCAATTCGGTCGGCGCGTGCCAGGTGATCGCCTGGGCGATGATGCCGCGCATCAACTCGCGGCGGGCCGGCAGCGGGCCCTCCAGCAGGATCCGGGCGAACGACCGGATGGCCACAGCGACGGGAAGGTCCGGAACGACGCCGTTCACCCGGGTGAACCGGCGCAGCGCCGCCGCGGACAGCGGCTCGACGTCCTCCATCGGCTGGGTTTCCGGAAGCTGCAATTCCAGGGCGAGTTGCTGGGAGCCGCGGCCCAGTCGCACGGTGCCGAAGTCCGGGTCGAAGGGCCGGCGCTCCCACAGCCGGTCGGTGGCCGCCAGAGACAGCAACCCGAACGGCTCCGGGTGCAGCCAGCGCAATGCCTCACGTTGTTCGACGGAGGCGCTGCGCGCTCGCCGCCGTACCTGGGACAGGTGGCGCATGTAGTCACGGCGTTCGGCGGTGAGGCGCTTGCGGCGCTCCCCGCCACCCATCCGGCCAAGCTGGGCTGCGCCCATTCCGAGCGAGGACATGCCGAACATGACGCTGGATGCCATGTTCGTGCTGCGTCCACCCGAGCCGGCGAACATGAACGCCATCGAGCCGACACCACCGAGCATGGGCAGCGCCATCAGCCAGTCGCCGGCACCGCTCTTGACCTTCTCGGGGACTGCCGGTGGGCTGTGCAGCTCCACCGCGCCGACCGGCATGGGGGGCGGTTCGCGCCGCGGCGGTCGGCGGAACACGGTCAGCGCCACGCTGCCGTCACCTCCTCCGCCGGGGCCGTGCCTCGGCCAGTGCGTTGAGGGCGCAGTCGCCCCACTCGAGGTGAGGGGATCGTTCGCGCCCGGTGGTCGTGTAGATGGTAGTTCGCCGCAAACCGATACCAGCCCTCCGCCTCACCGGATGGCCGGCAGCGGCAGTCAGCCGCGACATGTGAGGATCGGAGCATGCGCCACCGGATGACGTCGCTTCCGACGACCCGCCCTCCTGCACTTCGCCGGGTCACCGTCGTCGGTCTCATCGCAGCTCTGCTGTCCGTGTTGCCGGTCGGGATCGAGGTGGCCCAGGCAGCGCCGCCGCCGGCCTGCACGCCACCGCAGCAGCAGACGGCACCGTCGGTCAGTGCCGCCCAGTCCGGTTATCTGACCAGTCTTCAGCCGCAGGCGGCTTGGGCGCTGAACCGAGGCGCCGGGGTGACCGTCGCGCTGCTGGACACCGGAGTGGCCGCAGCATTGGGCAGCACCGTCCTTTCCGGTCGGCTGGTCGACGGCGGCAATCACGCCGGCGACGCGGCAAGCTCGGGCCTGCTGGATTGCGACGGTCGCGGTACTGCCGACGCCGGCCTGATTGCCGGCCACGACGGGTCGAAGCAGCTTCCCGGCGTCGCACCCGATGCCACGGTTCTGTCCATCCGCATCCAGTCCGGTACCGACACCGCACCCACACCGGCCCGAGTATCGGCCGGCATCGACGAAGCAGTCGGCCGCGGCGCGAAGGTCGTCGTCGTCGCGGCTCCGTGCGGCGACTCGGCGGCGCTCAAGACGAGCGTGCGGAAGGCGATCAAGGCGGGCACGGTAGTGGTGGCGGCGGTCGGCGACGATCCCGGCGTGAAGAGCAGCTATCCGGCGCAATACGACAACGTGATCGGGGTCGGGGTGCAGCCCACCTCCGGCAGTGACAACCCGGTCCACGGAAAGTTCCTCGACGTCGTCGCGCCCGGGAGCAACCTCGCCGGGATGAGCGTCAACGGGCACAAGTACCGCCTCGGCGTGTCCGGATCAGCCGCGGCTGCCGCACTGGTCGGCGGCACCGTCGCGTTGATGCGCGGCGCGAGCGGTTCGCTACCGGTAGCCACCGTCGTCGCGCGGCTGGAGTACTCCGCGGACCACCCGGCGGCGGCGCTGCCGTCGCCCACCGAGGGATGGGGGACGGTGAACCCGTATGCGGCGATCGCCTTGCCCGCGTCGCTGACGGCACCGCCGAGCCCGGCCGCCGGACCACGCATCGGCGCGGTTACGTTGCCCGCTCCGGACCGCCCCGGACACCGGTTCGCCGGGGCTTACCTCGGCATCGGTCTCATCGGCTGCGCCTTGGCGGCAGGAGCCGCGCTCGCCGCCGTGCGTCGCGCCCGCCGGCGCCGGTGGGAGTCGGCCTGATCGGCCGGCGGACCCTGACCGCCGGTGACTAGTCGTCCAGGACGGGCTTGACGCCCGGATCCGGGTCGTAGAGGTCGCGGTCCTCGACCAGCCAGGTGACGCGCTCGGCGCCCTCGCCGCCGACGACACCGTGCGGGCTGAATCCGCCGCGGCCCGCCGTCCGGGCACCGGTTGCCCCGGCGCCGGCCTTGCCGCCGAGCTGACCGGGCACCACGCCACGTTGGCCGGCGGCCATCATGGCCCGCTCCTCGGCGGTGAGCGCCCCACGCTCGTTGGCCATCATCGAGCGCTGTTGGGCTGCGAGCATCCGCTGCTCCTGCGACATCATGCCCTGCTCGCTGGCCAGGATGCCGCGCTGCTGTGCGTTCAGCGCGGCCTGCCGCTGGAACGACATGGCCTGGCTCTCTTCGCCGGTCAGCTCCTGCTGGGCCAGTGCGCGCTGCTCGGTCAGGGCCATCTGCTGGGCCCGAGCCGCGGCAGCGGCCTTCGCCAGCGCGGCCGCACCGCCGATGGCCAGGGCGCCGGTGAGCACGCCGCCGGACAGAGTGCTGCCGCCGCTTCCGCCGTAGTTGCCGAATCCGGTGGTGGTCACATTCGAGGAGTCGTCGGCACCGGTGCCCCCGGTGTTCCCGGCGTTGCCGTCAGTCCCGGAATGCGACCCGGTGTTGGGGTCCGGCGGCAGCTGGGTGACGTGGCCACCGTCGGTGGGGGTGGTCACCTGCTTGACCGGCGCCACCCCGGTATGCGGGCCGGGGTCGGAGATGGTCGTGGTGCCCGTGCTCCCGGTCGGGTGTCCGGTCGGCTGCGTTCCGGACCCGCCCGGGAGGTTCGCGCCGGTCTTCGGCGTCGGCTCCGGAGTGTTCATCTTCGCGGCCTCGGCCTTGTACGTGTTGGCCAGCGCCTTGGCCATGGCCACGGCCTTCTTGTCGTCGGCCTGGGCCTTGCTCATCTGGGTGAGCATGTTCGCCGTGCGCATGCTCATCGCGTCGCCTTGTGCCTTGACCGCCTTGTCGAAGTTCTCGCGCTGCTGGTCGACCGGCACCGCGGGCGGCTCGGGCATCGTGGTCTGCGTGGACGCGAGCTTTTCGTGCGCCGAGGCCATCACCTGGGTGATGCTTCCCGAGGACTCCACGACGTGAGCGCGCTGAATCTCGTGTACGTAGCTGACCGTCTTGGACATGGCGTTGTAGAGGCGGTCGCCGCCCGGATCGGTCCAGGCCCCATTCAGCTGCTTGAGGATGGTGTCCATCGCCGTCATATGGTCGGTGACGGTCTTGTGCATGCTGGTGATGGTGGCCTGCGCGCTCTTCAGAGCGTCGAGCTGACCGGCCTTGACCGCCTGGTAGATCTGTTCGTGACTCATCGAGTCGAAATCGGTCACTGCGTACCTCTCTTTGCCACCGTTGACCGGCGCCATCTGCTGCGCGCCACGTGATCTCTTACGAGCGCGACCGGCGCGGGATACTGCCTATCGTGCGTCATTAGACCGGCCGGGCACCGCCGTGCTGAGCGGGCGTGGGCTGAGTTCCGTTCTGCTCACCCTGAGGCGGCTGTGGAGCTCGGGCCAGCGTCTGCTCGGCGGTGTTCAAGACCTTGTTGATGCTCTTCATCTGCTGCTCGACGACCGCGTCCGACTGGCCGACCATGCCGGCCGCCAGGTCGGCGGCTTGGGCCAGGGACCGCAAGATGTTCATGGATGCCGACAGCCGAGCCTGCACCTCGCTCAACTGCTGATTCAGCTTTCCGGCAAGGAGCGTGGCCTCGTCGAACGTGCCGAAGGCGGCGTCCGGGATCGTGACCGAGGTCAGCTGATCCTGCAGCGCGCTCGCTTGCGCCGATGCCGATGCGGCGAACTTCTTCAGCTCCGCCGGCTTGATGTGCAAGTCCGCCATCAATACTCCTTCTGTCCCAACCCGGCTGTCCGGCCAAATCCCCCTATGGCCCCCAGCCACATTACGATACGTGACCATGCATCGGGCTCGTCGCTACGTACCCGTAGCACTGGTTTCGCTTCTTGTTGTGCTGATGGTGTCCTGCTCGTCCACATCGTCGGACCAGCACGGCACCTCCTCCGGTTCCCGTTCCAGCTCGTCGGCAAACCTGCCCAGCCCGACGGGCAGCTCCTCGCCGTCTGCTCCGGCTGATCCGTGCCCGACCCCGCCGCCGGCCAGGGTGAAGAGCCCGCTGCCGATGCTGAGCTGCGTCAACTCCACGAAGGTCATCGGGCAGGCCCGTCAGGGCGGCTTGGTCAGCCACCGCACGGCACGGTCGCCGGTGCTCGGCATCTCGATCATCACGTACTACCGCGAAGGCGCCGGGTACGCATCCGAACGCAGCGTGATGGTGCAGTACCAGGACAACGGCGAGGTCGCCGAGATCTCTTGCAGCGGCATCATCGGCAGCACGCTGGACGCGATCATGCCGATCTGCACCGATGCCGGCCCGTCGACCAGGACCGATCAGGCCACGGTCCGTACCTGGGCGCTGCACGCCGGCGCGACACTGCTCAGGAAGCCGACCAGCGTGCTCAAGCTGAGCACCAGCGGCATGCTTTTCGCCGCCTGCGCGGATGCGCAGTTCCCTCCGGGTCAGCCGATCGGCAAGCCGCAGATGCGGCTGTTCGTGGCCTCGCCCACGGGCGTGTTCAACCCTTCGCTGTGCTATCGGGGCTGACCCCTGTCCTGGGCGGCACGCCACCGGGTCGCCGGTCGGAGCTCCTAGAATCCTAGCCATGCCTGCGGAGCGAGGATTGCCCGAACCCAAGGTGCAGTTCAACGTCTACCTGCCCGCCGATCTCGTCCGCGCGGTCAAGCACCGCGCGATCGACGAGGGAGGCAGCCTGTCCGCGCTCGTGGAGCGCGCGCTGTCGGACTACGTGCAGCGTGGACCACTCCGATGACCGGCCTCGACTTCACCGCGCTGGCGGTGCGCTACTCGGAGGACGTGCCCCGGTTGGCGGCATTCTTCGACGCGCTCGGGCTGTCTCGGCGCATCACGACTGCGGACGACAGGTTCGTCGACTACGTAGCCGGTGCCGGGTTGGTGATGCTGCACCGGACAGCCTCGTCATTCATCGGGCTTGCCGCCGGTCAGGTCGAGTTGGGCTTCGAGGTCAGCGATCTCGACACGACGGTTGACGGCTTGGCCGAAGCCGGCCTCGACAGCATTCACTGGGACGAGTCGTACGGGCGGCACGCGGCGATCCGCGACCCGCACGGCGACGGGATCTGGATCAACGAGCGGCAACGCGACCTCTACGGCTACCAGGCACACGACCCGGCGCCGAACGACCTCAACGTGCTGGCGATTCGGTTCAGCGCCGACTTCGCAACCGATTCGGCCTTCTACACGTCACTGGGGTTCCGTCCGCGGCCGGGCGGCAGTGCGCACTTCCAGCCGCTGGACGGGCAGCGGCCGGCTGCCGGAACGATCGGGTTGCACCCGCCGGGTCCCGACGGAGTGCCCGCCGGTCCGGTGTCGGTGGACAACCCGGCGGCACCACCGGCTCTCGTCGAGCTCAGCTTCGAGACTCACCACGACCTGGACGCGTTGACTGGTCAACTGGTCGCGGCCGGCTATCCGGATGCCCGAGTGGACGACCGGGGCGTACCGAGACTCCGGGTGACCGATCCCGACGGCGTCGAGGTGCAGATCCATATCGCCACCGGACATCCGTGACCCCGGTGCCGATCGGCTCGGCTTCTTTCTGCCTCCCTCGGTGGGCTAGGCTGAGGGCCATCATGCTGCGCGCGCTGCTCCTTCGCCGCCGCGACGAGAACCGGTAACCACCGGTCGGCCCTCGTCGCGGGACGTAAGGCTGCGCCGACCGGATCCCGTTCTACCGGTCAGGAGCAGCACCTCATGAGCACCAGCAATCCGCACGTCGTCGCCCAGTCCTCGGGTATGCCCTTTCACCGCTACGCCCGCTTCCCGCAGGTCGACTTACCGGACCGACAGTGGCCGTCGCGCCGCATCGAGCAGGCACCGCGATGGCTGTCCACCGACCTGCGCGACGGCAACCAGGCCCTGATCGACCCGATGAACTCGGCGCGCAAACACGCCATGTTCGATCTGCTCGTCCGGATGGGCTACAAGGAAATCGAGGTCGGCTTCCCGGCAGCGAGTGCAACCGACTTCGCCTTCGTGCGCGAGCTGATCGAGGACGGCAAGGTGCCCGACGACGTCTGCATCTCGGTGCTGACGCAGGCCCGGGAAGACCTCATCGAGCGCACTGTGCAGTCCCTCATCGGCGCATCTCGCGCGACGGTGCACATGTACAACGCGGCGGCACCGGTGTTCCGCCGGGTCGTGTTCGGCTTCCCGGGCGACGGGCGCAGCGAGTGCCAGGCCGTTGCCGTGCACGGCATCCAACACATCATGAAGTTCGCCGAGTACTACCTGGACGGCACCCAGTTCGGCCTGGAGTACTCCCCCGAGATTTTCATGGACACCGAGCTCGATTTCTCCTTGGACATCTGCGAGGCGGTGATGGATGTGTGGCAGCCCGACGCCGAGCGCGAGATCGTGCTGAACCTGCCGTGCACCGTCGAACGCTCGACGCCCAACGTCTATGCCGACCAGATCGAGTGGATGTCCCGTCACCTGTCGCGGCGGGAGTTCGTCTCGCTCTCGGTGCACACCCACAACGACCGGGGTACCGCGACCGCCGATGCCGAGCTGGCCGTGCTGGCCGGTGCGCAGCGCATCGAAGGCTGCCTGTTCGGCAACGGCGAGCGCAGCGGCAATGTCGACCTGGTCACCTTGGGCCTGAACCTCTACAGCCAGGGCATCGACCCGATGATCGACTTCAGCGACATCGACGAAATCCGGCGCACCGCGGAGTACTGCAACCGCATCGGCGTGCATGAGCGGCACCCGTACGCCGGTGACTTGGTGTACACGTCCTTCTCCGGCTCGCACCAGGACGCCATCAACAAGGGCTTCGAGGATCTGGAGAAGCGCGCTGCGCAGACCGGCACACCGGTCGGGCAGATGCCGTGGCAGCTGCCGTACCTGCCGATCGATCCGAAGGACGTGGGTCGCTCCTACGAAGCGGTCATCCGGGTGAATTCCCAGTCCGGTAAGGGCGGCGTCGCCTACATCATGAAGACCGAGCACTCGCTCGACCTTCCGCGACGGTTGCAGATCGAGTTCAGCCAGGTGATCCAGCGCTTCACCGACGGTGAGGGCGGCGAAGTCGACGCCGAACAGATGTGGTCGATCTTCCACGAGGAGTTCCTGGCTCGCGGCGCGTTCGAGCTGCGCAAGTTCTCCAGCAGCAGCGAGGACGACGTGGAGCGGGTGACCGCAGTGGTATCCGTGCAGGGCGTCGATCACCAGATCAGCGGGATCGGCAACGGCCCGATCGACGCGTTCTGCTCGGCGCTGTCCGCTGCTGACCTGACCGGGGACGGGTCGCAGGTGCGGGTGCTCGACTACGCCGAGCATGCCCTCACCAGCGGCCGCGACTCCGAAGCGGCCTCCTACCTCGAACTCGAGATCGGCGACCGGGTGCTGTGGGGAGTCGGTGTCAGTGAATCGATCGTCGCTGCATCGCTGCGCGCGGTGATCAGCGGCCTCAACCGGGTGGCCCGTCAGCCGAACTGACCCGGTCGGGGTGGCCATCCCTCGGTGGGCGGGGGAGGCGGTCGTTGCCAGCGGCCGCCGGGGATCGGCGCCGACACCTGCGCGGGCAGTGGTTGCTGCCGGCCCGGCGGGATCGGGGCCGGTGGCTGCGCCGCCGCATCGGCGGCCAGCCCGCGGCGCGGCCAGAGCGCGATCAGCAGGACGAGCAGGGCGAGGCCGGCGACCGCGAAGCCGGCGGCCGCCCGAATCGTGGTGGAGCGCGGCGACGCCGCCGTCCGCACCACCTTGCCCGGGGTGGTCGGGGCCGCGGGTTCCGGCGGCGGCAACGGCTTCTGCGCACGGGTCAATGACTGCAGGTAAGGGTCGGCGGCGCGGAACACCGGGTTCGGCGCGGCGGCGGTGAGGGCGGCACCGGCGGACCGTCCGGCGTTGACGATTCCGTAGCCGTAACTGCTGTCGCGGCCCTTCGGTCCGGCGTCACTCAGCCCGGCCATCAGCCGGGCGGCGATCTGCCGATTGCTCTCCTTCGGGTGCGCTGACCAGATCAGCGCCAGCGCACCGCTGGCCAATGCCGCGGCCTGCGACGTCCCGTCCCCGACGTACAGCAGGCCGGCCCGGTTCAAGGACAGCACCTGCACACCCGGCGCAGCGACCGTGACGTACCGGTGCCGCGAGGAGAACGGGGCCACCGCCCGGCTGGAGTCGACGGCGGCGACAGAGATGACACCGAGGCACACGCTCGGGTCCTCCACCGGACTGCTTACGCCGGAGTTGCCGCTGGCGGCCACGAGCAACGCCCCCTTGAGCAATGCCCGGAACACCGCAGCCTGCACTTCCGGCCGACACGGCTCCTGTGCATCCTCCTTCGGGTCGCGCGGCGCACCGAAGGACATGCTGATGATGTTCGCTCCATGGTCCGCCGCGTAGTCGATGGCATCGGCGGTGCGGTCGGTATCGCTCGTCGACCGGACGCCCTGCAGTGGAATCGCGATCGGCAGGATCGAAGCGCTGGGCGCCACCCCGGACATGCCCTGCGGGCCGTTGCGTGCGGCGACGATCGAGGCCATCGCGGTGCCGTGCGAGAACGCCTCCGCGGTCCGATCGGTCTGGCCGTTCCCGCCGAGTCCGGTGAGATCGACGCCCGGTTTCAGCGACGCGGCCAGCTCTGGGATCCGCTGCACGCCGCTGTCGACGATGGCGACGGTGATGCCGTTGCCGCGATGACCAGCCGCCCACAATGCCGGGATCCCCCACTGGTCCCACCAGTACTCCGGATACGCCGCCGGCCCCGGTGCCGCAGCGGCGGACGGTGCGACCAGCGCCAACCCGAAGGCGGTCAGCCCGGTCACCAACAGCGCCGCGACGAGCCGGCGCACAGCGGTCATGGCGACACCCACTCGACGGTGCCCGGCTGGGACACGTACTGCCGCGCGCTGTAATCGATGTCGATGCGGCCCTTGCTCGCCTTCGGTTGATTCTCGAAGTCCAGCGAGGTCCAGGTGGCGCTCACCACGAACGAGCCGGTGACCGAGACCAGGCCGTCGGGGCTGTTCGGGTCCAGTTGAAATCGCGGCGGATCCGCTGACGGAGGCGTGCTGATCGTGCCGCGCAAGGTCCCGGGCACCGCCCGGCTCTGCTGCGGCGCGAACGGGCAGACGGCCGATGCGGCGGACGGGCCGAGGCAGCGGGCGGCCGCGGCGTCGATACCGGCAGAGAGCGACTTCGCACCGGCGCCGGACAGCCCGACCTGGACATCCACGTCCGAATCGGCGCTCAGTGAGACCAAATCCGCCGTGCCGCCGATCTGCAGGGCCGGTGTGTCGAACTGCACCGGCACCACACCCGGGAACATCCGCACCGGACCCGACGGGATGACACCACCGCCGATGGTCACCCGGTGCGCGGCGGCGCCGACGTGCACGGTGACCCGCGAGCTGGTTCGATCCAGTTCCCAGCCTTTGCCCTTGCGGTGCAGGCTGATCGTCTCATTCCGGGTCGTCGGATCAGCACCACCGACGCCATAGCTGACGGCTACTCGGGACTGCCGGTCGTCGCCGGTGCTGCCGTTGATCTTGACGTCGTGGATGGGGCCGAGCTTCTGCTGCACCCGCAGCGCCGCCGAGCTGAGCAGATGAGTGTCGCCGTCCGGCACGCCGCCCAGCCCTAACGCCTTCGGCGCATTGCCGCTCTGCAACGCGTGGAAGTACGCGGCAACCACTGCCGTCGGGCTGAACACCTGCACCAACGCGCGCACGCCGACGACAGTTCCGGCGATGACCGCCAGCGCAGCTACCGCCGCCACCGCGAGCCGACCTCGCCCGCGGCGGCGTCGACCCGACGGCGCAGGACGGCCGGTCGCCGCGGGTGCCGGCCAGCTCGGCACGGCCGCCGGGGCCGCCCATCGAGGCGGCTCGGGATGGGTCGGGTCCGGCATCGCCTCAGTCGACCTTCCGCCGGCCGGAGAACGCCCGGCCCAGCGTCACCTCGTCCGCGTATTCCAAGTCGCCGCCGACCGGCAGCCCGCTGGCCAGCCGGGTGACGGTGAGCCCCAGCGGCGACACCATCCGAGCCAGGTAGCTGGCCGTCGCCTCGCCTTCGAGATTCGGGTCGGTGGCCAGGATCAGTTCGGTGATGCCGCCGTCGGAGAGCCGGGCCATCAGCTCGCGCACCCGCAGATCATCCGGGCCGACCCCGTCGATCGGGCTGATCGCGCCGCCAAGCACGTGATAGCGACCGCGGAACTCCCGGGTCCGTTCGATCGCGACGACGTCCTTGGGCTCCTCCACGACGCACAGAATCGAGCCGTCCCGACGTGGGTCGCGGCAGATCCGGCACTCGTCCTCCTCCGCGACGTTGCCGCAGATCTGGCAGAACCGCACCAGTTCCTTCATCCGGACCAGCGCCGTCGCCAGTCGCTGCACGTCGGCGGACTCCGAGGCGAGCAAGTAGAACGCGATACGTTGCGCACTCTTGGGCCCGACGCCGGGCAGCCGACCGAGCTCGTCGATGAGGTCCTGGACGGCGCCCTCGTACATTGCCGTCATAGGCCGGGGAGGCCAAGCCCTTGGGTGAGCGGGCCCATCTTCTCGGCGCCCAGGTCGTGGGCCGCCCGCGCTGCGTCGTGTACCGCGGCGACGACAAGGTCCTGCAGGGTCTCGATGTCCTCTGCGTCGACCACGCTCGGGTCGATCGTCACCGAACGCAGCGCGCCCACGCCATCCATCACCGCGGTGACCAGCCCACCGCCGGCTGAGCCGGTCACCTCGGCAGTCGCCAGCTCCGCCTGGGCGGCGGCAAGCTGCTGCTGCATCTGCTGGGCCTGCTGCATCAGTTTGGCCACATCGGGCATGCCGCCAGGTTGCACGATCGTCTCCTTCAGCACACCGGACCATCGCCCCGGCCAGCGGACCCTAGTCTTTCCGGCCAGCCTAGTTGACGAAGGATGCCGGCCGTCGCAAACGCGGACCGGCGCGCTGCGTAGCCTTCGGCGGGGCCGGCAGAACAGACATCGGAAGAGGGCGCATGAACGCATTGTTGAGGCAGCGCGGCAAGGTGATCATCTGGGTCCTTGTCGCCCTCGCGTTCGGTGGCTTCACGCTCTACCGGCACGTCAAGCCCTCTGGCTGCAACTGGACCGGCATGGACACCGTCGCCACCCTGCACAGCGACGGCTCGATGCAGGTCCAGGAGACCGAGACCTACGAGTTCAACGGCTCCTGCCACGGCGGAATCCGGCAGATCAACCCGGCCGGCAGCAATCACTCCGGCGACGACTACGGCGCGACGAAATACACGGTGAGCACGCCGACGGTGACCGAGAACGGTCGGCCGGTGCCGACCGCCAGCGCCTTCGCCGGCTACGTGAAGTGGGGCTCGGCGGATCAGACCGTCTCCGGCAAGCACACGTACGTCGTCAGCTACACGGTGACGAACGCAGTTGCCGTAGCCCCGGACACCGCAGTGCTCTACTGGCAGTTCCAGGGCGATGACGCGCCCAAGATGAACGTGCACGTGCGGGTTAAGACGCTGGCCACCGCGGCTGACCAGATCCAGGCGTGGGGTCACGGCGTGCTGGAGGGCGAACTCACCCGCGACGGCACCGACGTCGTGCTCTTCGTGCACAACAACCCGGCGGGAAACGCGGTCGAGTTGCGGATGCTCGAGCCGGTCGACCAGTTCACCGCACCGCCGACCGGCCAGGCACTGAAGCCGACGATTCAACATCTCGAGACCGCGGCGGCGAACGAGGCCAACGCGAAGCGGCGTGAGCTGCAGGCGAAGGTCCACCGCGATCACGTGATCAGCGTCGTCGGCGGCATCGTGGGGTTGGTCCTCGCGCTGGGCGGCTTGCTGCTGGTCATTCCCATCTTCCTGCGCCACGGCAAGGAGCTGGCCAAGCCGGCCGACGTCCCCGACTATGTCCGCGATCCACCGACCTATCCACCGGCGTTCGTCCAGCCGATCCTGAAGTTCGGCAGCATCGGCAACGACGCCTTCACGGTGACGTTGGTGGACCTTGCCCAGCGTGGCTACCTGACGATCACCGAGACGCAGCACGACGACTTCACCTTCGAACAGACCAAGAAGGCGCCCACCGACCTGAACGCGTTCGAGCGCAAGGCGCTGGACAAGGTGTTCGAACGCGGGCCATCGATCACCCAGGACGAGTTCACCGACTTCCTGCAGTCCGATCGGGAGTCCTCCAGCCGGTGGATCACGGACTTCAAGTCCGAGGTGGCCCGCGCGTACGCACCTATGCACGTGGAGGACCGCACTGCGCCGTGGAAGTTCCCCGCTGTGTTGGGCACGGCGGTCGTCCTCGTCGTCATCGGGTTGGTAATCAGCCTGCCGTGGCACAACCTGCTGGGCATCGTCCCGGCGATGGTGGGCGTCGGGATCCTGCTGGCCAGTCCGACGCTGCGCAAGCGCACCGCGGAGGGGAACCGGGAGTTCCACATCCTGCAGGGGTTGAAGCACTACCTGACCACGTTCACCCGGCTGGGCACCACCAGCCGCTACTGGGACGTGGTGCTGTACGAGCGGTATCTCGTGTTCGCAGTCGCGCTCGGCGTGGCCAAGGAGTTCATGGACGGAGTGCGCACCCAGTTCCCACAGGAACTCACGAATACCGGCGCCGGTGCTTTCGCGCCCTGGTACGTGCCCTACGCGTACGGGGTGGGCGGGCTCGGCGGTGACCGCTTCGCCGGCTTGAGCAACATGGACTCCTTCTCGCAGAGCTTCACCTCTGCCACCTCAGCGGCGGCCTCGCCGCCCAGCTCGTCCGGCGGTGGCGGCGGTGGCGGGTTCTCCGGGGGCGGTGGCGGCGGTGGCGGTGGCGGGGGTGGCGGCGGCTGGTGAGCCGTCAGCCGTCCTCGCGGCTCACCTGATCGGGGCGCTTGTCCGGACGCAGCCCGCGCCAGACCGGGAACCGCAGCCGACCGTCCAACGTCCACTCGCTGAACTGCACCTCCGCGACCAGCTCCGGGCGGACGAACCGCGCGCCGCGGACCTCGATGCCGGGCAGCGACGTGCCGAACGGGTTGTCGGTGGTCGCCGCTTCGCCGAACCGGCTCAGCAACTCGTCGATCGCGGACTCGCTCAGACCACCGCCGACCCGTCCGACGAATCGCAGCGCACCGGTGCCGTCCGGGATCCCCATGAGCAACGCACCGAGACGGGCTCGGCTGCCTTCCCCGGGTCGCCAGCCACCGAGCACCACCTCCTGCGCGCGCACGTGCTTCGTCTTCACCCAATCCGGCGACCGGCGACCGGGGACGTAGCCGGAGTCGAGCCGCTTCGCGACCACGCCCTCGAGGCGATGCTGATGGCTGAACGCCACGGCCGCGTCCGGGTCGCCGGTGAACAGCGGCGGAACCGACGCCTTGGCCGATTGGATGGTCAGGTTCTCCAGCAACTCGCGGCGGTCGGTGAACGGAAGCGGCATCGCGTTCGTCCCGTCCAGCCAAAGCACGTCGAACAGCAAGAGGTGGACCGAGACCTGTGCGACGGCGACCCGGACCTGCTCGGCATCCCGCACGTTCATCCGCCGCTGTAGCAGACCGAAGCTCGGCCGGCCGGTCTCGTCGAAGGCGACGATCTCGCCGTCGAGGACGGCCGGCAGACCGCCGAACGCACCGGCCAGTTCGACCAGATCGGGATAGCTCTCGGTGACGTCCCGACCGGTCCGGGACTGCAGCCGCACGCTGCTGCCGTCCAGGTAGCAGATCGTGCGCACCCCGTCCCACTTCAACTCATAGGACCATTCCTGCTGCCGAGCGCGCGGGACGGGACCGCGGGTCGCCAGCATCGGCGATACCGCTCGGGGCATCGGGTGCCGAGGAGCGCTCACGGCACGATCTTCCCGGGTCCGGGCACGAGCGGTGGGTTTTGCCCGCGCACGCCTGGGACACTGGCCCCGTGCAGGTGTCGATCCTCGGTCCGGTGGAAGTGCGGATCGACGGTATCCCCGTGCCGATCGGCGGCTCCCGAATCCGCACCCTGCTGACCCGGCTGGCCCTGGCCGGCGGGTCGCCGGTCTCGCCGGGTGAGCTCGTCGACGCGGTCTGGGACGGAGCCGCGCCGGCCGATGAGCTCAATGCCCTGCAGTCACTGATCTCCCGGCTGCGCCGCGCGCTGGGCAGCCCGTCGGCCGTCACCCAGGAGCCGGCCGGTTACCGCCTGGCGGTGCGACCGGAGGAGGTCGACGCGCACCGGTTCCGCGAGTTGACTACGGCCGGCCGGCGCCATCTGCAGGACGGCGACGCCACGAATGCTGCCCGGTTGCTGAGTGAAGGGCTGGCGCTGTGGCGCGGGCCGGCACTGCCCGATCTCGCCGGCACGGTCGGATCGGCGGCCGAGCTCGACGAGCGCCGGATTGCCGCGCTCGAGGATCGGATCGAGGCCGACCTGCTGCTCGGCCGTGCGGCCGACGTCATCGGCGAGCTGGAGGCCCTGGTGGCGGCGCACCCGATCCGGGAGCGACCGGTCGCACTGCTCATCGACGCACTGGCCGCCGATGGCCGGCCGGCCGCCGCACTGCAGGCGTACGAGAAGCTTCGCCGCACCCTGGCCGACAGCCTCGGCGCCGACCCCTCGGCCGGACTGCAGGCCCGGCACGCGGCCCTCCTCGGGGCAGCGCCGGCCGACCGCCCGGCGCCCCCGGGCCGGCTGCGGACCAACCTGCGCGCCCAGCTCACCAGCTTCATGGGTCGCGAAGCAGAGGTGGAACGCATCGGCAGCCTGCTGTCATCGGCTCGGCTGGTGACGTTGATCGGGCCGGGCGGCGCCGGCAAGACACGCCTGGCGGCCGAGGCCTCCGCTGTGCTGCTGCCCACCGTGCCGGACGGTGTGTGGTTGGTCGAGCTGGCCCCGGTGACCGATCCGATCGACCTGGCTCAGGCGGTAGTCGGATCGCTCGGCGTACGCAACACCGCGCATATCGACGCCCGACCGGCGATCCGGCGCGACGCCTTCGAGCGGTTGGTCGACGCGCTGGTCGACAAGCAGGCCGTTCTCCTGCTGGACAACTGCGAACATCTCATCGACGCCGCTGCCGATCTGTGCGACCGGCTCCTGGCACATTGCCCGCGGCTGCGCATCCTGGCCACCAGCCGGGAGCCGCTGGGCATCACCGGCGAAGCCCTCTGTGCCGTCCCGCCCCTACTGCATGACGCGGCCGCCGGCGATGCGGAGACGCTGCCCGCGGTCCGGCTATTCGCCGACCGGGCCCGGGCCGTCGACCCGGCCTTCTCCCTCACCTCGGGCAACGTCGGCTCGGTGATGGAGATCTGCCGGAGGCTGGACGGACTACCGCTGGCGATCGAGCTGGCCGCGGCGCGGACCCGGGTCATGACGATCGAGCAGATCGCAGCCCGGCTGGACGATCGGTTCCGGCTGCTCACCGGTGGCAGCCGCACCGCGCTGCCCCGCCACCGCACGCTGCGGGCAGTCGTCGACTGGAGTTGGGAGCTGCTCACTGACGCCGAGCGCGATCTGGCCGAGCGCCTTGCCGTGTTCCCGGCCGGTGTCACCCTGGCCAGCGCCACGGCCGCGCGAGGTGGAACCGCCGGCACCGACGACCTGCTTGCGGCGCTGGTCGACAAGTCCTTGCTGCAGTTGGTGGGCGGCGCGGGCCCGCGTTACCGCATGCTGGAAACCATTCGCGAGTACGGCATAGACAGGCTGGTGGAGCGCGAACTGCTGGGCGAAGCCCGCGACCGGCACGCGGCGTACTTTCTCGACCTCGCCCGGCGGGCCGAACCCGCGCTGCGCAGCCGCGAGCAATTGAGCTGGATCGAACGTGTCGACGACGAGCGGGACAACTTCTACGCCGCGCTGATGCATTTCTCCGACTTGCAGGATGCCGAGTCGGCGCTGCGGCTTACCTCGTCGCTGAGTTGGTTCCTCACCATGCGCGGTGAACACGACGTGGCACGCAGTTGGCTGGCACTGGCCCTGGCGATTCCGGGTGCCCGGCCGGGTGCCCGGCGCACCGCGGCCTCCGCTGCGTACGCGATGAACATGATGATCATCGTGGGCATGGAAGAGGGCGCGAAGATGCTCGCCGAGGTCGACGAGGAGCTGGAGCTCTATCTCGGGCCGGATGCTTCCCCGGAGATCGCGATGATGAGCATCGTCGCTGCGCTGTTCACCGGCAATGAGCAGACCGCCGCAGCGCGCGTCGAGCTCGGCATGCAGAACTCCGACCCGTGGGTGCGGGCGGCCGCTCAGCTGATGCGCGCGGTCTTCGCCGACAACGCCGGCGACGTTCCGGCGGTGCGGGAGAGTATCGAGCAGGCGCTGCTCCGCGGTCAGGCGATCGGCGACCGATTCCTGTTGGCCAGCGCGCTGGAAGTGCGGTCTCGGATCTACCTCCTCGACGGGGATCTGCCGAACGCGATCGCCGCACTCGAGAAGTCGGCCGACCTGGCCGAGGAGTTCGGCAATCGCGACGACGCCTTGCGCTCCCGGGGAATGGCCGGCAGCTACTACTTCCGGCTCGGCGATGTCGATGAGGCCCTGAGGCGCATTGCCGCCGTTCGGGTTCGCTTCGACGAGCTCGGATCGGTGCACGGGATGATCTTCGTCGAGGGGCTGTCCGCGCAGGTCGCTCGACTGACCGGCGATGAGGAAGCGGCGTGGCAGCACGCTCGGGAAGCGCTGCGGCGGGCTCGGGAGATGTCCACCGCAGGGCCACCGCAGATGCTCGCGATCGCACAGGCCGAATGGGCGGCGGTACTCATCACAGCGTCCGGCGAACGCCGTGACCTCGGGGCGGGGCGGGACGCGCTGCACGAAGCGATCAAGCATGCCCTGCAGGGGAAAGACATGCCGGTGGCTGCGGAGGTCACCGTCGTCCTGGCGCTGCTGCGCGATGCAGAAGGCGATCCCACCATCGCTGCGTGCCTGCTCGGTGTAGCAGACCGGCTGCGCGGTAATCCCGATCCGACCCAGCCCGACGCTTGCCGCCTTGCCGCCGCGCTGAGCGCTGCGCTCGGTGCAAACAACTTCGCCGCGGCTCACGAGAAGGGTCTCTCGATGAGCCGCGACGAAGCGGTCGGCTATGTGCGGGCGGTATTGCCGCCGGAGGTTCGGCCGGACTGATCACGTGCGCCGCCGGTAGGAGCGCACCGCCAGCGGGAAGAACACGACCAGCATTCCGAGCATCCAGCACAGCGTGTAGATAATGGGCCGGGCTGTCGGCCCGCCAAGCATCAAGCCGCGCACCGCGCTGGTCAGGTGTGTCGCCGGATTCACCTTGACGAACGCCTGCAGCCAGCCGGGCATGCTGCCGGTTTGCACGAAGACGTTGCTGCCGAAGGTCAGCGGGAACATCGCCAGGAACAGGATGCCCTGCACCGCCCCGGGCGTGCGGGCCAGCATTCCGATCAACACCGATCCCCAGCACAGGCACAACGCGAAGCCGATGGCCAGCAGGCAAGCGAGCACTGCCTCGACCGGGTTGGTGCCGATCCGGAAGCCCATCACGTACCCGGTGATCATCAAGACGATCGACAGGATGACGTAACGGATGACATCGGCCATGACCGCGCCGACGAGTGGTGCCGATCGCGCGATGGGCAGGCTGCGGAACCGGTCGAAAACTCCCTTGGTGATGTCGGTGTTCAGGTTGACGCCGATGGCGACGGCGCCGAACAGGATCGACTGGACCAGCAGGCCGGGCAGCACGAACTGCAGGTAGTTGTGCGTGGAGCCGGTGATCGCCCCGCCGAACAGGTACACGAACAGCAGCAGGAAGATGATCGGCTGCAGCGTGACGTCGATGAGCGCTTCGGGGGTGCGCCAGGTCTTGAGTAGCCCCCGCTTGGCCAGCGCCAAGGCGTGCCGCAGGGTGCGAGCTGGGCTGTGCGAGCTGCCGGACTGCTGGAGTTCCGGGCTGCTGGGCCCGCGGTCCGGCACGGCGAGTTGAGTGGGTTGAGTGGCAGTAGTCATGCTGCGGGCTCCTCTTCTTCGGCGACCGGCCGGCCGGTGAGGCTGAAGAAGACCTCGTCCAGGCTCGGCAGGTGCAAGGACAGTTCGGTGACGCCGATCTGCGCGGCGTCCAGTGCGGTAACGGCGGCAGTGAGCGCGGTGTCGGACTTGACCGGCACGCTCAGCACGCCGCGGCGGAGAGCTTCGGGCTCCACCTCGGCCAGGCCGGACAGAATCCGGCCCACGTCGGGCAACCGGGCCGGATCCGTCGGTTGGACGGTGAGCCGCTGGCCGCCGACGATCCGCTTCAGGTCGTCGGGTGTGCCGTTGGCGATGACCCGGCCGTGGTCGATGACCATGATGTCGTCGGCCAGCGCATCGGCCTCGTCGAGGTACTGCGTGGTGAGCAGCACCGTCGACCCGTCGGCGACGAGGGTGCGCACCACGTCCCACATCTCTTCCCGCTTGGACGGATCCAACCCGGTGGTCGGTTCGTCGAGGAAGATCACGGCAGGTCGACCGACCAGGCTGGTTGCCAGGTCCAGGCGGCGGCGCATGCCACCGGAGTAGGTCTTGGCCGGACGGTCTGCCGCGGCGGTGAGATCGAACCAGCTGAGCAGCTCTTTGGCCCGGGCCTTTGCTGCCGGACCGCGCAGGTCGAGCAGCTGACCGATCAGGACCAGGTTCTCGGTTCCGGTGAGGTCCTCGTCGACGGAGGCGTACTGCCCGGTGAGGCCGATGTTCTCGCGCACCTGGCGGGACTGCTTCACCACGTCGTAGCCGGCCACTGTGGCGTGCCCGGCATCCGCTCGGATGAGCGTGGCGAGGATGCGTACCGCGGTCGTCTTGCCGGCGCCGTTGGGGCCGAGCACACCGAGCACTGACCCCTCCCGAGCAGTCAGGTCGATCCCGGCCAACGCTTGGGTCGTGCCGAATCGCTTCGTCAAGCCCTCGGCTTCGATTGCGAACGTCATGTCTGTTTCCCTTCTTCGTTGCTTGCTCGGCTCAGCCTGATCCCGACCGCGCACAGATCACGCACACGCCGCTGTCACGCGCTGACAGCGACGTGCTGAGGCGCCGTGCTGTGAGCAACGGCGCACCGCGAACCCGCTCGGGGCCGAGCAGGATGAGGCAAGTGACTCGGCCCGCCGACCAGCCGCCGCTGGACCCGAACCGGTGGCGGGCGTTGGCGGTGTGCATCACCGCGCTGTCCATGACGCTGCTCGACGTCAGCACCGTCAATGTCGCCCTGCCCTCGATCGGCCGCTCGACCGGCGCGGGCGTGGCGCAGCTGCAGTGGATCGTCTCCGGCTACGTGCTGGCCTTCGGAATGGTGCCGATCATCGGCGGCCGGCTCGGCGACGACCGGGGCCGTCGCACGATGTTGTTGATCGGTATCGCCGGCTTCGTACTGAGCAGCGCCGCCGTCGGTCTTGCGCCCAACCCCGCTGTGCTGCTCGGTGCCCGCCTCGCCCAGGGAATGTTCGGCGGCCTCATCAACCCACAGGTGTCCGGGCTGATCCAGCAGCTGTTCCCCATTCGCGAGCGGGGCGTCGCATTCGGAGCCTTGGGCAGCGCAGTCGGGGTGTCGACGGCTACCGGTCCGGTATTGGGCGGGCTGATCATCGGCCTCGGCGGCACCGAGTGGGGTTGGCGGCTGACCTTCCTGATCAACGTGCCGGTCGGGCTCAGCGCCTTCCTGCTCTGCCGGCGCTGGCTACCCGCGACCGCACATGTCCGCAGGCCCCGGCCGCTCGACCTGCCCGGCGTCGGGCTGCTCACCCTCGGCTTGTTCGCGATCCTCTTCCCGGTGGTGCAGTACGACTCGCAGCACGATCCGAGGCTCGCCTTCGGGCTGATCCCGGCGGCCGGCCTGCTGGCCGGCTTCGTGGCGTGGGAGCGCGGTCCCGGTCGCCGCCGTGGCTACCCACTCATCGACATCTCGTTGTTCCGCATCCACTCCTACGCCGACGGCCTAACGCTGGCCATCTTCTACTTCTGCGCCTATTCCGGCTTGCCCCTGGTCCTGTCACTGTTCCTGCAGGACGGGCTCGGTTTCAGTCCGGAGCGTTCCGGGTTGACGGCCGGCGCGTACGCGCTCGGTGCCGCGGTCTCCGCTCCGTTCGCCGGCCGGCTGGTCGGTCGGCTCGGTCGTCGGCTGCTGATCGCGTCGTTGCTGCTGTTCACCACCGGCATCCTGGCGATCGGGGTGACCCTGCACCTGGCCGGGCGCGGCGACCCGGGCGGCTGGCTGGCGCTGGCCCTGCTCGGCCCGCTCCTGCTGGCCGGGGTGGGTGGTGGCAGTGTGATCACGCCGAACCAGGCCCTGTCACTGGCGGAGGTCGACGTCAGCGGCGGATCGACGGCCGGCGGCATGCTGCAGACGTCGCAACGGATCGGTTCGGCGCTGGGCACTGCGCTGACCAGCGCGGTGTTCTATGCAGCTGTGCGCGGCGCGCCGTCCTCGGGCGTCGGCCATGCCCGGCACTACACGAACGCATTCGCCACTGCGTTGTTGGTCTGCCTGGGCTTCTCGCTCGCGGCGCTCGCGGTGGCACTGCGTGAGATCAGACGTCGCAAAGCGCTGTGAGCAGACTGCGAACTGGATTGCAGTTGGGCCAACACTCGGCGCGAACCCTTGCGGAACGGTTCAGCCGGAATCAAGATCACTTACCGGACCGGATCGGTTCGGCATGGTGTGCACGCACCGGGCGGCTTGCGCATCGGCACAGTGGTGGAGGTGGGCCGTGTCCCGGTCACGCGTTCCCACAGGTAAGCGGGCACTGCCATGACCATCGGCCTCAGGATCCATCCTCCGCGCCGCTTTCCGACCTCCCTGCGGCGTCCGGCGGCGCCCCTGCCTGCCGCACCGCGACCACTTGGCGCGACTCCGTTGCGTACGACGCGCCGACGGTCCCGCTACGACCGCTGGATCGGGCCGATCGTCATCGTCGTTGTCCTGGCGTTCTGCGGTGTGATGGGCATGGCCGGCCTGCAGTTGCTGCACCAAGCCCTGACCAACCGCTGAGCCGTCGGCTCCGCTGTACCGGTTCGCCGATCCGACGGATCCCGCCTGGCCGGGCCCGCCGGCAACCGATCAGCTGCGGTCGGGCTCGACCGGCTTCGCTCCGAGGGTGTCGCTGAGCAGGGCCAGCGCATCGGCCTCCGGGTTATGCCCGCCGGCGTCGTCGGAGCTGTCCTCGCGCGGGTCCGGTTCGACCTCCGCCGGCGCAGGAGGCGGCGCGGGTGCGCGGGGCGGGGATGGCGGTCCGGACTGGAGTCCACTGTCCGCGGCGGCCGGTGGTGGGCCACCGTCGGCGACGACGGAGATTCGCCAGGTGCCGCCCACCAAGGTGGTCAATGCCGTGGCGACGGCTGCTGCGTTGCTCTCCTCGGACAGCAACCGGGCCAGCGGTTGCGACGAGATCGACAACGTCACCTGCGAGCCATCCACCGCCGACACCTGGGCACTGTCCAGCAGTGCCCGGGCCCGCCGGCTGTTCTGCTTCACCAGCTCGAGCACCTCCGGCCATAGCCGGCGCAGGTCCGCGGAGTCCAGGGTGCCGGCGTTGCTGCTGGCCGGCGTTGCCGCGGCGGGTTGATCGACAGCCCGCTGCGATGGCGGCGGTGCGGTCTGCCCAGCGGGTTGCTCCGGGACGGAGGTGGGCTCGGCTGCGCGACTCAGTGCCACCCGCGGTGACCGGCGGCTGGTCAGGTGCGGCGCTGCTGCTCGCCGGGATGGCCGCCGGTCCGGCGACGGAGCCCCGGGCTTCGGCGACGGTGGCCGACGGCGTGGCCTCCGGCTGCGCTGCTGGCGGGTCCGGGAGAGTCGCTGCTGCTGCCCGCTGCGGTTCGGGCGCACCACCGCCGCTGAGCTCATGGCGGCGCTCGAGACGCTCGAGGCGTTGCAGCAGGGCGGCAGAATCGGTGGCTGCATCGGGTAGCAGCATTCGCGCACAGACCAGTTCCAGGACCAGCCGCGGCGCAGTCGTACCGCGCATCTCGGTCAGGGCGGCGTGCACGATCTCGGCGTAGCGCACCGCCGAAGCGCGGCCGATCCGCGCGCTCTGGTCGGCCATCCGGCTCAGCGCGTCGGCCGGCAGGTCGAGCAGGCCGTTGGTCGCCGCGTCGGGGACGGCGTCGAGGATCAGCAGGTCGCGGAAGCGCTCCAGAAGATCCGCACCGAAGCGGCGCGGGTCGTGGCCGGCCTCGACGATCCGGTCGACGGTCCCGTACACGGCCGCCGCATCGCCGGCGGCGAGCGCGTCAACCATGTCGTCGAGCAGGCCGGCATCCGTGACGCCCAGGAGGGCGACGGCATTGGCGTAACCGACCCCGTCCGGTCCGGCGCCGGCGATGAGTTGGTCGAGGATCGACAACGCGTCGCGGGCACTGCCGCCACCTGCGCGCACCACCAGCGGGAAGACCGCCCGCTCGACGGCGACGCCCTCCAACTCGCAGATGTGCTCGAGATGCTTGCGCATCGCGCTCGGCGGCAGCAGCCGAAACGGGTAGTGGTGGGTACGCGAGCGGATGGTCTGCAGCACCTTGTCCGGCTCGGTGGTGGCGAAGACGAAGACGAGGAAGTCCGGCGGTTCCTCGACCAGCTTCAGCAGGGCATTGAAGCCCTGCGTGCTGACCATGTGCGCCTCGTCGATGATGTAGACCTTGAAGCGATCTCGGGCCGGGGCGTAGAAGGCCCGCTCGCGCAGTTCTCGGGCGTCGTCGACTCCGCCATGGCTGGCCGCGTCGATCTCGATGACGTCGATCGACCCCGGACCGTTCGGGGCGAGCTCGCGGCACGAGTCGCACTCCCCGCACGGGGTGGCGGTCGGGCCCTTCGCGCAGTTCAGGGACCTAGCCAGGATCCGGGCACTGGAGGTCTTGCCGCAGCCACGCGGACCGGAGAACAGGTAGGCGTGATTGATCCGGTTGGCCGTCAGTGCGGCGCTGAGCGGGCCGGTCACGTGCTCCTGACCGACCACTTCGGCGAAGGTCGACGAGCGGTATTTGCGGTAGAGCGCGAGATTGCTGCCCTGGGGAGATTCCGATTGCGGCGCACTCACGGCTCCGAGACTAGTGCCCCGTGCCGACCGGTCACGACCGTCGGTGGATGACGGCGACGGCGATAATGGGCTGACATCGCAGCCCAGCTGTGTGACCGTGCAGCACGTGCCCGGATCCTTGAGTGCCCTGGGCAACCGGTCGTTCCGCTTCCTCTTCGCCGCCCGTACGGTTTCGGTGCTCGGTAACGCAATGGCGCCGATCGCCCTGGCCTTCGCAGTGCTCGCACTACACGGTGCCACCGCGGCAACGCTCGGCCTGGTGTTGTTCGGCCGCGCTGTTGCCGAGGTGGTTTTCCTCATGGTCGCCGGCGTGGTGGCCGACCGGCTGCCGCGCTACAAGGTGATGGTGGCTGCGGACCTGGTCGCGGGAGGTGTCCAGGTAGCCGTGGCCGTGCTGTTCCTGACCGGATCGGCGCACGTGGGGACGGTGGTGGCGCTGGAGGCGGTCAACGGGGCGGCGACAGCGTTCTTCTTCCCGGCATCGACGGGACTTGTCCCACAGGTCGTCCCGGTCGGCCTGCTGCAGTCGGCCAACGCGGTGCTCCGCCTCTCCATCAATTCTTCGACGATCGTCGGCGCAGCCATTGCCGGGGCTCTGGTGGCAACCGTCGGCCCAGGCTGGGCGTTGCTTGTCGATGCCCTCTCGTTCTTCGTCTCTGCCGCATTGCTGTCGGGCATTCGAACCGACCACACCGCCCGCGCCGAGCCGTCGAGCATGCTCGCGGACCTGCGTCACGGTTGGCGAGAGTTCGCCTCCCGGCAATGGGTGTGGGTGATCGTCGTGCAGTTCTCGATCATCAACGCCTGCTTCGCCGGCTGCCTGGGCGTCCTGGGACCGATTGTCGCGAAGAAGCATCTGGGCGGTGCGCCGGCCTGGTCGGCCATCATCGCGTCGGTGTCCGTCGGACTGCTGGTCGGCTCGGTCCTGGCGCTGCGGATCCGGCCGACCCATCCGATGCGGATTGCGACGCTGTCGACCTTCGCGTTCGCGACACTGCCGCTGCTAATGGCCGGACCGGCGCCGCTCTGGGTGATGACTGTCGCCGGGTTCGCCGTCGGCATCTGCTCGGACATCTTCGGCGTGCTGTGGGACACCGGACTGCAGACGTTGGTTCCGCAGGAGTCGCTGTCCCGAGTCAGCTCCTACGACGCACTCGGCTCGTTCGCCCTCGGACCCATCGGGCTGGCGACGGTCGGCCCGGTGGCCGACGCGATCGGGATCCGCGAGACGCTGATCGGCGCCGGCGTGCTCACCGTGCTGTGTTGCTCTGCCGCGCTGCTCTCACCCCAGGTCCGCGACGTCACCTTCCCCGAGCCCGACATCAGCTCGGCAGGAAGTCAGTCACAGTGATCGTTTCGGGGACATAGCGACCCCTCGCGCACCTGGCAGAGCCTGCTTATCCTTGCTGCCTTCCGGCCCTGGGGAGGTTCACAGGGTGCACACCACGCGAGGGGTCGTCGCCACTCTAACGGCGATCCACATCCGGCCGCCAACCCGCAGGTGCGCCCGCCCGGCCGCGCTTCGCCGACGAGGACCGCTCACACCTTGCGCAGGAACGATCGCGACTCAACCAGGATGCACCGCGTCCGCTTCGAGTCGGCGACGTTCTGCTGCGCATCCGGATCGGCCGCGAGCTTCTGCCGGTAGCTCTCGTAGTCGGCCAGGGAAGGGAAGTCGATCATCGCCAGGGCGTAATTGTTGGCGCCTTCCTTGGGCAGGTAGTAACCGACCAGATCACCGCCGCACCGCTCGATGATCGGCGGCCACCGCGAGGCGTAGTCCTCGAATGCCTGGATCTGATGCGGATCGAGTGTGTACTGGATGCAGCAGGTGATCATCTGAACGCTCCGAGGTGGTCCGTCGCCGGTTGAGACCTGCCTACGATCCCGCCAGGATTGTTCGGTACAGGCCGAACCGTGACCGCCGGGCGAGCGCTCACCTGCAGCGGATTGGGGCGCCCGGCCCGGGCCACGTATCCTCTCCCGCGGAGGATTCGCATAGTGGCCTAGTGCGCACGATTGGAAATCGTGTTGGGGGAAACCCCTCAGGGGTTCAAATCCCCTATCCTCCGCCGATGTCGCAGGCTGCAGCCCCGTTTGGACGACTGGCAGCTCAGCGGTCCAGATAGGCAAGCACGGCGAGCACCCGACGGTTGTCGTCGTCGCTCTGGTGCAGGCCGAGCTTGCTGAAGATGTTGGACGTGTGCTTGGCCACCGAGCGTTCGGTGACGACCAGTCGCTCGGCGATCGCCGCGTTGGATCGCCCACCGGCCATCAGCTCGAGGACTTCGCGCTCCCGCGGCGTCAACTCGGCCAGCGGCTCGCGGCGCGAATTGTGCGCCAGCAATCGCGAGATGACCTCGGGGTCCATCGCAGTGCCGCCGCCGGCGACCCGGCGGACCGCATCGATGAACTGGTCGGTGTCGAAAACCTTGTCCTTGAGCAGGTACCCGATCCCGCCGGCCCGGTCGGCGAGCAGTTCCCGGGCGTAGAGCTGATCGACGTGCTGGGAGAGCACCAGCACCGGCAGGCCCGGGATCTCCTTGCGCGCCGCGAGTGCGGCCTGCAGCCCTTCGTCGGAGAACGTCGGCGGCAGCCGGACGTCCACCACTGCCACGTCCGGGCGGTGTTCGAGCATCGCGGCGAGCAGGTCCGGGCCGGTTTCGGCGGCGGCCAGCACCTCGAAGCCGTGCGCTTCGAGCAGCCGGACCAGCCCGTCGCGCAGCAACGCCTGGTCCTCGCCTATGACGACTCGCACGGCACCTCCAGCGTGGCGATGGTCGGCCCCCCGGACGGACTGCTCACCGACAGCGTGCCATCGAAGACGGCGAGCCGGCGCTTCAGCCCGGTCAGCCCCGTGCCGCGCAGCGGATCGGCTCCTCCGACGCCGTCATCGATCACGACGGCGCGCAACACCCCGGCACCCAACGTCATCACCACCCGGCCGTGCACCGCCTTGGCGTGCTTGGCGGCGTTGGTCAGCAGCTCGGAGATCCCGAAGTAGACGGCCGACTCCAGCGCCGGGTCGACGCTGCGCGGGACGACCGCATCGACGGTCACCTCCAGCGGGCTCTCCAGTGCCAGCGAGCGGACCGCATCGGCCAGCCCGCGGTCGGAGAGCACCGGTGGGTGGATGCCCCGGACCAGGGCGCGCAACTCGGCGAGCGCCTGGGCGGACGACGCGCGCGCCTCAACCAGCAACGTCCTGGCCGCGGTCGGGTCGGTGTCCAGCAGTGCCTCGGCGGCGCCGAGGCTCATTCCCATCGCGACCAACCGGGCTTGCGCCCCGTCGTGCAGATCGCGCTCGATGCGCCGGATCTCCAGCGCCTGCGTGTCGACGGCGTCCGCCCGGCTGGTCGACAACTGCTCGACCCGCTGGGTGAGCCTGGCCTTCTCCGACGGTTTGAGCAGCCAGGCGGTCCACTGGCCGTGCAGCCGCAGCAGGTTCGGCGCCCACCGGATCCCGGCGACGAGGTAGATCGCTCCGATCGGCGCCGCCAACAACGCCGTCGACTCACTGTCGACGCCCCAGAGGAACGGGAAGTAGGTGGCGCCGTGCCCGATGTATATGAACAGCCACGGGAACAGCAGGCCGAAGATGCCGCCGAGCAACAGCGCGAGCGGTAGCAGCGCCAGGGTCGCTCCGACGATGGGATCCAGCAGCATCCACAACGCATCGCGCCAGGTGGAGCGCTGCCCGAGCAGCCAGACCGTGCGCTTGGCCCAGCCGACCGGATGCGGACCGAATCGCGGCGTGCGCTCATACGGACGTTCGATCGGCCGGTCGCACCAGTTCGCGGACAGGCCGCGGGCCAGGTTCGCCAGTTGGTGAACGACGATGGTCAGCAGCGGGAACAGTAGGACGCCCACCCCGACGCCGATCAGCCCCACCGATACCGACCACAGCGTGATGATCACCGCCCCGGGGATCACCCGCAGGAAGAGCACCCAGCCACGAGAGGTCGCCAGCAGACCTCGGCCGATCACGGCGCCGGCAGCCATGGTGTCCTTCGCTCTCCGCGGTTTCGGGGATGTTCGAGTGCTTCGCGGTACCCATTGTGGCTGCCCGCATGCCGGCGCACAGTGCGGCCAGGCAGTGGGTCGCAGGTGTACCCAACGACACCCAGGCCGGCACCGCCGTGTTCCGTGCCGACGACGCGCCGACCATGGACGCGGAGGTGCTGGACCGTACCCAGGTGGCCGACCGGATCCTGGCCGGCCTGCTCGCCGCGTTGGGCACCGCCGTCGCCGGCTGCGCGCTGGTCGTCCTGCGTAGCCAATCGCGGTGGGGATGGTGGCTGGTCGCTCTCGCCGCGATCGTGTGGCTGCTGCGTTCCCGGGCCTACGCGGGCGCCGCGCAACGCGTCGCGATGATGCTTCCCGGCGTCGTCATCCTCGGACTGCTGGGCGTCCGCGTCGGCGCGAACGGGAGCCGCTCCGTCCAACTCCTTGCCGGTGCGGTGTTGGCACTCGCCACCGTAGGGTGCCTCGCCTTCTCCGCTCGGGTCGACCGCGCTCGACATTCCCCTTATGTGGCAAGGCTTCTGGACATCGTCGAGCTGTTGGCCATCATCGCGGTGCTACCGATCACCGGCGCCGTCATCGGCGTCTACTCCACCCTCCGCAACATCGGCCGGTAGCCCGGATCAGGCCTCGAAGGCTGACGCTCCGGGGAAGTAATCGGCGAGCCAGTCCGCCGCCCGAGCCTGCTGCTCGGCGGTCGCGGCCGGGTTGTCGTTGACGCAGAACGTGTCCATGTCGTGCCTGCGAATCCGGCGATTCATCCGGCGCCACGAACCTTCATCGGCAAGGTCGAAGTAGTCGTACGTTATTGCGCCCGGCGCCGCCCGCCCGGTCAGGTAGCCGTAATAGTGGTGCAGCCAGCCGTTGATGTCGAAGTCAGTCGATGAACGGAATTGGCTTTGCCAGGTGCGGATGAACGCGTCGGCATACCGCTGCTCCAGCTCGAGCAGAGTGCTTCGTCGCTGCGGAATCGGAGTGTGGAAGAAGACGTTCGCTGGCGTGCGCCCGAAGTCCCGCCGGATGAGCTCGGCGGCGTTTCGTCGTGCCTCTTCAAACGCCGGAGCGGTCCCCGGATCGGAGTAACCGAGAGTCGACCGGGACATGAAGAATTTCGAGACTCCGTTGCTGTGAAAGAAGGTGCTCGGCCAGACGCTCCGACCGAAGAAGACGTCGTCGTTCACGCAGATGTAGTGTTCGGCAAGGCCGCTAATATGGTGCAGTCGCCCACCGATGGCGTGCGAGTTGAAACATGGCAGCGCGCCGGCGGTTCCGAACAGCTCACGGTGGTCAACAACGGTAAGGGACGGGTGATCCTGCACCAACCACGAGGGCACCTGTTGGTCGGTGACGAGGAAGACACGCCGGATCCACGAGGCGTAGCGCTCCAGCGAGCGAAAGGAATACAGCAGCTCGCCGCCGTCGCGGAATCGTGCCTCCGCGGTGGCATGGATGTCGAGCGCGACTCCATGACGAGCCAATGCCGCTGCTTTGCGCTCCTGCCACGCGGGGTCCGAGCCGTCCACCCACATGTAGACCGCGTCCACCGGGAAGTCGACGTCGAAAATCCCGCGCTCGGTGAGCACCTCCAGGGTTTGCCGCTCACGCCCCCCCACTGTGACAGTGGCTTTACCCTGGTACGACAGGCCGATTCGCGCCGCGCGAGAGTTTCGACTGGGAGCAATCAGTGCGTCGTGCGCGTCTCGGTCCCATCGTTCGACCCAGCACGCGCAGGCGCGGTCGAAAACGGGGCCGTCGGGCCTCCGGCCCCGGATCTTGAAAACCTCGAGCTGGCGCTGGGACAGAGCGGCGAAAGAAATCTTGGCGTTCACGCTGAGCTCGAGCCAACGCTGCAGACCCCCGCTGCGGGTTCGCGCGTTGACGCCTAGGTAGAGCGGCTCTCGCTGCCCGAGCGTGAGTAGCTCGTGGACGAATCGGATCCAATCGGCTTCGTCAATGGCCACCCGGCTCGCCCGCGACATCGCTTCCGGAACGATGAAGTAGTCGATCCGGGCTCGCTCGCACAGATCCAGGACGATGTCACGATTCAGACCGGTGGCTCTCTGGCTGGTGATCGCTTCATCGATCTCGAGAACGCGCAGCCTTCCCCTACGCCGCTGCAGAATCAGCTCCGGGCGGCCGAGCAACGTGACGGGCAGCTTGCGACGGAACCACCATCTCTCCGCGCGATTGAGCACCTTGTAGATCAGACGCGACCTCGACAGCCTCGCCGCAGGGGGTATCCGTGGAAAGCGCGGCACGATCGCTTCGGGTGCCGACGCGCCGGTCGAAGTGACGTCGGAGGCGGAAGATGAAACCACCGACACAAGATAGCCATCGCTGCCTCGGGCATGGGACAGGCCCGAGGGACTGCGATGTGGTCAGCGGTCAGCCGTCAGCGGTTTGACCAATAGTTCCCGGGCGACGCGCCTCAGCCGGTAGCCGCACTCTGCCGAATCTGCTCGACTACTCGGTGCGCGGGCAGGATGCGGTCACGCTCGCCTGCTGAATCTGCGGCTCCGCTGACTAGGTCAAGGAACTGGTCGAACTGCGCTGCCAGCGGCTCCCGAGAGGCCACCAGCGCGGGAATCTCGATGATGGTCTGCTGTCGGTAGTTCAGTCCGTCCGCGGCCGCCTCGTTGAACACGTGCCGGTAGATCGTCACAGCGTTGCGCAGCATGTCCACCTCCACCAGCCGGGAGGTCTCTGCGATCGAGAAGCTACGGACCTTCCGCTGGCTCACCCGACTCGCAGACAGGTTGGCAACCATTCCGTTTGGGAATCCGAGCATCGCATCCGCAACATCTTCCGAACCCTTCCGGGAATCCGGATGAAGGTAGCCGAACGAACCGCGCACGATCGAGGGCGCCGTCCCCGTTAGCAGCAGCACGATGTCGATGTCATGGATCAGCAGGTCAGATGAGACGCCGGTGCGGATACGCGCCACATACGGCGAGTGCCGCACCACCGTCACATGCCTGGCGTCTTCGACGATGCTGAGCGCCGTCACAATGCCAGGGTTGTATCGCTCTAGCAGACCGCACATCAACGGGATGTCGCGCTGCGCCGACAGCTGGACGAGATCCTCAGCCTCGCTGAGTTGATTGGCCAACGGCTTCTCCATGAGGAGCGGCAACCCGCGCTCGAGGGCCTCGCGACCCAACGTGTGGTGGGCCTCGGTTGCCGCGGCAACGATCACGGCGTCAATGTCGGACGTTGCGGCCAGTTCTGGCCGCCACGCGACCCCGTACCGCTCGGCCAGCTGCTCGCCACCGGATCGGTCGACGTCCACCACGTACGCGAGGTCGGCCCCGTCGGACTGGTTCACGACTCTCGCGTGCATCGAACCCATCGAGCCTGCTCCCACGAGCGCGATGCGCGGACGTGCAGAGCCGTTCATGCCTTCATCAAATCGCGCACGGTGCCGACAATGGTGTCGATGTCCTCAGCGCTAACGTTCGGGTGCACAGGTAGCGACACCACACCGCGGACGACCGATTGCGCGACTGGTACGTCCGGTGTCGTCACCCTCGGATCATTCCGATAGCAGTCGTAGTCGAACACGAGCCGTGGATAGTAAATGCCGCAGCCAACGCCGTGTTCGCCGAGTCTTGCGACGAACTCGTCCCGGTCGATCGGAGCGGTGTCCGTGACCTGCACTGTGAACTGATGCCAGACGTGGCTGCGACCGGGCAGTTGGCTGGGCATGCGAAGCCCTGCGACATCAGCGAGCCCAGCGAGCAACCGATCAGCGTTCGCCTGGCGCGCCGCCGTGGTTTCGGCGATACGAGCGAGCTGAGGGATGGCCAGTGCCGCCTGCAAGTCGGTCAGCCGGTAGTTGTGTCCGGCCATCTCGTATACATAACGCTCGCGCATGCCCTGGTTTCGGAGCACTCGCAACCGGTCGGCAAGCAGGTCGTCGTCGGTCGTGATCATGCCACCTTCGCCAGTGGTGATGTTCTTCGTGCCGTAGAAGGAGAAGCACCCGAGCCCGAACGATCCGGCGCGCCGATCGCCGATCGATGCGCCGTGCGCCTGCGCCGCGTCTTCGACGAGGTGAAGACCGTGTTCCTCCGCCAACGGGGCCAGGGCATCCATGTCGGCGCACTGGCCATAAAGGTGAACGGGCATGAGCACCTTGGTGCGCGGTCCGATGGCACGCTTCGCTGCAGTTGGATCCAGGCAGAAGTCGTCGTCACGGATGTCGGCGAAGATGGCCGTCGCACCCGCCTCGAGGATGGCGTTCAGAGTTGCGACGAACGTGAAGGGGCTGGTCAGCACCTCGTCGCCGGGCTCGAGGTCGAGAACCTGCAGGGACGCGACCAGAGCCGTCGTTCCATTGTTCACTGCGATGGCATGTCGAACGCCGACGAGTCGCGCGAACTCGTCCTCGAACCGTTTGACCATCGGCCCCTGAGCGAGCATGCCCGATTTCAACACCTCCCGCACCAGCTGATCGGCTTCCGGAGGGATAATGACGGCCGATACTGGGATCACGTGGGCTCCGAGGTGAGGGGGTGGTGGACCGCCCGATGTTATCGTTCTGCTCCGGCCAAGCTACGAATCGGCTCGGGAGTTCTCCATGAACAGCATTCACCCCACGTCAGTAGTCGGCGACTCGGTCGAACTCGGCGAGAGGAACGTCATCGGGCCGTACGCGGTCATTGTGGGACCGACACGGATCGGCGACGCCAACTGGATCGGCCCCCATGTCGTCATCGGGACCCCGGCTGAGATCCGGGGCATCGACCACGGCGCAGACATCGTCGGCTCCTCGGTGGGAAACGGGGTACGGATCGGAAGTAACAACACGGTGCGTGAGTACGCGACGATTCAACAAGGTCACTACGCGGTGACGACCATTAGCGACGGCTGCTACCTCATGAACAAGGTCTACATCGGGCACGATGACGAGATCTCTGACGCGGTGACCATGGCGTCGAGCGTCAGCCTTGGTGGACACGTGCATGTTGGGGCCGGTGCCAACCTGGGCATGAACGTGACGGTGCACCAACGCCGGATCATCGGACCGCTGGCCATGATCGGGATGGGTGCCGTGGTCACCCGAGACATCCCTCCCTACGCCCTGGCCTACGGCAACCCGTGTCGGATTCACGGCGCGAACCGGATCGGCATGCAACGAGCGGGAATCCCTGACGCGACAGTCCATGCCATCGAGATGGGTTACACCCCTGGCCAGGGCACCGAGAACGGCCCCGATCTCACTATGACGGCCGCCTGGCCATGGTGGGATTCGGAGACGAACGATGGCAGTCGCCGATCAGCGCGGTGACTGGCTACCACAGGAGAGCCGAGAGGGCCACTTGAGGTGCTGAGAACGCTGCGCCGAAGGGTGGCACGACGAATTCCGGAGCCCGCTCTGCGCCGGATGGTCCAGGTACTCCACGGCGACCTGCCACGGCAACGCCGGTTGCGCTCGCGCAATAACGGCCGCGTGCCGGATGGTTACGTGCGCATCCGTACGTCTACCGGACCGACACTCGCCAGAACGGCAGCGCAATTCGACGCGCAGGCCTGGCGGATCGAAACTGCCCAGGCCATTCTCGGTGCCCTGGACGCCGTGGGGGTGGGCGTGGTGGCTATCCCAGGGCCACGTGACTCGGTTCGTTCACTGTGTGTCGCGGCCGAAGACGAGCCGACGGCCCTCGCCGCTTTGATGAGCATGTCCGGCCCGGAGTGGCAGCTGCCGAGGCGGGCACCGGTGCCGGGTTCCGGGATGCCGGTCCGGCCGGTCACCCGCACCGACCTCCGCGGCCAGCCCGACACCGTCGATGCATACCGGGCAGTCGCTTCGACGAGCGGCCAGTTGCTCTCGGGACGCGATGGGGCCGTGCCGGTCGAGTTCTGGCGACGGATCGACCGGGACGACGTCGAGCGCAGCGACGGCGAGCGGCACGAGGCCGGGACCCGGATCGCTCCGGAGCCGAATCGGGTGGTCGGGTATCTGTCGCCGGCCAATTGGGCCGCGGCGATCCGCGCCGAGCGGCACTGGCCGATCGACCGGCCCCGTCCCAACGTCTTCGACGTGACCGAGCCGATCGACATCGTCTACACCTGGGTGGACGGCGCCGATCCCGCATGGCAGGCACGCAAGGCGGCCTGCGTCGACGGCCCGGACGACGTCCGCAACGTGACTGCCGCCAGCGAAGCGCGGTTCGCCTCCTACGACGAATTGCGCTACTCACTGCGATCGGTTGCCATGTACGCCAGCTGGGTGCGGCACATATACCTGGTCACCGACGGCCAGCAGCCGCCCTGGCTGGATACCAGCCACCCGAAGATCTCGGTGGTGGACCACACCGACATCTTCACCGACCGGACCGCGTTGCCCGTCTTCAACTCGCACGCGATCGAATCGCAACTGCACCACATCGACGGGCTTTCGGAGCGCTACCTCTACCTCAATGACGACTGCTTCTTCGGCCGGCCGACCCAACCCGAAGCGTTCTTCCATGCTAACGGCATAGCCAAGTTCTTCCTCTCGCCGGGCACGTTGGACCTGGACCAACCCAGCAGCAGAGACCTCCCGGTGATGAGCGCGGCGAAGCGCAACCGCGCACTGCTGGAAGAGGCGTTCGGTGTCACCATCACGCAGAAGTTCAAGCACACGCCGCAGGCGCAGGTGCGCACCGTGCTGGCACAGATGGAACGGCGGCATCCCGAGGTCTTCGATCGAGTGTCGCGGTCTCGCTTCCGCCATCCCGACGACGTGTCGATCACCTCGGCCCTGCATCACTATTACGCCTACCGGGTCGGCAAAGCGGTGCCGGGCGATATCGGCTACTCGTACCAGAACATCAGCCTGCCGAATACACCGCGACGGCTCGACTCGTTCCTGCGGCTACGGCCCGAGGTGTTCTGCCTGAACGACGGGTCCGCGGCCGCCGATACCGACGGCCGGCGGCACGCGATGCTGGCCGAGTTCTTCCAGAGCTACTTTCCGGTGCCCAGCCCGTTCGAGAAGCCCACCGCCGGTTGACCCGGCTGATGCCTGTGCGCCGGTAGCATCTCCGCCCGTGCTCGTCGCCGCGGATCCGACCATCCTGCAGAAGGCGATGCCATGCGACCGCAGGTAGTCATCCTTGCCGCGGGTAGCGGCACCAGGCTGGGTCGGCCCCATCCCAAGCCGCTCACTCCACTCGCCGACGGCCGGACGATCATGCAGCAGCAGCTGGACAATGTCGCCGCCACGATAGACAACGCGCAGGTGTATGTCGTCGTCGGCTTCAAGCTGGAGATGATCTTGGAGGCCCATCCCGACAGGTTGTTCGTCTACAACGAGCTCTTCGATCAGACCAATACGTCGAAAAGCCTGCTCAGAGCCCTGCGAGTGACCGGAGACGGTGGGGTGCTCTGGATGAACGGCGATGTCGTGTTCGACCCCGCACTGCTCCGGACGGCTGGGCCGCTCCTCGAGGCTGACCGGTCGTTCGTTGCGGTCAACCAAGCCGCGGTCGGCGCGGAGGCCATCAAGTACACCTTGGACGATCACGGCTGTATCCAGCACCTTTCGAAGTCGGCGCCCCGAGACAATGGCGAGGCCATCGGACTGAATTACGTCAGCTCTCGCGACAAAGCGGCACTCATCACGCGACTCGAGCGGGTCGAGGATCACGACTACTTCGAGCGGGCGATGGAGCTGGCTATCGGCGAAGACGGGGTCGAGTTCCAGCCGTTGGTCGTTCCGGAGCTCGAGGCCATCGAGGTGGACACCCAGGCCGATCTCGACCGGGCGAATCGCCACCTTCGCAGCGCCGACGCCCGGGGGCATGGGGGCCGACCGGCCACCGGCGCGTGATCCGGGCGCAACTGGTCGGAGCCGGCCAGGTGCCGACCGACCCGTTGTCCGAGCAGCTTGCCCGGCTGGCGGGACGGAATCCGATCGGCGCTATCGCGGCGCATTCCGGAGCAACCGCGACCGAGCAGCTCCGCGACGTGGCCGCCGAACTGGACACCTGCGCCGACATCGGTGCCGGGCTGGCCGTACTCGACCGGGCCACTGTGCTCCCGGACGAAGCCCTTCTGCAGGTCCTGGACGACCCCGGGCCGGCGGTCGCGGCACTGGTTTGCCGTCCGGCCGGCGCGCACGCGGTCGCGACCAACGGCGCGAGCGTCCTATCGGCCGGAACTGCGTCGCATCCCATCGATGGCGCGGATGCCGACTCGCTAGGGGTGCTGTTCATCTCCAGCGAAGCCACTGTTGCCGCGGCCGACGCCATCCGCATCGCTCTCGCGGCCGCGACGTCGGAGTGGGACGACGACGATCCGCACGACCTGCTGCTCACCGTGCTCGCCCGTGCCGGCGCGGTGGGAGTGCCGGCAGTGGCAGCCGTCGCCCTGGGGCCGCTGCCCGGTGCGCGGACCCTCGACCCGGCTGCCCGCAGTGCCCTGGCCGAGGCGATCGGATCAGCCGACATCCCGACGTTGATCGCGCGTCACGCTGCTCGTCCCGGCGACGGGTGGTATTCGACGTTCGTGCTGCGGCGGATCTCCGCCCGGCTCACCCCGGGGGCGGTCCGCCGCGGGATCACCGCCAACCGGGTCACCATCGGCTCCGCCCTTGTCGGGCTGCTCGGCGCGGCGCTCTTCGCAGTCGGTGGACGCGCCGCGCTGGCCGCCGGCGCGCTGCTGCTGCAGCTGTCGCTGGTGCTGGACTGCGTCGACGGCGAGATCGCCCGGGCCACCCGAACCCGCTCGGCGATCGGAGGCTGGCTCGATGCGGCGACGGACCGGGTGAAGGAGTACGCGGCGCTGGCCGGGCTGGCCTTCGCCGCCGGGCACCTCGGCCAGCACGTCTGGTTGCTCGCCGCGGCAGGGTTGGTGGTGCAAACCGCGCGGCATCTCGTCGACTTCGCCTTCGCCAAGGAAGTACTCGCCGCCCATCGGGCCGGGGCGCGAGACAGCCGTCCGATGTCCGATCGCAGCAGGTGGCAGCGTCCGCCTGACTCCGGTGCCGCCGAAGCACTGTCCCTGTCGATGTGGGTGCGGCGCACGCTGCACTTCCCGATCGCCGAGCGTTGGCTGGCGCTCAGCGTCTGCGCGTTGCTGGGTGCGCCCACTGTCGGGCTGGCTGTGTACCTCGCAATCTCCGTGATCTCGCTGTGCTGGACGGTGCTCGGCGGTATCCGCCGAACCCCTGCCGCCGCGGACGGCTACACCGAGTCGGTAATGGCGCGCCTTGTCGACTTCCGGGACGACGGGTTGCTCGGCCTCGTTGTGGGCGCACGATGTCCGCGCGGGGTCGCCGGGTGGTTGCTTCCGGCGGCGGTCACCCTCGTCGAGGGCGCTGTCGCGCTCGGTTGCATCGCAGCCGTCCGTCCGACCTGGGCGGGCGCTGGATTCGGGCTGCTCGGCATCGTGATCTGGCATCGCTACGACCTGGTGTATCGACGGGCGGCGGGGCGCGCGCTTCCGTGGCCGATCGGTCTGCTCGGACTCGGCTGGTTGATTCGGACATTTGCGGTCGCTTTGGGTACGGTATTGGGCGTGCTCTCCCCCGTTCTTGTCGTATCCACCGGTTGGTTGCTCGCTGTTTACCTGCCGGAGAGCCTGCGCAAGGCCGGATCGCTGTTGGATCGCCCGGCCGCGTGAGCCACGCGCTGTCGCTGGGCGACCTGCGCAAGGTCGCGCAACCGCCGACCGTTCTGGGCCGGCGCAACTCGGAGCACTGGGCCGGCGCGCTCTACCTGCGCCGGCTGTCGATCTACGTCACCAGGGCGCTCTTGCCCACCGGGATCTCCGCCAACGGCGTCACCGTGCTGATGATCGGCGCCGGCGTCGGCGGCGCTGCGATCCTGGTCTGGCCGTCGTGGTGGGCAGTACTGATCTGCGCCATCGCCATGCAGCTGCAGATCCTGTTCGACTGCTCCGACGGAGAAGTCGCCCGGGTCCGGCAGACCACATCTCCGTCGGGCGTTTACCTCGATCGGATCGGTCACTACGCCACCGAGGCGCTGCTGCCGATCTGCATCAGCATTCACGTGGACGGCGGTCTGACCGACATCGACGGCTGGACCACGCTCGGCGCGCTGACCGCAGTCGTCGTGGTGCTGAACAAGGCCTTCGGCGATCTGATCCACGTTGCCCGCGGATACGGCCGACTGCCGTTGCTGTCCGAGGCCGCTGACCTTGCTGCGCCGCGCGCCGGGCTGCCTGCCAAGTTGCGACATGGCCTGAAGGCGTTCCCGATCTACCGTTCGTTCGTCGCGATCGAGTTCTCGCTGATCACCCTGGTCGCGGCCCTGACCGACGAGTTCGCCGACTCACACGGCGTACTGCAGGGCTGGGCGATCGTGATGTTGCCTCTTGCCCTCCTCGTGGCCGGTGGGCATCTGACTGCCATCCTGATGTCCCGGCGCCTCATCCCCCACTCCGAGGATTTGCCGACCCAGTGAGCCGGCTGCCACTTGCAGCCGATGCTCGGCACCTTCTAGTCGGCGGCCAGCGGCAGCGTGGTGCGCAGGAACAGCGCGTGCCGCGCTTCCAGCGCCACGAGTGCAGTGGGCACCGCCGCGGGCACCCGAGCGGCAGGTGGTACCGGGTCGCCGTCCTGTTCGACGCGCGCGGCGCCCACTCGAATCACGATCTCTTGCCGCGGCGGCGAGCGGAGCGCGGTAGCAGGACTGATCCAGCTGCCCGAGCCCGGGCACCGTCCAGGCCACCAACTGCGCCGCAGCCAGCGGAATATCCGGCCGGTCGAACGCCGCGTATCGCGGATTGCAGGTGCCAGCAGAAGTCCGCGCCCAGAGCAGCAAGTTCCCACACGATGAGTTGCCACCGGCGCACGGGCCGAACCAGCAACCCGAGCACGGTCAGCCAGGAGATGCTCGCAACCGACGCCGCTGCCGGCCGAGGCGAGGGACGATCCAGCACCGTGGTCGTCGACGACTGCGCAGAGCTCACCGCGGTGGCACTCACCGAGCCGGCCCGGCGCCGGCCTCCCGAGCGGGCGGCACTGCGCCGGACGCCGGGGACCGCGCGCGAATGCCGGCCGACCGAATGCCGGCCGTTGGCGTCGAGCGCCCCCTCGTCCGGATCACCGGACGTGTTGGCGGCATCGGGTGGCACCGGCTGATCGTAGGTCAGGTCCGCATGAGGGCCTCGTCCAAGTCGTCTACCGAGAACGCGACGCGGTGCATGCCGACGCGGATCATTGCGTGGACGGGTCTGCGGCTTCAGGACATGTTTCGCGCGGCAAGTTCTTGGAGGAACTGCGGCATGCGGCCGGCGTTGAAGTCGTAGAAGCGTGCCCAGGTGGGGACTATGGCGATGCGGGCCATGCGGTCATACATCTGCCGGACGTTGTTCTCGAACTCGGCGGCGGCCTCGGCGCCCATCGTCTTGCGTGCGGCCATGAGGTATTCCTCGACCACGCCGTCGATGATGGTGATTTCAGCCCGTCCGCGGATCTGCAGCGCGCGGGCGTCGCCTGGCGTGTCGCCGCGGTCAACGGTCAGGGCGACATCCGGACGCGCGGTCAGGGCCTTGACCTTTGGCGCGGTGTCGGCGGTGGAGACGACGAACTCGCGACCGGTCCAGTAGGCGCCGACGGGCATCGCCCGCGGCGTCCCGTCCCTCGTCACGTAGGCGAGGTGCGCCGCAGAGGTCGCCGCGAGCAAATCACTCGCCGCCGCCAGTTCGCTGTCGATCTCATGCTGTTCCACGTCGTCAGGCCTTTCGTGGGCTGGTGAGCGGCGGCGTCACGAGCGAGTCGGAGTACTTGCGGCGGACGCTGGAGCCGTTACCCACGTCGGCGCCGTAAATGTGCAGGGTGATCGCGATGTCGTCGCCGGTGTTGGACACCCGGTGGATGTCGTCCGGGGGCGCGGCCGCGCTGATGGAACCGGCCGCCCGATGCCGCACGCCAGTCTCGACCAGGGCGCCATCGCGCAGGTCGTACAGGGTCTCGGTTTCCGTGCCGCACAACACGACGAAAGAGCACCAGACGACGTGGTCGTGGATGCTGGTCTTCTGGCCCGGGCGCCACACGATGGCCGACAGCGTGAACGCCTCCTCGGCGTGCAGCGTGTAGGAGGTCGCGGTGTCCGGGGAGCCGGCGCGCTCACTCGTGGTGAGCAATTCGGGTCCGGGTCTGCCCGCGGCGAGCACTTCGGCGACGAGGCGCGCCGCCGTGTCGGGGTCGGCTCCGCTACGGGCCGGCGTTGCCACAGCGGTGACAAGCCTGTCTAGCCCCGGACGGGTGAGGGTGCGGCTCCCGGCCGCGATCGTGGTGGTCATGTCTTGATCGTGGCGGACCCAACCAATGACGTCCAATGCCAGTTCCTTCACGCATTCATCGATAAAGTCTATGAATGCTCAGTCTGACGCAGCTCGCCGTACTCGACGCCGTCGCGCGGCACGGGTCGCTGACCGGCGCGGCTCGCGAGCTGCACTACTCGCAACCGTCGGTAAGCCACCACCTGGCCCGCCTTGAGGCGGCCACCGGAGCCAAGCTGACCCAGCGCGTGGGCCGTGGGGTCCGGCTGAGTCCTGAAGGCGCGTTACTCGCGCAACGTGCGCGGGAAATTGTCGGCCGGGTCGATGCGGCCTCCGTGGAACTCGCTACGCATCTCGGTCTCCGCGCCGGCCGCGTCCGGCTCGCCGGCTTCCAGACCGCGCTAAGCACGATCGTGCCGAGAGCAGCCGACATACTCGCCGGTGAGCACCCGGCGATCGAGCTGAACCTCGTGGACGTACATCCCGGTGAAGCGCTGCAACTGCTGCGCGACGGCAAGGTCGATGTCGCAGTGATATTCCGCGGCCCGGACACGCCACTGGAAGGAGAAGGGTTCCGCCTCGTCCATCTGCTCGACGATCCGGTGTATCTCCTGACCCGCGTGCCCGATCAGCAACTCGACGATCACCGCGACTCACTCTGGATCGGTGGCTGCGAGCGGTGCCGGGCCACGCTACTGAACCTCTGTGAGAGCCATGGCTTCACCCCGCGCATCGCCTTCTCGAGCGATGACATGGTCGTCGTGCAGGCCCTGGTCGCCGCCGGCATGGGCGTCGGCACGTTGCCAGGCCTCGCCCTCCAATCCCATCGAATCGAGGGCATCCATGTCACCCGAGTCGCGGACAGCACACGCAGCGTCTTCGCTGTTACTTACGGTGATCCGCCCGACCCGCCCGCAACCGCAGCACTTATGAACGCGCTACGCGGCGCGGTCTCTCACGCCGCAACCACGCCCGCCTGAACAGGGCAGTGCCTCGATCTCCGCACGCTGCTTCCTGGTCAAGATCGGCTTAGCTGTCGCGGTTTCAGCCCACAACCATGCGGCAACCGAATCCTGGTCGGCGTCGTCGAGGACCACCCGCTGTTCCGCACCGCGGTCGCGCGGCTGCTCGGCGACGCCGACGACATCGAGCTCGGCGCCGTCGCGGAGTCCGTCGCTCAGTTCGGTGCCATGCGCCAGCCGGCCGGCGTGGTCGTGCTCGATCTGAACCTCCCCGGGATTCATCACGCCGCGGCAGTGATGGAGGTAGTGGGGATGGGCCATCGAAGAGGGCATCGCGCACGAGTCTCGCTGATGCCGCTCGGCTACGTCCAAAGGCGGGTCAGCCCATCGCGAGGCAGTCTCGCCCGGCGCTAACGACCAGGTGAGCTTCACCGCGACAGCGGAACGGACGGTGCTTACGATCGATTCCGAAGGCCTGGATCAGCCGATCTCGGAGGTGGGCAGTGGCGGCTGCGTCGTTGTTCTTCATCGGTACCGCGACCACGCTGATCCGGTACGGCGAGCTGACGATCCTCACCGACCCGAACTTCCTGCACCAGGGCCAACGGGCTTACCTCGGTCGTGGCCTAACTGCCAAACGGCTCACCGAACCTGCACTGTCGATCGAGGAACTGCCGCCGCTGGATGCGGTGGTGCTGTCCCACCTGCATGGTGATCACTGGGACCGAACCGCACAACGCGGTCTGGACCACGAGCTACCGGTGCTCACCACCCCGCACGCCGCTCGCCGGCTGCACTGGCGAGGCTTCTCCCGGGCACTCGGCCTGCGGACGTGGACAAGCCATGAGCTGATTCGCGCCGACGTCCGTCTCACGGTGACGGCGATGCCGGGCCGACACGCGCCGCTTCCGGTGCGCCGGCTGTTGCCACCGGTGATGGGCAGCATGCTGGAGTTCGGACCGGTCAGCGGACCGGTCGATCTGCGCGTGTACGTCACCGGCGACACGCTGCTGATCGAGGAGTTGCACGCCATCCCGCAGCGGTATCCGGCCATCGATGCTGCGGTGGTGCACCTCGGCGGCACCCGGCTACCCGGTGGGCTCATGGTCACCATGGACGCCACGCAGGGGGCCGATCTGATCGAGCTCATCGAACCCGGTCTCGCTGTACCGGTGCACTACGACGACTACCGGCTGTTCAGGTCGCCGCTGTCGGACTTCCGTGCCGAGGCACAGCGCCGCGGGCTCACCGACCGGGTCAGATTCGTCGAGCGCGGCGACACGGTCGCGCTGCGTTCCGCAGACCCGCCGCCCGACTCCGCCGCACCGACCCCGAAAGGTGATCACCATGACTGAACCCGCTCGTCTCGCGGTCATCACCGGCGCCTCCAGTGGCATCGGCCTGGAACTGGCACGCCAGTTCGCCGAACACGGCTTCGATCTGGTCATCTGCGCCGACGACGCCGAGCTCAACAGCGCCGCCACCGATCTCGCCACGGCGGGCACGCAGCCGGACACTGTGCAAGCCGACCTCTCAACAGCAGCCGGCGTGGAGAAACTCCTCGCCGCAGTCCATGCGACCGGCCGGCCGGTGGACGCGTTGGTCCTGAACGCCGGCGTCGGCAATGGCGGCGCCTTCCTGGACATCCCGCTTGCCGACGAGCAACGCCTCATCGGGCTCAATATCGGCTCCGCCGTGCATCTGGCCAAGCGGCTGCTGCCGGCAATGGTGTCGCGCGGTTCGGGCGGGGTGCTCTTCACTGCTTCGGTCGCATCGACGATGCCCGGGCCCTATTACGCCACCTACGCCGCGTCGAAGGCGTTCGTGCTGTCTCTCGCGGAGGCAATCCGCTACGAACTCAAGGACACCGGCGTGACGATCACGGCGCTGATGCCCGGACCGACCGACACCGAGTTCTTCGACCGCGCCGGCATGCAGGACACCCCGGTCGACGACATCAAGAAGGACGATCCGGCGGACGTCGCCAAGGACGGCTTCGACGCGTTCATGGCCGGAAAGGACCATGTGATCGCCGGCTCGATGAAGAACAAGCTGCAAACCGCTGCCGGCCGGGCCATGAGCGAACCGGCCAAGGCAGCCGTCCATGCCCGGATGACCAAGCCCGACGACACCGCGGCAGACTCGTGACCAACAACCCGGCGGAAGGCTGAACGATGCGCGCGATGGTGTACCGCGGGCCCTACCGGGTCCGAGTGGAGGAGAAGGATGTTCCTCCGATCGAGCACCCAAACGATGCCATCGTGCGGGTCACGATGGCTTCGATCTGCGGGTCCGACCTGCACCTGTATCACGGGATGATGCCGGACACGCGGGTCGGCATGACCTTCGGGCACGAGTTCATCGGGGTGGTCGAGGAGGTCGGCTCGTCGGTCGAACGCCTCAAGCCAGGGGACCGAGTCATGGTGCCGTTCAACATTTTCTGCGGGTCCTGCTGGTACTGCGCTCGCGGCTTGTACGCCAACTGCCACAACGTGAATCCGAACGCCACCGCAGTGGGCGGCATCTACGGCTACTCGCACACCTGTGGCGGTTACGACGGAGGCCAGGCCGAGTATGTGCGAGTCCCGTTCGCCGACGTCGGCCCGTCCCTCATCCCGCAATGGATGGACGACGAGGACGCGGTCCTGCTCACCGACGCAGTCGCCACTGGGTACTTCGGCGCGCAATTGGGCGACATCGTCGAGGGCGACGTGGTGGTGGTGTTCGGTGCTGGGCCGGTCGGCCTCGTCGCGGCCAAGTCCGCGTGGCTGATGGGTGCCGGCCGGGTCATCGTCATCGACCACTTGGCGTACCGGTTGGAGAAGGCCCGGGTGTTCGCACAGGCCGAGACCTACAACTTCACCGAGTACGACGACATCGTCGTACACATGAAGAAGATCACCGACTACTTGGGTGCAGACGTGGCTATCGACGCGGTCGGCGCCGAGGCCGATGGCAATCTCCTGCAGCACGTCACGGCGGCCAAGCTGAAGTTACAGGGCGGCTCGCCGGTCGCACTGAACTGGGCGATCGACTCGGTGCGCAAAGGTGGGACGATCTCGGTGATGGGTGCGTACGGCCCGATGTTCAGCGCCGTGAAGTTCGGTGACGCGATGAACAAGGGCCTGACACTGAATGCCAACCAATGTCACGTGAAACGGCAGTGGCCGCGACTGTTCGAGCACGTCCGCAACGGCTATCTCAAACCCAGCGAGATCGTCACGCACCGCATTCCGTTGGAGCACATCGCCGAGGGCTACCACATCTTCTCGGCGAAGCTCGACGGCTGCATCAAGCCACTCGTCATCCCGAATGGCAGCTGAGAACAGGAGGGCAGCCATGGTCTACACGAAGGGCGAGCGGCCGCTGACGGAGTCGAGCGAGCAGCTGCGCGAGCGCATCCCCGGCTGGGGCGTGGACTTGGATCCGAAGGACCGGCCGGCAGTGCCGCGGCTGCAATGGCACGAGGATCTGAGTGGTGCACACTGGGACTTCCCCGAGCGCCAGCCCGAGAACAGGCCCCGGGAACGCTCCATGGAGCACAAGTTCCTCACCCCGGTCTTCGGCACCTCGTGCCCACCGCGAGGCCTGTCCGGGGTGATGCGCCGATACGCGTACAAGAAGTACAGCGAGGGACGCGCCGCGCACTGGCTGGTGCTGCTGGCTGCCGACCGGGTCGACTCGGCCGAGAGCTACGTCGGCTCGTTGCTCACCGGACACCCGGACAACCCGATTACCGAGACCGGTGTGCTGGCCGAGTTCTCGCACCACGGGATGGCGTCGCGGTTCGGGCGAAAGCGCACCGACGTCAAGCACCAGTGGCTCGATCCGCTCATCGTCGCCACCCCGTGGCTGACCCGCCTGGGCATCGGCTACCTCGCTGTCCGGAGTGTCACCAAGCGAATTCGCACTCGTTGACGCCCCGGGTGTGCGGCAAGATGTGCTCATGTCCCGCACCCTGCACGCTGCCGACTCAGCGCCGCCGCCGGACAGTCGGCGGTTCGCCGGCTACCAGCAGTTCTGGCCGTACTACGTGGCGATGCACAGCAAACCGCTGACCCGCAAGCTGCACTTCCTGGGCACCACAGCCGGCGCTCTGATCGCACTCAGCGGTCTGCTCACCGGACGGCGGCGGCGCCTGCTCGCGCTACCGGCGATCGGCTACGGCGTCGCCTGGCCGTCACACTGGATCATCGAGAAGAACAACCCGGCCAGTTTCGGGCACCCGCTCTGGTCGTTCCGCGGCGACCTGCAGATGATGGGCTATCTGCTGCGCGGCGCGGACGGCGAACTGACCGGGATCGCCCAGAACTGGCTCGCCGGGCACCCCGAGGACCGCACCGCGGGCAACTGGCCGGCCGACACCCTGCGCGCCGCCTGATCGCGGGCTACCAGTGGCCCTTGCCGCCGCCGCCGCCGGAGATCTCCTTGACCGACGGTCGCACGTCGGCGAGGTAGACCAGCGTGGCGATCAGCGAGATCAACGCCAGGAAGTTCAACGGATCGAGGAAGTATCCGATGACCGCGCTCAACGCGGTGATCAGCGCCCACGCCGGCTTGGTGAGCTTGCCGGCTGCTGGGAACGCGGCGGCCTTACGGATCAGGCAGTCGACGAACGCCCATACCCGGATCACCAGGAGCCCCCAGTACAGGATTCTGATGATCCAGCTTTCGACATCACCGATGACGGCGACGCCGGGGGCTTCTGCTAGCACCTCGTCAGCCTAACCAGCGTGGCGACATCGCGCCGATGTCAGGCTGCGGAGTGGGGCGGTCGCGCAGCCGAGGCTGCCCCGCACCGACAGCGTCGGCGCGGGGCAGCCTCGTGGCGTGGTTGTGCTCAAGCGCGCTTTGCCGGAGCCTTCCGAGCGCTGGTCTTTGCCGCTGTGGACTTCCGAGCAGCGCCCGTCCGAGCGGACGTGCTGCGAGCGGTGCGAGCGGACGCCTTCGCGGGCGTCCTTTTGGTCGCCGGCTTCTTCGCCGCGGCCTTCGCAGCGGCGGACCGGCGCGCGGTGGCCTTCGTCGCCTGGGCCTTCTGCGCGGAGCGCTTGCGGGCCGGCTTGGCGGCGGCCGCCAGCACCTCGTCCTCGGTGCGGTCGACCAGCTTGACGACCCGGCCGACCCGAGGGTCGCGGGACAGCTGAGCGGTGAGCCGCTCGCCACGCTGAGCGAGCGCGTCGAAGGTGGCCTTCGCCTGGAAGAGCACGCCCTCGACGGTGGTCTTGGCCACCTTGACCCCGTCGGCCGGGTCGAGGCCCTTGGCGTTGGCCGCGAATGCCTGGGCCCGCTCCTGGACCGATCCGACGCTGTTGCCGGCCTTGGCGATGCTGCGGTTAGCGGTACCGACGACCTTCTCGGTGTTGGCGCGCGCCTCGTTGGGCAGCTCCTCGACCCGCTTCGTCACAGCCGCGACGGCTGCGTCGCTGGCACCGATGACGGCGAAGGCCTGCTTGCGAGCCAGCTCGGCGAACGAGCCGGCGAAATGCTTGGCGTCCTCGGCGGCGGCGCTGGCGTAGTCGCGAGCCTCGCCGCGGACGTTGGTCAACCGGCCCTGGGCCTGGTCGACGAAATGCTTGCCCTGTTCCAAGGCGATCTCCGCGTAGGTGCGGACGTCTGTTGCGAGCGACATGACGCTCCTTCCAGTGGTGGTGTGCGACTCAGGCCGTGCGGCCGGTCGCCGGGTTCTGCTCGGTGCTGTCGTCCGACCGGACGTTCTCCCGGCGGAACGATTCATAGATCTCGATCAGGACGTTCTTCTGCCGCTCGGTGAGAACGGCGTCGCTGATGATTGCGGTGATGATCTGCGGATCCCCGTCACGGGTCTCCAGGATCCCGGCACGGACGTACAGCTGCTCGGCCGAGATGCGCAACCCATTGGCGATCTGTTGCAGGATCTCCGCCGACGGCCTGCGCAACCCGCGCTCGATCTGGCTGAGGTACGGGTTGGAGACGCCCGCGAGCTTGGCCAGCTGGCGCAGGGAGACCTGTGCCTGCTCGCGCTGCTCGCGGATGAACGAGCCGATGGTCCCGACCTTCTTGGCCTGGTCCTTCAGCCCGCCCACGTCCATGTACCCAGGGTGCCGAGCCGTGCTTGCAATTGCAAGCACACTGCTAGCAATCGTGCCCGGACTCACAACGAGCGCGGTGGGCTGAGCGGTCGGTACGGTCGACCGATGAGCCCCACGTACCAGTCCGCCGAGGCGTTTCAGCGCACCGATCGCCCGTTCGCCGACCGGATCACCGCGGACGGTGGGGACGGCTGGCCGGTCGCTGCCGGCCGGTACCGCCTGGTGATCAGCCGGGCCTGCCCCTGGGCCAGCCGCGTCGCGATCGCTCGCCGGCTACTCGGCTTGGACGAGGCGCTGTCGCAGGCAGTGGTGGCGCCCGTCCAAGAGAAGGTGGACGGCACGAACCAGTGGGCCTTCACCGAGTCCACCGGCAGCCCCGGCGACCGCGATCCGGTCCTGGACATCCACCTGATCCGGGAGGCGTACCGGGCTCGGCGCTCGGAATACCCCGGCGGCGAGAGCGTCCCCATCATCGTGGACATCCCCAGCGGGCAGTTGGTGACCAACGACTTCGACCGGATCAACCTCGATCTGGCGACCGAATGGAGCTCACTGCATCGCGACGGAGCGCCCGATCTCTATCCGGTCGCGTTCCGCGACGAGATCGACGACATCAACGCGGACGTCTTCCGTGACGTGAACAACGGGGTGTATCGAGCCGGCTTCAGCAAGCGGCAAGCGCACTACGACGACGCAGTCTCCGCATTGTTCGCCCGGCTGGATGCGCTGGAAGAGCGACTGACCGGCCAGCGCTACCTGGTGGGCGACACGATCACCGAGGCCGACATCCGGTTGTTCGTCACCCTGGTGCGCTTCGACGCCGTCTACCACGGGCACTTCAAGTGCAACGTCCGCAAGTTGATCGAGTACCCAGCGCTCTGGGCCTACAGCCGCGACCTGTTCCAGACGCCCGGCTTCGGCGACACCGTCGACCTCGTGCACATCCGCCAGCACTACTACATCGTCCAGGATTCGGTGAACCCGTCGAAGATCGTCGCCATCGGCCCCGATCCGGCGCAATGGCTCGCTCGGCATCACCGTGATCAACTCGGCGGTCGGCCGTTCGGCGACGGCACGCCCCCCGGACCGCCGCTCGATGCGGACCGCGTCGCGAATCCGGTGGCGCCATGAAACTCCCGCTCCCCGGCCCGGCCGACCTGGTGCGGCTGGTCGAACAGAGTTACGGCGCGGTGGAGACCGCGATCGGGCTGGTCCCGCGCCTGGTGACGGTCGTCGGCGAGGTCGAGCAGATCGTTGCGCGGGTGAGTCTGCTGATGAGTGACATCGACCGCACCCAGCAACGCGCCGCTCAGGTCGTCGAGCGCACCGAACAGCTCACCGCGCGGCTCAGCCCGCTGCTCGATCGGTTCCAGCCGACGCTGGAGCAGCTCGAGCCGATCGTCGCGACGCTGGCCGGCACCACCAGCCCGGCCGAGGTCCAGGCCGTGGTGCAGTTGGTCAACCAGCTCCCTGAGATCGTCGAGAAGATGGACCGCGACATCCTCCCGATCCTCGACACCTTGGACACGGTTGCTCCGGACCTGCGCGATCTGCTCGACGTGTCCAAAGAGTTGAACGACATCCTGGGCGCCGTCCCGGGACTGGGCCGGGTCAAGCGAAAGATCGAGAAGGAGCAGGACCTCGAGGACGTCGCACCGAGGCGACACCGGGAGGACGGTGGCGCGCCTACTGCATGAACAGTGAGTGGAGCGCTGCGGAAATGACATGCGTTCGGCGATTCAACCGGGCACACTGATCCGGCTTCCCGACGGCCCCAAGGCCGGTCAGGGTTAGCCCTGAGGACAAATGTCAGGGGTATTTGGGGGGTTACCACCCTGGCTCCGGAAGGGCTACGGACGGGACTCTGTTACACGCTGCGCGGGGTCTCCGTGCACCGCGTGAATCCGAACGACCGCAACAGGAGAGAACACCGATGACGAAGATCGCCCAGCTCGCCATACGGCGACGTTGGTGGATTGTCGCAACCTGGATCGTCGCAATCATCGCGATCCAAGGTCTCGCTTCGGCGATGGGCGGCGCGAAGTACAAAGACGACTTCAAGCTGCCCAACACCGAAACCGAGACGGTCGGCAACTTGCTGAACAATGCCGGCCTCAATCAACAGAACAACGCCTCCGGCACCGTGGTGCTGCACGCCAAGAGCGGATCGCTGAGCTCGGCCCCGAGCAGTCTCGCTCCGGCTTTGCAGGCGCTGTGCAAGGACGGCAACGCCAAGGTCGGCTCGATCACCACACCGTGGTCGACGGTCAGCTGCTCCACGAAACCGGGCGGCAGCAATTCCACTGCGAAGCCAGAGCTGCTCAGCTCCAACAAACAAACCGGGATCGTCACGGTGAACTGGTCGGTGGAGAACCCCAACACCGACACCATCAATGCGGTCTACAAGGATCTCAAGGCCTTGCGGTCGGACTCACTGCAGGTCGAGTTCACCGGCGAGTTCTTCACCGGCGTCGAGTCCGGCAACAGCGGGGGCAACACTCCGCAACTTGTCGGTTTTCTCGCCGCTGCAATCATCCTGTTCTTCGTCTTCCGCACCTTCGGTGCCACCGTCCTGCCGTTGATCAGCGCAGTCGCCGCATTGACTTCCGGCGGTGGTCTGATCGCGATCCTGACGCACGGCATGTCGGTGGCCAGCTTCGCGCCCTACCTCGCCGACCTGATGGTCATCGGTGTGGGCGTGGACTATGCGCTGTTCATCGTCACCAGACACCGGCGGAACCTGACGTCCGGCATGGGCGTGCAGGAATCCATCGTCAACGCGATCAACACCAGCGGTCGGGCGGTCCTCTTCGCCGGAACCACGGTCTGCATTGCATTGCTGGGTCTGTGCGCACTCGGCGTGAGCTTCCTGTACGGCGTCGCGATCGGCGTCGCCATCGCGGTCGCCCTCACCATGGTCGCCTCGCTCACCTTGCTGCCGGCGATGCTCAGCTTCCTCGGTCTCAAGGTGCTGCCGCGACGGCAGCGCAAGGCGGTTCGTGCGGGCAACTTCGAGGAGGCGCACACCCACGGGTTCTGGTACCGGTGGGCGGGTCTGGTTCAGCGGCGCTCGCTGCTGACCGGCGGAGCGGCGCTGATCGTGCTGGTACTGCTCGCGCTGCCGTTCTTCTCGCTGCGGCTGGGCCACGCTGATCAGAGCAACGACCCGAAGGGCACGACGACCCGCCGGGGCTACGACCTGATCCAGCAGGACTTCGGCAAGGGATACAACTCCACCTTGCAGCTGGTCGTTTCCGGGCCGCAGGCCGCGGACAAGGCGTACCTGCAGAAGGTCACCTCGGCCCTGGCCCAGGTCCCGGACGTGAACAAGTCCAGCATCGCGACGGTCCCGTTGACCAAGGACGTCTCGATGGTCTCGTTCAAGTCGATCAGCGGCCCGCAGGATGAAGCGACCGACAAGCTGGTCAAGGTGCTGCGGAACAAGACCCTGCCGCAGCTGTATAACGGGACCAGCAACCATGTCTACGTGTACGGCATGACGGCGATCTTCATCGACTTCACCAAGGTCCTGTCGGCCAAGATGTTGCTGTTCTTCGTGGCAGTGATCGGGTTGTCGTTCATCCTGCTGATGATCGCCTTCCGGAGCATCGTCATCCCGCTGACCGCGGCGGCGATGAACCTGCTTGCCTCCGGCGCCGCCTTCGGTCTGCTGGTGGCGATCTTCCAGTGGGGTTGGTTCGGCGACACGATCGGTGTCGGAAAGGGTGGCCCGATCGAAGCGTTCTTCCCGGTGATCTTCTTCGCCGTGCTGTTCGGCTTGTCGATGGACTACCAGGTGTTCCTGGTGAGCCGGATGCACGAGGAGTGGATCCACCGTCGGGACAATCGCCAGGCGGTCACCGTCGGCCAGGGCGAGACCGGCGGGATCATCACCGCGGCCGGCCTCATCATGATCACGGTTTTCGCCAGCTTCATCCTCACGCCAGACCGAGTGTCGAAGATGCTCGGGATCGGGTTCGCCGGCGCGATCTTCCTGGACGCCTTCATCGTCCGGACGTTCGTCGTGCCGTCGATCATGCACTGGCTGGGTAAGGCCAACTGGTACTACCCGAAGTGGCTGGACAAGATCACTCCGCAGGTGTCGATCGAACCTCCGGAGGTGGCGGCCGAAACAGAATCGCCGGCCCAGCCGGACGACGACCCGCGGCTGGCGCGGGTCTGAGCTAGACCGAACGCAGAGGCGGCGGTCCCCACCTGGGGGCCGCCGTTTTTGCGTCGGCGCGCATGCGACAGTTGCCGGATGGCACGCACCTCCCGGTTGGCCGCCGGTCGAGCGCGGGCACTCGGCCTGCCGACGCGGGGCACCACCAATCCCAACCGGCTGAGGCGGATGGACCGGTGGATGGCCGCGACACTGAGCTCAGCATTGCGGGCCGCTGCCGACCCGCTGGTCGTGGATCTCGGCTACGGAGCGAGCGCGGTTACGTCGATCGAGTTGGCGTCCCGGCTTCGTGCGGTGCGTTCGGACATCCGGGTGATCGGCCTGGAAATCGATGCGGACCGCGTGGCCGCCGCGCTGCCGTGGGCCGACCCGCCGTGGTTGGACTTCCGCCGCGGCGGCTTCGAGCTCGCCGGGCTGCGGCCGGCCCTGGTCCGTGCGGGCAACGTGCTGCGGCAGTACGACGAGGCCGCCGCTGCTGCGGCATGGCAGACGATGCTGCCATTACTGGCCGACTTGGGCGTGTTGGTGGATGGAACCTGCGACGAACTCGGCAGGCGCGGCACCTGGATACTGCTGGACCGCAATGGCCCGCGCAGCCTCACACTCGCCGCTCGGGTGAGCGATCTGCGTGCCCCCAGTGATCTGGCCGAGCGGCTTCCCAAGGCGTTGATCCACCACAACGTGCCTGGCCAGCGCATTCACGATCTGTTCACCGCATTCGACGCCGCGTGGCGTCGAGCTGCGCCGCTGGCCACGTTCGGCGCGGAGCAGCGCTGGGTAGCCGCTTGCGAAGCGCTGACCCGCGACTGGCCGGTGCTGGATCGGCGTAACCGGTGGCGGTTCGGCGAGCTGACCGTCGCGTGGGACGCGGTGCGGCGTGATTGACCGGTCAGCTCGGCGAGATTCCTGGGCTGCTCGGCGTGGGTGATTCCTGCTTGCCGTCCTGCTGGTAGTAGGACGCGCGATGGCGTTGGATCTGCACCGATTCCAGGCCTAACCCGCTGAGCGTGATCTCATCGGCGGCCAGCAACGTATGTGCCACCGGATCGAAGTAGAGCACCGACATCTCCAGCGGCAACGGCTCATCACCCTCGAGATTGCGCAAGCCGGCGCCACCCGAGCTGCCCTGCGTCAAGGTGATCGTGTCGGCGGTCGCGGAGTGATCGCGATGGTGGACGTGCCCGTCGAGGATCAACGGCACGTGGCCGTCCAGTGGTTTGGCCATCGGCGGTTCATGCACCAGCGCCACGTCCACCTTCGGCGTCGCCGAATCGATCGCGGTCGCCAGTTGCGCACCGGCGGCGGTGAGCCTGGCGTCGCCACCGTGGCCGTAGTCCACGCTCTGGTCCGGGGTGAAGTTGGGATCGCCGATGCCGGCCCAGCGAATTCCGGCGATCTCTTCGACCTTGCCGTTGTCGAGCACGTGCACGTTCGGCAGCTTCTGCAGGTACGCCTGCGTGGTACTCGAATCATGGTTGCCGCGCACATAGATGTAGGGAATCTGCAGATCGGCGACCGGGTCGTACAACTTGTTCTCTGCGGCGGTCCCGTGGTCGCTGATGTCTCCGGTGTCAACGACCGCCTGCGCGCCGAACTGCGCCACGATGGACTGCATCACCGTGAACGCCTCCGGGTTGTCGTGGATGTCGGAGACGAACAGCACCGGGATGGCATCCGGCGAAATCGATCCGGGCAGTGTCGTCGTCGCGTCATACAGCTTGGTGATGTTGGTGACGATCTTGGCCAGCTCACGTCGATAGGTATCGAACTTGGCAGGAATGTCCTCGACGCTGCCGATCAACGTCGGCGCCGAACTCAGCACGCCGGAGAACCGAGGCTGGGCAAACGCCTCGGACCGGAACGTGACAACCCCGACCGCGCCGGTGACCACCAGGGCCGCCACCATGGTGCCCACCCCGAGCACGGCAGCACGGGGTCTTCGGAACACGATGAGCACCGCACCGGCACCGCCGAGAATGCCGAGCAGGATCGCCTTCACGACCAGGACGATGAGCGCGTGCTTGACGTCGCTGGTGACCTGAGCCTCGATCTGATCAGTGGTGAGCTGGCCGTGCAAGGCACGCTCCGCGGCAGCGAGATCGACACCGGTGACCGTCGCCTTCAGATGCACCGGCGCGGAGTGACTGTCCATGTAGAGACGTCCCAGTGGCGGGATGTCGATCTCGGTGCCGCCGTGCAGCCGTGGTTGCAACGTGAAACTCGCCCGCACCGGCCCGACATTCGAGTGCACGCTGCCCCACAGCGTGATCGCGATCAACCCGCCCGCGATGGCGGTCAAGCACACCGCCGCGCGATACCCGATCCGCCGCTTCGCCTGCCACCGCCATGCCCTGATGAGGCGGGCATGCGACCCTGACCTGAGCAGTCTGAACCGGTCGGCAGCGGTCGGTTCGGTGGTCACAACTATCCATTCTGCCTGCGGAGGGATCGTGGACGCGCAGTCGTGGGACGAGCGGTATGCGGCAACCGGACTGGTGTGGTCCGCGGAGCCGAACAGATGGGTGCGGGAACGGTGCGAGTCGTTGCCTCCGGGTCGGGCCCTCGACCTGGCTTGTGGTGAGGGCCGCAACGCCCTTTGGCTGGCCGGACTGGGCTGGGACGTCGTGGCCGCAGATTTCTCCGCCGTGGCGATCGAGAAGGGCCGGGCGTTGGAGGCTGCCCACGGCACGGGCTCGATCCCCATCGACTGGCGGGTATCGGACGCCGTCTCCCAGCCGATCCTCGGCGGCGCGTTCGACCTGGTGGTGATCGCATATCTGCAGCTGCCAATGCCCTCGCGGCGAGGTGCTCACCAGGCGGCAGCAGATGCTCTCACTGTCGGCGGCACGCTGCTGGTGGTGGCGCACGACTCGTCCAACATCGCCGAAGGGGCAGGCGGGCCGCAGGATCCCTCGGTCCTCTTCACCGCCGACGACGTGCTCACCGATCTGGCCGAGACGGTACCGCTGCGCGTGGACGAAGCCGGCGTCGTGCTGCGTCCGGTGGCTGATGCGCCGCGGCCGGCGCGTGACGTGCTGGTGCGAGTCACTCGAACCGGGTGACGTTCTGCTGGATTGCGTTGTCGGGTTGCGGTTCCAGCGCGGTTCGGTTTACTGCGGCAGCGACGGGGTGCGTGGGCTTCTGGTTTTCGTCGTCGGGTGCGGTTTCGCTTCGGTCCTGCGGTCATCTGTTGCGTTGCGTAGCTGGGCGTTTTGCCTTATGCGGTAAGGGAAAACTCTTTCGGATTGGGTCTGTGGATAGCCCGAAATTGTCGGTGCCTCGACCTAGAATTGGGTCATGCACAACGGGGAGCACGGCGATAGCGAGGGGTATGTGCCGTCGCCGATCGATGTGCTGACCCTGCCCGACGACTCCATCGCCGCCCTCGCCGAGCTGGCGCCGACGCCCGGATTCGGTGCACGCCGCCCAGTTCGCGAAACTCTCGAGTCTGTCGGATATCGGTCGAGTCGATCTGCTGGTGGTGCTGCGCCGGCAGGCCGGGTTCGACGCGGCCCGGCAGATCGAACTACTCGCGGCGATCTCTCGGGACGACCCGAGCAACGAGAAGTGGTCGGTCCAGGAGATCGCCGCGGTGCTGCGCATCGCCCCGGCCACCGCCGCCACCCATGTGCACCGCGCGGAGCTGCTCACCACCACGCTGCGGAAGCCACGCTGGCGGCGTTGCGGGCCGGGGACATCACCGCCCGGCACGCCGAGCTACTCGCCTCCGCCGTGATGGGCCTCGACCCCGACATCGCCCGCGCTGTCGAGGAACGAGTACTCGACCGGGGCGCGGAGCAGACGGTCAGCCAGTTCCGGGCCTCGGTCGACGCGGGCGGTGCTGCTGCTGGATCCGCAAGGGTGAGGCAGGAGCGGCATGCCGATGCGGTGGAGCAGCGGCGGGTGGTGCTCACCCCCGACCTGCACGGCATGGCGCAGCTGTGGGCCTACCTCCCGGCGGACGGCGCGGCCACGGTGATGACCGCGATCGACGCGATCGCCTGCAGAAACCATCTTCGGCAACGGCGGGGATAGCCGGTCGGCGGATCAGCGTCGCGCGGATGCGCTGGTCACCCTGGCCGACTCCGCCCTGGCCGACCCCGCCCTGACGCGTCGGCATGGGGCGCGGCCGGCGGTGCAACTCACCGTCGCCGCCTCCACCTTGTTGGGGTTGGATGAGCAGCCGGGTGAGTTGGCCGGGTACGGCCCGATCCCCGCGGCCATGGCCCGGCGCATCGCGAAAGATGACACCGGCACCTGGCGGCGGTTGCTCACCGACGACCACGGCCGGCTGCTGGACTACGGCAGTAGGACGTATCGGCCGCCGGCCCGGTTGGCGGCGTTCATCATCGCCCGCGACCAAACCTGCACCTTCGCCTCCTGCACCCGCCCCGCCGTCGCCTGCGACCTGGACCACCTGAAGGCGGCCAGCGACGGCGGAGCCACCTGCCCAGGCAACCTGCACCCCTTATGCCGGCGGCATCACCGCTGCAAACACCTCACCCACTGGCAACCCCAACGACAACCCGACGGATCCACCCTCTGGACCAGCCCCACCGGCCACACCTACCGCACCGAACCCCCACCCCTACCGACCACCGTCGAGCCCGAGCCGACCCGGCCTGCCGGCCCGGCCGAGTCCACCGACGACCCGGACCCGCCACCCTTCTGACCTCGGCTGAGCAGGTGACGGCTGCGGCAGGCAGGGATAAGTTGTACGGCGGACATGCTGGCCGAGAATCCCCCCGACCGGCGCCGACTCGTTCGGAGGAAGCATGACCGTTTCTTCGCCGCGTTCGGACCGGCATCGGCAACCGTTGACCGGTGAGCAGCGCGCTGCGTTCACCGCTGCCTTCCTCGGTTGGACGATGGACGCGTACGACTACTTCCTGGTGGTCCTCGTCTATGCCGACATCGCCAAGGACTTCGGCGTCTCGCTGGAGCGGATGGCATTCCTCACCACCGTCACGTTGATCATGCGTCCGGTCGGCGCCGTGATCTTCGGCCTGTGGGCGGACCGCTCCGGTCGCCGGATTCCGTTGCTCGTGGACGTGGGCTTCTACTCCATCGTGGGGTTCGCCTGCGCGTTCGCACCCAACTACAGCGTCCTGCTCATCTTGCGTCTGCTCTATGGCATCGGGATGGGTGGCGAATGGGGGCTGGGCGCAGCGTTGGCGATGGAACGGATCCCGACCGAGCGCCGCGGCTTCTTCTCCGGCGTGCTGCAGCAGGGATACTCGCTCGGCTACATGCTCGCGGCGGTCAGCTACCTGGGTGTCACCAACTTGACGAGCTGGGGGTGGCGCGGGCTCTTCGCATTCAGCCTGTTGCCCGCACTCATCAGCCTCGCGCTGCGCGCCCGGCTCACCGAGTCGGAGGTCTGGGAACGAGTCAAACTCACCTCGCGGAAACCGGCCGAGATCCTCAAGCAACCGGCCATCCTGCGCAGGTTCGTCTACCTCGTGTTGTTGATGACCGCGTTCAACTGGATGAGTCATGGCACCCAGGACATCTACCCGACCTTCCTCAAGAAGGGCTTGGACTTCTCGCCGAATACCGCGCTGTACATCGCGATTCTCTACAACGTCGGCGCGATGCTGGGCGGGACTCTGCTCGGCGCCGCTTCCGAACGGTTCGGCCGGCGCCGAACAATCATCCTCTCCGCGGCGCTCGGACTACCGGTGGTGCCGATCTTTGCCGCGTCGCACGCCATCGGGCTGGTGTGTCTCGGCTCGTTCCTGATGCAGTTCTTCGTGCAGGGCGCGTGGGGCGTCATCCCTGCGCACTTGAGCGAACTGAGTCCGGACGAGATCCGCGGTTTCTATCCAGGCGTGACATATCAGCTCGGCAACTGCCTGGCCGCGTTCAACCTGCCGATCCAGGAACGGCTCGCCGCTTCACACAGCTACACGTTCGCACTCAGCTGGACGATCGTCCCGGTGTTCGTGGCGGTGATCGTGCTCAGCGCCATCGGCCGGGAGGCGCGCGGCGTCAGATTCGGCACCGAGGAGACAATGGCCGGCGCGGGCGGTCCGGTGGCTTCGTCGACCTAGCCGCTGCTGCCGGTCGCCACAGCCCAGCTCGGTTGCGAATAGCACAACGGTCGCAGAAGTGTCACACTTTCGCCAGACCGGCAGCCCTGCTCACCTCGCCATCATCACCGGAGTTGTCGCAGGCAGCCCGGACGGGGAACCGTATCCGTCGGCGCAACGCGCAGGCCCATCAAGGAGCGCCCCCGTGTCCTTCCCCCTATCAGCGCTGCACCGTGCTCCGGGTCGCGCCATCTTTGTGCTTGCCACAGCCACGTGCTTGCTTCTCTCTGGCGTGACGCCGGCCAGCGCAGCCACGCTTGCCGTGCCGACCGGCGTCCACGTGAGTTCGGTGAGCGGCACAGCCTTCACTGTCGTCGCGCACCGCGTTGCCGGCGCGCGCAGCTATCGGCTGTTCGCATCGACAGTCAAGAGCGACGTGTACGCGGTCAACCTCAGCAAGGCGCGGAAGACCCGCAAGGTGGCAAGCGCGTCGGCGCCTCAGGTGTCGATCCGCGGACTGAGCTACTCCACGGCAGTGTGGTACTACCGGTTCGAGGCCGTGAACGGCGCGAAGGTCCGCTTCGGCAACATCCTGTCTGTGTCACTGCGGCCGTCCGCGCCGACGAACATCCGGGTGGTCAACAGTCCTGTTGGCATGTATCTCACCTGGGCCAGTGTTCCGATCACCGCATTCAGCATCGTCGCTGCTACCGATCCCGCGCTGCGACAGAACCAGCACGTGTACCCGATCCGCGGCAACAACACCCAATTCACGCCGTATGGACTGACCCCGGGCCGGAGGTTCTACTTCCGCGTGCAAGGGATCAATACCAACCGGGTATCGCCGTACTCCGCCGAGGTATCGGCGATCATCGTTCCGCGCCAGCAGGCGCTTCGGGTGATGACCTACAACGTGCTCACCGACGTCGTCGACGGGACGAAGGTGAACGGAACTGTCGTTGCGCCCTGGGCGCCCCAGCGGCAGGCCGGGGTCGTCAAGCTCATCCGGCAGGGCAACCCGGACGTGATCAGCATCCAGGAAGGCGGCGGTTGGGTGGGCCGCGTCCAGGGGTACGGCGGCAAGCGCCAGGTCGACACTCTCACTGCGGCGCTCGGTTCCAGTTGGAGCCTCGCGTCCACCGAGACTCCGCCGACCCAGCACGGCTACCAGCGAACCGGGAACTACATCATCTACAACGACCACATCTACCGGGCAGTCGGAGCCGGCGGGCATTGGTTCATCGGCACGCCCGCTGCTGCTTACCAGGTGCTACAGAACAGGGTCACCGGGGCGAAGTTCCTCTTCGTCGCGGCGCACCTGCTCGTCGGCGCCGGACTGTCGTACGACAAAGTGCGTGAGTCCGAGGCCCGTTCGCTGATCTCCCAAGCGACCGCCTATGCCGCGGCCGCCGGTCACCTGCCGATCGTGTATGCCGGCGACTTCAACTCGTACCTGAGTCCGACGCACCAGTACGACGGACCGGGTCGGGCGATGCGCGCCGCGCACGTCGCGGACGCCCTGCAGGCGGCGACCGCGCTGGTGAACCGGCAGTACAACAGCGCCAACCAATACCTGCGCAGGCCGCCCCGTGGCTTCAACAGCATTGACCATGTCTTCGCCGGCCCAGGCGTCGGTGTGCGGACCTGGAAGCTCCTGATCAACCTGTCCAAAGGCCGGCTGGTCGGGGTCATCCCCTCCGATCACAACCCGATCGTCTCCGACCTGACGATCCCGTACTGACCTCCACGCGACAAAGTGCACCGCCGGATCTGAGAGACTGTGCTGTCGAACCATCGGGCTGGGACCATCGTGCTGCCGGCCGATTGTTCGCCAGGGCCTCTAGCTCAATTGGCAGAGCTGCGGACTTTTAATCCGTAGGTTGCGGGTTCGAGCCCCGCGGGGCCCACTCTGACCTGTATTGCTTCGGTTGATGTTTCCCATCTGGCCTTCGGCTGATGGGTAACAGTGTTTCGGTTGATGGGTTACGCCTACTTCGGTTGATTGGTGACACTCCCGTTATGAGGGAGATGTCTGTGGCTGAGCAGCGCTATGAAGCCGTGCGGGCAGTGATCGCCGACGGTGAGACGGTGACGGATGTCGCGGCCCGGTTCGGGGTGTCGCGTAAGACGGTGCACCAGTGGTTGGGCCGGTATGAGGCCAGTGGTCTTGAGGGTCTGACGGATAGGTCGCACCGACCGCGGTCGTGTCCGCATCAGATGGCGGCCAACGTCGAGGTCGTGTTGGTGCGGCTGCGTCTGGGCCATCCCACGTGGGGGCCGCGGCGGTTGAGCTTCGAGCTGACGCGGCGAGGATTGGTGGTGTCGGAGTCGGCGGCGTATCGGGCGTTGGCCCGGTTGAATCTGGTTGATCCGGCGGCGCGGCGTCCTCGAGACCGCAAGTGGAAACGGTGGGAACGGGGAACGCCGATGGAGTTGTGGCAGATGGATGTCGTGGGCGGGTTCGTGCTCGCTGACGGGACCCGGGCCAAGGTGCTCTCCGGCGTCGATGACCACTCCCGGTTCTGCATCAGCGCGCATCTGATGAGCCGAGAAACCTCGCAGAAGGTCTGCGACGGGCTGGCCAAGGCACTACGCGCCTACGGGATGCCCGAGGCGATTTTGACCGACAACGGAAAGGTGTTCACTGGTCGCTTCGGGCGGCCGCCGGTCGAGGTGCTCTTCGATCGGATCTGCCGGGAGAACGGTATAAACCATCTCCTGACCCAGCCGCGCTCCCCGACGACGACCGGCAAGATCGAGCGGTTCCACCGAGCGATCCGTACCGAGTTCCGCACCGACCGGGTGTTCGCGTCCCTGGCCGCTGCTCAGGCCGAGTTGGATGACTGGGTCGAGCAGTACAACACCGCCCGCCCACACCAGGCGCTGGAAATGGCCACGCCGGCGCAACGATTCTGCCAACAGCAGCCAGCCGAGGTCACGGCGCTACGGACCTCCAGCACGAGCCGGCGTCCGGCCACCGCACGCGGCGACGGGGACTGGGTCGCCCGCCGCGCCTCGGCCTTCGGCGTGGTCTGTGTCAACTGGCAACAGGTCTGTCTGGGCAAAGCCGCCGCTGGGCGCAACATCGACGTCTGGGTCACCGAGCAGCTGATGCAGTTCTACGACGGCGACAGTCTCCTGCGCACCGAGCAGCGACACCAGCGAGGAACAATCCGCAAGAAGCGGGCCTCAATCCCCGGCGCCGGTCGTAATCTCAATACGAGTGTCACCGAACAACCGAGGTAGCCCTGTAACCCATCAACCGAAGTAGTTCAGGCCCACTCGCAGCGTTATTTGTCGCTACAGGCGCTTGCGCATGGACATCGACGACACGTCGTAACCGTTCTGTCGGTACAGCTCGATGGCTGCGTGGTTGTCGCCGACCACATTCAAAGCGAGCGCCGTCTTGCCCTCTGCAGCGATGAGCTGCTCAGCGGCCGCCAGGATGCCTGATCCGTAGCCGCGGCGCCGAAATGGTTCGAAGACATTGATGTCGTACAGCCACGCGGAGGTAGCGGAGCCTGACACCTGATTGGGATCCGGGCCGACCCAGGCGTTGCCCACCACCTCGCCGGTTTCATTCTCCGCAGCGAGGAGATGGTGGCCAGCCGTGTCGAGGCCGTCGGGGAGGAACTTCGCCGTGCCGCGCCGGACCCGTTCTCGAGCCAGCTCTTCTGGAATGAGCTTGCTGAGCACACGTACCGACTCGGACTCACGGAACTCGGTCGCAGCTTGGTACTCCGCCTGGGTCATCTTCCGCAGGCTCACCGGTTGCGCATGCATAAAGCCATGCTGGCCTGACCGTTGGTGGCGGCGCGATCCATTTTTGGCCAGGCCACCGTCGGGTACTGGTCCTCGCAACGTCAGTCGTAGGTGTCGCGACCATCGTTTTCGGCCCACCTGCGCACATCCTCGGTACGCCAGACCTTCCCCATGTGCAGCTCGACTTCGGGCGCCGGAAAGTCCTCACGCGAGGTGATCTGGAAAACGCGCTGGCGAGATACCGCCAACATCTGCGCGATCTCCGCGGTGCCGCACAACCAGTCGAGCGAAAGGCCCGGATCCGGTTCTTTGTTTGGCACTTGACTAGAACTAGTCACGTGTCTAGTCTACTTGGCACGTGACTAGTGCACCAGTACTAGTGCACTAGTAGGAGTCATCGTGTCCGTGCGGGCCGCCGTGCTCACCTCTGCACTTCTCGCCGCCACCGTAGCGGCCGGTGTGCTCACCGCGCCTGCCGCTGAGGCCAAGACACTCAAAGTGCCGGTGCCGACCATCGCTGCCAATCGGCAGTACGTCCTGCAGTCCGATCCAGTCATGCTCACCGGTCGGGTGTCCGCCAGCCGGGTCTCCCTCGAGCGTCGCATCGGGACTGGCGCCTGGGTTCGGATCGCCAACGTGGCCCGCGGCGCCTACCACCGCACGGTGCTACCGGCGGCCGGGAAACTGACCAGTTATCGGGTGGGCACTTCCAGAGCGATCACGGTGCACTCCACGGCGTGCGCTCCGCTGCCCGCTCACGGGACGACGAGCGCGTGGTTCAACCTGCGCAAGGCGGGAGCGTCCTTGGTCGCGGCGAACTGGGGCCGGCTGATCTGCTCGGCCGCGCCGAATTCATCCATCACGCTGGCGTCGATGTTCATCTTCGGTGGCAAGCCTTCTATCGATGCGCTCATCACCGACCTGCGCAATGTCGCCGCCTACCGTGGTGTCCACGTGCACGTCCTTGTGCAGAAGTCGCAGTTCCCTGCGCGGGTCACCCCGGAGCAATGGACCTGGTCGCAGTTCAGCCGGGCCTTTTCCTTCGCTGACATCCGTGCCTGCGCCTACGCCTGCACCGTCGCCGGGGCAAACACCAGCATGCACTCGAAGTTCATGACCCTCAGCCGATCCATCTTCGGTGGATCCGCGGTCGTCGAGTCGTCGCTGAACTGGTCGCCCCAGCAGTTCGACCGGCAGAACGGTTCGGCGGTCTACTTCTACAACGACCCGGTGCTCTACAACGCCTACTACAACGAGTTCGTCCGCGACCAGCACCGGGTCAGCAGTTCGGCCGTCACCACCACCATCGGATGGCGAAGCGCGGGCCATGCCGTGTCCTACGCATTCGACCCCAGCGCGGTCATGACCGACCCCATCACGAACGAGCTGTCCACCCTCGTCTGCCGGCCCGGTGACTACGTCGATGTCGTCAACGCCAACGTCACTCGCGGACGGCTGGTCCGGCAACTCAACCGCCTGCGAGCCGACGGCTGCGCCGTGCGCGTCATCACCGAGCAGTACTACCGGCCCGAGACGGTGAACTACACCATCAGGCACATGATCACGCACGACAAGTACGTCCTGGTGAAGGCGCACACCCGGTCCGGCGCGGTAACCGCTGAGGTGATGACCGGCTCCGAGGACTACCGGCCTGCATCCATGGTGTTGGCCGAAGAGCAGCTGGTGCGGGTACGGCTGGCTCCGATTGTCAGCGCCTATGCCGGTTGGTTCAGTCAGCTCTGGCCCCGGGCGGTGTAGTCACTCGTCGGTGCGGATCGCGGTCAGCGCGTCGCGGCGACGCGGCGAAGCGGGTCAGCCGCCCGGCGTAGGTAGCGGCTGCGCCGGCCCATCGCCACGGTTCACCCACGATTGCGCCGGGGCGACCCAGTCGCCGTCCGGGCCATGGATCAGCGTGCCGCTGATGACCGCGACATCGCATCCCGCGTCGCTGACGAGGTCGGCGGTGAGGCGCCGGATCTCATCGGCGCCTACCTGCCGCGCCATCTCGGTGAGTTCGACGAGCTCCGGCACCGCTCCTTGCCCGATCCGATGGAGCAACGCGCGGCGGACCATGCTCAGCTCGAGGTCGCCAGGGTCGAGCTGCGCATCGGTGCGACCGCCCAGCAACTCTGCGCGCACCTGTGCCAACGCGCCGCAGGCGACCGAGGCGGTGCGCAGGCCCTCCCGGTGCACCGTGCCGATCGAGCCGCCGGCGTCGATGCCGATGTGCGGCAGCACCACGACGACGTAGCGGCGGCGCCCGGCCGCATCCGGCGCATGCTGAGCGGCCGCCTCGATCGCCGAACGACCGATCAGGGCCATCCCGGCCAGACTGGACAGGTCGAAGGAGGGACCCCACTCGTCGTGCAGTCGACGTTCGACGGCGAAGACCAGCTCGTCCCGGCAGAACCCGAAGAGCGGCAGGCAGGTGCCCGGTGCGAAGTCGAACGGCGCCAGCACTTCCCGGGTCCAAGACGCGAAGGATTGCACCGGCACCGCGGACGGGTAGAGCTGTCGAAGCGCCGATGCGAATGCCACGGCGCGACCCTATCGGCAGCGCCTGATGCGCCCGCTCATTGGGACATTCGTACTGCCGAAAACGGCATGCCTGGCTCTGCCGCCCACACCCGACCGCGACCTACCGTCGGTCCCATGATTGACACGAACCCGGAAACCCCGTCGCGGACGCCGGCACTTCGCCCGGTGGGCTGGCCGGCCGTCATGCTTCCCGCCGCGATCGTCGCGGCCGCCGGCTGGCTGATCGCCGATCCGGTGCTCGGCGTCCACCTGCGAACCGGCTCGGTCGCAAGCTCGCGCCCCGTCGGCATCGTGGCCGCAATCGCTGTCGCCCTCCTCGCCGCGGCGGCCGGGCTCGGGCTGAGAGTGCTGCTACGGACCGCCCAAAACCCGGACAAGGTATGGACGATCGTGGCCATCGCCGTCCTCACCGTCTCGCTACTCGGCCCACTGGGAGCGACCACAACCGCGTCCCGCGTCGCGCTGCTGTGTCTGCACATTGCCGTCGGCGCGGCGGTGATCATCTCCGTGCGAAGGATGTACCGGCGCCGATGACCACCGTGCTGCAGGCTGCCGGCCTGAGCGCCGGCCAACGGTTCACCGACGACCTGCTCTGCGAGCTGACCGGAACGGTGCTGGAGATCGGCGCCGGGTACGGCGCGAACTTCGGGTGCCTGCGCAGCGCCGACGCTTGGATCGGCGTGGAGCCGGATCGGCGCAGAGCCGCGGAGCTACGCCGGATCGGCGCGACGCGCACTGGCCGTCCGCACCGAAGTCATCGCCGGCGGCGCGGAGCGGATCCCGTTACCGGACAGCACCGTGGACGCTGCGGTGTCGACGATCGCGCTGTGCTCGGTGCGCGACCAGTCGAAGGTGCTGGCCGAGATCACGCGGGCGCTGCGTCCGGGCGGTCGGTTCGTCTACTTCGAACACGTCGCCGCCGACCGCGGCACAATTCGCCGACAGCTCGAGCGCCTCGTCGCGCCGATCTCCCGATTGGTCGACCACGGCTGCGATCCGAGCCGCGATACCGCCTCCGCGATCGCACGCGCCGGCTTCGCCGAGGTCGTGACGCGCCGGTTCGCCGAACCCGGTGCGTGCGGAACGACGGCGCGCTATATCGGCGGCTACGCCGTCCTAGGGTGAGCAGCATCGGAAGGGAGACCGCCTTGAGCGACATATGCCGAACGCCTTCACGCCAGGGTCGGGCCTGGGCGGAGGACGGCCGAAACGCCGCGGTGCAGGACGTGATCCGTTGGGCCAGCGGTCGCAAGGAACCCGGCCTCGGTGGGGTGCTCGTCTGGTTCGTGCCGTTGATCATCGGTCCGGTCACCGGCGCGGTGGACGCGTCGTCCGGATGGCTCGCCTGGCCGGCGATCGTGGCGGCTTCGGCCTGCTGGTTCGCTGGTATCGGCGGCGCTTATCGGGAGCCACCGTGGCCCGCCGCGCTCACCATCGGCTGCTTCGCCCTAATGGCCGGGATCGGTGTCGCCACGGTCGTGGGCTTCGGCGTGGCGTGGTCACCGCTGTTCATCCTGTGCAACATCGGCATCGGGGCGGCGTTCCGGGCGGGCTGGACAGTCCGCGCGGTCGTCGTGGTCACGCTCGGGAGCAGCGGATCGGCCTGGTTGGCGACGCATCACTGGGACGCGACCTGGACGACCGCGCTGCCCACGTTCCTGGCCGGCATCAGCACGTACTGGTTCTGCCTGCTGTTCGCCGTCATCGGTGAGCTGGCCCGTACCCGTGAGGAACTCGCCCAGGTCGCCGTCACCGAGGAACGGCTGCGCTTCTCCCGCGACCTGCACGACCTGCTCGGGCACACCCTGTCCGTCATCGTCGTGAAGGCCGAGGTGGTGCGACGGCTCAGCGGGTCCGACGCCGCGGCTGAGCACGCCGCCGACATCGAGACGATCGGCCGCCGAGCACTCACCGAGGTGCGGCAGGCGGCCAGTTCCTATCGGGGGATGACGGTGAGCGCAGAACTTGCCCGCGCGCAGGTGGCACTCGACGCAGCCGGCATCGAGCTGTCCATCACCGGCGCGGACACGCCGCTGGCACCGCCCGTCGACGAGTTGTTCGGCTGGGTGCTGCGCGAGTCGGTCACCAACGTGATCAGACACTCCGGCGGACAGCACTGCACGGTGCGGCTGTCCCGCGACGGGGCGGCGGCCCGCATCGACGTCAGCGACGACGGCTCGCAAGCAGTGCATGTGCAACCTGGTGGTGGATTGCGGGGGCTGCAGGAGCGCGCAGTAGGGGCCGGTGCAGACCTGCACATCGAACCTTCGCCCACCGGGCTCACCGTCTCCGCCCGGGCACCGATCAACGAACTCGCGGCGGCACGATGATCCGGGTGCTACTGGCCGAAGACCAGTCGATGATGCGCGGCGCGCTCGCCGTGCTCCTCGGGTTGGAGAGCGACATCGAAGTAGTCGCACAGGTCGCGCGCGGCGATGAAATCGTTCCGGCCGCGGCGCAGCACCGTCCGGACATCGCCGTCCTGGACATCGAACTGCCCGGGCTCACCGGCATTGACGCAGCGGCGCAGCTGCGTACGGAGCTCCCGCACTGCGGGGTGGTGATCGTGACGACGTTCGGGCGTACCGGTTACCTGCGCCGCGCGCTGGAGGCCGGTGCGCGGGGGTTCCTCGTCAAGGATGGGCCGGTGGAGGGTTTGGCTCAGGCGATCCGCACGGTGGCCGACGGCGGCACGGTCGTCGACCCGGAACTGGCGGCCGCAGCGTTGAGCGCCGGCCCGTCACCGCTCACCGAACGCGAGGCCGACGTGCTCCGGTCCGCGGCGGACGGCTCGAGCGCGGCGGAGATCTCGGCGCGCCTCTTTCTGTCGGAGAGCACCGTGCGCAACTACCTCTCGGCCGCGATCGGCAAGACCGGCAGCCGCAACCGGATGGAAGCGGTGCTCGCCGCGCGGGAGAACGGCTGGCTCTGAGAGTCAGCGGTCGTCGCGAATCCACACCGCGACGCCTTCGTCCAGCCGCAACTCGGCATCGCACACCGCCGCGGCTTCTGGATCGTGCGTCGCGACCAGCACGCCGACGCCGCGGTCGGCTTCGGCCCGCAGCAGGCCCATCACTCGTTCCCGGTTGCTGGCATCAAGCTCACTGGTCGGCTCGTCGGCGAGCAGGAAGCGGCCCTGCTCGACCAACCCCCGCGCGACGGCGACCCGCTGCTGCTGGCCACCGGACAGCTCCTCGAGCAGTTGCTCCCCGGCGTCTTCCAGACCGACGAGTTGCAAAGCGGCGTGCGCCTGCTCCTGCGCATCGCGGTTCTTCGACTTGAGCCTCACCAACGGCACCGCGACGTTCTCCACCGCCGTGAAGATCCGCACCAGCGCGTTGCCCTGCGGTACGAGCACGATGCCTCGGGCCACCGCCTGGTCACGGTCGCCGAGCTCTACCCCGTCGACCCAGGCGCCGCCTTCGGCGGGCTGGACGAGTCCGGACAGCGCCGACAGCAGCGAGGTCTTTCCGGCGCCGGACGGCCCGGTGACTGCGACCAGATCGCCGCTGCGCACCGAGATGCTGACCCTCCGTACCGCGGTCACCTCTCCGTAGCGCACGTCCACTCCGCTGGCCTCGAGGGTCGCCGCGGACCCCGGTCGTACCGACGGCCTGATGTGCCCGAGGTGCCGCACCGGCACCGACGCCTCCGCCGCCTGCTGCGGGGCCGGGGATGCCCCCGGGGGAGCCGCATGCCGGGGCGCGGGTGGCTCGCTCATGTCGTCCCCCTTCGCTGGCCCGCTGCGGTCATTCGGTCACCTCGCCGGTGCTATCGGTGTCGTCGGCAGCGCGCGGGTCGAGCAGCACGCTGCCGTCGGCGTTCACGTGCACCCGCAGCAACGTGCCGGCCGGCATCAGATCGCGCACGTCCGGCGGCAACTGCAGCGACCCGTCCCGGCCGACGACGGCGAACTCCTCGCCGTCGTGGCCCTCTGCGCCGATCCGGCCGTCCCGGATGGTGATGGTGCGCGGCATCCGGGCGGCGACGGCGGGATCGTGCGTCACAGTGATGACGGTGGTGCCGATCTCCTCGTTGATGCGGTGGATCGAGTTCAGCACCTCGTCGCGGAACTGGTGGTCGAGCTGGCTGGTCGGCTCGTCGGCGAGCAACAGGCCGGGGAGTGCTGCCATCCCGACAGCAACGGCCAGGCGTTGCAACTGCCCGGGCGTGAGCTCGACTAGTGGGCGGTTTGCCGACTCCGCCATCCCGAGCAGGTCGAGCACCTCGGTCGGATCCGGGAGGTCCTTCTTGCCTCTGCGTCGCGCCGCGCTCTGCGCGAAGGCGACGTTGTCGACGGGCGAGGCGTAGGCAAGCAGATTGCGGACGGCACCCTGCAACACGGTGCCGACCTGCGTCGCACGCATCGTGTCGAGATCGGCGTCGTCCAGCATGCCGAGATCATGCTCACCGACGCGCAGCTTGCCCGCGCTCGGGCGCTGCAGCCCGGCCAGCAAGGTGATCAGCGTCGACTTACCGGATCCGGACGGCCCGAGCAGGCCGACCATCTGGCCAGGCGACACGTGCAGGTCGACGCTGGTCAACGCGACGACGTCGTTGCCCTCCAGCCGGTAGATGTGCACCAGCCCGTGCGCGGAAACAGCCAGCCCGGTCACAGGCCGCCCTCCCGCAGCCGGTCCGGCGACAATCGCCGGACGATCAGCCAGCCGGCGGTCAGTGCGGCAGCGACCAGCAGCACCAGCGCCGCGACCGCTGCCACTGCTGTCTGACTCCATGCCGTGGCCAGCGCCGGTTCCGGATAGGACGCGCTGCGCACGAAGAGCGGCACCGCCGGCAGTGCCAATCGAGCGCCGACGACACCGACGACGGCACCGACCACCGAACCGACGACGACGGCCACCAGCTGCTCACCCAGCACGCCACGGCGCACCGTGCGCAGCGGCACGCCGACCAGCCGCAGCGCGGACAGGTCGCGGCTGCGTCCCCGGCGGGCCGTGTAGGCGACGATCACCACCATCAATGCGGACACCACCGCAGCGGCGCAGGCCGTCATGAGCGCAACCTGGATCGACCAGGCCGGCGGCGAATCGTTGTACTGCGCGTGGTACTGCGCCGCCGTCTCCCGCTTGACGACGAGCAGACCTTTTTGCGCCATCGTCGCGCGCAGGGACCGTTCCCGCCCGGGGTCGTCCTTCGACAGCCACAGGTAGCTGGTGGTGGAGGTGAGTGCCGCGCTGCTGGCACCGATCGCCAGGTTCAGGTCGACCACGACCGCATCGGTGCCGACCCGCGGCGCGAACGCGAGCCGGCCCACCGGCCGGCAGGAGACCGACTTGTTGTCGATCCCGTGGATGGCCAGCCCGTTCTTGCCCACCTTGTTGCCGCTCGGGTTGCCGACGACAAGGCACGGCAACGCGACTGGGATGTCGAGGTGCTGCAGCAGCGCGCTGGAACCGTGACTGTCCGATGTCAACGTGAGGCCCTGGCCGTCTGCGTCGGTGAAGGCGATCTGATCGGCCGATCCGGCAGCCGCGGCATCGGCGTTGACGTTGCCCCACTCCGATGCCTTGCCGAGCGAGACGGGTTGCACTGCTCCGGGCGCACCGACCGAGACATCGGAGATCGCGATGCGGACCTTTGCCTCGTTGAAGTCGCCGGCAGCTCGCACCAGCTCTACCCGGCTGAGTTGGCAGCCCTGCTTGCAGCCGCCGAAGGTCGCCGACACGGTCTGCGCCGACGACGTGGTCGTCAATGGCAGCGTCGTGGTGGTTAGCACGCCGTCACGGAGGCGGAAGTAGAGCCGGATCGAGACCGGTTTCGGCCGCTGATCCGGCGGGGTGCCCGTGCCGCCCACCTTGACCCCCGCCACCTGCACGCTGGCGGCTCGCAGCTGCACGACGGATCCGGCGACAGCGAGCGCCTTCGGCGGATCCGCCGGAGCCAACCTGCTGACCGTCGCCGCGCTCGGGGTGTCGCGGTCGGATCCCCATTGCGCGACCGATCGGAACTGCTTGTGCCCGACGGCCATGAGCGGCGTGTCGCCGCCGGCCGGTTGCTCGACGATCACCGGCATCGCGTAACTGCCATCGGGGTCGGCGGTCTGGGCGGTCTCCTGCAGGCTCAACGCACTGGGCGCCTGGACGGTGAGCACCACGGCCGCCCCCACCTGGGCCTCTGCCCGGGCCAGGCGTTCGGTGCTTGCCACACTCCACTGATCGACCGATGAGACCGCCAACGCCACCGCCACGCAGACCAGCGTGAGGATTCTGCGGAAGTTCGGGCTGCGCGCGATGTGCAGTGCCGAGACCGCGGTGGCCAACCGATTGCCCCACATGGCGCGTCGCCCGACGCGTCGGGCCACGACGAGGACCACCCGGCTCAACACCAAGCCGGCCAGAATCGCGATCAGCCCTGGGGTGATCAACGCCAGTGCGCTCTTGTCGCCGCCGGTCAGCACGACGATCACGCCGGCGAGCGCGGCGATCCCGACGGCGACCTCGAGCAGCCCTACCGACCGGCTGGAGCGTCGTGGCGGCACACTGCGCATCAGGTCCTGGATCGGCTGCGCGGCAGCCCGCCGAGCCATGACGATCGCCGTGAGGAGTGCGACCAGGGCCACCGCGACGCCGGCCAGCAGCGCCGGCCACCGCCATTCCGGGACAACGCCGGCCGGCAGGAACAGCCGGCACAGCACCAGGCACACCAGCCAAGCCACCACGAGGCCCGGGATGAGGGCAAGGCTCACCAGCGCGGTGATCTCGCCGATGAAGAAGCGCGCCGCCGCCGGCCGGCCGCGGCCCCGTAGCCGAGCCAGCGCCAGCTCGGGGCGGCGTTGGTCGACGCCGACGGCAATCACCATGCCCAGCAGCACCAGGATCACCAGGCCGAGCTCGGCGGCCAGGGTGGGAATGATGACCCGGGTCTGCTGCCGTCCCTTGTCCGCGGTGTCCAGCAGGGACGGCAACTTGGTCGTCACCCCGCCGCGCTGCGGATCGCCGACGGCGTGGGCCTTGGCGATCCGGTCCTGGATCCCGGACAACGCCGCACGCAGCGTGGGGATGTCGTCGACTCCGCAGTGACCGACGTCCAACGGAAGGTCGGTGGCGAAGGTGAACGGTGACGTGCCCGAGCCGATCTGGTCGTCGTACCGCTGCTGAATCGCGGCGATGGCCTGCGTCCCGACGAAGAACGCGTCCGGATGCAGGACGTCCGGTGCATCGCCGTTCGGCTGGTGGTAGAGGCCCTCGGCGGAGGAATAGCTGCGGTCGAACCAGTAATCGTCCTGCGCGTCAAACGGCTGATACACCCCGACCACCGTCATCGCGCCGATGCTGAACGTGCCGGCGCCGGCACCCTGCAGCTGCAGCGCCTCGCCCAGCGTCAGCGAGAACGCCTTGGCCGAGGACGAGCTGACCGCGAGTTCGTTCGGCCCGGTCGGGCAGGTGCCCTGGACGAACCTGAGGTGCGCGCAGTAGTCGGTACGGGTGGCAACCGTCCCGACCACGTGGTGCTCGGCGTCGCCGACCGTGCGCAGGGACTTCGGGGCAGTCACCTCGACCTTCGCCTCGGTGCCCTGGATGGCCGCCCCGAACAGCGAACGCTGCTTGCCGGTGGGCAGGTAACGAGTCGCGTCCGAGGCGCTCGACGAATCGATCCGCGCGCCGCGATCGGCGACGGATGCCTGGTCGAGCGTCGAGCGCAAGGCGGCCTGTTCCACGGCCCGCTCGTACATCGGGCCGGCCGCACATGCGGTGACGGCGGCGAGGGCGAGCAGTCCCAGCAGGATCGACTGACCGGTCCGGTAACGCAGCGCGCGGAGCGGAAGGAACCTAGATCTCATCGCGCCGCTGGACCGGATGGCAAGACGCAGCGGGAGAATCCGGTCATTGAGGGACCGTATCCCGCGGCAACGGACCGCCGGAACGGTCGTGATCAACCGTTATGGGTGTGAAACAACTCGGGTGGCGCTCAGTCGCACCGGCGATCGTCCAGGATGATCTTCAGCGGGCGCACGAGCGGCTGCCGCAACACGATGGGCGCGGCTGAGCTGGCCGGCTCACTGAGGTGCAAGACGATGGTCCGGGACGTGCCGCGAGGCAGCTCGAGATCCACGGTGTACACCGGATGCCCTTGCTCCCGTCCGATCATGGCGGTGCCCGGGCGACCGTCCACCGTGACGCTTTTCATCGTGGCGCCCTGCGTCGCGAAGTAGCCGACCTCCAGCCGGTTGTCGCCGGGCTTGACCGGGTACGCGTGGTGGTCGCTACGGCCGGTGACGTACGTCGGCAGGCCGCTGGCCGGAGCGTTGTTGGTCAGGGTGATGGTCACCGTCACCTGGCTGGCCGAGCCGCAGCCGGTGCGCTGCCAGGACAGGGTTCGGTCCAGGTAGTAGTCCAGCTTGTTACCGCCGTCGTTGACGATCGACAATCCGGCATAGGGCGCCGAAGTCTGCGGGATGACCCCGGACACGGAGGTCTGCGCCAGGTCCGCCTCGACCGCATCGTCAGCGCTCCACACCAGCAGCCGACGTTCCCCGGACGCCGTGCCGGCCGCGCGCACTAACGCCGCTGTGTCGCCCTTGGTGTTCAGCACCTTCGTGCTGACCGAGCGAGCGAGGTCGAGCAGGTACTTCCGGCGACCGGCGAGGTCAGTGCCGAACTTGGTATAGACGGTGCTCTGGGTCAGGGCGATCACGTTGCTCGCGCTGACCTGGGAATGATCCGGCAGCGTGGCCGGACCGGTCACCTTGAGCAGGTAGCTCAATGCGGTGGGGTCGACGGCAATCACGCCATCCACTCGCTCGCCGCTCTTCCTGCGCCACATCGACGCCCACGTCCGCGCCGCATACGGGAAGTTCGGGCTCAGGTTCGCGTTGCCGTAGAGGGTGGTCGTTCCCGCTCCGTCGTAGAGGTGGCGGTAGTCGGCACCGAAGTCGACGTCGGCCGGATCGGCGGGCACCCCGCTCAACGCGGTGTCGTTCTCGAAGCGGATGAACCGCAGCTTGCCGTGGTTGGCCTCGACGATGGCGAAGGCTCCCGGCAGCCCGCCGGTTCCGCGCGCCTCCGCGTCGTTCTGGAACGCGACGAAGTACCGCTTGGGGCCGCTCTGGCCGAGCAGCTTGGGCAGGATGCGGGCGGAGAGATCAGCAGATCGAACGGTCTTGCTCAGGCCGGCGAGCTGAGTGACCACATCGGCGCGGGCCGAATCGATGGTGCCCAGCCAGGTGTGTTTCGGCAGCGCGCCGATGGAGCGCGACGCATCGGTCATTGTCGTCGATGCATGATCCAGCGCTGGTCCCACCGAGTTGAGTGCCGCGAGGTCGATGCTGCCGTCCGGGCGGCGCAGCGTCGCCGGGTCGAGCCGACCACTGGCAGTGACGAGTTGGGGCAGAGCGCCGTGGCCGACCGCGTCGACGCCGGCCGTGACACCGCGGATCGTGTGCAGCGGCGCGCCGCCGAACGGTACCGCGGCCGCGCCCGCCCAGACCGGTCCGGTGGTGAGCTGGTGCGCGCGATGTGCGTGCTTGGCCAGGTCGGCTGCGGTGGCTCGGGCAGCAGTGAGATTCCCTGCTGCGATCTGCGCGCGCAAGGCGGCGACCTCGGCCCGGGCCTGGTTGAGCTGACTGCGCGCCAGCAAGCCGGTGACCGCGAGCCAGCAGGCGGCGAGGACGAGCAGGCCACCCACCACGAGCAGAGTGGCGCGGATGCGCCTGCGTCGGCGGCGTCGCTTGCGGCGAGAGACCTTGACCCTTTGCCGGCTTACGGGCTCGGGCGGTGTGCGGCGTGGACGAGCGCGGTCAGACCAGTCCGGGCCGTGAAAGGGATCGTCCGAACTCGGCAGGTCGTGCGACGAATCGTCGTGCGGAGGGCCGGCGGTCATGCCAAACGATAACTACCGGGCCGACGTGCGGCCCGGTAGCTCGGAAGGATGCTCAGATGGCGCTGACCGAGCGGCGCCGACCGACAAGCAGCATCAGGCCGCCGCCGATCAACAACGCGAGGCCAAGTCCGCCGACACCCATCACTGCGGCACCGGTGTTCGGCAGCCCACCGTTGGACCCGCCGCCACCGGCCGTACCGCTACCGATGGTCAAGGTGATCGACGCCGACCGGCCGGAACCCAGGCCGAGCGCCACGATGGTGTGCGTGCCGGATACCCCGGCGGGCAGCGTGACCGTGGTGGTGAACGAGCCGCTGCCGTCCGTAGTCGCCGTGCCGAGGTTGTAGACCACGGTGTGCAGGGTGAGGCTGACGTTCTCGCCGGCCGCGAAGCCCGCGCCGCTCACCGTGAGCGAGGCACCCACTGCGGGGGTCTGCGTGCTCACCGACAGGGTTGGCTGTGAGGTGTATGGAGCTGCGCTCGCGGACGTGGCGAACGATACCGTCGCGATCAGCAGGCCAATCGCCCCGAGGAGGGCCAGAAGCGGCCGCTTGGTTGTGGACATCGGGGGACTCCCAGGCTTGTGCGGTGCGAACGCTGGAGGGCGATCCGCTGATGATCTTCAGACAGGTGGACGATAACCCACATCTGGCTGGGGCGGTAGTTTGGTCCGATAACAGTTTGCCTGATGTCTGCCGGGCGTTTGGCTGACATAGTTGCTAACCGTCCGGACGGCAGCATACATTTCCCTCATCATTAATCGGTCACACCCGGTTAAGTGCAATGACAAATGAGCGTGCAGACGGGGCTGCCGGATCGGTGGACCAGTGACTTCGGGTGCGAGTGGCGCGTTACATCGGCCGCCTTCGTTCGGCAGCTACTCATCGATTCTGACCGACCTCGTGGTGTGGCTGGCCGCCACCGAATTGGTCGCCCTCGCCCGAGTCGACTTCGACGCCGGGACGGTCCGGTGGGCGGCGATCTCGGTGCTCGCGCTGTTCCTGGCGGGCGGCCAACTCGTCCTGGGCGCAGTCGGCTTGCTCTATCGAGGCCGCTATCTCGCCGGGAGCTTCGACGAGCTGCGTGCACTGGCAGTGTCGGTCACTGCGGTGTCGGCACTCGGCAGTGTGATCGTCCTGATCCTGCACCCGTCGGGCATTCCGCGGAGCATCCCGTTCCTGGCCTGGCCGCTGGCCCTCGTCGGAATGGCCGGCATTCGCTACATCAAGCGACTCATCGTCCAAGCGGGAAGTCGTCCGACTGACGCCGAACGCATCGTCATCTTCGGGGCCGGCTGGGTCGGCTCAGCGCTGGCATTGCGAATGGTGCGCGATCCGAATTCGCCTTTTCAGCCGGTCGGTTTTCTTGACGATGATTCGGCAAAGCGCAATTTGCAGGTGCATGGCGTTCGGGTCTGCGGTCGTTTTGAAGATTTGGCCGACACCGTCGCTCGGCTGGACGCGACCAGGATCGTGATTGCCGTCAACAACGCCGATGCCGCGCTCATCCGGAAGGTCTCCGACGCCGCGGACGAAGCCGGCATCGGCTGCATGGTGCTGCCGCCGCTGACCGAGCAATTGCGCCGTTCCCAGTTACAGCTGTCCGCGCTGCGCGATGTCGATGTCGAGGACGTGATCGGCCGCCGTCCAGTGGACACGGATGTCACGGCGATCGCGGCCTATGTCACCGGACGTCGGGTGCTGGTCACCGGCGCCGGCGGCTCGATCGGTTCAGAGCTGTGCCGGCAGCTGCACAAATTCGGCCCCGCCGCGCTGGTGATGCTGGACCGCGACGAGTCGGCTCTGCACTCGGTCGAACTCTCCATCTTCGGCCAGGCACTGCTCGACTCGGCCAACACTGCCCTTGTCGATATTCGCGATGTCGACGCGCTGGCTGATGTCTTCGCACACCACCGCCCGGAGGTCGTCTTCCACGCGGCCGCGCTCAAACACCTCCCGCTGCTCGAGCGTTACCCCGCAGAGGCGCTCAAGAGCAACGTGATCGGCACGCTGAATGTGCTCGAAGCGTCGACGGCCGTCGGCGTTCATCACTTCGTGAACATCTCCACTGACAAGGCTGCAAATCCCACCAGCGCGCTGGGCCATTCCAAGCGCCTCGCCGAGCAGCTCACCGCCTGGTACGCGGCCGGGGTGGAAGACCGCAGGTACCTCTCGGTACGTTTCGGCAATGTGTTGGGCAGCCGTGGGTCGGTATTGCACGCGTTCAATGCGCAGATCGACAGCGGCGGGCCTGTCACCGTCACCGATCCCGACGTGACACGCTTTTTCATGACGATCCCCGAGGCGTGCCAGTTAGTCATCCAAGCCGGCGCGATCGGTCGGCCGGGTGAGGCGTTGGTACTGGATATGGGCGAGCCGGTGCGGATCATGGACGTGGCACGTCGGATGATTGCCATGTCCGGCAAGGCCGTCGAGGTGGTCTACACCGGTCTTCGGAAGGGCGAGAAGCTGCACGAGGAACTGCTCGGTGCAGGTGAGCTGGGCGAGCGGCCGCTACACCCGATGATCTCGCATGTCGTCGTGCCTCCGCTGCCTCCGGGCGACGTCGAGATGCACCCCTGGGTGCGGGCCGCCTCCGGCGACCGGCGGCTGGCCACTGTGCCCCGCTACGAGAACTCCGCGGGCTGACCTTGAAACGGATCTTCCTGTCGGCGCCGGACGTCGGCGAGGTCGAGTCGAAGTACGTGCTCGAGGCGATGGCATCGGGCTGGGTGGCCCCTGCCGGGCCGGACCTGACCGCGTTCGAACGGGAGATCGCCGAACGGGTGGGCACAGCGCATGCCGTCGCGTTGAGCTCTGGCACGGCAGCGCTGCACCTCGGGTTGATCGTGCTCGGGGTCCGTCCTGGCGATGTGGTGCTGACCTCCACCCTGACCTTCGCGGCTACCGCGAATGCGATCACCTACGTCGGCGCCGAGCCGTACTTCGTCGACAGCGAGCGGGCCACCGGCAACATCGACGTGGCGCTGCTCGCCCACGCGGCCGACGAGGTGCGCGCACAGGGCGGCCGGATCGGCGCAATCATCCCGGTCGACCTGCTCGGCAAGTGCGCGGACATGGCTGCGCTGACGGCCCTTGCCGACGAGCTCGGCGTGCCGTTGCTGGTCGACGCAGCCGAGTCGATGGGCGCCTCGCACAGTGGGCAGGCGGCCGGCTCGTTCGGAGACGCCTCGGTGCTGTCGTTCAACGGCAACAAGGTGATGACCACCTCCGGCGGCGGCATGTTCCTCACCGCCGACCAGGGCATGGCGGAGCGGGTGCGCTATCTGTCCACGCAAGCACGACAGCCCGTCGCGCATTATGAGCACACCGACATCGGCTACAACTACCGGCTCAGCAACATCCTTGCCGCGCTCGGCCGGGCGCAACTGTCCCGCCTCGAGCAGATCCTGGCCAAGCGGCGCCAGATCCGGCAGTCGTACCGTGAGCTCTTCGACTCGACGCCCGGGGTATCGATCTTCGACGGTGGGGACGACAGCGCGGACAACTGCTGGCTCACCTCGATCATCGTGGACGACCACGCCGGCTGGACCACCGCCGAACTCTCGACGTTCCTCGACGAGCGTGGGATAGAGAGTCGGCCGCTCTGGAAACCGATGCACCTGCAGCCGGTGTTCGAACATGCACGGGCGAGCGTCAACGGCAACTCGCAATGGCTCTTCGAGCACGGTCTGACGCTGCCCAGCGGCTCAGGCATGGGCGACGCCGATGCCGAACGTGTGCGGGACGCCATTCAGACGTTCCTGGGCGACAGGTGACAGCCAACAGCGCAACCACGGCCGGCAAGCGCTACGACGTGGTGAAGCGATTCGTAGACATCGTCGTTTCGGCAACGGCACTCATCGGGACCGCACCAGTTCAAGCCGCGTTGGCAGTCTTGGTGTACCGCAAACTGGGCCGACCGGTGCTGTTCCGCCAAGAACGCCCGGGCAAGGACGGAGTGCCGTTCACGCTGATCAAGTTCCGGACAATGCGCGAGCCCGACGCGCAGGCTGGGTTGCTCACCGACGCCGAGCGGCTCACCCCGTTCGGGGCCGCGCTGCGCAGCACCAGCCTCGACGAACTGCCGACCCTGTGGAATGTCCTTCGCGGCGACATGAGCCTGGTCGGTCCGAGACCGCTGCTGATGCAATATCTCGACCGCTACAGCCCCGTCCAGGCGCGACGCCACGACGTTCGCCCAGGCATCACCGGCCTGGCGCAGATCTCTGGCCGAAATGCCTTGAGCTGGGAGGCCAAGTTTGCCGCTGACGTGGACTACGTCGAGCGGCGCAGTTTTCGGCTCGATGCGGTGATTCTCTGGCGCACCGCAGTGGCCGTGGCTCGACGGGCCGGCATTGCTGCGGCTGGTGAGGTGACGATGCCGGAGTTTCAGGGCGCCCCCGCCGATCCGGTTGAGTGGCGAGTAGCCGAATGAGCACGCCCCTGGTCGTCGTCGGAGCTGGTGGATTCGGTCGGGAGACCCTTGACGTGATCGAAGCGATCAACGCGGCGGCTGAGCAGCCCGTGTACGAGCTCCTGGGAGTCCTCGATGACGCTCCGAGCACCGAAAACCTGGACCGCCTGACCGCTCGCAACGTCCCGCACTTGGGCGGCGTCAGCGGCTGGCTTTCCCATCGGAACACGGTGAATTACCTCGTTGCCATTGGCAACCCTTCGATCCGCCGTCAAATCGTCAAGCAGTTCGACGACCATGAGTTGGCCAGCCCGTCGATCGCGCATCCCACCGCGGTAATCGGTTCGCAGGTTGCATTCGGTGTCGGCGTCGTGGTGTGTGCCGGAGTCCAGGTGGCGACCAATGTGCGCCTCGGCAATCACGTTCACCTGAACGCGAATGCCACCATCGGACACGACTCAACACTCAGCGAATTCGTATCGGTCAACCCAGCCGCGACCGTATCCGGCGAATGCGCCGTCGAAGAGGCTGTCCTGGTGGGCGCTGCCTCAGTGATCCTCCAGGGCCTGACGATTTCGGCAGGTGCGACCGTCGGTGCCGGCGCGTGCGTTGTCCGGAACGTAGCCGCCGGGGCCATAGTTAAGGGCGTCCCCGCACGATGAGCGCCCCACCTCGCCCGACCGCTTTCGTTCAGACCGAAGACCCTTCGTTGGAGCCGCGCCGTGCCTGACCGGTCAATCGCTTCCTCTGCGGCCAAGCTCGTCGTGATCGGGCAGGGCTACGTCGGCCTTCCGATCGCGATGCGCGCCGTCGATGTCGGCTACAACGTTGTCGGAATTGATGTGGATCCTTCCCGGGCCGGCCGATTGGCGGCCGGTTCGTCCTACGTCGAAGACGTCTCGGACGACGTCTTGCAACGTGCCTTGGCGACGGGCCGCTTCACTGCCAGCGCCAGCTACGACGCAGCAAGTGGCTTTGACTACGCCGTGATCACCGTGCCCACCCCGCTGACCGAAGGTCTGCCCGACCTTGGCTTCATTGAACAATCGGGAGCGGATATTGCGCCGCACATCCGACCCGGCGCCACCGTGGTGCTGGAGTCGACAACCTATCCCGGAACAACCAACGAATTGCTCGTCCCGATTCTGGAGTCGGGTTCGGGCTGCAAGGCCGGAGTGGACTTCTACGTCGGCTACTCCCCGGAGCGCATCGATCCCGGAAATAAGCGCTTCAACTTCGTCAACACGCCCAAGGTTGTGTCCGGGATCGACGACGCCTCGAAGTCACACGTCGAGAACCTCTACCGTCGCTGGTCGATCAGGTGGTCGTCGTCTCCGACTGCAAGGTCGCCGAACTCACCAAGCTGTTGGAGAACACCTTCCGACACGTCAACATTGCCCTGGTGAACGAGCTGGCGATGTTCGCGCACGACCTCGGCATCGACGTCTGGGAAGCGATCGACGCATCTTCGACGAAGCCGTTCGGATACATGCGATTCACGCCAGGGCCGGCGTCGGCGGACACTGCCTGCCGATCGATCCGTCGTACCTGTCCTGGCAGGTGAAGCGGACGTTGGGGCAGAGTTTCCGGTTCGTCGAGCTCGCCAACGACGTGAACGACCACATGCCCGACTACGTCGTGCGCCGCCTGATCATGGCCCTGAACAGGCAGAAGCGGTCTGTCAACGGATCCCGAGTCCTCGTGTTAGGTCTGGCGTACAAGAAGAACACCGGCGATGCGCGAGAATCCCCATCGACGCGGATCGTGGACTTGCTGCTGGAAATGGGGTGCGACGTCCGCGTCGCAGATCCGCACGTCCCTTCGCCGCTCATTGACAACCGCGTGACTCAGACCGAATTAACGGTCCATGAGCTCCAGGCAGCGGATGCGGTGGCGCTGCTGGTCGACCACGACGCGTTTGACTACGGCCTGATCGAATCGTCAGCTAGCTACGTGCTCGACACTCGTCACCGGATGCGCGGGGCAGCGGTGGAACAGTTGTGACTCGCCGGGCTTCCGGGGAGCAGCAGGCGCATACAGCCAAAGGCCGTCACGACGCATCTGGGCCTGCCACTGCTAGCCAGCTGGGCCGCATCCGAAATTCGCTCACGGCCTTCGGACCGGTGACGGTCAACCTGATAGCAATCTCACTTCTGCTCGGCACCCTAGCGATCGTCACCGCGCGAGCGCTTGGACCAACAGATCGCGGCGTCGTCGTCGTCTTCATGACACTGACCAGCGTGCTGATTGTTGCGGGATCGCTCGGCACCAATACCTTTGCCCGCGTGCATCTCGTCTCGGCGGACAGCGAAATTGAGCTAGCTGATTATATTGGTATAACTATTGTATTATCACTTGCCCAGCTGTTCATTGCGTTCGGAATTGGGTGGGCCGCTCTGGTCGCTACCCATAGCTTCGTGAATGGTGCGGTCCTCGTCTTCCTGGTGGCCTACTCATTTCTGAGTATCAGCTCCTACATGTTGAGGGACGGTTTGTACGCCTTCGGCCACAGCACCCGTGCGTCGCGAGCGGACGCTATAGGCGCGGCGGCTCAACTGGTACTGGTAGTGGCCGCCTGGGGACTGTTTGGCCTCACCCTCGACCGCACGCTCGCTGCGATCACCTGTGGGCAGTCCGTCGAATTGATTTACCTCACGGCCCAGTTCCGCAGGCGGGGGCTAAGCCTTCGCCCGCGGCATTCGCGCGGTAAAGCGTGGTTGCAGATCCGCGGGGGGCTTCCGGCGGTCCTCACGGACCTGGGTCGTTCATTCATTTTTCGCCTGGATCGCTTGCTGCTAGGAGTGTTCGCTTCTACCGCTCTCGTTGGCGTTTATAGCGTTGGTGTCACAATGACCGAGGCGCTCCTGATCATTCCAATCGGTATCGGGCAGGTGATATTCCATCGCGTCGCTTCAGGGCGCCGCTCGATCGACTCACTCGGCCGCCTCCGAACCGGCGCTGTAGCGCTCAGCATGGTGATAGGCGGGTTACTCTTCCTGGCCAGTCCCTGGCTTATAAAGTTCTTGTTCGGAGAAGAATACCGGGCGGCGGTAACGCCACTGCGGATATTGGTCATCGGAGCAGTTGCGATGGGGTCCTACGTAGTAGACGTAGCGTGCATTAATGCGGCGGGCAAGTTGCAATCCGCAAGCCTGCTCACTCTCTTCGGATTCGCGGTAGTCATAGTTCTCGACATCGCACTCATTCCGGCCTTCGGGATGACCGGAGCCGCCGAAGCCAGCACGATTGCCTATATTGCGATGGCGGTGGCAACCATTGTCCGGCTCCGCAGTGTCGCCCGCAGCGAGAATCGGGAGATGGATGACGTCCCCCCCGGCCCTGACTCAGGTGCAATCCTTGAGTAGTGCGCCTACAGACTAGCGCTCGCCCATGCGACGCAATATCAGCGGGGTGACGCGGTTGCGTAGAGCACTAAGTATTGGTCCAATGCGCGCGAGATGCCGAACCGCGTTGCTGTCCGTTTGGCGCTGCCCACCAAACGCACCCGCTTCTCATCGTTCGTCGCGAGTACTCGTATGGCTGCAACGATCGCAGTGGTGTCGTGAGGGTCGAAGAGTAGGCCCGACTCGTCGTTTTCGACCACGTCACGAATTCCCGCGATGTCGCTGGCGGCAACAGGTAGTCCGCGGACCATCGCTTCGGCAATGACGAGGCCGAACCCCTCATGAATCGGGGCGTGGACCAAAATATCGCACCAGTCCATTAGCTCGATGACGTTCTCACACTCGCCCAAAAAATGCACCCGCGATGCGAGGCCATGTCCGGCAACCCTGCGGCGTAATTCAGGCTCATGGTTTCCCCGTCCCGCAATAAATAGCTCCGCGTCCGGGATCGATCGGAGCGCGTCAATGATCGCGGATTGATTTTTGAGGGGCTCCAAGCGTCCAACAGTCAGGAGCCTGAGGGGCCGGTGCACAAGGCGGTCATCGGCTACGTCGGCGTAAAACTGAGATCCGACACCGTTCATGACAACACGCGTGCGGCCAGCCAGGCTGGGCAAATGCTCGATGAGGGACGCTCGAACACCCTCCGAGACCGCAACAACCCACGAATAGCGCCGGTACACAACGCGATCGAGAAATCGGAAAACGTACCATCGGCGCCGTCGGTTGGACGTGCTGTGCTCGGTATAGAGCTTTACGGCGCGCCGACGAGGCAGCGTGGCCGCCAAATACAATGCAGGGAAAAGGTGGACGTGGATTACGTCGGCTTGCCGGGCCCACGAGCGCAAGCGGTACGTTCCGAAGAGTGACAGTTTCCGGGAGCGGGCCATCGTTCGGACCGTCACGCCAGCCGCGAGCGCGCGCCTATAGGGAACCCCGTCTGCGTGCCACAAAGTTACTATTGAGTGCCGGCCCCCCCGTCTCAGCCCCTCGATCGCCAAGTCGACGACCAGCGCCTCTGCTCCGCCCGTTCCTAGGCTGTCGATAATGTGCAACACCGTGGGGGGCGCATTGTCTCCTGGTGCGTTCCCACTGGATCTTTGCGGTTCGGTCGCATTCATCGCCGCCGCCGTGTCGAAATCGAGTTGCCGCCGCGTGTCATGTAACCTTAGTCGCCAGATATCGGTGTGATTTTCCGCGGCTTGGGCCGTCTATTTGTTCTACGTGAAACCGCCTTCTTAGCGCTGCGACACCGTCCGTGCCGTTTCTGATGTCGAGTATCGCAACGCCACCGGGCACGAGCGCCTCGTGGACGTCGTCGAGGTACGTCGAGACCGGATAGTGAAATCCCCAACTGATAATCGAGATCACCACATCCGGCTGCACGGTGGCAGGAAACGGTTCGCGCAAAATATCAACTGTTCGAATTTTCTCGGCGTTCAAACCGTTTTGCACAAGGAATTGCTTCGTACTAGAAAGCGAGTTATAGGCCGCAGCGCTACTATGAAATCCATAGAACGGCACCTCATCGAACCGGTCCATGTCAATCAGCGTGATCTGCAGGTTTGGAAGATGCCTTGCCAACACCAGATCCGGTCCGGCAAGGCCGCATCCAATATCCATGAGGCGACCGGTGGCAGGCGGCAAATGTCTCAAGATGCTTTCGGCTTCGGCTTCGCTTTCGTCCCTATAGCGCCGGCCGAGGCTCGTCCGACCAACCTTCGTTGACCGGGTCGCTACCGAATTCGCGTACCAACCAGAAAGTCCTACCTTGTGCACCAATGGCGTCCAAACCGGCTGGTAGGCCGTGCGCTGGAGTAGCAGCGCCCGCGCCTGCTCGCGGTCGAGGTTGAAGCCTTCATCCATAAGCGGAGTCTAGCGTGATCTTCAATGGCGACGGGCTTCAGCAGTCGCGTGTCGAATTCGGCATACGATGCAGATCAGCGTCCGGCAGCGCGCCCATGTCCGCACTCCACACCGAGCGTGACCAGCAGGCTCGCTAACCGGCCGAGACCAAGGCCCTGGGGGCAGCGGCCTTTGGCCTTGCATTCCACATCAGCCGCGCGGCGAGCAACCCGATAACTGGCAACGCAGCGAGGAGCTCCGTAGTTATCAGCATGGAGCCCATAAGAGCAAGCAAGATACCGATCACTGGATCACGAGACCGATATGCACGCCACGCGAGAGCAGCGAGGATTGCGGGGCCCAAGAGAATCCCGAGCCAGCCGAAATCGTCTATCATCTCGCTCAGAATGGAGACCGTGATTCCGCCCTGCTGCGCCTGAGGGGTTTCGCCGAACGCGATCGACGTCACCCGCTCTGAGTAGCTGATAGGCTTCTCGGTCCGCAGAATTCCGGACATGAAATTGTCTGCGTAAAGGTAGAGACTTTCGCCTGGGTAGCTGACGGGGCGCGGGACGATGCCGAGGGCCCCACCGATAGATAGTTGCAACACGTTCACCCGGCCATAGTCGACCTGGAAGACTTCCTTTTCATTTTCGCTGACCGCAGTTGCCCGGTAGTTCCCCTCGAACCACTGTGAAAAGCCGATGACGGCCAGCAGGATGACTCCGGCCGCGGCTATCGTTCGCCGAAACTCGTGGCGCGTCATATTTCGGTCTCGCACAAGGACGTAAAACACCATGATGAGCAGGACGGCGACGATGTTTCGCTTGCCGTTGATCCAGAAATCCATCACTATCACCGGCGGGATGAGCAGGAAAGCTCGCGGGCCGCGACGTCTCATCAGCCAGACCGCAAGCCCTACTGCGGACAAGTAGGTCGACCACGTCACGTACACGTTGTACCGGGAGACCGCAGTGGCCGCCGCGCCCAGACCATAGAACGCCTCGCCATAACCGCGCTGGCTGATGGGAGCAGCAAAGTGCCGGTAAATGCCGGGGTTGGGCGCCGCCAGTACGACGACGATCGGCGTCAGGGTAAGCAGTAACCATGGCCATTGGGGCGAATCCCGCACCTCCTCATTTCGGCGTGGCTCCGATCTTATGGATTTCCGCACCGCATGGGTGATTATGCAGGTGGCCAGGAATACGCTGACGGCGGCGAACCCCTGCGACCCAACATTTCGACTGACCGGCCCGAAGGCGGGGTAAATGTTGAACTGCGGGACGAACTGGATGGCATCGAGGAAGAGCGGCGCGACGAAAAACAAGGAAAATGTCCAGAGGATGATATCGCCCGGGACGATCCGCACCTTCGGCCCGCGGTAGCGCGCCTATCACTACTAGGACGGACGCTAAGCCACCCAGCGTATCAATCGACTTGTCCGGCCGACACGACGGCAGATTACACGCCCTGTGGGACCGCCGGCCGGAAAGTTGAGCCCACTTCGTTAGCAGCATTCTCTCACCGATCCTCGCACCGCTCGTCCCCTGTCAGCGTGGCTGCAGAGCCTCAGCGTGCTCAGATGCATTGCGAGGCGCTTCCATACGACATCGTTTGCGAAATTCAGCTCGACGAACGAGCGTGCCTGAAGCCCCATAGACGTTGCCCGATTCGGGATCGTCGGCGATGTGGTGCATCGCGCTTTCCAGCTCGTTCGCGTCGCGGGCTGAGACGACGACTCCTGTCCGATTCGCTACAACTGAGTCACGCGCCCCGGTGGCCGTCGTAGTGATCACTGGCTTCGCTGCGGCGCTGGCTTCGATGACGACGTTCGGAAATCCCTCGCGATATGTGGGCAGCACCAGACAGTCCATCGCGTGGTACGCAATATCGGATTCGCTCCATCCATCCGGTGAAGCGCATGCGCGTCAGGCCCTCTAGCGCCCGGCGTGTTGCTGAAGGCAGGCCCGCCGAGCTCCTCCTTCCCGACGACGAGGAGCCAGGCGTCGGAACCGGTTACCTGACAGCCGCGAAGGCCTGGGCGAGCTCGGTTACGCCTTTGTCTACGGTCAGCCGTCCTACGAATCCGAACACGAAGGCATCGTCCGGAATGCCGAGGTCGGCTCGCAGCTTTCGGGCCTCGGCTTGTCGCTGCGGCGTGGGTTCGAAGCGCTCCATGTCGACGCCATTGCTGGCACCGCGTCCCAGCACCGTGCCGCGCCCCCGACCAAGCAGGTGAAGTTCGCGGGCGCGGGTAAGCAGGCTCGGACTCACCACGATCACGTCATGAGCGAGGTGCAGCGAGATCCATTCCAGCAGCCACAGCAGCCATCGCTGGGCGCCTGTAACCGTCTCCAGCCGCAGGCCGCGCAGCATGTAGACGCGCCGCGGCACTCTGGTGATCCACGCTGCCACGCCGGCCAGTAGCCCGGCCTTCGGAGTGCTTACCAGGGAGATCCGGGGACGTTCCGCACGGTAGGCCTTGACCAGCCCGACGATCGCGCGCGCGTCCGCTACCGGGCTGATCTCGCGTTGCATCGAAACTGCTCTGGTGCGCACTCCTTCGCGCTTCCCCGTCGCCTCCAGCAACTCCCCGGGCGACGACACCAAGACAACGTCGAAGCCGGCTGACGCCAAGTAGTTGAGTTGTCCTCGCATGATCGTCCAGGGCGTCACCGGATCGGTCGTGCAGATCAGGAGCTTGGGCGAGGGCGGCGTCACCACTGCTTGGCGTCCGTTTCGCGGAACCAGGACAGCGCTGCACGCAACCCGTCGTCCAGCGGCTCCGGCCGGGCGTCGGGAAACAGCCCTCGGAGCACAGTGTTATCGGCCTGGGAGGCGCGAATGTCCCCCACTCGCGGAGGAAGCAGCTCGACCTCCGCCGTGCGCCCCGTCAAGCGCTCAAGGTGCTGGATCAGTTCGAGCAGCGTGACGCTCCCACCGAAGGCAAGGTTGACCGGCCGATCGTGGGTGACCCGGCGGCGGACGGCGTCGGCCAGGATTCGGGTAACCGAACGAACCGACGTGAAGTCCCGCGACTGCTGGCCATCGCCGTACACGGACAGGTGATCGCCGTCGAGCAGCGCAGCGATGAAGGACGGGATTACCGCGGCGTATGGATGTCGTGCCGACTGCAGGGGGCCAAAGATGTTGAAGAACCGAAAGACCAAGGTGTCCAAGGCATAGGTCTGCCGGAACGCCAGTCCGTAGGACTCCGTCGCAAGCTTGCTCACCGCATAGGGGCTCATCGGTTGCGGTACCAGGTCTTCGCGCTTCGGGCTGGTCGGATTGGACCCGTACACCGATGAGGACGACGCAACGATGACATGCGCGTCGACCTCGCGGGCGGCCTGCAACACGTTGAGCGTGCCGGTCACGTTGACTTCATTCGTACGCACCGGGTCGGCGACTGAGCGGGGAACGGAGCCGCGGGCGGCGAGATGGACAACGGAATCGACGCCGGAGACGTGCTTGGCGAGCAGGTCCACATCCAGGATCGAACCGACCTCTAGGCGGGCGTCGACACCTTCGAGATTTGAGCGATACCCGGTGCTCAGATCGTCGAGTACCCGAACGTCATGGCCGTCCTCGACCAATACTCGGCAGAGGTTGCCCCCGACGAAGCCGGCGCCACCTGTGACAAGAACCTTCACGATGACGTGGCGATGTCAGAGGATGTCGGGAGCGGGGCATACATCCCCGCCACGCGTCCGACCATTGCTGCGTGCTCCTCACGGCCCCGATTCGCCTCGGAGTGGCGGCAAGATCACTCCAGGCAAACCGTAACCCACATCGTGGATGCAAGACCGCTCCCGAGCCGCCGGGCCGAGATGCGTCGGATCGGTGCCTGCCGAGTTATTCTTCCGGAACTAGGCGGTTTACGAGAGGCAGCCCGTGGAGCTACGTGACTACTTGCGCATTCTGCGTAAGGGCTGGCCTCTCGTGCTGGCGATCACCGTCCTTGGGCTGGCGGTCGGCCTCGGGCTGACTGCGACCACCAGGACCGTGTATCAGGCGAACGTCCAGATCTTCGTGGCTACCTCCGCCGGCGCGACGCCCGCCGAGCTCTCCGCCGGAAACACCTTCACCTCGGACCGGGTGCAGTCCTACACGAGCATCGCGAACAGTCCAGCCGTCACCGGGGCGGTGATCAAGTCGCTGGGCTTGAACCTCACCCAATCGCAGCTGTCCGCCAAGATCAGCGCAGATGCGCCGCAGAACAAGGTGCTGATCAACCTGCACGTCACCGATCACAGCCCGCAGCAGGCGGCTCGGTTGGCCAACGCAGTGGCGACCCAGTTCGACAAGGTCGTGGAGAGCACGGAACAGACCGATGCGAGCGGCAAGCCTGTCGTCAAGCTGACCGTCATTCATCCGGCCACTACGCCTGAGTCGCCGATCAAGCCGAGCAAGGTCATCAATGTGGGCCTTGGCCTGGTGATCGGGCTGCTGCTCGGCGTCGGGCTGGTGATCCTGCGCGACGTCCTGGACAACACGGTCAAGGGCCCGCAGGACTTCGAAGAACTCGGCGTCCCGGTGCTGGGCTACGTGCCCTTCGACAAGCGCACCTCCAAGACGCCCGTTGCGTTCCGCGGCGACCCGCACAGCGCGCGCTCGGAGGCGTACCGCCAACTGCGCACCAATCTCCAATTCGTCAACGTGGACCACGCGCCCCGGGTCATCGCAGTCACCAGCGCCATCCCCGGCGAGGGCAAGAGCACTACCGCGTTGAACCTCGCTGCCGCACTGGCCGAGGGTGGCTACCGCGTCTGCCTGATCGAGGCCGACCTGCGCCGGCCCACCCTGGCCAAGACGCTCGGCCTCATCGGTGACGTCGGATTCACCACCGCACTCATCGGCAAGGCGCGCGTCGAAACCGTCCTGCAGAACGCCGGACGCAACCTGGCGGTGCTCACCTCGGGACCGGTACCGCCCAACCCCAGCGAGTTGCTGATCAGCGACCAAGCCCGGGCGATCATCCGGAACATCGCCGAGAAGGTCGACTACACCATCATCGACACCGCACCGCTGCTGCCGGTGACCGACGGCGCCGAGATTGCCGCGATCGCAGACGCCACGCTCGTGGTGCACCACGCGGGCAAGTCCACCCGAGAGCAGGCCAGCCGCTCGATCGAGGCACTGGCCAAGGTCGGTGAGAAGCCGGTCGGCGTGGTGTTGAACATGATCACGCGCGGCCGTGGCCGCTATGACGACTCCTACGGCTACTACTACACCTACCGCCCCGACCGGCCCCGACGCGGCCGTCACGCAGTACCACCGGCGCCGATCGCGGCGCCGACGGCCGAGACCACCAACCCGGCGGCCGGCGCCGAGGGCGCAGTGGCCGAGCCGGAGAGTGCGGTGGCCGAGCAGAACGGCGCCGCACCGCCCAGCCGGGCTCCGGCGCCGGGGCAATCGCGACCGTCCGACGCACGCACCGAACCCATCCGGACCGGCGACCCACGGCTCTGACGATCCCCGAGCCGACCCTTGGGCTCAGAAGACGATCAGCGCGAGGATCGCGGCAATGACGATCAGCGCGACGCCGGCGCAGATCATGTTCAGCGCGATCGTCCCGTTCGGAGTGTGCCGGGCCCACCGACGCAACCGCCGATAAGGACGGGTGATACGCGATCGCCGCGGCGTGGTCACGCTGGGAATCCTTGCACGCCGAGCGGCGATCCGGCGACGGCGACGCGCTCCGGGAACTAGACCGGCCCGGCACCCCGGCGCAGTCCCAGTGTGTCGATGACGGCGTCCACCGCATCGGCTACCTCCGCTGCACAACCACGCGCGACCTTCAGCGACGCGCCGAACGGATCGTCGATGTCGTCCGCACCGGCCGCCGCGGGCTCGGCATTGCCGCGTTGGGCGGCCACCTCGGCAACCCGTTCGACAAGCGCGTCGACCGTCATCGGCTGATCAACGGACAGCTCGGCGTGCGAACCCAGTCGACCGAACTCGCGGAAGGTGAACGTCCTGCGGAAACTCACCGGATCGGTCTGAACGACCGTGGAGCGGTGCTGCGTCTCCGCGGTGAGGATCAGATCAGCGCCGGCGATCATCGAGCTCGAGAGCCGGCGGGCCACATGGCCGTCCGGGTCACCGCCCAACTCCCGCAAGGCTATTGCCGAAGGGCCATCCATGGCGTACCCCTCGACGGCCGCGGTGCCCGCGCTCGTTGCCACCACCAAGGCATTCTGACCGGCGCGCGCCTGAAAGAGACGTTCACCGATCGGTGACCTGCACAGGTTGCCGGTGCAGACGAAGAGCACCGAGAAGGCCACGGTCCGACTATGCCAGAGCATCGAGGCCGGCTTCCGCGGTGCTCAGCCGGGCTAATCTCCTTGTATGCGAGCCCATGGCATCGTGACCGCCGGGCTGCTTGCCGCCGCGTCGGCAGTGCTGCTCTCCGCGTGCACGGGGCACAGCGCTCCGGTGCGGCATTCCACCGGAAGCACCGCCTCGTCGATGCCGGCCAGCACGGTCACCAGCACGGCGCCTGTCGTCGCCTCCACCCAACCACGGGACCCGGAGCCGCCGAGCGGCGCGCTACGGAACACGATCGCCATACCGGCCCTGCACGAGACGGCTCCGATCGACGTCTCGTGCATCGATCACGACGGATTGATCGACCCGCCGTCGACCGACCCGCGCCGTACCTGCGTGTGGGACGGCGGCGCGGCGATCGGCGCAGCGACCGGCACCGAGATGATCCTCGGTCACATCAACTACTCGGGTGTTCCCGGCGCGCTCGGCAAGATCGGCAAGTTGCGCCCCGGTGCCCGCATCTACCTGTGGGACGCTGCCCGACGCAGATCGGTATGGCAGGTCACGACAGTGCGGCAACGGGCCAAGGCCGCCGGCGTCGATCCACCCGCGGAAGTGGGTCGACGCGGCGCGGCCCGGCTGGCGTTGGTCACCTGTGGCGGCAAATGGGTCGGCGGTGAGTTCGGATATGCCGATCTCGTCTACGTCTACGCCGCCCCGGTCTGACCCCGCGCGGTAGGACCAGTCGGCATAGCGACGAACGACGGTTCGGATGGCACATCCACCGGGAGTGACACGAAGCCCTTGACCGCCAGGTAGATGCCGAGGGACAGCTCCCACGCGAATTCCGGGATGGTCGAGATGAACTGCACCGCCCCGCCCTCTGCGATACCGCCAAACAGGACAGCAGTCCCGGACAGGCAGATCAGCGGGCCGCCGACGAGCCCGAGGATGGCCATCCGGCGTGGTACGAGGTGTGAGCGGTACATCAGGTAGCCGAGGATCAGCCCGTTTCCGATGCCGACGACGAAGCCGGGGCCCAGCAGGAAGGTCCAGTCCTTTATCGCGACGAGCGACCTGCCCACGGTGATGAGCGTGTCCCGGTTCGCGCTGGTGCCGGCCAGGTCCTGGCGCAGCGTCACCACGGCCAGCAGGCTGAGGATGCCGACGCCGATGAAGACGCATTCGACGACGCGAGCCGTGACGTAGCCGAGAGCGAGCCCTTCGTGCTGCCGTTTGAGGATCGGGAAGAGCACGACGGCCGTCCCGACGTTCGCGACGATCAGGAGGACTTCGAGGAACGCTCCCAGGAGCACCCCGGTGTCGCCGCCGGCGCTGACGATGTAGTCGTGGTGGTTGAGGACGGGCTGGTAGAGCAGCAACGCGGGTATCGACGTGACGAAGGTGATGAGGAAGAGCACCCCGGTGATCAGGGCAATCCTTCGCTCCGGCTGTGCAGCCGGACGATCGGTAGGGGGCACGTAGCGCTCGGTGTCGGCCTGCGCGACTGGCCGCTCGGGCGGTGCGATCGACATGTCTGACTCCTACCTCGGGCGTGGGGGCAGACCCGCAACGGTCGACGTGCGCGAATGGTCAGGAAAACTGTGGCGCCGGCTTGGGTGCGATGGCGTCGGCTGGTGCCGTCGCCGGTGGTGCTTCCTGGCCGCCCATATCCAGGCGGAACGGCGGATAGGTATCGGTCATCAGGGCGGCGTAGGCGAGGACGCGGTAGACCCAGCGGTTCATGCCGAGCACGAAATCGAAGATGCCCTTCGGATAGTGGCGGGTGAAGAGCAAGACAATGCCCGCGATCATGACCAGCAGCCCGATGAGGCCGACACCGGAGGTCCATCCCGAGTCGTCATTGGCTGCGTTGAAGCCGGCCCAGGCGCCGCCGGCGAACACCGCGACGACCAGGTAATGCGGCAGCGCCAGCAGCCACCACTTCACCAGCACCAGGCCGCGCGAAAGCGTCTCGGGATAGGCGACCTCGAGCCGCGCCGGGTAATTCGGAACGTCCTTGAGCGTGAACGGCGGGTACCGGTCCGTGCCGAGTGCGCTGTAGCTGTAGTAGCCGACGCGCCAGGACCAGCGCAGCACGCCGACGTTGAAGTCGAACAGACTGCGCGGGTAGCGACCGGTGAACAGGATCGCGAAGAAAGCGACGACGCTCACTACGACGAAAGCGATCCAGAGGAAGAACAGGATGACGAAGTGCGGGATCGTCAGCAGCCACTTCACCAGCCAGAGCCCGCGACTGAGTTGCGGTGAAAGCTCGCCGGTGAGTTGGACCGGGTACTCGGACGCGGCAGCCGTCATGACGGGAACCTCTCTGCCGACCCAAAGGGTCGGTGCTGCGTCGCGGACCTTGACCGACGCGATCCGATGACGCCTGACCATACACGCTATTACTGTCGCGTATAGGCTTTCGTGAAGGGATTAGCAGACAAAAGGAAAGGTGCGCGCGTGCCGAAACCGGCGGAGCCCGAAAATGAAACCCGGCCACGCAGCTGGGCCTTTCTCACCAATCACGCGCACGTGCTGCTCTGCATCGCCCGTGACCCGCAGGTTAGGGCCCGCGACATCGCCCAGCAGATTGGCATCACGGAGCGAGCCGCGCAGCGGATCCTCGCCGACCTGATCAGCGACGGATACATCAAGCGCACGAAGGTGGGCCGCCGCAACCGCTACGCGATCGATCACCGCGGTCATCTCCGCCACCCCCTGCTCCGCGATCTTTCAGTCGGGCCGCTGCTCGAGGTCCTGAACACGGATAACCAGCCACAACCCCGTCCGAGGCCCCGGCAACGCCGTCGGACGTGACAACTGCGCGATGCGGTCGCCTGCGCACCAATGATCAACTGCCCGATCGAGGCAGCGGCTCGTACGGATCGCACAGCGACTGAACTACCGAAGGTGGGCTCTCCGGCGGGGTTGAGCTTTCGGGCTGGCTTTACAGCCGGCCGACAGCGATCTTGGCCAGGGCGAGTGCGGCACCGTGAGTCGGTGAGGCGGGCCCGCTGAGACCGATGACGATGAGCGCGTCGCCCTTGGTGAGGTAAATGGCATCGACGTGCGGGCCGGACAGTTCGAAGGCTTGATCACCAACGCCGCCGACATCGGCAACGCGCAAGCCGGCGCCCTTGGTGAGCTTGGGGTCGCGACGAATCCGGGCGTACCCCACCCGGCCTTGACTGGGAAGGACGTTCACGGTGAGGACCTGTTTCGGATAACTGCCGTACGCGCACACGGTGGCGCCTCGCTGGGTATCTGCGGCGCCCTTGCCGGGATCGGCGCCGACCGCGGTGGTGACGTCCTTCTCGGTGATCAGCGAACAGGCGGTCGGCGTCGCCGTACCCGGTTGCGTCGCGCCGCTGGGGTGGGCCGCCCCCGCGGTGTGGCCGGTCGGCCCGGCAGCGGCCGGAGCGGTCGTCGCGTCGCGGTGGGTGTTGCTCGTGTTGGCGTGCGTGGGTGTGCCGCTACCGCTACACGCGGCGAGTAGCAGGCATCCGGCCAGGCCGGAGACGGTGGCCGCGACGGGGCGCGGGTGGGCGTGTGCCATGACGTTCTCTTTCCGTGTGAAACGGTGCGGGTGGGATCGGTTGAGCCCTCCCGGAAAGGCCTCGGATCAAGCGCGGTGTCGGTGTCGCTCGGTATAGGACACCGTCACCGCAGCAGCTCGGCGGCGGTCGTGCAGGGCAGGTCGGGGAACCGGACCCGCGTCGCGTCGTCGGCGAAGGCCATGTCGGCGTGGTCCATCGCGAGCGCGGCGCGCGCTTGCCGGCCGAGTTCGGGACGAAGCCGGCCGACGGTGGCGGCCATGGCTCGCAACGCCGCCCTGGGCACATGTCGCGGCGCCGCGGGCCGGCCGCTATGGCCGCTGACCAGGCCGGCAAGCTGGTCGAGGGTGAGGTTGTCCGGTCCGCCGATCTCAAAGGTTTGGCCGCGCGTTGCCCGGTCGCCGATCACGCGCTCGACGAGGACGGCGACATCGCGGACGGAGACGAAGTTGATCGGGTTCTGTCCGCGGCCGAAGACCACGGGCCGATTGCGTCGCCCGGCGGTCTTGCTGAGCAGGTCGATCCAGAGTTCGAGGAAGGCGGTGGCGCGCACGATGGTGGCGGGGACGCCCGCTGCGGCCAGCGCGATCTCGGCGGCGTACTTCATCCGAAACAGCTCCATTGGACTGTCCGCCGCGGCACCGACCACCGACATGAGCACGACCTCGGCGTGTGCCGCCTTGGCGGCATTGATCAGGTGGATGTTGCCGTCGCGATCGACCGAGGCGGGAGAGATTCCGCGCGGCCCGGCGAACCCGTGCACCGCCGACGCCACGACCTCGACACCGGCAACCGCGCGCCGGACGCTGGCCGGATCACGCACGTCGCCGGCGAACACCTCGACGTGCTGATCGGGCAAGTGCGCGGCTCGTGCCGGGTCACGGGTCAGCACCCGCACCTCCACGCCGCGGGCGGCGAGGGCCGTGACCACCAGCGTGCCCAGCCGTCCGGTGCCGCCGGCGACCAGGACCCGGCCGGTCATGCCGGGCCTGGGCTGACCTGGCGTCGCACGGCCGCGTCGATACGGTCGCCGGCGTCCTCGACCGGCTCGAGGAAGAACCGCGCTGTCGTGATCAGACCATCGCGGACCGCGAAGATGATCACGCCGCGCATCAGGTGCGCGGTGCCGTCCAGGCGGGTGCCGCGGTGCTCCCACTCACTCCACACCGTGTCTCCGACCGCGACGGAGTCCACGATCTCGGTGGTCACGTCGGGGATCGCGGCCAGGATCTGTGTCCAGTTGCGGCGCACCTGCTCGCGGCCGGTGAAGCTGCGCGCGGGATGCAGCGGAGTGTCGTTGCGGTAGTCGGCCGCGAAGCAGGCGACGATCGCGTCCAGGTGGTGGGCGTTGCTGGCGTCGCGCAGCCGCTCGATCACCGCGGCCGCGTCTCGTCCGGGCTGGGACATGGTGCCCTCCGATCGAGGATCGGCAGCAGACGGTCCAGGTGGTTGCGGCTGTCCGAGTGACGATCTAGTCTGATCCAGTGAACTGGATTAATTCTAGGACTATGGAGCCAACTAGTGCCAGCTGTCAAGCCACGCCGCTACGACGCCAGCCGCCGGCGCGAGCAGGCGAGCCGCACCCGGCAGGCGATCATCGACAGTGCACGGCGCCGGTTCCTGAACGACGGATACACCGCGACCACGATCACCTCGATCGCCGAGGACGCCCACGCGTCGGTCGACACCATCTACAAATCCTTCGGCGGCAAATCCGGGATACTGCGCGCGATGTGCGAGGACGCCCTCACCGGTGCTGGGCCGGTCCCCGCCGAGCAGCGCTCGGACATGATGCAAGCCGCCGAGACGGACCCCGCTCGCATGCTCCGCGGGCTCGGCACGCTCACCACCGAGGTCGCGCCACGGATCGCGCCGCTGCTTTTGCTGCTGGCCACCGCCGCTGAGACCGACAGCACCGTGGCTGAACTGCGCGGCGAACTCGACGCCGCCCGGCTGGCCCGGATGACCCAGGTTGCCCGAACGCTCGCCGGCAAGACATCGCTGCGTGACGGCCGGACAATCGAAGAGGCCGCCGACATCATGTGGACCTACAGCTCCCCCGAGCTCTACGCCCTTCTCGTCCTCAATCGAGGCTGGTCGGCGGACGTCTATGGCAGGTTCGTCGGCGAAGCACTCGTCGCCGCCCTCCTCGGCCCGACCCGACCCCAACGGCTGCCGACGAGGCGGTCCGCGAAGGGTGCGGCCAGGTCGTAATCCTGGGCGCCGGGCTCGCGGACCCGACTGCGGTGGGTCTCGATCCACGCTTACCAAACCGCGTGACTAGTTGGCGGTGGCGGTGGGATTTGAACCCACGGAGGCTTTCACCTCACGCGCTTTTGAGCCGTGTCGCCGGCTTGCCGATGCGGCTCGCGGTCAGGATGCTCGCGAGAACGCGAAGTCTGAATCTCGCCAGCAACTCGCGTTCCACCCATGCTTCGCTGACACCTGTCGAACAGGGCGTCTCACGTTTGGGAGGCGCCCAACGTTTGCCCTTTGATCGCCCGACCGAGGACAGGAGCATCCTGTGGCGAACGCGTACTTCAGCACCGTCTTCGCGCAGACTGCTGGCGAGGTTTGGTCAGCGATCCGCGACTTCGGCGAGTATCAGTGGGCTGGCGCCGAGTACCACGCGCGCATCGACGGCGGTCGGCCTGGCGACGCTGTTGGCAGCGTGCGAATCATTGGCGTTAACGGGTCGCGTCAACGGCTACTCGCCCACTCAGATGTCGATCGCTCCTACACCTACGAGTTCGTCGATCCAGTGAGGTTCCCGATCCGCGACTACGTCGCAACAATCCGCATTACGCCGATCCTCGACGGTAATAGAGCATTCGTGGAGTGGTCGGCGACCTTTGACTGCGCGCTCGACGAGTACGACAGATGGACGCAGCACTTCACTGACAACTTCGCCGGCTGGCTCGAGTCTCTACGTGCCGAGCTCGCCGGATAGGCGATGCCCGCCACCGGTCTGTTGTGCCGTCGCCGAACGCGATGATGGCGCAGGTAGTCCCTGGCGAACCTATGGGCAGACTGCGGGAGGATGGGGTGTCATGAAAGCCGCGCGTGTGCATCGGTTCGGAGATCCGCTACAGATCGACGACATCCCCGAACCCGAACCCCGGCCCGGTGAGGTGTCCATCGACATCGAGTTCGTCGCGGTCAACCCGTTGGACGTTTGGGTCACCCAGGGCACGGTCGCTGGGGGCAGCCAGCTGTTGCCGTTCATACCCGGCATCGAGGCGGTGGGCGTGGTAGATGACCGCCGGTACGTCGTCGATGCCTCGAACTTTGGCACTGCGCGCGACGGGCTGTACCGGGAGCGGGCTGCGGTGCCAAGGGCAGCGCTGATCCCCGTGGCTGAAAATCTGGACCCCGCCCAGGCTGCGGCCATGCCCGTAACGGGCAGGACCGCGTGGTGGCTCGTCAACGAGGTAGCACCTGTCAGCGAGGCCGACCGGATCATCGTGCTCGGCGCGTCCGGTGGTGTCGGATCCCTGGTGGTCCAGCTGGCGAAGCTCAGAGGAGCTGTGGTCTGGGGGCAGACGAGCAGCCCGGAGAAGGCGGAGTCGATCACAGGGGCCGGGGCCGATCGAGCGGTAGTGGCGAGCGCAGACACTCTCGCCGCCCAACTTGCCGAGCTGACACCCACCATCGCTTTCGATGCGCTTGGCGGACGCTTCACGCAGGTGCTCATCGACGCATTGGGTATGGGCGGGCGGATAGGCCTGGTCGGCACCTCGTCCGATCCGGAAGCGACCCTTGACCTCAGAACCCTCTACCGGAAGGGCGTCAGTCTGCTCCCCGGCTCCGTGCCACCACATCGGCAACGGGCCGCCGTCGAGGCGGCACTGGACGAACTGACGGCAGGACATCTGAAGGTACCGGTCGACGAGGTGTTGCCACTGGATCGCGCAGCCGAGGCGCACCACCGCATACTGACCAAAGCCGTCCGCGGGAAGCTGCTCCTGCGACCTTAATGCAGCGCTCCGGCTCCTCGGGTATCCGACGGGGCGAGGCAGTTGCCCGACTCAGCAGGCCACGGACGGGACAAAGTCTCGGTTAGAGACCCTTGCCGCAGGCGCGATGCCTGCGACACAGTCGCGAAACCTTATGCCACAAGGATTTCTTGGCGGTGGCGGTGGGATTTGAACCCACGGAGGCTTTCACCTCACGCGCTTTCGAGGCGCGCTCCTTCGGCCGCTCGGACACGCCACCGCCGAACACAATAGCTGGCGCAGACGAGGCCGGTGACCACCAGCCAGGGGCCGTCCAGTCAGCCGCCGCCGCGGTGCGCCGCGAAGAAGCCGGCCAGCAGCTCGCCGCACTCCGCTTCGCGCACGCCGGCGATCACCTCGGGACGGTGGTTGAGCCGACGATCGCGCAGCGCGTCCCAGAGCGATCCGGCCGCTCCGGCCTTCGGGTCCCAGGCACCGAAGACGACCCGCTCGACGCGGGCCAGCACCGCGGCGCCGGCGCACATCGTGCACGGCTCCAGCGTGACGACCAGCGTGCAACCGGCCAGCCGCCACGACCCCAGCGCTGCCCCTGCCCGGCGCAGCGCCACCACTTCGGCATGCGCAGTCGGGTCGGCGCCGAGTTCGCGTTCGTTGACCGCCGAGGACAGCAAGCCGCCGTCCGGCCCGACGATGAGGGCACCGATCGGGACGTCGTCGACGGCTTGCCGAGCCAGGTCGAGCGCAGCATCCATCCAGTGCGCCCAGGAGGTCGACCGGTTCGGCTCCGTCACCGTGGCGCGGACATCGACACGGCCGCGCGGTACTCGTCGGCGAGTCCGATGCGCTCCATGATCGTGGACAGCATCTCATCGGCATACGCGTCGAGATCGTCGACCACGTTCTCCATCTCGTCCTCGCCCAGACCAAGGTCCTCGAACAGGTCGAGATCGCCGAGCGGCCAGACCTCGTCGAGCTCGTCCTCGTCCGGCGGTTCCTCGCCGAGCCGCTCCAGAACTTGCTGGGCGAGCGGGTACTCGACGGACGCGGTGAGATCGGACAGCAGCAAATCGATATGGGCGCCCTGCGCGCGGGCGATGAGGAAGAACTCGTCGTCGATGTTGGCGACCACGAACGGACCACCCTCGGGTGGTTGGGAGCGCAGCGACCCGAGCAGCACGCCGAGGTCCTCCAAGACGCTCGGTGGCAGCGACACGCACTCCCAGCGATCGCCGTCGCGATAGGCGGCGACGGCAAAGCCCCGGTGCGCCATTCGTCACGACCTCGCTGTCAAGCACGCCACCCGTGGCGCGCTGCCCGGCATACCCGACGTGCGCGATCCTGACACGAAGCCGGCCCGATCGGTAGGGGAGGGCACCGCAGGCGACCCGATAGGGTCCGCGGAGTGGCCGCCACCTTCCGTCAGATCGGTGTACTCGGGCTCGGTCTCATCGGCGGCTCGCTGCTGCGGGCGGTGCGTGCGACCGGGCGGGACTGCTGGGGCTACGACCCGGATCCGGCAACGCTGACCGCTGCCGGCGAGGACGGCTTCGAAATCGCCGCCACCATCGCCGAGGCAGCTGCGGACGCCGACCTGCTCATCCTGGCGATGCCACTGACCGAACTGGCCGTGGCCTTGGCCCAGCTCGCCCCGGCGCTCACGCCGGGCACCGTGCTCACCGACGTCGGCACGTTGAAGCGTCCGGTCGCTGAGGCGGTTGCCGGGTCGCTGCCGGGCACTCGATTCGTCGGCGGCCATCCCCTCGCCGGAACCGAAGACAGCGGCTGGCGCGCCGGAGACGCTCGCCTCTTCGACGGCGCCCCCTGGTCGTTGGTTCTCACCGAGAACCCAGGAACGGATCATGCCGAACACCTCGATGCGTGGCTCGCAGTAGCCGAGCTCGTCTGCGCCATCGGGGCGCACCCGGTGCCCACTACCGCGGCCGAGCAGGACGACGCGGTTGCCCGGGTCATCGGGTTGCCGCACGTGCTGGCCGAAGTGCTGGCACTCACCGGACTCGCCGGTGGCCCGCTCGGCCTTTCGCTGGCCGCAGGTTCGTACACGACCGGATCGCGGGTGGCCCGTACCCGTCCCGAACTCGTGGCCAGCTGGTGCGACGGCAACGCCGCTCTGACCGCTGCGCTCGACGAGGTAATCGGCCTGCTCGGCTCGACTCGTGACGCGCTCTCCTCCGGCGGTTCGGTGCTGCCGCTGGCCGAGCACGGCCATCACGCCAGGATGAACTGGGAAGGTCGCTCGGCCCGGCCGGTGACACTGGTCGCGGAGAAGGATGTGCTGCTCGAGCACGGCCGAGCCGGAGGGTGGATCACCGCGATCGATCGCTCGGGGCCGTCAACTACGGTGCGGGGAATGGTGCCGCGGTGATCGCCTTGCGCTCCGGCGAGGTGCTGGTCGAGGTGTTGCGCAGTGGCGTCGTGGAAAGCCTGCACCGCGGCCACCTTCTGGTGACGGCGCCGGACGGCACCGTGCTGGTCTCCATCGGCGACGTCACCGCACCGATCTACCCGCGTTCCTCACTGAAGCCGCTGCAAGCGGTCGGCATGCTGCGGGCCGGATCACCGCTGGTCGACGACGAGCTGGCGCTGTCGAGCGCGTCGCACGACGGCGAACAGTTCCACATTGCCGCGGTGCACAGTGTCTTGGCCGATGGCGGCCTGGACGAGACCGATCTGGCCTGCCCGCCGGACCTGCCGTCCGGTGAGGCGGCGCGGCGAACGGTGCTGATCGGCGGCGGCATGCCGGCCCGGATCCTGATGAACTGCAGCGGCAAGCATGCCGGCATGTTGCGCACCTGCGTCGCGAACGACTGGCCACTGTCCGGCTACACGTCACCGGAGCATCCGCTGCAGCTGCGCCTGCGCGCGGCAGTGGAGGAGCTCACCGGCGAGCCGGTCGCTGCGGTCGGCGTCGACGGCTGCGGCGCACCGCTGTTCGCAGTCACCCTGACCGGGCTCGCCGGCGCGTTCGCCCGTCTGGCCACCGCTGACACCGGCCCGGAACGTGCGGTCGCCGACGCGATGCGCCGCTTCCCGACGATGATCGGCGGTACGCATCAGACGAGCTCGCTGCTGATGGAAGGCATTCCCGGTGCGATCGTGAAAGCCGGCGCCGAGGGTGTCTACGCGGCGGCGCTGGCCGACGGGGGCAGTCTCGCGCTGAAGATGGACGACGGCGCTTCGCGGGCGGCCGACCGAGTTGTCGTCGCGGCATTGCGCCGGTTGGGCGCCACCGGTGAGATTCTCGACCAGCTGGCCGAGCAGGCGGTTCTGGGTGGCGGAGAGCCGGTCGGCTCGGTTCGGATGCGGACCGCACTCTGAGCCAGTCCGCGGTGGGTGTCCGGTGGGCGTCTGCGGTCGGCAGCGGGCGAGCGGCACAATGGGCGCATGGTCGGCTTCCTGATCGGACTGTTCATCCTCGGCCTCATCGCCGGAGCGGTGGCGCGGCTCTTCGTGCACTCCCCGCACCGGCTGGGGTGCCTGGGTACCGCATTGCTCGGGATCGTCGGCTCCTACGCCGGTGGCACGCTGGGCGCGTTGATCTTCGACGAGAAGTTCGACATCCGCCGCGCCGGCACGATCATCGGCGCGATCGCCGGGACCATCGTCCTGCTGGGTCTGTGGCGGCTGGTGGACAACCACCGGCCGGCCAGACGGCAGCGGCTGCGCTGAGCTGACTTCGGGTAGACCGGCGAAACTAGACTGCCCGACCATGGTGCGCATCCGGGACGGCCGCCCGGCCCACACCGCCGACTCTCTGCTGGCCGTCGCGGTCGAGGTGTTCACCGCACGCGGCTACGACGGCACATCGATGGAGCACCTCGCCGCAGCCAGCGGATTGTCCAAGTCGTCGATCTATCACCACGTCGCGAGCAAGGAAGAGTTGCTCCGCCGGGCACTCGACCGGGCGCTCGGGGCGCTCTTCGCCGTGCTGGACGAGCCCGGCGCCGTCACCGGTTCCGCCTCGGCTCGGGTCGGATACGTGGTGCGCCGGGAAACCGAGACGCTGATCGCCGAGCAGCCGTACGTCACCCTGCTGCTGCGGGTACGGGGCAACTCGCCGATGGAGCAGGACGCATTGCGGCGGCGTCGCGAGTTCGACCAGCGAATGACCGAGCTGGTGCAGGCCGCCGTCGCTGCAGGAGAATTTCGGCCCGACGCCGATCCCGCGGTGGTCACCCGGCTGGTGTTCGGCATGGTCAACTCGCTGATCGAGTGGTGGCGTCCGGACCGTGGTGATCCGCAACCGGTCGTGGACGCAGTGCTCAGTCTGGTCCTCGACGGCCTGCGTGCCCGATGACCGGTACCTGGCCCGAACGCCAGCGCCCCACCAGGACAGGACGGTAAGTGTGTGAAGCGTTCCGCGGAAAGCTAAACCACGGTGACGCTGCTGAACCGAAACGCGATGAGCGCTCGCGCGAAGAGCAGATCGCCCCGCGCGAGCGAAGCGAGCTTGCGGCCGAGCGAAGCGAGGTTGTCGTTTCCGAGTGCTCCCCCGATGCGAAGCGAGGGGGCGCGGGAGGAATCGACGCGGGCGATCAACAATAGAGCGACCCCGACGGGACTCGAACCCGCGACCTCCGCCGTGACAGGGCGGCGCGCTAACCAACTGCGCTACGGGGCCATCTGCGTCCGGCCACGAATGACCGACCGCGCATGGCGCGTGCCCCCAACGGGATTCGAACCCGTGCTACCGCCTTGAAAGGGCGGCGTCCTGGGCCTCTAGACGATGAGGGCGAATCGAACCGCCCCATGCTACTCAAGGCCCAGGGCGGAAAATCCCGCTGGTGAACGTGCTGAGCATAAGGGACTGCCCCGGTGCAGCCAAACCGGGCCGGCTGCGCTCAGCGCATCAGAGGATCCAGGATGGCCCACATGATCGCGGCGACCGCGGCCGCGGCCGGGATGGTGAACACCCAGGCGAGCACGATGTTGCCGGCCACTCCCCAGCGGACGGCAGACAGCCGCCGAGTGGCACCGACGCCCATCACCGAGCTGGTGATCACGTGAGTGGTGGAGACCGGCAGGCCGAGCTGCGATGTCGTGAGCATCACGCCGCTGGCCACGGCCTGAGCGGCGAACCCGCTGGCCGGGGTCAGCGAGAAGATCCGCCGGCCGAGGGTGCGCATGATCCGCCAGCCGCCGGAGTAGGTGCCCAGCGAAATGGCGGCGGCGGCCGACAGGATCACCCAGAAGGGGATGCCCTCGTCCTTGCCGAGGTGCCCGGAGACGGTGAGCGTCAGGACGATGACGCCCATCGTCTTCTGCGCATCCTGGGTGCCGTGCCCGAAGGCCATCGTCGCAGCCGAGACGATCTGCGCCCACCGGAAGCCGCGTTGCGCCTTGGTGGCGTTGGCCCGCCGGAAGATCCACAGAATGGCCAGCATGAACAGGTAGCCCAGGACCAGTCCGATGAGCGGTGAGGCCACCATCGGGATGACGACCTTGTCCACCACGCCGCGCCAATGCACGCCGTCCGAGCCGACCAGAGCGGCACCGATCAGTCCGCCGATCAATGCGTGCGAGGAGGAGGACGGCAGCCCGAAGTACCAGGTGCCGAGGTTCCACACGATGGCCCCGCCCAACGCGGCCAGCACGACGATCAGACCGTCGTGGCCCCGCGGTGGCGTGATGATCCCGCCACCGATGGTGCGCGCCACCTTCGTCGACACCAGCGCACCGACGACATTGGCCACCGCCGCCATCGCCAGAGCGACCCGCGGGGTCAGCGCCCGAGTCGATACCGATGTCGCGATCGCGTTGGCCGAGTCATGGAACCCATTTGTGTAATCGAATCCGAGCGCAACGATCACGATGACCACCACAAGGGCGGTTGACCCCATGGGTCAGGACTCCTTCACCGCGATCGACTCCACGGCGTGCGCCACGTGCTCGAGCGCGTCGGCCGCTGCTTCGAGCTCGTCAGCCACCTCGCGCAGCTTCATCGTCGTCAAGGCGTCGTAGTCGCCGGAGAACAGCTTCGACAACAGCTTGCGATAGACCTGGTCAGCCTCGTTCTCCAACCGGTTGACCTCGATCCAGTACGGCTCGAGGTTCTTCAGCGTGGGCAGCCGGGACATCGCCTCGGCGGTCTCCGCGGCTGCGCGCTGCAACAACGAGATCTGCTCACCCATCAGCAGCGGCAGCGTGCCGACATCGGCGAGCAACACGAAGTCGGCCGCGGCTTCCATCGCATCCACCACGTCGTCGAGGGCACCGGCCAGGCGATAGATGTCCTCCCGGTCGAACGGCGTGACGAAGCTGGTGTTGAGCTGCCGCAGGATTCGGTGGGTGACGGTGTCCCCGACGTGTTCGTGTTCGCGCATCGAACTGGCGACCTCGGTGCGTTGCACCAGCGGATCGACCAGACCGGCGAGGGTGTCTGCCGCGGCGGCCACGTTTCGGCCTGCCTCGGTGAACATCTCGTAGAACGCGTTGTCGCGCGGGCTCAGTCGTAATTGCACGGCGGTCCTGGACCCTCCGGGATCTGGGAATCGTCTGCTGCGGCGAAGGCGCCGGATGGAGCGTACGCGGGTTCGCCCACCCCGTGGACCAGGCCCCGTCTCCTGGGTGCGCGACGGCTGGCAGGATCTGATCCGTGCCGTTGACCGATCTCACTCATGACCAGCTGCTGGCCTACCACCCGGACATCCCCGAACCAGCCGATCTCGACCGGTTCTGGGCCGACACCCTCGAGGCCGAGAACGCCCGTCCGCTCGCGGCGGAGTTCCGGGAGATCGACAACGGCCTCGCCGAAATCCAGACCTTCGACGTGACCTACGCCGGTGCCGGCGGCAGCCCGGTGCGTGGCTGGCTGCACCTGCCGCGGCACAGTGACGGCCGGCTGCCCACTGTGGTCCAGTACATCGGCTATTCCGGTGGCCGCGGCCTGCCGTGGGAGAACACCGTGTGGGCGGTGGCCGGGTACGCCCACTTGGTGATGGACACCCGCGGCCAGGGCTGGGGCAACACGGTGGGCGCCACCGCGGACGGCGTCGGTGCCGACTCGACGGTTCCCGGCATGATGACCAAAGGCATCGGCAGCCAGGCCGACTACTACTACCGGCGCGTCTACGTGGACGCGGTGCGGGCCGTGGCAGTGGCCCGATCGCACCCGCGCGTCGACGCCGCCCGGGTGGCGGTCACCGGTGGCAGCCAGGGCGGCGGCCTCACCCTCGCCGTTGCCAGCCTCGTCCCCGACGTCGTCGCCGCGATGCCCGACGTCCCGTTCCTGTGCCACTTCCGGCGCGCCGCGGAGATCGCCGTGAAGGGTCCGTACACCGAGATCGCCGACTATCTGAAGTCACGGCGCCCCATGGTGGCGCGGGCGTTCGAGACGCTCTCCTACTTCGACGTGGCAACGCTGGGCAAGCGGGCCAAGGCTCCGGCACTCTTCTCGATCGCTCTGATGGATGCCACCTGCCCGCCATCGACCTGTTTCGCCGCGTATCACAACTACGCCGGAGCCAAAGAACTCCGGGTGTACGAGTTCAACGACCACGAGGGCGGCCAGGGGTTCCAGCTCGGCGAGCAGCTGAGCTGGCTGCGCGCGCGCATGAGCTGACCTGATCGGCTGGCTCGCGCAGACGGTAGACTCCACCGGTCGCAGGATCGCGACGGCATTGGCCAGGTAGCTCAGTTGGTACGAGCGTCCGCCTGAAAAGCGGAAGGTCGACGGTTCGACCCCGTCCCTGGCCACTCTCGCAGAGTCAGTCAGTCGGCCGGCCGGATGACGGTGGTGCCGGCGGCAGCGCTCGGCTCGGTCATCGCCATCAGCGCTGCCGGCGCCTCAGCCAAACCGATGATGCGACCCACCAGCCGGCTCGGATCCAGGCGGCCCGACGTGATCTCGGCGAGCATCTCCGGGAAGGCATGGGCAGCCATCCCGTGGCTGCCCAGCACGTGCAGCTCGTCGGCAATCACCCGGGCCATCGGCACGGCGGTCCGCCCGTCCGGTGACGGCAACAGTCCCACCTGGACGTGACGACCGCGCGGCCGCAGACTCTCGATCGATGCCGCGCAGGTGGCTGCACTGCCGAACGCATCCAGCGAGACGTGCGCACCGCCGCCGGTCGCTTCTCGGACCGCGTCGCCCATGTCCACCGAGCCGAGCAGAGTTAGCTCGGCACCGGAGGCAGCGGCCAACTCGAGCGCAGCCGCCGACACATCGACTGCGACGACCCGGGCGCCGTGCGCCGCCGCGATCAGGACCGCCGCTATTCCGACGCCGCCGCAGCCATGCACCGCCACCCACTGGCCCGGTTCGACTGCACCGTGGCCCCGGACCGCCCGGAAGGCCGTGCTGAACCGGCAGCCCAGTGCCGCCGCGGTGGCGAAGTCGAGCGCGTCGGGCAGCCGCACCAGGTTCAGCTCCGCGGGCCGGACGGCGACGCGCTCGGCGAACGAACCCCAGGCGGTGAACCCGGGCTGGAACTGGTTGCGGCACACCTGCTGCTCACCGGCCAGGCACTGCTCACACGTTCCGCACGCGCAGACGAAGGGGACGGTCACCCGCTCGCCGCCGTGCCAGCCACGCACCTCGGCACCCACGTCGACGACGACTCCGGCGAACTCGTGCCCCGGCACCTGCGGCAGCGCGATGTGCGGGTCATGGCCCATCCAGCCGTGCCAGTCACTGCGGCAGACGCCGGTGGCTGCGACCGCGATGACGACGCCGTCCGGCGCAGCGATCGGATCGGCGACCTCGCGCACCACCGGCGCGGTCCGGAACGCGTCGTAGACGACTGCTCTCATCGGTCCCCGCCCGGTGCGCGCATCGCATCCCTCGACTCTTCGTGCAGAACCTCGCGCGGTGCGCGCGCCGAGCGTCACGGTATCGGCAGCTGACATCGTCCAGGGCGGGTGTGACACCCTCGGCGCGTGGCACAACCCCCGCCGCCCGGCACGCCGCCGGTTGGCCTGCCTCCGCTGCCGCCGGGATACCGCTGGCAGCAGTACCCCCCGCCGCCTCCGCAGCCACCCGCACTGGATCGCACCGTGGCCGACTTGCGCGCCGCGGACGACCGGCCATGGGGCTGGCGGCCGGTCGCATTGCCGATCGGCACGTTGATCGTCCTCATCGTCGCAACCGTCCTCATCAGCGACACCGTGCGCACCGGCTCGAACGGCCGCGGGATCGCGCTCGCCGCCGCGATCAACGTCGGGGTCGAGGTGCTGCTGGCGGCGTCGGTCTGGCTGGCCGGTCGTGACCTCGTCGCGCGCTACGGCGGCTGGAAGACGGTCTTCGGATGGGGACGGCCGGTGCTTGCCGACGTGCCCTTTGCCGCAGCCGGTTTCGGCATTGCCCTCGGGGGTCGCTTCGCAGTGCTGATCGTCGCGAACCTGGCGACGAACGGGAAGGCGGCGGAGGAGTCGCAGAACGTCTCGCTGACCCACGTGACGATTGCCGAGGTCGCGCTGCTGGTCTTCGTGGCGGTCATCTGCGCGCCGCTGATCGAGGAACTGGTTTTCCGCGGGTTGCTGCTGCGTACGTTCATGCGGCGGATGAGCTTCTGGCCGGCCGCGATCGCATCCAGCGTGATCTTCGCGGTGTTCCATACCTACGAGGTGGACACACTGGCCGGTGCGGTCACGTTGGCACTGGCGGTCGGTGTGATGGGGCTGACGAACTGCGCGCTGGTGCGCTACTCCAACCGACTGACGCCCGGGATCGCCGTGCACGCCACCTTGAACGGCCTGGCAGTGCTGCTGCTCGTACTGATCAACTGACGGTGCACTTACCGACGGCGCTCACGCAATCGGGCCTTCGACGGTCGCCACGCGCGGACCAACCGGACCAGACGAGACGATCGACGCAACTGTCGGCGGAATCTGGACGCCCACCGGGCGCTCGACGCAAGCCTATTGCCGGCGAGGCGCTTGACGCCTCGATCAACGCTTCGATGTGCTCGCCCGGGTTGTACACCGGGACGACCACACTCACCCGGACAGCCGGGTCGGCGTCGGCCGCTGTCATTGCGCGACCGTCGTGCCGGTCAGCGGAGCCAGCGCGTCCGGTTCGCTCAGCTCCATCCGCTCGTCGGCGTCGTCGACCGGAGTCTGCGCCGCCGGCCGTCGCGCCTTTGCGCAGAGGTCGGCGACCGCCTTGCGGAACAACGTCATTGCGTCGACATCGGGATCGCCGAGCAGGTACGCGCGCACCTCGCGCCGCCGTGCGCGCAGGCGATCGGCTCCGCGGCACTCGGCAAGGTCCTCGCGTCAACCCTGCTGCTCCGGGTCCGACGAGATACGCCGCGCCTGCCGACGGATTCTGCTCGCGGAACACCCGATCGGGCACTCCGGCGCCGTTGGTGACGAAGTAGGGCTTCTCCGAACGCAGGTAATCGGACACGACGCTGGAGATGTCGCTGATCAACGCATCGGAGTCGTCGAAGCATTCGTACAGCGTGCGTTCCGTGCCCAGCACGGCGACGTGCTGCGATCCGGCGCCGGCAAGCATCCGGACGATCTCGTCGCTGACCCGCTGGGCGACAGGGTTGACGCTGCCGGTCAGCGGATGCGGCTTGTAGATGACCCGCAGATTCGGTGCAGCCAGCAACGTCTGGATGATCTCACGGCCCATCGGGATCAGCGACGAGGCGTACGGATCGTCGGTCCAGCCCTCCCATGTCGGCGCGTACAGGACGGTGAACGGTGCACCTTCCGGACGCGGCACCGCCTCGCTGATCGCGTCGAGCTGCGGGCGGCCGACCAGCACGATCTGCTCGGCGCGCACACCGACCTGCGCGCGGAGATAGCGGTCCCGCCCGGCCGCCCCGGCTACCCAGACCTCGTCATAGACCTTCGTGTACGGGTTGAAGCTGGCCGTCTTGTCACTGTCGCCGTGCCCGATGAACGCACTCTTGAGCGACGGCACTCGCAGCAGATGGATGTTCTTGCCCACGTTGGCGACGTACAGCGCGACCCGGCTGCCGGGAAAACGGAAGTTCATCAGATCAGCCGTGAACGGCAGGCACAGCACCGGCACGGTCGTCGGCGCCAACTGCTCCAGGTAACGCCGTTCGCGCAACAGGATGAGGGACCGCTGATCCAGCCGTTCCAGGGTTTCCAGCCACATGTTCACCTGGTAGATGGAGCTGACACCGCCGGAGAAGTGCAGGATCACCTCCGGCTTCCAGCCGAGGACGGCGCTCTGCGCTGCCGCCATCCGCGCGTCGTTGCCGGGACGACGCAGCAACGCCAGCAGCTGCGGCGCCATGGCCACCGGGAACGCCAGAGCGATCAGCACCATGACCACCGCCGACGGCGCGACCAGCGCATACGAACCGCCGAAGAAAGCCCAGGCCAACCCGGCGAGGAACACCACCTCGCTGCGCAGCAGCCATCGCGCATCGTCGCCGACGAGCCAGGTGGGCAGCGGTGGCGGCAGGTGCGCACCCGGCACCGGCAGGTTGCGAGTCTCCACCCGGCGCAGCCGACGGCGTCTGATCATCAGGCCGAGACCGCCGTACAGGCCGACGACGACGTGGTGTGCGATGACTGCCAGGATCACCACGGTCAGGGCGGTCCTGGACATCTCGCCGGAGCGCAGCAGGAAGACGCAGATCAGCACCTGCCGGACGAAGAACCGCCACGGCAGGCCGGCATCGATGAGGTCCAACCCGCCCAGCAACCGCAGGTGCCCGGAGCGCATCATCAGCCCGTCCACGACCAGGGAGGCCAGCGAGACGAACACCATCGTGCCGAGGCTTCCGCTGAGGCTGCCGATCAGCAGAACGAGGTAGAGCGCGACGAGCAGGAGCGCCAGCGCGACGGGATACAGCCGTCTCACTGCTCGCCGTCCACGCTCCGCGCTTCGGCCTCCGCCTCGACCTCGGCAACAGCCTCCGCGACGCGCTCGGCCTCGGACTCCGCGATGCCGGTGAGCTGCCGGCGCACGTCGACGACATGGCCGGTCAGGTCGGAGCAGAGCACGTCCAGCACCGTCAGGGCCACGGTCTCGCTCTTGAGCAGGGTGTCCGCCGGCTCGTCGCCGAACGCCTGCACGCGCATCGGGGTACGAGTGCGTTCGGGATTGATCACGTTGACGTGGATGCCGTCGTTCGACCACTCGTCGGCCAGTGCCTGGGCCAGGTTGACGACGGCGGCCTTCGTCGAGGAGTACATCGCGTAGTCGGCGCGACCGCGGGTGTAGGAGCTGGACGTGAACAGCACCAGGTGCCCACCGGAGGCACGCAGATATTTCTCACTCGCCCGCGCCACCGTGACCGGGCCCAGGTAGTTGACCTCCAACTGCCGCATCACCTGCTCGTCGTCCATCGCCGAGAGCCGCCCTTTGGCCAGTTGCGCGGCACTCAGCACCACGGCGTCGATGCGGCCCGCCTCCGCGGCAACCTGCTCGAGCGCCTGCGTGACGGTGGCGGGTTTCTCGACGTAGGTGCCGGTGCTGGAGCGGCTGAAGCAGAACACCCGGCTCCCAGCCTGCTCGGCGAGCCGGGCGACGTCCGCGCCGATCCCGTAGCTGCCGCCGAACACGACGATGTTCTTGCCGGCCAATGCGTCGTGCAGTTGCGCGTCGCTGCGCGCCTCCGCGAACCGCGAACCGAGCTGGAAGAGCTTGTCGGCCAGGAACAGGTCGATGGGATAGGTGATCTTCATGTTCTGCTCGTCGCCGGACACCACCTGGATGGGCACCTCAGGTAGGTAGCGCAGCACCACACCGCAGTCGTCGGTCGCCCGGAAGTTCGGGTCTTCAGCGGCCAGTTCGTAGGCGCGCCGGATGGTGGACAGCCGGAATCCCTGCGGCGTCTGGCCACGGCGCAGCAGGTTGCGTTCCGGGATCTCGACGATCCGGCCGGCCTGGTCGATACGGATGATCGTGTCCGCAGAGGGGATGGCGACGTCGACGGCCTCGTGGATCTGTAATGCCTCGACGCAGGCCCGGACCACGCGTTGCGGCAGAAGCGGGCGGACCGCGTCGTGGAAGAGCACGTTGCACTCGCGCTCGCCGAGGGCGGCCAACGCCTCCCGCGTCGAAGCATTGCGATCCGTGCCGCCGGGCAGGACCCGCACCACCTTGGGCAATGCGCTCTTGCCGACGAACAGCGTCTCGGCTTCGGCGACGTAGTCGGTGGCCATCATGATGTAGATCTCGTCGATGTCGTCGCAGTCGTGCAGCGATTCCACGGTGTGCTCGATGATGGTGCGCCCGGCCACCTTGAGCAGCTGCTTCGGCACGTCCAGCCCGACCCGCGACCCGGTGCCGCCGGCGAGCACGACAGCGACCGTCGGTAGGCGGTCTGGCGAGGCAGCAGTCATGCCGGGAATCATCCAGTCGTCGGGGGCCGTTACCGGCCGGCCCGTCGAAGACGATCACCGGCCACGAACTATCGAACTGTACCGGAGTAGGCGTTCTCCCAGCCCCCACCGACTCGTGCGCGACTCGGTCCTCACGTCCGCACTGGGTCGATCCGACCAGCAGATCGGGCCGATAGGCTGCCTGGACCACGTCGACGGCGGAAGGCAGGAACACCCCGGTGATCGGAAAGAACGGACAGTGAGAACCAGTGCATGGTCTCGCTGGCCGACGGTCGGCGGTGCCCGGTGAGCCCTGGGCTCGGCCGGCGGGCGCGGCGACTCGGTGGAAACCTCATCCGGCGTTGGGGCCTGCTACCGGAGGGTGATCCGGACGGGCTCGGCGACGACGACGCGTTACGCGGGCAATCGCTGCCGTTCGCTGTCATGACGTACTTCCCGGACACGCTGCCGAACCTGTACCAACTGCGGCAGTGGTACCCGGCACTGCAGCAGCTGAACGAGCGGCATCCCGTCGGCATCGTCTGCCTGGACAGCCGGACGGCGGCAGCTGTGCGGGCCGAATGTTCGCTCCCGGTCGTGTGCTGCGGGCGGATCGCCACTCTGGAAGATCTCGTCTCGCGCAGCGACGTGGCACTGGCGTTCTACGTCAACCACAACGTGCGCAACCTGCATCCGTTGCGCTTCCCCACGATGCTGCACGCGTATCTCGGGCACGGTGAGAGCGACAAGGCGGCCTCGGCCAGCAATCAGGTCAAGGCCTACGACTTCGTGCTCGTCGCCGGCGATGCGGGCCGCGACCGGCTGCGCCGCAACCTGCTGCGCTATGACACCGACGCGCACGTCCGGACGGTGGGCCGGCCGCAACTCGCCACCTCCCCAGCCGGCCCGCCCAGCGGGTCGCGTGGCGATCGACGCACCGTGCTCTACGCCCCGACCTGGGAGGGCGCGCAGCCGAGCATGGCCTACAGCTCGGTCGTCTCGCACGGCGAGGCGATCCTCCGTTCGCTGCTTGCTGCGCCGGATTTCGACGTCGTCTACCGACCGCACCCGCGTACCGGCGCCAACGACGCGAAGTACGCCGCCGCTGACCAACAGCTGCGCGCGCTGGTGCGCGAGTCGCACGGAACTGCCCGGCTCGATCTGACACCCACCTGGGATGCCACCCGGGACCCGGCCGACCTGCTCATCTGCGACATCTCCGCGGTCGCCGGGGACTGGATGACGACGGGCAAAGCGCTGTTGGTGACGGTGCCGCAATCGCCCGATGCGTTCCTGGACGCCGACACGGTGCTCGCCGCGGTGCCCGGCCTGACCGCCGCCGACGCGCCGCGCACCGCCGAGCTGGTGCGCGGCGAGATGCCCGGCGGGAACGCGGCGCGGCGCCAGGCCTGGGTGCAGCACGCCATGGGCGATACCTCGCCGCACGCGTCCATGGCGACGTTCTTGCGCGTCTGCGACGAGCTGATCGAGCTGCGCGGCGCAGAATTGGCCGCTCGCGCAGCACGGCTGGCCGGCGGCCAGGGATGACCGAAGCCCGGCCGAAGCATCCGAGCATCGCGCAGCTGCGGGAGGTGACGCAGCCGCCGTCGGTGCGCGGCCGGCGTACCGCGGAGCACTGGACCGGCGACCTCTACATGCGCCGCCTGTCGCCCTACGTCACCCGGCTGCTCCTGCCGACCGGGATCAGCGCCAATGGCGTCACCTGGCTGATGATCGTGTCCGGCTGGTTGGCGGCCTGCGCACTGCTCATCACCTCGATCGCCGGCGCCGTCCTCGCCGCCTTGCTGACCCAGCTACAGATGATGTGGGACGCCTGCGACGGTGAGGTGGCTCGGTGGCGCGCCACATCCAGCCCGCAGGGCGTCTTTCTGGACAAGTTCGGGCATTACACCGTGGAGACGTTGCTCGCGCTCGCGCTCGGCGTCCGGGCTGCCGGCGGCGTGGGTCAGATTCGCCACCATCTCGGCTGGCTCGCGCTCGGCGCACTGCTGGCCTGGTTGCTGTGTCTGAACAAGGCGCTCAACGACATGGTGCACGCCGCGCGGGCCGCGGCCGGCTTGGCGGGCCTGCCGGACAGTGACCAAGCCGCCGCGCCGCGGATCGATCTGCTCGCGCGGCTGCGCAGGGCGGCCCGCTTCGTCCCGTTCCACCGCATCTACCACTCGATCGAATTGACCATCGTCATCCTCGTGTTCGCGATCGTCGACGTGATCTCGGGCGACCTCGCCGGCACTCGGCTGTTGACCGGTGTCTTGGTCCCGCTCGCGCTGCTGTCGACCGCGGGGCACTTTGTGGCCATCGTGACGTCGAACCGGGTCCGGCGGGCGTGAGCGAGCGACCGGCCTACGGCGTGGTCGTGCTCAGCCAGGGTCGCCGCCCTGAGGATCTCAACCGAGGGCTGCGCAGCCTGCTAGGTCAGGTCGACGTGGAGCTGGACATCGTCGTGGTCGGCAACGGCTGGCCGCCGACCGGGCTGCCCGACGGGGTACGCGGGCTGGCCCTACCGCAGAACGTGGGCATTCCGGCCGGCCGCAACGCAGGGGTACCACACGTCCACGGCGAGCTGCTGTTCTTCCTGGACGACGACGCAAGTTTGCGCGACTCGGACGCACTGTCCCGGATGGCCCGGATCTTCGCCGAGGCTCCGGACATCGGGCTCATCCAGCCCCGGGTTCTGTCCACCGACGGCCGGCCGGCGCCGCGGCGCTGGACACCCCGGCTGCGGGTAGGTGATCCGGCCCGCTCCAGTGACATCACCGCGCTCTGGGAGGGCGCGCTAGCGATGCGGCGGGCGCTGTTCGAACAGACCGGCGGTTGGCCGGGCGGCTTCTTCTATGCCCATGAAGGTATCGACCTGGCCTGGGCAGTCTGGGATTCCGGCGCGCGGGTGCGTTATGCCGCTGACGTCGTCGCGCTGCATCCGGCGATCGCGCCCACCCGGCACCCGGAGTTCCACCAGCTGTCCGCGCGCAACCGGGTGTTCCTGGCCCGCCGCCGACTGCCGGCACCGCTGGCCGCCACGTACCTGCTGGTTTGGGCGGTACTGACGCTGGCCCGGACCCGCGGCCGACGCGCTCTGCGCGAGGCGTACCGCGGTGCCGTCGAAGGGTTCCGCGCGGACCCCGGTCCGCGGCAGCCGATGTCGTGGCACACCGTGTGGCGGATGACGAAGGCGGGTCGTCCACCGCTGATCTGAGCCGGGTCAACTGCCCAGGCTCATGCGGCCAACAACGACTCGACGTGCTTGGCGATCTCGAAGGCACTCGTCGCCGCCGGCGACGGCGCGTTCAGTACGTGCACAATCTTGCCGTCACCCTCGATCAGGAAGTCGTCCACCAGCGACCCGTCGCGCCGCACGGCCTGAGCCCGGACGCCGGCCGCAGCGGGAACCAGGTCGTCGTCCTGGATCTCAGGAACCAACGCGCGCAGGCTGTCGGCAAAGCGGTGCCGCGACAACGAGCGAGCAATTTCTGTCGCACCTGCCCGGGCGTGCCGGGAGGCGAGTCGCCAGAACCCGGGATAGGCCAGCGTTCCGGCCAGTTCGGCGGGGCGCACGGTCCGCCACCGGTACCCCTCTCGGGCCAGCGCGAGAACGGCATTCGGCCCGGCGTGCACGCCGCCGCCGATCATCCGGGTCAGGTGGACGCCGAGGAACGGAAACAGCGGATCCGGTACCGGATAGATCAGCGACCGGACGAGATCATGCTTCTCGGGGCGCAGTTCGTAGTACTCGCCGCGAAAGGGCACGATACGAGCCCGCGGGCGATCCCCGGTGAGCCGAGCGACGAGATCGCTCTGCAATCCTGCGCAGTTCACCACGGCGTCGGCATCGATGTCGCCGGTTGTCGTCTGCACGGTGGCCGAGCCCTGGCGACGAGTCAGACCGACGACCTCGGTGCGCAACCGCAGATCCACGCCGTGATCGGTCAGTCGCCGGACCAGCGCAGCGCACACGCCCTGGTAGTCGATGATCGCGGTCTCGGGCACGTGCAGGGCCGCCACGCAAGCGACATGTGGTTCCACCTCGCGCGCGCCGACCGGATCGAGCTCCCGTATCTGCAGACCGTTCTGCCGGCCCCGGTCGGCGAGCGCGCGCAACAGGGGCAGTTGCTGGTCGCTGGTCGCGACCACCAACTTTCCACAGCGCTCGACGGCGATGCCGTTCTCCTGAGCGAAGCGGATCATCGATTCCGCACCGGCCCGGCACATCGTGGCCTTGGCGCTGCCGGGCTTGTAGTACAGGCCGGAATGCACCACTCCGCTGTTGCGCCCACTCTGATGCGCCGCCCACCGGTCTTCCTTGTCCACCACGGTGAGCTGGGCGCCTGGGCGGGAGACCGCGATCCGGTCGGCCACCGCCAGTCCGACAATTCCGCCGCCGATGACGACGTAACGCAGTGGCCGGGTCACGGGGATCTAGACTAGTGCCGCCAGGCAGAGCAGCCGATGGCGCCAAATCATGAGGAGATCGATGCAGGAGACGATTGCGCTCGGACAGCCGACCTTCGGTGCTGAGGAGCTCGCCGCCGTCGGCGAGGTGTTGAAGTCGGGCTGGGTGGCCGGTCAGGGACCGGTGGCCAAGGATTTCGAAAAGCGGTTCGCCACGCTGTGCGGCACGACCTCCTCGATCGTGCTCAACAACTGCACGGCGGCTCTGCATCTGGCTGTCCAAGCCCTTGGCGCCGGGCCCGGTGATGAAGTGATCGTCGCCGACTACACCTTCCCGGCGACCGGCCACGCGGTGCGCTACACCGGCGCCGAGCCGGTTTTCGCCGACGTCCGAGCCGACATCTGGACCGTCGACCCGGCCGCCGTCGAAGCCGCGGTGACGCCGCGCACGGTGGGGGTCATCGCCGTCGATGCGTTCGGCATGCCGGCGGACTACGACGAGCTGCGGGCGATCACCGACAAGCACGGCATCTGGCTTCTCGAGGATGCCGCCTGCTCGGCCGGGGCCACCTACAAGGACCGGCCGACCGGCAGCCTGGCCGACGCGGCGTGCTTCTCCTTCCACGGCCGCAAGGGCATCACGGCGGGTGAGGGCGGCGCCATCACCACGGACAATGACGACCTGTTGGCACAAGCACGGAAGATGCACTTCTTCGGAATCGAGAGCGCCTTCAGCCGCGCCGGTTCCACCGACCTGCCGGTCCCGGTGTTCGACGAGCTCGGCTGGAACTACAAGATGTCCGAGATCGCGGCGGCGGTCGTGTCGGCGCAGCTGGACCGGTTACCTGATCTGTTGGCCGCGCGGCGGCGAGTGGCCGCCGGATATGCCGAGCTCCTCGCTGATCTTCCTGAGGTACAACTGCCGACCGAGCCGACCGATCGGCAGACGGTGTGGCAGTCCTATGTGCTGACTCTGGCCCCCGGAATCAACCGAGGTCAGGTCGCCTCCTACCTGCGCAACCACGGGGTGCAGTGCAACATCGGCACCTACGCATCGCACGTGCAGCCGGTCTACGGTCCGCAGCCGGAGTGCCCCGTCTCTGCGGACATCTTCGCTCGCCACCTGGCCATCCCGATGCACGCAAATCTCACCGACGACCACGTCCAGACCGTCGCTACCGCGGTGCGCCAAGCCGCGACCAGCACATCCTGAGCCGCCACCGACGCCGCGCGACGCGGTCCGACAAGGAGCATCAATGACCCAGCCGAAGACCGTCTTCTTCACCGGTGGCGCCGGCTTCATCGGCATGCACGTCATCCCGATGCTGCTCGACCGCGGCTACAACGTGCGCCTGTTCGACAACATGTTCCGCGGTGACCGCCAGCAGGTGGCCGAGCTGACCGCCACCGGCCGGGTCGAGCTGATCGACCAGGATGTGCGCTACGGCGGCGCGGTGCATCAGGCGATGAAGGGATGCGAGTCGGTCATCCACTTCGCCGCGGTGAGCATCAACAAGAGCCAAGCCGATCCGTACGAGAGCATCGACATCAACATGGTTGGCAACCACAACGTGTTCGCTGCCGCTGCTGATCACGGAGTGCGGCGCCTGGTGTTCGCGTCCAGTGCCTCGGTCTACGGCGACCCGGAGAAGATTCCGATGCACGAGGACGACCCGCTGCATCCACTGACCCCGTACTGCATCAGTAAGCGGGCCGGGGAGGATCTGCTCGGCTTCTACCAGCGCCGTAGCGGGTTGTCCTGGCTGGCGCTGCGCTTCTTCAACGTCTACGGCGAGGGTCAGAAAACGACGGCGTACTACACCTCGGTCATCAACCATTTCGTGGCACGGCTGCAGAGCGGTCAGCCGCCGGTCATCGACGGCAAGGGCGAGCAGTCCATGGACTTCATCCATGTCCACGACATTGCCCGCGCCACCGTGATGGCGCTGGAGGCCGAACAGGACAACCTGCCGATCAATGTCGGCACCGGCATTGACACCTCGATCGCCGAACTCGCCCGCATTCTCATCGACGCCGTCGGCGCAAATGTGCAACCGCAGTTCAATCCGCGCGAAGTGCTGGTGGCGCGCCGGGCAGCGGACACCACCAGGGGCCGGGAGATTCTCGGCTTCGAGCCCACCATCTCCGTCGAGGAGGGCATGACCAATCTGGTGAAGCGGTCTCTGGCGTGACCGCCGGGCCGGCCGACGATCAACCGGGTGAGCTGCCGCCGAATCCGTACAACCGGCACGCCTGGATCATCGGCGACCCGGACATCGGCCCCGGCACCTGGATCGGCGCATTCACCGTGATCGACGGTTCCGGTGGCCTGCACATCGGCTCGGGCTGTGACGTCTCCTCCGGCGTGCAGATCTACACCCACTCGTCGGTACGACGGTGCGTCTCCGGGCGCACCTTCGCCGAAGTCGAACGACGCCCGACGCGCATCGGCGATCGCGTCTTCATCGGCGCCAACGCGGTGGTGAACATGGGCGTGAGCATCGGTGACGAGGCGGTGGTCGCGGCCGGCGCGGTGGTCAGTCGAGACGTGGCAGCTCGTACGGTCGTCGCCGGCGTCCCCGCTCGCCTGGTGGCTCGCGTCGCCATCGACGGCGCAGAGGTCCGATTCGACTCGCCGAGCGCACCTGCTGAGGCCTGATGCGCATCGTCGTGGTGAACAACTTCTACCCGCCGCGAGTCGGCGGGAGCGCGCACCTGTCCGACGCGCTTGCCCGGGGGTATGCCCGCGCCGGACATGAGGTGCTCGTCATCACGGCGGCATACAAGGACGCGGCTGCCGAGGAGAGTCCTGAACCGCGCCTTCGGATCGTCCGGCTGCCGTCGGCATCGATCCCCCAGACGCGGTTGTCGGTGAGCTTCGACATGTCCTTCACGCTGCGGCCGCCGCTGCCGCGTCGCCTGCGGGCGGTGCTGGACGAGTTCGAGCCGGAAGTCATGCATCAGCACGGCCAGTTCTTCGACCTCACCTGGGCGACCGCACGGTACGCGAAACGCCGCGGGGTCCCGGCGCTGCTCTCGGTACACACTCGGCTGGAAAACCCGAAAGCGCACTACCACGGGGTCTTTCGGTGGCTGGACAGGCTGATGGTCGCTCCGGTCCTGCGCTCGTACCGGCCGCGCATCGTCGTCATGGATGTGCAGATGGACGAGTACATCAAGGATCGCTACCGCGGTGGGTACTCGGGATTGGAGTACATCCCGGTCGGTGTAGATCCGACGCGGATGACCGGCGGCAGTGCCGAAACGGTGCGCGAGCGGCACGATCTCGGCGATGCGCCTCTCATCGTCTCGCTCGGCCACGTCATCCCGCTGCGCGACCGTCTCGCGCTCATCGAAGCATTGCCTCGAGTGCTCGCGGACATTCCGCGCGCCCGGGTCGTCGTCGTCGGTCAGGTCTATTACGACCTCTTCCAGCGACGGGCCCGCGAGCTGGGCGTGGAGCACGCCGTGATCCCGGTGGGCGCAGTGCCGAAGACGGACGTGCCGAACTACCTTGCCGCCGCTGACGTGGAGGCACACGACCTGCAGGGCTATGGGATGGGCACGGCGACACTGGAGAGCATGGCGGCCGGAGTACCGGTCGTAGTCGCGGTACGCCCGGACAACTTCCCGGGGATCGACCTGATCAGCGGGAAGAACTGCGTTCTCGTCGGGCTCGGCGACACTGCCGCGCTCGGCGACGCGATCACTGATCTGCTCCGCAATCCGCAGGCGCGTGCGGACATCGGCGCAGCGGGCCGTGAGCTGGTGCGCAATCACTTCGCAATGGACGTCGTCCTCGGACAACACCTGGATGCGCTGGAGTCGTTGATCGGCGCTGCTGAGCGCCGCTGAGCGCCGCTGAACAGCACTACTCGGCGGCCTCAGCCCGCCGCAGCGTTGCGTCGCACCTGGTCGACCACCTGGTGGGCGGGCAGGATGCGGTCTCGCTCAGCACCCGGCTCGGCGCTGCCGTTGACGAGGTCGAGGAACCGATCGAGCTGGGCGGCAAGGGGTTCGCGCGAAGAGACCAGTGCAGGGATTTCGATGATCGTCTGCTGGCGGTAACTGAGCCCGTCCACGCTCGCCTCGTTGAGCACGTGCCGGTAGATCGTCACCGCGTTGCGCAGCATGTCCACCTCTACCAGCCGGGACGTCTCCGCGATCGTGAAGGCGCGGACCTTGCGTTGGCTCACCCGGCTCGCGGAAACGTTCGCGATCATCCCGTCCGGGAAACCGAGCATCGCGTCGGCGACGTCTTCAGATCCTTCTGGTGAGTCGGGGTGCAGGTACCCGAAGGAGCCACGCACCGTCGAGGGCAGCGAGTCGGCGAACTGCAGCACGATGTCGACGTCGTGGATGAGCAGGTCCGAGGACACGCCGGTACGGATCCGCGCGACATACGGCGAATGGCGCACGGCAGTCACATGCCGGGGTTCCTCGACCACACTCAGTGCGGTCACGATGCCCGGGTTGTATCGCTCCAGCAGACCGCACATCAGCGGCACATCCTGCTGTCTTGACAGCTCGATGAGCGCCTCGGCCTCATCCAGCCGGTGCGCCAACGGCTTCTCCATCAACAATGGCAAGCGCCGCTGCAGCACTTCCTGGCCGAGTGCATGGTGGGCCTCGGTCGCTGCGGCGACGATCACAGCGTCGACATCCGCAGCGGCGTCCAGCTCGGGTCGCCAGGTGGCACCGAATCGCTCGGCCACCTGCTCACCGCCGTCGCGGTTCGGGTCGACGACGTAGGCGAGCTCGGCGCGATCGGACTGACTGACGACTCGGGCATGCAAGGAACCCATCGAGCCGGCCCCGACAAGCGCTATGCGCGCACGCGCCGAACTGCTCATCGCTGCCTCATCCGCCGGCCGGCTGCGCTCATGCCTTCATCAGATCACGCACGGTGGCCACGATCGTGTCCACGTCGTCAGAGCTGACCTTGGGATGGACCGGCAGCGATACCACGCTGCGGGTGATCGCCTCGGCGACCGGCACGTCGGCCGCGGCGACCTGCGGGTTGCCGCGGTAGCAGTCGTAGTCGAAGACCAAGCGGGGGTAGTAGATGCCCGAGCCGACGCCGCGCTCACCCAGCTTGGCGATGAACTCGTCCCGGTCGATCGGAGCAGTGTCGGTCACCTGCACCGTGAACTGGTGCCAGACGTGACTGCGCCCCGGCAACTGTCGAGGCACCCGCAGCCCCGCGACGTCGCTGAGCCCGGCGATCAGCCGATCTGCGTTCGCCTGCCGAGCCGCGGTGGTCTCGGCGATTCGCGCGAGCTGCGGGATGGCCAGCGCCGCCTGTAGATCTGTCAGCCGGTAGTTGTGGCCGGCCACCTCGTACACGTAGCGCTCCCGCATTCCCTGATTGCGTAGCACGCGCAGTCGATCGGCAAGCTCGTCGTCGTCGGTGGTGATCATCCCGCCTTCGCCGGTGGTCACGTTCTTCGTGCCGTAGAAGGAGAAGCACCCGAGGCCGAAGGATCCGGCGCGCCGCTCGCCGATGGTGGCGCCGTGTGCCTGTGCCGCGTCTTCGACGAGATGCAGGCCGTGCTCCTGCGCCAGCGGGGCAAAGGCATCCATGTCGGCGCATTGGCCGTAGAGGTGCACCGGCATGAGCACCTTGGTCCGCGCTCCGATGGCTTGCTTCGCCGCGGCCGGGTCGAGGCAGAAGTCGTCCGCACGGATGTCGGCGAACACGGCGGTCGCCCCTGCCTCCAAAATGGCGTTCAACGTGGCTACGAAGGTGAACGGACTGGTCAGCACCTCGTCGCCGGGTTCGAGGTCGAGCACCTGCAACGACGCGACCAGAGCAGTCGTCCCGTTGTTCACCGCGACGGCGTGCCGGACACCGACCAGCTTGGCGAACTCGTCTTCGAACCGCTTGACCATCGGGCCCTGGGCGAGCATGCCCGAACGCAGAACCTGGCCGACGAGCTCTTCGGTTTCCGGCGGAATGACGACTGACGAGACTGGAATCACGCTAACTCCGAGACAGCGGGGAAAGGACGGCCGATGTTATCGTCGCTCGCTGCCCACCCCGCCACCCGTGCTCGGGAGACCCTCATGAACCACATCCACCCCACCGCAATCGTCGCGGACGAGGTGCAGCTGGGCGAGGGCAACGTCATCGGTCCGTACGCGGTGCTGCTCGGTCCCCTGCAACTCGGCGATGCCAACTGGATCGGCCCCCACGTGGTGCTCGGCACACCTGCGGAGATCCGTGGCATCGACCACGGCGGCGACCTCGAGTCGGCGCCGGTGGGCAACGGCGTGCGCATCGGCAACCACAACGTGCTGCGCGAATACACCACCATTCATCAGGGTCACTACGCCACCACCGTGGTCGGCGACGACTGCTACCTCATGAACAAGGTGTACGTGGGCCACGACGGGGAGATCTCCGATGCGGTGACCATGGCATCGAGTGTGACGCTCGGCGGCCACGTGCGGGTCGGCCGCGGGGCCAACCTGGGGATGGGAGCGACCGTCCACCAACGCCGAGTCGTCGGCCCGCTGGCCATGATCGGGATGGGCGCAGTCGTCACCGCGGACATTCCCCCGTATGCCCTCGCCTATGGCAATCCCTGCCGTGTTCACGGTGCCAACCGCGTCGGTATGCAGCGCGCCGGATTGTCCGAGGCAACAGCAGCGGCGGTGCACGCGGAGTACGTCGCCGGCCGAACTGACGGTGCGCAGACGGATCCGGCCACCGCGGGGGCCTGGCAGTGGTGGAAATCAACCTTAGGAGACGCTGCTCAGTAGTCGGGGAATTCACCCTCGGCTGTTAACCTCAGGCCCGGACGTGGCGACCGGGTGCGCCGGAAAAACCCCTAACGCTTTGGAGACTCGCCAGTGTCGGTGAACAGCATCGCCTCCCGCGATGCTGCAACTCCCGCCAAACGAGGCGTGATCTCTCGCCTGCTGCCCTTCGCCCGGCCGGTCGTGGTCCTGCTCGTACTGGCGGCGATCGGATACGCGGTCGTCTCCCAGTGGAACGGGGTGCGCTCGGCGCTGACCACGCTGGCCTGGCCGAGCGTCGTTCTCTCGTTCCTCGCCGCTATGGCCGGCACCGTCACCAGCCTGATGGCCTGGCGCGCCCTGCTCGCCGACGAGGGTCACCGGCTCTCGCCATTCGCCGCCGGACGCATCTTCTTCGTCGGTCAGCTCGGCAAGTACCTGCCCGGCAGTGTCTGGTCGATCGTGCTGCAGATGGAACTGGGCAAGCGCGCCGGCGTACCGCGCGGGCGAGCCTTCACGACCTCGCTGGCCTGGGTCGGGCTGTCGCTGTCCACCGCCCTGTGTGTGGGGATGCTCGGCGTGCCGCTGCTCGCCTCCGCGGACCGCGGCGAAGTATGGGTCCTGCTGATTGTCCTGCCTTTCGCCGTGGTCGCGTCCTTCCCACCGGTGCTCACCCGGCTGGTCAACCTCGTGCTGCGCCTGATGCGCAAGGGCTCGTTGCCGAAACCGCTGACCTGGCGTGGCGTGTTGTCCGCATCAGCATGGCTCGGCGCCACCTGGGTTTTCTTCGGCTTGCACCTGTGGCTGCTTGCCAATGCACTCGGCGCGCCAGGCATCGACGGGGTGACCCGCTGCATCGGTGGGTTCGCGCTGGCGATGGCGGCCGGCGTGTTGTTGGTCGTCGTACCGTCCGGCGCCGGCGTGCGGGAAGCGTTGATCGTCGCTGCGCTGGCTCCGGTCATGTCGACGGGTGAAGCACTCGGCATCGCGGTGGTTTCCCGGGCCGTCTTCATCCTCGCCGACGTCCTGTCCGCGGGTGGCGCTGCGCTCTCCGGCCTGCGCCAGCTCAACCGAGCGGGCACTGCGGCGCCTTCCGGCGGCCTGTCGCACCACACGGACTGATCAGCGGTATGCGCCGCATCGGCATCCTCGCTGTGGGTGCAGTGATGATGCTGGGCCTCGCGCCCGCCGCAGCCGCCGCCCCGGCCGGCACCACGTTGTCGGGCCCGAGCGCGGTCCATCCAAGACTCGCCGCCGCGGCCGTGCCGGGCGAAGTGATCGTCAAGGACACCCGCCCCGGCGACCGCTCGTGCACCGGGTTCTCGTCGCAGACCACGCCACCGGCGACGATCCGGGTCCTGATCAGCTCAGGCACGCCGCATGTGGCCACCGTGCCCTTCGAGCAGTACGTCGAGAACGTTCTGCCCAACGAGTGGATCAGCAGTTGGTCGGCGGAATCACTGAAGGCCGGCGCTGTCGCGGTTAAGTCATACGGGTGGTTCTGGGTCAATCATTTCGGCGGATATCTGAAGACCCGCAGCAACTGCTTCGACGTCACGGACGACACCGCGTTCCAGGTGTACCGCGCGAACTCGGCGAACACCCGTACCAACGGCGCTGTCCAGCAGACCTGGAACGTCATCGCCCGGGGCGCCGACCACCAGGTCAGGCAGGCCTTCTACATCTGCTCGCTTCCGTACAAGTCGGGCACCACGAACTGCGGAGTACAGGGGCCGAAGGAAAAGTGCGGCGCATCGGCAAACGGGTCGCAACTGAGCCAGTACGGATCGCAGGCCTGCGCCAAGGCCGGCAAGGGATACCAGGACATCCTGCGGACGTACTACAACCCAGGACTCGAGCTCGCCACCGTGACCCTGGGGCCCGTCTCGGCCCTCTCTGCTGGACCCGTGCAGTTGGCCTCCAGCGGTGTGCTTGCGGCTTACCGTCTCTCTGGCGGGAATTTGCTGGGCAGCACCCAGACTCGGGCCGGAGGTGCCTTCGGCCGCTGGTCGGTGCTCAACGCCGGTCCACTGTTCGCTGGGCAGCCGGCCGCGCTGGTGTCGCATTACAAGACGCTGGTCGTCTATGCGCGGACTGCGGCTGGGCAAATCCTGGGTGACGGTCAGTCACACCCCGGCGGCGCCTTCACCGGCTGGCGACCGATCGGATCCGCCAGCCCGGTGCTCGCCTCCGACCCGACCCCGCTGCTCGCGGCAAACGGCGGCCTGGTCATCTACGCGGTCGGCAAGGACGGCAACGTCTGGGGCACCGGCCAGTCGCGACCCGGCAGCGCCTTCAGCACGTGGATCAATCTGAGCCGGACCGGCGGGTTCACCGGAAGGCCGGCAGCGACCCTCACCGCCGCTCATCAGATCGTCGTCTACGCCCGACACGGCACCACGATCGAAGGCTCCGGTCAGTCCGTCGCCGGCGGTACGTTCTCAGCCTTCGGCGCGATCGGAACAGGCACCTCCAACGCGAGCGGTGATCCCACCGTGGTGCAGGCCGGCGACGGCACCCTGACCGTGTTCGCCGGAGGCACCGCCACCAAAGCCAGCGGGATCTGGGCCACCGGACAAGCCGCCCCAGGGACGAGCTTCGGCGCCTGGCACCTGATCAGCACCGCGTCGAGCTACGTCCGCACGCCGGCCGCGCAGCCGATCGCCAGCACCGGGCCCATCGTGGTCTACGCAGCCACCGGCGGCGCGGTGCAGGGCGCCCAGGCCGCCACCCCGGCCAGCGCCTTCTCGACCTTCCGCACTGTCGGCGCAGGAAGTCCGGGCGCCACCGGGAGTCCGTCCATCATGCGCGCCGCGAACGGTGCGTTGCTGCTGTACGTCACCGGTGCCGGGGGCACGCTCTGGGGCTGCGGGCAGTCCGCACCTGGGAGTGCCTACAGCGCCTGGGTGCGCATCGGAAGCTGACACACAGTCGCCGTCGGGTGCTGCTACCCCATGCACGTGCCCGGCGTGACCAACTCCGCACGGCGGGTGAGTCGGGGGCCGACTTCTTTTCTTTGCTTGTTATCGTCTGAGCGCGTCGGCGTCGGGCTTCTGGTCGCCGTTCGCCCGGCACGGAACCCACTCCGCGTCGCCGCAGTCGCCGTCGCCTGGAGGAACGTGCGTGCTTACGGGCTTCGTCACGATCCTGATCTGCCTGCTCCCGGGCGCGATACTCGGTTTCATTGTCCCGGCCGGCCGCGAGCGGTGGGCAGTGTGGGCGGCAGCACCGGTTCTCAGCCTCGGCCTGACCTCGGTGGCCATGGCGTGGCTGTCCGGCGCGGGCACGCTCAACAGCGCGCAGGGCGTGCTGGTCCTCGAGATCCTGGTGGCGCTCGCCGCCGTCGCGGTGACCCGGCTCGTCGAACGCCGCAAGGGCGTTGCCGGGGCTGACCGATCGCAGGTCGCCTCCCGCACGCACGTCGGTGCCCACGCAGCCACCGGGCAAGGCGACGGGACAATGGGCGCCTATCACCCCCACCACGGTGCGACCGGGCAGGTGCAGTCATCCGATGACGCGCCGCCGCGGCCGGGCTGGCGGGAGCGGTTGCGCAACTTCAGCCGACACCCACGTCTGCCTGACCTTCTTGCCTTCAGCGTGCCGGCGGTGATCGCCGTCGGGTTCGGTGAGCACCTGCTCGGTTCACTCGCCGATCCCCCCGGTTGGGACGCGATGAACCACGGCGTCCTCTCCCGCAACATCCTCGAGGCGGGCAGCACGGCGATCCATGCCGCGTGCACCACCGGGTCGACTGCTCCGGCGGTGTCGTGCGACTTCTACCCTTTGGCGACGAACGTCAACTGGGCACAGGGCGCGGTGTTGTCCGGCGGTCACATCAGCACCGCCATGTTGGCCTGGTCGACGGTGGTCGGGCCGCTGGCACTGGTGGCCGCGGTCTTCGCTGCGGTGCGGCTGCTGGGCGGGCGTCCGGTCGTTGCGGCGTGCGCCGCCGTGGCGACGGTGTTCCTCGGTCCGGAATGGGCAGCTTTGCTCACCGGGCGTCCGACCGAGTCGTTCGGCCCGGCAATGGCGATCGCGGTGACGGTACTGGCCACGTTGGCGCTGCGCGGCAGGTATCCGATCCGGTTGGGCCTGCTGGCCGGGCTGGGGGTCGGCGGCCTGGTGATGATGCACACCTATGACATGCTCTTTGCGATAAGCCTGGTGCTTGCCTTTGCGCTGGCGAAACCACGTTCCATCGTCTGGCGGACGGTCCTACTGGGCCTCGGCGGGATGGTGATCGGCGTAATCGCCGCCCTAGCGCCGTTCGGGACCGCGTTGACCGGCGCCGGAGGGGAGCGCACGGCACATCCGCCTGCGTTCATCGGACATGTGGGTGACGCGTTCCAATACTGGGTCCTGGACTTCCAGCGTTACGTGCTGCTCGGGTATCCAGGCCCGGACGGCCTTGTCCATCACCAGTCTGGCGTGGTGCGGTGCGGCGTGATGCTGACCATTGTCTGCCTGCTCGCATCCCCGTTGTCCTTTGCATTCCGCGCCCTTCGCTGGGCCCGGCCGTGGGTTGCGGCGTGGGTCATCTGGTTCGCCATCAGCATGTGGACCTCTACGACCGACAACGGGACAGCGAAGTACATCGCAAGCCTGTGGTATGGGATCCGGGAGCGCGAGCGCGTCATGATCGGTCCCATTCTCGGGGTGCTCGCTGTGGCCGGCGCCTGCGCCATCGGCCTCAGCCTGCAAGTCCTGTTCACCGCGGTGGCGCGGCGCAGCTGGCGCGTGCGCCCCCGGCCGCTGGCAGCAGCGGTTACGGCGGTGATCCTTGCGGTGAGCTTCGTTGCGCTCACATCCGCGGTCAGTACCCGGGAGAAGCTGCAAAAGGATCTGGCTCGCGACGCACCTGTCGGTCCCGCGTATCCGGCGGTGTCCAGATGGCTGAAGCAGCACACCCCCAAAGGTGATGTCGTCGCTTACGACCGGCACCTGGAGTTCATGACGTGGTCCTACGTCAACGACGGCGTGCCCTTGCTCTTCGGCATCACGCCGGTCACCAAAGGGAGCTCCCCAGACGAACCAGGAGGAGCGCGTGCAGGCCTGGACCTGGCTGGTGAACGGCCGGGACGCCGAACCGTCGGGCTGCCTGGTGCGGAAGTTCAAGATCGCGTACGTGGTCGTGGGTCGGGCGTACGTGCCGTCGGCGGGCAAGCGCAGCTACAGCCCGTCCCGACTGGCGATCAGCCCGAATGTCGGTCTGGTACACACCGACGGCGGACTCAAGGTCTATCAGGTGAACAACGCCGGCCGGGCCTGCGACAGCAACCACTGATCAGCGGCCGAAGCTGGCCAGCAACCGATGCCTACGACGGCGAGCGGCCGGTCCGACCCCGACGAAACCTCCGCCTGGCTTCACGCCGCAGGCAGCGGTACGACCGCCCGCATCCGGGCCGGCATGCGCCGTGCTCGGCAGACGTGGCGGGCCTGACCACGACTGCCCCTCGACCGCGACGCGACACCACAATCGAGCCGACCGGCCGAAACTGTCCCCAGTCCAGAACGTCCATAGACAGCAATACCTGCCACTCGCCTCTCGACAGCTTCGGAACCGCGACGCGGATGGCGACCTCCTGCGCATCTCGATGAATGCCCAGTGCGACGAGGTCGATCCGCCGCGCAGGTGCTGCCGACTGCAGCCGGAGCGTGGCTCCGACCACGGTCCCCGGCTGGGTGACCAGAGGGACGGAGACGTCAACGATAGTCCTGCGATCACTATCACGGTGTACGTCGAACCGCTGCGGGTCGGATCGCAGTTGAGCTATCAGCCGGTTGGGGTTCGCTCGGACCTGCAGGCTCAGATTGCCATGCGGATCGGTCCAGTACGCCATCATGATCTGCTCGCCGAGTAGCGCCGCCCGCGCCCCGGAGGTCGCCTGTTCGGACCGGTTCGCCCCGAGTCTCGCCTCTCTCAGCCACCCGGTTTGGGTGATCCGCCCGTACACGTCCCAAATCCCGGACGTCAGCGGGCGCCCACCGCCCGCCGTCAGCGGGTTCAACCGGGAGGTGACCCGGTAGTCAACCCATGCCCGACCGTCCTCGGCGCGCACCTCGAAGGTCGCCACGGCGGGAAGAATCCATTCCTCGCTGTCCTCCCGGCGGCGCACCGCGATCTGCAATTGCGACGCCGGTATCGCTGCTGTGCAGTCGACTGTCTCCCGGTCCAGTGGCGGGCGCGTGCCGGCGGGGCTGCTCAGGAGCAGGTCCTGACCATCACGTCGATAGCACCAGGGCAGCCCGTCCTGGCGGTTCACCAGCGATCCGGATACCTGCATGATCAACTCGCCATCGGCCCACTGAAGGTCATCCAAGCGCAGAGCGACGCCGATCCCGAGGTCGTGCTCCACGTAGGCGGAGAGATCGTCGAGGCGCCCCGCACGCAGGAGTCCCGCCCGCACCCGTTGTGCCGGCGGTAGCAGCCGGTCGACACTCTCCGGCAGATCGAGTAACACCGCCCGCGACTCGTCGAACAACTCCCGGCGGTAGTCGGTGTCTTCGTCGAGGAAACGCCGCCCATCGAGTCGGCCGAGCAGTTCGCCGCGCACACTACGGCTGAGGACCCGATCGCGAAGCTGCCCCGGGCGGGTGTGCGCCAGTACGACGTCCACCACCTCGCGGACGTTGCCGTAGTAACCCGCGGGATTGATCCGCTGGTAGGCGGCGTTGCCGTCGTCGCCACGGCGCACGTGGAAGTAGCAGTGGTAGTCGGCCAAGATCGAGATTCGCGAGGCGAGGAAATACGCCTCTGTCACGAATACGTGGTCTTCGAGCCGGCGCCGACCTTCGGGAAAGCGCAGGCCGTGCGCGTCGAGAAATGCCTTACGGAACATCATGTGCGGGGTGAGCGAGTCCATCAACGGTGCGGTGTCGATCGTCGCGACAGGGAGCGTCTTCGCGAAGAGGTGCTTCGCGACACCGCGACGGTGGCCGGCCTGCCTGCCGACGACGATGTCCGATCCGTTCTCGTCGCCGAATGCCGTCATCCGCTCCAGCGCCTCCGCGCCGAGCCAGTCGTCGTGGTCGACGAAGAACACGTACTTCCCGCTCGCTCGATCAATGCCGAGATTGCGGGGTCGACCTGGCCAACCGCTGTTGGGCTCATGCAGCACGATGACGTTGTCGCGCTCGGTAGCCAGTTCGTCGAGCCGGCGCGGAGTGTCGTCGGTGGATCCGTCGTCGACGAAGATCACCTCGAACTGGCTCTGCGGCAGCGTTTGCCGAGCCAGTGAGGAAATCAAGTCCTCGATGTAGCTGCCCGGATTGAACACCGGGACGACCACGCTGACTTGCACGGCTCCGCCACGGATATCCGTTATGCCGCCGTACGCCCATCGCGGAGGTCCGGTGCCGACGTACGGCCGTGCGGGCGGCCAACGCATCAGAGGCGCTGCTTGATCGCGCGCCGGATTCGGCGCACCAGCGTCTGCGGGGGCCGGGCGGCAGGCGTCCCGGCCGCCTTGGCCGCAGCTTTCATCGGAGGCCATGGCGCGCCGAACCGGCGGATTGGAGACGTAGCTAGCGTACCTCGAAGTTCGGCCAACTGTCGACGGCGCAGGCCGGTCGCCTGCTTCTCGGCTGGCCACCAGGTCCGCCCATGCAGGTGAGGCCAGAATACTTCGGGGTCGGCGGCGTCGGTGCGGTGCAGGATGTTGTGCGGCACCTCCTGCGGATCTTCGGTCACGTACTCGGCGAGGATTGCGTCGTAGTTGTCGTGCAAAACGGTGTTCGTCGGGTCGGCACCGAGAACCAGTAGTAGCCCGGTCGGTTCGGTGTCCAGCGGGATGATCACAAGATCCGGCCGATAGCGCTCGAGGACCGAAATCACCCGGAACACATCGCCGGTCCATTCCATCGTGTGCCGGTTCCGGGCCGCCTCGGCCACGGTCCGCGGGAGCATGTCGTCGAAGACGATGACGCTCGACGGTGCGGAGAGCTTCTCGGTGTTCATGAAGTCCCGAAGGGCGAACTCGAAGATGTGCAGGCCGTCGATGAAGGCCATATCGATGACACCTTCGGGGAAGTGCGCAATGGCATTCGGCCTGGCGAAGAAGTCGTCGCTGGTTGCCCTGACCATCTGCAGGTCGCACTCGAACTCAGCCGTAATCTTGAACGCCGGGTCGACCCCGATGGTGCGAGTGCGGGACCGATGCAGGCCACGCCCGTCGTTGATACCGATCTCCAAATAGCTGCGCGGCTTGTAGGAAGCGTGCACGCCGCTCAGGAAGTCATGCCGATTCATGGGTCCTCACACTGTTGTCGGGTCGGGGACAACATACCGGCAGGCCTGATCCGCCCCGAATCCTCAGTGGCCGGAACTTTCAGCGCACCACGTGGCGCGCAGCGCTGCGCAGCCGCTGCGGAACCACCCGGGCCACGGTGCCGAGTCCCTGGATACGAAGGACCAGCGCGTCGTTCCCGGGGACCACCCGCACCACATGCCCACCCATTTCGTGCGGTACATGCAGCAGCCGATCCTGGGCGAGCGGGCCGCGTTGCCCGCCGAGCTCGCCGGTGCGGGCCAACTCGCCATGCGCCACAACCACGCTCGCGCGCCAGTCACCGCTCGCCGAGATCAGCTCGCGCAGGTTTACCCCTGCTGACCATCCGGCCCAGGCCAGCCGAGTGAGGTCCGCGCCGGTGCCCTTGACCAGGTCCGGCCGCCGCAATCGCGCGGCCGGCACCACCACTCGTGCCCCGCCCGGACCGTCGAGCGCTACCGCCACGCTTTCCTCCGGCGACGTCGCAAGCAGGGTCAGGTACGCCCATCCGGACAGCAACAGCCGGCCGTCGACGAGCCGGATCTCGTCCAACTGGCTGCGCACCACGATGTCTGCCGAAACGTCGAACACACTGTCCGCCACGGCCCAGCGCGGATCGCGGAAGCCGGGCAGCCACGCGTAACCGCGACCGGCATCGACGAGCGTGAACAGCGGCAACTGCGTGCTGGTCCGCGCTGCACCGGAGGAAGTCGAGAAGTCCACCTTCTGCTGCACCGTGCCCGACCCGTTGTCCGCGGCGAGCGTCCAAGCCGGTACCAGCGCATCGGCGCGCAGCAATTTCACGAACACCCGAGCCCTGGGTTCGAGGCCGTCCTCCGCACCGGCCGGTATCTCGGCCCGGACGGCAGCGGCGAGGTCCTTCAGCTCCTGTTTCGGCAGCTCGTCGCCGGCGCCAGTGGCGTGCATGACCGGGTCGTGGACCCCGGTTCCGAGCAGCTCGCGCAGAGCAACCTTCCTGCTCGCTGGGAGGCAGTGCGCGGATCGCCGAAACCGAGTCGGGGAGGCGCTGGGCCGCCTCACCTATGCTTCCCACCCGGGAGACTCTAGTGGCGCGGGACCGAGAGAAGACGAGGCACTCGATGAAGGTCAGCGTCGTGGTGCCGGTGTGGAATCCGGGGCCGAATCTGCAACGCTGTCTGGACAGCCTGCTCGGTCAGACCATGGCCGCCGAGGACTACGAGCTGGTGCTCGTCGACGACGGCTCCACCGACGGTACGGCCGGTCGCCTCGATGAGCTCGCCGCACGATACGGCGAGCGGATCCAGGTGCTGCACATCCCGAACTCGGGATGGCCGGGCAAGCCGCGCAACGTGGGAGCCGCCGCGGCGCGCGGGGAGTACATCCAGTACGTGGACAACGACGACGTTCTCGATCCCGACGCGCTGCGAGCGTTGTACGACCTCGGCACCCGGTCAGCTGCCGACGTCGTCATCGGCAAGCTGTCCAGCGACTTCCGCGGCGTCAACCACGCCGTGTTCCGGCACACCGTCACCGGTCGTACGCTCGCGGACTTCCCGCTGGTGGAGACGCTCACGCCGCACAAGATGTTCCGCCGTGCGTTCCTTGAGCAACACCAGATCCGCTACCCCGAAGGTCCCACCCATCTCGAGGACCAGCTGTACGTCATGCGCGCCTATGTGAAGGCGAAATCCGTCGCAGTGCTGGCCGATCTGGCTTGCTACTTCTACCTGCGCCGGCTGGGCTCCGGTCGCAACGCCGGGGATGTAGCGATGGTGCCGGCGGAGTACTACGCCGCATTGGAGCAGGTCCTCGACGTGATCGACGGCGACATCCCGCCCGGGGAGCTGCGCGATCGCCTGCACCGTCGGTTCTACCGGGTCGAGTTGCTCGGCCGGGTGAGCGGGCCGGCGATGATCGGCTACGCGGATGCGTACCGCCGGGAAATCGTCGCCCAGGTACGCCGGATCGTTGCCGCCCGGATCAGCCCGGAGGCGCACGCGGCGTCCGGGACAGCAACTCGGCTGCAGGGCCGACTGCTGCGCGACGACGACGTGCCGGGTCTGGTGAAGCTGGCCGAGGAGTTCCGACGCGTGACGTTGCGTGCAGTGGCGACCGGGCCGCGGTGGAAGGACGGCCGCCTGCTACTCGACGTTGACGCTTCGCTCTTTTGGGGCGACGAGCCGATGCGCTGCGTGCCGTCCGAGGCGGGGTGGGCGGTGCCGCAAGAGTTGGCCCCGACCGTCCCGGCCGCCGAGCGCAATCTCAACGACGCGGTCGCCGAGTCCGACGTCGAGTTGGCGATCGTCTCGCGCGCCAACTCGGCATCATTCGGCACGGTCGACGGCCTGCGGGTGCGCGTCGACGACGGCGGCGTGGTGCGCGTTGCCGGCACGGTCAGCATCGATCCGCGCACGGCGATGGGTGGACGTCCGCTCACCGCCGGCTTGTGGGACTTGCGGCTCCGGCTCCGCTTCGCCGGATGGAGTCTCGGCGCTTCCTTGCGGCCGGCGCTGGCCGGCCGGGAGAAACGTCCGCCAACACCGCTGATCGTGTTGCCCGAGGGCACCGTGGTCACGACCTACTGGACCCGGCCCAACCCGGCGCTGGCCCTCGACATCGACCAGTGGGCCCGGTCGATGGGCCAACAGGTCGCCGCAAGTTCCGCGGTCGAGACCGTTGGTCGTCGACGCCTGCAGATCGACGTCGCGTTGCTGGCGCCGCCGGGCGCCACGCTGCCCGCGGTGACGGTGTTGCTCGAGCCATTGGCTGAGACGGCTCCTGGACTGGTGGCCGCCGACGGCCAGTTACGGCAACACGCCGGCGGGGCGCTGGCCACGGTGGCCCTACCCGCGCTTCAGGAAGGCGGCACCTGGCGGGTCTGGTTCCGGCTTGCGCCGCCCGGCGCGGCGCCATCCGTGCAATTGCCGTGGCAGCTGCGGATGACCCGGCACGGCGCGGTCGTAGAGCGGATGGCCGAACCGGCCTGATCAACGGTCGAACTGAGCTGGTGCGGCTCAGACGTCGGACGGCTCGTCCAGCACGGACCAGAGCTTGCCGCCGGCTTGCGCTGCGGACAGCCGCGCCTGCAACGTCTGTGGATCATGCCGCGCCTCGTAGGCGTCGACGACGGCCCGCGACTCACCGTCAGCCATGATCTCGCCCTTCTCCAGCCAGATGGCGCGCTCGCAGGTCTCGCGGACCACGCCCAACCCATGACTGACCAGGAAGACCGTCCCGGCGGCTTCGCGCAGCTCCCGGATACGTGCTTCGCTGCGCCGCCGGAACTCCGCATCGCCGGTGGCCAATGCCTCATCGATGAGCAGCACCTCGTGCGATTTGGTCGCCGCAATGGCGAACCGCAGTCGCGCAGCCATACCGGAGGAGTAGGTGTTCATCGGCAGTGAGATGAAATCACCGATGCCGGCGAACTCGCAGATCGCGTCGTAGTGCGCCTTGACCTCGTCGGGGGTCATGCCCATGGCCAGGCAGCCGAGCACCACGTTGCGCTCCCCGGTCATGTCGTTCATCAACGCCGCGGCGACTCCGAGCAGGGACGGTTGGCCCTGGGTGTAGATCGACCCCGACTCCGGCGGCATCAACCCGGCGATGGCCCGCAGTAGCGTCGACTTGCCCGATCCGTTCGGGCCGATAAGGCCGATTGCCTCACCGCGCCGCGCGGTGAGGCTGACGCCGCGCACCGCATGGATCTCGCGCATTCCCGGTGGGGGACTTCGTTGCAGCAACCGTTTGACCACCGCCGGCGCGCCGGCCTTCGCATGGCGTCCGGCGACCCGGTAGACGAGATGGACGTTGTCGACGATGACCGTCGGTTCGGCGTCCCTATTCGGCTCAGACACGCCCGTACTGCTCCTCGGCGTGCCAGAAGTACACATATCCCAGGACGAGCACGACCACGGCCCAGCCCACGGCGAGCGGCCACTCGTACCGGGCCTGCACCTCACCGCGGAGCAGGGCGCCGCGCACGATCTCGACATAGACCGCGCCCGGGTTCAGATCCAGGACGACCTTCACCCAATGGGCATGGCCCTTGGTGAACGTCGTCACGCTGTAGAACACACCGGATACGTACAGCCAGGTGCGCAGCAGGAAGGGAAGCACCTGCGACGTGTCCGGGACCTTCGCCCCGATGCGGGCGATGATGAAGGCCAGCCCCAGGCAGAACATCGACTGCAGCACGATCGCGGGGATGAGCAGTAGCCACCGGAAGCTCAACGGCTCTCCGGTGATCAGAACGATCGGCAGCATGATCACCAGCGATGAGAGCAGCCGCTGCAGGGCGATCATGGTCGAGGACACCGGCAACACGGCACGGGGGAACTGCAGTACCCGGGTAAGCCCGAGGTTGGCGCTGATCGCCCGGGCCCCACCCAGCATGCTGGTCTGGGTGTAGGTGAACACGAAGATGCCGATGACCAGGAATGCGGTGTAGTTGTGCACACCGCGCTTGGTGTGCAACAACACACCGAAGATCAGGTAGTAGACACCGGCATTCAGCAGCGGGGTGAGCAGCTGCCAGGCTTGCCCTAGGAAGCTGCGCGAGTATCCGACCGCGTTGTTGGCAGTGGAGAAGGCGAAGATGAAATACCGCCGGCCCCAGAGCTCACGGGTGTAGTCGGCGAGCGGAGGGCGCGCCCCGGCCAGTCGCAGATGGTGTTGTTCCACCAGGGCTGCGACTTCGGCCGAGGGGGTGACGTCCCTGGCCTGACTCACATCGGTCACGACGGATGAGGATACGGCAGAGTTCTGGCAGCCGAGACGCTCGACGCATCCGCCGCGGGCCTAGTCCGCAACAGCAGGTTCGCCGGCCTGCACCGCCGCGGCGTCCCGAGCGGCTTGCTGAGCAGCCGAGATGGTCCGCAGCGGAACCTCCTTGAGCATCCAGGACAGCGCGAAGCCGACCACGAGGATTCCGGCGGCGAGCAGGAACACCAGCGACATCGACGACGCGAAGGCCTCGCGGAACGGGTGTGCCAGTGCGGAGTTCAGTCCGTGCAGGAAGGACGTGTCGTTGATGCTGATACTGCCGCTCCCGCTGCCCTTGAGCCCAGCCACGAACTGCGCGTTGTGCGGATCGGCCATGACCGTCGGGTTGTTCAACGCCTTCGTGAAGTCCGGGTTCTTCCCGGCGAACGCGGCCTGATAGCCGGACTTCACCTTGCTGCCCAAGCTGCTGAACAACACGGAGAGGAAGACTGCGGTGCCCAGCGTGCCACCCACCTGGCGGAAGAATGTCGCCGACGATGTGGCGACACCCATGTCCTTGGCCGGCACCGAGTTCTGCATGGCCAGGACGACCGTCTGCATGCACAGGCCGAGGCCGAAACCGAACAGGAACATGTAGATGTCCACGGTGACCAGGTGCGAGTCCGCCGAGACGAGGTGGAACAACACGGCTGCCACCGTCATCAAGAAGGTGCCGATGATCGGGAAGTGCCGATATCTGCCGGTTCGGGAGGTCAGCTGTCCGGACACCATCGAGGCGGACATGATGCCGAAGACCAGCGGAAGCATCAGCAGGCCGGATTGGGTGGGGGAGGCGCCCTTCACCAGCTGCAGGTAGAGCGGGATGGTCATGATGCCGCCGAACATCCCGATGCCGAGGACGAAGGACAGCGCACTACCCACGGCGAACGGCCCACTACGGAACAGCCGGAACGGGATCAGCGCGTTGTCACCCATCTTCACCTGATCCCAGCAGAACCCGACCAGGCCGGCCGCGCCGACCACGTAACACACGAACGCCCGCGCCGAGCCCCATCCCCACTCGCGACCCTGCTCGGCGATGATCAGCAGCGGCACCAAACCGACCACCAGAGCGATCGAACCGAGCCAGTCGATCACCGGCTGGCGGCGGACGTGAGCCAGATGCAGCGAGCGCGAGACGACCACGAGCGCTGCGATACCCAGCGGCACGTTGATGTAGAAGATCCAGCGCCAGCCGCTGATGCCGAGGATGGACGGTGTACCCGAGAAGAAGCCACCGATCAGCGGGCCGAGCACGCTCGACGTGCCGAACACCGCCATGAAGTAGCCCTGGTACTTGGCTCGCTCCCGTGGCGGGATGATGTCGCCGATGATCGCCAGGGCCAGTGAGAACAGGCCGCCGGCACCGATGCCCTGCAAGGCGCGGAACGCGGCGAGCATGTACATGGAGCTGGACAGGCCACACAACGCGGACCCGGCGACGAACACGGTTATTGCGAGCATGAAGAACGGCTTACGGCCGTAGATGTCGGACAGCTTGCCGTAGAGCGGCGTGGCGATCGTGGACGTGATCAGGAACGCGGTGGTGACCCAGGCCTGCACCGACAAGCCGTGCAGGTCGTCGCCGATGGTGCGGATCGCCGTGGACACGACGGTCTGGTCGAGCGCCGCCAGGAACATGCCCATCAGCAGCCCGACCAGAATGGTCATGATCTGCCGATGGGTGTACTCCCCTGTCGGTGCGGGAGACGGTGTTCCGGCTCGCCCGTTGGGCGAAGCGGTGTCGGCGGTGGTGCTGGTCATTCCTGTCCTTCCTTGCTCACCGTGGACCTCGCGTACGCCTGCGAGATGTCGGTGAGGATGGTTTCCTTGTACGCCTCGAAATCTGTCGTGAACCGATCGAGGTAACGAGCGAACCGTTCCCGATCGGCGGCCGACCAGCCGGCGAGCATCTCGCGGTAATGCCGGTCGCGTTGCTCCACGTGCCGAGCGTGCCGGGCCAGGCCGAGGTCGGTGACGGTGAGCAGGCTCGCCCGCCCGTCATCCGGGTCGGCATGCCGTTCCACCAGCCCGTCGCGCACCAAGGCGGCGACCTGCCGGCTGACGGTGGACGGGTCGGACTGCACCAGGTCGGCCAGGGCACTGCTGCGCATCGGTCCGGAGGCGACGACGTGCAAGAGGATCGCGTCGTAGGTCCATTCCAGGTTCCCGCGGGTGGCCTGCTGCACCTGTTGCCGGAACCGAGCCAAGGAATGGGTCAGCGCGGCCAGGCGAGCCGGCACACTGTCGATGCGTTCCTTCGTGGCGGTGGAGCGCGACTTCGCAGAGACCGCTGTCATCACATCTCCCCCATCGATTGTTCGTTGCGTGAACCATACATCTAAATGCATGCGTCATACAAACAATTTCCCGTCCCGGGCAGCGGCCGGACTAGTCGCCGACGGCTACCCCCATCGCCTGCAATCGGCCCAGGTGTCGCCCAGCCAGCCGCCGGGTGAATCCGCCGAAGTCGGCCGCAGTGCCCCAGGCCACCTCCGCCAGCGCACACATTCGCGGGAACGCCATCCGGTCCACGTCCGCGGACGTGGGCAGGTACTCCCCCCACAGCTGACCCTGCGTTCCGAGCACCCGTTCGGACACGTCCGCCAACTCTGCCGGGACCGGCCGGTAGGCGTAGACGGAGTCCAGCGTCGTGAGGCCGCCGATGGCCAACGGCTCGCGGTCAGGGTCGTGCTGATAGTGATCGAAGTAGGTCCGGTTCTCCGGGGTCATCACCACGTCGTGCCCGGCCCGTGCCGCGGCTATCCCACCGGCTTCGCCTCGCCAGGACATCACCGTTGCGCCCTCGACCAGTCCGCCTTCGACGATCTCGTCCCAGCCGATGATGTTCCGCCCACGCGAGCGGACGTGCTCGCTGAGCTGCGCGGTGAACCAGCTCTGCAGCTGGTTCTCGTCGGTGAGGCCGAGCTCGTGCATCCGCCGCTGTGCATCGAAGGAACTGCACCACTGCACCTTCGGGCACTCGTCCCCGCCGATGTGCACGAGCCGCGACGGAAAGACGTCCATCACCTCGTCGAGGACATCTCGGCAGAATTGCAGGGTGGCGTCGTCGAGGTTGAGGACGTTCTCGCTGATTCCCCAGTTCTGCATCACCGGCAGGGACAGGTCCGGGCGGTTGCCGAGCCACGGGTACGCGGCGATCGCTGACTGGGTGTGTCCCGGCAGGTCGATCTCCGGCAGCACCGTCACCCCGCGCAGCTGCGCGTACCGTACCAACTTGCGCAGCTCCGCCGCGGTGTAGCAACCACCGTGCCGCGTGCCGTCGAACGCGGTCGAGGCGTTCTCGTGCCCGACCCGGGTCTGTTCGCGCCAACCGCCGACCTCGGTGAGCAAGGGGTAGCGCTCACTCGGCATCCGCCAGCCTTGGTCGTCGGTCAGATGCAGGTGCAGCACGTTGCACTTGTGCATCGCGAGCAGGTCGACGAAGCGGAGCAGCTCAGGCAGTGGCCGGAACCAGCGCGCTACGTCCAGCAAAGCGCCGCGCCAGGCAAAGGCCGGCGCGTCCTCGACGAGCACCTGCGGGATCGACCAGGGCACACCCGGCGACGGGGTCGCCGAGTAGATCTCCGGCGGCAGCAGCTGCTGGAGGGTCTGCACCGCCGCAACAAGCCCGCTGCCGCTGCCCGCCGTCAGCATGATCCGGTCGGCGCCGACCTCGCATCGGTAGCTCCCGGCGGGCAGCGTCGGGCTCACTCGAAGCCGGATCGCTCCGTCCCCGGCAGTCGGGAACTGATATCCGGTCGCCCCGGTGAACGATTCGCGCAGCACAGCGGCAGCGTCTTCAGCGCCGGGCTCCGCGGTAAGCGTGGTCGACTCAGTCAATCGGAAGGCGGGTCCGGTTCCGAGGGTCACCTGCCGCGGGACGGGGATCAGTCCGAGAGACTCGATCGCTGCTGCTGTCGGTCCAGTGGAAGTGTGGTCCATCCACCTATCGCACCATGGTCACCCAGATGCAGAACCGTCGCCGGTCAGACCGAGTTCGGCGACCGCCCGCTCCCGGATTTTGTACTTCTGGATCTTGCCGGTGATGGTCATCGGGTACTCCGCGACGAACTGCACGTATCGCGGCACCTTGAAATGCGCGAGCCGCTCCCGGCAGTACGCCTGCAGCTCCTCCCGGGTCGTCGCCGCGCCGGCGCGCAACCGCACGGCGGCGAGCAGTTCCTCGCCGTACTTCGCATCCGGCACTCCCACAACCTGAACATCCTCGACGTCGGGGTGCCGATAGAGGAATTCCTCCACTTCGCGCGGGTAGATGTTCTCGCCGCCGCGGATCACCATGTCCTTGCTGCGACCGACGATCGCCACATAGCCGTCCGGATCCATCTGCGCGAGGTCACCGGTATGCATCCAGCCGGCTCGGTCGAGCACCTCGGCGGTCTTCTCCGGCTCGTCCCAGTAGCCGCGCATCACCGAATAGCCGCGGGTGCACAGCTCGCCGGTCTCTCCGCGCGGGACCACCCGATCGGTCGCCGGGTCGACCACCTTCACCTCCAGGTGCGGGTGCACCCGCCCGACGGTGGAGACGCGCTGCTCGACGGTGTCCTCGACACGGGTCTGGGTGGACACCGGGCTGGTCTCGGTCATGCCGTAGCAGATCGTCACCTCCGCCATGTGCATCTCCGACAGCACCCGCTTCATCACTTCGGCCGGGCACGGCGAGCCGGCCATGATGCCGGTGCGCAGCGAACTGAGGTCCGCCGATCCGAACGACGCGTCGGCGAGTTCGGCGATGAACATCGTCGGCACCCCGTAGAGGCTGGTGCATTCTTCCTCGGCGCAGGCCCGTAGGGTCGCGGCCGGATCGAAGCTGGGCGCCGGGATGACGACGCACGCTCCATGGCTGGTGGCGGCGAGATTGCCCATCACCATGCCGAAACAGTGATAGAACGGCACTGGCACGCAGATCCGGTCCTGCTCGGTGTAGCCGCAGATCTCGCCGACGAAATACCCGTTGTTGAGGATGTTGTGGTGCGTCAGGGTGGCGCCCTTGGGGAAGCCGGTGGTCCCCGACGTGTACTGGATGTTGATCGGGTCGTCGGACTGCAACGCGGCGCAGCGCTCGGCCAGCGCGTCGGGTGAGACGTCCGCCCCGGCTTCGATCAAGGCGTCCCACGACGGGTCGCCGATGAAGACCACCTGCTCCAGCGCGGGGCACTCGCCGCGCACCTGCTCGACCAGAGCCTGGTAGTCAGTGGTCTTGTGCTTCGTTGCCGAGACGAGTAGCCGGATGCCGGACTGGTTGAGCACGAAGGACAGCTCATGCGAACGGTAGGCCGGATTGATGGTGACGAGAATCGCGCCGATCTGGGCCGTCGCGTACTGCACCAGGCTCCACTCGAGCAGGTTGGGCGCCCAGATGCCGACGCGATCGCCTTGGGCGATGCCGGAGCCGAGCAGGCCACGGGCGAGGTCATCGACCAAGTCGCCGAACTGCCGGTAGGTCAGTCGCCGCCCGGTGGCGCACTCCACGATCGCCTCACGATCGGCATGGCGCTCGATGGTGCGCGCCAGGTTCGCACCGATGGTGTCGCCGAGCAGTGGCGTCTGCGATGTCCCACTGGCATACGACGACACGGCGATGGACGGCATGGACTACCTCCACGGATACCGCACGGCGCAGGTGGTGCAGATACAAGTGCACCCCGGGTTGTGCACGCAATCTAACGCCTGCACAACCCGGGGCGCATCGTCTTCACCGGGTGTCACGCCCCCACGTGACTCGCGCTTGCCCAAGCGCTCCGGAAGTAATGAGGCCCCGTTGCGGACTGTCGAATTCAGTCCTCGAGGGTCTCGGTGGTGTTACCCGCAAGCAGGGATCGAACTTCGGACTCGCGGTACCGGCGATGGCCGCCGAGAGTCCGGATTGACGCCAGCTTGCCCGCCTTCGCCCACCGCGTCACCGTTTTGGGGTCTACTCGGAACAACTCCGCGACCTCAGACGGTGTTAAGAGCGGCTCTGGTTCGGGCCTCTCTCTAACTTGTGCCATTGCTGGCGCCCCCTCCATTTGGTTGTTCGCCGAACTTCCGGCGCTTGCTGCCCGCGGCACCAGTATGCCGACAATCCGCACGCCCGTGGAGAACTTGCATGGGATATCTTTGGCGAATCGAGCAATCTCCAGGGTAGCGAGCTGGACCGGATGCGGCTCGCCGTACCGGGGAGGTACGCTGGGCCAGCAACCATTTGACCAAGGTTCCCGCCTCGCGATGCCGCGGCTCCGGCGGGTTTATGACGCCAGCGATGAGGGGGTCGAGCCATGGGGCGCGGCCGTGCGAAGGCCAAGCAGACGAAAGTGGCCCGCGATCTGAAGTACAAGCCACAGGAGACCGACCTGGACGCGCTGCAGCGCGAACTGCGGTCGACCTCAGGGTCTGGGCGAGCCGAAGAATACGACGAGCGGGACGACGAGAGTTGGGCCTCGCGACGTCGCTGACGGTCGCGCTACCGGGGGTGCGCCCCCACCATTTGCACGGATCCCTCATCTTCGCCTGCCCCGTCCGTTGCGCGCACCTCGCCGATGACGACCGCCGGGATCTGGTGATCGGCCAGCATCCGCACCGCGCTGTCGACCGCGCCGGAAGCGACCACGGCCACCATGCCGATGCCCCGGTTGAAGGTCAGCTCGGACTGCGCTTCGCTGACCTGCCCGAGCCGATCGATGAGATCGAAGATGGGCGGTGGGCGCCAGGTCGAGCGATCCACCGTGGCGCAGAGACCCGGTGGGATCACCCGGACCAGGTTCCCGGCCAGCCCACCTCCGGTGATGTGCGAGAACGCGTGCACCTCCATGGCGGCGGCCAGCTGCAGGCAGGCCAGCGAGTAGATCCGGGTGGGCTCGAGCAGCTCGTCCACCAGCATCCGGCCGCCGATTTCCTCCGGCGTGGCACTCAAGTCCAGACCGGCCCGCTCGAACAGCACGTGCCGCACCAGTGAGTACCCGTTGGAGTGCAGGCCGGAGGACGCCATCCCGACGAGCACATCGCCGGCCACCACCCGGTCGGCACCGAGCACCGCATCGGCGTCGACGACGCCCACGCCGGCGCCGGAGACGTCGTACTCGTCCGCGGCCATCAGACCGGGATGCTCAGCGGTTTCGCCGCCCACCAGCGCACAGCCGGCCTGCACGCATCCCTCGCTGATTCCGCTGACGATCTGGGCGATGTGTTCGGGGACGACCTTGCCGGTGGCGATGTAGTCGGTCATAAATAGCGGCTCGGCGCCGACCACGATCAGATCGTCCATCACCATGGCGACCAGGTCGATTCCGATGGTGTCGTGGCGGCCGGCGGCCCGAGCCACAGCGATCTTGGTTCCGACGCCATCGGTCGACGTGGCCAACACCGGGTTCGGGTACTTGCCGAGGTCGAGCCGGAACAGCCCGGCAAAGCCGCCCAGGCCGCCCAACACCTCGGGCCGGCCGGTCCGCTTGACCGATGCCTTCATCAATTCGACGGCGCGCTCGCCGGCCTCGATGTCTACTCCGGCGCCGGCGTAGGACGATGACGGCGTCCCACCGCCGGTGCTCACGGGTGGGTCAGCGCGTCGGCGACGGAGTCCTCCGAGCGTTCCGCCTCGGTGGCGGCCGCCGTACTGGCCACGACGCTGCGCTCGATGCCTTCGAGCATGTGCTTGCCGATCACGTCGGGGAGCGGAATCGGGTAGTTGCCGTCGTAGCAGGCGGAGCACAACCGCGAGGCGGGCTGTTCGCTGGCCGCGATGATCCCGGCGAGCGACACGTAGCCGAGCGAATCGGCGCCGATCGAGCTGCGAATGCCGTCGACATCGAGGCCATTGGCGATCAATTCGACCTTGGTGCCGAAGTCCAGACCGTAGAAGCACGGCCACTTCACCGGCGGCGACGAGATGCGCACATGCACCTCCAGCGCGCCGGCCTCGCGCAGCATCCGCACCAGCGCACGTTGGGTGTTGCCGCGGACGATCGAATCGTCCACGACCACCAGGCGCTTGCCCCGGATCACGTCACGCAACGGGTTCAGCTTCAGCCGGATACCGAGCTGCCGGATGGTTTGCGAGGGCTGGATGAAGGTGCGCCCGACGTAGGCGTTCTTGACCAGGCCGAGGCCGTACGGGATCCCGGATTCCTCGGCGAAGCCGATCGCCGCAGGGGTGCCGGACTCGGGCACCGGGATGACCAGGTCTGCCTCGGCCGGGTGTTCGCGGGCCAGCCGCCGGCCCACCTCGATGCGGGTGGCCTGCACGTTGCGACCGGAGATCGTGGTGTCCGGCCGGGCCAGGTAGACGTACTCGAACAGGCAGCCCTTCGGCTGTGCCGGAGCGAAATGTGCCGAACGCAGGCCGTCCTCGTCGATAGCGATCAGCTCGCCGGGTTCGATCTCACGGACCATCGAGGCACCGACGATGTCCAGCGCAGCGGTCTCGCTGGTCACGACCCACCCGGAGCCGAGCCGGCCCAGCACCAGGGGGTGCACGCCTTGCGGGTCACGCGCCGCGTACAGCGTCTGCTCATCCATGAAGACCAGGCAAAACGCGCCGCGCAACGTCGGCAGGATTTCCATCGCCGCTTGCTCGACGGAGAGGTCCGGCTGCGCTGCCAGCAGCGCGGTGATCAGGTCGGAGTCGGTGGTAGACCCCAACCCGGCACCGGCGCCTTCTATCTTCCGCGCCGCCACGGCCAGCTCCCCGGCGTTGACCAGGTTGCCGTTGTGGCCCAGCGCCAACCCGGTTCCGGCCCGGGTCGTCCGGAAGCTGGGTTGGGCGTTCTCCCAGGTGGTGGATCCGGTGGTGGAGTACCGGGTGTGTCCGACCGCGATGTGCCCGCGCAGGCTGGCCAGCGTCGCCTCGTCGAAGACCTGCGACACCAGTCCGAGATCCTTGTAGACGACGACCGACGCGCCGTCACTGACTGCGATTCCGGCAGCTTCCTGCCCGCGGTGCTGCAGCGCGTACAGCCCGAAGAAGGTGAGTTTGGAGACCTCTTCGCCCGGAGCCCAGACACCGAAGACTCCGCAGGCGTCCTGGGGGGCTTTCTCGCCGGGGAGGAGGTCGTGGTTCAGCTTGCCATCGGCACGGGCCACACCGTCAGTCTAACCGGCGGCGCACCGCGCACCTGCGCGCCTCGCGATGCGCACCGCCGCAAGCTCTCCGTCATCCCCACAGGGGCAGGTACCCGGCGAGATCGGAGCGCTGGCCGCTGGCCCGGACCCGCCCGGCGCGCACCTCGTCGTCCCACTGCACTCGACCGGTTGCCAGCCGTAGCCAGGTGATCGGGTCGGTCTCCACCACATTCGGCGGCGTACCCCGGGTATGCCGCGGCCCGGCGATCGCCTGGACCGCGGCGAACGGCGGTACCCGCACCTCGACCGTCCGGCCGGGCACCTGAGCGGCCAGGATCGACGTCAGTTCGCGGGTGGCGATCGCCAACCCCGTTCGATCGAGGGGCACCGCGGCGCGTTCGGGCAGAGATCTCGACAGATCGTCGGCGCACCCGACGAGCTCGATCACTTGGGTGGCGAGCAGGTCGGTGAGCCGCACCGGCCCGCGCGGCGTCTCCACCTCCGGGTACGGCGGGCTTTCGAGATCAAACTCGAGACGGTCGAGTTCGACTCGGAGTCTGGTGGCCAGTTCGCCGACCGAGCGGTCGGTCACAACCTCGTGCGTTGCTCCGTCCGGCAGCTGCCCGTCCGGGCGGGACGCGCGGACGAACTCCGCATTCGACAGTGGCGGATTTTGCGCCGGACGCTGCAGCACCGCCGGCAACCGTGACAGGTCGAGCAGCAGGCGACCGGCCACCATCCGCACGTCCGAGCCGGGCATACCACTGCGTTGCCCGAGCTGTTCATCGGTCAGGCCGGCGAGCCAGTCGGCGATCGCACGGCCTTGCATGAGCAACGGCCGGACCCGGTCCCCGGAGGGACGGGCCCGGCCGCTGCCGCGCGTCGGATGCGCCACGAGATCAGTCGGTGTAGATGCGAACCTTCCACACCGAGGAGGACTGGCGCAGCAGCACCTTCCCGAGGAAGGACAGCGCTGACGTGGGCGTGTACTCAGTGATCGTCGCCTCCGTGCCGGTCACCTCGACGTTTGCGGGATCCGCGGCGAACTGCTTCATCTCCGCCTTTTCCGTCGAGGTGAAGTTGAACGCAACACGCGCGCAGCTCGGGATGTTCTTGGCCTTCAGCAACTTGGCCAGATCCGTCGGGTCGACGTACTTGCAGAAGGTGGCGTTATCCTCCCCGCCGATCGCGTGATAGAACGCTTCGGCTGTCCGCTCGGCGGTTTTCTGGTCCGCGGTGGCCTCGCCGGAGCTGCTGCTGGAGCTGCTGGAGTCCGAACTCGACGAGGAACTCGAGCTCTGGCTGCTCGAGGACTGCGAGCTGCTGGAGCTCTTCTTGCCCGCGTCGTCCTTCTTCTTGCCGCCGAAGAGGACGAACCCGCCCACGGCCAGCGCCGCGATCACCACAACGGCAACCACGATGCCGAGGATCTTGTTGCGGTTGTTCTTCGGCGGCTGGCCGTATCCGCCGGGCGGCATGCCGCCGCCGTAGCCGCCCGCGCCGCCACCCGCGGCCGGTGTGCCGTATCCGCCGTAGGAGGGTGTCTGGCCGTAGGTCGGGGGCGTTTGTCCGTAGGACGGTGTCGAGCCGTAGGACGGTGTCGAGCCGTACGACGGGGTGGGCGGCGTCTGGCCGTAAGACGGCGGCGCGCCGTACGACGATGTGGTCGGTGTCGACGGGCTGGGCGGCCCGTAGGTCGGTGTGGCCGAGGTCTGCCCGTACGAGGGGGTGGGCGGCGTGGCCGACGGTTGGCCGGCCGACGGCGTGGAGCCGTAGGACGGCGTCGAGCCGTACGGCGAAGTGGGTGGGCTGGCCGGCGGCTGGCCGTAGGAAGGTGCGGACGGCGGTGCCGGCGGCTGGCCATAAGACGGGGTCGACGGGCTCTGCCCGTACGAGGGCGTCGAGGGGGTAGCCGGCGGCGTCGGCGCTGCGCTCGAGCCCAGCACGGTGGTCTGACCGAAGGCGTCCGACGACGAGTCCTGCGGCTCGGCGGTCGGGTTGGACCACGGGGGCTGGCTCGGTGTCTCGGCTGGCTTGTCCTCGGCCGGCTTGTCCTCGGCCGGCTTGTCCTCGGCGGGCGGAGTTGATGCACTCGGCGGCGTCGGCTCCGGCGTCGCCGGTTCGGCGTCCGGCTTGGCAGGCTCGTCCGGCTGCCAGCTCCACGGATCGTTCTGATTCGGCGGCTGAGTCACAGCGCTCCCTCTTTCCTACGCAGACGTGATCACGCTATGCCCCCGGTGGTCATGCGTCGCGACGAGAGTACGGGGGATTTCCTTATCCGAACAACGCGGGCAGGCACCTGCGGCTGAGCTCGCCGAGCAGCCGCAAAGACACAGATAGGCAGTCCTGCACCTGCAGTTCGTCTGCCTGCCGGTCAACTACCCCGATCCGTTCGTGCGGTAAACCCCGCGCCGTGCACATGTCGGTGAACCGGATCTCCTCGCTGCGCGGCACGCTCACGATCGCACGCCCGGCAGACTCCGAGAACAGGAACACTGCCGGCTCCAGGCCGTCCGGGATGACGACGCGGGCGCCGGCGTCACCTTGCAGGCAGCACTCGACGAGCGCCTGCGCAACGCCACCGTCGGACACGTCGTGAGCCGAATCGAGCAGCCCGTCGCGGGACGCGTTCACCAGAATGTCCGCGAGCAGTTGCTCACGGGCGAGGTCGACGGCTGGCGGCTGCCCGCCGAGATGACCGTGCACGACGTGTGCCCAGCTCGATCCGCCGAATTCGGCGCGAGTCTCGCCGAGGAGGTAGATCACCGAGCCATCGGTGCCGAACCGGGAGCGGGTCCGGCGGCCGACGTCGTCGATGACGCCGAGCACCCCGATCACCGGCGTGGGCAGGATGGGCTCGGCGCCGGTCTGGTTGTAGAAGCTGACGTTGCCGCCGGTCACCGGAATACCCAACTGCAGCGCACCGTCGGCCAGGCCGCGGACCGCTTCGGCGAACTGCCACATCACGCCGGGGTCTTCCGGCGAGCCGAAGTTCAGGCAGTTGGTCACCGCCAGCGGGCGGGCGCCGGTGGCGGCGACATTGCGGTACGCCTCGGCCAACGCGAGCTGCGCACCGGCGTACGGATCGAGCCGGGCATAGCGGCCGTTGCCGTCGGTGCTCAGGGCCAGGCCAAGGTCGGACTCGTCGCTCACCCGGATCATGCCGGCGTTTTCGGGTTGGGCCAGCACGGTGTTGCCGAGCACGTACCGGTCGTACTGGTCGGTCACCCAGGACTTGTCGGCGAGCTCCGGGCTGCCGACCAGGGCCAGCAGATCGCGCTGCAGCTCGTCGGGGGTCGTCGGGCGTGCCAGCGCGGTGGCGTCGTCCGCGCCGAGCAGGTCCTGGTCGGCCGGCCGACCGAGGGGTCGCTGGTAGACCGGTCCCTCATGCGCGAGGGAGCGTGGTGGCACGTCGACGATCTGCTCGCCGTGCCAGCGCATGACCAGGCGTCCGGTCTCGGTCACCGTGCCGATCACCGTGGCGGTGACGTCCCACTTGGCGCAGACGGCGAGGAACGCTTCGAGGTTGGCCTCGGTGACGACCGCCATCATGCGTTCCTGCGACTCGCTCATCAGGATCTCTTCGGGCGTCAGCGTCGGGTCGCGCAGCGGTGCCAGATCGAGGTCGACGTCCATTCCGCCGGTGCCGGCAGCGGCCAGCTCAGTGGTCGCGCAGGACAGGCCGGCCGCGCCGAGATCCTGGATGCCGGTGACCAGGTCTGCCGCGAAGATCTCCAGGCAGCACTCGATCAGCACCTTCTCGGCGAACGGGTCGCCCACCTGGACCGACGGACGCTTGCGCTGCGAGTGGGTCTCGAATGTCGCCGAGGCCAACACCGACGCGCCACCGATCCCGTCGCCGCCGGTGCGCGCGCCGAACAGCACGACTTTGCTGCCCGGCCCTTCCGCCTTGGCCAACTTGATGTCCTCGACCTTGAGCACCCCCACGCACAGCGCGTTCACCAACGGGTTGCCGAGGTAGGACTCGTCGAAGGCCAGCTCCCCGCCGATGTTGGGCAGGCCCAGGCAGTTGCCGTACCCGCCGATGCCGGCCACCACGCCAGGCAGTACGCGGGCGGTATCCGCAGCGTCGGCCGGGCCGAAGCGCAATGCGTCCATCACCGCGACCGGGCGTGCACCCATCGTGAGGATGTCGCGCACGATGCCGCCGACGCCGGTGGCTGCGCCCTGGTGCGGCTCGACATAGCTGGGGTGATTGTGCGACTCGATCTTGAACGTCGCCGCCCACCCGTCACCGATGTCGACGACGCCGGCGTTCTCGCCCATCCCGACCAGCAAGGTAGCCGTCTTCGGGGCCTTCTCGCCGAACTGCTTGAGGTGCACCTTGGAGGATTTGTAGGAGCAATGCTCGGACCACATCACCGAGTACATGGCCAGTTCGGAACTCGTCGGCCGGCGACCGAGGATCTCCCGGACCCGGGCGTACTCGTCGTCCTTCAGGCCGAGCTCGCTGAACGGCTGCGCCCGGTCCGGTGTGGTCTCGGCCTGGGCAACGGTGTCGATCTGCATCAGGCGGTGACACCGAGCCGGCGCAGCACGGAGGTGAAGAACGCCAGGCCGTCGGTGCTCGGTCCGGTGAGCGACTCGACCGCGTGCTCCGGATGCGGCATCAACCCGACAACGGTGCCGCTCTCGTTACTGATTCCGGCGATCTCCCGCTGCGAACCGTTCGGGTTGCCGCCGAGGTAGCGGGCAACGACCCGCCCTTCGGCTTCGAGTTCGTCCAAGGTGCGCCGGTCCGCGACGTACCCGCCTTCGCCGTTCTTCAGCGGGATCACGACCTCGGTACCGGCCTCGTAGTCGGCGGTCCACACGGTCGCCGTGCTCTCGATCCGCAATCGCTGGTCGCGGCAGACGAACTTGCGGTGATCGTTGCGAATCAGTGCGCCGGGCAGCAGGTGCGACTCGCACAGCACCTGGAACCCGTTGCAGATGCCGAGCACCGGCAGACCGTCGCGAGCGGCCTCGATCAGCGAATCCATCACCGGAGAGAACCGAGCGATCGCGCCGCAGCGAAGGTAGTCGCCGTAGGAGAACCCGCCGGGCAGCACCACCGCGGACACGTCATGCAACGACGGGTCAGCGTGCCACAGCGCGACGGCGTCGCCACCAGCCACTCGGATCGCCCGTGCTGCGTCGCGGTCGTCCAAACTGCCCGGGAAGGTCACCACCCCGACGCGCGCCGCCACGTCAGCCAGCCTACTGGCTCCGCCCCGCATCGCTGACGGAGCATTCGTCTTGCCTTGACCTTCCTCGAACAATCGCCGCGCAAGCTCCCAGTCATGAGTTGGGACACCACGGCGCGTCTGCTCCGCCGCACCGGCTTCGGCGCTACCGGCACCGCTGTCGACGCCGCTGCGAAGCGGCCGGCCAGCCAAACCGTCGCCGCCATGCTCGCCGCGACACCCAGCGCCGATCCCGGGGCGAAGCGCACCCCGGCACCCGTGCTGCCCTTCGTGCCTCCGGTTGCCAAGGGGGCCAGCAAAGAGGATCGGCAGAAGGGGAACAAGGCTCGTCGCGACCAGTTGCAGACAGCCATCGCGTGGTGGTTGCGGCGGATGGTCGCCGTGGAAGAGCCCTTCGGCGAGAAGCTGACCTTCCTGTGGCACGACCACTTCGCCACCGCGTTCAACAAGGTCCGTCAGGCGCAGCTGATGGTGCAGCAGAACGAGACGCTGCGCAGCAAGGGCCGCGGCGACTTCCGCGACCTGGCGCTGGCGATGCTGACCGACCCGGCGCTGCTGCTCTGGCTGGACGGCGAGAAGAACACCGCCAAGGCACCGAACGAGAACCTGTCCCGCGAGTTCATGGAGCTGTTCACCCTCGGTCACGGGGACGGGTACACCGAGACAGACGTGCGCGAGGCAGCCCGGGCGTTGACGGGTTGGCGGGTGGATCGCAAGACCGGCAAGGCCACGCTGGTCGACAAGCTGCACGACACCGGGTCGAAGACCGTGCTGGGTGTGACCGGCAATCTCGACTACGTGGCATTCTGCGACGCGGTGCTGGCCCGGCCGGCGTCCGCCGCGTTCGTCGCCACCCGGTTCTGGAACCGGCTGGTGGCCAGCACGCCGCCACCCAAGCCGGCACTCGACGCGATGGTGTCGGCATACGGCGCCAAGCGCAACGTCTCCGCCCTGCTGCAGACGATGCTGACCAGGCCGGAGATGGACTCCTCTGCCGGCACCCTGGTGTCGATGCCGGTCGAGTGGCTGGTCGGTGCGTTGCGTTCACTGAAGGTGCCCCTTGACGACGACAAGACGGTGACGAAACTTGCCGGCGCGCTGCGGCAACTCGGCCAGCTGCCGATGGACCCGCCCAACGTGAGCGGCTGGCCGGCCGGCCAGGCCTGGCTGTCGACGTCGGCGGCTGACCTGCGGATGAAGACCGCCACCATGCTGGCCAAGGTGGGCGACCTGAGCACCGTCAAGTCCGGATCGGTAACCACCCGAGTGGAGATGGCCGGCCATCTCATCGGGGTGGGCACCTGGTCGACCCGCTCCGCCACCGCATTGAAGGACGCCGCGGCCGACCCGGTGCGTCTGCTCACCGTTGCCTTGAACACCCCTGAGTACCTGACCACCTGAAGGAGCTGGCCATCCCATGGACACCTTGACCCGGCGCCGCTTCCTCGTCGCCTCCGGCGTCACCGGCGGCGCCGCACTGGCCGCCGGTGCCAGCGCCGTCACCTGGCGGCAGCTGCACGAGCAGGCTCAGGCCAACCCACGGCCCACGGACGCGAAGACGCTCGTGATCGTCACGCTGTACGGCGGCAACGACGGGCTGGGCACCGTCATCCCGTACGCCGACTCGGCGTATCACAGTGCCCGCCCGGATCTGGCGTACTCACCGTCGGAGGTACTGAAGCTCGACGACTCGCTGGGGCTCAACCCGTCGATGAAGGGCTTCGCCTCGCTGTGGAAGAACAAGCAGCTCGCCGTGGTGCGGGGCGTGGGCTACCCGAAGCCGGATCACAGCCATTTCCGGTCGATGGATATCTGGCAGACCGCGTCGCCGGATGAGCCGATCAACACCGGCTGGATCGGGCGGTGGCTGGACGCCAGCGGCGACGACCCACTGCGTGCCGTCGACGTCGGCAACACGCTGCCGCCGCTGTGTGTCGGGCTGAAGGCCACCGCGGCGTCGTTGCAGGTGGGGCTGGACCGGACCGTGCCCAAGGAAGTCGCTGCCGCGTTCTCCTCGCTGGGCAAGGCGGACTCGACCGATCGCGCCGCAGCGGCGATGGTCTGCGAGTCCTACCGGGCGGAGCGGACGGTGGCCACCAAGGTCACCGCGACGCTGAACTCCTCGGGCACGACTGATGACGACAACGACGCAGGGTCGGCAGGAGCCTCGGCAGGCGGCCAGGGTGGGCTTGCCGCGCAATTGGACGTGGTCTCCCGCTGCATCAAGGCCGGCGTGCCGACCCAGGTGTATTCGGTGAGCCTGGGCGGCTTCGACACGCACGCCGACGAGAAGGGCACCCAGGCCGCGCAGCTCGGTCAGCTCGACGTCGCCGCGTCCAACTTCCTCGCTGACATGGCCAAGGATCCGCGCGGCGCCGGTGTGGTGCTGCTCGTCTACACCGAGTTCGGGCGACGGGTCGCTGCCAATGCATCGCAGGGCACCGACCACGGCACCGCCGGGCCGGTCTTCGTCGCGGGCCGCCCGGTGCGCGGCGGGTTCTACGGCGAGCAGCCGTCCCTGACCGACCTCGACGACGGTGACTTGAAGAGCTCGACGGACTTCCGGACCGTGTACGGCGAACTGCTGCACAAGGTGCTGGACGCTGACCCGGCCCGGGTGCTCGGCAGCGACCGCACCGAACTCGGCTTTCTATAACATTGCGCCTGCTCCGCAGGCGTCGCAGCCGCACGCGCCTGGACCTACGGTCGGCGCGCTGACATTGCGCCTGCTCCGCAGGCGTCGCAGCCGCACGCGCCTGGACCTACGGTCGGCGCGCTGACATTGCGCCTGCTCCGCAGGCTCGCAGCAGCACACCGGGTCGTGGGTAGGCTCCGGCACATCCGTTCTGTGGAGGTGGCTGTGGCCCGGGTGGTCGTCGACGTGGTGCTCAAGCCGGAGATCCTGGACCCGCAGGGGCAGGCGATCCTCGGCGCGCTGGACCGGCTCGGGATCACCGGAGTGCGCTCATTGCGCGCCGGCAAACACTTCGAGCTCGACGTCGAGGAGTCCGTCGACGATGCGGTGCTCGAGAAGCTGGCCGACACGCTGTTGGCGAACCCGGTGATCGAGGACTTCACCGTGCACCGTGCGTGATGATCACGCGGAAAGTGCTGCCATAGCAGCAGATTTCGCGTGATCATCGCGGATGGGCGGGCGCGGTTGCGTGCGGCGGTGGCCAAGGCGACAACGTTGCTGCGTGCTGCCGAGATCGACTCGCCCGAGGTGAACGCGCTGCGACTGGCCGAGCACGTGGCCGGCGTGCGCCCGGTGCTCACCGTCACCGAGTTGGCCGATGACTTCGAGGCGCGTTACTTCCGCCTCGTCGGGGAGCGCGCCGCGCACATCCCCCTTCAACTGCTGACCGGGACGGCCGCCTTCCGCTACTTGGAGGTGGCGGTCGAGCCAGGGGTCTTCATCCCGCGGCCGGAGACCGAGCTGGTCGCTGGCGCAGCGATCGCGGAGGCCGAGAGCGGCAAGACTCGGCCCCTCGTGGTGGATCTGTGCACCGGCACCGGCGTGATCGCACTGAGCGTCGCCACCGAGGTGTCCGGAGCTCAGGTCATCGCCGTCGATCTGTCTGCCGCCGCGGTCGACCTGGCCCGCCGCAATGCCGCAACGCTCGGCGCCGACATCGACGTGCGCCAGGGTGATGTGGCCGATCCGGCCCTGTTGGTCGAACTCGACGGCACCGTCGACGTGCTGGTGGCCAACCCGCCGTACGTGCCGGCCGGCGAGATCGCCCAGCCGGAAGTGCGTGAGCACGACCCGCAGCTGGCTCTCTTCGGTGGTGGCCCGGACGGCCTGGCAGTGCCGGCCGATGTCATCGCCGCGGCCGCGCGGTTACTGCGCGCAGGCGGCCTGCTGGTGATGGAGCACGACGTAACCCAAGGAGCCGCGGTACGGAAGCGGATAGCTGCAACCGCGGCGTTCGACACCTCCGCCACGCATCAGGATCTGACCGGCCGCGACCGCTATGTCACCGCCCGCAGACTCTGATCAGTTCACCGTCGGCGGCTTCACGATCCGTTCAGTACCGCGGGTCGGTCTCCAGGATGGCCATGGTGTGCGCGTCGACCCACTCGCCCTCCCAGAGCAAGGCATCGCGCTGGGTGCCCTCGTAGATGAAGCCGACCTTCTCGTAGACATGCCGGGCGCGGGGATTGAAGTCGTACACCTCGAGGTCGATGCGGTGAATGCCGAGGCCGAAGACGTAGTCGAGCATCAGCCGGATCGCTTCGGTTCCGAGGCCGCGGCCAACGGCCGCCTCGACGAGCGAGATGCGAAACCCGCAGGATCGGTTGTCCGGGTTCAATCCCGAGACGGCCAGGTCTCCGATGAACTCGCCGCTGGATCGTTCGATGACGGCGAAGTCGATGCGGTCGGGCTGCTCCGCGCGGGTGGCATGCCAACGTTCGACCCGCTCCCGCGTGAATGTCTCATGGGTACCGGTCAACCGCCGCGACTCCGGCTCGGCCAGGGAAGCCATGAATGCGTCGACGTGCTCGGGTCCGAGCGGACGCAGTTCGACCTTGTCACCGATCAGCGTGGGTTTGTGGGCGAAGGAAATGGGCGAAGGCATTCCGAGGACTCTGTCCGAGACCGCCCGTGCAGGACAACCGAATTTCGGTGATCAACGCAGCCAGTCGGCGAACCGGAGGCCGGTGAGTCGCTCGTAGGCCTCGATGTAGCGCGAGCGGGTGGCGGCGACGACCTCGTCGGGCAATGCCGGCGGCGCTGCAGCGGAGGCGCGGTCCCAGCCTGACGCCGGCGACGTGAGCCAGTCGCGTACGTATTGCTTGTCGAACGATGGCTGGGCGCGCCCCGGCTGCCACAGGTCTGCCGGCCAGAAGCGGGACGAGTCCGGGGTGAGCACTTCGTCGCCGAGCACGAGCCGGCCCGAGATGTCCAGGCCGAACTCGAACTTCGTGTCGGCCAGCAGGATGCCGCGCTCCGCCGCGATGGCCGCAGCACCGACATATACCTCGAGGGTGAGCTGGCGCAGTTGCGCAGCGATCTGCGGACCGGCGGCGTCGACCACCGCGTCGTAGGAGACGTTTTCGTCATGCTCGCCGAGCGCGGCTTTCGATGCCGGGGTGAAGATCGGTTCTGGCAGCCGGTCGCCGTCGACCAGCCCGGCCGGCAACGGCACTCCGCATACGGCGCCGGTGGCGGTGTAGTCGAGCAGCCCGGAGCCGGTGAGGTACCCGCGGGCCACTGCCTCGATCGGGATCATCGTCAACGGCTCGCACACCATCGCCCGGCCGCGCCACTGCGCTGGGATGACCGGATCGTCGATGCTGCGCAGATGGTTGGGCACCACGTCAGACAGCTGCTCGAACCACCAGTAACTCATTGCGGTGAGCACCCGGCCCTTGTCCGGGATCGGCGTGTCCAGTACGTGGTCGAACGCCGAGATGCGGTCGCTGGCCACCATGAGCAGGGCACCGTCGGCGGTGCGATAGAGGTCGCGCACCTTGCCGCTGTGCAGGTGGGTCAACCCGTCACCCATGGGATCGGCCTCGCTGCTGATCTCAGTCACAGGATCTGGCCCGGGACGTAGCCGGCGGCGTCGGGTTCGTCGGCGAGCAGCTTCTCGATCTTCGCCACCACCGCCGCGACCTGCGCGCGAGCGACGCCGGTGAACGACAACGGCGCAGCGACCAGCGCCTCGACGTCCGCGGCGGAAAGCCCCAGCCGCGGGTCGGCGGCCAACCGGTCGAGCAGGTCGTTGTCTTCCGTGCCCTTCTCGCGCATCGCCAGCGCCACCGCCACCGCGTGCTCCTTGATCACCTCATGCGCCGTCTCCCGCCCGACGCCGGCGCGCACCGCGCCCATCAACACCTTGGTCGTCGCCAGGAACGGCAGGTAGCGATCGAGTTCCCGCTCGATGACCGCGGGGAACGCACCGAAGTCGTCAAGAACGGTCAACGTCGTCTCCAGCAGACCGTCCAGCGCGAAGAACGCGTCGGGCAGCGCCACCCGGCGCACCACCGAGCAAGACACGTCGCCCTCGTTCCACTGCGTGCCGGTCAGCTCCGCCACCATCGAGGCGTAGCCGCGCAGCACGACGGCCAGGCCGTTGATCCGTTCCGCCGACCGGGTGTTCATCTTGTGCGGCATGGCCGACGAGCCAACTTGGCCTGGTCGGAAGCCTTCGGTGACGAGCTCGGCGCCGGCCATCAACCGGATCGAGGTGGCGAGGTTGGCCGGCGCGGCCGCCACCTGCACGAGGCAGGTGAGGACGTCGAAGTCCAGCGATCGCGGATAGACCTGCCCGACGCTGGTCAGCACCTCGGGAAAGCCCAGGCCGGAAGCGATCCGGCGCTCCAGCTCGGCAAGCGCGGCCTCGTCCCCGCCGAGCAGGTCGAGCATGTCCTGTGCGGTGCCGACCGGACCTTTGATGCCACGCAATGGGTAGCGGCTCATCAGGTCGTCGAGCCGGGCCAAGGCAACGAGCAGCTCGTCGGCGATCGTCGCGAAGCGCTTGCCCAAGGTGGTGGCCTGGGCCGGGACGTTGTGCGAACGGCCGACCACCACCAGCGACTCGTACTCGGTGGCACGACGGCCCAACCGGGCCAGCACGGCGAGCACCTTCGTCCGCGCTATACCGAGCCCAACGCGGATCTGCTGCTGCTCCACGTTCTCCGTGAGATCGCGGCTGGTCATGCCTTTGTGGATGTGCTCGTGCCCGGCCAGCGCAGCGAATTCCTCGATGCGTGCCTTCACGTCGTGGCGGGTGACCCGTTCCCGCGCGGCGATGGAGTCGAGATCGACGCCGGCCTCCCCCTGGGCAGCGACCGCCTCGTAGTCGCTCAGCGCTTCGGCCGGCACCTCGACGCCGAGCGCCTGCTGAGCCTGCAACACCGCGATCCACAATTGCCGCTCGAGCACGATCTTGTGCTGCGGCGACCACAGCCTCGCCATCGCCGGCGATGCGTACCGGGCGGCCAGCACGTCGGGGATTGCAGGCACCGTCACAGTGGTCATTCTCCCCTACGACGGGTTCAGCGAACGACCCCGATCGCATCCGCGGTGCGGGAGCTGCCGAACCGGCCGGTCACCGGGCGCACGGCGGCGACGCTGAACGTGAAGGTACGAGCGCCGGCCGAGCCGAGCGCTTGGTCGGTCAACGTCCAAGTTCCAGCCCGCCATGCACCCAGCGTGGCGATGCCGTCGCCGTTCCAGTCGCCGGCCAGCAGGCGGGTCCCGGGCGTGCTGGCCCAACTCACCGAGACGTGCTTCGACACGCTCGGCAGTCCGAGATAGGCGATGTGCGTCGCCGGTCGGAAGACCCCGATGTAGTCGCGCCCGGTGCCGTTCCAGTCACCGGCGATGGGTTGATCGCCGGCCGTTCCGTACCGGACTTTGGTGAAGACGGTCGGGTGCGTTATCGACGTCATCAGATAGAACGTGCCGTTGCTCGGCCGGAAGACGGCGAGGGAGTCCTTGCCGTCGCCGTTCCAGTCGCCGCACACGGCAAGGTCGCCGGTGGTGCCGTACCGCGCGTACTTCGTGGTTCCGGCCGACGTGCGGTAGTAGAACTTGCCGCCCAGGAAGGTGGCCGGTTGATCGACACCGGTGCCGTCCATGTCGCAGGCAAGCACCTGGGTGGCGGTGGCTACCGGGCTGGTCCCGAACCAGGCCTTGCGCCACGTCGTCCCGGGGCTGGCCACCGGCCGCAGGAACCAGTCACCTTGTGTGGCGACGGTGGCACAACTCAGCTTGGTCATCGCGCCGGGCGGACCCAGGTTGTCGGCGTACACGCAGAGCTGATGGGCCACACCCCAACTGATCGGCACCGATACCGAGTACCCGTGCCGGCTCCCCGCCTGCGGATATGCCGCGGCTACCGCGCTGCTGGACAGGTTCGCGGTCGCCTGCTTGACGCTCTTGCCGTCCAGGAAGATGTGCACCACGACCGGAGTGGTCGGCGCGTCCGGGTCCCAGGCCCACCCGTTGGCGGTGACGCTGGACGGTGCCGGGATCGGGCCGACAGCCGACCCGATCGGGTTGAGGTTGTAGGCGACCGACGTGGCCTTCGGCGTGTTGATGGCGATGATCGGGTGCTTGGCCGGGTTCAACCAGCGCAGCACGCTGACCAGCGCGGAGCGGCTGATTGCGACGCAGCCGGCGGTCGGGGTCCCGTCGGTGACGTGCAGGAAGAAGGCCGCGCCCTTGCCGGCCACCGCCGGGAAGCGGTTGTAGTTGATCACCACCGAGTAGTCGTAGACGGCCCCGATCGCCTTGAGGTGTTCGCTCAGCGACTCTTTCATCGGGCAGTGTCCCGGCGCGCATCGGACGTGGTTGTTGTAGGTCGTCTTGGACGCCTTGTCCCCGCCCCACCAGTCGTTGCTGTCGGTCTTGAAATACGGCATCGCCGTGCCCGGGTCAGCCTGGCGACCGAACGACTCGGTGAGGGAGAACTGACCGATCGGAGTGCCCGGGTAGTCGTCGTGGGCGTTCTTCGTCAGACCCGCACTGCCGACGTGCGCGGTCTGTCCCGGGAACTTCGCCACCCAGCCGGTAGCCGTCTTCTCCCAGGTCTTCAGGGTGCCCACCGTCGACCCCGGTTTCACCGAGACGGTGATGACCTGTTGCGAGCTGCCCGGATTCACCGGCACCGGGAACACGGCTGTCCGGGCCGTCGCCGGGACGGCCGCGGCAACGAGAGCCACCAGCATCGCGGCCAGCACCCCGGCAGTCGCGAGCAGCGCGACCATCTTCGAGGCGGATACGTCATCGTCGAACGCCTGCATCTCACCAGCTCTCCGTCTGCCCCCGGCCGCACCCGCGGTCCTCAGAATGCCTGGTTCAGCGCTCTTCTGCACGCTTCGGCGCTCGCCAACCCGACGGGATGCCTGCGGCTGCGGCGTCAGGCCTTCAACAGCACGGCCGGATCGCCGCCGAGCTGCGTGACCAGCGAGACCAGCTGCGCCACCTGGGCGGCGGCCGCAGTTCGGGTGCGGACGGCGATCGAGGCACTGCAGCCGGCCGTTCCGGCGACGTTCCGAGTGATTGTGGCCGCCGCCCCGGTGCGCTGGACTGTCGGGCCGGTGGACCGCAACCGCACGCCGCCCGGCTCGCACTGCGACTGGACCAGAATCGTGGCTCCCGCCCCCGTCGTCGCCCAGGCCACGACCCGGTACACCGCGCCGGTGCGGGTATCGATCGTGGTCGCGCCGGTGACGGCCGTCAGCGCGAAGGCATGCATGACCGCGTCCATGACCGGCTGTGCGGGGTAACCGATGATCGCGCAGGAGCGCGGGACCGGGCATCCGCGCGCGTCCACACCGTGCAGGCCGGGTCCCGCGGTCAGAACTGTGCGAGTAATCGTGCGAGATCGATGCGCGAGGGCGCCGAGCACGGTCGCCAGTGCCAGCACCGTCACCAACAGCAGCGCCGCGGCGACGCGCGCGGAGAAGGGTCGCGCGCCGCCGGTCGACCGTTCCGCAGGGGCATCGTCGCCGGCCGACCTGCCCACCTCAGCCACCACGAACCGCATCGGGTCGCCGGCGGCGTTGTTCACTGGTGCACCTGGACGGTGGGGTCGCTAGCCAGCTGCCGGGCGAGGTCGAACGTCCCGTCACCGGAATCACTCGCGTCGATCTCCACCACGACACTGCAGCCGCGATCGCCGGCGACGACCACGAAGCTGCGGCGGTAGTCGACCCGGCGGTTGCCGGACAGGTCGTCGTGCCCGAACACGGTCGTCGACGCGCTGCCCGGCACCGCCGAGGCTCCGGGAACGCACTGGGCGAAGACTGCAACGGCACCGACCCGGACCGAGGCGAGCAGTTGCCAGGCGTACACCCGTGGCCCGCTCGTGGTCTGGCTGCCGCCCTGAACCACCACCGTGCCGCCGAAGGTGCGCCGAAGGGCGGACACCAACGTCGCGGCCGCAGTGGTGGCCACCGTGCAGGAGACGCCGATCGGGCAGCCGGTGGCATCCACGGTCTGGCTCACGGTGAGCGCCGGGTCAGCCGCTGTTCGGGTTGCCTGCCGGGGCTGCGCGTGCGCGAGCGCGATGCACAGCGCAGCGGTTATGGCCGCCACCGCAACCGCGACGACCAACGCGCATCGGGTCCCCCGGCCGGTGGTCTGCCATCTCTCGGAGACGGAGGCAACGTTCCGACCGGCATGCACCTCGTCGACCGGTCCGGCCGTCCGCTCGGCGGGCTCCGGGCCGGTCAACAGCGTGCGATCTGGCTGAGCGGACTCTGCGCGATGCGCTGCGCCTGTTCGGTCGGCAGGACGGCGGAGGGACCGATGGGCAGCAGAACGATCGAGACGCTCGATCCGGGCACGCCACCCACGGTGATCCGGGCGCCGTCCGCCCCGTCGATCGTGCTGGTGGCGACCTTGCCGCCACCAGGGACGCATTGCGCGCGGAACTGTAGCGCCACATCGGTGCCCACCGTGCCGTGCACCTCGATCAGATACGGCGTGAGCGTGTCGGCCTTCGACTGCGCTGTCTGGAACGTCGGCCGGAACTGCGGCAGGAACTGCCGGATTGCAGTCAGCGCCGTGTTCGGGATGTTCGGAACGGTGCAGACCACCCCGTCCGGACAGCCGCTCGCGCCCAGTCGGACCTCGTTGCGGGTATCGGTGATGGTGTGGACTCGGTGGATCACGGTGTGCTGATGGACGAACGCGCCCAGCGAAACGGCGAGCAGCAGCGCCGCAATCACCGCGAGTACCAGCGACCGGCGAGACATCGGACGCACCGAGGCCGTGCGCTCACCGGTCATCCGATCCATACCCGCGGATCCCGGGCCAGGGTGCGCACCACGCCGTCCGCGAGGGTGTCCAGCGGGAGCGGGAACGCCGTGAACGTGCTGCTGCCGCTGGTAGGTGTTACCGGGATGGTGGCGTCACCTGTGACGACGACCGAATACGTCAGCTGCGGGACGTCGCCGCTGATGAAGACGCTGCAGCCCGGCGCGCGGGAGAGCACGGTGTCGACCCGCTCGTAGAGCCGCTTTCCCTTGACCAGCTGATGGGTCTGCGCGGACTGCGCCGCGGGCTGTGCCGTGCCGGGAATGCATTGCGAGACGATCTGAAAGACAGCCTCACCCACGTTTCCGACTAGTGCCACTCGGTACACGTTGTTCGTGCGGACGTCGTACGTGGCGACCGCGTCGGCGATCTTGGCAGTCGGTGCGGCCGCCCGCATCGCCTGAACGACGCTGCTGGCTCCGGCGGGGAGTACGACACACGACGCGGCGACCGGACAGCCGATGGCATCGACGTCCACCCGCGGGGCCAGCACGACCCGTTGAGTGGTGTGTACCGGACGATCGGCGCGCATTGCTGCGACCGTCAGGACCACTGCAACCACGAGCATCGCCACGGTGGCGACGCCGAGCGGTCCGAGCGTGCGCACCATTCGGCGCGCATAGGTTGCCGACCTGCTGGGCGCTGGTTCGACGGCGACAACATCTGCACCCAGGTCATCCGGGTCGGACGCAGCGCGCGCCGACACATCGGTGATGTGCAGCTGCGGGTCGCCACTCTCGTTCGACCCGCGATCCGACATACCCCGATCCTCCCTTGCCGGATGGAGCGCAGCAATCGGCAACAGCCAACCTGCCTTATGCCGGGACGCTGCGTGTGCGAGATGCTGCTCATGTGACGACTCAGCCCGGCGAGGTAGGTATACGGTTACCGACCTTGCTGCGCGCTTACGTCATTGCGTTCCTGGCCTTCTGGATCGGGATGGTCACGTGGATCGCGATGATCCGCCGCCATGGCCCTTCAATCGCGATTGGCGTCGTGTTCATCGCATACGGCCTTGCGGTGGGCTACCGCCTGATCAGGCTCGGTGTTACCTCTGCGCCCGACGGCACGCTGACCGTGCGAAACAACTTCGGGACGCGCCAACTCAGTCGCGCGAGCATCGAAGCGTTCCGCCTCGGCAAGTCCGGGAGTACCCGGTTGGGCACGCAGTCGATACAGGCTCTTCTGCGAGACGGAACGATGTACAGCCTCGACGTCACGAGGTCTTCGCTCGGCCTCGGCCGGAGGAGGAACCAAGAGAGTCTGGATGCGCTGACGAAGTGGCTCAACGCGCCGTCGTAAAGGCTCGTTCGTCACTCCTCGTGCTGGCTAGGACCCGCTGGCGCTCAGGGCGATGTCGGTGCGGTGCTGGCCGCCGGCGAGGTGCACCCGGTCGACCAGCGCGTAGGCGCGCCCGCGTGCCTCGTCGAGTGTCGCCCCGGTGGCGGTGACCGACACGACTCGCCCACCACTGGAGACGATCGCCCCGTCCTCGGTGCGCCGGGTGCCGGCGTGGATCACGCCGTCCTGCTCCGCACCGGTCACCGCGTCGCCGAGTCGCGGCGCGGCCGGATAGCCCTCGGCGGCGATCACCACGGTCACCGCGCTGCCTTCGCGCCACACCAGCGGGGGATGAGCAGCGAGTTGACCGGCCGCCGCCGCGAACAGCAAGCCGGCCAGCGGGGTCTCGAGCAGTGCCAGTACGACTTGTGTCTCCGGGTCGCCGAAGCGCGCGTTGAACTCGACGACCCGCACGCCCCGCGAGGTCAACGCAAGGCCCACGTACAGCAGACCGGCGAACGGAGTACCTCGTCTGCGCATCTCGGCCACTGTCGGTCGAGCGACTGTCTCCATTACTTCCTCGACGGTGCCGGACGGCAGCCACGGCAGCGGTGCGTAAGCGCCCATGCCGCCGGTGTTCGGGCCGGTGTCGCCGTCGCCGACCCGTTTGAAGTCCTGGGCCGGCAGCAGCGGGACAACCGTGGTCCCGTCCGTGAGACAGAACAGCGACACTTCGGGTCCGTCGAGATACTCCTCGACCACCACGCGCGCGCATCCCTTGGCGTGCGCGATCGCTTCGTCGCGATCGGATGTGACGACGACCCCTTTTCCGGCGGCGAGGCCGTCGTCCTTCACGACGTAGGGAGGCCCGAACCGGTCCAGCGCCGCTGCCACATCGGACCCGGCGCAGCTGACCGATGCTGCGGTGGGCACTGCGGCCGCGGCCATCACCTGCTTCGCGAAGCTCTTGCTGCCCTCGAGCTGCGCGGCGGCAGCGGACGGTCCGAAGCAGGCGACCCCGGCAGCGCGCACCGCGTCGGCGACGCCGGCGACCAGCGGAGCTTCCGGTCCAACCACGACGAGGTCGACGCCCAGTTCTACAGCCAGCGCGGCCACTGCCCGCGGATCGTCTGCGACAACACCACGCTGGGCGGCCACGGCAGCCGTTCCGGCATTCCCCGGGGCGCAGGTCAATGAGGTGACCGACGGGTCCGCGGCCAGCGCCAGACACAATGCATGTTCCCGGGCACCCGACCCGACGACGAGTACTCGCACCCGGGTCAGACTCCGCCGAGCAGGTCGTGCACGCTTACCGTTTCGTCGCGTCCCGGGCCTACGCCGATCGCCGAGATCCGGGCGCCGATCATCGACTCCACTGCGGCAACGTAGTCGCGCGCGTTGCGCGGCAGGTCGTCGACGGTGCGTGCCTTCGAAATGTCCTCGTCCCAGCCGGGGAACGTCTCGTAAATGGGCTGCGCCTTTGCGAAGTCGACCTGGGTCATCGGCACCTCGTTTTGACGTACCCCGTCGACGTCATACGCGACACAGACCGGCACCTCCCCCATCCCGGTCAGCACGTCCAGTTTGGTGAGCACGAAGTCCGTCACCCCGTTCACCCGCGCGGCGTAGCGGGCGATCGGTGCGTCGAACCATCCGCAGCGGCGCGGCCGGCCGGTGGTGGTGCCGAACTCCGCTCCGGCCTCCCGCAACTGGTCGCCCTTCTCATGCAGCAGCTCGGTCGGGAACGGGCCCTCGCCGACCCGGGTGGTGTAGGCCTTGACGATGGCGATCACCCCGTCGATGCGAGTCGGCGGGATCCCCGAACCGGTGCAGGCGCCACCGGCGGTCGCATTGGACGACGTGACGAACGGGTAGGTGCCGTGATCGACGTCGAGCAGCGTTGCCTGGCCGGCTTCCAGGATGACGGTCTTGCCTTCGTCGAGCATGTTCGACAGCAGCAGCGCGGTGTCGGCGACCATCGGCCGCAGCCGTTCGGCGTAACCGAGCAGTTCGTCCACCACTGCAGAGACGTCCATCGCGCGACGGTTGTAGACCTTCACCAGGATCTGGTTCTTGGTGGCCAGCGCGCCGGTGACCTTTTCCCGCAGGGCGTCCTCGTCGAAGAGATCCTGGATCCGGATGCCGACCCGGGCCATCTTGTCCGCATAGGTCGGGCCGACCCCGCGGCCGGTGGTGCCGATCTTCTTGCTGCCCAGGAACCGCTCGGTGACCTTGTCCAAGGTGCGCGCGTAGGGCGTGATCACGTGCGCGTTGGCGCTGACCACCAGCCGCGAGGTGTCCACGCCACGGGCGTCGAGCGCGTCGATCTCCTCGAACAGCACACCGAGGTCGACGACGACACCGTTGCCGATCACCGGAACACATCCTGGGGTCAGGATGCCGGAGGGAAGTAGATGCAGCGCGTACTTGTCGCCCTCGATGACGATGGTGTGCCCGGCATTGTTGCCGCCGTTGAACTTGACCACCGCTTCGACGCGACTGCCGAGCAGGTCGGTGGCCTTACCCTTGCCCTCGTCACCCCATTGGGCCCCGAGCAACACGATCGCCGGCATGCCGACCCATCCCTCGCCCCTGCGGCCGATCCGGGCTCGGCCGACCCGCAAAGGCTAGTGGATCGTCGTTGCCGGCCTCTTCGGTCGCCCCACCTTGACCGGTGTGCTCAGCCAACTGTCGAATCCGCCGATCATCCGGCGATAACTCTCCTCGAGATCCTGTGGCATCGCGAAACCCCCGGACAGTTCGATCGCCACGAAGCCGTGCAGCAAGGCGCGCAGGCCGCGGATGGCGTGGATCGTGTCGTTGCCGTCCAATCCGTAACCCTGCAGCACTGCCGCGATGGTGGTCAGCAACGCGGCCGCGGCGTCTTGCAGCTCGACGTCGTCGGCCGGCGGTGCGGCGATGCTGGCGGCGTACCGGCCGGGGTGCAGGGTCGCATAGCTGCGGTAGGCGGTGGCGATCGCGAGCAGCGCCGTCGGACCGGATCGCCCCACCGCCGCCGCCGAGACGACGCCGTTGAGTTCACGCAGCGCGAGCAGCTGGATCTCCCGGCGTAGCGCGGCCAGTCCGTCGACGTGCTTGTACAGGCTGGGTTGGCGCACACCGAACTGCTGCGCCAGTGCCGACAGAGTGAGCGCCTCGATGCCGTGCAGGTCGGCGAGCTCTGCGCCGGCCTCCGCCAATCCCTGCCGGGTGAGTCCCGCGCGCGGCACTGCTATTCCCCGTCCGGGATGGGACGGGTGACCGTCCTGAGGAATTCCACGACCAGCGGTGAGACCAGCTCAGGCAGTTGTGCGTGCGGGTAATGCCCGGCGCCGGGCACGATCTCGACGCGGCCGTTCACCCGGCGGGCGATCATGTGCGCCTCTGCGGCGGGGTCCGGGAAGTCCGGATCGGCCGCGCCCATGATGACGAGGGTCGGGGTGCGCACCGAGTCCAGCACGGCATCTGCCGGTGCGTGCGAGGTACGGGTGGTCTTGGCGAAGGCGGCGCGATGGCCCTTGACCTTCAGCGACCTACCGAGCGCTGCGCGATGCTCCTCGAAGTCTGCCGGTCGAGTGCCGGGATAGAACTTCGGGTAGTACGCCAACCACACCCGGCGCGCCCACGGCCCGGCCATCGCCAGCCTCATCGTCCAGCTCTGCATCGCCGGGACCGGTACGTCGCGGACGAACGGCCCGGCCATCACCAGCGCCGAATACAACTCCTTGTGCTCGACCGCGGCCAGCACGCCGGCTGCCGCTGCCATCGAGCTGCCGATCACCGCAGCCGGACCGCCGAGATGTTCCACCAGCGCCCGGATGTCGCCGGCCAGCGCGACGTCGTCGTACCGGTCGAAGGTGGCGTCGCTGTCTCCGTGACCGCGGAGGTCCAGCACCGCGACCCGGAAGCCGGCGGCCACCAAATCCGGGCCCAAGAAGCGGAACGAGCTGCGCAGCTCGCCCATGCCGGGGACGCACACCACCAGAGGGCCGGAGCCGGTCACCTGGTAGGCGATGCGCCCGCCCGGACGCGGGAGGTAGTCCACGGCTGGGCTGACCGACTTGCTATTCGTCATAGCTTCAAAGCTAACGGTATTAGCCACCAGTGTCAAGCCCCGGGATGATCGCGGCGGAACACCACCACCAGCACTCGCAGGGCCAGCACCGCCGAGATCACCAGTAAGCAATAGCCGAAGAACGCATACAGCGACACGGTGTCCGTCATCCGCGGGCCGCCGTCCAGGCCGAGCAACAGGACAGCCATGATTCCGGTGGTGGCGGCCAGGAATGCGAGCAGTGCGCGATCCAGCAACCCAGCCACGGTGCGTCGTTCCCGCCCGTCGCTCAGCAGGCGAACACTCACTGCGAGCCGGCCACCCTCCAGGGCGGAGGTGATCCGATCCAACCGACCGGGCAGGCGTTGCAGCATCGGCAGCAGCATCACCAGGTCATCAAGGACCGCTTGCCGGACGGCTTCCGGCCGCAGCTGCTCGGCGAAGTAGGCAGCGGCGAAGCGGCGGGAGCCGGCGACGACGTCGAAGCCGGGCGACAGTTGGCGCAGGCTGCCTTCCAAGGTGCCAAGAGATCGGAACACTGCGGCGATCTCGGCAGGCACTCCGAGGCCGAAGGCCGCGACCAGCCGAAACAGCTCGGTGAACAATTGCGCGTCGGAGAACGTGGCCACCCCCTGGGGTGCGACGTACCGGGCCAACACCGCACCCAGCGCCCGTTCCAGCCGGTGTTCATCCAGCGACTCGGGACGCTCGACGATCTCCAGCAAGGCCGTGCAGACCAGTGCCGGCGTGCCGCGATCGACGGCCAGCATCAGTCTTTGCAGTCCACTGCGCAAGCCTGCGTCGATCCGGCCTACAGATCCGTAATCGAGCAGCGCGAGCCGGCCGTCGTCGAGCAGCAACATGTTGCCGGGATGGGGATCGGCATGAAAGACGCCGTCCACAAGGATCTGGCGCAGCACATCATCGAGCAGGGACGCAGCGAGTTGTTCGCGTTCGGCCGGCGTCGGGCCGGGCAACGGCAGCGCGCCGAGCGAGACGCCCATCAGCCGCTGCATCACCAACACTCGTGCAGTGCACAACGTGGGATAAACCTGCGGAACGACGACCTCGGGGCGGGCCACTGCGGCAATCGCCGCCATGTTGCCGGCCTCGATCCGCAGATCCAACTCCTCGCGCAGCGCGGTGGCGAAGCCGTGCGCGAGGTCGGTAATTCCGATGCTGGTGCCCCAGCTGGTCCGTCGACGCAGCGTCGTCGCCAACCGGTCGACGATGTCCAAGTCCCGCTCGACGGTCCGTTCGATCCCGGGCTTGCGGACCTTGACCACGACCGCTTCGCCGCTGCGCAGCCGGGCGACGTGCACCTGAGCGATCGACGCCGACGCGATGGGCACCTGGTCGAACTCCGCGAAGATCTGCTCGGGCTCGTCGCCGAGCTCGGCGATCAGCACCGCTCGGATCTCTGGCCACGGCACCGCGGTGGCCCGTTCCTGCAGCCGGGACAGCTCTTCGGCGAACTCCTCGGGCAGGATGTCGCGCCGGGTGGACAGCACCTGGCCGAGCTTGACGAACGTGGTGCCGCCCTCATCGAGGGCGAGGCCGAGTTGATGCGCGAGGTGGCGGCGGCCCTCCGGCCGGGTCAGCTCGGCGCGTCGGCCACCGCGTAGGTACGGCCCGAGGCCGTACCGGAAGACGGTGCGGGTGATCTGCAGGTACCGCCGCGAACGGCGGTACCTGTCCCGCAGCGACCGCGCGATGTATACCGGGCCGGGCAGCGTGCCGCTCGGCACGATGGCCTCGGCAAGCACGAGGAACACCATGCCCACGAGCAGCGCGCAGCCGACGCCGAGCAGGACGAACCAGAGCCCAGGGAAGGCATGCTCCGGAGCGCGGCCGTTGTCGACGCGGATGGCCCGTCCACCGACGGCGTTGACGATCGGCGTCGCGAGGAGGAACGCGATCAGCCCAGCCAACACGGTGCGCACGAGGGAGAACCGCGTGCCGAGCAATCGTCGGACGAAAGCCGCGAACAACAGCACCGTGATGGCTGTGAAGGCGATGATGAGCGGCAGCGAGATCAGCCACATGCGCGGAAGGCTCCGCTCGTCAGCGGTCCGGCCGCGACCCGACCAGCTGGGCCCGCGCCGCGGAGTCGGAGTCGTCGAGGAACTGCCGACAGCGGGCCGCCTCGTCGTCCTCGCCGAGCGCCGCCGCGGCCTCGCCGAGCGTGTACAGCGACCGCAGAAAACCTTGGTTCGGCTGATGCGCCCAGGGCACCGGGCCGTTGCCCTTCCAGCCGGCCCGGCGCAGCGCGTCGAGGCCGCGGTGGTAGCCGGTACGGGCATAGGCGTAGGCGTCCACCGGACGCCCGGCATCCAGCGCCTCGTGCGCGAGCAGACCCCAGGCGGCCATCGAGCCCGGATGAGTGGCAGCAACCTCTGCCGGCGGCCGTCCGGCAGTCAGCTCGGCGGTTCCGGGGTCCTCGGGCAACCGGGTCGGCGGGGCAAGCAGGTTGCCGTGCTGGGTCATGAGCGCGCCTCCGGCCCAGCTGTTAGTACGCCGATCTGTGTGGCGTAAGGCCGGAGGCGGGCGGGGTGCACGGTCATGAGCGCGCCTTGCGGTTCTCGGTCATGTGCCCGATTGTGCCTGCCCGGTCAGCGAGCAGTCTTGGCAGCACGCTTGTACCGCCGCAACAGCGCCTCGGCGCCCTCGATGTACAAGTCGACACCGAACCCGAAATAACCTGCCGGGTCGTCACAGTCGGTGAGCGGTATCGCCGCGTCCACCAGGTGCGGGTAACGGTCGCTGCGCAGCGACGCGATATGCGCGCGCTTCGCCGCGACAACTTCCTCACGCTGTGCCGCAGCGACCTGCGATTCGTTCCCGGGGAACTGCGTGACGAGCATGACGGCGGTCTGCAGCGCCATCCGGGAAAGGTCGCAGGCCTGCGCCACGGTGAACCCGGCGTCGCAGAGCAGCTTCATGGTGTGCTCGGCGATGTCGAGGCCAGGCTGACAGGCCAGCGCTCGGGACAGGCTCAGCGGTGCGGCTGCCGGATGCTTGCTGAAGCTCTCGATCAGAGTCTGGACGATGACCCGGAGCTGACTGCTCCAGCTGCCCTCCGCGGCAGGGGGTTGCATGCCGTCAAAGAACGAGTCGCCGACGGCGGCGAGCAACTCTTCCTTGTTCGCCACATGCCAGTAGAGGGCCATTGGTGTGACGCCGAACTCCTGGGCGATGCGGCGGATGGTCACCGCGTCCGGCCCTTCGACGTCCATCACCGCAAGGGCGCGCTCGACGATTGCGGTTTTGCTCAGCTCAACTCGAGCTGCGGTGGCGGACTGTCGTGGACTCACGCTTGACAACTATACACGGTACAGGGTTTCCTATACGCCATACATGTACATCGTATAGGAGCGGAGTCCGATGAAGACCAGAGATCGCTGGACGCTTGTCGCGGTAGGACTCGCGACCTTCATGACCTACCTCGACAACAACATCGTCAACGTGGCGATCCCCGACATCCAGCGGGAATTGCACCTGTCAGTGGCTGGCCTGGAATGGGTGGTCAGTGGCTACATCCTCACCTTCGCGGGGCTGCTCCTGGCCGGTGGCCGGCTGGCCGACGCCTTCGGCCGGCGCCGGCTGTTCCTGATCGGGCTTGGCGTGTTCAGCGCGGCTTCGCTGTTCGCCGGACTGGCCGGCGACGTCAACGCACTCGTGGCGGCGCGCGCCGTGCAGGGAATCGGCGCGGCGCTGGTCACCCCCACCACGCTGGCGATCATCAGCGCGACGTTCACCGACACCCGTGCCCGCAACACCGCTGTTGGGATCTGGAGCGGTGTCGGCGCACTGGCGCTGGCGGTCGGCCCGCTACTCGGCGGCGTGCTCACCCAGCACGTCTCCTGGGAGTGGATCTTCTACATCAACGTGCCGGTCGGGGCCGCAACAATGCTGCTCGGTGGCTGGGCGATCCAGGAATCCCGGGAGTCCGTCGCGCGACGCCTCGATGTGCCCGGCCTCGTGACATCCGCGGTGGCTCTGTTCGCCTTGACCTACGCCCTGATCGAGGGACACGACAAGGGCTGGACCTCGACCACCATCACCGCGGCCTTCGGGATGGCCGCAGTGGCCGTGCTGGTGTTCGTGATGGTGGAGCGACGTTCGGCGGCCCCGATGGTGGAGGTCGCCCTGTTCGGCCAGCGCGCATTCAGCGGCGGGATCAGCGCGCTGATGATGTGGGCGTTCGGGCTGTTCGGCATCTACTTCTTCACCTCGCTCTACCTGCAGGGCGTGCTCGGCTTCTCACCGACCAAGGCCGGTGCCGCCTTCGTGCCCATGGCGTTGTTGATGGCAGTCAGCGCAGTGCTCTCGGAGAAGGTTGCCCAACGAATGGGCGCGCACCGCTCAACTGCGCTGGGCATGCTGGCGATGGCCGTGGGGATCGGCTCGATCGCGATGCTCGGCAAGGACACCAGCCTCATCTCGCTGATGCCCAGCTTCCTGGTCATCGGCATCGGCGGGGGGATGACGATCCCGCTGACCGCCACGGTGCTCGGCGTGATGCCGGTGGACCAGGCCGGCGTCGCCTCCGCGGTGTTCAACGCCTCGCGGGAGGTGGCCGGGCTGCTCGGCATCACGGTGATCGGCGCCGTTCTGGCCGGCCGGCAGAGTTCAGCGCTACGAGCCGGACACTCTGCGACCGACGCCTTTCTCTCCGGATACCGCAGCGGCTTGATCGTCGCGGCTGTCCTGGTGGCGGCCGGTGGAGTCGCCGGGTACCTGGCGCTGCGGCAGGCGGCGCAGGGCACCGGTGCCGACGAGCCGACCCGAGAGGTGGTGGCGCTGGCCGGTTGATCGGGACAAAATCGACCAGTGCCTACCGACGCGCTGTCTCGCGACCTGCAGCACTACCTTCAGCAATCGCGAGACAGCGTCGTCGCGTCACTGGACGGACTGTCGGAGTACGACATCCGCCGGCCGATGACGCCGTCGGGCACGAACCTGCTGGGCCTGGTGAAGCATCTGACCGGCATCGAGTTGAGCTCCCTCGGCGACTGCGTCGGGCGGCCCAGTCCGGTAGTGCTGCCGTGGGTGGCGGACGGCTCGATCTGGGAGGGGGCAGACATGTGGGCCACGCCGGATCAGAGCCGCGACGAGCTGTTGGACCTGTACCGCACCGCCTGGTCGTACAGCAACGAGTCGATCGAGCATTTGCCGCTGAATGCGCCGGCCCACGTCGAGTGGTGGTCCGAAGGCCGGCGCGACACCACGTTCGGCCATCTGCTCGTCCGGGTTGTTGCCGAGACCGCCCAGCATGCCGGGCACTGTGACATCCTCCGCGAGAGCGTCGACCCCGACTCGGCCCGCGACCCGTCGGTGGGCGACGCCGCATTCTGGGACAGCTATGTACGGACGGTGCAGGCCGCCGCCGACGCGGCCCGGTGAGCGGCCGGTTGACCTGAACATCGGTGCCGGAGTGGACCGCGCACGTCGATCACCGCACCGGAACTGTCAGCCGGCGGTGCCGGCCGAGTTCAGTTCCTGGCAGGCGGTGACGACGCGCTGAGCCATCCCGGCTTCGGCGGCCTTGAGATAACTGCGCGGGTCATACACCTTCTTGTTGCCGACCTCGCCGTCGATCTTCAGCACGCCGTCGTAGTTGCTGAACATGTGCCCGGCGATCGGACGGGTGAACGCGTACTGGGTGTCGGTGTCGACGTTCATCTTCACCACGCCGAAGCCGACCGCGGCGGTGATCTCGTCAGGCGCGGAACCGGACCCGCCGTGGAACACGAGGTCGAACGGCTTGTCCCTGCCCACCTTCTCGCCGACTGCCTTCTGGATGGTGTCGAGCACGTCAGGGCGCAGCTTGACGTTGCCCGGCTTGTAGACGCCGTGCACGTTGCCGAAGGTGGCCGCGAGCAAGTAGCGGCCCCGCTCGCCGGTGCCGAGCACCTCGGCAGTACGCAGCGCGTCCTCCGGCGTGGTGTACAGCTTGTCGTTGATCTCGCCGACCACCCCGTCCTCCTCGCCGCCGACGACTCCGATCTCCAGTTCGAGGATGATCCTGGCCCGGGCCGCCTTCTCGAGCAGCTCGGCGGCAATCTGCAGGTTCTCCTCGAGCGGCACCGCCGACCCGTCCCACATGTGCGACTGGAACAGCGGGTCCTGGCCCGCGTCGACTCGTTCCTGGCTGATCGCGATGAGCGGACGGACGTAGCTGTCCAGCTTCTCCTTCTGGCAGTGATCGGTGTGCAGCGCGATCTGGATCGGGTACTTCGCGGCGACCACATGCGCGAACTCGGCGAGGGCCACCGCACCGGTGACCATGTCCTTGACGTTGCTGCCGGAGGCGAACTCGGCGCCACCGGTGGACACCTGGATGATCCCGTCGCTGCCGGCATCGGCGAAACCCTTGATGGCCGCGTTCACCGATTCCGACGAGGTCACGTTGATGGCCGGGTACGCGAAACCGCCGGCCTTGGCCCGGTCGAACATGTCGGCATACGCATCAGGGCTGGCGATCGGCATGGAATTCTCCTTCAGGACGTCCGGCGAGCGTCGGTGGGCCGGTGCCAGTATCTCGCCGGGCGGTACGGCGCGGTCGCCGGGTTGGCGCAAATAACGATGAACGGACGTGCTGGGGCTTAACCTTGAGCTCCACCGCGACCGTGGAGGCGTTACGCAATGAGCGACCCGACCGATCCGCAGCACGCGAACCAACCGCCGACCCCGACATCGCCGCAACCTGGCTGGAGCGGCGGCATGCCGCCGGAGAGCAGGTCCGGCGGAGCTCCCGGAGAGTCGCCGGGCGGCTACCAGATGCAACCGGGCCAGGACTCCGGCGGGTACGGGGCGATGCCCGCCGCACCAGCCGGCGGGGCGCCCGGCGTTCCCACCGAGGCACCCGCGCCGGTGAAGAACGCCGTACTGCTGATGTACATCCGGGCCGCGCTCGGGGTCATCTCCCTCATCGTGCTGTTGGCGACGAAGAATTCGCTGAAGGACCAGATCCGCAAGAACAACAGCAACTACGACGCGGACAAGTTGGACAGCGTGGTGAACGCGGCGGTCGTTATCGGCGTCGTCCTGGGCATCATCTTCATCGTGCTCTACGTGCTGCTGGCCATGCAGGTGGCCAAGGGCAAGAATTGGGCCCGCATTGTCACCTGGGTCATCTCGGCCATCGGTGTGCTATCGCTGCTCGGCACCCTGAGCAACTCGACAGCCATCAGCAAGATCCTTACCGTGGTCTCCGGTCTGATCAGCATCGCCATCATCGTCCTGCTGGCGATGGGGCCGAGCAACCAGTACTTCTCTAAACGACAGACCTACTGATCTTCCAGAACATCGAACCCCCGGCCTGATTCAGACCGGGGGTTCGATGTTTGCGTACCGCGATCGCGGCACCGCCTGGATTAATGGATGACGCGGATGACGGTGCTGTGTGAGCCGTACACATTCGTCACGTGCACGCTGTACTTTCCGCGCGGCGGCGCTGCTTCGATCATCTTGCCCGAACCGATGTAGATAGCGACGTGGGTGGTGCCCGCGCCAGTGCCCCAGAACAGCAGATCGCCGACCTTGCGCTGCGACCACGGGTACTTCTTGCCCTTGTTCCACTGGATGCTGGTCACCGTCCCGATGTCGATGTGCGCGCCCTTCCAGAATGCGTACTGGGTCAGCCCGGAGCAGTCATAGCCGAAGCGGTGGCGGTCGTCGTAACCCGATGGACTGCAGCAGATGCCGTAACTGGGTCCGGACTTGCCGCCGCCACCCCACGAGTAGCTGTATCCCTTGCCGGTCTGCGACTTCGCCGCCGCCACCACAGCCTGGATCTTCTTGCTCACCGACGAGCTCGGTGGCGGCGGAGGCGGCGTCCCGCTCTTGCACGCGGACGCGACCCGGCCGTCCGAGCCGGTGTACACATAGGCATCCGAGACGAATCCGGTGTGGCCGCCATAGGTCGTCTTGTCCCACACCGTCGATGTGCCGTAGCGACCCTTGACCGACTGGCCGGTGGTCTGGCAGCTGATGGTGACGTGCTTGCCGTTCGGGACGTGACCGAGCGCGGACGAGTTCGTCGTCGCCTTCGCTCGAATCGTCAGGGAACTGCCCGACGTGGTGTGCACGGTGCCGCCGTGGGTGGTGGCACCTGCGCCGCCGTCGGCCAGCGTCACGACGGCGACGGATGCCGCGACGCCGACGCCGAGGACGGCGGCCAGGACGCGCGGTCGAAACCGGAATCTGCTGTGCTCGGGCATACTGCCTCCAAAGCTCGAGGGTTGGCCTTCTCGTGCTGGGACTACCCGGCCAGGTGGAGCGTTAGTGCGCATCGCGCAGTCCTGCCGCAAACTGCAGAGCCGTCGTCCGGAGGGGTCGTCCGTGGCACATCCAGCCCTCAGATACCACTCACTAGGCTTCTGCAGTGCCTCTCGCCACTGATCACGTCCTGACCGCGGCCGGGATCCTCAATCCCGATCACCTGATCAACACGTTCGGGTTGGCCGGGCTGCTGGTGATCATCTTCGCCGAGTGCGGGCTGCTCATCGGATTCTTCCTGCCCGGGGACACCCTGCTGTTCGCCGCCGGGCTGCTGATTGCGACCGGCAAGTGGGACGTGCCCATCGGCCTGGTCGCGGTGCTGGCACCGGTCGCGGCGATCGCCGGAAACCTCGTCGGTTACTGGATCGGACGCAACGTCGGGCCGAAAGTCTTCGACCGACCGAGATCGCGCATGTTTCGGCCGGAGTACGTGCAGCGGTCCGAGGCATTCTTCGACCGCTTCGGTGGCGTGACCATCCTGCTGGCCAGATTCGTGCCGATCGTGCGCACCGTGGCGACGGTGATGGCCGGCGTGAGCAAGATGCGGTTCGCGCTGTACGCGGTGTACTCGGTGATCGGTGGAGTGATCTGGGCGGCCGGCGTCGTCCTCGTCGCGTACTGGCTCGGGCACATCAAGTTCGTCCGCGACACTGTCGAACCGCTGATCGACCCGGTGCTCGTCGGGGTCGTCATCCTGTCGCTGCTGCCGGTGACCCTCCACTACCTGCGGTCGCGCCGCCGGCCGCGCGGTAACGAGCGCTAGAACCGCTAGTTCGTCACGTTCTGGCACTTCTTCTTCAGATCGGCGTTGCTCGGGGTCAGGTGCACCCCGAAGAACTTGGCGTCGCACTTCTTTGCCGCGCTCTCGATGTCGGCGCGCTGCGTCCACACCACCACAGCAAGCACGACGACCACGACGAGCACCACGATGCGGGCGAGGATCGCGGTGACCAACGCGCTGATGATCGCACCGATCACCAGCAGCGCCACGATGACCCCGATGCCGAGGGTCTTGGCCTGGGACGTGTCCAGCGCCTGCGGAGCCAGGGAACTCATGGACGCAGGGTACGCACGATGCGCCTCCGCTCAACGGAGGTGCGCCGGTTCCGGCGTGGACGTCCCAGCCCCTCAGCAGCACCGAGTCGACCACTAGGGTCAGGCCCATGGTTTCCGATTCCTCGACGGCCCGGGAAGAGCTCAATGGCTGAACCGCAGGCCCTCGCCACCGCGCGGCCGCCCGGCCAGCTCAAACCCAACAGCCTGCGCATCGTCGCGCTGGGCGGCATCAGCGAAGTCGGCCGCAACATGACGATGTTCGAGTACCGCCCGCCGACCGGGAAATCGCGGCTGCTCGTCGTGGACTGCGGAATGCTGCTCGGCAAGACCAACGCACCCGGGGTCGACATCACCCTGCCGGACTGGTCGGAGTTCCGCCGCCGGCTCGACGACATCGACGCGGTGGTGCTCACCCATGGACATGAGGACCACATCGGCGCGCTGCCGTACCTGCTGCGCGAGCGCAGCGACATCCCGCTGGTCGGCTCGCGGCTCACCCTGGCGCTGATCAACTCCAAGCTCGACCAGCACCGCATCAAGCCGGATCTGCGCCAGGTGCGCGAGGGCGAGCGGCTGGCCATCGGCCCCTGGGATCTCGAGTTCTTCGCGGTGAACCACTCCATCCCGGACGCGCTGGCAGTCTGCATCCGGACGACTGCCGGGACGATGCTGCATACCGGCGACTTCAAGATGGACCAGACTCCGCTGGACGGCCGGGTCACCGACCTGCCCGGCTTCTCCCGGCTTGGCGACGAGGGCGTCGACCTACTGCTCTCGGATTCCACCAACGCCGAAGTACCCGGTTTCATCCCGAGCGAGCGTGACGTGGGCCGGGTGGTCACCGACGTTGTTATGAAGGCCACCGGACGGGTCATCGTCGCCTGCTTCGCTTCGCACGTACACCGGGTGCAGCAGGTGCTCGACGCCGCCGTCGAGTCCGGCCGCCAGGTCGCCCTGGTGGGCCGCTCGATGGTCCGCAACATGCAGATCGCCCGAGAGCTCGGACTGTTGCATGTCCCGGACGGCCTCATGGTCGACCTGAAAGACGCCGAGGCGCTGCCGTCGCGCCGGGTGCTGCTGATCTCGACCGGCTCGCAGGGTGAACCTCTCTCGGCGCTGTCTCGGATGGCCAACCGGGAGCACAACACGATCAGGGTCGTCGAGGACGACACCATCGTGCTCGCGTCGTCCCTGATCCCCGGCAACGAGAACGCGGTGTTCCGAGTGATCAACGGGCTGGCCCGGCTGGGCGCCACGGTGGTGCACAAGTCCACGGCGCTGGTGCATGTCTCTGGGCACGCGCCGGCCGGCGAGCTGCGCTACCTGCTGAACGCGGTGCGGCCGAAGAACCTCATGCCGGTGCACGGCGAGTGGCGGCACCTGCGCGCGCACGCCGCGATCGCCCGGTCCACCGGCCTGCCCGAAGAGCGCGCGGTGCTCGCCGAGAACGGCACCACCGTCGATCTGGTCGACGGCGTGGCGACGATCAGCGGCCGGATCTACGTCGGCAACGTCTTCGTGGACGGTCTCGCCGTCGGCGACATCGGCGACGCGGCGCTGAAGGACCGGCTGATCCTCGGCGACGAGGGATTCCTGTCGATCGTCGTCGCGGTCGACACCCAGGCGGGCACGGTGGTGTTCGGTCCGGAGATCACGGCGCGCGGGTTCACCGACGATCCGGCCGCGCTGCACCCCATCCGGGCCGAGCTGATCGAGACACTGGAGCGGTCGCTGGCCGAGGGGGTGCGCGACACCGAGGCGCTGGCGCACACGGTGCGTCGTACCGTGGGTCGCTGGGTGGATCGCACCTACCGGCGCCGGCCGATGCTGGTCCCGCTGGTCATCGACGTCTGAACGCGGACAACAGCAGGTGAGGATGGACATGGCACGCTCGCGCCTGGTACCCGGCGAACTCTCGCCGCGGCGCAGCGTGCCGCCGGCCATTCGCCCGGCCGCACTATGTGACCGGCGGCCGGCCCTGGGACCACGACGATCCGATGGTGAAGGACCCTGCCACGATCGAGGCGATGCGCGGCGCCGGGCGCATTGCGGCGCGGGCGATCGCCGAAGTCGGCAAGCACGTCGTCCCCGGCGTCACCACCGACGAACTCGACGAGATCGGGCACCAGTTCCTGATCGACCACGGGGCGTACCCGTCCACCCTCGGCTACAAGCAGTTCCCGAAATCGCTGTGCACGTCGGTCAACGAGACGATCTGTCACGGCATCCCCGACTCCACGGTGATCGAAGACGGCGACATCGTGAAGGTGGACATCACCGCGTTCATCGACGGCGTGCACGGTGACACCTGCGCCACCTTCGGCGCGGGCGAGGTGGCGCCGCCGGTGCAGGACCTCGTCGATCGCACCCATGAAGCGATGATGCGCGGGATCAAGGCCGTGCGACCCGGCCGTCCGATCAGCGTGGTCGGACGGGTGATCGAAAGCTATGCGAAACGGTTCGGCTACGGCGTGGTGCGCGACTTCACCGGGCACGGGGTCGGGCCGTCTTTCCATACCAAGCCGACGATCCTGCACTACGACGAGCCGCGGTCCACCACTCGCATCGAGCCGGGCATGACGTTCACCGTCGAGCCGATGATCGCCCTCGGCGACGTTGCCTGGACCATGTGGGCCGACGGCTGGACCGTCGTCACCGACGACGGCTCCTGGGTCGCGCAGTGGGAACACACACTCGTGGTGACCGACGACGGTGCAGAGATCCTTACCCTGCCCTAGCGGCCGGGACAGGGGCGCTCACGCTGCGGCCAGCTGCACGATCTGATCGTTCCACCGCTGCCGCAACCACCGGTCGTGGCTGGCCACCAGCACCGTGCCCGGAGTGACGCGCAGCGCCTCCTCCAGTTCGGTGGCCAGCGTGAGCGAGATGTGGTTGGTCGGCTCGTCGAGCAGGAGCAGATCAGGACGCTGGGCGATCAGGATCGCCAGGCGTAGTCGCCGGCGCTGTCCGACGCTGAGCTCACCGACCGGTCTGCTGGCATCACGTGGATGCAGCAGGCCGAGGTCGGCAAGGCGTCCCGGCTGTTCTCCCACTGCGGATCGGAACGTTTGCCCTGCGGACGACTCGGCGTCGGCGAACAGCACGTCCTGCTCGAGCAATGCGACGCGGCGTGCACCGACGTTCACCTGACCGCGCTGCGGCGTGAGTCTCCCGGCGATCACCAACAACAGGCTCGACTTGCCCGAGCCGTTGGCCCCCGTGACCAGCACCTTGCCGCCGGCCGGCACGTCCATCAGCGGCACTTCCACCCGGCCCGGTACGACCAAGTCACGGACGGACAGCGCCAGCCGCTGACCGGTGTCGGTCGCAGTCAGCGGCGCAGCGAATTGCAACGGCGCCGGCGGCTTGCGCACCTGGTCCCGCTCGGCGACCGCCAACCGCCGCTCGGCGTCGCGAACCCGGCGGGCCAGTGCGCTCTGCACCCGGCCGCCCTTGAAGCTGTAGATGAACTTGTCGTTGTCGCGGGCCTGGCGGTTGTGGGCGATGTTCTGCGTCGTGAGCTTGGTGGCGGCTCGCAGCTCATCGAGTCGGGCCTGCTGCTCCAGGTAGGTGCGTTCCCAGCGCGCCCGGGCTGCGGCCTTGTGACGGAGATAGTCGGTGAACGACCCACCGAAGCGGTTACCCCCGGCCCCGTCGGTGCCGAACGCGCTCGGGTCGAGGTCGACCAGGTGGGTGCAGACCCGGTCGAGGAAGACTCGGTCGTGGCTGGCTGCCACAACGACCCCGGGCAGGTCGACGAGGAATGTCTCGAGCAGTTCCATCGCCTCGTCATCGAGGTGGTTGGTGGGCTCGTCGAGCAGGAGGCATTCGGGTCGACGGGTGATCACCGCAGCCAGCGCGAGCCGGGTGCGCTGCCCACCGGAGAGTTCGCCGACCCGGCGGCTGTGCTCGATCTCGCTCAGGCCGAGCCGTTTGATCGCCAGCGACGCCCGCCGGTCGGCATCCCACGCGTCGTGGCTGCGCGCCCACTCGAGCCGGTCGGTGAACTCCTCGCCGATATCCGGGTCGTGGGCCATGGCCGCGGCGAGCCGCTCGACGTCGCGCACCGCCTGGTGCAGCGGGGCCAACGCCTCGTTCAGCACTTGTTGGACCGTCTGCTGGGGGAAGAACGGCGGCTCCTGCGACACGTACGCGACGTCCGCCGGCACGTTGATCGTGCCGGCGTCTGGTTCGTCCACGCCGGCCAGCAGGCGCAGCAAGGTGGACTTGCCGACGCCGTTCTCTCCGATCAGCCCGACCCGCTGTCCGGGCGCTGCAGTCAGCCCGACACCGTCGAGGACGGTGCGGGCGGCATAGGACTTACTGACCGCTTCCGCGGTGAGGGGTTGCAACGGCATCGCGTATCCGCCAGAGGTCGAACGGAGATCCGCCGGGCACGGCCTCGGACGCGGATCGGAGCGATGTCAGTTCTTCACAGTGACCCGAGCATACCGGGCTGCGGCAATCGAAATGCCGATCGACCAGCCCACTGCGCCGTGCCAGACTGACCCTTTGAAATCGATTTCTCGAAGGGCAGGGGCATGGGCGATCGAAGCCTGCGGTTTCCCGGCAACCAGGGCCGTGCGGTCGCGATGCCCCTCGGCGGGATCGGCACCGGCCAGGTGGCGCTGCGCGCCGACGGCCGGCTGGCGCAGTGGCAGATCGGCAACCACATCAATCACCGTGCGGTGTTGCCGGACACCTTCTTCGCATTGCGCACCAGCTCGATGGGTGCCGCCGGAGATACGGTCATGGCGCGCCGGCTGCTCTTCACCGACCCTCCTGCCGAGCCGGGTGAACCTCCGTCCGACTCCACCGATTGGATGGCGTGGCCGGCGCCGTTCGCCGATGTGGGCTGGCCGACGATGGCCGGGGTCGAGATGTCGGCGAGCTACCCGTTCGCCACCCTGGACTACCAGGACGACGCTCTTCCGGTGGGCGTGCAGCTGCAGGCTTTCAGCCCGTTCATTCCCACCGACGACGCGGCCAGCAGCATGCCCATCGTCGAGTATCGCTTCGAGGTGACCAGTCGGGCGACGATCCCGCTGTACGGGTTCCTCACCTTCGTGCACCAGAACGCAGTGGGCTGGGACGGGGTAAGCCCCATCCAGGCAACCTCGGTGGCCGGCTACGGCGGGAACGTCAACCGGCTCGTCACGGCCGGGGCGGCCACGGCGATCGTCATGGACAACCCCACCCTGCGCGACGACGACGTCGACGCCGGCGAGATCGCCATCTGGACCGACTCCCCCTGCTTCCCGCTGGCCCGCATCACCTCGCCGGCAGCGGCGTTGCGCGCCTCCGAAGCACTGACGCTGTTGAACGCGGCCGGTTCCGGCACCTGGTCGGACCTGCAGCTACGCGATGACTTGGCCACGCTCACCCCGCCGGTCCGGGTCGGTCAGGGCCCGAGTCCGGCCGGCAGCACCTGGGACGCCGCACTCGTCGCTGCCTGGGTCCTGCAGCCCGGCCAGAGCACGGCGGTCCGCTTCCTGCAGTCGTGGCGGTTTGCGAATCGGCAGGTGGACTTCCACCAGTTCGACGTCCAGCGCGGGCCGGCCGGAGGCCGGATGTGGGTCGGCAACCACTACGCCACCAGGTACACCGGGGCGCTGCAGGTGATCGAGGAATTCCAGCGCGACGAGCAGCGGCTGCGCGGTGCGTCGCGCGCCTGGGCCGACCTGGCGCAGGCCACGTCCTTGCCGGACCCGGTTGCCCGCCAGCTCCACCTCCAACCCAGCATGCTGCGCACCCCGACCACCTTCCGTACCGCCGACGGTCGCTTCTGGGGTCACGAAGGCAGCCTCGGTGCGTCCACGGCGAACTGGGCCGGGGACGTCGGTGGCTCGTGCCCGGTGAACTGCAACCACGTCTGGAACTACGAGCAGACGGTGTCCCGGCTGTTCCCCGCGCTGCAACGGTCGATGCGGGACACCGAGTGGTCGATCCAGGCCGCAGAAGGCTATCTGCCGCACCGGGTGGTGCTGCCGCTGTGGCTGCCGCAGTACCACGGCCGCACCATCGGCGGTCCGGCCGAACCCGCCCTGGACGGCATGCTCGGCGCCATCCTGAAGACCTATCGGGAGGCCCAGCAGGGCGGCGGCATCGCCTACCTCGAGCAGCACTGGCCCGCAGTGCGTCGGCTGTTCGAGTACATCGAGGCGCGCTGGCACACCCAAGGGGACGGCATCCTGCGCGGTGCCCAACCCACCACGTTCGACCGTCCGCTCACCGGGGCGAACATGTTCATCGGTTCGCTGTGGCTGGCCGCGCTGCGCGCCGTCGCGAAGGGCGCCGGAATCGTCGGCGACACATCGATGTCCGGGGTGGCGGCTGACCTGAGCGCGACCGCCGCAGCCGGTTACGACACGCTGCTCTGGAACGGCGAGTACTACGAACAGGTCGATCCCGCGCCGGAGGCCGACTACGGCAGCGGCTGTCTCACCGATCAGCTGGTCGGGCAGTGGTGGGCGCACCAACTCGGCTTCGGTCACGTGCTGCCGGCTGATCACGTGACCACCGCACTGCGCTCGATCCTGCGATACAACGACCGCCGACCGGCCGACCGGCAAGTCCACGGTCCGCGTTCCTTCGCCGATGCCGGGGACGGCGGGCTGGTGAACTGCAGCTGGCCTCGCGGCGGCCGCCCGGAGCAGCCCGTGCTGTACTGCGACGAGAGCTGGAGCGGCTCGGAGTATCAGCTGGCCGGGCACTTGCTGATGGAGGGACTCACCGAGGAGGCGCTGGCTCTGCTCAACGCTGTGCACGCGCGGCACGACGGCACCCGCCGCAATCCGTTCAACGAGATCGAGTGCGGCGACCACTACGTGCGGGCGATGTCCGGATGGGCAGCGGTCGAGGCGGCGAGTGGATACCGCTACGACGCGATCGGCAAAGAGATCTCGGTGAGTACCGGTAGCGGCATCGTCCCGTTTGTGGCCGGCACCGCGTGGGGCCGGCTCAGCACCGAACCCGACGGAGCCGAACTGCACGTCCTGCACGGCCACCTCGAGCTCGACACCATCCGGTTCGCTGGCATCTCCCACGAGGTGCGACGCACTCTCGGTTCCGGGGATGTGGTGCGGGTCAGGGCATGACGACCGGCCCGGCGCTAATCGGCGGCGGTCGCGTGCTGACGGACCCAGGTATGCATCGCAATGCCGGCCGCGACACCGGCGTTGATGGAGCGCGTCGAACCGTACTGCGCGATGCAATACACCGCGCCGGCGGCGGCGCGCGCTTCCGGCGAGAGTCCCGGACCCTCCTGCCCGAACAGCAGCAGGGCACGGCGCGGCAGAGCCGCGGTTTCCAGCGGTAGCGCATCAGCGCCGGTGTCAATCCCGACCAGCGACCTGCCCGTTGCCGCGGCGTGCGAGATGAGTGCCGCTACGTCCGGAACGTGGATCAGATGCTGGTAGCGGTCGGTGACCATCGCGCCGCGGCGGTTCCATCGGCGCCGGCCGACGATGATCACCTCCGCGGCGAGGAACGCGTTGGCGGTGCGCACCACCGTGCCGATGTTGAGGTCGTGCTGCCAGTTCTCGATGGCGACCGCGAAGTCGTGCCGGCGGGTATCGAGGTCCGCGACCACCGCGTCCACCCGCCAGTAGCGGTACCGGTCCTGGACATTGCGTCGGTCACCGTGGGCGAGCAACTCGGGATCCAGCCGGGCATCCTCCGGCCACGGCAGCGGGTGTGGTCCCACACCGACGGGCAGGTCCGCAGTCGCGTCGTCCTGTGCTCGCTGATCCCGCGCCGCGGCGTCGCCCGCGCGCTCGCCCGGCGCGGGCAGTTCGCCGGTCGGCATACCTCAGTCGAGCCCGAGATCGGCGAGGGTGTACGCGGCCCGATAGTCCAGTCCCAGCGCACGCACCGCGTCGCCGGCACCGCGATCGACGATGACAGCGACGGCCGCGACCTCCGCACCCGCCTCGCGCAGCGCGTCGACGGCGCTCAGCACGCTGCCGCCTGTCGTCGAGGTGTCCTCAACCGCGAGCACCCGCCGTCCGTCCACATCCGGGCCCTCGATACGACGCTGCAGCCCGTGCTGCTTCTCGCTCTTGCGCACCACGAACGCATCCAGTCGACCGTCGCTGGCGTGCAGCATCGCCGTCGCTACCGGATCGGCGCCCAGGGTCAGGCCGCCCACCGCTTCAACGTCCAGATCGTCGGTGAGCTCGAGCATCACCCGGCCGATCAACGGCGCGGCCTGGTGGTGCAGTGTCACCCGCCGGAGATCGACGTAGTAGTCGGCTTCCTTGCCGGAGGAGAGCGTCACCGTGCCGTGCACCACGGCGAGGTCCTTGATGAGCTCCAGGAGTTCGTCGCGGTCAGCCACCCGGCCACCCTATAGAGCGTCGTGACCATCGAGGGCACGGCACCGCTCGGAGCACCGCGCGCTCAGCGCCGGCGGGATTTGTTCTGCGGCGTACCCGTCGGAGACTTCGGCTTGACTCTGGATTGGGGCCGCCCGCCGCGAGCGGTGGTGGGCTGCGGGAGCGTCTCCGGCGCCACATCACGCGCAGGCTTCGGCCTCACCGACGACGGCTTCGCCTCGGCTGGCTCGTCGCCGTCCCGGGCAGAGCGCGCCTCCTCGACGCGTTGCCGGGCCGGGTTCATCAGACCGCCGAACAGGCCGGGACGGCGGGCGGCGGCCACCGTCCCACCAGTCCGCGCCGCTCGCAGCGCGCTGAACCACCGCAACGTGTCCGGCAGCAGCAAAAAAACCACGACCGCAAGCGCCAGCAACCCGCCGAGTACGGCGAGCACTTTGTAATCGGCCGGCGCGTGCACGGTGAGGCCGCCGATCAGCTGGACCAGCAGACCGGTGCCGAACACCGGCACGACGGCAAGAATCAGCAACACCCACCGCGACCAGCTGCGGCCCTTGCGTAGCGAGACCGCGGCCATCACCACGATGCCGCTGATGATGACGGTCTGCACCGTGCCGTAGATCAGCGACGAGTTGACGGCGTGATCGAGCTTGCCGGCAATGCTGAAGTCTTGCGGGTTCTTGGCCTTTTTGTTGGCGTCCACCAACGACGTGCGCACGTAACTCTTGTGCAGCCAGAGATCGAGTGCGCCGATCACGGTGAGGGCGACCCAGGCCAACGCGGACCAGTACGCGCGCTCCACGGTGAGCGGGCGGGGCGGACGGTCGTCGACCACGTCGGTACCGGGGGCTGTCATTCGCCAGAGAGTACAGAGCAACCAGGCCGCACCGCTCGGCGTCACAGTCTCGGACGCCCTTTCGCGGCAAGTAGAGTGCCCGGAATAGTCCGGAGCACCCGAACCCGCGAAGCGGTCACGCCGCCGGGCCGACGGAGAAAGGCATTCATGTCAGACGAAGATCCGAACCCGTCCGAGACCGGCGAGGACTTCGACCCGTACCGCTACGGCCGGCCGGATCCCAATCCGACCCACGACGCGTTCGGCCGTCGGCTGCCGTCCGGGCAGCCACCCGCCCCAGGCCCGGCGCAACAACCAGGCGCGCAAGCGCCCGGACCGTGGCCGAGCCCGCCACCGAACTCCTACCCGGGGCCCTATCAGATGCCGCCGGGCACGCCACCCGGCTGGGTTCCGGTACAACAAGGCTCGAACGGGATGGCCACCGCCGGAATGGTGCTGGGCATCGTCTCGCTGGTCCTGTTCTGGACATCGGTGATCGACATCCCGATCGTGATCCTCGGCATCACGTTCAGCGCAATCGGGCTCAAGCGGGCCAAGCTCGGCGCCGGATCGCGCGGCATGGCGATGGCCGGCCTGATCTGCTCGCTGATCGCCGCGGTCGTCGTCGCCGTGCTGCTGGCCGTGATCGTGCCGCGGTACGTGCACTGCCACGACAAGTGGGGGGACAACTCCACTCAGGTTCGCAAGTGCATCACTGGCGACGACTGATCAGCCGACCGACCGGCCCGCAAGACCGTGATGATCACGCGGAAAGCGCGGCTATGGCGACGTTTTCCGCGTGATCATCACGGGTTGGGTCAGCGGGAGCTGACCACGAGCGACGCCCGGTCCTCGGCCAGATCCACCACCACGGTCTGACCGTCGCGGATGTCGCCGCCGATCAGGGCGCGGGCCAGCTGATCGCCCACCGCGGTCTGGACCAGTCGGCGCAGCGGCCGGGCCCCGTAGACGGGATCGAACCCGTTGATCGCCAGCCATTCCTTCGCCGCATCGGACACCTCGAGGGTGAGCCGGCGCGCCTCCAGTCGACGGCCCAGCTCCGCCAGCTGGATCGACACGATGTGAGTCAGCTGCTCGGTGCCGAGCTGGTCGAAGATGACGATGTCGTCGAGCCGGTTGAGGAACTCCGGCTTGAAGTGCGCGCGCACGACACTCAGCACCGCGTCCTTCTGCCGTTGGGGATCCGGCTCGGTGGCCAGCAGTTGCGAGCCCAGGTTGGACGTGAGTACCAGGATCGCGTTGCGGAAGTCCACCGTGCGACCCTGACCATCGGTCAGCCGGCCGTCGTCGAGCACCTGCAGCAGCACGTCGAACACGTCGGGGTGCGCCTTCTCCACCTCGTCGAGCAGCACGACACTGTACGGACGGCGGCGCACTGCTTCGGTGAGCTGGCCGCCCTCGTCGTACCCGACGTACCCGGGCGGCGCACCGACCAGTCGGGCTACCGAGTGCTTCTCCGCGTACTCGCTCATGTCGATGCGCACCATCGCGCGGTCGTCGTCGAAGAGGAAGTTCGCCAGCGCCTTCGCCAGCTCGGTCTTGCCGACGCCGGTGGGACCGAGGAACAGGAACGAGCCAGTCGGCCGGTTCGGGTCGCTGATTCCGGCGCGCGCCCGGCGCACCGCGTCCGACACGGCGCGTACTGCAGCCTCCTGGCCGACGACCCGCTTGCCGAGTTCGTCCTCCATCCGCAGCAGCTTGGCCGTCTCGCCCTCCATCAACCGCCCGGCCGGGATGCCGGTCCAGGCGGAGACCACGCCGGCGATGTCGTCGGCGCTGACCTCGTCGGCCACCATCACGTCGGTTGCGGCTTCGGTGGAGGCTGCCTCTTCCAGCTCCTTCTCGGCCTGCGGGATCTCGGCGTAGAGCAGCCTCGACGCAACCTCGAAGTCGCCGTCGCGCTGGGCCCGTTCGGCCTGGCCGCGCAGGGAGTCGAGCCGCTCCTTCAGCTCACCGACCTTGTTCAGGCCGGACTTCTCCCGGTCCCACCTGGCCAGCAGGGAATCGAGCTGCTCAGTCTTGTCGGCCAGTTCTGCGCGCAGCCGGCCGAGACGTTCGGTGGAGGCCTCGTCGCTCTCCTTCGACAGCGCGAGCTCTTCCATCTTCAGCCGGTCGACCGAACGCTGCAGCTCGTCGATCTCGACGGGCTGGCTGTCGATCTCCATGCGCAGCCGGGACGCTGCCTCGTCGACGAGGTCGATCGCCTTGTCCGGCAGGAACCGGGCGGTGATGTACCGGTCGGACAGAGCCGCTGCGGCCACCAACGCACCATCGGAGATGACGACCTTGTGGTGCGCCTCGTACCGGCCCTTGAGCCCGCGCAGGATCGCAACGGTGTCCTCGACGCTCGGCTCGCCCACCAGCACCTGCTGGAAGCGGCGCTCCAGGGCGGGGTCCTTCTCGATGTGCTCGCGGTACTCATCGAGCGTCGTGGCACCGACCATCCGCAGTTCGCCGCGGGCCAGCATCGGCTTGAGCATGTTGCCGGCGTCCATTGCGCCTTCGCCGGATGCACCGGCACCGACGACGGTGTGCAGCTCGTCGATGAAGGTGATCACCTGGCCGCCGGAGTCCTTGATCTCGTTCAGCACTGCCTTGAGCCGTTCCTCGAACTCGCCGCGATACTTCGCACCGGCCACCATGGCACCCAGGTCAAGCGCGATGAGGCGCTTGCCACGCAGCGACTCCGGCACGTCGCCGGCGACGATGCGTTGCGCAAGACCCTCGACGACCGCGGTCTTGCCGACGCCGGGCTCGCCGATCAGCACCGGGTTGTTCTTCGTGCGTCGGCTCAGCACCTGCACGACGCGACGGATCTCGGTGTCCCGGCCGATCACCGGGTCGAGCCCGCCCTCGCGGGCCTGCGCAGTCAGATCGATGCCGTACTTCTCCAACGCCTGGAACGTCGACTCCGGGTCCGGGGAGGTCACCCTGGTGGACCCGCGCAACGTCTCCAGCGCGGCGCGCAGTGATTCGGCAGTCGCACCGTGCTGCTGCAGCAGCGTGGCCACCTCACCGCCCGCTTCGGCGAGCGCGACCATCAAGTGCTCGGTGGAGACGTACTCGTCGGTGCGGTCGCGGGCTTCCCGCTCGGCAGCTCCCAGCACGGCGAGCATCGTCCGGGACGCCTGCGGAGCGGCGACCGACGAGCCGGAAGCCGAAGGCAGCGCGTCGATCTGCGCCGCGGCGGCTTTCGCGATCAGCGCGGGGTCGGTGCCGACGGACTGCAGCAGGGGCTTGGTCAGCCCTTCGGTCTCGTCGAGCAGGGCAGCGAGCAGATGTGCCGGCTCGGTGGCCGGATTGCCGCGTTCGGCAGCGGTGCGGACCGCCGTCGAGACGGCCTGCTGGCTACGGGTGGTCAGGTCCATCGGCTCAGTTCTCACTTCCATCGGGTCGGGTCATTGTCGCGCCTGGTCCGGCGCTTTGATAGGTACAACGGCGCCAGAGTTGAGTCTGTTCCGCTCAACTGCAGATTTCGGACCCCGCTCCGCGAGGGGGAGGTTCTGGCTGCGACACGCCGGGATTTCGCACCAAACCCTCCCCCTCGGCGGCCATAACCTCCCCCTCGGCACCGGGGCCGGATCGAGGCGTGACCTTGACATGTGACTAAATGGTCACCTAATCTTCCGGCATGACCGACGACGACCGGGTGTTCAAGGCGCTTGGCGACCCGACTCGCCGGTTCTTGCTCGACCTGCTCTTCGAGCGCGACGGCCGCACGCTCACCGAGCTGGAGTCCGAACTGGAGATGACCCGGTTCGGGGTGATGAAGCACCTGAAGGTGCTGCAGGAGGCGGATCTGGTGATCGCCCGCAAGTCCGGACGGGAGAAGTTGCACTTCCTCAACCCGGTGCCGATCCGGCAGGCGCACGACCGGTGGATCGACAAGTACACCGCGCATCGCATTGCCACGCTGCTCGACCTCAAACACGAACTGGAGAAAGACTCATGACACATACCGCGACCGAAACGACTCAGCAGCAGACCACGCAGACGACGCAGGTTTACCGCGTCTACATCAAGGCCGCGCCGGAGAAGATCTGGCAGGCCATCACCGACCCGGAATGGACGAACCGCTACGGGTATACCGGCTACGTCCACTACGACCTGCGTCCCGGCGGCGCGCTGAAGGTCGTTCCGAATGACGAGTTCAGAGCCGTCGCTGAATCGGGCGGCTGGCCATGCCCGGACGTGATCATCGACGGTGAGGTCATCGAAGCCGACCCGCCGCGCCGCCTGGTCACAACCTGGCGGATGGTGATGGACGAGGACATGAAGGCCGAGGGCTTCACCCGGCTCACCTACGAGATCAAGCAGCTCAACGGATTCTGCTCGCTGACGGTGAGTCATGACCTCGACGGCGCGCCCAGACTGGCTTCGATGGTGGCCGGCGAGCAGGAGGAACACGGCGCCGGTGGCGGACATGCCTGGGTGCTCAGCGACCTCAAGTCCCTGCTGGAGACCGGCACGACGCTGGCCGGCAAGAGCTGGCTGCCCGACGGCACCAACCCTGCGTCGTAGGGCATTGACGAGGCCGGTCATCGACTCCGATGGCCGGCTTCGTCGCACTACACGCCGTCCCGAACCGCGTCACAGCGCTGGGGCTGGATCGTGCGGCCACCCTTTGTCGGATCGTTAGTTAGACTAAGTGGATGTGCCGGCCCCCTCGATCTCTGTGACAGGGGCCCCGGCACAAGGCTGGTTGCGCCGGCTGATGGCGTACTGCCTCATCCACCGCACGCTCCTGCTCATCGCATTCGGCTCCGCGATCGGCGGTGCGCTGATGTCTGCGGCCGTTCCGCTCGTCATCCGGCACGTCGTGGACACTCTCATCTCCGGCAGCGACCACAGTGCGTGGCCCTGGGTGATCGTGCTCGTCGGCGCCGCGGTCGTGCAGTACGGCTTGACGTTCGCGCGCCGCTACTCCGCCGGCAAGCTGTCCCTCGAAGTCCAGTACGACATGCGTCGCGACGTCTTCGAGTCGCTGTCGCGGCTGGACGCACCGGGGCAGGATCGGCTCGACACCGGGCAAGTGGTCAGCCGCTCCATCACCGACATCGGGCTGGTCCAGGGTTTGCTCTCGTTCATCCCGATGCTGGCCAGCAACGTGTTGCTGTTCGTCATGTCTCTGGTCGTGATGGTGGTGCTCTCCCCCGTCCTGACGATCGTGGCGATCGCCGTCGCCCCGGCACTGTGGATCGTCGCGAAGAGCTCGCGCCGCGATCTCTTCCCGGCCAACTGGCACGCCCAGCAGCAGGCCGGCGAGCTGGTCGGCCACGTCGAGGCGGCGGTCACCGGGGTCCGAGTGGTGAAGGGGTTCGGTCAGGAGGACCGCGAGCTCGGTGAGCTGCAGGGCCGCGCGCGTCGCCTGTTCGCCAGCCGGATGCGCGTCGTACGGCTGCAGGCGAAGTACGCACCTGCGCTTGCGGCGATCCCGGCACTCGGCCAGGTCGGGGTGCTGCTGCTCGGCGGCTGGCTGGCCCTGCACGGGCACATCACGCTGGGCACCTTCCTCGCGTTCTCCACCTACCTCGGCCAGCTCGTCGCGCCGGTGCGGCAGGTGACGACCCTGCTCACGGTCGGCCAGCAGGCCCGCGCCGGGGTGTCCCGAGTGCTCGACATCGTCGACGCCCGACCGGACATCCACGATCCGGACGACGCCGCAGAGCTGCCCGCCGGCCCGCTGGGCATCGACTTCGACGACGTGCAGTTCGGCTATCCGGGTTCGCCCGATGTCCTGCGCGGGCTGACCCTCTCGATCGCACCGGGAGAGACTCTCGCGATCGTGGGCGGAGCCGGCTCGGGTAAGTCGACGCTCGCACAGCTGGCCGCTCGGTTCTACGACGTCGATGGCGGGTCGGTGCGCGTCGGTGGCACCGATGTGCGGCAGGCCAGGCTGGCCTCGCTGCGCGGCGCCCTCGGTTTCGTGTTCGAGGACAGCTTTCTGTTCTCCGACACCGTTGCCGCGAACATCGCCTACGGCCGGCCGGACGCGACGATGGATGACATCCGCGCTGCGGCCCGGATCGCGCAGGCTGACGTCTTCATCGAGGCGCTGCCGAACGGCTACGACACCCTGGTCGGCGAGCGCGGGTTGACGCTGTCCGGCGGTCAGCGGCAACGGCTCTCGCTGGCCCGCGCCTTGCTCCCGCAGCCGCGGGTGCTCGTCCTCGATGACGCCACCTCGGCGATCGATCCCCGGGTCGAGGCGCGGATCAACGCGACGCTGCGCGCAGACGAGTCCGGCCGCACCACCCTGCTCATTGCGCACCGTCGCTCCAGCCTCGACCTCGCCGACCGCATCGCCGTGCTGGAGAACGGCCGAGTCGCAGCGCTCGGCACGTTGCGGGAACTGGAGCGCTCCAGCCCACTCTTCGCGCGGCTGTTCTCGCCGGACCCAGCAGCGCGCGACTCCGACTCCGCAGCCGGTGCGAGCGGCAGCGTCGCCACCCCCGCTGAGACTGGGGCTGGGGCTGGGGCTCCGACGAACCACCGTCCGGTCCCCGGCCTCACCGCCGGCGCGGCGATGCGTGCGGCCAGCCTGGTCGCCGTCGCAAGCGGCGCGCCCGGGCACGGCAACCGCGGCCAGGGAGGCGGCCTCTTCGGAGCCGTACCGGCCACCGCGGAGCTGTTGGCCGCGGTCGACTCGCTGCCCGCGGCGACCGGTGAGCCGGACATCAGCGATGCGGTCGCGCGCACCGCCGACCCGCACTTCGGCCTGCGCCGGCTGATCCACCCGGTCCGGCTGGTGCTGCTGCTCGGATTGACGCTTGTCGGTCTGGACGCGGTTGCCCAGCTGATCGTCCCGGCGCTGGTGCGCAGCGGCATCGACCGCGGTGTTACCGCCGGCTCCATGTCGACGCTGGTCGCGCTCAGCGCGGTGGCATTTGGCGTTCAGCTGGTCGACTGGGTGGTCAGCCGGGAAGGCCAGCTCGTCACCGGCCGCACCGGCGAGCGGCTGCTGTACCTGCTGCGGGTCAAGACCTTCGCGCACTTGCAGCGCCTCGGCCTCGACTACTACGAGCGCGAGCTCGGCGGTCGCATCATGACCCGGATGACGACCGACGTCGACGCGCTGTCCAACTTCCTGCAGACCGGGTTGACGACGACGGTGGTCAGCTTGCTCACGCTGATCGGCGTGCTGATCGCGCTCATCCTGCTGGATGGCTCGCTCGCCCTGGTGCTCGTGGCAATGTTGCCGTTCCTCGTTCTGGCCACCTGGTTCTTCCGCTCCTACGCCGTCCCGGCGTACCGGCAGGCCCGCGACAAAGTGAGCGTCGTCAACGCCTCACTGCAGGAGAACGTCGCCGGCCTGCGGGTCACCCAGGCGTTCTGCCGGGAAGCGCGGAACACCTCGGACTTCCTCAGCTCGTCGCGGGAGTACCTGGTCTCGCGGATGCGGGCGCAGCGCTACATCGCCACCTACTTCCCGTTCGTACAGATGCTCAGCGACATCGCGGCCGCGCTCGTCCTCGGCTTCGGCGCCGCGCGGCTGCGGGAAGGAACCCTGACCGCCGGCGCGCTCATTGCCTTCTTCCTGTACCTGGACGCGTTCTTCTCGCCCGTCCAGCAACTGTCCCAGGTCTTCGACAGCTATCAGCAGTCCTCGGTGGGGCTGCACCGACTGCGCGACCTATTGCGCACGCCGACGACGACACCGCGGGCCGAGCGTCCGCGACCGATCGGCGAGCTGCGCGGTGAGATCGACTTCCGCGACGTGCACTTCCGCTACACCGGCGCCGAGGTGGATGCCATCGACGGCATCTCCTTGCACGTCGACGCTGGTGAAACCGTGGCACTCGTTGGCGAGACCGGCGCCGGAAAGTCGAGCGTGGTCAAGCTGGTCGCCCGCTTCTACGATCCGACCGGCGGCGCGGTGCTGGTCGACGGCCACGATGTGCGCGAGCTCGATCTGACCGCGTTCCGGCAGCGACTCGGTCTCGTGCCCCAGGAGCCGTACCTCTCCGCCGGAACGGTGCGCGAGGCGATTGCCTACGGACGTCCGGATGCGACCGACGAGCAGATCATCGACGCGGCCCGCGCGGTCGGTGCGCACGAGACGATTTCTGCGCTCTCGGATGGTTACGCCCACGACGTCGGTGAACGCGGCCACAACCTCTCGGCAGGACAGCGCCAACTCGTCGCGCTGGCGCGCGCCGAACTCGTCCAGCCGGACATCCTGTTGCTGGACGAGGCGACGGCGGCTCTGGACCTCGCCAGTGAAGCAGCGGTGACCCGAGCGACCCAACGCCTGGCTACTCGACGCACCACACTGGTGGTGGCGCACCGGCTCACCACCGCCGCGCGCGCCGATCGGATCCTGGTCCTCGACCAGGGCCGCATCGTCGAGGACGGCAGTCACGACGCGTTGCTGGAAGCAAAGGGCACCTACGCGGCACTCTGGGACGCCTATGCCGACCGACCCATCGAGAACGTTCCGAGCGGTGCGGTGGCCAGTGGTGCCCGGGGAGCAGCTGCGCCTTAACCCGCGGCCACGGTGTCGGGTTGCTGTTCCAGCGCGGTCCGATTTACTGCGGCAGCGACGGGGTGCGTGGGCTTCCGGGTTCCGCTGTCGGGTGCGGTTCTCGGGAGCTGGGTTTACTGCGGCAGCGACGGATGCGGGGTTCGTGGGTTGCGCTGTCGAGTGCGGTTTCGCTCTGGTCTACGGCCGTCCTCGCCTCGCTCCGACGGGTAGCCGTTTCGCCTTATCCGGTAAGGGGAATCTCTTTTCGATTGGGTCTGTGGATAGCCCGAAAATGTCGGTCCCGGTCTCTAGCATTGGGTCATGAACGACGGGGAAAGCACGAGTGGCGAGGGGTATGTGCCGTCGCCGGTGGATGTGCTGACCCTCCCCGACGACTCCATCGCCGCACTGGCGGAGTTGGCGCCGAGCCCGGATTCGGTGCACGCCGTCCCAGTTCGCGAAGCTCTCGAGTCTGTCGGATATCGGTCGAGTCGATCTGCTGGTGGTGCTGCGTCGGCAGGCCGGGTTCGACGCCGCCCGGCAGATCGAGTTGTTCGCCGCGATCTCCCGGGATGATCCGAGCAATGAGAAGTGGTCGCTCCAGGAGATCGCCGCGGTACTGCGCATCGCGCCGGCGACCGCCGCCACCCACGTGCACCGCGCGGAGCTGCTCACCACCACGCTGCGCAAGACGCTGGCGGCGTTGCGGGCCGGGGACATCACCGCCCGGCACGCCGAGCTGCTCGCCTCCGCCGTCATGAGCCTCGACCGCGGACGTGGCCCGCGCGGTGGAGGAACGAGTCCTCGACGAGGCCTCCGAGCAGACCGTCAGCCCAGTTCCGCGCCTCAGTGACCCGGGCGGTGCTGGCGTTGGACCCGGCCGGAGAAGCGGAGAAGCATGCCGACGCGGTGGAGCAGCGGCGGGTGGTGCTCACCCCCGACCTGCACGGCATGGCCCAGCTCTGGGCCTACCTCCCCGCCGACGGCGCCGCCACGGTGCTGACCGCGATCGACGCCATCGCCTGCGAGACCATCTTCGGCAACGGCGGCGACAGCCGGTCGGCGGATCAGCGGCGGGCGGATGCGTTGGTCACCCTGGCCGACTCCGCCCTGGCCGACCCGCGCGCTGACCCGGCGGCATGGGGCGCGGCCGGCGGTGCAGCTCACCGTCGCCGCCTCCACCCTGCTCGGCCTGGACGAACAACCCGCCGAGTTGGCCGGGTACGGCCCGATCCCCGCGGCGATGGCCCGGCGCATCGCGAAAGACGAGACCGGCAGCTGGCGGCGGTTGCTCACCGACGACCACGGCCGGCTCCTGGACTACGGCAGTAGGACGTATCGGCCGCCGGCCCGGTTGGCGGCGTTCATCATCGCCCGCGACCAAACCTGCACCTTCGCCTCCTGCACCCGCCCCGCCGTCGCCTGCGACCTCGACCACCTCACCGCCGCCAGAGACGGCGGGCCCACGTGCGACAGGGAACCTGCACCCGCTGTGCCGGCGGCATCACCGCTGCAAACACCTCGCGCACTGGCAACCCCAGCGCCAGTCCGACGGATCGACCGTGTGGACCAGCCCCACCGGCCACACCTACCGCACCAAACCCCCACCACTACCGACAACCGTCGAGCCCGGAAACCTGCCGCCGGAACAGGCGGCCGATCCGGCCACCGATCCTGACCCGCCACCGTTCTAGCTGGCCTGGCCGCTCTTGTAGCTCACGGGTCTGCCGGAACACGACGTTGCGCATCGTGGATGATCTCCTGCGCAGCGACCTGAGGAGGTTTCCGGTGCCCGCAACGTCGAAGAGCCCAGCACGCCTGAGCGGAGCAGTTGGACACTTGACGATCCGCGACCTGCGGCTGCTCGCGCTATGCCTGGCGGCCACGGTCGCATCGACGGTCTTCCATTACGTGCATGTCGGCAACGTCGTGCCGTTCGTCGTCAGTGCGATTGCCCTTGCGCTGCTTGCCAGTCTTGTCGGTCGCAGCGTCGAGGCGCTGGGCGACCAACTGGGCGCCGGCGCGACCGGCATCCTGCAGAGTGCGCTGGGCAACCTGCCCGAGCTGTTCGTCTGCCTGTTTGCGCTGAAGTCGGGCCTGTACGGCGTCGTCCGAGCGGCCGTCGTCGGGTCGATCCTCGCGAACACATTGCTGGTACTCGGCCTGGCCTTCGTGGTCGGCGGCCTGAGGCATGGAACCCAGACGTTCGGTAAGGACACTGCACGGACGATTTCGCTGATGCTTGTTCTGTCAGTGGCCGCGCTGCTCGTGCCGTCGCTGACCTCGACGTTGCACTCGCCGGCAGCGGGACACGAGCGCGCGCTGTCGATCATCGTGTCCGTGGTGCTGCTGGTGCTTTTCGCGCTTTCCCTGCCCGCCTCGATCAGACGCAGCTCGAGCGAAGAAGCCGCCGAACCCGGGGAGAAGAAGCCCGCCGAGCACACCGCGGAGTGGCCGCTGTGGTTGGCGATCACGATTCTGGCCATCGCCGGTTTAGCCGCCGCGTTCGTATCCGACCAGTTCGTCAGTGCACTGGAGCCGGCCATCGGCGCGCTCGGCATCTCCCAAACATTCGCCGGGCTCGTCGTGGTCGCGATCGCGGGCAACGCGGTTGAAAACGTGGTGGGCATCCAGCTCGCTGCCCGCAACCAGTCGGAGTACGCGCTGTCGGTGATCTTGCAGAGCCCGCTGCAGATCGCCCTTGTTCTCGCGCCCGTCCTGGTCCTCGCCGCTCCCCTAGTAGGCGCGACATTCACGTTGGTGCTTTCCCCGCTGCTGATCGCGGTACTGGCGATCGCGGTGGTCGTGACCATCCTGGTGGTGCTCGACGGCGAATCGAATTGGTTCGAAGGTGCCGCGTTGATCGCCGTCTATGCCGTGATCGCGACCGCGTTCTGGTGGGGCTGAGCGGTCAACCACCCAGGCGGGCCAGCACGTCGGTCACGTCCCAATACTTCGGCGGGATCTCGTCGATGTTCATGCCACGTCGCTGGATGTCCAGCCGGGAGCCGATGAGGTGACGGGCCCGGTAGAACTGCCACCGCAGCTCACTGCTCTCCGTGTCCGCCGGCCTGCCGTAACTCTTCCAGAACGGATCCGCTTCCGGGCTCGGGAGGTTCCGGATCTGATGAATCGTCCAGTCCGCCAGCGGGTCGCCCCAGGACGCCCGGTCGTAATCGAGCACGCCGGTGATGGTGGGCTCGGCGGCGTCGGGGCTGATCAGGATGTTCAGTTGCCAGAGATCGCCGTGCAGTAACCGTGGTTCGGACACCTCGTCCAGGGCACCGCGGTGGACATCGATGGCCGCGATCACTCGGCGGACGCCGTCCGGATCCAGGTCGGCTGCTTCCACCTCGGCGGCGAGCTCGCGGAACTGCGCCCTCAGCGCATGGCTCCAGGTGTCGTGCCCGGGGCCGACCACGGGCCCGAACCGCTCGCCGCGCACGTCGTGGATCGCCCGCGTGATCGAACCGAGTTGCCGGTAATACGACGGCCAGCGTTCGGGCGGGTACGCCGCCAGACCGTCCGCCGCCGATACTCCGGTCAGCAGCGTCTGGATCATGTAGTCGCGGTCGACGATCTGATGGGTGAAATCCGCGGCAAGCGTGCGAGGGATCAGCGCACCCAACGTGGCGAAGTACGGGCCGGCGGCGTGCTCGTTGCGCATGCCGTCCGGCCCGGTGCTGCCCCCGGCGGCACGCCGTGGCGCCACTCGGAGCATGACCGCATCGCCACCCTCGAGGTCGAGCCGGTAGGTGCTGTTGAACGTTCCGACGCCCAGTTCGACCGCCCTGGTGACTCGCGCATCAGCTCCGAAGGCGCGCCGGCACATCGCTTCGATGTCTTCGCCGCTGATGCCTTGCTGGAACGCACCGGGAGTTCGCTGCACGGAGTGCACCTGAACCATCTGTGTCACGCTAGCGGCGGTCGCGAGAGTCGTCCGGCCAGTGTCCATGAACCCGCTCGCCGGTCGCGGTGGGGTCGACGACGTTTCCGTTCGTCGCCGCTACTCTTTCGCGCGTTGCTGCAGCCAACGAGAACAGCGGACGAACCAGCCGGTCGTAGAGCCAGGGAGCGACGCGGAAGGCCGTGATGATCATGGGATTGAACGGGCCGACCGGGATCGACACGTGCGGGCGCGGGCGATCAGCGAGCCGGGCGATGACAGCCGCGGTGCGTTCAGGTTGTACGACCGGAACCGGCGGCCGGGTACCGCGACCGGTGTAGTTGGCCGCCTGGTAGTAGACCGGCGTGTTCGTGCTGCCCGGACTGACCATGCACACATGGATGTTTCGGGCCGGGCGCAGTTCTTGCTGCAGGGTCCGGACCAGTGCACGCTGGGCCCACTTCGCCGTGGCGTACGCACCCATCTTCGGGACGGTCACCGAACCGAGCAACGAATTCACGACGATGAGCACTCCGCTCTTCTGCTCGTGGAAGACCGGAAGGACAGCTTGGGCAACGTGCAGGGTGCCGTGCACTGCGGTGTCGACCACGGCGGTGAACGTGGCGGCCGGGGTCTGCTCGATCGATCCGTAGGACATCACGGTCGCGCTGTGCACCACAACGTCCAGACGTCCGTACGCGGCAACGGCCGTCCGGACCGCTTGAGCGACATCCCCGGCCACACCGACATCGCCGGTGATCGTTGCCAGCTCGCGGATGCCGGCGGTCCGGCAGCTGCGCTCCGCCGCGCGCAGGGCTTCGGCACTGCGCGCCATCAAGGTCAGCCGGTCGCCGGCGGCACCCATTCGCAGCGCGGTGGCCAGGCCGATTCCGCTGGAACCGCCGATGACGAGAACACTTCGGCCCGGCGCAGCGGGCGGACGCCTTCGATGCGGCCGTGCAACTCGTCGCGGTGACATAGCGGTCGCCACTCAGCGGCGCCGTGACGGGCGCGGCTGCCAGACGACCAGCGCGGTAGACGGCCCGCTGGCGGCGCGCAGTTCGGTGATGGCACGGTCCAGGTCGGCAGACAGTTCGGCGACCCGGGACCGCAACGCGTCGACCTGCGACTCCAACTCGATGATTCGCTTGATCCCGGCAAGGTTGACGCCGTCCTCGTGCGACAACCGCTGCACCTCGCGCAGCAGCGCCACATCGCGCGCCGAGTACCGCCGGCCGCCTCCGCCGGTGCGGTCCGGGGTGACCAGGCCGAGCCGGTCGTACTGCCGCAGGGTCTGCGCATGCATCCCGGACAGCTGGGCCGCGACCGAGATGACGAACACCGGCGCATCCTCAGGGACGTGGCGTTCGGCTTGCCCGTCGAGCTGATCAGCCATCGGAACCTCTGCTTCCGGGCGCTGCGCCCGCCGCGACCGCCGCGGTGATGTGCGGGCGCGGGTCGTCGGGTTGCGCGTGCGCGTAGTTCTCCAATGCCGCCTTCGCCTCCGCGGAAAGAGACTGAGGTACCGCGACCTCGACCGTGACCAAGAGGTCGCTCGCCTTGCCGTTCTTCGACGATCCGCGGCCGCGCACCCGCAGCGTGCGCCCGTTCGGTGTACCCGGCTGGATCTTGACCGCTACCGAGCCGTTCAGCGTCGGCACCCGCACCGTCGCGCCGAGCGCCGCTTCGGTGAAGCTCACCGGCAACGTCAGGGTGAGGTCGTCACCCTTACGGCCGAACAGCGGATGGGACCCGACCCGGACGGTCACGTAGAGATCGCCGGCCGGACCACCGCGCTGTCCGGGCGTGCCCTTGCCTGGAATCCGCAACCGGGCGCCGTCCTTGATGCCGGGTGGCACTCGGACGGTGATCGTGCGGGTCTGCTGGGTGACGCCCGCGCCGCCGCATACCGGGCACGGTGTGTCGATGATCGTTCCGGTGCCTTTGCAGTCCCGGCACGGCTCGCTGAATCCGAACGCGCCTTGGTTACGACTGATGAAGCCGGAGCCCCCACACGTCGGGCAGGTGCGCGGTGCGGTACCGGCCTTGGCCCCCGATCCATGGCAGGCGACGCAGCTGGCCGGCCCACTCAGTTGCAACGGCAGCGTGGCGCCACGCACCGCGTCGTCGAACTGCAGGTCGAGTGTCGCCTCGACATCGCGACCGCGTTGTGGTCCGGTCGAACTGCGGGCCCGGCGACTGCTGGTGTTACCGAACAAGCCGCCAAAGATGTCGCCCAGACCAGGATCGCCGCCGGCAGCGCCGGTGCCGAACAGATCGGACGGATCGAACGGCGGCACACTGCCTCCGCCGGCGAAGCCACCGTTCTGCGAGCCGAATCCGCCGCCGCCGCGGTATGCGCCGCCGGCGAACAGCGATCGGGTCTCGTCGTACTCCTTGCGCTTGGCGGTATCGGAGAGCACGTCGTAGGCCTCGGAGACCTCTTTGAACCTGGTCTCCGCTGCGGCGTCGCCGGGATTCTTGTCCGGGTGCAATTCCCGCGCCAGCTTGCGATACGCCTTCTTGATATCACTCGCCGAAGCGTCCTTGGCAACGCCCAGCGAGGAGTAGTAGTCCTTCTCGAGCCAATCCTTAGTACTCACCGAACATCACCTCCTTGACAGCTCCAGCGATCCACATCCACCACCAACTCAACAGCTAGCTATCAGCGAACCGAAAGCGCAGGTAAGCCGAGAGCCCAGCCCGAAGGGCGAGGGTCGGCGGCCCTGCGTCGGGATCAAGCCTGACCCGGGGCCCCCGCGAAACGCGTAGCGCCTTTTGCGGAGCGTTTCCGGGTGCCCAGAGCAGGGCCGCCAACCCAAGCCACGCAGCGGAGGGCACGAACTCAACCTTCGTCCGACGTGGACTCATCAAGACCAGCAGACTCAGACCCGTCAGACTCAGCCGCAGCCGTCGACTCGGCGGGTGCCGGATCGCTCACTCCCACCATCGCCGGTCGCACCAGCCGATCGCCGACGCGGTACCCGCGGCGCATTACCAGCGTTGCGGTCGGCGCCTGCACGTCAGGACTCTCGTCGTGCATCACCGCCTCGTGGATCGCCGGGTCGAAGGGGTCGCCGACCTCGGCGAAGGACTCCAGCCCGAGCTTGCCGAGAACCCCGGTGAGCTGATCGGCCACTGCCTTGAACGCACCGGTCAGGTCGCCGTGCGCCGCGGCGCGGTCGATGTCGTCGAGCACCGGTAGCAGCGACTCGAGAACTCGCGCCGTCGCCATCTCGCCACTGGCCAGCCGATCACGATCGACTCGCTTGCGGTAGTTCGCGTACTCGGCCTGCAGCCGCTGCAGGTCGGCAGTCCGCTCGGCGAGCTGCTTCTCCAGATCGGACGGCTCGGCCTTGGCTGACGGTGCTTGATCGGCTGGGGCGCCGGTGTCCGCTGCCTGCGGCGTGCGTGGTTTGTCTCCGTGCATATCCACCTTGCGTCGATCGCGGATCACCACCGGCGGGGCCTCCTCAGCCTCGCCGGCGGTGTGCCGCTGTTGGTTCTCGGTCACTTACTTGGCCTCGCCGGACTCGTCGGTGCCCTCGTCCACGACCTCCGCGTCGACGACCGTGTCGTCATCGGCGGGCGCCGCGGCCTCCGGGCCGGACGCACCGTTCCCGCCGGCCGCACCGGCAGCACCGGCCGCGCCTTCGGCGTTGGCCGCAGCCTGGGCCGCCTCGTACATGGCGCCCCCGGCTTGCTGCGAACTGGCTGACAGCTTCTCCTGAGCGGCCTTGATCTTCGCGAGATCGGAGCCACCCAGCGCGGTCTTCAGCTCGGCCAGATCGGACTGCAGCTGGTCCTTCGTGTCCTCGGAAAGCTTGTCGCCGTTCTCGGCGAGGAACTTCTCCGTGGCGTACTGCTGCGACTCGGCGGTATTGCGGGTCTCCGCCTCGTCCCGGCGCGCCTTGTCCTCTTCGGCGTGCGACTCGGCTTCCTTCATCATCCGGTCGATCTCGTCCTTGCTCAGCCCGGACCCGCCCGTGATCGTCATGCCCTGTTCCTTCTGGGTGGCCAAGTCCTTGGCCGAGACGTGCACGATGCCGTTGGCGTCGATGTCGAAGGTGACCTCGATCTGCGGGACGCCGCGAGGTGCCGGCGGGATGCCGGTCAGATCGAAGACGCCGAGCTTCTTGTTGTACGACGCGATCTCACGCTCGCCCTGATACACCTGGATCTGCACGCTGGGCTGGTTGTCATCAGCGGTGCTGAAGATCTCCGAGCGCTTCGTGGGGATCGTGGTGTTGCGCTCGATCAGCTTCGTCATGATGCCGCCCTTGGTCTCGATGCCGAGACTCAGCGGGGTCACGTCGAGCAGCAGGACGTCCTTGACCTCGCCCTTGAGCACGCCGGCCTGCAAGCTGGCGCCCACCGCGACGACCTCATCGGGGTTGACGCCCTTGTTGGGCTCGCGACCGCCGGTCAGCTCACGGACCGCATCGGCAACCGCCGGCATCCGGGTCGAGCCACCGACCAGCACCACGTGGTCGATCTTCGCCACGTCGATGCCGCCGTCCTTGATCACATTCTGGAACGGCGTCTTGGTGCGCTCGAGCAGGTCCGAAGTGATCTTCTGGAACTCCGCGCGGGTCAGCGTCTCGTCGAGGAACAGCGGGTTCTTGTCGCCGTCGACGGTGATGTAGGGCAGGTTGATGGACGTCTGTTGTCCGGAGGACAGCTCGATCTTCGCCTTCTCCGCGGCTTCGCGGAGACGCTGCATCGCCATCTTGTCCTTGGTCAGGTCGATGCCGTTGGCTGACTTGAACTTGCCGACCAGCCAGTCCACGATCCGCTGGTCCCAGTCGTCGCCGCCGAGGTGGTTGTCACCGCTGGTCGCCTTGACCTCGATGACGCCGTCCCCGATCTCGAGCAGCGAGACGTCGAAGGTGCCGCCACCCAGGTCGAAGACCAGGATCGTCTGCTCCTTCTCGCCCTTGTCCAACCCGTAGGCCAGCGCGGCGGCGGTCGGCTCGTTGATGATCCGCAGCACGTTGAGTCCGGCAATCTGGCCGGCCTCAGTGGTGGCCTGGCGCTGCGCGTCGTTGAAGTACGCCGGCACGGTGATGACGGCGTCGGTGATCGTCTCGCCGAGGTAGCTTTCCGCGTCGCGCTTCAGCTTCTGCAGCACGCGGGCGCTGATCTCCTGCGGTGTGTAGGACTTGCCGTCGATGTCGACGCTCCAGTTGCCCTCACCCATGTGCCGCTTGACCGATCGGATCGTGCGGTCGACATTGGTGACGGCCTGGCGCTTGGCGACCTCGCCGACGAGCACCTCGCCGTTCTTGGCGAAGGCCACGACGCTCGGCGTGGTGCGCGAGCCCTCAGCGTTCGCGATGACCTCCGGCTCGCCGCCGGTCAGGACGGCGACAACGGAGTTGGTAGTACCTAGGTCGATTCCGACCGCTCGTGCCATGTGTTGACTCTCCTCGGATGTTCGGTGATCAGGTCTTCTGCCGGTCCGATCGGGCTGACCTGGCTGAAGCCATGGTCGTCCGGTCGGGATCCTCTGTCAAAAGAACTGAGTCGACCGCGCTCATGTTCCCGGACCGCGCCCTGCTACGGCGTGATCGCGGTCACATTCCGGGTTCGGCGCCGAACCTGCCCCGCGCATCCACCGGGATGAGGGGCCGCTCGGCGCGGGCCTTCAGCTCCTGAACGGCCCAGCTGTTGCCGTCCGGGTCATCGAAGCCGAAGAACGTGCCGCCGTCATCGGGGACGATCACCTGGATCTCGCTGGCCTCCACGCCGCGTCCCACCAGCTCCCGCCGGGCCGCCTCGGCATCGGCCACGACGAGCTGCAGGCCCTTCATCGAACCGGGCGGCATCGCTTGCTGCGACGGCAGGTCGCCGAACACGATCGAGCATCCCGAGCCGGTCGGGGTCAGCTGGACCACGTGCATGTGCTCGTTCTTCGTGTCGTGGTCGAGATGGAAGCCGACCTTGTCGCGGTAGAACTCGATGGCACGATCGATGTCGGACACCGGCAGAACGACGACCTCGAGGGTCCAATCCATGGGCTTCTCCTCCAGTAGGGAGGCCGAGTAGATCATCACCTGCCATCGGCAGGCCAGATCGCCGCGGCCGGTCAGGGACGCCACCCAAGACGCTGATGGTGCGAAGTGGCCGCCAGATCACCGCATCCGGCCGGCTGCAGGGTAACCGCGGCATCTGGCGGCCACTTCGCGCCGTGACGATCACGGCACGATCCTCCGCCTATTGATACGTGACGAGGTCCGGTCGGCGCGGAAGCGCCATCACCTGCGCGGGAGTCATCAGCTTGGGGTCCTCGCGGAGGAACAGCTTGAAGCCGGCGCCGGCGCTGCGTGGGAAGTTGAGCGCGGCGTACACGCCCTGCTTGCTGGCGATGGAACCGTGTCCGTCGGCATGAAACACGGTGGCCAATTGAGGGTGGCTGGTGATGTTCTGCCGGTCCGGCAGCATCCGCAGCGTGAACTCGTGCACCACGAAGAGTTTCTGCGGCAGGTGGTGGGCGGCGACGATCCCGGCCAGGTAGGCCGATACCGCGTTGATGCTCGCCGCTGAGGCATGCCCGATCACCCGGGCCGGCTTCTGCGCGGGGCCCACTTTCCACTCCGGGTCGAGCGCAACGCCCACGGACGGGTCGGTCAGGAACTCGGCGAACTGCTTCACCTGCGGGAGGAAGTCGCCACGGCCGGGTTGAAAGTCCAGTACGAGCAGCATCTTGTGCCGGTGTGCCGCGTCGAGATATTTCTGCACGGCCGCATGGCTGACCGGCGCCGAGTAGTCGCCGTCCGGCCCGGCCGACCCTTGCGCCACCGTGGCGATCAGCTCCATGGCCGGCTGTACCGGCCGGCCGTAAGGGCGATACTGCGCGGCGCGCTGCTCGATCGCGTCGGCGGCCTGATCGGGGGTGCCCTTGCCGAGGACGCCGAGACCGGCATTGCCCGGGGCACCGTAGTAGGCGACCACGCGGTAGCGCGGCAGCAGCGTCCGTCCGCCGCGCGGCAGCTGCGGAAGTGCGGCGGGCCTGCTCGGCGTCGTCGACGTCGGCTTCGGGGAGGACACCGTCGGCTTCGACAGGACGGGGTTGGTCGACGAGGCTGCGGTCGAACTCGGCAACGAAGTGCGAGCGGTGGTGGTGCGCGCGGATCGCGGTTTCCCGCTGGTACAGCTGGTCACGCCGAGCAGGATCGCCACTGCGAGCACGAGCGTCCGCATGGCCCTCCCTTCCCGCGACGCCGACCGCGTCCCCTGTACAGGACGCGGCGACAGCAACCATGTGCTGCACCCGTCGCGCACCGGCAGTTGCCGCCGGCCGGGGCGTCTGGCGCCACCACAGCAGCATGAACCAGGCGACCTACGGTGGGGTGTTGGGAACGCCGATGATGGCGCGGGTCCGCAGCAATACGGCGGTCACCTCCGTATCCCCGAAGAGCGCCAGGTCCAACTGCGCCTGCGGTTCGAGATTGTTGCTCAGCAGACGCCACGCCTGATCTGTGCTCATCGCCACCCGGCCGACCACCGGCCCGGCCTCGGTCTCGGTGAACACGCAGGCGTCCTCCTGCCAGCGCAGGCTCCAGTGCCGCTCCACCGGCCCGGTGATGTCGATGACGACCGTCTCACCGTCCGGCCGGCCCAGTTGTCCGAGACGAAACGGATACGCCCAGCGCAGTGCGTCCAGAACCGGACCGGCGAGGTCAGCTTCGAGGTCCGGACTCCGGCCGACGGCGATCAGCAGTTGCTGGCGGTGGATCCAGTACTCGGTCAGCTCCCGGCCCTGATCGAGCCACACCGGAACCGGCTCGGTACCGGCCCAGCTCACCTGCGCCGTGCGTGCCGAGGGATTCTGCGAACGGAAATGGGCCGCCAGCTGCACTCCGGTGTACTCGAGCAGATCGACGAGCAACCGCGGGCTGATCCGGCGCGCGGCGTGGACCCAGTCGTCCTGCACCTGGTCCAGCCAGCGGGCGAAGGCCACGTCGCCGGCCAGGCCGTCCGGCGGCCGGGTCCCGAAGTGGCTGTCCCGCTGGCGCGACAGCGTGCCGAGGTCGCCGCCCAGGAGATGCGCCGTCAGTCCGAGGACGGACCAGCCCGGGCAGGGCGACGGCCGTGCCCACTCGTCCGCGCCCAGGCTGCCCAGCAGGCGCAGCAGCCGGCCGCGCTCGACCTCGAACAGCTCCGCGTAGTCGACGGTAGGCAGGTCCGGGAGCACCATCCGGCCAGCCTGCCAGGCACCGGCTCCCGGCCGGACCCGCACCGCCCAGCCAAGCTCCGGTCATCGGTGTGACACCCGCGTGACAGCGTGCCGGCGAAGGGTGAGCCATTACGATCACCGGACGTCTAAGAAGGGACCCTTCATGCAGGTCGAATACCGCCACAATCCAGCGTTCACCGTGGCGCGCTGCCTCCTGGCTCCGGGCGAGCCGCTCCGGGTGGAGGGCGGAGCGATGATGGCGCATTCGCCGGGCGTCACTCTGCAGGCGAAGGCGGAGGGCGGCATCATGGCCGGACTGAAGCGCTCCGCACTGGGTGGTGGCTCATTCTTCGTCACCACCTACACCGCTCCGCAGAACGGTGGCTGGGTCGACGTGGCCGGCGTCCTGCCCGGCGACCTCACCGCAATCCCGATCACTCCGGACCGTCCGTTCTTCCTCGGCCGGAGCAACTGGATCGCCAACTCCTACGGCGTCGAGATCGACACCCAGTGGGGCGGCATGGCCAACCTGTTCGGTGGTGAGGGCGGCTTCGGCTTCCGCGCGAACGGGCAGGGCGAAGCCCTGGTCAGCGTGTACGGCGCCATCGACTACATGGACCTGCAGCCGGGCGAGACGGTCACCATCGACACCGGCCACGTCGTCGCCTACGACCTGCACATGCAGTTCCGGATGCGCCGCGCCGTGGAAGGCAGGTCCATCCAGTCGTTGAAGTCGGGCGAGGGCTGGGTCTTCGACTTCGCTGGCCCGGGCCGGGTGCTCGTGCAGTCACGCAACCCGGAGGCGTTCGCGCACTGGGTCGCTTCGATGGTGCCCAGCGAGAACCCGCGCGGTGGCGTCGGCGGCCTCGGCGGCCTTCTCGGCGGCGGCCGCTGAGCGTCGACTCGTCGCTTGGGCGAACTCGATGATGCGGCGGTCAGACCAGGCCGTGGGTGAAGGCGAGCCGGACCGCCTCGGCCCGATCGCGTAGCTCGGCCTTGGCGAACAAGTTGTTGATGTGCGTCTTCACCGTCGCCTCGCTGACGAACAGGCGCTGCGCGATGGCCCGGTTGGACAGGCCCTCGCCGATCAGCGTGAGCACCTCCCGCTCCCGCGGTGTCAGGTCTGCGGGCAGGTCACTCGGCGGGGAGACGGGCTGCGCAACAACCGCGGCGAGCAGCCGGTCCTGGACGGCGCGGTCCAGGACGGCCTGACCCGCTGCGGCGGCGCGGACCGCCCGCGCGATGTCGTCGCGACCGGAGTCCTTGGTGAGGTAGCCGCGCGCACCGGCACCGAGTGCAGCCAGGATCGACTCCTCGTCGGCGAAGGTCGTCAGCACCACGACGGCGACGTCGGGCTGGGTCCCGGTGAGCAGCCGGGTGGCCTCGATGCCATCCGTGCCGGGCATCTGCAAATCCATCAATACCACGTCGGGCCGCTCCCGCTGTGCGACCGCTACGGCTTCGGCGCCGTCATTCGCGGTGCCGACGACGTCGATGTCGTCGAGCAGATCCAGCAGCCCGGCGAGTGCTTCGCGCACGGTCGCCTGGTCGTCGGCCACAACGACCCGGACTATCGCGTCGGTCACGCCGCGACCGTCACGTGGACGCGCCATCCGCCGCCGCGCTCCGGGCCGGCAGTCAGTGCCCCGCCGACCAGGGCGACGCGTTCGCGCATCCCGACGAGGCCCAGACCACTGCCCGCCACAGCCAACGGCCGGGTCGTGTCGGCCGGCCCGTTGAGCACGTCAAGCGCCACCGCATCTGCCTGGTAGGCCAGTCGCAGCCGGATCTCGGCGCCGGATGCGTGCTTGTAGGCGTTGGTGAGGGACTCCTGGGCCACCCGGATCAGCGCCTGGGAGACGTTCGTTGCCAGCTCACGCACCGTTCCCTCCACCTCGACGTCCACCGCCTGCGCACCGGACTGTGCCATCGCCCGGAGCGTCTCGACCAGCGGCAGATTTTCGTCGCGCAACGCGCGCACGGTGCGCTGCGCTTCCATCAGACTGTCCCGCACGAGATCCTGCGCGGAGCCGGTCACCTCGCGCGCCCGGCCGATGTCGCCGCGGTCCAGCAGCGCATTGGCCAGGTTGAGCTGCATGCTGATGCCGGCCAGCGAGTGGGCCAGGACGTCGTGCACGTCACGGGCGATCCGGCCGCGCTCGGCCAGCACGAACTCGCGCGCCTCGGACTGGGTGGCCCGCTCCGCGAAGTCCGCGGCCTGCAGCAGCGCGAGGTAGGCCTCCCGTCGGCTGCGGCTGACCATGCCGAGCAGGACCGAGAAGCCGGTCGCGGCGCCGACGTACCACGGCGTCGTCCAGTGCCCGCCGCCCCAGCCGAGTGCGAGCACGCCGCCGCACAGCACCGAGCAGGTCAGCGCGACCCAACTCGCCTTCTGCTGGGTCAGCCGGAACCCGGCGTGTCCGGCGACGAAGAACCCGAAGATCGCGCAGGTGCCGCCCCGGCCCAGCGCGATCAGCCCGGCCGCCGCCAGGGCGCCGGAGTAAAGCAGCCCGATGCGCATCCTTTCCGGCACGTACCGCTCCGGGGTGTGCCGGCTGGCCAGCAGCGCGCAGTTCACGATGAGCAGGACCAGTACGGCCAGCGACGTCCCGCTGGCACCGATCGGCCGAACCGAGAATGCACTGGCGACGATCAGCACGAATGACGTCGCCACTTGAAGCAGCGACGCCTCTGCCTCGGGCCGGAAGTACTTGCGCAGACCGGTCGGTGCGGGTGCGACGGCCATGTCCGCGGACGATATCCGAGCGACGGGCCGCCTGCCCGGCACGGCGTCGCGCCGCCCGCCGGGACGAACCGGGTCGGGCGGCGCGGGCTCGGTCGCGACGGTCACACCAGGGCCGGACTGCGACCGGCCGGGGTAGCGGCGGCACGCTGGGCCAGCTGGGCGCGCAGCACGATGGTGCCGAGGCGGGTGGCGACCTCGGTCATCGCCATCAGGACGAACGCGGCGACCCAGGCGTCGGCGGTGGTGATGTGGTGAGCGACGCTGAACTGCGCGATGGCCGGCGCGCCGCCGTGCTGACTCCAGAGGTAGAAGCCCATCCGGGCACCCATCCCGATCACCCACAGCGCGGAGGCGATCCAGCCCGCCTTGGCCAGGGCGTACCGGCCGCCGTCGCTGCGTACCCGGGTGGCCAGCCCTCCGGCGATGCCGAGCGCCGCGCCGACGGCGACGGCGACGCTCACCAACGCGATGTCGTTGCCCGCGGTGGGGATGTCGTGCAAGTAGGAATGCGCCACCACGGCGACGATCGCCAGCGGCACGATCACGAAGCGCCGGTCGACCCGGCTTTCGCGAATCTGCCGGAAGACGACGAGCAGTAGGGCGATGTCGAGGATCCAGTCGGTGCTTGTCATGGCGACAACGATCGCCCGGCTCGTCGCCGAAGTCCTCGGCCCACAAGTGGAGGCGGGGTGGAGATCGGGTGGAGACGACGACAGCCCGCCACGCACCGCGATGCCGCGGATCGCGCCGGGGCTACTCGTCGGTAACCATGTACTAGCCTGAGCCGCAGAATCCCCTTGAAGAGGAGAGCCACGTGGCTGTGCGCGTCACGCTCGCGCTGCTGATGTTGGTGGTGACCGCAGTGGTCGCCGGGCGCCGCATCTTCTGGTTGACCAAGCTCATCCGGTCCGGGCGGCCGGCACCCGGTCGGACCGATGGGATGGGCCAGCGGCTGCGCGCGCAGGCCGTCGAGGTGTTCGGGCAACGCCGGTTGCTGAAGTGGAGCGTCCCGGGCGTCGCGCACTTTCTGACGTTCTGGGGCTTCATCGTGCTGGGCATCACGATCATCGAGTGCTACGGCGCACTGGTGATCAGCAAGGACTTCGCCTTTCCCTTCTTCGGCCATGCGCGCTGGCTCGGCTTCCTCGAGGATTTCTTCGCGGTGGCCGTGCTGATCGGCCTGCTCACTTTCGCAGCGCTCCGGCTGCGGCATGCTCCGGATCGGGAGCAACGCTCCAGCCGCTTCTACGGCTCGCACACCCGAGCGGCCTGGGTCATCCTCGGCATGATCACGCTGGTCGTGCTGACGCTGTTGGTCTACCGCGGCGCGCAGTACAACACCGGGCACTTCCCGTGGGGGAAGTCCAAGGCGCCGTTCGCCTCCTGGCTGGTCGCCAAGGCGTTGGGCAGCGGCGCGCACAACTACTGGATCGAGACCACGTTCCTGCTTGCCCAGATGGCGGTCATCTTCGCCTTCACGGTCGTGGTCGTGTACTCCAAGCACCTGCACATCGCGCTGGCCCCGCTCAACGTCGCCACCAAGCGGCTACCCGACGCGCTCGGCCCGCTGCTTCCGGTCACCGATCCGGACGGCAAGCCGGTTGATTTCGCGGACGCGGAGAACCTCTCCGAGGACACCGTCTTCGGGAAGGGAAAGATCGAGGACTTCAGCTGGAAGGGCTACCTGGACCTGGCCACCTGCACCGAGTGCGGCCGCTGCCAGAGCCAATGCCCTGCCTGGAACACCGGCAAGCCGCTCTCCCCCAAACTGCTGATCATGGACCTGCGCGACCATCTGTTCGCGAAGGCGCCGTATCTCCTCGACGGTGGCGGCACGGCCGCGACCGGGGTGGACGAGGGCGGCCCGGAATCGGCCGAGCCGGGCGCGACGCACCACGGTGTCCCGGAGTCGGGATTCGGCCGCATCCCGAAGCCAGGCGCGGCGCAGAACCAGCGGCCGCTGGTGGGCGACCTTGCTGCGGGCGGGGTCATCGACCCGGACGTGCTGTGGTCCTGCACCACGTGCGGGGCGTGCGTCGAACAGTGCCCGGTCGACATCGAGCACGTGGACCACATCGTTGACATGCGCCGGTTCCAAGTGTTGATCGAGTCGTCGTTCCCGTCCGAAGCTGGGGTGATGCTGCGCAACCTCGAGAACCGCGGCAATCCGTGGGGGCTGCCGGAGAAGCAGCGCGAAGACTGGACCGCCGACGTCGACTTCGACGTCCGCACCGTCGCTCCGGGTGAGACCCTGCCCGATGAGGTCGAGTACTTGTTCTGGGTGGGTTGCGCCGGTGCTCTGGAGGACCGGTCGAAGAAAGTGACCCGGGCGTTCGCCGAACTGCTGGACACCGCAGGTGTCGAGTTCGCGATCCTGGGTGCCAACGAAGCATGCTCCGGTGACCCGGCCCGCCGGCTCGGCAACGAGTTCCTGTTTCAGATGATGGCGCAGCAAAACGTGGAGACGCTGAACTCGATCGGCGCCAGGAAGATCGTGGCAACCTGTCCGCACTGCTTCAACAGCCTGGCTAACGAGTACCCCCAGATCGGCGGGAACTACGAGGTCGTCCATCACACCCAGCTGCTGGCGAAGCTGGTCGAGGAGGGCCGGCTGACCCCGGTCGAGCCGGTCGACAAGAAGGTGACCTACCACGATCCGTGCTACCTCGGCCGGCACAACAAGGTGTACACGCCGCCGCGGGAGGTGCTCGGCGCGATCCCGGCGCTGAACTCGCAGGAGATGCACCGGTGCAAGGACCGCGGGTTCTGCTGCGGAGCCGGCGGCGCTCGGTTCTGGATGGAGGAGAAGCTCGGCAAGCGGGTCAACGTCGAGCGCACCGAGGAAGCCCTCGGCCTCGACCCGGACCTGATTTCCACTGCCTGCCCGTTCTGCATGGTGATGCTCTCCGACGCGGTCACCGCGAAACAGGCCGACGGAACAGCCCGCGCGGACGTGCAGGTGCTCGACGTGGCGCAGATCCTGGCGCAGTCGCTCGGCGGCCGCCCGGCGAAGGCAGCCGAGCCCGAGCCGCAACCGGAGCCGGCGTCGACGAACTAGCCGTCGTCGGCCGATCGGCCGGCCCGTGGCGCAGCCGCGCGCTGCCCTAGGCTGAGCGGGTGAGCGATCCGCAGACGCATTCCCTGCCGCAAGGCGCCATGGCCGCGCTGGCCACCCCCCTGCTGGCCGGTGGTGACCTCGACGAGGATGGGTTGCAGCGGCTGGTGCAGCGCATCCTGGACGGCGGTGCGCGCGGCGTTTGTCCAGTGGGTTCAACCGGAGAAGGACCCCGGTTCACCATCGAGCAACGGGTACGGATCGTGGCCGCAGTCCGGGCGCTGGTGCCGCCTGATCGGTATCTGGTGCCGGCGCTGGGCATGACCACCGTCGCCGCGGCGCATCACGAGTTGCAGCTGCTCGCCGACATCAGCGTCAGTGCGGTTCTGGTGCCGGCTCCGTCGTACTATCCGCTCGCCCCCGGCGAAGCGCTGGACTTCTACACCGACCTGGCCGAGAGCTCTCCGGTGCCACTGGTGATCTACAACATCCCCTCGTACACCAAGGCGAGCATTGCTGCCGAGACGGTGGGCCGGCTGGCACGTCACGAGCGGGTCGTCGGCATCAAGGACAGCAGCCGGGACATGGAGTACCTGGGTCAGGTGCTGATGGCCCTCGACGATGCTGCCGACTTCCGCGTCTACACCGGCACCGACTCGTTGCTGTTGCCCAGCCTGGTGATGGGCGCCGACGGTGCCATCGGCGCGAGCGTCAACGTCGCCCCCGAACTCGCCGTCGGGATCTGTCAGGCGGTCGACGAGGGTGACCTGTCCCGCGCCCGTGAGTTGCAGCGCCGGCTGACCCGGCTGGTACTGGCGTGCCGCCGCGGGCCGTCGCCCAGCGGCTGGAAGGCGGCATTGGCTGGTCTCGACGTCTGCCAGCCGCTGCTCGCGCCGCCGGCGCGTCCGTTGCCCGATGCGATCCGCGCAGAACTCGCCGACGACCTACGCAGCCTCGGGTTGCTGCAGCCGGCCCACTAGCGCACGCTGTCCGGCCCGCGGCCCGACTGCGTCGCACCGGACTGAGCCATCGCTGAGTAACTGCTAGTCGTGGCAACCAAATACGCCTGCGAAGCGTCATCATCATCGTGAAGACCATCGCACGGTTGTTGTCGCTGCCGCACCGCGTAAACCGTCCAACCCCCGGGTCGGACGGTTTTCCCGAAAGCACCGTCAACGATGAGGAGTTCGAGGTCTTGGAGACCGGTGCGTTGTGGGACGAAGGGGCTGGCATGGTTGCCACCCGATCGGCTCCGACCAGCACCTAGAACGAGCGGGAGCGGGTGAATCTGGGGGGAGGCACCCGCTCCCGTTCGGCCATACCCATAGAACACTGAGCCCGGCGTTCCGCACGCCGGGCTCAGTGCTGTGGACTCGGGCTCGGTGCTGTGGGCTCGGCTCAGCGAACGGCCATCGACTCAGCCTGGCGGTCTGCCTCGGCGCCTTGAGCGATCGGCGCGGAGATGGCCGCCGGCGGGATCCCGAAGGCGTCCACCAGCAGGCCGGCGTGCGGGCGCAGCTCGGCACACAACGCGTTGACGGACGGCGTGATCGCCTTGGCGCGGCGCGGGGTCAACCTGCCGTGTTCGATGAACCAGGCTCGATCGGCCTCGAGGATTGACAGCACATGCAGATCGCACACCCGGGCGAGAAGGGTCGCGGTGGTCGCGTCGGCGCAGCGGTCGATCGCTGCCACGAACGCTTCCAGCACGACGCGGTCGACGTGCGCCCGGGCTGCACAGAGCAGGTGGTCCTGAGTCGCGTTGAACTGCTCGAACGCGGCTGCGCTGTCCGGCTTGATCCGGCGCAGCCGGCGAGCCAGCGTGTCCACGACGTGCTTCTCGCGCCATTCGAACAGCTCCAACTGACGGCCACGGTCGAACAGATCGGCGTCATCGTCGCGACCCGGTGCTGCGCTGATCAGTCGCTGGATCAGCCCGCGCGCGGCGGTGCGCTCGATGACAGCGCTGCCGAACTGCTCGGCGACGAACCGCACCATGCCCACTGTGTCCAAGCTGCCGAACTCCGTGCGGTAACTGGTGAGCAGCTCCTTGGCGACGAGTTGCAGCAACACGGTGTTGTCGCCTTCGAAGGTGGTGAAGACATCGGTGTCGGCCTTGAGTGAGGGCAGCCGGTTCTCGGCGAGGTAACCGGCACCTCCGCAGGCCTCGCGAGCGGTTTGGATCGTTCTGGTCGCGTGCCAGGTCCCGATCGCTTTGATGCCCGCCGCCCGCGACTCGAGCTCACGCTTGGCGTGCTCGTCGGTGCTCGCGCCGGTGAACACGTCGTGCAGGGTGCCGACGAGTTCGAGCTGGGCGAAATGCATCGCATACGAGTTCGCCAGAAGTGGCAACAGCTTGCGCTGGTGGGCCAGATAGTCCATCACCACGACCTCCGTCGGGCTGCCCGGCGCGGAGAATTGACGGCGCGACTCGCCGTACTTGATTGCGATCGCCAACGCCAGCCGCGCCGCGCTGCCGGCACCGCCGGCCACACTGATCCGGCCCTGGATGAGGGTGCCGAGCATCGTGAAGAACCGGGCGCCGGGCTTGGCGATGCTCGTCGTGTAGGTGCCGTCCGCCGCAACGTCGCCGTACTTGTTCAGCAACGCCTCGCGCGGCACCCGGACTTGATCGAAGGACAGCCTCCCGTTGTCGACGCCCTCGAGCCCTGCCTTCGCGCCGCAGTCGGCGATGGTGACACCTCGGCAGGGCGCGCCGTCCGCGTCCCTGATCGGCACCAGGAATGCGTGCACACCTTCACTCACGCCGTTGGTGATCAGCTGGGCGAACACCGCGGCGATCCGTCCGTGCCGTGCCGCGTTGCCGATGTAGTCCTTGCGGGCGGCCTCGAACGGCGTGTCGATGACGAATTGCTCCGTGGTCGAGTCGTAGGTCGCGGTGGTGCGGATGGCCGCGACGTCCGAGCCGTGACCGGTCTCGGTCATGGCAAAACACCCGGGCAGAGCGAGGGACATGATGTCCTCGAGGTACGCGTCGTGATGACGCTTGGTGCCCAGATGCAGCACCGCCCCGCCGAACAGGCCCCACTGCACGCCCGCCTTCACCAGCAAGGAGAGGTCGCCGTAGGCGAGCATCTCGAATGCGGTCACCGAGCCGCCCACGTCGTTGCTGCCGCCGTATTCCTCGGGAAAGCCCAGCTTGGGATACCCGAGCTCCGCGATCTGCTTCGCCTGCTCCATCACGAGGTCTCGGTATTCGTCGCGCGGCATGTCGTACACCGGGGCGAATCGCTCATGCGCCGCGAGCTCGCGAGCACGCTCGCGGACGTCGACCCATCGGCCGTCGAGCAATTCCCGTAACGGGCCCAGATCGGTCGGCGCTGCCAGCGCGGGTCGGGTCATCGGCGTTCTCCTTCGCCTCACGTCGGTCGGACGAGCAGCCGCACGTCGTCCAGGGGCCGGCGCGCGGTGATGCCGGCCATGCCGTGATACATCAGCGCCACCAGGTACTTCACCAGCTGTTCCCGGCCGGGTCTGACCTCCGGCGCCTGCCCCAGCCACCAGTCGCCGGCCGCCCGGACGCCACCCACCACCGCAACGCCCCACGGCGCGGCGCCGTCGGTCGCGAATCCGCGAGCGGCCAACGTGTTCTGGAAGAGCATGGAGACGACGTCACTGACCAGGCTCGTGTAGCCGGCAACGGCGTCGGCGCCGACGACACCCGGTGTCGGGTTGTGCACCACGAACCGGTACAGCTCCGGCTCACTCTCGAGCAGGTCCAGATAGGCGTTGATGCCGGCCTCGAGCATGGTGCGGTCGTCGGTCTCCGCTCCGACCGCCGCGGCGATGTCGACGACCAGGTCGCCGGCCAGCTTGCGTCCGACCGACTGATAGAGGTCCTGCTTGTCAGCGAAGTACCGATAGAACACCGCCTTCGACGTGCCCGCGGTCTCTGCGATCTGGTCCATTCCCACCGCGGCTCCGTGGGTGCGGACCGCTCGGACCACCGCGTCGAGCAGTTCTTCGCGACGCGACTCGCGATGCACGTCCCACCGAACAGCACGCCCGTCGCGTGACGCCCGACTCGACACCTTCACGAAACCGACGGTATCAGATACCTTTGGTCTCATGAACCAGCTTCTGGTGACTCTGCGGTTGGGCGGACCGGCGCGAGCGTTGTGGTTCCGACCGTCGTTCGCTGCGGAGCTTCTGGTGACTCTGCGGTCGGGTGGACCGGCGCGAGCGTTGTGGTTCCGACCGTCCTTCGGTGCGGAGCCACTGGTGACTGTGTGGCCGCAACGATGACAGCGCGGGTGGACGAGCGGGAGGCCACTGCCCAGGCCTTGCTGCGCGCGTCGGCGAAGCACTCGTTCGACCCGGTGGTCGACGTCGACTGGGCAGCGCCGTTGGCCGAGGACCTCTTCTACTTGCCACCAAAGCGCTGCTCGCTGTACGGCACACCGCGGTGGAACGGGTTGACTAGAGCTCAGCAGATCGAGCTGTCCAAACACGAGGTGGCCAGCATGGCCAGCGTCGGCATTTGGTTCGAGTTGATCCTGATGCAGTTGCTGGTCCGGCACTCGTACGATCTCGACCCGACGTCCGCTCACGTGAAGTACGCACTCACCGAGATCGGCGACGAATGCCGGCACTCGGTGATGTTCGCCGAGATGATCCAGAAATTCGGTGCGCCGGCATATGGTCCGGGCCGGCTGGCGCACCGGCAGGGCAAGCTGCTGAAGAACATCTCGACCGGTGCGGAGATGTTCGCCGCCATCCTGATCGCCGAAGAAGTCCTGGACACCCTGCAACGGGAGTCGATGGCCGACGACTCCCTGCAGCCGATCGTGCGCAGCGTCAGCCGCATCCATGTCATCGAGGAAGCGCGGCACGTGCGCTTCGCCCGGGACGAGCTGGCGCGGCAGTGGGCCGGCCTCCCGCGCTGGAAGCGGGAGCGCACCCGACTGATGATCGGGCGATCGGCGGTCGTCATCGCCACCCGCCTGGTCCATCCCGACGCGTACGCACAGGTGGGCATCGACCCGGCTGCCGGTAAAGCAGCGGCCCGCGCCAACCCGTACCGCCGGGAAACGCTGGCCTGGGCGGCGCGGCGGCTGGTGCCGTTCTTCGCCGAGCTGGGCCTGATCGACGGTCCGGCCGGCGCGCTCTGGCGGCGCAGCGGGCTGCTGCCCGACTGACCCGCGATCGCCGTACCTACGGCTGACCCACCACGCTGACCGAGCAGGGAGACTTGACCCATGGCATCCACTCCGCGCGCCGCGATCATCGGCGGCAACCGCATTCCGTTCGCCCGCGCCAACAGCAAGTACGCGGCGGCGTCCAACCAGGACATGTTGACCAGCGCACTGGACGGCCTGGTGGCGCGCTTCGGGTTGCAGGGCGAGCGGCTGGGTGAGGTGGTCGCCGGCGCCGTGCTGAAGCACTCGAAGGATTTCAATCTGACTCGGGAATCGGTCCTCGGTAGCGCGCTCGGCGCGCAGACCCCGGCCTATGACGTGCAACAGGCCTGTGGCACCGGCCTGGAGACCACGATCCTGGTCGCGAACAAGATCGCCCTGGGCCAGGTCGCCTCTGGAATCGCCGGCGGTGTCGACACGGTCAGCGACGCACCGCTCGCGGTCAACGAGGACCTGCGCCAGGTGCTGTTGCGGGCGAACAGCGCACGATCGCTCGGTCAGCGACTCAAGGCGTTCACCGGTGTACGGCCGAGCCAGATCAAACCGGCCATCCCGCGCAACGAGGAGCCCCGCACCGGACTGTCGATGGGTGAGCACGCCGCGATCACCGCCGAGGAGTGGGGCGTCAGCCGCGAAGCGCAGGACGAACTCGCGGCGGCCAGCCACCAGCATCTGGCCGCCGCCTACGAACGCGGCTTCTTCACCGATCTGCTCACCCCGTACCGGGGCCTGCAGCGTGACCAGAACCTGCGACCCGATTCGTCGCCGGAAAAGTTGGCCGGACTCAAGCCGGCCTTCGGCCGCTCGCTGGCGACTCCGACCATGACGGCGGGCAACTCGACGCCGCTCACCGACGGCGCGTCGACGGTGCTGCTCGGCAGCGACGAGTGGGCCGCGCAGCACGATCTGCCGGTGCTTGCTCACGTCGTCGACGCCGAGACCGCCGCGGTGGACTACGTGCACGGCGACCGCAAGGCCGACGGACTGCTGATGGCGCCGGTGTATGCACTGCCCCGGCTGCTGGCCCGCACCAAGCTCAGCCTGCAGGATTTCGACTTCTACGAGATTCACGAAGCGTTCGCCTCGACGGTGCTGGCCACGCTCAGCGCTTGGGAGGACGACGAGTTCTGCCGCGCTCGGCTCGGGCTGGACGGCGCGCTCGGGCCGATCGATCGGGCCAAGCTGAATGTCGTCGGCTCGTCCCTGGCTGCCGGTCATCCGTTTGCCGCGACCGGAGGCCGAATCGTCGCGACCCTGGCCAAGCTGCTTGCCGACAAGGGCTCCGGGCGTGGGCTCATCTCCATTTGCGCGGCCGGCGGGCAGGGCGTCGTCGCCATCCTGGAAGCAGCCTGAACCGATCGGCCGGTCGGCCGGGTCCGGTGCTCGAGACGGCCTCCGGACACCCGCTCGCTGACCGGGCCCACGAACAGAAGGAGCTCGATGCCTGACCGCTATCAGTCGTTCGTCAATGCCGGGGCCGGCAAGGCGATTGCCAGCAGGCTCGGCCTGCCCCGGCCGGCGCTGCTGCGCCGTTACCAGCCCGGCGATCCCGTGCTTCCCGGACCGGCATTGGTCTGTACGGCCGGCGAGACTTTGCTCGGCGACGGTGTCGCCCAGCAGCTCGTCGAGGCCGGGGTATCCGTCGTCACCGCGGACGACGGCGACACCCGATACGCGGCGGTGGTTCTCGACGCCACGGGCGTGATCGACGTACCCGGATTGGCAGAACTACATACGGCGCTCAGCGGGGTTCTGCGGCGGATCCTGCCGAGCGGAAGGGTGGTGCTGCTGGCGACCGCGCCGGGCGACGGCGACGCGCCGGCGCTGGCTGCCGCCCGCCAGGCCATGACCGGTGTGATGCGCTCACTCGGCAAGGAGCTACGGGCCGGCTCGACGGCCAACCTGGTGCAGATCGCCACCGCGCACCCGAGCCCCGTCGCTCTGCAATCCACGCTGCGGTTCCTGCTCTCCGGGCGATCGGCCTACGTGGACGGGCAGATCGTCGAACTCGGCGACGGGGCCGCACCGGCACCCGACGACTGGCAGCGCCCGCTGACCGGTGCGGTGGCCGTGGTCACCGGGGCGGCGCGCGGCATCGGGGCCGCCATCGCCGAGACCCTGGCCCGCGACGGCGCCCGGGTGGTGTGCGCCGACCTGCCGGCAGCAGGCGAGGCGCTGGCCGCGGTCGCCAACCGGATCGGTGGCACCACGCTGGCGCTGGACATCAGTGCCGCTGACGCGCCCGATCACCTGGCCGCCTACTTGTCGAACCGCTTCGGCGGCGTCGACATCGTCGTGCACAACGCCGGCATCACCCGCGACAAACTACTGGCCAACATGAAGCCCGAGGTCTGGGACGCAGTGCTGCAGGTCAACCTGGACGCCCAGCTGCGCGCCAACGAGGTGTTGCTCGGCGGCGTGCTGCACGGCGGCGGGCGCATCGTCAGCCTCTCCTCGACCAGTGGCATCGCCGGCAACCGTGGGCAGACCAACTACGCCGCCAGCAAGGCCGGCGTGATCGGGATGGTTCGCGCGACCGCACCGCTGATGGCTGTGTCCGGGGGCACGATCAATGCGGTGGCACCGGGCTTCATCGACACCGACATGACCCGGCACATGCCTTTTGCCACCCGCGAGGTCGCCCGCCGGCTGAACAGCTTGCAGCAGGCCGGGCTGCCCGTTGACGTTGCCGAGGCGGTCGCCTGGCTCGCTTCCCCCGGCGCCGGCGCGGTGACCGGTCAGGTGCTGCGGGTGTGCGGGCAGAACCTCGTGGGGGCCTGATGCCGGTCATCACCCTGCCCACCTCGCCGTCATTGGGCCGCCTCTTCGCCAAGGCGGTACTGCCGGTGCGGCACCGCCCGGACGCATTGCCGGACACCACGGTCGCGGTGCCCGCCGTACGGGCGGACCGTGCCGCCCTGGCCGCCTATCAGCGGGTGTGCGGGTTCGGCGTGGACGACGCGGTGCCGCCCACCTACCTGCACGTGCTCGCCTTCCCGCTGGCCACCGCAATCATGGCTGCTCGGGACTTCCCCTTCCCGCTGGTCGGACTGGTGCACGTGCACAACGCGATGACCCAGCACCGTCCGGTCACCGTGGACGACGAGCTGGCACTGGCCGTCCATGCCGAGGATCTGCGCGCGCATCGCATCGGCCGGCAGGTCGACCTGGTCGCCGAGGCCAGCGTGGGCGACGAGCTGGTGTGGACCGGCCGGAGCAGTTACCTGCACCGCGAGAAGGCTGCGTCGTCCACCTCCCGGGAGGCACGGGTGGACTCAGCGCCGATACCCGGAGCGGCCGCGCAGTGGCGGGTGTCGAAAGACATCGGGCGCCGTTACGCGGCCGTGTCCGGCGACCGCAATCCGATCCACCTGCACGCGCTTACCGCCAAGGCGTTCGGGTTCCCCCGTGCCATTGCGCACGGAATGTGGTTGCACGCGCACGCGTTGGCCGGCATCGCGGCTCGGTTGCCGGCCGCGTACACAGCCACGGTGCAGTTCAAGACACCCGTCCTGTTGCCGTCCACGGTGGCAGTCCGTACCGCGCAGGACGCAACGAACTACTCCGTCCAGCTCAGCAATGCCCGCAGCGGCAAGCCGCACATGATGCTGCACGCCGCTGCCGGCTGAGTCCCCGCCCGGTATGCCGGCCGACGGCACCGGGACTTGACGGGCTGGGCAAGATGGACTTCGGCGCCGAAAGAGGCCCGCGTGGGGGGACGCACCCCACAGCATCGACGTGATCGTGCGGGGCGCCGCACGTGCCCTCACGGAGGTGCATCGTGCTCGATTCTGCATTCCCTCGTCACTCACCCACCGCGGCGCAGGTGCTGTCCATCCAAGTCGGCCGGCCCAAGACCTACACCTGGCTCGGTCACGAGGTGCAGACCAGCATCTACAAGAACCCGGTGCACGGCCCGGTGCGGGCGGCGGGCGTCAACCTCGAGGGCGACGATCAGGCCGACCGCAAGCAGCACGGCGGGTCGGACAAGGCCGTGTACGCCTACGCGCGCGAGGACCAGGAATGGTGGGAGTACGAACTGCAGCAGTCGCTCCCGTTCGGCATCTTCGGTGAGAATCTGACCACCCGCGGACTGGATCTCCACGCTGCGGTGGTCGGGCAGATGTGGCAGATAGGCAGTGCAGTGCTGCAGGTCTCCGAGCCGCGGACGCCCTGCTGGAAACTCGGCCTGCGGATGCGGGACTCGAAGTTTCCGCGCCGCTTCGCAGCCTCGCGACGCACTGGCGTCCTGCTGCGGATCCTGTCCGAGGGGACGCTCACGGCCGGCGATCCGATCGAGGTCCGCGCCGCCCCCGCCCACGGCGTAACGGTTGGGACAGTCAATCGCATCTACTACGGCGAGGACCGCGACGTGACCCCGCTGTACCGGGCAACCGAACTCGCCGCGCACTGGCGCGAGTGGGCTGACCACCGCACGGTCTGGCACCTGGACGACGAGCGAAAGAAGGGCATCCGGGTGAGCTGAGCTAGGCCGGGGATCGTGCGAGTTGGCCGGCTACGAATCCACCGAGCTCGTCGACGGCTTCGGCAGCGCGACCGAAGAGACCGGCGTGCGCATGCGCAACGTGCCACATCCACGGGAATTCGTGCAGCGTGATCTCGCCCCCTGCTGCAGTCACCGCCATCACGAAGTCGCGTATCTGCGGCAGCAGGATCTCCTCGGTCCCGACGTGCACCAGCGTCGGCGGTAGCACCGCGAGGTCGCCGTTGCGCGGCGCGATGCCGGGCGTTGCCGGGTCGGACTGCCCGATGTAGGCCGCGGCGCTGCGCCGTCCCCAGCGCTCGCGGACGACGCGGTCCCGCTTGTTGTCCGGCACCCGCAGCGGATCGACCCACGGTGCGATCAGCGCCAGGGCTGCAGGTGCGCCGCCGCCGTCGCCCGCCAGCCGCTGTGCGGTGGCGACGGCCAGCCCGCCACCAGCGGAGTCCCCGCCGATGACGATCTGGTCGCTCGGCAATTGGTAGCGCGCCGCCAACGCCGCGAACGCCGCGGCCGCGTCATCAAGCGCCGCTGGGTACGGGTGCTCGGGAGCGAGGCGATACTCCAGCAGGAACACCGGATAACCGCTGGCCCTGCTGAGGAACGCGGCCAGCGACCGGTGCGAGCGTGCCGACCCGACAGTGAAGGCACCGCCGTGCAGGTAAAGCACCGCGCCGCTGGGATCGGCATCGCCGCAGGCCACTCGCAGTGTCCGGACTCCGCCCAGGGTGGTCCATTCGGTGCGGGTGCCGCCCGGCACCGGCAGCGTCGCGGCGGCAGCGTCCAGCCAACGGCGTTGCGCCTTGATGGGTAGCGGACCGCCGAGACCGGGGCGTTGCGCCCAGATGGCCAGCTGCGCGGAGCGACTCGGCAACGCGCGCGGCTTCATCGGCGAGGACGCACCTTCGACTGGCTGTGGGCCATGAACCGTTTGGTCTGCAGGGTGACGAGCCGCTGGTAGGCCGGACCGAGCAGTCGGACCATCGCGTCCAGCGAATGCGCATCCGCGCCGACCAGGATCCGGGGCCGGTTTCGCTGCACGCCACGCAGGATCACCGCGGCAGCCTTCTCCGCGCTCGTCCTCGCCAGCGTCCGATCGAAGCGCCGCGCCACTGCTGCGTGGTCGACATCGCCTGCTGTCCGCGAGTTGCGCACCACGTTCGTCCTGATGCCGCCGGGGTGGACGCAGCTGACGCCGACCCGATGACCGCCGGTGACCATCTCCATCCGCAATGCCTCGGTGAACCCGCGCACCGCGAACTTGGCCGCGTTGTACGCGCTCTGCGACGGGACGGACATCAGCCCGAAGACGCTGGAGAGGTTGACGAGGTGACCGTCCCCGCTGGTGATCAGGTGGGGCAGGAAAGCCTTGCTGCCGTGCACCACGCCCCAGTAATTGACGTTCATCACCCAGGCCAGGTCGTCCAGGGACATGTCCAGGACATCGCCGATCATGGCTACGCCCGCGTTGTTGATGACCAGGTTGACGCACCCGAACTCGGCAACGACCTGGCTCGCATGTGCCTGCACCGCCGCCGCATCGGTCATGTCGAGGACGAAGTGGCGCACCTCGCCGCCGGTCGCCGCCACCAGTGCTGCGGTCTCGGCGACATCGTCCGCGCGCACATCCGAGATGGCGAGCCGGGCACCCTGCTCACAAAGGGCGACTGCCAGCGCGCGGCCGATTCCGGACCCGGCACCGGTGACGACGGCGACCTTGCCGCGCAGGCTCTTCACCGGCCCGCCTCGGTGGACGCCGACACCCGGTACTCCTGCAGGTCGAAGGCCGCGGTCTGCTGGCGGAAGCGGAAGGTGAAGTCCGGCCAGATCGAGGTGTTCCGGCCGTGCGCGTCGAGGTACCACGACGCGCAGCCACCGGTGTTCCAGACGCTGCGCGATAGCTTCCGCTGCAGATCCGCGTTGTATCTCTCCTGCGCGGCCGGCGTTGGCTCGATCGCCAGAAGATTGTTGTCCGCCATGTTCTGCAGGGCTTGGTCGATGTAGCTCACCTGCGACTCGATCATGAAGATCATCGAGGTGTGCCCGAGGCCGGTGTTCGGCCCGACGATGAAGAACAGGTTCGGGAAGCCCGCGACGGTCGTACCACGATGAGCTGCCGCGCCGGCTTGCCAATGCTTGGCGAGGCTCACTCCGGAATCGTCGCGGATGTGCTGAGCGATCGGCATGTCGGTGACGTGGAACCCAGTGGCGAAGATGATCACGTCGGCACGGTGTCGGGCGCCGTCAGCGGTCACCACCGCGTCGGGTTCCACCGCCGCGATCGGGTCGCTGACCAGATCCACGTTGGGTTGTTGCAGTGCCGGATACCAGTCGTTGGAAATCAGGATCCGCTTGCAGCCAATGGTGAAACTCGGTCGCAACCGCTCGCGCAGCGCGGGATCGTGGACCTGGTTCTCCAAGTGACGCGCAGCGATCCGTGCGGCCGGCTTGGTCAGCTTGGGGTTCTTCGCGAAGCCGAGGACGAACAGCTCCCGAGCCCAGTAGATGCCCGTGCGCATGAGTCGTTGCAGGCCGGGGACGTGCCGGAACATCCATCGCTCGGATTTGCGAAAAGCTCGGTCGTTGCGCGGAATCACCCATGGCGCGGTGCGCTGGTACACGTCGAGATGCGCGACCGTGCCGACGATCTCCGGGACGAACTGGATGGCAGACGCGCCGGTGCCGATCACGGCGACCCGCTTGCCGGCGAGATCGATGTCGTGGTTCCACCGCGAGGAGTGGAAGGTCGTCCCGGCGAAAGACTCGAGCCCGGCGATGTGCGGGTTCGCCGGCTCGCACAGCGCGCCGGCGCCTGAGACGAGCGCCTGCGCTACGAAGTCGCCCTTCGTCGTACTGATCCGCCACCGGTTCTCCGCGGCATCCCACTTGGCGTCCAACAGTTCGGCGCCGAACACGCAGTGCGGGTAGACACCTTTGCGGCGGGCCACGTCCCGCATGTACTCCCAGATCTCCGGCTGCGGGGAGTAGGCCCGGCTCCAGTCCGGGTTCAGCGCCCAGGAGAACGAGTACAGATGACTCGGCACGTCGCAGGCCGCACCGGGGTAGGTGTTGTCGCGCCAGGTGCCGCCGACGTCGTCTCCGCGTTCGATGACGACGAAGTCGTGCACGCCGCGTTCGCGCAGCGCGGTGGCCATCGCGATTCCGGCGAAGCCGGCGCCGATCACCACCACGCGCAGCTGCCGCGGTTGTTGCTGCGCTGGGCTCACGGCGGCTACTCTACGAGTCCTATTGAATTGGAGTCAATAGAGATGCCGGTCACCCCTGCTGCGCCGCGTCGTCGACGGATGGTGCCCGCGCAGCGCCGCGAGCAGCTCATCGCGATCGGTCTGGAGATGCTGGCCAGCCGTACGCTCGACGACCTCTCGGTGGACGACATCGCAGCAGCTGCCGGCATCTCGCGCGGGTTGTTGTTCCACTATTTCGACTCCAAGACCGAATTCCACCGCGCGGTGGTGGGCGCCGCGGCCGCGCAGCTCATCGAGGTCACCGAACCCGACCCGGCTCTCTCTCCGGTGGAGCAGCTGACCACGTCGGTGGCCGCCTTCGTCGATCACATCACTGCCAACCGGGCTGGGTACCTGTCGCTGGTGCGTGGCGCGGCCAGCGGCGACGCGGAGATGCGGGCGGTCTTCGAGCGGACCCGGGCCACGCTCGCACAGCGGGTGATCGACAACGCCGGTGCACTCGGGCTGGCCCTGGACCTGCCGGCACAGATCGCGGTACGGGGCTGGATCGCCTTCGTCGAGGAGGTTTCGGTCGTGTGGCTGAGCGAGCACCGCTCCGACGTCACCCGGGACGCGCTGCTGGAGCTGGTCGGCGACGCCTTCGTGCGGCTCATTCCCATGGCGTAACGGCCGGATATCAACCGTTGCTGCCCTAGTAATGTTGCGTCATGACCATCTCCGTGCAGCGCAGCACATCACCGGTTTCCGCCGAGCGGCGAGCCGAGGCCCTCGCCAATCCCGGCTTCGGCAAGTACTTCACCGATCACATGGTCCGCGCGGACTTCGCCGACGGCGCCTGGGGCGAGGCGCAGGTGCTGCCGTACCAGCCGCTGACGATGGACCCGGCGACCAACTCGCTGCACTACGGCCAGCTCATCTTCGAAGGTCTCAAGGCCTACCGACACGAGGACGGTTCCATCGTCGCTTTCCGGCCGGACGCCAACGCGGCGCGGTTCGCCCGGTCGGCGGTCCGGATGGAGATGCCACCGCTGCCCGACGGCATGTTCGTCGACTCGATCGACGCGCTCGTCGACGTTGACCGGGACTGGGTTCCCACCGGCGACGACGCGTCGCTCTACTTGCGTCCGTTCATGATCTCCACCGAGGTCGGCCTCGGGGTGCGCCCGGCGAATGCCTACGCATACCTGCTGATCGCTTCGCCCGCCGGCGCGTACTTCCGCGGCGGGGCCAAGCCGCTGACGGTGTGGTTGTCCACCGAGTACACCCGCGCCGCGCTCGGCGGCACGGGCGAGGCGAAGTGCGCCGGCAACTACGCCGGCAGCTTGCTGGCGCAGGCCCAAGCCACTGCGAAGGGGTGCGACCAGGTCGTCTGGTTGGACGCCGTCGAGCACCGCTGGGTCGAGGAGATGGGCACCAACAACCTCTGCTTCGTCTTCGGCACCGGCAGCTCGGCGCGCCTCGTCACACCGGCCTTGTCCGGCACGCTGCTGCCCGGCATCACCCGCGACTCGTTGCTGCACCTGGCCGCCGACCTCGGTTACGGGGTCGAGGAGGGCAAGATCTCCGTGGAGGACTGGCGGGAGGGCTGCGCATCGGGGCAGATCACCGAAGTGTTCGGCTGTGGCACCGCGGCCGTCGTCACTCCGGTGGGCACCGTGCGCAGCGCGGACGGCGACTGGTCGGTCGGCACCGGCGACACCGGTCCGGTGGCAGCCAGCCTGCGCGACGCGTTGCTGGGCGTCCAGACCGGCGTCACCCCGGACAAGTACGGCTGGATCCACCCGATCGTCAAGCCCTGATCGCGCCTCAGCCGGTCGGCCAGCGCCGAAAGTTCTGGTACGACCGGCTCGGCGTCGGGCCGCGCTGCCCCTGATAACGCGAGCCGTACACCGCCGACCCGTACGGATGCTCCGACGCACTGGACAGCCGGAACAGGCACAGCTGGCCGATCTTCATCCCGGGCCACAGCGTGATGGGCAGGTTGGCGACGTTGGACAGCTCCAACGTGATGTGCCCGGTGAAGCCGGGATCGATGAAGCCGGCGGTCGAATGCGTCAGTAGCCCGAGCCGGCCGAGGGATGACTTTCCCTCGAGCCGGCCGGCAAGATCATCTGGCAGCGTGACGATCTCCAGCGTCGAGCCGAGTACGAACTCGCCGGGATGCAGCACGAACGGCGCATCGCCCTCCGGCTCGACGAGGCTGGTCAGGTCATCCTGCTGCTCGGCCGGGTCGATGTGGGTATACGCGGAGTTGTTGAAGACCCGGAAGAACCGGTCCAGCCGCACGTCGACGCTGGATGGCTGAACGAGCTCGGTGTCCCAGGGCTCGAGCTGCAGCCGCCCCGCGGCCACCTCGGATCGGATGTCGCGGTCGCTCAGGAGCATGGCGCAGAGGCTAGCGTGCGGCTCGCCGGAGCCGGCCGCACCGTGCGTTAACGTGCCTGCGGGAGTCCGCATCCGGCGGGCCAATCACGGCGGACGGCGGTGCAGCAGTGGCGGGCGGAGTGCGCACCGGTACGCCGACCCGGCTGCCCGCCAGCGTGTGTGGCTCCGGCGCCGACGTAGTGCTCCTGGCAATTGCGCTGATCGCCGCCACATGCAGCTACGCGACGGTCGCACGCTGGTACAACATCACGGCCGTCGTGCTCGGCGTCCCGGCCATCCTGCTCGCGGTGGCCTACTGCCGTTTCGGCGCTCCTCGCTGGTGGACGGTCGGACTCGCCCTGGCGATCACCCTGGTGCCGCAGGTGGCCAAGCCGCAGACCGGCGAGGTGGACCGACGCGCTGCGTTGCCGTGGGCGGTCTCCCTGGCGTTCGTCGGGTGCTTGCTGCTCATCGCGGCCATGCTGCCCTGGCTGCGCCGCGTTCGCCTCGCCGTGCTGTGCGCGACAGCGGTCGTCGCCGCGCTTGCGCTCGTGTTGGAAATCGTCGGCGCCGCCCGTCCGCACATCGACGTCTGGCTGATCTTTCAGCAGGCCTCGGCAGGGCTGTTCCACGGCGTCAACCCGTACGACCACACCTACGCGCACATCCCGGCGGGGCAGACGGCCGGTTGCTACAACTATCTGCCGAGCACCCTGCTCGTTTCTTGGGCAGGGTGGATCACGCTGGACGAGGTCCGCTACGCCGAGTTGGCCGTACTGGCGGCCGGCTGGATCACGCTCGGTATCGCCGGGTGGCGGGCGGCCGGCGGTGACCCGGAGCGACGGTTCCGGGTGCTGTCGTTGCTCGGTGTCGCCGTCGTCCTCGTCGGCACCATGCGGGTGACGCAGCAAGCCTGGAACGAAAGCATCGCGGTCGGCTTCATGATGATGGCCGCCGGACTGATCTCACTCGGTCGCCGCAACTGGGCGGTTGTCGCGCTCGGCGCCGCCCTGGCGACGAAACAGCACATGGTGCTGCTGTTGCCGCTGTTCGCGCTCTGGCGCGTGTTCGGCTGGCGACGGGCGCTTTGCGCGGTGGCGGTGGCCGCGGCCATCAGCGCGCCGTGGGTGGTGTGGAATCCCGTGCGCTTCACCCACTGCACGGTGACCTTCTTCATCGATCTCCCGGCCCGCAAAGACTCCCTGTCGGTATGGCAGTACCTGCCCGGCCCGATAGGCACGCCGGTCGTGCTGTTGTTGGTGCTCGGCACGCTCGTCCTGGCCGTTCGTCGACTCCCGCACACTCTCGGCGGGTTGCTGGTCGGCGCCGGGGCAACGCTGGCCAGTTTTAATTTCGCGAACAAGCAGACGTTTCAGAACCAGTGGTGGATCGCCGGTGAGCTGCTGCTCTGCGGGTTGGCGTTCTGCTCGCTGGAGAGCGCCGCAAACGACGAAGCGGCCCGACCGGGGTGACCGGAACGGACCGCTGCGGCGGGAGACTTCAGTGCTGGCCGGGGTACTGCTGCGGCGGGAATTGCTGCTGCGGCTGCTGGCCGAGCTGTGGTTGCCCGTAGCCGCCCTGCTGCGGCTGCTGGGCGAGCTGGGCCGGCTGCTGCGGCATCGGCTGCTGCTGCGGGTACGGCTGCTGTTGCGGACCCTGCGCCTGTGCTGCGTACTGGTTGGCCAGCTCCTTGGAAATGGGTGTCGTCGTGCCGCAGAACGTGCAGGTGAGGAACCGACGAGAGCCGATCGGGAACAACGGGATGAAGAACAACGTGAAGCGGGTGATCCGCTCCTGGACGCGATGCGCCGCCGGATTTCCACACCGCTGGCACACCAGCATGAGGGTGGCGATGACGCGGGTGTAAACCCGAGAGCCGAAGATAATCATTGGAGGTGCCTTCCCGAATTCGGACCTGGTCACACACCAGCCGCGCGATCGACCAGGTTGCCCGTCGCGCCGCACGATACGATACGTCCAGTTCCTGTGCGGGTGTAGTTCAATGGCAGAACATCAGCTTCCCAAGCTGACAGTGCGAGTTCGATTCTCGTCACCCGCTCCAGTCGGAAAGCCCGGCCCTGAGGGGCCCGCGTGGCCTCGGCGCACGATGCGCTGCTGGTTCAGATCCACCGCGTGCGATCCACGTGCGATAACGGCAGGGATCCGGTCGTCCATTGACGCCGCGATGCGTCGATCGGCACTCCGCGTCCTGTGTTGGTAGATGAGCGCTGCTTGCATGCTGTCGTGGCCCATCCTTTCCATCAGGTCGCGAATCGAGGCGCCGGGAGTGCTGGCGGCGAAGGTGTTGCCAGTGTGCCGCAAATCGTGAAAGTGAAGTAGAGGCACACCGATGCCGGCAGCCGCCCTCTTCCACCCCGCCGCTTTGTTGAAGTTGCTTCGTCGGAGGGGTCGGCCGGTCGGTCCGGCAAAGATCAGGGCCTCGGCGTCGTGGGATACGTACTCGTCTATATGTGCGGCCAGGATTTCAGCGATCCGTCCGGGGATGGCAATTCTGCGCGTGCCGGCCCGGGACTTGGGCGGACCGAGTTCGAGTGAACCGTTGGAGCGCTCAACGAAGGCTGCGCGCACGTTTACGGAGCAATGCTCCAGGTCCACGTCGCAGCGGCGCAGCGCGGTTGCTTCACCCCAGCGCAGGCTTGCGAATGTCGCCACGAGGATCAGCGCGCGGTAGCGCGACGGGACGGCGTTGCTTAAATCAACCACCTGCTCGACTGTCAGCACTGGGCGCTCGGCGGGTCGTTCGTCCCCCGCCCCGCGAATACGGCAGGGGTTACGCACGATCGCGTGGTCGTCGACGGCCGTGTTCAGTATCGACCGAAGTAGTCGATAAGCCTTCGCGCAGACGGACTGTGAGGCGCCTGCATCAATCAGTTGTTGTCTCCAAGATCGGATCATGGCTGGCGAGAGATCCGCCAAAGCAACACGGCCGAGGCCTGGCGCGATGTACTTACGGGCTAGCCAGCGGTAGAGGTCCACTGTGCGCGGCCGAAGGGCAGAGCGTTGGTCAATCCATTGCTCTGCGAAGCGGCCCAGAGTTTGGCGGCCCGCCGACGGGTCGAGCCAACGGTCGGACGCAATATCTGCCTCGACACCGCCAAGCCAGCGGTCGGCGTCAGTCTTGTTCGTGAACGTTCGTGGTGCGCTGCGGCGTAGTCCGTCCGGCCCAACGTATGAGGCTTGCCATCGACCTGACGCGAGCCTGCGTAGGTAGCCGAATCGTCGGCGCTTCGTGGGCACATTTGCCTCTATCGGAGTGGCCTCGGTGACGGTTCGACAGTCCCTGCGTCGATGAACTCTTCCACGGCATCTGCGGCGACGCGAATGTGTCGTCCGACGCGGACGAATCGGAGTCGGCGCTCCGAAGAGATCCCCCTGACCATGATCTACGACATTAGTGATTGGCCCGATGGCTACTACGGCTATCACATCAGTCGCGGCACCATCGTCGGCGTCATCACCCTGTACTGCACCAACTCTGACAACTCCTATGCTTGCCCATCGTGGGTTCAAGCAGCTATCGCTAAGGGTTACCACCGCATGTACGGCAAGGGCTCGCCGCCCAACGTCCCACCCCTTGGCCATCGAGCCGGCCCGCAACCAAACGGGTACGTCATCACCGAGAGCGACTCGTCATACGACACCCAGGACAATCCCGACGGCGTCGTTTTCGGTGACTCCGACCCAACCGATAACCGGCCCTACGACCCCGACGGAAGCACTGACGCTAGCGGTAACGTCACGACCTACGACACCATCGACTGGTGAACTCTTCCGACCCCGGGCCATATTACGAGGACGTTCTCGAGGACCTCTGTCGGATGATCACGGCGCGCCCCAGCATGGCCGACCTCGCAGAGGCCTATATGCGCAGCGACGTCGAACCACGACGACTGGTCATCATCCTCGCAGTGCGATACGCCCACCAAACTGATCAGACCTACTTCGTCACGCGGCGATACATCGATGCAAGCAACGCCGACAAGTGGGACGTCTCGAATCAGAGCTCAATGATTTTCCATGAGCTCCTCGGTGATGGCATCGGCCCCGGCACGGTTCTCCGTCCAGGAGTGGCAGTGAACATTGACGACTCCGCCACGGGGGATCTTGCGGACCGATGGGACCCCTCCCGGGCCGTGAGCGATCAATACGGCGGACTTCAGCGCCTCATTTGACGCCTTGCGTCTGGCTGCCGTCAGGCGGCTCGCTCCGAGAAAGAGAGCGGCATCAAACCCCAGACGGAGACGTCGTCTGGGTTTGCTGACCGAGATGGCGCGTGGTAACCGAATGAAGTTTCGGGTCGGATCCAACTCGAAACCCCCGCCCTACATCTCTCGGCTGATTCTCGTGTGAATGCCCGTCTCGATCCCGGTAGAGATCCTCGTATCGACACCGGCCGCCGGCGTGGCCACGCCTGTCTCGATGCCCGTCTCGATCCCGGTGTCGATGCCGCTGTCGATCGCCGCCGGCGCAGGATCGACGGTGCGGCCCTGCTCGATCTGCTCGTGGATGCTGCGCTGGTCGACGCGGCCGGTCTGCCTGATGCGCGCGACCCATGCTTCGCTGACGGCTTGTTCCCGCTCGGCCGGCGGCATCGCGCGCAGCCGATTCGCCTCTTCGGGAGTGCCTGCCACGTCGTTGATGGCCAGGACCAGCTCGGACCGTTCTTTGTCCCGAGACAGGGCGACATAGCCGAGCTCGGGGGTCGTGATGCCGGAGCCGAGCACGATCGCGTGCTCGACATCGTGGCCTTGGGTCGAGTGGGCGGTGCCACCCGTGCCGTGCAGCAGCTGCCCGCGTTCGACGTAGCCGGGCAGCAGCAGCCCGTCGGCGACGTCGCGGGCGGTGATTACGCCGTGCTCGGCACGGCCGGCTTCGGTCTGCCAGCGCAGCTGCAGGTCGCCGTTGTCGCGGATCTCCTCGATGACCGCGCGGCGGCCGTTGAGGACTTGGCTCTGTTCGCCGGCGTCGTCGAGGACCCACCGGTTCTGTTTGAGCAGCACTAGCTCGCCTTCGGCCAGGTCGATCCAGGACCCGCCGCTGACGTAGCGGTGGTCCGGGCCGTGCAGTCGGCCGGTGTCGCGGGCGGCGAGGCGGGCGAGTTCCCCGACCGCGGCGGCGTCGGCTGAGCGGGCGGCGACGATCGTCGCCTCCTGGTGCCGGGCGAGCGGGTCCTCGATCTGCTCGGTGCGGGCCCGGTACAGATCGGCGGCTAGCTGCACCGCCTCGGAGTGCGATTCCACGACGTGCACCTGGTGATGCTGGCGCAGCGTCTGGATCGCGTCGTTGTAACGGTCGTTGCGCCACGCGGACAGGGCGTCGAGCTCGTGGTCGTGGCGTTGCCGGCGGACCTCGGTCAGCTCCGCAGTCAGCCCACGTTCGCGGCCTTGCTCGAGCAAGGTGGCGAATCCGCCGGTGGCGCCGATCGCGGGCAATTGGTGGGTGTCGCCTACGCACACCATCCGCCGGCCGCGGGCTTCACACTCCGCGCCGAGACGGGCCAGGTCGCGGGCGTCGGCCATGCTGGCCTCGTCGACGATCAGCACGTCCCCGACGTAGCGCCAGGTCTTGTCCGGGTCGGTCGAGCCCAGCAGCGAGGCGATGGTTTTGGCGTCGATGCCGCCCTTGGCGATCAGGACCTCTTTCGCGACGGCGGCGGCGCTGGTGCCGGTGACGGTCATCCCGGCCGCCTCGTACGCGCACGCCAACGCCCGCATGACGGTGGTCTTGCCGGTGCCGGCCGCGCCTTGGATCGCGACCACCGGAGCGTCCGCGGTAGCCACCTGGCGCACGACCGTGGCCTGCTCGGCGGACAGCTCGAACCCGGCCCGCCGCCCGAACTCGGCCAGACCGGCTCGGACCTGTCGCTCGGACAGCACGTGCTCCGGGTCGGTGCCTCGGCCGAGGCGCTGTAGTGCCCGCTCCGCGTTCAGAACGCTCGCGGTGGTGTAAACCCCGCGCCACCTCGCCGGGGACCGACCCAGCTGCTCGGCGTAGCGCTCCAGCGCCACGATCCGCCCGTCGTCCAGAGCGGCCGCGACGAGTGTGTCATGCAGCTGGAGGGGCAGCCCGTCGACCGCGCCGAGCGCGATCTTGCGGGCGTCTGAGTAGCGGAAGGTGGACTGTGTGTCGGTCGCGTGGCTCGCGATCGCGTCCCGGGCCGCGGTCACGTCCGCCTCCCAGCTGCGCGCTGGATCAGTGCCGGCGATCGGCATCCGCGGGTCTACCTCGACGGGCACACCAGCGGCGGCCAGCGCCGCGCGGGTGAATCCGGTCAGGTCCCGCAGGCCGTCGTTGTGGCGGGCGGACTGCTTGCCCGGCCGGGTCGCGTTGCGGGCCAGGTCCTGCTGCGCGTCGGTGCAGTCCTCCCACGCCACCCCCAGCCGGGTCCGGGTGTATTCCTCGACGCGTCGCTGCCTGGTCGAGCCGCCCCGGACCTGCGCCTCACTGACGCCGGCGACCCGCCACGCCGTCTCCCCGGACCGGCCGATCTCACGTTGCTGGAACACCCAGCCGTACCGCTCAGCGATCATGTGTCGAGACATCGACTTGAACGCCTCGCCCTCGGCTGCGGCGTTGTGGTGCAGGTCGTCCGCCCCCCGCGACAGCGCCCGCCAAACGCCGTTCTCGTCAAGGGTCACGTTCGCGATGGTCAGGTGCACGTGCCAGTGCGGGTCGCCCTCCCGCGATACCGGGTCGAACGTCGCGGCCATCACCAGGCCCCGCCCGGCGACTTCCTGTCGGGCCTTCCCGTCGCCGTGGTGGCCGACCACAGCGCGGGCATAGCGGCGCTCGATGTCCCGCGCGAACTCCTGCGCCAACGCTCGCAGGTCCGCCTCGATCTGGTCGCGGTTGGGATCCAGGGCCAGCGCGATCGACACCGTCTTGTCGACCTCGAAGGTCAGGTCGAATCCGCGGACCCGCACGTCGACCCGTTCGCCCGACGCCAGCCGCGCCGCCTCGACCGCGTCCGCGCCGTAGACGTCGGCCAGCTTGATGTCATAGCCGGCGGCCGCGGCCTCTAACCGGTCCACCGACACTCGATGTGACATGCCCTCGCGGCGCTCCCCGCGGACCATCCTCGACCACGACTCCGCCTGCCGCCGCGACGCCCAGCCAGTGCCGTCCACGGCGACCACATCCCCGGCTGGGCCGTGCTCGGCCGCTGCCGCCTGGACCGCTGCAAGCAGCGGGCCGGCGGGCAGTTGCGCGTCCGGGTGGGTGCGCCAGACCGGCTGCCCGATCACCTCACCGGACACCGGATCGACACCCTTCAACACCGCCCGCAGCGCCTCACGCGATGCCTTGTCCAGCGCCAAACCGACCGGAATACCAACGGCCGGAGACAGCGCCCCCAGTGCGATCACCTGGCCGTTCATGTCACCGATCCGGTAATCCACCGCAGCCTCAGCACCGCAGCCAGACAAGTGCTCAATGCGGTAGTCAGCCTGCGCATCAGACCGGATAACCGTCACCCGCGCCATGTGCAGACCTCCCCGGCCGCCCGTGCGGCCGTCAACGCGTGGCTCATCGTTCGTATCGTCACCAAAGGTGATGATACTTGAGTCCTTCGGATTGCAGGAGTACTGGCTGTGAGCATAGCGAGGTGAGCGAGCGTTAGCGAGTAGGAGCCGAGCAGCGAACTCAGGTAGAGAGTCGGCCGACTGGTCGATCGTCGGGTGGCTCGACGGGTTTGGGGCGTGGTGGTGCTCTGTTCCTGGGGGCGGTGCGCTGTGGTGGATCGGCTGCGGATTGGTGCGTCGGTCTTGGCGGCGTCTGGTAGTCGGAGGTACCGTGCGAACACCCTTCGATAACCCATCCCGTTCCGCCCGCGCAGCGGGCGAAGCGCAACGCAATGCAGGAGGCGTGAGGTCGTGGCGGCGCAAATGAAATCGGTGAAGGCAGCCAAGGCCGAAGCTCGGCAGCGGCTGCGGGCGTTGGAAGCCGACCGAGAGTCCACGATCAACCGAGCAGTCGAGGCATTCGCGCGTGAAGACTCCGCCGAGCAGCAGTACCGCCGACGGCTGGAATCGCTAGAGGCGGAGTACGCGACGCGACGTGGCCACCTGCAGGCTGAGACGGCCGGCGCAGCGAAGGCCGTCGTCGATCTGCTGGGTGCCGCAACTGCGGCGCAGGTGCTCGGCGTGAAAGCCGGCCGAGCTGCGCAAGCGCGCCAAGGACGCCGCCCCGGTGGAGCAGTCGGCGTAGCTGATGAGCAAGTCCCGAGGATGGGCGCTGGGCCTGGCCGACAGCGACGCCACCCGGCTCCGGTCCTACATCGTGCCGACCTCGACCTGCTGGATCTGGATGGGTGCCCTGAGCACCGACGGCTACGGCCGGTTCGGATTCACCGACACCCAGACAGGCGAGCGGCGCACCGTCACCCCGCACCGGGCCGCGGCCGAGCTCGTCCTCGGTCCGGCACCGGAAGGCAGCACCCATCTGCATGACTGCGACGTACGGCTGTGCTGCCGCGTCGGGCTCGGGCACGTCCGGATAGGGACACAAGCCGAGAACCGCCGGCACGCGGTCGAGCGGGCCAAACGATCCGGCCACGCCGCCCGGATGGCCGGCCTCGGCGCGGTGGCCACCAGCAAGCGCAGTGCAAGCCGCAGTAGAGACGCGCAGGGCGGATCTCCGAGTCAGCTGGCGGTCGCCTTGGCCGCCGTGCTCGGTGATGCGCCGGCTGGGGTGGTGGCCGGCGAGCTGGCCCTGTTCGATCTCTAGAACCGTTGGCCGGCGATCTGCCAGACGTTGTTGCATCCGGTGTCATCCGGCCGATGATTGGTGCAACCCAGGAACGGGCCGAACTGCCCGGTACGGAGCACTCTGGTCCCGCCGCAGGGACATCGCCCACCAGGGTCACACGTCAAGCCAGCGGTTGGGAGCAGCAACTGGCGGCGGGTGCGACGGCCGCAGCTGAAGAACGTGACAGCGAGGGAGAGTGCGCCAGTTGTGACCAAAGCCCACCACATCAGGCGCTCCCCCGCAGCTCATGGCGAGTCGGTTACTGACTCGAACATGCCTTCGCGTTCGCACACCGCGCGGATCTTCTCGAACACCGCGTCGACGTTAGCTGGCGGGAATCGGATCTGGCCGAGCCCGTGAATGTTGGAGAACTCCTCGCATCCTTCTTCAAGCAGAACGATCGCTCGACGCAGCCCCAGTCGGCCTTGAAACAGGCCGACCTCGTGTACCACATTCATCCGCGCCGTCAGTTCACCATCTGCGCGCTGGTCCTCGGCGGTGAGGACCAGGAAGGCCATGGAGGCGTCGTCGAGCATCGTCTGGAGTCGTTCGGGCGTGCTGATGCCGGCCGTCGGAACGCGGTTGTACTCGTCGGTGGGCAGGCGGAGTCGGTTGCTGATGAACTCTCGTACCGCCATCCAATCCAACGCGCGGCCGTGGCCGATGAACACCTTGCCCCCACCGAGCGGCTGGCCGTCGAGCCGCCGGCGCGTCGTCCCCGGTGTTCGGCGGAGATGGTTGGCCACTTGGCGACAGATGCGAGCCACCCGTTCCAGACCCTCCACCGGTGACCTGATGACGGCGATGTCAGCCTCGAACTTTTGATGCGGGGCGATTCGCCAAGTGCCATCCCACGTGGGATCCCGCGTTATCCGCATGCCGGTGAGTTGGTACGGAGCAAGGGCCGCTTTGGGGGTGAGCAGGCTGATCTTCTGCAGTTCGTCGAGCTGGCGCCGCAGGAATTCGTCTTGGCCAACAGATAGGGCTGTCGACACGATGGAGTCGGCCTCGTCTCGAAGATCGATAAGGCTTTGTGCGGCGGATTTGGCCCACTCGCGCAGGTCATCGACAGGAACGTCTCCGGCGAGATCGAGGATTCGGGCGACCACCTCCTCGGCGGAGCGCTCTTCCCATCCGTCAGCGTCGGGAGCGAAGATTCCGGCCGCTGATCTGCCCCACTGCTGGTTGAACAGCCGGCCGCGCGGTGGAGGTTGGAACTCACGGAAGTACACGAGGCTGTGCTGCCCCAAGTTGGAGCCGGACCACGATCCGGCAACGCTGCGCACTGCTGTCGTGAGCGCGTCGATCTGACTCAGGACGATGGGGTCCTGATGGGCGGCGGCCCGAGCAGCTACCTCTTCAATGTCACCTGCGGGCGTGGTCACGATGCCGCCCCGTCCGGGATCAGCGAGCGGTAGACCGTCGATCGGCTGACGCCGAGGGTGCGGGCGATCTGCGAGACCTCGTACTTCTTCGACTCGTACAGCTCCCGCGCCAGTGCGCGCTTCTCCTCGGTAAGGGCCGAGGGGCGCCCGCCGGTGCGACCGCGAGCTCGGGCGGCATGCAGTCCGGCCATGGTGCGTTCACGAATCAGGTCGCGCTCGAACTCCGCGATCGAGGCCATCAGATGGAACAGCAGCCGGCCACCGGCGGTGCCGGTGTCGATCTGCTCGCCCAAACTGCGGAGGTGGACCTGGCGCCGGCCGAACTCGTCGACCAGAGCGATCAACTCGGTCAGTGACCGGGCAAGGCGATCCAGGCGCCAAACGACGATCGTGTCGCCGGCGTCGGCGCGCTCCAGGAGCCGATCCAACTCAGGGCGGCGTTCGGCCCGGGTGCTGACCCGGTCGGTGTAGATCCGGGCGGCCCCGGCTGCGGTCAGCGCGTCGAGCTGCAGCGCCTCGTCCTGCTGCAGCGTAGAGACCCGCGCGTATCCGAGAATGTGGCTCACGTCGCGGAGCGTCTCACAAAGGTCCGACGACAAGGTTTCGACACGTTGATTTTGACGACAAGTTTTGAGACGGCGTGTCGGGCGCAGCTGGACGTTGGGACGCGTGTGTCAGAAACGATCGTTTACGAGAGCACGCCGCGACCGCGCCACCACCGATGCCGCCGCTGTTGTAGGTGATGAGCGCGTGCCGTGACACGACCTGCAGTCGGTGATGACCAGCGAGTATCCGGGTGACCAGGTGCACCGCAGTTGCTCGGCCTTGGCTGTGTCCACCGCGGCGGCGGCCGGATCAGTGCAGTACGAGAATGCGGTTAAATTCCCTTCATGACCTCACATGAGCCGAAGATTGCAATCAGCCGACCATCGGGCAAGTACCGTGACGCAAGGCGGCGCTATCGGATTGAGATCGACGGCGAGCAGGTCGGAGACATCGGCGCGGGGGAAGAACTGATTGTGCCGACGGTTGCCGGCGTTCACACTGTTCAGGCTCGTATCGACTGGTCGGGAAGCCCCAAGGTAGAGGTGACGGTCGGAGACGCAACGCGTCTACGAGTTCGCCCAGCCGGCAGCGCCGCCGTGGCCCTCTTCCAGCTCTTCGGACGAACGCGCTATTTGAAATTGGAGTGTCTCTAGAAGGGATCGGCTGTCACAGAACAGTCCTCCCTTGGAAACGAAACGGACGCCGCCAACTCGAGACGTGATTGCGTACTGCGTCGTCGATGACGATGGTGTGGTGTGGGGTCGGCTACCCGCGGGCTTGCGCAGGGCATCTCCCGCTGGTGTCGCCCGGTTTGTGTCTTAGCCAACCCGTTTGTTCTTATGACCTACAAAATGACACTGAGATGTGAGCAATCAAGGCGACGCTGGCGATTCCGGCCCTGTGTAGTCCACTCCCTGCCGGAACAGTGCCTACAGGTCCTTCGGCGCCGACTGTACGAACTTCGTGTCTCAGGCCCTTAAAGCTGGCGGCTACCCGAACATCACCAGCCTTGGCTTCAACGGCTGGTACTACTCCAGCAGCACGATGTTCACTAGCCCGTGGGTGCGGGTCCAGCCGTTCGTAAAATTGTGGACCAAGCTCCCGGCCGGGGCCACAGCACCTGCACGCCGAGGAACGCTCTATCAAATCCCGCATAGTCAGTTGGCGAACCCGTACACCCCAGCGCAGAAGGGCGATGTTTACGTCTACGACTGGGGAAAAGGTCTCGGTATGAGTCACCTGAGCATTGAGGTCGGCTGGGGTAGCAGGGCATACCAGTACGGCAGCCAAGAGGGCGACTACGTTGACCAGCACACGACCGACCGCTGGCGAGCGCCGTGGAACTATGGCTACCTACACCCCTCGGGCGAGATCAACAGAGCCAAGATGCGCGTGTACTACATCCGACCGACAGGCAGGTATTGATACCCCAACGTTCACGTCAGCGGCAGTGGGGACGGATGGTCGTCCCCACTGCGGTGGCGGTCGTCATCCTGCTAGTGATCGCTCTGGTCATACGTTCGCGTCTGCCGTTCTACGGCCCGGCTCAGGCGCAACAAGAGATCCGCGCTGAGACGCTGCCGCTGGTCCAGGACTACCGACTAGCCATAAACCGCGGCACCCTGGCCGAGGCACCCACGACCATCGCCCGAACGTGGTGTCCGTCCAAACGGTCCAAGGTCCTCAGAGATGCCGAGGAGCAAATCAAGGGCCGCCCGCCCGAAACCGTCGGCGAGACCTTCACCAATCCGCACTTCCGAAAGATCAACGTCTGGCGAAACTCAGCCAGCGTCGTCGTGGACGCCAACGGCTTTCACCGGCAGCGGCTCACCCTGACACTGCACAGGGCCAGCAAAGGCTCGCACTACCACTGGCAGCTCTGTAGCTTTAAGGACCACTCGCTGGACGGCCAAAACTAGCGCTGCGAGCACAAGTTCACTGACCGCACCACAACTCCTAGACGCCGCCCAAGCGAGTCATCTCCGGAGCAGCAACTCAAGCACCCGGACGTCCCCCACGGCTTAGCACTATCGGCCGAACCACCACGTGGCCGGAAACCTCCCGGCAGTCGAGCGGACCCGCCGAACAATCTTGTATCCGCAACGACGACCGCACCAGCAACGATCCACGGTTTCCGATGACACTAATCCGGTCCGGCGAGCATGATGGAGCTCCGGTTGCCGCAGCACCGCTAGCAGTAGGCAGGGAGCAATCTAGTTGCCGAGCAGGGATGATGTTCCGCGGGCCCGCTACGTGATCCTGTGGGCCCTCATTGGTTTGCTGGCCACGGCCGGACTGGTCTCGATCTTGACGGTCGGTGTGGTCTTTCTGCTCGCTGCCGGCGCCGTGCTCCTTTTCACGATGTTGCGAGGACGCCTCGTGGGTGTTGAAGCTGTCGGGCTCGTTCTCGGCCCGGCGGCCATTTTGTTCGTTCTCGCGTACTTGAACCGCAACGGGCCGGGCAATGTGTGCGATCACTCTGGCTCTTGCGGAGAGGAATACAACCCGTGGTTGTTTGGGCTAGGGATTGCAGCGATCACTGCCGGCGCTCTCGTCTTGCTCGCAAACTGGCGGCGTCGACAGAAGTCAATGACGCGCACCCTGGCTAACGGTCAGCACCGCCAGCTCTAGCACACCCGGAACGGTCTAGTTGGTGTCTCAAGACGTCCGAACAAGGCAAAGCTGTCACACACACTCAGGGGTCTGATGAATCTGCTGCCGCAGTTGCCGTTTTGGGTGCAGCTGCTGGTGTTCGTGGTCAGTGCGGCGGTGATTTGGGTGGCCGGGATTTTCTTGTCGAACAACACCGACGTGCTGGCCGACCGGCTACACCTGGGCCAGGCGCTGGGCGGGCTGATCCTGCTGGCCGTGGCCACCAATCTGCCGGAGATCGCGATTACCTATAGCGCCGCGGCCAGCGGCCAGCTCGACGTCGCGGTCAGCAACATCCTGGGCGGCATCGCGATCCAGACCGTGGTGCTCGTCGCTCTGGACGCGTTCGGGGTCCGGGAACGGCGCCCGCTGACCTACCAAGCCGCGAGCCTCACCCTGGTCATCGAAGGGGCCGTGGTGCTGGCGGTGCTGGTGGCGGTGGTGATGGGCACTCAGCTGCCCGCGACGCTGGTCCGGTTCCGGCTCAGCCCCGACGTGGTCCTGATCGCCGTGATCTGGGTCGTCGGGTTGCTGCTAACCCAGCGGGCCAGCCACACATTGCCGTGGACCGACAGCGGGGAGGCACCAGACAGCCAACCCGAACCCCGCGGGCACTCGCAGCGCAAGCGCGCGCAGACCGCTACCGCCCACGGCATCAGCACCACCCGCGCCGCGCTGGTATTCGCGACCGCGGCCGTAGCGACGCTGGTGGCCGGCGCGCTGGCGGAGGAGGCCGGGACCGCCGCGGCCGATCACGTCGGGCTGTCCGGGGTGCTGTTCGGCGCGACCGTGCTGGCCGCCGCGACCTCGCTGCCAGAGCTCAGCACCGGACTGACCTCAGCGCGAGCAGGCGACTACAAGCTCGCGTTCGGAGACATCTTCGGCGGCAACGCGTTCTTACCCGTGCTGTTCCTGCTCGCGGTCCTGGTCTCTGGCAAAGCGGTCCTTCCCAACGCCCACCCCGCCGACATCTACCTCACCGGGCTGGCAGGACTGCTCACCGTCATCTACATGGCGGGGCTGCTGTTCCGACCAGCGAAGCAACACGCCCGGCTCGGGATCGACAGCATCACCGTCCTAGCCCTGTATGTCCTCGGCGTGATCGGGCTCATCGCCCTCCCCAACTGACCACCACCAGCCCATCCGCGTGGACCCTGCGTTCACCGGGACCGCACGCACCCACGGAGGCACACCACATTGTTGAGCCGGACAGGGATGTTTGCGGACCCGGGGTGAGTGGGCGGATCCTGGTCGGTGCAGCGCACCGGGTGCGGTGCGGAGCGTTGCAGCTGCCGGCGGGTGGGGTGAAACCACGGGCCCTTCGCCGCAGCGCCTCCCAGGAAGGCCGGGGTGGCCGGCGCGAGTCCCCCCGGAAAGCGCCGGCCACCCCGGTACCCCTGTCTACCGCGCAGCTCGTGGCAGCGCCCGCCGGCTTGGGATGGCGGCCCGCTGCGTGCGGGTAAGGTCGCGGGCAGCGTGAAGCCGTGCGGCACTTCATGGCAATCATCCGGCGCCATACGGCGTCTGGGCGTCTTTGTTGTTGCGTCCATCTGGCGGTCGCTTCGACGGTAGGCGCAACGCAGATGGCAGAAGACCTTCTCCGGCTGGCCGAATTTTTCACCCGGTTCAGCAAAGAGTTCGAGGCGACAGATTCCTTGGACGAGTCACTGCTGCTCGTCACCCGTGACGCGACCCGGCTGGTGGACGGCGCCGAGGGCGCCGCAGTCACCCTGGGCCAGCGCGGGAAATTCCAGACCCTGGCTGCCAGCAGTGAGCTGGCGCTGCGGGTGGACGCGATCCAATACCAGCTGCGTCAACGCCCGTGCATCGACGCAGCGGTGCAACACCGGATCTTCCGTAGTGGCGATCTACGCACCGATACCCGCTGGCCGCAGTTCGGGACCCGCGCCGCCAAGCAAACCTGACCTGACCACGGTTTCCCGGACGGTTTCGGTGTGGTGATCATGCCGCTTCTGGTGGGCGGTGTGAAGGTTCTCGAACTCGATGGGGCTGAGGTAGTCCAGGGCGGAGTGTCGGCGGGTGGGGTTGTAGAACGCTTCGATCCATTCGAAGATCGCGTTGGCGAGCTCGGCTCGGGTGGGCCAGGTGCGTCGGTCGAGTAGTTCGATCTGCATGGAGCCGAAGAACGACTCCATCAGGCTGTTGTCGTAGGCGCAGGCGACTTTGCCCATCGAGCCGAGCAGGCCGGCTTCGCGGAGCCGTGTTCCGAATAGCCAGGACGTGTATTGGGTGCCGCGGTCGGAGTGCACGGCGGTGCCGACCGGTTTGCGTCGCCATCGGGCCATGTCCAGGGCGTCGACGACGAGTTCGGTGCGCAGGTGATCGGCGATCGACCAGCCCACGACGCGGCGGGAGTAGACGTCGAGCACGACGGCGGCATAGACCCAGCCTTCGCCGGTGCGGTGTTGGGTGATGTCGGTGACCCAGAGCCGGTCCGGGCCCTCAGCGCGGAATTGACGTTGCACTCGGTCGGGCCAGACGGCCTCGGCTCGCCGTCCGTGACGCCAGCGACGACGGTGGACCCCTGACCAGGTGGTGCAATCGCATCAGGCGGGCCACCCTGCGTCGCCCGACCGGCAGGCGCTGGCCGAGGGTGAGTTCGGCGTGGACTCGCCGCGTCCCGTAGGTGCCTCGCGCGGCGGCGTGGACGTCGATGATCGTGTCCAGCAGATGCGCATCAGCAACGTCGCGCGCCGACGCCGGGCGTGAACGCCACTCGTAGAACCCGGAACGTGACACCTTCAGAACCCGGCAGGCCACCGCGACGTCGACACCGTCCGCGGCGAGCTCCTGGACCAGCCGAAAACCTATTTTGGGAGGACGTTCTCCCGCGCGAAATAGGCGCTCGCACGCTTCAAGATCTCGACCTCGGTCTCCAGCACACGGTTCTTGCGGCGCAGCTCGACCAGCTCTTTGCGCTCGTCGCTGCTCAATCCGGGCTTGTGACCCTCATCGACATCGGCCTGACGTCCATCCAGCGCCGCAGACACGACTCACTGATCTGAAGATCCTTGGCGATCTGCGCGATCGGCTTCTCCCGCAGCCGCGCCAACTCAACAGCTCGACGCCGGAACTCCGGCGGCCTCGGTGCTGGCATCTCAGGACTCCTCTCCAAGACGACAAGCGTCTCAGAATCGGTGTCCGGAGAACCGTGGTCAGGTCACACCAAGGCGCTGGACACCAGCCGCAACATCGGCACAGCGATCGGCATTCTGATGGCCACCCACAGACTCACCCAAGACCAAGCATTCCTCCTGCTGCGGGTAGCCAGCCAACACACCCACCGCAAAGTGCACGACCTCGCCCGCGACGTCATCGACACCGGCACCCTCGATATATCCGACCTGCCCACCGACCGCCTCACCGCCAAGTAGGCCGCCCCCACCGGGTGCCTGCGCTACTACCGGCCCGGCCAGGCAGTGCTCAGCGTTGGCCTGGTGCGCTGCTGGAGGGCGGCCGCTCTAGTGGTGGCTGCGGCTGCGGCGGGCCAGCAGCAAGGGATGCCGCCGTGCCGAGGTGGCCGGCGCGAATCCCCCTGGAAAGCACCGGCCACCCCGGTACCCCTTGTCTCCCGCAGAGCTCGTGGTAGCGCTGGGGAAGCTATCGCCATCGTCGCGACAGCGGCTGGAGCAGGCGCCGGCCAGCAGCGACCAGCCGGGCCGAGCGGCTGCCGCGGTGCAGTGTTTCGCCGCGCTCGTCCCACGTCAGGTCCGGCGAGGCGCCGCCGACCCCGACCGGATCTGAGTTCACCTGGAATGTTCCGACTCACCGCACGGGATGCGCTGAGAATCAATAAAGGGGGCATACTCCCCCGGGCCAGGCCCCAGTACGCGGGTGCCGCCGGGCGTTCCCATTAATCGTGCAGTCGGTCTACGGTGCGCTAACAGTCCACTGAGGAAGGCAGCCATGGCCGCGAAGTTTGAGGTGTACGAGAGTCACGGGCAGTACCGGTTCCGGCTGAAGGCCGGCAACGGCGAGGTCGTCGCGTCGGGTGAAGCGTACGAAACCAGGGCCGGTGCTCATGAGGGCTGCGAGGCAGTGAAGCGGGCCGCGGCGGCTGCTGCGATCGAGGACGTCTAGCCGCGACAGCGGGTGCAGGTGTGGCGCCGGTTAGGCAGGCTGGGTTGGTGCCTGCCGTGTCGTTGCCTGCTCCGGTCGCGTTGGCGCGGCTGACTGATTCGCTGACGCCGAGTCGGCGGGATCGGTTGGTGTGGGAGCCGAAGTGGGATGGCTATCGCGTGCTGTGCGCGGGTGGGCGGTTGTACTCACGTAACGGCACCGACCTCACCTCGTTCTTTCCGGATCTCGCTCCGGTGTTGGCTGCGCGGTTGCCGGCTGATCTGGTCCTGGATGGCGAGCTGGTGGCCTGGGATACGGCCGCGGGGCGGCTCGACTTCGCCAGTTTGCAGGCGCGGATGACGGCCGGGGCCCGTATCCGGGCGGTGGCGCAGCGCCGGCCGGCGCAGTTCGTCGCCTTCGATGTGCTCGCCGCCGGACGGGAGGATCTGCGGGTGCTGCCGCTGAGCAAGCGCCGCGCGATCCTCGAGGCTGAGTTGTCCGGGCAGGGCACACCGATCGTGCTGTGCCAACAGACCAGCGACGAGGCCACCGCACGGGAGTGGTTCACCACGCTGACCGCCGGCGGCATCGAGGGCCTAGTCATCAAGAACATCGCGGACCACTACCCCACCCGGGCCGGGCAGCGGATCTGGTGGAAGGTCAAAGCGAAGGCCACCCTGGACATGCTGGCCATCGGCTACACGGGACCCGCAGCAGCACCGAGCACCCTAATTCTCGCGTTTCCGGGCGTCGTCGACGACGACGGCCAACCAGTTACCGCCGGGTCCACCACCATTCTGAGCAGGACCGCCGGACGATCGGTCGCGCCGCTGCTGCGTCCTACCGGAGACACGTTCGAGCGCACCTTCGCCTGGGGTGCCCGCGCGCCCACCGAGGTGACCGTCATTGAGCCGCTGGTCGTCGAGATCCAGGCAGACGCCGCCAGCGGCCCCGGCGTGCTGCGGCATGCCGCCCGACTGCTCCGGGCCCGCCCCGACCTAGACCCAGCCGAGCTCGACGGGGTCACGCCGGGGTGATGGTCGGTGTTCTGCCACGCCAGACAAGTGTTGGTCGGCCAAGAAAGTCGATCGTTCTGTGCAGTTGAGGTCGCTACGTTGATGTTCTTGGTCGACCGTTCTGAGGAGCGCCGCGATCACCAGATCACCATCGTTCGTCGAGCCGGCTTCCGACCCGGTGCTGTTGAGGACGCTGGCGGACGCTGGTCTGCCAGCAACCGGGCGCTTTCTTTCCAAGGCCGGCTGGGTGAGCCGCGTGTGGGTGGGCGACGCATACGTCGTACGGCTGATCACCGACCAACGGCACCGCGGTGCGTATCGCCACGAGGCGACAGTGGTCAACCTGCTCGCCAGCAGTGAGGTCCCACACGCCCGACACCTTGCCCATGGCGACGGCCCGGACGGGCCGTGGTATGTCTCCGAACGCCTGCCCGGCCGGACCCTGTACGAGGAATGGCCGGCGGCGGACTTGCACACGCGCCAAGCGATGATCGAAAGTCTCGGTGCTGCCTTGCGCGCACTGCATCGCGTTCCTGTCCCGGCCGATCTGCTGCCGCCCTGGCTCGCCGCCGCGCTCGACGGCAAGCCGTGGGCTGCGTTTCATCCACCTGTGGTGAACGCGGCGCTCCAGCTGGTCGAGGATGCCCGGCGACTGCCCGGCCATGACTCGCGCCTGCTCGCCGACGTCACTGATTGGGTCCAGGCGCGGTTGGGGTTGTTCGCCGCCGACGAACCCGTCCTCGTCCATGGCGATATACATGGATCCAATCTGATCGTCGACCAAGGACGCGTCACCGGTCTTATCGACTTCGCCGAGGCGTTGGCTCAGCCGGCGGATGTCGAGCTCGATAATATCCTGCACTGGTGCGCGAAGGCGCGAGAGTTCCCACCCGTGCCCGGCGGACAGGGGCTCGACGAGGCCACACTCACCCAGGTTCCCGGATGGCTGTACGGCGCGTATCCGGAACTGTTTGAGCGCGAGCATCTGCGCGAGCGGTTGAACTTCTACGACATGTACAGGGAGCTCGCGCAGTACGCACACCACCCCCAGCCTGACGAACGCGAAGCGGCGCAGAAGCGCATCAGTCGCCTGCTTTCCGGACACAACCACCTCGACGGACTCGTCTGGTAGGCCGTCTTCGCGCCTACACGGGGGGACATCGTGAGCTGCGGCCGAATCTGGCGCTGTCTCGAGTCAAGAAACTGGGCAGGGACGGCGTGCCGTAAGTCGGTCGCCAACCCGACACGCAGGCCGCCTTGTCGGTCCCATCGGGTTGCGTTGTGTGGCAGCCTCTCCGGGGTGGCGAAGTCGAAAGACTGGCAGGCGTGGCACGAGGCTTATGCCGAGGAGAACACGCCGTTGTCGCGTCGCCTGCAGCTGGTGCAGCGGCACATCGCGTCCTGGCTGGACGAGCGGAAGGGCGAGAAGCTGACCGTGGTTAGCGCGTGCGCGGGGCAGGGTCACGACCTGCTGGGGGTTCTCGCCACGCGAACCGACGCCCATCGGGTTAGCTGCACTCTGCTCGAGTACGACCAGCGCAACGTTGCCGCCGCGTGCGCCGTAGTCAGCAGCGTGCCCCTGCCCAACGTCAAGGTCGTTCAGGCCGACGCCGGCGACCTCTGCGCGTACACCGGGTCAGTCCCTGCCGACCTGGTGCTGCTGGCTGGAGTTTTCGGCAACATCAGCGATGACGACGTTCAGCGCACGATCGAGGCGCTACCGCAGCTCTGCGCGCCGGAGGCCACCGTCATCTGGACCCGCAGCAGGCGCTCTCCGGACCTGACTCCTGCGGTGCGTCGCTGGCTACGAGAAGCGGGTCTCGTCGAGCAGGCCTTCCACGCTCCCGACGACGTGCTCTTTTCGGTCGGCGTGCACCGCTTCGTTGGCGTCCCCCGGCCGCTCGCCGCTCACGGCAAGCTGTTCGACTTCGTCGTCTGACAGCGCCGCGGCCCGGTGACCCATCCGCTTCCGGGCTACCCGCGGTGTTGGGTCCCTCACGCTGTCCCTAAGCCGACCGTTCACCGGAACGCAAACGTTCCGGTCCCTGTCAGGTCACGTAAGAGCTGCCGTCCCGGTAGCCTCGGCCCGGAGGACATTCCCGAACGCGTGCGCTGAGCGAGACGGTTACGACGAAACGCAATCCGCCGGCCGGCACTGCGCGTGCTGTTGTGGCCCATCCTTTCCACCAGGTCGCGGATCGACGCTCCGAGTGTGCTGGCGGGTCCACGGTGCGCGTCATGACATCACCGGGCGCGTAGGTACCGCAGGCCGGCGACGCGGTCGTCGAAGGTGCGCGTGCCCGCGAGGCTCATGGCCTGCCGGTCGGACAGTGGTGGGAAGAACGGTGTTCCGCCGCCGAGGACGACAGGGTGGATGAAGATCTGGTACTCGTCGATCAGGTCGGCCTCGGCGAGAGCAGCGACGGTCTGCGAACCGCCGAAGACGTAGGTGTCGCCGTGTGCAGCGTCGGCCAGCTCGCGCACCCGTGCCGCGTCGGCGACGATGGTGGCGTTCCAGTCCGCCGAGGTCAGGGTGCGTGAGAGAACGGCTTTCGGCATCGGTTTCCAGATCTGGGAGTAGGCGATCTGGTTGGGTGTGCTGTCTGGCAGGGTGTCGGCGATCGGCCAGTAGCTCGCCATCATCTCGAAGACGGTGCGGCCGTACACGAACAGCCCCGCGTCGCGCAGCGTGGTGACGAAGTGGGTGTGCGTCTCGTCGCCGATGTCGGGCCAGTCGAACTCGCCGTTCGGGCCGGCGGTGAAACCGTCGAGCGACGACTGCATCCAGACGATGATCTTGCTGTTCGTTGTCATGATCCTCAACCTAGGTAGTAGCAGGGACGGGGACGAGGTCCACCTCGACGCTGCGGACCAGGTCCGGTTGCCGCTCGCGGCGCGCGAGGGCCAGCGCGGGCAGCATGCTCGCGGCGACGACGAGAAACGCGGCGCTGTAGCCGGTTGCGGCGACGAGCGCGCCGACGGCGACTGCACCGGCGGCCATGCCGAGGTCGTAGGCGCCGTTCCAGATCGCGCTGACGGTGGCGTACTCGGTGGCCGGCACTCGGGCGTACATCAGAGCCAGCGTCGCGTTCTGCAGCACGCCGAACCCGCTGCCGAACACGACCGCCCCGATGAGGACGAGGGGCTCGCAGGTCGTCACCGCCATGGCGGTCATCCCGCTCACGGCCAGCGCGACTCCCGGCATGAGGAGCCGGGTCTGTCCGCGGCGATCGCCGAGCCGACCGGCGAACCAACGGCCGGCAGTCGAGGTTGCCGGCTGGAGAAGCAGTGCGACCGGAGCGACCCAGGCGGCGTGTGCGGCGACCGCGAGCGGGAGATAGGTGACGATCACTCCGGCGGCCGACGCGGACGCAGCGAAGATTGCTGCGGGGCGCATGAGGGCGGAGTTGCGCAGCCCGCCCGCGACACCGTCCGACGCGTCGGAGGCGGCGTCGCGGGCGGGCAGACCGGGCACTGTCACTATCGCAACGAGCGGAGCGGCGGCGGTCAGCACGAAGACGAGGCCGTAGCCCCAGTGCGCCGCGGCCCACGTTCCGAACGGCAGGGCCAGCAACGCCGGCACGCCACCGACCAGACCAACGATCGCGAGTCCTTCGCCGCGCCGCTCGGCGGGGATCAGCGCGGCCGTCAGCGCGCCACCGGCCACGACCGAGACCGCGAAGCCGACGCCGCGCACCGCGTTCACCGCGACGATCGCCGGGACGGACACCCCGACCGGGGTGAGCAGGACGAGCGCTGGCGTGCCGAGCAGTACCAGCCCCGCGGCCAGGGCCCAGCGGTAGCCGACCCGCGCGATCAGCCGGGGCGTGACGAGTTCGCCGGCGACAGTCGCAAGCAGCAGCGCACCGTTTGCCAGGCCGGCGGCGGCGCTCGTCCCGGCCGCGTCGGCGAACATCGGGACGGCCGCGAGCGGCAAGTAGAAACCGATCGCGCCGGCAACAACCGAAATGAGCCGCAGCAGCAGCGGTCGGGACATCAGTGGCGTCATGGGACGGGACGCTACGACCGATGCGGCCCCTTGCTAAGGTCCGCTTTCATGACCGTCGAGTGGTCCGCTTCCGGACCGGATCTGTTGCTCGCCCTCGACCGCGAAGCGCCTACGCCGCTTCGGGCACAGCTCGAGGGACAGCTGCGCGACGCGGTGCGCTCCGGGCGGCTCGCTGCTGGGGAGCGGCTTCCGAGCTCGCGTGCACTGGCCGGGCACCTCAGGCTATCCCGCGGCGTCGTGCAAGAGTGCTTCGAGCAGCTTGTCGCCGAGGGCTACCTGACCTCGCGCGGCGGGTCAGCGACGAGGGTGGCCGAAGTGGCCTCGCGTGCGCCGGCGGCACCACGCGTCGACCCGCCGGCACCGGTCTCGCGGCTGATCGCCGACTTCCAGTCCGGCGTGCCCGACCTCGGCCTCGCGCCACGCGAGGACTGGGCGTGGGCGGTACGCGAGGCGTGCCGCACTGCGCCGAACACGGCATTCGACTACGGCGACCCGCGCGGCGACGAACAGCTGCGCAGGGTGCTTGCCGCCTACCTGCGACGGGTGCGGGCCGTCGACACGAGCGCCGACCAGATCGTCGTGTGCGCCGGGTATCAGCAGGGGCTCGCCATCGTGCTACGCACCCTCGCGGCGGCTGGGCGCACCTCCGTCGCCGTCGAGGACCCAGGCTCGGTCGGTACCGTGACCGCCGCGGCCCGCGCGGCGCACGGCGACTGCTTGCCGGTGCAGGTCGACGAGCACGGCATCGACGTCGTCGCCCTAGCCTCAAGTGGCGCCCAGGTGGCCGTCGTGACGCCCGCCCATCAGTGGCCCACTGGCGTTGTGCTCGCCGCCCAGCGGCGCCACGAACTGATCGCGTGGGCCCGCGAGCACGACGCGGTCATCGTGGAGGACGAGTACGACGCCGAGTTCCGCTACGACCGCGAGCCGATCGGCTCGCTGCAGGGCCTCGCCCCCGAGCGGGTTGTGTCGCTCGGGACTGTCAGCAAGTCGCTCGCGCCAGCGCTGCGGCTCGGCTGGGCGGTGCTGCCGGCCTGGCTGGCCGGACCGGTCGGCACGGCCAAGCAGGTGGCCGACCGCGGCGCGCCCGGACTCGATCAGCTCGCTCTCGCGGCCCTCATCGAGTCCGGACGGTACGACCGCCACCTGCGCCGCATGCGCGCCGAGTACTCCAGGCGCCGCGACACGCTCGTCGCCGCACTGACCGAGCACGCACCGCACATTCGGCTCACCGGACTCGCCGCCGGCTTCCACGCCGTCGCGCACTTGCCCGAAGGCACCGATGAGCAGGCCCTGGTCGGGCGGGCTCGGGAGCGGCGGGTCGGCCTCTACGGCATGAACACCTACCGCTCAACACCGCTGACTTCGCCCGCGCAGCTAGTTATCGGCTTCGGTAACACCGGCGTCCGGGCCATCGAGGACGGCATCACAGCCATCGGTCCGCTGCTGCATTGATCGCGGGGTAGCGACTTGCGACTGAAGAAGGGATCGACTGCACCGGACCGAGATCGGCACTGATTTCCTGCTCGCACCCAACTACCCGGCGCCGTGGAGCAGTCGGTGTAGCTGAGTAAGTCCCCGGGTGGGCGCTGGGCCTGGCCGACAGCGACGCCACCCGGCTACGGTCCTACATCGTGCCCACCTCGACCCGCTGGATCTGATGGGCGCCCGAGGCCAGACGGCTACGGCCGCTCCGGGTCCACCGAGGCCCAGACCGGCGAGCGCCGCACCGCGCAGAACGGGTCACCGGTCGGCCTGTCGGCCGCGATCGCCGCAGTGCTCCCCGATCAGGGCCTTCGACTGGTCACCGCTCCGGACCCGACGCTGTTCTGAATCGTGATCGTGTGGGTGAACGGACCGTTCGGAGTGGGCAAGACCAGTGGCCCGGGAGCTGGCCGGTCGGCTTCCGTCTCTATCTTCAGCCCGAAACCGGTACTGCAGCGGATTCCTTATGAACCGGTGCCGGACTTTCGGACTGGCCACCCTGGAGGTCATTGGTCGTACAGACAGCAGCGCAGGTGTTGGCGTACACCGGCGGCACCCTCGGCCCGGGCCTGCCGGACGGCTCGCACGGCTGGCGCTGTGACCGGTGCCCTTGTCGCCGCGGTGGGGACGCGGTGTCCACACCACTCGAGACGCCAGCGGAACATGCGTGGCGCTGGGCGATGAATTAGGGGGCCAGCTGCCCGCTCGCTACTCGCCGCTGGTCGCCCAGATCGCTGCGGTCCGCACGGCCGAGGGGATGTCCTCGGCGGTGGCGGTCGGGCGCAGACCCGGCAACGCCTCGATCCCGCCGCGGCGGACCAGGACGCTGCGTAGGCCGGCGAGCGACGCGCCCGCGACGTCCCAGTCGTGCGCCGCGATGAGCGTGGCCGCGTTCGGTGCGGCGTCCTCCCTGTCGAGGACGAGGCGGTACGCGATCGGCGAGGGCTTGAGTGCCCGTACTTCGTCGACAGAGTAAGTAGCGTCGAACAGTGCACTGAGCCCGGCGCCGGCGAGCTGCGCGTCCAGGGTGGGCCGCGTTGAGTTTGCGAGTGCCACAACTCGGTGCCCGCGGTTGCGGGCGAGGTGCAGGCCCGGAGCCGCGTCGGGGTGCGCAGGCAGCGAGCGCATCGTCCTACCCAGTTCCGCTATACGGGGGTTCAACGCCGTCAGCTATGCGCGAGGACAAACGGGCGGGGCGGGCCCCGTTGCCCGATCCTGATAGCTGGCTGCACCTGTCGCACAGTGGCCGTGCGGATCAGCAGATCGAACCATCGCCGGTGATCTCCGAAGATGTGGTTGAGCGGAGACAGGTCCAGCAGTGTCTCGTTGACATCGAAGACCAACAACATCGGGCGCCTCCATGGGTAGGTACGATCCTTTCCGTATCAGTAGGTACCACTTTGATCGTACCTAAGGAGACCGCATGACCAGGGAACTCGTTGGCTCGGCATCTGGACCGAGTCGATTTCGGCGCCGTACTCTCCGCCCTGGCAGACCCGCTGTGCCGCCAAGTCGTGTCGCGCTGCTTACGCGAGATGGCGGCGAGCATGCCTGCAGTTCCTTCGACCTGCCCGTTGCCAAGTCGACGCGCACCCACCATTGGCGAGTTCTGCGCAAGGCCGGCCTGATCCGCCAACGCGATCTCGGCAACGGCAGCGCCGTGCGCCTGCGTCGAGACGATCTCGACGAGCGATTCCCCGGCCTGCTCGATACCGTGCTCGCCGCGTCCCGGCGCACGTGACCCGACTGTTGAACCGCCGTGGTTCGTGAGCCGAATTACCTCCCGCTGATCGACAGCGGCCCTTATCCACACCCCTCACCTTCTCTGGTCCCCATGCCGTCCAGGCCGCGCTACCGCCCTCGTACCGCTCGACCAACTTCTCGCTCGAGGAACGGACCTCTCAAAGCCTGCAGCTGACACCGACTGGCTCGATCGGGTGTGCACCGGACCTCAGCATCGGGCGGGCGGCGATCCGTCCGCAGAACTTCGATCCGAGCGACCCAGTCTCCGCGGCGAAGCTTGACGCGGTCGAGCAGCTGTCCGCGATCGCAGACGACATCGGCTGCACGCTGCCTCAGCTCGCGGTCGCCTTCACGATCGCGCATCCGGGAGTCACGTCGGCAATCATCGGCCCGCGCACGCATGATCAGCTCGCAGCGTCGCTGCACGGCAGCAACTGTGCTTGACGACGCCACCCTGGCCTTTCGGTGTCGTCGTCGCTCCGGGACGCAACGTGTACGAACCGAATGCCGTTTCCCGCTGGCCGCCCTCACCGAACCATCGCTGCGTCGTCGCCCTTCAGCGAGCGCGGCGCCGCCTGACAGCAGTTGCCCGCCCAGTTAGGGATTCCGATGCGGTGAAGTGCTTCGTGGTTGGACGACCTGCGCCGGCAACTCGATCAGATCACGGTGCCCAAAAGTCGTTATCCGTATAGAGCCGCTCGACTTCGCCCAGCTCGCTGCCGGCGCCCTGACCTTTCGGTGTCGTCGGTCCGGCAACCCACCAGTCAGCCCCCAGATGCCAGTGCCCAAGGCGCCGACGGGCCGACACCTCTCCGGGCGGATTCCCAGATCCGTACCAAGGCCCCGTCAGCCTCGTCGAGAACGACGGCGTCGTACCAGCGCCAGACCACTACGTGGGCGCCGTCGGGCGCCTCACCACGACAAATCCGATCTCACGTTCCGGCGGTTGGCGGCGTCTACTCGATGGAGCGCGACGCGTTCTGCTCGTCGCGCTCAGCGACGAACTTGACCAAGATTGGAATCGCATGACCATCGCTTTGATCACCGGCAGCAACCGCGGCCTGGGATTTGCCACAGCCCGCGCCCTTGCGCAGACCGGCAGCTGCGTCGTTCTCACCGGCCGGGACCGGGCCGACGCTGAGCGGGCCGCGGCTGACCTTCGCGACGAAGGCCACGACGTACAGGCGCTTGCACTCGACGTCACGTCACAGGCAAGCATCGCGGCTGCCGTCGAGCAGGTGCGACACCACCAGGGCCGCCTCGACATCTTGGTCAACAACGCCGGCGTTCTGCCGGAAGCTACCGACGGCGCGGAGCACGAGTTCGCCGATCCCGAGCTCTTTCAGCGCACCTTCGCGACCAATGTCTTCGGGGCAGTCGCGGTCACCGAGGCGTTCCTGCCGCTGCTGCGCCGCAGCCCGATGGGCCGGATAGTCAACGTCTCGACCACGATGGGCTCGCTCAGCGACCAGGCCGACCCCGACTCGCCGTACTACCAGATGGTGGTTCCCGCATACCAAAGCTCGAAGGCTGCGCTCAACAGCGTCACCATCAGTCTTGCCAAGAAGCTCGGCGGCACCGACATCAAGGTGACCTCGGTCTGCCCCGGCTTCGTCCAAACCGACCTGACACCGGTCAACCGCGAGCAGGCTCCGCTCACCGCCGACCAAGCCGCACGCGTCGTCCTTACCGCAGCAACGCTGCCCGCCGACGCCGCCTCGGGCTCGTTCATCGACCAGAACGGTCCCGTCGCCTGGTAACTGGTCAACCGCGTCGACACCCGGTGAACGTCGTCTGCGCGGCGTCTCGCGGATTGGTCGTAGGGTGCTCACTCGTGAAGCTCACCCCCATCGAACCTGCCACTGCACCTGAAGCGACCGGTGGTTACGTCAACGCTCTGCAGGTGGATGGCATGGCGCGCCTGCTCTTCATCAGCGGTCAGATCCCTCAGACCCGAGAGGGCCACGTGCCCGTCGGCGCCGAGGACCAATGCCGGCTGGTCTGGACGAACGTGATAGCTGCGCTCACTGCGGCGGGCATGGGCGTCGGCAACCTCGTCAAGGTCACGACCTATCTCAGCGACCGCGCTTACGCCACCACCAACACCGCCGTCCGTCAGCAGGTTCTCGGTGACCACCGGCCCGCACTCACGGTGATCGTGACCGGCATCTGGGACCCAACGTGGCTCATCGAGGTCGAAGCCATCGCCGCAGCCTGATCCGGGCGGGATCGCCCGCTCAGCCGGCAATGCCCAATAGCTGGGCGGATCCGCTCGTGTGAACATCGCGTCGTCGGGGCCCTCGCTACAGGTAAGGGACGACCTCGGTCCAGATCGCGTCGAGGATGGCGGTCGTCGCCTTGCCGTAGTTCGCGGTGACGGCGATACAGGCCTGCTGATGGGGGAACATGATGCAGAACTGTCCGTACATTCCGTCCATGCGCCACGCGTCGTCTCGCGCGCAGTGCCAGCAGTGCAGCCCGTAGGACGCATTCTCGGCGTCGGGGAGGCCGGCCGGCCCGGCCAGCTTCCGCTCGGTCGGCGTCACGGTCTGGTGCATCGAGGCGACGTAGTCGGCCGGAATCAATTGCCGACCCTCGTACCTGCCCTCGTGCAGCAGCGTGAGCCCTAGCCGGGAGATCTCCTCGGTGCGCAGGACCAGCCCGACGGCGCCCATCGAGTAGCCCAGCGGGCATCGATGCCACTGCGGGTTCCCGATGCGGAGGGGCTCGAACAGGCGTGGCATCAGGTAGTCACGCATGTCGGATCCGCTGACAGCAGCGATGATCCGAGAAAGCAGGTACGAGCTCGTTCCTCGATACGCGTGCCACGTGCCGGGCGTCGCCGCCGGTGCGGTGGCCAGAAACTCTTGCGCGGGATCGCCGGGAAGATCGATGTCCTCGTCGGCCCATCGGTAGTCAATCCCCGACGTCATGCACAGCAAGTGCCTGATGGTCACCTGCTCCACTCCGGGTGCGGCAATGTCGGCGAACCGCGGCAAGTGAGTGAGCACGGCGTCATCCAGTTGAAGCAGACCCTCGCCCTGCGCGATGCCGATCGCGACGGACGTGAACGTCTTCGACACCGAGTACACGTCTCGCCGCTCGTCGGGACTCCACCGAAAACTGACGGCCGGCTTCCCCGCGCGCAGGATGTGAATACCCTCTAGCCCGAGCGCCTGCTCGCCGACAGCCTGGCGTAGCCCAAGCAGACCCACCTGCACGCCGTCAACCGGCATCGCCATGGGCGACACCGTACGCGGGCACCGAAGCAAGCGTCGACGCCGCCTTCCGTCGACCCGCATACAGGCTCCCGACACCGATTCCTGGTGTAGAGATGGGCGCGGGGAAGGCTCCGGTCGTTCGGATCTGGGACCCGCGCTTTGCCTTATGTGCGCATCCACGGTGGCGGTATCCCGCAAACGATGGCGCTCTCAATCGGTCAACGCACCGGCTCGGCAATGCCCTCGGCGTGCTGGACTTCATGCGCGTCACGGTCACGGCGAGGCTGGCGCCTCGAGCAGGAAGCGGGCTGTCGCAGCAATCACATCGTCAAAGAGGCCACCCTCGCGGCGGTAATGGAATCCATGGCGTTGACCGGTGTACTCGTGCAGCACGCACCGGTTGCCCGCCTGCACCATCGCGGCGCGAAAGCGACGCGCCGACCCGATCGGCTCCACCTCGTCGTCTGTTCCGTGATGGATCAGGGTGGCGGGCATGTGGGGACGAACCAGGTCGGTCAGCGAGAACTGCGCCAGGCGCTCGACGTGTATGCCGACATCCGCTGCGAGCGCGTTCTGTTCTTCCCCAGGAAGCCCAGTGAGGGCGAAGCCGGCCGGGTTGAATGCGACGACGGAGCCCGGCATTGCGTCGTCGGACGGGGCCGTCATAGCTGCCACCATCGCCAGGTGCGCACCGGCCGAGCTCCCCCCGGTCGCGATGCGGGAGCGGTCGAGCCCTTGCTCGCCAGCTAGGTCAACGAAGCGACGGACAGCAACACGGACGTCGGCGAGGCAGTCGTCGATCGAGCTGGCGTCACGATCGAGGAGGCGGTAACCAGACGAAACCGCGAGGATGCCGTGATCGGCGAGCGCGCGGCAGTGCTGGTCGAGATCCCCGGGCTCGCCGCGACGCAACGCACCACCGTGGAACAGCACAACACCTGCTCGTGGCGGTCCGCCTATCGCTTGCGCCACAACATCGTCCACGCGTCGATCCAACACGACCCGGCTGCACGACACCGCCCAACACCGCGGGTAACCCGGAAGCGGATTCGCGATCGGGCGGACTGGGCCATTGGGCGGACTGGGCGATCGCCGGCCTCGGCGCCACGGCAGTTCGGCATCGTCGACGATGGGTGCAGCAGCTGGATCCGCCTGTAAGCACGGCCCGGTTCGGATGTTTACTGATCAGGCCCCCGGCGCCACACTCGGAACCATCTCCATCATCGCCGCGGCGGCCGGGGACGGCGGGCGGTCCGCCGCCGCGACGAGCACTATTTCCCGGGTGATCGGCGGGTCCATCTGGATGGCGACCACCCGTCCCGGTGGCGCCAGGCGCAGCGTGTGCTCGGGCAGCACCGCGATGCCGACTTCATGGGCAACCAGCTCGAGCATGCCGGGCACGGTGTCGATCTCGGCGCTGCTGGTCCGCTGGAGACCGACGGCATCGCAGACGTCGTCTATGTGGGCCCGCAGCGCACTGTCTTTGCGGTACTCCACGAACTGGTGAGCACTGAGTGTTGCCAGGCGGACTCGCTTGCGACGGGACAGCGGTGAGCTGACGGCCACCGCCAGGACCAACCTGTCCTCTCCAAGGCGGTGGACGTCGACCCGCCGCTCGTCCGGCCCCAGCGGTCGGTCGACGAACGCGAGGTCAAGTTCGCCGTCGACGACTTGGCGGACGAGGGCGCGCACACCGGCGTTGCGAATTGTGACGTGCACGCCGGGGAAGGCGCGGTGGTAGTTGCCCAGCAGCGTGCCGAGATCGACATCGCCCAACGACTGGATAGCGCCCATGCGCAGGTCACCGGCGAGCACCCCGCGTACTGCGGCCACCGCGTCCCGCCCGTCCTGCGCGGCCGACAGAGCTCGGCGTGCGGCCGGGAGCAGCGCAGCACCGGCGGCCGTCAGCTCGACTCGTCGAGGTGCCCTGACGAACAGCGCGGCAGCTAGTCTCCCGCTCGAGGCTGCGGATGGATGCCGACAGGCTCGACTGGGTCAGATGTACCAGAGCCGCGGCGCGGGTGAAGTGCTTGACCTCAGCGACGGCGAGAAAGTGTTCGAGCTGTCGTAGCTCCACACCATTGATCGTATCGATCGAATCAAGCGGAAAGAATCGTTGGTATCGCTCGCCGTTGGAGTGTCTCATCAAGTCATGAGCACGCTGACCGCCCTGGCCACGGCCGCAGTGGTGCTGACCGCGGTGTCCGCCGGCCTGGCCGCCGCAGCACTCGGCATCCTGCGCAGTTCTTCGACGCGCAGTCCGGCGAGCGTGTGATGCGCGCCTATCACGACCTCGTCGCGGCCGTGCACGGTGACGTTATCGCCGCGGGCTCACCCGCGTTCGACGACGCGGTCCGCGGCCACAATCCCGCGCTTCAACACGATCCCGCGATCGTGGTCGTCGCGGACGACCAGATGGACGTCAGCAGGGCCGTCACCGTCGCCCGACGGCACGGCCTGTCGGTACAGCCGCAGGCAACCGGTCACGGCCCGTCCCGCCTGATCACCGGTGGCATCTTGCTGCGCACCCACCGTCTCAATGCCATCGACATCGATGCATCGCAGCGGGTCGCACGCGTCGGCGCCGGTGCGATCTGGGGCGACCTGCTCGACGCCTGCTCACCGCTCGGGCTGTACCCGCCGGGAATGGCCTCGGTTGCGAGCGTCGGGGTGGGCGGCTACCTGCTCGGCGGCGGCATGGGGCCACTCGCCCGCCGCGACGGCTTCGGTTCCGATCACATGGTCGCAGTCGAGCTCGTCGACGCGGCGGGCAGAATCGCTACCGTTGACGCCGATCACGAAGCGGACCTGTTCAGTGCCTGTCGCGGCGGACGCCTCGTGCCCGCCGTCCTCACCGCTGTCACGATCCGCCTTGCCCCAGCCCCGCCGCTATTCGCCGCAACGCTCACCTACCAGAGGGCTGACATCGCCGACGCCCTCACCGCGTACGCGTCCTGGCAACGCACCCTCGGCGACGAGACCACCACTGTTGCCACCGTATTCCGGTTTCCCGACGTCCCGGCACTACCCCCGCATCTACGAGGGCAGCGCTTCCTGCAGCTCGATCTAGTCCACGCCGGCGACGAGCAATCCGGACGCGCGCAGCTCGAACGGTTCACCGCGGCAGCGCAACCGCACACGCAGGTCGGCACCGTCACCGACCCGGCATCCTGGCTGAGGACACGACCACCCGTTCCATCGCAACCAACCTGGCAGCGCGGCCTGGCGCTGAGCGAACTCACCCCTGAGATCGTCGAGTCACTGGTCGCGGTGGCCGGGCCGGAGACGGACACACCCTGGCGCGTGGTTGAACTCCGCCCTATTGGCGGCGCGCTGGGACGCCCGCCCGCCACCCTCGACTCGGTCGGTGGGCGATCGCAGGGCGCGCTCGTCAGCGTCGTCGCCACGGCGAGTGACCGCATCGGCGCTCACGACGCGGCGTACGCGCAGCTGCGACACGGCCTCGGCCGTGCGGTCGGGTCGGAGCTGAACGTGAACTTCCACGGTCTCGAAAGCCCGGACCACCCGATTCGAAACTGCTTCCCGCCCGACACATGGCGCCGCCTCACGAAACTATGGGCGACACAGGACCCGACGGGCGTCTTCCATACCCCCGACGCCTGAGGTCGATGCCGCGCCACCTCCCCTTACAGACCGGTCCCCGCAGATCGGTGACGTCCCGTGCCGACCGGGCTGACCCTGCCTCGACGGCGCCCTCATCCGCATCCCCGCACTCGTCGGCGGAACCGGGCGCAGACCGCATCCCAACCAACCGTGCGCGGAGCGTGGTGCGCCGGGCCGAGACTCGGTAGCGGGTCGCTGAGCGATCTTGGCGCGGTCAGTCTGACGCGCCAAGACCCAACCGCTCGCCCAACACGCAGGCGAGCAGGTCAGGTAAGGGTGCACCGGGCTGGCGACCACGGGGAGCAGCAGTCCGCAGCCAGGACAGATCGTCTCCCAGCCTTGGGCCGTCACGCCGGAATCATGTGCGACGAACCACCGAGTCTCAACTGCATTCCGTCCGCTGAGCGATGGGCTATCGCGCAGCGTGATCCCGGCGCGGAGCCTTGGGCTTGACCTTGACGCAGGGTCAGGGTTGCACGCTGACGGCATGACTACAACACCAGCTATTGAGATCGCCGGGCTGACCAAGTCCTACGGCGACCATGCGGTACTCGGGGGCGTTGATGTGAACGTCCCCTCGGGGGAAATTTTCGCCCTGCTCGGCTCCAACGGCGCCGGCAAGACCACGGTGGTGAAGATCTTGTCGACGCTTCTCAAGGCCGACAGCGGGACGGCGGTTGTGAACGGGTACGACGTGGCTACCGAGCCGGCGAACGTACGCGCGTCGATCAGCCTGACTGGGCAGTTCGCCGCGGTCGACGGGATCCTCACCGGCCGTGAGAACCTCGTACTCATTGCCCAGCTGCGCCATCTCAAGAACCCGGGCGAGATCGCGGACGACCTGTTGGCACGGTTCGACTTGATCGATGTGGCGGGTCGCCGGGCGGCAACCTACTCGGGCGGAATGCGTCGTCGGTTGGATATCGCGATGAGCCTGATCGGCAACCCACCGGTGCTCTTCCTCGACGAGCCGACGAGTGGACTCGATCCACACTCGCGGATCGAGGTCTGGAAGACGATCCGCGAGCTCGCCGGCCGAGGCACGACGGTGCTGCTCACCACGCAGTACCTCGACGAGGCCGAGCAACTCGCCGGCCGCATCGCGATCCTTCACCGTGGGCGCATCATCGCCAACGGCACCCTTGCCGAGCTCAAGCGCCTGCTCCCACCGAGCAAGGTGGAGTACGTCGAGAAGCAGCCGAGTCTCGAAGACGTATTCCTGGCGATCGTCGGTCACAACGGCTTCGGCATGGAGGCGACCAAGTGATGACCAGCTACGTCGCCCGCGACACCACCGTCTTCTTGAAGCGGTCGTTGCGCCACATCCTGCGCAGCCCGGACACGATCATCACCACCGCCATCACACCAATTGCCATGTTGCTGCTGTTCGTCTACGTCTTCGGCAGCGCGATCAAGGTCAGCGGCAAGTACGTCGATTACCTGCTGCCGGGGATTCTGCTCGTCACCGTCGCCTCCGGCATCTCCTACACCGCCTTCCGGCTATTCACCGACGTGTCCGGCGGCATCTTCGAACGCTTCCAGTCGATGCCGATCGCCCGGTCGGCCGTGCTGTGGGGTCACGTGTTGACCTCTGTCGTGGCGAACCTGATCTCTCTCGCCCTCGTAGTCCTAGTCGCCGTGGCGATGGGTTTCCGCTCCGGCGCCGGAGTGCTTGCCTGGCTCGCGGTTCTCGGGATCCTGATGCTGTTCATCCTCGCGTTGACCTGGCTGGCAGTGATCCCTGGGCTGACCGCGAAGTCGGTCGACGGGGTGAGTGGGTTCTCCTACCCCCTGATCTTTCTGCCGTTCGTCAGCTCGGCATTCGTGCCCACGTCCGGCATGCCGGGCCCGGTGCGCTGGTTCGCCCGGTATCAGCCCGTGACGTCGATCGTGAACGCCATCCGCACCCTCTACGCCGGCCACTCGGTGGGTCACGACGGCTGGATCGCGATCGCATGGTGCATAGGGCTGCTGCTCGTCGCCTACGCGCTCGCGATGAACACCTATCGCCGCAAGTTCGGTTGACACTCACCGAAATCTCACTCGAAAGGACTGAGCCATGAAGAACGTCCTGACAGCCTCGCTCAACCACGGCGTCGCCGAGAAGCTCGCAGAATAGAGTCCATGCTCACCATCAGCCAGCTCGCGTCCTACGCTGGCGTGACAGTGCGCGCGGTTCGGCACTACCACACCAAAGGACTGCTACCTGAGCCAGAACGCGACCACTCGGGTTACCGGCGCTACGACGCTGCAGCCGTCGTCGAGCTGATCAGAATCGCCACTCTGGCAGATGCTGGCGTCCCGCTGTCGCGAGTGCGACAACTGCTCATCGCAAGTCCCGAGGAGTTCGCGGCGGCGGTCGACGACATCGACCGTCGCCTGCGCGCGGAAATCCGTGCACGCCAGCATCACCGGCAGCGGATCGCCCAACTGGCAGCCGGGGACAGCCTGGCCCTGCCTCCGGACGCGGTCGCCTACCTCACTCGGATGCGTGAACTCGGGTTTCCGGACCGGCTGGTCGACATCGAGCGCGACAGCTGGATTCTCATCTCCGCGCAGATGCCGGACCAGGTGCCTGCCTTCATGGCCGTCAAGCACGCGCAGATCGAGGATGCGACGTTGCGCCAGCTCTATCTCGACGTCAGCGACCTCGCCGACTGCACGCCCGACGACCCGCGACTCCCGTCGCTCGCCGACCGCGTCGCCGCCTTCATCGAGGCGGCAGCCGCCCAGGCCGCGGGTGTCGAAGAGGAAGAGCCGATCAGCGATGATCTGATCGCACTGCTCGACGCAGCGTTCCTCCAGTCGTTCCCATGCGCATCGCGGCTGCTTCAACTCCTCGAAGAACGCGGCTGGACCGGCTGGACCAACATCCGGCGCATCGACCCGACGGGCGACACCGGATGATGCCAGGGGACAACGCCGGGTGTCCGGCTCAAGCGATGATGTCGAAGTCGAGTTCGGCCAGGTCGGCCGGGTCGGCGATCATGCGGATCCCGGTTACCTGGCCGGCCTCGACGGTGAAAGCGAAGGCGACCTTCGGCTCGCCGTTCATCGTCCACAGTGCACCCGGCGTGCCGTCGATGAGCGCCAGGCGGGCGGCCCGCGCACGTCCGACGAAGGTCTCGGCCACCGCGTGCGCGCCGGTTACCCGCGCCGCGGCGCCCATCCGCACGGTGATCTGGTCGGCGGTGAGCACGACGTCCGGGTGCAGCAGGGCGAGCAGTTTGTCGAAATGGCCGTTGCGGGAGGCGTCGAGGAATGCCGCGACGACCAGGCGCTGCCGGCTGAGGTCCTCGCGCGGTTCCCGGCCCTGGACCCGCCGCCGGGCGCGACTGGCCAATTGCCGAGCGGCCACCGGCGAGCGATCGAGGATGTCGCCGATGTCCTCGAATGGAACAGCGAACAAGTCGTGCAGCACGAACGCGAGCCGTTCCGCCGGCGACAGCGTGTCCAGAATCAACAGCAGCGCTGGTCCGACGGCGTCGGCCAGGACGGCTTCATCCTCGGGTTCGGTTCCACCGGGCATGTCCACGGGGACGTGGGCCTCCTCCCGCCGGGACTTGCGCGACTCGAGCATGTTCAGCGCTACCCGCGCGACCACGGTGGTCAGCCACCCGGCGAGGTTCTCGACCGCGTCTGCATTCGAACGAGCGAGCCGCAGCCAGGCCTCCTGCACCGCGTCGTCGGCATCCGCGCGCGATCCGAGGATTCGGTAGGCGACCGCCCGCAGCCGCGCACGGTGTTGCTCGAACTGCTGCGCCAGCAGATCCGCTTCGTTCACGTGTCACTCTCCGTAGCCGCGTGCAGTCACAAGGTTGACCGGCGTCGCCGCGCCGATGTGACCGAGGAGGTTCTTATGGCAGGGCACGATCGTCCGCTCCGCCCCCGGCGCGAATCGCCAGGCCCGGGTAGTCGGTGACGAAGCCGGCGGCGTCGTAGGTCAGCTCGCACGCGAAATCGAGGGACGGCGCGCGGTAGGCGTACCGGTACGGATCGGCAGGGGCGAGGCGCCGGTAGGTCTGGTCGAGACGCTCGACCATGAGCGACTCGACGCGGACGTAGACAGCCGGCGAGTCCCACTCGAGCGCCTGGTCCAGCGCCGCGCGGTGGACCGGGAACGCGTTGGTCAGGACGGAGGCTTCGAGATCGATGTCCAGGCAGCCGTCCAAGTGCGGCTGTGGCCGCTCGTCGACATACCAGCGGCCGTGACGGTCGGTGTCGAGGCGAATCGTCCGCTGCCCGTGGCTGGATCGACAACCGACTGTGGCGCCGATGCAGCGCCACCCGGCGTCGAGGCGGATCTGGTAGTCCACGACCCATGGCCGGGCGTCTTCTACGGCCGCGGTGGTGCCGTGGACGACGATGTCGCCGCCGGGCCGGCGAGCGATCGACGCGACCTCGAAACCGTCGCGCGCGTCGCGATGCCGCCAGGCCAGCAACGGTGGCGGCGGCTCGAACGGGCCGGTCATCGCGCCACATCCGTGCGGGAAGCCGTTCGTGGGTGCGCGTGGCGCGTTCGGTGTGCTACCGCCCGTGCCGCGATCGGCTCGAACATCGGTGATAGGCCTCCCGGGCTGTGTGCGGAGTGTGCGTGGTCGCGACTGCGGGTCATTGTTCCGGGCGCCGCTGACGTTCGCTCGGTCCGGCGGGGGTGCCACTGTGGACGAGCCGGCGGCCGGCCGTCGGGTCGGGTCGGCCGTTGACGATGCGGGCGCGGCGCAACCATCGTGGCGTGGTCCAGTTCCACCGGCCGAACAGTGCGATCAGTGCGGGTACGAGCAGTGAGCGGACGATGGTGGCGTCGAGCAGAATCCCGAAGCCGAGCGCGGTGGCCATGACCTTGAGGTCGGTGCCCGGCCCGGCGGCGAGCGCGGCGAAGGAGAGGAACAGGATGAGTGCGGCGCTGGTGACCAGGCGGCCGGTGCGGGCCATGCCGTTGACGATGGCAGCGCGGGTCGATCCGGACGCGTCGTACTCCTCGCGGATGCGCGCCAAGATGAACACCTCGTAGTCCATCGATAGTCCGAATAGGAACGCGAACACGACCAGCGGGATCCAGAAGGTGATGGCTCCCGTTCTGTCGATACCAAAGATCGTGCTCGAGCCGTATCCCTTCTGCCAGAACAGCACCAGCAGGCCGTAGGTGGCGGCGAGGGAGACGAGGTTGAGCACGACGGCTTTCAGCGGCAGCAGCAAAGACCGGAACGCGCGGGCGAGCAGCACAAAGGTGAGTGCCGCGATGAGGATCAACATGAGCGGGAAGTTGCCGTAGACGCCACGGATGAAGTCCAGTTGCGCGGCGCCGATGCCGGTTACGCCGAGCACGCCCGGTATGTGGTTGGCAGCGTTCTTGACGCGCGTGACCACGGCGACCGAGTGAGTGTCGACGGTCTCGTCGGTCGGGACGACGACGAGCACGGTGCGGTTGTCGCGGTTGCTCGTCTGGTCGGTCGGCCGTAAGACGCTGGCAACGCCGGGCACGGTGGCAAGCCGGTCCGCGGCCGTCGCGGCGTTGGAGGTAGTGACGAGGACTTCGATCGGTGTGAGGGTGCCGAGCGGCACGCCGCCGTCCTGCAGGGTCTGCAAGGTCGTGTATGCCGGACCAGTCTTGGTCAGCGATGTGGTGTTGGACTGGCCGATGTTCATGGTGAAGAACGCGGCGATCAGCCCGCCCAGCACCAGCAGCGCGCCGGTCGCGGCGGGTATGCGGCGGCGGACGACAAACTCGGCCCAGCGCTTCCATGCGCGGCTGTAGGTGGTGTCTCGTCGGCGATGAGGCCAGTCGAGGCGAGGGCCGATGCCGCCGAGGATGGCCGGCGTCAGGGAGATGGCAGCTGCGACGCTGGTCAGCGGAATGAGCGCCCCGCCGACGCCCACACTGCGCAGGAACGGGACAGGCAACGCAAGCAGTGACAGCAGGCCGATGCCCACAGTGGCGCCGCTGAACACGATCGCCCTCCCCGCCGTGGTCATGGCCGCAGCGACTGCGTCCGGGTTGCTCGCCCCGGCCCGTCGTTGTTCACGCCAGCGGGTCACCAGGAGCAAGGAGTAGTCGATGGCCACGCCGAGCCCGACCAGCGCGATCAGGAACTCGATCAGGCCGGAGAAGTGGCCGAGGTAGGTCAGCGGCAGCAAGAGCGCGAACGTGGTGAAGATGGCGGCAGCGGCAACAACCAATGGCAGCAACGCCAGCATCGACCCGAACACCAACGCCAAGACCGCCAGTGCGCCGACCCCCGCGATCAGACTCTCTGCCAGCACACCTGGTCCGGCGGAGCTCTTGCTCCGAGCGAGCGCGTCCATGCCCGTGACGCCGATCGCCGTGCCGGCCGGCGCAGAACGTTGCAGCGCCCTGCGAATAGCGTCGGTGGGAATCTTCCCGGCGGGTGAGGAGTCGTAGTGGTAGAAGGCCATCGCATAAGCGGTCCGGCCGTCGCGGGTGAGGAACGTCGGGTCGCCGGTGTTGGCCTGGTCCACCACCCGCAGCCCGGGGACGTCACGCCCGACCGCGGCGAACGCCGCGGCAACCCTGTCGGGGTGAGCCGCCGCGGTGTTCCCCGCGGGGTAGGTCACGGTGAGGATGTACGGCGCGGTGTAGCCCCCGTTGCCGAATGATTCGTTGATCAGCTTGGCTGCTTTGGTGCCGGGCTGGCCGGGCAGCGAGTAATTGAACGTCAGCCGATGGGTCGCTGCTCCGGAGGCCATCGCACCGACGACAGTAGTAAGCAGCCACAGCAAGATCACGAGCTTGCGGTGGGCGAGGACGAACACGGCCCAGCGGTGCATGAGGACTGCCTCTCGTGAGATGGACGTGCCGGGCACGCCGGCGGTAGGTGAGCCGCAGCCCGGATGCGGGCACTCATCCGACGCAGCGTTCAGCGGTGTTGCGAGCGCTCGGGAGTGACGGACGCCCGTGTTGTGGAGTAGGCCGTTACGGCTGGGCGATCAGACCGATCGGGTTGCCGCTGGGGTCGCGAAGAGTCGCGACGAGGCGTCCGCCGACGTCGGTTACCGGCTGATCCAGCGTGGCGCCCGCGGCGACGAGCCGCTCGGCGACGGCGTCGATGTCCTCGACGTGCCAGTACGGCACAGGACCGGTCATGCCCTTGGCCGCCCCGTTGGGGTCCAGGCCGATCTCTTGGTCCGCCTCGTTGAACTGGACGTAGTAGGGCTCGTCCATGACCGGGTCACTTCCGAACAACGCGGCCAGAACGGTTTTCGATGCGGCGAGATCGGAAACGGGGTAGATCACGGTCTTCGCGCCTGCGGTCATCGGAGCTCCTTCCGACGGTCGGTAGACCCGAGCGGGGCCTGTCGCATCTGATGACCGAGCCGGTGGCGCGAACGTGACACGCAGTGGGGTCCCCCGCCGTGTCACATATTGCGGCGCGCGGCGGTCATCGCTACAGAGCGCGACCGCAACAAGCGCGCACCTACGACGAACAGGAACTAGAGATGACTCCAGCCAGCATCGACGTGATCACTATCGGCGCGCGGGACATCGACGCAGCCGGCGAGTTCTACCGACGAGTATTCGCCTGCACGGTGACCGCCGCGGGCGACGAAGTCGACCTGCGCTTCGAACACGGACGCGCGTCGACGCTGCGGTTGCACCCGTGGACCGGTCTGGCCGATCAACTCGGCGAAGATCCCGAGTCGGCCGGCTTTCGCGGGTTCACGCTGTCCTACCTTCTCCCGACCGCTGATGACGTCGACGCGCTGCTGGCGCGAGTGGAGCGCACCGGCGGAGTGGTGTCCAAGCCACCGAAGACCGCCCTGTGGGGATACAGCGCGTACATCACCGACCCCGCTGGTGTGCCATGGAAGATCGCCTCGACCAAGCGCAAGCCGCTGTTCAGCCGTCGCCACGACGACGCTGATTCGGATGCGAGGCCGGCGCCGCAGGCCACCGAGGTGCCGATCACCATCGGCGTGGCCGACGTCGCACACGCAAAGGACTTCTACCGCGCGGTGCTCGCCGCCGACCCCAGCAAGGACTACAAGAAGTTCGTCAGCTTCGACGGCGGGCCCGGCTCCGATCTGGGCATCTACCAGTTACCCGACCTCGCCGCGGACGCCGGCGTAGCCGCGGACGGGCACGGCTTCCGCGGCCTGGTCTTCGATGTCACGGTGGGCTCCGCGACCGAACTGAGCGCGGCGCTGGATCGGGCTGCCGCAGCCGGCGCCCATATCCGGCGCGCCGGCGACCGGGACGGGTGGTTCGTCGACGACGACGCGTTCTGCTGGCGAATCCGACAACGCCACCACGTACCCGGCGACAGGTCCATCCACCCGCACGGCAAAGGTGCACAGCGATGACCGCGCGCATGACGAACCCCGCAATGCTGCTTCCCGGTGCCGCGGACGCCATCGGCAGGCTCTACCAGGCGATCCATTCGGGCGGGGTGGCTCCGGCCACGCTCGAGCTGGTGCACCTGCGGACCAGTCAGATAAACGGGTGCAGCGCCTGTGTGCTCGCCGGCCACACCGCCGCACGAAAGCTGCACGAATCCGACGAGCGGCTCGCCACCGTCGTCGCCTGGCAGGATGCCCCCTATTTCACCGACGACGAACGCGCCGCACTGGCATTGGCCGAGGCAACCACCCGGCTACAGGACGACTCCGATCCGGTACCGGACGACATCTGGGAGGAGGCCGCGCGTCACTTCGACGACAAGGCCCTAGCCGCCCTCGTGCTCATGATCGGGCTGACCAACCTGTTCAACCGGCTCAACCGCGCCACCCGGCAACCCGCCGGCACCGCGTGGAGCTGACACCCGCGACGGTGAGCCCTCACGGCGCCCCATCCGAGGCGCTCAGGCTGCGGGCACCTCGCGGCCGAGGAACGCGGCCAGCCTGACGATCGCCGGGGCGGTGTCGGCGACGGGCCGGGCCGGGCCGAAACAGCCGCCGCCGGGACGTACTGCGCGCCCGTCGGCGCGGGCGAACGCCAGCGACTCCTCAGCAGCATCCTGCGGCAGATCCGCCGGTCGTCCGAGAGCCTGGGCGAGGTCCCAGCCGTGGGCCAGCAGGTCGTACATGCGGATGCTCAGCCGCTCCGCGCCGGTGGCAGCACCGAGCGGACCTTGGTAGGAGCGATCGAGCACACCTGGCTGGCCGAACGCGTCGAGCAACACGGCAGCCGATTCGCGATAGGCGTGGGCGAGGTGGTCGCTGGGCATCCCGTCGCCGCGCTGCGGCAGCGGACGCGCTGCGAGCACCGCGGCGAACACAAGATTCTTGCCGACCAGATGCTCGACGAGTCGGTGCACGGTCCAGTCCAGGCACTGCGTCGGCACGGACCACTCGTCGGGCTGGATCGCATCGATCAACTCGCCCACTGCGGCGAACGAACGAGCGAGTCGGTCGAGCTGGATTGCGTTGTCTAGGGCCACGAGGCCACCTCTCACACGTGGCGCCACCGGCAGCGGCCTAGGTCAGCCAGCTCCAGGAGGCGCGGGAACGGTCATCGACACGGAACGTCGCACCTCCTTTCATCTCCAACGGGCGACGATGAGTGTGGCACATCGCCCGCGCGGTCGGGTCGTGATTTTTCGAGGTCGGGGTCGAGGATCAGGTGCAGGATCGCGTCTCGGCCCGTTCGAGAGAATCGATGCTGTGCGCGATGGATTCCAGCACGACACCCCGGGCAGTTTCACAATGACTGCATGGCACAAGCCGAGCACCAACTCCTCAGGTCCTCGTTCGGGACAGCAGCTCGCGCATATGCCGAGCACCGCCCGGACTACGCGCAGGCCGCGGTGCGGTGGGCCCTTGACCGACGTGCTCCGCGTCCGACGACTCTGAAAGCCATCGACGTCCGTGGCAGGACCGATGCCGACCCCGCTATCCGGGCTGAACGAGCTGACGGATCAATCGTTGCAGACCATCGTCGTCCAGATCGGCCGCGTGCGATCCACGTGCGATTACGGCCGGGTCAATAGCTGAGTAGGCCGAGATCTCGCACGCAAAAGCCGTGGTGTTCGTGCTCCTCGTTCAGCACAACGTGCAGACACTGCAGCACAGACTTGCCCCGGGCGTACGGCGGCCATCCCGATCCCGCCGGCACCGGCGCGGCCGCCGACAGTTCAGTTGCTGTCACGGTGGCCAGCCACTCCTCCAACTCGGCGGCCTGCTCGTCACGCACCGCCAGCACGTCGTCCAGTGACGGGTCCGCAGCCTGATCCAGACCTTGCTCCTCCTGATCAGGCACGAACGGTGACGCCAAGCCGATCGCGGTGAACGGCCGAGCCAATCCCAGGCAGCAGCGACGAAACCACGAGTCGTGCACAAACACCAGGTGCCGCAAGGTCTGCACCGCCGACCACTCACCTCCGACACGCCGATGCTCGGATCCTTCGGGCATCTCGCGAAGCCGCTCGACTGTCCTTCGCCACTCGGTCTGCAACCGTTGATGCGCCTGCCGCAGGTCGGCTGGGTCTGCAGAACGGATTAACAACCGCACCGGATGGCGCCGGTCCAGTTCCGCTTCGACATACGAGCTCACCTCAACCCCATTCACCACCAGATTGTTGATCAGCCCGTCGATCACGGCGTCCTGCAGCACCACCCCGATCAGGCGCGCACGCGTGAGATCGCACTCGCGAAACTCAGCGTCGGTGAAATCCTCATCTTCGAATCTCGCCATGTCAGACATTGTCTCCGGCCACTCCGACATGCCAGACCGTCCCCATCGAGGTCGTCCCGCTCGTCTGTTGGACGATCCGCTTGCGGGAACCTAGCGGCGCGAAATCCAGGTTGCTTATGTCGAGCGGCACGCGCCGGTGAACTTAGCCGGGCAGCTCGTCGAGCCACACGCCACTGCGCATTACGGTTCTGTCCTTAAACTCCGCTTGCCCTTTCCACACCTGGATGCGTTCGGGTCGAATTTCGAGGTAGGCGAAACCTGGCGTCCCCCGAGCAATGCCCGACACTTGCGCGTAGCCGTCTTTCGCCGCCTCTGAGACACCATCGCCCGTCATGACCGTGGCCACTGCATCAATCATGACCACGTCTGTGGTGCTTCCTATAGATGCACGGACCTTTGGTTGAGCTTCGATGTTGGCGAGCGTTCGACTGTTCTCGAACGTACTCGTCGTCAGACAGGAGCCATCCCACCAGAACGACACCGGAATCAGATGTGGGCCGCGATCGCTCGATGTTGCCAACCACAGATTGCCGCCCCGGCGCAGGCGATCGACCGCAGCATCGCGTCGTTCGGGCCGTGTACGAGCCCGGACTTGATCACTCATCCGCTCATTTTGCCATCGCCGAGCCCGGCCGAGGCGAGCACGCAACCGCTCTGGCGCTCCGGCCAGCGGTGATCATCGTGCGCCGTAGGATGATCTCTATCGCGAAAGCGTGGTCATGAACGCTTCCCAGTGCTCACGGACCAAGGCCTCATCGCTGACGGCCCACTGAATTGCCGCTCGAGCGTGATCCCGTCGGGCGATCGAATTGCCTGGGTCTTGTGCGACGGTCGATTCGATGGCGGCGAGGCGTGCCTGCTGCTCAAGGATCGCCCCAAGGAGCTCGCGACCCGAGATCTGGGGGTTGTAGGCGTCACGGAACAGCCGCAGTCGGCGAGCTTGGTCCTCGATGGCAACGTTGCCCTCAGATTGCACGCACCAAGTCCACGCGGCGTATCCGACGTCCTCCATCGGATCGCCCGGACGGGCGCTGTCCCAATCGATCAGCGCAGTCGGTCGGCCCTGCTGCGTGATGACGTTGAACGGGCCGGGATCACCGTGGAGTAAGCACGCTGAACGCGAACCGACGAGGTCCGCGCCCTTCGACATGACGTGGAGCTGCCGCAAGATCGATGCAATATCGGCGTAGGCGCCTTCGTGACGCTGGCTCGGATGGTCGGTCGTGACACCGGCGACGTACGCGAACACGTCTCGATCCTGCTCATCGACGCCGAGGTACTGCGCAGCGAATGCGAACCCTTGTTGATTGAGCCACGCAACTGCAGTCGCGGCGAATCGCGCGCGAGGTCCGCGGGGCCGGCGCACCGTGTCGCCGACTCGCACCACTCCCGGAGTTGTCCTTCCACCCGACAACTCCTCCTCCTCCACGCGCTGAACGATATGCGCTTTAGCCCAGCAGCTGACCGGCTCACCCGCGCCGCGGCCATGCCCTTAGGCTGGCTTGCCCCCGACCACGACGGCGGTCAGGGGGTGAGATCGCCGACCTGTTCGGCGTACCAAGGATCGGCGACGTGCTCGACGACCTCTCGGACAGTCCACTCCGAGCCGCGGGATCGGTCCCATTCCGATGGCCCCCAGGTGCTGAGGCGTAGGCGGTAGAGCAGCGCCAGCCGCAGCAGCCGCTGCCGGGCCTCGGCCAGGTCTGCCTCGGTGAAATGAGCCCAGTCGGTCTCCAGGGTGACGCCGCTGGCCCGCCAACCGTCTGGAACCGTCTCGACATTGGCGACCAGGCACTCTGTGTGCGCGAGGTGGTCGATGAGGTGATCGGTGTAGCGGCGCAGTGCCTTATGGGGGGTGTAGATCCGGCCCGGATCCTCGCCTACGCAGGGCATTCCGTCCCAGCGCAGCCAGGTGGCAGCCAACTCCAGGGTGCGGTCCACACCGGCGGCCACCAGACCGGGTAGATCATCATCCGACTCAGTCATGCGGTCACCCTAGGAGTGGGTGCCGACAGCACTGAGGCGAATGCGATTCCGCTGCCGAGCACGAGCGGCGCGAGCGCGTCGATCCGAGACTCCATTGTCCATCGAGCCTCCCCAGTCGGTGCACTCCAAGCCGGCCTACCATCCGCCGGAATCGCAACCGCCATGATTGCTGGCATCGGCGGGAACAGCCGGTTGCGGATGCGGGCGTCTCGTCGATACCGCACTCTTGATCAGTGCCTGCTGTGTCGTTGCCTGCCCCGGTTGCGTCGGCGCGGCTGATCGATTCACCGACGCCGGCTCGCCTGGATCGGTTGGTGTGGGAGCCGAAGTGGGATGGCTACCGCGTGCTGTGCGCGGGTGGGCGGTTGTACTCACGTAACGGCACCGACCTGACCGCGTTCTTCCCGGACCCGGCTCCGGTGCTGGCTGCGCGGTGCCCGCGGATCCGGTCCTGGATGGCGAGCTAGTGGCCTGGGAACCGCGGCCGGGCGGCTCAACTTCGCCGACCTGCAGGCGCAGCTGGAATCCGTGCCGAGGCGCCCGAGCCAGAAACGGCCAAATGGACCGAGGCGGTTCACAGTTAGGAATTCAGTGCGTTCTCGATGATCGCTAGCTGCGGATCGCGTAGGCCCACGGTGTCTGTCTCCCACATTGCGTCGGGGTAGATCACGTAGCCCGTCATCCAGGGCTCATGTCGCGAGAGCGTCGAGACCTGGAAACCGGGCCCCGGGATTCGCAGCGATGGACGGACGAACTCCAGCGAAGCGCCGGACACGAAACCGCGCCGGCCGTAGTAGTTCGGATCGCCTTCGAGGAAGACTGCGGTAACCCCCATCTGTTCCGCAGCCTTGAGCGCCTCCTCGACCAGCCGCGTGCCGATGCCTTGACGATGACGCTCGGGGACGACCGCTAGCGGCGTGAGCATCAGCGCGGTTACCAGCCTCTTCCTCGCGTCGATCCATGCCTTGCTCAGCTGGACGTGCCCGACGATCCCATCGTCATCGGCGATGAGACTGATCCGCGTTGCACGAGTCTGGTTCAGGGCGCGGATCATTTTGACAACGCGGCCGTCGGGTCCTTCGCCAAAGGCGGTAGCGACGACCGTCTCGATTGCTGGTTGGTCTGAGGCTCGCGCGGCCCGGATTTGCATACCGACGACGGTATCGATTTTGCGACAGCCTTTCGCGGGCCGCACCAGCATCGCTCTTCCCAGTGCTGACGGACCAAGGCCTCATCGCTGACGTCCCACTGAATTGCTGCTCGAGCGTGATCCCGTCGGGCGATCGAATTGGCCGGGTCTTGTGCGACGGTCGATTCGATGGCGGCGATGCGTGCCTGCTGCTCAAGGATCGCCCCAAGGAGCTCGCGACCCGAGATCCGGGGGTTGCCCTCAGATTGCACCCACCAAGTCCACGCGGCGTATCCGACGTCCTCCATCGGATCGCCAGGACGGGCGCTGTCCCAGTCGATCAGCGCAGTCGGTCGGCCCTGCTGCGTGATGACGTTGAACGGGCCGGGATCACGGTGGAGTAAGCGCGCTGAACGCGAACCGACGAGGTCCGCGCCCTTCGACATGACGTGGAGCTGCCGCAAGATCGATGCAATATCGGCGTAGGCGCCTTCGTGACGCTGGCTCGGATGGTCAGTCGTGACACCGGCGACGTACGACGATCGCGCCTACGGTCTGCATGCTTGGCCCTCCAAGCGGTTCACGAGCGGCGCAGTCGCGGATGATTCAGTTTTGTTTTCTATTTTTCTCGTACCACCTCTGCCCCCAGCCGCCCGGTCGGAAGATGACGTAGTTAAGGGCGCCCACGACGGCACCTACGCAGCCACCCGAGAGGATCGCCGCGACAAAATGATGTTGCGAGATCCCGATGATGCAAAAAACTACAAACAAGGCGGTAGCGATCGCGATGGCATAACGGCCCGGTCTGGCGACGGCGGACGCGGTGGCTCGATTTGACTTGAAGAGGGGCATGAGGTCTTCCTCCTGTGAGAGCACCAGGCCAGACGTAACGGGACCTGGTGACTTGTTCGCCGCGTTCTAGGTCAGCGTTGGGCTCGTGGAGTGGTGCCGATCTGTGCCGTGCTGGTGCGGTTGCCGGCCGCGTCGTAACCGTAGGTGATGGTGCGCGGTTACTCCCGCCGGTGACGACGACCTTGGTAAGTCGACTCATCACGTCGTAGGTGTTGCTCAACATCGCACCGGTGACCGCGTCATGGGTCCATTGCACGTTGGCCCGCTCCGCGGTCGCCGTGGTCGGGCGGGCCGGGGTAGACCGCGGCCGCGGAGTAGCAGTTTGTCTGGCTCAACGGCGTGCCGGGGTGGTCGACAGCCCGGTCTGGACCAGGATCGCGTGCACCGGCCCGGAGGAGCCGTAGTCGGTGGGGGTATGCGTGGCCTAAGTCCGCGTGCGTCCCCCACACTGACGTGCCACCCGCTCCCTAGTGCAGCTCGTTCCTGTGCGGGTCTTGGCCGTCAGGCCTTTCCTTTACCCGGCCTGGTGGGCGGTGTTCTCGATCCAGTTGGTGAACAGGTCCAGGTCGCCTGAAACTTGCAGGCTCTCGTCCAGCCCGGCCGCGATCGACTGACGCCGGGTCAGCACCAGCAACAACGTGGTCGCCGGCCCGCGGACCGAGACGTCCGCCGTGCCGTGGCCATGTCGCCACGTCGCTCCCTCGGCGCCGCGTTCGATGTACCACTCGCCGGCCTCACCGAGACTCGGCTCGTCGCTGGCGTGCAGGTGCAAGGTCTGCCCGCTGCCGCGAAGCGCCTCGGCGGAGTCCGTTCGTTGAGCGGCCCATCCCGGCGAGGTCATCATCGCCAGGTGGTCGCTGATCGCATCGGCGGCGAGTTCCCCGTCGAGCTGGTAGGCCATTCCGGCGGTGGCGGCGGCGTCGGCGCGGTGAATGATCGTCTCGCAAAGGATCCGACGCAGCCAAAACCGCGTGCCCGACCGGGCGTCACCCGCCGGGTTCCACACCGGCGCGTCCGGGCCGGCGTCAGCGCATGCCGCAGCCAGTAGTGATGCGCCCTCGGTCAGCCACGTCGCCCATGCGTCCTGGTCGGCGGGCAGTACCGCGAAGGACGCCGGGAGCTGCGACGGATCGGACACCCGCTTCTCCACGACCTCGGCAACCCAGTGCTGTGTCTGGCCGAGATGCTCGACGAGCTGACTCAATGTCCACTCTGGGCACGTCGGCACCGGCGCATCGACTGCAGCGCAGCGGGCGGTCTCAGCAAACTTCGCGGTCTGATCCACCAATGCCTGCCCGCACCGTTCCATCGTCAGTTCGATCACGCCGCAACCTCTCACCTTGTGCCGAAGTGTGGTCAGTAGATCAGACCTGCATTCGCGGTGAGAATCATCGCCTGAGCAGAGAGAGCGACATGCAGGAACGACTTCCGACGATCGGCCCGGGCTCTCGCCGAGCCTGGTGATGCGCTGGCCCTAGTGATGGAGCACGAGGGGCGCCTTGTCGGCGACCTGACGCTCAAACTGGTAGGCGAGCAGCCATCGACGGGCCAGATCGGTTGGTGCTTCCACCCCGACTACGCCGGGCGCGGCTTCGCGACCGGGGCCGCCAGCGGCACTGCTCGATCTGGCGTTCCAGCATTATGAGATGCGTCGGGTCACGGCACAGATGGATGCGCGCAACACCAGCTCGGCACGACTGTGCGAGCGGCTGGGGATGACACGGGAAGCGCATTTTCGTCAGGACTGGTGGAGCAAGGGCGGGTGGACCGACACTTTCGGGTACGCCGTGCTCACTGCCGAATGGAAATCGCGCTGAGCAGCAAACCTTGGATGCTGGCCCGCTAGACAGGTGCGATCTCGTGGGAGCGCGGAGTCCGTCGTCAGTGGCGCACCCGGTAGCGCAAGTGCGTCACCTCCGGCGTGGTGAGCCGGCGGACAAGGACGAGGTCGGTCGGTGTCGCGGGCAGGTGGTCGAACAATCGGCGGCCCTGGCCGAGCATGGCGGGAACGAGGTGTAGCTCCAACTCGTCGAGCTGGCCGGCATGCAGCAGTGCTTGTCCCGCCCCGGCTCCGTGCACCATCACATCGCCATCCCCGGCCGCGGCGCGTGCCTGCTCGGCGGCCTCGCGCGCGTCGGTGACGTACCGGATGCTGCCCGGCGGCGGCTCGTGCGGGACGGCGTGGGTCAGCACGAAGACCGGAACGCCGTCGTGGTGATCGCCGTGCCAGTGGCTTGCGTGCTCGTACGTGCGTCGGCCGGAGATGAGCGCTCGGGTTGCCAGGGACTCCGCGTAGATCTGGCCGTTCGGGCCGGGGTCGTTGCGGCGATCCAGCCAGTTGAAGAGGCGGAACCCGCCGATTCCCATCGGGTCGGCGACGCTGTCGTCCGGACCGGCGATATAGCCGTCCACGGACATGCTCATGTAGAGGCGGATGATGGCCATCGCTCAGCCCGCCGATCGCACGCTGTAGCGCAGGTGCAGCACGTCAGGCCCGTCGAGCGCACGGACCAATTCGAGGTCGACGCACTCCGCCGGCAGGTCGTCGAACAGCCGGCGGCCCTGCCCCATCAGGACGGGCACCACGTGCAACTGGATGTCGTCGACGAGCTTGGCCCGCAAGAACGCTTGCGCCGCGCTCGCACCGTGTAACAGGACATCCCGGTCGCCGGCCGCGGCCTTCGCCTGCACGGCGCACTCCTCGACGTCGGTGATCCATCGCGCGTGACCCGGCGCCGGTTCGGCCGGTAAGGCGGACGTCAGCACGAAGACAGGGACGCCGTCGTGGTGATCGCCATTCCAACGGCCCGCTAGTTCGAACGTGCGCCGGCCGGAGATCACCGCCCCGGTCGCTATCGCCTCGTCGAAGACGGACGCGCCGGGCTCGTCCCGAGGGCGCAGCGATCGCGGGTCACTCCCGTCCCCTGCGGCGAGCCAGCCGTGCAGCTGCTCGCCGCCGACCCCCAATCCCTGACCCGGTTCGTCGTCGGGGCCGGCGATGAACCCGTCGACCGACATGGACATGTCCAGCACGACCCGACTCATCAGACTGCTCCGTCGGCGGTCGTGAACTCGATGTCGATCTCGATCTCGATCGCGTCGGCCACGACGAGCTTGCCGGCGCCGAACGCGAGATGGATGTCGACACCGAACTCTGCCCGGCTGATCGTCGTACGCGCCGAGAACCCGGCCCGGTCGGCACCGGACGGGTCGGCGACGACGCCGAGTAGCTCCGCCGCGAGTTCGACCGATCGGGTAACGCCGTGCAGGGTCAGCTCCCCGACGAGGATGAACGTCTCGCCGTCGAAGTCGCGGATTTCGGTGGAGGTGAATTCGATGGTGGGGTACCGGCCGACGTCCAGGAAGTCGGGCGAGCGCAGGTGCGCATCGCGCTGCTCGTTGCCGGTGCGCACGGATGCGGCGTCGATCAGTGCGCTGACCCGACCACTGGGCCCGGTTTCGGTGTCGGCGTCGACGCTCAGCGCGGACGTCGCGAGATCGAACGTCCCGCGTACCTTGCCGACGCCCATGTGCCGGACGCAGAACGTGATCGTGGAGTGGACCGGGTCGCCGACCCAAGTCGCGGCGGCGACAAGGGGGGCGGATACGAGACTGGTCATCTCAGAATGCCTTTCGCTCGAGGAACTGTGCGTCCAGCTTCGGCGAGTCGGCGGTCTGGAGGAATCCCAACTTTCTGGGATACGCCCCGGTGGCCCGGTTAGGGTGCCTCCTGTGACCAGCACCGCGACGGCGAACGCACGGGTGCGTGACGACATCGTCCGCCTAGTGCACCGCGGCCTGTCCACGGCCGAGTTTTCGGCTGCGGTTGGGCGCGCGCTCACCCGGGCGGTGCCGGCCGAGGGCACCTGCCTGATGACTGTCGATCCGGCGACCCTCCTGCCGACCGCAGAGTTCGTCGAGAACGGTCTGCCCGCGCCGGCATTGCTGCGTCTCATCGAGATCGATCTGCGCGGGCCCGACGTCAACCGGTGGGCGCACCTCACCCGCGCCGAGTGCCCTGCGGCCAGCCTCAGCCAGGCCACCGGCGGCGATCTCGAGCGCAGTCTGCGGCAGCGTGAGATCCGCCGACCCGGCGGCTTCTCTGACGAGCTGCGCGTAGTCCTCGGTGGCAACACCGGGACGTGGGGACAGCTGACCGTGTTTCGCGAGGCGAACCGTCCGTTCTTCTCGGCGGCCGAGGTCCAGTTCGTGTCGTCGATCGCTGGATTGATCGCCGACGGCCTGCGCCGCAGCCTGCTGCTCGGCCAGGCCGAGGCGGGCAGCGACGACGTGGGCCTGCTGGTGCTCGATGCCGCAGACAGCGTCACGATGGCCAACCAGGCCGCGCAGCACTGGCTGGATCAGCTGGACCTCGGGCCGCGCAGCTGCGCTCGGTTGCCCCTCGTGATCCCGGCCGTCGCTCGCCAGGCCCGGGCCCTCGCCGGCGCGGTTGGCGGTGCAGCCTCGCCGGGCCCGCGGCCGGCGCGGGCCCGGGCGCATACCGGCGCCGGCCAGTGGCTGATCGTGCGCGGCTCTACGCTCGGTGACGGCTCGGACGCGCCGGTGGCCGTCATGATGGAGCCCGCCCGCGCGGCCGAGCTGGCGCCACTGATCGTCGAGGCCTACGGCTTCACCGACGGCGAGCGCCGCGTCACCGAGCTGGTCGCGCAGGGGCTGTCGACCAAGCAGATCGCCGGAACGTTGCAGGTGACCGCCTACACCGTGCAGGACCATTTGAAGTCGATCTTCGCCAAGTCAGGGGCGGGCTCGCGCGGCGATCTCGTCGCCCGATTGTTCTTCGATCACTACGCCGGGCCACTGACCGCTGACGCCTGACCGGCCGAGCCTCCACTCCCGCCGCCCGTCACGACTAGCGAAGTGTGTGCCCTACCCCGGTGCCTGGAAGCCGCCCATCCTTTCCTCGAGCAGTTCGGCGAGCCGCAGCGTGGTGCGGTCCTCGAACATCGGACCGATGAGCTGCACTCCCACCGGCAGGCCGTCGGAGGTCCGGCCGGTCGGTATGGCGGTGGCGGGCAGGCCGGGCATCGTGGCCAGGCCAGGCCAGACGAGCTGGTCGAAGAACGGGTACTCGACGCCGTCGATGTCGATCCGCCGTCCTAACAGATCGGGGTTGTGCTCGTGCCGGAACGCGGGGGTCGGCGTGATCGGGCACAGCACGGCGTCGAACTCGGCGAAGAGCTGTCGCCAGCCGTGACGGTGGAGCTCCCGACGGTCATTCGCCTCGATCCACTCGCGGTGGCTGAACACCATCCCGCGCAGCCGCGCCGCGTCCAGACTCTGGTCGTCGGCGCTCAGGCCGGCGGCGCGGGTCCGCAGCTGCTCGTACGCGTCGACCGGAAAACGCGCCACGGAGCCGGAGAACAGCAACTGCGTGTAGAGCGTCGCGGCTTCGGCGAGGTCGGGTAGGAGCGGGCTGTGCTGTTCGACGCGGGCGCCACCATCCACAAGCGCATCGGCCATCCGGTTCACGCCCGCCCGCACAGCGGAGCCGGTCGGAATGAACGGATGCTCGTCGAGCACCAGGACCCGGAAGTCGCTCAGCCGCTGGTGGCGTGCCGGCGGAAGCGTGAGCTGGTACGCCACGCCGAGAGTCAGTGGGTCCGGGCCGGCCATGACATCGAGCAGGAGCGTGAGGTCGCGGGCGGTGCGCGCCATCGGACCGACGACGGCGAGATCGAGCTCGGCCGGCAGCGCCGGCGTGGCGGGCGGGACCATACCCCGGCCCGCCGCCACTGCGAGGGTCGGCTTGTGCGCGTAGACCCCGCAGAAGTGAGCGGGGGTGCGCAGCGAGCCGGCGATGTCGCTGCCGAGGGACAGCGCGCCGAATCCGGCCGCGAGGGCCGCCGCCGATCCGCCGGAGGACCCACCCGCCGTACGGTCGTGATCCCACGGGTTGTTGGTGGTGCCGTAGATCTCGTTGAAGCTCTGCAGGTCTTGCAGCCCCAAGGGCACGTTGGTCTTACCGAGCACCACCGCCCCGGCGGCCTTGACCCGCGATACCTGTACCGCGTCCTCGGTCGGCACGTAGTCGCGCTGCGCAGGGATACCCCAGGTGGTGGGCAACCCGGCGATGTTGTAGGACTCCTTGACCGTCAGCGGAATGCCAAGCAGTGGACGATCCTCACCGCGGGCGCGCGCCTGGTCGGCACCGCGCGCGGCGGCCCGGGCCCGGTCGAAGTCCCGCACGCAGATTGCGTTGATCACCGCGTCGTCCCGCTCGATACGGGCAATCGCGTCCTCGGTCAGCTCAACCGAGGTCACATCACCACCGCGCAAGGCGGCCATGAGTTGTTCGACCGTCGCAAAAGTCCACTCCGTAAGTTCCATGGATCGGACCGTATAGACCCCTCGAGGAAGCCATAAAATGTCTTTTCGCACAACGAGATAGATCTCGATACTCGTCCGGACGCGCGCACTTGACCTTGTCGCTACGGAAACTTGCTGCTACGCGAACTCGGCGTGGATCTCGACCAGCATTGGCGGTCTCGACGACGACGTGGCGCGCGCACGCGCGGCTGCTACGACTCCAGGCCGTTCCCCGACCGTCGCGGTTCAATGTCATCCGCGAGGGGCGGGTGGTGACGATAGGGAAACGCAAGTCATCGCCGGTGATGGAGGATATGACTTCACGGCACCGTGCCCGTGACGCGCTCAGCTGCAACCGGCCAGCCACGAGACTTCGCCTCGGATCGCGGTCAGGAATGAGTTAGCGAACGTGAAGTCCTTGGCCGTGGTCCTTCCGTGCTTGATGCTTGATCGCGGCGATGGAAGTCAAGCGCCGTGTTCCGCCGGCGACCTTGAGCTGCTCCCGCGCGACCCTTTGGCGCGACGTATCACCGGATGATGTCTCCGGGGGCGCATTATGAACAGCGGGGATCAGGCATCACGCGACTTTCCTCGTCGGTTGGCGCGGCGATCCGGCAGCTCCCCATCCGGCCGGTTCCACGCTCTGAGCGGCGCGTCGTGGGCGGCGTGGAACCCGGTGGGGACGGGCCGTGGCCATGTCCGGAGGACCGTGACGTGAACCACCATGAGGTGGACGAGCGCGTGGATCGACGATGCCGGGCGCTGTGCGCTGGACCGGCTGCGGGCCGGCGAGTCCGAAACGTTGATCGGTCATTGCGACTGGCTTGCCGGCACCGGCACTGGACGATCACTCACTGCGGCCGAGCAACATGCTCGCGATCGCGGCGTAAGCCTTCTAGGTGTCGCGTCGGCCTCAATTAAACACAGACGCGGCCAAGCTAGCTACCGGCGCCTGAATGGTTCCTGGACGCGTATTCGACGGGCGTGGTCGACGAGATTCGCCTACCGCTGGCGTGATGACCAGGGCGCGTGGCACGACGAAGTGGAGTCAGACGAGCTGCTCGTCCAGTACCCAGAAGCGTGATGTCGAGACTCCGGGCGAGTGGGACGGGTGCGGCTCATGACGAACCAGCCGCAGGACTAAGTGCCCCCCTTATTTGCTGATTCAGTCCATCGCCGGCCCCGCACCTCGGTGTGGGGCGCGGCCGGAACGCATGCGGGCTGTCCGTCACTGGTGCCGAACCGTTGCCGGGCTGCCGCTACGGTTGGACAGCGTCCCGCGAGCTTGATCAGAGCGGCACGCACGACGCGGTCGTAAGCCGACGTGCCGCGCGACTGATTGCGATCATTCAGGAGACTCGCGATGCCGGACACCACGTGCCACATGTCGATCTCACTGGACGGCTTCGTCGCCGGGCCGGACCAGAGCCGTGAGAACCCACTCGGCAAGCGGGGAATAGAGCTGCACAACTGGCACATCGGCGATCCGCGGGCCACCGATGCAGACAAGACTGCGACCGAGTGGCTCATGCGCCCCCGCGGTGCGTACGTGATGGGTCGGAACATGTTCGGCCCCATCCGCGGCGAGTGGGCTGAGGACTGGTCGGGCTGGTGGGGACCTGAGCCGCCGTACCATGCGCCGGTGTTCGTGCTGACCCATCACCCTCACGATCCGATTCCGATGGACGGGGGGACGACCTTCCACTTCGTCACCGACGGCTTCGACGCCGCCTACTCCGCAGCGCGTGCGGCCGCCGGGGACAACGAGGTGGATATCGCCGGAGGCGCCTCGACCGTCCGGCAGGCACTCGCCGCCGGGGTGATCGACGAGCTCACCCTCGACATCGCGCCCATCCTGCTCGGTTCCGGCGAGCGCATTTTTGACGGTGTTGAGGCCTTCGACTTCGAGCCCGTCGAAGTTCTTCACTCACCGGTGACCACCCACATCCGCTATCGCCGCGCCAGCTGATATCACGCCCGCGCTGCGCATGAGGCACCGGAACAACCACACCGTGCGTGCGGTGCGTTCGGATTGATCGCAACTTCGCGGCACGATCCTGTCGAGATCCCAACTCCGACTCCGTCTCACCAGCGAACCGGAGGACTACTGGAGGATGGATCCCATGGCACACGTACAGCGTTTCGACCACATCGGCATCACCGTGTCCGACCTTGCCTCGGCCACTGCGTTCTTCGTCGGACTGGGTCTCGAAGTCGAGGGCACCGGCTCCGTGGAGGGCGAGTTTGCCGAGACCGTCTGCGGGATCCCGGGCACGCGCTGCGAGATCGCCATGCTGCGGCCGCCGGACGGCGGGTCCCGGCTGGAGCTCGCGAGCTTCGTCACGCCCGACCACCTGCCCGGGTCCCCGACAGCGATGGCCAACGAGCTCGGCCTGCGCAACGTGTCATTCGAGGTCGACGACCTCAAGACGGCCGTCGATGAGCTGGCCCGGGACGGGTACGGGCTCGTCGGCGGTATCGGCGAGTACGAGAACAGCGTGCGAATGGCCTACGTGCGTGGCCCTGACGGAATCATCGTGTCCCTGTTCGAGCGGCTCGGCTGACTCATGCGATACCGCGTCAGCCCAGTCGGCGACACCGCCGACCCATGCCTGGCTGACGTGGCCGTATTGCTCGGGATCTCAGCCGGTTCCGGCCACCTGAAATGCGACCTCTTGGGGTAGATCGACGACGGAGCCTTGAACGCCATCCAGCCGTTCTCCGGTGGCCACGACGGATAGTCCTGCCAGGTCCGATCAAGTAGGCACACCTGCGCATCGGTCGGGGAGACCGTCACTGACGCCAGGCAGGACACCCGACGATCATGGCGCACCCCGCGCGCTCGCCGGTCGAACCGGGCGCCACACCGAGCCCACCGTCGCCCCGGACGAGCAGCGCGAATTACACTCCGTTGCCGAGGTTGAGATTGCCGAGCAGTCCGGAGACGTAGGCCTTGACCGTGGCCACGCAGCCACGCGCCTGCCGTCCCGGCACACGGTCCGATGGAAGGTGGTCCAGCGATGCGTCTGTTTCGGCGCAAGGACGGCGACGAGGCTTGGCAAGGCGTGGTCGTCACCAGACACCGCGGAATGCTCGACGGGTCGAACATGTACCACCGCCTCGACCTTCGCCTGGCTGACGGCACGACCCGATCCGTACGGGTGGGTCGCACGCTCTGGAAGTCCGTCGCCGAAGGCGACCTCGTCTCGAAGCAACCCGGTCAACCACCGGCGAAGGCGATCGCATAGACCTGCCGGCGACACCCAGCGAACACAGCAATCGGGAGAGGACGCTTCGAGATGACCGCTCCGAACAACGAGGGCGCAGCATCCCTCTCCAGCCGACCCGAGCCGGCCCCGCCGACGGCGGACTGAACGCCGTGCGCAGGCTCAAGATCATCGAACATGTCTCGCTCGACGGCGTGATTCAGAACTCGGCAGACGAGAACGACTTCCCGTACGCCAATTGGAGCGTGCCGTATCGGACGACCGAGGGCGCGCAAGCCGTCCTCGCCGCTCACGGTGACAGTTTCGACCTGCTGCTCGGCCGGCGCACCTACGACCTCTGGTCAGGATTCTGGCCCGATGCGCCGAGTAGTCCGATCGGAGAGCGTCTGAACGCCGCGACGAAGTACGTCGCGACGCATCGTCCGGAGAGCCTCGAATGGGGCCCAAGTGAGGGTGTCGGACCGGATCTCGTGGAGGACGTCCGCCTCATCAAGGCCTCGGACGGACCGGGCCTCGTCGTGTCGGGCAGTTCCACGTTGACCTCGACATTGCTCGAGCACGGGCTCGCAGACGAGGTGCTGCTGATCGTCTATCCGGTTCTGCTGGGCTCCGGCAAGCGCCTGTTCGCGGAGGGAACGCCAGCACGATCACTCGAATTGGTCGGCACCTCGACCACCCCGTCCGGCCTCATCCTCGCCAGCTACGCAGGAGCCGCGCCGCTGACGACGAGGTAGCTCGCCGAGACCCGGCGGGTCGCAGGGCCGACTCGCCGCTGTCTAACGCTATGGCGTTGCCGGACGGCTCCAGCCCATCGTCTCGCGGTAGTAGCGGGCCAGCTCGGCTACTTCGGGATCGGCCGTCTCGGCCAAGCGGGCGAGCCGCTCGTCGATGTCGGCTTCGACCCCCAAGTACCGGTGCGACGCCGCATTCTCCATCCAGCCGGCCAGGGTGTCGTCGTTGTCGGCCCAGGCACGCAGGAACGCGCTGAGACCAATGTCCCCGGCGTCCAGCAATGCGCCGGCTGCGGCCTCGACCACGACGTCCACCGCGTCGGTGCTGCTGCACAGGGCGATCATCCGATCACGGACCGCCGGCGGCATCGGCTGCGAAACCTGCTGCACGGCGTCGAGCTGTACCCGCCAGTCCGCACTCTCGGTAGCGGTCAGCACCTGGTCCTCGGTCACGGCTTCTCCTCGTCGGGTACGCCTCGTGCGGTTGGCACTGGTTTTGTCAGACGACCGATCTCACCCCGAGCAATCATGCTGTACCGATCAGGAGGCGAGCACCTTGCCGGCCAGCGCGATCATCATCGCGCGAAGGCCCCGACAGTTCGCGCCTTCATGCAACGCTGTGGGCCGAAACGGCATAGGAGTGTTGTGACCAACGACGAGCGTTCGGACGGCGAGATCCTTTTGGGGCTGCGAACCCAGCCCGCTCTCGCGGCCGTCTTGTACGAGCGCCACGCAGCGGCCGTCTTTCGGTTCCTCTCCCGACGGGCTGGTGCTGCGGCGGCAGAGGATCTGTTGTCGGAGGTGTTCGTCTCGGCGCTCGCCGCACGTAACCGGGTCGTGCCACATGCCAGTGGCAGCGCCCTGCCGTGGCTCTACGGCATCGCGAACAACGTTGTGCGCCGATACCTGCGCCGAGCGCACCGGCCGTGGCCATCGCCGCGAGATGCGGGCATGGACTGGGATGCCGTCGACGCCCGGATCGACGCCGAGGCGCAACGGGGGCAGCTTCGCGTCGCGTTGAGCGCCCTGTCCAGGGCCGAGCGCGACGTGCTGTTGCTGGTCGCATGGGATGGCCTGACGACCGTTGAGGCAGCCGAAGCCCTCGGGATCTCGCCCGTCGCTGCCCGCAGTCGCCTGCATCGCGCCCGCCAACGCATCCACCGCGTGCTGGACACCGGCCCTGCCGAACCTGGATCGGACGCACGAGAACTGGACCAACTCGCACACCTTCTGAACACCGAGGAGAAACTCGCATGACCACCATCGACCGATTGCTCATCGAGACCGCACGAGTCGACGAGGCGTCAGCGGACTCTCTGGCCCGCGGCCGGGCCGGCCTCGACCAAGTGCTGACCGAACTCGTTGACCGCCGACCCGCCCGCGGCCGTGTGCAGTTCGGCGGACGCCGCCGACTGGCTCTCACCGGCATCGCCGCCGCCGTCGTGGCGGTCGTGATCACCATCCCTGTCCTTTCGTTCAACGGCGGCCGCACGGGCGTCAACGCCGAGGCCGCCACAGTGCTCCACCGGGCAGGCCAGGCGGCCGGAAGTCAGCCGGGCGGATGGGCCCAAGCGCCCTACTGGCACGTCGCTTCCAGCTACGTCCGCGACGGCGTGGCCCACCACCGCGACATCTGGGTCGCCCACCACGGCACCTCCGTGCTGCACGACACCGGCCTGCCCGGCGGACCCGCCTACATCTCCCTCGGCGCCGCAGCCTTCTCGGCGGGTAGTGGATCGCTGACCTGGGACCAACTCATGGCATTGCCCACCAACCCGGACCTGCTCAAGGCCACGCTGCGCGCAGACATCAAGGGCGCCGGAAACGGCGACAACGCCGAACTCTTCGTCATGGTCGGGGATCTGCTGCGGGAGAGCCCGGCGCCGCCGGCTCTGCGCAAGGCCCTCTACGACGTCGCCGCCAGCATTCCCGGCGTCCGAGTCAAGGGACAAGTCACCGACAGCGCAGGACGGACCGGGACGGCGGTCGAACGCGACGACGAGACCCTGCTCATCGACACCACCACCGGACAGCTTCTCGCCGACACAGACGGAAGCTTCACCGCCACCTACCTCAACCAAGGTCCAACAGACACTGCTCCTGCCATCAGCGGGAATTAAGCACCTGCAGGCCACGGTGACCCGCCGGACGAGCGGGTCACCGTGGTCTGTTCATGCGCGTTGCATCGCCGCCGCGGAAATCAGGCGGCGGTCAGGTCTTCGGTGAGCGCGATGAGCCGAGCCCGAGCTGTGCCGTCGTGCGCCTGCTCATGGGCCGCGCTCTCCTCGAAGCGATCGAAGTAGCGGCCGGACACCGAGGCCAGGCCAGGATCGCCGCCTGCACTCACCGAGGAACGACTCTCACAAACCGTGGACGATTTCTCGGACTCGGCCATGCGATCATCGTTCGATGACGCAGCGCCGGCTGTCCTTCGGCGCGGTGGCTGCGGCCTACGAGCAGTTCCGGCCCGGCTATCCGGATGCTGTCGTCGACGTGGTTCTGGACTACGCCGCGCGACCGGTCCGATCCGCGCTCGAGATCGGCGCCGGCACCGGCAAGGCGACCCGGGCGTTCGCCCGCCGCGAGATCGCGGTGACCGCCACCGATCCCGACCCGGCCATGCTGGTCGAGCTGCGCCAGCATGTGCCGGTGGCGGTCGCGACGTTGGCTGCGGCATTCGAGCAACTACCGCTGGATTCGACCTACGACCTGGTCTTCGCCGCGGCTTCGCTGCACTGGACGCCCGCCGTCGATCGGTGGTCGCGCGTGGCCGCCCTGCTTGTCCCGGGTGGCGTGTTCGCCAACCTCGGCGGCCCGTTCGAGTTGGCCGATCCCCAGCTCGCCGCCGCCGTGGCCGACGCCCGATCCGAGTTGCTGCCGGACGACGTCCTCCGTAGCCCCGAGCCCGACGCCTCGGGTTCGGCCCTACGCTGGCCCGGTAACGAACTGACTCACTCGCCGTTGTTCACCGACGTCCGCCAGGTCGAGGTCCCGCGCCGTCTGGAGCTGTCGCCCGACGAGTACATCGGTCACCTCGGCACGATTTCGGCCTTCCTCACCCTCTCCGAATCGGATCAGCGGACCGCCTTCGCCGACATCCGCGCCGTACTGCCTGAGCAGGTGGCTATCGCCGCCGACCTCACCGTGCACCTTGCACGCCTTCGCTGAGATCACCGGCGGTCCCGTCATCCCTGGCACGGCAACGTGTTCGAGCTGCAACTCACCGCGTCCGGTAAGAAGGTGTTGCGCCGCGCGGACGAGCAGGCGGTGCGAATCGAACAGCGGATCGCCAGGGCACTCACCCGCGCAGAGCGCGAAGCGCTGCGGCTGCTGCTGGCGCGCTGTGTCGAGGCGATCGACGGGCCGAAGTAGGGTCGGGCCGGGTCGTCTTCGGCTCGGTGCCGCTGAGCACGCCCAGCAGTGTCACGGAAGGATCTTGCGTCCGGCTCGGACCCGGCGCACAGTTGCGTCGTGGTCACAAAACGCTGGAGCGACCTTGATCCTCGGGTGCGACAGGCCCTGCTGGTCGGTGGCGCGTTCGAGGCCGGACTGAAGATCGCCGCCTTCATCGATCTGGCTCAACGGCCGCGCCGCGACATTCGGGGTTCGAAGGTCGGCTGGGCAGTCGCGCTCGCACTGGTGAACTCCGGCGGCCTGGTGCCGATCGGCTACTTGCTGCGCGGCCGTCGGATCAACTGAGCGCGCAGGCCATCCCGGTCGGCGAGAATCGCGCTGTGCCATCAATCAGACGCGACCGACATCGAGCGGGATCTGCAAGTCCTGCTCGGCGGTAAGCACCTCACCGGTGAAGGCCTGCTGCGCGGCAACCACGGCAGCGCGTCGGTCGTTTCCGGGCCAGAAGTGCGTCAACAAGAGCCGCGCCGCTCCGGCACGTTCGGCCCAGCGTCCGGCTTCCTCGGCGGTGAGCAGATTGCGGTGCGGCTGCTCCGCTTCACCCGGGCGATCGGTTGCCTCAACGATGTAGAGATCCGCGTTGCGCCCGAGGTCGGCCAGCAGCGGGTCCGGACCCGTGTCGCCGGTGTAGGCGATCGCGCGGGTTTCGGTGTCGAGGCGGACCCCTACGTTGGGGACGAAGTGGGGTAGCTGGACAGAGCTCAGGGTGAACGGTCCGAGCTGGTACGTGCCCGGCAGGTCGTGCACATCGAACACGCTCTCCAGTTCGACGTCGGGCTCCAACCCGGCCAATCGGTCCAGCACGCCGGGCGGGCAGTACAGCGGCAGCCGTGCGGCAGTCGGTCGTCCATAGCGCCGAACCCGGAAGAGGCCGTGCAGATCGATGCAGTGATCGGGGTGCTCGTGGGTGACAACCACCGCGTCGACCTCGGCGCCGGGACGATGGGCCAGTAGCCGCGGCAAGGTGGCGTAGCCGAGATCGAGCACCACTCGAAAGCCGTCCCAGTCGATCAAGAACCCGCTACACGCCTGCCCCGGCTCGGGATAAGCGCCGCTGCCACCCAAGACCGTCAGCGTGCGCACCCAGACAGCCTGGCAGGTCGCGAAATCGCGAGCTTACTGCGCCTACGCGATTGACTCGTCCGCACTGGCCGGCCGACCGCCTCGCTTGACCGCTTGCTCGCCTCTCGCCGTCGGCCTCTCAAATTGTCAGTCACTGTCATCTTTGTTATAGTGGCAGTCACTGACAATATTGAGAGAAGAGGATTCGAATGGCTGTCAACCGAAAGTGGTGGGCGCTGGGCGGCATCGCCCTAGCCGTATTTGCCGTCGGACTGGACGGCACCGTGTTGACCGTTGCGCTCGCGACTCTGGCGCCAGCACTGCATGCCTCGGCGACTGACCTGGTGTGGTTTTCCTCGGCATATCTGCTGGCCCTCGCCGCGGCGATGCTGCCGATCGGTGTGCTCGGCGATCGATTCGGCCGCAAGCGCGTCATGCTGGCGTCGCTTGCCCTGTTCGGCGGTGCGTCCATTTTCTCGGCGGAGTCGAGCTCGGCCGCCTGGTTCATCGCCGCCCGGGTCTTGGCCGGAGTGGCGGGGGCCGGGGTCATCGTGATGGCGCTGTCTGCGGTGACTGTGCTGTTCACCGAGGCGGAGCGTCCGCGGGCAGTCGGGATTTGGGCTGCCGTCAACTTTCTGGCCCTCCCAGCCGGGCCGCTGCTCGGCGGGTGGCTGCTGAGCGGGTTCTGGTGGGGCTGGGTGTTCTGGATCAACGTGCCCGTCGTCGTGCTCGCCTTGATCGTCGGCCTGGTGTTGATACCGGAATCGCGAGCTCCCTCCCGCGCGCGCATCGACCTGGCTGGCATCGCCGGGCTCAGCGCCACCCTGGTTGCCTTCGTCTACGGATTCGTCGAGGCCGGCGCCCACGGGTGGGCCTCCTCCTCGGTCCTGGTGCCACTCGTCGCCGGAGCGTTCCTCCTGGTCGGCTTCGCTCGACACGAGCGGCGGCAATCGAACCGCCGTGACCGCGAGCCCCTGATCGATGTCGCCTTGTTCACGAGCCCTGCGTTCACGTGGGGAGTCGTACTCGCCGCCGTGTCCTCACTGGCCATGATCGGCGTGCTGTTCACCATGCCCCAGTACTTCCAAGCGGTCGCCGGCACCAACGCCATCGGAGCTGGCGTGCGATTGCTGCCGCTGATCGCAGGATTGGTTATCGGCGCTGCCGGCGCTGAGCCCGGCGCGCGTGCTCTAGGCGCGAAGGTGATGCTCAGCGTTGGTTTCGCCGTGCTGGCCGGCGGGCTCGCGCTCGGTTCGTTCACCAGTGTCGCTGCCAGTGGAGAGTTCGTCGCTGCCTGGATGAGCGTCACCGGTCTCGGCCTGGGCTTGACGATGTCGACAGCCTCGTCGGCCGCTCTGAGCCAGATCCCCACCCGCCGTGCCGGCGTCGGGTCAGCGCTGATGCAGGCCCTCCAAGAAGTGGGCGGCCCGCTCGGGGCGGCCATCCTGGGCAGCGTGTCGCTCGGGATCTACCGTGCGGATCTGCACCTACAGGGTTTGCCCGCCGCGTTGCGCGATCGGGCTCGCCAGGGCGTGTTCGACGGCAGCGATGTCGCCCACCAAATTCACTCGGCCCTGCTGCTGAGGACCACCCGCGTTGCATTCGTTCACGGCATGGACGGCGCGCTGCTGGTCTCGGGTGCGATTGCGGTCGCCGGTGGCCTGATCGCGCTGCTGCTGTTCCCGTCCACGACGTCGAGTGGTACCAACGACACCGAGAGGCGTCTGCCGATCGCAAGTAGAGATGAGGCTCGTGTCAGCTGATCCCACGTCCGTCCCACCCGGGCGGCGAGCGGCTAAGAAAGCCGACACCAAACGCCGCATACAAGCAGAAGCTCTTCGTCTCTTCGGCGAACGCGGCTACGAAAAGACCACGGTCGCCGAGATCGCCGCCGCGGTCGGCATCGCTGAGCGCACCTACTTTCGGTACTTCGCCACCAAACCCGACGTGGTGCTCTGGGACAACTTCGACTCGAACATCGTCGAGAGCCTGCGCAACCAGCCTGCGGGGACAACCCTTGTCGACCGCTTCCGCCGAGCTATGCGGGACGGATTCGCTCAGCTGTCCGCCGCCGAACTGGCGGACCAGTATCGCCGGACCGAACTGATGATGACGGTTCCTGAGCTACGCGCGGCCCAGGTGAACAACCTCGTTTCATCGACCCTCGAACTCGTTTCGATCCTGGCGGCCAATGCTGCCGCCCCCGGCCGCGGCACCGACGACCTCGACATCCGTGCTCTCGCTGGGGCGATCGTCGGGGTGACGATGAGCGTGCATCTAGGCACCCCGGCAACCGAGATTGCCGAGATCCCCGATCTACTCGACCGTGCTCTGGCTCGACTCAATCGCGGCTTTCACGATCTGTGACCGGAGCCGCTTCGTGGACGAGCCGATCCCGACGGTGGAAAGGTAGCCCGATGGTGGTCGTCGTGTTCCACTCGGCATTGGGCCTGCGCGCGGTCGAGCGCGACATCGCCGCCGCACTGCGCGATGACGGCCATGACGTTGTACTCCCCGACCTTTACGGCGGCAGCGCGGCTGACACGCTCGAGCAGGGTCTCGCACTGAAGGAAGCGGTCGGATGGGTCTCCATCCGGGACCGGGCTCGCGAGGCAATGCGCGGGCTGCCCGCGGAGACCGCGCTGGTAGGCATCTCGATGGGCGCCGGGGTGGTATCGGAGCTCTGGCAAGAGCGGCCTGCGACACCGGCGGTACTCCTCATCCACGGCTACGCCGTCATCCCCGACGGTGTGCACCCCGGCACCCGCGCCTCTCTTCATGTCGGCTTCGGCGATCGATTCGCCCCCGAAGACACCATTGCGGATTGGCAGGCGACGGCCGCCGCTCGAGACGTCGAGGCGCAGGTTCATCGCTACCCCGGCGTGGGTCATTTCTTCAGCGATCCGACCTCCGGGGACTACGACGAGGCGGCGGCGCAGACCCTGCTGACCCGGGCTCGCACATTTCTGCGCACGATTGATTGATCCCGCTACGTCAGAATGTGGTCCTCGGGTGCACGCCACCCGGACCGCCCACAGGCTCACCGCAGCGTTTGGCCGATCCGCGCGGCCTGCCGGGCCAGGTGATGGCGTTCGGCGAGGGTGGGGGCGGACCGGGCTGCGTCGGCATACAACCGCGCGGCGGTCTCGGTGTCGCCCGCCTTCTCATGGAGATACGCCGCCGCGGCGGTGTGGCGAGGCAGGTCAGGGTCGACGTGGGCCAGAGCCGCGAGGCCGGCCACCGGGCCGTCGGCCTCGCCGATCGCGATCGCTCGATTGAGCTGCACGACTGGGCTTCCGGTGAGCCGGAGCAGCTCGTCGTACCAGCCGACGATCTGCACCCAGTCGGTCTCCTCGGCGCGCGGTGCATCGGCGTGCAGGGCAGCGATGGCCGCCTGGGCTTGGAACTCACCGAGCCGGTCGCGGCCCAGTGCCTGCTGTAACACTGCGACGCCCTCTGCAATGAGCGCGGTGTTCCACAGTGAGCGGTCCTGCTCGGTCAGCGGGACGAGGCTGCCGTCGCGCCGGGTCCGCGCGGGTCGTCGGGCGTGGTGCAGCAGCATCAACGCCAGCAGTCCCGCGGTTTCCTCGTCCGCACTCATCGACGCCAACTGCCGGGTGAGGCGGATGGCCTCGGCCGCCAGGTCGACGTCGCCGGTGTATCCCTCGTTGAAGATCAGGTAGAGCACTCGCAGCACGGTCGCCAGGTCGCCCGGCTCCTCGAACCGCACGTCTCGCACGGCGCGCTTGGCCCGGCTGATCCGCTGCGCCATCGTCGCCTCCGGCACGAGGTAGGCCTGGGCTATCTGCCGGGTGGTCAGGCCCCCGACGGCGCGCAGCGTCAGGGCAACTGCGGAGGTCGGCGCCAGCAGCGGATGGGCACACAGGAAGAACAGCTGCAGCGTGTCGTCTGCGCTCTCGATCGGTCCGGGCGGCGGCTCGGCCTCGACGCGCTGCTCGCGGTCCCGCCGCGAGACCTCCGAGCGGCGGGCGTCGAGGAACTTGCGCCAGGCCACCGTGATCAGCCACGCCTTCGGATCGGCGGGCTGCTGGTCCGGCCAGGTCAACGCGGCCTGGATGAGTGCCTCCTGCACTGCGTCCTCAGCCGTCGCGAAGTCGACTCCGCGATGCACGAGGACGCCGGTGACCGCAGGGGCCAGCTCCCGCAGCAGGAGGTCGTCCATCACCGCAGCTGCCCTGGCCGGCCGGTCACTCGGTAACCGTCGGCGGCTCGGTCAGGAACGGGCGCAGCTCGAGCCATTCGTGGATCGGCTTACCGCCGGCTCCGGGCGCTGCCGACAATTCACCGGCGAGCTCCACGGCGCGCTCGTAGGTGTCGACGTCGATCACCATCCAGCCGGCGATCAGGTCCTTGGTCTCCGCGAAAGGCCCATCGGTGACCGGCGGCCGGCCCGCTCCGTCGGACCGGACGAACGTGCCGTCGGGCGAGAGTGCCTGCCCGTCGACGTACTCGCCGGTGCCCTCGAGCCGAGCGGCGAAGTCAGCCATGTACTGCACGTGGTCTTGGATTTCCGACGGGGTCCACTGGTCCATCGGAACGTTGTTGACGGCCTCCGGAGCGCCGCGGTAGTGCTTGAGAAGCAGGTACTTCGCCATGGTGGTTCTCCTTGGGTGTCGTGCGGCCCCGGCGGCCGCAGTTGCCCCTGGGACGGAGCCGCTGGGCCGTTCTCGACATCGTCGTCCGATGTTCTTTGCCAGCGCCGCTGCCCGCCGCCGCAGACATCTCCCTCCGACGGCGAACTCATTCTGGTGTGCTTTTGGTGCGTTGGATGACCATGTCGGCCACAGCCTCGACGAGCTGCCCGCCGCACGACGAGGTTCCGGCCAGGTGTGCCACGGCAATTCGGAAGAGCAGTGCGCGGAGCAGGAGCTGATCGAATCCTGGGCACGGGCTGATGGCGTCGATGAGACCAACGTCTGCGCCTTCCCAGAGCATCGCGTCGATGACCACGACGGCGTCGGCGTAACCGGCAGGCCGCCAGTAGGGCGAGAGGTCTATCACGAGCGGGGGTAGGCCAGGGGCGAACATCACGTTGCCGGTCAGGTCGCCGTGAACAACCTGGCTCTGCTGTGCAACTGGTCGGCGTGCGGAGACGAGGGCGGACCACGGCTGAGCTGGACGCACATCATGGTCGGACGTCTCGCCCCACGCTGCTCGATCGGCCCGGGCGAACACGTCGTTGCGCGAGCCGATGCACGCTGGCTCGGGCTCCGCGCTCAGCGCGCGGTGCAGGTGGCGTCCGACCGTGACGATCTGGGGCCAGTGTCGGTCTCGGTGCTCACCAACCTCAAACCTCCACGCCGTCCACCCTGACTCGACCAACGCGCCCCCGCGGGAGCGCAATGGCGGGGCGACGCGAAACGGCACGCAGCCGTCCAGGCTCGTCAAGAGGCGCTCCTGCCACTGGAGCGCCGAGACTGTCATATCCAGCGGCTTGAGCACCACGTGCCCGACTCTCCACGATGTACCGCGGCCGCCGGGTAGCGGCCGCGGCGATCCGGCGCAGTCGAACGCGGCGAGGACGCCGGCCGGCGGAGACCCAGCGCTCACCGCGGCCTCCTCAGCTCAGCTCGTGGTCGAGTCCGACCATATTTCCTGCGGCACCGTCCCCGATCGGGTGAACCGGGCCATCGGCGGAACGAGCCCGATCCAGCCAGTCGCCGAACAATGCGCTCAGCAATCCAGGCCTCTCGTGCATGAGCGCGTGGCCGGCGCCGTCGAGTACCGCGAGGGCGGCGCGCGGATAGCGGTCGAGCAGACCGATCGCATCGGCGAACCCGACGACCGAGTCTCGGGCGCCGGCCACGATCAAGGTCGGTGCGGAAAGGGCTTCTGATCCGACGTCGACCGTCCACGCCGAGAAAATCCGCGTCAGCGCTGCCTCATCGACAAGGGTCGTGCCCGGCACAACATGGTCGCGATAACGACGAGCGGTTGCCGGCGTGCGCACGACGAAGTACTCATCGAAGCCCGCCCGCTGGGTCGGTTCGAGCTCGTCATAGGCTCCGGCGTCCTGGCGAACCACCACATGGTCGGGGACATTCCGGGACTGCTCGGTGGCGGGACACACCAATGCCAGCGCGCGCACCACGTCCGGCCGTTGCGCGGCCACGCCGCGAGCCAGGTAGCCGCCGTACGAGTGCCCGACCAGCAAGGCGGGGCCGCCGGCAACGCGAGCGATGAAGTCGCCGAGCAGCTTCACCACGTCGTCGTTGGAGTCCAAACCGTTGCCCGTCGAGCGGCCCATCCCGGGCAGGTCCGGATAGATCCGCCGGTATCCCGTGCCGGGCACGATGCCCTCGACCGCCACCTCGATCTCGCGATGATCTACACCGGCTCCGTGCAGCGCGACCAAGGGCACGCCGGTGCCGTGCTCGGCGTAGTAGACCGCACCTGAGCTGAGCCGACATTCCATACCGACACGGTAATGATCGGTGCCCACCGACCAGCAGCACCGAGCACAGCTGGTCGACGACCTCAGGCGCACTCGGCACCAAAGTCGCCCGGCTTGCGCCGAGTGGACACCCTGCTGGGCCGGGGTTAGATTTCGCTTTGGTTGGAAGCAGTCGCAGCCGCCCGGTTACCGGGTTGCGCGCCTCGTGCTGTCGCCATCCCCACGGTCATCGGGCCTTCGCACGTGAAGGAGTCCGAATGACCTCCGCAGCTCCTCGCAGGTCGACGTCGGACGCCGCTGCTGACAGGTCCGCAGCGGCAGCCGACTTCACGATGTGCACGCTGTACGTCGACCTCAGTCACGCCCGGATGAATCTGAGCGGAAAGCTGGACCGGCGGGGCGGCGAATTGTTCACCGCCGCCATGACCGAGCACCTCCGCGCAGGCCGACTGTTCGTCCAGGTCCATCTCGCCGGTATGACCGACATCGACCGTTTCGGCGCCACCGCCCTGGTCCGCGTACATGCCGAATTCCTCGCCGCGGGCGGCAGGATGCTGCTCACCGGGCTCGGCGAACGCGCGCGAGGCGCCCTCCAGCTGGATGGACGCACCGAAACCTTGCTCATCGCTACCGCGCCGGAATCCTCAGCGGCACCGGCCATCTGGCCGGTGCCGCACTGAGGTAACTGCCTCAACGCATCGGCTAGTCAGGTGTTTTTGTTCCTCCCAGTGATGGCGTCGCGCAGCTTGTCGACCAGGCCTACCCCGGGACCCATCATCTTGTGGAACAACTCGGAGTGCGGAGATGCCGGGTGCGGCCTGGTCGGCGCCGCCTTTTTCGCGGCCTCCACCTTGGCACCGAGTTCGACCAGGTCCTCCGGGGACAGGGCCGCTCGCAACTTCGGGAACTGATTCTCCTCTTCGTCCGAGGCGTGGTGGCGAAGCTGCTGCTCGAGCTGGCTGACGAGCTCCAAGAACCGGGCGTCGCTGGCGGCAACTCCTTCGAGCGCTTTCATCGTCTCCTCGAGCTCTTGGTGCTCTTCGATGTCGTGGTCGACCTCCTGGTCACCGTCCGCCAAGTGCTCACGCATGGCGGGATACACGTACATTTCCTCCGCAACGGAGTGCCGTACGAGTTCGGCGATCACGGTGTCAGCCACGTCTCGCCGATCGTCCTCGCCGGCTGTCGGGATAGAAGCCACCAGGTCGATGACCTCGTGGTGATCTTCGGTCAGAATGTCGACGACGTCCCGGCTGGAATTGGGTGCAGTCATTGCTCGCCCTCCCTCAAGGTTTGACGCCTGGTCACGGATCGGACCGGCGCAACACGCTCAGACGCTGATATGTCGGCGATAACTGGGCGATACGACGATCGGATCGAAAGCCGCCACAGGTCGAACTCGCTTCGTGCTGCGTCTGTGTGCGCGGCCGCTGCTTTCTAACGAGCCCGGCACCTGGAATGCCGGCTGATAAGCGCGGCAGGTGCGCAGTGGGAACGCTACTCGAGGTGGCCGTTACGGGCGAGCCGACGCTGGACGTCAGAGAACACGACGGTCGGCGGCGTTCCGGCAATGAGGTTGGCGTTGAGTGGCAGCGTGGACCCCGTGATGGATGACGAGTCGCTGTCCGATATTGCTGGCCAGCTGGGTCGCATCGGCGGGATCGTCGGCGTCATGCTCGGCGGTAGCCGGGCGCGCGGTGACGACGTCGCCACGTCCGATGTCGACATCGGAATCTATTACCGGCCGCCGTTGGATATCACGGCAATGGCCGCGCTCGCCCGAAGGTTGGCCGGACCGACCGCAGAAGTCACGGCGGTGGGCCAGTGGGGCCGGTGGGTCGACGGCGGCGCGTGGCTGACCATCGATGGCAGATCTGTCGATTGGATCTACCGCGACGTCGACCGCGTCCGGGACGCGTGGGGCAAGGCACAGCACGGCGAGTTCAGCTTCAACGACCAGGTCGGCCACCCCTTCGGGGTACCCGACTTCGCCTATGCGGGAGAGGTAGCACTCGGAGTCGTCCTAACCGACCCGTCTGGTCAACTCGCCGTTCTGCAGCGCCAGGCCAGCACCTACCCGCCTGCTCTTGCCGACGCCCTGGTGCAGCGGCTGTGGGAGGCCGATTTCCTGATTGGCGGTTTACGGAAGTCAATGCTGCGAACGGACTCCGTCTGGATGTCGGGTTGCCTCTTCCGGGTCGTGATGTTGTGCGTCCACGCCCTGCACGGGCGAGCTGGTCGGTGGCTCATCAACGAGAAGGGAGCGGTTGAGTCGGCCGCGCGGCTGACCGTCGGGCCGCCGGACTTCGCCGACCGCGCTCGAACCATCCTGGGCCAGCTGGGCACGACACCGGCCGAGCTCGCGTCGGCGCTCGCCGCGGCGAGCGATTTGATCGCCGATTGCCGGTCAGCAGTTCGATGACGATCGTCTACGCCGCTCGGCCCGCGCCCAGCCTGCAAAGTTCGTTCGAGGGACCCTGTCGGGGTCGCGTCCTACCGTGTCGGAATGCGTCATGGCCTGGAGATTTCCTGTGGTGGTCAGGGCGTCGCGCTGTCGACATTGGTGCAGATCGGCGTCACCGCTGAGCGGGCCGGTTGGGACGCGATCTTCTTCGAGGACTACCTCGTTCATTACGACGGCGAAGATCCGCCTACCTACGACCCGTGGGTGGTGTCGGCTGCGATCGCCAGCGGTACTGAGACGATCCGGCTGGGCACAACAGTGACCGGACTGCCCCGCCGGTCCGTGGGCAAGCTGGCGCGCGAGGTCACCAGCCTCGACCACCTCTCCGGCGGCCGGGTGACGTTGGCTGTCGGTCTCGGCGACCCTGCCGATCGGGGGACCAGCCACATGGGCCGCACCATGCCGATAGCCGAACGCGCCGCCCGCCTGGACGAGGGCCTCGGTGTATTGCTCGCTCTGCTCAGCGGTGAGCAGGTCGACCACGTCGGCGAGCACTACCAGGTGCGCAGTGTGCGATTCCGGCCGCCGCCGGTTCAGCAGCCGCGGCTACCGGTCTGGGTCGGCGGCAGCAGCCAGGCAGGTGCGGTGCTGCGCCGCGCAGCCCGAGCAGACGGCATCGTGCCCTACAAGCTGACCGACACCCGGGAATGGAGTGACTACACGCCGGACGAGATCGCCGGCATGGCCGGCGACATCGCTGCCCTGCGGACGACGGCTACACCCTTCGACATCGCGATCGGCGGTCGCCGCCGCCGACCCGACGAGCAAGCCGAACGCCGATACCTCGATGAGATCGCCGATGCGGGCGCCACTTGGTGGCTGGAGTTCGTTCCCCCGGCGCCGGCCGACGAGATGATCCGTGCGATACAGCGCGGCCCGCTGCGCTGAGGCAACCCAGGGCTCGCGCAACCGATGAGTCTCACAGCGTTTCCCGGTCTGTACTTATACCGACAACCGACGTGAGCACCGATATGGGGAGGCCGTCATGACCGCTACCTACACCTTCGACGTCTTTACCAGCCTCGACGGCTTCGGCGCCGCCAGCGCGAACTGGTCCGGCTACTGGGGTAAGCAGGGCCCGGAACTGCTCGAGCACCGCCTCGCTCTGTATGAAGGCGAGCAGCGGATGGTTTTCGGGGCCACTACATATCGTGAATTCGCAGAGATGCTGGCCTCGAGCACGGAGGACTCCGACGTGCGTGACCCCTGGGTAACTCGGATGCGGAACTTGCCGGCAACGGTGGTGTCGACGACCCTGGAAGGCCCTCTCGACTGGCCGGACGCGACCCTCGTGAGCGGTGACGCCGTCGACGTCGTCGCCCAGCTGAAGGAGGAGTCCGACGTGCCGGTGCGCTCCCACGGCAGCCTGTCGGTGAACCGGGCACTGATGGCCGCCGGTCTCGTCGACCGCTTGCAGGTGACGCTGTTCCCCGCCATCACCGGGCAGACCGGGCTGGAACCGATCTTCCAGGGCGCGCGCGACTTCGACCTGGAGCTCCTCGAGAGCCGGACCCTCGACGGTCACATCCAGGAGCTCGTCTACCGACCCACCCTCCACTGACCTGTGCGCATGCGAAGGGCTCGCGTGGCCGGACGAGAGCCCGCCGAGGGTCAACGCAGCAATGTAGCCGCCGCCGACCGCAGCGCGTCCAGGTTCTCCTGGAGCCACCCCTCGCCCAGGGACTCGGTTCCCCGCAACGCCGGCTTGTCGATGAGATGAAAATGCAAATTGCTGACCCGGACAACGGCGTCGAGCCAGGGCACCGCCGCTAGGTCCTCGTCTCTGAGTGGGCGAACCGATCGGTAGCCGTCGAGGAACGCGTCGTAGTGGTCGGTGGCGGCCACCCCGGTCAAGTCCGTTGCCCGCCAGCCGTTCCCGGCCCGATCCAGGTCGTAGAAGATCACCCGGTCACGATCCAGATGCAGGTTGTCCAGCGATAGATCACCATGGCAGACCCCGGTGTCGAGGTCGGCCCCGGTCATCCTCTCCTGGGCTGCGTCGATGAGCTCAGCGAGTCGAGCCCGGTCATCATTACCGAGCCGCTCCAGCACCTCCTGGTACGGCCGGTCCAGCGCCGCCATGACACTGAACCGCCGTGGCCGGATGGTGATCCAATCGCAGGCGGCGTGGAACCGACCGGCACCCGCCCCGTACCGCCGAAAGAGCTCGTCGCCGAACGGCTGCGTAGGCGGCCCGCCCGGCGCCCACTCCCACAGGGTCAGCGGCCGCTCACCCTCAGCCGCGGCGACCGATCCGGCCAGGCGGCCATCGGCGAGCGGAACGCCGCGGGCGACCGTCCCGTCGAGCGCCAGCGACAGCTCGACCTCCCAGCTGACGTCCTCGAGGGTGTGATGCCCGGCGCGGTACAGCTTGGCTACCCGCGGACCATCGGCGGTGTCCACCCGGTAGACGTCGTTCACCAGCGAGCGCAACAACACGACGTGCTGAACGTCGGCCTGGTATGCCGCAGCCACTACATCGCCGAGCGCTACCGGATCGACGATCGAGCGTTGCGTCTTGATCACCGCCCCACGCTAGAGCCAGCCAGCCACCGACAGCGTGATAGTTATGAGCCTGTGGCCACTGACCCGACGAGCTCTCGCCCCGGTTCCCTGCCGGGTTGCTGTTCGGCTCGGTGGCGGCGCGCTATGACCGCCACCGATTGAGTTACCCGGACGAGGTCCGCGAAGCTGTGCTGAACTACGCAGGACGACCGTTGCGCACCGCGCTCGAAGTCGGCGCGGGAACAGGGAAGGCCACCCGCCTCTTCGCAGCGTCCGGCGCTGCGATCACCGCGCTCGAGCCCGATGCCGAGATGGCAAACCTGCTAGCGCGCCGGGCGCAAGGAATGCAACCGTGTCGGCCTATCTCAGGCTCCCCCCGGAACGCCGTGTCGAAGTCCTGCGCGAAATACGGGCGGTCCTCCCCGACCAGGTCGAGATCGACACGGCGGTGCAGCTGACCCTGGGTCGCCGCGCTTGATCATGGGCCTGCTTTCCTGGTGACGCGTCAGGTGGCCGGACGGTCAACCGGCCGCTGCATGGCGACCCGGGCCCACTGGTCCAATCCCCGTGCGGCTTCGATCTGTCGCAGGTGCCGTAGCCCTGCAGTCAGCTGGTTGTCGGTCAAGCGCGGGGAGATCGTCACCGCGAGCAAATCTGATCACCGCGACGGTCTATCAGATCTACGCCGCGCGACGGGCCCGGTTTTACTCGGGCTGCACCGCGTTGACGGCGGTACGAGCGGTCGGTAACGTACCCCTCCCCTAGCGACGCCTTCGGCCAGCAGGTGGGTGGGATCCGTATCCGCCCACCTCACTGGAGGCCTCTCGTGTCCGGCACTTCGCCGCTCGCGTCCCGCGATTTCCGCCTGCTGTTACTCGGTCAAACCACCAGCCAACTCGGCGCTCAGGTCAGCGGCGTCGCAATCCCGTTGCTCGCCGTCTTGACGCTGCATGCCTCACCGTTACAGCTGGGTTTGGTCACCGCGTCCGCGACGCTCGCGTTCGCGGTCATCGGCTTGCCGGCCGGGGCGTGGCTGGATCGTCTGCAGCTGCGGCCGGTCCTGATTGCCAGCGACCTGGCCCGCACGGCTCTGCTCGCCACCATCCCGGTCGCATCTGTTTTCGGAGTCCTGACCGTCAACCAGCTCATTGCGGTCTCGTTGCTGACCGGCGTGGCCCGGGTGTTCTTCGACGTCGGGTATCAGAGCTACGTTCCGATCGTCATCGGCAAGGACACCGTGTTGGCGGGGAACTCCGCTATGGAGACGGCCCGCGCGGGCGGGCAAATCTTCGGGCCGGGAATCGGAGGTGGGTTGGTCGCACTGGTCGGCGCGGCAAGCGTGGTGCTCATCCAGTCCGCGACGTTCGCCGTCTCGGCTCTCTCGCTTCTCGGCATCCGCGCGCGACAAGCCGTAGTGCTGCCGAATCACAACCGGCCCCGGCTCAGGACGCAGATCGCTGTCGGGCTGCACTTCGTTGCGCGCAACCGGGTTCTTCGGGCCACCGCGATCACCAGCGCCATGAGCAACATGGCTTTCGCGATCGCATCAGCCATCAGCTTCATTTTCATGTCGCGCACCCTGCGGTTGTCGCCCACCGGCATCGGCATCGTGGTCGCGATCGGCTCCATCACCGTCATGGCCGGCGCAGCCCTGACACCCTGGCTCGCTCGGCGCATCGGCTCGGCGCGGATCGTGTGGCTCCCGCTGGCCGTGACCGGGCCCATCACGCTGATCGGTCCACTGGCACAACCCGGCTGGCTCGTCGGACTGCTCATCGCCGGCGCCGCCGCCGGCGAACTCGGGCAGATCATCTACGCCGTCACCAACGTCAGCCTGCGGCAACGCCTCTGTCCGGACGGGATGCTCGGCCGCGTCAACGCGACGATGCGCTTCCTGATCATGGGGCTGCTCCCGCTCGGCGCGGTTGTCGGTGGAGGGCTGGGCGAACTCATCGGCTTGCGCGCGACTCTGTTCGTGTCTCAGGCCGTCATCGCGCTCTCGCCGGTCCCGGTGTATCTCGCCCTGCGCCAGATCCGCGACGTCGACCAGCTACCTGCGTGGAGCGAACCGCCTGGCGACAGCGTGCCCGGCACTGAGTAGTCGGCGCTCGGCGGGACGGCGACCTGGTGGATAGTGGCGGGATGACGCTCGGGTGCGCTGCCACGCTCGGGGCCGCTCGGTGAGCGCCGGCCACGCGGATGACGAGCTGCTGGCGCTGCTCAGCAGTTCCTTCGACTGGGCGCGTAACGGCGAAGTCACCCGGTTGACCCAGCTCCTCGACGCCGGGGCACCGGTCAACCTGACCAATGACCGCGGCGACACGTTGCTGATCCTCGCCGCCTACCACCGACAAGATGACATCGTCCGGCTGCTTCTGGATCGCGGCGCAGACGTGCACCGCGTGAACGACAACGGCCAGACCGCCTTGGCCGCCGCCGTGTTCCGGCAGTCCGGTGAACTCGTCCAGCTACTTCTGGCCGCCGGTGCGGACGCCGAGGAGGGCGAGCGATCGGCGCGGGACGTCGCAGAATTCTTCGGGCTTACCGAGATGGCTGCGCTGCTGCCCGGTCGGCCGGGCTGACGATCACACCGCGGGCGGCACCGCCGACGCCATGACCGCGGTGGCCCGCTCCCACGCTCGGTGCAGCCCCACCGCCGCCACCAGTTGGTCGGAGAACGCCTTCACCATCGAGTCGCCCACGACGACGCCCGGGTCGTCGATGGCGATGCCGGCGGCTTCCAGAAGGGTCGCACCGTCACCCCACGCGGCCAGCGCCTTGCAGTGCCGGTACGCCTCCTGCAACAGGATCACGAGTTTGATGTTCGTCGAGGGCGCGGTGCCCTTCGCGACCACCACCGCGTCGAACTCGATGGAGCGGGCAGTGTCGAGAGTCCGATCGGCAACCAGTTCCTGACGGCCACGGCGCAGCGTCCCGCCCTTCGGTGCGATCACCAGCAGGGAAGCGCCCAGCCGGTCGAGTGCCTTACGCAGCTTCTCGATGCCGGCGAAATCCGAACCCGCATCGGCGACCACGCCGATCTTTCGCCCGGCAATCGGCCCGGGTGCCGAGAGGATCTGCGTCAGCGCTCCGGAGACGACGATGTCCTCGGCGGGCTGGCCGCTGGGCGCCGGCAGGCCCAGCCCGTCGGCAACCTGCGCACACAGGTCGGCGTCCACGTTCGCCAGAACGGCAAGCTCGCGTTCCTTGATGGTCTGCTCGAAGACCTTGTTGAGTTCGAAAGTGAACGCCTCGACGATGTGCGCCTGCTCCAATGCAGTCAGGCTGCGATAGAACATTGTGGCGTGCGAATAGTGGTCGTCGAATGAGGCCGGTGCCTTGCGCACCGGAGTGCCTTCGATCGGTCGGGGCACCTGTACGTAGCCACCCTCGTCGTCGGCGGCGGTGAGCGGTTCGCCGCCGTCGAGGCTGTTCGGGCGGTACGGCGCGATCCCGGTGTGGATCGCGGTCTGATGCATCCCGTCGCGCAGCATGTCGTTCACCGGGGCGTGCGGGCGGTTGATCGGCAGCTGGGCAAAGTTCGGTCCGCCGAGCCGGGTGAGCTGAGTGTCCAGATAGGAAAACAACCGCGCCTGCATCAGCGGATCATTGGTCACTTCGATGCCCGGGACCAGGTTGCCGGTGTGAAACGCGACCTGCTCGGTCTCGGCGAAGTAGTTGGTCGGGTTCCGGTCGAGGGTCAGCCGACCGATGAGCTGAACGGGCGCGAGCTCTTCGGGGACGATCTTGGTCGGGTCCAGAAGGTCGATGCCCTCGAAGCTGTCGGTCCCGTCGTCGGGCATCACCTGAATGCCGAGTTCGTATTCGAAGAACGCACCGGACTCGATGCCGTCGGCCAGGTCCCGCCGGTGAAAGTCAGGGTCGACCCCGGCAGCGATCTGCGCTTCTTCCCACACCAGGGAATGCACCCCGGCGACGGGCTTCCAGTGAAACTTCACCAGGCTCGACTCGCCCTTGGCGTTCACCAGCCGGAAAGTGTGGACGCCGAATCCCTCCATCGTCCGGTAGGAGCGCGGGATACCCCGGTCGCTCATGTTCCACATGACGTGATGGGTGGCCTCGGTGTGCAGGGACACGAAGTCCCAAAACGTGTCATGGGCGGATTGCGCCTGCGGGATCTCCCGATCCGGGTGTGGTTTACCCGCGTGGATGATGTCCGGGAACTTGATGCCGTCCTGGATGAAGAACACCGGAATGTTGTTTCCGACCAGGTCGAACGTGCCTTCGTCGGTATAGAACTTCACCGCGAACCCGCGGGTGTCCCGGACGGTATCGGCCGAGCCGCGAGACCCGAGCACGGTCGAGAAGCGGGTGAACACCGGCGTCTTGCGGCCCTTGTCGGCCAGGAACTGCGCCCGAGTGACCGACTTCGCCGTCCCGTACGACTCGAAGACGCCGTGGGCGGCTGCACCGCGGGCATGCACCACCCGCTCCGGAATGCGTTCGTGGTCGAAGTGGGTGATCTTCTCCCGGAGGTGGAAGTCCTCGAGCAACGTCGGTCCACGGTCGCCGGCTTTGAGCGAGTGATCGGTATCCGGCAGCCGGACACCCTGCGCCGTGGTGAGGAATTGCCCTGCTTGAGCGCGGACATCGCCCGCAGTGGCGTCGGCGGGGGTGGCACCGGTCGGGCTGACTGCTTTCGGAGCCTTCTGGTCGGGCGTACGACGTGTGGGCATCATCGTCTCCTGGTAGTGCGGGTGTGGAGGCGATTGCTTTCACCTATGGCCAGGTTAGTCCCCCTCGACAAGGCGGTGCGAGGGCGGCTGGACACCGCGCTGGGTCAATCCTGTACGGATGCTGTCAGCCACTGGTTGCAGCGCTGAAAAACCCGGCGGACTCTGGGAAACGCAGCTGCGGCAATGCGCAGCGGCTGCCACTGCGACCGCGAGTGCCATCCCCGAACACCTCCGGCGCAGGTCCTCCCAGAAAGGCCCGAGGTGGCCGGTGCGTTCCCCCGAGCGACGCCGGCCACTTCGGTTCGCTGGTGCGGTGTGCCTGGATGGAGTGGTCTCGCGATCGCACCTGCACTGTCCTGGCAGCGGGTACCGCGAGCCCCCGATCGTTCTGTACTGCTCGCCCCCGAGCGTCACCGAGCCGAGGTACGCCGCTGCCAGGGATGTGTGGACCGTACCCCGGTGGGCAAGAGGGCGGTGCCTAGGTCGGCCGCATTCGACGTGAGTCGCTGAGGCGGGCCGGCCCGCCCACCGGTTCAGGGCAGCGGGAGTGCCGACTCGTCTTCAGGAAGAGCTGCATAGATGGCCCGCCCGATCGCGTCCAGCTGGTCCAGCTGCTCCTCCGACAACGGATCCACCAGGTACTTGCGGACCCCGGCGACATGGATCCGGGCGGCCTTGGTGAGCAGTGCATAGCCCGCATCGGTCAGCACCGCGACCTGTCCGCGGCGATCGCCGGGGAATTCGCGGCGCTCGACCCAGCCGCTCTCCTCCAACCGGGCCACAGCGTGGGACAGGCGGCTGCGCGAGGAGCGGGTTGCCGCTGCAAGTTCGCTCATCCGCATGGCCCGGTCGGGTGCCTCGGACAGATTCACGAAGATCTCGTAGTACGGGTGGCCGATGCCGTACGCGGCCTGCAGCTCGCGATCAAGCCGTTCCATCAGCAAGCGGTTGGAGTACAGGTACGCCCGCCACGCGCGCTGTTGGCGGGCGGACAGCCACCTCGGTTCCTCCGTCACCCCGCGACGATAACCCGCGAATGCCCGGATTTGCGCAAGTCCAGCCTGCGATGGGCGGACTGCAACGCTGTTGGCGGCGTCCGTACAGTTGCCTCGTGGCCGCCGCACCCACCTCAGTCCTGCTGCTCGAGCAGATTCATCCGGATGCCGTCGCCGCGCTACATGATGCCGGCTGTTCGGTCGAGACCCTCGATCGGGCGCTGGACGAGGACGAGCTGACTACGCGACTGCCGGGCGTGCACGTGTTGGGTATCAGGTCGAAGACCACCGTTACCGCCCGAGTCCTCGATGCCGCACCCGACCTGCTGAGCATCGGCGCGTTCTGCATAGGCACGAACCAGATCGACCTGACGAGCGCCTCCGAGCACGGTGTCACCGTGTTCAACGCGCCGTTCTCCAATACCCGGTCGGTGGTCGAAATCGTGCTTGCGGAGCTCATCTCGCTCACCCGCCGGCTCACCGAGAAGAACGAGGCGATGCACGCCGGGGTCTGGGACAAGTCCGCTGACGGTGCGCACGAGGTCCGCGGCCGCACCCTGGGGATCGTCGGCTACGGCAACATCGGCACCCAGCTCTCGGTGCTGGCCGAGAACCTCGGCATGCGCGTCGTGTTCTACGACAACGCCGACAAGCTGGCGCTCGGCAACGCTCATCCGTGTGCCACCCTGCGCGAACTGTTGCAGCAGTCCGACGTGGTGACGCTGCATGTCGACGGCCGGCCGAGCAACAAGAACATCTTCGGCGAGGCCGAATTCGCCGCGATGCGGCCGGGCAGCCTGTTCCTCAATCTGTCCCGCGGGTTCGTAGTCGACTACGGCGCACTGCGCCGGCACGTCGAGTCCGGTCACATCGGCGGTGCCGGCATAGACGTCTTCCCCGAAGAGCCCAAGGGGCGCGGTGACGAGTTCGTCTCCGAACTGCGCGGACTGCCCAACGTCATCCTCACCCCGCATATCGGTGGGTCCACCGAGGAGGCGCAACGCGACATCGGGCGCTTCGTCTCGTCGAAGCTGCGCGACTTCCTGGCCGAGGGCAACACCTCGCTCAGCGTGAACGTGCCGCACATCGGGCCGCCGGCCCGCGGCAATCGGCTCCGCCTGGTCCACCTGCATCGCAACGTGCCGGGCGTGTTGGCCCGGGTGAACGGACTGCTCGCCGAGCACCAGGTGAACGTGGATGCCCAATCGCTGGGCACCCGAGGCGAGATGGGCTATGTCGTCACCGACAGTGCCGGCGGCGTGACGCAGGCGATCGTCGATCAGATTCGCGCACTGCCCGAGACGATTCGGCTCCGCGTCATCTTCTGACGTCGGCCGGCCCCCTGATCGCAGCCGAACCGTGGCTGCGGTACGCCTCGACGGTCCTCGCTTGCTCAAGTTACCGGTCAGTAATATCCTCGGACGTACCGGCCAGTAACCAAGGAGACCGTTGACATGGGGCACTACAAGAGCAACCTCAGGGACATCGAGTTCAACCTCTTCGAAGTGCTCGGAACCGGCGCGCGCCTTGGCACCGGCCCGTTTGCCGAGATCGACGAGCAGACCGCGCGCGGCATCCTCGACGAGGTGCGCCGGCTGGCTGAGGGGCCGATCGCCGACTCGTTCGTCGACACCGACCGCAACCCGCCGGTCTTCGACCCGGCCACCAACTCCGTCACCATGCCCGAGGCGTTCAAGCGCTCCTACAAGGCCCAGGAGGACGCCGAGTGGTGGCGGCTGAGCATTCCCGCCGAACTGGACGGCACCGTCGCCCCGCGCTCGCTCTATTGGGCGACCGTCGAGTTCGTCCTGGGCGCCAACCCCGCGGTGCACATGTACAACTCCGGTCCCGCCTTCGCCGCGCTGTTGCAAGAGATCGGCAATGACGCGCAGAAGCGGGCCGCTCAGCACATCGTCGACCGCCGGTGGGGTTCCACCATGGTGCTCACCGAGCCGGACGCCGGGTCGGATGTGGGCGCGGGGCGCACCAAGGCGGTCGAACAGCCGGACGGCACGTGGCACATCGAGGGGGTGAAGCGATTCATCACCTCGGCCGAACACGACATGACCGAGAACATCATTCATCTGGTGCTGGCTCGGCCGGAAGGCGCGAAGCCGGGCACGAAGGGCTTGTCCCTCTTCCTGGTCCCGAAGTTCCTCTTCGACGAGCAGACCGGTGAACTCGGCGAGCGCAATGGCGCCTTCGTGACCAACGTCGAGCACAAGATGGGCCTCAAGGCGTCGACCACCTGCGAACTGACCTTCGGCGAGAAGCAGCCGGCGATCGGTTGGCTAGTCGGCGACGTCCACGACGGCATCGCACAGATGTTCCGGGTTATCGAGCACGCCCGGATGATGGTGGGCACCAAGTCGATGGCGACGCTGTCCACCGGCTACCTGAACGCGCTGGAATTCGCGAAGACGCGGGTGCAATCGGCGGATCTCACCCAGCAGGCCGACAAGACCGCGCCGCGGGTGACCATCATCCATCACCCGGACGTACGGCGCAGTCTGATGCTGCAGAAGTCCTACGCCGAGGGACTGCGCGCGGTGGCCTACTACACGGCGTCGATCCAGGACCAGGTCCAGGAGGCGCAGTTCGCCGGGCAGGACACTGCGGCGCTCGATGCGCTCAACGACCTGCTGCTGCCGATCGTCAAGGGTGTGTCCAGCGAGCGGGCGTACGAGCAATTGGCCCAGTCGCTGCAGACCTTGGGCGGCTCGGGCTACCTGCAGGACTATCCGATCGAGCAGTACATCCGCGATGCGAAGATCGACAGCCTCTATGAGGGCACCACCGCGATCCAGGCACAGGACTTCTTCTTCCGCAAGATCGTCCGCAACAACGGCGCCGCCCTCGGCGCATTGTCAGCCGAGATTGCCCAGTTCCTCGAGTCGATCGGTGACGAGGGTCGGTTGAAGGAGGAGCGGGAGGCTGTCCAGGTCGCGCTCGCCGATGTCGGCGCCATGGTGGCGGCGATGATCAGCCAGCTCACCTCGGCCCAGGAGGACGTCCGCAACGTCTACAAGGTCGGTCAGAATGCGACCCGGCTGCTGATGAGCGTCGGCGACTTGATGATCGGATATCTGCTGCTGAAGCACGCGTCCGTCGCGCTCGGCAAGCTCGCGTCCAACGGGCTGTCCGAGTCGGACAAGTCGTTCTACGAAGGCAAGGTCGCGGTGGCGCGATTCTTCGCGCTCACCGTGCTCCCGGAGCTGACCGCCCGACGCGGCATCGCCGAGCGCATCGACAACACGCTGATGGACGTGGCGGAGTCGGCCTTCTGAGTCCCGTTTGGTTCGGGGCTGGGCACGGGCGTGGAACGCCTTTGCTGTCCCGGTGTACTTGCTTTGCGTTCCGGCGGTTGCGGATGAGTGCTTGGTTGGCATCGCGTGGCCGACCAGCGTTGTCGGTGGCGGTGGCTCAGTCGGTCTTCTAGTCGCGTTTGGGTTCGGCCTGGAACGCCTTGCTGAACGTTCTGAGCGCAGCGTCAGGTGGTTGGGTGCGGATCCGGGTCGGCGTCCGTTGGTGGCGCCTCGGCTTCGGGCTCGCGCGGGCGTTCCCACAGCCCGCGGATGAATGAATTCGAGAAAGCGGCGAGCGGGACGGCGATGAGCGCTCCGATGATTCCGTAGATGGTCGTGCCGGTGGCAACGGCCAATACCACCGCCAGCGGATGGATATGCACGGCCCGGCTCATGATGAGCGGCTGCAGTAAGTGGCCCTCGGCCTGTACCAGCAAGATGATCGCGACCGCCACGGCGATCGCAGCCCCGGTGCCGTGCTCGAGCAGCGTGACGCCGACGCAGAGCGCACCGCTGAGGGTCAGGCCCAGGATCGGGATGAACGAGCCCAGGAAGACCGTCACACCCAACGCCGCCGCGAGCGGCACCCGCAAGATCAACAGCAACACCGTGATCGTCGCTGCGTGGATGAAGGCGATCGTCACCTGACCGCGGACGTACCCGCCCAGGGTCTGCCAGCCGCGGTGCGCGGCGGCGTCGATGCGGTCGTGCGCGTTGGCCGGAAGCAGCCGGAGGAACCACTGCCAGATCTGTTCACCGTCGCGGAGCAGGAAGAACGTGCTGAACAGGGCCAGCAGCAGCCCGCTCAGCACCTCGAACACGGTCCTCGCGGTGGAGACGGCACCCGAGACCAGCTCACCCTGATGCTTCTTGACCGTGTCCGCGATCTGAGTCTGATACTTGTCGATGTCGGCGGTCTTCAGGTGCAAGGGTCCGGTCTTCAGCCAGCTGGTGACCCGGTTGGCCACCGCGACGATCTGATCGCCGAGCACCGCAGCGTGCGAGCTGATCTGGGCAACGACGAACCACCCGACCAGACCGAACACGATGATCCCGCCGAACATCACCGCAAATGTCGACAGGGTTCGATGCAGTCCGAGATTGGTCAGCCTGTTGACGAGCGGGTAAAGCACGGCGGTGAAGAACAACGCCAGAATGACCGCGAAGGCCACCAGGCTGACCTTCTCCAGAACGCGCAACGAGAGGTAACCGGTGACCGCGACGGCGAGCAGGCAGATGCTCCACATCGCCGCGGCACGCATCGACCAGCTGACCGCCGCGACTGCGCTGCGCCGTTCGCCGGCGACCGACCGAACGACCGCCGGTGGCTCGCGCGACGGGTCACTCGGCACTGGCGGGCTCCTCTGCAAGCAGGTCGACGGGAGAGATGGGCTGGACAGCCCGCACGCAGGGCGCTGTGGCGAGAGTAGCGCCGGGTCAGCCGTGATCAGGTCAACACTCGGGAGACATGCAACCGGCTCGGACCGAGCGCGGGGGGGCGCCCGGCCCGAGCCGGCTTTGGTACAGGGGAATAGATGGCGGCGAGCCGTCCTACCCAGCAAGCAACCGCGGGCGGTGCCATGCGCCAGAGGCGACCAGGCACCTGTCCACGGTTCCGGGGCAGGGTGAGCCGAGCAGGCCAGATCGCAACGCCATAGTGAGTCCCCCGTACCTCGTGGGTCCACGCGCGGACCCACAAGCGCCCGAAGGCGCTGGCGGCGAGCATAGCGGGATTCCCGGCCCGGCGACAGTTCGCACCCACCCGGCCACCGAACTCAGCCGGATACGCTGATCGCGATGAAGTCGTCACGCTGGATCCCACTGGTAGGAGCCGTCAACGCACGGGACGCCGGGGGTTTGCCGCTCCCGGATGGCCGCACCGTGCGGCCTGGTCGGCTATATCGCTCGGACAACCTGCAGGACCTCACCGCCGACGATGTCGAGCTGTTGGTACGTGAGATGCACCTGCGCTCGGTGGTCGACCTGCGCACCGGTGCAGAGGTCCGCAACGAGGGTCCGGGGCCGCTCATCGCGGTGCCCGAGGTCGTGGTTCACCATCTCTCGCTGTTCCCCGAGGTCGGCCAACGCACTGACGCCGCAGCGGACCTGGACGACGGGCCGGAACTGCTGCCCTGGCAGGACAAAGGTAGCGAGCGGGGCAAACGGCCAGCTGGCTCGACGTATCGCTACTACCTCGCCGATCGGCCCGATTCGGTCGTCGCCGCGCTGCGTGTGATCGCCGAGCCGGACGGTGCGACCCTGGTGAACTGCGCCGCTGGGAAAGACCGCACCGGAGTGGTGGTCGCATTGGCGCTCAGCGAGGTAGGTGTCGAGCGGGCGGCCATCATCGAGGATTACGTCGCCAGCGCTGAGCGGATCGACAAGGTGCTGGTCCGGCTGGCGTCCTCACCGACCTATGCGGCGGATACCGATCCGGCAGACGTCGACAACCACCGCCCCCGCGCCGAGACCATGCAGCGGCTGCTCACCGAGCTGGACGAGAACGAGGGCGGACCAGCCGGGTGGCTGCGCAGCCACGGTTGGACCGAGGACGACGCGAAGGCACTGCAGGCACAACTGCTCGATTAACCTGGCACGCATGCGCAAGCAGGCACGGATGGCCGGCGGGTTCACTGCGCTGGTCACCGTGCTCCTTGCTGGTTGCTCCTCGCACGGCCCGACGGGACACACGCGGCCGCCCACCGCGCCGGCCTCCAGCAGTCATGGCGGACTGGCCGGGGACGGCGACGAGACCACTGCCCCCAGTGTGTCCAGCTCGGCACCGCGCACCACGCCACGTACGTCGGCCACCAAGCGCACCCGGGTGCGCGAAGTCGACGGCTCGTGCCCCTACATCGCCACCCAGGACCTGGCCGACACGGTGGGCAGCCGGGTGGGCCGCACGACAGTGCTGACGTCGACCCCGCGCGGCTGCAAGTTCTACCTGCCGTTCGCCGACTTCCATGCGGTGGCGCAGATCACCGCGAAGGTCTACCCGGACCCGACCACGGCGCACAACGAGATGGTGCGCACCGCCTCCAGAGGCACCCAGCAGATCGGCTACCCAAGGCTGGCCGCCGGAGTGGAAGGCATCGCGTTCCGGTCGCCTTTCTATCCCCCGGACGGCAAGCGCGACTGGGCGTGCACCTTCCGCAAGGGCCGCACCGTGGTGGTCGTCAACACCGACCAGAACGACACGTCCTTCAACGCTCGCGCCATCGCCATAGCCATCTCGAAGAAGTTCTGAATCCAGCCCAAGCCCCGCGAATGCACAGCACCCCAACGATTCCTACAGCGGGGTCAAGTCGCTTTACCAGATGCGGACCCGTTGGTCCGGCGGCAGCCACAGACCGTCGTCCTCGACCAGGGCGAACGCGTCGTAGAACTCCTGCAGGTTTCGCACCACAGCGTTGCAGCGGAATTCGACAGGGGAGTGCGGGTCGGTGGCCAGCCGTCGGATGGCCTCCTCATCACGCACCTTGCCCTGCCAGATCTGCGCCCAGGAGTAGAACAGCCGCTGGTAGCCGGTGAGCCCGTCCATAGTCTCCGGCTCGGCACCTGCCAACGAGATGACGTAGGCCGCGTGGGAGATGGTGAGACCACCCAAGTCGCCGATGTTCTCGCCTACCGTCAGCGCTCCGTTGACGTGATGTCCGGGTAGCGCCTGCGGCTCGAGCGCGTCGTACTGGGCGATCAGGCGCGACGTCAGGTCATCGAAGGCCTTACGGTCCTCCTCGGTCCACCAGTTACGCAGTGCACCGGTCCCGTCGTATTGCGAGCCCTTGTCGTCGAATCCGTGACCGATCTCGTGACCGATTACCGAGCCGATGCCGCCGTAGTTGGCCGCGTCGTCGGCCCCCGGATCGAAGAACGGCGGTTGCAGGATGGCCGCCGGGAAGACGATCTCATTGGCGGTCGGCATGTAGTACGCGTTCACCGTTTGCGGGGTCATGTGCCACTCGTCCGGGTCGATCGGGCCGCCGAGCTTGCTCAGCTCGTACTCCCATTCGAACGCCGATGCCCGCACCACATTGCCGACCAGATCGTCTGCGACCACCACCAGACCGGTGTAGTCGCGCCACCGGTTCGGGTACCCGATCTTCGGCGTGAACTTCGCCAGCTTCTCCATCGCACGCTGCTTGGTCTCGTCACTCATCCAGCCGAGTTGACCGATGTCGCGTCGATAGGCCTCGATGAGGTTGCCGACCAGCTCCTCCATGCGCTGCTTCGAGCTGGCCGGGAAGTGCCGCGCGACGTACAGCTCGCCGACCGCTTCGCCCATCGCAGCCTCGACCAAGCCCACGCCGCGCTTCCACATCTCCCGATCGGTCGGGGTTCCGCTCAGCGTGCGTCCGTTGAAGTCGAAGTACTCGGCCGCGAAGGCGGCCGTCAGGTAGGGGGCCGCCGAGCGGATCACCTGCAGCAGCAGCCAGTTCTTCCAGTCCTCCAGGCGATCGTCGATGAGCAACTCGCCGAGCGCGGAGAAGAAGGACGGTTGCATGACGACGACTTCGGCGAATGCCGACTCCGGCGCGCCCAGCCCGGTGATCCACTGCGGCCAGTACGGCTGCAGCTCGTCGAGCCCCTCCCTGGTCACCCGGTTATAGGTCAGCTGCGGATCACGGCAGGTGACGACGTCCCAGTGGCGCGCGGCAAGGTCCCGCTCGAGCTGCAGGATGGACGCAGCGCGAGCGGCGGAGTCGTCGACTCCGGCAAGTGTCAGCAGACGGGCGACGTGCCCCTCGTACGCAGTGACGATCGCGGCGAACTTCTCGTCCCGGTAGTACGACTCGTCGGGTAGCCCCAGGCCACCCTGATAGAGGTGCAGCAGGTAGCGGGTGGGATCGCCGGAGTCGTTGACGACGAAGCGTGAGCAGAAGCCCGGCGTTCCGTCGCGGTTGCACTCGCCCACCATCGTCACCAACTCGCCGACGTCGGCGAGAGCAACGACCGCGGCCAAGGTCGGCTGGATCGGGTCCGCGCCGAGCGCCTCGCGAGTCGGTTCCGCCATGAAGCTGCCGTACAGGTCGCCGATCTTGCGTTGCAACGAGCCGGGTTCGGCCCCGGCAGCGGCCGCTTCCTCAATGATCGCCCGAACCGCTAGTTCGGCTTCGTCGCGCAGCCTGATGAAGGAGCCGTCGACCGCCCGGTCGTCCGGAATCACGGCGGTGTCCAGCCACTTGCCGTTCACGTGGCGGAACAGGTCGTCCTGGGGGCGGATCGCCGCCTTGACGGCGGCGATGTCGATACCTGACTTCACGCACGAGCTCCTTTCGACCGGCGGCGATGCCGGGTTGGGTGGGATCGGCGCTCAGCCGACCCAGACCGTCTTGATGTTGCAGAACTCGCGGATCCCGTGGGCCGAGAGCTCTCGGCCGTACCCGGAGTTCTTGACGCCGCCGAAGGGCAGCTGCGAATACGAGGTCGTCATCCCGTTGATGAACACCGCACCAGCCTGCAGATCCTCGATGAACGCCTGCTGCTCCGCCGGGTCGGTGGTCCAGGCGTTCGAACCGAGCCCGAAGCTCGTCGAGTTGGCCAGCTCCACCGCCTCGGCATAGGAGTCGACGCGGTAGAGACCAGCTACCGGACCGAACACCTCTTCGGCATACATCTTCATGTCCGGCGTCAGCTCGGCGACGACGGTCGGCGGGTAGAACCAGCCCGGACCGTCCGGTCGGCTGCCACCGCAGAGCACCTTCGCGCCCTTGGAGACCGCGTCGGCTACCTGCTCGGCGACCTCGTCGCGGCCCTGCTCGGTGGCCAGCGGACCGATGTCGGTGTCCTCGTCCATCGGGTCACCGACTCGCAGCTTGGCCATCTCGGCCACAAAGGCCTCGGCAAAGGCGTCGTAGACGTCGGTGTGCACGATGAACCGTTTGGCTGCGATGCAGGACTGCCCGTTGTTCTGGCAACGAGCCGTGGTGGCAACCTTCGCGGCTGCCGCCACATCCGCCGACGGCATCACGACGTAGGCGTCGCTGCCGCCCAGTTCGAGGACGGACTTCTTCACCTCACTGCCGGCGATCTCCGCAACCGACCGGCCGGCCGGCTCGCTACCGGTCAGGGTGACCGCCACAACCCGCGGATCACGGAGGATGGCTTCCACCTCCGCCGACCCGATGAGCAACGTCTGGAAGGCGCCCTCGGGAAAGCCGGCCCGGGTGAACAGATCCTGCATGAACAGCGCCGTCTGCGGCACGTTCGACGCGTGCTTGAGCAGCCCGACGTTGCCGGCCATCAGCGCAGGAGCCGCGAACCGCATCGCCTGCCATAGCGGGAAGTTCCACGGCATCACCGCCAGCACGGCGCCGAGCGGCTGGTAGCGGGTGAACGCTTTGCTGGCCTTGACCTCGGCCGGATCGGCCAGCGGCTCGTCGGCCAGGAATGCTTCCGAGTGCTCGGCGAAGAACCGGCAGGCTGCCGCGCACTTGGTCGCTTCGGCGCGCGCAGAGACGAGTGTCTTGCCCATCTCGGTGGTCATCATCTTCGCGACCGCGTCGGCCTCGTCATCGAGGATCTTGCCTGCTGCGGTGAGCCATTCGGCCCGCTGGGCGAAGCTCGTCCTGGCCAGCGCCGCGAACGCGTCCACAGCGCGGTTGAGCGCGGCATCCACCTGCTCGGGACTGTGCGTGTCAAAGGTCTGCACGACCTCGCCGGTCGCCGGATTCGTCGTCGCGATTGCCACAGAGCCCACCCTCGTCAGTTGTGTGATGTGTCCTTCCAGCCTAGGTGCCGCGACGCCGCTGCGTAGGGTCGGCTGGCATGGCTCCGGACACGCCGACCCGACCTACGCTGCGGGGCACCTTCGGGATGGTCGGCAGTACTCATTGGCTGGCCAGCCAGGCAGCGTTCGGGATGCTCGAGCGCGGCGGCAACGCCTTCGACGCGGCCGTCGCCGGCGGATTCGTGCTGCAGGTCGTCGAGCCGCACCTCAACGGCCCGGGCGGCGACCTCCCCGCGATCTTCGCCACCGCGGCCGACCCCACCCCGATCGTGCTGTGCGGGCAGGGCACGGCGCCGGCGGCGGCCAGCATCGATACCTACACCGGACTGGGGCTGGATCTGATCCCCGGCGCCGGGCCGTTGGCCGCGGTGATTCCCGGTGCAGTCGATGCCTGGCTGATGCTGCTGCACGACTTCGGCACGATGCCGCTTGCCGAGGTACTCGGTCCGGCTCTGGGCTACGCCCGAGCCGGCCACCCCCTGTTGCCGGCAGTAGGTCGGACGGTCGGCGCTGTCTCGGACCTGTTCGCCGAGCACTGGCCGACCTCTGCGGCGCGCTGGTTGGCCGGCGGCGCACCGCCGGCGCCCTGGCAGCTGTGGCGAAATCAGCAGTACGCGAACGTCCTCGATCGGCTCCTCGCCGCCGGTGCCCATGCGCCCTCGCGGGACGCTGCGATCGACGCCGCTCGACGCGAGTGGCGGGAAGGTTTCGTCGCCGATGCGATCGACCGGTTCCAGCGTCTCCCGTTCCACGACTCCAGCGGGTCGCCACATCCGGGCCTGGTCACCGGCCGGGACATCGCGGCCTGGCGACCGAATTACGAGCCGGCCCTGGTCGCGTCGTTCCGGGACCTCCAGATCGCGAAAACCGGCCCCTGGGGGCAGGGCCCGGTCCTGCTGCAGACGTTGCGCCTTCTCGACGGATTCGGTGACGCAGAACTGGACGTGGACACCGCCGCCGGCATTCACGTTGCCGCTGAGGCGCTGAAACTGGCCTTCGCAGATCGGGACGCGTGGTACGGCGATGACGGCCGGGTGCCGGTCAGCGGTTTGCTCAGCGACGCCTACACGACCATCCGCCGGACCTTGATCGGGAGCAGGGCCTCGAGTGAGCTACGCCCGGGATCGCCTGACGAACGCGCGCCGATCCTCCCGCCGACTCGCATCGAGACCACCGGCCTCGAATCGGCCGCCGTCGGCGAGCCCACCGTCGGTCCGCGCGGGGAGACCAGGGGCGACACCTGCCACCTCGATGTGGTGGATCGCTGGGGAAACATCATCTCCGCGACGCCGAGCGGTGGGTGGCTGCAGTCGTCACCGCACATCCCCGAGCTGGGCTTCCCGATGGGTAGCCGCGCGCAGATGTTCTGGCTCGCCCCCGGCCTGCACTCCTCACTACTGCCGGGACGGCGGCCGCGCACCACACTGTCGCCGACGTTGGTGTTGCGCGAGGGCGTGCCGGTGCTGGCCTGTGGCACGCCCGGCGGCGACCAGCAGGATCAGTGGCAGCTCGGTTTCCTGCTGCGTCATCTGGTTCAGGGAGCCGGCCTGCAGGAAGCGATCGACGCGCCGGCATTCCACACCACGTCCATCATCGGGTCGTTCTATCCGCGCACCGTGCAGCCGGCCGGACTGGTCGTCGAGGACCGGGTTGGTCGCGAGGTACTGCGTGATCTGGCCGAGCGGGGGCATCGGGTCACCGCCTCAGGAGCGTGGAGCCTCGGCCGGTTGTCTGCGGTAGGGCGTGATCCGGCGACCGGGCTGCTGAGTGCTGCGGCCAACACCCGGGGAGACCAGGGATACGCGGTCGGTAGATGAGCGAGCGCCCCGAACCGGGTGGTTCGGGGCGCTGGGTCAAACGTCTGGATCCGCTGGTGACAGCGATCAGAGCATCGGGTGCCGGCCGGAAAGGGCCAGGAGCTCGTTGCGCATCGACGGCGTGCTGGCACGCTCGATGGCCCGCTGCAGCTCGGCGACATTGCGCCGGTCGCGGATCTTCTTCACGATCTTGTTCATCTTTGAACCCTCCCTTCGACCTGCTAGCTGGTTCTGCTTTAGTAGGTAGCAAAAGCATAGTGCCTACGATTCCTAGGAATCATAGCATGTAACCCCCTGATTCGTCGGAGTATTCCCGTCGTTCGAGTTACCTCGCATGGCTCGGCTACCGGGCCGCGTCCGGCCGGCAGCTTCACGCCGGCCTGCGCCGCGGGACCGGGTCAGCCGAACGACAATTCGCCCAAGCCTGCTTGACATGGAACGTGGAACTACGTTCCATCCAGGGGTGGACAGCCCAGAACGACCTCATCACGGGATGACTTGTGGAGGCTTGTTGATGCACAACCGATGGAGGATCGCCCTCGTGGCCGGGTGCCTGACCGCGCTCGGCTTGCTGACGCCCGCGTCAGCCGGAGCACATCCCGGCAAGGCGGGTCCCGTTGCCTGGACGTTCGAGCACGACGCGGTCGGAAGCGTGCCGGCCGGATGCACGACTCCTGGCGGTAAGGCAGCTCTGCGAGTCAGCGCGGACACGGCGTACGGCGGCCGCCACTCATTGCTGCTGGCGGACGACTCCGCGACGTCGCTCCCGGCGGTGACCTGCCCGCGGCCCGCGGCCCGCGGTGCGGACTTGTCCTTCGCTGTCGATCCGGCCGCGCTGCCGAACGGGTTCATTGCCGACCTCACCGGCACGACCACGGCCGGTACGACCGGCGTGGTCTTCCATCTCGTCTTCCGTGGCACGGGTGCGATCGACTGGTACGACGGCGCCCGCTGGCTGCCGGTGGCGGTTGCCGGCACCATGCCGGTCGCAGGGTGGAGCCGGATCGAGATCGGAACGACCGCCGACCAGGACATGGCCTATGTGACGGTCAACGGTCGGTACGTGGGGTCGGGCGGACCATGGGGCATCAACCCGGTCACCTCGATCAACGGCCTACAGTTCACCGGCGCCGGCACGCCGAGCGTGGGTGAGCACGTGTACTTCGACAACGTGCGCATCGGCTCCGCGTTGGCAGGCCGACCCCGCGCGGTGCAGTCCGACTACCGCATTAGCCCGATCACGTCGGTCGCGACGTCGAGCACGCCGGTCCAGATGCCGATCACCTCGGCCAAGGTGCCGTTGGGTCACGGCCGGGAACGGATCCTGATGGTCTACCCGGCGCACACCGACGCCGCCGACAGCGCCGGCAACCGATTCGTCTACTCCGACGACCGGGGCCGCAGTTGGCACGACTACCAAGTCCACAATCCGATGCCCGACGCACCCGGGTTCATGTTGACCCGGTTGGCCAACGGCAGCCTGTTCGCCATCAACTACCACGGGTACGCGGCGCCGAAGGCGAACCAGTCGGTGATCGAGACCGCGGTGTCGACCGACAACGGCGCGACCTGGACGCACCGCAGCGGGCTGCTGACCGGGCCGCAGGACTTCGCCCCGTACGCCTGCGAGCGGCCCACCGGGTGCACCGCGTTCGTGCAGGTACACAACCTCATCCAGGATCCGGACGGCACGATGTATCAGTCCGCCTACGGCCGGTACGCGACGGACACCAAGTTGCGACAGGTCATCCTGGTGTCGCATGACGGCGGGGTGAACTGGACGCTCGAGGCAACCGTCGCCTACTCGACCGACCTGTACCCGACCGGAACCTCGTGGGACGGATTCTGCGAAGGAGTGCTGACCCGCACCCGCGACGGCGGCCTGCTGATCGTGATGCGCACCGGTAGCTACCTGCCGATGTACACCTCGCGGTCTGCTGACAACGGCAAGACGTGGTCCGCGCCGCAACAGATGCACGCCGCCGACGGGCAGCCGGTGACCAGCGTGTATCCCACCCTGGACCGGCTCGGCGACGGCTCGCTGCTGCTGTTGGTCGGGCGACCGGGCTATGCACTGCTCCGGTCAACCGATGACGGCGCCACGTGGTCCAAGCCGACCTGGCTGGACTACCAGGACTCCGCGAACGGGTTCATGCTCCCGCTGGGCGGAAACTCGGTGATGATCTTCGGCGATCGCGGGGCCAACTGGCAGTCACCCCTGCAGTACCAGGTGTGGAGCCGGACCGTCACCGTCTCCGCTCGGCGCGGGTAGTCGGGGCGGCCGACCCGGGCCAGGTCAGAGAAGGGCCAGGCCCGGGTCGGCCAGCACGCCGGCGACGTCGGCGAGGAACTCCGAGCCGGCCTGCCCGTCGACCAGCCGATGGTCGAAGGAGACCGCGAGCTGGGTGACCCAGCGCGGCTCGATGGTCTCCACGCCCTCGCGGTGCACCACCCACGGCGCCCGCCGGACGGCTCCGAACGCGACGATCGCCGACTCCCCCGGGTTGATGATCGGGGTGCCGGTGTCGATACCGAACACGCCGACGTTGGTGATCGTGATGGTGCCAGCGGACATGTCGGCCGGAGTCGTCTTGCCGGCCCGCGCCGTCTCGGTCAGGGCGGTCAGTCGGTCGGCCAGCTCACGCAATGACAGCGTGTCCGCGTTCTTGATGTTCGGCACGATCAGGCCACGATCGGTGGCCGCTGCGATACCGAGGTTCACGTAGTTCTTGATGACGATCTCACCGGCCGCTTCGTCCCACGTGGCATTGACGATCGGGGTGCGGCGGGTTGCCCAGATCACCGCGCGGGCCAGGAACAACAGCGGGCTGACCTTGACTCCGGCGAACTCAGCGCGCGCGGCCACGCGCTGGCGCAACTCCATCATCGCGCTCACATCGACGGTGACGAACTCGGTGACGTGCGGTGCGGTGAACGCCGAGGACACCATCGCCGCCGCGGTGTGTTTGCGGACACCCTTGATCGGGATGCGCTGCTCCCGGGCGCCGCCTGCGACCGCGGCGGGTGCAGCAGTACCGGTAGCGGCGGCTTCGACATCCGCCCGCGACACGGTGCCGTTCGGTCCGGAGGGCACGACTGCGCCGAGGTCGACGCCGAGTGTCTTGGCCAGCTTGCGCACGGGCGGCTTCGCGAGCACCGCCGAGCCGTTGGTCGCGGACGGGCCGGGCGCTTCGGCCGTCGGAGCTGCCGGCATCTCGTCGAGGGCGGGCGGGGTGGCCGAGGAAGCCTGCTCCGCGCCCGGGTAATGGTCGAAGGCCAACTGCGCGTTCGGGGTGACCGGTTCCTCCACGGCCGCGGGCTGCTTGCGTGGGCGGCGGCTGACCGCTGCCGAACGCGGTCCGTACCCGACCAGGACGGCCTGCCGGCCGGTGTCCGCGGCCGGTGCGTCGGTCGCCGCAGCCGACGGTTGCTGGGCAGGCGCCCGGTCCACCGCACCGGCCTCCGGCTCGCCACCGATGTCGATGGTGATTATCGGCGTGCCCACCTCGACGGTGGCACCGGGGTCGGCGTGCAACTCGGCGACCACCCCGGCGAACGGCGAAGGCAGCTCGACGGCAGCCTTGGCGGTTTCCACTTCGACCAGGGTCTGGTTGACCGTCACGGTGTCGCCGGGGCGCACCGACCAGGTGAGGATGTCGGCTTCGGTGAGGCCTTCGCCGACATCGGGAAGCTTGAACTGCTTGAGATTGGGCACGTGGACGAGTCTCCGCTGGTCGGTAGGCAGGGTCAGTAGGCGAGGGAGCGGTCGACGGCATCGAGGATGCGGTCGATGTCGGGCAACCACTCCTCCTCGATCCGGCTGGCCGGGTACGGCGTGTCGAATCCCCCGACGCGCAGCACGGGCGCTTCGAGTGAGTAGAAGGCCTTTTCCTGCACGCGGGCGGCGATTTCCGCGCCCAGGCCGAGAGTCACCGACGCTTCGTGCACCGTGATCAGGTGGCCGGTGCGTCGTACCGACTCGACCAGTGTCGGGGTGTCGATGGGGGACAGCGAGCGCAGGTCGATCACCTCGATCTCGCGGCCTTCCTCGGCAGCTGCCGTTGCCGCCTCGAGTGCGGTGATCACCATCGGGCCGTACGCCACGACCGTCGCGTCGCTGCCCGGCCGGACGACCTGCGCTTTGTGCAATGGGCCCGGTTGGACGTCCGGATCCACTTCGGCCTTGGTCCAGTAGCGGCGCTTCGGCTCGAAGAAGACGACCGGATCATCGGAGGCGATGGCCTGCTGGATCATGAAGTAGGCGTCCGCTGGGTTGGAGCAGGACACCACCTTGAGCCCGGCGGTGTGGGCGAAGTACGCCTCCGGCGACTCGGAGTGGTGCTCGACGGCGCCGATACCGCCACCGAACGGGATGCGGATGACGATCGGCATCTTCACCGCGCCGGCCGACCGGTTGTGGATCTTCGCCACCTGGCTGACGATCTGGTCGAAAGCCGGGTAGACGAAACCGTCGAACTGGATCTCGCACACCGGCCGGTAGCCGCGGATGGCCATGCCCACCGCGGTTCCGATGATCCCCGATTCGGCCAGTGGCGTGTCGATCACCCGCGCTTCCCCGAAGTCCTTCTGCAGGGCGTCGGTGATGCGGAAGACGCCACCCAGTTTGCCGATGTCCTCGCCCATCAGCACGACCTTGGGATCGTCCTCCATCGCCTTGCGCAGGCCGGCGTTGATCGCCTTGGCCATGCTCATCGTTGTCATCGGACGCCTCCGTAGACAGGCGCCGGCTCAGCGGATTCGGAGTGGCCCGCTCCCTCGAAGGAGTCTAGGTAGGCGGCGTACTCATCGCGCTGTTCACGCAGCTCGTCTGTCATCTCGACATTCACGTGGTCGAAAGCGGACAGCGGGCTGGGGTCGGGCAGCGCGCGGCAACCGGCCCGCACGTGCTCGGCGAGCTGCTCGCTCTCCGCGTCCAGATCGGTGAAGAACGACGCGTCGGTGTCGGTATGCCGGGTCAGGTAGGAGCGCACCCGCTCCAGCGGATCCTTCAGCCGCCACCGCTCGGTCTCGTCCATGACGCGGTACCGGGTCGGATCGTCGGACGTGGTGTGCGCGCCCATCCGGTAGGTGAACGCTTCGATGAGGTACGGACCCTGCCCCGAGCGCGCGTAGTCCAGAGCGGCGCGGGTGACTGCGAGCGAGGCGAGCACATCGTTGCCGTCGATGCGCAGCCCGGGGAAGCCGAACCCGCTGGCCCGTTGGAACAGCGGCACTCGGGTCTGCCGTTCCACCGGTTCGGAGATGGCCCACTGGTTGTTCTGGCAGAAGAACACCACCGGTAGATTGCCGGCCGCTGCCCAGACGAACGACTCGTTCACATCGCCCTGGCTGGTCGCGCCGTCGCCGAAGAAGGCGAGCACGGCAGTGTCCCGCTCGGGATCGCCGGTGCCGACGGCGTCGTCGCGCATGACGCCCATCGCGTATCCGGCCGCATGAAGTGTCTGGGCGCCGATGACGATCGTGTACAGGTTGAAGTTGTTGGCCAGGGGATCCCAGCCGCCGAGGTTCGTGCCGCGGAACATGCCCAGCAGCACCAGCGGGTCCACCTCGCGGCACCAGGCGACGCCGTGCTCGCGGTAGGTCGGGAACGCCATGTCCTGCGTCTTCAACGCGCGACCGGCGCCGACCTGGGCGGCTTCCTGGCCGAGGCAGGAGGCCCACAACCCGAGCTCGCCTTGACGCTGCAATGCCGTCGCCTCGCTGTCGATCCGGCGGACCAGGACCAGATCGCGGTACAGGGAGCGGATCTCCTCGTCGGAGATCGTCAACGGCCAGTCCGGGTGATCGATCCGCTCGCCCTCAGGGGTCAGCAGCTGGACGAGGTCTGGTTCCGGATGGATCTGAGGCTCGAGCGTCACTGCACGGCACTCCTCGCACTAGGTGCGCGTCACTCGGGTTCTCCGGGTGCTCGCGCGGATGGCGATGGCGGTGGATCACTCGTTCGTACAGGGGTGGCGCACGGGCGAGGTACCCAGGGGTTCCTAGCATATCCGTGACCCAGCCCACTCCCGGACGAGTCGCCTGACCGGTGTTCTCGCGATGATCAAGGTCGTTTGGTGGCCCGGGCAGCCAACGGACCTTGATCATCGAGTAAACAGGTGTGCGGCGACTGGAACCGATGCTGCCCGACCCGATGAAGTGGGGACCTGATGACCGACCTTCTCGACCTCCCGGTGACGACTCTTGCCGGGGAGGCGTCCACCTTCGGCGCGCTGACCGGCGGTCGGACTGCCTTGGTGGTGAACGTCGCCAGCAACTGCGGCCTCACCCCGCAGTACGCAGCCCTGGAGAAGCTGCACGACGAGCTGGCCGGCCGGAACTTCACCGTGCTCGGCTTTCCCTGCAACCAGTTCGGCGGCCAGGAGCCCGGCACCGAGGCCGAGATCGCGGAATTCTGCTCAGCAACCTATGGCGTGACATTTCCGATGACAGCCAAGGTCGACGTCAACGGCCGGCACCGCAATCCGGTGTACACGGAGCTGACTGCGCTGCCTGATGCGGATGGCGAAGCCGGCGACGTCCAATGGAACTTCGAGAAGTTCCTGGTGGCAGCGGACGGCCGGGTGCTCGGCCGGTTCCGGCCCCGCACCGAACCGGACGCGCCGGAACTCCGCTCGGCCATCGACGCCGCGCTCTCGCAGTGACGGGCTTCGGTCAGCTCAGCCGTCGCGGACGCGGTAGAGATCGCGCAGCAGACTGATCTCGGCGCCGTGGTGGGTCTGCTCGTCGACAAGGGTGGCCAGCAGCCGCCAGGTTGGCCACCGCTCACCCCAGTTGGTGCGACGCGGCTCGTCGAGATCGGCATCGGAGAGCTCGGCGATCGTGTCGATGAGTTGCCGCTGACTGTCGACGAGCCATTGCCGGGCCGTGGTCGCGTCGCCGGGGAGTTCCAGGTCGAAGCTAGCGGTGGCCGGCCCGAATGCGTAGTCCCAGTAAAGAATGTTGACGGCCCCCAGGTGCACGATGCGCCAGGCGATGGTGGTCAGCGGCGCGGGACGCGGTTCGGGTAGGGCGTAGTCGATCACCCAGTCGCCACTGCCATCCGCGGTGACGCCGCGGTCGTCCTCTCGGCGGTGCACCGTCCAACAGCCGGGTGCCGGCTCCCAGAAGAACTCCGCATGGTCGAGCCCGTCGAGGCTCCGCAGCAGACGTTGACAGCAGCGGTCGAACTGGTAGCGCAGCAGGTCCGCACCGCCGGTCATCCGGTCAGTCTAAGCCGCCGAGTTCCGCGGGCAACGGCTCTGAGTGCACTACGACGAGGCGCGAGACCGCGCGGGTGAGGACCACGTACAACCGGCGCAACCCGCCCAGCCGATCGGCTTCGGCGGCCACGATCTGGGCCGGTTCGGCGACGACAACAGAGTCGAACTCGAGGCCCTTGGCGGAGCGGGCCGGCACCACGCTGACTCGGGTATCGGCCTCGTCGTCCAGCGCGCTCGCGTCGATCCCGGCAGCCCCGAGTTGCTCCAGCACGCCGGGGGCCAAGGCGTCCGGGACAATGACGCCGATTGATCCGTCGAAGGCCAGGCAGTCGCGCACCGCATCCAGCACCGTGCCGCCCGGGAGGAACCGCAGCGCGTCCTGCCCGGCGCGGACCGAACGGGCTGCCGAGATCGACGGCGCGATGTGCGGCAGCAGCCGGTTGGCCACCGAGATCACCTCGTCCGGGACGCGGTAGCCGATGGTCAGCGGCCGGATCGACGCGCCGGCCTGTCCGAGGTGCGCCAGCGTCTCCTCCCAGCTGCCGACGGCCCACGGCGTGGTGGCCTGAGCGAGATCGCCGAGGACGGTGACCGAGCCGAGCGGAGCACGGCGGGCAATCGCTCGGCACTGCATCGCGGACAGGTCCTGCGCCTCGTCCACTACCACGTGCACGTAGGACTCGACACCGTCGAGCAGCCCGATCAACTCGTCGACGAGCACCGCGTCCGCGATCGTCCACGGCGCGGTTCGCAGCGAGCGCGGCGCCGTCGGCCAGCTCAGCAGTGCCCGTTCGGCATCGTCGAGGACGGTCGCCGACGCCCGGCGCAGCAGGTCAGGTTCGGTATAGAGCTGGGCTAGCAGGCCCGGGGCGTCGAGCGCCGGCCACACCAAGTCGACGAAGTCACGCACTGGCGTGGATCGGGCGACCCGGGCGGTATCGGCGTCGCTCGGCGCGCCGCCACCGGCCTCCCGCTGCCGCCGGACGTCCTCGGCGATCTTCAGCCGGAGCCGGTCGCGTGCCGCGTTCCAGCGCAGCGTGCCCTGGACGAACTCGCGACGCACATCGTCGACGTAGCGGCGCAGCCACCGTTCGCCTACGCGATAGCGCTTGGTGCCAACAAGGATGAGCACATCGTCGACCGGTTTGGCCACGTGCAACTGCACTGCGCGACGCAGCACGTCAGCCATCCGGGCGTCACCCTTGAGCACCGCGGCGCGAGGTTGCTCATCCGCGCGGACGGGGATGTGCGCCACCAGGTCCGGCACGGTTGCCTGGGCGATGCCGCCCTCACCGAGTGCCGGGAGCACCTGCGCGATGTAGTGCAGGAATGCGTTGTTCGGGCCGACGACCAGAACGCCCGTGCGGCGTAGCCGATCGGGATACGTGTAGAGCAGGTAGGCGGCGCGATGCAGCCCCACGGCCGTCTTCCCGGTACCCGGCGCACCCTGCACGGCCAGCGACGTGTCCAGATCGGCGCGGACCAGATCGTCCTGGTCGGGCTGGATGGTGGCCACGATGTCGCGCATCGGTCCGACCCGGGGGCGCTCGATCTCCGCGCGGAGGATCTCCGACGACAGGCCCAGCCCCTCACCGCGTTCCAGGTGTTCGTCCTCGTAGGACGACAGCTCACCGTGCGCATCGAAGCCGAAGCGCCGGCGTAGCCCGATGTTCATCGGGTCGGTCGGGGTGGCGCGGTAGAAGCCGCGGGCGATCGGTGCCCGCCAGTCGATGACGATCGGTTCATGGTGCTGGTCGCGGACGTGCCGGCGGCCGATGTGCAGCGTCTCCTGCGCATGCGTCGCCTCGTCGGTGCGGTCCACCCGGCCGAAGAACGGCGGTGCGTCGGGATCCGCGCTCAGATGAGCCAACCGGTCCGCGCGGATCTTGCCGAGTGCGAAGCTGGTCAGTTCGTCGGCGGCGGTGTCGAGAATGCCTTCGGCGGACAGCTGCATCTCGACGAGGCAGGCGCGGGCGACTGCCATGTGCTCGCGCTCGGTGATCAGGGCCGGGTTGTCAATCACATTCGCGCTCACGGTTGTTCGACGTTACGGCGCCGCGCAAGAGAATTTGCTTGTGTCGGGATTATCCGCAAGTGGTGCTATGTCGTTCCCAGACGTGTCGCGGGAAATTAGTATCCTGTTTACCGAGCTATTTGACCCGCCCCGGGTTACATTGAGTGCTCACCTGCTGGGCTCCCGCCGGTGCCGAGACGTTCGGGGACGTCCAACCGCGACTGAGGCGTCCATGCTGCTCACCCGAACACTTCTCGTGCCTGCCGCAACACCCACGTCCAGACGATGCGCTGCCGCATTCGGCCTGGTGGCGGTAACGACCGCGCTGCTGCTGACCGGTGCTCTGGTGGTTCCGACCCCGGCGCAAGCCGCCGTTGCGACAGTGGGCCTCGGCACCTCGGCTCCCTATTCGGTGCTGGCTGGGCAGACGGTCACCAATACCGGCCCGACGACTCTGAGCGGACAGCTCGGGGTCAGTCCCGGTAGCGCGATCACCGGATTCCCCCCGGGCACGGCCGGTGGCGCAACGCATGCCGGGGACGCACCGGCAGCGCAGGCGCAGTCGGATCTCACCATCGCCTACAACGACGCCGCTGGCCGGGCGGCGAACGTCAAAGTCGCCGGCGACCTGGTCGGCAGACGATTGACGACCGGCGTGTACAAGTCCACCGGTCCGCTGCATGCCAGTGGCACCGTCACTCTGGACGGACAGGGCAATCCCGACTCCGTCTTCATCTTCCAGATCGCCAAAACACTGATCACGGCGTCGGCCAGCAGAATCCTCGCGGTCAATGGCGCGCAGGCCTGCCACGTGTTCTGGCAGGTCGGCAGCTCCGCGACACTGGGCACGCACTCCTCCTTCATCGGCACGGTCATGGCGCTGACCTCGATCACGGTCACGACCGGGACAACGGTCAAGGGCCGCGCCCTGGCCCGCAACGGCTCGGTGACCCTGGACAACAACGTGTTCACCGCCCCCGACTGCGACACCACGCCATCTCCGATTTCCACCACGACGACCTTGACGGCAACGCCGAATCCCAGCACTGCCGGCAAGCCGGTGACGCTGACCGCCACGGTGACCGGACAGGGCCCGGTCACCACCGGAACGGTGACCTTCACCGAGGGCGGCACAGTGCTCGGCACCGCGACCGTCGGGCCGACGGGTCGCGCGACGTTGACGGTGCCCGCCGGGACATCGCCGCGGACGAGAACCTTCTCGGCCCGTTACAACGGCCATTTGTTGCTCAGACCATCGACCTCCTCGGCCAGGCGCCTCGCGGTGCGGGCCGCGCCCGTTCCCGCTTCGGTGACGCCGACGTCCGCAGGGACGACGGGTTCCGGCCTGGCGAACACCGGTACTCAGCACCTGGCCGGCCTCACCGGAACCGGTGGTGCGTTGGTGGCCATCGGAATCGCCCTGGCGTGGACCGCTGGACGGCGGTACCGCCCGAAGCATCAGCACTGAGCGTTTAGTCGGCCTCGCGCCGATCGTCGACTTGCAAGACGGGTCCCGCGATCGGCGCGAGGAAACGCTTGTTACCCAGGCCACAACTCGCTACCGTTCTGGCCGTTCACGCCGCGAGATCTCGGGCAACTGGGCTCGACCCCCACTGGGACGGTGTGGAATCGGGGAACCATGTCAGGACGCATACGCATCCTTGCGCTGTGCGCGGTCAGTGCGCTCGCGGTCCCGTTGCTGGGCACCGGCACTGCCTCTGCCCATCCCGGAAGCAGCGGCCCGGTCGTCGTCGTCAGTGGCCTGAACAATCCGCGGCAGCTGAGCCTGGTCGGTAACGTCCAGCTCCTCATCGCCGAGGCTGGTAAGGGTGGCTCGACTCAGATCGGCTCCGGCGAGGACGCGACCTTCGTCGGGTCCAGCGGCTCGATCAGCTCGGTGTTCTACCCCCAGTACCGGCACAACACGAAGCCGGTGCGAATCATCAAGGGCCTGCTGTCCGCGGCTGGCGCGGACGGTTCGGCCGCTGTCGGCTCGGACGGTGTGAGCGGGACGTGGGTCGGTGGGCCGATCTTCATCCAAGAAACGTTCGCGCCCCCGGAGCTGCCCTCGGCGGTCCCCGGCGCGCAATCGGGCAAATTGCTGGTCGGCGCCGCCTACCACAAGGGCGTCTACCCGGTCGCGGACATCAGTGGTTACGAGGCCGCCAAGGACTGGGACGGCCACGGGGTCGACTCGAACCCGTACGCGGCACTGGTCGTTCGCGACGGTGTGCTGGTAGCCGACGCCGCTGCCAACGACGTCATCAAGGTCGACCGGCACGGCCACCGGTCGCTGTTCCACGTCTTCGCGAACATCACCGGCGGATCGTGTGCCGGCCAGGAGGACCCGCCTGGATTCCCTGGCTGCAACTTCGTGCCCACCTCGCTGGCCAGCGATCGGTGGGGGCACATCTTCGTCGGTGGTCTGGGCTCTGAGGCACCGGGCGCCGGGCGGGTGGTCGAGTTGGACAGCTCGGGTCGGCACGTGCTGCACACCTGGACCGGCTTCACATCGGTGACCGGGGTTGCGGTGGCCCGGGACGGATCGGTCTACGTCAGCCAGCTCGAGGCGGCCGAGCAGCACCCGGTCAACCCGATGGCAGTCGGAGTGGTGACCAAGATCAACTGCAACGGCCACCGCACGAACGTTGACGTGCCGTTCCCGGCCGGTATCGCCGTGGACAACCATGGTTACGTCTACGTGGCGGCGTTCTCGATCGCGCCGGCAGGCGGGCTCGGCGTGCCGGGACTGGATACCTCAGGCCAGGTCTGGCGCTTGCGCATCTGAGCCGGAGCAATCTCCTGCGATGATCTCGGGACCTTCGGCGCGATCACCGGTGGCCCGAGATCATCGCGGGAGGGCTCAGCCGAGTCGGACCCGCAGGGCCTCCAGCTCGTCGCGCAACGAGGACGGCACTGCCGCACCGATGTACTCGAACCACTCCTCGATGCTGGGCAGTTCAGCGCGCCACTCGTCTGGGTCGACGCGCAGCGCCGCGCTCACCTCGGCGGCGGTCATGTCCAGCCCGTCGACGTCCAGCGAACCCGGCTCCGGAACGCGTCCGATCGGCGTGTCCACCGCAGTGGCGGTGCCCTCCAGCCGCTCGACGGCCCACTTCAGGACGCGGATGTTCTCGCCGAACCCCGGCCAGAGGAAGCCGCCCTCGGCGTCGCGCCGGAACCAGTTCACATAGAAGATCTTCGGCAGCTTGGTCGCGTCCGCGCCCTTGCCGACTTCGATCCAGTGCGCGAAGTAATCCCCGGCGTTGTACCCGATGAACGGCAGCATCGCCATCGGGTCGCGACGCACCACCCCGACCGCACCGGTCGCCGCGGCCGTCGTCTCCGACGACAGCGTGGCGCCCATGAACACGCCGTGCTGCCAGTCCCGCGCCTCGGTGACCAGCGGGACGGTGTCCCGCCGTCGTCCGCCGAAGAAGATGGCGTCGAGCGGCACCCCGGCCGGGTCGTCCCACTCCGGCGCCAGGATCGGGCACTGCTGTAACGGAGTGCAGAACCGTGAGTTGGGATGGGCAGCCGGCTCAGCAGACTCCGGGGTCCAGTCGCGGCCCTTCCAGTCGGTGAGATGGGCCGGCTTCTCGTCGGTCATGCCCTCCCACCACACGTCCCCGTCATCGGTCAGCGCGACGTTGGTGAAGATGGTGTTGCCCTTGGCAATGGTCCGCATGGCGTTCGGGTTGGTGGACCACCCGGTACCCGGGGCGACGCCGAACAGGCCGTACTCGGGATTGACCGCGCGCAGCCGGCCCTCGTCGTCGAAGCGCAGCCAGGCGATGTCGTCGCCCAGGGTCTGCACCTGCCATCCGGGGATGGTCGGTTCGAGCATGGCCAGATTCGTCTTGCCGCATGCGGACGGGAAGGCTGCGGCGATGTGGTACGTGCGGCCGGCCGGCGAGATCAACTTCAGGATCAGCATGTGCTCGGCCAGCCAGCCCTCGTCCCGGGCCTTGGCCGACGCGATGCGCAGTGAGTAGCACTTCTTGCCGAGCAGCGCGTTGCCGCCGTACCCCGAGCCGTAGGACCAGATCAGTCGCTCTTCGGGGAAGTGCACGATGTACTTCGTGTCGTTGCACGGCCACGGGACGTCGGCTTCGCCGTCAGCCAGCGGGGCGCCGAGCGAGTGCAGTCCGGGGACGAAGGGGGCGCCGTCGGTGAATTTGTCCAGCGCCGGAGTGCCCATCCGGGTCATCACATGCATCGAGACCACGACGTAGGCGGAATCGGTGATCTCGCAACCGAGCAGCGGCTCGGCGGCGGTGAGCGGGCCCATGCAATACGGGATGACGTACATGGTCCGGCCACGCATCGCGCCGCGGTAGCGCTCGGTCAGGATCGCTTTCATGTCGTCCGGGGCCATCCAGTTGTTGGTGGCACCGGCGTCCTTCGGGTCCCGCGAGCAGATGAACGTACGGTCCTCGACCCGGGCGACATCCCGCGGGTCCGAGGCGCACCAGAACGAGTTCGGCTTCGCGTCGAGCTGCTTGAGAGTGCCGGCAGCGACGAGCTGAGCGGTCAACCGCTGCCATTCCTCGTCGGAACCGTCGCACCACACGACCTGATCGGGTTGGGTGAGCTCCGCCGTCTCGCGAACCCAACTCACCAGCCGCTGGTGGGTGGTGGGAGCGGTATCAAGCCCGCGGACCGTCGTGGTCATACGTCGCCTCCTGTCCGGTCTCCGTTGACCGGAAATGCCTCATCCGCCGCGTTGGGACGCGGCGGGAGGGGATTGGATGCCTGGACGCTACCTCCGGCAAGCGCTTCCGGGGGGTCCCGATGCATGCGGCTCTGATCACAACGGCCGCCGAGGTGCCACACTAGGCAACAGATTCGGCTGCCAAGCCGGATCGGTCGAAGCGACGGCCGCACGTTCATCCGAACCTGCCGTGGCTCTTCGGTGTCACGGCAGCGACCACCGCGGTGGTCTGACACAAGGAGCGTCACATGGTCGGCCTGATCATCAGTCTCATCATCATCGGCCTCATCGCCGGCGCAATCGCCCGGCTGCTCGTCCCCGGCACCGGCGGGATGTCGATCCCGTTGACCATCGTCATCGGGATTATCGGTTCCTTCGTCGGCGGCTTCCTGGGTTACCTGATCTTCCACAAGGACGGCAAGGACGGGTTCTTCCAGCCGGCCGGCATCGTCGGCTCGATCATCGGCGCGGTCATCGTGCTGGCCATCTGGGTGAAGGCGGGCGGGCGCAAGCAGCTGACCACCTGACCGCCGACTCAGCAAGGCAGCGCTGCCCGGGCCGGCTGGCCCGGGCAGCGCTGTGCGTATCTGTTCTGCTGCACCGACCGAGTGATCAGGGTCAGCTGGCGTCGCTGACCGTCGACATGTTGAAGTCGCGGACCCGCAGCGCAGGCATCACCGTACGGGTGAAGTAGTCGTTCCACTCCCGCGGCAGCGTGCGTTCGCTGCGTCCGGCCTGCACCACCCGCTCCAGCATGCCGACCGGCGATTCGTTGAACCGGAAGTTCGTCACGGCACCCTTTACCGTGCCGTTCTCGACGAGGTAGACGCCGTCGCGGGTGAGGCCGGTGAGCAGCGCGGTCTGCGGGTCGACCTCGCGGATGTACCACAGGCAGGTCAGCAACAGGCCTCGTTCGGTGCCGGCAATCATCTCGTCGAGGCTCGCCGTGCCGCCGGCATCCATCAGCAGGTTGTCGACGAACTGACGGGACGGCTTGCCGGTCTTCTCGGCCCACGCGCGGTTGCGCAGCAGGTCGTGCAACGCACCGCCGGCGATCCAGTCGGTCGACTCGCGGGGCGCGCCGTTGTCGAACACCGACATCAGGCCCATGAACGAGGCCTCCGCGACGGTGAACGGTGCGCACCGCACCCCGGCTGCGGCCGGATCGGACCAGAGCCGGATCGGCAACGGGCCGAGGGCGGTGCCGAGCTTGGTGCCGTCCTCGGTTTCGGCATCGCTCCATACGCTGCGGCCCTCTTCGGCATCACGGGCGGTCGATCGGAGATAGAGGTCGAGCATGAGGTCGGCCACGGCCGACGGCGGCAGGATCGTCTCGTACCGCCCAGCCGGCAGGTCGACGTGGTTGCGCGCCCAGTCCAGCCGCTGCGAGAGGGTGTCGGCGACGGCGAGCGCGTCCACGTCGGTGAAGTCCCGGGTCGGCACCCCGTGCCAGGCCGACCGGCTCAGATCGGTGCTCTTGGCGTTGACCTCCAAGCGCCCAGTGGGCTGTGCCCAGCGCCGCCGCAAGCCGGTCGACGTGCCCACGAACGAGGTGTCCACGATGTGTTCGGCGAATCCGAACAGCAATTCGTCGCGAGCCGCCGCACGGGCGAAGGCGGTACCCAGTTCGGGGGCGAACCGGCTGAAGATCTCGACGGTGGACTCTTCCGCCGCGGCATCCCAGTCGTCGGAGTGCGGGTACGGCTCGACGAGCCCGGTGGCGTCGTCGGCCGGGTCGGACTGATCGGCCGCGCGCTCGCTGGCGTGGACCAGCGCGGCCACGTCGTCGAGGGTTGCGGCTGCGCGGGTGACCACCCCGGCGCGCGCACCGTCCGGGCCGGAGCGGACCGAGATCACCGTCACCGACCGGGACGCCATCTGACCGTTGGTGGTCAACGAGTTCGACGCCCAGCGCAGGTTCGACTCACGGCGCTCGGAGACGATCGCCACACAACCGTCTGCGGTGGAGGTGCGCAGCGCATGGTCCACGACGTCCTGCGCCGGTGCCGTTGCCGACGGGGCCCCGCTCACCGCGCGCCACCTTCCTGCACGGTGTTCAGGACGTTCACGCCGCGGAACAGTGCCGCCGGACAGCCGTGCGATACCGGCGCACCCTGGCCGGGTTGACCCTTGCCGCAGTTGAACGTGCCACCGAGCAGGTAGGTCTGCGGGCCGCCGACGGCTTCCATCGATCCCCAGAAGTCGGTGGTCTTGGCCTGGTAGGCCACGTCGCGCAACTGGCCGGCAAGCCGACCGTTGGTGATCTTGTAGAAGCGCTGCCCGGTGAACTGGAAGTTGAACCGCTGCATATCGATCGACCACGACCGGCGGCCCACCACATAGATTCCGTCCTCGACGCGGCCGATCAGCTGCTCAGTGGACGGCCCGTCGGGTTGCGGCAGCAGGGAAACATTCGCCATCCGCTGCAACGGGATGTGCCCGGCGGAGTCTGCGTAACCACAGCCGTTGGACCGCTGCCCGTACATCGCTGCCATCTCACGATTCATCTGGTAGCCGACGAGCACCCCGTCCCGGACGATGTCGAAGCTCTGCCCTGCGACGCCTTCGTCGTCGTAGCCGACGGTGGCCAGGCCGTGCTCGACTGTGCGGTCGCCGACGATGTTCATCACGTCGCTGCCGTAGCGCAGCGTGTTCAGCTTGTCCGGCGTAGCGAAGGATGTGCCTGCGTAGGCGGCCTCGTAACCCAGCGCGCGATCGAGCTCGGTGGCGTGACCGATTGACTCATGGATCGTCAGCCAGAGATTCGACGGATCCACCACGAGGTCGTACCGGCCCGCGGTGACACTCGGCGCCTTCGTCTTCTCGGCGAGGAACGTGGGCAGCTGGGCGAGCTCCGCGCCGAAGTCCCAGCCGGTACCGGTGAGATACTCCCAGCCGCGCCCGGCCGGCGGGGCAAGGGTGTTCATACTCTCGAACGACCCGGCTGAGCTGTCCACGGCGATGGCGGTGAACATGGGCTCGATGCGGACCCGTTGCTGGGTCGTGCTCGTGCCGGCGGAATCGGCGTAGAACTTGTTCTCCTGGACGAAGTCCACTTCCGCGCTGACGTGGCTGACGCCGTCGGAGGCCAGCAGTCGCTGTGAGTAGTCGGCCAGCAGCGCGATCCGCTCGGCCTCCGGCACGTCGAACGGGTTGACCTCCCAGTCGCTGACCCAGGTGGCGTCGGGATACGCCGGTTCGGCGGCGAGTTCCACAGGCCGGGCGGTGAGCGGCTGGCTCACTCTGGCTACCTGCACGGCCGCCGCGGCGGTTCGCAGCGCCGCGTCGACGCTCAACTCCGCGGTGCTCGCGAAACCCCACGTGCCGTCCACGACGACCCGCACACCGAGGCCGAGGTCCTGCCGGTCCACGGAGGTCTCGAGGCGAGCGTCGCGCAGACCGAGCACACCGAGCCTGCTGCGCTCGATTCGAACGTCGGCATGCCGGGCACCTAATTCCGCGGCGCGGTGCAGCGCGGTGTCGGCGAGTTGCCGTAGCGGCAAGGACGTGAAGGACTCGTCGACGGAAGGCACGGTCAGCACCCTATCCGTGGAGGGCGAGTGCTTCGCGGCACCTCGGACCGCTCAGCAGCCGCCGGCGTCCGAGGCGAGATACCCCTTACGGAAGGACTGGATGCGATCCAGGCCGGTGGTGTTCCGCGGGCTGAAGACGGTCGTCTGGTTGATAGTGCGCAAAACCGCGTACGTTGCCTCGTCCATGTCGGGCGGCGACAGCGTGAAGCCGCGCGCACCCTTCGCGACGTTGATGTCTTTGGAGTAGGCGCCGGCGTAGCACACCGCGGTCATCAGTGCCGGGCCGTCGTCGATGCCCTTGCCGCTCTGATGCAGCACGGCCAGCCCGAACCCCACGGCGAACAGGGTGCCCAGGGCATAGTCGCCGCTGCCGGTGTCGTTGTACACCGCCTTGCCGTCCGCTCCGATGCGGATGTCCGGCACGCTGTTGTACGCCTGTTGGGCGATGTCGTCGCTGTAGTAGATGGTGTTGTCATTCGGGCAGTACCCGAACTCCACCGAGCTGTCGGAGCAAGCCGGGTGGTCAGCCTTCTTGACCTGCACCTGCTGCCACTTCTTACCGCCGCCGACCTTGCTGAACGCCGTGGCCCAGAACGCGTTGAGGTCGCCGATGAGTCCGCCGGTCGGAGTGACGATCTGCGCCTCCGGCAGGTTGCCGCCGGCCGCGTAGTCCGCATCGGTGGTGTAGGGGCGCTCGGTGAACGGGCGGTTGGCCCAGTCGTCGCTGTAGCAGAACTTCGCGCCGTTGTGGAAGCCGTCGGAGAACGCGCTGGCCCGGTCGAAACCGGTGCCGTGTGTCTGCGGATCGCTCGCGTTGTGCGGCTGCGAGTCACGCAGCAAGATCAGCCCGATGATCGTCTGGTCCAGCGCCGGCGGCAGTTCGCGGAAGTGCGGGTCCTTGACCGCGGGAACGGAGACGCCGTACTCGGCGGCTGTGAACGCACCCGCAGCGCAGTCGGCCTGCGACTCGAGAAGGATCGACGGCTCGTCGATGCCCAACCGGTTCTGGATGAGGTGGCCGAACTCGTGGGCAATCACCACCATTGCGAACTCGGGACCGAACTGGTCGGCGAGCTGGCCGACCAGACCGGTGCGGTCGTAGGCGAAGCTGTCATCCGGCGGGCAGTAGAACGCGTTGTTGTCGGCCGCGGTCGGCTGTTGGGCCATGCAGGCGTTGTCCGAGTTGGGGTGACCGGTGGTCACCGAGTACACGCCACCCTTCAGCGGGACGAAGGCCTTGCCGTTGGAGATGGTGGGGAAGACTTCCTTCCAGAACTGCTCCACATCGGTGAGCGCATTGCGCGCCCGGATGTCGAACTTCGTCTGGCCGTCACCGATGATCTTGAGCTGCGAGGCGGGGACGTCCTGGGCCACTCCACCCTTGCCGGGCGTAGCGGTGCCGTTGACCGTGCACCCCGCGGCCACCAGCGCGATGGCCGCGACGAGCGCGACCATCTTGATGGAGCTGCGGACTCGCGCTCGACCGCCAGTACCCATGAAGACTCCCTCATCCCCGCGCGTCACCCGCCTCGGACGACGTGTGTCGAACGCGCCGGTACCCCCCGCACCTGCAGACGTGCCCAGCTCTTTGATTCGTGCGCGTGAGTGTATGACACGACTATGGCCGGATCCGCCGGTCAGGAAACCCCAGCCGGCTAGGAATTGCCTAAGCCATCGGCTGTGCTGAGGTTCGCCAGCCGGACTTCGCCCCGCGCTGCCAACCGGCCGGCATCGTCATGGATCTCTACCAGCCACAGCTGCTGGGTGCGTCCCCGGTGGATCGGTGTCGCCACGGCCCGTAGTTCGCCGTCGCGGACGGCCCGCAAGAAGTGCGTGGTGTTCGTGACCCCGACGACGTTGCCCCGCTCGCCGAACCACAGTGCGCCTCCCACGCTGGCTGCGGTCTCCACGAGACTGGAGTGCACGCCACCGTGCACGATGCCGTACGGCTGGCGCAGCTCGTCAGTGACCGGGACGGAGACCTCGACGCGATCCTCGGAGGTCTCGCCGAAGGTCATCCCCAACAGGCCGGAGAAGCCGCCCTGCATCTGCTGGCGGAACCGCGCCACTGTCTGTTCCGCGGCCGCACTGCTGGAGTCGCTCATGCGGTGGTATGCGCGTCGGCGGCGGAGAGCGCCTCGTCCAAAATCGACAGGCCCTCCTTCGCCTCGGCCTCGGTGACGGTGCACGGTGGGACTACGTGCAGCCGGTGGTAGTTGGTGAACGGCAGCAGCCCCGCTGCTTTGCAGGCAGCCACCAGGTCGCCCATGGCCGGGCTGCTCCCGCCGTACGGAGCCAGCGGTTCGCGGGTCTCCCGGTTCACCACGAGGTCCAGCGCCCAGAACACGCCCAGGCCGCGGACCTCACCGATGCTCGGGTGCCGCTCGGCCAGGGCGCGCAGACCAGGGCCCAGAACGTCCCGGCCGATGCGTGCTGCGTTCTCGACGATCCCGTCCTCGCGCATGAGGTTGATGGTGGCGACTGCAGCGGCACAGGCCAGTGGATGCCCGGAATAGGTGAGCCCACCGGGATAGACGCGCTGCTGCGAACGTGGCCGCGATCTCGTCGCTGATGATCACCCCGCCGAGCGGCACATAGCCGGAGTTGACCCCCTTGGCGAAGGTGATGAGATCGGGCACCACATCCCAGTTCTGGAAGGCGAACCAGGTGCCGGCCCGGCCGAAACCAGCCATTACCTCATCGGCGATGTACACGATGCCGAACTCGTCGCACAGCGCGCGCACGCCGGCGAGGTACCCGGGCGGCGGCGGCATGATCCCGGCGGTGCCCGGGATCGACTCGAGAATGATCGCTGCGAGGGTTGCCGGTCCCTCGAACTCGATCACCGAACGGAGATGGGCCAGCGCGCGCTCACACTCTTCCGCCTCGGTGGTGGCGTGGAACTGGCTGCGGTAGAGGAACGGTCCGAAGAAGTGCACCACCCCCGCCGCGCCGTAGTCGTTGGCCCAGCGGCGGGTGTCGCCGGTGAGATTCACGGCCACCTGCGTGCCGCCGTGGTAGCTGCGGTATTGGCTGAGCACCTTGATCCGTCCGGTGTGCAGCCGGGCCATCCGCACCGCGTTCTCCACCGCCTCGGCGCCGGCGTTGGTGAAGAAGACCTTCTCCATCCCGTCCGGGGCGACCTCGGCGATGAGCCGGGCCGCCTCGGAGCGCTGGTCGTTGGCGTGCTGCGGGGCGATCGTGCAGATTCGGTCGGCTTGCGCCTTGATCGCCTCCACGACGACCGGGTGCTGATGGCCGATGTTGGTGTTGACCAGCTGGCTGGAGAAATCCAGAAGCCGATTGCCCTCGCCGTCCCAGACGTAACTGCCTTCGGCGCGGGTGATGACCATCGGCTTGACCGCGGCCTGCGCGGACCAGGAATGGAATACGTGCGCCCGGTCCAACTCGTAGGTGCGGGCAGCGGCGGCATCAGTCATGGGAACCATTCTGGCCCTGCCCGCGATGATCACGCTGGCCTGGTCGCTCCGGCGACCGGATCACCGTGATCATCACGGTGGTGGGAATGCGCGGGATGGTGCGCTACTGGTCGCGGGATGGTGCGCTACTGGTCGAAGTCGACGGTGACCCGGTCGCTCACCGGCACGCTCTGGCAGGTGAGCACGAAGCCGGCCGCGACCTCCGCGGCTTCCAGCGCGAAGTTGCGCCGCATCGTCACCTCACCGTCGACGACCTTGGCCCGGCAGGTTCCGCACACGCCGCCCTTGCAGGCGAACGGCAGGTCCGGGCGGACCCGTTGCGCACCGTCGAGCACCGTGCTGCCGGCCGGCAGCGTCAGGGTGGTGGCCCGGCCGTCGAGGATGACGGTGGTCTCGGTGCCGGCGCCGTCCGGCGCAGCCTCGACGTGCTTGTCCATCGGCGGGGGCACGTCCTCGACGTAGAACAGCTCGCGATGGATGCGCTCGGCCGGCACGCCGAGATCGCGGAGCACCCCGATCGCGTCGGTCACCATCTCGAACGGACCACACAGCCACCAGTGGTCGACCGCATCGATCGCACAGGTGACCGGCAACAGCTCGCGCAGCTTTGCCGCGTCGAGCCGGCCGCTGAACAGCTCTACCTCCTGCGCCTCCCGGGACAGCACATGCACCAGCTGCAGCCGGGTGGGGTGCGCGTCCTTCAGGTCGGCTACCTCGTCGGCGAACATCACGGTGTCGCTGCGCCGGTTGCCGTAGAGCATGGTGATCTGGCTGTGTCGTCGGGGCAGCACCGACGCGGCGATCGACAACAACGGGGTGATCCCCGAGCCGGCAGCAATGAGCACGTGGTGACCGGGCTCGGTCAGGTCCGGGGTGAACGACCCGGTCGGGCCGGCCACCTCGACCTCGTCACCGGCGCGCACCTCGTTGACGAGCCAGCTGGACATCAGCCCACTACTCACTGCGCGGACTCCGATGCGCGGCGCTGCTCCGGCCGGCGCACAGATGGAGTAGCTGCGCCGCTCGTCGCGGCCGTCCACGATCCGGCGCACGGTGAGCGACTGCCCCGGCTGGAACGCGAACTCCTCGCGCAACTCCGCGGGGACGGCGAAGGTCACTGCAGCGGCGTCATCGGTGAGCTTGTCGACGGCTGCCACCGCTAGGCGGTGAAATACCTGACGGGTAGCGGTCATCGCTCAGTGCACCTTGAAGTACTCGAACGGCTCGGCGCACCGCTGACACCGGTAGAGCGCCTTGCACGCGGTGGAGCCGAACGTCGACTGCTCGACGGTTTCCGTCGACGCACAGTGCGGGCAGGCCACACCGCGGCGGATCGGACTGAGGGTGAGCGGGACCGGCCCGGCGGCTGCCGGCGCACGTCCGCTGGGCGGGGCGATGCCCGCCTCGGCCAGCTTGCGACGCCCGGCGGCAGTGATCGCCTCGGTGCTCCAGGGTGGGTCGAGACGCAGCCGCACATCCACCGCCGCGAAGCCCGCTTCGCGCAGTCGCCGGCCCACGTCGCGACGGATCTCTGCCATCGCCGGGCAGCCGGAGTAGGTCGGGGTGATCTCGACGACGATCTGAGCGTCCTGCTCGGAGACGGTGCGCAGGATGCCGAGGTCCTCGATGGTGACCATGGGCAGTTCCGGATCGGGCACCGCGGCGGCCACCCGCTGGGCTTCGCGCACCGATGCACCAACGCTCACCATGCCGCGTCCGCTCACCACATCGGGTCCGCTCACCACATCGGGTCCGCTCACCACATCGGGTCCGCTCACCACATCGGGTCCGCTCACCACATCGGGTCCGCTCACCATGCCGCGTCCGGGAGTGCTCGGGCGACGCTCTGCATCTCGGCGAGCAGCGGCGCGAGGTACTCGGTGTGCTGATCCCGTGATGATCTCGCACTTTTCGCTGCCATAGCAGCACTTTCGGCGAGATCATCGGGGGAAAGGGTGGCGGCGGTGAGGACCTCGTGGAGCACTGCGGTGACCTCGTCGCGAAGCTCGGCCGGGTCGACCGCCACGCCTGCCGCGGCGAGGCTGCGCTCGACCGGCGTCGCCGCGAACAGCTCGGACAGGTAGGGCGCCACGCTGCGCAACGCGCGCGCCATTCGCTCCGCGCTCAGCGGCGTGCCATCGCCCAGGCGCACCACCCATTGCGCGGCATAGTCGCGGTGGTAGGTGAGCTCGGCGACTGCCTTAGCCGCGATCGCCGCCAATACCGGATCGGTCGAGCCGCGCAGCCTGACGAACGCGGCGAGGCGCCAGGTGGCGAATACGACGAGCCGGGCAACGGCATCGGCGAAGTCGCCGTCCGGCGGCTCGACGAGCGCAACGTTGCGGAACTCGGCAGCCTCCCGGCCGAACGCGAATGCATCTTCGTCGCGATCGCTGCCGTCTGCACGGCCGGCTCGGGCCAGCAGCATCCGCGCCTGCCCCAGCAGATCCAGCGCGATGTTGGCCAGCGCCGTCTCCTCCTCCAGCTCCGGCGAGCGGGCCACCCACTCCTGCAGCCGGTGCGACATGATCAGCGCGTCGTCGCCGAGCATGAGGCAGTACTGCGCGAGCTGCGCGCCGTCGATTCCGTCCGGCACCCGCGTGTCGACGCCGGCCAGGGCGTCGACGAACCCGGTGCCGAACGCCCACCGGGTGTGGTCGTTCTCCTCCACGATGGCGGCGTAGGCGGTGTCTTCGTGCTCTGTGGGGTTACTCATTACATGTGCGGGACGTCGTCAGGGATGTCGTAGAACGTCGGGTGCCGGTAGACCTTGTCGCCACTGGGTGCGAAGAACGGGTCCTTCTCGCTCGGGCTCGACGCGGTGATGTGCGCGGAGTCGACGACCCAGATGCTGACGCCTTCGTTGCGCCGGGTGTAGAGGTCGCGAGCATGATGCAGCGCCATCTGCTCGTCCGCCGCGTGCAACGACCCGACGTGCACATGATTCAGCCCACGCTTACCGCGCAGGAAAACCTCGAACAGGGGCCACTGCTCCTGGATCGCCCCATCGGTTGACTCGCGCCCCGTCGCAAGCTCGGGGGCACTCGCAACCGATCGCTCGCTGGCGCTCGCGCCAAGCGCTCCTTCGTCGCGCGCTGGCGATCCTTCTTCGCGCAAGCGCTCATCGCTCTGTGGCTTGGTGTCAGACATTGGCCGGCTGCAGCTTCTGATGCTTGGCTGCATGGGCGGTCGCTGCTTCGCGGACCCAGTTGCCGTCCTCGTGGGCACGGCGGCGGTTCTCGACGCGCTCGGCGTTGCACGGTCCATGGCCGCTGATGACCCGCTTGAACTCGTCCCAGTCGACGGCGCCGAAGTCGTAGTGGCCGCGCTCCTCGTTCCAGCGCAGTTCGGGATCCGGGAACGTCACACCTAGCGCGTCTGCCTGCGGGACCGACATGTCGACGTAGCGCTGGCGCAGCTCGTCGTTGGTGTGCCGCTTGATGCCCCAGGCCATCGACTGCGCCGTGTTGGGGGAATCGTCGTCCGGCGGCCCGAACATCATCAGCGACGGCCACCACCATCGGTTCACCGCGTCCTGCACCATGTCCTGCTGGGCCTGCGTGCCGCGCATCATCGTCATCAGCAGCTCGTAGCCCTGCCGCTGGTGGAACGATTCCTCCTTGCAGATCCGGATCATTGCCCGGGCATAGGGCCCGTAGGACGAGCGGCACAACGGCACCTGGTTGCAGATCGCCGCGCCGTCGACGAGCCACCCGATCACGCCGACATCGGCGAAGGTGAGGGTCGGGTAGTTGAAGATCGAGGAGTACTTCTGCCGGCCGTTGATCAACTTCTCGGTCAACTCGCCCCGCGAGACGCCGAGGGTCTCGGCCGCCGAGTAGAGGTACATGCCGTGCCCTGCTTCGTCCTGCACCTTGGCCAGCAGGATCGCTTTGCGCCGCAGGGACGGGGCCCGGGTGATCCAGTCGCCCTCCGGCTGCATGCCGATGATCTCGGAGTGCGCGTGCTGCGCGATCTGGCGCACCATCGTGGACCGATAGCCGTCGGGCATCCAGTCCCGCGGCTCGATGCGGCGATCGTGCTCGATCGTCTCGGCAAAGGCCTGCTCGAGAGCTCTCTCCGTCGGCGCTCGATCGAGCGGTTCGGCGATCGTCATCCCTCGGCTCCTTCCCGAACGAACGTTCGGTCGGTACCCAGTGTGCCTGGTGTGTACGGCCCTGGGCAACTGTGCCATCCCGCCTGGGCAGCGGCCGAATTTCGCCGGATCAGCGGCACTCACGCACCGCTGCCGCTCCGCTACCGCGGCTGCTCCGCTCAGCCGATGTCGCGGCGGCGGAACCCGACGAGCGCGACGCCGGCAGCGACGAGAGCGAGCCCGGTCGTGCAGACCACCGCAGCGGTCGGCACCGCCGCGCCCGGCGTCGCCGGCAGGTGACTGAACGGCGAGACGTCGAGGATGGGCTGCGCGGCGTTCACCACCGGCCCGAGGAAGCTGACCACCGCGCAAATGCCCAGCAGCGCCCAGCCGGCCTGCGCAGCCCGCGGCAGGCAGCCCACCAGGGCGGCGGCCAGCGCAATGACCAGCCAGACGGCCGGCAGTTGCCCGGCAACGGCGACGAGCACCCGGCCGAACTGGTGGCCCAACTGGTGGGTACGCAATCCGTGCACGATCCCGGTGGTGACGCCGGTGCCGAGCATCACCGCGGTCGCACCGGCCAGGGCAAGTGCCACCTGGCCACCGAACCAGCGCCACCGGCCCACCCGGGTGGCCAGCAGCGCCTCGAGGCGGGTGCTCACTTCCTCATCGCGCGCACGCAGCATGGCGGTGATGCCGTAGGCGGCCGCGGCAAGACCGCACACGCCGAGGGAGGCGCCGAGGAACGAGTCGACCAGCGCGCCCCGTCCACCCAGTTTGGCGACGAGATCTTCGGTGCTCGCGTTGCCGTTGGTGAACTGCGCGGCGGAGGACGCGATGCCACCGATCACCAAGCCGTACACGCCCAGCCCGACGAACCAACCCGTCAGCGAACCACGGCCCAGCCGAAGGTTCAGGCTCAGCGCCGAGCGCAGTGTGCGCCCTGCGCGCGGAGGTCCCGGACGCTGCGGCAGGAGACCGGCACCGAGATCGCGGCGCGCGTGCACGGCGAATCCCGCGGTGAGCAGGAGCGTTGCGGTCGCGGCGGGCAGGGCGAGCGCCCACCACCGGTCGCCGGCGTAGGGGCGCACCTGCTGCGCCCAGCCGAACGGGGTGCACCACGTCAACCAGGTGACGCTGCCGTCGGCGATCACTCGCACGGCGAAGAACACGGCGGCCACCGCCAGGGCGATGCCCCGGGCCGCCCGCGCGCTTTGGGTGAGCTGCGCGGCCACCGAAGCCACCCCGGCGAACACCACGCCAATCCCGAGCCACGCAGCGCCGAAGGCGAGCGCACCGGCGACCGGCAGACCCAGCATCATCAGCGCAGCGGCTGCGACGGCGCAGACCGCGCCGGCCGCGCTCACCGCGGCGAGGACGGCCGCCATGAGCGGGGCAGCTCGACCGACGACGCCGGCGCTGAGCAACTCGGTGCGACCGGCTTCCTCCTCCGCACGGCTGTGCCGGATCAGCAGCAGGACAGTGAAGACGACGAGCAGGGCTCCGCCCAACGAGACCATCCGCCAGGCGGTCAACCCGCCGACGGAGTCCGCACCGTAGACGTGGCCGTACAGCGCCCGGGTGGCGCCATTGGACTCGGCGCTGGCGGCGAAGTTCCGGCGCTCGGCCACCGTCGAATACAGCGACCGGTAGCTCCAGGCGGTGCTCGCGACCGAGGCGACCAATGCGTAGAGCCAGATCGGGATCATCAGCCGGTCCCTGAGCAGCGCGAGGTGCAACAGCGGCCGTGCTGCAGTGACGGCGGTCATCCGGCCGGCGCTCCGGCCGAGTCGTACACGCTCAGGAACATCGACTCGAGCGACGGTGGCCGGCAGCTGAGCGAGCGCAGCCCGGCATCGGTCAGTGCGCGCAGCACCGCATCGAGAGCATCGGCGTCGACCTCGCACTGCAGCCGGTTGTCCTCGATCTGCAGCTGGTGCACGCCGTCGATATCGGTCAGATCGTCGACTGGTCTGGCCAGTACCGCGGTGACCGACGTGCGCGACATGTGCCGCAGCTCGGTCAGGCTGCCGGTCTGCACGGTCCTCCCGTCACGGATGATGGTGACCCGGTCGCACAGTGCTTCCACCTCGGACAGGATGTGGCTGCTCAACAGAACGGTGCGGCCGCGTTCCTTCTCCTCGACGATGCATTCGCCGAAGACCCGCTCCATCAACGGATCCAGGCCGGAGGTGGGCTCGTCGAGGATCAGCAGTTCCACATCCGAGGCCAGCGCCGCGACCAACGCCACCTTTTGCCGGTTTCCCTTCGAGTACGTGCCGGCCCTCTTCGTCGGATCGAGTTGGAAGCGTTCCAGCAGGTCTGCGCGGCGCTTCTCGTCGAGTCCGCCGCGGAGCCGGCCGAGCAGGTCGATCACCTCGCCACCGGACAGTGTCGGCCAGAGCGTGACATCCCCGGGGACGTAACCGAGTCGGGAATGCAGGGCGGTGGCCTGCCGCCACGGATCGCCACCCAACAGACGCGCCGCGCCGGCGTCTGCCTTGAGCAATCCCAGCAGCACTCTGATCGTGGTCGACTTGCCGGCACCGTTCGGGCCGAGGAAGCCATGCACCTCTCCGGTCGCAACCGACAGGTCCAAGCCGTCCAGGGCGCGTACCTTGCCGAATGCCTTGACCAAGCCGTCGATTTCTACTGCGCTATCCACCCACCCGACCGTACGCTAAATTCATAAACTTGTGAATCTTGTAGAGTGTCAATGTGGCCGGAAGAACACGTAAGGCGCCGAGTAAGTCCGACCCCGCGCGTGCAGCGGCATTCGTGGAACGGCTGGCGGCCATGCTGGCCGAGGGCGGCGTGCCGCGGATGCCGTCCCGGGTGTTCGCCGTGCTGCTGTGCGGCGACGAGGGCAAGGCGACGGCCGGCGAGCTTGCGGATCAGTTGCAGGTGAGCGCCGCAGCCATCTCGGGCGCGGTGCGCTACCTGCAGCAGGTCGGGCTCATCACCCGGGAACGCGAGATCGGCGGGCGCCGCGACGTGTACCGGCTGTACAACGACCTCTGGTACGAAGCGTTCGGCAACCGCGACCAGATGCTCGGCCGGTGGGCGAGCACCTTCACCGACGGGGTTGCGGTGTTCGGCGCGCGCACCGCGGTGGGGCAGCGGCTCGAGGAGACCAGTCGATTCATGGCCTTCCTGCGCGCCGAGTTGCCGTTGGTCATGCAACGCTGGCGGGACAGCGAGCTCGGCCGCTGATGGACGCGCTGGTTGCGTTGGGGGTTTGTTGTCAGACAAGGACGGCGCCGGCGGGGAGTTGGCGGCGCGGATCCTGACGCTGCTAGGTTCGGTTGCATTTTTGGTTCGGTGTCAGACAAAAGCAGCATCGACGGAGAGCTGACAGCTCGGTTGGTTCGCGGTGCTGGATGACTGTTTGCCCTTTGGCTGTATGGTTTCGCACAGGTCAGAAAGATATCCACATTCTCGGGTTCTCGCTGGAATTGTCGTACGTCGCCATTAGAATCAGTCGTATGACAGCAGTCGTTCCGGACACCTCGATCGAGCAGGCTTTCGGTTTGCTCGACGAGGGGCTCGCCGCATTGGGATCGGCTGAGTTGTTCCGGCTGTCGGAAGATGAGCTGCTGGAAGCGCTGCGCCGGCTGGAGTCGTTCCGGCGGCGGCTGCCGGTGGTGGATCACGCGCTCGTCGGCGAGCTCGAGCAGCGACACCTGGCCGAGCGGGTCGGGGCTCGGTCTACGGCGATGCTGCTGCGTGACGTGCTGCGGCTCTCGCCTCGGGAAGCGACCAGCCGGGTTCGTGCCGCCGGGACGCTCGGGGTGCGGGAAACGATCACCGGCGAGGTGCTGCCGCCGGAATTCCCGGTCGTCGCGGCGGCGCAGGCTGCCGGGGTGGTCTCGGCCGAGCAGGCCCGGGTCATCACCGGCACTATCCGCGACCTGCCCGTGACGGTGCGCGCTGAGCACGGCGAGTCGGTGGAGCAGACCCTGGTCGAAGAGGCAGGCCGGTTCGACCCGGACACGCTGGCCAAGTTGGCGCGCCGGGTGGCGGCGTGTCTGGACCCGGACGGCACGCTGGCCTCCGACGACGACCAGCAACGCCGCCGCACTGCGGCATTGACCAGTAATCGGGACGGTTCCGGTGAGCTGCAGGCGCACTTGACGCCAGCGGCGTTGGCTCGGCTGCAAGCCGTGCTCTCACCCCTGGCGAAGCCGCGGCCTGCAAGTGACAGCGGCCGGGATGAGCGCACCCCGGGTCAGCGGCTGCACGACGCGATCGACGACATGGCCGCGCGGTTGCTGCGGTCCGGAACACTGCCGGCGTCCGGCGGCACCCCGGCGACGGTGCTGCTGACGATGACTCTCGACCAACTGGAATCGCGTACCGGGCTGGTCACCACCGGGCACGGCGGGCAGTTGTCAGTCTGTGATGCGTTGCGCCTCGCGGGCGATGCAGACGTGATCCCGGTCGTCATCAGCTCCGACGGCGTCCTCGGCTACGGCCGGGCTCGGCGCACCGCTTCAGCCGCGCAACGCAGGGCGATCACTGCCAGAGACGGCGGCTGCGTCATGCCCGGATGTGATCACCCACCGGACTGGTGCGAAACCCACCACCTCATCCGCTGGGACAGCGGCGGCCGGACCGACATCGACAGCCTCGTGCTGCTGTGCGGCTACCACCACGACCATTACGAGGCGCAAGGCTGGGCCATCACCATGATCGACGGCCGAGCCTGGGCCATCCCGCCACCGTGGATCGACCCCGAACAACAGCCCATCTGCAACCGCATGCACGACAAGGCGTCCGCAGGGTGAGCGCTCTCCCCGACGTCCCGCCAAGACGCTTCCAGCGGTGTTTCGCCCTGAGCGAGAGTGCAAGCCGAGGACAGCGCTCCGCCCTAGGTTGGCTGGGTGATCCAACTGCGCCGTACGCCGGCGGGAGAGCGACTCGAATGGATCCTCGACGGGCTGGCCGGTACCCACGGGTGGGGCGCAGATGTCGACGAGGTGCTCGACGCGTCCTTCGTGGCGGCGATCGCGCCACGCGACTACCGCGAGGTGACGCGCGGCCGGGCAGCAACGTACGCACCGCTCGCCGTGATCGGCGCGGATTTAAGGGAGCACACTGCGCGCGCCCGCGTGCACCGGCCGGACGGCGGAGTCGACGTGGTGACGTGCGTCGTCGAGCCGAACGAGCCGTACCGCATCGTGCGGACTTGGGTGCAAGCCGAGATCCCCGCAGACCTCACCCCTCGCCTGCCCATGGATTTCACCGGACAGCACTGGTCCGGCGCGACCGGAGGGCGCCTCATCGTCTTCGCGGGCGTGCCCGGCAGCGGCAAGAGCACGCTGGCGGAGGCGGTCGGCGCCGAACTGAGCATTCCGGTGTTCGCGATCGACTGGTCGCTGGGCGCGCTGACCCCGTTCGGTGGACGGCATCTCGACGATCAGTTCGGCATCGGCTACGAACAACTGACGACGCTGGCGTACCGACAGCTGATGCTGGGCCAGTCGGCCATCCTGGACGCACCTGTCGAGGACGAGACAACCCGAACTCGCTGGGCCAGCCTGACGGCAGCGGCCGGTGGCGAGCTGCGCGCGGTGGTCTGCAGGTGCTCGGACGAGCAGCAACATCGCGACCGGCTGACCGGGCGCGATCGGGGCATCCCGGGATGGCACCAGGGCGGCGACTGGTCCGACGTATCGCGACGGCTCGCCGGCTTCCCGGCCTGGGCGGGCGCGTTGGACGTGGACACCAGCCGCCCGTTCGGGGAAGTGCTCCGCGCGACGCTGGACTGGTTGGCCGGCTGATCCGCCCGGCACCCGGCTGAGTCCCCGACCCCGACCCGATCCGATCCGTGTCCGCCCGCGCAGATTCCTGGAAGTGGCGTCCGAGAACTCTGTCAAGCTCTGTTCCATGACCGCATTCACGCCGCAGACCGAGCTTGATCCCCGCTACGGCGAGCCAGCTGCCCCGCCCGTCGAGTGGCCGCAGGCCCGGCAGCTGCTCGCGTCGGCTGAGCTGTCCTGGCTCACCACCGTCCGCCCGGACGGCCGCCCGCACGTCACCCCGCTGATCTCGGTGTGGAGCGACGATGCGGTCTGGTTCAGCACCGGCGCGCAGGAGCGAAAGGCGCTCAACCTGGATGCGAACGTGCACTGCGTGCTGACCACGGGAAGCAACTCATTGCACGGCGGCACCGACATCGTCGTCGAAGGCACCGCGCGACGCGTGACCGACGAGGCGGCGCTGCGCCCGGTGGCCGAAGCCTATGAGGCCAAGTACGGCAGCGATTGGCATTACGACATCCGCGAAGGTGCGTTCGCCGGTCCTGCGGGCAACCTGGCGAGCGTCTACCGCCTTGCACCGAAGACCGTGTTCGCCTTCAACAAGGCGCCCTACAGCCAGACCCGGTACCGCTTCGACTAGCCCTCCGTCCGCGGGCTCTGGTGTGATCCGGGCATGACGGTTTTGGAGATCCGCACCTATCGGCTGCGCCCGGGCACCCTTGCCGAGTACCACCGGGTCGTTACCGACCAGGTGCTGCCCTTGCTTGCCGAGTACGGCGTCGACGTCGTGCACACCGGGCCCTCCGAGCAGGCCGAGGACGGCAGCACCGACTACGTGCTGATCCGCGCCTTCGCGTCGCCCATCGAGCGCGATGCGCAGGAAGGCCGCTTCTACGGCTCTGCGGCGTGGCGGGACGGCCCGCGCGAGGCGATCATGAGCCGCATCGAGAGCTATCACACCATCGTGCTGACCGTGCCTCAGCGGGTCGTCGAAGGCCTGCGCGCCCAGTGACCGGAGCACCGCCGGTCCGTCCCACCGCACCGCATCCGAGCGACCTACGCTGATCCCGACGCACGCGCTGAACTGGCACGCGTACTCCACCGACCTGACCCAGCGGCCGGCGATCGGCACCCGCAGCGGCGTAGTTGCCCTTAGTCGAAGTCGACGACCATCCGGTTGAGCTCGCCGCGACCGGTCCAGGCCAGCCAGAGCGTGCCGGTACCACCGCGGCCCCACTCGAATCGCACCGTGTCGGTGGTTGCGGTGCTGCGGATGTCGAACGTTTCGATCGTGTCATCCGGCGGATTTGCGGTATACGCCTCGACGATCGCCGGCCGCCCGACGTAGGGGCCGGCTGGCACCCCGGTGAACTCGACGCGGGCGTGCTCGGCAAAGGTCGCGAGGAAGCTGCTCCACTCCCCGGAACGCACGGCGGCATTGAACAGGGTCACGTGATCTGCCACGCGGTCAGCCATGAACCAGAGTCAAGCAGGCGCCTGGCTGCCGAGGAGAGGGTGGTCAGCTTGCCAGCACGCCTTTGGCGAGCGCGGCGGCGGCGCCCACGTAGGCGAGCCCGAGCACAACCTGGCGGGCTCGGGCAGGCGAAACGCGGTAGGTCAACCACTTGCCGATCAGGGCACCGCCGGCGAGGGCGGCCGCGCAGGTGATCAGCCCGCCCACGCCAATACCTGTCGAGACACCCTTCGCCGCCAGCGAGGTGGCGTTGACCAGGGCGAAGTAGAGCTGGATCGAGGCGACGAATTCGCCGTGCTCCCACCCTGTCGACACGACGTACAACGTGATCGCCGGGCCGCCCACGCCGGCGGTCACGTTCATGAAGCCGGACGCCCCGCCGGCGCCGACCGTCCCGACCGGTCCACTGGGCAGCCGCGCTCCTCGCACGCCGGTCAGCACGACCAGCGCCAGCAGGACGACGGCTCCGATGCCGATCTCGAGGACGGGCGTAGACAGCCTGCCAGCCACCCACGCGCCGAGCGGGACGGCGCACATCGCCGGGACGGCCAGGGTGAGCGCGCGTCGGACATTTACCTGACGACGCAGTTGGACGAGCACGATCAAATTCGTCGCCAGGCTGAGCAGGTTGGCCAGGACGACCCCGTCGTGCGGTCCGGCGACGATCACCAGAAACGGGGAGGACACCAGCGCAAAGCCCAGACCGGTGAGCCGCTGCATGCTGGCGCCGGCAACGATAGCGATGCCGAGCAGGGCCAGCGATGCGATGCCCACTTGGCGACTCAGATACCGAAAGCCAGGTACTGCGTCTCGGTGAACTCCTCGAGGCCGGCCGCTCCGCCCTCACGTCCGAGGCCGGACTGCTTCATGCCGCCCATCGGCGCGAAGGCGACCGAGGGCAGCGCGTGGTTCACCCCGACGATGCCGGTCTCAAGGCGCTCGGCGACGCGCCAGGCGCGCGCAACGTCCCGCGAGTAGACGTAGCCGGCCAGACCCAGCTCCGTTCCGTTGGCACGGGTGAACAGGTCCGCCTCGTCGCGGAATCGGAACACTCCCGCCACCGGACCGAACACTTCGCGGGTGGCCAGCCCGACGCCGTCCGGCACATCGCTCACCAGAGCGGGCGCGACCCAATGCCCCGCGCTGGGCAACTCGCGCCGCCGGGTCAGCAACCGGCCTCCCGCGGCCAGCGCCTCGTCCACCATCTCCGTCACCGCAGCGACCCGGTCGACGTCGATGACCGGGCCGAGGTCGGGCACCGGATCGGCCAGACCGGAGCCGATACTCATCGCGTCGATGCGATCCACCAGCGCGCCGACGAACCGCTCGTAGACCGCATCGTGCACGAAGAAGCGGTTCGCGCCGATGCAGGACTGACCGGTGTTGCGGAACTTGGCGATCAGCGCGCCCTCGACTGCCGTGTCGATGTCAGCGTCATCGAACACGATGAACGGTGCATCGCCGCCGAGCTCGAGCAAGGGCCGAACGATGCGCTTGCCCGCACCGGCCATGATTTCCCGGCCGACCTCCGTAGAGCCGGTGAAGGTGACGGCGCGGACCTCCGGATGCCGAAGAAGCGATTGGGTCGTCTCCCGTGCCGGTCCGTGCACCAGGTTCAGTACGCCCGGCGGCAGTCCGGCATCGGTGAGGCAGCGGATGAGTTCGGTCACGGCGAGCGGCGCCTTCTCCGACACCCTGGCGACAACCGTGCATCCGGCCGCCAGAGCAGGCGCGAGCTTGCGCGCCTGGATCGAGCAGGGGAAGTTCCACGGCGTCAGACTGGCCACCACACCGATCGGTCGCCGCCGGGTCAGGTGCCGCACCCCTGGCGATTCGTGCGGGATGTTCGCACCGTCCGGCCGACGAGCTTCCTCGGCGAACCAGCGGAAGTACTCCGCGGAGAAGGCGATCTCTCCGCGCGCCTCGGGGAGACGTTTGCCTGCCTCACGGGCCAGCAGCCGGGAGAGCGCGTCGGCTCGTTCGGTGATCAGCTCAGCACCTACGAGAAGCAGGTCAGCACGGCTGCGCGCGGTACTGGCGGACCAGCTCTCGAGCGCCTGGGCCGCCGCATCAGCAGCCTCGATCGCGTCCGCCGGTCCACCCCAGGCGACAGTGCCGACCAGCGCTCCGTCAGCGGGGTCGCACACCTCGAGGTGGTCGAGACCGTCGAGCCACTTGCCGTGGACAAGCTGTCGGGCGATCGGGCTTGCCTCGGTGCTCATCAATACCTGCCTTCGCTCAAGTCGGATGCTCAGGTCACGAGCAGGTCGGGACGATCACGGCCGGCCACGGCGACAGAGGGCCAGGTCGCGTCGTGCACGAGTGGATGGACGCCGTCGGCGTCGACCAGGCAGGTGTCCTCGACCTTCCAGGTGTCGCCACTGGGGTTCCACGCGACCACGCCGTTCTGCGGGATGGTCAGGTCCGTGCCCGGATGCGCGAGGAACTCGCGCGGCGTCCATCCGGTCAGGCCGCCCTGGTGGTGCCGGGTCCACTCCTGCGGATCGAACCCGTTGGCGGCATAGGCCTCGATGCCGGCCTGCACGACATCGCCGAGCCGAACGCCCGGCCGGGTGGCGGCCAGAAAGGCGGCCTCCACGTCGAGCAGCCGCCGGTAACGCTCGGCCGAAGCCGCGCTCGGTGCGCCGAAGCAGACGATGCGGGTGACGCTGGCGATCAGCCCGCCACGGCGGGCGCAGCAGACCAGCGACGCTCGGGTGCCGAGCGTGGCGCTCGTGGGAAGCGGGTGGCGATGCCTGCCCATCCGGTCGCCACCGGCGACGAAGAGGCAAGCCGGCTCCATGCCGCGATCGAGCAGCTCCCCGGACAGCACGGCGGCGGCCTGGTACTCACTCATCGACGGGGTAACCCGGCGCGCGGCGGCACCGGTCGCCTCGGCGGCATCTCGACTGAGCGTGCGCAACCGGCCGGCTTGCGCGGTGGTGAGCACCCGGCGCAGCGATGCGATCTCGGCGCTCAGATCGACCCGCCCCGCCCCGCACCCATCCGCTCCTACTCCCGATCCGGTTGGCAGAGAGTCGTCCCGCGATTGCCACCACGGCACCGCGGACCATTGCACCGGAAGCTCGGTCACCTCGGTGTCAGCGAGCCGGGGCGCCTCGATGACGTTCGTGACGATGCGCACCGAGGGAGTGCCGGACAGGTCGACCACCACGTCGAAGCAGGACGAGTCCAGGGTGTTGGGGACGTTCCACCGTGCGCCGAGCAGCCAGGACAGGCTGGCCGGCTGGCGAAGAACGATCTCGCGCAGCCCGTGCGCGCGCGCCAGATCGGCCAGCGGTCGTAGCAGCTCGGCGAGTTCGGCCGGGTCAGTCATGCCGCACCACCGTGTCGGCGTCGAGGTGGAAGGTTCTCGGCTTCCGATCGAATCCGATCAGCTCACGCTCGCCGGTCACGGCGCCGAAGACGTGCAGCGTCCACGGCTTGCCGAGTACCTCGTCGGTATTGCGTACCGGACCGTCCAGCGCGATGCGGGGCAGCACGGCGCCGTCTCTGACGAACACCGGTTGCCGCTCGAGCGGAATAAGTTCGTCGTGGAAGCCCGGGCCGGTGCGTATCTCCCCGGTGACAAGCTCGCTCCAGCGCCCTTCCGGGAGGTAGTACCGGCGTGGCGCCGGAGCGTCGGTGTCGGCGAAGATCGGGACGACGAGCAGCTCGCTGCCGAGCAGGAACTGGTCGTCGATCGCCGGCGCTACTGGGTCGTCCGGGAAGTCGACGGCGAGCGGTCGGAGCATGGGCAGCCCGTCCGCCGCTTCATGTGCTGCCTGCCAGAGATAGGGCAGTAACGAGTACCGCAACCGAATCCAGTCGCGGCAGATCTGCAGGACGCGCTCGCCGAACATCCATGGCTCTCGCGGACGCAGGCCGTGCGCGCGCATCAACGGCGAGAGCGCACCGAACTGCGTCCAGCGCACGTACAGCTCTGGGGTGAGCTCGGAACCGAAGAAGCCGCCTATGTCGTGGCTCCACAACCCTGGTGCACTGAGCGCATAGGACAGACCGCCCCGCAGCGTCGACTGCATGCCGACGATGCTCGACTCCGCATCGCCGCCCCATTGGCCGGGAAACCGTTGCGAGCCGGCCCAGCCGCTGCGGCCCCATACCAGCGAGTCGTGCCGGTGCGCTCCCGGACCCGTTCACTGACCGTGCCGTTGTACCGCAGCGGATAGAGGTTGTGCGCATGCTGCGAAGGCACTGCGTCGGTGACGACGGCGTCGGGCAACGCCTCACCGAAGTCGGTCTTGAACACCGCGACTCCGGCAGCGATGAACTCCTCGTGCAGGTCCTGCCACCAAGCCCGGGCAGCTGGGTCGAAGAAGTTCACCAGCCCGCGTGGGCGCCCGTCAGGGGTTGGCGTGTTTTCGATGCTCAGCGGCTCGCCGGAGCCGTCCACCGCCAGGAAGCCGCGGGCGTCGGCCTCCGCGTACCGGGGCGACCGCGGATCGAGGTACGGCAGCTCCCACAACGACAACCGGATTCCCTCGTCGGCGAGTGCCTTGACGAAGTCAGCGCACGCGCCGAAGCGTTGCGTGTTCCAGATGAAGTCGGTGTTCAGCCGGTCGAGCACGAGCCAGTCGGGATCGCAGTGCAGCACATCGCACGGCACGTCATGGCTGCGCATGGTGCGCGCGACGTCCAGCATCTCCGCGGCACTGTGATAGCGACACCGGCCCATCCAGTAGCCGAACGCCCACGGGCCGGGTACATAGCTGCGACCGGTCAGCGCCGTATAGGAACGCAGCCGCTGCTTCGGGCCCGCGCCGACCACGAAGTAGACGTCGAGTGCGTCGTCCGGAGCGGACAGCGAGAGCACTGCGGGACGGGTATGCCCGACGTCGGCGACGAGGGCAGCGCCGGTGTTGACGAACCCGGTATAGCCCGTCGTGGAGTGCCACACCGGCACCGGCTTGTAGGCCAGGCCCGTGCCCGGACCGAGCGCATCTTCGACCCGCAGTAGCAACCGCTGGCCGTTCTTCACCAGCGGACCGAACTGCTCGCCGAAGCCGGTCACCCGCTCACCGGGCGCCAGTTGCAGGTTGAGGGTTGTTGCCGAATCGGCCTGCACTGCGGGAGCGAGCGGGAAGCCGGCCACCTGCCGCACGGTCTCCGACGTGCGCAGTACCGCACGGCCCTGGACGCGGTCGTCGACCCGCACCGAGAAGGGGTGACGCCCAACGGTGACTGCGAGGAGGTCGGTTCGGACCTGGACGGAATCGTCGGTCACCTCCACGCATGCGGCGCAGTCGCCCGGTTCCGGATCGGTGACGATGCCCAGCCAGGTGCCGTCGTCGTCGAGCACCCGGTGCCGCGCCGGCGCGATCGTCAGACGGACCGTGTCCGGCGCAACCACGCGCACCCGCAGCCGGAAGTCGGCGGCCGTCAGATCCGGCAACGTGAGCTCAGGCAGGTTCGGCATCGTCGTCTCGATGCCTTGCTCGGCCAGTGGCTCGCCGGTGATCCACCCGGGCATCGGGTCGACGGTGACCGCCATCAGCGCGGCCACCTCGAGCAGCGCGCCGGATGATTCCGGGTGTACCGCGGTGACATGACGCGGGATCAGGGTCGAGGACATCGAGACCTTTCGCGAGGGAGGCCGGTCAGCCCTTGACGGCGCCGGCGCTGATGCCGGCGATGAAGAAGCGCTGCAGGAAGGCGTACGCGATGACCATCGGCACCGAAGCCACGATCACGCCGGCGAACAGGATGGGGTAGTTCGTCAGGAACTGACCCTGGAAGTCGAGCAAAGCGAGGGGCAGCGTCCGTTTGTGCGGGTCGGTGATGAACAGCAACGGGTACAGCAGATCGTTCCACTGGATCACCAGCAGGAAGATCGCCGTCGCGGCGAGCGACGGCACCGACAGCGGTACCACGATGCTGCGGAACGTGCGCCACGGGCCGGAGCCGTCGATGGCCGATGCCTCGAACATGTCCTTCGGCAGAGTCCGCATGAAACCCGCGATAATGAAGACGGCGATCGGCAGACTGGTGACGACCTCGATCAGCACCAGCCCGACCAGGCTGTTGGTCAGGCCCAGGTAGTCGAACAGGACGAACTGCGGGATCATGTTCGCCTGCGCGGGAATGGCCATGCCCACGACGAGCACGCCGTAGATCACCCAACCCCGCCAGCCCGGGATACGGGCGACGCCATAAGCGGCCAGCGCGGCGACGACAAGCGTGATCACCACTCCGCAACCGGTGACGATGACGCTGTTGGCCAGCGCCCGCAGCAGCCCGCCGTTGCCGAGCACCTCGTGGTAGTTCGACAACCGCGGCTTGGTCGGTGGCGCATAGGGCGAGTCGAACAGCTGCGGCGTGGTCTTGAACGAACCGAACACCACCACCAGCAGCGGGACCGCGATCAGCACCGAGTAGATGGCCAGGACGGCGCGCCGGCCGAGTTGGACGTTCATCGTGCCCCCTATGCCCGTGCCTGGGTGAGCCGGGCGGCTCTGCGTTGCGCCAACGTCACACAGATGATCAGCGCCATGAAGAGAATCGACTCCGCTGCGGCATAACCGAACTTCGAGTTGGCGAACCCGGCGTAGATGCGGGTGGACAGGATGTCGACGTTGGCCTGGGGCGGATTGCCGCTCAGACCGAGGATCAGGTCGAATGCCTTGAACGACTGGATGGTTGTGTACGCGATGACGATGGCGGTGGCCGGCGCGGCCATCGGCCAGGTAACGCTTTTGAACTTCTGCCACCGGGTCGCCCCGTCCACGGTCGCCGCTTCGTACAGCTCGTCCGGAATCTGTTGCAGCCCGGCGATGTAGATGACCATGACCTGACCGGTGTGCGCCCATACCTGGGTGATGCCCACGAAGAGAATGCCGAAGCTGGAACTACCGAGGTAGGAACTCTGGAGCGAGCTGAGCCCGACGTGCCCGAGCGCATCGTTGATCAGACCGTAGTTCGGGTCGTACATGAATCGCCATGCGAAGGCCACCGACACCGACGCGAGGATCGTGGGGAAGAAGAACAAGGCCCGCAGCGCAATGGATGACTTGGAGTTGCGCACCAGCAGGATCGCGAACAGCAGTGACAGCGCTGTCTGCGCGATCACCACGAAGATCATCAGCTTGACGTTGTTGAACAGCGCATTGCGGAACAAGTCATCGCCGTTGCTGAGGATCCTGGTGAAGTTGCCGGCTCCGACGTTGCGGTACGCAGCGCTGTAGCCGTCCCAGTCGGTGACGGCGAAACGGAAACCCTCGAGGGTCGGGATGAGGAAGAAAATGATCGTCACGGCAAGCGCTGGGACGGTGAAGAGGAACAGCGCAGGATGCGCACCGCCGGTGATCCGCTGCACCCAGTCGCCGCGGCTGCGCGCTGAGCGGCGCGCGGTCGTCTGCGATCGGGCAGTGCTGCCTGGGGTCACCTGCGTCGTCGCGGTCATCGGTTCTGGTCCACAACGCGCTGCGCAGACTCAGCGGCGTTCTCCGGGGAGGTCCCGCCCACGACCTTGATGCAGGCACCTTCCACGGCGTGTTCGACGTCAAGATTCTCGAACTGGTAGCGCATCGCCAGCGACGTGCGCCGGGTGATCCACTTCGCTGTCTTGGCCAGGTCCTTGTTCGAGTACTGGACGTTCTCCACCGTGGTCAGCTGCGCGGTCTCGTTGCCGTAGAACTGCGCATTCTCCGGTTGGGAGAGGAACTCGAGGAACTTCAGTCCTGCGTCCTGCTGCTTGCTCGCGCTGCTCACGCCGAGGATGAACGTCGCGTTGTAGGTGCCCTGATACTTCGCCTTGTCCTTCGTAGTGGTGATGGGCGAGAGCAGGTCCAGCGGGAACTTCGCGCCGAGTTTGCGCACTGCGGCGATGTCGTAGGAGCCGGTGACGAGCATCGCCGCCTTCTCCTGCTTGAACAGCTGCTGGCACGGCTGCGGCTGAGTACCGACGCTGTTCGGCTGGAAGTAGGGGATCAGCTGCTTGTACTGCTTCAGCGTGTTGACGAACCAGTCGTCGGTGCACTTGCCCTGCCCGTTCTCGATGCGCGCGCACGCGTCGTCGGTCGGCGCGTTGTTCATGACCATCGAGTTGAACAGCTGCCCGGCGTTACCGATCTCCCCGCCGGGCCAGGCCATCGGGTAGTAACCCTTCCCCTTGAGCTTGTCGCACAGCGACAGGAACCCGTCCCAGTCCTGCGGGATCTCGGAGATGCCGGCCTTGTCGAAGAGATCCACGTTGTAGAGCGGCATCGGGAAGACCAGCTGGTACGGCATGCCCATCTCGATGCCGTCGGAGCGACCGGCCCGCACGAGCCGGGCGACGTAGTTGTCGATGAAGGACTGCTTACCCAGGGGCAGGAAGAGCCCGGCCTTGGCTATTGCGGTGAACTGCGAGCCGCGGAAGGCGGCGAACACGTCTCCGACGGCGCCACTCTTGATCCGTTGCAGCTCGGTGGCCTGGTAGTCCGCCGACGGTGCGATGTCCTGGGTGATCGACGCGTCCGGGTTTGCCTTCTTGAACTTGTCGATCAGCGTCGCGAAGGCAGCCTTGTCCTCCGCGCGCCAGTGCGCGAAGGAGAGCTTGCCTTTCGCGGGCCCGGTGCCGACCTGGTCGGGCATCGTGAGGGTGCCGCCGGTGCTGCCGTGACCGCCGCGGGTGGTGCCCGGCCCCACGCACGCGGTCAGACCCGCCGCTGCCGCCCCGGCGCCGAACGCGGTCAGAAATCCACGTCTGCTCAGGCTGCGCTGCTCACTCATGAGACCACCTCGTCGGTGTGGGCGTCGGTGGCGGACCACTCGACGACGTCGATACCGAGCAGGTCGGCGGCGCGCCGCAGCTCGGGTCGGACATCCGTCCAGGCGAGGACGGTGTGGTGCGGGAACCCTCCGGTGACCAGGCCATGGACGAACTGCTCGGCATCGGTGTCCAACCGGACGGCCGCGGTGTTGCCCTGGAAGCGATTCGGTTCGCGGACGGACTCGCCGGAGGCGAGCAGCAGGCGCAGGCCGGACGCGGACGACTTGCTCTCGGTCAGCCGGACGAGGACCACCGGGCCGGTGCGCAAGGCGAAGTTCCCCGCGACGCCGATCCTGCGGTTGCAGTGCACCGACTGGGTGGCGGCACCGGGATCGTCGGCGAGCGAGGTCGCCGCTGAGCCGCAGTGCCAGACCCGGACGATGTTCGCGGCCGCGTCGAGATCGACGGTGTCGACGAGGTAGGTCGGTCCGGACCCGAGCGTCTCGGCCAGCAGCATCGTGACCGTGCCGTAGACGTCACGCTCGCATGCTGTGGGCGTGCCCTCGTCGGCGAGACGCGACAGCGACGAGCACGGGCAGACGCCGAGCTCGGTCGGGAACTCCGGCCAGCAGCGCACCGCCATTGCGGAAAGCGCACCGATGCGCTGCCACTCGCGCAGCGCCGCGGTCACGGCGGCGAACCGCTCGAGGTGCTCGGCGTCCAGCTCGCGAAGGCTCGGCCGTTGGTCCAGCGCCGCGGCGAGTTCCCGACCACCCTTATCGGCGTCGACGGCCCGCACGCCGGCGAACGCAGCCGGAATGTCGATTCTCTCGATCTCGATCCCGAACACGGTGCGCAGGAGCTGCGCGTCGTACTGGCTCGGGGTGAAGCCAACCGGGGCATCGCCGATGGCGCCGATACGTTGCCCCCGCAATCGATCCAGCGCGATCTGTGTCTGTGCTTTGTCGGCGCGCGGGCCATGGCTGTCCGGCGCGGCGATGGCCGGCGGCAGGTCGCCCCGCAGCGCGCCGGCAAGTGCCCCCCGTACCGCGGGATCGGCCGCCTCGCCGTACACCAACCTGACGGCACCGCCATCTCGGGTCAGCGCGTGACCGATCAGGTTGGCACCGCACAGGGAATTGAGCCACAACCGGTCGCCGACCGGGCCGGGTTCGGGAAACGACCAGACCAGCACCGGCTCGCTGCGGCCGTGGTACAGCTGCTGCGCCGCGGCCGCGTCGGAGAACGACGCACAAACGTGCACGACGAGGTCGACGTCGTCGCTGAGGTACTGCCGGGCGTCGGCAACGTCCTCGGCGTTCATCACCAGCGCCCGCGGACCGACCACCTGCGCACCGAGGTCGGTCAGCAGTGCGCGCGCGGCGTCGGCGCGCTCGCCGGCCGCCTCGAGCACGAAGGTCGGTCGCGCGGTCGCGATCATGGCGACCTTCATGAGCCGCTGGTGTCGGATCGCGCCGCAACAGCCCGGTCGGCGACGGCGACCAGCCGTTGCAGCCGGGCCACCGCGTCGGTTTCCAGCGCCTGCTGTATGTCGGCTGCACCAATGCTTGCCTTCCAAACGGCACGCCCGGCCAGGAAGCCTGATGCGCCGGCACCGATGGCGGCCTCGACGGCCGCGGGAAATCGATCGGCGTCGACGCCGGACGAGAGCACGACCCACGGCGAGGCGACGCATTCGGTGATGAGCTCGCAGTCGGTCCGCACCAGCACAGGGTCGCCCTCTCCGTGGCGGGGCACCTCGGCCTTGTAGAGGTCGGCGCCGAGGTTGCCGAGCTCCGCAGCCGCGGCCAGCACGCCGTCGTTCCAATCCCACTCTCGACCGTCACGCGGCCCGCGGGAGACCGGCTCGATGATGGCGGCCAGCCCAGCCGCATGGCACCGGTCGACGAAGTCGCGCACCATGTCCCGGCGCGGGCCGGCCGGCTCGTCCGGGCGCCACAGCACGAGCAGCTTCATCGCCCGAACGCCTAGAGCTGCGTACCGGGCCGGATCGACCTGTCGGTCGATGCGCACCTCGCCGACGACCTCGCCCGGTCCCGGGAAGAACTCGTCCGCCGCAGCGATCAGGGCGCAGCCCCCGGCCACCGCCGACTCGGCGATCGCACGGTCCAGCACGAATTGCTGGTCCAGCAGCACCGCTGACGCATAGGGGGTGAGCGTCCGCGTTGCGGCGAGCTTGAATTGCGTGACTTCCTCGTCGGTGACCGGCGCAGCGCGGTACTCGGCGAGCATGGCGCGCAGCGCCTCACGCTGATCGACCGCCAGCATCGCGAAAGCGCCAGAAGGACGGCTCAGGGAGCTGAGTGCTTCAGTGGACGTCAGGGTCACGACCGTCTCTCTTCTCTGACGATGGGTCGGGCGTGGGACGAGTTGGCGGGACGTCGAGGTCGCTCGGGATCGCGCTGCGTCCGTCCAGACCGCGACAGGACAGCGCGGCGACGTGATTGGCGAACGGCAGCGCGGCGGACAGGTCATCGCCGCGATCCAGCGCGGCGATCAACGCTCCGTGAAAGACATCGCCAGCGCCCAGCGTCGACACGACATCGACGGGATATCCGGGCACGTCCCAGCTGCCGCCGTGGGAATCGGCCGCGATACAGCCATCGGCTCCGCGAGTGGCCACGACGCGGTGTGCCCCGTCGGCAAGCGCGGCTGCGAGCACGGCTGACTCGCCGCCCGCGTCCGGATAGCGCAGCATGAGCGACTCCAGAGACGGTGCGAAAAGCGCCAGACCAGCAGGGGAGAACTCGGCGAGCGGATAGCTCACGTCGGCTGACACCGGAACGCGGGCACCGTCCGGTAGCACCGCCGTGGCGCCCGTCCAGCCGAGGTGGTCGACGTGCACCAGGCGCGCCGAGGTGAGCAGGTCTGCGGGGATCATTGCGGCGGTCAGCTCCGGACCCGGCCGGGCGCAGATCGCCCGGGTACCGGCCGCCGTGTCCGCGATGATGACGCTGGAGCCGGTGCTCGCTCCGGCAACCCGCACCACGCCGGCAACGTCGATGCCCTCGTCACGCAGCTCGGCGAGCAGCTGGTCGGCGGCGGCATCGTCACCGACCGCTCCGAGGAAATGCACGTCCGGCGCTCCCAGCCGCGCGGCCGCCACCGCAGCAGTGGCAGCAGGCCCACCACCGGCGTGCACCACGGCCTGGGCGAGCACCCGCCCGTCGGCCGCGGGGAAACCGGCGACGGCGGCGATCGCGTCGAGGGTGATGCCGCCGACGAAGACCAGCGGGCCGCGTCGGCTCATCGACGGAATCCTGGAGTAACCTGGCTCACAGTGACAGAAGAATAACAATGGTTGTTGGAAAGTCAACACTTGTGTGCCGACGAAACGTCGTCGGCCACACTGGCAGGCAGAACTGATGCAGCGCGCAGAGAGGTGGGTCCGGTCGGGTGAGTAGCCGGAATCTGGCGGTTGACGTGGCCGGGAGGACGCCGGACGCCGGACTGCGTTACGACCGGGCTCCGGGCCGGCGGGAGAAGATCCTGTCCCGGGTGCGGCTGGCGGGATTCTGCTCGGTGTCCGACCTGGCTGCCGATCTCGGCGTCTCGGACATGACCATCCGCCGCGACCTGCGCAGGCTGGAGACCGACGGCGAAGTGCGGATGGTGCACGGCGGGGCAAGCCTGATGCACGCGACCCTGCGGACCACCGAGTTCACCGCCCGCGCCCGGATGAATGCCGCGGCCAAGCACCGGATCGGGCAAGTTGCCGTCGCGGACATCGCGGAGAGCGATGTGATCGCCTTCGACGCCGGCACCACCGTCTTCGACGCCGCGACGCACCTGCCGGACACCTTCCGCGGTTACGTCGTCACCCACTCTGTTCCGGTGATCCAGCACTTGCTGCATGTGCCGACGGTGCGGGTCACCTGCCTCGGCGGTGAGCTCTTCGTTCCGAGCCAGGCGTTCGCCGGCCCGGCCACCGTCGAACAAGCCGGGCGGCTGCGAATCAACCGGTTCCTGCTCGGGGCGGCTGCCGTCGACGAGCGCGGGGTCTACGTGGAAGCCGACGTGGAGCGGGAGGTCAAAAACGCCCTCATGGACGCCGCCGCCCAGGTTGTGCTGCTCGCTGACGAGGGAAAGTTCACCCGCTCCGCCCCAGTCCGGTTGTGCGGTTTCGACCGGCTCGACGGGGTCATTACCGATGCCCGGCCGGCCACCGCGGTGGTGGCCGCGCTGCGCAAGCATCACGTCCGCCTGCAGGTCGCCAGCTGACTGCGCCCACCCCGTCGCTGCTGTTCGCCGCGAGCGAACTGCGCCGGGAACATCTCCGCCCCGAAGGGCATTGAGTCGTTGTAACTCAACCTTCGTGAGGGATTCCGACGTGACTGAAACTCTGCATCTCCCGGTGCTGCACCTGGACGACCAGGTGGTTCTGCCCGGGATGGTTGTGCCCATCGAGCTCGACGACGCGGCCAAGGCTGCCGTCGACGCCGCTCAGGCCAGCAGCGACGGGCGGCTGCTGCTCTCGCCGCGACTGTCCGACCGGTACGCCACGCATGGCGCGGTGGCCACCATCGAGCAGGTCGGCCGGCTGCCCGGCGGGCGGCCCGGCGCGGTACTGCGCGCTGAGGCACGCGCGAAGATCGGCGTCGGGGTCACCGGTCCCGGTGCGGCCCTGTGGGTCGAGGCGGAACTCATCGAGAACGGCGAACCGACCGAGCGCGCCACGGAGCTGGCTGCGGAGTACAAGGCGCTGGTCGTCGCGACACTGCAGCGGCGCAACGCGTGGCAGATCATCGACACCGTCGAGCAGGTCACCGACCCCTCGACGCTGGCCGACCTTTCCGGCTGGGCCGCCTATCTGAGTTCCGAGCAGAAGCGCACCATCCTGGAAGAGCAGGACGTCGAAGTCCGGCTCACCGCGCTGATCGAATGGACCCGCGAGCACCTCGCCGAGGTCGAGGTCAGCGAGAAGATCCGCGACGACGTCCGCGACGGCATGGAGAAGAGCCAGCGCGAGTTCTTGCTGCGCCAGCAGCTCGCCGCCATCCGCAAGGAGCTCGGCGAGGACGAGCCGGACGGCGCCGACGACTACCGCGCCCGCGTCGAGGCCGCCCCGCTGCCGGAGAAGGTCCGCGAGGCTGCGCTGCGCGAGGTCGGCAAGCTGGAGCGCGCCAGCGACCAGTCACCGGAGTCCGGCTGGATCCGGACCTGGCTGGACACCGTGTTGGAGCTGCCGTTCGGCACGTCCACCAGCGATCAGACCGACGTCGGCGCGGCGCGCGCCGTGCTCGACGCTGATCACCACGGTCTGGACGACGTGAAGGACCGCATCGTGGAGTACCTCGCGGTTCGCGAGCGTCGCGCGGCGCGTGGCCTCGAGGTTGTCGGCGGCCGCGGTTCCGGTGCGGTGCTGGCCCTGGCCGGACCGCCCGGAGTCGGCAAGACCTCGCTCGGCGAGAGCGTCGCGCGAGCGCTGGATCGCAAGTTCGTTCGCGTCGCCCTGGGCGGCGTGCGCGACGAGGCGGAGATCCGCGGTCACCGGCGTACCTACGTCGGCGCGCTCCCCGGCCGCATCGTCCGCGCGCTGACCGAAGCCGGTTCGATGAACCCGGTGGTGCTGCTCGACGAGGTCGACAAGATCGGCTCGGACTTCCGCGGCGACCCGGCTGCCGCGCTGCTCGAGGTGCTCGACCCGGCGCAGAACCACACGTTCCGCGACCACTACCTCGAGTTCGACCTGGACCTGTCCGACGTGTTGTTCATCGCGACCGCGAACGTGATCGAGTCGATCCCGGCGGCGCTGCTGGACCGCATGGAGCTGGTCACCATCGACGGCTACACCGAGGACGACAAGGTCGTCATCGCGCGGACGCACCTGCTGCCGCGGCAATTGGAGCGCGCCGCGTTGACCACCGACGAGGTCGACATCTCCGACGAGGCGCTGCGGATCATCGCCGCCGAGCACACCCGGGAAGCCGGGGTCCGGCAACTGGAGCGAGCGCTGGGCAAGGTGCTGCGCAAGGTGGCTACCAAGCTCGCGTCGGACGGCTCCGACGGGCAGACCCCGCTGCACATCACCGAGACGACGCTGCGCGACTACCTCGGCCGGCCGCGCTTCACGCCGGAGTCGGCGGAGCGCACCGCCGTCCCCGGAGTGGCTACCGGCCTGGCCGTCACCGGACTCGGCGGCGACGTGCTGTTCATCGAGGCCACCGCGATCGACGGCAAGCCGAACCTGGCACTCACCGGTCAGCTCGGCGACGTGATGAAGGAGTCCGCGCACATCGCGCTGGCCTACCTGCGCTCGCACGCCGACCAGGTCGGCATCGACCCGGCACTGCTGGAGAAGTCGATCCACCTGCACGTGCCGGCCGGCGCAGTGCCCAAGGACGGCCCGTCCGCGGGCGTCACGATGGTCACCGCCTTGATGTCGCTGGCCACCGGCCGGCTGGTTCGCTCGGACGTCGGCATGACCGGCGAGGTCACGCTGAACGGCCGGGTACTGCCCATCGGCGGGGTGAAGCAGAAACTGCTCGCCGCGCAACGGGCCGGGCTGAAGACCGTTTTCATCCCGAAGCGGAACGAGCCTGACCTGGACGACGTGCCGGCCGAGATCCTGGCCGAGCTCGACGTCCGGCCGATGACTGATGTAGCCGACATCCTGGCCGCCGCACTGGAGCCGGTAGCCGAGGTGAGTACCGCGGCGCACGCCGCCTGATCGGCTCGCGGCCCCTGGATGCGGGCATCGTGCCCGTCCGTTGCGGTGCGGGTGTCAGCGGACTCCGCGAGGACGGAACTGGACGCTGATCCGGGGGCCGACAGCCCGCGCTGTTTTCGGGATGGCGTGCTCCCAGGTCCGTTGGCAGCTGCCACCCATCACGATCAGGTCGCCGTGGCCGAGCCCGCAGCGCAGCACCTCGCCGCCCCCTCGGGGCCGCAGCAGCAACGGCCGCGGCGTACCGAGCGCCAGGATCGCCACCATGGTGTCCTCTGTGTTGCCGCGCCCGATGCGATCACCGTGCCAGGCCACGCTGTCGCGCCCGTCGCGATAGAGGCACAGGCCCGCGGTGCGGAACGGTTCGCCGAGTTCGGCGCGATAGTGCTCGCTGAGTGCATCGAAGGCTTGCCGCAGAACAGGATCCGGCAGCGTCGCGCCCTCGTCGTAGTGGCAGAGCAATCGCGGCACATCGACGACCCGGTCGTACATCGGCCGGCGTTCGGCCTGCCAGGGCACGTCGCGTTGCAGTCGCTCGAACAAGAGGTCTGCGCCGGTCACCCAACCGGGCCGCACGTCGATCCACGCGCCGTCGGTCAGCTCGGTGCGCCGTAGCTGTTCATCGAGCGAGCCGATGACCGGGGCGTCCACCGCTCCGTCCAGGAGTGAGGCCTGGAAACTCATCCGCCCAGCATAGCGCCGTATTCATACACGCGTTCGACGTTCGCGGGCTGTATCGCCAACCGATGGGCGAACCCGGTCAGCTCGGCAGGCGAACCGACCCGTCCGGGGCGATCGTCCAGAAGGGGTTGTGCGCGACCTCCCAGGAATGGCCGTCTGGGTCGGCGAACAGTCCGCTGTACCCGCCCCAGGAGGTCGCGGCGCCGGGGCGCACCACCGCCCCGCCGGCCGCGGCCGCTTCGGCGAGCACCGCATCGACCTCATCGGGCGAGCTGACGTTGTGCGCCAACGTGATGCCGCCCCACCCGCCGTTGTCCGGCACGCCGGTGTCCTCGGCGAGTTCGGCACGGCCCCACAGCCCGAGGACCATGCCGCCGCATTGGAAGAAGATCACGCCCTGCTCGAGGTCGGAGTCGGTCGTCCATCCGAGGGCTTCGTAGAACCCCTTGGCGCGGGGCAGGTCCGCGACGCCGAGGGTGACCAAGCTGAGTCGTTGCTTCATCCGGTAACGGTAGCCAGCGCCGCCGACGACCCGGCGGCTACTCGGCCGGCAGCTATGCTCGGCCGTCGTGACATCAGGCAATGCGGACAGATCCGCGCCACCTGTCTCTGTTGTCATGGCCGTGTTGAACGAGAGCCGGCATCTGGCCGCGGCGGTGCGAAGCGTGTTCGAGCAGGACTACCCGGGCCCCATCGAGCTGGTCGTCGCCATCGCGCCGTCCCGGGACGGGACCGAGGCCGTCGCCGAACGGCTCAGGGCGACCTACCCGCGGCTCACCGTCACCGCCAACCCGACCGGGCGGACTCCGGCGGGATTGAACATCGCGATCGCGCGGACTGATCCGCAGACCCCGTTCGTCATCCGGACTGACGGTCACGCCGAACTGCCCGGCGACTACGTCCGGCTGGTGGTCGAAGACTTGCAGCGGACCGGCGCCGCCAATGCCGGCGGGATGATGGTCCCCGAGGGCACGACTCCGTTCGAGTGCGCCGTCGCCCGAGCCATGTCGCGTCGGATCGGATTGGGCTCGGTCTCCTTCCACGTCGGCGGCGCGGCCGGTCCGGCACCGACGGTGTACCTCGGGGCATTCCGGCGCGACATCCTGACCGCACAGGGCGGGTTCGACGAGAGGTACATCCGCGCGCAGGACTGGGAGCTCAACCACCGCATCCAGCAGGATGGCGGGCTGATCTGGTTCGACCCGCGCCTCAGGGTCGCCTACCGCCCCCGGGCCAACATCGGGCAGCTGTTTCGTCAGTTCCGGATGACCGGGACGTGGCGCTGGCAGATCATCCGGGACTACCCCGGCACGGCGAGCGTGCGCTACCTCGCCGCGCCGGTCGCGACCTCGGCACTGGCGCTGGCCGCACTGGTATTGCTGCTCGACGCGCTCTGGTGGCGCAGCGTCCCGGTCGCGTTGATCGCGGCACTCGTTCCACTCGGCTACCTGCTGTTCATCCTGGTCGGCTCGGCACTGACCGGCCGCGGCCTAGGTGCCCGCGCACTGCTCTGGTATCCGATCGCCTTGATGACGATGCATCTCTCTTGGGGCGCCGGATTCCTCTGGCGTTGCGCCGCCGATCTCCTGAGTGGCCGGGCTCGACGACGGGGCTGAGGGATCGAGCGGACGTCGTCTGGATACGGCGCTACCTTCGTTGCATGACGGTCCTGGACTGGCTGCTCGACTCCGACCCGTCGCTGCGCTGGCAGGCGCTGCGCGATCTGACCGGTGCGCCGCCGGAGGAGGTCGCGGCGGAGCGGGAGCGGGTCGCGACTGACGGCTGGGGCGCTCAGTTGCTTGCGCTTCGCGGCGCTGACGGACAGTGGGCCGACGGCGCGTGCTTCCCGTCCGACTTCCGCGGCGACTTCTCCCAGGGCCAGCCGTGGACCTCGACCTTCCCCACGTTGACGCTGCTGCGCGACTTCGGCATCGAGCCGACCGCCCCGCCGGTCCGCGAGACCGTCGCGTTGGTGCGCGAGAACTGTCGGTGGGAGCACGCCGGGCAGCCGTTCTTCGCCGGCGAAGTCGAGCCGTGCATCAACGGCCGAACCGTCGCGATCGGCGCCTACTTCGGAGCGGATGTCGACGGCATCGTCGACCGGCTGCTCGGCGAGCAACTCGCTGACGGCGGCTGGAACTGCGAGGCCGAGAACGGCTCGGTGCGCTCATCGTTCGCGACGACGATCTGCGTGCTCGACGGGCTGCTCGAGCACGAGCGAGCGACCGGCGGGTCGGCGGCCGGCGTCGCGGCGCGCCGGGGCGGTGAGGAGTATCTGCTGCAGCGCCGGCTGTTCCGTCGGCTGAGCACCGGCGAGGTCGTCGATGAGGACTGGCTGCGGTTCTCGTTCCCCACCTGGTGGCACTACGACGTGCTGCGCGCCCTGGACTATTTCCGCGACAGCGGCGATCCGCCGGATGCCCGACTCAACGAGGCGATCGCGATGCTGCGCTCCAAGCAACAGCCGGACGGCACCTGGCTGCTGGAGAACACTCATCCCGGCGCGGTGCACATCACGATGGAAGACGGCGATGGGCAGCCCAGCCGGTGGAACACGCTGCGCGCCCTTCGGGTGCTGGACTGGTACGACGGTCAGGCTCGCTGAGCGCAGCGCATCCAGGTTCAGAACGAGTTCTGCGACGGGAGGGGACCCGATGGTGCAGGTACAGCGCACATTCACCGTGGCGGCGCCGCTGGAGGAGGTGGTCGACTATCTGAAGGACTTCGCCCATGCTGAGGCCTGGGATCCCGGGACGAAATCCTGTCGGCGCAAGGACGGCGGCCCGGTGGTCACCGGATCCAGCTGGCACAACGTATCGGAGTTCCGCGGGCGGGAGACCGAACTGGACTACGAGCTGGTCCGCCTGACCGCGGATCACCTCACCTTCCGCGGGACGAACAAGACCGCCACCTCAACCGATGATCTCTCCTTCGCCGCCGAGGGGGATCGCACCACGATCACCTACACGGCGAGCATCGAGTTCCACGGCCTGGCGAAGCTGGCCGGACCGTTCCTACGCAGCGAGTTCGAGAGGTTGGGCGATGAGGTCGTCACCACGATGACCCGGGTGCTCGAGGAGCAGCGCAGCGGCTAGCTGTCCTGACCGGCGCCCGCCCGGGCGGTGCGCGCAGCAACCAGACCAGGCTGCGTCTGTTGCGTCAGCCAGCGTCTGCCTCAGCCTGCTTGCCAGGCCTTCCGATCGCGCGGTAACCCGGGTGCACGCCGGGGGCCAGCTCGTGCTCGCTGGCAAGGCGCGCCAGCAACTCCAACAGGGTGGCGCGGTCGTCGTCGTCCAAGCCGGCGGTGATCTCTTGGTCGTGCTGCCGGGCAACCTTGCCGATCTCCTTCATCAGTGCCTGGCCGGCGGCGGTGAGATGCAGTGCATGCAGCCGGCGGTCCGTCGGGTGACGTCGGCGCTCGACGCAACCGCGCTGCTCCAGCTCGTCGACGAACGCGACCACCCGGCTGGGCAGCAGGCCGAGCTGCACGCTCAGCGCCTGCTGGCTACGGCCCGGCTCGGCAGCGATGGCACGCAGGATGCCGGCCTGCGGTGGGGTCAGGTCGAGGACGGCGATGCGTTCCGCGAAACGCTCTGCCGCGTGGTGACCGAGCTGAGCGAGCAAGAACGCGATTCCGCCGCGGCTGGCACTGACGTTAGCCATGACCACACCGTACCAAACCTCAATCGTTCATGATCTGAACGGTAGCCGGCTCAAGACCAGCGGCGCTTAGGACGGCGCTGGTGCGCTGTACCAGCGCCACCGGGTCAGTCGGGGCCGGTTCGGCAGCGCGGTGCGGCCGGTGGACCAGAGCAGCGCCTGCCACGGGGCCACCTCGGTGGGCGCGTCCGGGAACAGCCGCGCCAGCGCCCGCTGACACACGCCTTCATCGGGCAACCAAGCGAAGCCGAGTCCCCCCGCAATGTCGTGAAGGTGCACCAGCACCTCGATCACACCCATCGCGGCGAAGCCCGCCGGGTCGGCCGCGCCGAAGATGTGGTGTGCCAAAGTCTGCGGTGCTGCGGTCCGTACCGCGGCGGACAGAAACCCGCCGCAGGTCTCGAACACCTGGATCAGCCCGGCATTGCCGCCTTCCGGTTGAGCGAAGATGGTCGACCGCGGGCCGCCCGCGCGTTGCTGACGGAGCACGAACGGCACGTCCGCGGTGGCCGGCGGTGTATGCGGCAGCAGTTGGCCGGCGTAGGCGAACAAATCGTCTGCGGCGTGCTCGAGGGTCTCCCAGCAATCCCAGTCGAGTTCGCCCGCGGGCACGTGCCAGTCCTGCTCGGCAACGGTCCACAGCGCCGCAATCGCGTCCTGCGCCACGGTGTCCACGTCATCGGCCGTAACCGGCCCGATCGCTTGCGGGTCCACGGGGTCCACGACTACGCACCCTATGCGCTGCGCGAAACGGGGCGCCCGATGAGCAACCGTTTGCGTCGTCCAGGATGCTGGAGGAGCTGCGGGCGCTGATTCAGCGCGGCCACGCACCGTCCGTAGACAGAGGAGCTGCCCCACATGCCCACCCGGATCGCCGGCGACTACGACTACGAAACGGGCGGCAGCGGCTACGTCGTGCAGCGAAGGACCGATCCGCGCATCGCAGCACGCGTGCACGCTGCGCTGGGCTCAGCACGCACCGTGCTGAACGTCGGCGCGGGTGCCGGCTCATACGAACCGGACGACCGCGAGGTCACGGCGGTGGAGCCCTCCGAGTCGATGCGAGCGCAGCGACCCGCGCACCTGTCCGCCGCGATCGACGCGGTCGCCGAAGATCTGCCCTTCGCCGACAACAGCTTCGACGCGGCGATGGCCACCATCACCATCCACCAATGGCCCGACCTGGACCGCGGGCTGCGCGAGCTGCGTCGGGTGAGCCGCGGGCCGGTCGTCCTCCTGGTCATCGATGGGGCAGCCATCGACCGGTTCTGGCTGGCCGACTACGCACCCGAACTGATCGCCAACGAGCAGCGTCGCTTCCCGGACATCGCGCACGTCCGCGGAGTGCTCGGCGGCACCAGCACGGTGACGAGCATCCCGGTGCCGATCGACTGTGTCGACGGTTTCTTCGAGGCCTACTACGCGCGCCCGGAAGGATTCCTCGACCCTGCGGTCCGGCGGTCGCAGTCTGCCTGGGGTTTCGTCGAGCCGGACGTCGTCGAGCGTGCCGTCGCGCGGCTGCGGGCCGATCTGGACTCCGGTGAGTGGGATCGGCGCTACGGCGCGTTGCGCAGCCAACCGGAGTACGACGGGTCGCTGCGACTCATCGTCGCGCAGCCCGACTGACCGGGCACGCTCACCGCACGCCCTGGGCCACCTCGCGCCGGTTGGCAACAATCGTCGCGCCCGCCGCGCACACCAAGACAACGATGAACACCGCGAGTGCAGTCGTCGCGACCCGCAGGGTCGTGGTAGTGACCAGCACCCCGGCCGCAACGACCGGCACGGCGATGCCAACGTAAGCGGCAAGAAAGAACGTGGAGATGACTTCACCGCGCCGCTGCGGCGGCGCCATGTCGGTGACAGCGGCAAGCGCGGCTCGGAAGGCGAGACCCGCACCGAATCCGCCGACGACCACACCCAGCACCAGCAGCCACATCGATGCCGCGAACACTGCCGCAACGAGGATCACCGAGCCAACGGGCAAGAGCGTCAGACCGACCAGCTCCGCCGCTTGACCGGAGATCGTTCCGACCACCAACTGCGCACCGCATGCCGCCGCGAACACCAAGAAGGCAATCACGCCGGCGGTCTGGCGACTGCGGTTGCCGAGTCCCTCGGAAAGAACCTGACCTGCCAGTGCGTTGGTGAAGCCCAACAACGCGAACCCGGCGAGCGTGGCGATCGCGGCGGCCAGGAACGGCACCCGAATCTGTCGCGGCACCCCGATCCGCTGCAACGCGACACCCTTGCGCCAACCATCCCGGTCTGTGACGGACTCGGGCAGCCCCAGCAGCGGCACCAGCAAGACCGGTGCGAGCAGTACGAGGTCCGCGGCGAACGGCACCACCGTCGGATGCGCGAAGTGCCCGGCGAGAACGCCGGCGAGCAGCGGTCCCAATGCCAGACCACCCATGTTGGCCGTCGTGGAGAGCACCGCCGCTCGACTGGGACCCGCCCGGCCGTCTTCAAGTTCGGCGAGATAGGCGGTCGCCGCGCCGGTGATCAGTCCGGCCGAGATCCCCGAGATGAGCCGGCCGGCGAGCAGCGCCGGCAGGTTCTCCGTCGTCATGAACAGCACTGCACTCACCGCGGATGCCACGACAGCGGCGATCACGACCGCCCGACGGCCGACGTGGTCGGACAGGCGGCCGAACAACTGGAGGGTGCCGAGCACGCCGGCCGCGTAGCACGCGAAGATCACTGTGATCATCGTCGGCGAGAGGGACAGGTGCGCTGCGTAGATGGAGTACAGCGGCGTCGGCAGGGTGGTGCCCAGCATGGTTGCGGTGAACAGGTACGTCACCAGGATCGAGTCACGGGCCCGGAACCGCGCGCCGGTATCCACGCTTCGAAGGTAGCAACGGGTCATGGTGCCGAGATGGCGTCAGTTTCCCGAGGGAGCGAGCAGCCGCTTCACTTCTGCGGCGAACCGATCGACGTCCTCCTCGGTCGTGTCGAACGCGCACATCCAGCGCACCTCGGCGGTGCGGGTGTCCCAGTCGTAAAAGGCGAAGGACTCGCGTAGCTGCCCGGCCACCTCGGGCGGCAACGCCGCGAACACCCCGTTGGACTGCACCGGCTGGGTGATGCGCACGCCGTCGATCCCACTGATCTGCTCGGCCAGCCGCGCGGCCATGGCATTGGCATGCCGCGCCGAACGCAGCCACAGATCGCCCTCCAACAAGGCGATGAACTGCGCGGAGAGGAACCGCATCTTCGACGCCAGCTGCAGGTCGAGCTTGCGCAGGAAGGGCAGGCTGGCAGCGACCGCAGCGTGCTGCGCCGGTCGCGGTACCACGATGGCCTCGCCGTAGAGCAGGCCGTTCTTCGCGCCGCCGAGCGAAATGATGTCCACGCCGACGTCGCTGGTGAACGCGGCGAAGTCGACCTCCAGATGCGCGGCGGCGTTGGCCAGGCGGGAGCCGTCCACGTGCAGCACCATGCCCTTGTCGTGCACGAAGTCAGCGATCGTCCTGATCTCGTCCGGGGTATAGACGGTGCCTACCTCGGTGGCCTGGGCGACGGAGACCACTGCGGGTTGCGCGCGGTGCTCGTCGCCCCAGGCCCAGGGATACCGATCGATGAGCTCCACCGTGAGCTTGCCGTCGTCGGTGGGCACCGCGAACACCTTGAGACCGGCGACACTCTCCGGCGCCGCAGTCTCATCGACGTTGACGTGCGAGGTCTCGGCGCAGATCACCGCCCCCCAGCGCGGCGATACCGCCTGCAGCGCGAGCACATTCGCGCCGGTGCCGTTGAACACCGGGAAGGCAATGGCACCGGCGCCGAAGTGGGTACCGATCACCTCTTGCAGGTGCTCGGTGTACGCGTCGGCACCGTAAGAAGGCTGGTGTCCACCGTTCGCTTCGGCTATCGCCTCGAGCAGCTCCGGATGGACGCCGGCCTGGTTGTCGGAGGCGAAGCCGCGCCGGGACGCGTCGTGCAGTCTGGTCATGTCTCCCTCTCGTTGGTACTGCTGATCATCGCGGACTGCTCCATGCGCCGACACCGGCGGCCTCCGCGAGTTCAGCCGCGATGCCTGCATGGTCCGTTTGCACCAGACCTACCGTCACGCGCAGATGAGGCTGCGCTTCCCTGGACACGGCGAACGGGTTGCCGGCCGCGGCGCCGATGCCACGGCTGGCCAGCCGCACCAGCGCCGCTGCCTCGTCACGCACCGGTAACCAGATGTTGAGGCCATCACCGGCGTGCGCAGCGACGCCGTGGTGCTGTAGTTCGCTCACCACCGCCCGGCGCCGCGCTGCGTACAGCTGCCTCGCCCGGTGCACCTGCTGGATCGATCGTGGACTGGTGAGCAGATCGGCCAGGATCGCCTGCAGCAGCCGACTCGTCCAGCCCTGCCCCAGGTAGCGACGTTCGGTGATCACGTCGACCAGCTCGACCGGTCCGCTCAGCGCGGCCAGCCGCAGGTCGGGACCGTGGGACTTGGAGAAGCTGCGCACGTGCAACGTCCGCTCCGGTATCCAGGTGCCGAGGCTGATCGCCGGGCTGGCGGCCACGCCGCCCGCCGAGTCGTCCTCCACCGCGATGGCATCGGCCCGTGCGACCAGCGCGGCGAGCTGCTGCGCACGGCGCCGCGACATCGAGACGCCCGTGGGATTCTGCGCTCGCGGCTGCAGAAACACCACGCCGGCGCCGGCGTCCAGCGCGATCTCCAGCCCGGCGGTGTCCAGCCCTTCGGCATCGACCTCCACGCCGATCGTGTCGGCACCGATCGCCTCGAGCAGGTCGAGCAGCGGCGGGAAACACGGATTCTCGACGACGACCTTGTCACCGAACTGCACCAGCGCGGAACTGATCTGGTCGAGTGCGTCCATCGCGCCGTCCACGATCGTCATTCGGGCCGGCGCATACGGCCAGTCGGCGCGCAGCTCGCTTTCGAGGGCCGGCAGGACGGGTGTGTCGAGGTAGCTGCTCGGTTCGGTGTTGCCGCGCAGTCGGTGCAGGCTCGGTGACAGGTCAGGCAGCAACGCCGGGTCCGGCATACCGGTGGACAGGTCGACCGCGAAGGAGACCGGGCTGTCGAGTGCGCGGCGATATCGCCCGGGCCCGACGGCGGGCCGACGGCGCACCGTGGTGCCGCGCCGGCCGTCGGTACGAATGGTCCCGGCCCGGGCCAGCAGCGCCCACGCCGCGCTCACCGTGGTCGGGGACAGCCGCAAACCTTCGGCGACTGTGCGAATGGGCGGCAGCCGGTCTCCGTCTGCGATGACGCCGTCGCTGATCGCTGCGCTCACCGCATTGGCCAGACCACGGCTGCTGCTCTCGGTGAGACGCTTCTTCAGCTGCTCCAGCACATTTGTACTGTAGCAATTCGAGCTTTGTATGCTCATCAGGCATGTCGTAGGCTCGGAGTATGGCGAAGCGCATCTCACACTGGATCGACGGCACGATCGTCCCTGGAACCTCCGGGCGGACCTCGCCGGTCTACGACCCGGCATCCGGTGAGCAGAGCGGTGAAGTCGATCTGGCCACTGCGGAGGAGGTCGGCGCTGCGATCGCCGTCGCCTCTCGGGCGGCTCGCGACTGGCGGCATGCATCCCTTTCGAAGCGATCGGCTGTGCTCTTCGCGTTCCGCGACCTGCTGCACGAGCGCAGCGACGAACTCGCCGCCATCGTCACGGCCGAGCACGGCAAGGTGCTCGCCGACGCCGGCGGGGAGATCGCCCGTGGTCTGGAGAACGTCGAGTTCGCCACCGGCATCCCGCAGCTGCTCAAAGGCGGCTTCTCCGAGCAGGCGACGAGCGGTGTCGATGTCTACTCGATCCGTCAGCCGCTCGGGGTCGTCGCGGGCATCACCCCGTTCAACTTCCCGGTGATGGTCCCGTTGTGGATGTGCGCCAACGCCATCGCCTGCGGCAACGCCTTCATATTGAAGCCGAGCGAGAAGGATCCGTCCGCGTCGCTGTTCCTCGCCGAGCTGTGGCAGCAGGCCGGCCTGCCGGACGGGGTGTTCACCGTCGTGCAGGGTGACAAGCTGGCCGTCGACACCTTGCTCACCCATCCCGATGTGGCCGCGGTGAGCTTCGTCGGTTCGACGCCGATCGCGCGCTACATCTACGAGACCGGAACCTCACACGGTAAGCGGGTGCAGGCACTCGGCGGGGCGAAGAATCACATGCTGGTGCTGCCCGACGCTGACGTCGACATGGCTGCTGACGCTGCAGTCTCCGCCGCCTACGGTGCTGCCGGCGAGCGCTGCATGGCGGTGTCCGTAGCCGTTGCGGTCGGCGACATCGGCGACCGGCTCGTCGATGCCATCGCGCTGCGACTGCCCAAGCTGACGATCGGCAACGGAGCCGCCGCCGGCACCGACATGGGTCCGTTGATCACCGCAGAGCATCGCGACAAGGTGCTCGGCTACGTCGCGGCCGGAGAATCCTCCGGAGCGCAGGTGGTGGTGGACGGGCGGGACGCTGATCTGCCGCAGGACGGGTTCTTCCTCGGTGCCACTCTGCTGGATCACGTCACCCCGGAGATGAGCGTCTACACCGACGAGATCTTCGGCCCGGTGCTGTGTGTCGTCCGCGCCGAGACGTACGAGGAGGCCCTCGATCTCGTCAACGCGAACCAGTACGCCAACGGCACCGCGATCTTCACCCGGGACGGCGGTGCGGCGCGGCGGTTCCAGTACGAGGTGCAGGTGGGAATGGTCGGGATCAACGTGCCGATCCCTGTCCCGGTCGCGTACTACTCCTTCGGCGGATGGAAGGACTCGCTGTTCGGCGACACGCACATGTACGGTCCGGAAGGCGTCAACTTCTACACCCGCGGCAAGGTCGTCACCTCACGGTGGCCGGACCCGGCCACGTCCATCGTCGACCTGGGCTTCCCGCGCACCCGCTGAGCGAATCCAGTTGCTCGGTCGCCACCGCCGAAGGCAGGGTTGGCGCTCGTGGAGATCCGCCCACTCGACCTGAACGATGCCTCGGCGTGCTCGGCCTGGTATGCGGCGATGTATGCCGGTGCCGCGGCGCAGCGAACCGCGCCGGTCATCATCGGTGCCCAAGCGTTGCTCACCTCGATGCGCACGAACGACTCGAACCTGATCAACGACCGGCGCGCGTTCGGTGCCTGGGATGATGGGGAGTGTCTCGGCACGGTGACACTCGGCATGCCTCGCCAGGAGAACACCAGTCACGCCGAGATCGACGTCGCGGTGCCACCGGAGCACCGTCGTCAAGGTGTGGGTGCTGCGCTGTACGACCACGGGCTCGCGATCGCCCGACAGGAATCGCGGACCGTCATCAGTGCCGAGGTGAACGTCCCACCTGACCGGACACTGGAAACGAGTACGGGCGGCCGCTTCGCACAGCGCCGCGGCTTCGCGAGCGAGCACGTCGAGCAACGGCTCCTGCTCGACTTGCCCGTTGCCGCGCAGCGACTGGACGAACTCGAGCGCTCGGCGCGGGAGCGCAGTGAGGGCTATCGAACGGTGTCGTGGGCCGGGCGAACCCCGGAGGAATGGCTTGAGCCGTTCGCCTTGATGCACACGCTGATGGAGCGCGATGTGCCGTCGGGCACGCTGAGCCGAGCGCCGATCACCTACGACGCGTCGAAACTCCGGGCCAGCGAGCAGCGCATGATCGAGCAGGGCTTCGGGCCGGTGACGACCCTGGTCGTCGACCCTGGTGGTGCACCGGCCGCATACACCGCGATGCTCGTCGCCGAACCCGGCAGTGCGGACGTGTTCCAGGAAGACACCTTTGTGTTGCGCGCCCATCGTGGTCATCGCCTCGGCCTCCTGGCGAAGGCAGCGAACCTTCGCGCGCTCGCCTCGCGTCAACCGCAGACCCGGCATGTGCACACCTGGACCGCCGAGGTGAACGATGCGATGCGCTCGATCAACCAACGCTTCGGCTTCCGCGCGGTGGAGACGATGCACGAGGTCGAGCTGACCATCGACGGGTGAGTTCAGCGCGCGCCGAGGCGGTCGGCCAGGAACGGCGCAGTGGCGCCTTCACCCGCCGCGGCGACGTCGGCCGGGGTGCCGACAGTGACGATCGTCCCGCCCGAGGATCCGCCGCCCGGGCCCATGTCGATGAGCCAGTCTGCGTCGGCAATCACGCTCAGATCGTGCTCGACGACGATCACCGTGTTCCCGGCAGCGATCAGCGCGTGCAACTGGCGCAGGAGAGTCTGCACGTCGTCCGGATGCAGGCCTGTGGTGGGTTCGTCCAGTAGGTAGAGGGTGTGTCCGCGCTGGCGGCGCTGCAGTTCGGTAGCGAGCTTGATCCGTTGCGCCTCGCCGCCGGACAGCTCGGTGGCCGGCTGACCGAGGCGTAGGTAGCCGAGGCCGATCTCGTCCAGCGTGCGGAGGCTGCGGGCCGCTGCCGGCACATCGGCAAGGAACTCGCGTGCCTCGCGCACGGTCAGCCCGAGGACCTCGGCAATGCTGCGGCCGCGGTAGCGAACCTCGAGGGTCTCCGGGTTGTAGCGCGCGCCGTGACACGTCGGGCACGGCGCATAGGTTCCCGGGAGGAACATCAGCTCGACCGAGACGAAGCCTTCGCCCTGACAGGTTTCGCAGCGGCCGCCGCTGACGTTGAAGGAGAAGCGTCCGACGTCATAGCCTCGCTCCCGGGCCAGCGGAGTGGCTGCGAACACCTTGCGGACCGAGTCGAACATCCCGGTGTAGGTCGCCAGATTCGATCGCGGGGTGCGTCCGATCGGCTTCTGATCCACCTGCACCAACCGATCAATCTGCTCCAGCCCCTCGGCGACGACGTCCGCCGGGGTTTCGACATCGCTCACGCTGTCGTCGTCGGCACCCGCATCGTCGTCGTCCGGTTGCACGTCGGTCAGGTGCAGGTGCTCGCGCACGACCTCCGCGAGCACCTGGCTGACCAACGTGGACTTCCCCGAGCCGGAGACGCCGGTGACCGCGGTCAGCAGGCCGAGCGGGAAACGCGCCGACAGTCCGGCGATGTTGTGGCGGCTGACGTCGCGCAGCTGCACCCATCCGGACGGCTCACGAGCCGGCCGCGCTGTTCGGTCGGCCGGTGCGAACAGATACTGGCGGGTGATCGATCGGTCGATGTTCGCCAGGCCGTCCAGCGGGCCGCTGTAGAGCACTTCGCCACCGAGTTCCCCGGCACCGGGTCCGACATCGACGACCCAGTCGGCGCGCCGCACCAGGTCCAGATCATGCTCCACCACGAACACGGAATTCCCGGCCTGCCGGAGCCTGGTCAGCGAGTCGAACAGCGAGACCATGTCGGCCGGATGCAGCCCCGCGGACGGCTCGTCCAGGACGTAGAGCACGCCAAACAGCCCGGAGCGAAGTACGGTGCCCAAACGCAACCGCTGCATCTCGCCGGGGGAAAGCGTGGGTGTCGGCCGGTCGCAGCTGAGATAGCCGAGACCGAGCTCGACCAACGACGCCGCGCGGGCGCACACATCGCGAGCCAGTGTCACGGCGGCTTCGGTCATCTCCCCCGAGCCCGCGGCCGCGTACGCCGCAGTAGCGCCGGTGAGCGACGCGCTCGGGCTCAGCACGTCGATCAGCTCGGTCAACGCCAGCCCGGCCATGGTGGTGATGTCCCGTCCGGCGAAGGTCACCGCGATCGACTCCGTACGGAGCCGCTTACCGTGGCACACCGGACAGGGCGAGCTGGTCAGGAACTGGGCCACCCGCTTGCGGAGGGCGGCGCTTTGCGTGGCTGCGTAGGTGTGCAACACATAACGCCGCGCGCTCATGTAGATGCCCTGATAGTCACGCTGGATCTGGCCCGGCCCACGTACCGGATGCACGGTGACCTCGGGCTGCTCGTCGGTGAACAGGATCCAGTCCCGTTGCTCGGCGGGCAGGTCACCGAACGGTACGTCCAGGTCGTAGCCGAGTTCACCGAGGATGTCCCGGTAGTTCTTGCCCTGCCACGCGCCGGGCCACGCGGCGATGGCCTTCTCCCGGATCGTCAGAGTCGGGTCCGGAACCAGACTCTGCTCGCTCACGGTGTGCACCCGACCCAGCCCGTGGCAGTTCGGGCATGCCCCGACGACGGTGTTCGGCGAGAACGAGTCCGAGTCGAGCCGGTGCTGCGTGCCCGGTGGATACGTGCCGGCCCGGGAGAACAACATGCGAAGCGAGTTCGACAGGTTCGTGATCGTGCCTACCGACGACCGCGCGCCGCCACCACCGCGGCGCTGCTGCAAGGCGATCGCCGGGGGCAGGCCGTCCACCGCCTCGACGCGCGGTGCACCGGCCTGCTCGATCAATCGACGGGCGTAGGGCGCCACCGATTCCAGGTACCGCCGCTGCGCCTCGGCGTAGATCGTGCCGAACGCCAGCGACGACTTGCCCGAGCCGGAGACGCCGGTGAACATGACCAGCGAGTCCCGCGGCGCAGCGAATGACACATTGCGCAGGTTGTGCTCGCGAGCCGCACGTACCCGGATGAACGGGTCGTCGGCCGGCACCACCATGGTCAGCCGACCCTAGCGTCACCAACGCTCTCGGTAGGTGTCCAGACGTAGGGCGTGGTGGTGGTGATCCGGACGAACCCGAGCCGCTCGAGAATGGGCCGGCTGTCGTCGGAGGCATCGACCTGCAGGTAGTGGACACCGCGCGCTGCGGCCAGCTGCGCGCGTCGTGCCACGAGCGCCCGGTAGATGCCCCGCCCGCGCCACTCTGCCAGCGTGGCGCCCCCCCACATTCCGGCGAACTCGGTATCTGGCTTGAACACCAGCCAGGCGGCAGAGACGATGTCGTCGCCGCGTTCGGCGACGAGCACATCGATGAGGTCCGGTGCGGTGGCGATCCGGTTGCGGAGGTCGTCGGCGAGCCAACCGTGCTCGTCCCCCCACACCTCGGAGTTGAGTGCTGCGATGCGATGCAGATCCTGCTCGGCGGTGACCGCGCGCAGCGTGATGCCGGGCGGCAGCACCGGTTCCGACGCGAGTGCCGCGGCTACACCGACAAGCACCGTCTCTCGTGGCTCGGCCACGAATCCGGCGGCCAGCAAGCGGTCGGGCAGGTCAGCGGGCAGATCGTGACTACGGGTCTTCCATTCGAAAGAACTGTTCAGCCGAGCAAAGTGCTCCACCTGCCGAGCGATCAACGCGTCGAGCTCGTCGCCGGCGTATCCGTCCAAGCTGCGATACGACACGAAGCCCTGGGCCGGATAGTAGATCCGTACCAGCGGACCGTCCGTGTCGGAGCGAGCGCCTGACTGTGCCTCCGCGGAACCGCGCAGTTGCGTGTCGTAGGCGGCCAGCAGCTCAGCGGGCGAGGCGGGTGAATTCACATCCGGCAGCGTAGAGGCAGGCAGCAGAGACGTGCGGCTGGGACTTAACTCGTTCGATGGACGGACGGCACTGCCGGGTGCGGATCAGAACGGTGGCGGGTCCGGGTCGTCGGTCGATGCATTGGTCGGTGCCGCGGGCGATCTTGCCTCGGGTTCGACCGTGGTGGGTAGCGGCCTTGGTTTGGTGCGGTAGGTGTGGCCGGTGGGGCTGGTCCACACCGTCGATCCGTCGGGTTGGCGTTGCGGTTGCCAGTGCGCGAGGTGTTTGCAGCGGTGATGCCGCCGGCACAGCGGGTGCAGGTTCCCCGGCACACGTCGGCTCCGCCCTCTTTCGCGGCAGTCAGATGGTCCAGGTCGCAGGTCGACCGCGGGGCGGGTGCAGGAGGTGAAGGTGCAGGTTTGGTCGCGGGCGATGATGAACGCCGCCAACCGGGCCGGCGGCCGATACGTCTTGCTGCCGTAGTCGAGGAGCCGGCCGTGGTCGTCGGTGAGCAACCGCCGCCACGTGCCGGTGTCGTCTTTCGCGATGCGTCGGGCCATCGCGGCGGGGATCGGGCCGTACCCGGCCAACTCAGCCGGCTGCTCATCCAACCCCAACAAGGTCGATGCGGCGACGGTGAGTTGCACCGCCGGCCGCGCCCCATGCCGACGCGTCAGGGCCGGGTCGGCCAGGGCGGAGTCGGCCAGGGTGACCAACGCATCCGCCCGACGCTGATCCGCCGACCGACTGTCACCGCCGTTGCCGAAGATCGTCTCTGCAGGCGATGGCGTCGATCGCGGTCAGCACCGTGGCCGCCCCGTCGGCCGGGCAGGTACGCCCACAGCTGCGCCATGCCGTGCAGGTCGGGGGTGAGCACCACCCGCCGCTGCTCCACCGCGTCGGCATGCCGCTCCTGCTCACCCTTCGGGTCCAGCAGCAGGACAGCCCGCGTCACCGAGGCGCGGAACTGGCTGACCGTCTGCTCCCACGCCCGGTCCAGGACGCGTTCTTCCACCGCGCGGGCCACGTCGGGATCGAGGTGCAGGACGGCGGAGGCGAGTAGCTCGGCGTGCCGCGCCGTGATGTCCCCGGCCCGCAACGCGGCCAACGTCTTCCGCAGCGTGGTGGTGAGCAGCTCCGCGCGGTGCACGTGGGTGGCGGCGGTGGCCGGGGCGATGCGCAGCACTGCGGCGATCTCCTGGACCGACCACTTCTCATTGCTCGGATCATCTTGCGAGATGGCTGCGAGTAGTTCGATCTGCCGGGCGGCGTCGAACCCGGCCTGCCGACGCAACACCACCAGCAGATCGACCCGACCGATCTCCGACAGACTCGACAGCTTCGGCGAACTGGGCAGCGTGCACCGAATCCGGGCTCGGCGCCAGCTCGGCCAGGGCGGCGACTGAGTCGTCGGGCAGGGTCAGCACATCCACCGGCGACGGCACATACCCCTCGCCACTCGTGCTTTTCCCCGTCGTGCATGACCCAATTCTAGGTCGAGGCACCGACATTTTCGGGCTATCCACAGACCCAATTTCGAAGAGATTTCCCTTATCGGATAAGGCAAACGCCACCAGCGGAGCCGCAAAAACGAACCCGCCGGACCGAAGCGAGAACCGCACCCGACAACGAAAACCACGAAGCCCACGCATCCGTCGCTGCCGTAGTAGACGCAACCGAGCTGGAACAGCAACCCGACAACGCAACCCACGAACACGCACCCCGTCGCTGCCCCTAGTAAACCCAACCACGACGACAATCGCCGACCACCAGTTCGAGCCGGCGATCAATCCGTACCACGGTCTCCGTCACAATGGGTCGATGACCTGGACCGCGCCCGAAGTACCCGAAGTCGACGGCCCACTGGTCGGTGCCGACCGACCGATCCTCGAGGGTTACCTCGCGTGGCAACGATCCGCCTTGCTGAACAAGTGCGCCGGGTTGACCGGCGTGCAACTGGCCGAGGCGTCGGTGCCGCCGTCCAATCTGACCCTGCTGGGACTGATCCGCCATATGGCGAAGGTGGAACGGACCTGGTTCCGGCAGCGATTCGGCGGCGGCTCGGCCGAGCCCATGTACGACCCGGCGCTCGGTAAGGATGCCGACTTCGAAGACCTGGATCCGGCCCGCGCCGAGGAGGACTTCGCTCGCTACGTCGAAGAGTGCCGACTGGCCGACGCAGCCGTGGCGGATACCTCCTTCGACGACACGATCGAGCACCGCGGCGACGAGATGTCGCTGCGATTGGTCTATGTGCACATGATCTCCGAGTACGCGCAGCATCTCGGGCACGCCGATCTGCTGCGCGAGCGGATCGACGGACGCACCAGGTAGGGCGGCGTCCATGTCCGTGACGCGGTTGCAGCACATCCCCGGGATCGGTGTGGACAAGGTCGGCGACGCGGCCGATGCGCAGAACGATCCACGGTTCCTGCGCTTGGAGAACCTGGACACCGATCTGCCGCCGCCGGCCGCCGCTCGACTCGTCACCCACGACGCGATCGACGATGACGCTGCGAACAGCTACCTGCCGTTCCAGGGTCAGCTGGCGTTGCGTGAGGCGGTCGTCGCTCACGTCGGCGCGATGACCGGGCGCTCGTACGACCCCGGCGCGCAGTGCGCCATCTCGGCCGGCGGGCTGAACGGAATCCTGAATGTGCTGCTGGCCACCGTCGAACCGGGCCAGGAAGTGGTGCTCTGCGACCCGATCTACGCCGGATTGGTCAATCGGATCCGGTTGGCCGGCGGCGTCCCGCGGCACGTCCGGTGCGTACCGGGCGAGCATGGCTGGGCAACAGATCCGGCCGAACTCGCCGCTGCGATCGGCCCGGCTACCGCAGCAGTTCTGCTGATGAGCCCGGCCATGCCGACCGGCGCCGTATTGGGCCCCGAGCATCTGGACGCGATCGCCGGACCGGTCGAGCGGCACGGCGCCTGGGTGATCTACGACGCGGCCATGGAACGTATCCGGTTCGACGGCAAGCCGGTCTCGCATCCGGGCGCGCATCCCGGGCTGGCCGAGCGCACCATCACGATCGGGTCTGCCTCCAAAGAATTGCGGATGATCGGCTGGCGGGTCGGCTGGGTCGTCGGCCCGGCACCGATCATGCGCGACGTGACGCTGGTGGGCATGGCCAACGTCGTCTGCCAGGTAGGCATTGCCCAGAGCGCGGTCGCCTCGGCGCTGAGCGATCCCGGCGCGGACGCGGACGTCGCCGCCGCGACGCGCGTGTGGCAGGAACGCGCCGAGGTCATGTTGGATCAGCTCGGTGGATACCCCTGTGTGCGTCCGGACGGCGGCTGGTCACTCCTGGTCGACACGGCGAGCATGGGGATCGCGCCCGCGGATGCCTCGCAACGGCTGTTCGATCGCTCGCAGGTAGCGGCGACGCCGATGACCGGATGGGGTCCGAGCGGGGATCAGTACCTGCGCCTGGTCTTCGCCAACGAGCCGGTGGAAAGGCTCGCCGATCTAGGCGCGCGATTCGATACCGCGCTAAGGGAGTTGCCATGATCATCGCCCAGCTGAGCGATCCGCACCTGACCGGCGGGCCCCTCGGCGGTGGCCCCGCTGCCGGACTGCATCGAGCGCTGGGCCGCGCGCTGGCTCTCGACCTGCGGCCGGACTGTCTCGTCATCACCGGTGATCTCGCCGACCTCGGCCAGCCCGCGGAGTACGCGGCACTGCGCGCGATCGTCGGGCGATTCCCGATACCGGTTCACCTGGTCCCCGGTAACCATGACTCGCCTGCGGCGCTGGTCGAGGAGTTCGCCGGGAGCGCCTTCCTCGGCGGCGGGAATGCGGCTCACTTTGCGATCGACTACCCCGGCGCGACCATCATCGTGCTCGATTCCAGCCAGCCCGCGAAGGCCGCCGGCCGGCTCGGTGCGGAGCAGTTGCAGTGGCTCGACGAGGAGCTGACCCGACGCGCAGCGCGCCCGGTGTTCGTCTGCTTGCACCATCCGCCCACCCCCATCGGCATCCCGTTCGCGGACTCGATGGGGCTGATCGACGGAGCGGCACTGGGCGAGGTCGTGGCGCGGCACCCGAACGTGGTGCGCGTGCTGGCCGGTCATGTGCACCGCCCGATCACCGCACCCTTTGCCGGCACCATCCTGTCGGTGGCGCCGAGTACCTACCGGCAGAGCGAGCTGCGCCTGGACCCCGATCGCACGACCGGATATGTGGAAGAGCCGACCGCGTTCCTGCTGCACCAAGAAGTCGCGGGCAACTGGGTCACGCATACCGTCCAGGTCAGCCACTCCGCTGGTTTGCTCGGCGGGTTCTGGTCCGGGACCGATGAGTTCCATCAGTGAGGACGGTCTATCCAAGTGAGCGATCGCCCCGTGAGCAGAGGAGACAGCATGTTGGCTGACAGCAAGGCGTTCAGCGGATTCTCGGCAGACGACATAGCGAAGGCCCAGCAGTTCTACGCGCAGACGCTGGGCCTCGAGGTCTCTGAGGAACACGGCATGCTGACCCTGCATCTGGCCGGTGGCCGGGACACCTTGATCTATCCCAAGGATGACCACACGCCGGCGACCTACACGATCCTCAACTTCCCGGTTGCTGACATCGAATCCGCCGTCGACGAGCTGACCCGCCGGGGCGTGCAGTTCGAGCACTACGACTTCGTCGACGAGAAGGGCATCAACCGTCAGGGTGGCCCGCTGATCGCGTGGTTCAAGGACCCGGCGGGGAACATCCTCTCGGTTCTCGAGGAGGGGTGAACGAATTCCGTGGTCAGTCCGCGATCTCATGAGCGCGCAGGAAGGCGTCGACCCCGGCCCGCACCGCTGTCCGGATGACCCGATCGGATACCTTCTTGGCCCCGTGCTCAGTCAACTCCGGAACCTCAACGGAAATCAGGGCAACAAACTGACGAGCTGCGAGCGCGGGATCCGGAACGCGCAGGAAGCCGGCGTTGCCGAGCATCGCGAGACGCCCGGACAGCGCCTCCAGAATTGGATCGGCGGCCCGCGAACGGACCACCCGGTAGATCTCCGGGTCGCGCCCCGACTCCGCGGCAATCATGCGCTGCAAGAACATCGCGCAACTGCTGCGCTGACACTCCACCAGCTTCATCCCCAGCTCGTGCAGGCTTGACCTCCAGCGGCCTGGGGCCACATCCAGGCGCTGGATCACTGCCAGCGCGTCAGCGTTCTGCTGCACCGCGGAATCGGCGATCGACTCTCGGAAGAGCTGTTCCTTGCCTCCGAAGTAGCTGTAGATGGTCGGCTTCGAGACTCCAGCCGCAGCCGCGATCGAGTCGATGCTGGCGCGCTCGTACCCCTCGTCGCCGAAAATCGGAGCGGCCGCGTCCAGGATGACGCGCCGTTTGTCCGGTCGCGCGCTGCGGCGGGTCACGGCTCGTCGAGCTGACGCGGTCACTGGCATAACCTGAGTCTATCGTCACTTTCCCTAACTACACCGTGTAGTTTAGTATCGCGATGTGACAGTAAAGCCAACGGCAGTCACGGCCGCACCGGAAAGCAGTCCAGCCAGCCCGGCCAGGACCCGCCTGGCTCTCCTCGTGTTAGGCATCGCCGCCCTGGTGGCTGTGCTGGACGGGACGGTGGTGGCCGTCGCGCTCGGCCCGCTGGCAGCCGACCTCGGGGCACCGCTCAGCACCGTGGTGTGGGTGACCATTGCGTACCTGCTTGCCGCCGCGACGATGCTGCCGCTGCTCGGCTGGGCGAGCTCCCGGTTCGGCGGTCGCGCTGTCTTCCTCACCGGCCTGGCCCTGTTCGTGCTGGGATCTGGTCTGGCCGCGATGGCGTGGTCGGCTCCGACCCTGATCGCGTTCCGGGTACTGCAGGGTTTCGGCGGTGGCCTGCTGGAACCCACCTCCTTGGCTCTGGCCGCCCGCCTCGCCAGCAAGGACCGCGTCGGGCGGGTGCTCGGCACCATGTCGATGATCATCAACGTGGCTCCCGTTCTGGGGCCTGTGACTGGCGCGTTGTTACTCGACACCGGCCACTGGCAATGGATCTTCGGTATCAACATCCCCCTGGGCCTTGTGGTGTTTCTCGCCGCCATGGCAGTCATTCCATCGGACCGAACGGACCGTGCCGGCGCGGCGCGGCCAACCGCGGACGTGCGTGGTCTGACGCTGCTTACGAGCGGATACGTCGGGATGCTTCTGGCCCTCAACCAATCCGGTCAACACCGCTCTGGGTGGTTCGTCGGCCTGTCGGCCGCTCTCGGCGCAGTGTTGCTGGCCGGCTACGTGTGGCACGCCCTCACGATCACCGGACCGCCGGCGCTCGACCTGCGGTTGTTGCGTCGCCGCGAGTTTGCTGCGGCCCTCGCCGTGATGGGGATGGTCGGGCTGATCATGTACTCGCTGCTCACTTCGTTGCCGATCGTCGGGGCGAGCCGCTACCGCCTGCACGGTTTCGACCGAGGACTGCTTGTCTGCGCACTTGGTCTCGGGCTCCTCGTCTCCATGTCCAGCGCGGGCCGGATCAGCGACCGAACCGGACCACGGCCGCTAGTGCGCGCCGGCTCGATAGCAACCGCAGCTGGGCTGTCGGCACTCGCGCTCGGCCAGGCGCGCCTCGCGCTCGGCGCTCTGTTCATCCTGTTGGTGTTCGTCGGGCTGAGCTTCGGATGCACCGCCGCACCGGCCTTCGCCAGCATCTACCGGACGCTTCCGGCGGTCGATCAGCCGCAGGGCACGACAGCGCTGTTCATGGCGGTGCAACTGTCCGCCTCGCTCGGCGTGAGTGTGCTCGGCCTGCTCCAGGCTCGGGACGGACCGAACTGGTTCGGGATGCTGTGTGCGCTGCTCGCCGTCGCCGCAATTGCGATGGCAGCACTGAGCTACGCCCTGCCGGGCAGGCCGGAGCAGTGATCGAGGGTGCTCCATGCCTACTGACGTGATCGCCGAGTCAGCCGACCGGTCGCGTGCCGACGACGACGGTGGCACCGACCTCCTCGTCGCTGGCCACCCGAGCGCTCAGTCCACTGGCCAGGAATGCTTGCCCGGTCTGCCCGGCCTGCTGTTCGCTGGTCTCGATCAAGAGATGACCACCCGGGGTCAGCCACTGCTCCGCTTCGGCGGCCACGCGGCGCTGGACGTCGAGCCCGTCCGCGCCACCGTCAAGGGCCACCCGCGCCTCGTACAACCGCGCCTCTGCCGGCATCAGCTCGATCGATTCGGTCGGCACGTACGGCGCGTTGACCGCGAGAACGTCGACGCGGCCGCGCAGCGCGTCGGGCAGCGGCCGGTAGAGGTCGCCCTGATACACCCGTCCGCCGACCGGCTCGACATTGCGGCGCGCGCAGCGCACTGCCGCAGGGTCGACATCTGCGGCATGCAGCTCGGCGTCGGCCACTCCCGCGACGATGGCCACGCCGACCGCGCCCGAACCGCAGCACAGGTCGACGACGACGGCCCGCGCCGGGGCCAGTGCAATCGCCTGGCGCACGAGAAATTCGGTGCGCCGCCGCGGAACGAAAACGGTGGGATCCACGGCGATGCGCAGCCCGCAGAACTCGGCCCACCCGAGGATGTACTCCAGTGGCGTGCCGGCGACCCGTCGGGCCAGCATGCCGGCCAGGTCGGCAGACGTCGCGGCTGCGGAAATCAGCAGCCGGGCCTCGTCCTCGGCGAATACGCACCCGGCGGCCCGCAGCTCAGCGACGACGGCCGTCAGTCGGGAACGACCCATTGCCCCTCGCGCATGATCACGCGACCTTCGAGCTCGTCGGCCTCGCGCCATGCCTGGATGCGCTGCGGTTGGATGCGGAAATAGTCGTACGCGTTGCTCTGTTGACGCGGGTCGAAACCGGTCTTAGCGGCAAACGACTCGGCGAGCTCGCCGGAGATCTCCGTTGCCGCAACGATCTGCGCCACCGTTCCCTCGATGATGACCAGATCCCGAGTCTGGCCGATGCCGAGCCGGGCCTTACCCATGACATGCAGGTTCTGGCCGGTGCGGCTCGCCCGCGGCGTCGACAGGAGCACCGTCCCGCCGTCCCACAGGAAGGACAGCGGCACCAGGTAGGGCGAACTGTCGCCCTTATCGGCGGTAGCAACCCACACGTCCACGTCGTGCTCCAACCTGTGCAGCGCGTCCTGCTTGCGCTGTCGTGCATTGCGGGGTGGTACGGGCATTCAACAAACCTCCGAGGCAGTCGACGCTGTCGACTGGATCCTGACAGACCCGACCCCCGACGCCATCGCCACCTCACCGGGTGGCGCGTTCGAGCTGGACATCCTCGAGGCCTGAGCGCGACAGGCGCCGGGCATCATGGTCAGGTGCGTCTCCTCTTCACCTTCACCGGCGGCAACGGGCATTTCCTGCCGACTCTGTCGATCGCTCAGGCGGCCGCGGCGCGGGGTCATCAGATCGCGTTCAGTTGCCAGAGCGCGATGCTCGGCACGGTCGAGGCGGCCGGCTTTCCCGCCATCGACTCCGGTGGACGCACGCTCGCCGATCCCACCATGCGCGGGCCTCTCCTGCCGGTCGATCGAGCTGTCGAGGAACGCGTCATCCGTGACACCTTCGCCGGTCGCACCGCGCGGGAACGCGCTGCCCGCCTGCTGACGGTGGCCGGCGACTGTCGGCCGGACGTCATCGTCCGCGATGAGGTCGATTTCGGTGCGGCGGTGGCCGCCGAGCGGCTCCGCATCCCGCATGTCTCTGTCGTCGTGCTCGCCGCGGGCGGCATGATCCGTCCCGATCTGGTCGCCGAGCCGCTCGACGCGCTGCGCGCCGCGCACGGCCTGGCCGCCGATCCGCAGGCGGCGATGCTGCACCGCTACCTGACCGTGGTGCCGGTGCCTCCGAGCTACCGCACGCCGGCTGATCCGCTGCCGCCTACCGCGATGCATATCCGCCCGTCGGTCCTCGACCCGGCAGTCGCCACGGCTGCGCCGGATCCGGCCTGGAGTGACGCCGCGAGGCGGCTCGACGCGCACACCGGCCGGCCGACCGTGTACTTCACCCTCGGCACCGTTTTCCATCAGGAGTCCGGTGATCTGTTCACCCGAGCGCTGGCCGGTCTCCGTGCGCTGGACGCCAACATCATCGTGACCGTGGGCCGCGAGATCGACCCGGCTGAGCTCGGCGAGCAACCAGACAACGTGCACATCGCCACCTACATACCTCAGCAGTTGCTGTTGCCGCGGTGTGACCTGGTCGTGTCGCACGCCGGGTCGGGCAGCGTGATCGGGTCCCTCGCCTGCGGGCTCCCGCTGGTCTTGCTGCCGATGGGCGCCGACCAGCCACTCAATGCCGACCGGTGCGACGCGCTCGGTGTCGGCGTTGTGCTCGATCCGATCACCGCCGGGCAAGCCGACATCAGCCGCGCGGCGGCCGCTGTGCTGGGGACGGCGTCCTATCAGAAGGCGGCGACGCGGCTGCGAACCGAGATCGCTCGGCTGCCCGGGCCGGACGCTGCCGTCGCCGAGATCGAGAAGTTGGCGAGCTGAGAACACGGCACGTGGCGGCCCTGTCCGCTGACGATCAGTCGCTGATTGCCGGATGCCGCGGATCCTCCAGCCGCACCACGACGTCCGCGTGCTCCAACGGGTGGGTCTGCGCGTCGTAGCGATCGAAGGCCGGCAGCGTCCAGGCCAGCTCCGCGGGGGTGTGCCGGGCTCGCGCCGCCGCGGACATCGCCAAGTGGACAGTGCTGTCGAACGGCAGGCCCCGGCCGAGCAGGAGCGGGCCGCTCACGATCGCGACGGTGTCCGGTTCCGCGGCCCGCACCGCGTCGCGGGTGGCCCGGTTCGTCACCGGGTCGCGCAGCGACGGCAGGTAGCTGTGCGAGGTGACCAGCGGGTCGAGCACCTCGCGCCGCAGGGCGGCGGCGTCGAGCCAGTCCGGGTATGCCTCGACGTCCTGATGGCCGTACTCCAACCGCAGCGATGCGTCCCGCCAGAACGACGCGGCGCGGATCAGGACGACGGGGCGGCCGCGCAGTCGCAAGGGTTCGACCAACGAGTCGGCGAATTCATCCGGCCGGGCTGCCGGTGGTCCGTCCAGGGCAACCCGGACGATGCCCCGGACCCGCGCCAGCCGGCCGGCCAGCTCGGCAGCGAGCGCCTGCGGAGAAATCGGTCGATAAGCGGTCGGCCGCCAGCGGTCGTCCTCGCGCCATCCTGCCCCGGCCGTCAGTGGGCTCACGCGGCCGGACCGGACTCCGTCTCCCGCGGTTGACCCATCAGCTCCAACCCGGCCATCGCCGCCTCGGCGCCGGCTGCGTCGACGCGCTCGATGGCGAAGCCCATGTGGATGACGACCCAGTCGCCCGGCATGATCGCGGCCTGATCGGCGTCGTCGAGCATCCCGATGTTGACCTTGCGGCGGCTGCCGACGACGTCGGCGAGGATGAGCTGATCGCCGTAGCCGTCGAGCCGCTCGATGACCTGGCCCGGGATGGCAAGGCACATGTCAGACCTCCGCCTCGTGACGAGCGGGTCGGCTACCCGTTGACTCAGCGTGGTCGGTGGCCAGCCGGTTGGCAAGCTGCGCGGCCGTCGTGGCTGCGCCGGCGACGGCGGCCTGCACCGGTCCAGTCAACCCGATCCCCTCCGCCACGGTGGTCGGCACGCACCCCACCAGGAAGGTCGGGGGCAGCTCACCGCCCAGCGATCCCAGCGTCGACAGCATCGCCGCGGGCGCCATCCCGTGGGCGTCGAATTCGCCGTCGCCGAGGTCATCCGGGCCGATCTCCAGCACGACCACCGTTCCCGGGGCGGCGTCGGATCCGTTGGCCGCATCCGGCGGAACGGTGTCAACGAGCACCAGCGCATCCACTCCCTCGAGCAGGTCATACGCCAGGTGCATCCCGCGGATCCCGTAGTCGACGACGCGGACCTGCGGGCCGACGTCGCTGCTCGAAGTCAGCGCGGCCGCGACCGCGGGACCGAATCCGTCGTCCTGGAAGAAGATGTTGCCGACCCCTGCGACCAGGACGTTGCGCGTCACGAGCCGCTCTTTTCCTCTCCCTTTCCCGTGCCGGACTGGTGACTCGGCCCGGTGGAGGCTTCGCCTGGCTCGCCGTCGGGCGTCTGCTCAGCCGGCTGCTCGTCGCTCGGAGAAGCCGTAGCGCCCCGGTCAGTGCTGGCCGGATCGGGCGCCTTCATGTCAGGGTCGTCCACCGGCCCGGTGGCGCCGGCGGTGCGGGCGCCGTCGCGCTCGGTCTCCTCCTCGCCGCTGGCCCCTGACGTGCGACCTTCGTACGGCGGAACTTCCGGTTCGGCACTCCCGGGAGGCCTCTCGCCCGGAACACTCATGGCAGTCTCCTTCCGATCGGCAGTCTCGCTATTCCGACTGCAGGTGTGGCGCGTCGGGGTCGGAGGGTTGCGGCGCGATCGACGTGTCGGCTTCCTCGTCGCTCTCGCCGCTGCTGCGGCCGGGCCCCTCCGACGGTTCGTCGGATCCGGTGTCCCGAGAGCCGGCGGCGCCGCGTTCCTCCTGCGGCTCCTCGTCCAGGTGTTCGCCTGGGTCTTCGGTCATGGTTCCTCCCATGAGTGGTGGCTACATCGAGCGCATCTTCAGATAGCGCTTGATGTCGGGGATCGAGCGCACGCCGATGGCAAGTGCGCCGATGGCGACGACACCCATGACAGTGCTGGCGAGGACGCCTACGCGTCTCATGCTCCACTCTCCTTCCGGTCGTGGGCGGGTGACGACGACGGCGGGCTTGCCGGCATCGGCTCTAGTTCATCCGGTGCGAAGTACAGGTAGCGGCCGTACCAGTCGTGCAGTTCCGCAGCGGGGTCGTCACGCAATACGACCGCCACGTGGGTGTCGCCGTCGACGTCGGAGTGCACCGCGCTCACCCGCGCAATCTGACCGGCGAAGAAGATGTCCTGGGCGTCGGCGCGGCGCCCGGGATGGATCCGCACGACGCTGCCGGCCGAGACCTGAACACCGTTGATGACCACGTGATCGGTGCTCGGCGACACGCTGCCGTCAACTGCGGGATCCCACCACGGAACATCGGCACCGAACCCGAACGTGGTGCTCAGATCGATGTCGGAGCCGTGCGGTTCGATCGCCTCGTTCAGTTCTGCGACGACGGTGTCCATGGCATGCGGATCGCGCAGGATTCCATGCATGAGCTGCAGCTCCTCCGGTGACAGGCCGTCGCACCGGTCGATGATCTCGGCCGCTCGCGGGTCGGTCGCCCGGGCGGCCGCCTTCTCCTCGTCGGTCATCGTCATGACTCGCAGCGTCAGGATCTCGTCTATCTCCGTCGAGTCGAACAGCGACCCGGAACTCTGCGGGGCGATCTCCGGGTGGTCGCCCAGGATGATGGGGGTCACCAGCATCACCGAACGATCGCCTTCCGGGCCTGCCAGTACCGGCCAGCAGCGGTGCTGGCGACACTCCCCGACCGCGGCGGTCGCATCGGCCGGTGGGTCGGTCATCGAGGCGAATTCGCCGTGCTCGACGGACACCAACAGGTGTGCGCCGATGAGTGAGGCGGCGATCGCTGCGTCCTTGGTCGCGGCCGAATCAGGCGTGCAGTTCTCGATGTGCACGCAGATGCGGGCCAGGTCGGGACTGCCGTCGATCGGCTCGACGCCGATCTCCAGGCGGCCCCGAACCTCTCGTTGGGTGCGGACGAGGCGCCCCGCCGGGGCCCCCGAGTCGTCCAGTACTGCTTCGATCTCTTCGCCCGCCGGCGCAGTGACCGGTTCCACCCGTCCCTCTGCCAACTCGCGCACCTGCCACGGGCCGACCACGATCTCGCGTTCCACGGCTTCGTCCCAGGTCAGCCAACGCCGGTCGCCGACGACGAGCTCACCGACGTCGACGAACCCGTCCGCGCCGGACTCTTGGGCGGAGCGCTTCTGCAGTTGCAGGAAGCGCAGCCGGACCGCCACCGTCGCGGGAGCGCCGTGGTCGAATGCCCGCACGACGAACTGCGCGGCCATCGTCCGGTCTTCACCGACGCCGTTCTCGGCCGCGCCGGGTGGTCCCAGGACGCCGAACTGCCAGCGCGACTGGTTCTTGCTGGACGTGGCGCGGTACGGATAGAGCAGGTATCCCTCGTACAGCACTGCGTCCGCGACGGTGCGGGCGTACTCGAGCGTGCTCTCGGCCGTCACGACAGTGACCGGTCCGTGTCCGGCAACAGCGCCTGCAGCATTTCCTCCCACGTGGTGAAACCACGCTCGGCCTTATGCCGGGCCAGCCGTTCGATCACGTCGCGCTCGAGTCGCAGCCAACCGGTGTTCGGATAGTAGCGCGCGATCAACTCGTGCCAGACGGCGATGGGCATCTCGTAGCGGGCTTCCCGATCCCACGGGATCTGCTCGACTGCGAAGCCGCGCTCGCCGCGGGTGAATACCGTGCCGGAGAACAACAGCACGATCGTGACCGAACCCTCGCGCAGTGCGTGCAAGTACTTCGAGGCGGTCACCTCGAAGTCGTACGTGGTCGGCAACGCCAGGTCGACTTCGGTCACTGCGGTGAAGCCCTGCAACATCGCGCTGGTCTGCATCCACATGAACGGCTTGAGCGTGTCGTACCACCGTTCCCGGGCGCCGAACATGTCGAGTAGCGCGCGTTCCTCCTCCGCCGTGTATGGCCGGCGCTGCGGTTCGATGCGGACTTGCGCCCGCAGCGCGATGGCGTGCACCGTCGCGCCGGTCGCTTCCTCCACCCGCAGCCGCGCGGTCAGTTGTGGTGCGACCGCGTACGGCTCGACGAAGAGATCGGCGATGGTGAACGCCAGCTCGGTCATCGCCCGATCCCTGATTCGGCGCGGTCTGATGCCCCGGCCGCTTCTACCTGCGGCGCCGGCGTGCTGCGCTCGCTGACCATCGTGAAGAAGGCTTCGATGCGCGCGTGCGCCTCCTGACCGCCGTCGAACCCGCGCCACACCGAGCGCAGCTGACCGACGAGCTCGTAACAGGCATCGATCGGGACGAGGTGGCAGCTCACCGCTCCGCTGCCGCGTCCAGGAGTACGGACCAGCAGCGCCTCGACGTCAGGAGCGAGCAGCCCGAGTTGTGGGTTCTCGGCCGCGACCGCTGCCCAGGCGTCGAGCGGCAGTTCGGACTCCGTCGCACCGGCCGGGCCCGGATAGAAGGCGACGGTGCGGTCGAGCCCGGAGTTGCGGAAGAAGAACGCCAGCCCCACCGGGATCTCCAACTGGTCCCACTGCCCCGGGCCGAGACGGAAGTCCGGGAAGGCGAAGTACCGCTCGGGCACGGCTCGGAATCGCAGCTGCGCCTGGTCTGCGGTGAACAGGAGGTAGCAGGGTCGGCAGGTGCACATCAATGAGCGGGTGGTCAGGTCGACGACGTGCTGATGGTCGGCCTCGTCGATCGGCACCGTGCACATCTCACATCGTTCGCCGGGTGGAGGCGGCGCGGGTCGCTCGGCGATGCGGCGCAGGACGAAAAGAGGTGGGTCGCTCATGACGCCGCCGCGGACGGGACGGCGACGGACATGACGCCGTCGCGGACCAGCACCGGGAGCGGTTCCAAGTGCTCCTCGGCATGATCCAGTCCGGCGCCGGCTCTGCGCACGTCGAAGTGCGCGCGGCAATGCGGACAACGCAACACACCCGACCCGACCGGATCACCGAGACGGCGCTCCACCACGCCGCCGCCGAGGCTCTGCGCGCAGTGCCCGCACCGATCGCGGAACCCGTATACGTCGCTGCCGATCCGACAGGCACAGATGGTCAGTCCGTCGACGTCGAACCCGGCCAGCTCCCCGGGTGTGAGCGAAGCAAGTTCGGGAATCGCCACCCAACTCGCCGCCGCCGGTTCGGCCGGCGCATCGATGCGAGCCCGCAGCGAATCGAGTGAGATCACCGCGCCGGCTTTCGGCGCTGCCGGTGCACTCGGCTGCACCTCGATGCGGGTCGTCTCCGGCGCAGCCGCCCGGACCGCACCCTCGACAGCGAGTTCGAGGGTGACCGACGAGGACGGACATCCATCGCAACTGCCCAACAGCTGCAGCCGCACCACGCCCTCGTCGTCGATGCCGAGCAGCTCGACGTCGCCACCGTGCGAGCCGAGGTAGGGGCGCACCGACTCCAGTGCGCGGCGCACCCGGACCTCGACGTCGTACGGGTGCAGGTCGTGCACCAGCAGCAGGCCGGACACCAGCTCGTCGTCGGACAGTGCATCGAGCACCGCAGTGTCCAACCGGCCGGCGTCGTCGAGGATCTCCAACATCCGGTGCAGACCGGCGCCGTAGAGCTGCGATACGCAGGCGACCAGATCCTCCGCCCGGGTGCGGGCCGCTGCCCCGCCGGCCGCGCTGGCCTGCAGCAACGACTCGATGCGATCCCCGGCGGCGCGCAGCTGGTCGGTGCCGACCGCCGGTCGGCTCTCATCGTGGCCGGCCACCGGTTCAGTCACTCGCCGGTGACCGATTGCGTCGGCGAATGCGACGTCTTGAGCGTCTTGCCGTCACCGAGGTACATGTGCACGCCGCAGGGCAGACACGGGTCGAAGCTGCGTACGGTTCGCATGATGTCGATGCCCTTGAAGTGCTCCCGGTCGTTCTCCTCGAAGATCGGTTGGCCCTGCACGGCGTCCTCGTACGGGCCCGGCGTGCCGTAGGAGTCGCGCGGGTTCGCGTTCCACGGAGTCGGCGGGTACGGGTGGTAGTTCGCGATCTTGCCGTCCCTGATGACCAGGTGGTGCGAGAGCACGCCGCGGACGGCCTCGGTGAATCCGCACCCGATGGCCTCGTCCGGAACCTCGAACTTCTCCCAGGTCTTGGTGCGCCCGGCGCGGATCTCCACCAGGGCCTTCTCGGCGAAGTGCAGCGCACACGCTGCCGCGTAGGCCTGGAAGTAGGTACGCGCCCGGTTGCGCTCGAGGGTGTTGCTCCACTGCGGGATCTTCCACTCGAACTCGACAGGCCCCTTCAACGCCGTCTTGGGCAAGTTGATCTTGACGCTGTGGCCGGTCGATTGGACGTAGCCGATGTTGACCAGGCCGGCCAGCGCGGTGGACCACAGCCGGGCCAGCGGGCCGCCGCCGGTGTCGAGTGCGAGGTAGTCCTTCCCGTCGTACCAGCGCGGTGACATCACCCAGCTGTACTTGTCGTCCAAGTCGCGCTTCTGCGGCCGCGGGTTGGTGTGCTGGTTCCACGGATGACGCCGGTCGACAGGGTTGCCAAGGGGATCGTGCGTGACGAAGGTTTCCTGGCCTTCCCAGTCGTCGTAGTAGGAACTGCCGAGCAGAATTCGGATGCCGAGGTTGATCGTGACCAGGTCGGTGGTGACGAGCTTGCCATCCACGACCACGCCGGGGGTGACGTACATCTTGCGTCCCCAGTCGGTCATGTCCTTGTACTCGAAGTTGCAGTGCTCGGGGTCCTGGAAGGAACCCCAACAGGCGAGCAGGGTGCGCCGCAGGCCGACCTGTTCGTAGCCGGGCAGGGCCTCGTAGAAGAAGTCGAACAGGTCGTCGTGCATCGGCACGACCTTCTTCATGAACTCGACGTAGCGCATCAGCCGAGAGATGTAGTCGGTCATCAGTTGGATGGTGGCTACCGTGCCGACCCCACCCGGATACAGCGTGGAGGGGTGCACGTGGCGGCCCTCCATGAGACAGAACATCTCGCGGGTGCTCCGGCTGACCTGCAGAGCTTCGCGATAGAACTCGCCGGTGAACGGGTTGAGCGAGCGCATGATGTCGCCGATGGTGCGATACCCGTGCTCGCCCGCGTGCGGCGCCTCGGTTTGATTGGCACGCTCCAACACGCCCGGATTGGTTTCGGACACCATCTTCTCGCAGTAGTCCACCCCGACCAGGTTCTCCTGGAAGATGTTGTGGTCGAACATGAACTCCGCCGCTTCACCCAGGTTGACGATCCACTCGCCGAGGTTCGGCGGCTTCACGCCGTAGGCCATGTTCTGCGCATAGCAGGAGCACGTTGCGTGGTTGTCGCCGCAGATACCGCAGATCCGGCTGGTGATGAAGTGCGCGTCGCGCGGATCCTTGCCCTTCATGAAGATGGAATAGCCGCGGAAGATCGACGACGTGCTGTGGCACTCGGCGACCACCCGCTGCTTGAAGTCGATCTTGGTGTAGATGCCGAGGCTGCCGACGATGCGGGTGATCGGATCCCAGGCCATCTCGACCAATTCGTTGACCGACTCGGTCTCGTGCTTCGCACCGCGCGCCGTCGGACGTGTCGTTGTCATGGAGTCGCCTCTCTGCGTGCGCGGAAGACGCCGCTGCGCGGCGCGCCATGGGTGGAGCAGCGAGCGGGCTGCATCGACCTCACCAGGTCCGTCTTGCCCCGGTGGTCAGTTCGCGCCCCTTCGTGCGCCACTTCGGTTCCTTGTCCACCGTCTTCGTGGTGATGTGGCGCAGGTTGCGGATCGCCTTGCCGTATACGCCGGAGGCCGCCGTCGACAACTTGCCGCCCGGCGGCTCGTCCATGAACGGCATGAACTTGTCAGGGAAGCCGGGCATCGTGCATCCGATACAGATGCCACCCACATTCGGGCAGCCGCCGATGCCGTTCATCCACCCGCGCTTGGGCACGTTGCACTTGACGACCGGGCCCCAGCAACCCAGCTTCACGATGCACTTAGGTGAGCCGTACTCGGTAGCAAAATCTCCCTGCTCGTAGTAGCCGGCCCGGTCGCACCCTTCGTGCACCGTCTTGCCGAACAGCCAGGTCGGGCGCAGCGCATCGTCCAGCGGGATCATCGGAGCCTGCCCGGTGGCCATGTACAGCAGGTAGGTGATCGTCTCGGAGAGGTTGTCGGGCTGGATGGGGCATCCCGGCACGCACACGATCGGGATGCCGGCCTTGGATTTCCACTCCCAGCCGAGATAGTCCGGCACCCCCATCGCACCGGTCGGATTACCTGCCATCGCGTGGATACCGCCGTACGTCGCGCAGGTCCCGGCCGCGATGATGGCCGTGGCCTTGGGCGCCAGCCGGTCGAGCCACTCACTCGTCGTCATCGGCTGGCCGGTAGCGGGGTTGTTGCCGAAGCCGCACCAGTAACCGTCATCGTGCAGTTGCTCGTTGGGGATCGATCCTTCAACCACCAGGACGAACGGCTCGAGCTCACCCCGGTCGGCCTTGAAGAACCATTCGAGGAAGTCGTCGGCGCCGCCGTTGGGTCCGCACTCGAAGTCGATCAGCGGCCAGTGCACCGCGACTTTGGGCAAGCCGGGCAGTGCGCCTAACGCGATCTCCTCGATCGTCGGTTGGGTGGCTGCGGTCAGCGCGACGGAGTCACCATCGCAGCTGAGTCCCGCGTTGATCCACAGCACGTGGATGAGGGTGTCTTCGGCTTTGATGGCTTCGTCTGTGGGCATCGGCGCCGCTTCCTTGGAGAGCCTCGTCACCGCCCAGCGGTGCACCACATGCAGCCGGTGCGCGGTGCTCTGTGGCTCCGTCCTACGCCGCAAACATGCGCTGGTCAACAGCCTGCACGAGACGTTGAGGATGTTCCTCGATTACCCGACCCAGGCGGTCACATTCCGGGATTCCTGGATCCCTACAGGCGTGCCGGGTGCGGTTCAGCCGAGGGCGGTGATCGCTCCGGAATGATCGAGGCGATCGTTGACGACGTCGAGATGGCGGCCGGTGTAGCGACGCAAGGCTGCCAAGCTACGTGCGTCCAGTCGATCGCACACCCACTCCCAATGCATCGACACCCAGTCGCCGACGTGGAATTCGGCCACCAGGCCGACACCGTTCAGGGTGCGCTCCACCACCTCGACGACCGGATGGCCGAGCGACAGCCTGCCGTCGTCGAAGGCCAGCGGCTGGGACTTGACCACCAGCTGGTCCGGGTTCACTTGTTGCACCTGTCCCCACCGGATTCGGCAGCGATCCAACACGGTGAGCGCTTGCTGGTAACGCCGGTCGTCGCCCAGCAGGCCTACCCACGGATAGATGCAGAACACGTGGTAGCTGTGGTGCGGTACGCCGCCGACCAACGCGGCGTCGGCGAGCTTGCCGAACTGCAGCCCGGTTCGGCGCCGGAACCGCTCCTCCATCGAGTCGGCCAGCGGTCGGACGCCGACCCTGTCGAGCAACTGGTTACCGACCCAGTAGGCCTCGACAACCCGCCGGTCCAGCGGATCACGCACGCCGTTCGTCTGTGCGATCAGTTCCAGGTAGGGCCACGCCCCGGCGAACTGCCGCGCCAGATCACGCAAGCCGTTGTCGTAGGACTTCGCCGTGCCGTACTCGAACAACGCTTGCGAGTCCGGCGGCCCGCACGAGCCGTGGTAGTTCGGCGGAAACGCATACCGCACGAACAACGTCGGGCCGGGGACGCGTTCTGCGTCCGGTATGAACGACGCCATGAGTGGACGCTACTCGCGAGGACAAGACCCGTCGTCCGCGTTCGTGAAGACGCCGACCGCGACGCGCTCGACACTGCTCTGAATCAGCTGAGCAGCCTGCTGCAACCGAGTACCGAGGTAGCTCCCCGGGACGCCGCGCCGGCTCCGGTCCGAGGAGAACGCGTTGCCGGCGTAGAACACGTCGGTGCCCAGGCCGGCAACGGCCCTGATCGATTCGATCGCCCGGCGGCGCCCGGAGTACAGGTGTGCCGCGACGACGACGCCCAGTGGACGGTGCTCACGCACCGCTGCGACAAGGTCGGTGGTCGGCACCTTGGCGCCGGCAAGTCGACACGGCAGGTCGAGTTGCTGTCCGAGTAGTGCAGCCAGAGCCTGCAGGCCGAGGGTGTGCAGGTCGGTCGGGCCGCAGCTGAGCAGCACGAACCGTTGCTCCGGCGACGGCGGCACGCTGCTTAACCGGTCCAGCCACGCGCCGGCCGCAGCGGTGGTGACGTGTTCCTGCTCGACGTCGCAGCGGCCGGTCTGCCACCACAGCCCCATCTGCCGCATGGCCGGGAACAGGACGTCATCCAGGCACAGGCCCAGGCCCAACGCCCGGCTCGAGTCGTCCAACACTTCGGCCACGCCCGCCGCATCCATCAGGTCGGAGGCGGCCAGCAGCGCCGACACGTGCTGCGCGGCGGGCCCGGATGACCCCAGCATCGCCCGGACCGCGTCGGCGGCGAGACCTGCCCGGGTTCCCCGGACGATCTCGTCTCGCATCAGCAGAAGTGCATAGACATCTGTCGGCGAGTACCGCCGGGTCGTTCCGGCGCGCCGGCTGACGTCCGGGATGCCGTAGCGCTGTTCCCAGGATCGCAGCGTGGGCACGGGCACCCCGAGCAGCCGGGCCACGTCGCCGATCGACGAGCCGGTCTCGGGCAAGCCGCGCGACGTCATCGCCCACCGCCGTCTCCTCGTCGTCAACGCCTGGCGGCGCCCCGTATACGCCGTAAGCTACGGGGCCGCCCGGAATCTATGCAAGATGGCTACATCCCTTGTGCAGTAGGGGCTGTGGCGGATAAGCGATTGGCCATTGCGGTATCGGCCCCACTCGGCTTACGTTGTACACCTCGCTCCTCGCGAGTCCGGCGGAATACCCAGCCAAGCCCGAGCACGAATGCTGCGGCGGCTGCGCCGCCGACGTCACGCCAACCCCGCGTACTGCACCCGTGTGTGCACGTACGACGTCAGCCTGAAATCACTCGGGCACATCTCATCCGTTGCCCCGCACCAACGAACGAGAGGTACCCCGATGACTGCACCCATCGAGCCGAGCACGCTGGTCGGCCGGACCGTCGTGGACCCGGACGGCGACCTCTACGACGAGACGACCGGCTCGCGCGACCAGTAGCACCACCGGCCAGCCCTGCCCCGGGCAACCACGCATTTGCCCGGGCAGGGCTGCCACCGCCATAGCTGTCCCGCACCGATATCACCTCTGGAGATCTCATGGCTCGCAGCGACGATCGCGGAGGCATCCGGATGAGTGCCTTCACCGCGGCCGCCCGGATGCGCCGCCGCGGACGCTGCCGCCGCCCTGAGGAAGATCGTCCACCGCACACCGGCAGACACGTCGGTGACAGGGACGGAGGCGGCATGGCAGGCAATTCACGGCATCGGTCAGCACGCAGCAACCGCAAGCGCCGAGCTCGACCGCTGTCGCGGGAAAGGGTGGTCGATGCCGCCTTGAGCATCATCGACGAGCAGGGGATCGGCGCGGTCACCATGCGCGCTGTTGCCGCCCGGTTGAACGTCGAGGCCATGTCGCTGTATCGGCACATCGCCAATCGCGACAAGCTCTTCGACGCGGTCGTGGACCGGATCGTCAACGAACTTGCCGAGGACGATGAGGTGTCCCGCGAGCCCGACGGAGGGTGGCGGCCGTATCTGACCGGACTGGCGCGGGGCATCCGTCGCTATGCCCGCAAGCATCCGCATGCCTTCCCGATCGTGGCCACCAGACCTACCGAGGCGCCTTGGATCAACCCACCGTTGCGCTCGGTGGAGTGGGTGGAGGCATTTCTGACCGGCCTGCACGACGAAGGCTTCACCGACGAGCAGGTGCTGTTCACCTACCGCACCTTCAACGGGTTCCTGCTCGGCTATCTGCTACTGGAGACCAGTGCGATGGCCGTGCACGACCCGCGCCCGGGCGACGGTTCCTACGCCTCCGCCGGGGCTGACGGCAGCACCGAGGCAACCACCGCGGCGGCTGCCGTCCCCGGAGCATTGACGCCCACCCGCAGCCCGGCCGAACGGCAGGCGATCGCCGACGCGAACACCCCGGAGGAACTGATCAATCCGCAGCACGACGTCGACGCGAGTCGATACCCCACCGTGCACCGCTTGTCCGAAGGCCTGGCGGAAGAACACTTCGATGAGGAGTTCGAAGCCGGCCTGGCGCACATGCTCGAGCAGGTGCACGCCCACATCCAGTGAGCCGCGACCGCGGCCGAACAGGAGAGCAGAGGATCGAGATGACCGAAAATTATCCCGCAGCGCCGCAGACCTGGGCAGCGTCCCCGGAACCCGAGGCCGACAACACCAGCAAGGTCGACACCGCCAAGGACCAGGCCCAGAACGTCGGTCAAGGCGCCGCCGAGGCCGGGCAGCATGTTGCCGGTGTGGCCAGGGACCAGGTTCAGAACGTCGCCGCCGAGGCCGGCTCGCAGGCCAAGGACCTCCTCGGTCAGGCGCGCAGCGAGCTGACCCAGCAGGCCGGCTCGCAGCAGCAGCGGTTGGCTTCCGGACTGCGCGCGCTCGGCGATGAGCTGCACTCGATGTCCCAGCACTCCGATCAACCCGGCGTCGCCACGGATCTGGCGCGGCAGGCATCCAGCAAGTCCCATGACGTCGCGTCGTGGCTGGATGCCCGCGAGCCGGGTCACCTCGTCGACGAGGTGAAGTCCTTCGCGCGGCAGCGGCCCGGCGCGTTCCTGGCCCTTGCCGCCGGCGCCGGACTGCTGGCCGGTCGGCTGACCCGGGGGGTCAAGGACGCCACGTCGGACGACTCGGCCTCGTCCGGCTCGGCGTCTGCCTCCGGATCCACCGACTCGATGTCGTTCGGTGCGGCCGCCTCGAGCCAGGGATCACCCGCCGGTGGCACGCCGGTCGGTGCGCAGGTGCCTCCGCTGGCCTCCAGCCAGGATCTGTCGGACGGCTACCCGATGAGTGATCGGCTGTGAGCAGCACTGCCGGGACTACCCCGGCGCGCACCGCCGAGGACAGCAGACCGTCGATCGGAGAGCTCCTTTCCGAGGTGAGCCAGGACCTCACCACGTTGCTCCGTCAAGAGGTTGACCTCGCCAAGGCCGAGATCCGCCAGTCGGTGACCCGAGCCGGAAAGGGCGCGGGCATGTTCGCCGGTGCCGGCCTGGCCGGCCACATGGTGTTGCTGTTCGTATCGGTGGGCGGTTGGTGGGGGCTCGGCGACTCGATCGGCCATGGCTGGTCGGCACTGGTCGTCGCCGGTGTGTGGCTGATCATCGCCGCTGTGCTCTCGCTACGCGGCCGAAGCGAGATGAAGGCGATCAAGGGGGCTCCGCAGACAGCAGACACCGTCAAGAAGATTCCGAACGCAGTCAAAGGCAACGAGGAGAACTCATGACCAGCAATGACCCGGACCAGATTCGCGAAGACATCGAACGCACTCGCGCGGAGTTGAGCCAGAACGTGAACACCCTTGCCGACAGTGTCAACCCGGCCAGCGTGGCGAAGCGCCAAGCAGGCAAGGTCAAGGGCACGGTCTTCGGCTTGAAGGACAAGGTGATGGGTTCGGCGTCCGACGCGGCAGCCAACGTCAGTTCCACCCAGTCCTCGGTCACTGACACGATCACCGGCGCGCCGGCCCAGATGCAGGCCAAGACGGCTGGCAACCCGTTGGCCGCCGGACTCATCGCGTTCGGTGTCGGCTGGCTGGCTGGCTCCCTCCTGCCGTCTTCGGCGCCGGAGCAGCAGGCAGCGACGAAGGTCAAGGAGACGGCAACTCCGATGATCAGCGACGCGGCCAAAGAGGTTGCCGACAACCTGAAGGAGCCGGCCCAGCAGGCGATGGACTCGGTGAAGGAGACCGCCACCGACGCCGCCTCCACAGTCAAGGACGAGGGAACCTCTGCGGCGCAAGACGTGAAAGGCCAAGCTCAGGAGGCCAAGGACACCGTGCAGCAGAGCTGACCACCCGGCCAGCCGACAAGAAGCGAATGCAGCGATGACACGTATCCATTGCGATCACCGAACCCTCGAGCGGGGGCAGTCATGAGCAACCACGAGCGGCCGCGGTCCGGCAGCACGTCGACCGACCTGTCGACCAACACGTCGACGGCGGCTCGCGCGGCGGATGCACCGACGGACGCCTCTCCGGACAGCCCGGCGGAGTTGCCGAAGAAGTCGTGGTTTGCCGTGCTACGTAGGGCGGTTGGCCAGATCAAGCACGACGAGCTGACCGATCGCGCCGCCGCGCTGACCTACTACGCGGTGCAGGCGATGTTCCCGGGGATCTTGGTTCTGGTCGCGATCCTCGGGCTGCTCGGGCACTCGACGACGCAGGCCTTGATCGACAACCTCGGTCAGATCGCCCCGGGCAGCGTCAAGTCGTTCATCCAGACCGTGATCACCAACTCGCAGAAGCAGAAGTCCCTCGCCGGCATCGCCGGCATCGTCGGGTTGGTCCTCGCGCTGTGGTCGGCGTCCGGGTACGTAGCAGCGTTCATGCGTGCCGCCAACGCCGTGTATGGCATCCCCGAGGGCCGCCCGATCTGGAAGACGGCGCCCACGCGACTGGCGATCACGCTGTTCACCGTGGTGTGCCTCGTCGCCGGCCTGATCATCGTGGTGGTCACCGGGTCGGTCGCCCGGCAGATCGGCAAGGTGCTCGGGGTGGGTTCGACAGCGGTGACGGTGTGGGACATCGCCAAGTGGCCGGTACTGCTGTTGATCTTCGTCCTGATCCTCGCCGTGCTGTATCGGGGTGCTCCCAACGTCCGGCAAGGCGGGTTCCGATGGGTCAGCCCGGGCGCCGCCTTGGCGGTCGTCATCTGGCTGATCGCCTCCGGCCTGTTCGCGTTCTACGTCGCCAACTTCGGCTCGTACAACAAGACCTACGGTTCGCTGGCCGCGGTGATCATCTTCTTGATCTGGCTGTGGATCTCGAACCTGGCCATCCTGCTCGGGGCGGAGGTCGACGCCGAGCTGGAGCACGAACGAGCGCTGCACGAAGGGGTGTCGCCGGACGCCGATCTGTTCGTGGTCACCAAGGACACCCGCAAACTCGACGACGAGACCACCCGCGACGCCGAGCGCACCCAGGCGATCCGGGCCGAGTCGAGCGAGAACGCGCGCCGGCGGGACGGTGCGGACGGCTAACCCGTCCGCACCGCCGCCGGTCCTGGGCCGCCGTAAGGTGAACCGCTGACCTCCGTCGCTGCGGCGGGGGGTACGGAGCGGTGCCGCGCTCCGTCGGGCAAGGTGGGCGGATCATGAACGATCGCGAGCAAACCGAGTCCTGGTCGCTTGTTGCCGGGCACGTGGCGCTGGACTTCGTCAATTCGGTCGGCGGCAATATCTCGACTGCCTCTCGGGACGCCATCGCCACCTACGAGCTGCTGTTGCTGTGGTCCCGGCGGGCCGGGACGCTGGCCCCCCACCAGGCCGAGCGGCTGCGCCGAGCGGCGGCTCGCCGACGGGCGGAGGCAGCGCAGGTCGTCGCTGACGCACACCGGCTGCGGGACTCCATGTATGCGCTGTTCGAGGACCTTCGGCTGGGCGCGACCGACGTTGCGCCGGCGTGGAACGACGTGCAGCCCGTCGTCGCCGAGGCGTTGGACCGAAGCCAGCCGGTCGTGCAGGAGTCGCGGTTGAGCTGGAGCTGGGCGGACTGCACCGAGTTGCGAACACCGCTGTATCCGTTGGCGGTGGGAGCGGTAGAGCTGGCCACCAGCGACCTGGTGCAGCAGCTGCGGCGGTGCGGCCGGTGCCGGTGGCTGTTCCTCGATCAGTCGAAGAACCACAGTCGCCGCTGGTGCGACATGAGTACCTGCGGCGTGGCGGAGAAGATCGAGCGTCAGGCAGAGCGGCGCACCGCGCGGCGCCGGGTCCGGTAGCCGTCCCCGCGGCGGCCGGACCGCGGCAAGATCCACAGCGCGACCACCGCACCGGCGGCCACCACGATGGCGGCGATCGTCTGGACGGAGGAGAAGCCGAGGTCGGCACCGAGCAGGGTGAGATAGGCCGACGCCGCCACACCACCGCCGATGTGGCTCATTGCCTCGAACAGCGCGGCGATCACCCCGTTCTCATCGCCGCGCGCCGTGCCCAACACCTCGCGAGTGAGGCCGACGAACACCGGCCCGGATCCGAGACCCCACAGCGCAAGCCACGGCACGAGGGCGACCGGGCTGGGTGGTCTGGACAGCGCCAGCCCGGTCATGGCGACCGCGCACGTGCCCAACGCACCAGCGGTGACCATCCTGGCGCCGTACTTGCGCACGATCGACGGGGCGAGCACCGCGCTCGCTGTGCCGATGATCAACGTAGGCGTGAAGAAGAGACCGGTCTGGGCGGGGGACAGGTCGTAGTAGGACTGGACGAACAGGCTGCCCACTACGACCAGCGCTGTGTAGCCGGCGCAATAGGCACCGAAGGCCAGACAGGATCCGACCAGTCGTCGCGACCGCAGCAGGCGGATCGGAACCAACGGATCAGCGGCGCGCCGTTCCACCACCACGAAGCACCCGAGGACGACGAGCGCGGCCGCCACCGAAAGGACGCCTGATCCCGAGGCGCCCCGGCCGAGTTGCTGGACGCCGACCAGCAGAACGGCCAGCCCGGCACCCGCGAGCGCCGCGCCCGGTACGTCGAGCCGCCGGCTGCGGCCGGTCGACATCGCCGAGCCCGGTGCCGGCACGACGCGCGAGACAACCAGTCCCGCCGCCAACGCTGCCGGAACAGTCACGAGGAAGACCCAACGCCAGCCCCAGGTTCCGGTGATAACACCGCCCAGCACCGCGCCGGCCAGTGCTGCCAGCCAGGCAGCCGTGGCTATCACCGAATAGACCCGGCTCTTCCACGGCTCCTGGGCGAACAGCGCCGAGGCAAGCGCCAACGACGAAGGCAACGCGGCCGCCGCGGCCAGACCTTGCACCACCCGGGCGACGAGCAGGACGGCGATCGACGGCGCGCAGCCGGCCATGATGCCGCCGACACCGCACAGCACCAGGCTGGCCGTCAGGGTGCGCCGCGCGCCGAGAACGTCGCTGCACCTCCCGCCGAAAAGCATGCCCGCACCGATGCTGATCGAATAGAGACTGACCACCCACTGCAGTTGGCCAGGCTCGAGACCGAAGTCTGTGCCGATCGACGGCAGCGCCGTGGCGACCGCCAGGCTGTCGAAGAGCACGCACAGCTGCGCGGTTCCCAGCAGGATGGACACCAGCCACGCGCGCCGGCCACCTAGTTCCGCAGTCGGTGTGATTCCAGCAAAGACGCTCACACTGGAATCATGGCGGTGCCTTCGTGCCGATGGCAATACCTGGCACGACTGATGGCTCCCGACGATGGGTCGCTCAAAGCGGATGGCGTCCCCCGGTGCCGATCCGCCGCAGTTCAGCTGATACGGGGCATCACTGCGGTTATGGTGTGATCTACTGTCCGACGAGTATTCGCCTGACCTACCGACTATCCGTATCGGTCGATCCCGCACGGGGGCGCGAACGACAACCCGACCCTGGGCAGGGATGACGCATGCCGGCTGAGACACCGCCGTTCGGCCGGTGGCTGAGGATGACGCGAGTGGCAACGAGAGCGGCCTTCGTGGTTCTGGTGGCTGCCGCCCTAACGCTGGTCGCAGCACCCGCGGCGAACGCGGTAGCGCTGCCGTTCCCCGGCGATTGGTCGATGAGCGGGGCCAGCGGCGGTACGGACGGCTCCGGGGCCTTCGTCACCGGCCCCAGCGGACTGCTGCCTGCACCACCGAGTGGAGGCACGTGGGCACACTATGTCGCTGCGTCCAGCGCACCCGGGCATTGGATGGGATCGATCAACACCTCGACCTCCGTGTCGACGACGACTGGCAGCCAGTACCTGCTCACCTGGGAGCAGTACACCACCGCGGGCGCGCAGCTCGGCTACGCGCTGGGTCACGCCGGCTCGGGCGTCACGCTCCCGAACGGCGCCTGGGCATCGGACTACGGACTGTTCGTCGCGAGCGGCACGTCGACCGGGCCGACGTTCAGCTTCTCGGCTGATACCGACGGCGCCCAAGCCCCGGAAGCAGGGTTGGCAAATGTGCAGCTCGTCGAGGCCGAGCCGACGATCGACGGGCCCAGCACCGTCGCCGCCCCGGCCGGTGCAACCCGATCGGCAGAATTCCCGGTGACGTACACCGGAGGCTGCGGTCTCGGCGGCGCCGCGCCGGCGTGGGCGTCCGTCGCGCTCTCCGCCGACCATGCAACCTGCGTGCTGACGGTAGCTCCGGGCAGCGCGGTGGCCGGTGCCTTCACGTTCGACCTGCAGGCACAGAACGTCCAGCAACAACCGGTCGCCTCCCACTCGGTCACCGTGAACGTCGCGCCGGTCGTCGATCACATCGTGGTCTCACCCAGCACAGCCAGCGTGACCGCCGGGACCACCCAGGCCTTCGCGGTGCGGGCATACGCGCCTGACGGCACGGATCTTGGCGACGTAACCTCTGCTTCGGCGTTCAGCAGCACCGGCTCGGCGAGCTGCACGGCGAACACCTGCGGGTCGACCACGGCAGGGTCGTACCCGATCACCGCGACCTACCGGGGTCACACTGCTACGGCCACTCTGACCGTCACTGCAGCGGCTGTGGATCATGTGGTGCTGAGTCCGGCCTCGGCCAGCATCGCGGCGGGCACCGTGCAGGACTACTCCGCCGAGACCGTCGACGAGTTCGGCAATCACATCGCCGACGTCACCAGCGAGACGGTCTTCACCATCACCGGTGCCGGAACCTGCGTCGCGAACGCGTGTGGCTCGACTCGCGCAGCCGTGTACACCGTCAATGGTTACTACCGGCCCATCGGGACGGCCACCGCGGCTGCGAGTGCGCCCGCGCCCGGTTTGAGCGCGAGCAGCACCCTCGCCGTCACACCCGGCCCGCTCGAGCAGCTGGTGCTGTCACCGGCGTCGGCGTCTATCCATGTAGGGCAGCGCATCACCTATCGCGTCGAGGGATTTGACGCCTACCACAACAGCCTCGGTGATCTGACTCGGTCCACCCACATCGTCATCAGCTCGCCCGGGTCATGCACCGGCGCGGTCTGCACCGCGGCGGCGCCCGGCCGTTACACCGTGACCGCGACCCGGGGGAGCCTGAGCGACACCGCCGGTCTCACCGTCCTGACGGCGGCGGCCAGCCCGACGCCACGCTCGACCACGAGCTCGACCCCACCGCTGGCCAACACCGGTTCTGCCGTAGCCGTGCCTACAGATGCGGCAGCGCTGTGCCTGCTGGCTGGGTTGGGCCTGCTTGCCCTTGGCGGAGTGCGACGGCCACGCGGTCGCAAGCACTGATCCCGCTTGTAGCGCCTGCGGCTGCGTCCTCGACGCGATGACGGATGTAACGCCACGCCGGCCGGCCGCGTCAAAGGTGGGGTGAGAGTCGCCGCGAAAACCAGGGGTCGAGATGACCGATGACGACCAGGGCTTCATCGCCTTCGTCCGGACGCAGGGCCGTCCCCTGTTGCGCACCGCCTGGGTGCTGACCGGTGACTGGCACGCCGCGCAAGACCTCGTCCAGGAAACCCTCGCCAGGATGTACAGCACGTGGGATCGACCGGGCGGGCTGGACAGCCCGCAGGCGTTCGCGCACGTAGTGATGGTGCGCACCTTCATTTCCCAGCGCCGGCGCCGGATGTTCTGGGAGCGGCCCACCGAGGCAATCCCGGACGCACGCTCAGCCGACGCCCCGGTGGAGCGGCGACTGGTGTTGCAGCAGGCCTTGGCCAGGCTGCGGGCCGACGATCGCGCTGTGCTCGTCCTGCGTTACGTGCAGGACCGCAGCGTCGAACAGGTTGCCCAGGACCTCGGTAAGACACCGGGCGCGATTCGCATCCACGCCATGCGTGCTCTGGAGCGCTTGCGGGGCGTACTGGGCGCCGACCAACTCACCGACCTCTCCCAGGACTGAATGGAGCCGTGATGAACCTGCCCGATGACCTGCGGACCGTGGTCGACGACGACCTGTCCACCCCGAACATCGACCTCGACGACCTGGCTGCCCGCGCGATCGACCGCGGCCAGCAACTGCGCCGCCGACACCGGTACGCGACGGTCTCGAAGTGCGTCGCTGCGGTAGCCGTGGTGGCGCTACCGGCCGCTGCTGTCGCCAGCCTGCACCTCCCGGGTGGCGGGTCCAGCGGCGAGCAACCGACGCCGCGGAACTCGTCGCAGCACCTCACGACCCAGACGTCGGCCCAGCACATGTCCCCGACGAAGACGTCACCGCAGCCGTTCCCGCCGGCGCAGCTGCGCGCGATCTTCCTGGCCACGCTTCCAACAGGGGCGAAGGCCACGCAAATCACGATCACGACGCAGACCACGAGCCCCTCTGTGGAGACCGACCTGGACGCCGTGGTCAACGCGGGAAGCGGCCCCGGCGAGGTCGATCTGGTAGCCGTGTCGGCGCCATACGGCAAGGGCGTCACGCAATGCCACAACGATGAGGACAGCACCCACAACAGCTGCACGGTCACCTCTCTCGGCCACGGTGCGAAGCTGATGGTGCATGACGCGCACTACCCGGGCGGCCTGATTCGGCGCACCGTCGCGGTCGAGTTCGCGAATGGAACCGGGCGCTACGCGGATGCGCTCAACGCTCCCAGCAAGCAGTCGTCATCGCGGCTAGCGTCCCCAGTGCTTTCCGCGGCGCAGATGCGAGCGATGCTGCTCAGCTCGCGATGGCCGTAACCCTGCGTCAGCCGCGGATCGCCGGGTGCACGCAGAGGAACGCTCAGTCGTCGTGGCGGGTCAAATGGAGCAGTTCCACGGCTACGTCATCGGCCGGCCCGAACCAGTGCCGAGCGCTGGTGTCGAACTCGGCGACCTCGCCCGGGTGAAGGATGCGGTCGGTGTCGCCGACGATCAGTCGCACCCGCCCGGACAGCACGTAGAGCCACTCGTAGCCATGATGGGTGACCAGCTGCGGCTCGCACGGCGCCATCACCTGCTTGTAGACCTTCACCCGGCCGGGGTATTGCGTCAGCGGCACGATCACCCCGCCACGGCGTCGCCGGGTCGGCTGCAGGTGCACCCGCGGATCGCCCGTTGCCGGCGCCGCGACCAGCTGGTCGAGCGCAACCCGCAGAACCTGAGCAAGCGGAATCAGTAGCTCGAGAGTGGGGCGGCGCTTGCCTGATTCCAAGCGGGACAGCGTGCTCACGGAGATGCCGGTCGCGCTCGCGACCTGCTCCAACGTCAGGTGGCGATCACGGCGCACCCCGCGAACCCGTGACCCGATGCCGGCGAGCACCTCGGCCAGATCCGTATCCACGGGATGGAGTCTTGCAGTCGACGGGCACCGAACTACTCAATATCAGCCCGGCGGCATGCAGGTCGCCGACCAGGGACGCACTGCCGATGATGGACAGGTCTTCGCCCGGCCGGCCCTTCAGCCCGTGCGGGACCGCGGCCGAGAGATGGCCGACCACGGCCGCCTCACCAGGTACACCGGCTGCGGCATGGATCGTCAGTGAGATGAAGGACAGCGCGGGCGGCTGATCACGCGCACCCGGTGCCGAAGCTCACTTTGGACACCAGCCCTGGGCCAGGGGAATTGGATGTAACCCAGTTGAACACTCGAGCGAACAGGCTGGGGGCATCGTCCTCTCCGAGGGCGGCTGGCACATAAGCCATCGACCACCCGTCGCCTCGGGCAATGCAACCACCGGTCCACCCGTTGCCGAGCGTCTTGGCCTCAGCCCCAACGTAGACATCCTCGTTACCGCTGTTAGTGAATGTCGTGATCTCGGTATGCAGATCGCTTCCATCCTCAGCAGCCGGCGCGCTGCACTGAACGATGCCGACCACACCCTGCTTGTGATCCGCAGCGGAGACCTTGATCGTGTTATAGACCGTGCAGCCGACCTGGGCCGCGACGACGTTGGGGGTATCCCCGAAGTAGTCGGACTTCTCGGTGATGCTGGGCGACGTCCGCGACGAAGATACAGAAGACGGCGAGCTTGAGGCCGCGGACTGACTCGATGCTTTCGATTGACCTGCGTCCTTGCTGCTCCCTCCGCATGCGGCCATGAGGATCAGCGCCGCTGGGACCATGCAGAGAACTCGACGCTTGATGGCAATCGCGACCTTTCGGGACAGACGCTCACACAGTGAAGGCTTGGCTAGCCCCACTGTCAAGCATCGACCACCGAACAAGACCTCACCGCCGATGGTGACGGCCCGGCCGGACTCGGGGGTCGAGCCGTCACGGATCTCGGTCGACTACGCCTGATTGGCACCAACCGCGCCCGGCCCGGCCTGCGCGAAGCACTCGCGGCCTGCGAAACCGGCGACACCCTGGTGGGCATTAGCGAGAGCCGGCCGCGCGGCTGGATGGCGTGCGACTGGACTCGCTCACAAGCGGTGCGGCGTCGGGGATGTGGTCCCCGGCGCCTTCGCGTCTTCGGCCCCGGGTGGCTACCGCTTAGACGGTCGGTCGAGCGCGCAGCACTAGTTTTGGCCATCCAGCGAGTGGTCCTGCAAGCTGCAGAGCTGCCACCGGTAGTGCGAGCCGTTGCCGGCTCGGTGCAGTGTCAGGGTCAACCGCTGCCGGTGAAAGCCGTTGGCGTCCACGACGACGCTGGCTGAGTTTCGCCAGACGTTGATCTTTCGGAAGTGCGGGTTGGTGAACGTCTCACCGACGGTTTCGGGCGGGCGGCCCTTGATTTGCTCCTCGGCATCCTTGAGGACCTCGGCACGTTTGGACGGACACCACGTTCGGGCGATGGTCGTGGGTGCCTCCGCCATGCTGCCGCGGTTTATGGCTAGGCGGTAGTCCTGGACCAGCGGCAGTGTCTCGGCGCGGATCTCTTGTTGCGCCCGCGCCGGGCCGTAGAACGGAACGCGCGACCGGATGACCAGAGCAATCCCCAGCAGGATGACGACCGCCGCCGCAGTGGCGGCGAGTATCCGTCCCCACTGTCGTTCACGTGAGCGCTGCGTCATCCATACCTGCCTGACGGTCGGAGGTAATACACGCGCACCTCGGCCAGATCCGTGCGCATGGCCTGGAGTCTTGCAGTCGGACGGCCAGAAGCGATTCAGCGACGGTCGTAGTCGGCGATGATCACGCCTGTGGTGGTGGCGACGGTGTCGGTGAGAGTGAACTCGGTGCGCGGCGCCGGCCGTCAACCAGTGTGGCGCCGGAGCCCAAGGTCAGCGGGTGGATCAGGGCGGCTCGGCGCGCATCGCTCCGCCTCCTCCACGGCCGACCCACCGGCGACATCGCCGCGGCAACTCAGAAATTGCTGCGCGAGGGAAACTCCTGGTCAGGAATGCTGTCCGGATGACAAGGATGGGAGCGGATTCCGACAACGCCAACGGCTGGTGCTGGGATCCTTCGCTGTATGCGGGAAGCGCCGGCTACTACGTGCGCGGCCGGGTGGCTTACCCCGCCGCGGTCGCTGACGCGTTGGTTGCCGCGCTCGGATTGGACGGCTCCGGCTGCTTGCTCGATGTGGGCTGCGGGCCAGGGTCGCTGACGCTGCTGCTCGCGCCGTACTTCGCCGACGCGATCGGCGTGGACGCAGACGCGGACATGCTCGAGGAGGCTGACCGGCTGGCCCGCCAGCAACACGTTGGCAACGTCAGCTGGCGGCACCTGCGCGCCGAAGAACTGCCTGCGGACCTGGCGCCGGTCCGGGTCGCGAGCTTCGCGCAGTCGTTCCACTGGATGGACCGGTTCCGGGTCGCCACTGCTGTGCGCAGGATGCTCGCCCCCGATGGTGCGCTGGTGCGCGTCGGGGCCACTACCCATGAGGGAGTCGAGTCGGAGTCGGAGCTGCCGCATCCTCGACCGCCTCGGGAAGCGATCAGCCGGCTGGTGCGCCACTACCTCGGGCAGCAGCGGCGCGCAGGACAAGGCGTGCTGCCGTCCGGGACCGCGGGTGGCCAGGACGCGATCTTCCGAGCGGCCGGCTTCACCGGGCCACAGCGGCTCGATGTCCCCGGCCGAACCGTCGAACGCACGGCCGAGGAGATCGTCGCCTCGGTGTACTCCCTGTCGAGCTCCGCACCGCACTTGTTCGGCGACCACCTTGACGCCTTCGACTCCGAACTGCGGGAGCTCCTTGTTTCAGCGAACCCCGCGGGCCAGTTCAGCGAGCAGTTGCGAGGCATCACCGTGGATGTCTGGCGGTAGAGGGCGGCCGGCCGTCCGGCCCGGCCGCGGCAGTGCGGCGCTCGTGGGATCAGCTCCGTGCAGCGTCTACATCTCTTCGTTGGCCATCACCCGTTCCTGTCTCGACCGGACCTCGTCGCCGACGTCGTCGGGCAGATCGGTCAACGAAGCTGACCGTCTCTCGGGTCGGTGGCGACCGGTTCGATGTTGTGGTTGAGCGCGAAGCGGTTATCCGGATCGTACGTACGTTTGACGGCGGCCAGGCGGGCATAGGTCGCCGGCGGGTAGGCCGCCGCCAGATCCGCTGCCGTCGCCGAGCCTTGGAAATTGATGTAGGTGCCGGTGCCGCGCGCCGCGAGGGCGGCCCAGGGCTCGAGCGCTCGCTGGACCGCCTCGTCGGTCGCGGTGTCGGGCAGCACGAACAACGCGACAACCATCGCCTCCGCGTCGCGGTGGGCGAACGCCGTCGCGTCGGTCGGCACTCGGGCGAACGCGCCGCCCAGGCTGCGCACCGCGATCGCCACGGGGCCGGCTGCGGCGCGGAAATCGCTGATCGCCGCGATGACCTCGTCATCGAGGGACGGCACCAGGGCGTTGCGCGTGATCAACCGGACTCCGGGCGGAGGTTCGACGGTCTCCAGGATCTCGGCGTACCGGCGTTCGGCGATGGTCGCCTGGGTCACCGTGCCCAGCTCGAGCAGCGGCTCGATGACAGCGTCGACGTCGGCCTCGGCCGTGCCCGGCTCGCCGGCGTAGCAGAGCAGCACCGTTGCAGAGGGCGGTGCGCCGGGCATCCGGGGCGCCAGGGCCAGGGTGCTGGACAGCTCGTCCGGCGCTACTCGCATCGCGTCGCGCCACCGGCCGAGCAGGTCGGCCGGGTCGTCGAGCTGATAGGTGACCGACCCGAAATGCACGGTGCCGACCGGCTGGGCGACGAAGTCGAAGTCGACCACCACGCCGAAGTTTCCGCCGCCGCCGCGCAACGCCCAGAACAGTTCGGGGTTCTCGTCCGGCGACGTCGTGAGCAGCCGGCCGTCGGCGGTCACCACCCGCGCGCCGACCAGGTTGTCGATCGGCCAGGCCGTACCGGCGCACCATCCAGCCGATCCCGCCGCCGAGGGTGAGACCGCCGACGCCGACATTGCTGGTGTCGCCGGCAGTGAGGCCCCACCCGCGCGGCTCGAGCGCCTCGGCCACCCGGCCCCAGCTCGCGCCACCGCCGACCCGCACCAGCCGGCGCTCGGCGTCGAGGACTTCGACGTCGTCAAGACGGGCCAGGTCGATCACCATCCCGCCGGAGTTGGTGCTGTGCCCGAGCGGGCTGTGCCCGCCCGAACGCACCGACACCACCAGGTCGTGGCCTATCGCGTAGGTGAGCGCAGCCGCCACCTCGTCCGGGTCGCGCGGCCGAACCACCAACGCCGGGATCACCGGCGGTGAAGAAGCCGCGTGCCGCGGCGTCGTACCCCTCGTCGCCGGGTCGCAGCGCCTCGACGGCCAGCTCTGTCTGCATCATGCTCATCGGTTCTCCTCGGTCAGGCATTGCTTCGATCGGTGCGTCAATCGTTCGGCAACCAGCGCAAGAGCGCGTCGCCCGAGGGGCGTCTGTTTCGGCTACCGGCTGGGCGGGCAACCGAGGCGGTGGCTACCGCCCGCGGAGTAGCCGAGACGTACTCCCCGGGCAGGACGTGCGGACAGCCGCGCGGCCCTACGATCGGTGCCATGCAGACGAATCGGCGACGGCAGCGGTTCTACGCCGCCGGCTGGCTGGTGTCGGCCGCGTTCGGTGTGGTCGCCTCCGTCCAGTGGCAGGCGCACCTGCACGAGGCGGAACGCCGCGCCGAGGAGGCCGAGCGCACCCGTGACGAGATGGCCCGGCGCCGAGCGGTGGAGGAACGCCTGCGCATCGCGCGCGAGCTGCACGACTCGCTCACCCACAGCATTTCGGTGATCAAGGTGCAGGCCGGCGTGGCGACGCACCTGGCCCGAAAGAACGGCCAGCGAGCCGTCCGACGCGCTGCTCGCGATCCAGGAGGCCAGCAGCGACGCGACGCGCGAGCTGCGCGCCACCCTCGACGTGCTGCGCCGCGAGGAGGACCTGAACGGCAGCGGGCTGGAGCTGCTCCCGACACTCGTGGAACGGGCCCGCACCTCGGGGCTGCCGACGACCTACACCGTGCGTGGCGAGCAGCAACCGCTGCCACCGGAGGTCGACCAGGCGGCGTACCGGGTCGTCCAGGAGGCGCTGACGAACGTCACTCGACACGCCGGCGCGGCGACCGCATCGGTGCAGCTCAGCTACGGCAACGGACACGCTCACCATCCGCGTTGACGACGACGGCACCGGATCGCGGCAACCGCCGGTGCCCGGGTACGGGCTGGTCGGGATGCGGGAGCGGGTCACCGCCCTGGGCGGCCGGCTGCGGGCCGAACCGGGCGCGTCGCGCGGATTCACCGTGCTCGCCGAACTGCCGGTGAACGGAGCGTCATGATCCGGGTCGTGCTGGTCGACGACCAACCGCTGATCCGCACCGGCATCCGCGCACTGCTCGACGCCGAGGATGACATCGAGGTGGTGGCCGAGGGCGCCACCGGCCGCGAGGGAATCGCGCTCACGGTCGAACACCGGCCCGACATCGTCTTGATGGACGTGCAGATGCCGGAGATGGACGGCATCGAGGCGACCCGCCAGATCGCGAACGATGATCGGCTCGCCGCGGTGCACGTGGTGATGCTGACCAACTACGGCCTGGACGAGTACGTCTTCAACTCGTTGCGGGCCGGCGCCTCCGGTTTCGTCGGCAAGGACACCGAGCCGGCCGACCTGCTGCAGGCGCTGCGGGTCACCATGCGTGGCGATGCGCTGCTCTCCCCGGCCGTCACCCGGCGGCTGATCAGCGAGTTCGTGGCACGACCCGCCGACGTGCTCCCCTCGGCGGAGCTGGGCCTGCTCACCAATCGGGAGCGCGAAGTCGTCGCGCTGGCGGCGCACGGGCTGAGCAACGACGAGATCGCCGAGCGCATGGTGCTCAGCCCGATGACCGCGAAGACGCACGTGAGCCGGGCGATGACCAAACTCGGCGCGCGCGACCGGGCGCAGCTCGTCGTATTCGCCTATCAGTCCGGCCTGGTCGCACCGCGCACGTCCTGAAGGCTCGCCCCGAGGCGCGGCCGCGCCAAGTAGATCGTGTCGCTAGCCGACCCCGACCAGACCCAGCTGCGCTATGGCAGAGTGATGGTTCCGACGTTGCTCGAGAGGAGGTGCCAGACCCCGTGTCGATAACCGTTTGTGCACCTCTTGTTGCTGACTGACAGAGCTCAGCCGGAGGTGCCTCCCGCACAGAGGTGGCCCATGATGTTCAGCCCTGAAAGCACCAGCCCACCCGCCCGCTCGAACCCGTTCGCGGCGGCCGAGGACCCCCCGGTTCAACCACGACTACGCCGCGGCATTGTCCTTCGTGTTCGAGAGGATGAATGCGAGATTGCGATCGACGGCCACCGCCTCTGGGCTCGTTATGCCGAGCAGTTCCCGGGCCCGCGCATCGAGCGGGTCTCGCCGGGCCACCTCGTGGCGGTCACCCACACCTCGGATGGAACCGACGTGGTCGTCTGGCGGTGGTACGACGCGGTCGTCATCGCCGAACTGGATGACGTGGTCACCCTGTGGGAACCGGCGCACGGCGAAGTGGCGGCGCGGCGCAGACCCGCCTTTGTGCGCACGTTGCCGGGTACCCGCGCCTACCTGTCGGCTGGGCTTCCCGACGCCGCATGGTGGGTCGCCGGGCCGGTGGTAGGTGTCGCACGCAACGCCGATGTCGAACTCGACGAGGTGGAACGCATGTATACCGAACACGACCTCTGGGACCGGTTGGTGTCCGGCTAGGCCTCTTCCGGCGCCTGACGGGCAATCCGTTACCGGGCCGTCGATTCGCCCGGCCGCTTCAGGATGACGTGCGCGAGCTGGCCGAGCTGACGGAACGGGTCGGTCGAGGCCAAGTGGTCCTCGACGTCGAGCAACGCGGCCAGCTCGTCCGGATCGGAGGGCGGCGGCGGATCGAGCTCCTCGGAGTCGACGGCAATCCGCACCCCGTACCACCTCTCGAGCTCCAGGCCGTGCGCACCGCAGAGCGCGAGGAGCGCATCGAGATCCTGCGCGTGGGCAGGCGTCCCGATCTCGTTGACGTAGTCCATGTCCCGGCCTGCGGCACTGGCCCGCTCGAGCTCCGCGAGCGCGGCACGTGCGGCGAACCAGTCCTGCCGGGCGGCTGGGCGCCACAGTGCAGACGTCGTGGTTCGTACGGCGATCGCCAGCCGACCGCCGGGTGCGACACGGGCCGCGACCGCGGCGATGGCTGCGGCCGGGTCGGGCAGGTACATCAGCACGCCCATCAGCAGCACGGCGTCGAATTGTCCCGGCACCGCCCCGAGATCATCGATCGAGCCCTCGCGCAGCGTGACCCGGGCCTGCACCTCGGCCGACTCCTCGGCCAGCGCGGCTGCGAACGCCGAGCACATCTCTCGGTCTGGCTCGACCGCGGTGACGTCGTAGCCGGCCTGCGCGAGGCGCAGGCTCTGCGTCCCCTGCCCGGCTCCGACATCGAGGATGGCGCCCGGCGGCGCAGCGAGGTGCCGGTCGAGCTGACGGGCGATCAGCTCCTGCCGGACGACGTTGCGCACCCGCCCCAACCGCTCGAGCCACAGCGGCCTGCCACCAGCAAACGTCCCAGTCATCGCTCAGGCCATGTTGGCGAAGCGGCTGTAGTGGCCCTGGAAGGACACCGCGATGGTGGCCGTCGGGCCGTTGCGGTGCTTGGCCACGATGAGGTCGGCCTCGCCTTGCCGGCTGGCGCCGCCTTCGCCCTCGCTGCCCGGGTAGAGGTCGGGCCGGTGCACCAGAATGACGACGTCGGAGTCCTGCTCGATCGACCCGGACTCGCGCAGGTCGGACAGCATCGGCTTCTTGTCGGTGCGCTGCTCCGGGCCGCGGTTGAGCTGGCTGAGCGCGACGACCGGGACTTCGAGCTCCTTGGCCAGCAGCTTCATCGAGCGGGAGAACTCGCTGACCTCCTGCTGGCGCGACTCGACGCGCTTGCCGCTGGTCATCAACTGCAAGTAGTCGATGACGACCAGCTCCAATCCGTGCCGCTGCTTCAACCGGCGCGCTTTGGCCCGGATCTCCATCATCGTCAGGTTCGGCGAGTCGTCGATGAACAGCGGGGCCTTGGCGAGCTCACCGACCCGCCGCGCCATTCGCGACCAGTCCTCGTCGCTGAGGTGACCGTCGCGCATGCTCTTCAGCAACACCCGCGACTCCGCAGACAACAGCCGCATCATGATCTCGATCCGCGACATCTCCAGCGAGAAGATCACCGCCGCCTTGTCGTTGTGCACCGATGCCGACCGGGCGATGTCCAGGGCGAGGGTCGACTTGCCGCTACCCGGCCGGCCGGCGATGGTGACCATCTGGCCCGGATGCAGACCATTGGTGAGACCGTCCAGGTCGACGAAGCCGGTCGGGATTCCACTGCCGACCTCGCCGTGACTGATCTTGTCGATGTCGTCGAGGGTGGGCTGCAGCAGGTGCTCGATCGCGATGTAGTCCTCGCTGGTGCGTCGCTCGGTGACGTCGTACACCTCGGCCTGCGCCCGGTCGACGACCTCGTCGACGCTGCCGATCAGGTCACCGGCGCCGCTGGCCGCGCCGTACCCCATCTGCACGATGCGGGTGCCGGCTTCGACGAGCCGGCGCAGGATGGCCTTCTCCGCGACGATCTGCGCGTAGTACCCGGCGTTCGCGGCGGTCGGCACCGAGGCGATCAACGTGTGCAGGTACGTGGCACCGCCGTTCACTCGCGACAGCAACCCGGTCCGAGTGAGCTCGGCAACCACGGTAATTGCGTCGGCCGGCTCGCCCTTGCCGTACAGGTCCAGGATCGCGTCGTAGACGATCTGGTGGGCCGGGCGGTAGAAGTCACCGGCTCGCAGCACTTCGACGACGTCGGCGATGGCGTCCTTGCTCAGCAGCATCCCGCCCAGTACCGACTGCTCCGCCGCGATGTCCTGCGGCGGCGTGCGGTCGTACTCCGCCGCCGTGTCGGGTACCGGGCGCAAGCGTGTTTCATCGGGCGCTGCCACGAGGGAGATCCCCTTCTTCGTCCCTGCGTGGGGCGACGTCGAACTCGGTTTCGGTCACGACAGAGTCGTACCCCGGCCTACCGACAATTCGAACAGGCTCGCCGGTCGCCGCGGTTGGCACCCCGCCGCACCCCGCAGCGGGAAGGTCACGCCCTTCGCTGCCCGAGACGTTAGGCGGCCGGTGCCTGCACAATCAATCCGCCCTGTGCACACAGCTGTGGATAAGCCTGTGGGCGACTCTCCGGAGCATGTTCACAGGCTGGGGACGAGCCTGTGGATTCAGCGCCGAGCCCGCAAATATGCCCCGGAATCCGGGCCCTGTGTCGCCGTGGGGCTGTGGAGAAAACAAAGTCGGGCACTTTCGTCCGGAGCCTCGGCGACACGCCGCGAGGCCGTTCCCCCAGCCCGCGCCAGTCGTTTTCACTGCCCAAACGGAGCCCTGACCGAGCCCCGAGCGGGGTGTCGCCGCGACCGGACGCAGCAGAGCCCGGCTCCGCTCGCGCGGGGCCGGGCTCTGTCGACGTGCCGGGTTACTGCCCGGTGACAGTGACCGGGACGGTAGCGACCACATCATGCTGCAGGTCCACGGTGACCTCGTGCTTGCCGGTGCTCTTGATGTGCCCCGGCAGTGCGATGCGCTTGCGGTCCACCAGCGGGCCGCCGGCGGCCTTCACCGCATCGGCGACATCACCTTGGGTGACCGAGCCGAACAGCTTGCCGCCGTCACCGGCACGAGCCACCAGCGTGACCGACAGCGCCTCCAGCTGGCTCTTCAGCTCTTGCGCGTGCCCGAGGTCGCGTACCTCGCGGGCATCCTGGGCGCGCTTGATGTGGGTGATCTGCTTTTCCGCGCCCTTGCTCCACGCGATGGCGTCGCCCCGCGGGATCAGGAAGTTGCGGCCGTAGCCGTCGGCGACCTCGACGATGTCACCGGCGACGCCGAGCTTGGCGACCTCACGTTGCAGGATCAGCTTCATGTCTGCACCCCTCTCAGCGCGCGGTCGAGGTGTAGGGCAGCAGGGCCATCTCACGAGCGTTCTTGACGGCCTTGGCGATCTGCCGCTGCTGCTGTGAGGTCACTCCGGTCACCCGGCGGGCGCGGATCTTGCCGCGGTCGGAGATGAACTTGCGCAGCAGCGCGGTGTCCTTGTAGTCGATGTACTCGATCTTCGCGGCCTTGAGCGGGTTGGCCTTTTTCTTCGGCTTGCGGATGGGTGGCTTCGGCATGTCAGGTGTTCTCCGGTATCAGTTCTGAGGTGGTCTAGAAAGGGGGCTCGTCGGACGTGGGTCCGGCCGAGCTCCACGGGTCGTCGGCGCCGGCCGAGCCGCCTGCACTCCCGGCGTCGCCGCCGGAGCCGCCCGAGCCGAAACCGCCGCCGGACGACGATGAGCCGCGCTGGGTGCGGTTCACCTTCGCGGTGGCATACCGCAGCGACGGGCCGACCTCGTCGACGTCGAGTTCGATGACGGTGCGCTTCTCGCCCTCGCGGGTCTCGAAGCTGCGCTGCTTGAGGCGGCCGCTGACGACCACCCGGGTGCCGCGCTGCAGCGACTCCGCCACGTTCTCCGCGGCCTGCCGCCAGACCGAGCAGCGCAGGAACAGCGCTTCGCCGTCCTTCCACTCGTTGGTCTGCCGGTCGAAGGTCCGCGGCGTGGACGCGACGGTGAAGGAGGCCACTGCGGCGCCACTCGGCGTGAAGCGCAGTTCCGGATCGGCGGTCAGGTTGCCGACCACGGTGATGACTGTCTCGCCTGCCATGCGGGTCTCCCTATTCCTTGGCCACTAGCGGGCGTCGGGGCGCAGGACCTTGGTCCGCAGCACCGACTCGTTGAGGTTGAGTTGCCGGTCCAGCTCGAGGACGGCGGAGGGCTCGGCGTTCACATCGAGGACGGCGTAAATGCCCTCGGCATGCTTGTCGATTTCGTAGGCGAGTCGGCGTTTACCCCAGATATCGATCTTCTCGACGGTGCCGCCGTCGGTCTTGATGACGTTGAGGAACGTGTCCAGCGACGGGGCGATGGTCCGCTCCTCGAGCGTGGGGTCGAGGATGACCATGACTTCGTAATGACGCACTGCTACCCAGTCCTCCCATGGACTAGAACGGCCGCGGTCTCTCCGCGGCAGGAGGTCGTTCGCCCGTCGTGACGCGATGGCCGGTGCCCGCAGGGGTGCGGTTCGTGGGCTGCGTCGGGCGAACCGGTCAAGAATACCGGCCGGTCGGGGTCAGCGCGAAATCCGCGGTGCCAACTGTGCACAGCGCGCCGGCTGTGGATGCCGGGCGCAGCCGGCTCAGTGCTTGGCAGCGATGAACCGCCGCGCGTACGTGGCCGTCGCAGTGGACAGCATCACCAGCGCGGCCAACACCCACACCACCGGCAGCTTGGTCGCCGGGTCGGTGGGCCGCGAGGCAAGATCAACGGTGCGCGCGTTGCCCACTGTCTTGCCGTTGACCACCAGCAGCTTGACGGTCTTGCCGTTGACCTCGGTGGTCACCACCTGGGTGCCGTCACCGCCGCCGGGCGCGCCGTTCACGCCGCCGTTGCCGCCACCGCCGCCGGCGTCGCCGCCCTTAGGCACGACCGACGCGGCCACGCCCGGCCCGTGCGGCGTGTAGTCCAGGTAGCCGCCCTTGCGCGTGGAGCCGGAACCCTTCGACGTCTTCGCCTTGTTCGTGGAGCCACCGGGCACGCTCGGCACCGGGACCGTGGGCAGGGTGCCGCCGGGCAGCGAGACGGGGGGCAGCTTATGACCCAGCACGCTGGGATGGACCGTAACGCCTGGGACCTGGACGGAGAGGCCGCACTTCGTGGCCTTGCTCGAGACCACCACCTGGCCACCCCAGCTCAGCGCCGAATCTGCGCCGACGATGCCCGGGATATTCATCGACAACGGGACCGTGATCCCGTTGGGCAGAACGACCGGGACCTTCAACAGGCTCAACGAGCGGGCGATCCAGCCAAAATTGAACACACCGGACTGGGGGAAGGTGCGGCGATACACCGTGGTGTCAGTGACCGGGTGCGGGTGCGGAACAGTCTTGCCGCCCGATCTGGTGTTCTGGTCGGCGAACGTGATAGTCGTGTTGAAGCTGGCCACCTTGCCGGTGGTGAGCGTGCCGGGCAGTCCGGCGACATGAACAACGCTGAGGTTGATGCCGGCAAGCGTCGCCTTGAACTCGACGGTGTCTCCCGGCTTGATGAAGATCTGGCTCCCGCCGATCGACGCGGGGCAGCCGTCCGCGACCAGGCCAGTGACGGCCAGCGTGGCATGACGGGTGGTAGCGGCATTGGCGGGACGGTCGGACAGGAACGCCACTCCCACCGCTACCAGAGCAGCGGCGATGACAGCGCCGAGCACGCGGCTGCTACGCCAGTGCACTCGCAACGTCCCGTCCTCCCGCCTCACCTACGCCGCTTCTTTGACGTTCCCCGGAACCGTGGCGTCGCCTCGTCGGCTCGCCCACACTGCATCCAACGACGCCCACGCGCCGAGGTCACGGAAACCGCCCGTCAGCCGCGGCAAACCAGGACACACCGTACTACTGGCCGGTAAACCAGAGCCAGGTCTTGCACCGACTGCGGTCGGTGCCGGGCGCTAGCGTGGCGGCATGCCGCTGATCGGTGCTCACGTCGATTCCGTCGATCCACTCACCGCTGCCGAGGCCACCGGTGCTGAGGCGATCCAGTTCTTCCTCGCCGATCCGCAGGGCTGGAAGAAGCCCGTCGAGCACGAGCACGCCGCGGCCCTGCGCGCCACCGACACCACCATCTACATCCACGCGCCCTATCTGGTGAACGTGGCCAGTACGAACAACAAGATCCGCATCCCGAGCCGGAAGATCCTGGAGCAGCACGCGGTGGCCGCGGCGGACATCGGCGCGAAAGGCCTGATCGTGCACGGCGGTCACGTCACCGCGAAGGACGATCCCGCGGTCGGGTTCGACAACTGGCGCAAGACCCTGCAACGCGCCCAGGACGCCGGTGGCTACCCATTGCCCATCCTCATCGAGAACACCGCCGGCGGTGACAACGCGATGGCCCGCCGCTTCGACCGGTTGGCGATGCTGTGGGACGCGGTCGGGGAGTTCGGCCCCGGTTTTGTGCTGGACACCTGCCACGCCTGGGCCGGCGGCGAAGAGCTCGTCGATGTGGTGGACCGGGTGAAGGCGATCACCGGCCGGATCGACCTGGTGCACGCGAACAATTCGCGGGACGCATTCGACTCCGGCGCCGACCGGCACGCCAACTTCGAGTCCGGGACCTTCGACTCCGAGCTCATCGCCGCGGTGTGCAAGGAAGCGGGCACGGACGTGATCGTGGAGACGCCCGGCGGCCCGGAGGGACAGGGCGCCGACATCGCCTACCTGCAGAAGCGTCTGCGCTGAGGCAGCAGGCCAAGGCGACCGCGGCGAACGCGCGGCTCAGCCGACGAGGTGATCGGCGAGCAGCCGTCGTTCCTGCCGGGCCAAGCGGCTCCAGTGATCAACCGCCCCGTCGAACACGCCGCCACCGGGATCGTCCAAGCCATCGGCGCGCACCACGTCGAGTTCCGGTCGCCACATCTCCCGCACGACGAGGCAGCAGATCGCCAGGAGCATCCCGTCGCGGATCAGGCAGGCGAGGGCCACCCAGCCGTAGGTCGGACCGCGACTGGCCGCAGTGAACGCGTCGCCGGACGTGGACAGCCATAGCAACGTCACGATCCACACGACGATCTCGCTGAACTGCCAGAGAATCGCGATCCGCCACCGCGGGCGGGCCAACGCGAGCAGCGGCACCAGCCATAGCGAGTACTGCGGACTCCATACCTTCGTGGTCAGCAGGAATGCGGCGACGATGAGGAACACCAGCTGAGCCAGCCGCGGTCGCGTGGGTGCGTTCAGGCCGAGCCAGGCCACCACCGCGAACGCGCCGAGCACCACGACCGCAACGGCGACACTGGGCGGCACCCAGTCCCCGGGATTGCCGCCGAACAACCCGACCGAGCGCAGGTAGTGCGCCATCTGCCAGAGCGTGCTCGCCTCCGCCGGACGGTCGGAGGAGAACGTGTAGAACTCCTTCCAGCCGGTGAAGTAGTTCGCCGCGACCGGCAGGTTGACCGCGAGCCAGGTCGCCCCGGCGGCGACCGTGCACCACACCGCCGGCCGATAGTTGCGAGTGCGCACGGCGAGCACCCAGATCGGTACCAGCAGTAGCCCGGGATACAGCTTCGCCGCGGTGCCCAACCCGATGAGGACACCGGCCGGCACCGGTCTGGCCCGCGACCAGGCCCAGAGCGCAGCAGCGGTGAAGGCCATTGCCAGCAGGTCCCAGTTGGAGAACGCATGGAAGATCAGCAACGGGCTGGCGGCGAAAATAGCCGCGTCGTACGGACGCCGGCCGGCCGCGCCGGCGGTGAATCCCACGGTCGCCAGCCCGAGCAAGGCCAGCAGGATGCACGTGGCGATACCGAAGATGACGACCTGGTCGTTCGTCTTGTGCAGCGCGGCGACGCCGCGGGTGATCTCCGCGGTGGCCCACATGAACCCACCGGTCAACACCGGATACTCGACTGCTTGATCGCGGTACGGCACCGCGCCGACATCCAGTCGCTCGGCGCCCCAGAGCGGGATGACGTCGGAGTAGCAGGCTTGGGTGTACTGCCGGTGGTTGGCCCACTGCGCGTTGGCGCACGGCGACTTCTGTGCGTAGGCCAGCAGCAACGTGCCGGCGCAGATCACCAGCAACACCCGGATCGGCGTCCAGTACAACGACGCCGTCGCGGCGTAGCGGCCCTTGGGCCCACCGATCACCCGGCTGGCCCGGGCGACGGTCGGGTCCTGCCAGCCCGGGGTGGCAGGAGCGGCCGGCGATCTCACCCGCCGATCCTGTCAGACCCGGTCAACCAGCGCGGCACACGAACTCAGCCACCCTGCCCAGCCGGCTTCTTGGTGGTCGTCGTCTTGGTGGGCGTCGGGGTCGGTGACCCGGACGGCGAACTCGGCGACGAGGGAGAACTCGGCGTGCTCGGGCTGGACGGAGTGGTCGGCGAGGTGGGCGTGGTCTTCGGGGTGGTCTTCGGCGTGGTCCGCGGCGTGGGGCTGGGCGAGTTGCTGGTCGACTGGTTCGAGCCGTTGGTGATCAGCGCCTTGGTCGGCAGCGGCAGCACTGCCTTGCCGTCAAGATAAGTGTCCATGAACAGCTTCCACGCCTGGCCGGGCATGTTCGCGCCGTAGAGCGCCGCACCGTCCTTGTTCACCACCGGGATCGACGTCTGGTCGTTGCCGGTCCAGACCGCGGTGCTGGCCTGAGGGGTGAAGCCGACCATCCAGGCGTCGCTGTTTCCGTCGTTGGCGCCGGTCAGTCCGACGGTGCCGGTCTTCGCTCCCGAGGGACGGCCACCGGTCAGCGCATCGTTCGACCAGGCGGCCACGTCCTTCATGCTCACCGCGACGTCGTTGGCGATCTTCGCGTCGAACACCCGCTTGCCGGCGTCCTTGTGTTGGTAGAGCACCTTGCCGTTGGAGTCGGTCACCTTCTGCACGAAGTAGCTGTTGTGCTCGATACCGCCGTTGGCGAACGTGGCCATCGCCGCGGCCTGGTCTATCGGACGGACCCGGTAACTGCCGTAACCGATCGACGCGTTCGTCGTCCCGTTCAGTTGCAGCGTCTTCTGCCCGGCGTCGTCGCCGGCGGAACGGGTCATGGTGAGCGGGATGCCCGCGGCGTGCGCGGCGGCGGCCACCTTTGCCGGTCCGACGCTCTGCGCCAGCCGGGCGAACGCGGTGTTCAACGAGACTGTCATCGCCTGCTGAATGCTGAGCATGTGGCTGAACCCGGCGTCGCCCGGGTCGTTGGTGACCGGGGGCAGGCCGGGCAGGTGAGCCGGCTGGCTGCCGTCGACCAGCGAGTTGAGGTTGTACGCCGGCTTCACGCCGGCCAGGTTGGCCTGCAGCACGGCGGCCAGCGTGAACGGCTTGAACGACGAGCCCGGCGCGCGCCACGCCTGCGCGTAGTCGTAGCCGGTCGGGTCGCTGCCGCCGTAATAGGCCAGCACTCCGCCGGTCTTGGGGTTGACCGAGACCAGCGCCTCGCGCAGCTTGTCCTTCTTCTGTTTCGCGGTGAGGGATCCGTACACGGACTTGATCGACGACTCGGCGTCGCGCTGCGCGGACTGGTCGATGGTGGTCTGGATCTTCAGGCCCTGGGTGTTCAGCTGTGCCTCGCTGATGCCGTCCTTCTCGAGCTCGGCCTTCACCTGCGTGACGATCAGTCCCTCCGGGCCGGTTGCGCCGAGCTGGTTGGCAGCCGCTTTCACCGTCGTCGGGAAGACCTCCTTCGCCCGGGTGGCCGCGTCGAGATGATGGATGCTGACCATCCCGTCCAGGACGTAGTTCCACCGCTGCTCGGCGGCGACCTTCGCGTTGGCCGGGTCGTAGTAACTCGGCGCCTGGATGAGCCCGGCCAGTAGTGCGCCCTGGCTGACGCTCAGCTTGTCGACGCTGGTCTTGAAGTACGCCTCCGATGCGGCCTCGATGCCGTACGCGCCACGACCGAAGTAGATGGTGTTGAGATACCACTCCAGGATCTGGTCCTTCGAGTAGTGCCGGTCGAGCTTGACCGCGATCGCCAGCTCCTTGAGCTTGCGGGTCAAGGTGCGTTCGGAGTTCAGGTAGGCGTTCTTGACGTATTGCTGGGTGATCCCGGAGCCGCCCTGGGTGTCACCGCCGGTCGCATCGTTCACCGCTGCGCGCAACGTGCCCTTGATCGAGACGCCGCTCTCCGAATAGAAGCTGCGGTCCTCCGCGGCAATCACGGCCCAGCGCACCGCTTCGGGCACCTTCGACAGTGGCACGTTGATCCGGTTCACCGAGCCGAGCTTCGCCATGACCTGGCCGTTGGAGTAGGTGACCGTGGCCACCTGCTGGACTTGGAGATCGCCCGGTTCCGGCACCCGAGTGAGCGTGTAGAAGAGCGTGACGACGACCACCATCAGTACGGCGATCAGCCCCAGCAACCATGTGCCGGTGAGTGCGACCCGCCGCCACACCCGGCGCTTGCGCGACATCGCGGCCAGGCGCTGCTTCTTTTGCATGCGCCGGCGCCGCCACCAGCCCGGCCGGCGGGTACTCGTCGCACGGCGACGGCCCTCCCCGGCTACTTTCCTGGGACTATCGGACACGCGGCGACGACTCCTTCACGGGCGGCCGGAGCGCACGTACGGCGCTCCGGGCTGGACACGGCATCAGCGCCGGGCGAATGCGCCCGGATCGCCTCAATGCTGCAATCGAGAGTGCGCGGTGGCGTTCAGGCGCGCCAGCGCCGCTCACTGCAAGCTCAGCCTGCCAGTCAGCCCTCGGCAGCGGTGGAGTAGCCGCCGTGCCCCAGTGCGAACGACCGGACCAGGTGATTCCACCCGCATTCGGTGCACACCTCCACTGCGTACACAGCGAAGCGCTCGTACTGGTCGCTCATCCGGGCCAACTCGCCCACGGACTTGGCCTGGCCGGCGGCGGTGCGCAGCTCGTCGCCGTAGACGAAGTGCACCTCGGCCATTCCCGGGTCCTTGCAGACCGGACACGCCGACGCGGCTGGCTGGCCGTAGTGCTTGGCGGCAAGCTTGAGGTGCGGATGGGCGTCGCAGAGGTCCCACGCCGAACGCCGCCCGGTACGCAGATCCGACAGCGCGGCACGACGCTGCAACGCGTAGTCGACGACATCCCGACGGGCCAGCACCCGCACGAGATTACGCCCGGATCCGGACGGTGGTCAGGCCCGACCCCACTGGTCCGGTGGCGGTGCCGACTCTCTCTCATGTATCGTGCTGATACATCGCGAAGGCATATCGCGGTGGCACATCGCACCTGGGAAGGGGTCGGCTGCGTTGCTGGAAATCGCCGTCCTGGGGTTGCTCAACGAGAGCCCCATGCACGGATACGAGCTGCGCAAGCGACTGTCCAACCTGCTCGGCACCTTCCGGGCGTTCTCCTACGGCTCGCTCTATCCGACGTTGCGGAAACTCTCCGAAGCCGGGTGGATCACCGAAGAGGCACCCGTGGACGGCGCAACACCAGCCGGCGCTCGCTCGCGCCGGGGCAAGCGGGTCTACCGGCTCACCGCGGAAGGCAAGGAGCACCTTGCCGAACTGCTCGAGCAGGTCGGGCCGGACGCCTTTGACGAAGAGGGGTTCGGCGCCCGGTTGGCGTTCTTCGCGCAGACCCGGTCGGACATCCGACTGCGGATTCTGGAAGGGCGCCGCCGTCGCGTAGAGGAGCAACGGGACGGGATGGCCAGCTCGCTGGCGACCACCCGCCAGCGCCTCGACAGCTACACCCTGCAGCTGCAGGAGCACGGGCTCGAGTCGGTCAACCGCGAAGTGCGGTGGCTGTCCGAGTTGATCGACAACGAGATCCACAGCGATCGACCGGCAGCACCGGACGATCCCACCAGCTGACCTGAGTCAGTCTCACCTCACGAAGGAGGACCCATGGGTTCGCATACCTCAAATGGCGACCAGCAACCGAGCAACGACATCCGCGTTGCCATCGTCGGCGTCGGCAACTGTGCTTCGTCGCTGGTCCAGGGCGTGCGCTATTACGCCGACGCCGACCCGTCGGTCCGGGTGCCCGGGCTCATGCACGTTCAGTTCGGCCCGTACCACGTGAGCGATGTCAAGTTCGTCGCCGCGTTCGATGTCGACGGCAAGAAGGTCGGTCAGGATCTCGCCGAGGCGATCGTCGCCAGCGAGAACAACACCATCAAGATCTGCGACGTGCCGCCCACCGGCGTGACCGTCCAGCGCGGGCACACCCTGGACGGCCTGGGCGAGTACTACACCGACATCATCGACGAGTCCGAAGAGGAGCCGGTCGACGTCGTGCAGGTGCTCAAGGACGCCCAGGTCGACGTGCTGGTCTCCTACCTGCCGGTCGGGTCGGAGCAGGCCGACAAGTTCTACGCGCAGTGCGCCATCGATGCGGGGGTGGCCTTCGTCAACGCACTGCCGGTGTTCATCGCCAGCAACCCGGAGTGGGCGCAGAAGTTCGCCGACGCCGGCGTGCCGATCATCGGTGACGACATCAAGAGCCAGGTCGGCGCAACCATCACGCACCGCGTTCTGGCGAAGCTGTTCGAGGACCGCGGAGTGGAGCTGCTGCGTACCTATCAGCTCAACTTCGGCGGCAACATGGACTTCAAGAACATGTTGGAGCGCAAGCGACTGGAGTCGAAGAAGATCTCCAAGACCCAGTCGGTCACCAGCCAGATCCCGCACGAGATGCGCGGCGCGGATGTGCACATCGGCCCGTCGGATCACGTGCCGTGGTTGGACGACCGCAAGTGGGCCTACGTGCGGCTCGAGGGCCGCTCGTTCGGCGACACCCCGCTGAACCTCGAGTACAAGCTCGAGGTGCACGACTCGCCGAACTCGGCCGGCGTCATCATCGACGCGGTGCGCGCGGCGAAGATCGCCAAGGACCGCGGCATCGGCGGCCCGGTCCTGTCTGCATCGAGCTACTTCATGAAGTCGCCGCCGGAGCAGTACAGCGACGACGAGGCGCGCGATGCGGTGGCCAAGTTCATCGCCGGTGAGGACGAGGGGAGCTTGCGACCCGAGCAGTGAGTTGATCGCTGAGCCACTGGCTCTGCACGGTTGCGAGGGCCGGCTCCCGTCTCGGGAGCCGGCCCTCGTTCGTCATACCGCGCTGCGCTCAGGAGGCAGGTGGCGGCGAGACCCGCAGCCCCGGACGTCCCGCCGCTGCGGCAGACGCGGCCGCGGCCGATGCGATCGTGCGAGCACTCCTGGCTCCCGGGGTCGGCCGGTCGGCCGGCTGCGGTGGGATCACCACCACTGGGCACGGCGCGGCATAGATGAGCTGCGGGCCGAGCAGCGAGGTCCGCAGCTTCGCCGCGCGTCCGGGCCGGGGGGCGTCCAGCACGAGCAGTTGCGCCGTCGCGCCGGCCTCGAGCAGCGCCTCGATGGCCTTGCCGTGCACCGCCCGGCACTGCACACCGTGATCCGGGCCCAAGGCGCTGCTGACCAGTGCTTGCAACTGCGCTTCGCTCTGCGCGGCCAGCTCCGCCGCCTGCGTCGTCGAGACGGCGGGCGGTCGACCGGCCGGCGCAGCCGGTGGGCGCGCCGGCCGCCACGCCAGCACTGCGACCACCTCGGCGCCGCGCCGGTGCGCCTCGTCCGCGGCCCACCGCAGTGCCCCGGGTGATCCGGTCCGGGCACTGACCCCGACGACGATCGGTCCGGTTACCGCTGCCATCGTCCCGCCTCCTTCCGCACGCGAGTCACGCCGTTCCGGGCAACGTGGCCGAGGACGGCTGCACCTTGGACAGCGGATCGGCGATGTCCTCCAGCGACTGTCTCTCCGAGTTCAACCCGAACACCAGCGCGATCACCCCTCCGGTGATCATGATGACCGCGCCGATGAGGTAACCCCAGGTCAACGGGCCGCGATCGGGATTGGCGTTGTTCGCCCCGCCGATGAGGTGGCCGAACAGGAACGGCGCAACGACTCCGCCGGCGCCCTGGGAGATGGCGAAGAAGAACGCAATCGCCTGCCCGCGCAGCTCCAACGGAAAGATCTCGCTGACCGTCAGATATGCCGATGACGCCCCGGCCGACGCGAAGAAGAAGATCACGCACCAGAACGCGGTCTGCGTCACCGCGTTGAGGATGTCCGCGTGGAACGCCCATGCCGACAGGGCGAGCAGCAGGCCGGACAGAACGTAGGTGGAGAAGATCATCCGGCGCCGGCCGATCGTGTCGAACAGCGGGCCGAGGATCAACGGGCCGAGCAGGTTGCCGATCGCGAACGGGAAGAAGTAGTAACCCGCGCTACCGCCCGGCACGTTGTAGAAGTGCTTGAGCACCAGCGCCTCGGTGAAGAAGATCGCGTTGAACAGGAACGCCTGGGTGACCATCATCGAGAAGCCGAGGAACGAGCGCCTCGGGTACTGCCCGAAGAACACCTTGGCCAGTTGGAACAGTGAGAGCACCGGCGGGTCGGTCACTTCCAATGCCTTGCTGTCCGGGACGTCTTCGATCTCGACGCCCTCCGCACGCACCCGTTCCTCGATGTCGTCGACCGTGTGCTCGGCCTCCTCGGCGCGGCCGTGGGTGAGCAGCCAGCGCGGGCTCTCCGGGATGGTGCGCCGGACGAAGATGATGATCAGGCCGAGCACCGGACCGACGAAGAAGCCCAGCCGCCAGCCCCAGTGCGGCGAGACGTACTTCTCGTTGAACAGCAGCAGGCTCAACGCCGCGCCCAGTGCCGCGCCGCCCCAGTAGGTGCCGTTGACGGCGATGTCGACCCGGCCGCGGTACTTCGCCGGGATGATCTCGTCGATGGCGGAGTTGATCGCGGTGTACTCGCCACCGATGCCGGTACCGGCGATGAACCGGAAGATGAACAGCGACCACAGGTTCCACGAGAATCCGGCCAGACCGCTGCCGACCAGATAGATGGCCAACGTGAGGATGAACAGCTTCTTGCGACCGAGCTTGTCGGTGATCCGGCCGAAGACGAGTGCACCGGCCACCTGTCCGGCCAGGTAGAACGAGGCCGTGGCGCCGACCTCCGCGGACGTCAATCCGAGCGCTTGCGGCTTCTGCAGGGAATCGCCCATCAGGCTGACGATCTGGATCTCGAACCCGTCGAGGATCCAGGAGACACCGAGACCGACCACGATCAGCCAGTGGAACCGGGTCCACGGCAATCGGTCCATCCGGGCGGGGACGAGACTTCGAACTGACCTCGGGGGGCTCGCAGTTTCGGCAGTCATCTCACGCCCTTCGATGGAGTTGGTCGACCATGCCCGGCCGATTTGTGCACCGACCACTACAGCCCTCCTGGCCGACCGGCGCAAGCCCAGATCCAGACTGGCGGGACCTCAGTTCTGAGTGGGATCAGCCGGATACGAGCTGAGCAACGACGCCGGGAACGGCTGGCGCTTCCACAACCGGTTCCAGAGATTCTCCGGCTGGGCACTGAACACCTCTGCGGCATCGCCGGGAACCACGTACCAGTCCTTGCGGCCGATCTCGGCCTCCAGCTGACCGGCGGACCAGCCCGCGTACCCGGCGAATACACGCAACTGTTGCGCCGAGGCGACGACGTCGGCGGTGTCCCAATCCAGGTCGACGAGTCCGACGCCGTGCCGGCTGGCCCGGATCCCGCCGGTGGGGATGAGGTCGTCGAGGGCCGGTACCCGGGCCAGGCACAGCGCACCGTTCTGCTGCACCGGGCCGCCGCGGAACACCACATCGGGATCTGTCATGGTGCCCTGCCACGCCGGCAGCACCTGCCCGACCGGGGTATGCGTCGGGCGGTTGACCACCACGCCGGTGCTGCCTGCGTCCGGATCATGCTCGAGCAGGTACACCACCGCGCGGGAAAAGTTGGGATCGGTCAACGACGGCAACGCAAGCAGCATCCGTCCTGCTGCGAGCGACTGACCTGACTTCCCGGGCACCCCTTCATCTTGCCGCGTCGGCGGCGAGTTCGAGACCCAGGTCGCGCAGCGCGCGCTCACCGTCGCCGGTGAGCAGCACGGCGCGGCCGGATCCGATCGGACGCACCCAGCCGGCGTCGAGGAACCGGGTACACAGTGCCGCTCCGGCCGCTCCGGCAAGGTGGTTCCGTCGTTCGGTCCAGTCCAGGCACGAGCGCACCGGTATCCGCCGTGAGCCGGTGAGGGCGTCCACGTCGATACCGATATCAGCGAACCAGCGCAGCCCCGGCGTGGTGATCGACCAACCACCGCCGGTCGCGATGACGCCACGCTCGATCAGCCCGTCAGTGACGGCTACTCCGAGCGAGCCGGCCAGGTGGTCGTAACAGGTCCGGGCGCGGACCAGCGCGGCGTGTTTGGTCACCGCGCGCAGTGACGACGGCCGTCGGCCGGACGCGGTGCGCCCGGTCAGCGCCTCGATGAGGGCGGCGACGTCGCTGCCGGCCAGCCGCAGGTACCGATGCCGACCGGTGCGCTCCTCGGCAACCACCCCGCCGCGCAGCAAGGTATCGATCTGCTCGGATGCGGTGGAGCGGGCCACCCCGGCAGTCGCGGCAAGCTCGCCGAGCGTCCAGGCCCGACCGTCCATCAACGCCAGGCAGAAGGTGGCGCGGGTGCGGTCGGCGAAGAGGGTCGCCGTGTCCGCCAGGTCGGCCGCGTCCAGCATGGCTCCACTATGCGCCGGGCACGGTTCGGTGCCTACCGAACAGTCCCGGAACCTGAGGGCCGATCCGGCGGCCGGGCGTAGGTTGGCGTGAGTGACAGCTGAGGTACGCACTCGCGCCACGGCACCGCTGCGATTCCCCGGTTTTCGCAAGCTGTTCGCCGTCCGGCTCGCCGGCCAGTTCGGTGACGGTGTGTTCCAGGCGTCCCTGGCCGGCGCGGTGCTGTTCAATCCGGACCGTCAGACGCACGCCGCGGACATCGCCGCGGGGTTCGCTGTCGTGCTGCTGCCGTATTCGTTCGTCGGCCCGTTCGCCGGCGTCTTCATCGACCGGTGGCACCGGCAGCGCACCCTGCTCGTGTCGAACCTGCTGCGCGCGGTGCTCGTCGGCGGGCTGGCCGCGGAGGTCATCCTCGGAGTCTCGGGGGTGCCCTTCTACGGCAGTGCCCTCGTAGTCATCTCGGTGAACCGTTTCGTGCTGTCCGCCTTGTCCGCCGGGCTGCCGCACGTAGTCGACGGCCCGGCGCTGGTCGGCAGCAACGCGCTGTCCACGACCAGCGGCGGCATTGCCGCAACGCTCGGGGGTGCAGCCGCAATCGGAGTGCGGCAGCTGTTCGACCCGAGCGGCGGCAACACCGGCTACGGCATCATCGCGGTGTTCGCGTCCCTGCCGTACATCCTGGCCGCGTGCACGGCGACCAGGTTCGGCAAAGAGGATCTCGGCCCGTCCGCCCAAGCCGTGGCTGCCCGGGAGACCGCGGCGGAGGTGTACCGGGGCCTGATGGCCGGCGCCCAGCACGTCCGTTCCCGCCGCCCGGTCGCCATCGCGCTGGCGGCGATCGGCATGCACCGGTTCTGCTACGGAGTGACGACGGTGAGCACGCTGCTGCTCTACCGCAATTACTTCCACGGCGAGGGCGTGCTCCGTGCCGGGCTTGCCGGGGTCGGGCAAGCGGTGGTCGGGATCGGCATCGGCGCCGGGCTGGCCGCCGTGGCGACCCCGACGATCACCCGGCGCATCGGGCTGGTCAGGTACCCGGGCATCCTGCTGCTGATCGCGTCGGTCGTCCAGATCGTGTTCGGGCTGCCGTTTCGGATGGTGCCGGTGCTGATCGCCGCCGTCATCCTCGGTTACGTCTCGCAAGCGGTGAAGATCTCCGTCGACACCGTGGTGCAGGGCGGCGTCGACGACGCGTTTCGTGGGCGGGTCTTCTCCCTCTACGACACCATGTTCAACGTCGCCTTCGTCGGTGCCGCGGTGACCACTGCGCTGTTGCTTCCGGACACCGGCAGGTCGACGACCGCGGTGGTCCTGATCGGCGTCGGGTACGCCGTCACCGGCGTCGTCTGGTTGACCCGCCGAGACGCCGAACTCACTCGGCTGCAGACAGACCTTCCCGATCCGCCCATGCGATGAGTTCGGCAACGGCGGCGTCGTGCTCCAACGGCCCGCGCTCCATCCGCAGTTCGAGCAGGTACCGGTACGCCTTTCCGATCGCCGGCCCGGGTGGCAGCCCGAGAACGGTCATGATCTCGGTGCCGTCGAGGTCCGGCCGGATCGCGTCGAGTTCCTCCTGCTGGCGCAGCTGCGCGATACGCGACTCCAGATCCCGGTAGGCGCCGGACAGCGCCTGCGCCTTGCGCCGGTTGCGCGTCGTCACGTCGGAGCGGACCAGCTTGTTCAGCCGGACGAGCAGCTCACCGGCGTCGGTCACGTAGCGGCGCACCGCCGAGTCGGTCCACTCGCCCTCGCCGTAGCCGTAGAAGCGCAGGTGCAGGTACACCAACCGGCTGACGTCCTCGATCAGCTGCTTCGGGTACTTCAGCGCCTTCAGCCGAGCCCGGGCCAGCCGCGCACCGACGACCTCGTGGTGGTGGAAGCTCACCCGTCCACCCGGCTCGAAGCGGCGCGTCTCCGGCTTTCCGACGTCGTGCAGCAGCGCCGCCCAGCGCAGCGTGAGGTCGGGCACCTCACCGCCGCCCTCCGGCTCCAGATCGATGGCTTGCTCGAGCACCTGCAGGGTGTGCGCGTAGACGTCCTTGTGCTGGCCGTGCTCATCGGCGGCCATCTGCAGCGCGGGTAGCTCCGGAAGGACGACCGCCGCCATGCCGGTCTCGGTGAGCAGCTGCAGCCCGCGCCGCGGCGCGGCGGCCAGCAGGAGCTTGGTCAGCTCGCCCTGCACCCGCTCGGCGGTGATCCGCCCCAGCTGCGGCGCCATCGCCACGATCGCGGCGTGCACCTCCGGCTCGAGGTGCAGGCCCGCGACGCGATCGGTCGCCGTTGAGCTGCGCGACGAAGCGAGCCGCCCGCAGCATCCGCAGCGGGTCGTCCGCGAACGAGTCCTCCGGTGCGCCCGGAGTCTGCAGCGTGCCCCGGGCGAGGTCGGCCAGTCCACCGAACGGATCGGTGAACACCCGGCCCGGCACCGAGAGTGCCATCGCGTTCATCGTGAAGTCGCGCCGGCTCAGGTCCTCCTCCAGGGACGTACCGAAGGCGACAGCCGGGTTGCGCGACACCCGGTCGTAGCGGTCCGCCCGGTAGGTGGTGACCTCGATCCGGATGCCGTCGATCTCCGCGCCCACGGTGCCGAACTCGATCCCCATCGTCCACGTCGCCGAGGCCGGCGGCGTGATCAGTTTCAGCGCCTCGTCCGGTGGGGCGTCGGTGGCCAGGTCGACGTCCTCGCTGGGCCGGCCGAGCAGGGCATCACGCACGCTGCCGCCGACCAGATGCAACTGGCGGCCGGCGGCGGCGAACCGCTCACCGAGCGCGGCCACGGCCGGGAGGACGGGGATCAGATCAGCCGGGGTCGTCATCGGCCCATCAGCGTACCGACGCCGCCGGCCCGCAGTGACGCGCCAGCGCCGCGCCGATAGGACCGGACAGCCGAGACCGTGGCATTAGCATCGGTGCCATGCCCGGCCCGCCCCCGTCCCGCCGCCGAAAGGCCGCCGCCCGCTCCCCGCAGCGGCGTCGCAACGGGCTGCGCCGGGTCGATGAGACCAGCGCCGGCGGGCTGGTGGTGGACTTGTCCGGATCGGTGCCGCAGGGCGCACTCATCGGCAAACAGGACCGGCGCGGCCGGCTGCTGTGGTCGCTGCCGAAGGGTCACCTGGAGGACGGTGAGACCGCCGAGATGGCCGCGATCCGGGAGGTCGCGGAAGAGACCGGCATCGAGGGCGAGATCCTGGCCACGCTGGGCACGATCGACTTCTGGTTCGTCGCCGAAGGCCGGCGCATCCACAAGACGGTGCACCATTTCCTGCTGCGGGCCACCGGTGGCGTGCTGAGCGACGCCGACATCGAAGTCACCGAGGTGGCCTGGGTTCCGCTGCCGGACATCTCGTCCCGGCTGGCCTATCCCGACGAACGGGGGCTGGTCGAGACGGCCGGCCGACTGCTCGCCGAAACGGCGTGATCCGGTGAGTCCGCCGGGATGGTCTGCCCGGGCATCGCGGCGTGCCGCCGCAGCGGGCATCGCCGCCGTATTGCTGCTCGCGGCCGGGCTGCTGGGTGTGCCGAATGCCACGGCTCGGCCGGCTGCGTCCACCACCCGAGGCTCCGCGCCCGGTTCGCCGCTCACCGTGACGCTGGTCGGCCTCACGCCCAGGTTGCCCGCATCGAGCCCCTCGGTCGACCCGATCGTCTTCACCGTCCAGGTCACCAACACCGGCTCGGCGGCGGTGAGCGAGCTCAGCCTGCAATTGCAACGCGGCGATCCGTTGACCCGCACCGACTACCTGGAACAAGCGATCAACGGCCAACCGTTGAACCAGGACACGATGCAGTACACCGCTGCCCAGCCGGTCGCCGACACGCTTGCGCCGGGCAAGTCGATCACTGCCGCGGTGCGCACAGTCGCAGATCCGACCGGGTTGTGCCTGTGCAACAGCGGCGTGTACGCCGTGGACGTCGTGGCGAGCGCAATCTCCAGCGACGACAGCCAGGTGCGCGGATCCGCCCGGACCTTCCTGCCGTCCTTCCTCGCCAAGCCGGAACCGGTCCAGGTGAGCTGGATCTGGCCGCTCATCGACCGGCCGCACCGTGGCGTATCGCCGGCGGTCTTCACCGACGACGAGCTGGCCGTCTCGGTGCGTCCGGGCGGCCGGCTCGACCGGGCGCTGCGCACGATCGAAGTGCTGCCGCCGGCGATCCGGGTGACTCTCGTGGTGGATCCGGAACTCATCGACGCGCTGTCGGTGATGGCCACCCGGTACACGGTGCGCACCTCGTCGGGTACGACCAAGGGCACCGGCGGGCCTGCGGCGCTGGCATGGTTGGAGCGGCTGAAGCGGCTCGCTCCGCGGGAGGACGTGTCGCTCACCGCCTACGCGGATCCGGACGTCGACGCGGTGGTCAACGCCGGGCTCTCCTGGTCGCCGTCCCTCGACTCCCAGGTAAGGGCGACGGTCACCAAGTGGATCGGCCAGCCGACCAGCACGGTGGCCTGGCCCGCGGGTGAGGTGCTGACCGACCGGGGCCTCGACTCGGTGGTGGCCAACGGCTCGTCGCTGGTCGTGCTGAAGGACACCGCCCTGGCCCATGGCACCGGGCAGGCCCACGCGCCGGATGCCCTCGCGCCGTTGCCGTCGGCCGGCGGCGACGCCCAGGCGCTGGTCACCGACACCGGCATGCAGACCAGCGTCGCGAAGGCCCTCTCGACGGCCGGAGTGGCCAACGGAAACCAGTCGCTGACGACGCTGCTGGCCCAGCTGGCCGTACGCGCCGCCGGGCAACCGGACCGCTCGCACTACGCGGTGCTGGTTCCCCCGCGGTCGGTGGACGTCCTCCCGGCGCAGGCAGCGGCCGTGATCACCTCGTCGAGCCGGGCGAGCTGGGCAAGCCCGGTCACCCCCGCGCAGGCGCTGGCCACCGTGCAACCGGTCGACCGCGGCTCGCTCAAGCCCTCCGCAGACGTCAACGGCCAGGCCAGCGCACGGATGCGCCGGGTCGCCGCCGCCATCGCCGCCGAGGACAGCTTCCGCGACTGCCTGGCCAGCGACGATGCCGCCACGCTGCTGGCCGGGTACGGCCCGGCCATCCAGCGGGCCCAGTCCAGCGCGTGGCGATCCGATCCCGCCGGCGGCGCCGCCTACCTCGCCGGCATCACCGCAGGGATCAACCGGCTGCGCGCGGGGGTGCGGCTGGTACAGCCGCCGAACTCGCAGTACACGCTGGCCTCCAGTGACGCGCCGCTCTACATCACCGTGGAGAACTCCTTGCCGAGACCGGTGCGGATCCGGGTCAAGGTGACCCCGGCGCTCGGTGTGCAGGGATTCAGCGCCACCGCGCACGGTGCGCAGACGATCCCGGCCGCCCGCGACGGCAAGCCGACCCGCATCACCGTCAAGGTGCCCGCTCACGTCGAGCGCAGCGGACGGTTCCGCATCACCGTGCAGTTGGAGACGCCGAGCGGCGGCGCGCTGGGGCGCGCGGTCCCGCTCAAAGTGCGCAGCAACGCCTTCGGCACGCTCGCGCTCTGGATCACCGGAATCGCGTTCGCGATCCTGGTGTTGGCCATCCTCATCCGCCTGCTGCGCCGGGTGCGTGCCCATCGGCGCAAGCGGGCCGCCGCGACGATCGCGCCGGCCACGTGACGGGGCCGGATCAGCATCCGTGGATCTTCCCGTCCACTGACTGGAGCGAGCCGGCGATCTACCCGGGCACTGCTGCCCCGCCGACCCAGAGCGCCGAACCGGCGCCGACCTCCGCCGTTGATCTCGAGCTCGGCACGCCGGGCAGGCTGGCCCGTGACGCGGCGGTCTGGGGCGAGACGACGTACTCCGGGCCGCGCCGGCACCGGCCCAGCGCCAGCGGGCACGCCGCGCCCGCCGCCCCGCCGGCTGCGCCGCCCACTACCGGCCGGCCGGCCGCCACTGACAGTTCCCTCGGTGGCCACGCCGACCGCAGCCTGCTCTCCAGCAGCCGGACCATGGCGATCGCCAGCCTGGCCAGCCGGATCACCGGTTTCCTGCGCAGCGTTGCGCTGGCCGCCGCGCTGGGGGTGACGGCCTCCCGGGTCGCCGACTCGTACAACATCGCCAACGCGCTGCCCAACATGGTGTACGAGCTGCTCCTCGGCGGCGTGCTGTCCAGCGTGATCATCCCGCTGGTGGTGCATGCCCAGGAGCACGATCCGGACCACGGCACCGCCTACACCCAGCGCCTGCTCTCCGTCGGCGTCGCCTCGCTGGGCGTTGCCACGCTGATCGCCGTGTTCGCCGCGCCGTTGTTGGCCTGGGCGTACGGCGGCAACCACGACCAGCGTGAGCTGACCAGTATCTTCGCCACGCTGCTGCTGCCGGAGATCTTCTTCTACGGGCTCGGCGCGATGTTCACCGCCATCCTCAACACCCGCGGTGTGTACGGTGCGCCGGCCTGGGCGCCGGTGCTCAACAACGTCGTCACGATCGCCACCATCGGCCTCTTCGCGCTCGTGCCCGGGCCGAAGGAACTGACCACCACGACGATCACCACCGCTCAGATCCTGGTACTCGGCATCGGCACCACGCTGGGCATCGCGCTGCAGGCCGTGTTCCTCGTCCCCTACCTGCGGCGCGTCGGGTTCCGGTGGCGGTGGCGGTGGCGGGCCGCGCAGCACGACACGGGCCGGATGGCCGAAGTGCGGCAGCTCGCCGGATGGGTGCTGGGCTACGTGGCGATCAGCCAGATCGGGCTGTACATCATCACTCGGGTGGCGAACAACTATCAGGGTGGCCCTACCACCTTCGCCTACGCGGACCTGCTGTTCCAGGTGCCCTACGGCATCCTGGGTGTGTCCCTGCTGACCGCTTTGATGCCGCGGATGAGCCGCTCCGCCGCGCGCGGCGACACCGGTGGCGTGGTGGCCGACCTGTCGCTCGGTGCCCGGCTCTCCGCGGTCGGACTGCTGCCGGTTACTGCCGGGTTGATGGTGCTCGGCCCGTCGCTGACGACGGTGCTCTTCTTCTACGGCCGCACCGACCTCAGCGACGCCCGGCACATCGGCATCGTGTTGGCGTTGGGGTCGTTCGGGTTGCTGCCCTTTGCCCTGGTGATGCTGCAGATGCGGGTCTTCTACGCGACCCGCGATGCCCGAGCTCCCACCATGATCAACATCTTCATGGTCGCCACCAAGGTGGCGATCGTGCTGCTCGCCTCGCAGCTACTCGACGGCCGGCACGTCATCGAATCTCTGTCCGTGGCCACATCGACCTCCTACCTGGTGGGCGCCATCGTCGGGCACCGGATGCTCAGCGGGCGGTTCGGCTTCCTCGGCTTCACCGAGGTGGCCCGCACCGTCGCGCGGGTGGCCGGTGCGGCGGCCATCGGCGCCGCCGTCGCCTATGGCGTCGTCCAGCTCAGTCAGCACGCCATCGGCACCGGCCGCGGCGGAGCACTGCCGGCGGTGATCGGTGGATCACTCGTCGGTGGCGCGGTCTTCGTCGTTGCCGCCCGGGCACTGCGGGTCGCTGAATTGCAGGAGATCATCGGTTCGTTCCGGCGCTGAGGCAATCCTCGCGGTGTAACGCGCGGGAGGAATAGCAGTCGACCTAGGATCGTTGAGCGAGCGCAGTACTTAATGGATGGGAGCATCGCGTGAGCGACGGATCGCGACAGCACGGACCCAACCACCACAAGGTCATCATCGTGGGGTCCGGCCCGGCCGGGTACACCGCTGCGCTTTACACCGCGCGTGCCGACCTGAAGCCGTTGGTCTTCGAAGGCAGCCAGTACGGCGGCGCTTTGATGACGACCACCGAGGTGGAGAACTTTCCGGGCTTTCCGGAAGGGATCATGGGTCCCGACCTGATGGATCAGATCCGCACCCAGGCAGAGCGATTCGGCGCTGACCTGCGTACCGACGACGTCACCGGACTGGAATTGGGCGAGGACGTGAAGGTCGTCCGCACCCACTCCGGTGAGTTCACCGCCGACACGGTCATCCTGGCGATGGGCTCGGCGTACAAGAAGCTCGGCATCCCGCGTGAGGAGGAACTTTCCGGCCGCGGCGTGTCCTGGTGTGCCACCTGCGACGGCTTCTTCTTCAAGGGCCAGGACATCGCCGTTGTCGGCGGCGGAGACACCGCGATGGAGGAAGCCACCTTCCTGACCCGGTTCGCGAACCGGGTGACGATCATCCACCGCCGCGACGTGCTGCGCGCCAGCAAGATCATGATCGACCGGGCCGAAGCCAACGAGAAGATCAGCTTCCGGTGGAACAGTGAGGTCGTCGGCCTCACCGGCGAACCGACCGTCAACTCGATCACCATTCGTGACACGCAAACCGGCGAGGAGTCCCAGCTGCCCATCGGTGGGCTGTTCATCGCGATCGGCCACGACCCACGCAGTGACCTGGTCAAGGGGCAGGTCGACCTGGACGACGAGGGCTACATCCGTACCGAGGGCACGTCGACGCGGACCAACCTTCCCGGCGTTTTCGCCGCCGGTGATGTCGTCGATCACGTCTACCGTCAAGCCATCACCGCGGCCGGCACGGGGTGCCAGGCCGCATTGGACGCTGAGCGCTTCCTCGCCGCGCTGGAATCCCCCGCCACCGCGTGACGAGCGCCGTGCCGGGAATCCGCTCGACCAGTCCGTGGTTACACCTGATGTCACCGCAACAACCGAGGAGAACCCAGTGAGTGAGAACACCAAGAAGGTCACCGACGCCAGCTTCGACGTCGACGTGCTCGGCGCCGACGGTCCGGTGCTGGTCGACTTCTGGGCGGAGTGGTGCGGACCGTGCCGCAAGGTGGGCCCGATCCTCGAGGAGATCGCTGCGGAGTACCCGGAGAAGATCACCGTCGCCAAGGTGAACATCGACGAGAACCCGCAGATCGCCCGGAACTACCAGATCATGTCGATCCCGACGATGAGCGTTTTCTCCGGCGGCAAGATCGTCAAGTCCATCGTCGGCGCCAAGCCGAAGGCGGCACTGCTCGCCGACCTTGCTGACTACATCGGCTGATCCCCTTACCCGATAACGCTGTTCGGCCCAGCCGGCCGGCCGGATTTGCTCAGGCAACTCCGGTTCGTGCCGGCTGGGCCTGTTTCTGATCACTCGCGGCCGAGCCGCGGAGCTAGGATCCGCGGGCGCTTCTGACCGCCCGGCGTGGTAGGGCACAATAGGCCGGTCAACGCCGACGCGGTGACTGCGTCCCGTGCGGCCTCCCCCTTACTTCGAGGACGGCACCAGGCTTATGGATCCTCTGCGACGCGGCTCGGGTGGCCCCGCCGTCGCCGAGATCCGATCCGTCCTGGCCGGCCTGGGATTGCTGAACAACACCGACGCTGCCTGCGCTGATCAGTTCGACGCCGAGTGCGAGCTGGCGGTCCGCTCCTTCCAGCAACGCCGCGGGCTGGCGGCCGACGGGCTGGTCGGCATCGAGACCTACCGGGCACTGACCGCCGCCCGCTGGCAGCTCGGCGACCGGGTGCTGCTGCACAACCCGGCCGCGCCGCAGGTCGGCGACGACGTGGCGCAACTGCAGACCCAACTCCTGGAGATCGGGTACCCGATCGGCCGGGCCGACGGCGCCTTCGGGTTGGTCACCGAGCAGGCATTACGCAGTTTCCAGCGCGATGTCGGAATCGTCGCCGACGGCGTCTGCGGCCCGGCCAGCCTGCGCGCACTCGCTCAACTCAAGCGCCGGGTGGTGGGTGGCCGTCCCCAGCTGCTGCGCGACATGCTCGCCGTCGCCGACGCCGGGCCCAACCTGTTCGGGCGTCGGGTCGTCATCGACCCGGGCCGCGGCGGGGAGGACACCGGGCCGCAGCTCGACGGGATGACCGAGGCCGACCTGATGTGGGACCTGGCCACCCGGCTGGAGGGCCGGCTCACGGCCGTCGGCGTGACCTCGTGGCTGACCCGCGGCCCGACCAACGCCGCGAGCGACGCGGACCGGGCGCAGTTCGCCAACACCCAGCGCGCCGACCTGGTGATCAGCCTGCATCTGGACAGCTCGCCGTCGCAGCGGGCCAACGGCGTCGCCACCTACTACTACGGAGCGGGCGAGAGCCACTCCACGCTCGGTGAGCGGTTGGCCGACCTGGTCCAGCGCGAGATCGTCGCCCGGACCCACCTGCTGGACACCCGCACCCACGGCAAGACCTGGGAGCTGCTCCGGCTCACCCGGATGCCCGCGGTCTGGGTCGAGATCGGGTATCTCACCTCGCCGAGCGATCGGGCGAAGCTGTTGGACCCGACGTTCCGGGACGTGGTCGCCGAAGCGATCCTGGTCGCCGTGCAGCGCCTCTACCTACCGAAGGAGAGTGACCCGCCCACCGGCGTGCTGCGCATGCCCGCTTGATTAATGGCGCCGGCTTCGCAAGCTCAGCCGAACGCACCCGCCTGGACCTACGGTCGGCGGTGCTTATCGCGCCGGCTTCGCAAGCTCAGCCGAACGCACCCGCCTGGACCTACGGTCGGCGGTGCTTATCGCGCCGGCTTCGCGCAAGCTCGAGCCGAACGCACCCGCCTGGACCTACGGTCGGCGGGACCTTCTCTGCCGCTCGATTAGGGCGCCGGCATCGCGGGCTCAGGCCGGGCTGGGGGCCGGGGTGATCGTGGAGAGCAGCCGCTCAATCGCGTACTCGACGTCCTCCTTCCACGACAACGTGGTGCGCAACTCGAGACGCAGCCGCGGCACCCGCGGGTGCGGCCGGACGGTCTTGAAGCCGACCGAAAGCAGGAAGTCGACCGGCAGCAGGCAGCCGGCCGCCGGCACGTCCGCACCCGTCGGTCGGGCGGTGCCGAACGCCTCGACGGCCTTGATGCCGCGCTTGACCATGTCGCGCGCGACGCCCTGCACCAACATCCGCCCCAGCCCTTGGCCGGCGAACTCCGGGCGGATCGAGGCCGACATCAGCAGGACCGCGTCCGAGCTGACCGGCGAGGTCGGGAAGGCCACCGACCTGGGCACCATTGCGGGTGGCGCGAACAGGACGTGCCCGGCCGCCACGCCGTCCACGTAGATCAGATAGCCGCAGCTGCCCCACTCCAGGAGCACGCCGGAGACCCAGGCCTCTTTCTCGATCTCGGTGTCCCCGTGCGCCTCGGCGCGTTCGGCGGCGGCGGGGTCGAGTTCCCAGAAGACACAGCGCCGGCACCGGGTGGAGATGTCGCCGAGGTTGTCCAGCGTGATGCTGACCAGACGACGGGACATGGCGAGGCTCCGGGGCAAGCTGCTCGGGTGCGGGGTGCGCGCAGCCAGATTAGCGCCGGGCGTACCCGTCGAGGAAGGTCCCGAGTCGACCGATCGCATCGCTGAGATCGTCCGCGCGGGGCAGCGTCACGATTCGCAGATGGTCCGGCTTCGGCCAGTTGAAACCGGATCCCTGGACCAGCAGCACGTGCTGCTGCTGCAGCAGCTCGAGGACGAACTGCTGGTCGTCCACGACCGGGTACCGCTCGAGGTCCAGCTTCGGGAACGCGTACAGCGCTCCTTTCGGTGTCACGCAGCTGACGCCGGGGATGGCGCGCAGCGCGTCCAGCGCGACGTCTCGTTGTTCGCGCAGCCGGCCGCCGGGCAGCACCAGATCGGTGATGCTCTGCCGACCGCCCAACGCTGTCTGAATGGCATGCTGGGCCGGCACATTGGCGCACAACCGCATATTGGCCAGGATGCTGATGCCCTCGAGATAACTCGTCGCATGCGCCCGCGGCCCGGTCACCATCATCCAGGCTGACCGGAACCCGGCCAGCCGATACGCCTTCGACAACCCGTTGTAGGTAAGGGTGAACACGTCCGGCGCGACCACCGAGAACGGTGTGTGCGTGGCGCCGTCGTAAAGGATCTTGTCGTAGATCTCGTCGGCCAGGACGACCAGCCCGTGCTGCACAGCGAGCTCGGCGATGTGGCGCAGCACGTGCTCCGGGTAGACCGCGCCGGTGGGGTTGTTGGGGTTGATGACCACGATGGCTTTGCTGCGCGGGGTGATCTTCGCCGCCAGGTCGGCGAGGTCGGGCAACCAGTCGTTCGATTCGTCGCACAGGTAGTGCACCGGGGTTCCGCCGGCCAGGCAGGTGGCCGCCGTCCACAACGGGTAGTCCGGCGCGGGAATCAGTACCTCGTCGCCGTCGTCCAGCATCGCCTGCAATGACAGCTGGATGAGCTCACTGACGCCATTGCCCAACCAGATGTCGTCCGGCGAGGTGATGTCCAGTCCGCGGGACTGATAGTGCTGCACCACCGCCGTGCGCGCCGACAGCAGCCCCTGCGAATCCGAGTACCCCTCCGATGCCGGCAGGTTGCGGATCACGTCGACGAGGATCTCCTCGGGTGCGGCGAACCCGAACGGCGCCGGGTTGCCGATGTTCAACTTGATGATGTTGTGGCCGGACTCTTCAAGCCGCTTCGACTCCTCCAGCACCGGTCCACGGATGTCGTAGCAGACGTCGACGAGCTTGCGTGATTGGGTGAGCAGCACAGCGCAAGTCTCGCAGAGCTCCGACCCGGCCGGCAGCGATGTCCTGGCTCGCGGGCCAGCCGAAGAAGGAGCGTGGTCGTGGAGTTCGCCGAAGTCGTCAGGCGCCGCCGGATGGTTCGCGCGTACCAGCCCGACCGGCCGGTACCCGCTGAGGTGCTGCACCGGTTGCTCTCGTGCGCCATCCGCGCCCCGTCGGCAGGATTCTCGCAGGGGTGGCATTTCCTTGTTCTCGACGAGGCGACCGATCGCGAGGCGTACTGGTCGGTGACCACGGACGGTTCCGACCAGGCCGACGACGACTCCTGGCTGGCCGGCATGCGCAGCGCACCGCTGCTGATCATCGCCCTCTCCGACCGGCAGGCGTACCTGTCGCGCTATGCCGAGCCGGACAAGGGCTGGACCGACCTGGACGAGGCGCGCTGGCCGGTGCCCTACTGGCATATCGACACGGGCATGGCGTCATTGCTGATCTTGCTGAGCGCAGTGGACGAGGGACTGGCCGGGTGCTTCTTCGGCGTGCCGCCGGACTACCACGTGGCCCTCCGCGAGCGGTTCGGAATCCCGATCGGGTTGGTGCCGGTCGGAGTGGTGAGCGTGGGCTATCCCGCCGCCGATGTGAAGTCGCCGTCGTTGCGCCGCGGCCGGCGCGGCCTCGAGGAAGTCGTCTCCGTCGGCCGGTACGGGACGGCGTGGTCATGAATTGGGCTTGCCGCCGCGCCTAGCGTTGTCGTCATGCCGATGTTCCTGATGGTGCGCCGTGCCCGCGGCAGGTCGCCGCGGGGACTGGAGTTGGTATCAGCTCGACCCGGTCTGGGCTGAACGCGTCGTCGCTGCGGCGGCCATCCGGCCCGGTGACTTGGTGGTCGAGTTCGGCGCCGGCACCGGATCGCTGACCGAGCATCTGGTGGGTGCCGGCGCCCGGGTCCTCGCGGTGGAGTTGCACCCGGGGCGGGCCGCGGCACTGCGCCACCGCTTCGCCGGCGACGCGGTGCAAGTGCTACCGATCGATCTGGCCGATTTCCGCGTTCCGCGCCGGCCGTTTCGGGTGGTCGCCAACCCGCCGTACCGGCATGGCCGGCGGCTGGTGCGGGCGCTCACCGCTCGTTCGTCCGGCCTGCGCAGCGCCCATCTGGTGCTGCGCCGGGACACCGCACGGTCGCTGGCCGAGACGATTCCGGCCCGGCACTTCGCCGCCGACCTCGGGCTGACTGTGCCGCGGGCCGCGTTCCGGCCCCGCCCGCAGGTGGACTCCGTGCTGTTGTCGGTGCGGCGCCGCTGATCAGGTCGTCGGGGTCGGCTCCGGGTCAGCAGGCGTCGGCCGGGCCACCCCGGGCGCCATCAAAGCGACAATCCGCTCCAAGTCGTCGATAGTGGCAAACTCCACGACGATTCGTCCCTTTCGTTTGCCGATGTCCACCTTGACACGGGTATCGAACGCGTCGGAGAGCTTCTCGGCAAGGTCGGCAGCGGCTGGTGCGACGAACCGACGCGCCTGCGTGCGCCGGGCCGTCGGTTGATCCAGCCCGCCATTGGCCGCCGCGACCGCGACGAGCTCTTCGGTGGCCCGCACGGAGAGCCCTTCGGCGACGATGCGGCCGGCCAGCTCGTCCTGGTCGCCCCCGCTGGACAACCCGAGCAGTGCCCGGGCGTGCCCGGCCGAGAGCACCCCGGCAGCGACCCGGCGCTGTACCGGTACCGACAGGTTCATCAACCGGATGGTGTTGCTGACATGCGATCGGCTCCGCCCGATCCGGCCCGCGAGCTCGTCGTGGGTGACGCCGAACTCCTCCAGCAGCTGCTGGTAGGCGGCCGCCTCCTCCAGCGGGTTCAGCTGCGCGCGATGGATGTTCTCCAACAGGGCGTCGCGCAGCAACGCCTCGTCCGCGGTGTCCCGGATGATGGTCGGGATCGACGCCAGGCCAGCGGCTGCCGCCGCGCGCAGCCGCCGCTCGCCCATCACCAGCTCGTAGCCCGCACCCGCCTGCCGCACCACGATCGGTTGCAGGACGCCGAACTCCCGGATGGAGTGGGTCAACTCGGTGAGCGCATCCTCGTCGAACACGGTGCGTGGCTGCTTGGGGTTGGCGATGATCTGCTCGAGCGGGATCTCGCTGAACCGGGCACCAGGCACGTCGTCCAGCGGCGTGCTTCGGTCGGCCTGCGCGTCTGATGTCGCGGCGGGATCCGCCCGCTCGGCTGTGCCGGCCGGATCGGGGTCGGCGGCGCTCGGCGCGGTCGGGATGAGCGCGCCGAGCCCGCGGCCCAGCCCGCCTCGTCGCCGAGAGGTCATGTTGGCTTCCCTTCCTCGCTCTGCCCGACGCCGGCCGCTCCGCGCTGGGCGATCTCGCGGGCTGCGGCCACATAGCCGACCGCGCCGCGCGACCCGGCGTCGTAGGTGATGACCGTCTGGCCGAACCCGGGCGCCTCGGACACTCTGACATTGCGCGGGATCACCGACTCGATGACGAGATCGCCGAAGTGATTGCGGACCTCGTCCGCGACCTGGTCGGCCAATCGGGTCCGCGCGTCGTACATCGTGAGCAGCACCGTGCTCACCGCGATCTGCGGATTGAGATGTGCGCGGACCAGGTCGATCGTGCTGAGTAACTGAGCCAGCCCCTCCAGCGCGTAGTACTCGCACTGGATGGGGATCAGCACCTCCCGGGCCGCCACCAGGGCGTTCAGGGTGAGCAGCCCCAGCGACGGTGGGCAGTCGATGAGGATGTAATCCACGTCCTGCTGGAAGCTCTCCAGCGCCCGCTGCAGCCGGAACTCCCGTGCGACCTGCGAGGTCAGCTCGATTTCCGAGCCGGCCAGGTCGATGGTGGCGGGTATGCAGCGCAGCGTCTCGGCGATCGACACCGGGGCGGTCAGCTCGTCCAGTGGCCGACCGCCGAGCAACGCGTCGTAGATCGACGGGGTGCCGACCGAGTGGTCGACGCCCAGAGCCGTACTGGCATTGCCCTGCGGATCGAGATCGATGACCACCACGCGCAAGCCGTGCAACGCCAGCGCGGCGGCGATGTTCACGGCGCTGGTGGTCTTGCCGACGCCGCCCTTCTGGTTGGCCACTGTCATCACCCGGCGATGCGGGGGCCGCGGCCAGGCTTCGTTGCGCGCGTTCAGCACGTGGACCGCGGCGGCCGCCTCCCGGGCGATCGGGGTGTCCGGCGCGGGCGGTGTTTCACGTGAAACCTCGTCCGGAACGGGCAGGCCGCCGAACGTTTCACGTGAAACAGGGGGCTGGAACGCGCGGTCAGGGGGCTCAGGATCAGTCATGACGTCCTCTTCGGGTGACCCTGCTCCGTTGAATCACGACCACGCGGGTGGGTTGCTCGACCTTACCGGTCCCGCAGCACACCACGTCGGGAATTGACCCGCCCAGGGTGGCGATCGTGGCGCGGTGCGCGGCGACCTCCTCGTCGGCCCGGGCCCCTTTGATCGCCAGCAGCGCGCCTCCGGTTCCGAGCAGGGGGAGGCACCACCCGGTCAGCCGGTCCAGCGGAGCGACCGCCCGCGCGGTGATCCACCGAGCCGGTGCCACAGCCGCGCGCACCGCGGCATCCTCGGCGCGGCCCCGGATCACCGCCACCCGACCAGACAGCCCCAGTTCGCCGACTGCCTCGATGAGGAACTCCGCCCGGCGCAACAGCGGCTCGATCAGGCGCACCGTGAGGTCCGGGCGAGCGCAGGCCAGGGCAAGACCGGGTAGCCCGGCGCCACTGCCGACGTCACTCACCTGCGCTCCGGCCGGAAGCAACTCCGCGACGACAGCGCAGTTGAGCAGGTGCCGGCTCCACAGGGTTTCCGCTTCCCGAGGGCCGAGTAAGCCCCGCTCGATCCCCGGACCCAGCAGCAGGGCGGCATACCGTTGGGCCAGCGGCAACTGCTGGCCGAACACCGCTGCGGCCGCGATCAGGTCGCTGTCCCGTGGACCGACCGGCACGTCGGCCGAGTCGGGAGACCGGCCGGGCGGCACGTCTAGCCCTCGGGGTGGACGACCACGCGACGCTGTGGCTCCTCACCCTCGGACTCACTGCGCACCCCGTCCAATCCGGCGATCGCGTCGTGCACGACCTTGCGCTCGAACGGGTTCATCGGCGCCAGTCGGGCCGGCTCGCCGGTGCTGCGCACCTCCGCCGCGGTCCGCTCGGCGAGTTCGGTGAGTTGGGCCCGGCGCTGCTGGCGGTGCCCGCCGACGTCCAACATCAGCCGGCTGCGCACGCCGGTCTGCTGTTGGACGGCAAGCCGGACCAGTTCCTGCAGCGCGTCCAGAGTGGCGCCGCTGGCGCCCACCAATCCGGAGAGGTCGTCGCCCACGACAGCGACCACGGCCCGGTCGTTCTCGACATCCAGGTCGATGTCGCCGTCGTAATCGATGATGTCGAGGAACTGCTCGAGGTAGTCGGCGGCGATATCGCCTTCCGCGACCAGCCGCTCCTGGCCGGGATGGGTGCTCTCGGCTGTCTCCTCGGCGGCGTTCTCGCCGTCACTTGCCTCGGCAGTGGATGCCTGCACCGCGGTCGTGTCTTCGCTGGTCACCGCGTTCCTTTCAATCATCCGTGTGCTGGCACACGGAACCGGTCCGCCCGGCACTGCCGGGCGGGAGTCTGTCGGTCAGCGCCGTTTCTTGCGATTCTGCGCCGGTCGCCGGTTCGCCGGTCGGGCTCCGGGTCGAGGCGCGGCCGAGCCGCCCGCGCCACTGCTGCCGTTGGCCGGGGCGGGTTTGCCGGCCGGGGGCGCGTCGGCACTGGTGCGACCGTTGCGCACCGGTTTGGCGCCCGGAGCCGGCTTCCGCGCCGCACCGGACCCACTGCCGCTCGCCGTCGTTGCCGCGGCGGTGGCGGGCACATGCGGATGGTATTTGTAGATGTAGAACTGCTGCAGCATCGTCCACAGGTTGCTGGTGAACCAGTAGATCAGCACGCCGAGCGGGAAGATGAACCCGGAGAAAAGCACCGAAACCGGGATGAAATACAGCATCGCCTTCTGAATCGTGGCGGCGGTGCCTTCTGCTGTGGTGGTGGCGTTCTTCATCACCTGGCGCTGCGTGATGTACGTGGCCGCGGCGCTCACGATCACCAGGAAGATCGTCACCGACCGGCTGGCCGAGACGCTGCCGCCCAGGCTGGTGATCTTGTCTGCCGCGTCGTGGAACGAGGTGGCCAACGGCGCATCGAAGAGACGCGCCTTGGCTGCGCTCAACGTCTCCGAGCGCGAGAAGCCGTACAACGTCAGGTGGGCCCGGTCCGTGCGGTGCGCCGAATTCGCCAGGTGGCGCAACACGTGGAACAGGGAGATGAAGATCGGGAACTGCAGCAGCATCGGCAGGCAGCCGGAGAGGGGATTGAAGCCCTGCTCCTGCTGCAGCTTCATCATTTCCTGCTGCAACTGGCGCCGGTCGTTCTTGTACTTGGCGCGCAGTTTCTGAATCTGGGGCTGCAACTCCTGCATGTGCCGCTGGTAATGGATCTGCTTGATGAAGAAGCGGAACAGCAGCAACCGGGCGGTGATGACCAACAGGACGATCGACAGCGCCCAGGTGAGACCGCCGTCGGGGTTGAAGCCGATCGCGCCGAGCAGTTGGTGCCAGCGCAACAGCACCCACGAGACAGCGGTGTAGAGGAAATTCAGCACGGTTTGCGGACTCCTATGCAGCCGGTCGCGAACGCGGCTGGCGCGCTGCCGGGTAGCTCGTCGGTTCGGCGGATGACCGTAGTGGCCCTACTGGCGATGGTCGGCCGACCCCGTCCTGACCAACGCGGTCCGGGACCGGATCGTGCCCGCCGCGGTGGAATGGATGGCAGCGCAGGATCCGGCGGATGGCCAGCCAGCCGCCGCGCAGGGCGCCGAAGCGGGCGATCGCGTCGGCCGCGTAGGCGCTACAACTCGGGGTGTAGCGGCATGACGGCGGCAGCGCCGGGCTCAGGTAATTGCGGTAGCCATTGATCACGGCCAGCATCACCCGCGCGCCCGGTGACTGCGTCATCGTCCCGCCCGCGGCAGCGCGGCGGGACCGATCAGCCTGCGCAGCCCGGACTCCAGCTGCTGGCCGAGCGCCGCAGAGTCCGCCGTGGCTGCGGACGACTTGGCCCGGACCACCAGCGCAGCACCCGCGGGGAGCCGATCGATCTGTTGCGCCAACTGCGCCCGCAGCCGCCGCGACACGCGATGGCGGGTCACGCTGCCACCCACCGAACGGCCCACGATCAGTCCGACGGTGCTGGGCTGCACGACCGGGGTGGATGGCGTCACGAGATGCAGGACGACGTCGCGTCGCCCGGCCACCCGGCCCTGGCGGATCACTCGGGAAAACTCCGTCGAGGAGCGCATCCGATGCGCCGCCGGCACCATGGCGGAGACGGCGTCAGGCCGACAGCTCGCTGCGGCCCTTGCGACGGCGGGCAGCGAGAATGCCGCGACCGGCCCGGGTTCGCATGCGCAGCCGAAAGCCGTGCGTCTTCGCCCGACGGCGGTTGTTCGGCTGGAAGGTCCGCTTGCTCACGGTGACGACTCCAAGAAATAACGGTGCTTCAGGCGCGGTGCGAGGTCAGCGCGGTGCGCCGGGCCTGTGGGCGGTCGAGCGGCGGGCCACGAAAGGACCCAGGACCCGTCTACGGTACGGACCGGCGACCGACTCGGTCAAACTGCCGCCGCAGCGCTGCCCGACACCACGACGCGGCATTGTGGATAACGCCCGGTCGCTGTTACGTTCTGGCCTCGGTCCACCGACGGTCCGCCTACCGCCAGGGCGTCGGACCGAAGGCTCTGCCCCGTCAGCCGGTTGGCTGACCGGCTGGTTCGGTTCGCGGTACGTGATCCACAAGCTGTGCACAACTCTGTGGACGGCGGGGTGAACTGCGGTGTACTGGTCGCCCCGAGGCGGGGTCGGGTAGTGACCGGGACGAGGCAGCCAGCCAGCTGCGCCAGCACGGACCGGCGGGAAGGAACGACTGCGGAATGGCTGAATTTCATGGCTGAACCACGTGAGCTGGCGGACGTCTGGCACCGGATCGTTGACCGGTTCGACGAGCAGACGGTACGACCCCAGCAACGTGCCTGGCTGGGACTCACCCGGCCGGTCGGCCTGGTCGAGGACACCGCCTTGCTGGCCGCCCCGCACGACTTCGCCAAGGACTACCTGGAGACCTCGCTGCGCCCGTTGCTCTCGGCAGCACTCACCGAGGAGCTGGGCCGGGAGATCCAGGTGGCGGTCACGGTCCAGCCGCTGGAGGAATCGGTGGAGCCCCCCTTCGCTGACCAGCGGCCGTCGGAGAACGGGAACTACGACGCCAACCGCTACGACGCGGACGGCCACGAGGAGACCGCGGAGTCGCACGGCTTCGTCGGCCCGAGCGGCTGGTCGGGACTGCCCGAGGGTCGGGCCGGCCGGCACGCGATGAAACACGGCTCGGTCCTGGCCGCCGGCGATGCCCGGCTCAACCCGCGATACACCTTCGACACCTTTGTGATCGGCTCGAGCAACCGGTTCTCCCACGCCGCCGCTGTCGCCGTGGCCGAACAGCCGGCAAAGGCGTACAGCCCGTTGTTCATCTACGGCGACTCGGGACTGGGCAAAACGCACCTGCTGCACGCCATCGGGCACTACGCACAACAGCTGTTCCCCGGCCTGCGGGTCCGCTACGTCAGCAGCGAAGAGTTCACCAACGACTTCATCAACTCGCTGCGCGACGACAAGATGCACGCATTCCAGTCCCGCTACCGCGAGATCGACCTGCTGCTCATCGACGACATCCAGTTCCTGGAACGTGCTGAGCGGACGCAGGAAGAGTTCTTCCACACGTTCAACACATTGCACAACGCGAACAAACAGATCGTCATCAGCTCGGACCGACCACCGCGGGAGTTGTCGACCCTGGAGGACCGGCTGCGCACCCGCTTCGAGTGGGGGCTGATCACCGACGTGGTCGCCCCGGACCTCGAAACCCGGATCGCGATTCTGCGCAAGAAGGCCGCGCAGGACGGGCTCAATCCACCACCGGATGTGCTGCAGTACATCGCCGAGAAGATTCAGAGCAACGTGCGTGAGCTGGAAGGCGCGCTCATCCGGGTCACCGCGTTCGCCAGCCTGAACAAGCAGGCCGTCGACGCGAAGCTGGCCGAGATGGTGCTCAAGGATCTGATCGGCGAGTCCGACCGTCCGGAGATCACTGCGGCGATCATCATGGCCGTCACCGCGGAGTACTTCTCCGTGTCATTGGACGATCTGACCGGCAGCTCGCGCAGCCGGGTTCTGACGACCGCCCGGCAGATCGCCATGTACCTGTGCCGCGAACTGACCGATCTCTCCCTGCCGAAGATCGGTCAGACCTTCGGCGGACGCGACCACACCACCGTCATGCACGCCGAGCGGAAGATCCGGCTGCAAATGGCCGAACGGCTCTCGGTCTACAACCAGGTCACCGAGCTCACCAGCCGGATCAAGGCGCGCGCCCGGGCTTGATCGGCGGTGGCGGTGACCATCGGCCTCAGGCGTCGCCGTCGGAGAGCGCCAGCAGGCGGTCAAGGATGCGCGCCCCGTCCGCCCGTAGGCCGTTGTGCTCGTATTCGTTGGTCAGCCACGGCTTCAGCCCGCGCACCTGCTTGGCCGTCCGCTCGGACAGTTCCCGATCGACGTAGGCGTCCCGCGCGTAGATCGCGGCGGCGGCCGGGACCTCGTTGGTGCGCAAGACCTCCGCGTCGTAGAGCCGCGGCCACTCGACCTGCGCGAGCACCTCGGCTGCACCGGCGAGCGGGCGCAGCGCGCCGTACTCGGCGAACATCCACGGGAACACGTGCTCCCCGGTGAACAGCGTCGGATCCGCCGCGAAGTCCTCCGGCATCACGCGCTGTGCGGACCACCTGGTGGCCACGCCGTCGGCGTAACACGCTTCATGGATCGCCGCGTAGATCGGATGCGCCGGAAAGGGCAGCGCCGCATCGACCAAGCGCCCGAACAGGGGTGACTCCGGGTCCAGCTCGACGATCGACCGGACCGCGGCCGCTCCGTCGCTCATGCCCAGATCCATCCCGATCTGCCGAAAGCGCCGCGACGTGAGCAGGTCACCGCCGGGCAACGGGATCGGGTCGGCCTCCAGCCGGGCATGCAGCGCGCGCACTCGATCGCGATCGAGGTAGCGGTCGTAGTACTCCTCATTGCGGCCGCGCATCGTCTCGTAGGTGCGTCGGTACACCTCGTCGACGTCGATGCCGATCGGCGGCAACCCACCGGTGAACAGTGCGCGACGCAGCGACTGCGGTGCCAGGGACAGGTAGCTCAGCGTGCAGAATCCGCCGAAGGACTGGCCCAGCACACTCCACCGGTCGACGCCAAGCGCCTCCCGGAGCAGTTCGGCATCACCGACGATGGAGTCGGCCCGGAAATGCTGCAGGTACACGGCCTGCGCGGCGGCGTCCATCCCGGGCAGCCGGCCGACCGGGGTGGACCGGCCGGTGCCGCGCTGGTCGAGCAGCAGCACCCGATGATCCGCCAGCGCGCGGTCCAGCCACGCCGGCGAGGTCGGGAACCTGGTGGGCCGCGGTGCCTCCGAGCCGGGTCCGCCCTGCAGGAAGACCAGGAACGGCCGGTCGCGGCCATCGCGCTCGGCCACCTCACGGGCGAAGACGGTGATGGTCTCGCCGTCCGGGTGGGCGTGATCGAGGGGTACTTCCAGCTCGTGTTCGACGAGGACCAGGCCGGGCACGGAGATCTCAGTGGGCACGAGCCGATCCTTGCACTGCCGCCGGACACACCGCGTGGTCAAGATCCACAGCTGTGCAGGAGCCTGTGGATGTCACTGTGGGTTCACATTGCGTTCCTGGGGACGCCACCGCACAACCCCAACACGTCCACCGAATTACACGGCCCAGACTCAGCTGCGTGCACGCTCCGTCCACAGCGCGGCGCGCCGCCGACCTGGCCGAATCGCCGTTTCCCACAGTATCCACACCGGTGAAGATGACTACTGCAAGGATCTGAACAAGGAATCAAGAACCACACTCTCCCGCCGTGTTGGCTGTGTGGGCATACTGTCCAGTCCCACCGAAGTAATGAGTCGCCCGCCGCAATGGCAGGCGGCGAAGGAGACGCTGATGAAGTTCCGAGTCGAACGTGACGCGTTCGCCGACGCCGTCGCCTGGGCGGCGCGCAGCCTGCCGGCGCGGCCGACCGTCCCGGTGCTCGCCGGCGTGATGCTGGTGGCCGGCGACACGTCGCTGTCGGTATCCACGTTCGACTACGAGGTCTCCGCGCAAGCCGATGTCGACGTCAACGTTGCCGAACCGGGTCAGGTGTTGGTGTCGGGGCGGCTGCTCGCGGACATCACCCGCGCGTTGCCGGCGCATCCGGTGGATCTGGCCGCCGAAGGCTCCCGGGTGACGATCAGCTGCGGCTCGGCACGATTCACGCTGCCGACGATGCCGATCGAGGACTATCCGCGCCTGCCGACGATGCCGACGACGGCGGGCACCGTCTCCAGCTCGGTGTTCGCGCAGGCGGTCGCTCAGGTCGCGGTGGCCGCCGGTCGGGACGACACGTTGCCCATGCTCACCGGTGTGCGGATGGAGATCGACGGCGAGCGGCTCACGCTCGCAGCCACCGACCGCTACCGGTTGGCGGTACGTGAGCTGACCTGGCACCCGGTCGATCCCGGCGCCGACACCGTCCAGGTGCTGGTGCCGGCCCGAACTCTGGCTGACGCCGCGAAGAGCCTGGTCAGCGGCGAGGACGTGACGATCGCCCTGTCCAGCACCGGCGTCGGGGAAGGGCTGATCGGTTTCTCCGGCACCGGCCGCCGCACCACGACCCGGCTGCTCGACGCGCAGTTCCCGCCCTACCGCTCGTTGTTGCCCAACGAGTTCGCAATGACCGCCGAGATCGAGACACCCGCCCTGATCGAAGCGGTCAAGCGCGTCTCGCTGGTGGCCGACCGCGGCACGTCGGTGCGGATGGATTTCACCGACGGGTCGGTGGCGCTGTCCGCCGGCGGCGAGGACGAAGGCCGCGCCGAGGAGCAGCTCGAAGCATCGTTCGACGGCGACGACCTGACCTCGGCGTTCAACCCGTCCTTCCTGCTCGATGGGCTCTCCGCGCTGGATGCCGGCGCCGCCCGGATGCTGTTCACCTCCGGGTCGAAGCCGGTGGTGCTGCGTCCGGCAGGCGAGGGCGCCGGGGCCTACACCTACCTCATCCAGCCGGTCCGGCTGCCCGGGTAGTCCCTGCCCTGAGGCCCGGCTGGAGCGCCCATCTGGCGGCGGTACCGTAAGCGCGTCGCATCGGGTGTCGGTATCGGAGGTCAGCGTGGAAATCGGACTCATCGGTCTCGGCAAGATGGGCGGCAACATGGCCCAGCGGCTGCGCAATGCTGGGCACACCGTGGTCGGCTACGACCGTTCTCCGGACTCCAAGCGCGACGTGGCCTCCCTCGAGGAGCTGGCCACGACGCTGCAGGTGCCCCGCGCGGTGTGGGTGATGGTCCCGGCCGGCGGGCCGACCGACGACACCATCAACAAGCTCGGCGAGGTCCTCGCCGAGGGAGACATCGTCATCGATGGCGGCAACAGCAAGTACACCGACGACCAGCGGCACGCCGAGGAACTGATCCAGAAGGGCATCAAGTTCCTGGATTGCGGTGTCTCCGGCGGCGTATGGGGCCTGGAGAACGGCTACGCACTGATGGCCGGCGGCAGCGAAGAGGATGTCGCTCGCATCCAGCCCGTCTTCGATGCGCTGAAGCCGGAAGGCGATTTCGGGTTCGTGCATGCCGGCGAGGTCGGCGCCGGGCATTTCACCAAGATGGTCCACAACGGTATCGAGTACGGGATCATGCAGTCCTACGCAGAGGGCTACGAGCTGATGGCCGCCTCGCCGATCGTGCAGAACGTCACCGACACGATGGACTCGTGGCGGGAGGGCACGGTCATCCGCTCCTGGCTGCTGGACCTCGCGGTGAAGGCGCTGCGGGAGGACCCGGAACTGAGCAAGCTGAAGGGCTTCGCCCAGGATTCCGGGGAGGGTCGCTGGACTGTCGAGGCGGCCATCGATCACGCCGTGCCGCTGCCGGTGATCACCGCGTCGCTGTTCGCCCGGTTCTCCTCCCGGCAGGACGACTCACCGGCGATGAAGATGATCGCGGCCTTGCGCAACCAGTTCGGTGGCCACGCGGTCGAAGCGTCGGTGGCCAACGACTCGCCGATGCCGAAGTGATGCGCAGCTTGCCGTCGGTCGGCTGACGCACTTTCGCTGCGTGTACGTACGTCATCTCACTGTCGCGGACTTCCGCAGCTGGCCGCGCGCCGAACTCGCGCTGGAACCCGGCGCCTGCGTTCTCGTCGGCCCGAACGGGCAAGGTAAGACCAATCTGGTCGAGGCGATCGGCTACCTCGCGACGCTGAGCAGCCACCGGGTCGCCACCGATGCCGCACTGATCCGGCACGGAGCCGGCCGGGCAGCGATCGCGGCGGCTGTGGTTTCCGCTGGGCGGGAACTCGTGGTCGAGGTGGAGCTCACCGCCGGGAAGGCGAACCGGGCCCGGCTCAACCGCGGGTCCTTCGGCCGGGCCCGGGACATCCTGGGTGCAGTCCGCACGGTGCTGTTCGCGCCGGAGGATCTCGCGATCGTGCGCGGGGATCCGGGTGAGCGGCGCCGGTTCCTCGACGATCTGCTGGTGCAGCGCACCCCGCGGCTGGCCGGCGTGCGAGCGGATTACGACAAGGTGCTGCGGCAGCGAGTCGCGCTGTTGAAGAGCGCCGGGCACAGCCGACGCTCCGGCGCAGGCAACGACCTGCGCACTCTCGACGTGTGGGACGAGCACCTCGCTGACCACGGTGGCGCCCTGCTGGCTGCTCGCATCGATCTGGTGGCGACGCTGCGCGAACCGGTCGCTGCCGCCTACGCACGGGTGGCGCCCCGCTCCGCGCCACTGGGCATGCGCTACGCCAGCACCTTGTCTGCCGTCGATTCCGGGGAAAGCGACGCCGCGGTGCTGTCCGCCGCATTGCTCTCCGAGCTGGCCAGGCTGCGGCCGCAGGAAGTGGACCGCGGAGTGACGCTGGTCGGCCCGCACCGCGACGACCTGGAGCTGCGGCTGGGAGAGCTGCCGGTGCGGGGGTACGCCAGCCACGGCGAGTCGTGGTCGGCCGCACTGGCGCTGCGCCTCGGCAGCTATGACGTGCTGCGCGCTGACGGCGCAGAGCCCATCCTCATCCTCGACGACGTCTTCGCCGAACTGGACGGGTCGCGCCGGGAACGCCTCGCCGAGGTGGCCGGACACGCCGAGCAGGTTCTCATTACCGCCGCAGTGGCCGAAGATGTACCCGAAGCGCTGCTCGGGGCGCGCTTCGATGTCAACGACCAGGAGGTGCGCCGTGTGCTCTGACACCTCCTCGGCCCCGCAGGCGTCGCCCGGGTCGGAGCCTGGACCTACGGTCGGCTCTGACATTTCCCGGGCTCCGCAGGCGTCGCCCGGGTCGGAGCCTGGACCTACGGTCGGCCCCGGCGCGGCAGAGCTGGGGGCGGACGCGGACGTCGTCGGGAACCCGTCGTTGCAGGATGTGGAACCCGATGGTGAGGACACGACCGCGGAGCCGAGCGGGATCGATCTGGCCCGGCAAGCGTTGGCCGGGGCACAGGTGGGTTCCACCGCGCGCCGATCGAGCGAGACGCGGGCCGCCCGCAAGCGCAGGGTCAACCGCTCGGCCAACCTGAGCGCTGGGCGTTCCGGCTATTCGGGGCCCGGCGCAGACGTGCGGGATCCGCAGGCGGCCGGGGCGGTGCTGAACGGGATGCTGGCCGCGATGGGATGGCAGCGCCCGCTCACCGAGGCGCGCATCTTCACCGACTGGCCCGGCCTGGTCGGCGCAGAGATCGGCGCGCACTCGCAACCGGAGTCATTGCGCGACGGGGAACTTCGGGTCAGCGCCCAGTCCACCGCGTGGGCGACCCAGATCCGGATTCTGAGCAGCCGGCTGATCGCCCGGCTCACCGCTCAACTCGGCCCCGGCGTGGTGACCCGGATGCACGTCAGCGGCCCGGCCGGGCCGACCTGGCGGCACGGGTTGCGCACCATCCCGGGCGCCCGCGGACCGCGGGACACCTACGGCTGACCGAGCCGACCCCTCGGCGGCTCTGCGGCGGCCCGGCACGACGCGGCTGAGGGCCCCAGATCTCCGATCCGCGGCAACTTCCTAGTACCGGGACCCTGCCCCGCCACTACTCGCCAGTCTGCGGAGCTCACAGCGGTGTTGCGCGGCCGTTCCCGGCCCGCTGAGGGACTAGACTGGACCGGTTGCATCGGCGCGGAGCGCGTGAGCACTCGCCTCCGCGCCGATTCGTTTGTGAACTAGCTGGCCCGTCCGGTTCCGGCGGCTGGCGGATGAGGAGATGTGCCGGTGGCAAAGCCGAAGGCGTACGGGGCAGAGTCGATCACCGTTCTGGAGGGGCTGGAGGCGGTCCGCAAGCGGCCCGGCATGTACATCGGCTCGACCTCCGCGCGCGGCTTGCACCACCTCATCACCGAAGTCGTCGACAACGCAGTGGACGAGGCGTTGGAAGGCTTCTGCGACCGCATCGAGGTGACTCTGCTGGCCGATGGCGGCGTGCGCGTCGTGGACAACGGCCGGGGCATGCCGGTGGCGATGCACCCGCAGCAGAAGAAGCCGACCGTCGAGGTCATCCTCACCATGCTGCACGCCGGCGGGAAGTTCGACAGCGATTCCTATGCAGTCTCCGGTGGGCTGCACGGTGTCGGCGTGTCGGTGGTCAACGCGCTGAGCCGCCGCCTCGAGGTCGAGATCGACCGGGACGGCTACCACTGGAGCCAGCCCTACGTCGATCAGAAGCCGGCCGAGCCGCTGAAGCGCGGGGAGAAGACGACCCGCACCGGCACCACCGTCACGTTCTGGGCCGACGAATCGATTTTCGAAACCGTCGAGTACTCGTGGGAGACGATCACCCGCCGGTACCAGGAGTACGCCTTCCTCAACCGGGGTCTGACCATCGTGCTGCGCGACGAGCGGCCCGCCGAAGGCGCTGCGGCCGAGGGCGAGGTTGCCTCGCCGACTGCCGGGCGCGAGGTCTCGTATTGCTACGAGAACGGCATCGCCGACTTCGTCACGCACCTGAATGCCAGCAAGTCACCGATCCACAAGTCGGTCATCTACTTCACCGAGGAAGACAAGGCGCGCAAGCTCTCCCTCGAAATCGCGATGCAGTGGAACGACACCTATTCCGAGAGCGTGCACACGTTCGCGAACACGATCAACACGATCGAAGGCGGCACGCACGAGGAGGGTTTCCGCTCCGCGCTCACCAGCGTGGTGAACAAGTGGGCGACGGACAAGAAGATCCTCAAGGGCGACGAGAAGCTCACCGGTGACGACATCCGGGAGGGCCTCGCCGCGATCGTCTCCATCAAGCTCGGTGAGCCTCAGTTCGAAGGTCAGACGAAGGGCAAGCTGGGCAACTCCGAAGCGAAGTCGTTCGTGCAGAAGGCCTGCAACGACTGGCTGGCCGACTGGTTCGAGCGCAACCCCAGCGAGGGTCGCATCATCGTGACGAAGGCGAGCTCCGCGGCGCGGGCGCGCAAAGCCGCGCAGCAGGCTCGGCAGATCGCCCGGCGCAAAGGCGCGCTCGACGGTGTCGGGATGCCGGGAAAGCTGTCCGACTGCCGCTCCACCGACCCCGAGCGCAGCGAGCTCTACATCGTCGAGGGTGACTCGGCGGGTGGGTCGGCGAAGTCCGGCCGCGACTCGCTGTACCAGGCGATCCTGCCGATCCGCGGCAAGATCATCAACGTCGAGAAGGCGCGCATCGACCGGGTGCTGAAGAACACCGAGGTGCAGTCGCTGATCACCGCGTTGGGCACCGGCATCCACGACGATTTCGACCTGGCAAAACTGCGCTACCACAAGGTGGTGCTGATGGCCGACGCCGACGTCGACGGTCAGCACATCACCACGTTGCTGCTCACGCTGCTGTTCCGGTTCATGCGCCCGCTCATCGAACACGGGCACGTCTACCTGTCGCAGCCGCCGCTGTACAAGATCAAGTGGGGCCCGAAGACCCCGCCGGACTATGCGTACTCCGAGCGGGAGCGCGAGGGTCTCATCAAGATCGGCGTCGAAGCCGGTCGCAAGCACCCGAAGGACGACGGGATCCAGCGCTACAAGGGTCTCGGCGAGATGAATGCCACCGAGCTGTGGGAGACCACGATGGACCCGGCCACCCGGGTGCTGTTGCAGGTCACCCTCGATGATGCGGCCACAGCCGACGAGTTGTTCAGCGTGTTGATGGGTGACGACGTGGAAGCACGGCGTGGCTTCATCATCCGCAACGCCAAGGACGTCCGGTTCCTCGACATCTGATCGTAGGAGACCGTGGTGGCCGAGGCGGTCACCGTAGGTCAGGCGTGCATCCGGCGCAGGCCGGCGCCACAGGCAGAGCGCGACAGGAACAGAAGGGTTTTCGATGACCGACGTGACCGTGCCACCGACCGGCGGCGACCGTACCGAGCCGGTGGACATTCAGGTCGAGATGCAGCGCAGCTTCCTCGACTACGCGATGAGCGTGATCGTGGCCCGGGCGCTGCCCGATGTGCGCGACGGCCTGAAGCCGGTGCACCGCCGCATCCTGTATGCGATGTTCGACTCCGGATACCGCCCGGATCGCGGTCACGTGAAGTGCTCCCGGGTCGTCGGCGACGTGATGGGCAACTATCACCCGCACGGTGACAGCGCGATCTACGACACCCTGGTGCGGTTGGCCCAGCCGTGGTCGATGCGGGCACCGCTGATCGACGGTCAGGGCAACTTCGGCTCACCGGGCAACGATCCGGCCGCCGCCATGCGGTACTGCGTGACCGGTGAGACCCGGATCGCCACCGAGACAGGCGAAGTGCCGATCGCCGATTTCGTTCCGGGCGCTGCGGAGAACACCACCACCGAGACCGATTTCAAGGTGATCGGCCGGCACGGCCAGCCGGTCAACGTCAGCGCGGTGCACCATTCCGGAACCCATCCGGTGGTCACCGTTCGGGCCGGTGCGCACAGCGTCACGTGCACGACGAACCATCCGCTGCTGACGCTGGGCCGGGTGCACGGCCAGCCCCGGCCGGTGTGGGTACTCGCCGGCGAGCTCACCAGCGAGCACGTGCTGATCCGCCGGCTCGCCCGCAACGGCACCGCGATACCCGAGCTCCCACCGCTGCCCGACCTGACCGAGATCCATGCTGCCGATCCGGCCCGGCACGTCGTCGACGACGGCGGCGACCCGCGCGGGTTCGCCTTCGAGCCGGTCACCGAGATCGTCCCGGCTGGCCTCGCGGCGGTGTACTCGCTGCGCGTCGACACGCCCGATCACGCTTTCCTCACCAATGGATTCGTCAGCCACAACACCGAGGCCCGGCTGACCCCACTGGCCATGGAGATGCTGCGCGACATCGACAAGAACACCGTCGATTTCTCCGACAACTACGACGGTCGGTCCAAAGAGCCGGACGTCTTACCGTCGCGTTTTCCGAACTTGCTGGTCAACGGTGGAGGCGGAATTGCGGTCGGCATGGCCACCAACATTCCGCCGCACAACCTGCGCGAGGTGGGCGCCGGGGTGCAGTGGGCGCTGGAGCACCCGGATGCCACCGAGGAGGAGTTGCGCAGCGAGTTGCTCGCTCTGATTCCGGGGCCGGACTTCCCGACCCGGGGACTGATCGTGGGCCGGGAGGGCATCCGCGACGCGTACACCACCGGCCGGGGCTCGATCCGGATGCGGGCCGTCGTCACCGTCGAGGAAGACACCAAGGGCCGCACCATCCTGGTGATCACCGAGCTGCCGTACCAGGTGAACCCGGACAACCTCGTCGAGACCATCGCCGACCTCGCCAAGGAGGGCAGGGTCGCCGGCATCGCCGACATCAACGACGAGTCCTCCGACCGCATCGGCATGCGCATCGTCGTCACGCTGAAGCGCGACGGAGTGGCGAAGGTGGTGCTGAACAACCTCTACAAGCACACCCAGCTGCAGACCACGTTCGGCGTAACGATGCTCGCGATCGTCGACGGGGTGCCGCGCACCCTGCGCATCGACCAGGTCATCTCGCTGTACGTGAAGCACCAGGTCGAGGTCATCGTCCGGCGTACCCAGTACTTGCTGGACGAGGCCGAGCGGCGCATCCATGTGTTGCGCGGCTACCTGAAAGCCCTCGACATGCTCGACGAGGTCATCGCGTTGATCCGGGCGTCGGAGTCGGCAGAGTCCGCTCGCGGCGGGCTGATGCAGTTGCTCGACATCGATGAGGTGCAGGCAGTCGCCATCCTCGACCTGCAGCTGCGCCGGTTGGCTGCCCTGGAGCGGCAGAAGATCATCGACGAGCACGACGAGATCGCCGCCCAGATCGACGACTATCACGACATCCTCGCCAAGCCCGGCCGGCAACGGCAGATCATCGGCGACGAGCTCGCCGCGATCGTGGAGAAGTTCGGTGACGACCGGCGCACCCGGCTGATCGCCGATGACGGCGACATGTCGATGGAAGACCTCATCGCGAAGGAAGATGTGGTCGTCACCATCACCCGCACCGGGTACGCGAAGCGAACGAAGACGGATCTGTATCGAGCGCAGCGCCGCGGCGGCAAGGGCGTCCAGGGTGCCTCGCTCAAGCTGGACGATCTGGTCGACCACTTCTTCGTCGCCTCCACCCACGACTGGATCCTGTTCTTCACGAACAAGGGACGCGTCTACCGGGCCAAGGCGTACGAGCTGCCGGAGGCGAACCGCAACGCGCGCGGTCAGCACGTCGCGAACCTGCTCGCATTCCAACCGGACGAGCGCATCGCCGAAGTCATCACGATCAAGGACTACAACGTCGCCCCGTACCTGGTGCTGGCCACCCGGGAAGGGCTGGTGAAGAAGAGCAAGCTCACCGACTACGACTCCAACCGCACCGGCGGCATCCAGGCCATCAACCTGCGGGAGAGCGACGAACTGATCGATGCAGCGCTGATCACCGGCGACGACGATCTGGTGCTGGTCAGCCGCAAGGCGCAGTCGATCCGGTTCAAGGCGGACGATGACACGCTGCGCCCGATGGGGCGCGCTACGTCCGGTGTGATCGGGATGCGGTTCTCCGGCGATGACCAGTTGCTGGCCATGGAGGTCGTCGTGGAAGGCGTCGAGATCTTGGTGGCAACTGAGGGCGGCTTCGCCAAACGCACCCCCATCGCGGAGTATCCGGTACAAGGGAGAGGCGGGAAGGGCGTGCTCACGGCGCGTATCGTCTCCACCCGTGGTGGGCTGGTCGGCGCTGTTGCCGTCCGGCCTGACGACGAGATCTACGCGATCACGTCCAACGGTGGTGTGATCCGCACCAGTGCCGGCGAGGTCCGCCGGGCACAACGGCAGACGATGGGTGTGCGCCTGATGAATCTGCCCGAGGGTGTCACCTTGATGGCCATCGCCCGTAACGCCGACGAGCCGGACGATCAGGAGTAGGGATGACCGAATCCAGGCAGGGCGGCGCCGATCCGTCCCGCGAGCATGACCCGCTGGCGACGACGACCACGTTGCCGGCCGTCAGCCCGGGCTCCGGCCCCGACAGCCCGGCTCCGTACGGCGGGTGGGAGCAGAACCCCCCCGGACCCGCTCACCCCGCCCCGGCCCAGCCCCAGCCGGCCCAGCATGCGCCGGCCCAGCATGCGCCGGCTCAGGCCCAGCCGGCGCAGCCCCAGCCGGCTCAGCCAGCGCAGTTCGGTACGCACCGTCCGACGGCGCACAACGGCTATCCGGCGCCGGCCCAGGAGCCGAACACCGACGAGATTCGCGCTGCCCTCACACCCGGCGCGCCAGTAGCCGAGCCGATGCCCGCTGCGGGTCCGCCGCCGGTGGTGCCGGGTGCTGCCCTCCCGCCGGCAGTGGCCGCAGCAAACCCCGGCGCTCGAGCCGCGAAGCGGTCCGCCCCGGCCCGGGGTAACCGCCGGCCCGGCGAGCGCCCGCCCCGACGCGCGCATCTTCAGCTCAAGCACATCGACGTCTGGTCGGTGCTCAAGCTGTCCTGCGTACTGTCCTTCGCGCTCTTCTTCGTCTGGCTGGTGATCGTCGGAGTGCTGTACGGGGTACTCGACGGCATCGGCCTCTTCGACAAGGTGAACGAGACCGCTCAGAAGCTGAACGACAACAGCAAGGACGTCGTCACGCCCGGCTTGGTTCTCGGTGGCGCACTGGTGATCGGCGTCATCGACGTCGTGCTGTTCATCGTGCTCTCGACGATCGGATCGGTCGTCTACAACCTGTGCTCCGACCTCGTCGGCGGTGTCGAGCTCACCCTGTCCGAGCGCGACTAACCCGGTTTGGAACGTCTGCGGCGCCCGGCTAGGCTGGCGCAGTTCGACTGCATACCCGGGCCTGTAGCTCAGCTGGTTAGAGCGCATCCCTGATAAGGATGAGGCCGGAGGTTCAAGTCCTCCCAGGCCCACGGCGTCCGACGCGCGTAGCGTCAGCCGTCCGCGTCGCACCGGGCGGCTTGAATTGAGGAGAGCGTCATGAAGAAGCTGGCCATCGTCGCCGCGGCCATCGGCGGGTTCTTCGTGATCAACCGGCGGAAGAAAGCAGCCGCGGCCGACGCCGCCCTGTGGCACGAAGCGGTGAGCACCACCGAAACGCCACGCAGCTGAACCCGGGGACGTAGCTCAATTGGCAGAGCACCGCCTTTGCAAGGCGGGGGTTAGGGGTTCGATTCCCCTCGTCTCCACCCCATGAAACGGGCCTCCAGCGGTTTCGGGCCGCCGCTCCGGACGAAATTGCAGCCAATGTGCAGCCAATTGGCGAAATTCATGCGCCGCAGTGGCCGGCGACGGCTCGGGAGATGACGCCGCCGGCCCGAACACACTGACTGCCGACGGACTCAAACTTCTCGCCACCTCGGTTGCGACCCGCGACGCCGACCCCACCTCCACCCGAGACGACGGCCCGCGCTGATTGCGCCAACGGCCCGTCACATAGACAAGCCCGTTGCCTAGTCGAGATGGGCGACTCGTTCGCTCGCAGCGCGCGCCTAACCTCCGATTTCTGGGTCACTCTCGCTCAACCTGCCGTGGAGAGCGCGGTGATGGCGTTGCCGTTCATTGTTCTACGAGCGGTGCGCATGGTGGTGATGAAGGTGAGGGTTATGACGCCGATGACGACCGCGGCGTGAATTTCGATAGCGGTCAGCGGCAGCAAGCCGGTGCCTTGGGCGAGGCTGAACGGCACGGCGGTGAGGCCGGCGGCGACGGTACCGCCGATGAGTCCGAGTGCGGTGAGAATGACGGTCTCGACGTGCAATGCCTGAAGCAGCTGTTTCGGTGTAGCGCCGGCGAGTCGGGTCTGGGCGAATTCCCGTTGACGCTCGGCCGTGGCCGCGACGAGCAGGTTGACCAGCATGGCGGCGGCCAGCGCGGTGATGATTGCGACGATGACGTAGTTGAGCAGCTGTGTGCCTTTGTCGAGGTGGTCTCCGCTCACTTGGTTGGCGACGGCCTGCATCGACAGCGTCCCGGTGGCGATGCCGGTGAGGATGACGATCGGCATGATCGGCGTGGCTGTCTGCTGCACGCGTCCGTGCAGATTCATCAGGGCCACTCGGCCGGGGACGCCGGCGGTCGCCACGACCAGGCGCCGAGCGATCGGCAGCGCCAGCTCCAGCAGGATCGGTGCGAGCAGGGCGAAGCCGATCGCGCCAAGGATCGCGCCTTGAGAGGCGATTGATTGGCTGTCAGCCGGGTTGGCGCCGCGGCAGACGATGGCGGTCGCAATCGCGTTGCCGAGGCTTGCCGCGAGCAGCACCCAGCCGACGGTCCGACGCAGCGTGCCGACGGTCCGCCCACCTGCGGCTGCGTCGAACAGGCCGTCGCGGACGCGTCGTGCCGCGGCCCGTCTCGCGGTGACGTACGTGGCGAGCAGTGCGGCGAGCAGCGGCGCGCCGGCGCCGAGGCCGTAGGTGATTGGTCCGACGCGGAAGGGGGCCGACCCGGCGATCTGGCCGGTGGACCTGAGCAGGTGCAGCAGTAGCGCGCTTCCTGCCGTGCCGATTGGTGCGGCGATCAGCACGGCCGCGAGCGACACGACGCCGATCTCGCAGGTGATCATGCGGATGACCTGTCGCGGAGTGGCGCCGATACTGCGCAGCAGGGCGAGCTCGCGAGCGCGTTGACGGGTCGTCACAGCCAGCGTGGTGGCGACTGCGGCGCCGACGACGACGGCACCCCAGCCGCCGACAACGCTGGACAAAATGATGAGTGTGGTCCGGTCGGCGTGCCCGACACCGGGCTGTAGGCCGATGTCGAGCAGGGCGGCGAAAGATGTAAGGACGGTCGAGCCGAGCAGGACAGCGACGAAGGCGGCGAGGTAAGAGTTGCGGCGGTGCCGAATCGAGCCGCGCGTCAGGCCGGTCGAGTGCATCGTCATTTCAGGCGCCCACCTTCGAGTCGGCGCGGGCGGTTGACAGCTGCGTCATCCGGTTGGCGATCGCAGCCACGCCGGGCCGAGCGAGCCGTTCGACGACAAGACCGTCGGCGAGGAAGACGACCGTGTCGGCGGTGGCGGCGGCGATGGGGTCGTGCGTGACCATAACGACGGTTCGGCCGTGCCGGTCGCACGATTCGCGCAGCAAAGCGAGCACGGCTTGTCCGCTGCCCGAATCGAGTGCGCCGGTGGGCTCGTCAGCGAACAGCACGGCCGGTCGGCTGAGCAGCGAGCGGGCGATCGCAGCCCGTTGCTGCTGGCCACCGGACAACTCGGCAGGCAGGCGCCCCGCCACCTGATCCAGGCCGAGCTCCGCGAGCAGCGAACGGGCGGCCGCGACGTCGGCGCGTTCGCCGGCCAGGCGCCCCGGCAGCAGCACGTTGTCGAGCACGCTGATGTGCCCGACGAGGTTGTACTGCTGGAACACGAATCCGATGCGGTCGCGCCGGAAAATGGTCACGTCCGTCTCGCCCGTGGTGGGAAACGGTTCGCCCCCGACGAGGACCTCACCGGAGGTCGGCACGTCCAAGCCGGCGGCGCACTGCAGAAGCGTGCTCTTGCCCGAGCCGGACGGGCCCATGACCGCGGTGAACGTGCCGACGCGGAAGGTCAACGACACGTCGCGGACGGCGACCGTCGGGTTCTTTGGCGACCCGTAGATCTTGCGCAGGGCCGTCATCCGCACGGCGTCGGCTCCGGGTCGCAACTGACCGGTGTTCATGCTGATCTCCTTTGAATCGACGGTGAGTGAGGTCACCACTGCGAGCGGATGGTCTCGGCTGCCGGTGCGGCGGCTGTTCGGACGGTGGTCGTCGGCGCGGCGGCGTGCGGCCGGGCCCGCGCGGCTAGCCGCAGGCCGGCGACGACGACTCCTCCGGCGCCGAATGCGTAGAGAAACCATGGGCCGTCGACCTTGCCGCTGACGGCGCTGACGGCGAGCCACACGATGAAGTTGATTGCGCTGACGGCGAGCCAGAGATACGTGGCGCCTCGGGCCACCGCGGCGATCGAGCTCGGGGTGCTGGTGTGCTGCTGGTTGCTGCCCATGGCGTGATCCGTTCGGTGAGAGTGGAGGTGAACGGTTCAAACGTAGGAATTCGGCGGCGCCGGCACAGGGGGTCTGCACCGTGTGTTCGGGATGGCTCGGCAGGGGTCCTAGACCCCTGGCCGACGGTGGCCGAGGCCGTATTGTCTGTGCGGTGAAGGCGGTGGTGGCAGAGGACCTGGCCTTGCTGCGCGAGGGGATCGTCAGCCTGCTGACCTCGCGCGGGCACGAGGTCGTCGCGGCCGTCGCGGACGGTAACGGTCTCGCCGAGCTGCTGGTCGAGCACCGTGCCGGCATCTCCATCGTCGACATCCGGCTGCCGCCGTCGCACACCGACGAGGGGCTGCGCGCGGCGATCGAGGCGCGTCGCCGGATTCCCGGACTCCCGATCCTGATCCTGTCCCAGTACGTCGAGCAGATCTATGCGCGCGAACTGCTCGCCACCGGGGATGGAGGCATCGGCTACCTCCTCAAGGACCGGGTGTCCGACGTGGACGCGTTCCTGGAGGCCGTCGGGCGGGTAGCCGACGGCGGTACGGCCCTCGACCCGGTCGTGGTCGCGAAGTTGCTACACGCGAAGGAGCGGACGCTTCCGCTCGACCGGCTCAGCCCGCGCGAGACAGAAGTCCTTGCCCACATGGCGCAGGGCCGCTCGAACGCGGCGATCGGCGTTGCGCTGGTGATCACCGAGAAGGCCGTCGGCAAACACACGGCGAGCATCTTCACCAAGCTGGACCTGCCGGTCTCCGAGGACGACAACCGGCGGGTGCTCGCGGTGCTTGCCTACCTCAACGGGTAGACGTGACCGCCGGGTCGAGGGTTGCCGTGGGCGTCGCAGCCGTGCTGGCAGCGGCTGTCGGGCCCTGGGTCGCCTGGTCGATCAGCGGCGGGTACTTCTGGCCGCGGTGGGTGTGGTTCGGACTCGCCGCCGTGGTCAGCGCCGTGTCGCTTGCGCGCTGGGTTTGGAGCAAACCCGGAGGAGATCGCCGCTGGCTGTTGGCCGATGCCGCTTTGCTTGTCTTCCTCGTACCGGTGGAGTTCGCCGTCTGGCTGATGTCGGGTCGGGGGTTCTTCTGGCCGGTGTACTCGCTCACGGCGCTCACCGTGCTGTTCGGTGCCCACGTGTGGTTCCTCGCCCGCCGGGACGACCCGCGGCAGCAGGAACTGATCAAGCGTGTCGATACCCTCACCCGGACCCGACGCGGCGCCGTCGACAGTCAGGCCACCGAGCTGCGACGCATCGAACGCGACCTGCACGATGGTGCCCAAGCGCGGATGGTCTCGGCCGCGCTGAGCATCGGCATCGCGCAGGGCCTGCTCGAGACCGACCCGACGCGAGCCGCCGCCCTCCTGTCCGACGCGCGAGCGGCGGCCGTGGGCGCGGTCGAGGACCTGCGCGGGGTCATGCACGGCATCTACCCGGCCGTGCTGTCCGACCGCGGACTGGGCGGAGCGGTCCGCGCGCTGGTGTACGACTTGTCGATACCAGTGACGGTCGACGGCGACCCACCGACCGCGCTGCCCGCCGCCGTCGAATCGGCTGTCTACTTCGCCATCGCCGAGTGCCTCGCCAACGCCGTGAAACACGGCCACGCAGCGTCCGGTTGGGTGCACTTCGCCGCGTCGAACCGACGCCTGACGGTGGAGGTCGGTGACGACGGTGCCGGCGGTGCCACCGTCGTCGCCGGCACCGGCCTGCGCGGCATCGTCGAACGCCTCGCCGCCTTTGACGCGACCCTGGAGGTCGCCAGCCCTCCCGGCGGACCCACCCGGATCATCATTCAGGTGCCCCTGACGTGACCGCGGGGCCATTATCAGGCCGCGGAAAAGGAGGGTGGGGTTTCTGTCCCGCGATACCGGGCCGCGGCGTCCTAGCGGTCGGAGCCGCCTTGTTGCACGAGCAGGGCGAGCTGGACGCGGTTGTCGAGGTCGAGCTTGTCGAGCAGTCGGGAGACGTAAGCCTTAACGGTCGCCACGCTCAGGTAGGTGGCGGCGGCGATGTCGGTCTTCGACAGACCGCGGGCGACCCCGTTCGCGACGTCGCGTTCCCTCTCGCTCAGTCGGGCGAGCCGATCGCGCGCAGCGACCCGCCCTTGGTCGTCGCGCGCTCGGGATCGCCGAGAGCTGTCTGTACCGGTGGAAGTCACGCGCCTGATCGATCGCGGACTGAAACGCGGCACGACGACCGGTGAGTCTGCAGCACTGGTCGCTGCACAGCGCCGCATTCGTGAGCTCGAGGGCGAGGTCAAGATCTTGCGGAAGGCTGCCGCAGCGGTGGAGAAGGTGGTGCCCCAAAAGAGCGTTCCAGCTCGTCGCCGAGCTGGTCGATGAGGGCGTCGACGCCAAACATCCCTGCCGCGAGCTCGCGGTGTCACGCTCGGGATACTACGAGTGGCGCAAGCTCGCCGAGCCGGACTCCTGCCGTCACTCGGCACCATCGGCGATCCCAATGACAACGCGTCGCCGAATCGTTCTGGGCGCGTCTGCAGGTCGAGGTCCTCAACCGTCGACGCTGGAACACCCGCATCGAGCTGGCAAACGCGATCTTCGAGTACATCGAAGGCTTCCACAACCGCCGACGCCGGCACTCCGCTCTTGGCCTCATGAGCCCCATCCAGTTCGAGAACACCCACGCGCAAGCAGCCCAGATCGCCTCAACGGCGGGTCCGTGAAACCGGGGGCACCGGGGTCAGGTCACGTTGGCGTTGGCGTCGCGTTTGCGGCGGCGTTGAGACGGGCGAGCTGAAAGACGCCGCCACCCAGCACGAGCAGCAACACGGTGAGGCCACAGTCGGCGAGGACTCCTTGACGGATGCGCTCGTCGAATACCCATACGCCGATGAACACGCTCAACAGCGGATCGACCGTCGCGATTGCCGGGAGGCTCGCGGACAGCGGGCCGGCCTGGAACGCGAGCTGATTGAGTACCAGACCGGCGGCGCCGAAGGCGAGCACTGCGTACAGCTGCCAGCTCCACAAGACCGCAAACGGGTGATGGAGCCCGCGGTCGCCCAGAGCTTTCAGCAACGCGGCCGTCACGGCGTAGATGGCGCCGACCGCGACACCTAATACCGCCGCCCCGCGGTTGGCACCACGACGCCACCGGCCCAATAGAAGGCATCCGACAGCGACCACGAGAACGGCCGCGCCCACACTCATGGCCGGGCCCCGGTCCGCGGCCGACGGACGGCCGGCAGTTCCGGCCACCGTGAGTAGCCCGCCAAGCGCGCACACCACCAGCACGGCCCACCCGATCTCCACCGCATTCAATTGCTGACGCTGACGCTGACGCAACAGCAACGCGAATAACAACGACAGGATCAGCAGCGGTTGCACGGCGGCCAGCGGACCCAGGTGCAGGGCGATGATTTGCAGGGCCAGGCCGAACACGTCAGCCACAATGCCGCCCAGCCAGAGGCGGTGGGACAGCGTGGCCCGAACAAACCTCCCGATCGCGCCGGGACGCAAGTCCTGGGCGTCTGGGGCATCGGCGGCACTGAGGTGCTTGAGGTGCGTCGAGACCGCGAACGCGATCGACGCACCGACTCCGGCCAACACGAAGGCCCAGCTCGACATCCGCGGCTGCCTGCCTTCCTCTGGCCGATCGCGCCGATTCGAGGAGCGTTCAGCCCGAGCCCCGGCTGGGGGAACGTTGAGAACTATCATTCGTGTAGTAGTTATCCTGCCACTCTTGCCGGGTGAAAGCTCGCGTAGGCACAGCTAGTCCGCCGCGATGAGAATTGTTCACGTCAGCGACTGCTTCCTTCCGCGGATGGGCGGCATCGAGCGCCAGGTCGACGACCTGGCCCGACGCCAGCACGCGGACGGGCATGACGTCGAGGTGATCACGACTGTCGCCGGTCCGCCCACCACCGGCCAGATTCGCGTGCACCGCCCGGCGGAGCGAGGGTCTTCGCAACGGATCCGATACTTGCATTCGTGGCCGGCCAGTCAGTTGGTGCGCGACAACGGCTACGACCTCGTCCACGTGCACATCTCGACCTGGTCGCCGTTGGCTTTCCTTGCGGCCCGAGCGGCGTGCGCTCGCGGTGTTCCAGTGGCCGCGACCGTGCACTCGATGTGGGACTACGCGACGCCACTGTTTGCTGCGTCGTCCCGCACCGTGGGCTGGCGGTCGTGGCCCATCGCATGGTCGGCGGTCAGCGCGGCCAGTGCGGGACCACTCACCACCATGCTCGACGGGCCGGTCTCGATCATCCCCAACGGCATCGACGTTGCGGCCTGGGCGGTTCCCCCGCGTCGGTCAAGGCCGGATCGCGTCGTCATCGCCAGCGTGTTACGCCTGGCGGCACGTAAGCGACCTCGACCGTTGCTTCGCATGCTGGAGCAACTGCGCCGCAGCGTGCCGGAGCGCATCCGTCTCGAGGCTGCCTTGATCGGGGACGGCCCGCTGTTGCACAGCCTGCAGACTGATGTGCACACGCTCGGCATCGGTGATTGGGTGACGTTGACCGGCGCGCTGAGCCGTAGCGACATTCATGATCGCTATCACGATGTCGACCTCTACGTAGCCCCGGCCGCGCTGGAATCGTTCGGAATCGCAGCACTGGAGGCGCGCTCTGCCGGCCTGCCGGTCGTCGCGCGTGAGAACACCGGCGTGGCCGAGTTCATCCGCCCCGGGGTGAACGGGCTACTTGCCAAGGGCGACGGCGACATGGTCGCCGCGTTGCGCCGGCTCAGCACAGATGTCTCGCTGCGCTCGGCGATCGCGATGAACAACCGCCTGCAGTCGCCGCCGATGACGTGGGCACAGGTCATGGCCGATTGCCACCATCTATACGCGCGCGCACATGCGCAGGCCAGGAGCACTCTGACACCACGTTCGCCGCGCCGCGCTCTCCCGGCCAGCCGATGACCTACACACTCGCGTCCTTCCACGCCCACCCGGACGACGAGACGCTGCTCACCGGCGGCACGCTGGCCCGAACGGTTACCGAAGGACACCGGGTGATCCTCGTGGTGGCTACCGACGGAGCTGCGGGTCTCACTGCTCACACGGCCGGCACGAGCAACATCGGTCTCGCTATCCAGCGACGATTCGAGCTCCAACGCGCCGCCCGTGCACTGGGCGTGACGTGCGTCGTCGATCTGGGCTACGGCGACTCAGGAGACGATGGGCGGCAGGTGGGTGCGCGCCCAACCTTTGCCCACGTCGACGTCGAGCAAGCCGCGGGCAGACTGGCCGCCATCCTCGCAGCCCAGCACGTCGATGTGCTGACGATCTACGACCGTGCCGGCGGATACGGCCACCCCGACCACGTCCACGTCCACGCCGTCGGACTCCGAGCTGCGGCCCTTGCACAGACCCCGGTGGTACTCGAAGCCACCGTCGATCGGGGGCGCCTTCAACGTGCGCTACGTCTGATCAGCTGGATACCGAAGCTCCCCCCCGGATTTCATCCAGACGCATTCACCGACAGTTACCTCCCATCGAACGAGCTGACCCACCGGATAGACGTGCGCAGCCACCTGCCGGAAAAGCGCGCAGCGATGGCCGCCCACGCGTCCCAGACCACGGCACACAACGGGGACCGCACCCTCGCCTTCTGCCTACGGCTCCCGCACTGGCTCTACACCCGGGTTTTCAGATACGAGTGGTTCCGTGAGGTCGGCCGGCCTCCAGAGCGACCACTACTAGACGACATATTCACCTCACTACGCGGTTAAACCCAAGCGTCACGCCAGTCGCCATCTCACCTCACCTACCGGCGATCACAAACACGCAGCAGCACGGATGAGCAGGCTGGAACGGGGGTCCCGCTGGTAGGTCACCGCGATTCCCAGCCACAGATCACCACCACCGCCTGCAGTTCGGCCGTGGCTGGGGTGCGGGGCGTCAGCCTCGTCGGACCGAAGACGCCGATACGCGCGCGAGGCTGCGGATCACCGCGATAGAACCGCAGCCTTACTACGAAGGTAGATCTTCGCCCTCGCCGCCCTACTGCCAGGTCCCGGCCTGTCTGGACCGCTCCGGGGCAGCACAACGCGAATGGTCCGCGAGGACTCCCGCCTTTCCCGTCAACGCTCTCGGAGTCGACGACGAGCACCCAGTCCGACGCCCAGCAGCAGACCGATCAAGCCGACGATGAGACAGATCCACAGCGCCCACGGCGTCAAGTAGGCAAGCGGCCACCGTTGCGGCGGACCAACTCGAGCCGATGCCCCGGGTTGGTCCACCGCGAACGGCGCGGCTAGTTGGCGGCCTTGACGAACTCGTCGGTATAGGTCTTGCTGAGGTCGATCGACTTGCCCTTGACGTCGGCATTCGCCTGCAGCACAGCCAGGCAGGTCTTCGGACCGTCGGGGGGCATGATGCCGGTCGGGTTGTAGATGCCCTTCTCCGAGTTCAGTGCCTTGGTGTAGGCCGACTTGCCGACGCCGGCGTAGTAGTCAGCCGGCATCTGGTCGGCGATCTGTGCGGCGGTATGGGTCTGGATCCACTTCAGCGTCTTGACGTAGGCGTTGACCAGCTTCTGCACTGTGCTGTGATGCGACTGGATGTAGGAGGTGTTCAGATAGAAGGCGGTGGCTGGGTACTCGCCACCGAAAGCTGTCTGAGCACCGGCCGCAGTGCGTGAGTCGTAGATGATGTACGCCTTGCCCGAGTCGAGCAGGTTGGAGACGGTCGGCTCGGTCGTCATGCCGCAGTCGATGTTCTTATGGTCCATCGCTGCAATGAAGGTTGCTCCAGCCTGAACGCCTACCCGGTGGATGCTGGTCGGCGCTACGCCGTTCTTGTTCGCCAGGTACTGGGTGAGGAAGTCTGTCGAGGAACCGAGGTCGGTGACGCCGAGGCGCCGGCCCTTCCAGTCGGCCGCGGACTTGATGGTGCCCTTCAGGTCCTTGCGGCACAGCTCAACTTCGCCTGGCACCTGCAGCATGGACACGACCGACTCGGCTGACTTGCCGATGGCTTGCAACTGGATGGTGTGGTCGTAGAAGCCACCCACGCCGTCGACCTTTCCGGCAAGCATGTTGGTGGTCGCGTCGACGCCGGCCGGCTCGTCGGAGAGCGACACGTTCAGCCCTTCAGCGGCGTAGTAGCCCAGGCGCTGAGCCAGCATGTAGGGCAGGTAGATCTGCTTGTTGAGGCCGCCGACCATGATGCTCACCTTCGCCCCGTTCGAAGCTCCGGCATGCTGGGGCGCGCCGCCCTTCTGCTGGCTGGCCTTCGAGCTGCACGAGCTGGCAGTCAGCGCTAGGGCGATCCCGATTGCCACCGAGGCAACCACTCTCATTCTGGACACGCTTCCTCCTTGAGAAGTACTACTGGCGGACAGTGCAGAAAAGTGCCTCGGCTGCGGGTGCCGGACCTCACAGCTCGGGACCGCTGAGCTGCGGCGGGCGCCAGCGCAGCAGTCGGTTCTCGAGGCGGGTGATCAACCATTCGGCCAGGACGGCGACGATCGACATGATCACTAGCGCCGCCCAGATCCCATTGGTGTCGAAAGACCCCTGCGCAGACCTGATCAGGTAACCGAGCCCTTGTTGGGCACCGATGAACTCACCGACGATCGCGCCGATAAGGGCGAAGCCGAAGGCCACGTGCAGGCTGGCGATGATCCAGGTGAAAGCCGATGGGATGACGACCTGCCAGGTAACCTGCCAGCGCGATGCGCCGAGGATCGCGGCGTTGGCGATGAAGTTGCGGTCCACCTCGCGAGCGCCCTGAAAGGCGTTGAAGAAGACGCCGAAGAACACCAGGACGACGACCAGGATCACCTTCGACTCCAGGCCTAGGCCGAACATGATCACGAACAACGAACCGAGCACGATGCGCGGGATCGAGTTGAGCACCTTGATGAACGGACCGAAGACCTCGGCCAGCAGGCGGACTCGGCCCAGACCGATGCCGCAGATGATGCCCAGCGCGGTGCCGATGATGAACCCGAAGATGGCTTCTTCCAGAGTCACCTTGACCTGCGCACCCAGCGAGCCGACCGCGGTGCCGTCGACGATCCAGGTGTGCAGTCGGCTGACGATCCCGGTCGGCTGGCCGTAGAGAACCTTGTCGAGGTGGCCGGTGGACGACAGCAGCTGCCAACCGCCGAAGAAGACGACCAGGATGAGCAACTGGACGCCATGTACAAGCGCCCGGTGTCGTATCCGCTCCCCGCGGTGGCTGGCACCGATCGGGGCCACGACGTCACCGTCGGCTGTCGCGTTGCCCGGCAAGTCGACTGCGAGGCCGACCTGCGCTGTGCCGTCGTCTCGGGTCATGCCGCCCCCTCCGCGGTCGTGGTCTGTGCATAGGCGATGTCCACCTCGGACTTCAGTGCCGACCAGATGTGCTCGTAGAGCGCCACGAACTCCGGCTGGAAGCGGATCTCTTGGACCACTCGCGGGCGGGGCAGGTCGATGGGGAAGGTTGCCTTGACGGTGCCGCCTGGACCCGCGGTGAGCACGACGACCTTGTCGGCCAACGCGATTGCTTCCTCCAAGTCGTGCGTGACGAACACGACGGCAGGTCGGGTGAGCTCCCACAAGCTGAGCAGCTCCGCGGACATGATCGAACGGGTCTGCACGTCCAGCGCGCTGAACGGCTCGTCCATCAGCAGGATGTGCGGCTCGTTGATGAGGTTCTGCGCCAGTGCGACCCGTTTGCGCATGCCGCCGGAGAGCTGGTGCGGGTAGCGGTCTTCGAAGCCGGACAGCCCGACCCGGCGGATCCAGTCGCGAGCGTCGGTTGCGGCTTTGCGTTTCGGCACGCCGCGGAATCTCGGGCCTGCGCAAACATTCTCCAGCACGTTCTTCCACGGCAGGACGGCGTCGGTCTGGAACATGAACCCAACGCCAGGGGTGATTGCATTCACCAGTTCGCCGTGCACCCGAACGGTGCCCGCACTGGGTCGCTGCAGCCCGGCCACGAGGGTCAGCGCGGTCGACTTCCCGCAGCCTGTCGGCCCCACGATGGCGCAGAACTCGCCAGGCTCGACCCGAAGATCGAGGTCGCGCAACGCCGTGTATGCCGACTGATCCCGCGATGCGAACGTCATCGTGACGTTACTGATGTCGATGGCGGCGTCCGCGGATGCGGCCTTCGGGGGATGGGCGACCATGAGAAGTGGTGCTCCTTGCGTCGTTGACGGCGATTCCTTACCGGTCCGACGGACAGTAGGAAGGCCAGGCAGATCCGGGGAAGCGTTGCGCCGGATCTGCGCGATGAGATCGTTGCTGTGCGCAGTGCGGGTTGGCGGAGGTTTAGCTCGTTCTGCGCACCGGGCCTTGCGACATCCGGTCAACCGTGTTGCCATGCGTCGGCAACCACGGCTACGGCTCAGGCGGCCATCGGGAGGTGCGCGCGACATGTTCCGGGTCCGCACCCTGGCGTCGCAGCTGCTGATCGGAGTGATCGCGATCCTGGTCGTGACGGTGGCCCTCGGCGGCTTTCTCTACGTGCGATTGCTTGCCAACGCACTCGACGAGCAATACCGGCAGCGTGCGGTGGGCATCGCCGACACCGTCGCCCAGTCCCCGGATGTGGCAACCGCACTGCAGCAACATGACCCCACGCGTCATATCCAGGAACTGGCCGAGCGCTTTATGCACAGCAGCGGCGCCTCCTACGTCGTGGTCACCGACACCACCGGCCTGCGCTACTCGCACCCCAACCCCGCACTCATCGGGCAGCGTCTGGAAGAACCGGTGGCCGTCCTGGACGGCCACGACCACACAGGCATCGACCACGGCAGCCTGGGTCGTTCCGCCAACGGCAAAGCGCCGATCTTCGACACCTCCGGTCGGGTCATCGGTCAGGTGTCGGTGGGCATTCTGGAGAGCCAGGTCGCCTCGCGTCAGCGCCAGGGCCTCTACACCACGTTGGCGTGCTCGGCCCTGGCGTTGCTCATCGGAGCCATCGCCACCTGGCTGCTGGCCCGGCGCATCAAACGGATCACCTTCGGCTTGGAGCCGGCCGAGATCGTGTCGCTGCTGCAAGAACGGGAAGCGATGCTGCACGGGATCAGGGAGGGTGTGCTCGGCCTCGACGGGCAGAACCGGGTGACCGTTGTGAACGCCGAAGCCGAACGGCTGCTCGGACTGCGGCCGGGCGTGGTGGGCCGACCGATCGAGGAGCTGCTGCCGCCGGGCCGGCTGCGCCAGTTGCTCGTCGGGGAGGTTCCTGCACAGGACTCGGCTGTGCTGACCGACGAATACCTGCTGGTGGTGAATCGAATGCCTGCCGTCCTGCACGGCCGCAGCGTCGGGTCGGTGGTGACGCTGCGAGATCGCACCGAGCTGGAAGCATTGGTGCGCGAGCTGCGCACCGTCAAGGGTCTGACCGATGCGCTGCGCGCCCAGGAACACGAGTACACCAATCGGCTGCACGTCATCTCCGGCCTGCTCGAGCTCGGGGAAGCAGAGGACGTCACCGCGTATCTGGCCGAGATCTCGGACACCTCGATGACCAGGTCGGAAGATCTGCGGGCCCGAATCGCGCCCACCGCGCTGGCGTCGTTGATCCTGGCCAAGATCACCGTCGCGGCCGAGCAGGACATCGAGCTCGAGGTCACTGCGGACACCAGGGTCCTCGGCGCCGAGCACCGCGATCTGATCACCGTGGTCGGGAATCTGGTGGACAACGCGATCGAGGCGTTGGCGGGCTGGCCGCAGCCGCGCCGGATCACGGTGCACCTTGACGACACCGACGGGCTGCGGGTGGTGGTGCAGGACAACGGACCTGGCCTGGCCGAGGCGGATATGGACGCGGTTTTCGTTGACGGCTACTCAACCAAGAGCGACTCGCGCGGCACCGGTCGCGGAATGGGCTTGGCGCTGGTGCGTCGGATCGTGCGCCGTCGGCATGGCGAGATCCACGTCTCCGCCGGACCGGGCGCCCGATTCGAGGTACACCTGCCGGCTGAGACTCCCGCGCCGCAGCCGCAGGTGGACATACTGCAGTGATCCGAACTCTGGTCGTCGACGACGACTTCCGGGTGGCCCACCTGCACGCGGCCAGCGTTGATCGTGTTGCCGGCTTCGCCTGCGTCGGCGAGGCACACTCCGCCGATGAGGCTCGGACGATGATCGAGGCGGACCGGCCGGACCTCATGCTCCTCGACCTGTACCTGCCTGACGAGAACGGTCTTTCGCTGCTCAAGTCCTTGCACATGCAGGACGCGGCGGCGCCGGATTGCATCGTCATCACCGCCGCCCGGGACCTGAACTCTGTACGAGAAGCGATGCAACTGGGCGCCGTGTACTACCTGGTCAAACCCTTCGGTTTCAGTCAGCTCAGCGACCAGCTGCATGCCTATCGCCGCTGGCGCGAGCAGATCGCCTCGGCCGAGCAAGCCGACCAGGCGACCGTCGATGCACTGTTCGACACATTGCGCGCGCCGACGGCCGCCAGTGCCGCTCGGCGCCGATTGCCGCCGACCATGCGCAGCATCCTGGACATCGTGCAATCCTCGTCCACCCCGCTGAGCGCGAGCGACATCGCCCAAGCGGTCGGCATAAGCCGGGCGACCGCACAACGCCACCTCACCGAGATGGAGCGCATGGGCGTCGTCGTGCTCAGCATGGAATATGGCACCGCCGGGCGACCCGTCCACCGCTTCAGCGCCGCGTCCCCGCCATTGTCCTGACCGGATCCGCCGTCCCGCCACCTCGCGCCGCAGCGCACCTGCCGCGTCAGTCAGTTGTGAACAAGGTCTGGACCCGCTTGCACGCTCGCGCGCCCGCTGCGGGCACTCGTGCGTACCGACCTCGACCCGGCATGGGTCCGTCGCGCGGGGTTGAGATGATCAGGTGGTGGGGTCTGTCGCCCGTTCGGAGGCCGGTTCTGTCGTCGCTCGATACTTCGACTTGTGGAATAGCGGCGACACGGCGGCTCCGGCCGAACTCATTGATCGGGACTGGCTCGACCACAATCACCCGAGGTACACGGGGCCGACGGTGTCGCCCACGCGATCGAACAGGTGAGGGCGGCCCGGCCGGAACTGCGCTTCCACCTCGAGCAGATACTCCCGTCCGACGACGGCTGCGTCCTCGCCATCGGCCACGTCATGCAGCCGTCGACGGCGCTCACCGATGCTCCGGTCATCTGGCGTATCCGTTGCACCATGGCGAATGACGGAGATGTGGACCTACCGGGTTCGGCAGGCTTGAGCAGTCGCGTCGCGGGAGTGGAGCGCTTCTGCGCCGGCCCTTATCCGCAATGGCCAAAGCGGTCCGAAGGTCTCTGGCTTGAAACCCCCGGACCTACACCCTGGGTGCACCCGGGCGCACCCAGCGAGCACCCCCCACTCTGCTCCTGAACACCGCCGCGCTCCACCGATGCAGCGCCCAGGAGCCACCAGTAGCGGCGGGTCGCCGCGTTCTGGCGGGCGCTCGACGTCGACCGCGACGCGTCAGTCCTTCCGGCTGCGGCGCGGCGGGTGCGCCGCCGCCCGGACGAGCGAGACGAAGACGTCGGTCTGCGGCGACCGCGGCCGGTCAGTGGGGACGGCGAGGGCGAGGTCGACAACGGCATCGCGTGCCGAGAGGGGGACGAAGACCACGCCGGGCACGGCGGTGCGTCGCTCAGGAACGACGCTGACGCCGAAGCCCGCGGCGACCAGGCCGACGACGCTGCTGATCCTGGTGGCCTCCTGGACGGTGTGGGGTTCGAACCCGGCCCTTCGGCATAGCGACGTGACCTGGTCGTGGAAGCCTGCGCCCCGCGCACGCGGCGTGCGGACGAACGGTTCGCCCGCGAGCGACCGCATCGGCAGCGTGCTCATCCTCGCGAGTCGGTGCCGGCTGGGCAGGACCGCCACCAGGCGGGTCCGGCTGATGGTGGTCGTCGCGAGGAGCCGGTCGGCCGGTGCCGGCAGTGGGGGACGCACGAAGCCGACGTCGAGGCGGCCGCCGAGCAAGCCGTCGACCTGCTCGGCGGTGGTCAACTCGTGCACCGTGATCGACACCCCGGGACGTCGTGCTCGGAACTCGCGCAGCACCCGCGGCAGCGGCGGGTCGAGGGCCGAACCCAGCAACCCGATGGCGAGCGATCCGGCCTCGCCGCGTCCCGATGCCGCCGCGCGGCTCGCCGCGGCGTCCAGCAGAGAAAGCCCGGGGCGGGTCTGCTCGACGAACGCGCGCCCCGCATCGGTGACCGTCACCGAGCGGGTCGTGCGGGTGAACAACGCAACGCCCAGCTCCTTCTCCAACTCGCTCACCGTGTGACTCAGGGTCGACGGCGTCACGCCGAGCGAGGCCGCCGCCCGACCGAAGTGCCGGGTTGCGGCGACCGCATGCACAGCCCGCACCTGCCGCAGCTCCACGGGTACTCCGCTCGGATTGTTCGAGACGATCACTGAATTACACCGAATTGTGGCAGATTTCGAACCAGCGCAGTCGGCCGTGACAGGTTCGAGCAGTCGACGCCAATCGGACGGCGTCGCGACAGCAGAGGAGCCCCGTCATGTCCCGAGCGGTCCTGGTCACCGGAGCCGGCACCGGAATCGGCCGCGCCGTCGCGGAATCGTTCGTCACCGACGGTGACAAGGTCTGGATCACCGGCCGCCGCGCGGCACTGCTCGCAGCCACCGCGGCGTCGTTCGGCCCCAGCGCCACGGCGGTGCCATGCGACCACACCGACCCGGCCCGGATCCGCGACCTCGTCGAGCAGCTGCCGGGGCGGGTCGACGTCCTCGTCAACTGCGCAGGCGGCAATACCGACTTCGACCGGCCCGCACCATCGACGCTCGACGAACTCGCGGATGCCTGGCGGGCCAACATCGACGCCAATCTGCTCAGCGCCGTGCTGACCACGCACGCGGTACGCGACCGTCTCGGTCGAGGATCGCGCCTCGTGCACGTCGGTTCGATCGCTGCGGACAAGGGCGCGGGCTCCTACGGCGCGGCCAAGGCAGGTTTGGCGTCGTGGAACGTCGACCTCGCGACAGAACTCGGACCGCTCGGCATTACGAGCAACGTTGTCGCCCCGGGCTACGTCGCCGACACCGAATTCTTCCGTGACCGCCTGACCGAAGGACGCCGCGCGGACCTCGTCACCGCGGCCCGCACTCGCCGGGCGTCCACCCCGGCCGACGTCGCGGCCGTGGTGCACTTCCTCGCCGGAGACGCCGCGTGCCAGATCACCGCGCAGACGATCGCCGTCAACGGCGGCGAGCACCCCACGCGCTGAGCGGCGACGCACGTTCCGCCGCTCCTTGTCAGTCGGCTGCTTTGCGTCCAACGAGATGAAACACGCGGCTGAGTTGGCGGTAGGGGTCTCGTCGGCTGGCTTCGAGTTCGACTGCGGCCGTCGCCGCAACCTGAGCTGAGTCGTTGGGATCGAGCTGGGCTCCGCTGAATTCGAGCCAGTCGATGAACAGCCATACGCCGTACCAGCGTTCCGGCTGGACCCCGCCGCTCCGCAGGAGCTCGGTGACCTCCTCCACGGTGTCGGCGCGCCCCCGCACGCCCAGCACACCCATCCCGGTCCTGGTATCAAAAGCCGCGAGGGCGTCCTCCCAGCGACGTTCCAACGCGGGTTGCACCGCCGTCGTCTTGGCGTTACCCGTCATGATCGAGACCACGCCCCCGGCAGCGACGCACCGGCACAGTTGGCTGACCATCGGCTCGGGATGCTCCAGGTAGCCGAGCACGCCGTGGCACAACACGGCGGCGAAGCGTCGCCCGTCCACCGCCGCATCGGCGTTCTCACCGTGGGCCTGCAGGAGGCTAATCCGTCGCTGGATCTCATCCGGTAGGCGTTGCAGCCGTTGTCGAGCTTTGTCCAGCATGGCCGGCGAGGAGTCGAGCAGGGTGACGTCGTAGCCCGCCTCGGCCAGCGGAAACGACTGATGGCCTGCGCCGCCGCCCACATCGAGCACAGCCGCTGGAGGTGGCGGCAGGTGCTCGAGCAGCTGCCGGTGCATCACGTAGGTACGTACGTATCCCTTCACCGTGGCATATGCCTCGTCGGCGAAGCGATCAGCCAAGCTCGTCTCGGTCCAGGGGTCCTCGGTCACCCGTCAACCCTATTGATCAACTGCGCGGGACAGGTGCTCTCGGCAAGCTGCGAACCACTGCTGTTCGGACGAGCTACCTTGCCGGCAACACCGCGCCGCCGCCCAGCGACGAGCGCTCGGTCCGGTTTGCTCCCTCAGCGGATGCACATGCTGCTCGGCTAGACCAGAATCGGTACAGCGGGCCGGCACGCAAGTCTCGAGAGCGCAGAAAGGACGAGGCCATCGGCATCGGCGCTGCGCCACCCACGGCCACAACTGAGGCGGTGCGGTCGACGCACCCCGCGCCGCGCGACTCGAAGGCTCCGGTCGCGGCCGCCTTCCGTTCGGACATCCAGGGATTGCGCGCAATCGCGGTCGGCCTGGTGCTGGTCTATCACCTCACTCCGCACGCGGTATCCGGCGGGTACATCGGAGTCGACGTCTTCTTCGTCATTTCCGGCTACCTGATCACCGGCCTGCTGGCTCGTGAGCTGCGCCGCCACGGCAGGATCGACCTGCTGGCCTTCTACGGCCGCCGGGCCCGTCGGCTGCTGCCGGCCGTCGCGGTGGTGCTCACTGCGACCTTCATCGGCGCGTTCGTGGCGTTGCCGGTAACCCAGATCCCGGAAACGTTCAAGGAGATCGTTTCCAGCGCCTTGTACTTCCAGAATTGGACGCTGGCCCAGCACGCCGTCGACTACCTGACCGCAGGCAACGCGGTGTCCCCGGTGCAGCATTTCTGGTCGCTGTCGGTGGAGGAGCAGTTCTATCTGGTGTGGCCGCTGGCCTTCCTGGCTGCCGGACTGGTCGCACGGCGCTCGGGCCAGCGCGCCGGACGCCTCGTGCTCGGTACCTTCGCGGTCGTTGTAGTGGGCGCATCGTTGTTCTGGTCGATCCGTCTGACCCGAGTCAACCCGGCGTCGGCTTACTTCGTGACCACGACGCGGATGTGGGAGTTCGGGGTAGGCGGCATGCTCGCCGTCCTGCCGGTCCGGGTAGCCGGCGGGTTGGCGCGCCAGTACTGGCTCGGCTGGCTGGGTCTGGCCGCGATCGCGTACGCGGCGTTCACGATGAATGCGGCGACTCCGTTTCCAGGCGCGGCCGCGCTGCTTCCCGCGCTCGGCACCGCCGCGGCCCTGGGCTGTGGTGGCACCGGCCGGTTCGGCCCATGGCGGTTGACCGCGCTGCGGCCGGCCGTGTTCCTGGGCGGAATCTCCTACTCCCTCTATCTCTGGCACTTCCCGCTGATCGTGCTGTGGCAGTGGTGGTCCGGCACAGTCATCCACCTGCGCAGCGCGGTGGTGCTGGCGGCAGCGGCGATCGTGCTGGCTTGGCTGACCACGGTGCTGGTGGAAGACCCGATCCGAACCGCGCGGGCGCTCAAGGCACATCGCACCCGTTCCCTGGCAACTGCGCTGACGGTGCTGGTGCCCGTGGCCGCTGTCGTGATCTACCAGATCCAGACCCCGGCGCCGCCGCGGCCGGTCCTCGATGCTGCTCACCCGGGTGCGGCCGCGCTACGCGGCGCCGTCACATCACCCGGCGTGCCGATGGTGCCTACCTTGACGGCAGCCGCCGGGGACCGCCCGGACTACTACGCACACGGCTGCGAGACCGGTGTCACCTCGACGACGCTGAACCTCTGCTATTACGGCGACACCACCGACCCGGCACTCACGGTCGCACTGGTGGGTGACTCGACAGCCGGTCAGTGGTTGACTCCGCTGGACGACATCGGCAAGGCGCGCGGGTGGAAGATCGTGACGGTGTTGCACAGCCAATGCCCGTTCACCAGCACCGTCACCTACAACACGAACTCGAAGTCTGAGTTCACCTCCTGCTACCTCTGGGGGCAGCGGGCGCAGCGGGCGCTGTTGAACCGAATCCATCCCGACGTGGTGCTCACCAGCGATCGGCCCAACCTCGGTGTCCTGGATCAACCGACAGCCTCTCCCGCGGCGCGGGCCGCGATAGGCAGCGGCATGGCGACGTACTGGGCCCAGCTGCTGGACGCGGGCATCAGCGTGGTCGGCATCCACGAGTCGCCGGAGATCGACCGCAACATCCCCGACTGCCTGGCCAGGCGCACCGGGTCGGTGCGGTCTTGCTCGGTCCCGGCGTCGGCGGCGTTGACGAAGCAGACCCCCGAGAACGTGGCAGCCGAACAAGTCAACGGCGCCGTCCCGATCGTCGACCTGAACGACTTCCTCTGTAACGCGACAGCGTGTCCACCGGTGATCGGCAACGTGCTGGTCTACCGCGACGACCACCACGTGACCAGCACCTACGCGAAATCGCTCACGCCCTTCTTGGCGCGCCGGTTGCTGGACACCGGCGTGTTCTGACCAAGCCGGGTGCCGAGAGCGTCTGCTACTTGGCCTCGTCGAGCGCCACACGGACGTCATCGGGCAGCACCCGACGTGCCCCGTTCAGAGATACGTCCAGTTGTTCGATCGAGCTCACCCCGATGATCGGCATCACCTGCGGCGTGCCACCGACGAGCCAGGACACGACGACTTCACTGCGCGTGACGCCCAGCTGCTCGGCCGCCGCGGTGAGCGCGGCGAGGCGCCGCTCGGTGCCGGGATGCTCGTATGGCTCGGGCAACGGCCGGTCAGCCCGCTCGTACGCGCCGGACATGAGCGGGCTGTAGGCCCACAACATCGTGTCCGGCTCGGCGGCAGCGTAATCCAGCGCGTCCTGGGTCATCCTGCCGAACGGGTGGGAGTTCTCCAGCCACAGCGGACGGGGCTGCAGATAGCTGTAGCGCAGTTGCAGCGCCGTTGGCCCGGCCACGCCCTGTGCCGCGGCGAGCCCCCGAGCGCGCTCGGTGCGCCACAGTGCCGTGTTGGAGTGTCCCAGCCGTCCGACGGTGCCGTCGGCCACCAGCTTGCCGAACGCCGCGACCACGTCCGCCTGGTCGACCTCACGGTCGTCGCGATGCGTCCAGAACAGATCGATGTGCTCGATCCCCATCCGGTGCAGGCTCTGTTGGGCGACCTTCGCGATGACATCCGGAGCCAGTCCTTCGGAGCGTTCCGGCCAGCTGTTCGGGGTGACGCACTCGCAGCCGACCTTGGTCGCGATCCGGACCCGCTCGCGCACGCCCGGACGGGCGGCCAGCCACCGGCCGAGCAGTTTCTCGCTCTGCCCGCCGAATCCGCTCGGGTCGGCCCAGAACGAATAGCAGTCCGCCGTGTCGATCCAGACGCCGCCGGCGTCGACGTAATGGTCCAGAATCGCGAAGGACGTGTCCTCGTCGATCGAGGTGCCGAAGAACATCGCGCCCAGCGCGACGTTGTCGAGAGATGCTGATGTCGATGTGGTCATGCATCCACCATCGGACCTGGAGCGCGCTACAGGTCAAGCCCGTTTGCGAACGCGGCACTGGACGCGGGCGGCGGGGCCCACGCCGCCTACTGTCCCGAGTCGTCGTTCCTGAGAATCCTCATGATCTGCTCGCCGTAGCGTTCCCGGTCGCCGTTCTCGTACAGGTATCGGCTGTCGTCCTCGATGTCGCGCGATCGGACCGAGAAGCGCCACAGGATCAGCCCCAGCGCGGTCACAACGAGGATGAGCGGTAGCCAGCCCCACATGTCCGCTCCCTCCGCTGCGTGAGCGTCCAGTGTGCGCCTTGTGGGTCGGCCGCGGCCCTACTCCCACTCCCAGCGAATCGCCTGAGCCGCCGGCAGGGCGCTCTCCAGGCTGAAGTGGGCGGTGTTCTGAGTGGTGATGCCCAGCTCGTTGACGATCTGTTCGCGCCCGCCCAGTCGCGCATAGCGCACCCAGTAGCAGCGCACCGGCAGCATCGTCGACTCGAACTCCGCTTGCAGGACGTAGGAGTGCACCGGGTTACGGAACACCCGGCCCGACGTCGTCTCCTCGGCCGTCCACGCGCCCGGGTGGGGCTGGACCGGGGCGGCAGATGGCAGGACGAAGCGGTAGCCGAAGAGATGGGTCTCCCCGGATCGCAGCGACCGGTCGAGCAGGAGTTCGAAGGCGGCCAGGCTGGCCTCGGGCAGGAACCGCTGCCGGCCGACGCGGCAGTTCTCCAGGTCGGCGAGCTGCACCTCGCGGACGTCGACGTCGGCGTTGGCTCGGTACAAGGACACGATGCGGTCCGCTCCGTCTTCGCGAGCACGCACGAGGGAGCGGGTGTGATGCCAGTCCTTCTGCCGATTCGCGCCGATCTTGAACGTCTCGAAGACCGCCACGTCCTCGAGCTTGCTGTTCTCGCGACGGGAACCGGCTGCGAGGACGCGCTGGACGGCATCGACGTCGGTCCACATCTCGGACCATTCCAGCCCACCCGGTCGGTATCCGATCCACCGCCCGCGCGGCTTTGGCGGCCCGAGCAGGCTGCTCAGCGAGTTCGGTGGCAGCCCGAGGATCTCCTCCAGCGAGCGCAACGACTCGATCGAGTCCGGCCGTTCCGGGCGCCGGTGACCCTGCTGCCAGTAGCTCAACGTGGAGCGGCCGATGTGGTGACCCCGTTGCGCCAAGTGGTACTCCACCCGGGCCAACGTCAGGCCGCTGGCAGCGATCGCGAGCTGCAGCGCGCGGTCGAACGGACCGGTGCGCAACGCCTCGGCAACCTCGGGTCGCAGCCGACGGGAGCGACGTTCCCCCGCTGTCGGTGTCGTCATCGCTCGTGAGAATCAATAATGTGACGTACACATATACGTGTCGCTGCCGCTGGGCTCGCCAGCCGCCGGATTCTTCCTGCATAACGCCAGGAAACGTGGCCGTTGACGCACCAGCTAGGGTAGATTTGTTGGGGAAGCACGTTCACACCATAGCCGTTGTTCACATATTACGCCCGAGAGGCTTCCAGCAGCTTGTGTGCCGGCAGGCAACCGAGCAAACTCCTGTGTAGCAAGGAAACAGGGATGGACTGCGACAAGGGTTGCAGACAGCCGAATCCCCCCGAAATGTGACGAAGGAGTTGGCCACATGACCGCTCAGACGCAGCGTTTGCGCCGCCTGGCAGTCGGAGTGGCAGCCACCCTCTCCATCGTGGGCATCGGTGCCTCGGCATCGACCGCCGCCTCGGTTTCGGCAAAGGATTGGGTCGGCCACGCAAGCGGCACCACCGTCTCGGCAAAGGATTGGGTCGGCCACGCGAACGGCACCATCGTCACCGCGCAGGACTGGGTCGGCCACAAATAACTCAAAAGCTTTCGGTTCATGCCCAACGCCCCCGGGCACGAACCACTGGCTGCGGCGAACCGCAGTTTCCCCGCAACGCCCCCGCGGGGAGGCAGCGAAAGATTCGCCCCTCCACAGCAGCGGGGCTGACCATCCCCCAGGTCGGCCCCGCTGCAATAACTAAGAAGAAGGCCCGGACGGTCTCAGACCATCCGGGCCTTCTTCTATGTCCCGTGCCGACTGGCTTACCCGGTGGCTTGGCTCTCCGACGCGTCGGGCCGGGCCGGACGCGGCACCGATCGGACCGGCGCGGTGACCGGCGCAGGCTCGGTGTCGCCGCGCAGCTTCTTCACCGCTACCACCGCCAGCCCGGTCAGCGCAGCGATGCCGAGCAGCTTCTTCAGCCGCGAGCCACGCTTCTTCGGCGCTGGGCGCACCTCCGACACCAGGGCGGCGGCGCGGTCTCGGGCCTGCTCGGCATGCTTACGTGCCCGCCGGGAGGTCTTGTCGACGAGCTTGTTGGCGTTCTTGCGTTGGGCTTTTGCGCGCTTGGCGGCGCGGGTGCGCCGCTTGGACAGCTCGTTGACCGCCGTACTGACCTGCTCCTGAGCGAGCGAGAACGTGTCCCCAGCGGTCTCGCCGAGAGCGGCGATCGTCGTGCTCACTCCCTCGGCAACGTCATGGGCGGCGGTCTTCGCGGAATCGCCGGCGCTGTGCAACGCATCGGTGACCGTGCTGTGCGACCGTCTGGACTTCATGGGTGGACCCCTTTTCTGGAGCGGATCTGTCGCTGCACCGAAATCGAGTTCTCATTCGGCCCGATACCTGGCTACCTTCCTCAGGTCAGACACTAGTGCTGTTTCAGTCGAGGACCAGCGCTCGGTCCGGCTACGAGGCATCATCGCCACCCGATACCGGCGTCGTCGCGGCATGGCAGGATGACACCCGCCGATCGCACCGCCGCTGCCCGCGGTCCGGCACCACATCCCGACGCAAAGGAGCGCCCCGCCCCGTGTCCACCACCCAGACCGCCACGCTGCACACGTCCGCGGGGGATATCCGCCTGAACCTCTTCGGCAACCACGCTCCGAAGACCGTCGCGAACTTCACCGGCCTTGCGTCCGGGACCAAGGAGTGGAGGCACCCGGAGACCGGTGCCACGAGCACCGACCCACTGTACGACGGCACCGTGTTCCACCGCGTCATCCCCGGGTTCATGGTGCAGGGTGGCGACCCCCTCGGCACCGGCAGCGGCGGCCCGGGCTACGACTTCGCCGACGAGATCCATCCGGAGCTGGTCTTCGACCGTCCTTACCTGCTCGCGATGGCCAACGCCGGCCCGAACACCAACGGATCCCAGTTCTTCATCACCGTCGGAGCCACTGCCTGGCTCAACCGCAAGCACACCATCTTCGGCGAGGTCGCCGATGCCGACAGCCGCGCGGTCGTCGACGCCATCGCTGCCACGCCCACCGGGGCGAACGATCGCCCGCGCACCGACATCACGATCGACTCGGTCACGATCGACCCGTCGTGATCGGATGTCCATGCTGGATCGAGGGCCCGGGGGTGACCCGACGGAGATGACCTCGTCGTCGGAACCCAAGGCGGCGGCCGAAGGCATGGCGTTCTGCTACCGCCACCCCCTGCGGGAAACCGGCGTTCGATGCATCCGCTGCGGACGGCCCATCTGTCCCGACTGCATGCGACCGGCCGCCGTGGGATTCCACTGCCCGGATGACGTCAAGCTCGCCGCCCGGTCGGTCCCGGTGCCCCGGACCATCGCCGGCGCGCGCGCTGTGATGGCCCGCCCGCTGGTCACCTGGTCGCTGATCGCGGTCAACGTCGCGGTGTACATCGGCACCGTCATCGAGGCCGGTGGACGCCTGGACCACCCTGCCGCCGCCGCCGGGAACTCGATGTTCCATTCCTGGCAGCTGCAGCCTGCCGCCGTAGCCCGGGGTGGCACCGAGTTCCAGCGACTGCTGACCGCGGCGTTCCTGCACGTGAACCTGCTGCACATCCTGATGAACATGATCGCGCTCGCTGTGGTGGGACCGTTCGTCGAGCAGGTTCTGGGCCGGTGGCGCTTCCTCACCGTGTACCTGCTGGCCGCTCTCGGCGGATCGGTCGCGGTGTACATATTCGGCAACCACTACCAGCCGGTGGCCGGCGCGTCCGGCGCGATCTACGGCTTGTTCGCCGCCGCCCTGGTTCTGGCGCATCGCAGCCGGTTGGACATGCGCGCCCTGCTCGGCACGGTGGCGCTGAACTTCCTGCTGACCTTCTCCATCGCGGGGATCTCGATCGAGGGGCACATCGGCGGGTTCATCACCGGTGGGCTGGCGGCGGCGGCGGTGATCTGGCTGCCCGCGCTGCTGCCCGAACCGGTCCGCCGCAGGCGCACCCTGGCGATCCAAGTGGCCGGCCTGGCGCTGATCGCGATCATCATCGTGGTCAGCGTCGCGGTGCGCACCGCGACCTTCCCCGGCCCGGCCTGAGCAAGGCGCTCAGGACGCGGCGCGGGCCGCCTCGATCACCGCGGCAACCGACTGCGGGTCAGCGTTCAGGGCGCGTCGGCTCAGCACCGCCAGCTGCGCGCCGGCGTCGATCTCGAGCGTCGCCGAGGACAGCCCGAGCCGGCGGCGCCGGTCTACCCGCACGTCCTCGATCTGTGCCCAGGTATAGGTGGCACTGAGCGTGGGCGAATGGATGCTCAGCCCGGAGGTGGTGATCTTCAACCGCGGCGACCAGATCAGGTCCGTCGCGCACAGGCCTGCCAGCATCACGGCCCCGATCCCGTAGAGCAGCTTGCCCGGCCGGTCCCCGCCCGCGGTCAGCCAGAGGACGACGAAACCCGCCCAGACGACCAGCATCCCGGCGGCCAGCAGGCGGTTCGGGCTGAACGAGGCGAGCACGGTCGCCGGACGGCTGGCCGAGTTATCCACCGCTGTGGACAAACCTGGGGAGAACTACACACGTGTAATCCGGGTCGGCGCGGCGGCGCCGGCCGGGCTGAGCCGGCCGGCTCAGCGCCACCGCACCGCCATGATCAGGCCGATCACCATGAATCCGAAGCCGATGGCGAAGTTGTACGCCCCGATGTCCTGCATCACCGGGACGTCCTCGCCGTCGATGTAATACACGGCGATCCAGGCCAGGCCGAGCACAAGCACGATCGCCATCAACACCGGATACCACGTCGGACTGGGTGCGGCGGCCTTCGTCGAGGCGGTCCCGAGTACCCGCGCCGGGGGGCTGTAATCCGACTTCTTACGGACCTTGCTCTTGGGCACAGTTGCCTTCCTCTGCCAGCTTGCTCCCTTCCCGCGGCACCGGGTGGTCGGTGCGGCAGAACGGAACCGTCGCGGGTAGCGTAATCGCCCCGAGCAAGTCGCGGGATGCCTCCCGCTGCGTACTGACAGGAGAGCGGCTGTGCCGACCGCGATGTGGCGCGCACTGGTGCCCGTCGTCGCTCTGGCCGCCGGGTTGCTCTTCGCCACCTCCGCCCGGGTTTCGCACGGGACCGATCTGCGCGGCAGCTCGACGGCAAACCTCGTGGATCTGGTGCGCTCGGCCCAGGCGAAAGCAACCAAGATGGGTAATTCGGCTCGGACGCTGGACGCCGAGGTCCAGCGGCGCACCTCGGTGGTGGCCGCCTCGGACAACGGGGTGGCCGCGGCGCAACGGCGCAGCACGAGTCTGGAAGATCCGGCCGGGCTGGTTGCCGAACGCGGGCCCGGGCTGTTCATCGTGCTCGACGACTCACCGCGCACGCCCGACCCGGCCATCGACGCCAACAACTACGTCATCCACCAATCCGACCTGCAGGCGGTTGTGAACGCCCTGTGGGCCGGTGGCGCTGAAGCAATGTCGATCGCCGGGCAGCGAGTCATCGCCACCAGTGCGGTGCGCTGCGTCGGGAGCACGCTGCTGCTCAACGGCCAGGTGTACTCCCCGCCGTTCCGGATCGAGGCCATCGGAGCCGGCGATCCGATGCGGTCGGCGTTGGACCGCTCCTACGGCGTGAGTCTCATCCGGCAAGCGGTGGACGCCCTCGGACTGCGTTTCTCCGTCGAGTCATCCGGTGAGCTGCACATCCCCGCCTTCGACGGCACCATCGGGCTCACCTATGCGACCGTGCCGTAATGCCCGAAACCGACGACGCGCCGCACGGCCGGCATTCCACAGAGAATGGTGGAACGACGGTGACGTCGGCGAGCGCATCGGAGGCGACGACGCCCACCCGGAGCACCGGTGACGTTGTGCGCTTCTTCGCCCGCGGTGTCGGCCAGACCCTCATAACCGCCGGCTTGGTGTTGTTGCTGTTCGTCGTCTACGAGGTGTGGGTGACGAACATCTTTGCCCACGAGAAGCAGACGCAGGCGCGCAAGCAACTCGCCCATGCCTGGGCATCAGGCAACGACCCGTTGAAAGGGCAGGACAAGCTGCAGCTCCCGGCCGGCGCCCAGGTGGTGATCCCGCTGGGCACTGGGTTCGCGAACATCTACATCCCGGTGCTGGGCAAGGACTACGCCTTCCCGGTCGTAGAGGGCACCAGTGAGGGTGACCTGGAGAAAGGCGTGGGCCATTACTCCGGCACCGCGATTCCCGGCCAGATCGGCAACTTCTCAGTGGCCGGTCACCGGGTGGGCAAGGGCGAGCCGTTCCTGAACCTCGACCACCTCAAGCCCGGCAATGCCGTGGTCGTCCAGACCGCATCCCATTGGTACATCTACACGGTGCTGGGCAAAGGAACGGATCTCAGTGCGACCGACGGCCAGGGTGTGCCGGGGCGAGAAATCGTCACGCCCGACCAGTCCCAGGTGATCGACCCGGTGCCTGATCACCCTGGCCTGGCACCCACCCGCGCCTTGATGACGATGACCACGTGCCACCCCAAGTACAGCGCCACCGATCGGATGATCGTGCACGCCGTGTTGTCCCGGGCGATCACGAAGTCGGGGAAGCGGACGCCTCGCGAAATGGGCGGAGACCTGTAGATGTACACCTGGATCTGGCGACACCTACCGGGTGGTCTGTCACTGAAGCTGCTGCAGACACTGCTGATCGTCGCGGCGGTGGCCGCGCTGTTGCTGTTCGTCATCTTCCCCTGGGTGGAACCGCATCTGCCGTTCAACAAGGCGACGGTCAGCCAGTGAGGACGCAGGGACGGGTCCTGGTCGTCGACAACTACGACAGCTTCGTCTACAACCTGGTGCAGTACTTGGGCCAGTTGGACGTCGAGGTCGTGGTGCGGCGCAACGACGACGTCACGCCGGGCGAACTGGCCGATCTCGATCTGGACGGCGTGCTGATCTCACCGGGACCGGGAACTCCGCAGGACGCCGGGCAGAGCATTGCCCTGGTACGGCACTGCGCCGCAGAGCGGCTCCCGGTGTTCGGGGTGTGCCTGGGTCATCAGGCGATCGCCGCCGCATTCGGCGCGGGCATCGTGCGCGCGCCGGAGCTACTGCACGGCAAGACCAGCGCGGTGGACCATGACGGCAGCGGGGTGCTCGGTGGGGTGCCCTCGCCGGTGACCGTCACGCGGTATCACTCGCTGACGGTCGACGAAGCGACGTTGCCTGCCGAGCTGCTGGTCACCGGCCGGACGGCGTCCGGGGTCGTGATGGCGCTGCGGCACGCGCGGTTGCCGATCGACGGCGTGCAGTTCCACCCCGAATCGGTACTCACCGAGAGCGGTCACCTGATGGTGGCGAACTGGCTGAGGCAGTGCGGGCTGGCCGTCGCCGACGACCGGGTAGCGGCGCTGACCGAGGAGATGCGACGGGTGCGCTCAACGGCCTGGACCGCCGATTCCGCCATGCTCCCGGCCTGATCCGGTCCTCCTCGGACAGCCAGGTCACCGCGGCGATGACCAGCACGCCGACAAGCACTACCAGGCCGATACCGAGCACCATCGCGAGCGTCTCCATGACCTGACCTTTCCGGGCGTGCGGGGTCTGCAGTCATGGCACCGCATCAACCTGGGTACCGGCAGTGTTAGCAGCGAATGCTCACGCTCGCTCGCCGGCTCCTCACGTCTCGCTCACATCCATCGTGCGGCGGCCGGACTGCCACACCTGGGCGACGAGCGGGACACCCGGGCGATAGGCGAGGTGGATATAGCTCGGCGCGTCGAGCTCGACGAGATCGGCACGCAGCCCGACCGCGATGCGGCCGACGTCGCCCCGGCGCAGCGCTGCCGCGCCCCCTGCGGTCGCGGCCCGGACCGCTTCGGCTGGGCTCATCCGCAGTTCGCGGACGGCCAGCGCGATTGCCAACGGCATGGACGTGGAGAACGCCGAGCCGGGATTGCAGTCAGTGGCCAGCGCGACCCGGGCTCCGGCGTCGATCAGCCGGCGCGCATCCGGGTAAGGCGCGCGGGTGGAGAACTCGGCGAGCGGCAGCAGGGTGGCGATGGTCTGCGACCCGGCCAGGGCGTCGACATCGGCGTCGGACAGGTGCGTGCAGTGGTCGGCACTTGCCGCGCCGAGTTCGACGGCCAACTGCACTCCGGGGCCATGACCGAGTTGATTCGCGTGTAACCGCAGGCCGAGCCCGGCCGCGGCCCCGGCGGCGAGCACCGTGCGCGCCTCGTCCTCGTCGAAGGCGCCGCGATCGCAGAAGACGTCCACCCAGCGACAACGTGGGGCGCAGGCCGGGATCATCTCGGTCACCAGCAGATCGAGGTAACCGCTGCGGTCTGCTGAGTACTCGGCGGGTACCACATGAGCTCCCAGGAAGGTGGTCTCCGGGGTGAACCGCCGCGCGATCTGTACCGAGCGCAGCTCGGTGCGCAGGTCCAGCCCGTAGCCGGATTTGCACTCGTAGGTGGTCACCCCACTGCGCAGCAACTCGGCGGCGAGGCGAGCCACGGTGGCGCTCAGCGCCTCGTCGGAGGCGGCCCGGGTTGCCCTGACGGTGTCGCCGATTCCCCCTGCGCGGTATGGCGTTCCGGCCATCCGCGCGACGAACTCGGCGCTACGGTCGCCGGCGAACACGAGGTGCGCGTGCGAATCGACGAAGCCGGGAAGGACGGTTCGCCCGTCGAGTGAATGCGCGACGTCGGCTGCGGGTGCACAGCTGGCCGCACCGATCCAGACGATGTGCTCGTCCTCCAGCACCAGCGCCGCGTCGGTGAGCTCGCCGAGTTCGTCGTCCTGGGTGGCGAGTAGTCCGATATCGGTGAGCAGCTGGGTGGGCACGCCTCAGCCTGCGGCAGACTTCGCGGCCGCCTTCAGCTGCTGCTTGTACGCGCGCACTTTCCCCAGTGATGCCGCGTCGGTGACGTCAGCGACCGAGCGGTAGCCGGCGGTGCCGTAATCTCCGGCGGCCTGGCGCCACCCCTTCGGCTGCACGCCACTCTGCTTGCCGAGCAACGCCACGAAGATCTTCGCCTTCTGCTCCCCGAAGCCGGGCAGTGTGCTGATCCGCTTACGCAACTCGATGCCGGAGCTGACCCCGTCCCACACGTTTGCCGCATCGCCGCCGTACTGCTCGACCAGAATCCGGCACAGCTCTTGCACTCGCCGGGCCATCGCGGCCGGGAAGCGATGCAGAGCCGGCCGTTCCCGGAACAGCGCCTCGAGATCGTCAGGGTCGGCTCGCGCGATCGCGGCCGCGTCCAACGTGCCGCCCATCCGCTCTGCGAGCACCGCCGGCGAGGTGAAGGCCTTCTCCATCGGAACTTGCTGGTCGAGCAGCATGCCCATCAGCAGGGCCAGGGGATCGCGGTCCAGCAGGTCGTTGGCGGCGTCGGTCGTTGCTAAGTACATGCGCCGATCTCACCACACTGGTCGGTCGCCGTCAGCTGCGGACGCTCGCAGCGCGGCGCGTTAACCTCGGGCCTATGCAGGTAGTCCTCCGCGGGAAGCGGTTGCCCGGCATGGTTTGCGGCCGGCATCGAAACGTCCACGTGGCGCTGCAGGTGCGCGCCGAGCCGGAGGGCGTCGTCCGGGCTGATGCTGCATCGGCGGAGTGGCGGACGGAGATCACGGTCGTTGAACGTGACGGCGTGCGCGACTTCCGCGGACCGGCGGTGCACGGCAAGCGCGGTGAACGGTTCCTGTACCTGACCTGGGGCGAGCTGGACGGCGGCACGTTCACCATGTTCAGCCGGTCCAAGCTGATGCTGGATGACACGCCTGCCGCGGAAGAGCTGGCGGCCAGCATCGATCTGACCGGTGAGCGCGGTGGTCCGCGGATCGCCCGTATCCGTCCTCCGGCGGTGCAGTGGACGGCGGTCCGGTAGCCGCGCGCGAGTTCGGCTAGCCCTCGCGCATCGGGATGCGCACGGAGCGCTCTGCAGCGACCTCGGTGGCCCGGTCGTAGCCGGCGTCGACGTGCCGGATGACGCCCATTCCCGGGTCGTTGGTGAGCACCCGCTCCAGCTTCTGCGCGGCCAGGTCGGTGCCGTCGGCGACGGTGACCTGCCCGGCGTGGATGGACCTGCCCATCCCGACGCCGCCACCGTGATGGATGGACACCCAGCTCGCGCCGCTGGCGACGTTGACCATCGCGTTGAGCAGCGGCCAGTCGGCGATCGCATCGGACCCGTCGGCCATCGACTCGGTCTCCCGGTACGGCGAGGCGACCGAGCCGCAGTCGAGATGGTCGCGACCGATCACGATCGGTGCGCTGATCTCGCCGTTGCCCACGAGCTTGTTGAACTCGAGACCGGCCCGGTCGCGCTCGCCGTAGCCGAGCCAGCATATTCGCGCCGGCAAGCCCTGGAAGTGCACCCGGTCCTGAGCAAGCGTGATCCACCGGCGCAGCGATTCGTTCTCCGGGAACAGATCCAGGATGGCCTGGTCGGTCCGGGCGATGTCCTTCGGATCACCGGACAATGCGGCCCAGCGAAACGGGCCCTTGCCTTCGCAGAAAAGCGGCCGGATGTAGGCCGGGACGAAGCCGGGGAAGTCGAACGCGCGCGAGTATCCGGCCAGCTGCGCCTCCCCGCGGATCGAGTTGCCGTAGTCGAACACCTCAGCGCCTTTGTCCATGAAGCCGACCATCGCCTCGACGTGCCGGGCCATCGACGCGCGGGCCCGGCCGGTGAACTCCTCGGGCTTCTTCGCGGCGTACTCGTGCCAGTCGTCGAGATCGACGCCGATCGGCAGGTAGGAGAGCGGATCGTGCGCGGAAGTCTGGTCGGTGACGATGTCGATCGGTGCGTCCGCGGCCAGGGCCTGTGGCACCAGCGAACCGGCATTGCCCAGCACCCCTATGGACAGAGGCTTCCGTGCATCGCGAGCCTCGACTGCCAGGTGCAGGGCGTCATGCAGCGACTCTGCCTTGACGTCGAGGTATCCGTGCTCGATCCGCCGCGCGATACGCGCTGGGTCGACCTCGATGCAGATCGCGACCCCGTCATTCATCGTGACGGCGAGTGGCTGCGCTCCACCCATGCCACCGAGCCCGGCAGTGAGCGTGATCGTTCCGGCCAGGGTGCCGTTGAACCTCTTCGCGGCGACCGCGGCGAAGGTCTCGTAGGTGCCCTGCAGGATGCCCTGGGTGCCGATGTAGATCCAGGATCCGGCGGTCATCTGGCCGTACATGATCAGACCGAGCTTCTCCAGGCGACGGAACTCCTCCCAGTTCGCCCAGTCGCCGACCAAATTGGAGTTGGCGATCAGCACCCGCGGCGCCCACTCGTGGGTTTGCATAATCCCGACGGGCCTGCCGCTCTGCACCAGCAGCGTCTCGTCCAGTTTCAAGTCTTCGAGCGAGCGAATGATTGCGTGGTAGCTCGGCCAGTCCCGGGCTGCCTTGCCGGTGCCGCCGTACACGACGAGGTCCTCCGGGCGCTCGGCGACATCCGGGTCGAGGTTGTTCTGCAACATCCGCAGCGGTGCCTCGGTCTGCCAGCCGCGGGCAGTGAGGGAGTTCCCGTGTGGCGCGTGGATCGGGCTCATGTTCCCATCATGGACCGTGCGGTCCGGGGCTGACGAATGGACCGTCGACCGCACCCGCGTCGCGGTTCGAGGTTGCTGGGCCCCGGGGCCGGGTAGGGCGCACCGGTGACCGCCCCCGACAAAGCACCGCTCTGGTACCGACTCATTCCGCCCAGTGCCCTCGCCCTCCTGGCGCCGGGTGAGCAGCCGGTGTTCACCGGGACGGTCGGCAGTGTCGGCGGGGACGACCGGATCGGTCTGGACCCGAAGGGCAAGCGGATCACCGGCTTCACCTGGGATCCGTTCCTCAGTCTCGCCACCGGGTTCGAATCCGACGACGGATGGATGGACCGGGTGGTCGGCGGTGTGGCGGCGACCGGCGGGATCAACTCCGTTGCCGCCCACTGGATGGCTGCGCTGCAGGCATCGAAGCTGTTCCCTCGGTTGCTCGTGACCGATCGGCGGGTGCTGTTGCTGGACGAGGGGAAATCCAGCATGCGACCGGATCCAGCTACCGGGCGGAACGTCATCGACAACGAGATCACCGTGCTGCTGGCCATGCCGCGGACCATCATCACCGCCGTCAGCCACCAGCCGCGGCCCTTCGCTTTCGGGCGCGCGCAGGTGCGCTTCGGCGACGGCTCGCAGGTCGCGCTGATGATGGGCATCCTCTCCTGGCGGAAGGTGAGCCAGCTGCGCCGCGCGTTGGGCTGCTGACTCCGGCTAGCCTTGGCGGTGCACGACTGGCGCGGGTGGGTCACCACCAGGGAGTGCACTTTTCGGAGCGTCGTCCGCCTGGGTGCTCCGCACGAACAGTGTGGAGACGTGATGACAGCGACCATCATCGACGGAACTGCGACGGCCGCCGCGCTGTACGCCGAGACCACGCAACGGGCCGGCGCATTCCGCGCGATGCACGGCCGGGCGCCCTGCCTGGCCACCGTCCTGGTCGGTGACGACCCGGCCTCGCACACCTACGTGCGGATGAAAGTGAACCGGTGCCGGCAGGTGGGCATCGACTCGCGGCGCATCGAGCTCCCGGCCACCTCGGCGACGACCGAGGTGGTGCGCCGCATCCAGGAGCTGTCCGCAGACCGGTCGGTGGACGGCATTCTGCTGCAGCACCCGGTGCCGGCGCAGGTCGACGAGCGTGCGGCGTTCGAGGCGATCAGTCCCGGCAAGGATGTGGACGGAGTCACCGGCGCATCGTTTGCCGCAATGGCATTCGGCGAACCCGGATACCAGTCCTGCACGCCCGGCGCCATCGTCCGGCTACTCGACACCTACCAGGTACCACTGGCGGGTGCGTGCGCCGTGATAGTGGGCCGTAGCCCGATTCTGGGCAAGCCGGTCGGCATGTTGTTGCTGGCCCGGGACGCGACCGTCACCTACTGCCATTCGAGAACGGTCGATCTGCCCACCGCGGTGGGCCGGGCAAACATTCTCGTCGCGGCGGTCGGAAAGCCGGAACTGATCCGAGGCGACTGGATCAAGCCGGGCGCTGTCGTCATCGATGCCGGCTACCACCCGGGGAACGTCGGCGACGTCGAGTACGCCGCGGCGGCTGAGCGTGCGGCGCTGATCACCCCGGTACCCGGCGGTGTCGGACCGATGACGATCGCCGTGCTCCTGGCCCAGACCGTCGATGCCGCCGCCGCGTCACGGCTCGGCGCGTAGACCGGCAAGGATGGTTCTGACCACCCGGGCCGGATTGCCGCGCCGGGAGCCGGCGTGCTGGACGGCCCGAGCGGTACCGACCAGCAGGGCGAGCAGATCATCGACGGTGAGATCTCCGCGGACCTCACCGGCCTGCTGCGCGCGGCGCAGCAGCGTGGCAACGATCCGGCGAACGCGGCCGCGCTGCGATCCCTTCGCCGCCGTGGCGTTGCCGCCACGCAGTTCGATCGCTTCGATCAGCGCGTCGGTCACCGCCGCCCGGTCGGCGAAGTAGGCAACGAACCGGGCGAGCGCGGCACCGGGGTCTGGATCGTCGACGAGTCCGCGGGCGAAGGCACCCATAGCGCTCAGGTGCTCGGCCAGCGTGGCCTCGACCAACTCGGCCTTGCTCGGGAAGTGGCGGAAGACGGTGGCGATGCCGACGCCGGCCTCGGCAGCCACGGCCTCGGTGGATGCGGAGCTGCCATCCCGGGTGAAGACCGTCACGGCAGCGGCCAGGATGCGTTCCCGGTTCCGCACTGCATCGGCGCGGACCGTCATGGCAGGTTGCAAACCGGAGTCGCTACTCCGTATCGTTGAAGCGGAGTCATCACTCCGACACTACCTGGAGGTAGCGATGCCCAGCAGCCCGGAGAGCGTAGTCCGCGCCCTGGCTGAGGGAGTGCCGGCCAAACGGTGGGACGACGTGCTCGAGCTCTACTCCGATGACGCGCACGTCGTGCATCCCTTGCAGTTGCCCGAGCCGGTCCCGATCGTGGGGAAGGCAGCATTGCGCGAGCACTTTGCCCGCGCCGCAGAGCTCCCGATCGAGATGCAGACGGAGAATCTTGTTATCCATCGCACCGCCGATCCCGAAGTGGTCGTCGCCGAGTTTGACTACACCGGCACGGTCACGACCAGCGGTGCGATGTTCCGGGTGAGCAACATCTTCGTGGTGCGGGTTCGGGACGGGCGGATAGTCGAGTCGCGCGATTACGCCAACCATGCGCTCCTCGGTGCCTTGCTCCGCCCCGGCGATGGTTCGGATTGATGCCGTCGTCGCGCTCGCGTCCAGCCGGCTAGGCGAGCGGCTTAGCCAGCGCCGACTCGGCCCGCGCCACAGCTGTTCCGGTACGCACGTACTGCACCGCGAATTCGATCTCGGCCGAGAGAAACCGATCCGGTCCCGGCCCGGCCACCGTCTCGCGCAGACCCGCGACGACCGCGCCGGTGGCGGCGGCCGGCTGCAACGGCGCGCGCAGATCCAGGGCCCGGGCCGCGGTGAGCAGTTCGATGGCCAGCACTGTGCTGACACCGTCCACCACCCGGCGCAGCTTGCGGGCCGCATTCCAACCCAGCGAGACGTGATCCTCCTGCATCGCCGAGGACGGGATCGAGTCGACGCTGGCCGGTGCTGCTAGCCGCTTGCACTCGGCAACGATCGCCGCCTGCGTGTACTGCGCGATCATGTGCCCGGAGTCAACGCCCGGATCGGCGGCCAGGAACGGCGGCAGCCCGCGGGAGCGATTCGCATCGAGCATCCGGTCGGTGCGCCGTTCGCTCATCGACGCGAGGTCGGCCAGCGGGATCGCCAGAAAGTCCAGTGCGTAGGCGACCGGGGCGCCGTGGAAGTTTCCGTTGGACTCCACCCGTCCGTCCGAGGTGACAACCGGGTTGTCCACTGCCGACGCCAGTTCGTGCGCCGCGGTGGCCCGGACGAAACCGAGCACGTCACGAGCGGCGCCGGCCACCTGCGGGGCACACCGCAGTGAGTAGGCATCCTGCACATAGGTGCAGTCGCCCGGGTCGGCGTGCGACGCGACGATCGGCGAACCGGCCAGCAGTGCACGCATGTTCGCGGCGGCGATCGCTTGGCCCGGTTGCGGCCGCAGCTCGTGCAGATCGGCGGCGAACACCCGGTCGGTGCCGAGCTGGGCTTCGACGCTCATCGCTGCCGTGATGTCGGCGGTGCGCAGCAGCAACTCGGCATCGGCTGCGGCAAGGATGAGCTGGCCGAGCATGCCGTCCGTGCCGTTGATGAGGGCCAGCCCCTCCTTCTCGGCGAGCTCGACGGGGCGCAGCCCGGCCGCGGCCAAGGCGGCGCCGCCGGAGCACAGCGCGCCCTCCGTGGTGCGGACCTCACCCTCGCCCATCAGGACGAGGGCGACGTGCGCGAGCGGCGCGAGGTCGCCTGAGCAGCCCAGCGAGCCGTACTCGCGGACGACCGGGGTGATGCCCCGGTCGAGCAGGTCGGCGAGCAACTGCGCAGTGCCTGGCCGGATGCCGGTATGGCCGGTGGCCAGCGTCGACAGGCGCAGCAACATCATCGCCCGGACCACCTCGCGCTCGACCTCGGGCCCCGAGCCGGCGGCGTGCGAACGGATCAGCGAGCGCTGCAGGTCGGTGCGCTTCTCCGTCGGGATGGACGCCGTCGCCAGCGCGCCGAATCCGGTGGAGATGCCGTAGTGCGGCACCGAGTCGTTCGCCAGGTTCTGGATCACCGCGCGGCTCGCGGCGATGGCCTCGAGCGCCGCAGGTGTGAGCGCGACCCCGGCGCCGCCGCGGGCCACAGCGATCACGTCGGGTTCGGTCAGCGGTCCCACGTCCACGCTGACGCGGGCTGTAGTAGCGGTCATCCGCCGAGCGTCGCACATCGAGTGGGTCCGGTGCGCACCCGGAGCGGGCCCGATCCGGGCAGGCTAGGTTCGCAGGCGTGCACGCTGTCGTCATCACCAAGCCGGGACCGCCCGAGGTACTCGAAGTCCAGGACGTCGCTGAGCCCACTGCCGGTGCCGGTGAGGTTCTGCTCGACGTGGCCGCCACCGCGGTGAACCGGGCCGATCTCCTGCAACGCGAGGGCAACTACGCACCACCGCCCGGAGCGTCGCCTTACCCCGGGATGGAGTGCTCCGGCACCATTGCCGCCCTCGGTGCCGGCGTGACCGGCTGGAGCGTCGGGCAGGAAGTCTGCGCGCTGCTGTCCGGCGGTGGCTACGCGGAGAAGGTGGCGGTACCGGTCGGCCAGCTGATGCCGATCCCAGAGGGCATTTCGTTGGTCGACGCGGCGGCCCTGCCCGAAGTCACCTGCACCGTGTGGTCGATGGTGTTCGACCGCGGCCACCTGATGCCCGGTGAGACCTTCCTCGTGCACGGCGGCACGAGTGGCATCGGCACCATGGCGATCCAGTTGGCGCACCGGCACGGTGCGACCGTCATCGCGACAGCAGGTTCCCCGCAGAAGGTCCAGGTGTGCCGCGAACTCGGCGCTGACCTGGCCATCAACTACCGCGACGAGGATTTCGTCGAACGGGTATTGGACGTAACCCAGAACCGCGGCGCCGACGTCATCCTGGACAACATGGGCGCCGCCTACCTGCCGCGCAACGTGCGGGCGCTGGCCGTCGACGGCCGGCTGGTGGTGCTCGGGCTGCAGGGTGGCACGAAGGGCGAGCTCGATCTGGGCCGGCTGCTCGCCCGACGCGGCACGGTCACCGCAGCCAGCCTGCGGGCCCGCTCCGCCGCGAGCAAGGCCGCGATCGTTGCCTCCACCCAGGCATTCGTGTGGCCGGCGCTGGCGTCCGGAGCCGTCAAGCCGGTCATCGATCGGCAGCTCGGCCTGTCCGACGTCGTCGAGGCGCACCGACTGGTTGCCTCCAGCCAACACATCGGCAAGGTGCTGCTGCGGGTCCGCTGAGCGCCCGGCGCGGCCGGCGGGGAGAATGGACTGCATGAGTCAGCCGACCGAAGGACCGTCCGAAGAAGTCGTGGTCGTCCCCGACAACGTCGAGTCGCTCAGCAAGCAGGTCGAGCAACCCGCGAAAGTCATGCGGATCGGGACGATGATCAAGCAGCTGCTCGAAGAGGTGCGCGCCGCCCCGCTCGACGAGGCCGGTCGGGCCCGGCTGAAGGAGATCCACCAGTCGTCCATCCGGGAACTGGAGGAGGGGCTCGCGCCCGACCTGCGCGAGGAGCTGGATCGGCTGAGCCTCCCGTTCGACGAGGACCATGTCCCCAGCGAACCGGAGTTGCGCATCGCGCAGGCGCAGCTGGTCGGCTGGCTGGAGGGGTTGTTCCACGGCATCCAGACGGCGTTGTTCGCCCAGCAGATGGCTGCCCGGGCCCAGCTCGAGGAGATGCGCCGGCGGGCGCTGCCGGAGGGCGCCCACCCGCCGGGTATGCCGGGGATGATGCTGCCCGGCAGCGACGGGCAGGGACAGACCGGTTCGGGCACCGGCCAGTACCTCTGACGCACTAACCGTGCCCGGGGCCGTTGCCCTTGGGCTTTTTCTTCTTGCCCGTGGTGGTGCTGCCGGTGGTGCCGCTGGTGCCGCTGCCGGTCGTCGTGGGAGTGGTGCGGCCGGTGGTCTGGGTGGGCGTGGTGCGCTCACTGGTCGTGTCGCTGGTGCTGGTGTCGTTCGTGGTGGTGTCGCTGCTGCTGGTATCGCTGGTCGAGCTGGTGTCGGTGGTCGGCGTGGTGACATGGGTCGTGGGTGTGGTGCGCGGCGTCGTCGGCGTGCTCGCCGGCGTGGTCTGGCCGCCACCGCCGGGCGAGTCGCGGCCGGCCAGGATGGCCACGACCAGCGCCGCAGCCGCGATGGCCACCACCACCAGGATCACGATCGGCAGCCAGTTCGTTCCGGACCGCCGCGACGCCGGCGGCGGCGCCGCGAGCGGTAGCGGCCTGGGTGGGGGCACCCCGGGCCGCACCGCCGTGGCCGGTGCGGTGGCGCTGAGCGGAATCTGGCTGGTCAAGGCCGCCGGCGGAGGGGCCGGGACGTTCCGGCGCACCGGCACCCGGGCGCGTCCCTCGAGCACCCCCAACACCACCGACGCGCTGGGACGGCTCGGCGGATCGAGTTGGGTCATCGCGGTGAGCAGTTGCGGCCACGGTGCGGGCAGCTCGGCCGGCACCCGCGGGTTGCGGTGCAGCCGGGCAGCCGCCGCCTGCAGCGGCGGGCCGTCGAACTCGCGGTGGCCGGTGAGGGCCTCGAGCATGACGAGGCCGAGCGCATAGACGTCGGTCGCCGGCCCCACGTCCGCGCCGCGGGCCTGTTCCGGACTCAGGTAGGCGGCAGTGCCGACCACCATCCGGGTCTTGGTGATCCGGCCCGCGCCGAGTCGTTGCGCGATGCCGAAGTCGCTCAGCTTCGGGACGATGCGGCCGGTCTCGTCCTTGCCGAGCAGGATGTTGGCCGGTTTCACGTCGCGATGCACGAGTCCGCGTGAGTGCGCCGCGGCCAGCGCGCCGGCGATACCGGCGGCGATGTCCTTCGCCTCCGCGACACGCAGCGGGCCGGACGTCAACCGCTGGGCCAGCGTCGGCCCCTCGACCAACTCCATCACCAAGTAGGCGTGGCCGGTGTCGCTGTGCGTCGCACCACCCGGCGCCGGGCCGTGCCGGGCGTCGAGGAAGGCCACCAGATTCGGATGGTCCAGCTCGGACAGCGCCCGGGTCTCCGCCTGCTGGCGGGTCAGCGCGACCGGGTCGTCGATCTCGTCATCGAAGATCTTGACCGCGACGATACGGTCCAGGCGCTCGTCCAGGCCGCGCCATACCTCGGCCATCCCGCCGCGGCCGAGTTGCGCCAGCAAGCGGTAACGGCCATCGAGTACGGCGCCGGGGCGAAGCGGTGAACCTCGGGGCATTCCACCGAATCTACCGGCGCGGCGACTGCGCTGACTCCACCCCGGAGGGTGCCCAGGCGCAGCACCGGCCTCAGCGGTCGAGGATGGCCTCGATAAGCGTCGCGACGGCGTCCTCGTCATTGCTGACCAGCATGTGGTGCGCCGCTGCCGCCGCGTCGGTGTGCGCGTTGGCCACCGCGAAGGAGTGCCCGGCCCACTGCAGCATCGGAATGTCGTTGGGCATGTCCCCCACGACCGCCACATCGGCGACGTCGATGCCGTGCTGCTCGGCGATCGTGCCGAGTCCGGAGGCCTTGGTGACGCCGGGTGCGGCGATCTCCAGCAGCGCTGAGGTGCCGGAGCGGGTGACGCTGGCGAGGTTTGCGATCAGCGCGGCGGCCTCGTGCAGGAACTGATCGGCGTCCTCGTCCGGATTCTTGGCCAGCAGCTTCACCGCCGGCCTCGTGATGAGCTCCGCCAGCTCACGGCGCCGCGATGCCGGTAACGGGCGACCGAGCCGGTCGGTGCTGGGCTCGATATCCCAGTCGTGGCGGTATTCCGCCTCGTAGCCGAACTCCAGCCCGTACTCGACCCCGAAACGGACCTTGGGGAAGGCGTCGAGCAGCACCTCGGTCAATGTCGCGAGCAGTGCCGGCTCGATGTCATGACGAGACACGATGCGTTCGGAGTCGAGGTCGTAGAGCAGGGCGCCATTGGCGGCCACGGCGACGCCGGACAGCCCGGTCGCCTCGGCAACTTCGGGCAACCAGCGCGGCGGCCGGCCGGTGACCATGACGACGGGCAAGCCGGCCTCGCGGGCCCGGGCGAGCGCCTCGCGAGTTCGCGGCGAGACGGTGTTGTCGCTGCGCAGCAACGTACCGTCCAAGTCGGTACCGACGAGGCGGATGGGTGCAGTACTGCTCAAGTCGGGAAGCGTCACGAAGCGCTCAGCACCTCGCGGCCGCCGAGCCAGGGCCGCAGGGCCACCGGCACGTAGACGGTGCCGTCCGGCTGCTGATGGTGATCGAGCAGGCAGGCGATGGTGCGCGCCACCGCGCACATCGTCCCGTTCAGCGTCGCGACCGGCTCGGTGCCCGAACCGCCGCCGCGGCTGCGGATGTTGAGCCGGCGGGCCTGGTAGGTCGTGCAGTTACTGGTCGAGGTGAGCTCCCGGTACGCGTGCTGGGACGGGAACCAGGCCTCGATGTCGAACTTCCGTGCGGCGCTGGAACCGAGATCGCCGGCGGCGACGTCGATGACTCGATAGGACAGCTCCAGGGCGTCCATGAACTCCTGCTCCCAGGCCAGCAGCCGGCGGTGCTCCTCCTGCGCCTCGTCGGCCGACACGTAGGAGAACATCTCGACCTTGTCGAACCAGTGCACCCGGATGATGCCGCGGGTGTCCTTGCCGTAGGACCCGGCCTCGCGGCGGAAGCAGGCCGAGAAGCCGGCGTAGCGCAGCGGCAGATCGGCCGCGTCCAGGATCTCGTTCGAGTGGTACCCGGCCAGGGACACCTCGCTGGTGCCGACGAGATAGAGATCGTCCTCGGCCAGCCGGTAGACCTCGCTGGCGTGCGCACCGAGGAAACCGGTGCCCTCCATGATCTCCGGCTTGACCAACGCCGGCGCGATGACGGGGGTGAACCCGGCCCGTCCGGCGTGCTCCATGGCCAGGTTGACCAGCGCCAGTTCGAGTTGGGCGCCGATGCCGGTGAGGAAGTAGAAGCGCGAGCCGGACACCTTGGCGCCGCGCTCCGTGTCGATCGCGCGCAGGTCACTGCCGATCTGTAGGTGGTCGCGTGGCTCAGTGACGGCCGGCGGCTCCCCGACGTGGTCGAGCACCACGAAGTCGTCCTCGCCGCCGGGCGGCACGCCGTCCTCGATGATGTTGGGCAGCGCCAGGTGCGCCGCGCGCAGCGCCTCGGCGGCGTGCGCCTCCTCGGCCTCGGCCTCCTTGACGTCCGCCGCCAGCTGCTTTGCCCGGTGCAGCACTTCGGCACGGTGCTCGGGTGCCGCCCGGCTGACCTCGCGGCCGATCGTCTTCTGCTCGCCGCGCAGGCCATCGGCACGGGAGATGGCCGCCCGGCGGCGGTCGTCAGCGGCCAGCAGTTCGTCCACGGCGGCGGAGTCGGCGCCCCGAGCGCGTTGCGACTTGCGTGCTCTGTCCGGGTCGTCGCGCAGCTGGCGAAGGTCGATCACCAGCCCAGGCTATCTGGCCAACAGTGGTTCATTCTTCGTTCACGTAGCGCCGATACGTTCCGCGACGGCCGCATTCTTCGCCTGCCCGGGAGGGGCGCATGGACGTCTCGTTCCTCGTCATCGTCGTGATCATCACGGCGCTCGCCTTCGACTTCACCAACGGATTCCACGACACCGCGAACGCGATGGCGACCTCCATTGCCACCGGCGCGCTGTCGCCGCGGGTAGCGGTGGTCGTGTCGGGGGCACTCAACCTGGTCGGTGCCTTCATCTCGACCGAGGTCGCCAAGACCATCTCCGGCGGCATCGTCGATGACACCAAGCTGTCGGCCAGCGGGGTGAACGGCACCGCGATCATCTTCGCCGGCCTGGTCGGCGCAATCCTGTGGAATCTGGCCACCTGGCTGCTGGGGCTGCCGTCGTCGTCCTCGCACGCACTGTTCGGTGGCTTGATCGGCGCTGTGTGGGTGGTGCTCGGCTCGGGGGCGGTGCACTTCGACAAGGTGTTCTCGAAGATCGTCCTGCCCGCCCTCATCTCCCCCGTTGTCTGCGGCATCATCGCCCTGCTCGGCACCTACGCCGCGTACACGATCACCAGGAGGGCCGGCAGGAAGGCAGCCACGGACGGGTTCCGGCGTGGCCAGACCATCTCCGCGTCCATGGTGTCGCTGGCGCACGGCACGGGTGATGCGCAGAAGACGATGGGCGTGATCACCCTGGTGCTCATCGTCAACGGGCACCTGAGCGAAGGCAGCGGGCCGCCCTGGTGGGTGATCATGGCCGCCGGGCTGGCGATCGCGCTGGGCACGTCGATCGGCGGCTGGCGGATCATTCGGACGATGGGCAAGGGCATCACCGACATCGAGTCGCCGCAGGGATTCGCCGCAGAGACCGCGTCCACCGCCGTACTGCTGGCGTCCGCCCACCTGGGTTTCGCCCTCTCCACGACGCAAGTAGCCTCCGGCGGCATCCTGGGCTCCGGGCTGGGTCGCAAGCTCGCCGACGTCCGGTGGAACATCGCCGGTCGACTCGCCCTGGCCTGGCTGTTCACCCTGCCGGTTGCCGCGCTGGTCGGCGCACTGTCCGGAAAGCTCGCCGACCAGGGCGACGGTGGAGTTGCCGTCGTCGGCGTGGTCGCGCTCGTGCTGGTGGGCTACATCGTGGTGCGCTCGCGCCGCGCCCCGGTCACCGCTCAGAAACGTCAACGACGCGCCGACCGTGTCCCTGCGCGGCGAGCGTGAACTCGCCGCAGCCGCCTGATCGGAGGATGGGCATGTCACACCTCGCAGCCGCCACGGCGGCAACCCCCTTCATCGACTGGGCTGCACTCGGGAAGGTCGCCGGGGTCAGCTTCGTGTTCGGCGTTGCGATTGTGGTGCTGTTCTCGGTCGGCATCGTCGGCGTCTCGTGGATGCAGGGCCACGCCGCCGAGCCGGACGAAGCTCCGGCGTCGCTTGCCGCGATCGACGCCGGCGCTGGCGGTACGGCGGTGCAGGGTGCCCGCGGCCCAGGTGCGGTGCTGGCCGCGACCTGCTTCCTGATCTGCGCGGCCGCCGTCGGCTACGGGCTGTACCTGATCATTCCGCAGTTCCACAACTGAGCAGTGCCCGGCGGCGGCGCCCGGTCACCGGTCACCGGGCACCGGGCACCGGGCACCGGGCACCATGGAGGCATGCTGCAGGTCTCGCCGGAGCGATTCGAAGAGCTGATCGGCGAGGCGCTGGACCGCATCCCGCCCGAGCTCATGAAAGAACTGAGCAACGTCGTGATCCGGGCCGCTGACCAGCACCCGGAGAACCCGCACCTGCTCGGGCTCTATCACGGCGTCGACCTCACCCGGCGCACCCACGACTACACCTGGGCGCTGCCCGACGAGATCACCATCTACCGGCTGCCGTTGCTGCGCATCTGCAGTACCGAGGAAGAGCTCGCGCAGCAGGTCGCGGTGACGGTGGTGCACGAAGTCGGCCACCATTTCGGCATCGACGACGCCCGGCTGCACGAGCTGGGTTGGGGCTGATCGGCGGGCACGGCCAACCCCGGCTAAGCGCTGAACCTCCGGGGTGGCAAGTTGGGTCTGGTCAGCAGCCCTGATCGGAGGGCACAATGAGAGCGCTCTCACAACAAACATCCCGAAATGTCTAACCGAGGAGCTCATCCGCATGACCATGGCTCGTCCGCTCGCCGTCCAGCTCTACTCCGTCCGGGACGCGCTCGCCGCGGATCAGGCCGGCGCGTTGCAGCGCCTGGCGGTGCTGGGCTTCGGCACCGTTGAGCCGTTCGGCATCGGCGCCGGCGACGCGGCTTCGGCCGCCGCCCACGCTGCGGCGCTGCGCCGTGACCTCGACTCCGCCGGGCTCGTCGCGCGCTGGGCCCACAGCCAGGCCCCGCTCGGCGACCGCACGGAGCAGGTTCTCGATGCGGCCGAGGCGGTGGGCCTCGAGGTGCTCGTCGTCCCCTCCCCCAACGGGGTGCCCGGCTTCGATTCCGACCCGTTCGGCGGCGCCGACTCGACCCAACGGCTGGGCGCGCGGTTGGCCGAGGCCGCGGCCAACGCCAAGCAGCGCGGGCTGCGGCTGGCCTACCACAATCACTGGCTGGAGTTCACCGAACTGGCCGACGGTCGCACCGCGTATGACCTACTGGTGGAGGCGGCCGGCCCGGAGGTCGAGCTGCAGGTCGACATCTACTGGGCCCAGACCGGGGGTGCGCCGCCTGCCGAACTCGTTGCCAGATACGCACCGCGGGTTCGTTCGCTGCACGTCAAGGACGGCCCGGCGCAGCTAGCCGTGGACCAGGTCGCGGCAGGCAGCGGCTCGGTCGACCTGACCGGCGCTATCGCTGCGGCCAGCGACGCTGAGTGGCACGTGCTGGAGATCGACAGTTGCGCCGGCGATGTCTTCGACGTCATCGAGGCCGGGGCCCGATGGGCCGTCGACAGCGGTGTCAGCACCTGGTCGGCGCAAGGATGAGCGCTGCCGCCCGCGTGGCCATGATCGGTTGCGGCAACATCAGCGGCCAGTACCTCGCCGCCATTGACGCGCTCGCCGACCTGCGGCTGGTGGCCTGCGCCGACGTCCTTCCCGAGCGGGCCACCGAGGTTGCGGCGCGCCACGATGGAGTACGGCCGCTGAGCCCGGCGGAGGCGGTCGCGGCCGATGACGTGGACGTGGTGCTGAACCTGACCATCCCGTCGGTGCACGCCGAGTTGGCCCGTGCTGCGTTGGCGGCCGGCAAGCACGTCTACGGCGAGAAGCCGTTGGCGACGACGGTGCGCGACGGTCGGGACGTCCTGACCGTGGCCGCGGCCGCCGGGCTGCGGGTGGGCTGCGCACCGGACACCGTGCTGGGCACCGGCCTGCAGACCGCCCGTGCCGTGCTGGACCGGGGCGACATCGGACGCCCGGTGGCCGCGACGGCCTTCTTCGCCGGCGGCGGCCCGGACAACTGGCACGCCAACCCGGCGTTCTTCTACCAGCCCGGAGCGGGGCCGCTGTACGACCTGGGGCCGTACTACCTCAGCTCCCTGGTCACCCTGCTCGGCCCGGTCCGCCGCGTCGTCGGGATGGCGCGGGCTTCGAGGCCGCAGCGTCGAGTCAGCGCCGGGCCCAACGCCGGGCTGGTCATCGACGTGGAGGTCGACACCCACGTCTCGGCGTCCCTCGAACACGCCGACGGCGCCATCTCCACCCTGATCACGTCCTTCGACGTGCCCGGCGAGTCGACGTTGCCGCGGATCGAGGTCTACGGCGAGACCGGCTCGATGGGCGTACCGGACCCGAATTACTTCGACGGCCCGGTGAGTGTCCGGCGCGTGGGCGAGCAGGCTTGGGCCGAGGTGGCCCCGGTGGCCGGCTACCTCGCCGGTGGCCGCGGCATCGGGCTGGCCGATCTGGCCCGGGCGGTGGACGCGGACGAAGCGCATCGAGCCTCCGGTGAACTCGCCTTGCACGTACTCGACGTGATGGAGTCGATCATCACGGCGGCGCACTCCGGCCAGGCTGTGCTGCTGAGCACCACCTGCGAGCGACCAGCACCGGTACCGCTGATCGACCTGCGCACCGGCGCCTGAGCACTGGGTAGCGTCGCAGCACCGTCCGTTCGCCGACTTGGGGATGCCATGTCACGCAAGCACACGCTGTTCACCGGCCAGTGGGTCGACCTGACCTTCGAAGAGGTTTGCCAGAAGGCCGCCGACTGGGGCTTCGACGGCCTGGAGATCGCCACCGACCCGCGACATCTCGACGTCGAACGCGCGGCCACCGATCCCGACTATGTGGCCGAGCGCCGCGCGATCCTGGACCGGTACGGGCTCGGCTGCTGGGCTATCTCGGCCCACCTTGTCGGGCAGAGCGTCTGCGATGACCCGATCGACTTCCGGCACAAGGCGATCGTGCCGCCGCGGGTGTGGGGCGACGGCGATCCCGAAGGGGTCCGGCAGCGCGCCGCGGAGACCATGAAGATCACGGCGCGTGCGGCGAAGGCGTTCGGAGTGGACGTGGTCGTCGGGTTCACCGGCTCGTCCATCTGGCCGTTCGTGGCGATGTTCCCGCCGGTGCCCGATGCCGTCATCGACAAGGGTTATGCGGACTTCGCCACCCGATGGACACCGATCCTCGACGAGTTCCAGGCGCAGGGTGTGCGGTTCGCGCTGGAGGTGCACCCGTCCGAGATCGCCTACGACTACTGGACGTCGGTGCGCGCGCTGGAAGCAGTCGATGGGCATCCGGCGTTCGGCTTCAACTGGGACCCGTCGCACATGATGTGGCAGCGCGTCGACGTGCGCTCCTTCATCTGGGATTTCCGCGAGCGCATCTTCCACGTCGACTGCAAGGACACCCGCGTGGTGCTGGACGGGCGCAACGGTGTGCTCGGCTCGCACCTGCCCTGGGGCGATCCGCGGCGCGGATTCGACTTCGTCTCCGTCGGGCACGGCGACGTTCCCTGGGAGGCCTGCATCCGGATGCTCAACTCGATCGACTACGCCGGGCCGATCTCTGTCGAGTGGGAGGACTCCGGGATGAACCGGGACGAAGGCGCACCGGCCAGCCTTGCCTTCCTACGCGGGTTGGACTTCACCCCCGCCGAGGGCCGCTTCGACGCAGTGTTCGACGCCGCCGACTGACGACCTGACCGCCCCCCTCTCCGACATCATCGCGAGTACCGGGCGGGGGGCGAGCTGCGGGCTCCGCCTAGGCTGGGTGGGTGACGGATCCGGACCGCCTGCCGATCAAGATGCTGCACGATCGCGTACTGGTGAAGATGCCCAAGGACGAGGGCGAGCGCCGCTCGTCGGGCGGCATCGTCATCCCCGCCACCGCCCAAGTGTCGAAGCGGCTGATCTGGGCGGAAGTGCTGGCGATCGGCAATCACGTGCGCTCCGTCGAGCTCGGCGATCGGGTGCTGTTCAGCCCGGACGACCGGCACGAGGTCGAGATCACCGGTGAGGACTACCTGCTCCTGCGCGAGCGTGACATCCACGCGGTCGCCGCCCGGCGCATCGACGCGAACACCGGCCTGTACCTCTGAGCCCTCCGGGACCTCATCACGTCCCGGTCTCGCGGATGGACGCGAGCCAGGCACCGGCGTCGGCGAAGTCCGGATCGCTGCGGCCGGTCGGGACCGGGCCCTGCGCGCCGTCCGCGCGAGGGTAGGAGCCGAGGAAGCGCACGTCGGCGCAGATGCGGTGAATCGCGGCCAGCGCGTCGCCGACCCGGGCGTCCCGGACATGACCTTCGCAGTCGATCGAAAAGCAGTACTGGCCGAGCCGCCCCTTGGTCGGCCGTGACTCGATGCGCGTCAGGTTGACGCCGCGCATCGCGAACTCGGTCAGGATCTCCAGCAGGGCACCGGAGTGGTCCTCGCGCAGGTAGGCGACCAGCGTGCTCCGGTCGTTGCCGGTCGGGGCGCCGGGCGTGCTGGCCCGGGCAAGCAGGACGAACCGGGTGACTGCGCCACGGTGGTCGGCGATATCGCGCGCCACGCTGACCAGGCCGTACTGCTCCCCCGCTGCCGGCGGCGCCACCGCCGCGTCCGCCTCCCCCGCTGCCACCAGCCCCGCACCGCCGGCGGTCGAGCCGGCCGGAACGTACTGGGCAGCCGGCAGCCGGCCGAGCAGGAACCGGCGGACCTGGGCCTCCGCGTGCGGATGCGTCGCCACGGTGCGGATCTCGTCCAATGCGGTGCCTGGCCGGGCCAGCAGATCGAACTCGACCGGCAGGTAGGTCTCCTGCGTGATCGCCAGCGGTTGCTCGCCGTTGGCCAGCTCGTCCAGGGTGGCCGGGACAGCGCCTTCCACCGAGTTCTCCATCGGCACCAGGGCACCGTCGGCAGCACCGCTGCGTACCGCGTCGATCGCCAGCGTCACCGTTGCCATCGGCAGGTGTTCGGCCTCGATAGCGCCGGGGATGCTCAGCAGCGCGGTGTGCGCGAACGTCCCGACCGGGCCGAGGAATGCATAGCGGACTGCCACGGCGTCAGGCTATCCCGCGATGATCACGCGATTTTCGTCGCTATCGCAGCACATTTCGCGAGATCATCGCGGTTGGTCAGGACGCCAGGGCGGCCTTGACGGCCTGCTTCTCCTCCGGGGAGAGCTCCACCTCGCTCACTCCCCCGGTCACCGGCTTGGCGTACAGACGGGTTTCACTGCGCCCGGCGATGGAGGTGAGCGCGATGCCGTCGCCGTGCCCGTCGAGTAGCGCCAGACTGAACGACAGCCGGCCGCCCATGTCGTCGAAGGCGTCGAACCGGACCACCGCCACCCGGCGCAGTGCGGTGTCTGCCGTGCTGCCGAACGAGCTGACCGCGACGCCGAGTTGCTCGCGGGCGGCAACGGCCTCGGCGTCGATCTTGGCGCTGGCTTCGCGTAGTTGCTCGGCGAGTGCCTTGCGCTCCCCCGCCAGCACGTCGCGCCAGCCGCTCACTTCCTTGCGCAGCTCGGCGGTCTCCGCCGCATGCCGACTGGTCGCTTCGAGATATGACTCACCGCGGGCGCCGCCGCGGCCCAGCACGCCGATGCCGCGGCGGATCCGTCCCAGGGTGCGCAAAGCGAGCAGGCCGGCAAGCAGGGCGAGCACGGCCACGACGAGTGCGACGGCAGCCAGGGTGGTGCTCATCGCGCACGCTCCGCCGAACGCGACCGCCGGCCGCCCCAGTTGGGGCGGCTCATCGCGCGGGCCTGTTCACACCGCCGGACCTTACTGCCCGCCGGTACGGCAGAATCGAAGCTCACATGAGTGCGTTTCTGGCAGCTGCCGCTATCGCCTTCGTCGCCATTCTTCTGGTTGAGCTTCCGGACAAGACGCTGGTGGCGACGCTTGTGCTGTCCACGAGGTATCGCCGTCGGCCGGTGCTGATCGGCGTCGCCGGAGCGTTCGCCATCCAATGCGCGATCGCGACGACCGCCGGCGGGCTGCTGCATCTACTTCCGCATCGGGTGCTGGAGGCGGTGGTTGCCGTGCTGTTCGGCGTCGGCGCGGTGCTGCTGATCCGGGAGAGCATCGGCGTTGACGAGGAGGCCGAGGATGCCGCGGCTGATCCGGATGCTGCGCAGACCTCCGATCGCCGGATCGTCGCGATCTCCTTCGGCGTGCTGTTCGCTGCCGAGTGGGGTGACGCCAGCCAGCTGGCCACCGCCGGCCTGGTCGCTCGCTACGGCCAGCCGGTGGCGATCGGCGTCGCCGCGTTCATCGCCTTGATGGCAGTCGCGGTGCTGGCCACCGTGCTGGGCCGGGTGATCCTGCGCCGGGTGCCCTTGCCGTGGATCCACCGCGCAGCCGGCGTCCTGTTCGCAGTCTTTGCGGTGATAGCCGCGGCCGCCGCCGTCCGAGGTTGACGCTGGACACGTTGTAGAGCCGATCCGGCGCCTGACCATGCAGAATGCGCAGCATGGGCAGAAACGAGCGGACGTCTTGCCTAGCTGGGTCGGCAGGCGGACAGTGATGGCCACATCACCCCGGAGGCGACGATGACCCAGACCAGCGACGCACCAGCCATCACCGAGACGACTCACCCGACTGACACGCGGACCGAGGACGAGCGGCAGGCCGACCTGACGCTGACCCAGCTCAAGCAGCTCGTCGGCCTGGTGGAGTACGACGAGACCACCGACCCGTTTCCGGTGACCGGGTGGGACGCCATCGTCTTCATCGTCGGTAACGCCACGCAGACTGCGCACTACTACCAGTCCGCGTTCGGCATGGAGCTGGTCGCCTACAGCGGCCCGGAGACCGGCAACCGGGATCACAAGGGATACGTGCTCAAGTCCGGCTCGTGCCGATTCGTCATCACCGGGGGCGTCTCGCCGGACAGCCCGCTGCTGGATCACCACCGAGCACACGGCGACGGGGTGAGCGATATCGCGCTCGAGGTGCCCGACGTCGACAAGTGCATCGCCCAGGCCCGCAAGCAAGGCGCCACCGTTGTCGTCGATCCGCACGACGAGTCCGACGAGCACGGCACCGTGCGTATCGCGTCGATCGCTGCGTACGGCGACACCCGGCACACCCTGGTCGACCGGTCGAAGTACCACGGCGTCTACCTGCCCGGCTACGAGCCGCGTTCGTCGGTGTTCGTCAAGCGGCCGGGTGCGCCGAAGCGGATGTTCCAAGCGCTGGATCACGTGGTGGGCAACGTCGAGCTCGGCAACATGGACCAGTGGGTCGACTTCTACAACCGGGTGATGGGCTTCGTGAACATGGCCGAGTTCATCGGCGACGACATCGCCACCGACTACTCGGCACTGATGAGCAAGGTGGTCGCTAACGGCAACCACCGCGTGAAGTTCCCGCTGAACGAGCCGGCCATCGCCAAGAAGAAGAGCCAGATCGACGAGTTCCTCGAGTTCTACCGCGGCCCGGGCGCGCAGCACCTGGCGCTGGCCACCAACGACATCCTCGGCACCGTCGACGCAATGCGCGCGGAGGGCGTCGAATTCCTGGAGACGCCGGACTCCTACTACGAGGACCCGGAACTGCGGGCGCGGATCGGCGAGGTGCGGGTGCCGATCGAGGAGTTGCAGAAGCGCGCCATCCTGGTCGACCGGGACGAGGACGGCTATCTGCTGCAGATCTTCACCAAGCCGATCGGCGACCGGCCGACCGTCTTCTTCGAGCTGATCGAGCGGCACGGGTCACTGGGCTTCGGCAAGGGAAACTTCAAGGCGCTGTTCGAGGCCATCGAGCGCGAGCAGGACCTGCGCGGCAACCTCTAGGTTGGACGAATGAGCGTCAAGTTGCGCGACGTGCTGTCGTCGATGCCGGCATACGTGCCCGGCCGGACGGTGCCCGGCTCGATCAAGCTGGCCAGCAACGAGTCGGCGTACCCGGTGCTGCCGCACGTGGTGCAGCGCATCGCCGACGTCGCGGCGAACGGCAATCGCTATCCCGACGCCGGCGCGGTGCGGCTCACTCGGACGCTGGCCGACCGGTTCGGGCTGTCCACCGACCGAGTGGCGGTCGGCTGCGGATCGGTGGCGCTGTGCCAGCAACTCGTCCAGGTCGTCGCCGACGACGGTGACGAGGTGCTGTACCCGTGGCGCTCCTTCGAGGCGTATCCGATCATCACGATGGTGGCCGGGGCCCGGTCGGTGCAGGTGCCGTTACGTCCTGAGCAGAGCTTCGATCTCGGTGCGCTCGCCGATGCGGTCACCGATCGCACCCGGCTGGTGTTCATCTGCACGCCGAACAACCCCACCGGCACCGTCGTCTCGCCCACCGAGCTGACCGAGTTCTTCGACGCCGTACCGCCGAGCACGTTGGTGGTGATCGACGAGGCGTACCGGGAGTTCGTCACCGATCCGCTCGCGGTCAACGGCTTGGACTTCCTCGACCGACCGAACGTCGCAGTGCTGCGCACGTTCTCCAAGGCCTACGCCCTGGCCGGGCTGCGGGTCGGCTACGGCCTGTTCGGCGACCCGGCCGTGGCGCGGGCGGTCAATCAGACCCGCATCCCGTTCGCGGTATCGCAGGTTGCTCAAGAGGCGGCGCTGGCCTGCCTGGAGCCCGAGGCGGAGAAGCAGCTACTGGCCCGCGTCGACGAGGTCGTTGCCGAGCGCTCTCGGGTGCGCGGCGAGCTGATCGGTATCGGTTACGACATCCCGCCGACCGAGGCGAACTTCGTCTGGTTGCCGCTGGGCGAGCGCACTGTCGACTGGGCGGCCGGCTGCGAGGAGCGCGGCGTCATCGTCCGCGGGTTCGCCGGAGCCGGCGCGCGCGTCACTATCGGCACCGTTGAGGAGAACGACCGCTTCCTCACCGCCGCCCAAGCCCTACTCCCGCGATGATCACGCGGAAAGTGCTGCTATGGCAGCGAAAAGTGCGTGATCATCGCGGCCCGGGCGGCCAACCAGGCTGAGACTTGGTGCACGAACATCACTTCCGACGCGACCAGCGACGGCGGGACGTGCAGCAGCGCGTATCCGCCGCCCTGCAGCCGGGCATCCCGATCCAGGGTGCGACGCCAGCCGTCCCGGTCGAAGTGGTACTCGGCTCCGTCGATCTCGAGGATCGCCTTCAGCTCGTCCCACAGGAAGTCGGCGACGAAGCGGCGACCGCCGACAATGACCTCGGCGTTCTGCCGGAAGCCAGTGATGCCGTTCTTGCGCAGGGTCGACGCGGCCCGTGCTTCAGGTGCTGACCGGGCACCGTCTGCAATCTCCTTCACTGCCGTGCGGAAGGCCTTGGAGTTCTTCCTTGCTGTGGTGACCATCTGCGCGACGAGCTCCTCGGGCGTGCAGAAGCCGCGCTGAACTGCATCGGCGACGAGCGCGCGGACGTCGTCGAGCCGGTGCAGCTCAAGTGCCAGATCTGCGACGGCCCGTTGTGCGGGGGCCAGTCGCAAGCCTTCGACGACGACTGGTTCGGGCAGGTGTGGCACTCGTCGCAGCTGAGCCGGCGACACCGATCGAACGCCTTGGCCGTACGGGATGAGCACCAAGATCGACTCCGGCACGCCGGCCCGAGGTAGGCGCACGCCATGACAGCGCAGCGCCGCCGCCCCGCTGAGGACAGAGCGCGGCCCGGAGTGCAGTAACGCGGCGTGCAACCAGTCTTCTGGTCGCGGCTCCGGACGGGTCAGGTACACGCCCGGGAAGAGGATCACCCAGCGACCCCGTCCGATCTCCCATCGCGCAGCAGCGCAGGACACCCCCAGCCCGCCGAGCTCGCTGCGATGGACCACCCGCGGAAGACAACGCACCGCCCGAGCATCGCGCCCCGCGGCGTGCCGTAGGCAACCGATCGGCCACCTGTGGAAACCCGCGATGATCACGCGGAAATCGCTGCTATGGCAGCGAAAAGTGCGTGATCATCCCGAAGGGGCGGTGCTGGCGTCGCGGACCGCCTGGGCCACGGCCTTCGGCACCTCGGGGTCGAAGACGCTGGGCACGATGTAGGACGCATTGAGTTGCTCGTCGTTGACGCAATGGGCCAATGCGTCGGCGGCGCGCAGCATCATCGCGGTGGTCACCTGATGGGCGCGAGCGTCGAGCAGGCCGCGGAACACGCCGGGGAAGGCCAGTACGTTGTTGATCTGGTTGGGGTAGTCGCTGCGCCCGGTAGCCAGAATCGTCGCGTAGGCACGCGCTGCGTCGACGTCCACCTCCGGGTCCGGGTTGGCCAACGCGAAGACCACGGGATCGACGGCCATGTCGGCGATCCATTCAGCAGGCAGGATGTTCGGCGCGCTCACCCCGACGAAGACGTCTGCGCCGCGCAACGCGTCGTGCAGGTCGCCGTGCCGCGCCTCGGGGTTGGTGCGTTGCGCGAGCGCGTGCTTCGGCCCGGCCAGTCGCTCGTCGTCGGGGGCGAGAATGCCCTCCCGATCCCAGACGAGAACCTGTTGCACACCGGCGGCCAGCATCAGGTCGACGACTGCGGTGCCCGCCGCGCCGCCGCCGGCCACCACGACCCGGGTCTCGGCCATCGCCTTGCCGACGCAGCGCAACGCGTTGGTCAGCGCGGCGAGCACGACGATCGCGGTGCCGTGCTGGTCGTCGTGGAAGACCGGGATGGACAGCTCGGCGCGCAGCCGACGCTCGATCTCGAAGCACCGCGGGGCGGAGATGTCCTCCAGGTTGATCCCGCCGAAACCAGGCGAGATGTGCCGCACCGTGGCGACGATCTCGTCGACGTCCTGGGTGTCGAGGCAGATCGGCCACGCATCGATGTTGGCGAACTGCTTGAACAGCGCGGCCTTGCCCTCCATCACCGGCAATGCGGCGCCGGGCCCGATGTTGCCCAGTCCGAGTACCGCCGAACCGTCGGTCACGACCGCCACGGTGTTGCCCTTGATCGTCAGCCTGGTCACGTCATCCGGTTTGGCGGCGATCGCCATCGACACCCGGGCAACCCCGGGTGTGTACGCCATCGACAGGTCGTCACGAGTCTTCAGCGGCACCTTGGACTGGACCTCGATCTTGCCGCCGAGGTGCAGCAGGAACGTCCGGTCGCTCACCCGATAGACGCTGACGCCGTCGATCGACTCCAGCGCATGGACTATTTCCTGGGCGTGCTCACCGTCGGCCGCCGAGCAGGTGACGTCGATGGTGATCCGGTCGTGGCGCGACTCGGAGACGTCGATCGCGGTGACCACGCCGCCGGCTACCCCGACCGCGGTGGCGATGACGCCGACAACCGCTGGGGCGGGATCGGCGTAGAGCCGGACGGTGATCGCGTAGGAAGCACTCGTCGGCACTGCGCGGGGTCGAACGGAGGGGGCTTCGCTCATGACGCTCATCCTGACACGCGGGCGAGACCCCTCCCTCTCGTGGCGCGGGCTCAGGGGTGGTTCGATGAGGACACCAGCCCGCACTGCCAGTCACGACGAGGTGACCCGAACGTCATGAGTGAGGCTTCTGCCCACCGTCCCGACGACTCCGACAACGACAAGGTATTCGTCCGTCGCTACCTGGCTCATGCGGCCGTCGAACTGCCGAACCGAACCGAGGACGAGCAACTCGAGATCGCTCACCACCACTGGCAGCTGGGCCGGGTGCGGCAGTCCGGCGACATCCAGATTCGCATCCGCGAGGTGGACGGCGACACCTCCGCGGTCGAGATCGTCACGAACGACGCCCCGTACCTGGTCGACTCGATCCGCACCGAACTCAAAATCACCGGCCACCCGGTGCAGAACGTGCTGCATCCGCTGTTGGTACTGACCCGCGCTGCTGACGGAACCGTCGACCAGCTCTACGACATCGACGACACCGCACCGCAGCCGGACGGCACCAAGACCGAATCCTGGATGTACATCGAGGTCAGCCGGATCGCCGCCGAAGAACAGGACGAGGTGGCCAACGACCTGCGCCGCGTCATCACCGACGTGCACTACGCGGTGAAGGACGCGCCCGAGCTCTACGCGCTGATCCGCAAACTGGCGGACACGCTGTGCGCCGATCCTGGCCCGTTCGACCGGGCGACCAGCCATGAGGCCGGCGAGCTGTTGCGCTGGCTGGCCGATGGCAACTTCATGATCCTCGGGCATGCCGCGTTCAGCGCAAACGACCTGGCCCGCTCGGCGGCTGGGCACGACGGCGAATACCAGGTTCGCGGCGTGCTGCGTGGCGCCGCGCAGGTCACCCCGCTGGAGGTGCTGCCGGCATACCGCAGCGGCGCGCCGGTCGTCGTCTTCAAATCGCCGCTGGTGTCGACGGTGCTGCGCGCCGCGCGCTACGACTGCGTCACGGTGGTTGAGCCGGGCAACGGTTCGGGCGGTCGCATCCACGTCTTCCTCGGCTTGTTCACCACCGCCGGCGACGGAACGGTGGCCCGGGTACCCGTGGTGCGCCGGCGCATCGAGGAGGTGCTGAAACGCTCCGGCTTGCGGGCCAACAGCCACAGTGCCCGGATGATGGTCTCGGCGTTGCGCACCTTGCCCCGCGATGAATTGCTCGAGGCCGAGGTCGGCGACCTGCTCAACCTGGCGACGCTGGTGGTCAACCGAGCCGAACGCGGCGGTGTCGGGGTGTTCTCCCGGGTGCACCTCAACAACGACTTCGTGTCGGTGCTGGTGTACCTGCCGGAGGAGCGGCTCGGCCCGGACTCCCGACGGCAGGTGCGCGAGGTCGTCGCAGAGCAGTGGCCGGGCAAGGTACTCAGCCGCGACGACACCATCAGCGACCTCGGTCTGGCCCGGATGCACTTCCTGATCGCGTTGCGCCCCGGCGACCCGGTGCCCACCCCCAATTACCGCGACGTCGAGTCGCGGATCACCCAGGTCACCCGGCGGTGGAGCGACGACCTCGCCGACCTCATCACGCAGCACGACCCTGCCGACACCGCCGGACGGCTGCTGCGCCGGTATGAACGGGCGTTCCCCGAGGCGTACAAGGAGGACTACTCGGCGGCCACCGCCGTCCGGGACATCGCGCTGATCGAGGCATTGCCCGACCAGAACGGGTTGGGCTTCGACCTGTGCGAGCCGGAGCCGGGCGATCCGGCCGATCGCCGGCTCAAGCTGCTGCGCACCGGCGGGCCGATCTCGTTGGCGAAGGTGCTGCCGATGCTCTCCCACCTCGGTGTGGAGGTGCTCGACGAGCGGCCTTACGAGGTCGACCGGATGGACGGCTCACCCGCCTGGATCTACGACTTCGGCCTGAAGACGCCGTCCGGCGCACAGCTCTCGTCCGAGCAGGTGACGGACATGCTGGAAGTGCTGCAGCGGCTGTGGAGTGGTGACGTCGAGCAGGACGGCTTCAACGGGCTGCTGCTGCGGGCCGGGCTCAGCTGGCACCAGATCGTCGTCGTGCGCGCCTACGCCAAGTACCTGCGCCAGGCCGGGTCGACCTTCAGCCAGGGATACGTCGAGCAGACCCTGCTGGACTACCCGCAGATCGCCCGGCAGCTCGTCGAACTGTTCGAGGCGCGGTTCGATCCCAGCCGGGTCGACGACCCGGCGGCGGTGGACGTGCAACCGCGGGTCGAGCAGATCCGTGAGGCGATCGGAACCGTGTCCAGCCTGGACCAAGATCGCATCCTGCGCTCGCTGTTGCGACTGATCACCGCGACGCTGCGCACCAGCGCCTACCGCCCGAACGCCGATGGTCAGCTGCGCGTGGAGGTCGCGGTCAAGTTCGACCCCAAGCACATCGACGAACTGCCCGAACCTCGGCCGCAGTTCGAGATCTGGGTCTACTCACCGCGCGTGGAGGGCGTGCACCTGCGTTTCGGCAGGGTGGCCCGCGGCGGACTGCGCTGGTCGGACCGTCGCGAGGACTTCCGCACCGAGGTGCTCGGCCTGGTCAAGGCGCAGAGCGTCAAGAACGCCGTCATCGTGCCGGTCGGCGCGAAGGGTGGCTTCGTCGCCAAGCAGCTGCCCGACCCGGCAGCCGATCGCGATGCGTGGCTGGCCGAGGGTGTCGCTTGCTACCGCACGTTCATCTCGAGCTTGCTGGACATCACTGACGACTACACCCACGATCCGGTGAGCGGTGAGCAGATCGTGGTCGCGCCGAAGAATGTTGTGCGTTATGACGACGACGACCCGTATCTCGTCGTCGCAGCGGACAAGGGCACCGCCACGTTCTCCGACATCGCGAACGAGATAGCGCTGGACCGCGGCTTCTGGCTGGGGGACGCATTCGCTTCAGGTGGCTCGGCCGGTTACGACCACAAAGCGATGGGGATCACCGCCCGCGGCGCCTGGGAGTCGGTCAAGTACCACTTCCGCGAGCTCGGCCGGAACATCCAGAGCGAAGACTTCACCGTGGTCGGCGTCGGCGACATGTCCGGTGATGTGTTCGGCAACGGAATGCTGCTGTCCGAGCACACCAAGCTGGTTGCCGCTTTCGACCATCGGCACATCTTCCTCGACCCGGACCCGGACATCGCCACGTCCTACGCCGAACGCCGCCGGCTGTTCGACCTACCGCGTTCATCCTGGGCTGACTACAACCGGGAACTGATCTCCGAGGGCGGTGGCGTCTTCCCGCGGACGCAGAAGTCGATTCCGCTGAGCACCCAGGTGATCAACCGACTCGGCCTGCCGGCATCGACAACCGCATTGACACCGGCGCAGCTGATGCACGCCATCCTCGTCGCCCCGGTGGACCTGCTCTGGAACGGCGGCATCGGCACGTACGTCAAGGCCAGTACCGAAACTGACGCCGAGGTGGGGGACAAGGCGAACGACGGCCTACGCGCCGACGCGACCCAGTTGCGCTGCAAGGTGATCGGCGAGGGTGGCAACCTCGGTTGCACCCAGCTCGGCCGGATCGAGTTCACCCGAAACGGTGGGCACGCCAACACCGACGCCATCGACAACTCCGCCGGTGTCGACACCTCCGATCACGAGGTCAACATCAAGATCCTGCTGGACCGGGCAATCGCCGCGGGCGAGCTACCCGTCGAGGCGCGCAACGAACTGCTCGCTGCAGCGACCGACGAGGTCGCCACCGACGTGCTGCGCGACAACTACGAGCAGAACGTTCTGCTGGGCATCGAGCGCCGGCTCTCCGTCCCGATCCTGCCGGTCTACCAGCGACTGCTCAACGACCTCAGCAAGCGCGGCATGCTGGACCGAGATCTGGAGTTCCTGCCGTCGGACAAGCGCATTCGGCAGATGGAGGACGCTGGGCTCGGGCTGGTCTCACCGGAGCTCGCGGTGGTCGCCGCCTACGTGAAGATCACCCTCACCAAACAGCTGCGCGCCTCGGATCTGCCCGCCGACCCGTGGTTCCGGCGGTCCATCTCCGGCTACTTCCCGGCGTCGATCTCGGCGCGCTTCGACAAGCAACTCGACACCCACCCGCTCGGCCCGGACATCATCACCACCTGCGTCGTCAACGACATGGTCAATCGGGCCGGCACCACCTTCGCGTTCCGGGCCGGCGAGGAGACCGGCGCAGACATGCCGCAGGTGGCCCGCGCCTACACCGTGGTGCGCGAGGTGTTCGACCTGGAACGGTTGTGGGCAGACATCGAAGCGCTCGACAACGAAGCGCCGACGGAGGGCCAGGACGCGGCCTACCTGGAACTGCGCCGGCTGCTGGACCGCGGCACCCGCTGGCTGCTCGACGTGCGGTACCCGATCACTGACATCGCCGCCGAGATCGAGCGATACCGGCCGGTTGTCCGAGAACTGTTCCAGCAGGTGCCGCACCTGCTGCGGGGCAGTGAGCGGGAGACCCTCTACGCCGAGGTGGACCGCCTGGTCGGGCTCGGCATCCCGCGTGATCTTGCGCTGCGGGTCGGCATCCTGCTCAGCGCGTTCCTCCTGCTGGATGTCGTCGAGATCGCCGAATCATCGCAGCGACCGGCCTCGGAGATCGCCGAGCTGCACTTCGGGCTGTCGGAGAAGTTCAGCGTCGACAAGATGCTGACCGCGGTGACCGCTCTGCCCCGCGGCGATCGTTGGGCGGCCCTGGCCCGAGCCGCTCTGCGTGACGACGTCTACACGGCGCTGTCGTCGATCACCGCCGCCGTGCTGCATTCCACGTCGCCGGCCGACTCGGTGACCGATCGGATGCGCGAGTGGGAGCAGAGCAACGCCGAACGCGTCGCCCGTACCAGGTCCACCGTCGATGAGGCATTGAACCGGGAAACCGTCGACCTGGCGACGTTGTCGGTCGCGCTGCGGGTGATGCGAGGCCTGCCCAGCTGAGCCGGTGGTCAGCTGACGTGTGCTGCCCGAGTGCTAATCCGGGCCCACACCGTGGTGGTCGACTCGCCGGCCTTGACGCCCCATTCGTCGGCGAGCGCCGCCACGATGGCCAGCCCGCGGCCGGTGGTGTCCTGCATGCCGGCCTCCCGGATCTCCGGAACGGTGTCGGAGCCGCCGTCGGTGACCGAGACGGTGACGCCGTCGGGGTGCACCTCCCACTCCACCTGCAGGTGCCCGGAGGGCAACGCGCGGGCGTGGCGTACGGCGTTGGCCACGAGTTCGCTGGCCAGTACCGAGCTGTCCGAGGCGACATCGGGGTCGACCCCGACTCGGGCCAGGTCGTAAGCGAGGTTGCGGCGGACGGTGGCGGCGCTGGCTGCGGTGTCGAGCACCCACAACACGCCCACTCCGTCACCTCCACCAGAGTTGAATTTTCAACCCATCGTGGCACAGCAGGATAACCGGCCGAGAGGCCGACCTACCCGACGCACCTCCGTACCAAACCGCATCCGGCGGCGAAGATCCAGGATGCAGCGCGGGTTGTCAGCCGTCCGGATAACGGGCCGCCCGGGCCTGCAGGACATCTTTCGGGCGATTGGTGATGATGGCGTCTACCCCGAGGTCCAGCGCAAACTGGATGTCGGCGGGTTGGTCGACGGTCCACACATAGATCTGGTCGCCGACGGCGTGCGCCCGGTCGACGACCTCCGGGGCCTGGCGCAGCAATTTCAAGCTGGGGCCGACGATGCGGGTGCCGGTGGGTGGCGAGTCGATCGGCGGCTTCTTCTGCAGATACACCGTGGGCAGGCTGGGTGCCAGCAACCGGACCCGGCGCAGCGCGGTCGTCGCGAAACTCATCACCGCGACGAGTTGCTCCTCGGCCGGCTTGCCGCGGCCGTGGCCGAACCGGCGCAAGGTGCGCACCAGCTCCTTCTCGACCAGCCCGGCGTACCTCGTCGGGTGCTTGGTCTCGATCGCCATGCGCACCGGGCGCCCGGCGTCCGCGGCCAGGGCGAGCAGCGTGTCCAAGGTGAGCACGCTGCCTTCCGGGGACACCCGTTCGGGTTTGACGCCCTCCAGGTAGACGTCCTCGCCGATCAGCTCATCGGCCGAGTCCGGCCAGTCGTGCTTCCAGGAAGAGAAATCCAGCCGTCTGAGTTCGGCGAGGTCGAAGTCGCTGACGACGCCGGTGCCGTTGCTGGTCCGCTCGATGCGCCGGTCGTGGACGCAAACCAGGTGGCCGTCCCGGGTCATCCGCACATCGCACTCCAGCCCGTCCGCACCGCCGACGATGGCCGCTTCGTACGCTGCCAGCGTGTGCTCGGCGATTTCGGCGGAGTCTCCGCGGTGGGCGATGACCCACGGGGCCGTCGCTGACCGTCGTGGCTGCACAGGATCGGCGTGCGAGGCCGACCAGCGCTTCACAACTCCATCGTGCCCGACCCGGGCACCGGGCGGCAGCGCCCCGCCGACTCATTGCCGAACGTAATGACGGGCCGAGCCGTGATCAGAAACCGCCATGTGTTCGAAGCTGCCCGGGGCGGGCGGTGGTCGCGGAGTGAGCCGGCGCTAGACCACTGCGGGCGGACGGCCCGTCTCGCTGACCATCGGCATGGCCGCGGCCTCCCAGGCGAGCATGCCGCCGGCCAGATTGACCGCCTGGTAGCCCTGCGCGCGCAGCCACGCCGTCACTTGCGCAGACCGCCCGCCGACCTTGCAGACGACCACTACGTTCGCCTCCGGCGTGACCGCACTCGGCTGCTCGCCGATCCGCTGCGGCACCGACATCATCGGGATGTGCACGGCACCGTCGATGTGTCCGGCCGACCACTCGTCGTCCTCGCGGACGTCGAGCAGCACCGGATCGGTCGGCAGCTCATCAACAGAAACAGAGGGGACCGGCTCCATCCGGCCGACTCTACTGACCTCCCGGGCGGTGTACCCCGCCGTCCCGACCTGACCTGACCCGGGGAATGCTTCGAGTGCTCGCCCCGGGACTGTCACGTCAGTTGGGCGGTGCGGGCTGCGATCGAGGTCGCGCCATCCGGCCCGGCACGCTCATTGTCGAAGGAGTTCCCGTATGACCGGACGTCCGCCGGTTTCGGCGCCGGCCGACCCTGCCCAGCGCATCACGGCGGCAGAGGTCATCGTGACCAGCCCGGACCGGAACTTCGTCACGCTCAAGCTGACCACCGGGGGCGGCCTGACCGGGCTCGGCGACGCGACGCTCAACGGGCGCGAGCTGGCCGTGGTCTCCTACCTGCGCGAGCACGTGGTGCCACTGCTCATCGATCGCGACGCCGCCAGGATCGAGGACACCTGGCAGTACCTGTACCGCGGGGCGTACTGGCGGCGCGGCCCGGTCACGATGGCTGCGATCGCCGCCGTGGACGTCGCCCTGTGGGACATCAAGGCCAAGGCCGCGGGAATGCCGCTCTACCAGCTGCTCGGTGGTGCTTCGCGCTCCGGGCTGATGGCCTACGGGCACGCGTCCGGGCGGGACCTGCCCGAACTGTTCGACTCGATTCGCGCGCATCAGGAGCTGGGGTTCCGGTCGATCCGGGTGCAGAGCGGCGTGCCCGGCCTGAAGTCGATCTACGGCATCGCGTCCAACGCGACACTCACGGCCGATGCCGGGGTGCGCTACGACCACGAGCCGGCGCGGCGGGGCGCCCTGCCCGCGGAGGAGGACTGGGACACCCGCTCCTATCTGCGCCATCTCCCGACCGTGTTCGAGGCGGTCCGCAGCGAGTTCGGCCCGGAGCTGCCGCTGCTGCACGACGGGCATCACCGCATGACGCCGATCCAGGCTGCCCGTCTCGGGAAGAGTCTCGAGCCGTACGACCTCTTCTGGCTGGAGGACTGCACGCCCGCGGAGAACCCCGAGGCGCTGCGGCTGGTGCGCAGCCACACCACTACGCCGCTGGCCATCGGCGAGATCTTCAACACCGTCTGGGACTACCAGCAGATCATCCGGGAACAGCTCGTCGACTACGTCCGCTCCGCGGTGACCCACACCGGCGGCATCAGCCATCTGAAGAAGCTCTTGGACTACGCCGGGCAGTACCAGATCAAGTCCGGGATGCACGGGCCGACCGATATCTCGCCGGTGGGGATGGCCGCCGCACTGCATCTGGGACTGGCGATCCACAACTTCGGCATCCAGGAGTACATGCAGCACGGCGTGCGTACCAACGAGGTGTTCCAGCAGTCGTTCACGTTCATCGACGGCCTGCTGCATCCCGGCAACGAGCCGGGCCTCGGCGTTTCACTGGATCAGGACGAGGCGGGGAAGTACCCGTACCAACGCGCTTACCTGCCGGTGAACCGGCTGGCTGACGGGACGGTGCACGACTGGTGAAGTCGAGGGCCGGCGGCGGCCTCGTCGGGTCGAGCCGACTCGCTACTTGAGCAGGCGGGACAGGCGGCGGTCGGCCAGCTCGCGGCCGTCGGTCTGGCACGTGGGGCAGTACTGGAACGACTTGTCCGCGAAGGACACCTCGCGAACGGTGTCGCCGCAGACCGGGCAGGGCAGGCCGGTGCGACCGTGTACCTGCAAGCCGCTGCGCTTCTCACCCTTCAGGGTGGCCGCCTTCTGCCCCACGGAGCGAGCCACCGCGTCGGTGAGGACGCTGCGCATCGCCTCGTGCAGCCGTTCCAGCTCCGCGTCGGTCAGCTTGCCGGTGTTCTTGAAGGGGGAGAGGTGCCCGGTGTGCAGGATCTCGTCGGAGTAGGCATTGCCGATCCCGGCGATGACCGACTGCGTGGTGAGCACACCTTTGAGCTGGCCGCGGTTGGCGCGCAGGATCTCGCCCAGTCGTTCGACGTCCAGGGCGGGGTCGAGAGCGTCCGGGCCGAGGCGGTCCACTCCGGGCACCAGGGCAGGATCGTCGACGAGATAGACCGCAAGCCGCTTCTGAGTGCCGGCCTCGGTGAGGTCGAAGCCGGCCACCGGGGCGCCGTCGAACTCCGGCGCCAGATGCAGCCGGAAGGCCAGTGGGCCCTTGCCCGGTTTCGGCGGCAATGGGGAGAGGCTCTCCCGCCACTGCAGCCAACCGCCTCTGGCCAGGTGGAACACCAGGTGCAGCCCGTCAATGTCGATGTCGAGGAACTTCCCGTGCCGTCCGGCGCCGGTGACGCTCAGCCCGCCCAGCGCGGACAGCGGCGGGTCGACGGTCTTGAGCGCGGTGAATGCGGCGACGTCCGCGCGCACCACAGTGCGGCCCACCGCCCGCTCGCGCAGGAACGCGGCAAGCGCCTCGACCTCGGGCAGCTCCGGCACGCAGCGAGCCTACGACGCAACCGACCTTTGCGGGTCGCCGCCGACAGCGGCAGTGCGAGCGTCGCTACGTCGCCGGGCCGGTGAGCGGCGTCAGCAACACGGCGAGCAGGGCGACGCCGCCGAGCAAACCGACCAGCTGGCCAAGGGTCCACTTCGCGCGGGCCAGCGCCACCCGCGTCCGGTCGTGCGGGGTGGGCCGCGGGGCCGTCGTCATGGCCGCGTAGGCCAGATCGGCATGCAAGGCCCGACGCGGAAGCCACCACACGTTGAGGTAGAGGAACCCGGCGGCAAGAAGATAGAACAGCACGGCCCGCACCCGGAACTCGTGGGTGGCGGCCGCGACGGCGACGAGCGCGAGACAGATGAGCACAGCCAGGAATCCGCACAGGTAGCACTGCAAGCGCATGTTGGTCCGGACCAGTGCACTGTTGGTGCGCTGCATGTTCACCCAGCGGGAGTCACCGGCGCTCGATGGGGCGAGGGCTTGTTCCTTGATGGTGTAGGACAGCTTGGCCGGGTCGATCTCCCGGGCGCCGTGCTGGTAGCCGGCCAGGCGGGCGCCGGCGAGTCCTTGCGCGTGCGCGTCGATCCGTCGCTCCCGTTCGTCGGAGGACAGGCCCTGGTAGTAGCCGATGATGGCCTGCTTGCGCCCGGAGAGCCGACCGCGCAGGTATCCGACGGAAAACACGCGGCAATCCTAGGCAGGCCGCCGCCCAGGCACGGACGGGTGGCCCGGGTGCGTAGCGTCCGCCGCGGCAACCCTGCGCACACCCGCGAACTGGACCGGGAGCAGACTCGCCACATGACCGAGGCGGACCCGCTGCACATCGAGACGGATTCCGGCGCGATGCCGGCGTTCCAATGGCTGCCGCCGCAAGGACGTGGTCCGGGCGTGCTCCTGGTCCAGGAGATCTTCGGCGTGTCCGACTACATCAAGCAGCGCGCCGCCGATCTCGCTGCTCTCGGCTACGTGGTGGTGGCGCCGGAGTTCTACTGGCGGCTGGACAACGCTGACGTGGATGAGACGCAGCCGGACTTCCTGGAGCGGGGCGTCGCGCTGGCCGGCCGGACCGACTGGGCGGCGGCGGTACGCGACGGCGTCGCGGCGCTGCAGTACCTGCGACACAGCGACCTGGTGACCGGGGGAGTGGGCCTGGTCGGATTCTGCTTCGGCGGCGGCCTGGCCTTCAACATCGCCGCGGTCGACTCACCGGACGCGCTGGTCAGCTACTACGGCTCGGCGCTGCCGAATCTGCTGGGGTTGGCGCCGTCGGTCACCGCACCGAGCCTGCACCACTTCGGCACGAGTGACGCCTACCTGCCGCCCGACGTGGTGAACACCATCCGCGAAGCGATCACGCGGCCCGGCGTGCAGGTCGAGTTGCACGAGGGCGCCGGGCACGCCTTCGACAACCCGCATCCCGCGTTCCATCATGCGGCGGCGTCGGCCGCGGCCTGGCAGACAACCGTCGGCTTCCTCTCCTCCGCCTTGCCGACCGCGTCTCGCTGAGCGCGCCGGCGCGCGGTCACCAGCCACATCCCCACAGCCGCGACGACGAGTCCCACTACCGCGGTCGGGCCGACGCGGTGGCCGAGAATCGGCCACGACGCGATCGCTGTCACCGCGGGAACGACGAACAGCAGGCTGCTGGCGCGGGTGGCGCCCCGGCCACGGACCAGAGCGATCAGCAGCAGCGGCGCGCCTACTCCGGCAATGCCGGCCACCCACCCGAAGGACAGCAAGGCGTGTTCGGTGAGCGGGATGCGCAGTGACCCTTCCAACGGCGCCCAGACCGCGAGGACCACGATCGCCGCCGCCAGTTGGACAGTGGCCAGCGCGGCAGGCCCCGCGGACACGGACAGCCGGCCCTGCAGCAACGTGCCGGCCGCCAACCCGGCGAGGCCGAGGACCGTCCAGGCCAGTGCCGCAGCGGTCGGGGGCCGGCCCAGCTTGTCGGCCAGCGTGACGATCACCCCGAGGACCCCGAGCGCGATACCGACCCACTGAATGCGGGTGAGCCGGTCCCACCGCAGCGCGGCGCCGGCCAGAGCGACCAGCAGGGGAGCCGAGCAGGCAATCAGCGCAGTCGTCGAGGCCGGCATTCCGGCGGCCAGACCGATGTAGAGGCCGCCGAACTGGACGGCGAACATGAGCACGCCGGTGACCGCGACGTAGGTCAGCTCGCGCCGGCCCCGCGGCCACGCCTCCCCCCGGATGCGGGCGATCATGGCGAGCGCCGCCGCGGCGACGACGAACCTCCACAGCGTGACGGTCAACGGGGCGATCACCTCGGTGGCGATGGACCCGACTATGTACCCGCTGCTCCAGATGAGGATGAACGTCAACGCCAGTCGATCCACATGTAACGACTTCATGCGTTACATGATGGCCTGATGACAGGTAACGAGTCAAGGCGTTACGCTAGAGGGGTGACGGCATTTCGAACCGGGATGGGAGCCAGCTGGCTGGATTTCTTGCTGACTCGCCTGGATCGCTATCGGTCAGCGACCGGGACGGAAATGCTGACCGAGGTACCGGCGTTGCGCTCCTGGCTCGCAGAACACGAGATGCAGCCGACCGGTGCAGTGACGGAGGCAGACCTGCTTCGCGCCAGGGAGCTGCGAGAGGCGCTGCACCGGGCTGCGGTGGCGGCGCTCTCATCGTCCGGGCCGGCAGCGGCCGACGTCCGGCTGATCGAGTCCGTGTTGGCGGCAGACCGTCCCGTGCAAGTACGCCGTTCGGCGGGTGCTCTGCGGGTGGTGCGGCCGGCGTCCGCTGATGAGGCGCTGGCTCGGTTGGCGCGGCAGGCGGTCACTGACCTGGCCGGCCCGCACCGGGCGTTGTTGCGCCCCTGCGGTGACGACACTTGCTCGGGCATCTTCCTCGATCACACCGGCCGACGCCGCTGGTGTGCCGACGAACGGTGCGGCGTGCGTGCCCGGGTGCGAGCCCATCGCGCGCGAGCCCGGTCGAGTCACGGCGCGTGAGCGGCGCGGGTCACTGAGCCTGAGTTACCGAGCGGGACGCGTGTCGACGCACCACCTCGGCGAACCGGGCCGCGATGCTGCGGCACGCTGCCGCGGACGACACCTCATTGGCCTGCGCCGTCGCTACCACCTGGTCCGGGTCGAAGCCCGACCGGCGCACTGACTCTGGCTCCCACTCGGCGACGCGTTGCGCGCCCACTTCGGGGTGGAACTGCACGCCCCAGGCGTGCTCGCCTCGTCGAAACGCCTGGATACCGCAGGTTGCGCTCTCGGCCAGCCAGACGGCGTCAGCGGGCAGCGCCGTGATGGCATCGACGTGATGTTCGATCGCGTGGAACGTGTCCGGCAGCTCGCCGAGCAGCGGGTCGCCGGCCGACTCGTCCCGCCGCACGATCGCCGTGCTACCGACCTCCGGAGTGCCGTGATGGGGCTGCACCCGACCACCGCCGATGTGCGCCAGCAGCTGGGCGCCGAGACAGATCCCCAGCGTCGGTAGGCCGGTGTCCACCGCCTGGCCGGCGAGCTCGCGCTCGCGCGACAGCCACGGTGCCCGATCGTCCTCGTCGGGCAGTAGGCCGCCGCCGAGCAGGACCAGTCCGGCGAAGTCCTCCAGCGACTCTGCCGGCCCCAGCGGTTCCTCGGCATAGGCCCGGACGATGTGCGGATCGAGCCCCGCCTCGCGCCACCACTCGTGGAAGCGACCCAGCCCTGACCCTGCGGAGTTCTGCACCACCAGGACGGGCGGTGCGGTGGCGATAATTCAGGCGCCCTTCGGGAACGGGACGCCGGTGGACTCGTGGCAGCGGTAGCCGTTCGGGTTCTTCGCGAGGTACTGCTGGTGGTAATCCTCCGCGTAGTAGAACTCGCCGGCCGGTGCGACCTCCGTTGTCACCTGGCCGATCCCCCGCGCCACCAGGGCCTCCGAATACGCCTTGGCCGCCTGCTCGACGATCTCGCGGTGCGCGTCCTCGGTGTAGTACACCGCCGACCGGTACTGCGTGCCGATGTCGTTGCCCTGCCGCATGCCCTGGGTGGGGTCATGGGTCTCGAAGTGCGTCACCACCAAATCGCGGTAGCTCACCACCGCGGGATCGAACACGACGAGCACCGACTCGGTGTGCCCGGTGCGACCGGAGCACACCTCCTCGTACGTCGGATACGGCGTGTACCCGCCGCTGTAGCCGACCGCGGTCGAGTAGACGCCCGGAATCTGCCACATGATCTCCTCGGCGCCCCAGAAACAGCCGCTGCCGAAGATCGCCGTGGACATGCCGTCCGGGAACGGCGGCACGATGCGGTGGCCGTTCACGTAGTGCGTCGTGGGCACGGTGAACGGGTAGTCGGCGCGGCCCTGGAGCGCCGATTCCGGATCGATCAACTGGGTTTTGGTCCGGGAGAACAGCATGGGTTCAGGCTACGGACGTGGCCTTGGTTCGGCCACCGATACCGGCACCGGCTGGCCGGGCTAGCGTCGCTGCCATGCGAGCCATCCAGATCACCGAGTTCGGCGGTCCCGAGGTGCTGGTCGTGCGCGACGTGCCCGACCCGGTGCCGGACGCAGACGAGAGCCTCTACACCGTGGTTGCGGCCGGGTTGAACTATGCCGACACCCATCAGGCGGAGAACTCCTACCTCGTCGAATCGAACCTGCCGGTGATACCGGGAGCTGAATTCGTGGGCGTCGACTCGGCCGGTCGACGCGTGGTGGGGCTGAGCGAATCCGGCTCGTACGCGGAAAAGGTGGTTGCTTCCGACGCGTTGATCTGGGACGTCCCGGACGGAGTGTCCGACGGCGCGGCGTTGTCGGCTGTGCTGCAAGGTGTTACTGCGTGGCATCTGCTGCACACCTGCGCGCATGTGCAGGCCGGCGAGACGGTGGTGGTGCACGCAGCGGCCGGTGGCGTCGGCACGATCGCGGTGCAACTGGCGAAGGCGGCGGGCGCCCGCGTCATTGCCACCGCGTCCTCCGCCGAGAAGCGCGAACTCGCGCTCTCCCTCGGCGCCGACGTGGCAATTGATGGTGAGCCGAGCCGGCTCGTCGATGCGGTAAAACGGGCCAACAACCGGCAACGGGTGGATGTGGTGCTCGAGATGGTCGGCGGCGAGACGTTCGATCGCAGCCTGGAAGCGCTGGCGCCGTTCGGCCGGCTGGTGGTGTTCGGGATGGCGTCGCGGACACCGCCGGCCGCGGTGGAGCCGGGCCGGCTGATGCAGCGCGGCACGGCGGTGATCGGGTTCTGGTTGGCGTACTGCGTGATGAATCCGCAGCGCTGGATGCGGGGACCCGTGCAGGAATTGCTGGATGCCATTGCCGCAGGCACGGTGAAGCCGGTGCTGGGCGGCGAGTACGACCTGGACGGCGCGGCGCAGGCGCATCGCGACCTGCGCTCGCGGGGCACGGTCGGCAAGTTGGTGCTGCGGCCGTAGATTCCGCGCTGTGATCTCACTGCCCGCCTCCCTTGCCGCCGCCCTGGACGGGCTGGCCGCCGAGGTTGGCTCCGCGCGCCTGACCGCCGCGGCCGCCCGGCTCGGTAGTGCCTACCGGGCGGCCGGGGTACCCGATGGCGCGTTGCGCGACGTCGACGCGGCCGCCTATGCCGTCTACCGGATGCCGGCGACCTATGCTGCGGTGCGCGCTGCGCTGGGCCAACTCGTGGCGGCGGATCCGTCGTTCGCGCCGCGGACGGTGGTCGATCTCGGCGCCGGGACGGGTGCCGCGCTGTGGGCAGTGACCGACGTGTGGCCGTCGGTTGCGGCCGTGCACGCGGTGGAGCTGGACCCGGCGATGAGCGTGCTCGGGCGCCGATTGAGCGCAGCGCTGCCCGCGGTGCACTGGCACGCGTCGAGCATGGTTGGTGCGCAGCTGCCGAGCGCAGACCTGGTGGTCGCCGGGTATGCGCTGGGCGAGTTGCCACAGGACGATGCCTCCGCGGTGCTGGCATCGGTCGGCTCGGACACGGTGCTCGTCGTTGAACCGGGCACCCCGCGCGGCTTCGCTACCGTGCGCGCTGTTCGCGGCCGGCTGATCGAATCGGGACGGCACGTCGCCGCCCCGTGCCCACATTCCGCCGGCTGCCCGATGACCGGCCGGGACTGGTGCCACTTCGCCGTCCGGCTGCCCCGCTCCGCGGCGCAGCGCCGCGTCAAAGGCGGTGAGCTGGGCTACGAGGACGAGAAGTTCTCCTTCGTCGCCGCCACCCGGCGGCCCGTTACCCCGGCAGCCGGACGGATTCTGCGTCATCCGCAGCGGCGCACCGGTCACGTCGGCCTGCGTATCTGTGCTGCGGACGGCACCGCCGTGGAGCGCATCGTCAGCAAACGCAGCAAAGAGCTCTACCGGGCCGCCCGCAAGGCCGACTGGGGCGACGAATGGCCCCCCGCCGCTGCCCCGCGATGATCACGCACAATTTGCTGCCATAGCCACAATATCCGCGTGATCATCGCGGGTGACGCGGCGGGGATACTGAGCCATGGCCTATGACGAGGAAGTTGCCAACCGCGTCCGCGAGCTCGTGCACGATGAGAGCGGCGTGGGCGAGCAGCGCATGTTCGGCGGTCTCGCGTTCTTGATCGACGGACATATGGCGGTCACCGTGAGCGGCAAGGGTGGCCTACTGCTGCGCGTCGACCCGGCGCAGACCGATGTGTTGTGCGCCAAGACGCACGTCGATCGCGCCGTGATGGGCGGACGGGAGATGAACGGCTGGCTGCGGATCGGGCCTGGCGGGATCGACACCGACGAGGAGCTCGCCGGATGGGTGCAGCTCGCCCTTGCCTACGCGCGAACACTGCCGCCGAAGTGACGCCGTGCCCTCGCCAGAGCCGCTGCCTCGCGATGATCACGCACAATGTGCTGCCATGGCGACAATTTCCGCGTGATCATCGCGGTTGGTAGCCCGGGGATCGCCGGATGTGCGGGGTGGCGGTTGCCCGGGCAGGACGTAGGCTGACCGCATGACGCAGTGGGGACTGGACACCCTCTTCAACCCGGCCAAGCAGCACATGGACGAGGAGAAGCGGCGACTGCAGTCCACCCGGGAAGAGATCGGTGATTCCTCCGGTGGGGAGCGCATCGACCTCGAGTCGGGGAAGGTGACGATCCGTAAGCGGGATGCACCACAGCCGGCGAAGGCGCCCAAGCGAAAGGCGGCCCGAGCTGCCGCCGAGGCCGAGCGGCGCAGCGAGACGAAGACCCCCGCACAGCGTCGCGCCGCGGCCCGGAAAGCGGCGGCGGCCGGTGCCAAGGGCGCGTCCGGGAACGCCGGCACGGCGGCACAGCCCAGCACCACGAACGACGGCCGGGCGCGCCGGCGCGGCAAGTCCGCGCACTGAGCTCAGCGCACGCTGGCCCGCTCCAGCACCGCGTCCACATCAAGCAGTCCGGCCCGTTCGCCGGCGACGGCGGTTGGCGCGTGCGCAACCCGGGTGTTGATGAATCCGCGGGCCACCGCCTCCGGAGCGGTCCGGATCAGCAGTGACGCTTGCAGGCACCGGGCCAGCATCCCGGCGATCGCGCGGGCCTGCTGCTGTGCCGCGACCGGGTCGGCGGCCACCGCATTGACGGCGTCGCGCACCCGCGTCACGGCGGCGTCGAGATCCGCGTCGGCGCCGGCGGTCGTGCTCAATTCGTCGACGAGTGCACCGACGCTGTCCTGGTCGCGGCCGGCGGCCCGCACCACGTCCAAGGCGATGACATTCCCGGAGCCTTCCCAGATCGAGTTGAGCGGCGATTCGCGGAACAACCGCGGCAGCCCGCTCTCCTCGACGTAGCCGTTGCCACCGAGACATTCCAGCGCCTCGCCGACCACCGTCGGCGTCCGCTTGCACACCCAATACTTGCCGGCCGCGACGGCCAACCGCAGGAACGCTTTCTCGTCGTTGTCGACCGCCTGCGCCAGCCGTACGAAGAGGGCGGTGGCCGCTTCGGACTCGACCGCCAGGTCGGCCAGCACCTCGCGCATGAGGGGCTGGGAGACGAGTGGCGCACCGAACGCGGAACGGTGCTCGGCATGATGCATGGCCTGGGTGAGCGCCGCACGCTGCGTCGCCGCCGAGCCGATCACGCAGTCCAGCCGGGTCATCGTGACCATGTCGATGATGGTCCGGACGCCACGCCCCTCAGCGCCGACCAACCAGGCGGTGGTGCCGTCGAACTCGACCTCGCTCGACGCGTTGGACCGGTTGCCGAGCTTGTCCTTGAGCCGTTGCAGCAGGAACGGGTTGTTGGTGCCGTCCGGCAGGACGCGCGGCACCAGGAAGCAGGACAGCCCGGCGGGCGCTTGCGCCAGCACCAGGAACAGGTCGCACATCGGGGCCGAGCAGAACCACTTGTGCCCGGTCAGCGTGTAGCTACCGTCGGCGTTCGGCTGCGCCGTCGTGCGATTGGCCCGCACGTCCGAGCCACCTTGCTTCTCCGTCATCGCCATACCGGCCAGCAGGCCGCTCTTCGACTGCGGGGCGCGCAATCCGAAGTCATAACTGGTGGACGTCAGCAGCGGCTCGTAGCTCGCCGCCAACTCGGGGTTGTGCCGTAACGCCGGCACGATCGCGTACGTCATCGAGATCGGGCAACCATGTCCCGCCTCGACCTGACCCCACACGAAGAAGCCGGCGGCCCGGACCAGGTGCGCCCCGGCCGTGCCGGCGCGCCACGGGGTGGCGTGCAGACCATTGCCCACGGCGACGGTCAGCAATTCGTGCCAGGCGGGATGGAACTCGACCTCGTCGAGGCGGTGGCCGTATCGGTCGTGGGTGCGCAGCACCGGCGGCACCGCATTGGCCACCCGGCCCCACTCCTGCGCCTGCGGGGATCCGGCCAGCTCGCCGAGCCGGCCGAGCGGACCGTTCTCGGGGCCGACCCGGTCGGCCAGCGCGCGGTCGGCGCTGAACAGATTGACGTCGCGCCACGGCGGCGGCGTGTTCAGCACTTGGTGTGTTGCCATGTCAGCAGTACATCAGGCTCTCGCTACGTCGGTCTGGCAGCGTGGCCCCACCCGGTTCGTCAGCCCGCCGCCCGCAGCCCGGCGCGGTAGGACGCGATCTTCTCGCGCAAGTGGTGGCGGTAGCGGCTGAGCTGTTCCATCTCCGCGGAAACGGCCCGGTCGTGCTCCTCCAGAATCTCCAGCCGTTCCTCGACCGAGCCGTCCTGGAGGGCAAGCTCGGCATACCGTTGCATCGTCGCGATCGGCATTCCGGTGTCGCGCAGGCAGCGCAAAATCTCCAGCCAACGGAGATCCTGGTCGGTGAAGGCGCGCCGGCCGGCGGAGTCCCGCTCGACGCCGCCGAGCAGGCCGATGCGCTCGTAATAGCGCAGCGTCTCGATGGTGAAACCGCTGGCCTCTGCCATCTGGCCGGATGTGTAGGTGCTCATCGGCTCATCTTCCGTGGTTCGGCCCGCAGTCCGCTACCGGATACCGGATACGGTTCGGATGACGAGCGGGCCGGTGACTCAGCTGGCACTACCGAGCTTCACCACGGCGGTCGCACTGCTCCCGCCCCGGGTGTAGTGCACGGTCACGCTCTGCCCCGGTGCGTAGGAGCGGATCACCGCGACCAGGTCATCGGCGTTGCTCACCCGTGCCGCGTTGACCGCGGTGACCACGTCGCCGACCTTGAGGCCTGCGCTGGCCGCGGGTGAACCGCCGGTCACGTCCTTGAGCACTGCCCCGGTGGATGCCGTGGCGCTGGTGTCCGCGGCGGTGACACCGAGCTCGGCGTGCTGCGCGGTGCCGGAGCTGATCAGCTCGTTCGCCACCCGGGACGCCTCGTCCGCGGGGATCGCGAAGCCGATGCCGATGCTGCCCGACTGGGTGGTCGGCTGCCCGGGCACGGTCACCCCGGAATTGCTGGTCGAGGCGATCGCCGCATTGATCCCGACGACGGCGCCGTTCAGATCGACCAGCGGGCCGCCGGAGTTACCGGGGTTGATCGCTGCGTCGGTCTGGATGGCGGCGAAGACCGCTTGATTGCTGTCCCCGGAGCGGACGGTCCGCGCCGTCGAGCTGACGATGCCTGAGGTGACCGTGTCGGACAACCCGAGCGGTGCGCCGACTGCGACGACTGCCTGCCCGACGGTGAGGTTGCTGGACGAGCCGAAGCTGGCCACGGTCAGTCCGGTCAAGCTCGTCTTGATCACTGCGAGGTCGTCGGTCGCATCGCGACCGACGATGGTCGCCGAGGCCGAGCGGCCGTCTGCGGAGACGACCGTGATCGTGCCGCCGTTGCCGGCGACGTCGACCACGTGGTCGTTGGTGAGGATGTAGCCACCGGCCTTCACCACCACACCCGAGCCGATACCAGACTCCGATTGCCCGGACACATCGATGGTCACGACACTCGGCGTGATCTTCGCAGCGGCCGCGGCGACGGTGCCGTCGAGCTTGGCGCTGATCGCTGCCGTGCTGGCCGCCGGACTGGCCACGGCGGAGGTCGGGTGTTGGGTGGCCGCGATCGCTCCGGCGCCCGCGCCCCCGCCGATCAGCCCGGCGGCCAGGATCGCCGCGACGAACGCAGCGCGCCGGGTCGGCCGGCGCGCCGGCGGAACCGCCGGCGGCAGGTGGGGTGCCGGCAGGTCCGTCGGCAGGGTCGGCGGCGCGGCCGGCGTGCCCCATTGGTTGGTCATGGTGGGCGACCAGACCGGCTCGGCGGGGGGCCAGGCCGGTGGTTGGTCAGGCGACGGTGCGCTCGGTTGATGCGACGGCGTGCTCGGTTGTTCTGCCGTGGGCCGCCACTCGGGCTGGCTCGGGGTGTGCTCGTCCATACCGACGAGAATCGGCCGCGGCGCTGTGCCGTTGCTGTACGGCTGATGTGGATCCGCTGCGAGCTGTGCCGGCTCAGTTGGGCGGCAGGTCAGGGTCCCAGCTGCCGCCGTGCGCGCGCTGCATCAGGTCGGCGAGCACCTGACTGATCACCTGCGGGAAGCCGCCCACCTGAACCATCACGCTGTAGCTCGTCGCGGTGACGGCGTCGTCGGGCACCTGCTCGTCCAGCACCATCTGCTCGCTCATCGTCATCACCTGGCTGGCCAGCCCGCGTGCGGCCAGGAAGGCGGTCATCCGGGCGACCTCGTCCTCGTCCACGGTCTGCAGGAAGATCTGCCCGCTGACCCAACCGGTGACGTCCATCAACCCATCCAACACCGGCTGCGCCGACTCGCAGTTACCGGGCTGCGGCAGGTTACGCCCCTATCCTGCGAAGCATGGAACGCAAAGGCGCAGCACCGGTGGCGCTCGTCGCGGCACTGGTCAACCTCATCATCGTCGGAGCGCTCGGCAACCAGTGGTACGTCGAGCACGTCGCCGACAAGCAGGCCAGCAATGGCGCGAACCGCATCCTCAAGGGGGTGCCGTCCGCCTTCCGCTGGCGGTTGAGCCACTGGAGCGGCGATCACGGGTTGCGCCTCGGCGAGGTGGTCGGCAGCGGCGCGTTGATCGTTCTGGTCTTCGTCCTGACCTGGATGATCGTGCGCGCCCAACTGCGTCCGCGCGGGTTCTTCGGCGCCGGCTTCGCGATCTGGGGCGGCGTGCTGCTCAGCGCGGTGCTGGCGTCCATGGTCGGCACCTTCGTCTCTTACCCCGGCCTGTACGGCAAGTCCGCCAACCAGCTGGGCACCACCCGGTTCTGGTGGTCGGTGCTGGAAGGGCCGAGCACGCAGGTGATCCTGTTCGGCCTGGTGGCCGGGTTCATCACCGGGCTGGTGTGCGCGATGATCACCGTCACGCAGGGCGTCGAGTCCGACGACGAGGACGAGGCGCCGCGGCCCGAGGACGCGTTCTTCCCGCCGCGCGCACCGCAGTTGACCTCACCCACCGCCCAGGTCGCCGCGGCGAGTTACGGCCCCGGTCAGGCGGCCGGATTCGACGGCAACCCCGAGCTCGCCGAGTACGGCTGGTCACCGGAGGAGGCGGCCGCGCGCACCCAGGCAATGCCGGCTCAGGGTGACCGTCCTGCTCAGGAGGAGGGCGCGACGCGTCACCCGCTCTACGCAGAGCCGCAGCGCGAGGCTGTCCCGGACACCCCCGACGAGCGTCCGATCGACCCCACCCAGGAGCTCCCGCTGCGCGACCCCACCCAGTCCGGACCGATGCCGAGGTACGACCCGGGCCCGGGAGCGTCCGCCGAGCCGGCGCCGACCGAGGCAGTTCCCGCCCAGCCGGCCCCGGATGCGCCGGCACCGGGGGCACCAGCCGCAGCGCAACCGGCTGAGCCGGACCGCGACTCCGGCACCACCGCCGAACAGCCTCGGGTCGGCAGCGAGCCACCCCCGCCGGAGCCGCCGCACCGGTGAGTGGAGCGGGCAGCTCTAGCTGATCGGTATCCGCACCAGTTGCGGATCGTGGTCACTGGTCTGCGAGGTGAACTCGGCGTTGATGTGCACCACCTGGTACTTCACCTTGCCGGCACCAGCGGTCACGAGCAGGTGATCCAGGGTCTGTGAGATGCCGTCGTAGACGTAGGTGTACTGCTGGTTGGTCGGCAGTGTCGTGATGAGATCGGTGAGGATCTCCTTGCCCTTCGGCGCTGCTGTACCGGTCTTGAGTACCTGCAGCGTCGGGCTGAACTGGTAGTCGTTCAGGTCGCCGGCCACCACCACCGTGGCCTGCTTGTTGATCTTCAGCACGCTCTGGGTGAAGTCGTGCACCAGCTTGGCCTGTTGTTGGCGCTGCACCTCCGAGGTGCGCGCCGGCGGTTGGTAGCGACCGTCGGCGTTCTGGTCGCCGAGCTTGGAGTTGAAGTGGTTGGCCACGACGATGACGCTGCGGCCGTGGAACAGGAACTGCCCCGCCAGTGGCTTACGGCTGGAGTTCCAGGCCGGGTCGGTCGGCGCAATGCGTCCCGGCGACTGGGTCAGGTAGGGCTGGCCGCCGTAGTTCACGACGCCGGTGGCCGACGTCGATGTGCCGTCACCGGAGTCGACGAACGAGACGCGGTCGGCGTTGAAGAGAAACGCCACCCGGATGTTGCCACCGGGCTGGCCGCCGTCCTTGTCGTTCTCCGGGTCGATCTCACGCCACGAGTACTGCGGACCACCCGCAGCGACGATGGCCGCGGTCAACTTCGCCAGCGTCTGGTCCGCCGCCACCACACCGTCGTCAGTGGCGCCGTCGTTGTCCTGCACCTCTTCCACCGCGATGACGTCAGGGGAGGCGAGGTTGGTGACCACGCCCGCGGCCAGGGCGGTGAACTTACTGTCCGGGTCGCCCGGGGCGAGGTTCTCGACGTTGTAGGTAGCCACCGACAGCTGGTTGGCGCTCTGCGGTGCAGCGACCACCGGGGCCAGGTGGTTGTCCTGGGTCGCACCAACGGTCGTGGCAGCGATGGTGTAACCACCGAAGATCGAGTAGTCGACCGGGCCGATGGTCGCCCCGGTCAACACGTCGCCGACGTTCACCTTCGGCGCCGCCGAGTTCGCAGGCACGATCTCGATCCGGCCGGCCGGTGACGTCTGGTAGCTGGTGATGATCGAGCCGCCGCGCGGCGTCTTCTGCTCGTTCGGCTTGGTCGTCACGTACAGCTCGCCGTACTGGTCTGTCGGGCCGATCACCCGCGCGTCGTCGACCTCGACTCGCATGCCTTCGTGCGCCTCCCAGAAGTCCAGCGCGGAGCGGGTCGGGGTGATCGGGGTGTTCTCGATGTTGCCGCCGATGTACGGCGCGTACAGCTTCGGCACGGTGGTGGGCTTGAGCAGCACCGGCGCGGGCAGCGCATTGCCGTGACTCAGCACCGTGACGCCGCTCTGGGTGACCTCGGTGATCGACAGGTTCGCCGTGCTGGCCACCGTCTCGCCGCTGGACAGCGGGTAGTAGTCCTTGACGGCGCCGGCCACCAGCACCGAGTCGCCGACCGCGACCGACGGTGAGCTGGTGAAGACGAACAGCGCCTCGCTGGTCGCATCGTTGCTGTCCGGTGCCGTGCTCTGGATCCAGTAGCCCTTGCTCGAGCCGATGCTGCGCACGCCGGTGACGATGCCCGGGACGCCGGTGACCGTCTCGCCGTTGTGCGCGCTGAGCCAGCCGGTGCCCTGGATGTCGTGGATGCTCAGCGGCCCGGGTTCGGTGCCTCCGCCGGTGCCGCCCCCGCCGCCGGCGTTGGCCGCGCCGGGAGTCGGGTCGCCGCTGGCGAAGTCGGCCGAGTTGTTGTCCGTGTCCGCAGCCGTGCTGCGCTGGTCGGACGTGGTGTTGCTCAGCCCGGGCGCATCCGTGCCCTCGGCGACGACTGCGTTGCCGTAACCGACGAGGTCGACGACGTTCGGGTCGGCGGCGCAGGCGGCGGCGGTCTTGCAGGTGAGCGGCGTCATGCTCTTCACCAGTGCGACGGTGCCTGCCGAGCCCGACATGTTGATCGTGCCGGTGGCCTGCGTGGTGGGCAGGTCCTGGGTGCCACCGGCGCCGGCTGCCTCGCCAACGAGGTAGTACCCGCCGGCGGTGATCGACCCGTTCAGCGCGGTGGCCTGCCACACCGTGCTGGCCCCGGGACTCGCCGAGATGTACTGCACCGACCAGCCGTCCACCGCGAGGGAGGCCGTCCCGCGGTTGGCCAGCTCGATGAAGTCGTTCTTCAACGTGGCGCCGGAGTTGCCGCCACCGCCGTACACCTCGTTCACCACCCCGCCGGTCGAGGTCGCGGACGCGGCGGGGGCGAGCACGCCCAGCGTGCCTGCGGCAACGAGGGCCGCGCCGGCCAGGATCGGCAGCGCCCGTGCGCGACGGCGCGGGGACTGCGGGGATGGCGAGGACTGGGCAACCAGATGCGGCACGACGCGCTCTTCTCGTCGGGGGGACGGGGGCGCCCCGCCGCCGAGCTGGGCAGGCGGGGTCGTCTCGAAGGATCGTCCACCGACCCAGCCCTGGCAACCGGCAGAGGTTGCCGATTACGGAAACTCTCGGTGACGTCCCCGTGCCAATGCGCCTGCGGCCGGTACCACAGCAGCCGGTCGATCCGCGGCTCGGTCGGTACCGTGAGGGCGTATGGAGGAGATCCGAGCGCGCAAGGTGGTCGACGCGTTGCGTGACCGCGGCACCGACGCGAACCTGGCCAAGGTCGGCGTCTACCAGTTCGGCATCACCGTCGCCTTACCGGACGGTCGCGAGGCGATCTGGGACTCGGACGGGACGGCCGGGCTGGAGGCGCAGGTGATGCGCGACGGGATGCTGGTCGGTTTCGTCCCTGTCATCGAGGGTTCCGAGGACTTCGACCAGGACCAGGTCATCGACGCCATCGTGCGCACCGACTACGACCAGCCGATCGCGCGCCGGACCAGCACCGCGCCGCCCCCGGCCGCGCCACTGACCCGCCCGGGCGGGGTGTTCCGCCGCTTCTTCGACGGGTTCCGCTACCGCTAGCCCGCGATGATCACGCACTTTTCGCTGCTATAGCAGCAGTTTCCGCGTGATCATCGCGGTCAGTCGTAGTGCTGGAAGTACGGCCACAGCTGTCGCCATGGCCCGCGCGGGTCGCTGCACACCGCGACCGGCTCGCCCTGCTCCTCGTTGTCCACGCCGGTACCGCTGTCCAGGTGGGCCTTGACCTGGCACGTGCCGAACTCGCGCCGCGCGACGGCCAGGGCCCCGCCGATCACGACGACGGTGCGCGCCGAGTCGGGCGGGCGGGCGTCGAAGTACAGCTCGTTCTGACCGCTGTACACCTGGGGCAGGTGCAGCGCCTTGCCGTACCGGGCCAGCGCGCCGGCCTCGCCGTAGTTGCTGGCAACCAGGACCGTGTGGCCGCGTTGATCGGACGGGACGCCCCGGTAGACCGTCGCGATCTGGCGGACGTAGGCAGGCCAGCCGACCTGATCGCCGGAGGTCTGGTTGATCCCGGGAATGGGAGTATCGGCCAGGACCGACGCGGGCAGCACGGGGAGCGCGATCAGCGCCGAAACGACAGCGTTCACCGCGAACAACGCAACGGTCGCCCGTAGCCACCACGGTCGGGCCCGGCGCAGGAAGTCCGCGGCAGGCACGCAGCCGATGGCGTACATGACGGCGAGGAGCCCGAACGGGTAGTAGAACTGGGCGCCGATGACCTCGGTGAGCACCACCAGTGCGATAAATCCGACGGCCAGGAACCTGATCGGCCGCCACTGCGGGCGCCGCAGCAAGGTGATGATGCCGGCGATCCACACCGGTGCCAGCGGCGGACCGAGCAGCAACACCTGGAAGGGGACGACCAGCGGCCGGGTTTCGCCGCCGTTGTGGCGAGCCAGCGCGCGGCCCATCGTCAGTTGCGGCCAGTGATGCGTCGCCTGGTACACGAGGTTCGGAGCGCCGATGGCGAGCGCGAGCAGTGCGGAGCAGAGCACCCATTTCGAGGTGAGCAGCCGGCGCGGGCCGACCGCGAGCAGCCCCACGGCGAGCGAGACGACCAGACCGCCGATGAGCAGCTTGTTGTACATGCTCAGGCCGACGACGGTTCCTGCGCCGAGCCACCACCTCGGGTCCTCGCGCAGTACGGCTCGCATGATCAGCAGCGTCGCCAGCGGCCACACCACCAGGTCGAACGAGCTGGTGAGCAGCACGTGACCGAACAGCAGCGGCGCCGAGGCGAAGGCGTACCCCCACGCGCACAGCGACTGCGCGGCCCGGCCACCGCCGGCCTCCCGGGTGATCAGCGCGACGATGACCACCGAGGCCACCGCACACACTGTGGCCGGTATCCGGATCGCCCACGGCTCGTCGGCGATGAGCCGGAACAGCCGCGCCACCAGCGGAGTCAGCGGCGGCTGATCGACGTAGCCCCAGGCCGGGTGCAACATCCGGAAGTACAGCTCGTCGCGGTGGAACCCGTAGCCGGCGCTGAATGCCGACAGGAGTGCCGCGGCCACCGCCGCCGCGGCCAGCACCGGCCCGCGCGCAAACCTCTGGAGCGCCGCACCGGTTGGCTCGGCGATCTCTTCGCTGCGCATCGGGCGGCCAGTCACGACTGGTGCCTCGCTGTGCGGTTCTCGACGGTCAGGCAAAGGCGCTCTTCCCGGTGATCGATCGGCCGAGGATGAGGGAGTTCATCTCCCGGGTGCCTTCATAGGAGTACAGCGCCTCGGCGTCGTTGAAGAAGCGCGCCACCCCGTAATCGAGCAGGATGCCGTTACCACCCAGCAGCTCGCGCGCCCAGGCGACCGTTTCCCGGAGCCTGCTGGTGCAGTACGACTTGGCCAGCGCTGCCTGCTCGTCGCGGAAGGTGCCCTCGTCCTGGAGCTGTGCGACGCGCACCGTCATGCCGAGAGACGCGGTGATGTTTCCGAGCATCCGGGCCAGCAGGTCCTGGACGAGCTGGAAGTGCCCGATCGGCTTGCCGAACTGTTCGCGCTGCAATGCGTAGTCCCGGGCCAGCTCGTAGGCGCCGATCTGACAGCCGACGGCTGACCATGCGACACCGCCGCGGGTCTGCCGCAGCACCGATCCGGTGTCCTTGAACGAGTTGGCCCGGGCCAGCCGGTTCGCCTCCGGCACCCGGCAGTCGTCGAGCACGATGTCGGCGTTCTGCACGATGCGCAGGGCCAGCTTGCGCTCGATCTTCGTGGCGGTACAGCCGGGCGTGCCGGCCTCCACGACGAAGCCCTTGACCTGCTCGTCGTCGACATCGCGCGCCCAGATCACGGTGAGGTCGGCGAAGGTGCCGTTGCCGATCCACCGCTTGGCGCCGTTGAGCACCCACTCGTCGCCGTCCCGCCGCGCCGTGGTGCTCAATCCGCCGGCGACGTCCGAGCCGTGCTCCGGCTCGGTCAGGCCGAACGCGCCGATCAAGTCCAGGGAACGCATCCGGGGCAGCCAGCGCTGCCGCTGCTCGGCGGAGCCGCAGTGGTGGATGGTGCCCATCGCCAAGCCGTTGTGCACGCCGTAGAAGGTCGCCATCGAAGTGTCGACGCGCGAGATCTCCAGGCCGAGGAACCCGGTGAGCAGCCGGCTGGCCGGCGGGTCGTCGTAGGAGAGCCCCATGATGCCGAGCTCGGCGAATTCTGGGATCAGCTGATGCGGGAACTCCGCCTTCGCCCAGCACTCCTCGATGATCGGCGCCACCCGGTTCTGCATGAACGTCCTGGTGCGCAGCACGATCTGCCACTCGGCGTCGGAGAGCAGCGACCCGTAGTGGTACAGGTCGGCGTCCAGCAGATCGCGGGCAGAGTCGGTCATGCCCTCAGCGTGCCGCACGCACGTCTCGGCAGCATTCTCAGGTGCGGTTGCGGTCGCGGTTCCTGTTGCGCTGCCGCCCGGTGCCGTCGGGTGGATGGATGACAGTAGAACCGATCACCGCGGCTGCGGCGATCACCAGCGCGCCGATGACGGCCACCTTTCCGCGGCCGTCGGCGATCACGATCGCGATGACGTACAGGATTGCGAGAATCGGCATCACCGTGGCGAAGTACCGGCCTCGGGTCATGGGGGGTGCCTTTCGACGGGTGCGGTACGGGCAGCCTTGCACCCTGCGGACCGGCAGGCGAGGGGAAGTCCCGGGACTGCAGTTATTCCGGGACAGGTGTTCGTAGGCTGGCCTGGCCATGCCCACACCCGCATCCCGGCCGCGCCGGCGTCGCCCGGCTGCCGCGCGGGCGGACTTCAGGGCGCTGCGCGCTGCCGCCGTTCCGGCTATCAGCTATCCGGCGGAGCTACCGATCAGTCAGCGCCGCGAGGAGATCGCGGTAGCGATCCGCGATCATCAGGTCGTCGTGGTCGCGGGGGAGACCGGCTCGGGCAAGACCACCCAGCTGCCGAAGATCTGTCTCGAACTCGGTCGCGGGGTGGCCGGCATGATCGGGCATACCCAGCCTCGCCGGCTGGCGGCGCGCACGGTGGCCGCTCGGATCGCGGAGGAGCTGGGCGTCGAGTTGGGTGGCGCGATCGGCTACGCGGTGCGCTTCCACGACCAGACCGCGCGCGAGACGTCGGTGAAGCTGATGACCGACGGCATCCTGCTCACCGAGATCCAGCGCGACCGCGACCTGCGCCGCTACGACACGATCATCGTCGACGAAGCGCACGAGCGGAGCCTGAACGTCGACTTCCTGCTCGGCTACCTCAAACAGCTGCTGCCCCGCCGCCCGGATCTGAAGGTCATCATCACCTCGGCAACGATCGACCCGCAGCGGTTCTCCGAGCATTTCGACAACGCCCCGATCGTCGAGGTGTCCGGGCGTACCTATCCGGTCGAGGTGCGGTACCGCCCGGTCGTCGACCCGGACGATCCCGATGCCGACCCAGATCGCGACGTCACGACCGCGATCTGCGCGGCCGCCGACGAGCTGGCCCGGCTGGGCCGCGGTGACATCCTCGTTTTCCTCTCCGGTGAACGGGAGATCCGCGACGCCGCCGAGGTGTTGCGCGGGCATACTGCGTCGTGGCGCGAGCCGGTCGAGGTGTTGCCGCTGTACTCCCGGCTGCCGGTCGCCGAACAGCACAAGGTGTTCGCTGCGCATAGCGCCCGGCGGATCGTGCTGGCCACCAATGTCGCCGAGACGTCGCTGACGGTGCCCGGCATCCACTACGTCATCGACCCGGGTACCGCCCGGATCTCCCGCTACAGCGCGCGGACGAAAGTGCAGCGGCTGCCGATCGAGCCGGTCTCGCAGGCCTCCGCGAACCAGCGCGCCGGGCGGTGCGGGCGGGTCGCCGACGGGGTGTGCATTCGGCTGTATTCCGAGGACGACTTCAACGCGCGCCCGGAATTCACCCAACCGGAAATCCTGCGCACCAACCTGGCCGCAGTCATCCTGCAGATGGCTGCGCTCGGCCTCGGCGAGATGGCCGACTTCCCGTTCGTCGAGCCGCCCGATCGCCGCCAGGTGGCCGACGGGGTCGCCGTCCTGCAGGAACTCGGGGCGCTGCAGTCCGGCCGGGGCACGCCGGTGCTGACGAAGACCGGGCGGCAGCTCGCCGAATTGCCGGTCGACCCGCGGTTGGCCCGGATGATCGTCGAGGCGGCCCGGCTCGGCTGCCTTCGCGAAATGCTCGTCATAGCGGCCGCACTGGCCATCCAGGACCCGCGGGAACGCCCGCCGGACGCGCAGGAGGCAGCGGATGCCAAGCACCGGCGCTTCGTCGACCCGACATCGGACTTCCTGACCTTCCTCGGTCTGTGGAAGTACGTGCGCGAACAGCAGAAGGCGCTGTCCGGCAACCAATTCCGCCGGCTGTGCCGGACCGACTTCCTGAACTACTTGCGCATCCGCGAGTGGCAGGACGTGCAGAGCCAGCTGCGCCAGACAGCCAAAGCGTTGGGGATGCAACGCAACGATGCGCCGGCCGATCCTGACCTGGTGCACCAAGCGCTGCTCAGCGGGCTGCTCTCCCACATCGGGCTGCGGGATGAACGCACCCGCGACTACCAGGGCGCGCGCGGCACGCGGTTCGCCATCCATCCCGGTTCGGCGCTGGCCCGCAAGAAGGTCCCGTGGGTGGTGGCCGCCGAGCTCGTTGAGACGTCCCGGCTGTTCGCCCGGGTCTGCGGCCGTATCGATCCGGAATGGGTGGAGCCACTGGCCGGTGACTTGCTCAGCCGGACTTACAGCGAGCCGCACTGGTCCCGTAAGCGGGGCAGCGCGATGGCCACCGAGAAGGTGATGCTCTACGGCCTGCCGGTCGTCGCCGGCCGATCGGTGGGGTACGGGCGCATCGACCCGGAGACCTCCCGGGAGCTGTTCATCCGGCACGCCCTCGTCGAAGGCGACTGGTCGACCCACCACCAGTTCTTTCGCGCGAACGAGCAGTTGCGCGCCGACCTGGAGGGGATCGAGGAACGGACCCGGCGCCGCGGGCTGGTCGCGGACGACGAGACCGTCTTCGCCTTCTACGACGCGCGCATCCCGGCCGAGGTGGTCTCGGCGGCTCACTTCGACCGGTGGTGGAAGCAGGCCCGGCGCGCCGACCCCGATCTGCTCACCCTCACCGAACAGGTACTGCTGCCGGTCGATGCCGACGAGGACATCGACACCGACTTCCCGCAGACGTGGTTGTGGGGCGGTGCGCCGCTGCGGCTGAGCTACGTGTTCGACCCGACCGACCCGCAGGACGGGGTCACCGTGCACGTTCCGCTCGGCGTGCTCGGCCAGCTCGACCCGGACCCGTTCGAGTGGCAGGTTCCCGGCTTGCGCGAGGAGCTGGTGATCGCGCTGCTGCGCACCCTGCCGAAACACATCCGGCGCAACGTGGTGCCGGCGCCGGACGTCGCGCGCGCCTTTCTCGCCGTGCCTGGTGCGCCCGGTCCCGCGGCGGGCCGGCTCCCGGCACTGCTCGCTGCCGTCCTGGCCGAGTGGCGCGGCGTGGTGATCGACGAGGACGACTGGGCGCTCGATCAGGTTCCCGCTCACCTGCGCATCACCTTCGCCGTCGAGGACGACAGCGGCGCAGTGCTGCGCGCCGGCAAGGATCTCAGCGCGCTACAGGATGCCCTCGGAGCCAAGGCGCTGGCCCTGGTGGCGGCGCAGGCAAGCGATGTCGAGCGCAGCGCGATGACCGACTGGACGATCGACGAGCTGCCCGCGGTGTTCGAGACGCAGCGCGCCGGTCACACCGTGCGCGGCTACCCCGCTCTGATCGACGACGGCGCCTCGGTAGCAGTACGGCTGGTGTCGACCGAAGCCGAGCAGCGCCGCGCGACCTGGCGGGGTGTGCGGCGGCTGTTGCTGCTGGCCGTGCCTTCACCGGCCACGGCGGCACTCCGGTCGCTCACCGGACCCCAGCGGCTGGCACTGAGCCAGGCGCCGCACCGGGACTCCGCGGCCCTGCTGCAGGACTGCCTGCTCGCTGCGCTGGACGTGATCATCGCGGCTGCTCCGTTGCCCACTACCCGGACCGGGTTCGAGGCCCTGCGCGAGCGCACCCGTCGCGAGCTGCCCGGCGTGCTGACCCGGGCGCTCGCTGATGTGGCCGCGGTGCTCGACCGGTATCGACGCGCTGAGGCTGCCTTCGCCGCGCTGCGCTCCGGTCCGCCCGCCGCGATCGCCGACGTCCGCCAGCACCTGGACGCACTGGTCTTCCCGGGCTTCGTGGAGCGCACCGGAGCGGGCCGGCTGCCCGATCTCGTCCGGTACCTGAACGCCGTTGAGATCCGGTTGGACGGGCTGCCCCGCGCCGATCCGCGCGATGCCGAGCGGCTGGCCCGGGTGCAACTCTGGGAGCACGAGTACGCCGAACTGAACCGCAGCCTGCCCACGCACCGCCGGGACGATCCGGACGTGCAGGATCTGCGTTGGCTCATCGAGGAACTGCGGGTCAGCTACTTCGCCCAGCGCCTGGGCACCAGGGTGCCGGTCTCGGACCAGCGGATCCAGCGGGCGCTCGACGCGATCCAGGCCTGACTGCACAGGGGTGTGGTTGGCTGACCGCGATGCGCCGCCACTCCCGCCTGCGCTGGTCGGTCGCCACGATGACCGCCCTGGCGATGGTGGCCGGGTGCAGCGCGGCGGGCCGGCTCTCGGTGCCGAAGCGCCGGCCGGCCGGGCCGATCGTCGGATCGCATGCCGTGTCGGTACCGCAGCCGCCAGCGCAACCTTCCAGTGAGCTGGTGCGCTGCCGGATCGCCGGCACCACTGACGATCTCGACGAGGGCCACGACGTCGATCGCGCCACGTTCCTGCCGTCGCGCGGGACGGTGCACATGGTGATGATCTTCGTGGACTTCCCCGACGTCCCGGTCGCGAAGGCGCCGGCGGTTTACCGCGACCCGCACCGGTACTACCGCGACATGGTCCCCGGTGCGCAGCAGTGGCTCGCGACCGTGTCCCGCGGCGCGCTGCGCCTCTCCGTGCGGCTCGTCCCGCACTGGTATCGAGTGCGCGGGTCGAGCCGGAGCTACGGATTCGCCGACGGGATCAGCTACGCCGAGGACGTCCACTACCTGTCCGACGTTGCCCGAGCGGTGGGCACCTCGGTCCGACTCGGCAGTTACGACGCCGTCTACGTCGTGTCGTTGCGCGGCGTGCTCGCGATGCCCGGCACCGCTGCGTTCCATCCCGAGACGCCGACCAGCTTGCCGATGCCGGGTGGCGGCTACCTGCGTCATGTCGCAACGCTCGGCGAAGACGCCGCGGACGACCCGGCGCTGACGCTGGCACACGAGACGCTGCACATGCTCGGGTTGCCCGACCTCTACCTGTACGCGTCGGTGGCCAACGAGTTCACCCCGGTCGGCGGCTGGGACATCATGTCCGACCCGCACGGTCCGAGCCCGCACCTGCTGGGCTGGCAGATGTGGAAGCTCGGCTGGATCACCGACCCGCAGGTGCGCTGCCTGCATCGCGGGTCCACGGCACCGGTCCAGCTCAGCCCGATCGAGTCACCGGTCGGCGTTTCGCTGCTGGTGGTGCCGCTGACCACCGGTCGGGCAGTCGTCGTGGAGAGCCGCCGATCGATAGGGGTGGACGCTGACGCGTGCAGCTCGGGGCTGCTGATCTACCGCATCGACGCGCGGAAGGACTCCGGCAGCGGACCGGTGCGAATACTCGGCAAGGGCGTGGAGAACGACCGCCTGTGCCTGCGCTCCACCGGCCCGATCGACTACGCCACGCTCGGCACCGGACCGGGACAAGTGCGGTCCTACACCGATCGGGCGGACGGCATCACCGTCCAGCTGGCCCCGTCGAACACCGGGTACGACGCGGTGACGGTGACCGTGCGGTGAGCACTTTCCACGCTGAGTTCGCCTGGCTCGGCGGTGCCTCAGCCACCCCCGATGTGCTGATCGACGTGGTCGACGGCGCCATCACCGCAGTGCGCCCACAGTCCCCCGCCTCGCCGACATCGGTACGGCTGCCGGGCCTGACTCTGCCGGGTCTGGTGAACACGCACTCGCACGTCTTCCATCGCGCCATCCGCGGGCACACCCAGAGCGGCGCGGCAGATTTCTGGGCATGGCGCGAGCTGATGTACCGCGTCGCCGGCCGGCTCGATCCGGAGTCCCTTTACGCGCTGGCCCGGGCCACCTATGCAGAGATGGCGCTCGCCGGGATCACCGCGGTCGGCGAGTTCCATTACCTGCATCACGACGTCCACGGCCGGCGGTATGCCGATCCCGACGAACTCGGCGCGGCGATCCGGCGTGGTGCGGCGGATGCCGGCATCCGGATAACGCTGCTGGACACCTGCTACCTGCAGGCCGATCTGGCCGGTGCCGCGCTCAGTGACGTGCAACGCCGCTTCGACGACGGCTCGTGGCAGGCCTGGGCGCAGCGCACCGATTCGCTGCGCGACGGGCCCGGGGTGCGCATCGGTGCAGCCATCCATTCGGTACGCGCAGTGCCGCGCGCCGCGCTGCAGCCGATCGCCGAGCTCGCCCGGCAGCGAAACGCGCCGCTGCACCTGCACCTGTCCGAACAGCCGGCCGAGAACGCGGCCAGCCAGGCCGCGTTCGGGTTGAGCCCCACGCAGGTGGTGGCCGACGCCGGGGTGCTCGGTCCAGGCAGCACCGCGGTGCATGCCACGCACCTGAGTGCCGCGGACATCAGGCTGCTGGGCAGCTCGGGCACGTCGATCAGCATGTGCGTCACGACCGAACGCGATCTCGCCGACGGCATCGGCCCGGCCCGGGCGCTGTCCGGGGCAGGGTGCCCGATCGTGCTCGGCACCGACGGGCACATGATGATCGACATGTTCGAGGAGGCGCGGGGCGTGGAGCTGGACGAGCGGCTGAAGACCGGCCGGCGCGGGCACTTCCCGGTGCCGGACCTGCTGCATGCGGCGACCTCGGCCGGTGCTGCGTCGCTGGGCTGGGACGCCGGCCGGATCGCTCCTGGGGCACTGGCCGATTTCACCACCGTGGCGCTGGACACGCCCCGGACGGCCGGCGCCCGGGCCGGCGATCCGCTCGCACCGGTGCTGTACTCGGCCACGTCGGCGGATGTGCGCACTGTGGTGGTGGGTGGCGAGGTCGTCGTCCAGGACGGCTGGCACCGCACCGTCGGGGACGTGGGCCGAGAACTCACCGAGGCGATCAGCGCGGTGCTGGCATGAGCGACATCGCCGACCTGCTGGCGCAGCTGGCCGAGGTGGGCCGCGATCCGACCAGCGGCGGGTACCGGCGGTTCGCCTGGACGGCCGCCGACCACGCGCTGCGGGAGTGGTTCGCCGAGCAGACGCACCGCCGCGGCCTCGAGCTCACCGTCGACCGGGCCGGCAACCAGTGGGCATGGTGGGGCGACCCGGATGCTCAGCCGGGAGTCGTGGCCGGCAGCCACCTCGACTCGGTACCGGACGGCGGCGCCTTTGACGGACCGCTCGGCGTGCTCAGCGCGTTCCTTGCCGTCGATGCGCTGCGCGCGGCCGGGACGGTTCCGGCCGTGCCGATCGGCATCGTCAACTTCGTCGACGAGGAAGGCGCCCGGTTCGGAGTCGCCTGCGCCGGTTCGCGCGTCATCACCGGGGCGCTGGCACCGGACCGGGCGGCCGGCCTGCGCGACGCGGACGGCACGTCGCTGCCCGAGGCGATGGCAGCGGCGGGTCAGCCAGTGGACGGACTGGGCCGGGACGAGGAGGCACTTGGCCGGATCGGCACGTTCGTCGAGCTACACATCGAGCAGGGCCGCGGCCTCGTCGACCTGGACCAGCCGGTCGCAGTGGCCAGTTCGATCTGGCCGCACGGCCGGTGGCGCTTCGAGTTCGCCGGCGAGGCGAATCACGCTGGTACCACCGCGTTCGACGACCGGCACGACCCGATGCTCGACTATGCCGCCGCGGTCATCTTCGCCCGGGCTGCCGCCGCGCGACACGGTGCGTTGGCGACGTTCGGCAAGGTGGCCGTCGAGCCGAACGCGGTGAACGCGATTCCCTCGCTGGTGCGGGCCTGGCTCGACCTGCGCGGGCCGAACCGGGCGGCGGTCGAGGCGACCCTCGCTGAGATCCGCAGCACGCCGGTGAACGAATCCTGGACCAACGAGACGGTGTTCGACGTGCCGCTGCGCGATCGGGTGGCCCAGCTACTCGGCGGTGCGCCGGTGTTGCCCACCGGCGCCGGGCACGACGCCGGCATCCTTGCCGCAGCCGGCATCCCCACCGCGATGCTCTTCGTGCGCAATCCGACCGGGGTGTCCCACTCGCCCGCCGAGCACGCCGACGACGCAGATTGCCGCGCCGGAGTGACAGCACTGGCCGCAGTCCTCACCGACCTGACGGCGCGCTCGTGAAACCGGCAGAGCCGGCCCATGGGCCCCGGGCTTGGGATCGTGCCGACCGTAGGTCCAGGCACGTGCGTTCGGCCGAGCTTGCGAGGCCGGCGCCATGAGCACGGTCTGTGGGCAGGAGGTACCGCCGACCGTAGGTCCAGGCGGTCGCGTTCGGCCGAGCGGGCGAGGCCGGCGCCATGAATAGAGAGTGGACGACTCCGGAGCTGGTGGAGATGCTGCGCTCGCCGGAGCCGTTGCGGCGCGACTCGCTCGGGTACGACCTGCTGGTGCGCCGGATCGCCACTGGCGCCGAGGACGCGCGACTGGACGAGCTCGGCGGCGCGTTGGTGGCGATGCTCGGCGACGAGCACGTCTACGCCCGCTCGTTCGCGGCCGTCGTACTGGCCCGGCTGGTCACTCGTGATGCGGCGATCGCCGCTGTTGACGTCGATCTACTCGGCCGGTGGCGAGAGCGCGTCGCCGACTGGTACCTCGGCGAGAGCGAGTTGCGCGGCTGGGACGACGAGCTGGGCTGGCTGCACCCGATCGCGCACGGTGCTGACGCGTTGCGCGCGTTCGGGGTGTCCCAGCGCATCCCGGCCGCGGCCGCCGCGGACCTGCTCAACATTGCCGCCCGACGGTTGGTGTTGCCGGTCGATTACCTCTTCGCGCAGCAGGAGGACGATCGGGTTGCGCTGGCGATCACGGTGACGCTGACCCGTCCAGACCTCACTGCGGACCAGGCGGTGGGCTGGCTCGGTTCGGTGCAGAGCGCGTTCGCCGCGGCGCGCCCTGGTCCGGTGCCGGCCTGGGCGTCGAACACGATGCGCACCCTGCGGATGACGTACCTGCTCGTCGATCGGGGCCTGCGGCTGGATCGGTCCGGCGCTGCACCGCCTCTGTTCCCACCGCACCGGGGCGCCGTGCTGGACGAACTGGCCGACGTGCTGCGGATGATCACCGCGGATCTCGGCTGAGCAGCGCTGCGGCACATCAGGAGACGTGCGGGAGAACTGCCTTTCCGATGTCGGGTCCGGCGAGTTCGTTGGCCGACTGCGCGGTCAGCACGGTCACCACCTTGCTGCCGACGTTGTACACGTAGGCCCAGTCGGCCTTGCCGTCAGCGGGGTCGAACCGGGTCCGGTAGGCGACACCCTTCACCTGTGCGGAGAGGTTCACCTCGTGCGCCGAACCGCCGGCGCTGCCGATCCGGGCCATCGTGTTGAAGGCGATCGTCGCGGTTGCGTACCGGGCCACTCGCACCGACACCGCCGGTTGCTTGGGTCCGGGCAGGTGCTCGGACGCTGCGAAATTCGGATCGGCGTAGAAGTCGCAGCCGACCGCGCGCCTGGCCTGGGTGAGCACCACGGTGCGGATCAACCGCATCCCGCCGTTGGCCACGGCCGCCGACACCGGTACGAGCGGACACGGGCCGTCCTTCCGGCTGACCGGCCCGGCGTCCAGCGGAGTCGTGGGCACCGCGCTGGGTGAGCTCGACGTGGGCGGTGGACGTCGACGGTGCGGCGCTGCTGGTGGTCCGACCCTGCTCGGCCGGGCCGGAACTGCACGCGGCCAGCAGCAACCCCGCCCCGAACAGAACCCAGACTCGCCGCATGACCAAGGACGATACGTTTACCGGCTGAGCACAGCGGAGGGGGACGATCGTGGCTGGCCTGAGCACGCCGGATGCCGAGGTGCGGATCGGCGTGGTCGGCGTCGGCCAGCGCGCGGTGCTCGCGACGCATGCCCACGGCGGCGACTCGGGTGCGCGGGTGGTCGCTTGTGCTGATCCCTCCGCGGCCGGGAAGCGTTATGCCACCGAGCTGTTCGGCGCAGTCGCCCTGCGCGACGACCACCGCGCCCTGCTGGACGCCGGGCTGGACGCGGTCATGCTCTTCACTCCGGACCATCTGCATGCGGCGCAGGCGCTGGACTTCCTGCGTGCGGGTACAGCGGTGTTCGTCGAGAAGCCGCTCGCCCTGTCGACGGAGGACTGCGACGCGGTGCTGGCGGCGGCCCGAGACAGTCGCGCGAAGCTTTACGTCGGACACAACCTGCGGCATCTGCCGATGCTGCGCGCCATGCGCGCTTTGATCGAGGACGGCGCTATCGGAGCGGTGAAGTCGGTGTGGTGCCGGCACTTCGTCGGGCACGGCGGCGACTTCTACTTCCGGGACTGGCATGCCGACCGGCGCAAGACGCGTCGGGTTGTTGCTGCAGAAGGGCGCCCATGACCTGGATGTCATCCACTGGCTGGCCGGCGGCTCGTCCCGCGAGGTCGTGGCGATGGGTGATCTCATGGTCTTCGGCGACCCGGCCCGCCGCCGTACTACCGACGAGCCGTTCCCGGCGCTGATGGCCGACTGGTACGACCCCGAGCAGTGGCCGCCGGGCCGGCTCGATCGCCTCAATCCGGTGGTGGACGTCGAGGACATCAGCATGATGATCAGCCGGCTGGACAACGGGGTGCTGGCCAGTTACCAGCAATGCCATTTCACGCCGGACTACTGGCGCAACTACACGGTGATCGGCGACGCCGGCCGCATCGAGAATTTCGGTGATGCCGTCGGCGAGGGAGCCGCGAGCATCAAGGTGTGGAACCAGCGTCGCTCGGGCTATCGCGACGATGCCGACCTGCTCGTCCCGGTCGCGTCGGTCGACGGGACGCACGGCGGCGCGGACGCGGCGCTGGTTGCTGAGTTTCTTCGGTTCATCACCGCAGGCGGGCTGACGGACGCCTCGCCGGTGGCGGCCCGCGAGGCGGTGGCCGCCGGCGCCGCGGCCACGGCATCACTGCGGTCCGGCTCGCAGCCGGTCAGCATCGCTGCGCTCGACCCCGACCTCGTCGAGTACTTCGCCGCCGGCCAGCCACCGGCCTGAGCGAGCCTGGCCGATGAGCCCGGCTATCGTGCCGGGCCGAGGACTCGATCGAGGTAGCTGTTGCTGAACAGCCCGTTCGGGTCGAGGCGATCGCGTAGCGCGACGAACTCGTCGAAGCGCGGGTACCGCTCCCGCAGCGTCGCGGCGTCGAGGTAGTGCAGCTTGCCCCAGTGCGGCCGGCCCCCTACCGCACCGGCGAGGTGTTCGACCGCACGGAAGTAGGTCTCGTGCTCCTGCCCGGCCGGCACGTGGACGGCGACGTAGCCGGAATCCCGACCGGACGCGGTGGACAGCGCGATGTCGTCGCCGGCCGCGACCCGCACCTCGATCGGGAAAGCGATCGGCCAGCCGCGCGTCTCGATCGTCTGCTTGATGGCGCGCACCAGCTCGGTCAGCTCGGACCGGGGTACCGCGTACTCCATCTCGACGAACCGAACCCGCCGCGGTGTGGTGAACACCCGATGCGAGACATCGGTGAAGGTGCGCTCGCCGAGCAACCGGGTCACCACGGAGTTGATCCGCGGTACGGCGCGGGGCGCCCGCTTACCGAGCCCGATCGCGGCGCCGAAGGCGACGTTGTTCATCAGCTCGTCGTTCCACCAGCTCGACAGTCGGGACGGACTGCGCACGTCGTCGCTCCACGGCAGCCGGGCGTTGCGCTTGACCAGGGTGCGTTCGGTGTGCGGGAACCAGTAGAACTCGACGTGGTCGGTGCTGGCGGCCAGTTCGTCGAATTGTGCGAGGACATCGCTCAGTCCCATCGGACCTTCCTGCGCCCGCATCGCGAACAGTGGCTCGGCCTGCAGGGTGACGGTGGACAGCACGCCGAGGGCGCCGAGCCCGACTCGTGCCGCGGCGAACACGTCGGCGTTCTCGTCGGCCGAGGCCGAGAGCACCGAACCGTCGGCGAGCACCAGCTCCAGCCCGCGCAGTTGAGTTGCCAGCCCGCCGAACCGGGCGCCGGTGCCGTGCGTACCGGTCGACACCGCACCGGCGATGGTCTGCCGGTCGATGTCGCCGAGATTGGTCAGGCCGAGCCCCGCCTCGGCGAGCAGGCGGTTCAGTCGATGCAACGGCATGCCGGCCTGCACGGTGACCAGCCCGGTACCGCGATCGAGCCGGACCAGTCCGGCGAGGTGATCCAGCCGCAGCTGCACGTCGTCGGGCAGCCCGATGCCGGTGAACGAATGACCGGCGCCGACGGCCTTGACCCGCCCGCCGCGCTCCGCTGCCCGGCGCACCGCGGCGGTGAGTTCCTCGGTGCTTCGCGGTGCGGCAACGTGCACCTGCGCGGCGTGCTGATTGCCGGCCCAGTTCGTCCAACCCGTCGTCCGGGCAGCGTCGTCCCGGCCACGCGTCGTCCAAGGTCGGCTCGGCATCGAGCCAAGGCTAGCGCCGTGCTCCCGTAACCCCCCGGGCCATATGCTCACTGCAAATGCCTGGCCAACGGGAACGGCTCGACGCGGCGACTGCCGGGTTGGACACCCCGCTAGGCGTGCTTGATCGCGACGCGTTGCGTCGTAACGCTGCGGACATGGTGCGCCGCGCAGCCGGCAAGCCGATCAGAGTGGCCAGCAAGTCGGTGCGCTGCCGCGCCGTACTGCGTGAGGTGCTCGGCATGGACGGGTACGCCGGGATCCTCGGATACACGCTGGGCGAGGCGCTCTGGTTGGCCGACGAGTTCGACGACGTGCTGGTGGCCTATCCGTCCGTCGAGCGGGGCGCGTTCCGCGGCTTGGCCGCCGATGCAGCTGCCGCCGCGCGGATCACGCTGATGGTGGACAGCGTTGAACAGCTCGACTTCATCGACGCGGTGGTGCCTCCTCAGCACCGCCCCGAATTCCGGGTCTGCATCGAGGTCGACGCGTCGCTGCGGGCGTTGGGTGGGCGGGTGCACATCGGGCCGCGACGCTCCCCGGTGCACGACCCGGCCGACGCTGCCGAACTGGCCCGGGTACTGCTCGCCAGGCCCGGTTACCGCCTGGTCGGAGTGATGGGTTACGAAGGCCAGGTCGCCGGGCTCGGCGACGTGGTAGCACGCAACCCGATGCGCAGCGGCGCCATCCGGCTCATCAAGCATCGGTCCATTCCCGAACTCGCGGAGCGGCGCGCCGCGGTCGTGGCTGCGGTGTCCGCGATCGCCCCGCTGGAATTCGTCAACGGGGGCGGCACCGGCAGTCTCGAGACCACGGCTGCGGAGTCGGCGGTGACCGAGGTCGCGGCCGGGTCCGGTCTTTACGCGCCGGGACTGTTCGACCAGTACCGGTCCTTCCGCGCTGAGCCGGCGGCGCTCTTCGCCTTGTCGGTCGCCCGCCGCCCGGCGCCGGGCGTGGTCACCGTCACCGGCGGGGGCTGGATCGCCTCCGGCCCGGTCGGCACCGACCGCCAGCCGGTACCGACGTACCCCGCCGGGCTGCGGCTACTCCGCGGGGAAGGGGCCGGCGAGGTGCAGACGCCGCTCACCGGTGCCGCCGCCGACGGCCTGCGCATCGGCGACCGGGTATGGCTGCGGCACGCGAAGGCCGGTGAACTGTGCGAGCACCTCGACGCTTTGCACGTCGTCGAAGAGGACCGGGTGGTCGACTCGTTCCCGACCTACCGCGGGGAGGGAAAGACCTTTCTCTGACCGCGGGTCCGGCCCGAGCTCAGCGCACCGCGGTCAGCCCGAGGTAGATGAAATGCGGGTCGGCCGGGTTGAACACGATGCTGTTCACGCCGTCGTAGCTGTTGTGCGCTGCCGTGACAGTGTCGGTGCGTGCGTTGTAGCGGAAGAGGTCCGTCCCGTACGCAGCCACCCAGGTGCCGAAGGAGAAGTACAGCAGGTCGGGGTTCTTCGGATGCGGGAACAGTTCGGTGCCGTTGATCAACGTCGCCTGCAATCCGTTCAGCACCGGGTGGAACGTGCGCCCGCCGTCGGACGAGCGCCAGATCGTCCGGGCCGCATCAGTGCTCTGTGCTGAGTCGTAACCTTCCGCCCACACTGTCTGCGGGTCGGCGGCCGAGATCGCCGCGGTGAACACGTTCGCCCGTGGGCCGGTGCCGATGCCGGTGGCGTGCAGCCACGATCGCCCGCCGTCGAATGTGGTGAACGCCGCGCTGCCGAGCGTGCCCACGATGATGTGGTCGAGGTTGTGCGGGTCCATCACGGCGGTATAGCTGTACAACCCGGCGACCGGCGGCAACCCCACCTTCCGCCAGCTCCGCGCGCCGTTGCCGGAGGCGTAGACCTGACCGTCCTCGGCGACCGCTCGCACCTCGTTCGAGTCGGTCGGCGAGGCGGCCAGACCGACCATGCCGTCGCCGGGCACCGGGCCGGTGCGGCGGGCGACCGCGTCACCGTCGACCCGGTAGATCGTCGGCGCGTGGACTCCGTACGCGTAGCCCACCGAACCCGCACCGGCAGCGAGCTTGTAGAACGTCAGGTCGTCATCGGTGGTGCCGACAACCGTCCAGGAGCAGCCCGCGTCGGTAGAGCGTTCGATGTGGCGTTTGTTCGTTGCCAGGAGGGTGTTCGCGCGGGGCAGTGCGGTCACCCGCGCATACGCGACCGGTGCCAACTTGGTGCTGGTAGCGGCGACCGACCTGCCGTCGTCCGGGGTGAAGGTGACCGCGCCGTCGCCGGACACGCTCAGGCAATGCGGCGCGCGCCACTTCGCCGGAGCGGCCGCGGCAGACGGGGCAGCGACACACGTCGCAGTGAGGACGGTGGACAGTGCTGCGAGCAGCGCCGCGCGACGTGGGGGGATCGGCATGTGTCGTTCCTAGCTGTGCACTGATGCGGAATCCAGTAGCGGCGCTGACATATACATGCCATGTCCGGTGCCGGTCAGGGGAACCGGTGATAACCGTCGAGAGAGGAGTCAGGTTGTTCGAGTCGTTAGGTGTGACCGCCGATGAGGAGGCCGCCTACCTCGCCGTGCTGAGGGTCGGCAGATGCACGCCTGCCGAGCTGGCCCGCGCGATCGGCCGACGCGTCCGCGCGATCGCGGAGATCGTGAGCGTGTTGGAGGATCTGGGCTTCCTGGCCCGGGTCGTCGGCCCGGACGAGGGCCTGGTGGCCGTCCGGCCCGAAGTCGCGGTGCCGGCCCTCATCTCGCGGCGCACCGAGGAGTTCGCCGCCGCCCAGGCTGCAGCGTTACGGCTGGCGGCCGAGCAGCCGCACGAGTTGCGCACCAGCCCGGACGAATTGATCGAGGTCGTGGTCGGACGACCGGCCGTTGCGGCCCGGTTCATCCAGCTGACCCAGTCGGTGTCGACCGAGATGTTGGTGCTGGATCGGCCGCCCTACGCCCAGGCGGTGGTCGAGCAGAACGTGCCGGAGCGCCAGGTGCTGGATCGAGGCGTGGCGGTCCGCGGGATCTACGCCACGGAGGCGTTCGAGTTGCCCGGCGCCGTCGACCAGGCGCGTGCGTCGGTGCAACAGGGCGAGGAGGCGCGGGTGCACGCCGACGTCCCGATGAAGCTGGCCATTGCCGACCGGTCGGTCGCGCTGCTGCCGCTGGCCGTGGACGAGGTGATCGGATCGGCCCTGCTGGTGCGCGCGCCGACCGTGGTTCGATCGCTGGTGGCCCTGTTCGAGCTGTTGTGGCAGCAGTCCGTACCACTGCTCACCTATTCCGTGGATGCCGCGCCCGACGACGTCATCGATGCCGATCTGCTTGCCCTGCTCGGCACCGGGATGAAGGACGAGGCGATCGCTCGCGAGCTGGGCATCAGCACCCGGACGCTGGGTAGGCGCAACGCGGCGCTGCTGGCCGGCCTCGGTGTGCGTACTCGTTTCCAGGCCGGCGTGCAGGCGGCGCACCGCGGCCTGGTGCAGCGCTCAGCGCACTGACCGGATCTGCCGGACCATTGCCGCGCCGAGCAGGGTGGCCAGCCCGGCGGCGCCGAACAGCACCCGGTAACCACCCAGGGTGCCGATCACCAGGCTGGCGATCAGCGGGGCGAGTGCCTGCGGGCCGACCGAGCCCACGTTCATCACCCCGAGGTCCTTGGCCCGGGAGGCGGCATCCGGCAGCACGGCGGTGATGAGTGCCTGGTCGACGGACATGAACGCGCCGTACCCGGCACCCAGGAACGCTGCGCCGACCAGCGCAGTGCCGAACGTCGGGTACACCGTCAGCCCCACGCATGCGACGGCCTGCAAGACCGACGCCACGCCGACGAAGATGCGGCGCCGGCCGGACCGGTCCGATGCGATGCCGCCGAGGTAGGTCGCGGCGAGAGTGAAGACAAGGTAGATGAGCGAGAGGATGACCAGGCTGCCGTCCGGGTCGTCCACCTTGAGGTAGTCCTGCAGGAAGTACAGCAGGTACGTGGTGCCCAGTGCGTTGCCGAGGTTGACCAGCAGCCGGGCCGCGAACGCCCAGGCGAAGTCGGGGTTGTCCCGCGGGCTGATCCACATGCCCGTGGCGATGGAGCGCAGCGACAGCGGCGGGGCGGCTTGGGTTGTCGCGATGTCGCGGTAGCGCCTGATGAACGGCACCGCGCAGCCCACCATCGCCAGGGCGAGGAAGGTGTACGCGATCGCACCGTTGTTGTCGATGACGGTGAGCACCACCAGGCCGACCAGGATGCCGATCGCCTGCGGGCCGTAGATCGCGCCGGAGATCATGCCGCGCTGGTGGTCGGGCACCTCGTCCGCGATGGCCGCGGTCAGGCCTGCCGTGGCCATGTTGACGCCGAGCGATGCCACGAGGAAGGCCAGCCCGATGCCGATCCAGGTGTGCTGGATTCCGGTGCCGAGCAGACCGACCGCGTACACCGCGACGCCGGCCACCATCCACACCCGGCGGCGGCCGAACCGCGCCTTGGTTCGATCGCACAACGCACCGAACAGCGGCAGCGTAATCAGCGCAGCGATCCCGGTCAGCCCGCTGATCAGCCCGAAGTCACGGACCTTGTGGGCATGATCGATCACGTCGAGCTGATTGGGAATGACCAGTTGGATGGGCGCCAGTTGCGCCATCCAGAAGCCGAACCACAGCAGGCTGAATCGCAGTGTCCACCCGCGGGAGACCGGAGTGGTGGGCTCCACCAAAGCGGTCATCTCATCCCGATCCAGCCGGAGGCAAGTGGCGCGTCAGCCTAACCGCCGGGGTGTTGGGTGCGGTTCCAGCGCGGTTCTGTCGGTGGCGGTTCTCGGGGAGCTGGGTTCACTACGAGCAGCGACGGGGTGCGTGGCTTGTGGGTTGCGTTGTCGGGTGCAGTTCTCGGGGAGCTGGGTTTACTACGGCAGCGACGGATGCGGGGTTCGTGGGTTGCGCTGTCGAGTGCGGTTTCGCTCTGGTCTACGGCCGTCCTCGCCTCGCTCCGACGGCTCGCCGTTTCGCCCTATGCGAGTAAGGGGAATCCCTTTACGATTGGGTCTGTGGATAGCCCGAAATTGTCGGTGCCTCGACCTAGAATTGGGTCATGAACAACGGGGACAACAGCACTAGTGGCGAGGGGTATGTGCCGTCGCCGATCGATGTGCTGACCCTCCCCGACGACTCAATCGCCGCACTGGCCGAGCTGGCGCCGAGCCCGGACTCGGTGCACGCCGCCCAGTTCGCGAAACTCTCGAGTCTGTCGGATATCGGTCGAGTCGATCTGCTGGTGGTGCTGCGCCGGCAAGCCGGGTTCGACGCGGCCCGGCAGATCGAACTACTCGCAGCCATCTCCCGGGATGATCCGAGCAATGAGAAGTGGTCGGTCCAGGAGATCGCCGCGGTACTGCGCATCGCCCCGGCCACCGCCGCCACCCACGTGCACCGCGCCGAGATCCTCACCACCACGCTGCGGAAGACGCTGGCGGCGTTGCGGGCCGGGGACATCACCGCCCGGCACGCCGAGCTACTCGCCTCCGCCGTCATGCCCCTCAATCCTGCGATCGCCCGCGCGGTAGAAGAACGGGTCCTCGACAAGGCCTCCGAGCAGACCGTGGCGCAGTTCCGCGCGTCGGTGGCGCGGGCGGTGCTGGCGTTGGACCCGGCGGGTGAGCAGGAGCGGCATGCCGACGCGGTGGAGCAGCGGCGGGTGGTGCTCACCCCCGACCTGCACGGCATGGCGCAGCTCTGGGCCTACCTGCCGGCCGACGGGGCGGCCACGGTGCTGACCGCGATCGACGCGATCGCCGCAGAGACCATCTTCGGCAACGGCGGGGACAGCCGGTCGGCGGATCAGCGTCGGGCGGATGCGTTGGTCACCCTGGCCGACTCCGCCCTGGCCGACCCGGCGCTGACGCGTCGGCATGGCGGCGCGGCCGGCGGTGCAGCTCACCGTCGCCGCCTCCACCCTGCTCGGCCTGGATGAACAACCGGGTGAGTTGGCCGGGTACGGCCCGATCCCCGCGGCGATGGCCCGACGCATCGCGAAAGACGACACCGGCACGTGGCGGCGGTTGCTCACCGACGACTCGGGTCGGCTGCTGGACTACGGAGGGAGGACGTATCGGCCGCCGGCCCGGTTGGCGGCGTTCATCATCGCCCGCGACCGCACCTGCACCTTCGCCTCCTGCACCCGCCCCGCCGTCGCCTGCGACCTGGACCACCTCACCGCCGCCAAAGACGGCGGACCCACCTGCGAAGGCAACCTGCACCCCTTATGCCGGCGGCATCACCGCTGCAAACACCTCGCCCACTGGCAACCGCAACGACAACCCGACGGATCCACCCTCTGGACCAGCCCCACCGGCCACACCTACCGCACCCAACCTCCGCCGCTACCGACCACCGTCGAACCCGAGACCGCCGACCGGCACGGACCGCGCCGGCCGCGCGCTGCCTTGAGCCAACCCGTGGCCGACGACCCGGACCCGCCCCCCTTCTGACACCGGGCTCCACAGCGCACCTTCGCCGGGGGCGACCTTCGCAGCGCCACGGGTTTCCGTCGCGTGTTCGCTGAGAGGTAATTCAGCACGCGTTGTCCGGAGGATGTGTCAGTCTCGCTCCCGACCGGCTTGACAACCAGGCCTGAGGTCGCGTTATATCGCGTCTACTAAAACGCGATATAACGCGAGAAGGAGCAGAGACGTGACCAATGCGGTCATCGCCGAAGGGCTCGTCAAGCACTACGGCAAGGTCAAGGCCTTGGACGGGATCGACTTGGCCGTGCCCGAGGGCACCGTGCTCGGTCTGCTCGGTCCGAACGGTGCCGGCAAGACGACCGCGGTGCGCATCCTCACCACGCTGATCCGGCCGGACGCGGGCACGGCGGAGGTGGCCGGCATCGACGTGTTGGCTCACCCGGCCCGGGTGCGGGGCAAGATCGGCCTCTCCGGCCAGTACGCGGCAGTGGACGAATACCTGACCGGGTACGAGAACCTCGACATGGTCGGCCGGCTCTACCACCTGGGCCGGGCGGCATCGAGGCGCCGGGCCCGCGAATTGCTCACCCAGTTCCGGCTGGACGACGCCGCCGACCGCCCGGTGAAGACGTACTCCGGCGGAATGCGCCGCCGGCTCGACCTCGCCGGTGCGCTGGTCGCCGAGCCGCCGGTGCTCTTCCTCGACGAGCCGACGACCGGCCTCGATCCGCGTAGCCGCACGGACATGTGGGAGGTCATCCAGAGCCTCGTGGCCGGCGGCACCTCGTTGCTGCTGACCACGCAGTACCTCGAGGAGGCCGACCTGCTCGCCGACGACATCGTCGTCATCGACCACGGCAAGGTGATCGCGACAGGCACGTCCGACGAGCTCAAGGCACAGGTCGGCGGTGAGCGGATCGAGATCACCCTGACCGACGCCAACCAGCTCGTCGCCGCGCAGCAGGTGCTCGAGCCGATCGGCATCGGCAAAGTCGTGGTGGAGGAAGGGCGTCGCTCGCTGAAGATGCCGGTCTCCGGCGGCGCGAAGGTGCTCACCGAGGCGTTACGCAGGCTGGACGCCGAGTCGATACCGCTGGACGACGTGGGGTTGCGTCGGCCGACGCTGGACGACGCGTTCCTCAGCCTGACCGGGCATGTCGCCGAAGCCGGCGCAGCCGACAACGCGGAAGAAGGTAGGGCGTCGTGAGCGTCGCAACAGCGGTATCCGACGGCTTGATCGTCGCCAAACGAAACCTCATCAAGATCAAGCGGGTCCCCGACCTGCTGGTGTTCACCACCATCTCACCGATCATGTTCGTGTTGCTGTTCGCCTACGTCTTCGGCGGCGCGATCAACGGCAGCGGCGGCGCGAAGGGCTATCGCGAATTCCTGATCGCCGGCATCTTCGCGCAGACAGTCGTCTTCGGCGCGACGATCACCGGCGCCGGCCTCGCCGACGACGTCAAGAAGGGGATCATCGACCGGTTCCGGTCGTTGCCGATGTCGCCGTCTGCGGTGCTCACCGGCCGCACCCTGTCCGACGTGATGAACAACGTGATCGTGCTGATCGTCATGTCGCTGACCGGGCTGCTGGTCGGCTGGCGGATCCGCACTTCGCTGCTCGACGCGATCGGCGGGTTCCTCGTCCTGCTGGTGTTCGCCTACGCGATCTCCTGGGTGATGGCCTGGGTCGGCATGCTGGTGCCCAGTCCTGAGGTCGTGAACAACGCCGCGTTCGTGATCATCTTCCCGCTCACGTTCGTGGCGAACACATTCGTCCCGCTCGACACGATGCCCGGCCCGCTGCGCTCCTTTGCCGAGTGGAATCCGGTTTCCACGGTCACGCAGGCGGCCCGATCGCTGTTCGGCAACATCCCGGCAGGAACGCCGCACCCGGAGGGATGGGCGCTGAACCATTCCAGTGTTTACACGCTGATCTGGGCGGCGGGTGTGCTGCTGGTCTTCGTCCCGCTGGCCAACTGGCAGTACCGCCGCGCCACTGCCCGCTGAGCCGGTTCATCCGTCACCCCATCGCGGCGAACGTCTCAACGATGCGCCGGTGCTCGGCGCCGTCGGCGAGCAGGGCGTGCAGGAGAACGCGCGCTTTTGGTGCGGCGAGGAATCCGGCGGAGAGCAAGCCGCGGCCCAGCAGGTCACTTTCTGACCCTGGGCCGCGGTAGGTCTGGCTGAGCATCGGTCCCGAGCCGGTGCGGGAGGCCAGCACCACCGGCCGCCGGGTCGCGAGCTCGGCGAGTGGTTCGACCAGCCAGGTGGGGACGTGCCCGGCGCCGAAGCCGGCGACCACCACCCCGTCGAAGCGCTCGTCGACCGCGTCGAGCAGCTCGCCGCGATCGTCCAGCGAGAGCACGACGAGCCCGACGCGCACCGATTTCGTCAACCGGAGCGGCTGGGCAAGCATGGGATGCGCCGGACGCAGCAGAATCCGCGGCCGGCCTTCGACGACCTGGCCGAGCGGGCCCACCGGCGCCGACGTGAATGTGGTGACGGACGTGCTGTGCGCCTTGCGGACGAACCGCGCCGCGTGGATCTCGTCGGCGAGTACGACCACCACGCCGAGCCCACGGCATTCGCCGCTCGCGGCTACCGCGATGGCCGCCGCGAGGTTGGCCGGCCCGTCCGGGCCCGGCTGGTCCGGGCGCCGCATCGCACCGGTGACCACGATCGGGCGCTGCGCCCGGCAGAGCAGATCGAGCAAGAAGGCGGTCTCCTCGATGGTGTCCGTGCCCTGCACAACCACCGCGCCCGAGCCGGAGGCAGTCGCCTCGCCGATCTGCGCGGACAGCTCGGCCAGGTCGTCGAAGGCCAGCGATCCGCTGGGCAGGGTCCGGAAGTCGCACACCCGTACATCGATGTCCGGCGCCAGAGCGATGCCGGCGAGCAGCTCGGCACCGCCCAGCCGACCCGCGGCGTCGCCGCTCAGCGCGGCAATCGTGCCGCCCAGCGTGAACACGGTGACGGTTCTCGCGGCAGCGGGCACCCGATCACCCTGGCACAGGAACGGCGGCCGGACCTCGGTTGCTCAGCGGTAGCGGATCCGCGCCGGCGAGTCGCGGCGTGATGAAAGGGTGGCCGCTATGCCAAACCGTTGGATGGGGCTCACCATCGATTGCGTCGACCCGGCACGCCTGGCGGCCTTCTGGAGCGTGCTGCTGGACAGGGCTGTTTCGGACGAGCACGACGACCCTGGATGGGCGACGGTCGGCTCGCGCCTCGACGACCAACCCCGACTCACCTTCCAGGCTGTTCCAGAGCCCAAGAGCACGAAGGTGCGCCTGCACCTTGATGTCCAGGTCGATGACATCGGCGCCGGACGTGCGCAGGTCGAGGCGCTGGGCGGACGGTGGACCGGTGTGCGGCACGACTACGACGAAGGGGTCGTCACGATCATGCAGGACCCGGAAGGGCACGAGTTCTGTCTCGTCCAGTACTACAAGTAACAAAAAGTGGGCAAGGGGGGAGTTGAACCCCCACGTCCTTTCGGACACACGGACCTGAACCGTGCGCGTCTGCCATTCCGCCACTTGCCCCGGCCGCACCGTGCGCGGCGACATCGCAGGCTAGCACGCCGCGAACACGGCAAATACGGGATCCCGAGGCTGCGCCAGTACCATCATGGCTGCGTGGAAACCACCATGCCGATGACTGCTGCCTCCGATCGCGGGTAGGCACCGGAGCGTCGATCGCGTTGGAAGGAGCATTGGTGAGCCTGGCGCAACGATTCGAGCGCCGACTGGAGTCGGTGGTCGGATCAGCCTTCGCCCGGGTATTCAAGGGCCAGGTCGAGCCAGTCGAGATCGGCAACGCGCTGCAGCGCGAGGCCTCGGACAAGCGTGCGGTGATGGGCAACGGCAAGGTCTTCGCGCCGAACCGCTATCGCGTCAGCTTGGCCGCTACCGACTACGACCGGTTGACGCCGTGGGAGGTGCAGCTGACGAACTCGCTGGCCGAGCTCGTCCAGGAAAGCCTGGATCAGAACGGCTGGACGACGGTCGGCGACATCGAGGTCTACCTGCATCGCGACGAGACGCTGCACACCGGAGTCTTCGGTATCGCGTCCCGGATGGAGTCCGAGGCGCCACCGCGTCGGCGGCCGTACGACTCGTTGTCCCTTCCCGCGGTCGAAGGCTCTGCCCCCGGTGACTACCAGCATCCGTTCAACCCGAACGCCTACCCGCAGCACCAGGGTTACCCGGACCCGGCCGGTCCGGCGCCGTCAGCGGACCCGTACGGGCAGGGCCCCGGTTACGGACCCCCGCAAGGCGCGAACCCTTATGAGCAGGGTGGCGACCCGTACGGCCAAGGCTTCGGCGCTGCGGCTCCGGCACCGCCGGTCGGCATGGGCGCTCCGCCGTACCCGCCGCCGCCGACCCAGTTCGGCGGGGCGCCGACGCAGAGTGCGCCGCCGCCTTACCAGCCGCCACCTCCGCCGCGCCCCCAGCAACTGCACGCCTGGCTCGTGGTGGACGGCACCGACCAACACCTTGCGCTGCGTCAAGGCAGCAACCTGCTCGGCCGTGGCCATGACTGCGACCTGCAGCTGCTCGACCAGGGTGTGTCCCGGCGGCACGTCGACGTCCAGTTCGACGGCCAGCACGCCGTGGCCTACGACCTCGGGTCCACGAACGGCACGTCCGTGAACGGCCACTTCGTCGGTAGCCATCAATTGCAGCACGGTGACGTGTTGCGGGTCGGGCACAGCCGGTTGGTCTTCCAACAGGAAGTCCGATGATCAACACGGTGGACTAGCAGCGTGAACTCCCCGCTGGCCATCCAGGTGATGCGATTCGCATTCCTGGTGCTGCTCTGGCTGTTCGTCTACGGTGCCGTCCGCGTCGTGCGTTCTGATCTTCGCTCGGCCGGGCAGAACCGGGTCGCGCTGCCGCCACCGGCACGGCGTCGCCGGGCCGCGCCGGCCACCAACCAACCCCGCGTCGCCCCGCGCTACCTGGTGGTCACCGAAGGCAACCTGGCCGGTACCCGCATCCCGCTGTCCGGCGCGCCGGTACTGATCGGCCGCGCCGACGATTCCACTCTGGTGCTCTCCGACGACTACGTCAGCACCCGGCATGCCCGGATCAGTCAGCAGGACAATCTCTGGTACGTCGACGACCTCGGTTCGACGAACGGCACCTACCTCGGCCAGATGCGGTTGACCGGGCCGGTGCCGCTCGAGCCGGGCGTGCCGGTGCGCATCGGCCAGACGGTGCTGGAACTGCGATGACCGCAGCAGACTCCCAGCCGGGTCGTGCCGACCGTAGGTCCAGGCACGCGCATCCGGCGACGCCTGCGGAGCCGGGGCAATGAGCGCGGAGCCGGGGCCATGAGTCTCGCGCTGCGCTATGCGGTGCGCTCCGACCAAGGGCTGGTGCGAGGAAACAACGAGGACTCGGTGTACGCCGGTCCGCGGTTGCTCGCCTTGGCCGACGGGATGGGCGGGCACGCCGGCGGTGAAGTAGCCAGCAAGATGGTGATCGGCGAGGTGGAGTATCTCGACGACGACCGCCAGCTCGACGACCTGATCACCACCTTGCGCGAGGCGGTGAAGTCGGCCAACGAGACGCTCGCTTCCGCCGTGGCCGCGCACCCGGAACTCGAGGGCATGGGCACCACCCTGACCGCGTTGCGCTTCGCCGGCGCGAAGGTCGGGCTCGTGCATGTCGGCGACTCGCGCGCGTACATGCTGCGCGGTGGCGCGCTCAGCCAGATAACGCACGACGACACCTACGTGCAATCCCTGGTGGACGCGGGTCGGCTCACCGCCGAGGAAGCCAACCATCATCCGCGCAAGTCGGTGATCCTGCGCGCGTTGAACGGCGCCGACGTCGAGCCGGACGTGTCGATACGCGAAGCCCGTGAGGGCGACCGTTACCTGCTGTGCTCCGACGGCTTGTCCGACGTGGTGCGGGCGGAGACCTTGCTCGAGGAGCTGGCCACCGGCGACGCCCAGGATTGCGCCGATCGGCTGGTCGCGCTGGCGCTGCGCGGTGGCGGCCCGGACAACGTGACGGTCATCGTCGCCGACGTGGTCGACGCGGCAACCGGTGGCGACGACGTGCCGGTGGTGGCCGGCGCGGTCGTCGATCTCGACGACCAGAGCGCCGACGACGACAGTCCGGCCGGCCGGGCCGCCGGACTGGATCGCCCTCATCGACCGTCGCTGCGGCACGGCACGAAGCGCTCGTCCCGGCTGCACACCTGGGCGATCCCGGTGCTCATCCTGGTGCTGCTCGCCGCGGCGGTGGTCGGCACCTACATCTGGACCCAGACCCAGTACTTCGTCGGTCGCAAGGGCTCCCTGGTGGCCGTCTTCCGCGGAGTGAACACGTCGGTCGGGCCGATGCACATCTACCGGGTCGTGGAGCGCAGTTCGCTGCACGTCACCGACCTGACCCAAGCCGCTCGCGACCAGGTCGAGTCCGGCATCACTGCCAGCAGCCGGGACGACGCCGACGCCATCATCCGCCGGCTCCGCGGCCGGCAGCTGCCGGTGTGCCAGCCGGCCGGCCAGTCATCCGGTTCGACTACCGCACCGCCGACGACCACCCCGACCACCCGGGCGACCACTGCGAAGACCACGCCGCGAACCGGTCCGGCGACCGGTACGAGCTCGGCCGGCACCGCATCGGCCGGCACGACGCCGAACACTCCGACGAGCACGCCGCAACCCGGCGTCGATTGCCGGCCGCCGCGATGAGCGACCCGGACGCGGACCAGCAGGTCGCCGTACCGACCCGGACCGGACGTCGATCGGAACTGCTGTTGCTGGTCGGCGCGGTGCTCATCATCACCGCGGCGGAAGCCATCGTCGAGTCCACCCGGGACGGCAGGATCAGCTCGCACGTCCTGACCTACGGTGGCGTCGCGCTGGTGCTGGCGCTGATCACCCACCTCGCCGTGTGGCGCTTCGCAAGGTATGCCGACCCGGTGCTGGTCCCATGCGTCGTGCTGTTGAACGGGCTGGGCCTGGTGATGATCCACCGGTTGGACTTGGGCCTGAAACAGCAGGCGGCCGAAGGTGGCCCGGCCTACGACGGCCCGTCGGCGCCCACCCAGATGCTGTGGACCGCGATCGGGCTGGGCATCTTCATCGGCGTGCTGCTGGTGGTGCGCGACTACCGGGTGCTCGCCCGCTTCGCCTACACCGTCGCCCTTGCCGGGCTGTTCTTCCTGGCGTTGCCGGTCGTGCTGCCGGCCAGATTCTCGGAGGTGAATGGCGCCCGGATCTGGATCCGGGTGGCCGGGTTCTCCCTCCAGCCCGGCGAGTTCGCCAAGCTGGCGATGATCATCTTTGCCTCCGCGTACCTCGTCGCCAAGCGCGACGTGCTGTCGCTGGCCGGTCGCCGGGTGCTCGGCCTGGAGCTGCCGCGCGGCCGTGACCTGGGCCCGCTGCTGGTTGCCTGGCTGCTCAGCATCGTGGTGCTGGTGCGCGGTCACGACCTGGGTACCGCACTGATGTTCTTCGGCGTGTTCCTGGTGCTGGTGTACGTGTCGACCGAGCGGGTCAGCTGGGTCATCATCGGCCTGCTGATGTTCTCCGGCGGTGTGCTGCTCTCCTACCGGCTCTTCACGAATCTGCAGACCCGGGTCACCGTGTGGCTGCACGCGTTCGACTACAAGACCGGGATCGGCTACCAGCTCACCCAGTCTCTGTTCGGACTGGGCACCGGAGGGATGTTCGGCACCGGGCTCGGCGGCGGCCGGCCGGAGATCGTGCCGGTGGTGAAGAGTGACTTCATCATCTCGGCGTTCGGCGAGGAGATCGGCCTGTTCGGACTGGTCGCGCTGCTCGCCGTGTACGGGTTGCTCATCTTCCGCGGGCTGAGCGCGTCGCTGCTGGTCCGTGACTCGTTCGGCAAGTTGCTGGCGACCGGGCTCTCCGTGTCGATCGGACTGCAGCTGTTCATCGTGGTGGCCGGCGCAACCCGGTTGTTGCCGGAGACCGGACTCACCACACCTTTCCTTTCCTACGGAGGCTCCTCACTCGTGGCGAACTACGCCCTGTTGGCACTGCTGGTGCGCGTGTCCGACGCTGGTCGGCGCCCGGCCCGTCGGGACGCCCGGCCGCCGGAAGCGGCGGCTCGAGTGGCGGACGTGCCGGCGTGAACCGGCCCATTCGGCGGGTAGCCCTGGCCGTCGGCGTGCTGCTGCTCGCGCTGGTGGTCAACCTGAACTGGGTGCAGGTCGTGAAGTCCGATGCGTACCGCAGCGACCCGGCCAACCGGCGGGTGCTGCTGGACGAGTACTCGCGGCAGCGCGGCTCGATCATCGTGCAGGGCAAGCCGATCGCGCAGTCGGTGGCCACCAGCGACCGGCTGAAGTACTTGCGCAAATATCCCGGTGGCCCGGTGTATGCGCCCCTGACGGGCTACTACTCGCTGTACTACGGCGACAGCGCGCTGGAATCGGTGGGGGACAAGGTGCTCTCCGGCAGCGACGACCGGCTGTTCGGCAATCGGATCACCGATCTGCTCACCGGTCGGGACCCGCGCGGCGGCAACGTCGAGTTGACGATCAATGCCGCGGCTCAGGAAGCCGCCTACAAGGCGATGGCCAAGCAGAAGGGCGCGGTCGTCGCCCTGGACCCGTCCACCGGCGCGATCCTGGCCGCGGTGAGTTTCCCGTCCTACGACCCGAGCCTGCTGAGCTCGCACGATCCGGACAAGATCGAGGCTGCCTATCAGAAGCTGAGCAAGGACCCGGCGCAGCCGATGCTCAACCGCGCTTTCAACCAGCTCTATCCTCCGGGGTCGGTGTTCAAGGTGGTCGTCTCCGCCGCCGCGCTGAAGGCGGGCAAGAAACCGGACACCCAGATCCCAGCGCCGGACCGGCTGCCGCTGCCGGGCACCGCCAGCGCGGCGATCACCAACTTCGACGGCGAACGGTGCGGTGACGGCAAGACCGACTCGCTCGACCACGCACTGACGATCTCCTGCAACACGGCGTTCGCGAAGCTCGGTATCGACCTGGGCGATTCCGCGATCCGGGACGAGGCGGCGCTGTTCGGCATCGACGATCAGACCCGCACCTGCCCACTGCCGGTTGCCGCGTCGACCTTGGGCGCGATGAGTGACCAGGCCGCGCTCGGGCAGAGTTCGATCGGTCAGCGGGATGTTCGAATGACCCCACTGCAGGGCGCGATGATCTCGGCCGCAGTGGCGAACAACGGCGTGCTGATGAAGCCCTATCTCGTCAAGCAGGAGACTGCGCCGAATCTCTCTGTCCTGTCGCGCACGTCCGCTCAGCAGCTGGGCACGGTGCTCGACCCGGATTTGGATGACCAACTCAAGGCGATGATGGTGAACGTCGTCAAGCAGGGCACCGGTACGTCGGCACAGATCTCCGGTGTCGACGTCGCGGGCAAGACCGGCACCGCCGACACCGGTCGCACGCTGCCCAACGGCCGGCCGGAGCAGCCGGACGCCTGGTTCTCCGGCTTCGCACCGGCCAACAACCCGAAAATCGCGGTGGCCGTGATCCTGGAGAACGCGGGTGTGGCCGGCGACGAGGTGACCGGCGGCAAGGCGGCCGCGCCGATCGCGAAGGCGGTCATCCAGGCGTACCTGGCTGCAACGAAGGACCGGTGAGTACGTGTCGAAACGAAGGGAAGCGCACCGGATGGGTCACGCTGTGTTGGGCAGCGGGATGCACGGGCAGATGAGCAGGGAACAGCAATGACTGAGCAGAGGTTGGTGGGCGACCGGTACGAGTTGGGCCGGTTGCTCGGATACGGCGGGATGGCCGAGGTACATCTCGGCAGGGACATCCGGCTGAACCGGCAGGTGGCGATCAAGGTGCTGCGCGCCGACCTGGCCCGCGACCCGTCCTTCCAGACCCGGTTCCGCCGCGAGGCACATTCCGCCGGGTCGCTGAACCACCCCTCGATCGTTGCGGTCTACGACACCGGCGAGGACCAGACGCCGGACGGTCCGGTCCCGTTCATCGTGATGGAGTACGTCGACGGCCGGACGCTTCGTGAGGTGCTGTCCTCCGAAGGAATGCTCGACCCGCGGCGCGCGATGCAGATCGTCGCCGAAGTGTGTGCGGCGCTGGACTTCAGCCATCGCGCCGGCATCGTGCACCGTGACATCAAGCCGGGCAACGTGATGATCACTAAAGCCGGCGCGGTGAAGGTGATGGACTTCGGGATCGCTCGCGCGGTCGCCGACGGTGCCGCCACCGTCACGCAGACCGCCGCTGTGATCGGCACGGCGCAGTACCTCTCCCCGGAGCAGGCTCGCGGCGAGCCGGTCGATGCGCGCTCGGACGTCTACTCGACCGGTTGCCTGCTGTACGAGCTGCTCACCGGCCACCCGCCGTTCCAGGGCGATTCCCCCGTGGCGTTGGCCTACCAGCACGTCCGGGAAAGCGCGCCGGTGCCGTCGTCGGTGAATCCGCGGGTGCCGCGTTCGGTGGACGCCATCGTGATGAAGGCGCTGGCCAAGAACGCGCTGAACCGTTACCAGTCGGCCGGCGAGATGCGCGCTGACCTGCAGCACGCCCTGGCCGATCAGCCGGTAAAGGCCGAGCCGGTGATGTCCGACGAGGAGCGCACCCAGTTCATCGCGCGGACGCCGGCGCCGCTGCTGGCCGATCCGTCCGGCCCGATCCGGATGAGCCGCGAGGATGAGCCGGCCTCGCGCCGCGGTGCGGTGGTGCTCACCGTGATCGTCGTCGTGCTGCTCGCGGTGATCGGCGGCTCCGCGTACCTGCTGCTGCACGACAACAAGAACCACAACAATGCGGCGGCGAAGACGGTCAGCGTGCCTGACCTGTACGGGCTCACCCCGGACGCGGCGATGGACAAGGTCCGCCAGCAGCAACTCACCCCGGCGACACCGAAGACGGTGTCCGACGACGGCTGCGACACCGATGCTCCCAAACCGGTGAAGGGCCAGGTCTGCGCCCAGGATCCGAAACCGGGTGCCGAAGCGAACACGAACACCACGGTGCAGATCAGCGTCTACGGAGGACCAGCGACGGTGGCGGTTCCGCCGCTGAGCCTGTTGAGCCAGCAGGCGGCGCGTGAGGCGGTCATCAACGCCAAGCTCACCCCGCAGTTCAAGAACGTCAACCAGGTGGACAACGCCGGGCTCGTCGTCCAGCAAGACCCGTTACCGGGCACCGAAGTGGCGCCCAACTCGACGGTGGTCATCTACATCTCGACGGGCAAGGGCAAGATCCCGGACGTGCACGGTAAGACCGAGGACGCGGCGCGCACCTATCTGAATACGCACGGCTTCACCCATTTGGCGCCGAAGGCCCAGACGGTGGTGATCACCGACCCGGCGAAGGCAAAGCTGGACGGCACCGTGCAGCGCACCGATCCGGCAGCGGGCACCTATGTGGTGCCGGGCACGCAGCTGATCACGCTGGTGGTTTACAAGTACACCCCGGACTGCTCGTCGAGCTCGGGCGGGACTCCGACCGGAGGGACGTCCGGCAGCACGACAACCACCGGCAGCTCGTCGTCCCCGATCCCGGGCTGTCCCTCTTCCTGACCGATCGCACCGGTCGGTCCGCTCAGCCGGTCGGGATCCGCACCATCACCCGCAGGCCGGGCTCGTTGTCGCCCAGGCGAACCGTGCCACCGTGCGCGGTGATGATTTCCCGGACGATGGCCAGGCCGAGGCCGGTGCCGCCGGTGTCTCGCGCGCGAGCGCTGTCCAGCCGCACGAATCGGTCGAATACCGCCTCGCGTTGCCCGCTGGGAATGCCGGGACCGTCGTCGGCAACGGTGAGCACCACGGCATCCGGTTCGTCTGCGACGGCGACGAGCACAGTGCTGGTTGCGTGCCGCACGCCGTTCTCGATCAGGTTCACCAGCACCCTGCGCAGCGCATCCGGATCGCCGGTGACCTGCCGCCCTGCCGAGCTGGACCGGTCGAGGGTCACCGCAACCCGGGCGTCTCGGTAGTCGGCCACGGTTTCGTTCGCGAGGTCAGCCAGGTCGAGCGGCAATCGGCGGCGCAGGGTGCCGTCGTTCTCGTCGCTGCGGGCCAGTGCCAGCAGGTCCTCGACGAGCCGGGACAGCCGGTTCACGTCGACCATCGCCTCGCTGACGACCTCGTCCCAGTCGGTGGCCGGGCCGAGCATCGAGGCGATCTCGAGCTGCGTGCGCAGTGATGCGATGGGGGAGCGCAGCTCGTGCGCGGCGTCACCGACGAAGCGGCGCTGCCGGCCGCTGGAGGCCTCGAGCCGATCCAGCATCGCGTTCAACGTGACTGCCAGGCGGTAGGTCTCGTCGTGTGCCTGCGGCACCGGCAGCCGGCTGCCGACCCGGCCGGTCGTGGTGATCTGATCGGCGCCGCGGCGCAGCGCGCTCACGTTGCGCAGGGTGACCCCGACGATGAAGTACGTCAGCAGCGCCATGATCGCGCCCATCACCGGGATCGAGTACAGCCCGATCTCCCGGGTGATCTGGGCGCTGTCCTGCAGTCGTCCGATGTCCGCGCCGACCAGGACGGTCACCGGCGAGTTGGTGGTACCGGCATCAACGGCCACGACACGCAGCGGCGAGTCCGAGCCGAGCCGTGAGCCGGGCACGGTGATGGTCTCGCCGGTCCGGGCCCGGGCCAACTCGTTCTGCTTCAGCATGGACACCGCGGCATCGGCGGACGGCGAGTACGCGACGACCCGGTCTTGCGCGTCGACGACCTGGACCAGGAAGACTCCGCCGCTGCCGGCCAGCAGCTGGTTCGGCAGGTTGCCGTTGTTCACCAGCGCCGCGACGTCCTCACCGGTGCGTACCGCGGAGCGATCCAGCGCTCGCGTCAGCGAGTTGGTGAGCGCTACGACGGACAGCAGGATCGCCACGGTGAAGGCGGCGACGAAGACCGTGGTGGACAGGATCGTGATGCGCGCCCGCAGCGAGCGGCGCCGCCACCACCCCAGCACGCCTCAGCCGCCGTCGGATTCCAGCCGATAGCCGGCGCCGCGGACGGTGCGCACCGCCTGCCGGCCGAACGGCGTGTCGATCTTGCGCCGCAGATAACCGACGTACACCTCGACGACGTTCGCGTCGCCGGAATAGTGCGAGTCCCACACGTGATGGAGGATCTCCGCCTTCGGCACGGCCTGTCCGGCATGACGCATCAGGTACTCCAGCAGCGAGAACTCCCGCGGTGTCAGCTCGATCGACGTGTCCCCGCGGTGCACGGTGCGCGCCGCCGGGTCGAGCACCAGATCACCGGCCGCCAGCGACGCCGGGCGCGGCTCGGCCCCGCGGCGCAGCATCGCGCGCAGGCGGGCGAGCAGCACCACGAAGGAGAACGGTTTGGTCAGGTAGTCGTCCGCGCCGAGGTCCAACGCATCGGCCTCGTCGTACTCGCCGTCCTTCGCAGTGAGCATCAGGATCGGGACCCAGTTCTGCTCGCCGCGCAGCGCTTCGAGGATCCGGTAGCCGGAGAGGCCGGGCAACATCAGGTCCAGGATCAGCGCGTCGTAACTGTTCTCTCGCGCCCGGTTGAGGCCGTCTGGTCCGGTGTGGGCGAGATCGACGGTGAAGCCTTCGGAGCGCAGCCCGCGTTGCAACGCCGCGGCGAGCCGGACCTCGTCCTCCACCAGCAGCAATCGCATCGTGGCGATCCTCTCGTCGTCGACCGGGCCTGCGGGAATCGGTCCGTGTCTTGATCACACACGCAATCGTGAGCGTTCGGCAAGCGGCGTGCTCGGCTCAGGCCGCTCACAGCGCACCAGGAGCATTGTGGACCGCACAGGGCGTTGTGATCGCAGGGGTCCGGCAACGCCATCCAGCCGAAGGAATCTCTCGCGATGACCGCCGTGCATCATCGGAGCAGCCGCCGATGAGTGTTGCCCGCAAGGTGCTGCAGTGGGCGGCGCCGGTCGGATCCGTGCTGGTCCTCGGCGTCGTCGGAGCAGTGACGATCAGCCATCACGAGCAGGCCCCTGAACCACTAGCGCCCAAGAGCGCCGATGCCCTGGTCAGCGCGGTCAAGCACAGTGCGGCCGGCGGATTCTCCGGCACGGTGGTCTCCACGTCGTCGCTGAAGCTGCCGACGGTGAGCGACGGTTCGAGCATGACGTTGTTCTCGGTGGTCGGGCTGCTGGCCGGCGCACACACCGCACGGGTCTGGTACGCCGGCGAGCACAAGCAGCGGGTCGCGCTCGTCGACGCCGACGGCGAGGTGGACTACTTCCGGGACGGCTCGGACTACTGGCGCTGGGACCCGATGCAGCGTGTCGCGTCCCACGTCGCGATGTCGAACGTGGCCGCGCAGGACGGCTGGACACCGCTGCCGCGGGTGCTGCCCGAGCAGTTGGCGACCTGGGCAGTGAACGCCATCGATGCGTCGACAACGCTCAGCGTGCAGAAGCCGGCGACCGTCGCCGGCCGCCAGGTCTACCGCCTGCGGGTGCAGCCCAATCTGGCCGGCAGCCTGATCTCCAGCGTGCAGGTGTCCATCGACGGGAAGACCTCGACTCCGCTGGGCGTGCGGGTGTACGCCCGCGGCCAGGCAGCAGCGGTGATCGACGTCGCCTTCACCCGGATCTCCTTCGGTACGCCGGACAACGCGAACTTCGCGTTCACACCGCCGCCCGGAACGACTGCCACTCCGGGCGCGTCGGCGTCCGGCCCGCCGAACTCCGTCGGCGCGCACCCGCAGCTCGATCAGCTGTCCCAGCCCACGCCGATGCGGACCGTCGCGCATGGCACCGGCTGGCAGCGCGTTGTCGAGTTCGCCGGCGGGACGAGCGGTGACGATGTTGCGGCGACAGCCGCCGGCGAGGCGTCGAGCGCGCTGCGACCGGTGTCGGGGGCGTGGGGGCGGGGCCGATTGTTCACCAGCCCGATGGTCTCGCTGCTGGTGACCGCCGACGGCCGCACGCTCATCGGTTCGGTCCCGCCGCAGCTGCTGTACACCTGCGTCCGCGACCGGTGACCGGGGCTACTGCAGGTAGCCCTCGACTTCCCCGGTGCTGCGCTCCTTGACCTGATCCGGGTCCTCGCCGAGGTCCTCGCGGGCGCGTCGTTGCCGCAGCAAGTCCCACGCCTGGTCCAGCTGCTCTTCGAGGGCGGTGAGGCGGGCCCGGCCGTCCTGGTGCAGCCCTTCGCTGGCATGCGTCGCGCGCAGTTGCTTCTCCTCCGCGACGAGCTGATGGATGTGCTCGAGGATCTCCCTGTCTTTCGAACTGTTGTCGTTCATCGTCGGGCAGCTCCTTGTTGGGCGGCGCTCTGCTGGGTCAACGGACGGGCTTGCAGCAGCAACGCTACGACGAGTCCACCCAGCACGAGCAGAACGATGCACATGAGGGTGACCAGACGGTACCCGTGGGTCATTGCCGCGGCATGCTCGTAGGCCTTCCCCTGCAGTCCCGCCACCGGCGGCAGGACCGCCACGGCGAGTAGTGAGGCCGAGCGGGCCACCGCATTGTTCACTCCCGACGCGATACCGACCTCGTTCTCCGGCGCGGCGGCCATCACCGTGGCGGTGAGCGGTGCGACGAGCGTGGCCAGGCCCAGACCGAAGAGGATCACCCCGGGGAGTACGTACAGGAGGTAGGCGCGGTGATCGGCGTCGCTGCGCAACGTCAGAGCCAGGCCACCGGCCGCGATCAGCGGACCGAACGTCAGGGGCAGCCGCGGACCGATGCGCCCGGCCAGCCGTCCCATCCGCGTCGACAGCGCCATCAGCAGAACCGTGATGGGCAGGGTGGCGAGGCCCGCGTTCAGCGGTGAGTACCCGGTCGAGGACTGCAGGTGCAGCACCAGCACGAAGCTCGATGCGCCCAGCGCGCCGTAGGTACAGAACGTCATCAGGTTGGCCGCGGAGAACGTCCGATCAGCGAACAACGCCGGCGGGACGAGTGGATGCCTGCTGCGCACCTCGATCAGCACGAAGCCAGCCAGCAGCAGGACACCGGCGATCGTCAGCCCGACCGGCATCGCCCCCCAGCCGCCGTCGCCGGCCGACGTGGTGCCCCAGGTCAGCGCGCCGAGCCCGAGCGCCGCGGCTGCGGTGCCGGCGATGTCGGGCGGCCGGGGCGCGTCGGTGGATCGGCTCTCCGGAACGGCTCGGGCCAGCAGGAACAGCACTGCGGCGATCGGGACGTTGATGCCGAAGGCCCAACGCCAGGACGCGTTGTCGACCAACCAGCCGCCCACGAACGGGCCGATGGCGGTTGCCACGCCGATCAGGCCGGACCACGCACCGACAGCTGCGGCCCGGTCCTTGGCCCGGAACATGGCGGTGATCAGCGCCAGGCTGCCGGGAGTCAGCAGCGCCCCGAAGACGCCTTGCAGGGCGCGGGCCGCGATGACTGCCCCCATGCTGGGCGCGACCGCGACGAGCACTGAGGCGACAGTGAATCCGGCCACGCCGATCAGGTACGTGCGCTTGCGGCCGTAGCGATCGCCAAGCGAGCCGCCGACCAGGATCAAGCTGGCCAGCGGCAGCATGTACCCGTTGACGACCCACTGCAGCGCGCCGAAGCCGGCATGAAAGTCCTGCCCGATGCGCTTGGTGGCTATGGAGGCGATCGTCGAGTCGAGAAAGACGATGCTCGAGCCGAGGATGGTCGCCGCCAGGGCCACCCGTCCGACGCGGGAGTCGAGGGTGAGCAGTTCGTGTTCCGGGACGCTCACCGTCCAGCCACCGGCATCACCGGGGCAGTGTATGGCCGGGCACCGACGGGGCGGGCGATCCGGCGCCGTGCCGGTGGCAGGTGTGGCAGCTACCCATCGCCCTGCAGGCACGCCTCGATACTCGAGCGGCGGTAACCGAGCGCCTCGTTGACTGCGATCATCCAGCTGTTCTGTTCGGCGTTCCAGGTGTGCACGGTGCGCCGCAGCTCGGGCAGCGCCTGCTGAGCCGCGAGATGGTTGCGCGCCTTCATGGCCAGACCCAATCGGTGCCCGCGGTGCGCCGGCCACACCAGGGTGCCGGCTTGGTATGCCCGGTGGGCGTCCCCCTCGTCGGAGGGCACCTGCAGCTGGGTGTGCCCGGCCAGCGTCCCGTCCGGCGCAACGGCAACAACGTTGAACACCTGCCGACCCTGCCGAGCGGCCAGCCGTTCCCCGGCGCGCAGCCGCTCGACGTCGTAGTAGTCAGCCTCGAACTCGGCGTCGCCGCTGGGCGCCTGGGTGCTGAGTCCGCCGAGCAACTGGGCGTACTGCTCGGCCCACTGGTGCGGACACGGTCCGGTCCAGAGCTCGAAGCGGTAGTCGGACGAGTCAGCGGCGGTGTCGTCAATGAGCTGGGCCAGACGCGCGGTCTCGATCGGCAGCTGCAGCACCCAGTGCACCTCACGGATGCGGACGGTCATCCCGTTGCGTTGCGCGAACTCAATGCCGGGTGATGCGTCGCGACCCAGCGGCACATCGACATAGGCCATCATGCTGGTTCGGCCCTCGGTCAGGCTGTCCGCGCGCAGCCGGTCGAACACCGCCGTGCCGACACCCCGCCGGCGGTGCCCGGGCAGCACCTGGACATCCGCTACAGCGAGTGTGAGGTTGTCCCGCAGCGTGAACTGCAGCATGCCCGCGCCGACCGGCACGCCCTCGTCCACCGCGAGATAGGTCATCGTCCGCACCGGTCGTGCCGCGTCGCGCAGCAGCAACGCCCACTCGCGCAGCGGCCAGGTCGCCGGGTTGACCTCATCGTGGTGGCGTGCCGCGGCGACGACGTCGAGCCAGGCCGCGACATCGCCGTCGTCCTGGTGGTCCACCGGCCGGATGCGCACCCGGCGACGGTAGAGCCATCGCGGCCACACCGCGACCGAGTTATCGGCGGCGATCGGCACTCCCCCGGGGCAGCGAAATCGTCGCCGGTACGGAGTACAACGGAGGCATGAGTGAGCCTCCCGCCGCACCAGGTAATGCCGTCCCCCTCGTCCCACTGCCCGGCAGCGAGAAACCACGCGGTGTCGCCCTGCCGTCCACCGGTGAACGGCACGCGGCAGATGCAACGATCGAGGTCACGGTCGTGCTGCGCCGCCGCGCGGGCGGACCACCCCCACCGAGCGATGCCGCGCCGCTCGATCCGGCCGCCTTCGCCGCCGAGTACGGCGCCGACCCGTCGGACATCGCACTCACCACCCAGGTGCTGGCGACAACCGGGCTGACCGTGGTCAGCACCGATGCCGCGTCTCGCCGGCTGCGGGTGTCCGGGACCATCGGGGCGATGGAGCAGACCTTCGGTACCGAGCTCGCCCAAGCGCCCGACCCGAACGGCAGCACCACCTACCGGCTGCGCAGCGGCGGGCTTTCCGTGCCGGCCCCGTTGGCCGGGATCGTCACCGCGGTCCTCGGCCTGGACGACACCCCACAGTCCCGCGCCAACTTCCGCATCGCGGTGCCCACCGCGGTCAGCACCAGCTACACCCCGGTGCAGCTCGGTGCCATCTATGACTTCCCGGCTGACACCGACGGCACCGGGCAGAGCATCGCCATCATCGAGCTGGGCGGGGGCTTCGCCCAGTCCGACCTGGACACCTACTTCCAGAGCCTCGGGCTCACCTCACCCGAGGTCACCGCCGTCGGTGTCGACGGCACACAGAACCAACCGGGCGCGGATCCGACCGGCGCGGACGGCGAGGTGCTGCTCGACATCGAGGTGGCCGGCGCGCTGGCGCCCAAGGCAAGCATCGTCGTCTACTTCGCGCCGAACACCGACGCGGGTTTTCTCGACGCCGTCGCGCAGGCTGCGCATGCCACGCCGACGCCCACCGCGATGTCCATCAGCTGGGGGCAGTACGAGGAGGCGTGGACCGCGCAGTCGCGCACCGCGATGGACGACGCGTTCGCCGATGCAGTCGCTCTCGGTGTCACGGTGACCGCGGCCGCCGGTGACGACGGCAGCGCCGACCGGGCCACGGACGGGGCAGTGCACGCGGACTTCCCCGCATCCAGCCCGCACGTGCTCGGCTGCGGCGGCACCTCGCTGGACGCCGAGCCGTCCGGAACCGTGCGCAGCGAAACCGTCTGGAACGACGGCAGCCAGGGCGGCGCCACTGGCGGTGGGGTGTCGTCGGTCTTCCCGCTCCCCGAGTGGCAGCAGGCGGCCGGTGTTCCTCCGGTCGGCGGGACGTCGGCCGCAGCGGCCGCAGCAACTCGGTCGGGAGGGCGGGGCGTGCCGGATGTCGCGGCCGTGGCGGACCCGCGGACCGGCTACCAGGTGCTGGTGGACGGCACGCAGCAAGTCATCGGCGGGACGTCGGCGGTGGCGCCCCTGTGGGCGGCGCTGATCGCGCGGCTGGCCCAACAACTCGGCACCAAGATCGGCCTCGCCCAGCCGGCCCTCTACGCCGGGCTGAGCAGCGGCAAACCGCCGGCCGGGTTCCGGGACATCACCGACGGCAACAACGGCAGCTACCAGGCCGGAGCAGGCTGGGATGCCTGCACCGGTCTGGGCGTCCCGGTCGGAAGCGCCCTGGCCGCCGCGCTGCAGGCCGGCGCGGGCGGTTCAGCCGGCGCGTGAGTCCATCGGGACGAAGTGTCGCTCGGTCTCGCCGACGTAGACCTGCCGCGGCCGGCCGATCTTGGTGGCCGGGTCCTCGATCATCTCGCGCCATTGCGCGATCCAGCCGGGCAGCCGGCCGAGCGCGAACAGCACGGTGAACATCTTCGGCGGGAAGCCCATCGCCTTGTAGATCAGCCCGGTGTAGAAGTCCACATTCGGGTAGAGCTTGCGCTCGACGAAGTAGTCGTCGGCCAGCGCGATCTCCTCGAGCTTCATCGCAATGTCCAGGAGCGGGTCGCTGACGTTCATCCGCTCCAGCACGTCCTCGGCGGCCTTCTTGACGATCGTCGCGCGCGGGTCGAAGTTCTTGTAGACGCGGTGCCCGAAGCCCATCAGCTTCACGCCCTGCTCTTTCTTCTTCACCTTGGTGACGAACGTCTCCACGTCGTCACCGGAGGCGTTGATCTGCTGCAGCATTTCCAGGACGGCCTGGTTCGCGCCGCCGTGCAGCGGGCCGAACAACGCGTTCACGCCGGCGGACACCGAGGCGAACAGGTTGGCATTGGCCGAACCGACGAGTCGCACCGTCGAGGTGGAGCAGTTCTGCTCGTGATCGGCATGCAGCACGAACAGCATGTCCAGGGCCTTGGCCACCACCGGGTCCACCTCGTACTCCGCCGAGGGGACCCCGAAGGTCATGCGCAGGAAGTTGTCGACGTAGTCGAGGCTGTTGTCCGGGTAGAGGAACGGCTGGCCGATCGACTTCTTGTATGCGTACGAGGCGATGGTGGGCAGCTTCGCCAGCAACCGCACCGTCGACATCTCGACGTGGTCCTGGTCGAACGGGTCCAGGCTGTCCTGGTAGAAGGTGGAGATCGCGCTGACGCCGGAGGAGAGCACCGCCATCGGGTGCGCATCGCGCGGGAACGCCTCGAAGAAGCGACGCATCTCCTCGTGCAGCAGCGTGTGGTGCCGCACGCTGTCGGTGAATTCAGTCAGCTGTGCCTGGGTGGGCAGCTCCCCGTAGATCAACAGGTAGGACACCTCGAGGAACGACGACTTCTCGGCAAGCTCGTCGATCGGGTAGCCGCGGTAGCGCAGGATGCCCTCGTCGCCGTCGATGAACGTGATTGCCGACTTGCACGACGCGGTGTTCACGTACCCGATGTCCAGCCCGACCCGGCCGGTGGTCTTCAGCAGCGCTCCGACGTCGATGCCGGAGGGGTCCTCGGTGCCGTCCACCGCGTCGAGGGGCAACTCGCCGCCGGGGTAGGAAAGGGTGTAGTCGCTCATCGTGTGATCCTTCCGGGGGTCCGCCTGGGACGAGCGGGATGTCCGTCGTCACGCCGGCGCGTGGTGGTGCTGGAGGTGCTGGCCGGCCCCGGGGTTCTCGCCGACGTCGACGCGTTCAGCTTAGGCCCGGCGCGCTGAGCGCCGGGCAGGAGTCCGGCCGCGGCAGCTCTCCTGCGACCCCGCATGGGACGGGCCGGCAGACTCAGGTGACGAATCTGGACAGATCACTTGGCGAAAGTGCCTCCGGGGCCGTAACATCTGCTTTGGTCCGTACGGGGGACGCCCGCCAATCCATGGTGAGCGCGTGCGGGCACCGGGGGAAACCATGCGTACGTACCGTTCAATCCTGCTCTTCCTGGCCGCCGTTGCGGCGAGCGTCATCGTTGGCTTCGCGGGAGCCGGTGCGGCTGGTGCCGACACGGGTTACCCGCCGAGCCCGTGCACCGAGACCAGTGCCACGACGCAGTCCGACGGCACCTGCCAGCAAATCGACGCCACCACGATCTCGCGGGTCCGGCCGGCCACCACACCGGCGGTCCCGCAGAACAACTCCGGTGGCCACAAGACTTTGGCCTTCACCGGCACCCCGGCTGCGATGATCGCCGGCGTGGCTGTCATCCTGCTCGCTGGTGGCACCTTCGTCCTCGTCGCGGCCCGCCGCCGGCCTTCTGCTCACTAGCGGACGCCGGCGGTTCCTGCGTCGTGCCCGTCCGTGGGCGCTGTGGTCGCTGTTCGGGCTGATCGTCCTCGGCGTGGCGTGGCTGGCGGTCACTGCGGTGATCGCCCGCCACGACCTCGTCCTTGCCCGGCAGCAGATCAGCACGCTGCGCAAGCAGATCGTGGCTGGTGACCTGTCGGCTGCCCAGCGCACGTCGCGCTCGATCCGCCATCACGCCCACCGGGCCCATCAGCTGACCACCGGACCGGCCTGGGCACTGGCCGCCGCTGTCCCGGGCGTCGGTGCCCCCGCGCACACCGTTCGCGGCCTGACCGATGCCGTTGACCAGTTGGGTAGCGACGCCCTGCCGGAGCTGATCGACGCAGCTCAGGGTCTGGACCCGCACAGCCTGCTGACCGGTGGCGGCACCGTCGATGTCGCTGCGATCCAGAAGGCGGCCCCCGCTATCCACCGTGCCGACACCGCCGCTGCGCACACCCGAGCGCAGGTCACCGGGATGTCCGGCAGCTGGCTCGGCCCGGTCTCGTCGGCCCGCAAGTCGCTGTTGACCCAGCTGACCGGCCTGACCAGCACGTTGAGCGCCGGCGACCGGGCCGCGCGGGTGTTGCCGCCGATGCTGGGCGCGCAGCGGCCGCAGCGGTACTTCGTCGGGCTGTTGAACACCGCTGAGTCCCGGGGAGTGGGTGGGCTACCCGGCGCCTTCATCATCCTGATCGCCGACCACGGCAAGCTGCACGTCGAGCACTACGGCTCGGACACCGAACTCACGAAGGTGCGCGCCAACGTCACGCTCGGCGCGGAGTACCAGGCCAACTACGGTCAGGCCAACCCGCTGGGCAACTACGTCAACTCCACCATTAGCCCGAACTTTCCCTATGCGGCGCAGATCTGGGCGTCGATGTGGCAGCAGAAGAGCGGCGAGAAGGTGGACGGAGCCGTCTCCCTCGATCCCACTGCGCTGAGCTACCTGCTGCAGGTGACCGGGCCGGGCAAGACAGCAGCAGGGCAGGTGGTCAGTGCGCACAATGTGGTAGCGCTGACCGAACAGGTGGCCTATGCCCGCTACCCCGACAATGCGGTGCGCAAGAAGTTCCTGCTGGCGGTGGCTCGGGCCGCGGACGATCGCATTCTCGGCGCAAAGGCGAACGGCACGGCCCTGGTCAAGGCGGCCGGCAAGGCAGCCGGCGAGCGACGACTGCTGGTCTGGAGTGCCGACCCCGCCGTGCAGGCCGACTTGGCCGGCCTGCCGCTGGCCGGCGCCATCCCGGCCACGCCGACCACCTTCGCCGGGGTCGTGGTCAACAACGCCGCCGGAGGAAAACTGGATTACTACCTGCGCCGCACGCTGCGCTGGCAGGCCAGCGGATGCGGCGACCGGCGCTCGGTCACCGTGACGATCACCTTGACGAACTCGGCGCCGGCCAACCTGCCGCCGTATGCGACAACTCGGGCCGACAGCCACTCCTATCCGGTACAGCCCGGCGACAACCGGCTGCTGGTGAGCTACTACGCGAGTACCGGCGCGACGCTGAACGGTGTCACGCTGGACGGCAAGGGCGTCAAAGGCACCGCGACCACCGAGCTCGGTCATCCCGTCTACACCGTGGACGTCGAGCTACCCCGGGGCGCAACCCGCACCATGGTCGTCACGATGACCGAGCCGGCCGGCGGGGCCCCACAGGTACTGAACCAGCCACTGGTCATCCCGATGCAGGTCGACGTCGTCAAGCCGGCCGCATGTCGTTGAGCAGCCCAGGGCGCTAGCGTTCCAGCGGTGAGCAGCGAGCCGGACCCGCAGGACGCGCACCGCATCGCCGAGCAGAGCGCCGCGGCGATGATGGCCGGCGACGAGGCCTCCCGCGGCGCGGGGATCAGCGTGCTGCACGTGTCACCCGGCCGCGCCGAGGTGACGATGCGAGTCACCGGGTCGATGGTGAACGGGCATGCCATCGCACACGGCGGCTATGTGTTCCTGGTCGCCGACACCGCGTTCGCGGTGGCCTGCAACTCCTACGGCGCGGTGACTGTCGCGGCCGGCTGCGACATCGACTTCCTCCGGCCGAGTGCGGAGGGCGATGTACTCACCGCTGTCGCCGTGGAGCGCTCCCGGGCCGGCCGCAGCGGTCTCTACGACATCACGGTGCGGCGCGCGGACGGCGAGGTGGTCGCCGAGATGCGCGGCCGCAGCCGGACCGTGCCCGGTTCGCTGCTGGCCGGATCGGATGAGCCCCGCCCAGGAAGGACGCCGCGCGATGCGTGATCTGAGCCCTCGTCCGGGCGAGCTGGAGACCATCGAAACCGCGTCGTCGGACGAACTGGCCGCGCTGCAACTCGACCGCCTGCAGTGGTCGCTGCAGCACGCGTACCAGAACGTCCCGCACTACCGTGCGGCTTTCGACCGGGCCGGCGTGCATCCGGACGACTGCCGGTCGTTGACGGACCTGGCCCGGTTTCCGTTCACGACGAAGCAGGACCTGCGCGAGAACTACCCCTTCGGGATGTTCGCCGTCCCCAGGGACCAAGTGGTTCGGGTACACGCCTCCTCCGGGACCACCGGTCGGCCGACCGTCGTCGGCTACACCAGGCAGGACATCGCGACATGGGCGCACGTGATGGCCCGCTCCATCCGCGCTTCCGGTGGCCGGGCCGGCGACATCGTGCACGTCGCCTATGGCTACGGGTTGTTCACCGGGGGGCTCGGCGCCCACTACGGCGCCGAAGCGCTGGGCTGCACGGTGGTGCCGGTATCCGGTGGCCAGACGGCGCGGCAGGCAATGCTCATCCAAGATTTCCAGCCCGACATCATCATGGTGACGCCGTCCTACATGCTGGCCATCCTCGACGAAATGCAACGGCAGGGCATCGATCCGCGAGGCACATCGCTGAAGGTCGGCATCTTCGGCGCTGAGCCGTGGACGCCGGACATGCGCACTGAGATCGAGCAACGCCTGGACATGCACGCGGTGGACATCTACGGACTGTCCGAGGTGATGGGCCCTGGCGTCGCGAACGAGTGCGTCGAGAGCAAGGACGGCCTGCATATCTGGGAGGACCACTTCTATCCGGAGGTGATCGATCCTGGTACTGGTGCGACTCTCGCGGATGGCGAGATGGGCGAGCTGGTGTTCACTTCGCTGACCAAGCAGGCGATGCCGGTCATCCGCTACCGGACCCGCGACCTGACCCGACTGCTGCCCGGCACAGCCCGGACGATGCGCCGGATGGAGAAGGTCACCGGACGCACCGACGACATGATCATCCTGCGCGGGGTCAACCTGTTCCCGACCCAGATCGAGGAGCTCATCCTGCACGTACCGGCGCTGGCCCCGCACTTCCTGTGCGTCCTGGAAACCGCCGATCGGCTCGACTCGATGACGGTGCGGGTGGAGCGACGCATCGATGCCACCGAGGCGGACGCCGCGCAGGCCACGGCGGAGCTGGCCCGGCTGGTGAAGGACCGCATCGGGGTGAGCGTCGCCGTCGACGTGGTGGCGCCGGACGGCGTGGAGCGATCTCTGGGCAAGGCTCGGCGGGTGCTCGACCAGCGCACCCGAAGCTGACCATGCAGATCCGCCGCGCCACTCCCGCTGATGTGGCGACGATCGTCGAGCTGGTGCAGCGCGCCTACCGCCACTACGTCGCGCGCATCGGCGTGCGGCCGCGACCGATGGACGCCGACTATGCAGAACTTGTCGCCGTCCACCGGGTCTGGGTGGCGGTGGACGCGACGGTCATCGTGGGCACCATCGTCCTCATCGCCGAGCAGGATCACCTGGAGGTGGGCAATGTCGCCGTCGACCCGCAGTACCAAGGCAACGGGGTCGGCCGGGCGCTGCTCGCGTTCGCCGAGGACGAGGCGCGCCGCGGTGGTGTACGCGAAGTGCGGCTGTTCACCCATGCGTCGATGACCGAGAACCGTGCCTACTACCCGCGCCTTGGCTACGTGCAGACCGACCGGCGGGTGGACGACGGGCTCGACCGGGTGTTCTTCGCCAAGACCCTCGAATAGCTACTCCGCGGACAGGGCCCGGGCCGGTTCCCGGCCGGCCGGCTGGCTGGGCCGCGCGGTGAGCGGCTCGATCGCCTTGATCGCCAACGTGACCGGGTCGGTGGTCGTGACAACGAACGGCTCGCCGTGGTGCAACAGCTCCAGCTGCGCGCCCTCGCCGTCCTCGAGGGAGTATTCGGCCTGACCGTGGGTGATCACCACCCGCACCTTGAAGTGCCGCCAGCGGATGGCGAAGCTCAGCTTGTCCATGGTCTGCGGCAGCCGCGGGGCGAAGCTGAGCTGACCGCCGTGATCGCGCATCCCCCCGAACCCGGCTACCAGCGCCAACCAGGCACCGGCCAGCGACGCGACATGGACGCCGTCCCGGGTGTTGTTCTCGAGGTCACGCAAGTCCATCAGCGCGGCTTCGGTGAGGTAGTCGTGCGCGAGGTCGAGCTGCCCGACCTCTGCGGCCAGCACCGCCTGGGTGCACGCCGACAGCGACGAGTCGCGGACCGTCACGCCCTCGTAGTACTCGAAGGCCTTCGCCTTCTGCTCCAGGGTGTAGGCATCGCCGCACCAGTGCATGGCCAGCACCAGGTCGGCCTGCTTGCTCACCTGTTTGCGGTAGATATCGAAGTAGGGGAAGTGCAGCAGCAACGGGTACTTGCCGTCTGCGGCCGTCGCCGCGAAGTCCCACAGCTCGTGCCGGGTGGCGCCGCGATCCTGCTCGGCGATGCCGGACTCCTCGTCGAAGGGCACTGCGATGGCATCTGCCGCCGCGCGCCAGGACGCGGTCTCGTCGTTGCTCACCCCGCGTTCCTCTGCCTGCCCCGGCCAGCGCTGCGCAGCGTCCGCGGCGGCGGTGAGGTTCCGGGCGGCCATCAAGTTCGTGTACGCGTTGTCATCGACGATCGCGCTGTACTCGTCCGGACCGGTGACGCCGTCGATGTGGAACTTGCCGTCCCGCCCGTGATAGCCCAGGGACATCCACAGCCGCGCGGTCTCTACCAGCAACGGCAGGCCGCAGTCGCGTTCGAAGTCCTCATCGCCGGTCCACCACACGTAGCGTGCCGCCGCGGTGGCGATGTCGGCGTTGATGTGGAAGGCCGCGGTGCCGGCCGGCCAGTACGCCGAGCACTCCTGGCCGCGGATCGTCCGCCACGGGAACGCCGCGCCGCTGAGCCCGAGCGCTTGGGCCCGCTCCATCGCGAGGTCGAGGGTGGAGTGCCGCCACCGCAGCGCGTCTGCTGCCGCGCGCGGGGCCGCCGCGGTGAGCACCGGCAACACGAACGACTCGGTATCCCAGAACGCGTGGCCGTCGTAACCGGGGCCGGTGAGGCCCTTCGCTGCGATGGCCCGTTGCTCGGCGCGCCAGCCGGCTTGCAGCACGTGGAACAGCCCGAACCGGACGGCTTGCTGGACGACCGGGTCGCCTTCTATCTCGACGTCGGCGCCGTCCCAGAACTCGTCGACGGCGATGCGCTGCTCCTTGACCAGGTCGTCCCAGCCGGTGCGCCGCACCGCGGAAAGCGCCGCGTCGATCTGATCCCGCAGGGCGGGCAGGGTGCGCTGGCTCGACCAGCCGTAGGCGACGAACTTGGTCAGCCCGAAGCGTTGCCCCTTCTGCAGCAGCGTTCCCGAGGTGAGCCGGGCCCAGTCTTCCTGGTCGAACATCCGACAATCGGCGTTTCCGTCACCGTCGACGCCGTGCAGCACGTGATCCATTCCGGCAGCCATCCGCAGCTGGCTGCTCCGGGTGTGGTGGATCAGCACCGCCCGGGTGCCGTCCGCACTGTGTTCCTCGGCCACCAGCGGACGCTCGAGCATCGCGGCCACGCGCGGGTCGCCGGAGGTATGGCCGACCGGCTCGTTGGCCACCAGCTCGGACTGGAACACGATGCGCACCGCGGAGCTGACCGCCTCGACCTCCCAGTGGATGGCCATAATGGCCCGCTGGGTGAAGGAGACCAACCTGGTGGTGCGCAGCCGCACCACCCGTCCGGACGGCGACTCCCACTCGACGATCCGGCGCAGCAATCCGCTGCGCATGTCCAGGATCCGTTCGTGGTGATGCACGATGCCGTAGCGCATGTCGAACGGCTCGTCGTCCACCAGCAGCCGGATCAGCTTGCCGTCGGTGACGTTGACCAGCGTCTGTCCGGACTCCGGGTAGCCGTAGCCGGCCTCGGCGTACGGCAGCGGGCGCTGCTCGTAGAAGGAGTTGAGGTAGGTGCCGGGCAGCCCTGCCGGGTCGCCCTCGTCGAGGTTGCCGCGCACGCCGATGTGACCGTTGGACAGGGCAAAGATGGACTCCGACTGCGCCAGCATCGCGAAGTCCAGGCCGAGCTCGCGAATGTGCCAGGGCTCGACCGGATACCTCGACTGGCGGATCATGCCTGACCGTCCTCATCGAGCAGCTCGGCTAGATCGGTGACGACCACGTCCGCGCCGTGCGACGTCAGGTCGCCGGCGTGCTTGCCGTCCCGGATGCGATCGACGCCCACGACGTAGCAGCCGGCGGCCTTGCCGGCTTGCACGCCGGACAACGCGTCCTCGAAGACCACGGCGGCATCCGGCCGGACCTGCATCAGTTCCGCTCCGGCCAGAAAGCTGTCCGGGGCCGGCTTGCCGCGCAGCTTGCGTTCGGCGAGCGTGACGCCGTCGATCCGACCTTCGACCAGCGCGTCCAGCCCGGTCACCCGTAACACCGCCTCGGTGTTGGCGCTGGAGGAGACGACCGCCCGACGGAGTCCGGCGTCGCGGGCTCGCTCCAAGTACCGCCGGGAGCCGTCGAAGACCTCCACCCCGTCGCGTTTGATGATCTCCTGGACGAGCGCGTTCTTGCGGTTGCCCACCCCGTACACGGTCTGCAGCTCCGGGCTGTCGTCCGCGGTGCCCTCCGGCAGGTGGATATCGCGGGCGGCGAGGAAGTCACGGACGCCGTCCTCGCGCGGCTTGCCGTCCACGTACTCGTCGTAGTCGTGCTCTGCGTCGAACGGGACGAACTGCGAATGGTCGCTCTCGGCGCGGGACCGCAACAGCTCGTCGAAGGTCTGCTTCCACGCCTTCGCGTGCACGGTCGCGGTCTGGGTGAGCACGCCGTCGAGATCGAACAGGCAGGCGCGCACCTGGGCAGGAAGGCCGAGAGTCACGGATACATCCTGACCCCCCGCCGACGCGCTGTCGCGCAGGGCACGCAGGCGGTGGACAACTCGGCTGAACACGCCGCTGCCCGGCCCCTCACGAAGTGGGACCGGGCAGCGGCGGTAACAGCGGAACCTAGCGGATGGTGTACCCGTACGGCAGCGACGCGATGTCGTTGGTGGTGCCACCGTAGAAGTCCACCGTCTGGATCGACAGCGCACCGGAAATCACGGCGCCGTGCGCACCGTTCGCGGTGATGGTGAAGGTGAACGTGCAGGACTGCGCCGGGCTCGAGCGTGCCACCGACCGAGTCACACGTCGGTGTGGCGGCCACCTTCGCCGACTTCACCGGAGTGTGCTTCGCCTGGTAGCGCAGCGCGTTCAGTGCCCGGCTGGAGTTCGAGCTGAGCACCTTGTTCCCCGTCGCTCCGGTGTTGGCTCCGCCGGCTTGGGTGCTGGCCGGGATCAGCGAACTGATCCAGTAGTCACCGAGCGAGCTGTCCGCGTTCTCGTCGAACTGGGCCGTGCGGACCAGTGCGTTGAGGGCGACGGTGCCGGAAGGCGCCGGGCCGTTGAACGGACCGGGCTGGCCGACGTTGGCGTACCAGGGGCCGTTGGCGACACCGATGGCAGAAGAGACTGCCACCGTGGAGTAGTTACCGATGGAGCCACCGAAGACCTCGGGATCGCCGTACTCGTAGCTCGCGTCCAGCTCCACCGGAACCGTGGCGTTGGCCGTGAACGTCGTCGTGGTGGTCCGAGTCGGCACCAACCAGTTCGGGCTCACGTCCGACTCCGGCAACGTGACGTTCTGCAGATCGTCGTCCGGCACCTGCGAGGCCAACGCGTAGTCGGCGCCCTTGTTCAGTCGCGGATCGGCGAAGTACGTCTGCTGCTGAAGCGTGTTGTTCGTGATCTTGATGCTGTACGAGTACTTGTGGCCCTGGGTGGCCAGGTTCTTCGCCGTCGGCAGCGGGCTGACCGCAGCCACCGGTCCCGCTGCGTAGGTCAGGTAGCCACTGAACGTCTGATCGACGACCTGACCACCCACCGGGTTGGTGGCTTCCAGGATGAACCGGTAGCGACCGGCTCCGGGCGCCCGGGCAAAGTTGAACAGGGCGTTGGCCGTGTCGTAGACTCGTCCCGTCAGCACTGATCACGATGTTGGACTTGGCACTGACCGTCTGGCCGTCAGGGCGCACCAGGAATCCGATGAGGACCTCGTTCGGGTTTTCCGGGCGGTCCAGCTTGACCGTGATGTCGACGCCGGGCTTTCCGGCTGGGATGTCGACGTAGTAGCTGCTGGTCTGCGCCGGGCCGCCGTTGGCCCGGCCGTTACCGCCGGTGATGACACCGCTGAAGCGGTTCACCGCGGCTGAACTCGGAATCAGCGTGCGGATGGAGACCGGCAGGTCGGCAGCGGTGCCGAGTGCGGTCTTCATCGTCACGGCCGCCGAGGCGTCCCCGGCGACAGTGCCGGTCGGGAACGCCGCGGTGACCTTCGCGCTGGCACCTCCGGCCAGCGTGACCGAGGACGGGGTGACCGTCCCGGTTGCGGTGTACTTCGACGTCTTCACCTGGTAATTGATCGGACCGGTGAAGGCCGGGTTCGCCCACAGCAGCAGGTGCCACTTCTTCGAGGCGGTCGTCGGCGCCGGGAAGCGCGCGTCGATGTGTCCGAAGTTGGCGAGGCCCTGCGGTGAGGAATACGCCTGGAAGATGCCGTTCGGATCGACCAGCGCCATGAACACCGTGTAACCCTGCGTGTCCGAGGCGAACGACGCGTCCAGCCGGTCAGCGCCGGCAGGCACGTCGAACGGAACGATCTGGTACGCCCGTGGATCACCGCTGACGTTCGGGAACGTCTGGCTGGAACTCAGTGCCACCGTGCCATTGCGCGTCGACAGCACCGTGGCCAACTGCCGGGTGGCGAGCTTGACCGTCTGCGTGGACTTCGACGCGTTGGTCACGGTGAACGACCCCGAGGTGGACGTGCCCGCGCTGCCGACCAGGTTGAGCTGGTTGACACCCGCGGTTGCGGTGCTGGTCACGAGCCCGGCACCGGTCGCCGTGCTCGGCACCGACGTGCTGCCCGGAGCCGGGATCGACAGAGCTGCCTTCACCGCGGCCAGCGCATCGACCTCTCCGGAACCCTGCTCGAACGCCGGGTGGCCGAGGTCCTGCGCGGTGCCGACGATGATCGACTTCACCAGCGCCGGACTCGGGCTGGCGCCGGCGTGTGCCTTGCGGTACGCGGCGATGACGAGTGCTGCGGTGCCGGAGGTGAGCGGCGAGGACTGGCTGGTGCCACCGAAGTTCTGCATCGAGACGGGGTCGCCGGTGTACGGGTTGACGCAGTCCTCGTACAGATCCGGATCAGGGGAGCAGAGCGCCCAGCCACTGTCGCCCGGTGCGGCGACATCGGGGACCTTGCCGCTGTGCGAGTAGCCACCTGACGACAGCGAGGAGATGTTGTCGTTGGCCCAGCCGTTGATCGGCAGGGTGGACTCGGGGATGGTGAACCCGTCGAGCTTGATCTGCGCGGCGCTGCGGAACATCGTGGTCGCAGCGACCCCGATCACTGCCGAGGACGTGGCCGGCGAGCCGATCGATCCGTTGGTCCCGGCGTCACCGGTGCTGGCGACGACGGTGACTCCGGCCGCGATGGCCGCGTTGTTCACCAGCGAGATCGGGTCGTCCATGGTGTCCGGGTACGGGTTGCCGCCGAACGACTCGTTCAGCACGTCCACGCCCGAGACGTTGACTGCGTACTGGACGGCGCCGATGAAGCGCGACGTCGGCGCGGTCGGGGCGTTGCCGAAGACCTTCAGGCCGACCATCGTGGCACCCGGTGCGACGCCGCGGATCTTGACGTAGCAGCCGTTGGGCAGCGGGTTCGCCGCCGCGGTGTAGTCGTTCAGGTTGTAGGTCTGCTTGCCCTGAGCGGCGATCGAGCTGGCGTCACCGAATGCCTCGGCAGCGCTGGTCGGTGCGTCCAGGCCCTCGGTGCTGAAGTCCTGGTAGTCGACGAAGACATGGTCACCGTTCGACCGGATGAAGTCCGGATTGTTGATGTCGATGCCGTCTGCGATCCAGCCCACCTTGACTCCGGAGCCGTCTTCGAGCTTGGCGGCGCTCGGCGTGGCGGTGTTGTCGTAGGCGACGTGCATGGTCTGCAGCGCCTCGGGCTCGAGTCGAGGAGCGGCCTCGTCCGTCGAGCAGTAGGACGCCGGTGAAACCGCGTTCGGCTTGACCTTGATGTCCTGTTTCTTGCCGACGTCGTTGGACACGACCGGACGGGAGATCTGCAGGTCCGGCACCACAGCCGCGACGCTAGGGTCCTGCGACAACGAGGCGATCTTGTCGGACTTGATCGTGGCCGAAACGGCGTTCACGACGTTGAACTGATGGATGTTGGTGGCGCCCATCTTGCGGGCGTTGCTGACCACGCGCGCCTGATCGCTGGCGATCACGCTGCTCCGCTGGCTGGTCTTGCCGCCGCCGCGGTTCGGCTTCAGTGTGGTGTGCTGGTTCTTCAGCAGCACGATGACGTTCTTGCTGGTCACCTTGGCAGCGGGGGCCTTAGGCGCGGCGCCCGCTGTGGGGGCGACCGCGAGAGCTGCGATGACGGCGACGGCGGTAGCCGAGCCGATCACCAGCTTGTGTTTCGTGGCGCGCATCCTGTTCCTCTCGAAGCACGGCAAGGGACCGGGGAGTCGGGGGACAGGGAGATGCCCCGGCTGTCGAAGGCTAAGGCTTCGCTGAGACGGTGGCTAGCGCCAGGGGGAAAGTTGCCCAACCTGACTACCGCCAGCGCGCCTCGCTGTGGGCGTCCTGTCCAGAAATGGGCGGCCCCGCCGCGGGCGGCGCTGGGCAGCGGACCTTCCCCCGGCTTCGGAGATCGGGACCGGCCGTCGATCGCTAGGCTCTGGTCTCTGGAGGGCTCGCATAGAGGCCTAGTGCGGCGGTCTTGAAAACCGCTATGGCTGGTGACAGTCATCGTGGGTTCGAATCCCACGCCCTCCGCAAACGCTGCGTTGCATCGGTACGGCGTCGTAGCCGAAACGGGCAGCGCGGCGCCGGCCTCAGACGAGGTACCCGACCAGGTCGAGCACGTAGTGCACGCTGTAACCCCCACCGCAGGTGACCTTGAGCGACCGGGTGCTGGAGACCGCCGTCTGCACGGAATTGGCGACCGCCGTCCCCTTGGTGAAGTTCAGTGAGGACGTCGCCGGCGCTGCGACACTCGACGAGTAGACCTTCAGGTATCCGCTGCCGAGCGCTCCCACGGCGGTGACCGTCAGGACGGCGCCGGTGGCACCGACGGGCAGTCGGCTGGCCAGGCTGTGCGTGCGGGTCTGGCTGGAACCGATCGGGCTGGAACTGCGCGAGTCATACAGGCGAACGGGCGTCGGCAGCAGGGTCGTTCCGGTCGGAGCAGTTTTGAAGCCGATTCGGGCGCCGTTCACCGCAACGCTGGCGTCGCTGGGCGTGAAGACGCCCAGCGCGAGCTTGGTGCCGTGCGGGTACGGACCGTTGGTGGCCGAAGACGGCACCAGTCGCTTGGCCCGCACCAGGCCGAACGTCGAACTCCCGGGCATCACACCATCGCAGACCGGCTTCATCAGGGTTGGCGTACCGGCTACCCAGAGGCGACCGAGTAGCTCGGTGTCGGTCGTTGCCGCCAGGTACCACTCCACATCACCGAGCACTGCCCCGGCCGGAAGCTCGGCCGTCGCCCACAGGGTGTCGCCGCTGCCGACCGGCGTGTACACGCCGCCGGCGCTGGTCCAGGCTCGACCGCTGACGAAGTTCTCCGGCGTGAAGTCCCACATGTCGATGAACCGGTAGGTGTAGCCGGTCAGCGGTGCCGACGCAATGGGATCGAGTCCCGCGGGCGGGGCGTTCTCGGTCTTGTCCGTCGGGGACGGTCCGTGCGCCGGGGCGACGGATCGGGCGGGCGCAGCGCCGGCCTGTCCGGGAGCCAGCAGGGCCGCCGCGCCGGCGACGCCGAGACCCCCCAGGCCGGCCACCATGCCACGTCGACTGATCAATGCCCGGGTCTCGTCCATGGGGTCCCACTTTCAGTTGCCGCTGAGGGTGACAGCCTTCAGGAGCACAAGCAATCCTCAGCTGATACATAGCGGCTGTCCTACGGAAGTCCGGAGCGGTACGCAGCGCTCGCCCGGCTGCGGGCCGCTGCCCGCTCTCCTGGCCACGCCGAACCGATGTTCGGTCGGTGCCGGTGAGGGCCGGGACCGCTTAGGCGACTGACTACGGGCAATCGTCGCGGGTGATGTGCAAAGAGCTGCGGTATGTGCGTGTGACGGGTTCGGTTCCAGCCGAGTCCGCGGGCGGGGACGTCGCCGGCCGGACATGCACAGCGCGATAGGGGTAGCCATCCTGTCCGGGCTGCTCCCACTCGAATTCCACCGTTGCGCCGAGTGGAAGCGAACGATAACCGGCTGTGTCCACAGTCGCGTAGTGCGTCCAGCACCCGCCTGGAGTGTCGGGCGACTCGATCACGCCCCAGCCATCGTCTGCGAACCAGATCGCGACTGAACCAATGCTCGCCATGTACGGCATTGTCGCGTACTGCGCCGATATCACCCGGGCGCCTATCACCGGCGCGACGTACTCAGATACTCAGACACCATCGCGCAGGATATTGCCAAGGCCCTTGAAGCCGCTTTGGCTTGTGATAGTCATCGTGGGTTTATCGTGTCCTCCGTCCCGGAGGGAGCATGGTGCGTAGAGCGACAGTGTGGAGTGCTGTCGTCGCCTGCGCACTCGTCGCGGGATGCAGCACCACCTCGACACCCCGCACGTTGCGTTCGGCGGTCCGTGACCATGCGGTCACTGCGGGGCAGGTGATGACCCAGGTGCGCGGACCGCTTCCGGCCAGAGCGGCCGCCCTCGCCGTTGCGGGGCACACGGCTGACACGACCGTGCAGGCGCTCACTGCGACAGGCACCACGTGGGGCGGCGTGGTCACGCTCCGGATCGAGGTAGCGGACGCCAACGGGGATTTCGGCAGCGACGAGCACGCAACAGGTTGCTTCACGTACCGGTTCGCCTTCCCTCGTGATGGCGACTACGGGATCCCGCACGAGGTCGTCTGTGGCTCGGGGTCGCCGCTGGATCTGACGTCTCGTCCGTTGCCCACCGGCGTGGACGCCGGCACCCGAGCGACCGTGGTTAAGGCGATCGCCAGGGTGGCGGCGCCGCAACGTGGTCACAGCGAGACTGTGCACGCCGCGCTGGCCGGGGCGCTCGGTGCGGACTACACGATCACGAGCGGCGCCGAGGACAGGGGCGTGTTCACGTGGGTGCGATATGGCGACGAGTGCCTCACCGCACAGACGTCACCCACCGAGCAGCGAGTCAGCGGTCCGATGCGCGGACCGGACTGCGACGGCGGATAGCGGCCGGCGCGCCGCGCACCAGGCGGAACTACTGCCCCGCGCGAATGCAGTGCGCCGCTAAGACACCGTCGGCTGTGACGAGGAGTGGGCCGGCTGGTTCGTGCCGGCAAGAAGCATGGCGCGGTAGCGGTCCAGGTACAGCGGCCAGCCTTGGCCGCCGTCGAGCGCGGCGTGTGTGTGTTCCCAGCCGGGGCCGTGCCGATCGAGGTTGCGGTGCTCGAGGTGGACGCGGGTCCGGTCCGGCGCCTCCGCGACGAACCGTACTTCTACTTCGCTGGTGTTGGCTGGGTCGGACTCCAGCTGCCAGGTCGGGCCGATGTCCCAGCTGAACACCACCCGGGCCGGCGGCTCGTACACGAGGACCCGGGCCCAGCGGCACTCGGTGCCATCCGCGCCGCGGTCGACGATGGCTCCACCGACGTGCCCTTCGAACACCGTTTCGGCGATGGGGGTGTCGAGCAGGTTGTGCTCCGCCGGCTTGAAGTCGCCGAACCGTTCGGTGAAGCCGGCGAACGCCTGCTCGATCGAGACCGGCACGACGATCTCCCGGTGCACGGTGGGTGCTGAGCTGGTCATGAACTCTCCTGGTCGGAATCGGGGACGTCGGAAGCGACGGTCTGGGAGTAGTTGTGCAGCGCCCGTTCCCAGAAGGTGTCCAACTGATCGCGAAACGCAGCGACGGCGACGGGGTCGAGGCGATAGACGTGGCGGGTGCCGACAACCTCGTCCAGCACCAGGCCCGCGTTCTTCATTACCCGGAGATGCTGCGACACCGCCGGACGACTGATCGGCAGCTCGTTCGCCAACTCACCCACCGACCGAGGGTGCTCGGCCAACTGGTTGAAGATGGCCCGCCGAGACCCCTCGGACAGCACATCCCACACCGTCGCAGATGGGTAAGTCGTCACGAACGGTAAGGCTAGAGTGACGCATCTCCGCAGTCAAGCCATGACTCGGTGGAGGTTCCGGCTCTCGGCTTCTACCCTTCGGGAGTGATCTCTCCCGGGCATCTCCTGGCCTTCACGATCGCGGCGTTCATCGTGATCGCAATTCCCGGCCCGAGCGTGCTGTTCGCGGTCAGCCGCGCGCTCACGCTGGGTCGGCGCGGCGCTTTGCTGTCGGTGGCCGGTAACTCGATCGGTGTTTACCTGCAGGTTGCGGCGGTCGCACTCGGCCTGGGCGTGATCGTCGAGCGGTCCATCGTCGTCTACACCGTGGTGAAGCTGGTCGGCGCGGTGTACCTGGTCTATCTCGGGATCAACGCGATCCGCCACCGCCGTGCCTTCGTCGACCCGGCCGCAGCGCCGCTGGCCACCAAGCGGCCGGCTCGGATGTTGTGGGACGGGATCGTGGTGGGTGTCGCCAACCCGAAGGTCATCGTCTTCTTCGCCGCGGTGCTGCCACAATTCGTGGACCGCGGTGCCGGTCACCTGCCAGTGCAGATGTTGCTGCTCGGGCTGGTGTTCATCGCGATCGGCTTCGTGTCCGACAGCGCGTGGGGCTTTGCGGCCAGCACGGCTCGAACCTGGTTGAGCCGGTCACCGAAGCGGCTGGAAAAAGTCGGCGCGGTCGGCGGCGTCGCGATGATCGGGCTCGGCGCGGGGTTGGCGTTGAGTGGAGTGAAGGACTGACCCCGGGCGCGCGGCCCTCAGTGCTTGCGGCGCCGGAGTAGCACGAACAGCAGCACCAGCGCACCAATCGCCAGCGGTGCTACCCGCTTGGCCAGCGCCGGGCCGGCGGAGGCCATGAGATCGATCGGTTCGGCCTCAGTGTGTGCGATGGGCTTGGCTGCCGGGCGGGATGCCGGCGGCGCCGCCGAGGTCGGTGTGCCGCCGACGGCGGAGTCCGCCGGCTGCTCCTCCGCGGCAGCCGCGACGGTCTGCTCAGTCGGTTCCGCCGGGGGCAGCACCGTTGCCCTCGAGCTTGCCGGCGAGGCAGTCCGCGAACTGGCCGATCAGCTTGTTCCCGACGTCGGCCATCACACCGCGCCCGAACTGAGCCGGCTTGCCGGTGATGTTCAGGTCGGTCTTCACGTCGACCCGGGTCTGCGTCGCGGCCTCTTCGGTGAGTGTCGCTGTCACGGTGGCAGCGGCGGTTCCGTTGCCCCGGGAGTCGCGACCCTGCGCTCCGATGATTGCCTTGTGAGCCGCCTCGTCCTTCTCCAGGAAGCTGGCCTTCCCTTTGTAGGTAAGGCCGATCGGGCCGAGCCGCACCTTCACCGTGCCGGTGAAATCGTCTCCGTCGACCGAATCCAGTGCGGCGCCCGGCATGCACGGCGCGACCTGCTCGATGTCCAGCAGCGTCTGCCACGCCTGGTCGACCCCGACCGGGACGGTGAAGGAGTGCTCGAGCTCCACGGTGTTCCTCCAGTGCTCAGATGCCAGCTGCGGCCGAGACGGCACGCTTGGTGAGCACAGTAGCGAGGTGGCTTCGGTAGTCGCTCTTGCCGGCCAGGTCGCTGGGTGGGGACGTTCCTTCGGCGGCGTGTGCGGCCGCGGCGGCGATGGCCTCGGCGGACGCGTCGGCGCCGGCCAGCGCTGCCTCGACCCCGCGGGCGCGCAGCGGTGTCGATCCCATGTTGGTCAGTCCGATTCGCGCCTCGGCGATGGACCCGTTCTCCCGGCGCACTGCTGCCGCGACAGCCACGATCGACCAGGCTTGCGCGACCCGGTTGAACTTCTCGTAGTGGCTGCTCCACCCGGCGCCGAGCTTGGGCACCCGGATAGACGTGAGGATCTCGTCGTGGGACAGCGCGGTGGTCAGGTAGTCGTCGAAGAAGTCGGCGGCAGCGATGCGGCGCTCACCGTTCGGCCCGTGCGCGACGAGCGTCGCGTCCAGCGCGAGCGCTACCGACGGCAGGTCGCCGGCCGGGTCGGCGTGGGCCAACGAGCCGCCGAACGTCCCGCGGTGGCGCACTTGCCGGTCGGCGACGGTCTCGGTGGCCTGCGCGATGAGCGGGGCATGCAGCTTAACCAGCGGATCGTTGATCACCTCGGCGTGCGTCGTCATCGCGCCGATCACCAGGGCGTCGCCATCGTCGCGGACACCGTGCAGCGCATCGATCTTCGCCAGATCCACCAGCAGCGACGGGTAGGACAGCCGCAGCCGGAGCACCGGGATCAGCGACTGGCCACCGGCCAGTACCTTCCCGTCCTCGCCGGCGCCGGCCAGTGCCGACACCGCGTCCTCGATGGTGCTGGGCCGCACGTAGTCGAAGGCCGCGGGAATCACAGCGCACCTTCTTCCTGAGCGTTCGTGGTATCGCCGGTGACAGCGCCGCCATAGGCAACCGTGCCGGTCGCGTCCCGGTCGTCGTCACGTCCGTGAATAGCGCGCCAGATCCGTTCCGGCGTGCAGGGCATCTGCACGTCGGTGACGCCGAACTGCCGTACCGCGTCGATGATCGCGTTGACCACGGCCGGTGTGGAGGCGATCGTGCCGGCCTCGCCGACGCCCTTCACGCCGAGCGGGTTGGTCGTCGATGCGCTCACCGTGCGGTCGGTGGTGAATGACGGCAGATCACTCGCCGAGGGAAGCAGGTAGTCGACGAATGTGCCGGTGGTCAGGTTGCCGTCGCCGTCGTACACCGCCTCTTCGTACAACGCCTGCGCGATGCCCTGCGCCAGACCGCCGTGCACCTGCCCCTCCACGATCAGTGGATTGATGACCTCGCCGATGTCGTCCACGCAGACGTACTTGCGAATCGTCGCGCGCCCGGTCTCGGTGTCGACATCGATAGCGCACAGGTGCGTGCCGTGCGGGAACGAGAAGTTCTCCGGGTCGAAGGTCGCATCCGCATCGAGGCTCGGCTCGACGCCGTCCGGCAGGTTGTGCGCGAGGAACGTCGCAAAGGCGATGTCGCCCATCGACACCGAGGACCCGGGCGACCCCTTGACGCTGAACGAGCCGGCCGCGAAGTCGAGGTCATCCGGGTTGGCCTCGAGCAGGTGAGCGGCGATCGGCCGTGCCTTCGCAATGACCTTGTCCGCGGCTTGGACGATCGCGATCCCGCCGACCGCGAGGGACCGCGAGCCGTAGGTGTCCAGACCCTTCGGTGAGGACTGGGTGTCGCCGTGGATGATCTCGATGTCCTCGAACGGGATACCGAGCCGATCGGCGACGATCTGGCTGAACGCCGTCTCATGACCCTGCCCGTGCGCACTCGCGCCGGTGACGACCTCGACCTTGCCGGTGGCCAGCATCCGGATCGACGCGTTCTCCCACCCGCCGGCGCCGTAGGCCAGCGAGCCGAGCACTCTCGAGGGCGCCAGCCCGCACATCTCGGTAAACGTCGAGATGCCGAGCCCGAGCTGCACCGGATCCTTGCGTTCGCGGCGCTCGGCCTGTTCCCGGCGCAGCTCGTCCCACCCGATGAGCTCCAGTGCCTTAGCCGTTGCCGCCTCGTAGTTGCCGCTGTCGTAGGTCAGTCCGCAGACGGTGGTGAACGGGAACTCCTCGTGCTTGATCCAGTTCTTCTGCCGCAGTTGCATCGGATCCATGCCCAGTTCAGCGGCGAGTTCGTCCATGATCCGCTCGATCGCGAAGGTGGCCTCAGGCCGGCCGGCGCCGCGGTACGCGTCGGTGGCGGTCTTGGTGGTGAAGACGCCGTCGCAGACGAATCGGTAGGCGGGAATCTTGTAGATGGCGTTGTACATGAACGCGCCCAGGATCGGCACGCCCGGGCCGACCAGGCGCAGGTACGCGCCCATGTCGGCAAGCAGGTGCACGTCCAACCCGGTGAGCGTGCCGTCCCGCCGGGCGGTGACGGTGATGTCCTGGATCTGGTCACGGCCGTGGTGCGCCGACATCAGCGACTCCGACCGGGTCTCGGTGAACTTCGCCGGCTTGCCGAGCTTGCGCGCGACCAGGGTGGTGATGATCTCCTCAGGAGTGACCGGGATCTTGCCGCCGAATCCGCCGCCGACATCCGGCGCGATGACCCGCACCTTGTGCTCCGGTATGCCGAGGGTGAGCCCGAGCATGGTGCGCAGGATGTGCGGGACCTGGGTCGAGGAGTGCACCACGACGCCGTCGCCGACCGGCTGCACGACCGTGGAGCGCGGTTCCATGAATGCCGGGACGAGCCGCTGCTGGATGAATCGGCGCTTGACGGTGACTTCCGCCGCCGAGAGTGCTTCGTCGATCGGTTGCCCCGTGCCGGCAGCGCCGGACTCGAACGTCCAGGTGTAGGACTTGTTCGACGTGGTGTTCGGGTGCACCAGCGGAGCCCCGTCGGCGAGTGCGGCTTCCATGTCGAGCACGACCGGGAGCTGCTCGTACTCGACGTCGATGCCTTCCAGCGCGTCCTGCGCCTCGACCTTGGTGCGCGCCGCAATGACCGCAACGGCTTCCCCGACGTGGTTGACCTGGGTGACGGCCAGGCTCGGTGCGCCGGGGTTGACCATGTCTGGAGTCACCGGCCAGGCGCAGGGGAGATTGCCCTGGGTCTCGGCGAAGTCCCGGCCGGTGAAGACCGCAACGACGCCCGGGCGCGACTTCGCCTCCGTGGTGTCGATGGAGGTGATCTTGGCGTGCGCCATCGGGCTGCGCAGAATGGCCAGGTGCAGCATGCCCGGCAGGGTCATGTTGTCCGTCCAGGTGGTGGCACCGGTGATGAGGTGCCGGTCCTCCTTGCGGCGTCGCGCCTTGCCGATCTCCAGCTCGGCCGGTCGTTCTTCGACGGTCGTCACTTCGTTGCTTTCGCAGCGGCTTGCACGGCTTTGACGATGTTCTGATAACCGGTACAGCGGCAGAGGTTGCCCTCGATGCCCTCTCTGATGTCCTGCTCGCTCGGATCGTCGTTCTCCTTGAGCAGGTCACGTGCGGCCATGATCATCCCCGGCGTGCAGAAGCCACACTGCAGCGCGTGGTTCTCGTGGAACGCTTGCTGCATCGGCGCCAGCGTGCCGTCGGAATCCGACCAGCCCCTCGATCGTCGTGACGGTGCCGCCATCGGCTTGTACGGCGAGCACGGTGCAGCTCTTCACGGCCATGCCGTCCAGCTCGACGGTGCAGGCGCCGCAGTTGCTGGTGTCGCAGCCGACGACCGTCCCCACCTTGCCCAGCTGCTCGCGCAGGTAATGCACCAGCAGCGTGCGAGGCTCGACCTCGTCCGCGTAATTCACTCCGTCGACCTGCATGCTGATCTTCGCCATGGAGCCTCTCCTCACACCGCAAACGCGTGGTCTCGGTCTCATCGCAAGACAACCGCGTCGCGAGGCACGGCGCAAGGCAGGGCCGCGACGGGACTGCCAGCGGCGCAAGACCGTGCCTCCGGCGAGCATCCCGCCGCGCCAACCGTCAGGTCCGAGGCGTGGTGCGAAGTGGCCGCCAGTTGGGTCCGCGACGACCATTCGGCCTGGTTCGAACCATCTGGCGGCCACTTCGCACCGCCAGCGGGCTCAGCTGGGAACGCGCTCGGCGGGGTGGTGGATCGGGCCGGCGGCGTCCTGCAGTCGGGTGCCGCTGCCTCCCCAGCGCAGTCCGATGATCTCCGCGGCGACGGACACGGCAGTCTCCTCGGGCGTGCGGGCACCGAGGTCCAGCCCGATCGGGGCGGCCAATCGGGACAGCTCGTCCTCGGTCATGCCCAATTCGCGCAGCCGCTGTGCCCGGTCCTCGTTGGTCCGCCGCGAGCCCATCGCGCCGACGTAGGCCACCGGCAGGCGCAGGGCGATCTCCAGCAGCGGGACGTCGAACTTGGGGTCATGGGTGAGCACGCAGAGCACCGTGCGCTCGTCGACCTCGGTGCTCTGCAGATAGCGGTGCGGCCACTCCACGACCACCTCGTCCGCATCGGGGAAGCGCTTCCTGGTGGCGAAGGTGGGGCGTGCGTCGCAGACGGTGACGCGGTAGCCGAGGAAGGAACCCATCCGGGCTACCGCAGCCGCGAAGTCGATCGCGCCGAAGACGATCATCCGCGGCTTGGGCGCGTAAGAGGCGATGAAGACGCCGATGTCGTCGAGCCGGCGCTCGCCGTCCGGCCCGTAGCGCAGCGTGGTCGTGGTGCCCTGGCGCAGCAGGCCCAGCGCATCGTCGCGTACCGCGTCGTCCAGCCGCTGCGAGCCGAGGGATCCGGTGGTTGTGTCGGCACGGATGATGAGCCGGTTGCCGCGTCGCGATTCCGTGATCCCGTCGATGAGGGTGGCGACGGCGACCGGATTGCCGCCTCGGATGTCCGTGGCGATCTCGGCCAGCTCCGGGAACGTCTCGCGGCTGACCTTCTCCACGAAGATGTCGATGATGCCGCCGCAGGTCAGGCCCACCGCGAAGGCGTCGTCGTCGCTGACGCCGTAGCGCTGCACAAGCGGCGGTGCGCCGTCTCGGACCGCGGCGGCCAGCTCGAACACCGCACCCTCGACACAGCCGCCCGAAACGCTGCCGACGGCGGAGTCGTCCGGGCCGACCAGCATCGCCGCACCGGGTTGGCGGGGCGAGGACTTCCAGGTAGCGACGACGGTGGCCATCCCGACCTCGGCGCCCGCTTCCCACCACCGCAGCAGATCATCGAGGACATCGCGCACCACACCATCATGCGCGTGCTCGCGGAGCTGCCGCCAGCCGACTGCTGCGGGCCAGCCCGCTCTAGCCGTTCGCTCGGGCGGCCACCTTTGCGGTAACGCTGGTGCGCAGCCCGGCCGGGAACGGCGTACCGATGCTCTCGAAGTCGACCTCTGCCTCCACCAGTTTGCCGGTGACGAATACGGCAGAGACGTAGACGACCACGCGCTTGCCGCTCGCCGTGACGTCAACGGTGCCGGTGGCCGTGCCGATCACGTTGCTCGGGCCGCCGTTGGAACCGGACTTGACGCTGATGGTCAGCTTGTTGATCTTCGTGCCCTTCGGCAATGACCGGGCGATCTGCGCCTTCGCCAGCTCCTGGTAGCACGTGTTGATCTTGGGGCTCTTCATGACCGCGACATCAGCATCCACATCGGATTGACTCTTGTAGCTCGTCGCCTGGGACGTCACCGCTGAGTTGCCGAGGGCGTAACCGGGCGAGGTCTCGTCGGCCACCTTGTCGCCGGACGTGTTGCGGCCGCCGACGCAGGACGTCAACGCGGCTTTCTCCTTGTCCGCGTTCGGGTCCGCTGCGGCGGGGGTCACCTTCCACGTCGTGGGCAGGTCAGCTCGCTGCAGCAGGATCGCTTTGAGCTGGGTAGCACCCACCTGCGGCGCGCTCTGCGAGGTCGTCGCTGAGCTCGACGACTGCGAGCTGGATGAGGAGTTCGAGTGGGAACTGGAGCTCGACCCCGATGTGCTCTTGTCGCTGCCCCCCGACGAGCTGCAACCACTCAGGGCAGCAATCCCCAGAGCAACAATGGATCCGATCGTCACGAAACGTGCTTTCCCCGTTGTCATGGCCGAAGCGTACGTCCGGCCCGAGTGTTTGCGACCGGGACGAGTCGGATTTTATTTTCTGCTACGCCGGACGCGATCCCCGGTCACACCTTGCTCAAGATGTCGGCGAGCCGCTCGAAGGAACCGAAGCTGTGGCCGGCCACCAGATCGGCGACGTGCGGAAGGGCGGCCTGCATGCCTCCGGTAAGGGGAGCAAAGCCGTCCTTGCCCTTGTGCGGGTTCACCCAGATGACCGAGTGGGCCAGTCGGGCCAATCGGGCGGTCTGCTCTGCGAGCATGGTCGGATCGCCGCGCTCCCAGCCGTCGGAGCACAGCACCACCACCGCACCGCGGGCCACGCCGCGTTGGCCCCATCTGTCGAGGAACGCCTTCACCGAGTCGCCCAGCCGGGTGCCGCCGCTCCAGTCCGGGATTGCGGCGCCGGCCGCCTTCAGCGCGACATCCGGGTCGCGGCGGCGCAGCTCCCGGGTGACCCGTGTGAGGCGGGTGCCGAGGGTGAAGACTTCGGTTCCGGCCGGTGCCACCCGGACCGCGGCGTGGGCCAGGCGCAGTAGTGAATCGGCATAGGGCTCCATCGAGCCGCTGACATCGATGAGGAAGACGAGCCTGCGCGGTTTGCTGCGCCGACGCCGATAGGACAGCCGGCTCGGTTCGCCAGCTTGGCTGAGCATCCGCCGCACGGTGCGTTCCAGGTCGATGCTGCCGCGAGCGGCCGGTGCGTGCCGGCGGGTTCGGCGCCGGCCGACCCGAGGCGCCAGCAGCAGGAACAGCCGGCGCAGCTCGTCGCGTTCGGCCGGCGACAACGTCGAGACGTCCCGGTGCCGCAACACCTCCGCGGTACTGGCCTGGACGGCGTGGGCGGGCGAGTCGTCCGACTCCTCGACGCCGAGCTGCGCCACGTCGATCTCGTAGGGCCGGGTCTCGTAGCGCAGCTCTTCCTGATTCTGCGCCGGCCGCTGCAGCGGCACGTTGCCGAAATAGGCGGCGAACCCGGCGTCGTAGCGGTCCAGATCTTCGGGATCGGCGCAGAGGGTGAGCCGGCCGGCCCAGTAGACCTGCGCGGGGTCGAGCACGTCCAGGTGGCCCAAGGCGGTGATCATCGCTTGGACCCGGTCGGGTGACGCAGGAACGCCGGCATGCCGCAACGTCCGGGCGAAGCCCAGGAGGATGTCGACGATTTCACCGCGCGGCGCCGTCGATGCCGTCATCAGCCCACGTATTCGGCCAGCACCGTGTCGCGGATCCGGTCGGCGTCTTCCTGGTACTTGAGCACGGCGCCGAGGGTGGCCGCCGCACGATCGCGATCGAGGGAGCGGGCGCCGAGCAGGTGCAGCGCCTGCGCCCAGTCCAGGGATTCCGAAACACCCGGCGGCTTGAGCAGGTCCGCCGCGCGCAGCTTCTGCGCGGCGCCGGCCACGTCCCGGGCGAGCTGTTCGGTGATCTCGGGTAGCCGGCCGCGGAGGATGGCGACCTCGCGGTCGAACGTCGGGTGGCCGATCCAGTGGTACAGGCAGCGCCGCTTCAGTGCGTCGTGCACCTCCCGGGTGCGGTTGGAGGTCAGCACCACCAGCGGCGGTGTGCTCGCCTTGATCGTGCCCAGCTCGGGGATGGTCACCGCGCTGTCGGCGAGCACCTCGAGCAGGAACGCCTCGAACTCGTCGTCGGCGCGGTCCACCTCGTCGACGAGCAGGACGCACGGCGACTGCTCGATCGCCTGCAGGATCGGCCGGGCGATGAGGAAGCGCCGGTCGTACAACGAGTGCTCCAGCTCTTCGGCATCTGCGACGCCGACGGTCTCGGCGGCCCGCAGGTGCAGCACCTGGCGGGGAAAGTCCCAGTCGTAGAGGGCTTGCGACGCGTCGATGCCCTCGTAACACTGCAGCCGGACCAGCGAGACCTGCAGTGCCGCGGCCAGCGCCAGCGCCAGGCTCGTCTTGCCGACGCCGGCATCACCCTCCAGGAAGAGCGGACGGCCCATGCGCAGCGCAAGGTAGGCAGCCGTGGCGATGCCCTCGTCCGGCAGATACCCGGTTTCGCGCAGGGATGCGGCCAGCTGCTGCGGATCCGCGATCGATTCCATCCGTCAAGCATGGCTTACCGCGCTGGGCTGCGCACCCGAGCCCGGATGGAGAGCCGGGCAGCTTCTGGCCGTGGCCGTTACTCTCGACTGGTGAGTGCCTCCGTCGCCGCCGCCCGTGCGCTGGGCGATGCCTACGGCCGGGTTGCCACCGACCTGCGGGTCTCGCTGACTGATCGCTGCAACCTGCGCTGCACCTACTGCATGCCGCCCGAGGGGCTCGACTGGCTGCCCACCGAGCAGGTGCTCACTGATGACGAGCTGATCCGGGTGATCACCATCGGTGTCAGGATGCTCGGCATTCGCGAGCTGCGGTTCACCGGCGGCGAGCCGCTCGTGCGCCCGGGGCTGCTGAAGATCATCGAAGCCAGCAGTGCATTGCAGCCACGTCCGGACATCTCCCTGACGACCAACGCGATCGGACTGGCCCGCCGGGCCGCCGCGCTGAAGTCGGCCGGGCTGGATCGCGTCAACGTCTCGCTCGACACCCTGGACCCGGAGCGCTTCGCGGCGATCACTCACCGCAACCGGCACGCCGACGTGCTGGCCGGTCTCGAGGCCGCCGCTGCTGCCGGCCTCGGTCCGGTCAAGATGAACACCGTGCTCATGCACGGGGTGAACGACGACGAGGCGCCGGCGCTGCTGCGCTTCTGCGTCGAGCACGGATATCAACTGCGCTTCATCGAGCAGATGCCGCTGGACGCCGGGCACACCTGGACGCGCGCGGAGATGGTCACCGCGGCCGACATCCTCGCCGCGCTGCGCACCGAGTTCAGCCTGACCCCCGCGGCCGAGGAACGCGGCTCCGCGCCGGCCGAGCGCTGGCTCGTGGACGGCGGCCCGGCGACCGTCGGCGTGATCGGCTCGGTCACCCGGCCGTTCTGCGGAGCCTGCGACCGCACCCGTCTCACCGCCGACGGCCAGATCCGCAACTGCCTCTTCGCCCGCGAGGAGTCCGACCTGCGAGCCGCGCTGCGCGGTGGCGCCACCGATGAGGAAATCGCCGACCGCTGGATTGCCGCGATGGCGAGCAAGCTGCCCGGCCACGGGATCAACGACCCGGGCTTTCTGCAGCCGGCGCGCCCCATGTCCGCGATCGGCGGCTGACCGGTGCCGGTGCTGGTCCGCTACTTCGCCGGTGCGCGCGCGGCGGCTGGGGTGAGTGAGGAGAAAGTGGAGGCGACCCGGGTCGACGACTTAGTGGCGACGCTGGGTGCACAGCACGGTCCGCGGTTGGCCGCCGTGCTCGAGGCATCGTCGCTGTTGCTCGATGGGCTCGTGGTACGCGACCGGAGCGCCGCGCTGCCCGACGGTGCCACCGTCGAGGTATTGCCACCGTTCGCCGGTGGCTAGTCGACCAGGATCCACGCCAGATCGGCACTGAAACGGGCCGCTACTGCGGGTCAGGCGTCTGCGCTGCTCACCTGATCGCTGCGCTCGGCACCGGTGACGAACTCGGCGACGAGCCGGGCGAACCGCGCCGCGTACCGGCGGTGCGGTTCATGCGAGCTGCCGGGTAGCAGCTCCAGCCGGCTGCCGGGCAGGTGTTCGTGGATGGCATGTGCGTGCCGGACCGGGATCACGTGGTCGTTCGCGGACCAGACGATCAGCGTCGGGACGTGCGCCGCGAGGTAGTCCATCTCAATCATGTTGCCGCGCTGTCCGGTCGGCTCCACTACCGAGCGCAGGGTGGCGAAGAACGCGACCCGGCTGTCCCGGGTCAGCAGGTTGCGTCCGGCTCGGCTGAGGTTGGTCACCGACCCGTCGGACAGTCGCAGCCGGCGATGCAACCAGGCAGAGCGATACAGCCTCGCCGTCTGAGGGTTGACGGCGAGGCGGAGGACGAGGTCCGCGCCGGGGAGCGTCGCGGCCCGCAGCAGCGGGTGCACCTCGCGGCCGAGGCCGCCGCTGGAGACGAGCACCAGACGCTGCAGTGCGTCGGGATAGAGGTAGCCGAAATGCATCGCGATCGCGCCGCCCAGCGAATGCCCGGCCACCGTCGCGCTCGGCACCCCGAGCAGCAGCAGCAAGTCGCGGAGTTGCTCGGCGAACGTGTCGAGGGTGTAGTCGAGCGCGGGCTTGGCGGACTCGCCGTGCCCGAGCAAGTCTGGGACGAGTACTCGCAGGCCCCAGTCGGCCAGCTCGTCGATGGCCGGCTGCCACGTGGTGCCATCCGACGCGACGCCGTGCAGGAGTACCACCGGCGGCCCGTCGGGCGGACCGGCTTCCTGGTAGGAGACGCGGTGGCCGGCCAGCTCGACCGTCCGGCGGGTGGGCACCACGCTCACGCCGACCGACGCTACGGCACGAGTCGGCTGCCCGCGGGCTCTAGCATCGCGGACTGTGACGGACTACGACGTGATCGTGCTGGGCCTCGGCGGGATGGGCTCGGCGGCCGCCGCGCAGTTGGCCGAACGCGGTGCTCGCGTGCTCGGGCTGGAGCGGTTCGGTCCGGCGCACGATCAGGGCTCCAGTCACGGCGAGACGCGCATCGTGCGGCAGGCGTACTTCGAACACCCGGATTACGTTCCGTTGCTGCGCCGGGCGTACCAGCACTGGGAGCGCCTCGGCGAGCAGCTGCTGACCCGGACCGGCGCGTTGATGATCGGCGCGGCGGACTCGTCGGTCGTCACCGGGACGCTGGAGTCAGCCCGTCGGTGGGAGCTGCCGCACGAGGTACTGGATCAAGCCGCGATGGCCGAGCGGTATCCGCAGTTCGCGCTGCGTACCGGAGAGTGCGGCGTGTACGAGGCGAATGCCGGCTACGTCAACCCCGAGCAGGCCGTGCAGACCCAGCTCGACCTTGCCACGCAGGCCGGCGCCGAGCTGCGGTTCCACACCGTCGTGGACGGTTGGTCCCTGACCACCGCGGGGGTTGCCGTGCACCTCGGGCCGCAGACGCTCACCGCCACCCGCGTGGTGCTGGCTGCCGGCGCCTGGACGCCGAAACTCGTCGCACCGGGACTGTTGCCGCTGCGCGCGGTGCGCCGGGTGATGTTCTTCCTCGACCCGCCCGCCGGCCTGGCCGACTTCGAACCGGACCGATTCCCGGTGTACGTCTTCGAGACCGGCCCGGGCGACGCGGTGTACGGCTTCCCGCACGTCGGCGCGGCCGGCGCCGGCGTGAAGATCGGCTTCCACTACCGCGGCCCAGAGGTCGACCCTGACCGCATCGACCGGGCCGTCACTGCGGCGGAGAAGTCGGAGATGCAGGCCGCGGTCCGCGAGCGGATTCCGGGTCTCGACGGGCCGGTCGTCGACGCCCGGGTGTGCATGTACACGATGACGCCGGACGAGGATTTCCTGCTCGGCTGGCTACCCGGCGCCGAACATCAGGTCGCGGTGGCTGCCGGGTTCTCCGGGCATGGCTTCAAGTTCACCCCGGTCGTCGGCGAGATCCTGGCCGACCTGGCCCTGGACGGTCACACCGAACTGCCGATCGACTTCCTGCGTCCCGACCGGTTCGGCATCGGGTGACGAACCGGTCGAGACCGCCACGCGCAGGAATCAGCCGGTCAGGTCATCCAGCGAAATGCGCCGGAAGGTGATGGTGTCCGAGGACGAGGTGGGCCCGGTCTCGTAGAACAGGCCGACCGTCCTTGCATCGAGCTGGACGAGATCGGAGTACGCGGCCGGCAGGCCGCTGATCGGGACCGCTCGCGGCCACGTCACGCCGTTGTCGTGGCTGATCCGGATGGTCATTGCTGCCCGGGCATTCGGGTCGGCCGGCCCTGCGAACAGCAGCGGCGCGTTGCGGCCGCCGCGGATCTGCAGCACGCTGCCCTCGACAACCGGTCCGACGATGGTGTCCTGCGGGGCATACGCAGCGACGAGGGTGGATCCGCCGTCGGTCGAATAGGCGTCGGCACGATTCCCCGGGGACGTGCCGTTCTGATCGCGGGTGTTGAAGTAGAGACGTCCGTCGGTGAGCTGGGTAGCGGTGGTCTCGTTGACGTTGATGTAGTTGTCCGGGTTGTCGTCGACGAAGCCGATGTGCCAGGTCGCGCCGTGGTCGTCGCTGTAGATGTCGTGGCCGCCGTAGTACTTCGCCTCGGAGCCGAGGTCGGTGGAGCCGGCCGGCGGTGCGATGGAGTGGTTCGCCGGCACGACGATGCGACCGGCGTGCGGTCCGCCACTGAGCACCGTGGCGTGACCCGGTCCGGTCGCGTACCAACGCCAGTTGGCCAGCTTGGTCGACGCGGTGATCTCGCGTGGCGCGGTGAAGCTCGCGCCGTCGTCAGCGCTGGTCTGCACGAAGACTCGGCGCGACTCGTCCGCCGGGACCTTCCCCTGCAAGATCTGGGATTCGGTGACCGTGCCGCCGTTGTACGACGTCACCAGCACCACCTTGCCGGTAGCAGGATCGAGGACGGGAGCTGGATTTCCTCGGGTGTTACCGGCTCCAGAGGCGACTACCTGCAGCGGCTGCCACGAGCAACCGCCGTCCGAGGAGCGACGCAGCACCACATCGATGTTGCCCGAATCGGCCGTGCCAGCTCGGCGGCCTTCGGCGAAGGCGAGCAACCAGCCGTGCCGGGCCTCGATCACGGCGGGGATGCGATAGCTGGCATAACCGTCGGTGTTCGCGGTGTACGGGACAGACTGCGCACACGCCGGCGGTCGGGGGTGCGCTGGGGCCGGCGCAGCCGATGAGCCCGTCCGGGCGACCACGGTCGATGCGGCGAGGGCGCAGACAGCGCCGGTCACGGTGAGGATGAAACGGGTCGGTGCTCGCATGGGGGGTCCTCTCGGAATCAGCGTAGGCGCCGTAGGACGTTCTACATCCTACGAGCACCGACCGTACGACGGCCGCGTCGAACAAGCAAGCCCGGAACGCCGCGGCGGCGGGCAGTAAGTTCGCTGCATGGCGAACGAACCTGAGGAAAACACTGCGCACCGGGCGCCGTCGGCGGCACGCAGTCCGCAGTTGCTGCGCAGTTACGCGGCCGGTTCTTGGTACGAGGCGAGCGACGAAGGCACGGTGTTGCCGGATGCGAGCACCGGCGAGCCGGTGGCCCGGATCTCCAGTACCGGCCTGGATGTGGCGGTAATGCTGCGTTATGCGCGAGCCGTGGGTGGTCCGGCTCTCGGTCAGCTGACGTTCACCGAGCGCGCCGCCATCCTCAAGCAGCTCGCGCTGCACCTGAACGAGCGGCGCGAGCAGCGGTACTACCCACTGTCTGCGGCCACCGGCGCCACCTCGTTCGACTCGCGCTTCGACGTCGACGGGGGGATTGGCGTGCTGTTCGCGTACTCCAGTCGCGGTCGGCGCGAGCTGCCCGATGACGTCGTGTTCTGCGACGGTCCGCCGGAGGCGCAGAGCAAGGACGGCAGTTTCGTCGCCCAGCACATCTACAGCTCCCGACCGGGCGTCGGGGTCTTCATCAATGCGTACAACTTCCCGGTCTGGGGGATGCTGGAGAAGTTCGCGCCGGCCTTCCTGGCCGGTCTGCCAGTGATCGTCAAGCCGGCCAGCGCGACGGCCTATCTGACCGAGGCAGTCTTCGCGGACATGGTGGACTCCGGTCTGCTGCCGGAGGGTTCGGTGCAGTTGATCTGCGGTTCGGTGGGCGATCTGTTCGAGCACTTGACCGGTCAGGACGCGGTGGCGTTCACCGGCTCCGCCGACACCGCCGCGCGACTGCGCGCCCACCCGACCGTGATCACCAACAGTGTGCGGTTCACCGCGGAAGCAGACTCGCTGAACTGCTCGATCCTCGGTCCGGACGCCGTGCCAGGCACACCCGAGTTCGATCTGTACATCCGCGAGGTGGTCCGCGAGATGACGGTGAAGGCCGGGCAGAAGTGCACCGCCATCCGCCGCGCATTGGTGCCGGCGGCGCAGGTGGACGCAGTGGTCGGCGCGCTTCGGGAGAAGTTGGCGAAGGTGGTCGTCGGCGATCCGCGTGACGAGGGAACCACGATGGGCGCGTTGGCCAGCCTGGCGCAGCGTGACGAGGTGCTGCGTTCGCTGAAGGCGCTGTCCGATGTTGCCGACGTGGTGATCGGCGGCGAAGCCATCGAGGGTGCGGGCGCCTTCCTCGCCCCGACGGTGTTGGTGGCACGGGACGCCGATGCGGACGCGGTGCATACCGTCGAGGCGTTCGGCCCGGTGGCAACGGTCATCGGTTACCGGGACGTCTCCGACGCGGTGCGGCTGGCGGCGCTGGGCGGCGGCAGCCTCGTCGGTTCGGTCGTCTCGTACGACCCCGACGCAGTCAGGGAGTTGGTGCGCGGTCTGGCAGCGGCGCACGGCCGCGTGTTGGTGCTGAACCGCGACGATGCCAAGTCGTCCACCGGGCATGGTTCGCCCACGCCGATGCTCGTGCACGGCGGCCCGGGCAGAGCCGGGGGCGGCGAGGAGCTCGGCGGTATCCGCGGCGTCGAGCACTTCATGCAGCGCACCGCGGTCCAGGGCCCGCCGACCATGGTCGCGGCGGTCACCGGGCGCTGGGTGGCCGGTGCTGAGCGGCTCGAGGACGCGGTGCATCCGTTCCGCAAGCACCTCGAGGAGCTGCGCATCGGCGAGACGCTGATCACCGGCAGTCGTACGGTCACGCTCGAGGACATCGAGAAGTTCGCCGAGCTCACCGGCGACACGTTCTATGCGCACATGGATGAGGCGGCCGCGGCGGCCAACCCGCTGTTCGGTGCCCGGGTCGCGCACGGTTATTTCCTCGTCTCGGCCGCGGCGGGGTTGTTCGTCGATCCGGCGCCCGGTCCGGTGCTGGCGAACTACGGGCTGGACAACCTGCGTTTCCTCACGCCGGTCTATCCGGGCGACACGGTGACCGTCGCGCTCACCTGCAAGGACAAGAAGGCACGGCAGTCGGAGGACTACGGCGAGGTGCGCTGGGACGTGCAGATCACCCAGCAGGACGGCAACCTCGTTGCCACCTATGACGTGCTCACCCTGGTCGCCAAGAAGCCGGCGTGAACGCCTCGCACGTGCATCGGTATCGCGCCAGGGTCAGCTGGGGCGGATCGACAGGCGGCGGCTACGACAACTACGACCGCTCGCACCGAGCCGAGGCGCTGGACCCGGATGGTGCAGCGATCGTGCCGACCCTCGACGGCTCGGGCTTGCGGCTGTCGGCCGACCCCGCCTTCCGCGGTGACGCTGCGCTGCTGAACACCGAACAGTTGCTCGTCATCGGCGCCGCCGCGTGCCAGTTGCTGTCCTTTCTCGCGGTCGCGGCACGAGCCCGGATCGATGTCGTCGGATACGTCGACACTGCGATCGGCGAGATGCCCGAGGTCGAGGACCGGCTGACGCTGATCGAGCTGCACCCGGTGATCACGGTGGCCACGGCCGCGCCGGACTCGCGGCTGCAGCATCTCGTCGAGGTCGCGCACCGAGAGTGCTTCATCGCCAACAGCCTGCGCACCGAGGTGCGCGTCGCGGCGACGTACGCCCGAGCCGTCGAGCCGTCGGCCTGAGGTCGCGCGCCGTTGCCGGTGGTTACCAGCCCAGGGCGAGCAAGATTTCCGCAGCCACGTCATCGGGGGTTCGGCCGGTCGCGTGGACGGTGAAGTCCTCCACGCCCGCGTCGTCCAAGATCGAGTCGAGTTCCGGCAGCCGGTTGAGATGCCACGCTAGGCCGGCAGCCTCCAGCGCGTGCCGCCTGGCCAATCGTTCACGTACTTCGGCATGCTCGACCATCAGCCGGCACACCGACAGGCTTGCGCCCACCGCGTGGGCACACGCGGCTCGGTCTGCAACGGTTCCGACCACCCCGGCGAGCACCAGGCGCTGTGCCCCGGCAGCAACATAGTTGGCTGCGACGGAGCGCAGGTTCTGCACGCCCAACGCCGCGTTGAACGGATCGTCGGCCGGAGCGGGCCAGCCGCGCCGAAGCCAGTCGAGGTCGATCACGGCATGCGGCGTCGAGCGCTCCCGCAACAGCTCGCCGATCGCCTCTGCGACGGTCGTCTTGCCGACGCCGACCGTGCCGCTCACAGCGACGGCTCGCGATCGGAGCAATGGCTTCACGCGGTCGCCTCCTACTGTGCTTCATCCCGGACTCAGGCCGCGGAACGGCTCCGAGGTAGCCGATGAACGGTGGTGCGCAAGTCATGGCGGCGGATCTCCAGCACCTGTCCGTCGTTGAGGTCCTCCCAGTCCGGCGCCTCCTGCTCCCATCCGGACGACGCGACGATGACCGAGTCCGGTCGCGACCGGAACCGCAGCGTGTAGGTGTCCGGGTCGTCACCCTTGGCAGCGACGGCCGCCGCGTTGTATCGAACCACGGCGTAGAGCGCGTCATGGGTCAGCAGCAGGCAGTTGAGCGAGATGAACTCGGCGGCGGCGGTGATCGCGGTGATCGTGCGATCCAGCGCCTCGACGGGTCCGGTGTCACGCAAGGCGGCCAGCAGCAGCCCGAAGTACCGCTCGCTGTCGGTGCCCCCGACCGGTGCGGGTCCGTGCGCGGCACGCAGCAGCTCGTCGAGGGTCGCGGTCGGATGGATGTAGCCGTTGTGCGCGAACGCGATGCTGCCGGCCAGGAAGGGATGGGTGTTCTGCGCCTCGTTCGGCATCCCGACCGATGCCTTGCGCAGGTGCAGCAACGCCGCGTCGGTGGCTGCCACGTCGAGCGCGGCGTCGAAGGCAGCGCTGTGCAGCGCCGCTTCGGGCGCCTTCGCGCTCCGGAGATCGTCGCGCTCATCCCAGTACGCGATGCCCCAGCCATCGCAGTGCACGTCAGAAAGCAGACGGAACGGTTTCAGCTCGGCGCCGAGGAGATCGGCCAGGCCCGCACCGTGATTGGCCACCACGCCGAGCAGACGACACATTGCCTGAATCCCTTCGGTTCTTCCACGTCCGGTAAGTGCGGCGTCAGCGCATGATTGCGACGGCCGGTTCGCGCGCTTCGAGATCACCGGCGCCGCGCCTGGCTGCGGAGGTGCGCCGGCCGCGGCGAAGTCGCCGTTCGAGGTAGTGCGCCAGCTGGGACAGCAATGCGTTCACCACGACATAGACGAGCGCCACGATCAGGTACGTCTGGATGAGTTGATGGGTACGCGCGGTGAGATCGGTAGCGGTCTTCATCAACTCCGGGTAGCTGACGACGTAACCCAGGGTGGTGTCCTTCAACAGCGACACCAAGCCGGTGATGAGCAGCGGGATCACCACTCGGATCGCCTGCGGCAGCACGATGAGTCGCATCGTCTGCCAGTAGGTCAACCCGATCGCCTTGCCGGCCTCGCTCTGTCCGGAGTCGAGAGCATTCACGCCGGCCCGGAAGACCTCGGCCAGGATCGCCACGTTCACCAGGACGATCGGGACGACGAGCTTCCAGAAGATCGGCATGTTGAAACCCGACCAGGTGCTCTTGTAGCGGGGCAGCGCCAGCAAGAACGCGTAGATCAGCAGGAGCAGTGGCACGGACCGGAAGATCTCGATGTAGATGCGCGCCAACCAGCGCACGACCGGGTTCTGCGAAAGCCGCAGCAGCGCCATCACCGCACCGAGCGGGAACGACAACACCGCGGCCACGGCAGTGGCCTTCAGCGTCCCTTTGACTCCCTGCCACAGAAAACGCAGGTAGGGCGTGCGGGTGAACGGCTGCCACCGGGAGGTCTCGAGCTGGTGATGCTTGGCGAACTGCAGCAACGCCAGCACGATGAGCCCGGCGATCACCAGGATCGACACCACGGTCACCAGCGCGATGCGGCGCCGGGCCCGCGGCCCCGGCGCGTCGAAGAGCACCCGACTGACTGTCAGTCATGCGTCATCACCGTCGAATCGCCAACTTGCGCTCCAGCCAGCCACCCACACCGACACCGGCAAAGGCCAGCAGCATGTAGAGCGCGCCGGAGACCACGAACGCGGCGACGGCTTCGGCGTACTTCAGGTTCAGGTACTGCGTCTGGTACGTCATGTCGGCAACGCCGACCGCAGACACCAGCGACGAACCGAGCGCAACGCCGATGAATGTATTCACCAGCGGCTGCACCATCGTCCGGAATGCCTGCGGAAGGATCACGAATCGCAGCGACTGGGTGAAGGTGAGACCGATCGCGCGGGCGGCTTCGGCTTGCCCGACCGACACCGAGTTGATCCCACCGCGCATCGATTCGCAGACGAATGCAGCGCCGGCCAGCGCCAAGCAGGCCGCGCCGCACCAGAACAGCGAGAAGGTCATCCCGATGTCGGGGAGACCGAACACGAAGAGGATCAGCAACGCCAGCAACGGGATGTTGCGAAAGAACTCGACGTAGATCGCGCCGATCACCCGCAGCGGAGTGATCGGCGAGACCCGGAATCACGGCCATGACCGTGCCGATCACCAGCGCGCCGAAGAACCCCAAGAGGGCAAGCTCGATCGTGACGCGAAATCCGGCGAGGATGTCACCGAAGTGGCTGAGTACGTCGTGCATGGCGCTGCTGGCTCAGTCCGCGGTCAGGAGCCGGCGGCCGAGCCGATGGTGGGCGGCTTCGGCGGGTCACCCTTGACGATCGTGCCGATGGTGGCCTGCCAGAGCTTGGCCCAGGTGCCGTCGTCGTAGATTTTCTGCAGCCAAGCGTTGACGAACTGCTTCGCCGACGGATCGTTGAGCGGAAGCCCGATGCCGTAAGGCTCCTGGGTGAACGGCTCGACCGACCACCTTCACCGCCTTGTTGGCGCTGGCGTCACTGATCAGGATGCCCTGGTCGAGCACGTAGGCATCGACACGGCCCTGCTGCACCGCTGCGACGCACTGCGCATCCTCCTGGAACAGCTGCACCTTGGCCGTCGGCGCGTACTTCTTCAGCGAGAGCGCCGCAGTCGAGTTGCTCTCGGTGGCCACCTTCTTGCCGGCGAGATCGGCGACGCTCTTGATGTCGTTGTCCTCTGCCTTGACCATGATGGCGTCACCAGACTCGTAGTACGGCCCGGCGAATGCCACCTTCTTGGCCCGCTCGGGGGTGATCGTGTACGTGGCGAACACCGCGTCCACCGTGCCGTTCTGCAGCAACGTCTCGCGGGTGTCGACGGTGGTGATCGTGAGCTTGGTCAGGTCCTTCACGGTGGACCCGCCGGTGATGTAGCGAGCGAGCATCTGTGAGAGGCCGGCGTCGAATCCGGTCAGTTCGCCAGTGCTCAGGTCCTTGATCGAGAACAACGGCCCCGAGTCGGTCCCACCGACCTTCAGGTAGCCCTGCTTCTTGACCTTCGCGGCCCACGCGTTGCCGGAGACCGCCGAACCATCGGCGACCGGTGCGCCCTTGATGATGGAGTCGTAACCGCTGCTCTTCTGGCCGGGAACCTGGTCGTTCTTGCCGCCGCTGCCGCAGGCGACGAGGCTCGCGGCCAGCAAGGTGAGGCCGGCCACTGCGCCGATCGCGCCGACGCGGCGCCGACGGGCAAATGCGCCGAGCTGGTGGGACATGGTGTTCTCCTAGCGGTTGAGGTGCTGCGGTGCCGAGCTAATGGGCGAGGATCTTGGACAGGAAGTCCTTGGCGCGATCGGACTGCGGATTGTCGAAGAACGAGTTCGGGTCGGCGGTCTCGACGATGCGCCCGGCATCCATGAAGACGACCCGGTCGGCCGCCTGTCGGGCGAAGCCCATCTCATGCGTGACCACGACCATCGTCATGCCGTCGCGGGCGAGCTCCACCATCACGTCGAGAACTTCTTTGATCATCTCGGGATCGAGTGCGGAGGTGGGCTCGTCGAAGAGCATCAACTTCGGCTTCATGGCCAGCGCCCGCGCAATCGCGACCCGTTGCTGCTGACCGCCGGAGAGCTCGGCCGGGTAGCTCGACTCCTTCTCGGCGACACCGACCCGCTCGAGCAGCGCTCGCGCATCGGTCACCGCCTGCGACTTGCTCACCCCGCGCACCCGGGTAGGGCCGAGGGTGATGTTCTGCAGCACCGATTTGTGACCGAACAGATTGAACGACTGGAACACCATGCCGACGTCCGAGCGCAGCCTGGCCAGCTCACGTCCCTCGGCCGGCAGGGGGACACCGTCGATGGCGATGGAACCCGAGCTGATGGTCTCGAGGCGGTTGATGCAGCGGCACAGCGTGGACTTGCCCGAGCCGGACGCGCCGAGCACCACGACCACCTCGCCCGCGGCGACGTCGAGGCTCACGTCGTCGAGCGCGGCGAAGTTTCCGAAGTGCTTGCTCACGCCGTCGATGCGCAACAGCGGAGCCGCACCTGGCGGGGAGGCGGCCATGGTCTGTGACGCTAGAGCGGGGCGGACGTATCGAACAAGACACAATACGGGGGACGATCTCAAGAATCTCTTTATGCTTTGGCTCGTGTTCGACCTGGCCCAGCTGAACCTGCTCAGCGTGGTCGCGCGCACCGGGTCGTACTCGGCAGCCGCTCGGGAACTGCGCCTCACCCAGCCCGCGGTGAGCTATCAGATGCGGCGACTGGAGCGATCGGTCGGTGCCGCTCTGGCTGTGCGAGTGGGCCGCGCCATGCGCTTGACCTCGGCCGGTGAGGCGTTGCTGGAGCACGCCGAGCAGATCCTCACCGACGTCCGCGCCGCGGAGCGCCAGGTGGCGGCGACGATCGGCAGCGGTACCGCAACGGTCCGGCTGGCCGCCTTCCCGAGCAGCTGCGCCACTATCGTGCCTTCGGCCCTGGCCCGACTGCGCAGTACGCATCCGGAACTGGACGTGCGGGTGGTGCAGGGCGAGCCGCCGTCGACGCACGCGATGGTGCTGCGCGGCGATGTCGACATCTCGCTGGGCTACCGCTTCGCCGCGGCGCACGAGCCCGCGGCGAGCGCCGGCGCCGAGCCGGTGAGCCGATTGCGCCGGGTGCCGCTGGTCGTCGAGGCCATCCGCTTGCTGTTGCCAGGCGATCACCCGGCCGCGGCACGCAGCAAGGTCACGGTGGACGAGCTGCTGGACGAGACCTGGATCCTCGGCTCGCATCGCTTCGAGGACATGCTCAACCGGGCCTGCCTGCCGATCGGGCGAGCGCCACGGGTGATGCTGGTGGCCGACGACTACGTCGCGATGCAGGCCTTCGTCGCCTACGGGCTCGGCGTTGCCCTCGTGCCAGAGCTGGCCCTGCGCGCCCACCAGGACGAACGGGTTGTGGCGCGCACGCTGGTCGACTGGCCGGCCCGGCATGTCGGCCTGGAACTGTGGCCGGACCAACTGCGGGTGCCCGGCGTGGTCGCCGTCATCGAGGCACTGCGCGCGGCGCTGCCTGCCGTGACCCGGCGCGGGCGATGAGCTAGAGCTCGCCAAGCGCCCGAATCGGGTGCTCGACGCAGTCGGCGACGAAGCGCAGAAAGCCGCCGGCCACGCCACCGTCGCAGGCGCGGTGGTCGAAGGCGAGGGTCAGCTCGGTCACCTTGCGGATTGCCAGAGCGCCGTCGACGACCCAGGCCCGGTCGATGATGCGGCCGATCCCGAGGATGGCTACCTCGGGATGGTTGATGATCGCGGCCGACCCGTCGACTCCGAACGGTCCGTAGTTGTTCACCGTGAACGTCCCACCGGACATCTCCGCGGGAGCGATCGTGCCGGCCCGCGCCGCCTCGATGCGCTCACCGAGCGCGATCGCGAGCTGCCGGGTCGTCAGCGTTTGCGCGTCGCGGACCACCGGGACGACGAGCCCGCGCGGCGTCTGCGCTGCGATGCCCAGGTGGATCGCGTCGTGCACCACGATCTCGGTGTCGTCGGCGTGGCCTTCGATGCGCGCGTTGAGCTCCGGGAATTTCTGCAGGCCGAGCACGCAGAAGCGGGCCAGCAGCGCCAACACGCTGACCGGCGACTCTTCGGTGCTCAGCTCCCGCCGCGCGGTGAGGAATTCGGTTGCGTCCACGTCCACCCAGACCGTCGCCTCGGGGATTTCCCGACGGGACCGGCTGAGCTTCTCCGCCGCTGCCCGGCGCGCGCCGCGCAGCGGGATGCGCCGCTCACCCGACGGGCCGCTCGCGGAGGGCTGCCCGTCGGCGATCGCAGCCTCGACGTCGCGCCGGGTGATGGTCGACTGCGCGCCGCTGGGCCGCAGCGAGCGCAGATCGATGCGGTGGTCCCGGGCCAGCTTGCGCACCAGCGGCGAAATCACCGGCGGGTTGACGTCGGCCGACTCCGTATCCGCAGGCGCGACGACGACTCCGGGTTCCTCGAAGCCGGTGCGCGGTCGGCGCCGGCGCGGCTTCGGCTCGGACGTGCCGTAGCCGATCAACACGTTGCCGGACGTGCCCCCGCCGGTTGCTGCCACGGCGGACGACTCGGCGGACGACTCGGTCGACGACTCGGCGGACGACTCGGTCGTGACGGTGATGAGCGGAGCGCCGACGGCAATGCGGTCACCGGCCGTGCCGTGCAGCGTCGTGACAACGCCGGCGAACGGCGCCGGAACCTCGACCGCGGCCTTGGCCGTCTCGACTTCGACGACAGGTTGGTCGACAGTGATCGTGTCGCCCACCTGCACCAGCCAGGTAGTGATCTCGGCGTCGGCCAGCCCCTCGCCGAGATCGGGCAGGCGGAACGCCCGCTCGGTCGCCGCTGTCGGTACCTGCATCGGTGCGCCGCTCACAGCGCCGGGCCGGTCGCGGCGACGGTGTCGTCCCATTGCAGGCCGGCGATGGCATCGAGGATGCGGTCGACGTTGGGCAGGTGGTGCTCCTCGAGCATCGGCGGGGGATAAGGAATGTCCAGGCCGGCAACCCGCCGGATCGGTGCGTGCAGATGGTGGAAGCATGACTCGCTCAGTCGAGCGACCACCTCGGCCCCGTAGCCGCCGAACCGGCTCGCCTCGTGCACCACCACTGCCCGGCCGGTCTTGCGCACGCTGGCGCTCGTCGTCTCGTCGTCGAACGGGGACAGCGAACGCAAGTCAACGACCTCGACGTCCCAGCCCTCCTCCTGCGCAGCCTCGGCGGCCTCCAAGGCGGTGAGCACCATGGGCCCGTAGGCGATCAGCGTGACGGCCGAACCGGCTCGGCGGATCACGGCACGGTGCAACGGCGCGGTCGGGCTCGAGACGTCGACCGCCTCGCTGGCCCAGTAACGACGCTTCGGCTCGAAGAAGATCACCGGGTCGTCGCAGGCGATCGCGGCCCGCAGCAGGTGGTAGCCGTCCGCGGCGGTGCCGGGCGTCACCACCCGCAGGCCGGCCGTGTGCGTGAAGTAAGCCTCGGACGAGTCACTGTGGTGCTCGACTCCGCCGATGCCGCCCCCATAGGGGATCCGCACCACCACGGGCAGGGTGATCTTGCCGGCGGTGCGGTTGTGCATCTTTGCCAGGTGGCTGGTGATCTGTTCGAACGCGGGATAGCCGAACGCGTCGAACTGCATCTCGACCACCGGGCGCAAGCCGTTCATCGCCATCCCGATCGCGGTGCCGACGATGCCGGCTTCGGCCAGCGGCGTATCGAAGACGCGCTGCTCACCGAACTCGGCGGCCAGCCCGTCGGTGACGCGGAAGACCCCGCCCAACGTGCCGACGTCCTCGCCGAAGACGTGCACGGTCGGGTCGTCCCGCAGCGAATCGGCCAGCGCGCGGTTCAGCGCCTTCGCCATCGACAGCTGCGCGGCCGGGCTCTCCTGCACGGCGGCCGTCACCACGCCCTCCCACCATGATCACCACTCCGGCGATGATCACGGTCAGCTTGTCGCCATAGCGACCATTCCGCCGTGATCATCGCGGATCCAGCTCGGCGCGCAGGGCGTCGCGTTGCGCGAGCAGCTGGGCGGTCGGCTCCGCGTAGACGTGCTCGAAGAGCGAATCCGGATCGAGCTGCGGGTCGGTGTTCATCCGGTTACGCAGATCGGCTGCGAACTTCTCCGCGTCGTCGGCGATCTTCGCGCGCCGCACGTCATCGAGCACGCCACGGCCGGTCAGGTAGGTCGCCACCCGGCTGAGCGGATCGCGGGCCTGCCAGTGCTCCACCTCGCTCGCGTCGCGGTACCTGCTCGCGTCGTCGGCGTTCGTGTGCGCCTCGATGCGGTAGGTGCGCGCTTCGATGAGCGTCGGTCCTCCGCCGGCCCGGGCGGACTCGACTGCTGAGCTGACTGCGGCGTAGACGGACGCCACGTCATTGCCGTCCACGTACATGGACGGCACGCCGTAGCCGATCCCCTTGTGCGCAAGGGAAGGCGCGGCGCTCTGCTTGGCGATCGGCACGCTGATCGCGAAGCCGTTGTTCTGGCAGAAGAACACGACCGGCGCCTTCCACACCGCGGCGAAGTTGAGGGCTTCGTGGGTATCACCCTCGCTGGTCGCCCCGTCGCCGAGCATGACCAGAGCGACCGTGTCCTCGCCTTTGAGCCGGGCCGCATGCGCGAAGCCCACCGCGTGCGGCAGGTTGGTGGCCAGCGGCGTGCACTGCGGTGCGACGTGCTCGACGTGGCTGTCATAGCCCTGGTGCCAATCACCGCGCAGCAGTGTCAGCACCCCGACCGGGTCGACGCCACGGCCGACGATCGCCATCGAATCGCGGTAGGTGGGGAACAGCCAATCCCGGTCGGTCAAGGCGGCGACGGCGCCGATCTCGCTCGCCTCCTGGCCGCGCGCCGAGGGGTACACCGCGAGCCGACCTTGCTTTGTCAGTGCTGTCGCCTGCGCGTCGAACCGGCGCCCGATCACCATCCGCCGGTACAGCTCGCCGAGCGTCGCATCGTCCGGCATCGGCGCCCACGGCGGACGTATCGGCGTGCCGCTCGGGTCGATCAGCTGCAACGGCGCGTCGGTGGGCAGCAGCGGCCGATCCGGCGGCCCGGGATAGTCCGGCAGTCCCGGCAGTTGAGTGGTCGGCACGGTAGACGAGGTCATCGGTGAGCTGGCCTTCCGCTGGACGGGTCGAGGGCCACTGATTGTCCCTGGGCAACAGGACGAGTGTCCATCTCAACGCACTGCGGTCGGACGAACGGCGGCATTCCATGGGATAGTTGACACTATGTCCGAGAGAACGGCAGATCAGCGCGACGATGTCAGACATCCGGCGGACCTCGACGACACCGATCGCGAACTGGTCGAACTGCTCCGCGCGGACGGCCGGCGCTCGGTCCGGTCGCTGGCCGAGGCGCTGCACATCTCCCGGGCCACCGCGTACGCCCGGCTGGACCGGTTGCGCAGCAGCGGAGTAGTCACCGGGTTCAGCGCGCAGGTACATCCGGAGCGCTACGGCTACGGCATCTCTGCCTACGTCTATCTCAAGATCAGTCAGCACTCGTGGAAGGCGGTGCGCCGCCGGGTGCAGGCCATTGACGAGGTCTGGCATGCGGCGCTGGTCTCCGGCGAGAACGACCTGGTCCTGCTCGTCCGTACCCGCGATGCGGCGAGCCTGCGTGACCTGGTGCTCAACGAGTTGCAGACGATGACCGACGTCCAGTCCACTCAGACGGTGCTCATCCTCGACGAGGTCCGCTGATTCGCCGCGCCTACGATGGCGCGCGTGGACACCGACGACGGGGAGCCGACCGAGGCCGGTCGGGTGGGCGCCCTCGTGCAACCGATCAAAGGTGCCGACCAGCCGGGCGAAGTGCAGCTGACCATGCACGGCGGCCTGGAGTTCTATCTCGCCTACTCCGAAGTCCCGCTCGAAAGCGGTACGCCGGTGCTTGTGGTGGGTAGGCACGGTCCCCGCGGCGTCGACGTCGTGGTGTGGACGGAGGGCTTCATGCCCTCCGACGAAAGCTGAGACAGGGAGCAGGACATGTTCGGTTGGAATGTGCCGTCGCCCGACCAGGCGATGTTGATCTCCGGTGGCAAGACGCGCGGTTCGGACGTGCCGTTCCGCGTGGTGACCGGGCACGGCGCGTTCGTGATCCCGATCCTGCGCAAGGTGCGGTACCTGACGCTGTCGATGATCGAATCCGAGATCGAGGAGCAGTGCGTCACCAAGCAGGGCATCAGCCTGCAGGTGCGCGCGGTGATCGCGTTCAAGGTGGGCAACGACAACGTCAGCATCGTCAACGCCGGCCAGCGATTCCTCTCCGATCAGTCGCAGATGTCGGTGCTGACCGGGCGCATCTTCGCCGGCCACCTGCGCTCGATCGTCGGCTCGATGACGGTGGAGGAGATCGTCACGCAGCGGCAGCGGTTGGCCGAAGAGATCCTCAACCAGTCCAAGATCGAGATGGCCCGCATCGGCCTGGTGGTCGACTCGTTGCAGATCCAGTCGATCGACGACATGAAGATCGGCTACATCCAGGCGATGGCGGCGCCGCACAACGCGGCCATCCAGCGGCAGGCGCAGATCGCGCAGGCGCAGGCGAACCAGGCTGCCGCGGAGGCCGAGCAGGAGTCGCAACGCAAGCAGGCGGAGTACCAGCGGCAGACCTCCGTGGTGCAGGCGCAGTACAAGGCAGAGGTCGACAAGGCGCAGGCCGAGGCGGCTCAGGCCGGCCCGCTCGCCCAGGCGCAATCACAGCGGCAGGTTTTGCAGGCGCAGACCGAGCTCGCGCAGCGTGCTGCCGAGCTGCGCCAGCAGCAGTTGGTCGCCGAGGTCGTCAAGCCGGCCGAGGCCGAAGCGGAACGGATCCGCATCCTGGCCGAGGCCGAGGCGAACAGCACCGAGGTGCAGGCGCGCGCCGCCGCGTCGCATGGCCGGGTGGCACTGGACCGGATGCTGATCGACCAGATGCCCCAGGTCGTCGCTGCGGCAGCGAGCAGCCTGCAGAACGCCAACCTCAACGTCATCAACGGCGCCGACGGAGTCGGTCAGATGATGGCCAGCCTGGCCGGGCAGGGCATGACGATCCTGCAGACGCTCAAGGCCGGACTGTCCGACGCCGAGCCCTACGCGGACGACGACGCGGACGACGACCCGCCCGCCCAGCCACCCGCGATCGGTGCCGGACGTAGCTGACCGCAGTTCATCCGGTGCCGTCCAGCGCCGAACTGATGATGGCGCGGGCCTCCTCCTGGATCTGCGCCAGGTGCTGCGCGCCGCGGAACGACTCGGCATACAGTTTGTAGACGTCCTCGGTGCCCGACGGCCGTGCGGCGAACCATCCCGCGTCGGTGACCACCTTCAACCCGCCGATCGGCGCATCGTTGCCCGGTGCGGTGGTGAGCGTGGCAGTGATCGGGTCGCCGGCCAGTTCGGTCGCTTGCACCTGATCCGGCGACAACTTGCCGAGCACCGCCTTTTGCTGCGCGTCGGCCGGCGAATCGATCCGCGCGTAGGCCGGCGCACCGAACTGCTCGGTCAGTTCCGCATAGCGTTCGCTGGGCGACTTGCCGGTCACCGCGATCATCTCGGCGGCCAGCAGGCACATCACGATGCCGTCCTTGTCGGTGGTCCAGACGCTGCCGTCGCGCTGCAGGAATGAGGCGCCGGCGCTTTCCTCGCCGCCGAACCCGACCGACCCGTCCAGCAGGCCCGGGACGAACCACTTGAACCCGACCGGCACCTCGAGCAGCGTGCGGTGCTGCGCCGCGGTCACCTTGTCGATCATCGACGAACTCACCAGGGTCTTGCCCACCGCAGCCCGCTCGGACCACCGCGATCGATTCCCGAACAGGTAGTCGATGGCCACGGAGAGGTAGTGGTTCGGGTTCATCAGCCCGCCGTCCGGCGTGACGATGCCGTGCCGGTCGGCGTCGGTGTCATTCCCGGTGGCCAGGTCGAACTCGTCCTGCCGGGCGATCAGGGAAGCCATCGCGGACGGCGAGGAGCAGTCCATCCGGATCTTGCCGTCCCAGTCCAGCGTCATGAACCGGAAGGTGGGATCCACCAGCGGGTTCACCACGGTGAGTTCCAGGCTGTAGTGCTCGGCGATCTCGCCCCAGTAGCCGACGCTGGCCCCACCGAGCGGGTCGGCTCCGATTCGCACCCCGGCCGAGCGCACCGCGTCGAGGTCGACGGCGCCGGCGAGCGCGGCGACGTAGGAACCGAGGAAGTCGTAGGTCTGCGTGGTCGGCGCCGCGCGTGCGGTGGCGTAGGGGACGCGCTTGACCCCGGTCAACCCGGCGGCGAGCAGCTCGTTGGCGCGGTCCTGGATCCAGCCGGTGATGTCGGTACCGGCCGGGCCGCCGTCCGGGGGGTTGTACTTGAAGCCGCCGTCGGGCGGTGGATTGTGCGAGGGAGTCACGACCACGCCGTCGGCCCGGGCTGCGCCGCCGGTGTTGTGGGTCAGGATTGCCCGGGAGACTGCCGGAGTGGGTGTATAGCCGCCGCGGGAGTCGACCAGCACGGTGACCTCGTTGGCCGCGAAGACCTCGAGGGCAGACACCGTGGCCGGTTCGCTGAGCGCATGCGTGTCGGCGCCCAGGAAGAGTGGCCCGGCGATGTCGTGCTGGCGGCGGTACTCGCAGATCGCCTGGCTGGTAGCGACGATGTGGTCTTCGTTGAACGAGTTGCGCAGCGCTGAACCGCGGTGTCCGGACGTGCCGAAGCTGACCCGCTGGGCCGGGTCGCTCGGGTCGGGATGCTCGCTGTAGTACGCGGTGATCAGCTTGGCCACGTCCACCAGCTCTTCGGGTAGCGGTGGGCTGCCTGCACGACTGGGATCTGCCATGCCGAAATCTTGCCACCGGGCCGTCATGCCCATTCGCCCGGCGGTGCGGGTCGGTTGTGCGGGGCGCCCGCCAGTAGTTTCGGCATATGACCCTCGTCGCCGGCGTGGACTCGTCCACCCAGTCCTGCAAGGTCGTCATCAGGGATGCCGACACCGGCGCACTGGTGCGCAGCGGCCGGGCCGCGCACCCGGACGGCACTGAGGTGCACCCCGACGCGTGGTGGACGGCGCTGCAGGCCGCCCTGGCCGACGCCGGCGGGCTCGAGGGCGTCGCGGCGGTCGCGGTGGGCGGCCAGCAACACGGCATGGTGTGTCTTGACGAGCACGGTGACGTCGTCCGCCCGGCGCTGCTGTGGAACGACACCCGCTCGGCGCAGGCGGCGACGGATCTGGTCGCCGAGCTGGGTGGTGCGCAGCAGTGGGCAGACGCGGTCGGCAGCGTCCCGGTGGCGTCGTTCACCGTGACGAAGCTGCGCTGGCTGGCCGAACACGAGCCGGCGAACGCGGCGCGGACCGCAGCCGTGTGCCTGCCGCACGACTGGCTCACCTGGCGGCTGCAGGATGGTGCGCTGGACAGTCTGACCACCGACCGCGGCGACGCCAGTGGGACCGGCTACTGGTCGCCGGCCACCGGCAGCTACCGCGGCGACCTGCTGCACCGCGCGCTGGGGACCGAGCCGGCCCTGCCACGGGTGCTCGATCCCGACGAGTCGCCGGGGCGGACGTCCAGCGGTGTGCTGCTCGGTGCCGGCACCGGCGACAACATGGCCGCCGCATTGGGCATCGGCGCGCGGCCTGGCGACGTCGTCGTCTCGCTGGGCACCTCCGGAGTCGTCAGCGCCCGGACGCCCGGACCCACCGCCGACGGCACGGGTGATGTCGCCGGATTCGCTTCGGCTACCGGCGACTTCCTCCCGCTGGTGTGCACCCTGAACGCGGCCCGGGTGCTCGATGCCGCGGCGACCATGCTGGGCGTCGATCACGCCGGGCTGTCCGAGCTGGCGCTCAGTGCCGAACCCGGTGCCGGCGGCCTGGTGCTGGTGCCCTATCTGGAAGGCGAGCGGACTCCGAACCGTCCGGATGCCACTGGTGCGCTGCACGGCATCACGCTGCGCACTGCCACGCCGGCGAATCTGGCTCGGGCCGCGGTGGAAGGCCTGCTGTGCGGGCTGGCCGACGGGCTGGACGCACTCGTCGCACAAGGCGTCGATGTGGAACGGGTGGTGCTGGTCGGCGGGGGCGCGCGCTCCGCGGCGGTATGTGCGATCGCCCCGGCAGTGCTGGGCCGGCCGGTGCTGGTGCCGCCGCCGGGTGAGTATGTGGCCGACGGCGCGGCCCGCCAGGCAGCCTGGGTCGCCGGCGGCACGCCGACGCCACCGGAGTGGCCGGCCGAGGGCAGCCGACTGGTCGAGGGTGACGCCACCCCGGGCGTACGGGCGCGCTACGCGGAAGTTCGCGAACTCACTGCATCGCGCGTCCGAGATTCCAGTACCCCTTGAGGAACACCGCTCGCGGTGCGATGCCGCGGGCCTGGACGGTGCCGCGCAGAGTGACCATGGCCCGGCTCTCGCCCAGCAGGTAGGCCGCACCGGGACCACTGGGCAAGGGCAGCTCCGTCAGCGCCTTCGCAAGGATGTCGACGCCGCCGGCGGACGTGCTGCCGCGATGCAACCAGTGCGCCGACACGACGCCGGCCGACGGCATCGGCAGCTCGTCTGCAGCGTCGGCGACCTCGGCGACGACCACCGCCTGGGTGCCGGCCGGTGCGGCGGCCAGCAACTCGGCGAACGCGGGCAGGCCGGCCTCGTCGCCGACGAGCAGATGCCAGGCCGACGCGGGATCGAGCGCGACTTTGCCGCGCGGCCCGACCAGCTCGACGACGTCGCCGACGGACGCATCGTGGAACCAGCGCGCACCCGGGCCGTGCCCGTGCAGGATGCCGTCGAGCACGATCGTGCCGGCTGCCGCGTCGACGTCGCGGATCGTGTAGCGCCGGCGCAGCTCGCGGCCACCCGCGTCGGCGAACACGAGGCCGACGTCCTGTGCGGGGCGCAGCGGGAGGGCGGTCAGCGACGGGACGTGCAGCGTGACCCGGCGCATCCGTGGGGTCAGGTCAGCGACCGCCAGGACCGTCGCGGAGTGCCGACCCGGTCCGCGCTCAGTGCTGCTCGGTGAGGTCACGAACTCAGACGTTAGCTTTAGCTGCGGGAACACCAGGGCGGGGCCGGGGTGTTCGACCCGAGGAAGCACGACATTCACCGAAGACATCGAGGAGCCGGCATGCCACTGGAACTGACCAAGGTCGCCTACACAACCGCCGCGACGGCCAAGGGCGGCCGCGCCGGGCACGTGCACAGCGAGGACGGGGTGATCGATCTCGATCTTGCCCAGCCGGGCACCACGGCGGAGGTGAAGGCGAACCCGGAGACGCTGTTCGCGGCCGGGTTCGCGGCCTGCTTCCAGGGCGCGCTGCAGAACCGGGCCAAGACCAAGGGCGTCGACACGTCGGATTCGACCGTCACCGCCAAGGTGTCCTTCGGGGGCACCCCGGACGGTGGGTTCGGCCTTGCCGTTGCGCTCGAGGTGCAGATTCCAGGCGTCGACCAGGCTCAGGCGCAGGAACTCGCCGAATTGGCGCACGGATTCTGCCCGTACTCGAAGGCCACCCGGGACAACATCGTGGTGACCGTCACCGCCGTCTGACCGTCTGACCGTCTGACCGTCTGACCCACCCTCTCCCTCCCACCCACCCACCCGCGATGATCACGCAGTAATTGCCGTCATAGCAGCAAATTCCGCGTGATCATCGCGGTTCCGGGCGGCGGAGGATGATGGAACCGTGGCCATCAGCGTGTTCGACCTGCTCTCCATCGGTATCGGCCCGTCCAGCTCGCACACGGTGGGCCCGATGCGAGCCGCCCGGACCTTCGCCGTGGGGCTGGCCGACGACGGTCTGCTCGACGAGGTGGTCCGGGTCCGCGCCGAGCTCTTCGGGTCGTTGGGGGCGACCGGGCACGGCCATGGCAGTGAGCAGGCAGTGTTGCTCGGACTGGCCGGTGAGCAGCCGGAGACAGTCGACACCAGCACCGTTCGCGAGCGCGCCGCGGCGATGCGCGCGGCCGGCAAGGTTGCACTGCTGGCCCGCACCCCGGTCACCCTCGGCGAGGACGACCTGGTGCTGCATCGCCGCTCCAGCCTGCCCTTCCACCCGAACGGGATGCGCTTCTACGCCCTCGACGCAGCCGATGCCTGCATCCGGGAACGCACCTACTACTCGGTCGGCGGCGGCTTCGTCGTGGACGACACGGCTGCCGGTGAGGACCGCATCACACTGGACACCACCCCGCTGCCGTTGCCGTTCCTGACCGGCGCCGAATTGCTGGCCCGGTGTGCGGAGTCGGGGCTGCCGGTGTCCGGGGTGATGCTGGCGAACGAGACGGCGTGGCGGCCGGAGTCGGAGATCCGGGCCAGGCTGCTGCACATCTGGGCAGTGATGCAGGAATGCGTCGCGGCCGGTTGCCGCAACGAGGGCACGCTGCCGGGCGGTCTCAAGGTGCCGCGCCGGGCACCTGCGCTGCATCAGTCGCTGCTCGCCGACGCGCAAAGCGTGGACCCGCTGCAGGTGATGGACTGGGTGAATCTGTTCGCGCTGGCGGTGAACGAGGAGAACGCGGCGGGCGGGCGGATCGTCACCGCGCCCACCAACGGTGCGGCCGGCATCCTTCCCGCAGTGCTGCACTACTACACCCGCTTCGTCCCCGGCGCGTCTGACGAAGGAGTGGTGCGGTTCCTGCTGACCGCCGGCGCGGTGGGCGTGCTCTACAAGGAGAACGCGTCGATCTCCGGCGCCGAGGTCGGTTGCCAGGGCGAGGTCGGCTCGGCGTGCTCGATGGCCGCCGCCGGACTGTGCGAGGTGCTCGGCGGCACCCCGGAACAGGTGGAGAATGCCGCCGAGATCGGGATGGAGCACAACCTCGGGCTGACCTGCGATCCGGTCGGCGGACTGGTGCAGGTGCCCTGCATCGAGCGCAACGCCATGGCCTCGGTGAAGGCGATCAACGCGGCGCGGATCGCGCTGGCCGGCAGCGGTCGGCACATCGTCAGCCTGGACAAGGTGATCAAGACCATGCGCGAGACCGGCGCGGACATGAAGGTGAAATACAAGGAGACCGCGCGCGGCGGCCTCGCGGTAAACGTCATCGAGTGCTGACCCGACTTCGGTGCTGAGACGGTCGCGAGGCGTCCCTCTCAGCACCGAAGTCAGGGGAGCTAGCCGGCAGCGGCGAGCACTGCCTCCGAGTCGGTCGGCACGTCGTCCTTCTTCACGTTGATCAGCAGGATGGACGTGATGATCGCCGCGACGCCGAAGAAGCCGGCCGCGAGGAAGCCCATCCCCGACGCATGCGCCTGGATGTGCGCCGAGAACTCGTGGAACGCGCCGTTCTTGCCGAAGAACTGCATGAGCGGGCCCTGCTGATCCGCCGGCGAACTGGCGATCAGCTTCTTGATGTCGCCGGCCTGCGGACCGTTCGAGCCGAACTGGCCGAGGAATTGCCCGACCTTGCCGGGCAACGGCTGGGGCAGGCTGGCCAGCGCCTTCGTCGCGTCGGCCTTGTGGGTGTTGGAGTAGTTGCGACCCGCCGTGGCCGCGACCGTGGCCAGCACGGACAGACCGATCGAGCCACCGACCTGCTGGCCGACGTTCAGCATCGCCGAGGCGATGCCGGCATCGGTGTTCTGCACCCGAGCCACCGCGACCGTGGTCAACGGCACGAAGATGCAGCCCATCCCGATGGCCATCACGATCATGCCCGGGAAGAACAGGTTGAAGTAACCGGACGAGGCATCCACCGTCGCGTACCAGAACATCGCCGTGGTCAGCAGGATGGTGCCCGCGGTGATCAACGGCTTCGGGCCGTACTTCGGCATCAGCTTCGTCATCACCTGCGAGGTGATGCCGATGACGAAGGCAACCGGCAGGAACGAGAAACCGGCGCGCAGCGCGCTGAACTGCATGACGCCCTGCACGAAGAAGGTCACGAAGTAGAACATCCCGAACATCCCCGCGCCGACGATCAGCATGACCAGGTACGCGCCGCCGCGGTTGCGGTCGAGGATGACCCGCATCGGAACCATCGGGTCCTTGCCGTTGATCTCGACCAGTACGAACGCAGCGAGCAGCACGACGGCCGCCAGGAAGCTCAGCACGGTGACGTTGTTGCGCCAACCGTCCGTCGCTGCATGGATGAATCCGTAGACCAGCGACACCATGCCGACCACCGACAAGAGTGCGCCGGGGAAGTCGAAGCGCCCTTCGTGGCGTTCGGTTTCACTCAGGTACAGGAACGAGCCGACGATCAGCAGGACGCCGATCGGGACGTTGACGAACAGCACCCACCGCCACGACAGGTATTCGGTGAGGATTCCGCCGAGGAGCAGCCCGAGCGCCGCTCCGGCGCCGGACACCGCTGCGTAGACGGCGAAGGCGCGCACCCGCTCCTTGCCCTCGGCGAACGCGTTGGTGATCAGCGACAGGGCCGTGGGCGAGGCGATCGCGCCACCGACGCCCTGCACGATGCGCCCGACCAGCAGGAACTCGAACGAGTTGGCGATGCCGCCCAGGAAGCTGCCCAGGGTGAACAGCGCGAGCCCGATGATGAACATCTTGCGGCGGCCCAGGATGTCCCCGGCTCGCCCACCGAGCAGCAGCAGGCCTCCGAACGCCAAGGTGTACGCGTTGAGGGCCCAGGTCATCGAGGTCTGGGACTTGTCGAAGTATTCGCCCATCTTCGGCAGGGCGATGTTCACGATCGTGCCGTCGAGCACAACCATCAGCTGCGCGCCGGCGATGAGCAGCAGGATCAACCCCGGATGCGCGCTTCGCCGCGCCGCGGCCGGCGCCTGTGGGGATGTTGCAGCCACCACGTACTCCTCTTCGGATCAGTCGTGCATTGCACGTTCAAGTCAATAGGGAACGGATTCGTTCCTTAGGAGGTACGCTAGTACGGACCTGCGAAGAAACGCAAACGTTCACTATCCTCGCCTGGCGCAATAGGTTTATCAGTGGGGTGTGACGTCCGGATGAACGCGAGAAGAGGCGGCCGTAACCGATGACGACAGTGCACGACCGGGGCAACGGGGCTCCGGCACGGCGTCGGCGTGGCGAGACGTTGGAGGCCGCCATCTGTACCGCCGCGCTGGAGGAGCTCGTCGATTCGGGTTACCCCTCGTTCACCATCGATGCGGTCGCCGCACGCGCGCGCACCGGAAAGGCCAGCATCTACCGGCGGTGGCCGGGCAAGGATCAGCTCCTCGCCGACGCCATCTGCCGGGCCATGCCGCGACCGGCCGGGACGTCGCTGGCTGACGAGCTGCCCGACTCGGTCAGCACCAGGGACGCGCTGGTCCGGATGGTGGAGGCGATGGCCCTCGGGCTCGACAAGGCGGCCGAAGACAGCTTGCGGTACATGATCGCCGAGGTGGCCCGGGATGCGGAGCTGGCCGCGGTGCTGGACAACGTGGTGCTGTGCCCGCGGCGGGAGGGCCTCGCCGACCTGCTCCACCGTGGAATGCGGCTCGGCGACGTCCGGCCGGACGCACCGATCGAGCTGCTCAACGACCTCATGCCGGGCTTGATGATCAAGCGGCTGTTGATGCGGACGTCTCCCGTGCTCGACCGGGCCGCAGTGGCGACACTCGTCGACCAGGTGCTCATGCCGATCGTGGGCACGGAGCGCTGTACCAACAGCTCAGCTGCGGGCCGAGCGCGCCCGGCCTGATCGCTTTGGCCGGGACCGATCCGGCCAAGTAGAGTCCTGCGCGGCGCGAACAGCTTCTGCTGCTGCGCCGAGGAGGCTTCGCCTAGTCCGGTCTATGGCGCCGCACTGCTAATGCGGTTTGGGTCTAAAGCCCATCCCGGGTTCGAATCCCGGAGCCTCCGCAGACTGTTCGACCCGTGCCGCGGTGGCCCGGCGAATCATCGCCGGACCACCGCAGGCGGGGTTCTGTCGCTGCGTCAGATTCGCGCTTCACGCTTGCGCGAGATCAGCATCAGCAACCCGCCGAGCAAGAGCAGCAACAGACCGAGGGCGATGATCGGCTGCACGCTCGTTCCGGTGTAAGCCAGGCCCCGTGCGCCTGCTCGGGCGGCCTGGGCCCGGGTCTCCGCCGCCGCCAACTGTGCTTGGCGGGCGATCGACGTTGCGGTCCCGCCGCTGCCCGGGTGGTGTGCCGCCGGCGGCCCGTTCGGCGGCGGGTTGACCGTGGGCGGCCCGACCGGCGGGGTCGTGACCCCACAGGCGCCCGATCCGCTGCCGAGCACGCCGACGCCGTTGCCACACGCGGTGACCGGGACGGTGATCGGAACGCCGATCGTGCCGCCTGGGTCACCACCGGTCGTGGTGGGCGGGGTGCAGGTGCCCGACGCGTTGCCGAGCGCTCCCACGCCGTTGCCGCACACGGTGACCGGTGCGGTCACCGGCACGTTCACCGCCGTGCCCGGGTTGGTGCCCGAGCCCGAGGTGGTCGTGCCACCAGCGCAGCTACCGGCTGCGTTGCCCACGCCGTTGCCGCAGACGAGTACCGGAGCCGTGACCGGCGCCGCGACCGTCGACCCGCCGGTGCCCCCTCCGGTCGTCCTACCGGTCGTGCAGTTCCCCTTGCCCGAGCCGAGCGCGCCGGCTCCGTTGCCGCAGACGGTGACCGGAGCGGTCACCGGGACGTCCGCGCCGCGGGTCGAGCCGGAACCATTGCTGGCGGGGCTGCCGCCGCCCGTGGTGGCGGGTGTCGTGCAGGACGCGCTACCGCGACCGAGCACGCCGCCGGCATTGCCGCAGACCGTGACCGGGGCGGTGACCGGAACGCTGGCTGCATGGGTGGTTCCGCCGCCGGTTCCTCCGGTGGCGCTGCCGCCGGAGCACCCGGCCCGGGCGTGACCGAGCGCTGCCGCGCCGTTGCCACAGGCCGTGACCGGCGCCGTCACCGGGATGTCGACCTGCCGGCCGGCCCCGCTGCTGGCACCCGAGCTGGTGGTACCGCCCGAGCACGTCCCGTTGGCCTCGCCTACGGCGTTGCCGCATGCGGTGATGGGCGCCGTGACCGGTGCCTCGAGGGCAGCGTTACCGCTGCCGCCACCGGTGGTGTTCGGCACCGCGCAACTGCTGCTGGCGTGGCCGAGCACACCGACGCCGTTGCCGCACACCGTTACCGGTGCGGTGACCGGGACCTCGACGGCCGATCCGCCATGGGCGGGTCTGGACCTCGACGGTGCCGGTGCGGCCGACTTCGGGCGGGTAGCCGAGGCTGCCGCGGCCGAGGTCCGGGTCGACTTGGTGGTGTTTGCGACGCTCGACTTGGCGTTCGTCGAAGCCGCCGCGGGGGACGCGGCCGCGCCCGATCCCGCACTACCGGCGTGTGCGTTGCCGAGCACGCCGACGCCGTTGTGCGAGACGTTGACCGGGATGACGACCGGGACCGAGACCTTGGCCTTCGGATCGGCCTTTCCGACGTCGACGGACTGGTGCTGACACTGGCCCGACGCGTGGCCGAGAACCGCGATCGGGTTGTCACACACGGTGATCGGGACCTTGACCGACACATTGACGGCCGTCGGTGGGCTTGCCGAATGACCGGTGTCGGCGTTGGCAATGCCTGCGCCGATCACCCACATACCGCCGGTGAAAACAGCGACCTCGAGGCCGCGCTTCAACCAGATGTTCATGATTTCTCCTTCGGGGATGGGCGGCGTGAACGTGCGCGCCCAAGGACTGGACAGCGATCACCGGCGTCGACGACGCGGGACCTTGTGCCTGGGAAGGAGAGCGGTACTAGTCCGGGAAGACCGGGGGCTCGCTGCTGCGCAGCCGGGTGAGCCGGTCCAGCGAACGAACCGGTCGCGGCTGGGCCGCGGAGGCGGGGACAAGCTGACTCGTCTCGGGCAGTGCGGCGTGGGCCGGGCTGCTGCCGCCAGTGGATCCGCTGGGGGCCGGCACTGGCGCGGGATTCGACGGCGCCGGAAACGGCGTGCGGTTCGGCCCATGACCGAGGGGAGTGGTCGTGTGGCTGGTCGCACCCGTCGGGGTCTGCTGCGCAATCCGTGCCGGGTCGGCGCGGCCCGGCAGGGGCCGGCTGGCGAACCGCGGCAGGAAGCTGACTCGGCCGGCGGCCGATGCCGGCGCAGTTGCTGCCGCCGCGGCACTCGGCAAGTGGCCGGCGCGCACCGGGCCGCAGGCGTTGCTCGGAACGGAGCCGACCGGGGGGAGAGTCGGCTCCACCTGCACTGGCCCGAGCGCGGGCTGCAGCAGCTGCCGGGTCACGTCGGTCACCGTCTGCAGCGTCCCGTCGATGGCCGTCGTCACCGGCGCGCTGATCGGCTGCACCTGAGTGAGCACCGCGCTGACTGGGTCGACGTGCTGCGTGTGGTTCGTCGTAGCGCTGGTGGACGGCTGGCCCGTGACCGACGTGCCGTGGGTGGCTCCGGCGGCCGCGCCGTGCGCCGCAGCATGCGTCTGGTGTGCGCTGCCGACCGGAGCGGAGTGGGTCAGGACGCCAGTCGTGTCGGTCAGCACCTTGGTCAGCACCTTGGCCAGCGCCGCAGCCGGTTGCTGCTTCGAGGTATCGGGCGTGCTGGTCGCCGCAGCCGGTTTGGCCGGTGCAGCTGGGCGCGAGTCGGCCGATGCGTGCGTGGTGGCGAACAACGAGCACAGCACCCACGCGCCGATGGCCAAGCCCGCTACCGCTGCCGCACGCAGCAACAGGCGGCGCATCGTGGAGGGAGCCTCGGCGTCGCAGGCAGGCAGCGGCGAGCTTGCGCTCGAGCCGGCCAGATCCCACGACAGCACGGAGTCCTCCTTCGGCCCCCGTGCAATGTGATCTTGTAACCGGGACAACGACGCGGTTACGGGAAGCGTTACGGGCCGGGCAGAAACTCGCGCCGAAGCCCATCCAGGGCGGCCGTCGCGAGTTGGACGCGGCGCAAGAGGGCCGTGCGGTGAGCCTCAGGCGAGGTCATGGCGTGCCGATCGTGCCCTGTAGACTCCTCGCGGCATGGCGAGCGCCCGTAGCTCAACGGATAGAGCACTTGACTACGGATCAAGAGGTTAGGGGTTCGAATCCCTTCGGGCGCACTCTGTGATCTCTCGAGAGATACCGGACATGCCGAACCCCTGTTTCAGGGGTTCGGGCTCTTTGTGTTTGGGGTGGGTCCGGGGGTTTCTGCCGGTGGGTTGGTAGTCGCGGTCTGGGTTCGATCGTTAGTTCGCGGAGCAGTTCGCCGGTGGCGGCGTCGATGATGCGGACGTGCGAGGTCGTGGACGAGTATGCAGGACGGGGGTTCGGGCGAGGGTTCGGCCCATGCCGATGTGGTGCAGGCGGCCGTTGACGCGCAGGGTGAGTTTGCCGTCGGAGTCGATGCGGTCGGTGCGGACGCGGTCGTGGTGTGTCGCCGGTGCGGGTGCTGCTGGGGGCGGCTTTGGGTCGGGCTGCTGTAGGCGGTGGCCGGGGTGGCGCGGTGCGGCAGTGAGCCGTGCGGGCGGCTGGTGGTTGTAGTCGTCGATGAACTGGTCGATCAGGGTCTGCAGCTCGGTCGATGGTGGCCGGCTGGTGCGGTTGGGCTCGCAGCCATTTCTTCAGTGTCTGTTGGAAGCGTTCGACTTTGCCGCAGGTGGTGGGGTGGTTCGGGCGGGAGTTCTTCTGGGTGATGTGCAGGCGGGCCAGTTCGGCTTCTAGGCCGGTGCGTCCGCCGCGGCCGGTGGCGAAGCGGACGGTGTAGACCATGCCGTTGTCGGTCAGGGTTGAGGCCGGGATGCCATAGGTGGCAGCGGTTGCGCGGAACGTGGCGAGCACGATCGGTGGCGGTGACCGGTCGGTGGGCTGTGCAGTGCAGCACGTAGCGGGAGTGGTCATCGAGCCAGGTGAGGATCTCCACGTCGGTGCCGTCGGTGAGGCGGTAGTGGGTGAAGTCGGACTGCCAGGTCTCGTTGGGCAGGGCGGCTTGGAAGCGGATGTAGGAAGTCTTCGGGTCGTTTCTTCGGCGCCGGGGTGATCAAGCCTTGCCGGGTCAGCACCCGTGCCACTGTCGCTACCGACACCGTCAGCCGGTGGCGGTGTCTGTAAATGCCAGGCCAGCGTGGCCGGTCCGGCGTCGTGGCCGGCCTCGGTGAGTGTCTTGCGCAGTTGCACGATCAACTCGACCGTCGGCTGGGCCGTGGCCGTCGGCGAGTGCTGCGGGCGTCTGGACCGAGCCTCGAACGCGGTCTCGCCCTCGGCCCGATACCGCGCCAGCAGTTCATAAAGCCAGGACTTCGAGACGTGGTACTCCGCGGCCACCTGGGCCACAGGACGCCCCTCGAATACAACGGCAGTGATCACCAGCACGAGCTCTTGGACACCCCTCGGCTCAGCCTGTCCGGGATGTCTTGAGACATGCTGTCCGGCGATGTCCTGAGGGATCGACACCTTCGGGCGCACTCTGTGATCTCGCGAGAGACCGTGCGCGCTTGAACCCTGCGGGTGTCGCGCCGGTCTGATGTGGCCCGCCGCCAGGGCTGGAACTGGTCGTCAGACGCGGACGCCACCGGCGACGCAGCCGTGCGCGATCCACGCACGGGCTGTGCTCGCGGCCGGTGGCGTCCGCGACGTCGCAGCGGTCGGGGCGTCAGCCGGTCAGCGCGCCGGCATCAACCCCGGGCTCACGAGCCCGGGGAGATGATTGCCGGCCGGCGTGTGCCCGTGCGAACGCGCAACCGCGGGAGGAAGCGGCAGCTCCACCGGCTGCTCCCAAAGAGGATCGGTCGCACAATGCGTGCCGGCCGCCGGCAGGGTCAGCTTGACCAGGGTTTCGGTGACCTTCTCCTGGACGCAGGCGGAAATCGGCGCACTGATGTGGCGGTCGCCGTCGCGTACGAGCAGCCGGCTGCCGGCGATCTCCGTGTGCAGCTGATTACCCTCCGCGATGGGCGCCTGTCGATCGTTGGTGCCGGAGATGATGAGCACCGGGTATCCGGTCGCGTCCGAGCTCACCGACACCGGCGAGGGCTCGGCCGGTGGTTGCGGGAACCCGAAGCACGGCGCGGCGACCGTGTAGACGGCGTCCTCGCCGAACCGGGGCGCCAGCGTCTTCATTTGGTTGGCCAGCTGCTGGACATCGGTGACCGACCGCAGCGTCTGCGACCACACGCTGTCCTCGCAGGAAATGGTGCGGGTCGCGCCGTTGCCCGGTGCATACGTATCCGTCGCGGAGTTGTAATTGTTGAGCGCGTCGTAGATGTAACTGGCTGTGGAACCATCGCCGTGCTGTGCCTCCACAATCATCTCCTCGACCCAGCCGAACAGGGGCGTGCCGATGACGAAGCTGTATTGCAGGCCAGTCATGAGCACCCAGTCATTGGCCGGATGATCGCTCAAGGGGTTGCGCGGCGCCGGCAGCGGATGGGCTCGTGCCGCGGTGAGCACGGCGTCCAAGGCCGCGTCGATGTTCTGACCGCGCAGGCGGCAGGATCCGCTGGGGTTCTGACACCACTGGATGAACTGGTGCCAGCCCTCGTCGAGGCTGACCGCCGACTCGGTCAGCTGGGTGTAGTCCGAGACGCCGTGGTCGACCGCACCGTCGAGAATCATGGCGCGCAGGTGACCCGGGTACAGCGCGGCGTACCGACTGCCGACGAAGGTGCCGTAGGAGTCACCGTAGAAGCTGAACTTGGTGACGCCCAGCGCCAGGCGCAGCTGCTCGGTGTCGCGCACGGTACTGGCCGTGTCCGCATGCCGGACGACGGCGGCATTGTCCTGCAGGCAGCCCTGGTTGACCTCCTTCTCCAGCGCGAGCACCTTGGCGACCTCGTCGGTGGTACGAGCGAGATGATCGATCTCGTCGTAATCCCGGACCTGGTCGTCGCTGGTGAAGCACGCGATGCCCTGGGTGGTGCCCCGGGCGTCGAAGGCCACGATGTCGAAGTTGTCGATCACGTCGGGCGAGAAGTGGTGCGTGAACGTGTAGTCGTCGCGGATGTACGTGCTTGACGGGATAAACGGGCCGCCCGCGTTGAAGACGAGCACGCCTTGGCTGGTGCCGGTCGCCCGGGCCCGCGACACCGGGAGACCGATCGTGCCCTGCCCCGGGTTGGCGTAGTCGAGGGGCACAGTCAGCGTCGCACAGTCCCGGTCGGGGGCATCGACGCAAGGCTGCCACTGCAGCGGTGGCGGCGGCGCCGCGACGGTGGATAGAGGGCTTGCGGCCTCGGCGGCAGGTGGGCTCAGGACGCCGGCGACGAGCGCCGCCGCGAGTGGGATGACGATGTGTCGTAGTCGCAACCCTGTTGCCTTTCGATGAGGTAGGAATCATTCCGGTGTGTCGAAAATGATCTTGAGCGACGGAAACCTATCGGATCGGAAGGAGTGCGCCTAAATGTTTACCAACAGGGCAATTCCGCACGGGCCGGCCGTATCAAGTGCCGCAACCGCCGGTCATGAGCCCCCCGGGGAGCGCTCGGCCAGCCTGTCCGGGACGTGTTGAGACGGGCGTCCGGCATGTCCCGAGGGATCACACCTTCGGGCGCACCGTTACGCGTTGCTGTCTGACCGTTCGGCGAAGCCCCCGTAACTGCCGGCCTTGATCCTCTTCCGTACCTCGTCGAAGTGCCGGTGCACCGCTTCAGCGGCGAGGTCCCCGTCGCCCTTGACGAGTGCATCGATGATGAGCTGGTGTCGCCGGGCGGTGTTGGTCGCCGTCGAGACCGGCCCGCCCAGCTCACCTTCGGCGGCACGGTAGACGTCCCAGAACAGGCTGATCAGTTCGCGAGCCAGATCGAAACCGGTTTGGCCGCAGATCAATTCGTGGAACTGCCGATCGGCCAGATCGCTGTCCGGTCCCTTGTGCCGCATCCGCACGACGCACGCCTGCAGCTGCTCGATCAGCTCCGCGCGATGCCGCCCCGCGACTCGCCGGGTCAGCTCGGTCTCGATCATTTCCCGGACCTCGAGCAGATCCCTGAGCCGGCCGACGTCGCTGCCGCCACGGCTGCGGATGCGGAACAGCAGCCAGGTTTTCAGCGCCTCGGAGCCGGCTGAACCAACGAACGTGCCGTATCCGTGCCGGATTTCGACGATCCCGACGGCCTGCAATGCTTTGATCACTTCGCGGATCGAGTTCCGGCTGACGCCCAGGTCCTGCATCAGGCTCAGCTCGGTCGGCATCGGGGCTCCCGGCGGGAGCCCTCGTTCGATGATCAGGTTGACGATCGCCTTGCTGATCTCGTCGCTGCGTTGCGGTCGCGCCAAGGATGCCTCCGATGTGTGCCCGGCCTGTGGCCTACCGGCCCGGACATCCTACGTCTCCGCTGCGGCGCACCGACCGTGGCAGCTCTTGACCACGGAGCGAACGGCTCCTAGGGTTTCGACAAGGCATAGGACGTTCCACGTCCTACTTCTAACGTCCCCCATCGCACACAGGTCAGGAGAAGCAATGTCCCAGAGCCTCGGTGAGCCGGGTTTGGTGATCAACCGCCGCGACATGCTGCGCTACACGGGCCTGATCGGTGCCGCTGCTGCAATCTCCTCCACCCTGGCGGCATGCGGAGGTGGGCCGTCCTCCACCAACAGCGGCGGTTCGAAGGACTCAATCACTGCCGTGATCGGGTACGGCAACAACCAGACCTGGGATCCGCTGCAGACAGCGTCGGCGTTTTCGATGGCCGCCATCCTGCACTCCTACGAGTCGCTGGTGGAAGGTGACCCGATCACCCGGGCCCCCTACGCAGGGCTGGCCAAAGCATTGCCGGCCGACGTCAGCGGAACGAAGTTCACCTTCGATCTGCGCGACGGGGCCAAGTGGCACGACGGCCAGCCGGTCACCGCGGACGACGTCGTGTTCACCTACGACCGAGCGCTGAGCGCGAAGGAGAATGTGCTGATCCACAGCTTCTTCTCGCTGTGGCTGGACAAGGTGGTCAAGACCGGCGACATGTCGGTGGAATTCCAACTCAAATTCCCGTTCCCTTACGCGTTGCAACGCATCCAAACCTGCAAGATCGCGCCGAAGCACGTCTTCGACGGGAAGTGGGACGAGGCGGTGAGCGGAAAGGTAGTCGGTTCCGGACCGTACAAGGTCACCGAGCAGGCGCCGTTGAGCCACACCAGCTTCGAGAAGTTCGCCGATTACAACGGACCGCGGCCTGCGGTCTACAAGAAGATGGTCTGGAAGTCGATCGTCGATGCGGCGCCACGGGTCGCCGCGATCTCCGGTGCCTCGCCGAACGCGCAGATCGTCGAGAACATCCCGGCGGCCAACGCTGCGGCGCTGAAGAAGGCGGGCCGCACCGTCGAATTCGCCGACGGCGGCAACAACCTCTTCCTGCTCTTCAACACGGCGCACAAGCCCTTCAACAACAAGCTGGTGCGCCAGGCGCTGCACTACGCGATCGATGGCGAGAAGATGGTCCAGGTCGGATTGCAGGGCGCCGGGACGCCGGCCACCTCCTTCATCAATCCGAAGCTGCCCGAGTCACAGCCGGCGGCGAACAGCTTTACCTACAACCCGGACAAGGCCAAGGACCTGCTCAAGCGGGCCGGTGTGAGCGGTCTGAAGATCAGGCTCTCGGCGACGAACACGTCCCTGGTCGTCGGTTGTATCAACGTCATCAAGGAAGGCTGGGATGCGATCGGCGTATCGACGACGCTGGATTCGCAGGATACGAAGGCGCTGTTCTCGAAGCTTGATGCCGGAACGAACTTCCAAGTCGTCGCCACGACGAACAATCCGGGACAATTCGGCAACGACCCGGATCTGACGACGCGCTACTACTACTCCGAGCAGTCCATCATGATGGTGAAGTACGCCCGCTGGCAGAACGCCGAGTCCGACGCGCTGTTGGCACTGCAGGATCAGGCGGCGAAGGAAGTCGACGCGACGAAGCGCAAGGCGTTGACCAAGCAGCTGCTCGACATGATCTCCGACCAGGCCGTGGTGTATCCGGTCGTGTTCACCCAACTGGGTACGGCCTGGGACTCGAAGAAGGTCTCTGGGGTCCGGGCCCAGGGGTACCCCGGCATCAACCTCAACCAGGCCAAGTCGCTCTGACGAGCATCCGTGCCGATCGCAGCGGTCGGATGAAAGGAGCTACCGGGTGATCGTCGTCCTACGGATGCTGCTCGGCCGCATCCTGGCGCTGGTGCCGCTCCTGCTCGGGGTGGTGCTGTTCGTTTTCGTGGTGATGCGCTTTGCCCCCACCGACCCGGCACTCGCCGCTTTCGACGGCGCGAACGCGACCCATGCGCAGCTGGAGCAGTTCCGCGAAGCAAATGGCCTGAACGATCCCTTGCCGGTGCAGTACGTGCGCTTCGTGTGGCACCTGCTGCACGGCAACTTCGGTACCAGTGTCATCACCAAACAGCCGGTTTCGACGACGATCGCCACTGCGTTGCCGTTGACCGTCCAGCTCACTCTGCTCGGTCTGGGTATCGCCATCGTGGTGGCGCTGGTACTGGGCGTGACGTCGGCGATCTTCCGCGACCGGTGGCCGGATCAGCTCATCCGATTGGTGTCGCTGGCCGGCGTGGCGGCGCCGGCATTCTGGATCGCGCTGCTGCTCATCCAGTGGCTGGCAGTCGGCCGTGGGCTGTTCCCCACCAGCGGCTACGTCAGCATGAACGACTCGGTCAGCGGTTGGTTGAAGTCGATGACGCTGCCGGCAGTCTCGCTGGCGCTGCCGGTTGCGGCGCAGCTCACCCGGATCATCCGCACGTCGATGGTCGAGGAACTCGACAAGGATTACGTCCGCACCGCGCGGGGTGGGGGGCTGCCGCCGATTGTCGTGGTCGGCCGGAACGTTCTGCGCAACGCGCTGGTCAATCCGCTCACCGTGCTCGGGTTGCGGGTCGGGTACCTGCTCGGCGGCGCGGTCGTCATCGAGACGATGTTCGCCCTGCCCGGGATGGGCCAGAACATGATCCAGGCCGTCCAGGACGGTGACACGTCGAAGGTCGAAGGCTTCGTCATCACGATCGCGATCGGCTTCGTGCTGGTCAATCTCATCGTGGACGTGCTCTATCTGATCGCCAATCCGCGGCTTCGGACCCACTCATGATGCGGCCCGGACTGACCAGGCGGCTGAGCCGCCCGGGTATCCACTTCAAGCGGCTCGGCCTCCCGTCCTGGGTGGCGCTCGGGGTGATGACGGTCCTCGTTCTCGTGGCAGTTCTGGCTGCGATCGTCTCCCGGCACAGCCCGGACGCGTTGAGCACCAGAGTCGGCGGCCCGAGCGGGGCGCACTGGTTCGGCACCGACCAGTCCGGTCGCGACATCTTCGCCCGGTTGGTCTACGGGACCCGATGGTCGCTGGCCATCGGTCTCGGCGCCACTGCACTCGCACTTCTGTCCGGCGCGGTACTCGGCTCACTCGCGGCGACGTCAGGGCGTTGGCTCGACGGGTTGGTGATGCGGGTACTGGACGTCGTGATGGCCTTCCCGGGTATCGCGCTGGCCGCCGTCCTGGTCGCGGTGTTCGGGCGCGGCATCCCGGTGCTGATCCTGGCGATCGGCTTCCTCAACATGCCCTCCGTCGCCCGCGTGGTGCGGGCGAACGTCCTCGCGCAGTACAGCGAGGACTACGTCGACGCCGAGCGGATCATCGGGGCGAAGCGAACGTTCATCCTCGTCAAACACGTCGCGGTGAACTGTGCGGCGCCGGTGCTGGTGTTCTGCACCGTGATGGTGGCCGACGCCATCGTGTTCGAGGCGTCCCTCTCCTTCATCGGCGCGGGCATCCAGCCGCCGAACCCTTCTTGGGGGTCGGTGCTGGCAGATGGCAAGGACATGGTGCTCACCGGAGGCTGGTGGGCGACGCTGTTTCCCGGCCTGCTCATCCTGCTCACCGTGGTGGCATTGAACGTCCTCGCCGAAGGCATCTCCGACGCATGGGCTGCGCCGTCCAGCCGCGGCAGCGAGGTCGACGAGGCGGTCAAGGCCGTCGTCGCCGAGGAGGCCGCTGCGAATCGGGAGCCGGTCCTGCCGATCGCGGGTCTCCGCGAAGCCGGGGAGCGGCTGAGCGTCCGCTCGCGTGACCTGTCGAGTGCGAAGACGGTGCTGGAGGTGGACGGGCTGGCGATCTCCTTCCCGGACCGGCACAACGGTGTGGACGTCGTCCAGGACGTGTCCTTCACGGTGCGCGCGGGCGAGGTGCTCGGCCTGATCGGCGAGTCCGGATGCGGCAAGTCGCTGACCGCCCTGTCGATCATGGGGCTGCAGCCGCGGAACGCACGGGTGAGCGGCCAAATCCGCTTCGAGGGTCGCGACCTGCTCACCATGAAGCCCGGGCAGCGCCGCCGCCACCTCGGTCACGACATCTCGATGATCTATCAGGACGCGTTGAGTTCACTCAACCCGGCGATGACGATCAACGCGCAGCTCAAGCAGTTCACCCGGCGTGGCGGCAACCGGACCCCGGCGCAACTACTCGACATGGTGAACCTCGACGCCGGGCGCACCTTGCGCGCCTATCCGCATGAGCTCTCCGGTGGTCAGCGGCAACGTGTGCTCATCGCCATGGCGCTGTCCCGCAGCCCTCGGCTGATCGTCGCCGATGAACCGACCACCGCGCTGGACGTCACCGTCCAGGCACAGATCGTGAAGCTGCTGCTGCGGCTGAAGGACGAGGTCGGCTTCGCGCTGATATTGGTCTCGCACGACCTGGCCCTGGTGTCCGAGGTCGCCGACCGGGTCGTGGTCATGTACGGCGGGCAGGTGGCCGAGATGGGTGCGGTCGCCCAGCTGATCGGATCTCCGCAGCACCACTACACCCGCGGACTGCTCAGCGCGGTGCTGTCGCTAGAGGAGAACCAGGCCAGACTCACCCAGATCAAGGGTGTGGTGCCCTCACCGGGGGACTTCGTCCCGGGGTGCCGGTTTGCCGATCGCTGCCCGGCTGCGCAGGCCGTCTGCCGCCGGGAAACGCCGGCGAAGGTCGGCGACAACCTGAATCACCTCATCAGCTGCCACTTCCCGGCCGAGCGGGTGCTCATCGGCGCCCCCGCAACGCCGGAACGCCTGACCAACGGGGTCGGCGCATGACCGGCAGCCTGCTCGAGCTGGACGGTGTGCACGTCGTACACAAGGTCAGGTCGGCGAGCCTGTTCGGACACGACAGCGTCTACGCGTTGACCGACGCCAACCTGGTGCTGAACGCGGGGCAGACCATCGGGGTGGTCGGCGAGTCCGGTTGCGGGAAATCCACCCTCGCCAAGGTGCTCGTCGGGTTGCAGCGGCCGACCAGCGGGGTCGTGCGATATCGCGGCGACTCGCTGTGGGACATGTCCGCGGCGCACCGGAACGAGGACTTCGCAAGCAACGTCGGCATGGTCTTCCAGGATCCGGCCACCGCGCTGAACCGCCGGCTGTCGATCGCCAAGATCATCGGCGACCCCCTCGACGTGCATCGGGTGGGCTCGAGCACCGCCCGCCGCGCCCGGGTCCGGGAGCTGATGTCCCTGGTCGGCCTGCCGACCAGCGTTGCCGACGCGGTGCCCGGTCAGCTCTCCGGTGGTCAGCGGCAACGGGTGGCCATCGCCCGCGCCCTGGCGCTGCGCCCGGCGTTGTTGGTCGCCGACGAACCGACATCGGCGCTGGATGTCTCGGTCCGCGCGCAGATCCTCAATCTGCTCATCGACCTGCGCGCCCAGCTCGGCCTGGCGATGGTGTTCGTCTCGCATGACATCCAGACGGTCAAGAAGATGAGCGACCGGATCGTGACGATGTATCTGGGCCGGATCGTCGAGGAGGCGCCGGCCGCGGTCATCCCGGATGGGGCTCGGCACCCGTACACCCGGGCGCTGTTCTCCGCGACGCCGAGCTTGCTGCACAACGCAGAGCCCATCGTGCTGAGCGGGCCGGTCCCGTCCGCGACGGCGCCGCCGAGCGGCTGCAATTTCCGCACCAGGTGCTGGAAGGCAACCGACGCGTGCGCCGCGGCGTTGCCGCCACTGGAAGCCGTCGACGGCGGTGACGACCACACGTTCCGGTGCATCCATCCCGAGATCGCCCACCCAGCGCTCAGCTGAGCATCCACGTCGAACGAAAGCGATGACCCCCATGAGTACCCCGCAGTTCGCCGGCATCATCCCGCCGCTGTGCACTCCCCTCCGACCGGACTTCAGCGTGGACACCGACTCGCTACGCAGGCTGATCGACTTCCAGATCGAAGCCGGCGTGCACGGCGTGTTCGTCCTCGGCTCCTCCGGCGAAGCGGCGTTCCTGACGGATGCGCAGCGCAAGGTCGTCACTGACACCACGATCAGCGAGGTATCCGGTCGGGTGCCGGTGCTGGTGGGGTGCATCGACATGACCACCGGCCGGGTGGCCGATCATGTCCGCACCGCCGAAGCGGCCGGCGCCGACGCGGTCGTCATCACCGCTCCGTACTACACCCGGACTCATGTCGCCGAAGTGGAGCGGCATTTCCGGTTGCTGCACGAAGCGACTGCGTTGCCGATCTTCGCCTACGACATCCCGGTAGCGGTGCACACCAAGCTCGACGGCCCGATGCTGCTACGACTGGCCGAAGACCGCGTCATCGCCGGGCTCAAGGACTCCAGCGGCGACGAAGCCGGTTTCCGGTACGTGTTGCTGGCCAAGCGCGAGCGCGGTCTCGATGAGTTCGCGGTGTTCACCGGGTCGGAACTGGTCGTCGACTGGCTACTTTCCATCGGCGCCGACGGGGCGGTGCCCGGGCTGGGCAATGTCGACCCGTCCGGCTACGTGGCCATCCACAAGTACGCCCGCAGCGGTGACGCCGACGCGGCGCGGCTCGAGCAGGAGCGCTTGATGCGATTGTTCGCGATCGTCGGCGTAGGGGCGCAGACCAGGATGGGCAGAGGGTCGGCCGGTCTGGGTGCGTTCAAGGCCGCCATGAAGATGCGCGGGATCATCGACAGCGCTGTGCTGGCTCCGCCGCAGGTTGCTCTCGACGACGACGAGCTGGTGCAGATCAAGGCGAAGCTTGCCGAAGCAGGCCTGCTCTAGTCGCGCCCACCCGATCGCCCCTGGCCGTCGGGACCTCCGATTCCTCCGAGTTGAAAGGCCTCTCGTGACACTGCTCTCGGTTCGGCGGCGCAGTGGGTTGCTAGCCGTCGCACTTCTGATCCTGGCCACCTTCGTTGGTACCGCCGACGTGCAGGCGGCCACGCCAGCGCGTTCGGCGCATACCGCGTCCTTCGACCAGCAGGTGATCTTCAAGGCTGCCGACGAGCAGAACTACAGCTGCTTCCGGATCCCGGCCATAGTGCGCAGCCGCGACGGCACATTGCTTGCCTTCGCGGAAGGGCGGGTGCGCAACTGCGGCGATGCCACCGATATCGACATCGTGCTCAAGCGTTCGACCGATGGAGGCACGACGTGGTCACCGCTGCAGGTCGTCAACCCCGGCGACGGCGACACGCACGGCAACCCGGTGCCGATCGTCGACCAGCGGACGGGTCGCATCGTGCTGATCACGACTTACAACGCAGGGCGCACAGATGACAAGGGATGCGCCACCCCTTGCCCACGGGCCCCGCATGAGCAGTACAGCGACGACGACGGGCTGACGTGGTCCACGCCAACGGATATCTCCGCACAGGCCACCCGTCCTGACTGGGACGCGTGGTACGCCTCCGGACCGGTGCATGGCATCCAGCTGATGCACGGTCGCTATGCGGGCCGGCTGATCTTCGGTGTCAACGCCGAGACCAGTGACGGGACGAACTCGATCGCCAATCACGCCGCGCTGGTCTACAGCGACGACGGCGGGGACAGCTGGCACATCGGCGCGGTGGACTCCTTCCCGCATCCAGTCGGTCAGAGCTATGCGCAGAAGCCGTCGGAGCTCAGCGTCGCGGAACTGGCTGACGGCTCGATCTATGTGGCGGGACGGGAGCAGGGCGGCACCGATATCGGCAACCGCGACTATGCGATCAGCCGCGACGGCGGCAAGAGCTTCCGCGCCCCCTTCACCACGATCCCTGATCTCGTGACGCCAATGGTGCAGGGCTCGGTGCTACGCCTGAACCGCCCCGGCCCGGATCGAATCCTGTTCTCCTCCCCGTCGGACACCGACCGGCGACGCTGGATGATGGTCCGCTCTTCCTACGACGGCGGCCGACGATGGGAGAACGCCGAGCAGGGCACCCGCATCACGTCCGACTGGTCTGGATACTCCGACCTCGTCCAGATCAGCTCGTCGAAGGTCCTGGACGCGAAGATCGGCCTGCTCTACGAGGGCGGTGCGGTCGATGCGCGCGACGAGATTCGCTTCGCCAGCTTCGACGAGGCCTACCTGGGCTGGAAGAACTCCGCCGGCCCCACCACGCCGGACACCTCCGCAGTGCATGCCGACAGCACCGTCCTGGGCAGCGCGACGCTTGGTGCCGGCCGGTTCGGCCAGGGCCTGCGGATGGACGGTGTCGATGACTTCGTCCGCGTCCCGTACCGCTGCGCGCAGCTACCCGGCGCCGGTGACTTCACCTGGAGCGCATGGTTCGACTACGGCGCGGCGAAGGGCAATCAGGTGCTGATCTGGCTCGGCGGCATGGGCACCACCGCACCGCAAATGTGGCTTCGCGCGGAACCGGCAAACCACCGGATCATCGCGACGATGACGACCGCGAGCGGCACCACCTCGATCGCGTCCTCGAGCGCCTACGACGATCAGACCTGGCATCACATCGCCTTGGAGCGTGTGGCTGGCGAGCTGGCACTCTGGATCGACGGCGCACAGGTTGCGTTCGGCCCAGCCGTGGCCGGATCGATCAGCGAGACGGTGTCGTTCCAACTGCAGATCGGCGAGCGGCTTGATGGTGCGTATCACTTCGCCGGCGCGCTGGACGAGGTGCGCGTCTACAACCGAGCGCTGCCCAGGGCCGAGCTGGAACAAATTCGGCTACACAATGCCGAGCAACGAGCCGGACTAGTGCTTCGCCTTCCGTTCGAAAGGATCCGGACGGCCGGCGGCAATCCGAGCGACTGACCGGCAACGGCCTGGGCGGCTGGACGTCAGTCGGCGAACGTCTCCAGCTCGGCGTCGTCCGAGCGCGCGAACTTGTCCATCTCGGTGGCTATGTCGGTGACCAGTGCGATGAATTCGCGGCGCTGGTCGGGCCCAAGGGGATTGATCGCCCGCTGTGCGGAGACATCCAGCCGGGCGTACACGCCTTCCATGGCGTCGCTGCCGGCCCCGGTGATCGACACGAATTGGCTGCGCCGGTCGGTCGGGTTGGGACCGCGGGTGGCGAGGCCGGACTCCTCCAGCCGGTCCACCAGGGCGGTCATCGTCCCTGAGGACAGATTCATCCGATCGCTGAGATCGCGTGGGGTCAATTCGCCGTCGTGAAAGAGGTGACCGAGCGCAAGAATTTCCGAGATGCCGATACCCAACTCGGCGGCCAGCCGTTGTCGGAGCCGTTCACCGGCCAGGATGACCAGCCGCACGGCCCGCATGATTTGGGTCTCCGAAGGCGGCAGATCCGACGGCGGTCCGACGGCTTGCTCAGCTGCGTGGGACTGGTCTGCCGAGGTGCGGGCAGCGGACTCGTCGGACACTCGTCTCCCAGGATTTTGATAGTCGAGATTCCCCGATGAAGCTACCCGACGCGTCCACCAGCCGGGTAAAACGAGGGTCAGTCCGTGTCGCTGACTGCGTGAGCGTCACGAAGCTTGCGCATCAACTCGGCCAACGTCCTCAGTTGCGCACCGCTGAGCACGCCCAGGACGACCTCCTTGAGATGCGATTCATGCCGGCTCAGGGACTCCTCGGCAGCCCGCTTGCCGGCCGCGGTGAGAGAGGTGTAGATGACGCGCCGATCGTCCACGGCGGGGACCCGCTCCACCATCTCGGCTGATTCCAGCCGATCCACCAGCTTGGTGTAGCCGCCGCTGGTCATGTCGATATCTGCGGCCAGCTTGTTCATCGGCAGTCGGTGCTCGGGCGTGCGGAGCAACCGGATGAGCACTTCGAACCACTGAACCGGCAGGCCGGTTTCTTCGATTTCAGTTGCGATGACGCGGTGGGTGTTCCGGAATCCTTCCTCAACCAGGCCCCAACAGGTGACGACCTCTTCGGACGACAGATCACTGCTCACGCGCGCGCACTCTCCTCGGGGGGTGAATTTGCTTCTTGGTTGGCGAACCGTGGTCCAGACAAACACTGCCTGTCAGCTAGCTTGACAGGAACTAGCTGGGATGCCAAGCTAGCGAAAGCGTCATGCAAGGCCGCCCGGTAGACCGGAATCGCGGAGCGATTCTCGCATCGCCGGAAGGCCGTGCAGGCCGCCGAGGCGACACATCCGTACTGGGGGGTCGGAGAAGCGTTCAGCCTCACGCAAGGAGATGGTGGGTCGAGGTCTGGGGGGAACTCGACCCACCATCTCCTTGTCTTTTCCCCGCCGGGCTGCTCGGATCGTCGCCCAGGTCGGCCTCCGCGTTCCTGATCAATGACCGCAAGCCGTTGACGAGTTGTTCGCGGTCGTCCGCAGTGAGGCCTACGACGACCCCCTCGTCGTATCGCTGGAACTTGGGCAGCAGGAGGGTGACCAACTCCTCCCCGGCCGGGGTGAGTGAGAGCATCACCAGCCGCCGGTCCTCAGCGCCACCGCGGGTCAACCAACCGCGAGCCTCCAGCGTGGAGACGACTCCGGTCAGCGTTCCCTTCGAGATGGACGCTTGGTGAGCGATCTCGTGGCTAGGGGTGTCGCCGTACAACCAGAGCTGGGTGAGCACCACCAGCCCGCTCCAGGTCATGTTGTATTTGCTGAGTTCGCCGCGTTCGAGGTAGCGGCGGATTGACGCTGCCGCCCGCATGGTGTGCCACACGATCCACAAACCGTCGAAGCCGACGTCCTCGCCGAACTTCTCGCGGAACGCCTCGTTGATCTCGGCCATGGTTCGGCGCTGGTCCATCACGACTCCCGTGTCGGTGCCGCAGGCAGGTACCGCGACCCTAGCCGCAGATCGCGCCGAGCTCAGCCGAAGCGTCCGGAAATGTAGTCCTCGGTGCGGCGATCGGTCGGGTTGGAGAAGATCTTCTGCGTCTCATCCATCTCGACCAGCTGGCCCGGCTTGCCCAGTCCGGCAAGGTTGAAGAACGCGGTGCGCTCGCTCACCCGGGCCGCCTGCTGCATGTTGTGCGTGACGATCACGATGGTGAACCGCTTGCGCAGCTCCTGGATGAGGTCCTCGATCGCGAGGGTGGAGATCGGGTCCAGCGCAGAGCAGGGTTCGTCCATCAGCAGGACCTGCGGCTCGACGGCGATGGCCCGGGCGATGCACAGCCGCTGCTGCTGGCCACCGGAAAGGCTCGCCCCGGACTTGCTCAGCCGGTTCTTGACCTCGTCCCACAGGTTGGCGCCTCGCAGCGACTTCTCGACGACGGAGTCCAGCGCTGAGCGCTTGAGCCGACTCGACTGCAGCTTCAGGCCGGCCACCACGTTGTCGTAGATCGACATAGTGGGAAACGGATTGGGCCGTTGGAAGACCATGCCGATGGTCCGGCGCACGTCGACCGGGTCGACGTTGCTGGCGTAGATGTCGTCGCCGTCGAGCAGCACCTTCCCTTCTACTCGTGCGCCGGCCACGACTTCGTGCATCCGGTTCAGGGTGCGCAACACGGTCGACTTGCCGCATCCGGACGGCCCGATGAAGGCGGTGACGCTGCGCGGCTCGATGGTCAGGTTCACCCCGCTGACCGCGAGGAACTTCCCGTAGTAGATGTCGAGGTTGTCGGCATCGATGCGCTTGGCCATGTGCGGCTGCTTCCTTCTTGTTGGACGGTCCCGGTCGGGTGCGCGATCGCACCCGTCAGTGCGTGACCTTGCTGAATCGGCCGATGAGCCGGGCGATGAGGTTCAGCGCCATGACGATGACGATGAGCGTCAGCGCCGCGCCCCAGAGCCGGTCGATGGCGAAGTTGTGCACCAGCGTGGGCTTGCCGTTGACCAACCGGTAGGTGCCGCCGCTGTTGAAGTTGAGCGTCTCTTCGTTGATCATCCCCGGCAGGGAGGCCTGGGCGCCGCCGAACAGGTTCGTGTTGATGCCCGGTGCGTACCCCACCAGGATCAGCAACGGCGCAGTCTCGCCGGCCACCCGGGCGATGCCGAGGACGATGCCGGTGATGATGCCGGTCAGTGCAGTCGGGATGACGATGCGCAGGATCGTGCGCCATTTCGGCACGCCCAATGCGTAGGCCGCCTCGCGCAACTCGTTCGGCACCAGCTTGAGCATCTCCTCGGTGGTGCGCACGATCACCGGGATCATCAGCATCACCAGGGCGAGTGACACCAACCACCCGGCGCGCTGGCCGTGGAAGGTGCCGATGAAGACGGCATAGATGAACAGTGCGGCGACGATCGACGGGATGCCGGTCAGGATGTCGACCATGAAGGTCGCGGTCCGGGCCAGCGGCCCGCGGCCGTATTCGACGAGGTACACCGCCACCAGCAGCGAGATCGGCACGGCGATGACGGTGCACAGCGCCACTTGCTCGGCGGTGCCGAGGATGGCGTGATAGGCGCCGCCGCCGGAATCGGTGTAGGTCAGATTCCGCTGGCTGTGGGTGAACCAGCCGTTGCGGGTGATGGCATTGAGGCCCTTGCTCACCACCGTCCAGAGCAGCCACACCAGCGGCACCAACGCGATCGCGAAGGACAGGTAGACCAATACGGTGGCCAGCGTGTTCTTCGCCTTGCGCAGCCCCCGGCCGGGTGTCGCCGAGAGCGCGGTGGACACAGTGCTCATCAGTAGTCCTTACGACGCGTCACGATGGCCCGCGCGGACGCGTTGACCGCGAACGTCAGGATGAACAGAACCAGGCCGGCCGAGATGTAGGCGCCGGTCTGGATTCGGCCGTTCGCCTCTTGCATGTTCAGGCCGATGAGCGAGGCGAAAGTCTGCCCTCCGGCAAACAGGGACGGCGTGAACGATGCGTTGATGGGCGGCTTGCTCAGGATGAGCATGACGGCGATGGTCTCGCCCAACGCGCGCCCGAGTCCCAGCATCGCGCCGCTGACCAGCCCCGGCCGACCGTGCGGGAGCACCGCCATGCGGATCATCTCCCACTTCGTCGCGCCCAGCGCCCAGGCCGCTTCGATATTGTGCTTCGGCGTTCGCTCGAACACGTCCCGGCTGATCGCGGTGACGATCGGCAGGATCATGATCGCCAGCACGATCGACGCGTTGAAGATGCTTCCCGTGACGACGCCCTTGTCGGCGAACAGCGGGATGAAATCGAGGTGGTAGAGCGCGCGCTGGACTCCCGCCAGATGCGGCGCGAGCACATAGATTCCCCAGATCCCGTAGATGATGGACGGGATCGCCGCCAGCAGGTCGACCACGTAGGCGACCGGCTTGCGCAGCGCGGCGGGCGCGTAGTGGGTCATGAACAGTGCAATGCCGACGGCGACCGGCACGGCGAGCAGCAACGCCACCGCCGAGCTGATAACCGTCACCCAGAGCAGGTCCAGCACCCCGAAATGCAGCGGCTCGTTGCTCACCTGGAACTGCCGGGACAGCAGGAAGTTCGACTTGTCCTTGGCGATGATCGGGATCGCCTGGGTGAGCAGGAAGACCGCGACCAGCGCGATCAATACGACAATGAACGCCCCCGAGCCGGCGGCCATCCCGCCGAACAGCCGGTCCCCGATCCGGGGCCGCCCGCCGGACCCGCTGAGCGACCCGGCACCGGACACCGGGGGTGCGTCGGCCAGCGTGGAGATGCCCACCGGTTCCGCTGACCCGACGACGACGGGTGACGGCGCACCGGAGGCCGCGCTTGCGGGCAACGGCTCCGGGTCGCCCCCCGCGGCGGCCGGCGGCAGAGCGGGCTTGCGTTCGGTCATGATCTCTCGCTCTGGCATCAGGTTGACGCTTTCGCCTGTGACGACGCTCGGCCCTGCCGGAGTTCGCCGGTGGTGCACCGACTGCTCCGGCAGGGCCGCGTCGTTCTGGTGAATCTAATGGTTACCGACGCTCAGCTCGTCAGCTGATCTTCTCGATCGCTGCCTGTACCTGGGTGCGGACCGAATCCGGGAGTGCCGCGTACCCGAGGTCGTGCACGCTGTTCTGTGCTTCCTCGCTCACGATGTAGTTCATGAACGACTTGACCAGCGCGCCGACCTTCGCGTCGTTGTACTTGCTGCACACGATCTCGTAGGTGACCAGGACGATCGGGTACGCGCCGGCGGTCTTGGTTGCGTAATCCAACTTCAGTGACAGGTCGCCGGGACCGTTGGGCGCCACCTTGGCCGTCGCGATCGTCTTGCCGGCGGTCTCGGCGCTGAGTTCAACCGCACCGGCGCCGTTGTCGACCTTGGCGGTGCTGAGGTTGTTCTGGATGGCGTAGGACCACTCGACGTAGGCGATGGACCCGTCGGTCGACTGCACCGCTTGACCCACCAGTTGGTTGCCCTTCTTGCCCTGTCCGGCGCCGGACCACTGCTTGGACGGTTCCCCGGTCCAGACGCTCGGCGCTGACGCCTGCAGGTACTTCTCGAAGTTCTGGGTGGTACCCGACTGGTCCGACCGGCTGAACACGGTGATCCGCGTCGAGGGAAGGTTCGCGCTCGCGTTGATCGCCTTGATGGCCGGGTCGTTCCACGTCGTGATCTTGCCGAGGAAGATCTTGGCGATCACGTCCGGCGTGAGGGTGAGGTCCGTGACGCCCTTCACGTTGAAGCCGAGTGCGATCGGGCCGGTGACCATGGGCAGATCGATGGCCGGGCCGGCGCACGCCGTCGCAGCCTTGCTCACTTCGCCCTTGTCGGCATTCAGTGCGGCGTCCGAGCCGGCGAAATCGACCTGCTTATTGGTGAAATCGGTGACACCTTGCCCGGAGCCGCCACCACCGTAGTTGATCGTCGCGCCGCTGCACTTGGTTTGGTAGTCCTTGATCCACTGCGTCATCGCGTTCTGCTGAGCGGTCGAGCCGTCCGACTTCAACGTGCCGGTCTGGCAGTCCACCGACGCGGTGGCGCCGGTCGAGCCCTTGCTGGAGCCGCCGTTGTTGTCGGCGCTCGAGCCGCAGGCCGCGAGTGCGAGCGAGCCCGCCATGACGACACCGACCAGCCGCAAGGCGGTCGGTACCCGGGTGAGCTTCACGTGGTGGTTCCCTTCGACATGACGACATTGACGTCGCCGACGTTAAGGGGATGAGGTGGCGGGCTACCCAGCCGCGGATGAACGCCGGGTGAACGTCACCGACCGGTGGCGTGACATTGCCCGATCGTGAATGTGGCCACCAGGTGAATCGAGGCCGGGCGGCTGGTCTCAGCTCACCGCGCGCTGATATTGGGTGTCCGTGCCGGTGACGGTGAAACCGGACCGTTCGTAGAGCTGTACCGCGCGGGTGTTGGCGTCGTCGGCGTAGAGCATCACCTGCCGCACTCCCCGCTCGTACAGGTGGTTCAGCCCGGCGTTGAGCAGTGCGGCACCCAGCCGGCGGCCCTGAGCCGCGGGGTCCACGCCGAGCACGTACACCTCGCCGACGGGCGGACTGCCGTCGCCGGCGGGGTGCACCTTCGTCCAGTGGAAGCCGAGCAGCGCGCCGGCTTCGTCGACGGCGAGCAGAAAGCCGGCCGGGTCGAACCAGTCCGCGGCTTCGCGGGCCAGCAGATCGCTGATGCGCAAGTTGGCTTGTTCGGCGTGCTCGGCGAACGCGCGCGCGTTGACGGTGAGCCACGCGTCCTCATCCGCGCCAACCCGGAAGGTCTGGATACGCACGCCCGGCACGTCGACCTTGGGCATCGCCTCGGGCAACGAACGAGCCAGCTGCAGCAGGGTGCGTCGTTCGGCGTAGCCGCGCGCGGCGAGCACCGGCCCGATCGGTGAGCGCGTGCCGTGCGACCAGACGAGGAGCGGGGTTCCCGCCGCTGCAGGTTCGACTGCAGTGAGCAGCGCGGCGGTGCGCGCTGCCCGGTCGCCCTCGGCCGCCACGGCCAGTTCGGCGTTGGCGGCGTGCTCGCTGTGCGCGATTTGGGCGTAGCCGAGCGGTAGCCCTTCGCTGTCGGGGAGCAGGAAATGTTGAATCTGCCCGGAATCGGAACTGAGCTGCACCAGCGCTTGGTCGCTGAGCGGCGGGGCGCCGTCCGCGGCCTCGATAGCCCGGGCCAGCGTCCGCACTGCCTGCACCTGCTCGTCGCGCAGCTGCCGCAGCGGCGGAAGGGAGCTCACCCGGTGACGGTATCCAGCTCCGAGCGGGTCCGGGCGGCAGGCGTGGCCGGTCGAGCCTCGTCGCGGGTGCCGGCCGGACGGACGAACTTGTAGCCGACATTGCGCACGGTGCCGATCAGCGCTTCGTGCTCGGTGCCGAGCTTCGCGCGTAGCCGGCGCACGTGCACGTCCACGGTGCGGGTGCCGCCGAAGTAGTCGTAGCCCCAGACGTCCTGCAGGAGCCGGGCTCGGGTGAACACCCGGTTCGGTTGCTGGGCGAGGTACTTCAGCAGCTCGAACTCCTTGTATGTGAGGTCGAGCGTGCTGGCCCGCACTTTGGCGGTGTAGGTGGTCTCGTCGATGACGAGGTCGCCGACTCGGATGACGTCGGGCTCGGCGGCGTCGTCGGCGACGGTGCTGCGGGCGATGGCCAGCCGCAGTCGGGCGTCGAGCTCAGCCGGACCGGCGGTGTCCAGGACCACGTCGTCTACCTGCCATTCCGCACTGAGCGCGACGAGGCCGCCCTCGGACAGCACCGCGATCACCGGTACTGCGGTCTCCGCGGCGCGCAGCACCCGGGTGAAGGCCCGCGCCTGGGTGAGATCGCGGCGCGCGTCGAGGACGATCACGTCCCCGTCCGGCGCGGTGAGCAAGGAGGTCGGGTCGGCCGGCAGCACCGTCACCCGGTGCGAGAGCAGTCCCAGGGACGGCAGTACCTCAGCCGTCGGCTGCGCGGCTGAGGTGAGAAGGACGATGTGCACAAGCGCCTCCAGCTGGAGCTGCGCGCCGGCAACGGCACGAGTCACGAGGTCCGCGGTCCTGGCGGCGCTGCCGTGGCGGTACCTGGAGGATATCCGATGAATCGGCCGGCGGAATCGAGCCGTGCGCCACAGTTGTCGCCCGTTCGGTGCCCGCGTGGTTGGGCGGTCGGTGGGGATCCGACGTTCGTCTGGGACGATGACCGGCGTGGAGGACACCAGGGCCGACCAGGTCGAGCCGGGCACCGGCACCACTGCTGAGGCGCAGGCCAGCCATGGTCGGTGCGCGCTCGCGGCGCTGGTGTTCGGTGCCGCTCTCGCGGTCGCATCCGGTCAGAGTGCGCTGAGCCTGCTGATCGTCATCGCAATCGGCCAAGCAGCGTTGGTGGTGAGCTGGGTGTACGGCACCGGCATGCCCGGCCCACTCGGTGCTCTGGTGATCGCCGGGGCGGCGGCGGCCGGTGCGGACGTGGCCGTGTCGGTCGAACCGGACCGAGAACTCGCACCGCTGCTCGTCGGGCTCGGTCTGGCCGTCTCGGTGATGTTCGTGCACCAACTGGCTCGCGGGGTGGTGCGGACTCGCACCGTCGAGTCGTTGTCGCACCTTGCTCTGCTGGTGGTCGCGGTGAGCGCCATGCCCTGTTACCTGCAGCTGCGCCACCAGTTCGACGGACGGGACCTCGCCCTGGGATCGCTGCTCGCGGTAGGCGTGGCCATGGTGGTCGGCCACCTCGCCGACATGATCTGGTCACACCCGCGCTTCGACGCGGAGGTGCCGCGCGGGCTGTTCGCGTTCGCACTCGGTGCGGTGGCCGCCGGTGCGGCCGGAACGCGCGGACTGCACGACGTGGTGGCCTTCACCACGGTGCGCTCCATCTACGTGTCGGTGGCGATCGGCGCAGTGACCGGCCTGCTGGCCATCGCCGGAGCGTTCGCGGTGCATCGGCTGCCCGAGTTCCCCCCGGTCTCGGCAACCGACGACGGCCGGCCGCCGCCGCAGGCGCGTCCAGCCCTGCTGCCGCTGGCCCAGGTACTGCTGCCGATCGCGCTGGCGGCGCCGGCTGCCTACCTGCTGTGCCTGACCGGTCACAGCTGATGCGCCGCCGCGGATGGATCGTTCTGCTGTCGATCGTGGTACTCCTGCTCGGCGCCGTGATCGTGGTGGACCGGGTCGCTGCCGGCGTTGCGGGTCGCAAGATCGCGGCCAAGTTGGGTGAGCACGCGCCGTTCGTCGGAGCGCCCGCCCCGCACGTGACGATCCGGGGATTCCCCTTCCTCACCCAGGCGATGTCCGGCAAGTACTCCGACATCGAAGTGACGGCATCGGGGCTGACCATTGATGCGGCGCGTGATGTGAGCTTTCACGCCAATCTGCACGGCGTGCACGTTGCTGCATCCGATGCCCTGAACGGAAACGTCCAGCAACTGCCCGTGGACCGCATCGCCGGAGACGTCACGGTCCCCTACAGCACGGTGGCCACCGAGGCCGGCGGCACGGTCCGGCTCAGCCATCAAGGAGATCGGCTCGTCGTCTCCGGTCAGGTAACGGTGCCCGGGATCGGCTCGGTGACTGCACGCGGCACCGGGAAGCTCGCCGTGTCCGGGGGTCAGGTGAAGGCAGTCATCACGTCGGCGGCGGTGAACGGAGCGTCGCTGCCGTCCGCGGTGCTCGCTCAGGTGGCGCAACAACTGACCCCGCGACTGACCCTGCCACGGTTGCCCTACGACCTGAAGCTCACGGCGATCCGGGCCTCCGACGATGGGCTGGTGGTATCCGGCGAGGTCACCGGAGTCGTCCTGATCTCCCGGACCGGCAGCTAAGCTCACGCTCGACCTTGTCCCGGAACGGAAGGGCTCGACATGGGGATCGTCATCGCCATCGTGATCGTGGTGATCGTTCTGGCACTCGTCTTTTGGGTGATCGGCGGTTACAACGGCCTCGTGCGAGCACGGAACGCGTTCCAGAACGCGTTCGCGCAGATCGACGTGCAGTTGCAGCGCCGGTTCGACCTGATCCCGAATCTGGTCGAGACGGCCAAGGCCTACATGGCGCACGAGCGCGACACGCTCGAAGCAGTCGTCCAGGCCCGCGGTGCGGCAATGGCCGGCCTGTCGGCTGCGCAGGCCAATCCGGGTGACCCGGCTGCCATGCAGCAGCTGTCCCAGGGACAGGGTCAGCTGAACGGTGCGCTGTCCCGGTTGATCGCGGTGTCCGAGTCCTACCCGGACCTCAAGGCCAACCAGAACATGATGCAACTGTCCGAGGAGCTGACCACCACGGAGAACAAGGTGGCCTTCGCGCGGCAGGCCTACAACGACTCAGTGATGACCTACAACAACAAGCGCCAGTCGTTCCCCGGCAGCGTCATCGCCGGCCGGTTCAACTTCGCGCCGGCCGCCCTGCTGGAGATCCCTCAGGACCGCGGCGATATGCGCGAGGCGCCCAAGGTCAGTTTCGGGCAGGACGCACCTGCGGTAGCCGCTCCTGCGGCGCCGCCCGTGCAGCAGGCGCCGTCGGTCGGGCCGGCAGCGCCGGGCCCGATCGCACCGCCGTCCCAGCCCGTACCGCCGACGCCGTCGGGATCACCCTTCGACCAGTCGCCCGCCTCGCCGCCGGCGGCCGGCGATCAGTTGCCCCCGGCGCCCCCTGCTCCGCCGGCGGGCCCCGCCAGCTAGCCAGTGAGCTTTTTCGAGCGGCAGCATGCCGCCCGGACGTCGTCGCTGCGGCTGGTCGCGCTGTTCATCGCGGCCGTCGTCGGCATCGTCGTCGTGGTGGATCTCGTCGTGCTCGTGCTGGTGCACAAGATGCCGGCCGGCACCATCGCGTCCCTGATCGGCGTCGCGACCGTCTTCACACTGCTGATCATCGGCGGCGGTTCGGTGTACAAGACGTTGGCACTGCGGGCCGGGGGCTCGGCACTGGCGCTCTCGGTCGGTGCCGTGGCCATCGACCCGACGAGCACCGACCCGGCGTTGCGGCGGTTCGTCAACATCGTGGAAGAAATGTCGCTGGCGTCCGGGGTGCCGGTGCCTCGGCTGTTCGTGTTGCAGGACGAGCCCGGCATCAACGCGTTCGCGGCCGGTTACACGCCCGCCGATGCGGCGATAACCGTGACCGGCGGCGCGCTGCATCAGCTCAGCCGGTCTGAGTTGCAGGGGGTCATCGGCCACGAGTTCAGCCACATCCTCAACGGCGACATGCGGATGAACATCCGGTTGATCGGCCTGCTCAACGGCATCCTGCTGCTCGGGCTGGTCGGGCTTCGGGTGCTGGGCACCGGCGGTGGCCGCGGCCGGGACAAGAACGCCGGGCCGATCCTGCTGATCGCGCTGGCAATGATGATCCTCGGCTTTGTCGGACAGTTCTTCGCCAACATGATCAAGGCAGCGGTCAGCAGGCAACGCGAGTGGTTGGCCGACGCATCATCCGTGCAGTTCACTCGCGACCCACAGGGTCTGGAAGGCGCACTGAAGAAGATCGCCGGGCTGCCGAGTGGCTCCAAGCTGGCCAACATGCGCAATGCCAAGGAAGTCAGCCACATGCTCTTCGGCGAGGGCAGCGCACGAGTCAGCTCGCTCTTCGCCACGCATCCGCCGTTGTTGCAACGGATCAGCGCGCTGGATCCCACCTTCCGGCCGGAGGAGATCGGTCAACTCGCGCAGAGCTGGGCCGGCCAGCCACCGAACGGGCTGGCCGAGGACGCGGCCGCCGGACTTGCCCCCACCGGGCCGCCGGCCGCCGGCCCGGCGCGGGGCGCGACGGACCTGCCGGCCGTCGGCCTGGCCGGCGCGCTCGACTCCGGTGCCCTTCAGTTCCCGGTGCAGCCGGCCGACGTGAGCGGGCGGATCGGCACCGCGTCGCCGTCCGACCTGGCCCGAGGCACCCGGCTCAGCGCGCAGGTGCCACCCCGCTTCCGGCAGTTGGCCAATCAAGGCTCGACGGCCGTCCCGCTGACCTTGGCGATGCTGCTCAACGCCGAGCCCGACGTGCGCAGTAAGCAGCTAGGAATCATCTTCGCCACCCTCGGCAAGGAGACCGCTGACGCCACGACCGAGCTGATCGATGACGTGGCCACGCTGCCGCCGCTGTTGCGCCTGCCGGTCGTGAGCATCGCGGTTCCGCTGATCACCGCCCGGCCGAAGGACCGGCTCATGTCACTGATCGATGCGCTGGACCAGCTGTCCCGCGCAGACGGCACCATCTCCGTCTTCGAGTACTGCCTGACCCGAACGGTGTCCGGCTACATCCGCGACTCCAACGATCCGCCGGGCCGATCCAAGCCGGGGCGGGTTGCCGTCAACCGCGTGCAGCAGGCCGCGCTGGTCGTGCTCGCGGTCATTGCCGCCGAAGGAAACACCGAGCCCGCCGCCGCGGAGCGGGCTTTCTCGCACGCGGTGCAGTACCTGCTGCCCGGCGACTCGGTTCCCTACCAACCACCAGCTCAGTCCTGGGACGCCCTGGACGCCGCGTGGCCGGCGCTCGATGCCCTCGATCCCAAACACAAGGAACGCTTCGTCGAAGCGATCACGGTCGCGATCCGAGACGACGGCGTGCTGGGCGTCGATGAGGCCGAACTGTTGCGGACCGCCTGCGGGTTACTGCACTGCCCGCTGCCGTCCATGATTGCGTGAGGCATTGCAGGTTCACTGTCTCTCGCATGAGCTGACCTCCGTCTCACATCGTGGGCAACTGGCCCGACCGGCCCGGCTGCCGTTACCCTCAACCCATGGGCAAGCTGTTCTTCTCCCGCCGCGCGGTCGACCTGTGCCGCGTGGGCAGCTGCCTGTGTCGACAGTCCTGACCGGACTGGCCCGCCGGGCGTGTGCAGCGCGCTGACTCTTCGCCGCTGAGCGTCCGGTCCCGATCGCCTTCCGAACCGCTGTGCCGGGTCTCCGGCCGGCCTTCGTGATGCGTCGGCAGCCGATCCGTTTCTCGCAGTTTCTCTAGCCGCACATCCCTATCTGAGGAGACAAACATGAGCCGCGCAGACGTGCTCGTCACGGCCGACTGGGCCGAGCAGAACCTGAACACCCCGGGCGTCGTCTTCGTCGAGGTCGACGAGGACACCTCGGCCTACGACGGTGGGCACCTCCCCGGCGCCGTGAAGCTGGACTGGAAGACCGAACTGCAGGATCAAGTACGGCGTGACTTCGTCGACAAGGCACAGTTCGAAGAGCTGCTGTCCGGCAAGGGCATCGGGACCGACGACGAGGTGGTGCTCTACGGCGGCAACAACAACTGGTTCGCTGCCTACGCCTACTGGTACTTCAAGCTCTACGGGCACCAGAAGGTGAAGCTGCTCGACGGCGGCCGCAAGAAGTGGGAGCTGGACGGCCGCGAGCTGAGCAAGGACGAGGTCAGCCGCCCGGCCACGACCTACACCGCGAAGGACCAGGACGTCACGATCCGCGCCTTCCGCGACGAGGTGATCGACGCGATCGGCAAGCAGAACCTCATCGATGTCCGCTCACCCGACGAGTTCGCCGGCAAGCTGCTGGCCCCCGCACATCTGCCGCAGGAGCAGTCGCAGCGTGGCGGGCACATCCCCAGCGCGCTGAACGTGCCGTGGAGCAAGGCCGCAAACGAGGACGGGACCTTCAAGTCCGACGACGAGCTGAAGGCGCTGTACGCCGACGCCGGCCTGGACGAGGGCAAGAACACCATCGCCTACTGCCGGATCGGGGAGCGCTCCAGTCACACCTGGTTCGCGCTGCACGAGTTGCTCGGCCAGCAGAACGTCAAGAACTACGACGGCTCCTGGACCGAGTACGGCTCATTGGTCGGCGTCCCGATCGAGAAGGACGCCTGAGCATGTGTGGAGCACCAGCGCAGGCACCTGAGCTGCCGGCGCACGTCGATCTCGCCAAGGAGACCGTGATCTACGGCCAGGTGACTCGCGGCGGCGCTCCGGTCCCGTCCGCCTACGTCCGGCTGCTCGACGAGACCGGCGAGTTCACCGCCGAGGTCGTCACCAGCGCGACCGGTGACTACCGGTTCTATGCAGCTCCCGGTGTCTGGACGCTTTCGGTGCTCGCGCCGGGTGCGGCGGTGCGCAAGGCCGTGCACGCACTCGAGCCCGGACTGGTGGAAGCGCAGCTGGTTCTGGCCGCCTGAACCGACCGGCCAATGGTGCGCGGTGATCTCGCAGAAATGCTGATGACAGCAGCGAATGGAGCGAGATCACCGCGCAGCTGTCGGTAGGGTCGGGGCATGCTCGAGGTCGTCTATCTGGTCGTGCTGGTCGCTGCCTTCGTGGCGATCGGTGCGATGGCGTTCCTGATCGTCTACAAGCTCTACGCCGGGCAGCGGTGACTGCTGGCGGTCTCGGCCCGGACGACACCACCGACCTGCGCCGGGGGGCGTCGCTGCACGACGATCTGCTGGCGCTGCTGCCACTGGTCGGGATCTGGCGTGGGGACGGCGAAGGCGTCGTGCCGCGCAGCCAAGAGCGATTCCGCTACCGGCAGGAGCTCGTCTTCGCTCACGATGGGCGGCCGTTGCTCAGCTATGAGGGCCGGTCGTGGATCGTCGACGAGACCGGCGCGATCGTGCGACCGGCAGCGCGGGAGCGTGGCTTCTGGCGCCCCGGGCCCGGACCCGACGACATCTCCGTCGTGCTCAGCGTCGCCACCGGCTTCGCGATGGTGTTCACCGGCGCGGTAGGCGACCTGCGCTGGGAAATCACGTCGCGCTCGGTCGGTGCGGCGCCCGGTGCCAAAGAAGTCGAAGGTGAGCGGCGGCTCTACGCGCTGGTGGGCGACGGTCTGGGCTACGCGACCGAGCTGGCGGCTGTCGGGCTGGACTACCGGCCACATCTCACCGCTCAGCTGCAGCGGGTCTCGCCCACCACCGACAACTGACCAGCCCCGCCTTCGAAGATGATCAAGGCGAACCGAGTGCTATAGCCCCATTCTCGCCTTGATCATCATGTGAGGGGCGGCGGGCTGGCCGGCGTCGTCCGGTGGACATGGTTCGACCCCGGGCCTTGGCGCCGCTCGGCGTGTGCCGTACGGCGGCCGGATGGACTAGTTCCGGCGGCCCGGGGTCGGGTGACTGCCTTGGATTCGACTGATTGGCTTCGCCAGCCGATCGATCAGGACAGTGGTCCTTTGCTGATTTGCTGTCGGCGTCAGCCGGCAGTCACCTCACGAGTCCTGTACGTATTCAACGCTGGACCACCTCCTTTCTCGTGTCCAACCACCGTAACGAGTTACATCCGCCATCGCCACGGTTTTCTCCCGGCGGCCGAGAACCGGACCGGCTGGCCGGGACGCAGTTGCGCGGCGAGATCGATCGAGTGGTCGGTGAGCACGCCGACGACCGGGTACCCGCCGGTGACCGGGTGGTCGGCGAGGAAGATCAGCGGCTGTCCGTCCGCCGGAACCTGTACGGCGCCGCTGACCAGACCTTCGCTGGGCAGCTCGGCTGTCCTCGTCCGGCGCAGTGCCGGACCGGACAGCCGAACCGCGACGCGGTCGCTGTCGGACGAGACGGTGTACCGCGCGGTGGGCACCGGGTCGGCGAACCAGTCCGCGCGCGGACCGGGCAGCATCTCCAGCACCACCTCGCCGGTGGCCGGTGCCGCGACCCCGGCCACATCGACGTCCGGCACCGGCTGCGTCGGGTGGCCGATCGGCAAGAGCGCACCGGCCTGCAACGCGGCCGGACCGAGGCCGGCCAGCGTGTCGGTCGACCTGCTGCCGAGCACCGGGTCGGCAGCGATACCGCCGCGCACCGCGACGTAGCGACGCACCCCGGCGAGCCCCGGCGCAACCTGCACAGTGGCGCCCGCCGGGACCGGGGTCGCCGCGTTCATCCCCACTGGCCTGCCGGCGACGGTCACTGGACCGAGCGCGCCGGTGACCGCGACCAGCACTGGCTCGTGAGCGCGCACGACCAACCCGCCGAGCAACACTTCGATACCGGCCGCACCCTCGTCGTTGCCCACCAGCCGGTTCGCCAGCCTCAGCGCTCCGCGGTCGGCGGCACCGGAACGCCCCACGCCCAGCCCTGCATAGCCCGGCCGGCCCAGGTCCTGCAGACATGCGTACGGGCCGGATGCGATCACCCGCAGCGAACCGCTCATGACCTCTGCTCGACGAACCGCACCCGGACACCGGGCCGCAGCAGTGCCGGCGGTTCGTGCGCTACATCCCAGAGCGGCTCGTCGGTGTGTCCGATGAGCTGCCAGCCGCCCGGCGACGTGCGCGGGTACGCGCCGGTGAACTCCCCGGCCAAACCGACAGATCCGGCTGGCACGGCAGTACGCGGCGAGTCGCGGCGCGGCACGTGCAGCACGTCGTTCTCGCCGACGAGATAGGCGAATCCGGGCGCGAACCCGCAGAACGCCACGGTCCAGATCTGCTCGGTGTGCACGGCGATCACCGCTGCCTCGGCCAGTCCGGTCAGGTTCGCGACGTCGGCGAGGTCCGCGCCGTCATAGCGCACCGGGAGGGTGATCGGGTCAGCCGGCTCGGGGGTCGAGGTGTCGGCCAGTTCGAGATCGGCGGCTGCGGCGGCGACGGTGCGCAGCTCCGTCCCGGGATCGGTCAACAGCAGCACGGTGCGCGCGGCGGGGACGATCTCACCGACCCCGGCGATCGGGGTACGCGCGAGGGCATCGGCGAAGGCGCGGACCTCGGCAAGATCGGCGAGTTCGATCAGCAAGGCGTGCTCACCGGTCGGCAGGACCCGCATGCTCACCGCGACACGAACGGTGCGATGGTGACGCCGGCGGCGGTGAGCGCGCCGCGCACGGCGGTCGCGATCTGCACCGCCGACGGAGTGTCACCGTGCACGCACAGCGATTGCGCACGCACTGGGATCACGCTGCCGTCGACCGCACGCAGTGTGCCGGCGCTGACCATCTCGACTGCGCGCCGGGCGATCTCGGTGCGGTCTGCGAGAACCGCGCCCGGCTCGCGGCGATCCACGAGATGACCGGCTGCGGTGTATGCGCGGTCGACGAATGCCTCGCTCACCGCGGTCAACCCGGCCCGCTGCGCGCGGGCCAGCAGCGCAGAACCCGGCAGGCCGAGGATGGGCAGTGTGTGGTCGTACGCGGCAACCGCCGCCACGACCGCGTCGGCCTGTGCCTCGTGGGTGACGACGGCGTTGTACAGCGCACCGTGCGGTTTGACGTAGCGCACCCTCGTGCCGGCCACCCGGGCCATCGCGTCCAGGGCACCGAGTTGATAGAGCACATCTGCTTCCAGGTCCTCCGGCGCGACGTCGATGAAGCGGCGGCCGAATCCGGCGAGATCGCGGTAACCGACCTGTGCGCCGATCACCACCTCGTGCTGCGCGGCAACGGCGCAGGCCCGCCGCAACGTGGTGGGGTCGCCGGCGTGGAATCCGCAGGCGACGTTTGCACTGCTGACCACGGCCAGCATCGCCGCGTCGTCGCCGAGCGTCCACCGGCCGAAGGACTCGCCCAGGTCGGCGTTGAGATCGATCCGGCTCGCCATGCCCAGGACGTTACTGGTGGACGCTGCTCACGCCGCCGGTCCGCCGAGCGATTGCAGGGTGTACACCCCGGGACGGCCGTCGAGGAAGAAGACCGTGCCGCCGGGAGAACAGCCGAACATCGCGAAGGCATTACCCGGGAGCGACACCAGATCGGGCGCGCCGCTGAAAATCCCCGGCAGGGTATCGACGAACGCACCCCTGGTGAGCACCGCCGAGCCGTCGAAGGAGATGTCGGCGCCGTACGGCACCGCTCCGGCCGACGGCACGTCGCCGAGGGCGCGCGCCGACCAGAGTTCGCCCGTTGCGGAGAGGAAGGGGGGAGGAGTGCCGGTGGGGGTGAGGACCGACCGCAGCATCCACCCGCCGGTGCCCCGCACCACGACGGTGATGTGGCCGGTGAATCGATCCGCGGACGCGCCCGGCGCCGAGGTGATGGCGCCACCGATCTTCACCCAGCCACCCCAGTGGCCGGCGAAGCGCTTATGGAAGGGGAAGTCGGCGCCACCGCGGGCAAAGACGTCCAACGTGCCGTTGGACAGCGACACTGCCGTCGGGGCACTGTTCAGCACGCCGCCGAGATCCTGTGGAAGATGCCACTTGCCGTCGTAGTACCAGTGCAGCAGCGAATGTTTGCTGCTGCCAACGGCGAACACGTCCAACCGGGTCCCGCCCCAGGACACCAGCGTGGGAGCCGAGCTGATGGTGGCACCGTTCAGCGTCGACCAGGGCGTCCACGTCGATCCGAGCCGGACGCGGTACTTGGGCCGATTGTCGGTGCCCCGGACGGCGACCGTCAACGACCCGTCGGCGCGCGATACGGCGCTCACCCCTCGCGGTGAGACGTCCAACCCGCGCCGGTACGGCGTCGGTGTGTTGGTGGGCGCGATGCGCAGGATCTTGTCCTGCCCGGTGGCGTTGGACGTGGTGACGTACAGAGCGCCGTCCGGCCCCATCTGCGGAGCACGCAGCCGGCCGTAGGAGTCCTCGACGCCGGGCATCCGCTCGGTCTTGGTCACCTTCCCGGCCGGATCAACGGTGAGCAGCATCAGGCCGGTGTCCTTCAGCACGCCGACGGCCAGCGCCCCCTGCCAGCGGCCCCACCGCGAACCGGTGATGAACGTGCCGCCGGACGGCGCGATCGTGGGATTGCCCGAGGTCCAGCGGGCCCGGATCGCATTCGGAAACTTTGTCAGGTCGGTCATCGGGGTCGACTCGTCGTAGCCGGGCACCGGGTCCCAGCCATAGTTGCCGCCGGGCGTCTCGACGTTGACCTCGTCGTCGCGATCGGAGCCGTGTTCGACGGTCCACATCTCGTTCGTGCCCGGCCGCACCGCCAGCCCCTGCACGTTGCGGTGGCCGTAGGTGTAGACGTACCGAGCGTTGCCGCCCCTGCTGTAGAACGGATTGTCCGTCGGGATGCTGCCGTCCGGGTTGACCCGCAGCGTCTTGCCGCCGAGCGACTGCAGGTTCTGCGGGTTCGTGCCGGTTGCGGCGTCGCCGGTGCCGACGTGCAGCGTGCCGTCCGGGGCGAAGCGCAGCCGGCAACCGCCGTGGCGTCCTGAGGTGATCGGCAGGCCGGATACGACAGGCGAGCCGACCCTCGTGGCCCGGGTGTAGCCGGTGTCGACCGTCCACCTGATCACCCTGATGTCGATCGGACTCGTGCCGGTGCCCCGGTAGGCCTGGCAGGTGTAGAAGCGGCGATTCGATGCGAACGCCGGATCGACCACGATGCCGAGCAGTCCGCTCTCGCTGCCGACGAACACATCGGAAAGGTCTGCGGTCAGCTGCCGCCGCGGGCCGGCCGGCGGCCGGGCCCACAGTCTGCCGGGACGCTCGGTGAACAGCATGGTGTTGTCGGGGGTGAAGGTCAGGTCCCACGGGAAGCTCAGCCCCGACTCCAGGGTCGAGATCTGCAGCGTCGGAGTGGCGTCAACCGGCTCGGCGCGACTCTGCACGACGAGCAGGGCAGCCGCCACGCCGCTGACCGTCAGCAGGGCGAGGAGGCTTCGTGCGAAGGGGCTCAATCGGACTGACATGATCCTCCTCGGGACGATCGTTCGGCAGCCGGCACGACGCGCCCCGCGGCGTCGGATCGACCCTAACTCCCCGGCGCCGAACCGGCAGCTCGAGAGAAAGGGCGCGATGGTTGTCGACGAGCACGCCGTGCAGTGGGCATCGGTGGCGCTGCGGGTGTTGGGCACGGAGTACCCATGGGCGGCCGCGCACGTCTCCGCCGGCCCGGACGATGTGGACGTGACCCCGGCCCGGTTGCATCCGGCGTTCCACGGCAGCCTGGACTGGCATTCCAGCGTGCACATGCAGTGGTCACTGCTCCGGCTGCGGACGTTGGCTGCCGGACCGCTCGAGGCAGGCGGACTCCTCCCGGCGATCGATGAATTGCTGCTGGAGCGGCTTTCGCCGGAGCGGGTCCGCACCGAAGTCGGGTACCTCGCAGCCCATCCCGGGTTCGAGCGTCCGTACGGATGGGCCTGGGCAGCGCAGCTCGCCGCGGCTGCCGGCGAGTGTCCGGCCCCCGAACTCGCCGCGCTCCGGCCGAACCTGGAACCGCTGGTCGAACACCTCGCCAGCAGTGTGCTGGCCTGGCTGCCGCGCCAGGCCTATCCGGTTCGGCACGGTGCGCATGCCAACAGCGCATTCGCGCTCACCTTGCTGCATGAGGCGTTCGGGCCGCGCGCCCTGGCCGATCAGGACGTGCACACGGCGGTCGAGGCGCGAGCCAGGGACTGGTTCCTGCGCGATCAGGAGTATCCGACGCAGTGGGAACCCTCCGGCACCGACTTTCTCTCCCCGGCCCTGTGCGAGGTCGAGCTGATGCGCCGGGTGCTCGGTGCTGCGGAGTTCTCCGACTGGCTGGCTGCCTTCTTGCCCGACCTCGGCGTGGACCCGGCCAGCCCGCTGTTCGCCTTGCCCGTCGTGCTGGACGACCACGACGGCCAGCTGGTGCATCTGTACGGGCTCGGCCTGTCCCGAGCCTGGCAGCTACGTCGGTTGGCCAGCGCGTTGCCCTCCGACGACGCCCGCGTCGAGCTGTTGCGTGCCGAGGCGGACGAGTACGTCGCCTGGGCCGCGCCGCAGATCAGCGACGGTGACTTCATGGCCACGCATTGGCTGGTCTCCTTTGCGCTGCTTGCCGAGACCGCCCGCTGAGGCGATCGCGGCCGGCGCATCCGGTGGAGTCCGTACCATGAAGCCGAGATGACCCACCCGTCGGAGCTGGCTGTCCGGCTGCGCGAGCGGGGCCTGCGGATGACCTCGCAACGGCAGCAGGTGCTCGACGCTGTCCGGGAGCTGGAGCACGCGACCCCCGAGCAGGTCGCTGCCGCAGTCGCCGGGGTCGACCTCACCACCGTCTACCGCGCGCTCGAACTGCTCGAAGACCTCGGGCTGGTGGCGCACACCCACCTCGGTCATGGCGCGCCCAGCTATCGGATGGCCGGTGACCACCACGTCCACATCGTGTGCCACGACTGCGGTTCGGTGGTGGACGCGGCGCCCGCGCTGGCCCGTGGCCTGCGCGACCGGCTCCGCACCCAGCACGACTTCGAGCTCGATCTCTCGCATTTCACCGTGTTCGGCCGGTGCGGTGACTGCGGCCGGGATCGGACCGCGCGGGAACAACGAGGAGCCGCAGAGCGATGAGTACTGATGTGACACCTGCTGACTCACCGCTGCTCGAGCTGCCCGGCGCCGTCGCCGCGATCGGAGTCGACGCCGGCACCGCTCAGCACTACGGCGACCCATTGCGCGAACAGCGCACCCTGACCGAAGGCGCGGCGCTGCTGGACCGGTCCACTCGCGACGTCCTGGTCATCCCCGGCGCGGACCGGCTTACCTGGCTGCACAGCATCTGCTCGCAGCACGTCGTCAACCTGAAGGATGGGGACAGCACCGAGTCGCTGGTGCTGTCACCACACGGTCACGTCGAGCAGCACTGGCAGGTGACCGAGCTCGGCGGCCAGCTGTGGCTCGATACCGAACCGGGCGCGGCCGACGAGGTGTACGGCTACCTCGACAAGATGCGTTTCATGAGCCGAGTCGAGCCTGCGGTGGTGACCGGCGACTGGGCCGTGCTCACGCTTGCCGGGCCGCAGCTCGGCGCGGTGCTGGCCGCGGCCGAACTTCCCGAGGCACCGGCCGCCGGCCGCGCGGTAGCTCTCGATGGTGGCGGATTCCTCCGGGGTATGCCGGACCGCTCGGTCGATCTGCTGCTGCCGCGCGCCGAACTGGTCGCCACGACGCTGCGGCTGCGGGCAGCCGGAGCGGTGCCGGTCGGGGTATGGGCCCGCGAGGCGATTCGGGTCGCCGCCGGAGTTCCCCGGCTCGGCTTCGAGACCGATCACCGCACCATCCCGCACGAGATCGGCTGGATCGGGACGGCGGTGCACCTCAACAAGGGCTGCTACCGCGGTCAAGAAACCGTCGCCCGGGTGCACAACCTGGGCAAGCCGCCGCGTCGGCTCGTGCTGCTGCACCTCGCTGGAGAGAGCGACGAGCTGCCGGCACACGGCATTGCGGTCGAGCTGGCCGGCCGCGCGGTGGGCTTCCTCGGCACCTCGGCCTATCACCACGAGCTGGGCCCGATCGCGCTCGCCGTCGTGAAGCGGTCGCTGGGCCCGGACGCCGAGCTGGTGGTCGGCGGGCACACCGCCGCGATCGACGCGCGGTTCGCCGTCCCGGCCTGACCGGTAGCCTCTCCCGGCGTGCCCTGCAGTCCGACGTGCTCATGAGCCCGACCCTCGCCGAATTGACCACCCTGCGTCTCGGCGGTCCGGCCGGAGAGCTGGTCGAGGCGGTAGACCGGGACACGCTGCTGGCGGCGCTCGCCGAGGCTGACGGCCGGCGCCGGGCCGTGCTGGTTGTCGCCGGCGGCAGCAATCTAGTGGTCGCGGACGAGGGCTGGCCCGGACTCGTGGTGCTGGTGCGCCACCGCGGCATCCAGGTGCAGCCGGACGGCGATCACGTGCTGGTCACTGCCGCGGCCGGCGAGCCGTGGGACGGACTCGTGCAGCGCGCGATCGCGGAGGGCTGGGCCGGGCTGGAGACGATGTCGGGCATCCCCGGATCGGTCGGCGCCACGCCGGTACAGAACGTCGGCGCGTACGGCCGTGAGATCGCCGAGCTGATCACCGGGCTCACCGTCTATGACCGACGCACGACGGCGACAGAGGTGTGGTCGCCGCAGCGATGCGGCTTCGGGTTCCGTACCAGCGCGTTCAAGCACACCGACCAGTTCGTCGTCCTGGACGTGACTCTGCGGCTGCCGCGCGGCTCATCCTCGCTGCCGATCCGCTATCTCGAGCTCGCCGGCCGGCTCGGCATCGAGCAGGATGCGGTCGCGCCCACCACGGAGGTGCGTGCGGCGGTCATGGCGCTGCGGCGGGGCAAGGGCATGGTGCTCGATGCGGCCGATCACGACAGCTGGAGCGTGGGCTCCTTCTTCGTCAACCCACTCGTCGAGGTGCTGCCGGAGGCGGCCAAGGACTGCCCGCACTGGCCGACCGCCGGGGGGATCAAGCTCTCCGCTGCTTGGCTGATCGAGCGGGCCGGCTTCCCGCGCGGCTACGGCCGCGGTCATGTTGCCGTGTCGACGAAGCACACCCTCGCATTGACCAACCGGGGCGGCGCGACCACCGCTGAATTGCTCGACCTCGCGGCCGAGATCCGGGCCGGGGTCGAGCAGCGGTTCGGCGTTCGGCTGCGCCCGGAGGCACACCTGGCGGGCGTCGAGTTCTGAGCGGCGGGACAATGGCACCGTGTCCACTCCGCCGCTGCTGTCCGGACGGGTGGCCATGCTCAGCGTGCACACGTCGCCGCTGGACCTGCCCGGTGGTGGCGATGCCGGCGGACTGAACGTCTACGTCGTCGAAACCGCGACGCGGATCGCGCAGCAGGGCAACCCCGTCGAAATCTTCACCCGGGCCACCAGCAGCGCGTTGCCCCCGGTCGTGGAGCTCGCCGAGGGAGTGCTGGTACGGCACATCAGCGCCGGCCCGTACGAGGGACTCGGCAAGCAGGACCTGCCGGCCCAGCTCTGTGCGTTCACTGCCGCTGTCCTGCGCGCCGAGGCGCAGCGCGAACCGGGCTGGTACTCGCTCATCCATTCGCACTACTGGCTCTCCGGTCAGGTCGGCTGGTTGGCCCGGGATCGATGGCGGGTGCCGCTGGTGCATTCCGCGCACACGCTGGCGAAAGTGAAGAACGGTTCACTGGCCGACGGTGACGTGCCCGAGCCGATCGGGCGGATGGTCGGCGAGGAGCAGGTGGTGGCCGAGGCCGATCACCTTGTCGCCTCGACCGATGCCGAGGCCCGCGAGCTGGTCGAGCTGTACGACGCCGATCCGGCCCGGGTGACGGTGGTGCCGCCGGGCGTCGACCTCGACATGTTCCGTCCCGGCGATCGACAGCAGGCCCGGGCCCGGCTCGGCCTTGCCGCCGATGCCACCCTGCTGCTCTTCGCCGGCCGGTTGCAGCCGCTGAAGGCGCCGGACGTCGCACTGCGTGCGGCCGCCGCGCTGCTGCGGCAACGACCGGAGCTGGGCGACCGGCTGCAGATCGCGGTGCTGGGCGCACCCAGTGGGTCCGCGGCGGGCGATCACGAAGGGCTGCGCGCCCTCGCCGGCTCGCTGGGCATCGCTGAGCGTGTGCTGTTCCGTCCACCGGTCGACCGGCCGGTGCTGGCCGACTGGTTCCGCGCCGCGGATCTGACGCTGGTGCCGAGCTACAGCGAATCCTTCGGTCTGGTGGCACTGGAATCCGCCGCGGTGGGCACGCCGGTTGTCGCCGCTGATGTGGGCGGGCTGGCCACCGCAGTCGCCGACCGGCAGAGCGGGCTGCTGGTGAGCGGGCACAGTGCCCAGGACTGGGCGCGGGCGATCGGATCGCTGCTCACCGACGACGGACTGCGCACCCGAATGGCTCGCGATGCGCGCCGCCATGCCGAGCGCTTCTCCTGGCAACGCACCACGGAGGGTTTGCTGCAGGTGTACCGCGGCGCAGCCGACGCATTTGCCGCACGTGAGGCCCGGCCGGTCGGGAGCGAAGGCCGGTGACCCGGGACGACGCGGTCGCGGCCCTGGCGCGCGCTCTCGAGACCGCCGGGATCGACCACCTGCACAACGGCTCCGGCGAGTTCGCAGTGCAGCTGCCGGGTACTCGCCGGCTGAAGACCGCCTGCCTGCTCACCGTGGGTGAGCATGCGGTGCACATCGAGGCGTTCGTGGTGCGCAAGCCGGACGAGAACGCCGCCGAGGTGCATGCCTTCCTGCTGCAGCGCAACGCCAAGATGTACGCAGTGAGCTGGTCCATCGATGCCACTGGGGACATCTACCTGACTGGTCATCTGCCGCTGGACGCAGTCGCCGATGCAGAGATCGATCGGGTCCTCGGTGCCGTGCTGGAGTATGCGGACGGGACGTTCAACACACTGCTCGAGATGGGGTTCGGCAGCTCGATCCGGCGGGAGTGGGCCTGGCGGGTCAAGAACGGCGAGTCCCTGGCGAATCTTGCCGCGTTCGCCGAGTTCGTCGAGCGGACCACCACCCGCTCCACGGAGGGGTGAGGGGCGAGGGATAGATTCGCTCCGCTTGCGTAGCGAAACTCGAGGGTGTTCACTAGTTCCGCTACGACAGTGTATCGAAACGAAGGGCACCTCTGTTCATGGATCAGGAAACAATCCAGCGCCGCCGGTGGGGGATCCTCGGCGTGCTGGTCATCTGCCTGCTGGTCGTCATCCTCGACAACACGATTCTCAACGTCGCGCTGAAGACGATCCAAGAGGACCTCAGTGCGTCGCAGAGCCAGATGCAGTGGGCGGTCGACTCCTACGCGCTGGTGTTCGCCGGTCTGCTCATCCCGTGGGGTGTCATGGGCGACCGGTTCGGTCGCAAGCGCATCCTGATGACCGGCCTGCTCATGTTCGGGGCGATGTCCGCGTTGACGGCGTTTGCGCAGAACCCGACGCAGCTGATCATCTGCCGTGCCTTGATGGGCATCGGCGCCGCCGCGGTGCAGCCGCAGACCTTGTCGATCATCCAGAACGTGTTCGAGCCGGAGGAGCGCGGCAAGGCCATCGGAGTCTGGGCCGGTGCGGCCGGCATGGCCATCGCGCTCGGTCCGATCACCGGCGGTGCACTGCTGAAGTACTTCTGGTGGGGTTCGGTCTTCCTGATCAATGTGCCGATCGTGATCATCGGCGTGGTGCTGATCTTCGCCCTGGTGCCGGACTCGAAGGACCCGCGCCCGCACCGGCTCGACCCGACCGGAATCGTGCTGTCGATGGTCGGTCTGGGTGCTCTGGTCTACGGGATCATCGAGGGCGGCAACAGCAACGAATGGTTGCGGTGGAACAGCCTCGGCATGATCGCGGTGGGCATCGTGCTGATGGTCGTGTTCGTGCGGATGGAGCGGCGTAGCAGCCACCCGACGATCGACATGACGCTGTTCAAGAACAAGCAGTTCACCGCGGGCGGCGCGGTGATCGGTCTGACCTTCTTCGCGCTGATGGGCTCGACGTTCTACCTGGCCTACTACCTGCAGGCAGTGCGCGGCTACACCGCGCTCACCGCCGGCGTCGCGCTGATCGCAGTCGCTGCGGCGCAGATGATCGCCGCACCGATGTCGTCCCGGCTGACGAAGAAGTTCGGCACCCGATGGGTGGCCGGCAGCGGGTTGACGCTGGTCGCGATTTCCATGGCCGGATACGGGCTGTGCACCGAGTCGACGCCGCAATGGTTCATCGAGGTGCTGATGTTCGGCATGGGCGCCGGCATGGGCGTGACGATGGCGCCGGCCACCACCGCGATCATGAGCGCGGTGCCCCGCGAGAAGGCGGGTGCGGGCTCGGCGGTGAACAACACCGTCCGGCAGGTCGCCGGTGCGCTCGGTGTTGCTGTCCTCGGCTCGATCCTGGCCGTCGTGTTCCGCAGCCACCTCGGCGCGGATACGCCCGCAGCGCTGGCCCGGCAGCTCGATCAGCCGGCGTCGGTCGTCTCGCAACTGCCCGACTCGGCCAAGGTCGGCCCGCTGGTACGCAAAGACACCAGCGAATCGATCGGCGGCTCCTTCGAATACATCGGCAGCGCCGGAAAGGCACTGCAGGAGCGGCAAAAGCTGGCCGGAGGCCGGCTCACCCCGCAGCAGGTCGCCAAGGCCCAGGCCGACGCCCAGCGGGCGATCGGCGGATATGTGCAGAAGACCAAGGACTCGTTCATCTCCGCGATGCGCGTCACCTCGCTGGTCGCAGCCCTGTTCGACCTGATCGGCGCGGGGCTGGCGTTCGCATTCCTGCCCGGCGTGACTCGACGGCGCAAGGAGGACGAACCCGGTACTCCGCCCGGCCAGGACGCGCTGGCTACGGCGGCGCACTGATGGCCGGCGACGCAGCTGCTGTGGACGAGCGGCGCAGACCTGGCCGGCCGCGCGATGCCGATCGGCACGAGGCCATCGTCGAGTCGGCGATCGAGGAGCTCACCGAGAACGGCTACCGGGCTTTCAGTTTCGAGTCGGTCGCGGCTCGCGCCGGCGTCGCGAAGACGACGGTGTACCGGCGCTGGCCCGGTAAGGACGAGCTGGTGCTGGAGGCGATCGGCAGCGTCAAAGGTCCGGTGCCGAACCCGCCCGGTGCGTCGGTCCGCGGCGATCTGCTCTACATCGTCGAGAGCATGCGCAGCCGTTGGGTGAACGGGTTGCACGGCCGGCTGATGCAGCGCCTTGCGGCTGATGGCATCGCTTACCCGGAGCTCTATTCGCGCTTCCGGGAGAAGGTGATCGGGCCACGGCACCAGGTGTTCATCGACGTCCTGGCCCGCGGAGTCGCCTCCGGCGAGATCCGCGCCGACTACGACCCGCAGTGGGTCATCGACCTGTTGGTCAGCCCGATCGTCGCCGCGTCGCTCACCCACCGGCCGCGGGTCAGCAAGGCGCAGGTCGAGTTCGCCGTGGACGTTGTGATGTCCTGGCTGGAGCAGGGTCGCTGACGCTACTGGCCGTAGATCCGCTCCACCCGCAGTTTCACCACCAGGCGGTGATCGCGGACCATCGCCGCGCGATAGTCGTCCCAATCCGGGTGCTCGCCCTGCACGGCGCGGAAGACGTCGACGAGCTCCTCGACGGTCGCGTCATGCGGATCCGCTGCCACCGGGGTGAGCTCGGCGGTGCCTTCGGCCACCGCCCACCGGCTGAAGTCGTCGCTGGTCACATGGAAGCTGGCCCGCGGGTCTCGGGACAGGTTCTTGGCTTTGGCCCGGTCGGCGGTGATCGAGACCCGGAGCAAGCGCCGCTCCGCATCGAAGGTGTGGTTGACGTTCGACAGTTGCGGTCGGCCGTTGCGCTTCATCGTCACCAGGACTCCGTGGTTGCGCTCAGCCAGCAGGCCCGCCAACGCGTCATCAGTCATGGGGAGAATCTATGCTGCCCGCGGTCGGTGCCGGCAGGCCGCCTTCACGGGGCCGGAACGTCCGCAACGCCTCGAGATCACTGGCTCGGGACGGCAAGAAATAGTCCGCCCACTCGGCCACCTCCGGGTAGTCGCTCTCGGCGATCAACTGCTCGCCGGCCGCAGCGATATCGAAGTCGGTGCGGCGCAGCACCGCCGTGCCGTCGCGCAGCAGCGCCCAGTGCGCGCCGGCCCGCCCGTAGGGCATCCCGACACTGCCCGGGTTGAGCACCAGGCGCCGGTCGACCAAGCGGGTGAACGGCATGTGGGTGTGGCCGCACACGACGGTGCGCACCTCGTCGGCGAGGCCGTCGAACGCGGCCAGCCAGCGTTCGGCGCTGCTCTCCACGAACAGCACCTCCTCGTCGTCACGCGGGGTCCCGTGGCAGAAGGCCACCGTGCCGAAGCCGGCGACGTCGAGGAACACCGGGTGCGGGAGGCCGGCGAGGAGCTCGACGTGCTCAGCTGTGAGTTGGGCGGCGGCCCAGGGCGCGATGGGATCCGGGATCGACGTCTCGCCGCCGCGGGCCAGTGCCACCAGTTCGCGTTCGGCGTTGCCGCGCACCCAGATGACGCGCTCGCCGAGTCCGATGAGCCGGTCGAGTGTCTGCGCCGGCAGCGGCCCCGCGGCGATGTCGCCAGTAAGCACGATCCGCTCGGCGCTCTGCACCTCCGGCTCGGCGAGGACGGCGTCCAGCGCGGGCAGCACACCATGGATGTCGGACAGGACTGCCACGGAGCTGACCATGTGCCGACGGTGGCGCGGTCCATCCCTGTTGGCAAGGTGTTTCGCTGCCGGCTTGTCTCGCGGTAGCCGCCGGTGCAGCTTTTGGCGGATCACGCGCCTATCCGACGGTTTCCCGCCAAAACCGGATCTGGTCAGCCGAGATCGACCTCGGGGTAGAGCGGGTGATCGGCGAGCAGCTCGGCACAGGCCGCCTTCGTCCGCTGCGCGATGCCCTCGGCCAGGACGTACTTCGCCTTCGACGCGCTGCCGCTGGGTGCTGCTGCTGGGCTGGTCGCCGACAGCACGCCGATGATGAGCTCCGCCACCCGATCCATCCCAACCTCGTCGAGTCCGCGGCTGGTGAGTGCGGGAGTGCCCAACCGGACGCCGGAGGTGTACCACGCCCCGTTCGGATCGCGCGGGATCGAGTTGCGGTTGGTGACGATGCCCGAGTCCAGCAGCGCACTCTCGGCCTGCCGGCCGGTGACACCGAAGGAGTTCACGTCGACGAGCACGAGGTGGTTGTCGGTGCCGTCGGTGACCAGCTTCGCGCCGCGGCGCATCAGCCCGTCGGCCAGTGCCTTGGCGTTGGCAGCAACCTGCTGCGCGTAGGTCTGGAACGAAGGCTGCTTGGCCTCCGCCAGCGCTACTGCCTTCGCGGCCATCATGTTCGACAGCGGTCCGCCCAGCACCATCGGGCAGCCACGGTCTACGGCGTCGGCGTACTCCGGCTGGCACAGCACCAACCCACCGCGCGGACCGCGCAGCGACTTGTGCGTGGTGGTGGTCGTGACGTGCGCGAACGGCACCGGGTCCTCGTCGCCGGTGAACACCTTGCCGGCCACCAGCCCGGCGAAGTGCGCCATGTCGACGATGAGCGTTGCCCCGACCTCGTCGGCGATCTCGCGCATCTTGGCGAAATTCACCCGCCGGGGATAGCCGGAGTAACCGGCCATCACGATGAGCGGCTTGAACTCGCGGGCCAGCGCCGCAACGCCGTCGTAGTCGAGCAGGCCGGTCTTCTCGTCAGTGCCGTAGCTGGCCTGGTGGAACATCTTGCCGGAGATGTTCGGCCGGAAACCGTGGGTGAGGTGGCCGCCGGCGTCCAGTGACATCCCGATCATCTTCTGCTCGCCGAACGCCCGGCGCAGGGTCAGCCAGTCGTCCTCGGTCATGTCGTTGACGTTGCGCACCCCGGCGCGCTCCAGCGCCGGCGACTCGATGCGGTGGGCCAGTACCGCCCAGAAGGCGACCAGGTTGGCGTCGATGCCGGAGTGCGGCTGGGCGTAGGCGTGCGGCGCGCCGAACAGCTCCTTCGCATGGTCGGCGGCCAGTGCCTCGACGGTGTCGACGTTCTGGCAGCCGGCGTAGAAGCGGTGTCCGATCGTGCCCTCGGCGTACTTGTCGGAGAACCAGTTGCCCATCGCCAGCAGCACGGCAGGTGAGGCGTAGTTCTCGCTGGCGATGAGCTTCAGCGACTCGCGCTGGTCGGTGAGTTCCTTACCGATCGCCGCGGCCACGTTCGGCTCCACCGCAGCGATGACGTCCAGCGCGCTGCGGAACGCGGTGGATTCAGTGCTGGTCATGATGTGCCCTCCGGGCTCACCGCGGGAACGCAGCGCGTCCGCAGCGGGCAAGATCGTGCCGATGAGGTCATGCGGGCGCTCCTTGCAGGTGTGGGATGCCCAGGCGCTCGGCGAACTCGGCGAAGCCGCTTCCCGTTGGTGACCCAACTGATGCGCCAGTCACGGCTCGTCCCGCAGCTTAGTCGAGCCGGCCGGCGCGCCGCCCAGGCCGATGGGGAGGTTGTGGCCGGATGCCTCGGCGTGTCGCGGGCGCAACCTCCCCCTCGGCCGCAACAACCTCCCCCTCGGCAGTGGGGACGGGGGCGTTACGGGAGGATGGAGCGGTGACCGACACCGTCAATCTGATCCTGCTCCGCCATGGCGAGAGCGAATGGAATCTGGCCAACCTCTTCACCGGCTGGGTGGACGTGGATCTGACTGCGACCGGGGAGGCCGAGGCCCGGCGCGGCGCCGAACTGCTCACCGGCGCCGGCCTGCTGCCGGAGGTGCTGCACACCTCACTGCTGCGCCGCGCGATCCGTACCGCGAACCTCACCCTGGACGGCGTTGACCGGCCGTGGATCCCGGTGCGGCGGTCCTGGCGGCTCAACGAGCGGCACTACGGAGCGCTGCAGGGCAAGGACAAGGCCGCGGTCCGCGCCGAGTTCGGCGACGAGCAGTTCATGCTCTGGCGTCGCTCCTACGACGTGCCGCCGCCGCCGCTGGCCGCGGACGATGCCTACAGTCAGGTCGGCGATCCGCGCTATGCCGATCTGCTCGAGTCGGTGCCCCGAACCGAGTGCCTCGCCGACGTCGTCCTGCGGCTGATGCCCTACTGGTACGACGTGATCGTGCCCGATCTGCGCCGGCACCGGACCGTGCTCGTCGTGGCACACGGCAACTCGCTGCGTGCGCTGGTGAAGCATCTCGACGGGCTCTCCGACGAGGCCGTTGTCTCGCTCAACATCCCGACCGGGATCCCGCTGCTCTACCGCCTGGATCCCGCGACGATGAACCCGGCCGAGCCGTCCCGCTACCTCGACCCGCAGGCTGCTGCAGCGGCGATCGAGGCAGTCGCCAATCAGGGGAAGCGTTAGCGACGGTGACGAAACGGGTGTTGCTGGCTCCCGACAAGTTCAAGGGCTCGCTCGCGGCTGTGGAGGTCGCCGTCCACCTGATCGAAGGGATCCGGTCGGTCGCGCCTGGCACCGACGTGCGGTGGGTTCCGTTGGCCGACGGAGGCGACGGGACGGTGGCGGCCGTCGTCGCGGCAGGATTCACCGACGTCCCGGTGATCGCCAGTGGGCCGATGGGGATGCCGGAGCCGGCCAGCTATGCCGAGCGCGACGGCACCGCAGTCATCGAGCTCGCCACCGTGTGCGGCATGCAACGGTTGCCAGAAGGTCGGCTGGAGCCGATGACCGCCTCCAGCTTCGGGTTGGGCGAAGTGGTCCGGGAGGCCGTTGGACGGGGTGCGCGCCGGGTTGTGCTCGGCATCGGCGGCAGCGCGAGCACCGACGGCGGGGCCGGATTCCTGCAGGCGCTCGGCGCGTCCGTCCGGGACGGCCACGGAACCGAGGTCGGCCGAGGCGGCGGCGCGTTGCACAGCGCGGCAACGCTGGATCTCGCCGGCGCGCGGGCCACCATGGACGGCGTCGAGCTGGTGATCGCGAGCGACGTCGACAACCCGTTGCTCGGTCCGCGCGGCGCCGCGGCGGTATACGGCCCGCAGAAAGGCGCCGATGCACTGGATGTAGCCGAGTTGGAGGCAGCGCTGGCCAACTGGGCCGCCGTGGCCGCTACCGCGACCGGCCGGGACGACTCTGCGGTGCCGGGATCCGGGGCAGCCGGTGGTGTCGGATTCGGTGCGCTGACGGTCGGCGGATCGATTCGATCCGGCGTCGCTCTGCTGCTCGAGCTGGTCGGCTTCGACGCGATGCTGGCCGAGGCCGATCTGGTCGTCACCGGCGAGGGTTCGCTCGACGAGCAGACGCTGTCCGGCAAAACGCCGGTCGGGGTGGCTGCGGCGGCCGCCCGGCACGGGGTTCCGGTCGTGGTGGTGGCCGGGAGCAGCACGCTGACCCGCGAGCAGATGGCGAGCGCCGGCTTCGACGATGCCTACCTGCTCACCGACCTGGTCGACGAGCCACAGCAAGCGATGCACCGGGCCGGTGAGCTGGTGCACCAGCAGGCTGCCGCCCTGGCCCGGCGCTGGCTGACCTGAGGCCTCAGCCGGTGAGCGAGGCGGACGCGGTCGGTTCCGGCATCGCGCCGGTGACGATGAAGACCATCCGGCGGGCCACCGAGACCGCGTGATCGGCGTAGCGCTCGTAATACCGTCCGATCAGCGTCATGTCGATCGCCGCCTCGGTGCCATGGGCCCAGTTCGGCGAGAGCAACAGGGTGAACAGCTTGCGGTGCAAGGCATCCATCGAGTCGTCCTCGGCCTCGATGGCCTGGGCCAATGCCACGTCGCGGCCGTCGATGACCTCGCTGACCTTCTTCACCAGCGACAGCGCAACGGCACCCATTTGCGAGATGACGTCGCGCAGCTCGGTGGGAACGGCGATCTCCGGGAAGCGCATTCGCGCCACTTTCGCGATGTGCAGTGCCAGGTCGCCCATCCGCTCCAGGTCGGCGGCCAGGTGCAGCGTGGTGATGAGCAGGCGCAGCTCGCCGGCGACCGGCTGCTGCTGGGCCATCAGGGTGAACGTGCGTTGCTCCAGATCCGCCCGCAGCGCGTCCACAATGGTGTCGTCCTTGACGACCTTTTCCGCGCTGGCCAGATCGCCGTCGAGCAGGGCGTTGGTGGCCCGGTCCATCGCCAACCCGACCTTGTCGGTCATGCTCAACAGCGAGGAACCGATTGCATCGAGCTCGTCGTGATAGATGTCCCGCATCCGCGCACCGCCTCCTCGACTACCTGCCTGCGAGGGTAGTCGGCCGCACCGCCGGCGTACGGATCCCGCGTAAACGAGCGCCGTACGTCAGGTGAACAGATCACGACGGACCCGGCGCAGCGGGCGCTCGGGACGGTTGCGAGCCTTCCTGAGCCGTAGCATTGCCGCCGTGACGGTCGTTGCCGTGCTGCTCGCGCTCGCCCTCGGGCTGGCGCTCGGCTTGGCCGTCGCTCAGCTGGCGCGGCGCCGGTCCGCTCCAGCCGCTGCACCGGTCACTCCGGAGCCGCCCGGCACCAGGCTATCGGCCCTCGTTGTCGAGCAACTGACCTCCGGCGTGGTGATCGTCGACCGGGACGAGTCGATCCTGCTCGCCAACCGCGTCGCCCGATCACTGGGCGCCATCTCGGGCGACCGGATGGCCAGCGACGCCCTGCGGGCACTGGCCCGCAGCGCAATGGACTCGGCCACGCGTGACGCAGGAGAGCTCGAGCTGCCGACCCGCCCGGGACGCGAGCCGTCCGTGGTCTCGGTGCAGGCCATTCCCCTGCAGGACGCCGTGCTGCTGCCTGAGCCCCGGGTGATCGCCGTCGCGTTGCTGCTCGAGGACGTCACCGACGCGCGCCGGCTCGATGCGGTGCGCCGCGACTTCGTCGCCAATGTGTCGCACGAGCTGAAGACGCCGGTAGGTGCGCTCACTCTCCTCGCCGAAGCGGTGCAAGACGCCGCCGACGATCCTGAGGCGGTCGCCCGGTTCGCCGGGCGGATGCAGCACGAAGGCACCCGGCTGGGCCGGCTGGTCGGCGAGCTCATTGCGCTGTCCCGGTTGGAAGGCGCCGACCGGCGACCCCAGCCGCTGCCGGTCTCGGTCACCCGGGTGCTGCACGAAGCCGTCGGTGCGACCGCCCTGGCCGCAGAGCAGAGCGGCATCACGGTGGTCTGCGACGGCGGCGAGGGCCTGAGTGTGGCGGGCAGCGAGACGAACCTGGTCAGTGCGCTGGCCAACCTCATCGACAACGCCATCCGGTATAGCCCGGCGAACACGAAGGTCGGCGTGGTGGCTCGCGAGGTCCGCACCTCGCGCGGCCCGGCAGTGGAGATCACCGTGACCGATCAGGGCATCGGCATCGCCGAGGCAGATCTGCCGCGGGTGTTCGAGCGGTTCTTCCGCGTAGATGCGGCGCGCTCGCGGGCCACCGGGGGCACCGGGCTGGGCCTGGCGATCGTCAAGCACACCGTGACCAATCACGGCGGCACCGTGACGGCGTGGAGCGTGGAAGGCGCCGGCTCGACGTTCACCGTCACGTTGCCCCTGCTCACCCGCGCCGCCGCAGCGGCCGGCGCCGAACCGGACCCGCCGAGCGACCGAAGCCACGTTCTGACGAGAGGAGCCCGGTGACCCGAGTCCTGGTGGTGGAGGACGAAGAGTCCTTCTCCGATGCGCTCGCCTACCTGCTGCGCCGCGAGGGGTACGAGGTCGCAGTCGCCGGCAGCGGGCCCGATGCGCTGGCCACGTTCGACCGCAGCGGTGCCGACCTGGTGCTCCTCGATCTCATGCTGCCCGGGCTGTCCGGCACCGAAGTCTGCCGGGCGATCCGGCAGCGCTCATCAGTGCCGATCATCATCGTCACCGCCCGGGACGCGGAGATCGACAAGGTGGTCGGCCTCGAACTGGGTGCCGACGACTACGTCACCAAGCCGTACTCGTCCCGCGAGCTGGTCGCCCGGATCCGGGCAGTGCTGCGGCGCGGCATCGACACCGAGGACCTCGACACCGCCGTCGTGCAGGCAGGTCCGGTACGCATGGACGTCGAGCGGCACACCGTGGCCGTGGACGGGCAGCAGGTCTCGCTTCCGCTGAAGGAGTTCGACCTGCTCGAGCTGCTGCTGCGCAACGCCGACCGCGTGCTCACCCGCGGCCAGCTCATCGACCGGGTGTGGGGCGCCGACTACGTCGGCGACACCAAGACCCTCGACGTGCACGTGAAACGCCTGCGCTCCAAGATCGAACCCGACCCGGCGAACCCCAAATTCCTGGTTACCGTGCGAGGCCTGGGCTACAAGTTCGCCGGTTAGCTGGCTGTGTGCCGAGGGGGAGGTTGTGGTCGCGACACGCCGGGCGCCCGCGCCAGAAGCTCCCCCTCAGCGGGCACAACCTCCCCCTCGACCCGTAGGTCGCACTCGGAGGGCGGTACCGCGGAACGGTACTGCGTAGGGACGCAGGAGCGTGACCAGTGCAGACGGTGCGCCGACCGTGGACCTGCAGGTGCTGCCAGCTGCTCGTCGGCGCGCAGTTGCCCGAGCGGTGCCGCCCGCCGCCGCCGCGCCAGAACCGTCCTGTGTTAGACGCGCGCTACCGGGCCCAGCGCAGGACGGTGCGTAGCGCGGGCTAGGTCGCGGCTTGCCCGGCGGGGTGCGGAGCCACCAGCCCTTGGGCGAGCCGAGCGGCGCAGAGTCGGGCGAGCTCGGCGTAGGCCGCGGCGCCGATCAACTCGGTCAGTTCCGGGCCGTAGGACTCGAACACCGGCTCGCCGCCGATGTGCGCCTCCGGCGACGAGGTGCACCACCAGTGCAGGTCGTGGCCGCCTTCACCCCAGCCGCGGCGATCGAACTCCGAGACGCTGGACACCAACATGCGGGTGCCGTCCGGACGATCCATCCACTCCTGCTCGCGACGCACCGGCAGTTGCCAGCACACTTCCGGTTTGGTCTCCAGCGGGTGCCGGCCGGTCCGCAACGCATAGCCGTGCAGCGCGCACCCCTCGCCGCCGGCAAAGCCCGGCCGGTTGAGGAAGATGCAGGCGCCCTCGTGGGTACGGGTGCGCCGCCGGTTCTCCTCGTCGCCGACGTTGTCCTTCTCCACGACATCCAGCCTGCCGTTCTTCTTGCGCTGCGCCACCGACTTGAACTGCCAGTCGACGTCGGTGAGCTCCTCGGCGAAGCCGCGCACCCGCTTCTCGTCGGCCTTGTCGCTGAAGAACGCGCCGTGCGTGCAGCACCCGTCGGATTCCCGGCCGGCGACGACGCCATGGCAGCCGCGCCCGAAGATGCAGGTCCAGCGTGAGCACAGCCACGTGGCGTCTGCGCGGATCAGATGCTCGGCATCGGCCGGGTCGATGAACTCGATCCACTCCCGAGGGAAGTCGAGCCCGACCTCGCGGGAGCGTGGGGTGGGCAGGACACGTCGCCTCGAGTCGGCTGCTGGCATCGGCACGGTGTGAGGGTACGCAGCCCAGCTTGCCCGGCGCTGACCAGTAGCGTTGCCGGCTATGCGCTTGGGTGTGCTCGACGTCGGCTCCAACACCGTGCACCTGCTCGTGGTGGACGCGCATCGGGGCGCCGAGCCGACGCCGCAGCACTCGGACAAGTCGGTGCTGCGCCTCGCTGAGGTGATGGACAAACGCGGCGGCATTGCGAAGTCGGGCGCGGACGCACTGGTCAGCGCGGTGCGCGAGGCGAAACGGCAGGCGAAGGAGCTGGGCTGCGACGAGCTGCTTGCGTTCGCCACCTCGGCGGTACGCGACGCGGAGAACGGCACAGCAGTACTCGATCGGGTCAAGCACGAGACGAAGGTCGACCTGATCGTCCTCACCGGCGACGACGAGGCGCGATTGACGTTTCTGGCGGTGCGCCGATGGCAGGGCTGGAGTGCCGGCCGGCTGCTGTGCCTGGACATCGGCGGTGGTTCGTTGGAGTTGGCCGTCGGTGATGACGAGGACCCGCAGGTGGCGCTGTCATTGCCGCTGGGCGCCGGTCGGCTCACCCGCGAGCGGCTCGACGGCGACCCACCGTCGAAATCGTCGGTGGCCGAGCTGCGGGGCTACGTCGAAGGAGAGCTGATCAAGCCGGCGGCCAAGCTGCTCGCCGGTGGTCGCCCGGATCTTGCCGTCTGCACCAGCAAGACGTTCCGCACTCTGGCCCGGCTGGCCGGCGCCGCACCGAGTTCGGCCGGACCGCGAACCCGACGGGTGCTCAACCGCAACGGACTGCGCCAGGTCACCTCGTTCATCTCCCGGATGGCGTCGAGCGATCTCGCCGAGCTGGACGGCGTGAGCGCGGCACGAGCCCACCAGACTCTGGCCGGTGCGATCGTTGCCGCCGCGGCGATGGATGCCCTCGGCGTGGACGAGCTGCTGCAGTGCCCGTGGGCGCTGCGCGAAGGGGTGATCCTGCGCCGGCTCGACTGGCTGGCCGACCAATGACCACCGCGCGCATTCCCGGCGATGGCGCGGTCACTACCCTGGCGCCATGCTGCGCACGCCGATCCTGCTCGCCTCGCGGAACAAGACCGTGCAGCGTGTCGTCACCCACGCCCCGGTGTCCCGCGGCGTGGTTGCCAGATTCGTCGGCGGCAATGGCGCAGTGGACGCGGTCGGCGTCGCCACCACACTCGAAGCGGCCGGCCTTACCGTTTCGCTGGACCATCTCGGCGAGGACACCACCGACAGAGGCACGGCGCATGCCACCGTCGAGGCATACCTCGACCTGCTGACCAGACTCTCCGACGCGGGTCTGACCGGCTTCCGCGAGGGCCGGCCACTGACCGCGCGCGCTGAGGTGAGCGTCAAACTCAGCGCGGTGGGGCAGGCACTGCCGGGGGACGGCGAGCAGATCTCGCTCGACAATGCTCGGCAGATCTGTGAAAAGGCGCAGCACGTCGGCGCGACCGTGACCCTCGACATGGAGGACCACACCACGACCGACGCCACGCTGGCGACGCTCACCGAGCTGCGCCGCGACTTCGCCACGACCGGCGCCGTGCTGCAGGCCTACTTGCGGCGGACCGAGGGCGACTGCCGCGAGCTGGCCACCGCGGGCAGCCGGGTCCGCTTGTGCAAGGGCGCTTACGCCGAGCCGGAAGCGGTCGCGTACCAGAGCCGCGATGAGGTCGACCGCTCCTATGTGCGCTGTGTCAACATCCTCATGCAGGGTGAGGGCTGCTATCCGATGCTCGCCACCCACGATCCGCGACTGGTCGCCATCGGTGTCGACCGGGCCGCGTTCTTCGGCAAGCGTGCCGGTGACTTCGAGTTCCAGATGCTGTACGGAATCCGGCCCGACGAGCAGAAGCGGCTGGCCGGAAGCGGTCACACCGTCCGGGTGTACGTGCCGTACGGCGCCGAGTGGTACGGCTATCTCATGCGGAGGCTGGCCGAGCGCCCGGCGAACCTGGCGTTCTTCCTGCGCGCGCTGATCTCCAAGAGGTGAATGCGATGTCGGACGAGTCCGTGGACCGCGTTGCCGTGCTGGGCGGCGGCAAGATCGGCGAAGCGCTGCTCGCCGGGTTGCTGCGCGGCGCGCGCAGCAGCGAGGCGTTGGTCGTCGTGGAGAAGAACGGCGAGCGCGCCGAGTACCTGGCCCGCACCCACGGCGTCCGTGCCGTGGACGTCCCGACCGCGGCGGCGCAGGCGCAGACGCTGCTCATCGCGGTGAAGCCGCAGGACATCGAACCGCTGCTCAAGGAACTGCACGATCACGTCACCGCCGACCATGTCGTCGTATCGGTGGCCGCCGGGGTTCCCACGGCGCGGATCGAGGCGGCGCTGCCGGAAGGCGTCGCGGTGGTGCGCTGCATGCCGAACACGCCCGCGCTGGTGGACGAGGCAATGACGGTGATCTGCGCCGGTGCGCACGCAGACGCCGCGCACCTCGAAGTGGCCGAGGCGCTGCTCGGGGTGGTCGGCAAGGTGATCCGGCTACCGGAATCACAGCTCGACGCGGTGACAGCACTGTCCGGCTCTGGCCCGGCATATTTCTTCTACCTGGTCGAAGCGATGATCGACGCGGGCATCCTGCTCGGTATCCCGCGCGCCGTAGCAGCCGAACTGATCGTCCAGACCGCGATCGGCTCGGCGAAGATGCTGCGCGATTCCGGCGAGCATCCGGTGCAGCTGCGCGAGGCGGTCACCAGCCCCGGCGGCACCACGATCGCCGCCATCCGCGAGCTGGAGAAGCACGGTGTTCGAGCTGCAATGCTGGACGCGATCGAGGCCGCCAGCGAGCGCAGCCGACAGCTCGGCACCGGCTGAACCGGGATCGGCACGCAATCGTGAGGACTCCACTATCGCTTCTGCCCCACCTGTACCGCTACTGTGCAGCGAGCACGTGCGTGTCCATCCTGCCGGTGGGGAAGCCGGCGGGGCGACATGTGCCGAAAGTACGGTGAAGCATGAGCAAATCCGACGAGCGTCCGGCTGCCTCGGCCCGATCCGGGCCGGCCGCCGACCGCGGTGAACCCGTGGCCGGCGTGAAGTTCCTGACGGTGGCGGAAGTCGCCGCGATGATGCGGGTCTCGAAGATGACCGTGTACCGGATGGTGCACAACGGAGAGCTGGCCGCCGTTCGAGTCGGCCGATCCTTCCGCGTCCCCGAGAAGGCCGTACACGACTACTTGCAGAACGCCTATATCGAGGCCGGCTGACCACCCACGGACACGAGCATCACTCGGCGGCAGGTACGCTGGGTGCCAGTTAGCGGGCGGGTAGACGCGTGTCCGCGTGCGTTCGGTGGCGGAGTCGTTGCCGGGAAGGTCGCGTCGAGACTCGACGCACAAGGCTAAGCGCGCCACCGGCGCGAAGTGAGGGCAGGTATGGGTTCAGTCATCAAGAAGCGGCGCAAGCGGATGGCCAAGAAGAAGCACCGCAAGCTGCTGAAGCGCACCCGGGTGCAGCGCCGCAACAAGAAGTAAAGCGAACTGATCGCCTAGGGAGACCCGCTCGGGTTTGGTCGGTATCGCGTAGCTAGCCACGACGGTGGCTGCTTGATCGCCCCGGAAGATCCGCTGGGTTCAGCGCGGTTATAGCCAGTAGGTGTCGTGGCGCAGGTAGAACTCCGCCTTCTCCTCGTCGGTCAACGCGCGTTTGCCCTGCGCCATCTCGACCAGCCACTCGAAGTACTCCTCGCGCGGCGCGCCCGGGGTGAACAGCAGCAGCATGGACGCGCGTTCGCCGGACTCGTTGCGGAACCCGTGGATGCCGCCCTCCGCCACATGCAAGAAGTCGCCGGAGGTCGCGTCGATCCAGTCCTGCCCGTTGAACAGCCGCACGGTGCCGGACAAGACGAAGAACGACTCGGAGATCGTCCTGTGGAAGTGCGGGTCCGGGCCGCTGCGGCCCGGACCGAAGTCCCACCGGTACAGCCCGAACTCCCCTCCGGTCGACTCGCCGGTGGCGAGGTAGTGCACGTTGGTTCCGTTCGGGTTCGGCAGGTCCGGGGCTGTCCCGGCCGGCCGGAAGTTGACGTTGACCTCGCCGGATTCGCCCAGGTATTTCGGTTCGGAGTAGGACATCAGTTGTCGCTTCCGTACGGCCGGGTGATGATCTCGAGGTTATGCCCGCTGGGGTCCTCCCAGTACAGCCCGCGGCCGCCGTCCTCGGTGTTGAACTCGGCAGGGCGGCGGTGGAACGGGTCCGCCCAGTAGGTGAGGCCGCGGGCCCGGATCCGAGCAAAGATCTCGTCGAACTCGTCCTCGCCGACCAAGAACGCGTAGTGCTGAGTGGCCACCGCCCCGTCGACGTCGTCGAGGAAGTCGAGGGTGACTTCGTTGCTCAGCGCGACAGAGAGGAACGGCCCGAACGGCACTGGCTCCGGAAGGCCGAGCAGCTCGCAGTAGAACGCAGCCGAGTCGGCCTTGTCCCAGGAGTGCACGATCGTGTGGTTCAACTGGACGGACATCATTTCTCCTGACTCGAGGTGGGGTCTGCGTTCGGCCGCGGTGCGTTGACGAGCACTGCGACGATGACGGCGATGGCGACGATGAAGAGAGCCGCGCAGGCGGTAGCAGTGGCGTAGCCGTGCACCAGCGCGTCAACGTGCAGCCGGCGGCTCAGCACATGGGACGAGGCGTACGCCGCCGTTGCCGTGATGGCAACGGTGTTGAGCACGGCGGTCCCGACCGATCCGCCCAGCTGGGTGGCCGTGCCGATCAGCGCCGAGGCGACGCCGGCGTCCCGCTGGTCGACCCCGTTCATCGCGAGTGCGAAGACCGGCGGGAACAGGCTGCCCATGCCGAGCCCGATCAGCACCTCGGCCGGGAGGATGGTGCCGAGATAGCTACTGCCCGGGTCCAGCCGGGTCAAGATTGCCAGCCCGGTCGCTGTCACGAGCAGGCCGCCGACGACGAGCACTCGGGGCGCCACCCGGGACTGCAGCCGGGTGCCGAGCTGGTACCCGCTCAGCGTGTTGGCAACGGTGAGCGGCAGGAAGGCCAGGCCGGCCCGCAGCGGCGAGTACTGCAGTACCACCTGCAGGTGGTAGGTCAGCATCAGGAACATGCCGAACGATCCGACCACGGCTGCAGCGGCGGCAAGGTAGGCGCCGAGCCGGTTGCGGTCGGCGAGGATGCGCAGCGGCAGCAGCGGGCGGGCCATCCGGTGCTGGCGGACGGTGAAGGTGGCGAGCGCAGCGAGACCGGCTACCCCTGGCCCGACGACCACGGCCGATGCCCAGCCGTGCGTTGCGGCTTGACTGCAGCCGTACACGAGAGCGGTCAGTCCACCGGTGGCCAGCACGGCAGACAGCACGTCGATACCCGTGTTCGGTTGCCGCGGCGGACGGGGCAACACGGTGCGACCGGCGATGAAGCTGCCCGCTGCGACCACGACATTGACGTACAGGCACCAGCGCCACTCGAAGTACTGGGTGAGCACGCCGCCGAGCAGCAGGCCGACAGCGGCGCCGCTACTGGCGACGGCCCCGTAGACACCGAAGGCCTTCGCCCGCTCGCGGTGGTCGGTGAACGTCACGGCCAGCAACGACAGCGCGGTCGGCGCCAGCAACGCGGCGAAAGCACCTTGCAGTGCCCGGCCGGCGACCAGCACTCCAAGGCTCGGCGCCAGGCCGGCGAGCAGCGAGGCAAGAGCGAACCCCACCAGGCTGGTGAGGAAGGCGCGGCGCCGGCCGAGGGTGTCTGCGACGCGTCCGCCGAACAGCAACAGCCCGGCGAAGGACAGCGTGTACGCGGTCACCACCCACTGCCGAGCGCCGTCGCCGAAGCCGAGGGAGCTCTGTGCGGAGGGCAGCGCGATGTTGACGATGGTGGCGTCAAGTGCGGTCATCAGCTGCGCGACGGCGATGACCACCAGCGCCAGCCAGCGCCTATCGGGACCGAGGGGAGCAGCGCTCGAGTGCGGTGTCGGGGGCCGCGAAGTCAGGGTCGCCATGGTGTCGACCTCTCTATCCGGAGGATGTTCCTCCGTTACAGTAACCGGAGGAAAACTCTCCGTCTAGTGGTACGCTCGGCATCGTCGAAATCATGTCGGGCGGGAGGCACGGATGAGCGCGCGGCCGGGCGGCAAACCGATGCGGGCCGATGCCCGGCGCAATCACGAGGCGCTGCTGGAGGTGGCCCGCGACGTCTTCGTCGAGCGTGGCCCCGACGCTCCCCTGGAAGAGATCGCCCGCCGCGCTGGAGTGGGCATCGGCACCCTGTATCGCCGGTTCGCGGACCGCCACACGCTGATGCACGCGGTGGTCCTCGCTGCGCTGATGGCGACCGCTGACGCGGCCGAGCAGGCGCTGCAGGAACACGCCGATCCGATGGACGCGCTGTCGGCCTACCTGCACGCGGTACTGGAGCTGCGCACGTCCGCGGTGATCCCCACCCTGATCGACGAGCTGGACCTCGAGGGCCCGGACATCGGACCGGCGCGGGCCCGCTCCGCGCAGCTGGCGCAGCAGATCATCGACGCGGCGCACGACACCGGCGGGTTGCGCAAGGACGTCACCTTCGGCGACATCGGCCTGATGCTGGTGCGGCTGGCCCGTCCGCTGCCCGGGCCGATCCCGGCGCAGACCCAGCGGGAAGTGGCCCATCGGCACGCCGACCTCTTCCTGGCCGGGTTGCGTTCGGATCCGATGCAGGTTGCCATCGACGGGCCCGGGCTGGAACGCAGTGACCTGCATGCGTTCCGGCATCGAGCCAAGCAAGGTCGCCCGCGGTGACGGCCCCGATCGCAGACGCGTCGCGCGGGACGCCGTGGCGGCTGTCGCGGCCGGCGCGTCGGCTCACTCTGCTGGTGCACATTGCCGCCTCGTTGAGCTGGATCGGCGTCGACCTGGTGATGCTGGTCCTGGCGCTCACCGGGCTTACCAGCAACGATCCGCAGCTCGTCTCGGCCTGCTACGTGGCGCTGCACCGGTTCGCCCTCGTCTTGCTGCTCCCGATCGGGTTGCTAGCGCTCGGCACCGGCCTGCTGCTGGGTTGGGGCACCCGGTTCGGCGTGCTGCGCTACTGGTGGGTGGTCGTCAAGCTGCTCCTCAACATCGTGCTCACCGTGCTCGTCCTGGTCGCGCTGCGGCCGTCGCTGGACGAGGCTGCGCGGCAGAGTGCCCGCATCGACGCGTCCCTGCTCGACCGACTTGGCCCGGCGTCGAGCAACTTGATGTTCCCGCCGGTGGTGTCCACCGTCGCCCTGTTGTTCGCCGCCGTGCTCGGCGTCTACAAACCATGGGGACGCACCGCACGGGGCCGGAATGCTGCAGCGCGCGATAAGGAGAGAATCACGCGACACTAAGCTCGTCACATCCGAGGTTCATTCGGTCGCAGGCTCAGCACGACCGCGGCCGGCTCGGAGCGAACTGTCGGGAGGCGCCGTGCCGAGTGTCGTGCTGGTCACCGGGGTGAGTCGCTACCTCGGCAGCCGGCTGGCCGGGCGCCTTGCGGCAGATCCCTCAGTGGCGCGGATCATCGGCGTCGACACCACGCCGCCGTCGCGTGCTGATCTCGAACTCCTCGGCCGCACCGAATTCGTCCGCGCCGACATTCGCAATCCATTGATTGGGCGGGTGATCCGGCAGGCCGAGGTCGACACCGTCGTGCACGCGTCGATCACCGCGACTCCGCACGACGCCGGCGGTCGGGCCCCCATGAAAGAGCACAACGTGCTCGGCACGATGCAGTTGCTCGCCGCGTGCCAGAAGTCCGAGTCGGTGCGCCGCCTGGTGGTGAAGTCGACGACGGCTGTCTACGGGACAAGCCCACGGGATCCCGCCGTGTTCACCGAGGACATGTCCGCGCAGGCGTCGCCGCGCTCGGGGTACGCCAAGGATGCCGTCGAGGTCGAGGGATACGTGCGCGGCTTCGCCCGGCGCCGCCCGGACATCCCGGTGACGGTGCTCCGCTTCGCCAATTTCGTGGGCCCGCAGGTGGGTACGACGCTCACCCGGTACTTCGCTCTGCCGGTGGTGCCGACCGCACTCGGATATGACCCGCGCATACAGGTGCTGCACGAAGCCGACGCCGTCGAGGCGACCCGGCGGGCTGCTACCAGCGACCTGCCCGGCGTGTTCAACGTGGCCGGCGAGGGGGTGCTGCTGCTGTCCCAGGCGGCGCGCCGGGCTGGGCGGGTTGCGGTCCCGGTGCCCCGGCCGGCTGTGTCGCTGGTGTCGCGGATGGTGCGCAGCCGCGGCCTCGTGGACTTCTCCGCAGACCAGATGGAGTTCTTGAACTTCGGCCGGGTCGTGGACATCACCAAGCTCAAGGAGCAGTTCGGTTACACACCGGCCTTCACCACCGCTCAGGCGTTCGACGCCTTCCTCGCCGGCGCCGGCATCGTCCCGGTGATCACTAAGGACGCGGCCCGGCGGGTCGAGGGGACGCTGGCCGGTCTGGCCTCCGCCCTGGTCGGGGCGGCGACGTCGATCGCCCGCTCCGGTGCGGCGGCGAAGGAGCGCACCGATGGGTGAGGCCCGGGTCATCCCGTTGCATGGCGGCGACCCGTCACGTCCTGGCCGACGGCCGGCCACGGCCCGAGCCGGCGCCCGGCGCCCGGCGCGGTCTGCCGACAGCCGACCGGCACCGACGCCGCCACCGACACCGACGCCACCGGAGGCGACTGCGCCGCCCGGCGAACCGGCAGCGTGGGAGCACGCGGCCGCGGCTGGCCTGGCGTTCTTGCGCCGCCGGATCACCGGTGATTACACCGTCGACGAGTTCGGGTTCGACCCCGACCTCACCGACCACACCATGCTGCCGCTGTTCCGGCAGGTGTACCAGAAGTGGTTCCGCACCGAAGTCACCGGCGCCGCCAACCTGCCCGAAACCGGCGGTGCCCTGCTGGTCGCCAACCACGCCGGCGCACTGTGGGCACTGGACGGGGTGATGACCGCCGTCGCCGTGCACGACGCCACGCCGGGCGGGCGGTTCCTGCGCCTGTTGGGTGCCGATCTCGTCTTCACCACGCCCGGGTTGGGCCCGATGGCTCGCAAGAGCGGCGCGACGCTGGCCTGCAACCCCGATGCCGAACGGCTGCTCGGCAACGGCGAGCTCGTCGGAGTGTGGCCGGAAGGCTTCAAGGGCATCGGCAAGCCGTTCACCGAGCGGTACAAGTTGCAGCGCTTCGGCCGCGGCGGATTCGTCACCGCCGCGCTGCGCACCGGCGCGCCGATCATCCCGGTCTCGATCGTCGGCTCCGAAGAGATCCACCCGATGCTGGCCAATGCGAAGACGCTGGCCCGCGTGCTCGGCCTGCCCTACTTCCCGATCACGCCCACATTTCCGTGGTTGGGCCCGCTCGGGTTCGTCCCGCTGCCGAGCAAGTGGCACATCGAATTCGGCGACCCGATCGACACGAGCAGTTACGGTCCGGACGCTGCCGACGACCCCATGCTCACCTTCGAGCTCACCGACCAGGTGCGCGAAACGATTCAGGCAACGCTCTATCGCCTGCTGTCGCAGCGGGAGAGCGTCTGGCGGTGACCGGTCTCGCGATTCCGGCCGGCGTCAGACCACGCCGGGGATGGAATGTTGGTCGCGGATCTTGCGATGCGTTGGAGAGGTCCGCTCAGCTGTGCCGGCGGCGGCGGGCGAGCACATATCCAGTCGTGCCGGCGGCCCCCACCAGAAGCACGGCGGCAGCGCTGGGCACGCCGATGCGCAAGGCCTTGCGTCCGGTGCGGAAGTCGCGGATCTCCCAGCCGCGGCGGCGGGCCTCGCCGCGCAGCGCCGAGTCCGGGTTCACCGCGACCGGCCGGCCCACCAACGACAGCATCGGCAGGTCGTTGATCGAGTCGGAGTAGGCGGCGCACCGCGAGAGGTCCAGGCCCTTGGTCGCGGCCAGCGCGCGGATGGCGTCGGCTTTGGCCTCACCGTGCAACACGTTGCCGACGAGATGCCCGGTGTAGATGCCATTCGCCGACTCGGCGATCGTGCCGAGCGCTCCGGTCAGCTCCAACCGATCGGCGATGATCTGCGCGAGTTCCACCGGCGTCGCGGTCACCAACCAGACCCGCTGGCCGGCGTCGAGGTGCAACCTGGTCAGCGCCCGGGTTCCGGACCAGACCTTGTCCACCATCTCCTCGTCGTAGATCTCTGCACCGACCGCGACAATCTCGGCGACAGATTTGCCGGCGACGAACGCCAGGGCCGACTCGCGGGCGGTGGTCATGTGCGCGTGCGACTCGCCGCCCATCCGGAACCGCACTTGTTTCCAGGCGAAGGAGGCGAGGTCACGGCTGGTGAAGAACTTGCGCCGGGCCAAGCCCTTCGCGAAGTGGAACATCGAGGCACCGACCATCACGGTGTTGTCGACGTCGAAGAAGGCGGCGGCACCCGGGTCGGCCGGGATCGCCAAGGCGGCCTCCACCTCGGCCGCCGCGGCGCCGACCGTCGACTGCACGCGTGACCTCCCGGACCGCCCGCAGCCGGCGGGTTGCGGCTGCCTCCTGCCGGGTCAGCGTAGCCGGGCGGCGGCTGCGCTCAGGGCTGTGACGGGCGCACGGCGCCGGGCAGCGAGACGCAGACGAGCCCCGGCAGGCACAGCCCGGGGCCGGTGCCACTGGTCGGCGGCAGACAGACGACCAGGATGCAGGTGGACGTTGAGCTGCTGCCGGCGCCGCCGGATGTCGGCGCGGTCCCGCCGCCGGTCTTCGGCGGCGTGGTCTTGCCGGGGTGATTGCCGCTCGTGCCGCGGGATTCGCCCTGGCCGGTCCCGGTGTTGCCGTGCCCGCCGGACTTCGGGGTGCTCTGCCCGGAGCGCGTCGGTGTCGTGGTCGTACCGCGCTGGGTCGGCGGCACGGTGGGAGTTGTCCTGCTCGTCGGGGTGGACGGGCAGGCCGTGCACGGCAGCGGCCCGAGGCTGTCGGACTTCGCGGCAGTGACGCAGGCGCAGCCGATCGACGTGCGCAGCGCGGCGACCCGCTTGGCCACCTGATTCACCAGCGCGAGGGACCTCGCCGCGGCGGTTTTCGCCGGACCGGCCGGAAGTTGCTTCTCGATCGCAGCGAGTGCCGCGTGCTGGCGCGTGGTCCACGGCGGTAGCGGTGCCAGCACGGCCCGGTCGACGCGAGCCACGGCCGCCTCGGTGATCAGTGAGGCGCCTTCGCGCGTTTGCTCGTCACCGGTGGCCAAGGTGCTGATCACCAGGCCGCTGACGTGCGAACTGATCGCGTCGGCGCCGGGTCGGGGGCCGGCTGCTGCGGTCGAGCGACCGATCAGCTTGGCCGTCTCGGCCGCTCGATTCGCCGCGAATTCGAGGTACTTCGTGCCCCTGGCGGTGTCCCCGCGGGTGACCGACAGCTCGACGTTCTCGCTGGCGCGTTTCACGCCGTAGAGGGCGTCGCCGGGCAACGCGTTACCGGACAGCCACACGGTCAGCCCGAGCAACAGGACGAGGACGGCGGCGGCGCTGCCGAAGACCACCAGCGGCCGGCCGATCGTGCGCCGGGCACGCCGCGTGGCGGCCGGCTGCGCGGATGCGGTGCCCGGCTCCTCCGGCTGATCGGCTTCGCCGTCGTTGGGAAGCGGGCTGCGCTCGCTGAGCAACTCCGGCGCCAGCGCCACCAGCTGCCGGCGCAGGTCGGCCTGGAAATCGGTTGTCGGCGCGGGACCGCCCGGCAAGGCCTGCAACCGGACGATGATCGCCCGGTCCACGTCGTCCAGCTGAGCCGGCCGGAGGTGGTCGACGAGCCGCGTCAGCCGCGCGTCAGACATCGAAGGCTCCCACCCAAGGCGAGCCGGTCACCGAGCCGCGCATCTGGTTGTACGACGGTTCCCGGCGACCGACGTTGGTCATCGACATCAACGACGTAACAACCCGATCGGTTACCGTCCGTACTGGTTCGAACCCGGACAACCCGGCGGTTCGGCTGGGCGCGCCGCTCATCCCAACTCCCCGTTGAGCAGGCCGTGCAGGCGGCGCACCGCGCGGTGCTGCATTGCTTTCACCGCGCCCTCGTTCTTCCCCATCACCTCGGCGGTCTCGGCCACGCTGAAGCCCTGGAAGAAGCGCAGCACGACACACTCCCGCTGCTCGGCGGACAGGTCGCGGATGGCGTCGACGAGCCGGGCGTTGGTCAGCGACGTGAGGACGGCAACCTCCGGGTTGTCGGCGCTTTCCCCGGTGTCGAGCAGCTCGTCGGTCGTGATCTCCATGCGGTAACGCGCGGACTTGACGTGATCGAGAACCAGGTTGCGCGCGATCGTGACGAACCAGGCCGCCAGATCGCGGCCTTGGTAGCTGACCGAGTGCAGCCGGCGCAGCGCCCGGACGAACGTCTCGCTGGTGAGGTCCTCGGCCTGGGCACGGTCGCCCAGCCGGTAGTAGATGAAGCGGTAGACCGTCGTGACGTACCGGTCGTAGAGCTGCCCGAATGCCTCTGCGTCGCCGTCCTGCGCCGCGGCGACCAGCGCCCACACCTCGGCGTGATCCGGGTCGGGTGCGCCGCTGGGCTCGGCCGGCTCGGTGTCGTCGGCCGCCGCAGGCGCGGCCGGTGCGAGGGCCGTGCTGCGGTTGCGACGGGTGGACCGCGCCGACGAGCCGACCGCCGTCTGCACGAGGATCGGGCCCTCAGCAGCGGGAACCGGCGCCAGCTCTGCGGCGAACGCAGTGATGGCATCAGTGAGTCGGCGCAGACCCGCGTGCGGATCTCCGTCCCGTGCATACCGCGCCGTCATGTCCTCGTTGGCCCTCCGGCCGCTCGACCTGCCCTGTCGACCATTCCGGTATGGCCCACACCTGGGGGGAGCACCGGCAGAGGTCCTGCGGCACGCGGTGGGCGGTACTTCGCGCTGTGAGGTTACTCGGCAGTTACCCTCGATGCCTACTGGAAGAGAGGGCTGATCACCGTGGTCGCAGCCGACCCCCGCACGGTCGCTGATCTGCTCGAGTCGGCCGCGCGGGTCGACCCGGACGGCATCGCGCTGGTGGAAGGCTCCCGGCGGCTGTCCCGGGCCTCGCTGCAGGAGATCGTCGCCGCCACCGCGGCCGGCTATGCCCGGGCCGGCTTGACCCCGGGCGACCGGGTAGTGGTCCAGGTACCCGGCGGCGTCGACTTCGTGACCAGTTACCTCGCGGGTCTGCGCGCCGGGCTGGTCGTCGTCCCGGTGAACCCGGGGTACACGCTGCCGGAGCTGCGCCATGCGCTGAGCGACAGCGCCGCAGCAGCGCTGGTGACCGCGTCGGTGGCAGCCGTCTCCGCTGTCGCTGAACTGCGCGCGGAGCTGCCGGCGCTGCGCGAGGTCGTCGTGGCCGGCGGCGCCGCGCCCGAAGGCACCGTCGCGCTCGCCGATCTGATCAGCGCAGCACCGCAGGCCGCCGCAGTGGCAGTTGACCCGGAGAGCACCGCGGTCCTGCTGTACACCAGCGGCACCAGCGGTGTGCCGAAGGGCGCGATGCTCAGCCACCGCGCGCTGCTGGCCAACCTGCAACAGATCGGCCGCATCGAGCCACCGCTGGTCACCGACACCGACGTCGCACTGGTGCCGCTGCCGCTGTTCCACGTCTTCGGGCTGAACGCCGGTCTCGGTCTGGCGCTGCACAGCCGGGCGACCCTGGTGACCTCCGAACGGTTCGACCCGGTCGCGGCCCTGGACCTGGTGCGCAGCGAGAAGGTGACGGTGCTGCTCGGCGCTCCGGCGATGTTCGCCGCGCTGGCCGCGCAGCCTGGTGTCATGCAGGCACTGGCCGGGGTCCGGTTCGCGCTGTCCGGCTCGGCGCCGCTGTCCGCCGAGCTGGTCGGCCGCTACGCGGAATTCGGTGTGGCGCTGCACGAGGGCTACGGGCTGAGCGAGACCGCCCCGGTGGTCACGCTCAACGCGATCGACGCGAAGGGGCGCGCCCGCATCGGCCATCCGGTGGCCGGTTCCATCGGCGTGCCGATCCCCGGCGTCGACGTGGCACTGCTCGACGTCGACGGGGAGCCGGTCGACGACGGCGATCCAGGCCAGCTCGCGGTGCGCGGTGCGAATCTGTTCTCGGGTTACTGGCCGGACGGCGCCGATGGTCCGGATCCGGACGGCTGGTTCGTCACCGGGGACATCGCCTACGCCGACGGTGCCGGGCAGCTCTTCCTCGTCGGCCGGGAGACCGAGATGGTGCTGGTCAACGGGTTCAACGTCTATCCCGCAGAGGTGGAGGCCGTGCTGCGCGGCTGCGCCGATGTCGCGGAGGTGGCGGTCGTGGGCGTCCCGGATACGACGACCGGCGAGGCGGTCCGGGCTTACCTCGTGCCGGTCCGCGGCGGGCACGTCGACGCGGACGCCGTGCTGGCCGATGCGGCCCGCTCGCTGGCCCGGTTCAAGCTGCCCACCCAGGTGCAGATCGTGGACTCGTTGCCGGTGACGGTGACCGGCAAGGTGAAGAAATGGCAGCTGACCCAACCCGCGGAGTAACCCCGGCCCACCACGTCACCGTGATGACCAGGGTGGGCTGTCACCTGTGCACCGAGGCGGAGTCGACGGTGGCTCGGCTGGCCGCTGAACTGGGCTTCGGCTGGGACACGGTGGACGTCGATGGCAGCACCGAATTGCAGGACAAGTACGGCGATCGGGTGCCGGTGATCGTGCTCGACGGGCGCGAACATGGGTACTGGCGGGTGGAGGAAGATCGGCTGCGCCGAGCCTTGGAAAAGCCGCGCGATGGGCGCGCCAGCACGGGGCGCTGACCGCCCGTCCGCGATTTGTGAAGCCATTCACAAGCGCGTAGCGTTTGGGCTGCCAGACCACCTAGCACACCTGTCCGGCGCGTCGCTGCGCGGGTCTTTTTCCACCGCGCCCGGCGTCGGAAGTCCGAGGAGCAGATGATCTCCCAGCGTGACCTGTCCGGTGGCCCGAAGGGGCTCGACGACGACCCCGGCGTCGTCGTGGATGGTGGCGTACCCGGGGTAGCCGAGCACACCGCCGCACCGGATGGCACGCCCGTCGACGCACCGGCCGAGTACGCACCGGCTGCCTACAGCACGGCCGGCGACGCCGAGGTCCGCACCATCCCGGAGGCCACCGTTGCCCGGCTGGCCACCTACCTGCGGGTGCTGAGCGCGCTGCGCGAGCAGGGCACCGACACCGTCTCGTCCGAAGAGCTCGCACTGGCCGCGGGCGTCAATGCCGGCCTGCTGCGCAAAGACCTCTCCCACCTCGGTTCGTACGGCACTCGCGGGGTCGGCTACCTCGTCGCCACTCTCGAGGAGCAGCTGGCCCGCACGTTGGGCCTCACCGAGCACCGTTCGGTGGTGCTCATCGGCATCGGAAACCTGGGCCAGGCGCTGGCGGGATATCACGGGTTCGCCTCGCGCGGGTTCCGCATTGCCGGGCTGGTGGACACCGATCCGCACCGCGTCGGCACGATGTTGCACGGCATCCGGGTGACGCACATCGCCGACCTCGAGCGGATCATCGTCAGCGAGGGCGTCTCGATCGGCGTGATCGCGACCCCGGCGAGCGCCGCGCAGGATGTCGCCGACCGGCTCGTCGCGGCCGGCGTTAGCGCCATCCTCAACTTCGCGCCGACCGTGTTGTCGGTGCCGGCGCACATCGACGTCCGCAAAGTGGACCTGGCCGGCGAGCTACAGATCCTGTCCTTCCACGAGCAGCGCAAGGCACAGTGCGCCGGAGCCAGGTCCAGTGCGGCCGGGGGTGGCTCATGACCATCCTCGTCGTCGGGGTGTCGCACCTCTCCGCGCCCACCGAAGTCCTGGAACGCGCCAGCATCCCGCAGTCCGAGCTGCCGAAGGTGATCGCCGAGCTCCTCGGTGCCGACTGCATCGGCGAGGCGATGGTGCTCGCCACCTGCAACCGCCTCGAGGTGTATGCCGCGGTCAGCCGCTTCCACGGCGCGGTGTCCGAGATCGGCGCCGTGCTGGCCCGCACCGCGAGCGTGCCGGTCGGCGACCTCGCCGAACACGCCTACGTGCACTTCGCCGAAGCAGCCAACGAGCACCTGCTGCGCGTCGCCGCCGGGCTGGACTCGCTGGTGGTCGGTGAGTCGCAGATCCTCGGCCAGGTACGGGCCGCGTTCGCGCTGGCCGAGCAGGAGGGCAGTGTGGGCAGCGAGCTGCGTCCGCTGGTGCAGACGGCGCTGCGCACCGGAAAGCGAGTGCAGAGCGAGACCGGCATCGACAAGGCCGGTGCCTCCGTCGCATCGCTCGGGCTGGATCGCGCCGAAGCGCTGCTCGGCTCGCTGGCCGGCCGCACCGTGATGGTCGTCGGCGCCGGTGCGATGGGAGCCTTGGCTGCGTCCCGCGCCGCCAAGCGGGGCGCTGCGGACATTGTGGTGGCCAACCGGTCGCAGCAGCGCGCTGCCCGGGTCGCCGCGGCGGTGGGCGGCCGCAGCACGGCCCTTGACGATCTCGCCGGCATGCGCGCCGAGATCGACGGCGCCGACCTGCTGATCAGCGTGACCGGAGCGGCCGGGGCGGTGCTCGATGCCGAGGCCATCGGGCCGCGCACCGATCGCCCGCTGGTGGTGCTCGACCTGGCGATGCCGCGCGACGTCGACCCGGCGGTCGGCGAGCTGGCCGGGGTGAGCTACCTGGATTTGGATGCCCTGCGCGGCACCGGCCAGTTGGTCAGCGACGAGGCAGTGGCGCACGCCGAGCGCATCCTGTCCGAGGCGCTGCAGCGGTTCCTGGACGAGCAGCAGCAACTCGCCGTAGCCCCGACCGTCACCGCCTTGCGGGCCCGGGCCGACACCGTGATCGATGCGGAGCTGCGCCGGTTGGACGGGCGGCTGCCGGAGCTCGATGTTGCCGCCCGCGCCGAAGTGGCCCAAGCGGTGCGCCGCGCGGTGGAGAAACTGCTGCACGCACCGACCGTCCGGGTGAAGGAGCTCTCCACCGGCCCGGACGGCAACGGGTACGCCGCCGCCTTGCGTGCGCTGTTCGATCTCGACCCGGCCAGTGTCGAGTCGGTCGCCGCCGTGCGCACCCAGCCCGAAGCCGAGCGACGCCTGCCGCACGAGCAGGACACCGGCGGTGAGCGTCGATGACAACATTGCAGACCGTGCGAGTCGGCACCCGGGCCAGCACGCTGGCCCGCGCGCAGACCGGCTGGGTGGCCGAACGCCTGGGCAACCTCGCCATCGAGATCGTCCCGGTGTCGACGTATGGCGATCGAAGTACCGAATCGGTGGCGCAGCTCGGTGGCACCGGCGTGTTCGTCAGCGCGCTGCGCGAAGCGTTGCTCGAGTCGCGGATCGACGTCGCGGTGCACTCGTTCAAAGATCTGCCGGTCGGGCTGGCCGAGGGCATCGAGCTCGGCGCCGTGCCGACCCGCGAAGACGCCCGCGACGCGCTGGTGGCCCGCGACGGTCTGACGCTCGGCGAGCTGCCGGCCGGGGCGCGCGTCGGAACCGGCTCGCCCCGCCGCGCCGCTCAGCTGCGCGCGCTCGGGCTCGGCCTGGAGGTCGTGCCGATCCGGGGCAACGTCGACACGCGCCTGGCCATGGTGGCCGACGGTCGCGTGGATGCCGTGCTTCTCGCGCTTGCCGGACTGCGCCGGATCGGCCGGGCCGACGAGGTCACCGAGATCATCGACCCGCTGCAGATGCTCCCCGCGCCGGCGCAGGGTGCCCTGGCAGTCGAATGCCGGGCCGGCGACGAAGCGACGCGTGCGTTGTTGGCCGCACTCGACGATGCCGACGCCCGCAGCACCGCCACGGCGGAGCGAGCCGTGCTGGCCGCGCTGCAAGCAGGATGTTCCGCGCCGATCGGTGCCATGGCCGAAGTGGCCGTCGCGGACGAAGGACCCGAGTTGTACCTCCGGGGATCGGTGACGGCACTGGACGGCAACGACGCCGTGCGGTGCTCCACCACCGGATCGACCACCCAAGCCGAGGAGGTGGGTCGGCGGCTGGCCGCTGACCTGCTGGACTCCGGCGCAACGAAGATGATGGAGAGCTCGAATGACACGAGCCCGTAAGTCCGTAGGCCGCGTGATGTTCGTCGGTGCCGGACCGGGTGATCCCGATCTGTTGCCGATGCGCGCAATCGCCGCGCTCCGAGACGCCGATGTGGTGATCGCCGACGCCGGTGTGCCGGAGGGGATCACTGCGCTGAGCGGTGTCGAGGTCCGGCTGGCCGAAGCCGCCCCGGCCGACACCGCCAAGGCGGTGCTCGCCGAAGCCCGCGCCGGCGCTGCGGTCACCCGACTGGTGTCCGGCGACGCCTTCGGCACGGACGCGACCGTCCGCGAGGTGCTCGCCGTGGCGCGCACCACGGTGCCCTTCGAGGTCGTCCCCGGCGTGGACTTCGGGGTGGGCGCTGCCGCCTATGCCGGCATCCCGGTGGGCGGTACCCACACCGAGGCGGACGTCCGCGATGTGGAGCACACCGACTTCGACAGCCTGGCCACCGTGCCGGGCACCCTGGTGCTGACCGCTGACTCGGCCGACATTTCCCGGGTCGGCGAGCAGCTCATCTCCGGCGGCGTGAAGCCGGACACGCCGATCGCGGTCATCAGCCACGTCACCAGCACCGGGCAGCACACCGCCACCGGCACGCTGGGCGATATCGCGCTGGTCGCCGCGGGCATGTCCGGCACGGTCGTGATCACGGTCGGCAAGGCCGCCACGCAGCACGACAAGCTCGGCTGGTGGGAGGCGCGTCCGCTGTACGGCTGGAAGGTGCTGGTACCACGCACCAAGGACCAGGCCGGCGCGATGAGCGATCGGCTGCGGGCGATCGGTGCGGTGCCGATCGAGGTGCCGACCATCGCGGTCGAGCCGCCGCGCACGCCGACGCAGATGGAGCGGGCGATCAAGGGCCTGGTCACCGGCCGGTACGAGTGGATCGTGTTCACCTCGACGAACGCGGTGAAGGCGGTACGGGAGAAGTTCGAGGAGTTCGGCCTGGACGCACGCGCGTTCGCCGGCGTGAAGATCGCCTGCGTGGGCGCGTCCACCGCCGATGCGGTGCGCGCGTTCGGCATCACGCCGGAACTGGTCCCGGACGGTGAGCAGCAGTCCAGCGAGGGTCTGCTGGAACTCTTCCCGCCGTACGACGACGTGCTCGACCCGATCGACCGGGTCCTGCTGCCGCGCGCGGACATCGCCACCGAAACGCTGGCCGCGGGTCTGCGCGAGCGGGGCTGGGAGATCGACGACGTGACCGCGTACCGCACGGTGCGTGCGGCGCCGCCGGCGGCCACCATCCGCGACGCGATCAAGTCCGGAGGTTTCCAGGCGGTGTGCTTCACCTCGTCCTCCACGGTGCGCAACCTCGTCGGCATCGCCGGCAAGCCGCACGCGAAGACGGTGGTCGCCGCGATCGGCCCACAGACCGCAGCCACCGCCGCGGAGTTCGGGCTACGCGTGGACGTGCAGCCGGAGAACGCGTCGGTGCCCGCGCTGATCGATGCCCTCGCTGCCTTTGCGGTGCGCCGGGCAGCCGAGGAGCGCGAGCGTGCTGCTGAGGCGGCCGCGAAGAAGGCGAACCGGGCGTCGTCGCGCCGAGCCGCCCGCTGATACGTCCTGGTCGCCCCGCCGTCGAGTAGCCGGTCGGGCGACCAGGGGCGTTAAGGTCCAGACGTTCCGTTATCCCCCCGACGGAAGGTTGCCCTGCCATGTCCGTGCGCTCGCGCATGGGGATGCTCGCCGCAGCAGCGCTGCTGCTCGGCAGCGTCCCCGCCCTCCTCACCCCCGCTGCCTCGGCGGCCCCCACCCATCGGCCCACAGCTGCCGCGGCAAGCGTCGCTCGGGTTCTGTTCGACGACTCCAAGGCCGAACAGGCCGGCAATGCCGACTGGGTGGTCTCATCGTCCATGCCGGATCCCACTGCCGAGAACGCATCACCGAGCAGCGAGACGGACTGGACCGGTGCCCTCTCGGCCTGGGGCGTCGCATTGCAGAAGACCGGTCGCTACAACCTGTCCACGCTGCCGCCGTCCGGGTCGATCACCTATGGCGACTCGTCGAATCCGCAGGACCTCAGCAACTACGACGAGTTCGTCCTGCCCGAGCCGAACACCGCATTCAGCGCAGTGGAGAAGACCGCGATCATGACGTTCGTGCAGAATGGCGGCGGCCTGTTCATGATCAGCGACCACAACGGCAGCGACCGTAACAACGACGGCATCGACTCGGTCGGGGTGCTCAATGATCTGATGACGACGAACTCCGTCGACAGCTCCGACCCGTTCGGGATCAGCGTCGACGTGAGCGACATCGGCAGCGAAAACCCTGATGGCATAGGGGCATCCGCCGCCGGCGACCCGATCATCGCCGGTCCGTTCGGTGCCGTGACCGGCACCATCATCCGCGACGGCACCACCGCGACGCTGAAGCCGGCCGACGACTCCGACGTGCGTGGCGAGATCTACCGCAGCTCGTCGTCGACGTCGGGCACTACCGGCGTCGCGTTCGCCACCAGCCAGTTCGGCTCCGGTCGGGTGGCCTTCTGGGGCGACAGCTCGCCGATGGACGACGGCACCGGGGCATCGGGCAATTCGCTCTACAACGGCTGGGATGACCCGGCCGGCAGCGATGCCGCACTGGCGCTGAACGCGACCGAATGGCTGGCCGGCGCGACGTCTGGTGGCGGTGGCGGCGGCGATACCCCGCTGGCCAACGGCGACTTCGAGTCGGGCAGCACCGGCTGGACCTTCACCGGCGGGGCAGCGGTCAGTACCGCGCAGCATCATGCGGGCGCCCACTCCGTGGCCCTGTGCGGTGCGAACAACTGCGCGCAGTCGATCAGTCAGCAGGTCACCGTGCCGGCCGACGGATCGCTGACGTTCTGGACGTACGTCATCACGCAGGAGACCGGGACCACCGCATACGACACGGTGAAAGCGGAGGTCGGCGGCACGGTGTTTGCGACGGTGAGCAACGCGGGGCCGACCGGCACCTGGACGAAATCGACGGTCAGCCTGGCGAGCTACGCCGGGCAGACCGTGGCGCTGTCCTTCGTCGCCACCGAGGGAACCAAGCTGCCGACCAGTTTCTGGGTCGACGACGTCACCGTCTGACGATCGGCGCGGCCGGGGTGGTCGTAACCTCGTGGGGTGAGCGACCTTCCCGCAGTACCGCCGTTCCCCGTGTCCCGGCCGCGCCGCCTGCGGGCCACCGCTGCGCTGCGCCGGCTGGTGTCCGACGTGTCGGTGCGGCCGTCCGACCTGATCCTGCCGATGTTCGTCCGCGAGGGCGCCACCGATCCGCTGCCCATCTCGTCCATGCCCGGCGTCGTGCAGCACACCCTCGACTCGCTGAGCAAAGCCGCCGAGGAAGCGGTCACCGCCGGCGTCGGTGGGCTGATGATCTACGGCGTCCCGGTGGCGAAGGACGCGACCGGATCCGGCGCCGACGACCCGAGCGGCATCCTCAACCTCGCGCTGGATCGGCTGCGTTCGCAACTCGGCGACTCGACCGTCCTGATGTCTGATCTCTGCCTCGACGAGTTCACCGACCACGGCCACTGCGGCGTGTTGGATGACGCGGGCGAGGTCGACAACGACGCGACGTTGCTGCGGTACGCGTCGATGGGCGTTGCGCAAGGCGAAGCCGGCGCGCATCTCGTCGGCACCAGCGGGATGATGGACGGCCAGGTCGGCGCGGTGCGGGCCGCCCTCGACGCCGCCGGGCACAGCGGCGTCGGCATCCTGGCGTACGCGGCGAAGTACGCCTCCGGCTTCTACGGGCCGTTCCGGGAGGCGGTGGCCTCATCGCTGCAGGGCAACCGGATGAGCTACCAGCAGGACCATGCCCGGTCGGTGCGCGAGGCCTTGACCGAGGTGGCCCTCGACGTGTCCGAGGGCGCCGACGCGGTGATGGTCAAGCCGGCCCTGCCCTATCTGGACGTGCTCCGGGCGGTGGCCGATGCCTCACCCGTCCCGGTGGCCGCCTACCAAGTCAGCGGCGAGTACGCGATGGTCGAGGCGGCCGCGGCCAACGGCTGGTTGGACCGCGACCGCATCGCGCTGGAAACACTCACCTCGATCCGCCGCGCCGGCGCGTCGATGATCCTCACCTACTGGGCCGGCGACGCGACCATCCTGCAACACCTGGCGGTGTGACCGCGCCGGAGGCGGCCCGACCGAAGTACTTCGAGGCCGGGCAGTCCTGGGCCGGACTGGTATGGACGGTGGTGCTGCTGGCCGTCGGGTTCGGTTTCGACCTGCGCGTCGGCGGTGCCGGCGTTCATCTGCTGGCCTGGCTCGCGGCGCTGCTGATCATCGGCGGGTTCGTCGCGCTGATCACCCGGGCCAAGCGTGCGGCGCGATCGATCGTCGTCACCGCCGACGAGTTACGGGTGGGCGAGCAGGTGCTGCCCCGCGCCGAGATCCGCTCGTGCCGACCCGGGATCGACCGGGCGGCCGAACTGTGGGGACAGGCCCGTGGTTGGGGGGGCGCGGAGACGCTCACCCGGGACAGCTCCGGGGTGACGATCACTCGCGCGGACGGTTCCGCGGTCGTGCTGGCGACCCGGCATCCGGCCGAGCTGGCCACCGCACTCGGCTGGACCCGTCCGGTCCCGTGATCGCGCCCCTCCCGCGATGATCAAGGTCGTTTGGTCGCCAGGGCAACCAAACGACCTTGATCATCGCGAGGGATGCTGTCGGGTTCGGTGCGTGGCAGGGTGGAGGCATGGCAGCAGAGAAGGTGGATGTCCCGACGGCGCGAGAGATGTGGCGGGCCGGTGACCTGTTCATCGATGTGCGCGACCCCGAAGAATATGCGGCCGGGCATGTCGCCGGAGCGGTGAACGTCCCGATCGCGACGATCCCGAGCCGGGCGGCCGACCTGCCGGCCGGGCAGATCATCACGCTGTGCAGTATGGGCGGCCGGGCCGGGAAGGCAGCTGCGCAACTCGACGCGCTGGGCCGGACCGCCATGTCCGTCGACGGCGGCACCAAGGCCTGGCAAGCCGCCGGCCTGCCGGTCGTCACCGGTCCGGAGCCCGGCGAGCGCAAGTCCTGACCTCCGCCCCATCCCGCGATGATCAAGGCGAGATTCGGGCGATAGCCCCACTCTCGCCTTGATCATCACGGATGCGGGCACCAGGCGCGGCGGGAGTCGCGGCAGCTGGGAGACTGGCTGGGTGACCGACGCACCGCGCTCTGCTGAACTGTTCGCCCGGGCGCAGGCCGTCATCCCCGGCGGGGTCAACTCCCCGGTGCGGGCGTTCCGCGCGGTCGGCGGCACGCCGCGGTTCATGGCAAGCGGGCACGGCCCCTACCTGACCGACGCCGACGGCCGAGAGTACGTCGACCTGGTCGGCTCGTGGGGCCCGATGGTGCTCGGCCACGCTCACCCGGCCGTGGTCGATGCGGTCCGCGAGGCGGCCACTCACGGGCTGTCGTTCGGCACCCCGACCGAGGGCGAGGTGCAGCTCGCCGAGGAAATCATCGCCCGGCTGCGCGCGGTCAACCCGGCGTCACCGGTGCAGCAGGTCCGGCTGGTCAATTCGGGCACCGAGGCGACGATGAGCGCGATCCGGCTGGCCCGGGGCGTCACCGGGCGGCGCCGAATCGTGAAGTTCGCCGGGTGCTACCACGGCCACGTGGACGCCCTGCTGGCCGCCGCCGGCTCCGGAGTCGTCACCTTCGCGCATCCGGAAACCCCTGGGGTAACCGACGCGCAGGCCGGCGAGACGATCGTGCTGCCCTACAACGACCTCCCGGCCGTGGAAGCGGCGTTCGCGAAGGACGGCGCAGACATCGCCTGCCTCATCACCGAGGCGGCGGCCGGCAACATGGGCGCCGTCCCACCGGACCCGGGCTTCAACGCCGGACTGCGCGAGATCACCAGCCGGTATGGCGCATTGCTGGTGATGGACGAGGTGATGACCGGGTTCCGGGTCAGCTCGGCCGGTTGGTACGGCCTCGACCCGGTGGACGCAGACCTCGTCACCTTCGGCAAGGTGATGAGCGGCGGCCTGCCCGCTGCCGCGTTCGGTGGCCGCACCGAGGTGATGGGCCAGCTCAGCCCGGCCGGCCCGGTGTATCAAGCCGGCACGCTGTCGGGCAATCCGGTCGCCGTCGCCGCGGGGCTGACGACCTTGCGGCACTGCACACCGGACGTCTACGCCCGGCTGGACCAGGTCGCGAAGGAGATCGGTGCACTGGCCGGCGAAGCATTGCGTACGGCGGGCGTCGAGCATCAGGTGCAGTACGCCGGCAACCTCTTCTCGGTGTTCTTCAGCTCAGCACCGGTGCGCGACTTCGCCACCGCACAGGCGGCGCAGAACGCGAACACCGAGCGTTACCGCGCCTTCTTCCACGCGATGCTCGACGGCGGCGTGTACCTGCCGCCGAGCGCGTTCGAGGCGTGGTTCGTCAGCGCCGCGCACGACGACGCCGCGATCGACCGCATCGCCGCGGCACTGCCCGCCGCCGCGCTGGCCGCTGCGAAGGCAGGCGTCGCGTGACCGTCGTGCACCTGGTGCGCCACGGCGAGGTGTTCAATCCGGAGAAGGTCTTGTACGGGCGGCTGCCCGGCTACCACCTCTCCGACGCGGGCGTCGCGATGGCCGAGAAGGCGGCCGCGTATCTGGCCGGCCGGGACCTCAGCCACCTGGTCTCCTCGCCACTGGAACGGGCCTTGGAGACTGCCGCCCCGCTCGCCGCGATGACTGGCCTGCAGGTACATCAGGATGACCGGCTGATCGAGGCCGCCAATGCATTCGAGGGACACCGAGTGGCCGGCGGACCGATGGCGCAGTTGGCCAAACCCGCGTACTGGCCGCTCTATCGCAACCCGTTCCGGCCCTCCTGGGGGGAGCCGTACACCGAGATCGCGGCGCGCATGCTCGCCGCTGTTCAGGCCGCCCGCGCCGCCGCCGAGGGGCACGAAGCGGTATGCGTCAGCCATCAGCTGCCGATCGTCATCCTCACCCGAGCTGCCCGCGGAGAGCGGTTGTGGCACGACCCGCGCAAGCGGCATTGCTCGCTCGGCTCGGTCACGTCGCTGACGTTCGCCGGCGCGGAGATCGTGTCGGTGAGTTACGCCGAGCCGGCCGGTGCGACACCGAAGGGCGCAGTGCCCGGAGCGTGACCGGCGAGCGGACGGCCGAGCAGGCGGGAATGCCCGCGCCGCGAGACGGCGTTGGCACCGGTATGAAGATCGACATCTGGTCCGACGTGGTGTGCCCGTTCTGCTACATCGGCAAGCGTCACCTCGAGGCCGCTCTCGCCGAGTTCGCCCACCGTGACGACGTGACCGTGCACTGGCGCAGCTTCCAACTGGACCCGTCGGCACCGGCGCAGAGCACCCAGTCGATGGCGAGCATGCTGAGCGCCAAGTACGGCATGACCTTGGAGCAGGCCGAACAGTCCAACGCGAAGATGACGGCCAACGCGGCCGCCGCGGGTCTCGACTTCCACCTCGACGACGCACGATCGGGTAACACCCGCGATGCGCACCGGCTCCTCCACCTCGCCGCCGAGCACGGTCTGCAGGATGCGGCCAAGGAGCGTTTCCTGGCCGGCTACTTCACCGAAGGCGCTCCGATCGGTGACCACGAGGCACTCACAAAACTCGCCGTCGAGGTCGGTCTCGACGAGGCCGAGGTGCGCGACGTACTGGCTTCGGATCGCTACGGCGACGCCGTCGACGCCGACATCGCGCAGGCCCACGCGTACGGCGTGCAAGGCGTTCCGTTCTTCGTCTTCGACGAGAAGTTCGCGGTCTCCGGTGCCCAGCCGGTCGAGGTGTTCACCCAGGCACTGGACCAGGCCTGGGCCGATGCGCACCCATTGCCGGTCTTCGCCGGTCGCACCGATGCCGGAACCTGCACCGACGACTCCTGCGCCACCTGACCCGGTCACGGCAGCGGCGACGCTGAACCCGGCTCGGACCGGGGGCGGGCGTGGGTCACACTGGTGCGGAAGGCACACTGGAGCGACCATGACCCGATCGATTCGTCTGTCCGGTAAGGCGATTCGCCCTGTCCTGATCGCGCTGTGCGTTTCCCTGGTGCTGGCTGGGTGCACCGGCAGTAAGGACGCCGTCGACCAGACCGCGGGTGGGCAGTACAAGTACGTGGGCGCGACGCCGAAAGGCAAGACGATCGCACCGGGCAAGCGCAAGACGGCCGGCCCGGCGACCGGTTCTCTGCTGGACGGAACGGCGTGGACGCTGCGCTCGCTCAAGGGCCAGGTCGTGGTGGTCAACTACTGGGGTACCTGGTGTGCGCCGTGCCGGGTGGAGACGCCGAACTTCGAACGGGTCTACCGCGCCTACCAGGCCAAGGGCGTCGCCTTCGTCGGCATCGACGTGAAAGAGACCAGCCCCAGCCCTGCGAAGGCATTCGTCAAGGACAACGACATCACCTACCCGATCGTGTACGACGAGGGCGCCAGGACCGCCCTGCAAATCGGTCATCTTCCGTTGCAGGGCTTGCCGAACACCGTGGTGATCGACAAACAGGGCAAGGTCGCAGCGGTTTACGTCAACCTGGTGCAACCCGGCGACCTGCAACCCGTCCTCACCTCGCTCATCTCCGAGCACTGAGTCGCCTCGATTCATGTCCGGACTCGCCGTGCCCGTCGCCACCGGCTTTGCCAATACCGTGACCGACGGCTCCCTGCTCGCTGCCGCCGGCGCGGCCGCACTGGTCGGGCTGATCGGCTTTCTCTCACCGTGCGTGCTGCCGCTGGTGCCCGGCTACCTCTCCTACGTCACCGGACTGACCGGTGACACCGAGTCGACCAGCGCTGGTCCGAGCCAGCGCCGGATGGTGTCCGGTGCGGTGCTGTTCGTGTTCGGGTTCACTGCGATATTCGTGGCGCAGGGCATCCTGTTCGGCAGCCTCGCCGACGCGATCGTGGTGCACAAGGAGACCCTGCAGCGGATTCTCGGCGCTCTCGTGATCGTCCTCGGCATCGTCTTCCTCGGCGGAATCCCGTTCCTGCAACGGGAACTGAAGGTGCACCGACTGCCCCGAGCCGGGTTGCTCGGCGCGCCGGTGCTGGGCATCGCCTTCGGGCTGGCCTGGACACCGTGCCTGACCCCGACGTTCGGCGCTGTGCTCAGCCTCGCCTCCACGCAGGGCACCGCAGGACGTGGCGCCTTCCTCACCGTCGCCTACTGCATCGGTCTGGGCGTCCCGTTCGTGCTCGTGGCGCTCGGCGTCGGGTGGGTGACCGGCGCACTGACCTTCGTGCGCCGGCATGCTCGCGCGGTGGGCCGGATCGGCGGCGCGCTGCTCATCGTCATCGGCGTGTTGCTGCTGACCGGCACGTGGAACGACTGGATGAACCAGCTCCTGAATTGGACCGGGCAGAGCCCCGGGGTGGGGAGCGGACTGTGACGGTCTCCACCGGTAGTACTGCCAAAAAGGCGACCAAAGGGCCGGCCACGACGCCACCGGGCCGGCCGCCGCGTGGGCCGCTGAACGAGGTGGTGCGGGTCTCCCGACGGGCCTGGCGGCGGCTGATCAGCATGCGCACCGCGCTCGTCCTGCTCTTCCTGCTGGCGGTCGCATCGGTGCCCGGATCCCTGCTGCCGCAACGCCCGCTCAATCCGAGCAACGTGCAGCAGTACCTGGCCACGCACGGCGGGTGGGGCCGGCTGCTGAACCGGTTCGGTTTCTTCGACGTGTTCGGCTCGCCCTGGTTCGCGGCGATCTACCTGCTGCTTGCCGTGTCGCTGGTCGGCTGCCTGGTGCCCCGGATCAGGTTGCACTGGCGGGCGCTGCGAGCCCGGCCGCTGGCCGCGCCGAAGAACCTCGACCGGCTGCCCGAGTCCGGCGCGTTCACGGTGGACGAGCCGCCCGAGGACGCGGCCACGCAACTGCGCGCTGCGCTCGGCCGGCGGTGGCGCACCGAGGTGCGCACGGAGAAGCGTGGCGTCGTCACGATCTCGGCGGAGAAGGGGTACAGCCGGGAGACCGGCAACCTCCTCTTCCACATTGCCTTGCTGTGCGCGCTGTTCGCGATCGCGATCGGCCGGCTGTGGGGTTACACGGGCTCGGTGATCCTCATCGAGGGCTCGTCGTTCTGCAACCAGGTGCAGCAGTACGACTCGTGGCGACCGGGCCGGTTGGCTCAGGACGGCCGGGTCGCCCCGTTCTGCATCGACGACCTGAACAAGTTCACCGCCACCTACCTCGACACCGGCGAGCCGAAGCAATTTGCTGCGGACGTCACCTACTCGCGCGGCGCCGACGGCAACGCCGAGCACAAGCGAATCACGGTCAACCACCCGCTGCGTGTCGGTGGCGACCGGGTGTACCTCATCGGTCACGGCTTCGCGCCCACCGTCACGGTGACGATGCCGGACGGCACCAAGGTCACCAACACCGCCGCGTTCATTCCGCAGGACCCGAACACGTACTTCAGCGAGGGTGCTTTCCAGTTCCCCGGCAAGGCCGAGGCGAACGGTTCGCACCGCAACGACATCGGCCTATCCGGGTTCTTCGCGCCCACCCCGGTGGCCGAACCGGGCGGCACGATCGGCTCGGCCTCGCCGCGGGCCCAGGACCCGGTGCTCGGACTCTTCGTCTATCAAGGCGATGTCGGTAACGATGGGGTGCCGCGCAGCGTCTACTCCCTCGATCCGACACTCATCAGCAGCGGCAAGCTGAAGCGGGTCGGCCAGAAGAACCTGAAGGTCGGCGAGACGGTGACGACCTCGACCGGCGCATCGGTCACCTTCGACGGCTGGAAGCAGTACGCCAGCATCCAGGTGTCGCACGACCCGACACAGCAGTACTTGCTGCTCGCCGCAGCCGCGATGGTGGTCGGCCTGATCGGCTCGTTGGGCATCCGGCGTCGCCGGGTGTGGCTGCGCCTCGTCCCGGCCGAGCGCACCCCGAAGGGGCAACCAGCGGCGGGCACTCCTACCCTGGTCAGCATCGGCGGCCTGGCCCGAAGCGATTCGGGCAACTTCACCGAGGAATTCGCCACATTGCTGCGCCGACTTGCACCCGACGGCGAGGACGCGGCGAGCCGGCCCGCAGCGAAGGGGAGTGAGGAGCGGTGACCGAAGGCGACAGCGAGCGAGCGTCGCAGGGCGCCGCAGCGCCCGAGGAGCGGACCGAGCGCGGAGCCGAGCAATGAGCTCCGTCAACGACGGGCTTGCGCACCTGGCCGATGGGCTGTTCACCACTGCCATCGCGACGTACGCCCTGGCCGCCTTCGGCTACACCGCCGAGTACGCCTTCGGCAGGCGCGGCAAGATCGCGGCCACCACCCCCGTCGTGAGCGTCGCTCCGACGACCGAGAAGGTGCTGGTCGGGTCGGCCGGCCTGTCTACCGCGGAGAGCCTCAGCGACAGCACGGCGAGCCGGCGCGAGACGGCAACGCCGCTGGTCGAGATCGTCGACGACGGCGGCGGCAAGGACGGCTCGCGGCGTACCGAGTGGATCGGCCGGGCCGCGGTCGGGCTGACCGTCATCGGGTTCCTGGTGCACGTCGCCTCGGTGTCGATCCGGGGTATCGCGGTCGACCGGGTGCCGTGGGGGAACATGTACGAGTTCTCCGCGGTGGTCGGCATGGTCGCCGTCGCTGCCTGGCTGGTGACGCTGCTGCGCGCACCGCAGCTGCGGTACCTCGGCCTGTTCGTGATGATCCCGGTGATCGTCGTGATGTTCCTGGCCGGCACCGTGCTGTACGCGAAGGCGCAGCCGCTGGTGCCCGCGCTGCAGTCCTACTGGTTGGCGATCCATGTGTCCGCGGCCGCCACCGGCGAGGGAATGCTGCTGGTCTCCGCGGTGCTCAGCATGCTGTTCCTGGTCCGCCGCCGCTACGACGCGGCGCAGGCCAGCGGCGCCAGTACCCGTTTCCCGGTGTCGATCGGCGATCGGCTTCCGGCCGCCTCGGCATTGGACAAGTCGGCGTACCGGATCGTCGCCTTCGCATTCCCGATCTACACCTTCGGCGTCATCTGCGGCGCGATCTGGGCCGAGGCAGCGTGGGGACGTTACTGGGGATGGGACCCGAAGGAGACGTGGGCCTTCATCGCCTGGGTCGTCTACGCCGCGTATCTGCACGCCCGCGCCACGGCCGGCTGGAAGGGCCGCGCTGCCGCGTGGATCAACGTCGCCGGGTTCGCCGCCATGACCTTCAACTTCTTTGTGGTGAACATCGTGATCTCCGGCCTGCACAGCTACGCCGGATTGAACTGAGCGCGTCGCGCGACTCAGCCAGGCGGGACGTCGTCCTCGGGCCGCGGCTTGTTGAGGCTGCGGAGAAACTCCGGGTCGTCATCCGGCGCGATCGGTCGTTTCGCACCGGGCCGTGACGACGGGCGTTGCGGCCGCTCGAAGGCACCGCCCCACATGTCCGACCGGCGATCCCGCTGCTCCAGACCGGGCACACCGACCCGAGGTCTGCCGAAGACGAACCAGAGCACCGCACCGAGGTCCAGCCCGATGAGGGCGACCAGGATCCAGAGCGGCTTCTGCATGGCCCGCACCTTGTCGGCCGGCGCAGTCAACGCGTCGAAGACGCCGAACAACCAGAAGGCGACCGCCAGCAACCCCAGTACACCACCGGCGAAGAAGAGCACCCGCCAAGAGTAGGACGCCGGACCGCGGATCGCCCGCCGGCTGGGTCAGCCCTTGCGACTCCACCAGTGCCGCTTCTTCTCCGGCTGGTTCGGGTCGTAGGGCTGGCCGTTCAGAGTGACCATCCCACCGGAGATCTGCGGCGGTTCTTGGTAGGCCAGCTGGGCAGGCTGCGGCGGGTATGCCGGCTGGCCGGTTGCCGGCTGCGCGACCGGTTGCGACACCGGCGGCTGACCCGGTTGGGTCCCGGCGTCGACAGGCTGAGCGCTGCCCTGGCCGCTGCCCGGCTGCGCGAACAACCCGGACCGGCGGAGCGTCTCGCGCAGCGGCTCGGGTACCTCGTCGATGGAGTTGTAGGTCTTGTCCCCGATGGCGATCGTGGTCGAGCTGCGCACGATCGACTCGGTGGGCAGCGGGCCGCCCTGGAAGAGGTCAGGGACACCGTCGTGGTTGGCATCCGGCAGCGCGCCCTGCAGAGTGCCGCGCAACTCCGCGGGGACGTCGTCCCAGGAGTCGTACTCCGTGCCGTTGATGTTGATCTTCATCGACAACCCCTCTGCGCGGCTCAGCTCTTCATCCGGAAGTCGTACCGTGCCGGCAGCGGAGCGTCGCCCGCGACCGCCCGCCAGGTTGCGGTGAGTTCGTCGGACCCCTCGCGGATGTCGGCCATCTCGAACCCGGCAGCAAAGACACTAGCCGCGGCGTCGAGGTCCCCGGCCGCCACCAGCGCGCGCGCCCGCAGCAGGCAGCTGCGACCGAACCGCGGATCGTCGCCGGGGAAGCCGTCCAGCGTGGCGAGCGCGCCGGACGGGTCGCCGTCCTCGAGCTGAGCCACGGCAAGGGCCAGCCGCAGCGGCGCACAGTCCGCAGCCAGCGTGACCGCCTCGGCGAGCAACCCGCAGCGATCCGCTCCCGGCAGCAGCGCCAATGCATGCAGCGCCCAAGCGGTGCGCCGGTCGAGCAGCGAGGCGGTCAGGGCGCTACGCGCGGCAGCGTCGTCACCGGTGGCGGCCAGCGCCAACCCCCGGTACAGCTGGGCAAGCCAGCCGGATCCGGCGCCGGCGAGGCGGCGCTGCCAGTGCTCGGTGATCGGCGGCAGCGGCGGCGGTTCGGCCGGGTCCAGCGATGGCAGGGACCCGGTGTCGAGCAGTGCCGCGAAGACCTGCTCTGCCGGCGTGGGCCGCGTCGGCGCGGCGAACGGCGTTCCGGGCAGCGCGTCCGCGGCGCGGGCCCGCAGTTCCAGCGCACCCCATCCCGAGCCGGTCGCCAGCAGCTCGGCGGGCTCGGTGTCGGCCACCGCAGCGCGCCACGCCGTATGTGCCGCATCCACCTCTGCCGGCGTCACCACGTCGGCCAGGGCACTCTCCAGCGCCGCGCACGCCTGCTGCCATTCCGCCGCGGGCTCGGACACCTGGACCGGGCCATAGGCCTCGGTCCAGCACAACTCCGCACCGGCGCCGAGCCGGACGTGCTCCAGTTGGGTGGTGGCCAGCCCGGCCTGGATCTCTGCGTACTCCGCGTCCGGGCCGGTCAGCCATTCCTGCCAACGCCTGCCGCCGGCGCTGGCGCCCCAACAGAACAGCTTGCGGCCGCGCAGCGCCGCCGTCGACGTGTGCGCCAGGCCGTAGCCGTGTTCGTCCAGGGCAGCGATCCACGGCCGCCGGGACGGGTCGATGTCGAAGAAGTAGTCGGCGGCACGCGGCGCCTGGGCCGGGTAGCTGGCGTCCCCGTCGTCCGGTACCGGGACTGCTACATACTCGAGCCGGCCGGTGTAGCCGGACCGCCAGGCGGCGGTTGCCGGTGCGAGCACGCGGGTCTTCGGGCGCTGCGGTACCGCCATGTTCGACCACCAGTACAGCGGCACCTCGGCGTCGTCGTTCGGGTTGCGCACCCGCACGTTGACGTAGAGGCAGCGCGCCCCGGGAGGCAGGCGCAGGTCGACTTGGAAGACCAGATCGCGGGAGCGTTCCCACTCCCACAGCCGTAGCACGGGGTCGCCGTCCGCAGTGGCGACGCGCGCGACGTGCAGGGGCGCGCAGGTGAGCGTGCTGTGCCCCGTCGACCCGAGATTCCATTCCACCCCACCGGCGAACCAAGCCCCGCGCAAGGCGAGGTTGGCGAAGGCCAGCACCCCGTTGCAAAACAGCAACTCGCGGTCGGTGGCGCGGTCGACCAAGGACCACAGCCGGCCGCCGAATTCCGGTAGCACCGTCGCCCGCAGGTGCTCGTTCTCCAGCACGACGGTGGCGATGGCGCGCTCGGTGCGCGGGCGGCCGTAGCCGTCCTGAACGGAATACGGCAGCAGGGTTCGCAACCGCCCGTACCGGATCCGCTCCGCCATATCAGCGGCCAGCTCGTCCACGTTGGTCAACTCGGCCAGCGTCCCGAGCGGGCGCAGGGCCGGCAGCGGGTTGTCCGCGCCCAGCTCGGCAGCTGGCAGGGTGAGCAGTTCCTGACGTAGTTCGGTCATCGGGTCGCGGTCCTTGGCTCGACGGCCTGGCTGCTTGAATGACGGCCGTGGCACCCACCGTGATCAAGACCCAGCTGTGGATGCGGATCGCATTCCTGCTGATCGAGGCAGGCTTCCTGGCCATCGCGGTCGCCGGCTTCGTCCAGGGCACGGTCGCGCTGGGCATCTTCGGGCTGGTTGTCGTTGCCTTGTTCGCCCCATGGTTCGTCAGCCTCTGGCGGGGGCGCCTCGTCTTCGATGACAGGGAGCTGCGGGTCCGCGGCCTGCACGGCTGGGAGCCGCCGCTGGCTCTGCACCGGGTGGAACAGGTGAACTACTCCAGGGGCGGCCGGTCGGGGGCCTCGTTCTCGTTGGTGAGCGCCGACATCCGCTCGGTCAAGCGCAAGTGGTCGCTCTTCCCACGGTATGAGGGCATCGTGGTGATTTCGCAGCTGGACTACCCCATGCGCAAGGTGCTGCGCGCCGTCGCGCCGTGGGCGTTGCAGCGTCGTCGGGTCGGGATGAACGAGCGGACCGAGCGGAAGTTGCGCAAGGCCTATGGCGCCGGCCTCGCAAGCTCGGCAAGGACGCGACCGCCTGGACCTACGGTCGGCGGTACTGATGTGCCTCCTCACTGAGTTGCCGCCGGTTCCGCCGAATCGCGCAGGCGCCGGTGCGCTGCCTCGAGGTCACCGCCCGGATCCACCGCCCTGATGCCGAGCCACGCCGCCCCGATGGTGCCGTCCGTGGGTGCCAGCACAGGTCCGGCGAACCGGGCGCTGAGCAACGCGCGAACCCGTGACCCGACCGGCGATACGGCCGAGCGCACGACGCCGCCATTGACGACGATCGGGGTGTTCTCGTCGGCGTCGCGCACCGCGCTGACCGTCGCGCAGAGCAGCTCGGCGGCACGGTCGCAGATGCCCGCACAGACGTCGTCGCCATGCTGTTCACCGGCCACGACGAGGGTGGCCAGCGTGGCCAGCCGGATCGGTGGGCCGGCGGCCGCGGCGTTGATCAGCTCGTTGCGGTCGCGCATGGCGTCGCCGGGCGCGCGGCCCAGCAGCGCACCACACACCTCGGCGCGCAGGATCGAGGGCGCGCCGACCCCGCCCACCTCCGCCAGCACCGCGCGCAGCGCTTCCCGGCCGATCCAGTACGCCGACCCCTCGTCGCCCAGCAGCCACCCCAGGCCGTCGGCAGTCTCGCGCAGATCGTGATCCCGGATGCGCGCGGCGGCGGCGCCGGTACCGGCCAGCAACACCGTCCCGTCCGGCTCGGGCGTCGCCGACGCGAAGGCGCACAACCCGTCGCCGACCACCACCGGCGCAGCCAGCACGCCGATCGAGCGCAGCATCTCGGCGTACCCGGCCGCGGCGCGCGGGTCGGCGAGCGCGCCACCGCCGGCCAGCCCGAGCACCAGCGCCACCACCCGGGCCGGGTCGAGCCCCTGCAGCGCAGCGCGCAGTGCTGCCGCGAGTGATTCGGCCGCCGCTGTTACCCCGTGCGTCGTTGGATTTCCGCCGCCGGCCCGCCCCACGCCAAGACGGTTTCCGGCCAGGTCGGCGGTGGTGACCCGGGTGCTGGTGCCACCGAGGTCGGCCCCGCATACCAGTGGCTGCATCACGATTCGTCTACCTTAGGGCCGACCACGGCAAAGTGGTATAGACAAATTTCGGCAGGTCGTGTAGACACCCAATCAGTGCCGCGGACGCGGCGCGCAGAAATGCCGGTGCCCGGGCGGGGCAGCGGGTCGACCAGCCGACGGAGTATCCCCCGGACCGGCCGGCTGGAAGCATAGGACGGGAGCCCACATCCAGTGCATCATCTCCCAGGTGACCGAGCTGCCCATGACTGATCAGATCGTCGCGGAGACGGGCGTCAGTGCTCAAGCGTTCGTCGATGTCGCCCGCGAGCGGATCGATTACGTCGCCGCGACGCAACAATCGGGTATCGCTGCAGCGGCGGAGCTGATCGTTACCGCGGTCCGCAGCGGCGGGGTGGTGCATGCCTTCGGTTCCGGGCACTCCCAGGCCTTGGCGATGGAGATCGCGGGTCGCGCCGGCGGGCTCATCCCGACGAACATGATCAGCCTGCGCGACGTGGTGATGTACGGCGACCGGACCCCGCAGCAGCTGCGCGACGACAAGCTGGAGCGTGACCCGGCGATCGCCCAGGAAATCTACGACCTGGCGCCGATCGGCCCGGATGACGTGTTGGTGATCGCGTCCAACTCCGGCATCAACGGCTCCGTCGTGGAGTTCGCGTCGATCGTCGCTGATGCCGGCCACCCGATCATCGCGATCACGTCCGCGGCGCACACCGATGTGGTGGAATCCCGACACCCGTCCGGCAAGAAACTGAAGGACATCGCCACCGTGGTCCTCGACAACGGTGCGCCCTTCGGTGATGCGGTGCTGCCGCTGCCCGACGGCGGCTTCGCCTGTGGCATCTCCTCGATCACCGCTGCGCTGCTCGCGCAGATGATCATCGCCGAGGTACTGCGCCGGCAGATCGCGTCCGGAGACGAACTACTGGTCTATCTTTCCGCCAACATTCCCGAAGGCGACGCACACAACACCGCACTGGAAGCTCGCTACACCGGCCGCATCCGCCGGTCGGCATGACCCACCTCGGAGGAAAGCAATGAACGAACCACGCACCGGGCTCGACCTGAACCGCCGAAACTTCTTGCGCGGCACGGCGGCCGCGGCGGCCCTGGTGCCGCTGGGAGGAGCGCTGGCCTCCTGCGCCGGCGGTGGGAGCAAGGACAAGAAGAAGGACACCGGCAAGGTCACGGCGGACAACCCCTTCGGCGTGGCGAAGAACTCCACGGTCGATGCCGTGATCTTCAACGGCGGCTACGGCGTCGCCTACACGCAGTTCGCCGGCACGGTCGTGGAGAAGAAGCAGAGCAGCCTCGGGGTGAAGGTCAAGGTCAGCCCGGCCACGAACCTGGCCCAGTCACTGCAGCCGCGCTTCGTCGGCGGCAACCCGCCGGACGTCATCGACGACTCGGGCAAGGGCAACATCGGTATTGCCGGTGTGCTCGACCAGCTCGAGGACCTGAACTCGGTGGTCAACGCCAAGAACTACGAGGGCAAGGTCATCAAGGACACGCTCTACCCGAACGTGATGGCCCCGGGCACCTACGACGGCAAGTTCGCCGTGCTCAACTACGTCCTGACCGTGTACGGCATGTGGTACTCCCAGTCGCTGTTCCAGCAGAACGGCTGGCAGGTGCCCAAGACCTGGGACGAGGCCTACGACCTGGGCGGCCGGGCCAAGAGCAAGGGCAAGTACCTGTTCGTATGGGGCAAGGAAGCCGCCACCTATTACCTGACGATGGCCATCGCGTCGGCGATCAAGGAGGGTGGCGACGACGTGCGCCTGGCCCTCGACAACATCAAGGCAGACTGCTTCCGCTCCGACCCGATGCAGCAGGTGCTGAACGGGATGAAGAAGATCATCGATGCCGGTTACTTCAAGCCGGGCGGCGCGGGCACCCAGTTCACCGCGGCCCAGGCGCAGTGGAGCGACTCGCAGCAGGCAATCCTCTACCCGTCCGGGTCGTGGATCGAGAACGAGATGAAGACCCAGACCAAGTCCGGGTTCGAGATGACCGGAGCGGCCGAGCCGACGGTGACGTCCAACTCGAAGCTGCCGCTCACCGCTCTGCACAGTGCGGCCGGAGAGCAGTTCATCGTGCCGTCGCAGGGCAAGAACTCTGCCGGCGGCAAGGAGTTCCTCCGCGCGATGCTCTCCCAGGAGGCTGCGGCGAACTTCGCCAAGGTGACCCACTCGCCGACGATCGTCAAGGACACCGTGCCGGCGGACGGGTTCGGCTCCACCGCGCTGAAGTCGCAGCTGAAGCTGCTGTCCGACGCCGGGTCGAACGTGTTCACCTGGGGTTTCGTCGACTACTACGGGGTCAACGACGACCTGCTGGTGTTGTGGAACACGTTCCTGTCCGGTGGATCCAGCGTGAAGACGTTGACCGACGGCATGCAGTCCATCGTCGACAAGGTGCGTAAGGACCCGTCGGTAAAGAAGATCGAAGTTAAATGAGTTCCCCCCACGAAGTTCTTCGCCCCCGCGCCGTCGCTTGCTTGTCGCGTCTTCGTGGCGCGATCAACTCCGCGGGGAACCCATGACCGCCGGCATCACCACGCCGCCGCCGACGCGCGAACGGAAGGTTGCGCGTCGGCGGTGGAGCCGGAAGGACCTGACCTTCGACAAGATCAGCTTCTTCTTCGTGTTCCTCATCGTGCCCGTGGTGGGGTACGTCGTGCTGGTTATCTCACCGTTCGCGCAGGCCTTCTACTACTCGCTGACCGACTGGAAGGGCTTCGAGTCGGCGAAGAACTTCGTGGGCTTCAAGAACTACTCGAACCTGCTGCATGACGAGGTCTTCCGCAGGGCGGTGCGCAACAGCGTCACGCTGGCGATCGTGCTGCCCGTCGTCACGATCGCGATCGCGTTGTTCTTCGCGTCGCTGGTGACGGTGGGTGGGCCGAGTACGGGGCCGGTGCGAGGTCTGCGCAACTCGAGCGTGTACCGCGTCGTGTCGTTCTTCCCCTACGTGATCCCGGCTATCGCCATCGGCATCATGTGGAACCAGATCTACGACCCGAGCGCAGGTCTGCTGAACGGCACGCTGACGCGGATCGGTTTCAGTGGGTTCAAGTCCTACGCCTGGCTGGGTGAAGAGAAGACCGCGATGATCGCGACGATGTTCGTCATCGTGTGGAGCCTGGTCGGCTTCTACATGGTGCTGTTCGTCGCGGCGATCAAGGGTGTGCCGGCGGAGATCTACGAGTCGGTTCGTATCGACGGGGCCGGACGATTCCGTACCGCGGTGTCGATCACCATCCCCATGATTCGCGACAACGTGCAGACCGGCGTGATCTACATGGGGATTGTCGCCTTGGACGCCTTCGTCTACATGGCTGCGCTGAACCCCGCTGGTGGCCCCAACAACTCCACGCTGGTGATCACCCAGCGATTGTTCGCCACCGCCTTCGTCAAGCAGCAGTTCGGCTATGCCTGCGCGATGGGCGTCATCGTCGCGATCATCACGCTGCTGTTCGCCGCTGTTGTCTTTGCGGTGAACCGACTCACCGGCGGCACGAACGAGGTGGCTGAGTGACTGACACCAGAGCGGAGACCGCGCGCGAGCGGGTCGGACAGTCGGTCGAGCGGGAAACTGGATCCGGCCCGGAGATGACCGCCGGCGACCGCGCTGTCGGCGCCTTCTCGCACACCGTGCTGTCCATCTGGTCACTGCTCGTCGTGTTGCCGATGCTGTGGACGTTGATGTCGTCGTTCAAGACATCACGCGAGATCTTCGCCTCACCGTTCGCGCTGCCCAAGCATTGGAACTTCAAGAACTACGTCAATGCCTGGTCGACGGCGCACATCGGCACGTACTTCGTGAACTCCCTCATCGTCGTGTTCGGCGGCCTGATCGTGACGATGGTGTTCGGATCGATGTGCGCCTACGTGCTGGCCCGCTTCCCGTTCCCGGGCAGCCGGATCGTCTACTACTTCATGCTGGCGGGGCTGACCTTCCCGATCTTCCTGGCCATCGTCCCGTTGTTCTTCATCCTGCGTCAGCTGAGCCTGCTGAACACCCTGCCCGGGTTGATCCTCACCTACGGCGCGTTCTCGCTGCCGTTCACCGTGTTCTTCATGTTCTCGTTCTTCAAGAGCCTGTCCAACTCCATCGCGGAGGCGGCGGCCATCGACGGCGCAGGGGAGTGGCGCACGTTCTTCTCGATCATGTTGCCGATGGCCAAACCGGGTCTGGCCACCGTGGCGATCCTGAACTTCGTCGGCCTGTGGAACCAGTACCTGCTGCCGATCGCCTTGAACACCGACATCCGCCGGTCGGTGCTGACCCAGGGTCTGGCTGCATACAACTCCCAAGCGGGCTACTCGGTCGACTTCGGTGCGCTGTTCGCCGCCGTCGTCATAACGGTGCTGCCGGTGCTCGTGGTGTATCTGGTCTTCCAGCGCCAGTTGCAGGGCTCGGTGTCGCAAGGCACCAACAAGTAGAGCTAGACGACCGCGCTGTCATACCGTCGGCGGAGCGGCACCTGATCTGGCGCGCGCGAGCAGCGCAGGACCGTGAGCACGGGGCCGGGCACTCGGCCGGGCGGCCGGGCCGGCGCCGGGCCGATAGCCTTCCCGGGTGGATGCGGTGGACCGGGCCCTGGTGGATGCATTGCGCGCGAACGGGCGCGCGACGTACGCCGAGCTGGCCCGGCAGGTGGGCCTGTCCGCACCGAGCGTGCACGAGCGGGTCGGCAAGCTGGAAGCCTCCGGTGTCATCACCGGCTATCACGCCACGGTCACCCCGGAGGCGCTGGGCTACTCGATGGCTGCGCTCATCGGCGTCTTCCTCAACGAGAACGCCGACGAGGTCCGGGTGGCCACCGAACTGCGTGACGTGCCCGAGGTCGAGGACTGCTGGTTCGTCGCCGGCGAGGAGTCCTATGTCGTCAAGATCCGCGTCGCCGATGTAGGCGGCCTGGAACGGATGATCGGCACGCTCAACCGGATCCGCGGCGTGGCCCGCACCCGGACCACCGTGGTGCTCTCGACGAAGTTCGAGGGCCGGGCATATCCGCTGCCGGAAGCGCCGCGACCCTGACTGAGCCGCGGGTCGGGCCGAACCCGGCCGCGAGTCGACACCTCTCGTAGGCTGGGCGGGTGCCCCGCACCTCGACCCATCCGCTCGCCGCGCTGTGGATCTACACCGCGCTGCGGATCGCGCTGTTCGCGGTGCTCTTCGGGGTGCTCTGGTTGGTCGGGGTGAACGGGCTGCTCGCCGCGGCGATCGCCGCGCTGCTGTCGCTGCCGCTGTCCTACGTGTTGCTGGCCAAGCCGCGGGCCAGGTTGGCCGAGGGCTTCCACGAGCAATTCGCCGCCCGTAAGGCGCGCACCGCCGAAATGGACGCCGAACTGTCCGGCGAAGACACCTCCGCAGACGGGCGAGGATGAGATGACCGACGACGAGGGCGCAGCGACGCAACCGGGCCAGGATGCCATCCGGATCGGCAAGACCGAGCGGGACGCCGCCTTGCAGGCACTCGACGAGCACATGTCGGCCGGCCGGATCGACGCCGAGGAGTACGGCGAGCGCTCGGCGAAGATCTATGTCGCTCGCACCTGGGGGGAGATCACCCCGCTGTTCACCGACCTGCCCGAACCCCGGCCCGGGCCCAACGCACCGCCGGCCCGCTCGCTGTCCACGATGGTTCCGGCCCAGATCTCGGCTACCGAGGTGGCTCGCCAAGAGCATGGCGGAGCGCTCGGCGGTCGAGCCGGCGCGACGTTCGTGGCGGTCAGCCCGTTCCTCGCGCTGGCGCTGTTCCTCATCACCAAGCAGTGGTGGTGGTTCCTGCTGATCCCGGCTGCCGGCGCCGTCGTCTACGGCGGCCTGGGCGGCCACGACGACCACCGCGGCCGCGATCGGCAGCGCAACCGCGGCCGGTAGCGCGTCAGGCGTTGAGGGCGGCAGCGAGGTCGTCGACGGTGCGGCGGTTGCCGGCGAGATGCCAGTGATGGCCACCGTGTTCCACCACCCGGGCAGCGCCGCCGGCGCCGAGCACGAGGGCCTGACCGGGATACCAGTCCCAGTCCTGGCAGTCGTACTGCGCAAATGCGCCGATGCGCCCACCGGCGATCCAGGCCAGCTCGACCGACCCTGACCCGAACATCCGCACGGTGGCGGCGGGCCGGATCATCCGTAACAGCGGCTCGCGCATCTCGCGGGACGGAATCGTCTCCGGATGCAAGTAGCTGCACACCGACACCTCGTCGAGCGAACGGTCGCGCAGCAGTTCGGTTGGTATGCCGTTGCAGGTAGTGGGCAGACCGCGGCCACCCACCCACAGCTCGTCCGACTCCGGGATGTGCACGGCACCGAGCACCGGCCCGTCCGCATCCACCAGGGCCACTGCCGAGCACCAGAACGGGATCCCGGACGCGTAGTTGTAGGTGCCGTCGATCGGGTCGAGCAACCAGGTGCGCGCGCCGGCTTCCCGGGTGCCCTCCTCACCGACGATGCCGTCGTCCGGGCGCTCGGCATGCAGCCGTTCGACGATCAGTTTCTCGGCAGCGTGGTCGGCGTCGGTGACGATGTCCGAGACCGACGTCTTGCGATCGATCGCTACACCGCGGCGGCGCATCTGCTGGGCCAGCCGGCCGGCATCGCGCACCAACTCGGCCGCCAGCGCTGCGTCGTCAGTCATTGCGACGACACTACGAGGCGGGCGATGCGGCCCGGCGCAGCAGGTAGGGGTGCAGCCGGCTGTAGCCCTGGACCGATGCTCGACGGGTCGGTCGCACCGAGTACCTGCCGTCGGCCTCCAGAGCGCTGGCCATCATGCGATCGACGAGGACCGAGCCCGGCTTGGCCACGGTCGTCAGCCGGCTGGCGATGTTCACCACCGGCCCGTACACGTCACCGAACCGGGTGAGCACCTCGCCCGCGGCGAGCCCGGTGCGCAGTGAGGGCATCCGCTTGTCGCCCTCGGCGCGGTCCAACAAGGACAGCGCGATCTCGGCGGCGTCAGCCGCCGTATCGGCCACGAACATCACCTCGTCGCCGAGGGTCTTGACGATCCGGCCGCCGTTCTCAGCAGCCAAGTCCGAAGCGATCGACTCGAACGTCTCGAGGATCTCGGTCAGCGTGCGCGCGCTGACCCGTCGGGTGAGGCTGGTGTAGCCAGTCATGTCGGCGAAACCGACCGCCAACGCCCGGCTCTGCGCGCCCGCGCCGGCTGCGTTGAGCTCGCCGATGAACCTGGGCACCAGAGCCGCGAGATGCCGGCGCCAGACCAGCTCCTGGACCTCGCTGAGCAGCTCCACCAACCTGGACAGAAAGCGGACCGGATCGCCGTCCGGCACCGGCTGCGCAGAGCTGCGGAGGCGCTCGGCGAACAGCCGGCCCTGCCAGTCGGCAAGGCGGGACATCGTCTGGCCCATCATCCGCGTCACCGAGCTGAGCTCGTCGGGATGCAGCACCTGAGTGGCGACCAGTTCCTGGACGATGCGCAGCGCGCGCACGTCGCCGGCAGTGAAGACCTCAGCACCGGCCGGGACGGTGGGGAAGCCCAGCGCGCGCCAGAGCTCGTCGGCCACCTCGATCGAGACGCCGGCGGCCGCCGTCGCCTCGGCCTTCGTCAGCCGGCGATCGCTGCCCAACAACACTCGCTCGATCTCGTGCTGGAGGTTGGTCAGCACGCCGGCGAGCAGTGCGTCGCCGTCGTCGGCACGCTGGGCGCCGGCGTCGGGATCGATCGGCTCGTCCCGCGGCGGCCGGCTACTCATGAGCGCGGCGCATCAGGTGGTGTGCACCACCAGCACGTCGATGCCCGCGCGGCGAGCGACGTCGAGGGGCACCGAGCCGAGGATCCGGCCGCTGATCGAGTTGAGCCCACGGTTGCCGACGACCAGCAAATCGGCGCCGCGCTCTTTGGCCACGTCGCGCAGCACGCTGGTCGCCACACCGGGCTCGGCCACGGTCTCGATCTTCATCGCGCCGCTGGCCCGGGCGCGGTCCCGACCTGCCTGCAGGTTTTCTTCGGCCGGCGCCGAACCGACGATCCGATACCCCTCGCCACGTAGCGTGTCCTGGGCCGCCGCGACATCCTTCGCACTGGCCGGCTCGTAGGCGCACACGATCAGCAGGGTCGCCTGCGCGTCCGCCGCGAGGGCACCGGCACGATCGACGGCGCGTAGCGACGTCTCCGAGCCGTCCGTGCCGACGACGATGGTCTGATACGCGGCCATGCGGTGCCTCCTGGTTGTGGCTGCCGGCCGGTGCGTGCGGCCGGTACATAGTGGCAACGATGGCGGGAGTGCCCGGGTCACGTAGACGCTCGACACACTCCGAGCCGCGGCCGGTGTCGGACCCACATCGGGATGCGAGACACTGAACGGGAGATGAACCCCGCCCCCGAGACGTCCGCGACCCAGACCGGCGCCTCCGTCGCCGGTCTGGACAAGTCTCCGCGCGACGTCGCCAACATGTTCGACGGGGTCGCCAAGCGATACGACCTGACCAACTCGGTGCTGTCGCTCGGCCAGGATCGGCGGTGGCGCCGGCGCACCCGGCGCTCACTGGAGCTGCAGCCGGGCCAATGGGTGCTCGACCTGGCCGCCGGCACCGGCGTGTCCACCGCCGAGCTGGCGCTAGCCGGCGTCACCCCGGTGGCCTGTGACTTCTCCATCGGCATGCTGCAGTCCGGCAAGAAGCGCAAGGAACGCAGCTGGTTGCCGTTCGTCGCCGGCGACGCACTGGCCCTGCCGTTCGCCGACAACTCCTTCGACTCGGCCAGCATCAGCTTCGGGCTGCGCAACGTCAACGACGTCGGACTGGCGCTGCGCGAGCTGGCCAGGGTCACCCGGCCGGGCGGGGTACTGGTGGTGTGTGAATTCAGCCGGCCCGTATTCGCGCCGTTCCGGCACATCTACCTGCGTTATCTGATGCGCGCGCTGCCGTGGATCGCCCGCCGGGTGGCGAGCAACCCGGACGCCTACGTCTATCTCGCCGAATCGATCCGGCGCTGGCCCGCGCAGGCCGAACTGGCTCGCATCGTCGCGGCGAACGGCTGGGCCGAGGTGCAGTGGCGCAACCTGACCGGCGGCATCGTCGCGCTGCACCGCGCCCGCAAGCCGGTCTAGACCGCGCTACTCCTCGCGGTCCGCGGCCGCCTTGAGTGCGGCGAGGTCGATCTTCTTCATCCCGAACATGGCCTTGACGGCCCGCTGCGCCCGCTTCTCATCCGGGTCACTCAGCACCTGTGCCATCTCCGCCGGGATCACCTGCCAGGACAGTCCGTACTTGTCCTTCAGCCATCCGCACGGGCCCTCCTCGCCGCCTTCGGACAGCGTCGACCAGTAGTAGTCGACCTCGTCCTGATCGGCGCAGTCGATCAGGAATGAAATCGCCTCGTCGAAGGTGAATTCCGGGCCGCCGTTGATGGCGGTGTACTCCTGCCCGTCCAGCACGAACTCGACGATCATGACCGTGCCGGCAGGACGTGGCGCTCCCTCGGGGTAGTTGACGATGTTGGTGATCTTCGAGTTCGGGAACACCGAGACGTAGTACTCGGCGGCCTCTTGGCTCTCGGTGTCGAACCAGAGGTTGGGCGTGATCCGGGGCATGACGTGCTCCTGTCGTCGGTGGCTATGTGCGTACTGACCGCTGCAGCTCCCCGAACTCATCGCCGCGCCGGGAAACTTCCGTCGTCGGGCGACACATCGACCGTGCTGACCCGGCAATGAGATAGTGGACGCGGAGGTGCGTCATGACGATCCCACCTGTCGAGCCCGATCCAGGCACCACGCCGCCCGCCGATCCGGACCCGCTGGTCCCGCCGAGTCCCGCTCCACCGCGGCCTGGTCCGCCACCGACCCCGACACCGAACCCGAGCCCGGCTGATCCGCAAGCCCCGCCACAGCCGCTGCCGACCCCCGCCCCGGACCCGTCGGCGCCGCCGCCGTTGGCGCCACCGACGCTGCCCGGTCCGCTCGGTAACGCCTGACCGGAAGGCCGACCGAGGTGCTTGTGGCCGGGTTCGGCGGGTCGCTACGGTGAGCACCGGTGGAACCCCCGCCGCGTCCAACTGCGCTCGGCGAGTTCGCTGGCGCACGCCCTGATCCAGGAGGAACGATGAGCGTAACCGACGACGGATTCAGCACGGACGAGACCGAAGGCCCAGCTGACGGCGGCGCGGACGGCACGCCCGGCCAGCACGACGGTGGTGCTGATGGCGGCGCCGAGGGCCCCGCGGACGGCGGCGCCGCCGGCGCTCCGGGTACGGAGGATGGCGGTGCCGACGGTGGTGCTGATGGTGGCGCCGAGGGTCCCGCGGACGGGGGCGCCGATGGCGCGCCCGGTGAGCACGACGGCGGCGCCGATGGCGGCGCCAGCTGAACACGACACTGCATGGTTGATGTGACCGCAGACCCGGGGGTGCCGGACCGAGAGGTCCGGCACCCCCGGTCCGCTGCTGGCCCGTCGGCAGTCGCCCGGGCCACCGGATTGCCTGCCGAGCAGTTCGCCCGGGAGTACTGGAGCGCGCGCCCCCTGCTGCGCACGGCCGCCGAGTTGCCGGTCGACGGGTTCACCGACTTGCTGGACTCCGCAGCGGTCGATGAGCTGATCTCCCGCCGAGGGCTGCGTACTCCGTTCCTGCGCATGGCCAAGGAAGGCGGCCTGCTGCCGCCGGCGCGGTACACCCGCGGTGGCGGCACCGGCGCGACCATCACCGACCAGGTGGCCGATGACAAGGTGCTGCAGCTCATCGCCGACGGCGCGACGCTGGTCCTGCAGGCATTGCACCGCACCTGGCCGCCGCTGGTGCAGTTCGGCTCGGCCCTGGCGGCCGAGCTGGGCCATCCGGTGCAGATCAACGCTTACATCACCCCGCCGCAGAACCAGGGTTTTGCCGCGCACTACGACACCCACGACGTGTTCGTGCTGCAGGTCGCCGGGCGCAAGCACTGGCGCATCCACGAGCCGGTGCTCGCTGATCCGTTGGTCGACCAGCCCTGGGAGAAGCACCGCGATGCGGTTGCCCGCCGGGCCGAGGAGCCGCCGCTCATCGACACCGAGCTCTCCCCCGGCGACGCCCTCTACCTGCCGCGCGGCTATCTGCATTCCGCCGTGGCGCGCGGGGAGTTGTCCATCCACCTCACGGTCGGCATCCACCCGATCACCCGCGCAGCGCTGATCGATCAGCTCCTCACCGCGGCCAAGGACGACCCGCGGCTGCGCGGCTCCTTGCCGGCCGCGGTCGACCTGTCCGATCCCGCGACGCTGGCCCCGCAGCTGCGCAACACCCTGGCAGCGTTGACCGACCTGCTGCACACCGGTGGCGACGAGCTCACCGCGCGCGTCGCCTCCGGTCTGGGAGCGACGCTGGCCGCGGCCACCCGGCCGGAACCGATCGCTCCGCTCGCGCATGCACACTTGCTTGCCGCGTTGACCCCGCACACTCCGTTGCGGCTGCGCGCCGGCCTGCGCCACACGCTCAGCAGCAACGGTGCCGGCGTGCAGCTGCGCGTGCTGGACAAGACGGTCAGCATGCCGCCGACCGTCGAGACCGCCGTGAAGCTGGTGTTGGCCGGCGAGCCGTTCACTCCGGAGCAGCTCCCCGGACTGGACGCCGAGGAACAGCTCGTACTGGCTCGGCAGCTGGTGCGCGAAGCCGTCGTCGTCCCGGCCGATTAGTGCTCACCGCCGGCCAGTGACCCACCCGCACCCACGCGAGACCCTGGAACGGTGCGCGTTGCGCGCCCAACTCCGTGGCGACGCGATGCTCGGCACGGCCTTCCCGGCCGGACGCATCCTGCTCGTCGAGCAGCCGGGGCCATGGGGTTCGGCCGGCCTACGGGAATCGCGCTTCGACCGTGCCGTCGCCACGGACCTGGAACAGCGCGCCTCGGTGGCCGGCATCCGGACCCTCGCGGTGCGCCGGTTCGGCCGCACACCGAAGGGGGCGCTGCGCAAGTGGGCGCTGGTGAACTGCCGGGCCGGCGTCGAGGAGCAGCGCTGGGGCACCTACACCGCCGAGGCCGAGCTGCTCGACCTGCCGCTGGACGGATCGGCCGGTACAGCCGAGACGGCGCCCACCTTCCTGGTGTGCGCGCACAGCCGGCACGACACCTGCTGCGCGCTGCGCGGGCGCCCCGTAGCTGACGCGCTGACCCGACTGCGTCCCGGACGGGTCTGGGAGTGCAGCCATGTGGGCGGCGAACGGTTCGCCGCCAACGTGCTGGTGCTGCCGACCGGGTTGCTCTACGGCCGGGTGCTGCCGTTCGCCGCGCAGGAATTCATCGACGCCGCAGAGGCGGGCGAAGTGGTCGGGGCGCTGCTGCGCGGCCGGGTGGGCTTCGTCCCGGCGGCGCAGGCGGCGATGGCGTTCGCCCACGAGCAGCTCGCGCTGCGCAAGGTGGGGGAGGTCCGAGTGATCGGGCTGCGCCGCACCGACGGCGAGCCGATCACGGTCCGGCTGGACACTCCGCACGGCGTGGTCGACGTGTCCGTCGTGGTCGAGCGGTCCGAGCCGGCCAAGCTGACCTGCCACGCGGCCGGTCCGGCGGCGTTCCTGGTGCACCGGCCGGTTCGGATCACCCCGGTCGACTGAGGCGCCGGCCGCCCAGTTCGCTCGGCCGGCCACGCCCCATCAACCGATCGGTGGATGGGGGTATCCACCGCAGTGCGAGAACTGCTGACCATGCGGCCGATGCGGCACGCGACGGTCTCATCGGATGCTGACCGGGTCGAATCCACTGACTCAGAAGGGCAATACCGATGCCGGTCGTGCACGTCGACCACCTAGTGAAGCGGTACGGGCGGCGCACCGTCGTCGACGATGTGTCGCTGCAGGTCGAAGAAGGCGAGATCTTCGGGATCCTCGGGCCGAACGGCGCGGGCAAGACCACCACCGCGGAATGCATCTCCGGGTTGCGCCGCCCGGACGGCGGAACGATCCGGGTGCACGGGCTGGATCCGCAGCGTGATGCCGCCGCGCTGCACCGCATCCTCGGTGTGCAGCTGCAGGACAGCCAGTTCCCCGACCGGCTGCGCGTCGCCGAGGCGCTCGAGCTGTACAGCTCGTTCTACGAGCATCCCGCCGACTGGCGCGAGCTGATGGAACGCCTCGGCCTCTCTGCTGCGCGCCGGACTGTCTTTCGCCGGTTGTCCGGTGGCCAGCGGCAACGGCTGTCCATCGCGCTCGCGCTGATCGGCAACCCCCGGGTCGCCATTCTCGACGAACTGACCACCGGGCTCGATCCGGCCGCACGCCGGGAGACCTGGCAGTTGATCGAGGACGCACGGGCCCGCGGGGTGACGATTCTGCTGGTCACCCACTTCATGGAGGAGGCCGAGCGGCTCTGCGACCGGGTCGCCGTGATCGACTCCGGCAAGGTCGTCGCGCTGGACACGCCAGATGGGCTGGCCCAGCGCGTCGACGCACCGCAGCACCTGCGCTTCGTCCCGTCGCGGCCGATCGACGAGGACGCGCTACGTGCTCTGCCGGGCGTCACCGAGGTGGCCGGGCACGGCGGAACGCTCAGCGTCATCGGCGATGACGCGATGGTCGCTTCGGTCACCGGCTGGCTCGCCCAGCAGGGCGTCGTCGCGCGCTCCCTGCGCGTCGACCAGGCCACCCTCGACGACGCATTCGTCGCCCTCACCTCTGCCGCGAAGGACCGCTCATGAGTACCGCAGTGCTGCCCACCGTCAGCCCCCGCCGCCGCACCCGGCTGGCCCGCACCGAGGCGACCCTGTTCCGGCGCGACCCGATCGGCTTGGTGTGGGGCATGCTTGCGCCGCTGATCGCGATCGTTGTGCTGGGCGCCTTCCCGGCCACCCGCGACCCGGCGAAGGAGTTGCACGGGCTGAGCTACTTCAGCGCGTACCTGCCGATCATCACCGTCTTCTCGATGGCGATGCTCGCGTTGAACGGGTTGCCGCCGGTGCTCGGCACCTACCGCGAACGTGGGGTACTGCGACGGTTGGCCACCACGCCGGTCTCGCCGGTAGCGCTGCTGCGCATCCAGGTACTCCTGCACTTCTGCGCGGGTGCAATCACCAGCATCGTGCTGCTCGTCGTCGCCCGGATCGGGTATCAGGTAGCACTGCCGAAGCAGTTCGGCGGCTACGTCGTCACTTACGTGCTCGCTGCCGCGGCGTTGCTCGGAATCGGCGTCTTCGTGGCCGCGGTGGCGCCGTCGGCCAAGATCGCGAACGCGGCCGGCGCCGTGCTGTTCTTCCCGATGATGTTCTTCGCCGGGTTGTGGCTGCCGCGGGCGCAGATGCCGCCGGTGCTGCGCCACATCAGCGACTACACCCCGCTCGGTGCAACGGTGCAGGCCATGCAGGACGCGACCGGCGGGCATTTCCCCGGCGCGCTGCAACTGGGCGTGCTGGCCGCCTATGCAGTCGGGTTCAGTGCGTTGGCCGTGCGGTTGTTCCGCTGGGAATGAGCGACGCTTGCGGAGCGAGCATGATCCCGAGCGACGCTTGCGGAGCGAGCATGATCCCGAGCGACGCTTGCGGAGCGAGCATGATCCCGAGCGACGCTTGCGGAGCGAGCATGATCCCGAGCGACGCTTGCGGAGCGAGCATGATCCCGAGACGATCACCGGCGTGAGCGTGCAGCCGTGGCGATGATCCATGTGCTCTCCGGCAATCCGCAGTGGGAGCGCGGCATCCGTCGCTTTTTCCGGGTCGCTCCGTTCGCACTCGTCACCATGTCGATCGGCTTGGCTGCACTCATCACGTCCCAGGGCTACGGCTCGGCCGGCCGGTTCGAACTGTCCGTCGCCCTCGCGGTGGTGCTGCTTGGCTGGACGGCGTGGCGGGACGGCGGCCTGGAACTGGAGCGGGCAGCGATGTCCCGCCGGGTGGTGTTCTGGGTGGTCCGATGGGCGCTGTGCGGCGTGCTCATCGGGCTGAACCCGTGGTACGCACTGCCGGCGTGGCTGGGTTACGTCGATGCGGCCCGGCTGTTCGTCATGCCGTGGATGGCGCTGGCCGTGGTGGCCAATGCCGCGATCGTCGCCGCATCCCAGGTCGGCGGCTACCCGGACGGCACGGCGGGTTCGATCGCCACCTACGTCGCGGTTGCGGCCATCAACGGCGTCCTCGCCTGCGCGTTCACCGTCATCGGGACGATGACAGCCACGCAGAGCGCCGAGCGGCAGACGATGATCAATGAGCTGGCTGCGACGAACGAACACCTCGAGTCGGCACTGCGGGAGAACACCGGCCTGCAGGCGCAACTGCTGGCCCAAGCCCGCGAAGCCGGCATGCTCGACGAGCGGGCCCGGATGGCCGGCGAGATCCACGACACCTTGGCGCAGGGCCTCACCGGCATCATCCGGCAACTCGACGCAGCTGGCCGCGAGGGGATGACGGCAGCCGAGCGGACCCGCCATCATGCCTCCGCTCGGCAACTGGCGCAGAGCAGCCTGCGCGAAGCGCGCCGATCGGTGAACGCGCTGCGTCCGGAGGCATTGGAGGGCACCCCGTTGCCGGAAGCGATCAGCCGGGCGGTCAGCGACTGGTCGGAGAGATCCGCCGTGCCGGCCCGGGTGGAGACCACCGGACTGCCGGTGCGGCTGCTTCCGGATCTGGAAGTCACCCTGCTGCGAGTGATGCAGGAGGCGCTGGCCAACATCGTGCGGCACGCCACGGCGGAGAAGGTCGCGGTCACCCTGTCGTACATGGAGGACGTCGTGCTGCTCGACGTCCAGGACGACGGCATCGGCTTCGACGTCGCCGCACCGCGGCGCCCGCATGCCGCCGGCGGGTTCGGGCTGGAGGGCATGCGGTTGCGGCTGCAGCGGGTCGGCGGTGAGCTCGAGGTGGAGAGCACGCCGGGGCAGGGCACTGTGCTGAACGCTCGGGTACCCGCTGTGCTGGCAGCATGAGCGCAATGTGGCGGCGCAGGACGCACCGATGAGCGCAGCGCCCATCCGCCTGTTGATCGTCGACGACCACCCGATCGTGCGGGACGGGCTGAGCGGGCTGTTCGCCGACGAGCCCGGCATCGAGGTGGTGGGCACGGCATCCGGCGGCCGGAACGCGCTGGCGCTGGTGCCCGCGCTGGATCCCGACGTCGTGCTGATGGATTTGCGGATGCCGGATCTCGGCGGGGCGGAGACCATCCGGGCGCTGCGAGCGGCCGGGCAGCACACCCCGGTTCTGGTGCTCACCACGTTCGACACCGACGCCGATGTCGTCGCCGCAGTGGAAGCCGGCGCCACCGGTTACCTGCTCAAGGACGCGTCGGGCGAAGAGTTGCTCCGGGCGGTGCGTGCCGCGCATCGTGGCGAGACGGTGCTGGCCTCCTCGGTGGCCGAGCGGCTGCTCGGCCAGGTCCGGGACCCGAAGCAGGCAACACTGAGCCCGCGCGAGATCGATGTGCTGCGTCTCGTCGCGCGCGGAACCACCAACCGCGATGCCGCCCGCGAGCTGTTCGTCAGCGAGGCGACGGTGAAAACACACCTCGTGCACATCTACGCCAAGCTCGGCGTCAGCGACCGGGCCGCTGCAGTGGCCGCGGGTTACGAGTCCGGGTTGCTCGGCGGCTAGTCGAGATCTGCGATCGGGCGTACTTCGACGTGGCCGTTGCGGGCCGGCGCCATCGCGCCGACCTCCAGCGCGTGGTCGAGATCGCGCGCCTCCACCAGGTAGTAACCGCCGAGCTGCTCAGCGGTCTCGACGAACGGGCCCTCGGTGATCAGGCCCTCGCGGAAGGAAGTAGTCGCGCGCGTCGGCTCCAAGGGCCGGGTGTTGACGATCTTCGCGCCACCGGCGACCGCCTTCTCGGCGAAGTCGCTGTGCGCCTGCATCGCCTGTGCCCAGTCGTCCGGGCTGATCGATTCCCACTGCCGCTCGTCCTCGTAGATCAGGACCAGGTACTCAGGCATGACGTTCTCCCAAGATCGATGTCCGTGCGTTGTCGTCTGGGATGACGAACGCGCAGAAGCAGAATCGACAGGTTCAGTGCGAGTCAGTCAGCCGCTTGCGGGACCGGTCGATCTCCGCCTCTGCCTCGACCCGGCCGACCCACGTGGCGCCCTCGACGCTCTTGCCCGGCTCCAGCTCTTTGTAGACGGCGAAGAAGTGCGAGATCTCCAGCCGGTCGAACTCCGGAACGTGATGGATGTCGCGCAGGTGCTCCAGGCGCGGGTCGGTGTTCGGCACGCAGAGCACCTTGTCGTCCGGACCTTTCTCATCGGTCATCCGGTACATGCCGATCGCCCGGCAGCGCACCAGCACGCCGGGGAAGAGCGGGTCGCCCTGCAAGATCACCAGCGCATCGAGCGGGTCGCCGTCCAGCCCCAGGGTGTCCTCGATGTAGCCGTAGTCGGCCGGATATTGCGTTGAGGTGAACAGCGTGCGGTCCAGCCGGATCCGCCCGGTTCCGTGGTCGACCTCGTACTTGTTGCGGCTGCCTTTGGGAACCTCGACCAGGACATCGAACTCCACGGTGACGCTCCCTCCCACCTCAACGTGCGACTGGTTCAACACCCTAGTGTCGTAGGCGTGAATCCCCGCGTGCGGTCCGGTCTCGGCATCGCGCTGCTGGTCGTCGTTCTGGTCGCGGTAGGCGCGGTGGGATTCCTCGGTGGTCACCAGCTGCGCGACCTCTCCGCCGCGGCGCCGGCCACCGGGAGCCCGACCCCACCCGGCACCGGGCGCTCAGCAACACCCTCCACTCCCGCGGCGGTCGGCGCCGCGACCAGGCCACCGGCGAGCACGACCCCGGGCGCTGCCGGGCCGAGCGCCGACCCGACCAAGGTCGCCGCAGAGCTGGCGCCGTTGCTGCGCGCCGCAGCGCTCGGGCCGAAGGTCGGCGGGTACGTGGCCGACGCGAGCAGCGGGAATCTCCTGTTCGACCAGGCCGGCTCGGCCGGGTTCATCCCGGCGTCGACGACGAAGCTGACGACCGCGAGTGCCATCCTCACCGCCGCCAAGGCCACGGACCGGTTCAGCACGCTCGCGGTGGCCGGAGCGGTGCCCGGACAGGTCGTCCTGATCGGTGGCGGTGATCCGACCCTCAGCGCCGCGCCGCCGGGGCGCCCGTCGCTCTACCCGAATGCGGCACGGCTGGCTCAGCTCGCCACGATGATCCGGAAGAACTTCGGCGCGGCAGTGACGTCGATCGTGGTGGACGGCTCGCGATACTCCGGCGCGCTGGAGGCGCCGGGTTGGGCGGCCGAGGACGTGCCCAGTGACTACCAGTCGTCGGTCACTGCGCTGGTCGTGGACGGTGGGTTGCCTGCTGCCGGCGGAGCGATCCGCAGCCAGAACCCGGACCTGGAGGCGGGCCGCGCCCTGGCGAACCTGCTCGGTCTGCCGCACAGCGTGCCGGTGCGGCGCGGCACTGCGCCGGCCGGAGCGAAACGGCTGGGTTCGGTGGCATCGGCGCCGGTACTCGACCTGGTCGAGCAGATGCTCAAGGACTCCGACAACGTCATCGCCGAGATGCTGGGCCGGCAGGTGGCCGTGCTGGAGCACCAGCCGGCATCGTTCGCCGGGACGGTCACCGCGGTTCGTACGGTGCTGGCCAAGCTGGGCATCACGTCCGGCGTCGATTTGGTCGACGCCTCCGGGCTGTCGGTGCGGGACCGGATCGCGCCGAGCGCGTTGGGCGCGCTGTTGCGGGTCATCGTCGGCGGCCGGCATCCGGCGCTGGGCGGTGTCGTCAGTGGGATGCCGGTGGCCGGCTGGGACGGCACGCTGGCTACCCGGTACCAGGTCAAGGGATCCCGCGGCGGCGCCGGTGCGGTACGGGCCAAGACGGGATCGCTGACCGGGACGAACACGCTGGCCGGCATCATTCGAGACGCCTCCGGGCGGCTCCTGGTCTTCGCGTTCATGGCCGATCAGGTCGGTGTCTACGACGAAGTGCCCGCCGATGCAGCTCTCGACGCGGCCGCAGCGGCGCTGGCCGGCTGCGGCTGCCGTTGACGGCGGCCTTGGCTGCTGTTGGTGCTTCTCGGCGCACGCTTCGCTGCGCGGGCCCGCACGGGGTGCTCGGCGGGCTCCGCGACGTGCGTCCACACCGCGAGCACGTGGTCGTGGAACAGATCGACGGCCTGCGGGTCGCCCGCGCGCAACGCCGCCAGCAGGGGCTCATGAGTGCGCGCGACCTGGTCAAGGTCAGCGAAGTACAACCGGTTCGAGATCTGCGTCAGGTCGCGCATGCTGACCTCGACCATCGGCCAGATCTTGACCAGTAGCGCGACCCCGGACTCCTCCCAGATCGTGCGGTGGAACTGAGCGTCGCATTCGATCAGCTTGCCGAGGTCGTCACCGGCGGCCGCCTGGATCATGGTCTGCAGGTGTTTGTCCAACAGGTCGAGGGACGTCTCGGTGCGCCGCTGCAGGTAATGCTCCACCGCGACTCGCTCGAGAGCGGCACGAACTTTGTAGGCCTGATGCGCTTCCTCGGTCGACATGTGCGCCACGAAGCTCCCGCGCCGGGGCAGCTGCAGGACGAATCCCTCGTGCGCCAGCCGGCGCAGCGCGTCCCGGATCGGTGCCTGGCTGACTTGCAGCTCCTTGGCGATGACCGACTCGACCAACCGGCTGCCCGGTTCCAGCTGCTGGGTCAGCAGTCGCTCGCGCAGTAGGTGATATGCCTGGTCGGACAGCAGCGTCCGGTCCAGTCCAGCCATCGCTCACGCCCCTCGATTAAGACCAGCGCCCGTTGACACGGCAGTGACCTTACGGCAATCTCCTCGTCTAACGAGGAGCGACTATCGATTATAGGAGATCCGGATGAAGGCTAACTCAGCACGACGCGGCCGGTGGCCGGCCCGAGCAATGGTCGCCTGCGTCGCGGTGATCCCGTTGGTGATCACCGGGTGTTCGTCGTCCAAGAGCTCCGGCGGAGCGGTCACGATCCATTGGGGAACGCCGTCGACCGACACGCAGATCAAGACCGAGCAGACGATCATCGACGCCTTCGAAAAGGCCAACCCGAAGATCAAGGTCAAGGTCGATCAGATCGACTTCAACAACTACGACACCAAGTTGTCGACCTCGCTGCGCGGGCGCAGTGGCCCAGACGTGTTCCAGGTGAACCATCCCAATGTGCAGGCCTGGACGAACGCCGGGTACCTCACCGATCTCAACAGCGCCATCAGCTCCGGCCAGATCGCCACGAAGGACTTCATCCCCGGCCTGCTGGACATCGGCAAGGTGAAGGGCGGGCAGTACACCGTCCCGCTGACCACTGACGCGCGGGCGCTCTGGTACAACCCGGCGCTGTTCAAGTCGGCCGGTATCGCCACGCCGCCGAAGACCTGGGACGAACTCGTCACGGACGTGGCGAAGTTCAAGGGCACCGACAAGTACGGCTTCGTGTTCAGGTCCGACAACGACTACGCGATGGCCTACGAGGCGGCCGGCTCGTTCATCAAATCGGCCGGCGGGCAGATTCTCAGCGGTGCGGACTCTCCGAAGGGAGTGGCCGGCAGCGACGACAACACCGTCGCCGCCGTGCAGTTGCTGCAGGACATCTACAAGACCGGCGCAGTCCCGCCCGGGGAGAACAACATGTCCGAGCAGACGATGACGAAGCTGTTCGCCGGCGGCAAGGTCGCCATGATGGTCGGCGGCCCGTGGTTCAAGGCCGAGATCGAGGCAGCCAACCCGAAGGCCAAATTCGGCACGAGCTATGTCACGACGACCATCCCGACCCCGCAGGCGGGTGGCAAGCCGGCGAGTGCGTCCGGCGGGTGGCAGGTCGGCGTCTCGAAGTTCACCAAGCACGCGGACGCGGCGAAGAAACTGCTCGCCTGGATGACGACCAAGGACAACCTGATCAAGCAGAGCTCGACCGGTGCGTTCCCGCCGATCAACGACGGCATGGACGGTGCCACGTTCTCCAGCGCGTTCTATGCCCCGTTCAAGGCGGAGCTGCCCAACAGCGGGCTGCCGATCCCGCCGGTGACCCAGCTTGCGCAGGTCGCGGCGGCGTTCGAGAAGTACGTGCTGCCCGCGGTGACCGGCGGCAAGAACGTGAAGGATCAGCTCAACTCCTTCGACTCGGAGGTCGACGAGCAGGTCCTGCAGTGACCCTGGCGGTCGACAAGGTTCAGCGGCGCTCCGGCGCCGCGGACCAGCCGGAACGGCCCCAGCGGCAGCGGGCCTCCCGCCGCCGCTGGGGTGGCTGGACGATGGCCGTGGTCCCGGCCTTGCTGGCTGCCGGCCTGGTGCTCTACCCGTTCCTCTACAACGTCTGGGTCAGCGTCCACGTCAATCGCTACAGCCCGAAAGACGGCTCGTTCGCCGGGTTGCGCAACTACCGGGAATTGTTCAAGTTCGGCGACCTCGGTGGAGTGCTCGCCACCACGGTCTACTGGACCGTCGGATCGCTGGTGTTCCAGGGATTGCTCGGCTTCGTCCTGGCGCTGGCGCTGGACGGCGAACGTCGCGGTGACCGGCTGATCCGGGTGCTGTTGTTGTCCCCCTGGGTGATGCCGGGCGTTGTCGTCGGTGCTGTCTGGTTGGCGATCTACGACCCGATCTCCGGGGTCGGCAACGAGATCATCGGGTGGTTCGGGATGGCTCCGCGCGACTGGCTCGGCGAGCACGCCACGGCGATGCCCGCTCTGATCGCGGCGAACGTGTGGAAGGGCGCGCCGTTCTGGATGTTGATGATCTCCGCCGGGCTGAAGTCGATCCCGACCGAGCGGCACGAGGCTGCAGTGCTGGACGGGGCCAGCTACGCGCAACGCGTCCGCTACATCATCCTGCCCGGGATCCGCGAGATCTTGGCGCTCACCGGGTTGCTCGCCTTCGTCTGGACGTTCAACTACTTCGACCTGATGTACGCGATGACCAACGGTGGGCCGGGCGGCGCCACCACCACGCTGGGCTTCCAGATCTACGAGACGTCGTTCGCCTTCAACAAGCTCGACCAGGGCGCGGCGCTGTCGGTGATCTCGTTCGTGTTGATGCTGGTGGCGATCCTGACCTACATGCGCGCGACGCGACGGAGCCGGGCCGATGCCGGCTGAGCAGAGTACCGCCACGTTGCCGTGGCGGCGTTCCCGGCCACCGGCCCGCATCGGTCGGGTGGTCCTGCTACTGGTCGGTCTCGTCTTCGCGGTGGGCCCCACGTACTGGATGGTCGCCTCTGCCTTCAAGCCCGACTCCGAGCTCGGCCGCACCCACCCCACCTGGTTCCCGCATGCGCCGACCACAGCGCAGTTCCGCGCGGTGCTCGACGCCGGTGGCCTGCCGCAGGCGCTGGTGACCAGCGCCGTGGTCGCCCTGGTGACGACCGCGATCGTGCTCATCCTCGGTTCGATGGCGGCCTACGCGGTGACCCAGTGGCGCTTCCCCGGTGCGTCCGGCTTCCTGACCTTGACGCTGTTCACCCAATTGCTCCCGCAGGCCGCCGTCCTGGTGCCGGTGTACCTGCTGTGGAACAAGCTCGGGCTCATCGGGTCGATCACCGGGCTCACGTCGGCCTACACCGTTCTGTTCCTGCCGGTCTGTGTGTGGATGCTGGTGGGGTTCTTCCGCAGCATCCCCTTCGAGCTCACCGAGGCCGCGCTGATCGACGGTGCGTCCCGGATGCGCATCCTGTGGTCGGTGGTGTTGCCGATCGCCCGGCCAGGGATGGCCGCCGTGGCCGTCTACGCGATCCTGGCCTGCTGGGGTGAGTTCCTCTTCGCACTGGTGTTCCTCAGCGGTTCGACCACGACGGCGACGGTGAGCCTGGCCTCGCTGATCGGTGAGCACAATCCCAACATCGGCCCGCTCATGGCCGCCTCGGCCGTGACCACGTTGCCGCCGTTGGTGATCTTCTTCGTCCTGCAGCGTCACTTCGTCGCCGGTCTGACCGGTGGCGGGGTGAAGAGCTGACCGCACCTATCCCGGAGCTGCCTGATGTCCTCTGGTCCTACACCCGCGATCGATCTCGCCGCGGTCCGCGCCGAGCTGTCGCCGGCGGTCGTCTCCGACGTCCTGGATGCGATCGGACTGCGCCAGCAGTGCCTCGGGGCGGGTCTGCGCCCGCTCGACCCTGAGCAGGTGCTGGTGGGTTACGCCTTCCCGGTGCACCTGCAGCGGGTCTACGGCGTGCCGCCGGAGCCGTTCCGCGGCCTGGTCGCCGCACTGGATGCGATCAAGCCCGACGACGTGTTCGTCACGCCGACGCAGCGGGCCCAGGACATTGCGGTGTGGGGCGAGTTGCTGTCCACGGCATGTGTCGCGCGGCGCGCCGCAGGTGCGCTGACCGACGGACTGATCCGCGACACCCGAGCGGTGCGCCGACTGGGCTTCCCGGTCATCAGCGCCGGCACCATCCCGTATGACAGCCAGGGTAGGCACGAGATCATCGCGCACGACGTGGCCTGCGTGATCGACGGCGTCCGGATCGAGCCGGGCGATCTCATCGTTGCTGACGCAGACGGCGCCGCGATCGTTCCCCGGGATCTGATCGAGCAGACGATCAAGGCAGCACTGTTGAAGCGCTCCAGCGAGCGCGAGTTCCGAACTGCGGTCTCCGAGGGCATGCTGGCCACCGAGGCGTTCGCCACGTTCGGCGTGCTGTGAGCAGGCCCGCCGTCGGTTACCGGCAGGACTGGCAGGAGCTGCCGGTCGAGGTCGTCTACGTGATGTTCAAGTGCCACCTCGACGTCGGGTTCACCGACACCGAGGAGAACGTGCTGCGCCAGTACTTCGAACAGCACCTGCCAGCGGCGATCGATACGGCTGAACGGCTGCGCCTGCGCGGCGGCGAGGAACGACTGGTCTGGACCGTCCCGGCCTGGCTGCTGTACACGTATTTGCAGCAGGCGACCGGCGCTGCCCTGCAGCGTGCTGAAGCGGCCATCGCGGCCGGCGACCTGGTCTGGCATGCGCTGCCGTTCACCTGGTACACCGAGCTGCTGGACCGTTCGTCGGTCGAGGCGTCCATGCAGTTCGCCAAGGTGCTGGACGGGCGGTTCGGCAAGCGCACCACGGCGGCGCGGCTGACCGACGTGCCGGGCCACACCCGGGGATTGGTCAGCGTGCTCGCCGATGCCGGCGTCACCTTTCTGGACATCGGCTGCAACCCGGGATGCAAGGCACCGGGGGTGCCCTTCTTCGGGCCGGACGGGTTGTTGCCGGAGTCCGGCGTCGACGTCCCCGACCCGGACACCTTCCGCACGTATGCCGACGAGCCGGTCTTCGCGGATCGGCAGGTGAGCGACGAGGAACTGCGCCGGCTGTCCACCGAAGCGGCGAACGAGCCGCGCACGCATCTGTTCAACTGGCGGGCACCGGACGGCAAGCAGGTCGCCGTCCTCTACCACCCGACCGCCTACGGAGGCACCGCCCGGCTGCCCGGCACGACGGCAGCGGTGTCGATGCGGGTGCACGGCGACAACCACGGACCGCAGACGGTCACCTCGATCGAGGCGGCGTATGCATCCCTGCGCAGCAAGTTCCCCGGCGCGCGGATCGTTGCCTGCGATCTCAGCACGATTGCCGAGGTCATCGCCCCGTTGCAGCCGTACCTGCCGGTGGTCACCCAGGAGATCGGTGACACGTGGATCTACGGAACGGGCTCCGACCCCGCGAAGACCAGTGCCCTGCGTGAGGTGCTCCGGATGCGCCGCGGGTGGATCGAGAGTGCCCAGCTGCAATCCGGCGGAGCGGACGACCTGCGCCTGCTCGCCGAACTGATCGCCGCACCGGAGCACAACTGGGGACTCAACACGTCGGTGTACCTGCGTGAGTGGGACAGCTATCCGCCCGACGCGCTGGCCGCCGCACGCAGCAACGACGAGCAGTTCGCGGCCGTCGACCGGGAATGGGCCGTCAAACGCGAGCGCCCGCGCAGAGCGGTGCAGTCGCTGCCGCAACCGCTGCGCACTGCCGGGCTGGCCGGGCTACAGCGCCTGGCCCCGGTTCTGCCGTCCTGTGCCGGGATGACTCCCGCGACCGATCCGGTCCGGCTGGTCAATGAGAACTTCGAGGTGACACTGTCCGATCAGCACGGCGGCATCACCGGACTCATCGACCGAGCGACCGGTCGGGAGTGGGCCACGGCGGCCGGTCTGGGCACGTTCAGCTATCAGACCTTCAGCGCTGATGACTACGTGCGCTACAACGCCGCGTACAACAGCGCCGCGTTCGCCGACAACGACTTCGCCAAGCCCGGCCTGCGCAAATTCGACGCGCGCTCGCGCACCGTGGCCCCGGACGGCGCCGACTTCTGGCTGGCCGACGGGTCGGCCCCGCAGCGGGCGGTCGGCCGGTTGCGGATGCCCGAGCCATCGCCCGAAGAGAGCCCGTTGCTCGCCTGGCCGGCGCAGCTGTGGGTGGAGTACCGACTCGCCGCCGAGGGGCCGCACGTCGAGATCCGGCTGGTTGCCGCAGGCAAGCGGGCGTCGCGGCTGCCGGAAGCGATGTGGTTCTCGTTCTGTCCCGCGGCGGACGACCCGGACGGGTGGTTGCTCGACAAACTCGGCCAGCAGGTCGCGCCGCAGGACGTCATCGCTGACGGCGGCCGGCACCTGCACGGTGTCGGCCGCGGCGCGGAATACCGCGATGCCGACGGCGGTCTGGGCATCGACACGGTGGACGCCCCACTCGTCGCACCCGGCCGGCCGGCGCTGCTGGAGTTCGACAACGACCCGCTCGATCTGCGCGGCGGGATGCACGTCAACCTCTACAACAACCTCTGGGGGACAGCCTTCCCGCAGTGGTATGACGAGGACATGCAGTTCCGGTTCGGGTTGCGTGTTCTCGGCCCGCGCAGCGAGGAGCCGAGCAGATGAACACCGACCTGGTCGTGAGCAAGGTCGACGCCTACGAGGTGACCGTGCCGATCCAGGCACCGATCCGGCACTCGTATGGCGTGCACGAGGCGTTCACCAGAACGATCGTGGAGGTGCATACCGCGGGCGGCATCGTCGGCCTCGGCGAGACCGCGGCCTCCGCGGCCGAGGTGATGACGCACGCGCCGGTCGCGATCGGTCTGACGGTGCACGAGCTGGCGGTGCTGCGGATGCGGGTGACGCAGCGCTTCTACTGGAGCAACAACGCGCTGACCGCAGCCGCGCTGGAGATGGCGTTTCTCGACGCACAGGGCAAGGCGGCCGGCGTCCCCGCGTACCAGCTGCTCGGAGGTGCGCTGCGCCCGTCCATCGACATGGCTGCGTACTGCTTCTACCGGTATCCGCGCGACGACGTGGCGGCAATCGACACACCGGAAGCGATGGCCGAGCACGCGGCAGATCTGGTCGAGCAGTACGGCTACCGGACGGTGAAGCTCAAGGGCGGCGTACTGGATCCGGATACCGAAGTGCGCACCACGCAGGCGATCCGCGACCGGCTGCCCGACGTCGCGATCCGCTTCGACCCGAACGCGGCATGGACGCCGGCTACAGCCATCAAGCACGCGAAGGCCTTCGAACGTATCGGTCTGGAGTACTACGAGGACCCGGCGCCCGGCCAGGCAGGAATGGCGCAGGTTCGCTCGCGGACAACGCTTCCGCTGGCCACGAACATGGTGGTCGTCGAGTTCGCCGACCTGCCCGGTGCGATCGCACAAGGCTCGGTGGACGTGGTGCTCTCCGACCCCTGGTATTGGGGCGGCCCGACGCGCACCCAGGTGCTGGGCGACATGTGTGCCGTGCTCGGCCTCGGCCTGGGCATGCACTCCGGCATCGAACTCGGCATCGGGATGGCCGTGATGGCCCACACCGGAGTCACGATCCCGAACCTGACCCTGGGCGTCGACGCGCACTACCACCATCTCGTCGACGACGTGATCGCCGGAGCGCGGTTGCTGCCGGCCGGTGACGGTACCGTCGTCCCGCCCGACGGACCGGGCTGGGGAGTCGAGTTGGACCGGGAGAAGGTGGCCGAATACCGCCGGCTGCACGACAGCGGTGCGTACGCGAACCTCTACGTAGCAGGCACTTCCGGCCACGGCGCCGATCCGCGCCGGCCGGGGTGGTACCCGGTGATGCCGGCATGGTGAGCTCGAGGTGACGACATGACCGGCGGGCCGTTGCAGGGCCGCTGCGCCCTCATCACGGGGGCCACCTCGGGCATCGGGGAGGCGACTGCACGGGCGATCACCGCGGCCGGCGGCCGAGCGATCGTGCACGGTCTGAGCGGTGCCGCGGCGGAGGCACTGGCGATCGAACTCGGCACGCGGGCCGTGGCCGGTGATCTGGCAGATCCGCAGACGCCGGCGCGGATCGCGGCCGAGTTGGCCGACGAACCACGGCTGGACATCCTGGTGAACAACGCGGCCACCGAGCAGCACGCCGAACTCGCCGATCTGGACCGGGACGCGTTCCTGGGCACCCTCGAAGTCGATCTGGTCGCCCCACTGCAGCTCATGCGCCTGCTGCTGCCACAGCTTTCAGCCAATGGCACCGGCAGCATTGTGAACATCACGTCGATCCATGACACCGTCCCGGTCCGGGGCAATGGCGCGTATGCCGCGGCCAAGGCGGCACTGTCGATGCTGACCCGCACCGCCGCGATCGAATTCGCCGCGGACCGGGTGCGGGTCAACGCGGTCGCCCCAGGTGCCATCGAGACGGACCTGAACCGGCAGCTGCTCGATGACGTCGGTCGGCACAACTTCAACGAGTGGATCCCGATGGGTCGGGTCGGCAGCGTCGAGGAGGTCGCGTCGGTCGTCACGTTCCTTGCTTCGGATGCCGCCGGGTACATGACTGGTTCCACCGTCGTCGTCGACGGCGGCTACACCCAGCACCTGGTCCGCTACCCGCGCAGCTGAGCACCGCGCGGCGCCGTCCGGTCTTGCCCGCTACCGTGCAAGGCATGGCCTCGCTGATCGATTGGGAACTGGCGGCATCGACCGCCAAGCGGACTGCGTCCGCGCCGCCGCGGATCGGCGCCGACGAGGCCGCTGCCGCGGTCGCCGAGCTGAGCAACGCTGCCGAGGTCGCCGCAGCGCACGTCGCTGAGCTGACCGCGCTGAGCGAGCCACCGCTGACCGCGATCACCCGGGTCGTCGACCGGCCGGGCTGGATCGATGTGAACGCCGGTGGCATGGCACGGCTGATGGGCCCGCTGCTCGACCGGCTCGCCGAGCAGGGCAAGACCGGCAAGATGACCGAGATGGTCGGCGGCCGGGTCACCGGTGCGCAGGCCGGGCTGTTGCTGGGGTTCCTGTCGAGCAAGGTGCTCGGGCAGTTCGAGTTCTTCGACCGTCCGGACGGGCAGTTGCTGCTCGTCGCGCCGAATGTCGTCGAGGTGGAACGCAAGCTCGGCGTGGACCCGTCGGACTTCCGGCTGTGGGTCTGCCTGCACGAGGTCACCCACCGGGTGCAGTTCACCGCCGTGCCGTGGATGCGCCAACACATGCTCGACGAGGTCAATGCGCTCACCTCGTCGATGGATCTCGACCCGGCGGCGCTGAAGGAGCGGCTCAGCAACGGGTTGACCGAGGTCGTCAACGCGGTGCGCGGTCGCGGGGACGGCAGCGGGCTGGCCAACGCGCTGGCCACCCCCGAGCAGCGCGCCGTGATCAACCGGCTGACCGGCTTCATGAGCCTGGTGGAGGGCCATGCCGAGTACGTGATGAACGCGGTATCGCCCACCGTCATCCCCACCCAGCGGCAGATCGAGGCGCGCTTCGCGATGCGCCGGCGCAAGGGCGGTAACCCGCTGGACAAGCTGATCCGTCGGCTGCTGGGTCTCGACGCGAAGACCCGGCAGTACGTGGAGGGGTCGGCCTTCGTCCGGGCGATCGTCGACAAGGTGGGCCTGGACGGGTTCAACGCGATCTGGAGCGCCCCGTCGGCGTTGCCCAGCAAGGACGAGATCGGCGCTCCGGAGCGATGGATCACCCGCGTCCACGGCTGACCGCTTTTGGCGGATCAGCCGCCGATACGACGATTCCGCGCCAAAACCGGCTGCGCTGATGGGGCCGGCTCCGGCAGTGGCAGCCGTGCGTCGCGCGGTACGGGCGCTGCTGTCCGACGGCGGCGCCGTGCTGGTGGCCTGCTCCGGCGGCGCCGACTCGGTGGCGCTGGCTGCCGCGACCGCATTCGAGGCCGACCGGGCCGGGGTGAGCGCCGGGCTGCTCACCGTGGATCACGGCCTGCAGCCCGGGTCGGCCGGGCGGGCCGCCGCCGTGGCAGCGCTCGGGTACGAACTCGGCTTCGATCCGGTCGAGGTCGTCGCGGTGGACGTCACCGGCACCGGCGGTCCGGAAGCAGCTGCCCGCACCGCCCGGTACGCCGCACTGAACGCGACGGCCGAAGCCTGGCACGCCGATGTGCTGCTCGGGCACACCTTGGACGACCAGGCAGAGACTGTGCTGCTCGGTCTGGGCCGCGGATCAGGCCCGCGGTCCCTCGCCGGGATGGCGCCGCGGACCGGCCGCTACCTGCGCCCGCTGCTGGGACTGCGCCGCAGTACGACGCAGGCAGCCTGCGCCGCGCTCGGCCTGCCGGTGTGGGACGACCCGCACAACGCCGATCCGCGGTTCACCCGGGTCCGGTTGCGCCGCGAGGTGTTGCCCCTGCTCGACGACGTGCTCTGCGGCGGTGTCGCCCCGGCGCTGGCCCGCACCGCGGCGCAGCTGCGCGAGGACAGTGCAGCACTCGATCACATCGCCGACGAACTGTTCGGCCAGCTCGGCGACGAGTCCGAGGAGCTACCGATCGACGAGCTGGCCGGGCAACCCCGCGCGATCCGCATTCGGGTGCTGCGGTTGTGGGCCCGGGCAATCGGCACCGAGCCGCTCACTGCGACACATCTCGGGACGCTCGACCGCCTCGTCGCCGACTGGCACGGCCAGGGGCCGGCCCAGCTGCCCGGGGGCTGCACCGTCACCAGGTCGTCTGGCAGGCTGCAGGTGCACCGCTGCTGATCGTGCACCGCCCCACCACCGGGCAGTTCCCTGCCCGCCGCCGCCGCTGTCCTCACAACCCGCTGGGAGTGCCATCCGTGTCCGTCCTGGACGCCGACATCGAATCCGTCGTCATCACCGCCGAGCAGATCCACGATCGGATCGCCGAGGTGGCCAAGCAGATCGACAGCGACTACGCGGGCCGCGAGATCCTGCTGGTCGGAGTGCTCAAGGGCGCCGCGATGTTCATGTCCGACCTGGCCCGGGCCCTGGAGCAGCCCTCCACGATGGAGTTCATGGCGGTCAGCTCCTACGGCTCGTCGCACACCTCGTCCGGAGTGGTGCGCATCCTCAAGGACCTCGACCGCGACATCGCCGGCAAGCACGTCCTGGTGGTGGAGGACATCATCGATTCCGGCCTCACCCTGTCGTGGCTGCTGAAGAACCTGATGTCACGGGAGCCGGCCTCGATGGAGATCGTCACACTGCTGCGCAAGCCGGACGCGGCCAAGGTGCAGGTGGAGGTCAAGTACACCGGCTTCGACATCCCCAACGAATTCGTCGTCGGGTACGGGCTGGACTATGCCGAGCGCTACCGCGACCTGCCCTACGTCGGGATCCTGAAGCGCAGCGTTTACGGGGGGTGAGCAGCCGGGCGGCGGCAGCTGCGCTGAGAGCGAACGCCCGGCTGGAACGCCGCACCGGGCCGGCGCGTTCAACCCACGTCCAGGACAGTCCACCGCCTTCGGCGTGCTGAGCGTGAGCGAGCCCGTCCCAACGGCGCCGTGTACCGTCTTCGGCAGGTTTGCTGGCCGTTTTCCAGTGCTGAGCAGGAGGCAAGCGGGGCGTTGACGCGCCCCCGCGCGTGACTATGGATCGCAAGCGCATCGCACGTTCATGGTGGTTGTGGGGACTGGTGATCCTCATCGCCGTCTTCGTGCTGCCCTCGTTGCTCTCCGGCGGCGACGGGTACCACTCGGTCACCACCTCCCAGGCACTGGCTCAGGTCGATACCGGCAACGTCACCAAGGCCGTGTTGCACGACAAGGAGCAGACCCTCGAGCTGCAGCTGAAAAAGCCGCTCGACGGCCACACCAAGATCAAGACCTCCTATCCGGCCGACGCGACTCGTCCCATCTTCGACGAGATCAAGGGCAAGGCCGGGGTGGACCTGTCGACCAAGGTGAGCAAGGACAACCCCTGGCTGTCGTTGCTGTTCACCCTGCTGCCGTTCCTGTTGCTGTTCGGCATCCTGTTCTTCATCCTCACCCAGATGCAGGGTGGCGGTAACAAGGTGATGAGCTTCGGCCGCAGCAAGGCCAAGCTCGTCAACAAGGACATGCCGAAGACCACCTTCGCCGACGTCGCCGGCGCGGACGAGGCGGTCGAGGAGCTGGAGGAGATCAAGGAGTTCCTGGAGAACCCGGCCAAGTTCCAGGCGATCGGCGCGAAGATCCCGAAGGGCGTGCTGCTCTACGGGCCGCCCGGAACCGGTAAGACGCTGCTGGCCCGCGCCGTCGCCGGTGAGGCCGGGGTGCCGTTCTACTCGATCTCCGGTTCGGACTTCGTCGAGATGTTCGTCGGCGTCGGTGCCTCCCGGGTACGCGATCTCTTCGAGCAGGCCAAGGCCAACGCGCCGGCCATCGTGTTCGTCGACGAGATCGACGCCGTCGGTCGGCACCGCGGTGCCGGTATGGGCGGCGGCCACGACGAGCGCGAGCAGACCCTGAACCAGTTGCTGGTGGAGATGGACGGGTTCGACGTGAAGGGCGGCGTCATCCTCATTGCCGCCACCAACCGTCCGGACATCCTCGACCCGGCACTGCTGCGGCCAGGCCGGTTCGACCGGCAGATCGCGGTCGGCCCGCCGGACGTGGAGGGTCGCAAGGCCGTGCTCCGGGTGCACGCCAAGGGCAAGCCGTTCGCGCAGGACGTCGACCTCGACGTCATCGCCCGGCGGACCCCCGGCTTCACCGGTGCCGACCTGGCCAACGTCATCAACGAGGCGGCGCTGCTCACCGCCCGCAACAACGGCCGGCTGATCACCAACGCCGCGCTGGAAGAGTCGATCGACCGCGTCATCGCCGGCCCGGAACGCAAGACCCGGGCGATGAGCGACGACGAGAAGCGGGTCACCGCCTACCACGAGGCCGGCCACGCGCTGGCCGCGTGGGCGATGCCCCACCTCGACCCGGTGCACAAGGTGACGATCCTGCCGCGCGGCCGCTCGCTGGGGCACACGCTGGTGCTTCCGCTGGAGGACCGCTACAACCAGACCCGCTCGGAGATCATCGACCAGCTCGTCTACGCACTGGGCGGTCGGGCGTCGGAAGAGATGGTGTTCCACGAGCCGACGACCGGCGCGTCCAACGACATCGAGCGGGCGACGCAGTTGGCCAAGTCGATGGTCACCGAGTACGGCATGAGCGCCAAGCTCGGCGCGGTGAAGTACGGCACCGGCGACTCCGAACCGTTCATGGGCCGCGACTACGGCCACCAACGCGACTACTCCGAGGAGATCGCGTCGGACATCGACGAAGAAGTGCGCGGCCTGATCGAAGCAGCGCACGACGAGGCCTGGGAGATTTTGGTCCAGTACCGCGACGTACTCGACGCGCTGGTGCTGGAGCTGGTGGAGAAGGAGACGCTGGGCCGCGAGGACCTGGATCGCATCCTTGCCCCGGTTCGCAAGCGCCCGCCGCACAACAGCTTCAACGGCTTCGGCAAGCGCACGCCGAGCGACCGTGGTCCGATCGAGATCCCGGAGGCGCTGCGGGGCAAGCGGCCGCCACCGCCGAACGGCAGCAAGTACGTGGCCAACGGCACGCCGTCGCAGAACGGTGGCGCATCACCGAACGGTGGCGGCTCATCGAACGGGACGCCCGGCGTGACCACCCCGGCCGGCCCACGGCACGGCGCGGACCCGAACGCCTCCGTAGGAGGCGCGCCGACACCGCCGCCGCCCGCCCCGTATCCCGGCTACCAGCCGCCCAGCGGGCCACCGGTCACGCCGGGCTACACCCCGCCGAGCGGTTACCCGCCGGCTTCGGGCAACCCCGGTTATCCGCCGCCGGATCAAGGCGCACCCGGACCACGGTGAGTGCCGCACACGGGACGGGCACACGGTAATGGCAAGCGACACTTCACCCGGTGCTACGCCTGTCCCGGGGGCGGTCGACCTGCCCCGGGCCGAGGCTGCGGTGCGCGAGCTCCTGCTGGCCGTCGGCGAGGACCCGGATCGCGCAGGCCTGAAGGCCACGCCGGTACGCGTCGCGCGGGCGTACGCGGAGATCTTTGCCGGACTGTTCGTCGACCCCGACGAGGTGCTGGAAACCACGTTCGAGGAGAACTACGACGAGCTGGTCCTGGTCAAGGACATCCCGCTGTACTCGACGTGTGAGCACCACCTGGTGCCGTGGCACGGCACGGCAGCGGTGGGCTACATCCCCGGCGAGAACGGCCGGATCACCGGGCTGTCCAAACTCGCCCGGCTGGTCGATCTGTACGCCCGCCGCCCGCAGGTGCAAGAGCGGCTCACCTCCCAGGTGGCCGACGCAGTGGCCCGGGTGCTGCAGCCGCGCGGGGTCATCGTCGTCGTGGAGGCCGAGCATCTGTGCATGGCCATGCGCGGCATCAAGAAGCCCGGTGCCCGCACCGTCACCTCCGCGGTACGTGGCGGCTTCCGGTCGGACCCTCGCTCGCGGGCAGAGGCGCTGACCCTGATTCTGGGCCGGTAGCGGGTGGCTGCGGGGCTGCCGTTCCGGGACGACCGGATAGTGGTGGTCGGGGTGCTGAACGTGACACCCGATTCGTTCTCCGACGGCGGTCGCTGGGACAGCCTCGACGCGGCCGTGGCGCACGGCATCGAGATGCACGGCGCCGGGGCTGACCTCATCGACGTGGGCGGCGAGTCGACCCGTCCCGGAGCAGCCAGAGTCGATGCCGAGGTGGAGCGGGAGCGCGTCGTCCCGGTCATCGAGGCGCTCGCTGCGGCCGGGGTGCCGCTCAGCGTCGATACTTCTCGGGCCGCGGTCGCAGAGGCGGCGCTGTCTGCCGGGGCGCGAGTCGTCAACGACGTCTCCGGCGGGCTCGCCGACGCGGACATGGCCCGGGTGGTGCGCGATGCCGGGTGTCCCTGGGTGCTGATGCACTGGCGCGGGCACAGTTCGACCATGCGACAGCTGGCGCACTACGACGACGTGGTGGCCGAGGTCCGCAGCGAGCTGACCGAGCGGATCGACGCGGCGCTCGCCGCCGGCGTCACCGAGGCCCAGCTCGTGGTGGACCCCGGTCTTGGCTTCGCGAAGAAGCCGGCACACGACTGGGCGCTGCTGGCGCATCTGGATGCCTTCACCGCGCTGGGGTATCCGGTGCTCGTCGCGGCCTCGCGCAAGTCCTTCCTGGGCCGGCTGCTCGCCATTGACGACGACACCCCTCGACCAGTCGACCAGCGGGAGGACGCAACCACCGCGCTCACCGCCTTCTGTGCTGAGCAGGGCGTCTGGGGGGTTCGGGTGCACGACGTGGTGGCCAGCGTGGACGCCGCCACCGTCATCGGCCGCATTCAGCAGGAACGGGCGCAGGGCACGAGCACCGCCGGCGGAGCCAGCAATGAATCAGGCTGACCGGATCGAGCTGACCGGGCTGCGGGCATTCGGCTATCACGGCGTCTACCCGGGCGAGCGCCGCGACGGCCAGGAGTTCGTCGTCGATGCGGTACTCGAACTGGACACCGCGCCGGCGGCCGCCAGTGACGACGTCGCCGACACGGTGCACTACGGGGAACTCGCCGAGGCGTTGGTGGCCGTGCTGACCGGTGCCCCGGTGAATCTGCTGGAGACGCTGGCGGACCGGCTGCTGAGCTGCTGCCTCGCTGACTCCCGGGTGCATGCGGCGACGGTGACGGTGCACAAACCGCAGGCGCCGATCCCGCACGAGTTCGCCGACGTGAGCGTGACGATCCGCCGGGACCGGCAATGACCAAAAGGCAGTGCGCTCATCGATGGTGGACTGCGCGGTGAGCTCCGCAGTGCTGTCGATCGGATCGAATCTGGGCGACCGCCTGCAGCACCTGCGCAGCGCCGTCGACGTGCTGCGCCGGTGGCTGGTCGCCGCGTCGCCGGTGTATGAGACACCTCCGTGGGGCCCGGTCGAGCAGGGGCCGTTCCTCAATGCGGTGCTGCTGGTCGACGACCCGACGGCGTCGGCGGCGGACTGGTTGGCGCGCGCGCACGGTGCCGAAGACGCGGCCGGGCGCACCCGAGCGGTGCGGTGGGGCCCGCGCACCCTCGACGTCGACGTCATCTCGGTGCCCGGAGTGCACTTGACCGACCGGGACTTGACGCTGCCGCACCCGCGCGCCGCGGAACGGGCGTTCGTGCTGGTGCCGTGGCTGGCCGCCGACCCGGACGCACAGCTCGACGGACTCGGCCGGGTCGATGTTCTGCTCGCCGGACTGTCCCCGGACGAGGTCGCCGGCGTGGTCGAGCAACCCGGGATGAGCCTGCAATGAAGATGCGGCGCACCCAGTCGGGTGATCTCGCGGTGCCGTTCGGCATCATCGCGATCTCGGTGTATGTCCTGCTGCGGCATTCCTACGAGTCGATCCCTCCGCTGCAGTTGGTCACGCCGCTTCCGCTGGCCGCATTGGCTGTCGCGGAGTTCGTGGTCGCGCGTCGGGTGGCTGCGGCGATCGGGCACCGACCCGGCGCGCGGTTGATGTCGGCGCTGAGCATCGCCCGCTGCGCCGCATTGGGCAAGGCATCCGCCGTCGTAGGCGCCGCGGTGCTGGGCGCCGCCGCGGGCATCCTGGTGCGCGTCGTCCCGGACGCCGGGCGGGTCAAGGCGGCCGGCCACGACACCTTCGTGGGCATTGTGCTGGCCGTTGCCGCGGCCGCTCTCATCGTCGCCGGTCTGCTCCTCGAGCGCGCCGCCATCGATCCCAACGCTGACCGGGAGAAGTAGACCGGCGGCAGCGCAGGCGCAGCATCGGATGGCAAGGTAGAGGGCGTGAACTGGTCGAGCTACGGGTCGTTCCTGGTCTTCGCGGTCGTGCTGATCCTCATTCCGGGACCGGACTTCGCGGTCGTCACCAGAAACACACTGGTCGGTGGCAGACGGCGCGGGGTGTGGACGTCGTTGGGGGTGGGCAGCTCGAACCTGCTGCAGGGCGCGGCGGCAGCGGCCGGCCTCGGCGCCGTGGTGGTGCGAGTCGAGCCACTGTTCCAGGCGATCAAGTGGGCAGGCATCGGCTACCTGGTCTTCCTCGCGGTGCAGGCACTGCGTTCGGCCGTTCGCGGCGACTATCCGTCGGCGTCGGACGGCGGCGAGCGAAGCGCAACCCAGGCGATCGCCGGGTGGCGGCAGGGCTTTCTGTCCAACATCACCAACCCGAAGGTGCTGGTGTTCTACCTTGCGGTGCTGCCGCAGTTCCTGGGCCGTGACTCCGGCATTCCGGTGTTGCTGACCTATGCGGTGAGTCATGCCACGCTCGGCCTCGGCTACCTGTTCGTGCTGGTCACCTTCCTGCACCAGGCCCGGACCGTGCTCGCCCGGCGTCGGGTGCGCCGCGGTCTGGACGCGACCACCGGGCTGGCCCTGCTCGGCTTCAGCGCGAAGCTCGCGACTGAGCACGCCTAGGGCAGCGGAACCCATCGCCGAGCGAGCTCGGTAGCCTGCTGCGAATGGCTGACCCGCGGCTGCGGCATTCCGCCCGTGCGCTGATCGTCGACCGCGACGATCGGTTGCTGCTGTGCCGTATCGATCTGACCCACGAAGGCGGCCCGGTCGTCTGGGCTGCCCCCGGCGGTGGGGTCGAGCCGGGCGAGACGCTGCGGCATGCGCTGCGTCGCGAACTGCTCGAAGAGGTCGGTCTCGACCTCGACGGCGAGCCGCCTCATGTCTGGCATCACGAAGTCATCGAGGCCGGTCACGTCGCCGGCTACGACGGGATCGTCAACGACTACTTCCTCGTGCGCACCGACTCATTCGTCCCGGCGAGCCACTTCAGCGCGGGTCAGCTCGCTGCCGAGAACATCTCCGGCTTCCGGTGGTGGCCGACGCAGGAGCTCAGCGGTTACCACGGCGAGGAGCTGTTCGCCCCGCGGACGCTGCCCCGCGACCTGGCGGAGTTGCTCAGCGCCGGGCCGCCGAATGCGCCGATCACGCTGGCGTGAGCCACCCGAGTTCCGGGCAGCAGCCCGGCATTGCGAGTACGCGTCGGGATCGGTCAGACCGCGCCGGCGGTCTCCGGTTCGACGTCCTCGACGGAATGCCGCAGGGCGGCGTGCAACGACTCCGGGGTGAGCACGCCGAGCAACCGGTCGCCGTCCAGGACCGCGACCCAGCCGGCGTCCTGCTGCAGCATCGTGGCGAAGGCTTGCTTGAGCGACGCGTCCTTGGGCACCCACGCCTCCATCCGGCGCGCCTGGCCGGCCACGTCGCCGGTGCCCGTCGCGCTTTGCTTGGCCAGCCAGCCGTGCAGCGACTCCGCATCGTCGACCACCACCGCCCAGCGCGCGCCCGCTCGGTCCATCGACTCCCGGGCCTGCGCCAGCGTGTCGCCGAGGTGCACCGTCGGCGGTACCTCGAGATCCTCGACGGTGATCGGAGTGACCGCCAGCCGCTTCAGGCCGCGGTCCGATCCGACGAAGTCGGCGACGAAATCGTTGGCCGGCGAGCCGAGCAAGGTCGCCGGGTCGGCGTACTGCTCGAGATGACCACCCTGGGAGAGCACGGCGATCTTGTCGCCGACCCGGACCGCTTCTTCGATGTCGTGGGTGACGAACACGATCGTCTTCTGCACCTCGGCCTGCAGCCGCAGGAACTCGCCTTGCAGCCGGTCGCGGGCGATCGGATCGATGGCCGAGAACGGCTCGTCCATCAGCAACACCTTCGGGTCGACTGCCAGCGCGCGGGCGACGCCGACGCGCTGGCGCTGCCCGCCGGAGAGCTGGTGCGGATAGCGCTTGGCGAAGGTCTTCGGGTCGAGGCTGACCAGCTCCAGCAGCTCGTTCACCCGAGTCGCCGTGCGCTTCTTGTCCCAGCCGACCAGGCCGGGCACGGTGGCGATGTTCTGCGCGATCGTGCGGTGCGGGAACAGTCCGACGTTCTGGATCACGTACCCGATGTCGCGACGCAGCCGCACCGGATCGCCGTGCGTGACATCGTCGCCGTCGAGCAGGATCGTGCCCGAGGTGGGTTCGATGAGCCGGTTGATCATCTTCATCGTGGTGGTCTTGCCGCAGCCGGACGGGCCGACCAGCATGGAGATCTCGCCGCGCGGCATGTCCATGGTGAGGTCGTGCACGGCCGTTGTCCCGTCGGGATACCGCTTCGCCAGCGCGTCCAGCCGGATCATCGTGTCGGGGGTAGCGTTCACCGGGTGCCACTCCTCCTGGACGCGCAGCCGGCTCCCAGGAGGGTCCGGCACTCGCTCCGCTTGTCGGGAAGGACCGATGGCCCGTCGTCGGGCATCCGACCTAGGCTAGCGACATGAGCGACATCGTGCTCGCGCTGCCGGCCGGTCAGCAGCTCTTCGACTGGGACTGGGTTCACGAAAACTCCGACACGATCAGTACCGCCTTCCAGGAGCACATCAGCCTGACCGTCGAGGCCGTGCTGATCGGCTTTCTGCTGTCTCTGCCGATCGCGGTGCTGCTGCGCAGGTTTCGCTGGCTGCAAGGGCCGGTCCTCGGGGTAGCCAGCGTGCTATACACGATCCCCGGTATCGCCGCGCTGTTCCTGCTCGGCCCGTACACCGGGTACATCACCCGAAGCACCATCGAGATCGTGCTGGTCAGCTACACGCTGCTGATCCTGATCCGCAACATCATCACCGGGCTGGAGCAGGTGAGCCCGGATGTGCGGGAAGCGGCTCGCGGGATGGGTCTGTCGTCGATGCAGATGCTGGTCCGCGTCGAACTGCCGCTGGCCCTGCCGAGCATCATCGCGGGTCTGCGGATCGCCACCGTGACCACGGTCGGACTGGCCACCTTCGCCGCGCTGGTGACGCAGGGCGGCCTGGGCGATCTGATCATCACCCAAGGCATGCAGCAGCAGTTCCCCACGGCGGTGATCGTCGGTTCTGCGCTGGCGGTGCTGTTGGCCGTCATCGCCGACGTGCTGTTCGTGGTGATCGGCTGGCTGGCCACGCCGTGGTCGAGGGGACCGAGCAAGCGCAGCACCCGAGCCGCAGCAAAGCCCGATCGGGCCGCGGAGGTACTGGCGTGAACCTCGACTACCTGACGACCAGCGCGAACTGGTGGGGCTCCGAAGGCATCCTGCACCGCATCGTGGAGCATCTGCAGTTCACCGCCATCAGCATGGTGATCGCACTGCTCATCGCGCTGCCGATCGCGGTCGCCTGCGGGCACAGCGGCCGGCTCGGGTTCCTGGCGATCAACGTGTCGAACGTCGGCCGCGCGGTGCCGTCGATCGCCTTCCTCGGACTTGCTTCGCAGCTGTTGCCGCGCGGCTACAGCAGCAAGTGGCCCACCATCATCGCGTTGGTGTTGCTGGCGTTGCCGCCGATCATCACCAACACCTACGTGGGGATGCGCGAGGCGGACAAGGACGCAGTCGACGCGGCCCGGGGCATGGGCATGTCGCCGGTGCAGATCGCGTTGCGGGTCGAATTCCCCTTGGCGCTGCCGCTGAGCTTGGCCGGGGTCCGCACGGCGGTGACGAACGTGATCGCGACCGCGACGCTTGCCGCGCTCGTGTCGCAGGGCGGCCTGGGCCGGCTCGTCATCGACGGCCAGACCACCAGCGACAACCCGCAGTTGGTGGCCGGCGCCATCCTGGTCGCGGTACTGGCGATCGTCGTCGATTTGCTCCTCGCCGGGGCGACCCAACTGATGTCGCCGGTGGCGCGGGCCAACAGCAGCGGTGGCGCCCGGTCCCGGCTGCGTCGGGCACGCCGGCCGGAACGCGCCCGCGCGGTCCAGCCGGAACCGGCCTAGCCGCTCCCGACTCGCCTAGGGCGGAATCAGCCGGCGCCGCGCAGCCGGCGTCGGTCCGGCTTTCCCGTTTCGGTCACGGGGATCGACTCGACGTGCCGTACCTGCTTCGGTACGGCTGCGGCGCCGAGCTCGGCCCGAACGGCAGCCCGCAAGTCGTCGGCCGAGGCGGTCCCGACCACCCAGGCGACCACGGCCTGCCCCCACTCGTCGTCGGGAACGCCGGCCACCGCGCAGTCCGCGACGCCGATCTGCTGGGCGAGGACTGCCTCCACGGCCAAGGGGTGGACGTTGACGCCGCCGGTGATGATGACGTCGTCGGACCGGCCGAGCACGGTGAGCCTGCCATCGGCTGCGATCCGACCGAGGTCAGAGGTGCGGAACTCCGCACCGGCGAACGCATCCTGCGCGATGCCCCCGCGATAGCCACGCGCCAGGGTCGCGCCGCCGAGCAGCACGGTGCCGTCAGCGTCGATGCGCACAGTCACCTGAGGCAGCGGCGTTCCGTCGTAGACGCACCCGCCGGCGGTCTCGGTCATCCCGTACGTGACGACGGCGCGGACGTCCGCGGACAGCGCGGCACGCAGCAGCGCCGGTGGCGTGGCCGCCCCGCCGACGAGCACCGCATCGTAGGACTGCAACGCGGCCAGCCCGGCACCGTCGGCAAGCAGCCGGCGCAACTGGGTCGGGACCACCGATACGTAGCGGCGTGGGCCGTGCAGGCGTTCGGTCGCTGTGGCGAAGGCGTGCGGCGTGAACGTCGGACCAGCGAGGCGGACCGGCTCTGTCCCGGCCAGCAGCGATCGAGCCAGCACCTGCACGCCGGCGATGTAATGCAAGGGCAATGCGAGCAGCCACTGGCCCGGCCCGCCCAGCACCTGCTCGGTGCCCCGGCCGGACGCGGTGATAGCGGCGCGGGGGAGTTCGACCACCTTGGGCCGACCGGTCGAACCGCTGGTCGCCACCAGCAGCGCAATGTCCGCAGCGACCGGCTCGTCGGGCAGCGCCGCCTCGATCGCGCGTTGATCGTCGGACACCAGCACCGGTCGGTCACCGGCCAACGCGTCGCGCAGCGCCGGCAGCACCACGTCGTAGCAGGGCGGGACGACGCGCAGGCTTGCCATCAGAAGTGGTACGGGAACGGCGACCAGTCCGGCGGCCGCTTCTGCAGGAACGCATCGCGTCCTTCGACCGCTTCGTCGGTCATGTAGGCCAGCCGAGTCGCTTCACCGGCGAACACCTGTTGGCCCATCAGCCCGTCGTCGGCGAGGTTGAACGCGAACTTCAGCATCCGGATGGCCGTCGGGCTCTTGCCGAGGATGGTGCGGGCCCAGTCGATGCCGGTCGGTTCGAGGTCGGCGTGCCCGACGACCGCGTTCACCGCATGCAACTCGAGGGCACGCTGCGCGTCGTACTCGGCGCCGAGGAAGAAGATCTCCCGGGCCACCTTCTGCCCGGTTTGCCTTGCCAGGTAGGCAGATCCGTAGCCGCCGTCGAAGCTGCCCACGTCGGCGTCGGTCTGCTTGAACCGGGCATGCTCGCGGCTGGCGATGGTCAGATCGCAGACCACGTGCAGCGAGTGACCGCCGCCGGCCGCCCAGCCGCCGACCAGCGCGATCACCACCTTGGGCATGGTGCGGATCAGCCGTTGTACCTCGAGGATGTGCAGCCGCCCGGACTGGGCCGGGTCGATCGACTCGGCCGTGTCGCCACCGGCATAGCGGTAGCCGTCCCGACCGCGGATGCGCTGGTCACCGCCCGAGCAGAATGCCCAGCCGCCGTCCTTGGGCGACGGGCCGTTGCCGGTGAGCAGCACCGCTCCCACGTCCGGCGTCATCCGGGCATGGTCCAGCGCGCGGTACAGCTCGTCGACCGTCCCCGGGCGGAAGGCGTTGCGCACTTCCGGCCGGTCGAAGGCGATGCGCACGACGCCCAGGTGCACGTGCCGGTGGTAGGTGAGGTCGGTCAGCTCGAACCCGTCGACCGGTCGCCAGGCCGACGCATCGAACGTCTCGGATACCGGTGTCGTCACCCGCTGAACGTTACTGCGCCGCTCGTTCTCCAAGTTGGCCCCGTAGCCGGGACGACACGCCGGAAAACCCCCGGCTACGGGGCCAACCAACATGGGGGTGGGTCGGTGGCGACCCGCTAACGTAACCGAGGTGCGCAGCGCCGTGGTGTCGATTCCGATGCGCACCCGGTTCCGGGGCATCACGGTGCGCGAGGCGATGCTGATCGAGGGGCCGGCCGGCTGGGGCGAGTTCGCGCCGTTCGTCGAGTACGACGTTGCCGAGGCGCGCGGGTGGTGGCTGGCGGCGCGGGAAGCAGCCGAGCAGGGCTTTCCGGCCGCGGTGCGCGACGAGGTGCCGGTCAATGTCACGATCCCGGCGACCGATCCCGACCACGCTGCGGACTTGGTGCGCGGCTCGGGTGGCTGCCGGACGGCGAAGGTGAAGGTTGCCGAACGCGGCCAGAACGAGGCGGCCGACCTGGCTCGTCTGGAAGCGGTCCGAGATGCCATCGGCCCGGGCGGACGGGTGCGCATCGACGTCAACACCGGATGGGATGTCGACACCGCCACGCGACTGATCCCCTTGTACGACAAGGCAGCCGGCGGCCTGGAGTACGTCGAGCAGCCGTGCAGGTCTGTCGCCGAGCTTGCCGCGGTGCGCCGTGCCGTGGACGTGCCGATCGCCGCGGACGAGTCCATCCGGCGCAGCGACGACCCGCTGCGCGTGGTGTCCGCCGAGGCAGCCGACGTGGTGGTGTTGAAGGTGGCGCCGCTGGGCGGTGTGCGGGCCTGCTTGCGGTTGGCCGAGCAGGTCGGGCTGCCGGTGGTGGTGTCCAGCGCGATCGACACTGCCGTCGGGATCGCTGCCGGGTTGGCCCTGGCCGGCGCCCTGCCGGAGCTGCCCTACGCGTGCGGGCTGGCCACCGGATCGCTGCTCGGCGCGGATGTCGTCGGCGCACCGCAGCGACCCGTCGCCGGGATGCTGGCTGTTGGCGCCGTGGTGCCGGACCCGGCGCTGCTGCGCACGCTGGCCGCACCGGCCGAGCGGGCCGAGTGGTGGCAGCGACGCGCCACGGCCTGCGCCGCATGACGTCCGCCCGGCTGGCCGCCGTCGTGGTGGACGAGCTGATCGCCCTCGGCGTCCGCGAGGCAGTGCTCTGCCCGGGCTCGCGCAACGCGCCGCTGTCGTATGCCCTGCACCGGGCCGACGCCGCCGGGCGGTTGCGGCTGCACGTGCGCATCGACGAGCGTGGTGCCGGGTTCCTCGCGCTGGCCCTCGCCGCGGCCGGCAACCGCCCCGTGCCGGTCGCCTGCACGTCGGGGACGGCGGCGGCGAACCTGCACCCGGCGGTGCTCGAGGCGTCGCATCGGGGCATCCCGCTGGTCGTCCTCACCGCCGATCGGCCGCCGGAACTCGTCGGCACCGGCGCCAACCAGACCACCGACCAGCAGCGCCTCTACGGCACGGCCACGCGATGGTTCGTCGGCCTCGACTCCGCTGCCCCAGACCGGGCCAGGGCGGTGCTGGCCCGCGCGGTCAGCTGGGCGGTCGGGTCGTTCTCGCGCGATCCCGGGCCGGTACACGTCAACCTCGCGTTTCGCGAGCCGCTGGTGGCACCGGCCGAAGTCGCGCCCGACCGGGGCACCAGCCTGCGTTTCGACCCGCCGGACGCGCCCGGCGGGTCGCCAGAGCACGACGACGTCCGGCCCCGGACGGCGCTGGTGGCCGGTGACGGCGCGGCCGCGCTGGCCGAGGTGGGGCGTGCTGCGGCGACGCGGCACGGCTGGCCGGTGATAGCCGAGGCCTCCGCAGGGCTGGGCGGCGCCGCGCTGCCCTGCGGTGCGGTCCTGCTGCAGGACGCAGAGTGGCTGGCCGAGCACGTGCCGGACCGCGTCATCGTGATCGGAACGCCCACCCTGCACCGTGCGACGCAGCAGCTTCTCGGCGCGGCCGGCGAGGTGGTGGTGGTGTCCGACGGCCCGCGCTGGCCGGACGCGGCCGGCGTCGCCACCCGAGTCGTCGGATCCGGCTGGCTGGCCGGCGCTACCGGTCCGGTCGATCCGCACTGGGCACGCAGCTGGACGGACGCGGCGGCGCACCTGGCATCGCGGGTCGCGGCTGTGGTCGAGGCGTCCTGGCCGTCCGGTCTGGCGGTTGCTCGCACGGTGATGGCTGCGCTGCCCGCCGGCTCGGCGATCCAGCTCGGCTCGTCCAATCCGGTGCGCGACGTGGACCTGGCCGCGTTGCCGCGCGCGGACGTGCGCGTCGTGGCCAACCGCGGGCTGGCCGGGATCGACGGCACGCTGTCCAGCGCGATCGGGCTGGCACTCGGCCAGCCGCGTCCCACCTACGCGCTGGTCGGCGACCTCACCTTCCAGCACGACGTGACGGCACTGCTGATCGGACCGGACGAGCCGCGGCCCGAGCTCACCGTCGTGGTGGTGAACGACGACGGCGGCGGCATCTTCGGCACGCTGGAGCAGGGCGCACCGCAGCATGCCGAGGGCTTCGAGCGGCTCTTCGGCACGCCCACCGGCGCCGACCTGGCCGCCCTGTGCGCCGGGGCCGGCGTGGCGCATCACCACATCGTCGACGCCGCCGATCTGGCCGAGCGGGTAGCGGCACCACCGAGCGGTCTGCAGGTGCTGGAAGTCCGCTGCCGCCGCGACACGGTGCGCGCGCTGCACGCTGAGCTGTAAGCCTGCTCGCGGAGACTCAGGTAGAGAGGGCCTCGCGCATGGGCAGGAGCTTGGCGTTGCTCTCGGCCAGCTCAGCCACCGGATCGGAGTCCGCGACGATGCCGCACCCGGCGAACAGCCGCATGTGCCGCGCATCGGAAGGGTCGAGCTCGCCGCTGCGCAGAGCAATGCCGAACTCGCCCGCGCCACTGGCCGCGATCCAGCCCACCGGCCCGGCGTAGCGGCCGCGATCCATGCCCTCCACCTCGTCGATCACGGCGGTGGCAGCGGCTCGGGGCGTGCCGCACACCGCCGCCGTCGGATGCAGAGCAGCAATGAGGTCCAGTGCGGTCGATCCGTCGCTGACGACGCCGGTGATGTCGGTGGCCAGATGCATCACGTTCGGCAGATGCAGGACGAACGGCGCCTCCGGGACGTTCATCCCGGTGCAGTGCGGCGCCAGTGCCTCGGCGACCGAGGCGACGCCGTACTCGTGCTCCTCGAGATCTTTGCTGGAGCGCGCCAGCGAGCCGGCCAGCGCCTCGTCCCGGGCCAGCGAGCCGGTGCGCTGGATGGTGCCGGCCAGGAGCCGCGACGTGACCAGCCGACCCTCCAACCGGACCAGCAGCTCCGGTGTCGCGCCGAGCAACCCGTCGACGGCGAAGGTGAAGCAGCTGCCGTAGCGCTCGGCCAGCCGGCGCAGCGGCCAGCGCGGATCGATCGGATGCTCGGTACGCACGTCGAGGTCTCTGGCCAGCACCACTTTGTCGAGTTCGCCGGCCGAAATGCGGCGTACCGCCGTCGCCACCGCTGTCTGCCACAGCGCCGGGCTGCTGGCACCGTCGGCGAAGGTGAGCTCCCCCGGCGGGTCGATTCCGGGGACGGTCAGCTGCGGCGGCAGCGGCGGCAGGTGATCCTCGACGCCCATCGTCGTCACCCACCAGTGGCCGCCGCGGTGGCCGACGACGAACTGCGGCACGGACAGCACCGATTCCCCGGCCGGAGCGTGCGGTGAGTCGGAAAAGGCGAACGAGCCGAAGGCCACCAACCCGCTGCCGGCCAGGCCGACCTCGTCGCGGACTGCGGAGCGGTCGACCAGGTCGCTCCACCAGTCACGGGCCTGGACAAATCGGTCGGGCCCGGTACAGCGCAGTTCGGCCACCGTGCCCCAGCCGATCAGCCCTTCGCCGTTGCGCGACCAGGCCATCCCGTGCGGATCCGGGAGCAGGTCGATCAGCCCAGCACCCGGGTCGGCGATGGGCATCGATCGCACCGTCAGGGCGGCTGACGACCGGTTCGTCGCACTCGCCGCGCTGGTCACCCCACCACCGTAGTAACCCGCCGGCCGGGCCGCCGGGCAGGGCACCGGGCGTCGCGGTTGAGTGACGATCGGCACCACCGCGAGCGGTTGTCGGCAGTTCATGCTTGGCTGTGGCATCAGCCCGGCACCGGGCTGGACGTCTCGCCAGACACGCGGCCATCGAGCCGGGACACGAAAGGCGCCACAACCCATGCAATTTCGTCGAAGCGCTGCTCTGCTCGCTGTGGCACTCGCCGCGGTGGGTGGACTGAGCGCGTGCAGCAGCAGCAGCAAGAAGAACGTCGTCGTCGGCTCGGCCAACTTCGCCGAGTCCGAGATCATCGCCTACATGTACGTCGATGCCCTCAAAGCGGCCGGCCTCAAGGCCACGCCCAAGGTGAACATCGGCGCCCGGGAGGTCTACCAGAAGGCGTTGACCAGCAACGAGATCAATGTGGTTCCGGAGTACGTCTCGACCGTTGCCGAGTACTGGAACACGCAGATCAACGGCAAGGATGCGTCGGCGAACAGCCCGATCGCCGGTACCGACGCCAGCGCGGTGCAGACCAAGCTGGCGGCGCTGATCAAATCCAAGGGCCTGATCGTCGGCAAGCCCTCCCCGGCAGCGGACGAGAATGCGTTCGCCGTCACGAAGGACTTCGCCGACAAGAACGGCCTGAAGACGCTCAGTGACCTGGCCAAGCTCAACGGCCAGATCACTCTCGGTGCCGGGGCGGAGTGCCCGACCCGGCCGTTCTGCGAACCTGGGCTGGAAAAGACCTACGGGCTGAAGTTCAAGGGCTTCAAGAAGTTCGGCAGCAGCGGTGGCGTCGACACCATCAACGCGCTGAAGGACGGCACCATCCAGCTGGGTCTGGTCTTCTCCAGCAGCGGCCTGGTTGCGGCGAACAACCTCGTCCTGCTCGAGGACGACAAGAAGCTGCAGCAGGCAGACAACATCATCTGGATGGGCAGCCAGAAGAAGTTGGATTCCAAAGCGCAGGGCGTGCTCGACAAGGTCAACGCGAAGCTGACCACCGAGGCGCTGCAGCAGCTGGACAAGCAGGTCGAGATCGACCACCAGAATGCGCAGAAGGCCGCCCAGAAGTGGGTCGACGACAACGGGCTGGGCAAGTCCTAGCAGCACAGCAATCCCGCCGGGACAGCTGAGAGCGGCTGTCCCGGCGGGAGAGCGAGGCTGGCCGCACCGATTAGGCTCGCGGCCATGTCGTCAGCCCGCGGTCGCACAGCGCTGCGCTTCGTCGGCATCGCGATCGCGGTTGGGCTCAGCGTCTGTGCGGTCGGGATGATCGTGTTCGGCACCGAGACCAAGACCGTCCGACTCGGGCTCCTGGCCGGCGCCTGGGGATTGGTTTTCGGCGGATTCAGCGTCTACGGTCCGCGGCGTTCGCATCCGAGCGAGGCCTATCACGAAGATGAGCCGGGCAGCGAACTGGAAGTGCGCCGGCACTACGAGCTGGAACTGGAGCGCGAACGGGCCGGCCGCCGGGAGTACGAGCTGCAGCTCGAGGTGATGCTGCGCCGCGAGCTGGAGAAGGGCCTGCGCGCCGAGCTGGTCTCGCTGCGGCATGAGGTGGCCGGGCTGCGCAGCGACGTTCAGGACGCCGTCGACGGCCGGATGCGCCTGGAGCGCATCGAAACCCGGATCGTCGGCTCGAACATCGCCGAACTGCAGGAGGAGGTGCGCCGCCGGTCCGGCTCCCAGGAGACGCTGGCCTCGCTGGTGGCCGCCCCACCGCAGCCCAGCCCGCTGCGAACGCCGGAACCGGCCGCGGCCGCAGCGCAACCGGCCGCTGACCCCGCTGCTTCCCCGGCCGCGCCAAGGACCGAGCGACCCGGCCCACAGCGGCCGGCGCCGCCGCAGTCCCCGATCCCGGCCGACGCCACCCAGCCGATGCCCGCGGTGGTTCTGCCCGATGGCCCGCAGGTACCTGTTGTCGAGCGGCGCCCGGAGCCGGCGGCTGCGGCGGAGCAGCCCGTCCCGGCGGCTGCGGCGGAGCAGCCCGCCCCGCCGGCCGTCGAGCAGCCGGTCCCGCCGCCTGCCGACCCCCCTCGCACCACGCTTGCCGCCGACCCGTTCGCCGGACTGCCCAGGCTGACCCCGGTGGACGACCTGGATCTGCTCGCCGACCAGCCGCCCGCCGCGCCGCCACCGGCTGCTCAGGCGCCGACGCCGGCACCGCAGGCGCCGGTCCCCGGTCCGGCCGCCGAACCGTCTCGGCCGGTGCACCGCCCTGCGGCGCAGACCGACATACCCGCTGCACCGCCGCGCCGGCTGGCGACGAGCCAACCGGCCGCAGCTGCCGGGTCACGGCATCTCGGCCAGCCGGTCGGGATCGGGGCCACTCGCCGGTTCGCGGCGGAGCCCGAAGGCAGGCACGAGACCGGCCAGCCTGTGCCGCGATCACCGCGTGCGGGTAGCGACGACTCCTACGTCGGTCGCCGGCGCCGGGCCGGCGACTAGCCGGATCAGTCGGCGGTGAACGGCCAGCCCTCGTCGGTAGCCTGCTGAGCGGCTCGATCGGCCTGCGCAATGATGGCGCCGGCCCTGGCCCGGATTGCGGTGTCAAGATCGATCCCGCTCTGATCGGCGAGGCCGTACAGCGCGAACCCGAGAGCGCCCAGCTGCTCGCCCCACCCGGCGGGGGGACGGAACGGCCGGCGACCGCGTTCGGTCGCGGTCGTCGCCAGTGCGGCCAACGCGCCGAGTTCGGTGAGGACCTCCAGCAGCAGCGCCGGCGCGTTGGCCCCCAACGCGGCCGCGTCGGTTGCCTTGGCGACTGCGGAAGCGAGAGACGGCGGGCTCTGCGGGATCTGCGTCACGCTCGCCGAATCTACCGGCGGCAACGGCCCACTAGTCTCGGCGCATCGTGAATCTGTCTGCAGATCCCGTCCGGCTGACGGTCGGCGTCATCAGCGCCGGCCGGGTGGGTGCGGTGCTGGGCGCCGCGCTGAATCGGGCCGGTCACCGGGTGATCGCGGCCAGCGGTGTCTCGGCGGACTCCGTGCGCCGGGCCGAACGGCTGCTGCCGGATGTGCCCTTGCTGCCACCGGACGAGGTGGTCGCGGCTGCGGAGCTGGTGCTGCTCGCCGTGCCAGACGACGCGCTGCGCCCGCTGGTGGCGGGCTTGGCCGCGACCGATGTGTGGCGCCCCGGCCAATGGGTGGCCCATACCTCGGGCGCTCATGGCGTCGGAGTGCTCGACGCCGCCGCCGCGCGTGGGGCATTGCCGCTGGCGCTGCACCCGGCGATGACTTTCGCCGGCCGGCCGGAAGATCTCGACCGGCTGGACGGCGCGGTGTTCGGCGTGACAACGCAACCGGAACTGCGGCCGGTCGCCGAGACACTGGTCATCGAGATCGGCGGCGAACCGATCTGGATCCCGGAGCTGGCCCGGCCGGTCTATCACGCCGCGCTCACCCATGCGTCCAACCACCTGGTGACGATGGTCGCGGATGCGATGCAGCTGCTTGCGGACGCGGGCGTCGAGGCGCCGGCCCGAATGCTCGCGCCGTTGACCGGGGCCGCGCTGGACAACACGCTGCGGCTCGGTGTCGCAGCGCTCACCGGGCCGGTCGCACGCGGTGACGTGCGGACGGTGAGCGAGCACCTGGCCGTGCTGAGCCGCCAGTCTCCGGACGTGCTGGACTCCTACCGGGCGATGGCCCGGCGCACCGCCGACCGGGCCCGTCAGTCCGGACGGATCACCGAGCGGCAACACGCCGACCTGCTGCGGATGCTCACCGACGAACCGAGCTGACCTCCTGGCGCCCGGTCGGTCCGGCTGCCGCGGCGGGTCACCGCACTGCAAGACTGGCTGAGTGAGCATGCTCGTGGCGCACCGGCGCGCCGAACTCGAGTCAGCCCGCGCCGGGGTGCCGGGCGAGGTGGGCGCGGTCTTCACGATGGGCGCTTTGCACGACGGGCACCGGGCCCTCCTGGCCGCGGCCCGTGACCAGAACGACTCCTTGGTGGCGACGATCTTCGTCAACCCGCTGCAGTTCGGGCCGAACGAGGATTTCAGCCGCTACCCGCGACCGGTGGCAGCGGATCTGGCGCTGTGCGAGTCCGCCGGCGTCGATCTGGTCTGGGTACCCGAGGTCGAGGACGTCTACGTCGGCGGTCTGCCCAGGGTGAGCGTCGATCCCGGCCCGCTGGCCGCGGAGCTGGAAGGCGAGAGCCGACCCGGGCACTTCGCCGGCGTGCTGACCGTGGTGTGCAAACTGCTGCATCTGACCGCGCCGACGCGCAGCTATTTCGGGCAGAAGGACTATCAGCAGATCGCGCTGGTGCGCCGAATGGTGCACGACCTCGACCTCGGCGCCGAGATCGTCGAGGTGCCGACGGTTCGGGAAGCCGACGGGCTGGCTCGATCGAGCCGCAACGTGTATCTCGACGACGCGCATCGGGCCGCGGCGGCGGCGCTGTCCGCCGCCCTGCGCGCCTCGTTCGACGCCGCACATGGCGGCGCCGATGCGCAGGCTGTGCTGCGGGCTGGTCGGCAGGTACTGGCTGCCGAGCCGGCGGTGGCGGTCGATTACTTCGAGCTGCGCGCGCCGGACCTGTCCGCCGCGCCCGAGCACGGTCCGGCCCGGATGCTGGTTGCGGCTCGGGTGGGCGGCACCCGGCTCATCGACAACTATCCCATCGAGCTTGCATGACCGCAGTCACCACCGGCCCGCCCGGGCACCTGCGCGCAGCCACTGCGGGATGGCACGCCGACGCGGACGTCGTCGTGGTCGGCTCCGGCGTCGCCGGTCTGAGCACGGCCTTGCGGCTGGTGGACCAGACGACGCCGTGGCGAGTTCTGGTGGTCACCAAGGACGTCCTGGCGGCCGGCTCGACGCAGTGGGCCCAGGGCGGGATCGCGGCTGCGCTCGGTGCCGACGACGCCCCAGCCGAGCATCTGCACGACACCCTGGTGGCCGGCGTCGGGCTGTGCGACGAGGACGCCGTGCGCGCGTTGGTCACCGAGGGCCCGCAGGCGGTCGCCGAGCTGATCGAGCTGGGCGCGCGCTTCGACCGTGACCCCGACGGTCAGTTGCAACTCGCCCGGGAGGGCGGCCACCATCGCCACCGCGTCGTGCACGCGGGCGGCGACGCCACCGGCGCCGAGGTGATCCGCGCGCTCATCGAAGCGGTGCATCGCCACCCTCGCATCGAGGTGATCGAGCATGCCCTCGTGCTGGACGTCATCGGCGACGCCGCGGGTGCCGCGCGCGGCGTCACCCTGCACGTGATGGGCGAAGGCGCCCGCGACGGCGTCGGCGCGGTGCGGGCCCGTGCGGTCGTGCTGGCCACCGGCGGCCTCGGGCAGGTGTTCGCCGCGACCACGAACCCGACGGTGTCCACCGGTGACGGGGTGGCGGCCGCACTGCGCGCCGGCGCCGTGGTGCGCGACCTCGAGTTCGTCCAGTTCCACCCGACGGTGCTGTGGCTGGGCGCCGGGGCACACGGCCAGCAGCCGCTGGTCAGCGAGGCAGTGCGCGGCGAGGGCGCCGTGCTGCGTGACGACGCCGGCCAGCGGTTCATGCTCGGGCAGCACGAGCTGGCCGAGTTGGCGCCTCGCGATGTCGTCGCCAAGGGCATCTTGCGCCGCATGCAGCAGACCGGTGCCGCCCACGTCTGGCTGGACGGCCGTGAGTTCGGCGAAGCCCTGTGGCGGCGCCGATTCCCGTCCATCCTGGAATCGCTGCGCACCCACGGCATCGACCCCGTCACCGACCTCGTCCCGGTCGTGCCGGCCAGCCACTATTCCTCCGGCGGGGTGCGCACCGATCTGCTCGGCCGCACCTCGGTACCCGGCCTGTACGCCTGCGGAGAGGCGGCGTGTACCGGAGTGCACGGCGCGAATCGGCTGGCCTCGAATTCGCTGCTCGAGGGGCTGGTGTTCGGCCGGCGCATCGCGCTCGACCTGCTGGCCCGCCTGGCCGGCGATGAGCTGTCCCGGGGTGATCCCGTCGACCCCGGTGACGGCGCCCTCGTGCCGGCTGACGGGTCGTTGCCGGGCCGGATGTCGCTCGGGGCCGGAGTGTTGCGCACGGCCACCGGGTTGGCCGACGTGGACCGGTACTTGGGTGAGCAGTTCGCAGCAGCAGCTGCCGCTGACGTGGTGCCCGGCATCGACGCGTGGCAGCACACCAACCTCGCCACCGTCGCGGCCGCCCTCGTCGCGGCGGCGAGGCTGCGCGAGGAGACCCGCGGATCGCACTGGCGGGAGGACTTCCCGCAGCGCGATGACCACCATTGGTTGGGCCACCTCGATACCGTCCTGCAGGACGGACGTCTGACCACGAACTACGTCGCGAAAGGTGATCAGCAGAATGGGTGAGCTGGACTTCGGCGCCGTAGAGGATCTCGTCGCTCGCGCGGTGGCCGAAGATCTGCAGTCCGGCGGTGATGTGACGACGCTTTCGACGGTGCCCGCCGGGTTGCGCGGCAGGGCCGACGCGGTGCCGCGCACCGCTGGTGTGGTAGCCGGAATCCCTGTTGCCGCAAGGGTGTTCGAGCTTGTCGGCCAGGGTCGGATCACCGTCGATGAGGTGGCCGCCGACGGAACCGCGGTACAGCCGGGCGATGTGTTGCTGACTGCGCGCGGCCCGGTCCGCGACATCCTGACCGCCGAACGCACCGCGCTGAACCTGCTCTGTCACCTCTCCGGAGTGGCGACGGTGACCCGGGCCTGGGTTGACGCGGTAGCTGGCACCGGCGCAATCGATCCGGGACACCCGTAAGACCACGCCCGGCCTGCGCGCACTGGAGAAATACGCGGTGCGGTGCGGTGGTGGACAGAACCATCGGATGTCGTTGTCCGATGCGGCGCTGGTGAAGGACAACCATGTCGTCGCGGCCGGCGGTGCGGGCCAGGCGTACCAGCTGGTGCGGGAGGCACATCCGAACCTGCCGATCGAGGTGGAGGTCGACACGGTCGCTCAAGCGCGCGAGGTGATCGACGCGGGCGCGGTGCTCGTGCTCCTCGACAACATGAGCCTCGACGAGCTCCGCGCGGCGGTCGGCTATGCCAAGGCACACGGCACTCGCACCGAGGCCTCCGGCGGGCTCACCCTGGACGTGGCGCGGGCGGTCGCCGAGACCGGCGTGGACTTCCTCGCCGTCGGCGCGCTGACCCACTCGGCGCCGGCGCTGGACATCGGCCTCGACCTCATCGCCGACGATGCGCAGGAGGAGAGCTGATGCTGCTCACCATCGACATCGGCAACACCAACACCGTCCTGGGTGTGTACGACGGCGAGAAGCTACTGCAGTCCTGGCGGGTCAAGTCCGACGCCCGCAACACCGCCGACGAGCTGGCCCTGACCTTCACCGGGCTGCTGCAAGGTCACCAGATCACCGGCATCTCGGCGTGCTCGACCGTGCCGGCGGTGCTGCGCGAGCTGCGGGTGATGCTGCAGCGGTACTACCCGGGTCTGCCCACGGTGCTGGTCGAGCCGGGCGTGCGCACCGGCGTCGGCATCCTCACCGACTTCCCGAAGGAGGTCGGCGCGGACCGGATCTGCAACACCGCCGCCGCGCACCACCTGGTCGACGGACCGTGCATCGTCGTCGACTTCGGCACCTCCACGAACTTCGACGTGGTGAGCGCCAAGGGCGAGTTCACCGGTGGCGCCCTCGCTCCGGGCATCGAGATCTCGTTGGACGCGCTGGCCGCACGCGCGGCTGCGCTGCGCAAGGTCGAGCTCGTCGAGCCGCGCAGCTCGATCGGCAAGAACACCGTGGAGTCGCTGCAGTCCGGCATCCTGTACGGCTTCGCTGCCCAGGTGGACGGCATGGTGCGCCGGATGAGCGCGGAGATGAACGAAGCCAACCCGGCCTCGGTCACCGTCATCGCGACCGGCGGCCTGGCGTCTCTGGTGATCGCGCATTGCGAAACGGTGTCGCGGTACGAACCCGATCTGACGCTGATCGGTCTGCGGCTGATCTTCGAACGGAACCGCTGATCGTGCCAACTCTGGTCGTGGCCGCGGGATACGGAACGTCGGCAGGCGGCACCGGCAGTGTCGAGTCGTTCTGGCACGACACCGACGGGCTGCACCGAGCTGACAGCGTCGCCCTCGGCGCGCCCAGCTTTCTGGCCTGGCACCCGAACGGCCGGACGCTGTACGCGGTGAACGAGCTCCCCGACGGCAAGGTGAGCCAGCTGGCCGTCGCCGAGGACGGCGCGCTCGAGGTGGTGCGGCAGGTGCCGAGCGGCGGCGACGGGCCGTGCCACCTTGCCCTCGATCCGCGGGGCCGAACCCTCTTCGTCGCCAACTACGGCGACGGCGTCGTCGGCGCCGTGCGTGTGCGAGAAAACGGCGATCTGGATGACCTGGTCTCCACGGTGCGCCCGCACGGTTCGGGTCCGGTGAAGGATCGGCAGGCCGGCCCGCATGCGCATATGGCGTTCTCCGTCGGCGCGAACCTGATGGGCGTCGTGGATCTCGGCACCGACACCATCCGGTCCTACCACGTGACCGACGAGGGTGTGCTGAGGCTGCACAGCTTGTGGCCGGTACCGCCGGGCACCGGGCCCCGGCAACTCGCGTTCTTCCCGTCCGACCCGCCGCCAGGCATCGGCACCCATTCCCGCACGGTGGTCATCGGGGAACTCAGCTCCGCGGTGCTGCTGATCCGCGGGCACCAGGACGGCAACCACATCCTGCATCGGCTGCCGGCGACTGTTGCCCGATCGACGGTGCCGAATTTCCCGGCACAGCTGCACATCACCCAGGACGGGTCGACGGTGTACATCAGCAACCGCGGCGCCGACGTCATTACGCAATTCGCCGCCGAGGGCGAGTCGCTACGCGCGATCGCCGATTACCCGTGCGGTGGGGCCTGGCCGCGGCACTTCTCGACGGCGCACGGGCACATGTACGTGGCCAATCAGTACAGCGATCGGATCAGCGTGCTGCGCATCGAGGAGGGCACCGGCGCGCTCTGTGCGACCGAACTCGGCTACGACCTGGCCGGGGCCGCCTGCGTGCTGCCAAGGTGACACTGCGCCCACTCCGCTGGCTCAGAGCCGGCGCGCGCGCACCGCGGTGGTCAGGTACGGCGCGTCCACCTCGGTGCGTCCGACGAGATCCGGATGGACGCGCAACTGCTCGCGCACTGCTTCGAGAAGCTCGCTGCGATCGGGCTCGTCCATCGCGATCACGTAGGAGCGCGACGCCAGCAGATCGCCGATCTGAGCCGGTGCGATGCGCTGGCTGTGCGCGAACTCGCGGCGCTCGGTAGGCGCGAACCAGTCGGCTGTCATCGTCACGTCTCGACCGTAAGACGGGATGGGGTGCGCGCGGCTACGGTCGGCGGCGTCGAACACCCGCCAGGGCGCAAAGCTCGGGTCGCGCCGGTTCCAGAGCAGGCCGACCCGCCCGCCGGGGCGCAGTACCCGGGCGATCTCCGCGTCGGCAGCCGGCCGATCGAACCAGTGGAACGCAGAGCCGACCACCACGGCGTCGATCGAGCTGTCCGGCACGTCGATGTGTTCAGCCGTTCCAACTCGGGCATCCACAGCAGGCAGCCGCGCCCGCAACTTGGCCAGCATGTTCGGTGCCGGATCGATGGCCACCACCGCCAGCCCACGTGCGGCGACCAGCTCAGTGAGCTTCCCTGTTCCGGCGCCCAGATCGAGCACCCGCTCGCAGTGCTCGGGCAGTACCCAGCTCAGGGCGGCCTCGGCGAAGCCGGGTCGGACCGCGTCGTAGAGCTCGGCAGCCGAGTCGAACGACGCCGCGAGCCGCTTGCGATCGGCATCCCTTCGGCCGGGACGTTCCGGCCCGTGGCCGCTGCCCGGCAACCCGGTCTGCCGGCCCTGGCCGTGCTCAGTCGAGTTCATGCCACCTGCCTCCCGCCCGGACGAGCATCCCGCCGCATGGCTGCGACACCCCACTCGTCACGAGGCAGACACCATCCTGCCTCCCGCACCACGATCGGATGTCGGCAGTGGACCCGGCCGGCAGCGCAGGGACATGATGTCGGTTCCGACGAGTGCCTGGAGGCCAGCAGCTGTGACGACCGTGAGCGTTCGCTACATCGTCGACGATGTGGATGCGGCACTCGCGTTCTACTGCGGCCAGCTGGGCTTCACCGAGCAGATGCATCCGGCGCCTACGTTCGCCATGCTGACCCGCGGTCCTCTTCGTCTTGTGCTGAGCGCGCCCGGAGGCGGCCCGGGAGGCGGTCAGGCCACGCCGGACGGAACGCCGCCCGAGCCGGGCGGCTGGAACCGGTTCTCGATCGAGGTCGACGACCTGGCCGGCACGGTGGCGCGGCTGCGCGAGGGCGGCGCGCGCTTCCGCAACGACATCGTCACCGGCGTCGGCGGCAAGCAGATCCTCATCGAGGACCCGTCCGGGAATCTCGTCGAGCTGTTCGAACCGACCCGGGCGGAGGCGTGGCTCGGTGCTGCCGGCGACCCGCCGCCTGATACCGAGACGTACCAGGTGCGACCCATCGGCTGGGTCGAATCCAGCCTGGTCGTCCCGGCCGACGCACCGAATCAGGGTTACCAGGGCGCGCCGGATGCCTGGCTGGTGATCAGTGCCGAGGTGCGCGAGGGCATTCGCGATCTTCAGGTCGGTTCGGAGATCTTCGTGCTGACGTGGCTGCATCAGTCGAGACGCGACGAGTTGGCAACCCAACCCGGCGACGATCCGACCGGGCCGGAGCGGGGGGTCTTCAGCACGCGCTCGCCGGCTCGGCCCAACCCGGTCGGCTTGCACCGCGCCACCGTCGTCGCGATCGAGAGCGGGCGGCTCCGGGTCAGCCCGCTAGAGGCAATCAACGGAACACCGCTGGTCGACATCAAGCCGGTTATCCGAGCCGACGAAGGTCGGTAGTCGCGGCGGTTCCTGCCGCGCATCGCTCGGCGTTCAGCCGGTGAAGCTTCGCTCCGCGATGCAGAACTCGTTGCCCTCCGGGTCGTGCATCGTACGGTCCGGCAGACGGCCGTCTAGAGCCAGCCGCGTTCGTCGGCGACCCGGACCGCCTCGACGCGATTGCGCACGCCGGTTTTCGCGATGGCCGCGGAGAGGTAGTTGCGCACCGTTCCCTCGGACAGGAACAGCTTGACCGCGATGTCGGCAACGGTGGATCCGCCGCGGGCAGCCACCAACACGTCGCGCTCGCGACCGGTGAGCGGCGACGCGCCGCCGGCCAGGGTCGCGGCTGCCAGCGCTGGATCCACGACGCGCTCACCGGCGGCAACCCGGCGCACCGCGTCGGCGAGTTGCTCGGCGGGGGCGTCCTTGACGACGAAGCCGAGCGCACCGGATTCCATCGCCCGACGCAGGTACCCCGGCCGGCCGAACGTGGTCAGGATCAGCACCCGGCAGGAGGGCACCTCGTGATGCAGCGCTGCCGCGGCGGCCAACCCGTCCAGGCCGGGCATCTCGATGTCCAGCAGCGCGACATCCGGGTCGTACTCGCGCGCCGCGGCAACGACCTCGTCCCCGCGGCCAACCTGAGCGACGACCTCGAACTCGTCGTCGAGCTCCAGCAGCGCGGCCAGCGCGGACCGAACTAGCTGCTGATCGTCGGCGAGCAGCAAACGGATCCGGCGACCCGTCACGAACCGGTCCGTTGCGGTTGCGGCTCGACGGCCGCCGCGCCCGGCTCGGCGTTCGCGGCGGCCGTGTCGGGCATGTCGACGCGCAACCGCCAGCCACGGCCCAACGCGCTGGCGGCACCCCCGACCACCGTTCCCCCGGCGGCCTCCACCCGCTCCCGCAGGCCGGTGAGGCCGTTGCCGGCCGGGCCGCCGCCTCCGTGCCCGTCGTTGCTGATCTCGAGCCAGTTGCGTCCGACCGCAATCGTGCAGGTGGTGCCGCGGGAATGCCGGACCACGTTCGTGATGCCTTCGCGAACCACCCAGCCGAACAGCTCCTCGTAATTCGGGTCGATGTTGTCGACCGCTTTCGGCAGGTCGGGCAGGAATCCGCCGGCGCGCAGCACCTGCCGGCCGGTGGCCAGCTCGCCGCTGAGGGTGACGTCCCGATAACCGGCCACCGCCGCTCGTACCTCGCTCAAGGTGCGCCGGCTCAATGCCTCGACTTCGGCGATCTCGACCGCCGCTCTCGCCGGGTCGCGATCGGCGAGCCGCCGGGCCAGGGCGGACTTGACCGTGATGGTGGTCAGCGAATGGCCGAGCAGGTCGTGCAAGTCGCGGGCGATCCGGGACCGCTCGTTCTCCGCGGCGAGCCGGGCGACCTCGGTGCGTGCCGCAGTCAGTTCCCGGTTCGACTTCATGATCGCGAAGAAGCCGTACATCGCGACGGCGACCAGCGGGAGCGTGATCGCCAGGCTGTAGTCCGGCTTGGCATGCCAGGGCCGGATGAGCGCGGGCGCCACCACGGACAGGATCGTCAAAGCGCCCACGACCACCATGCCGTACTTGCGGAACGCGGCGACGGTGATCACCGAGACGTAGACGAGCATCGCGAACGCGTCCTCGTGGGCGAACACCGCCTCGATGCAGGTGATCGCAATCAGTGCCCCATAGCTCAACCAGAACCACTTGGTCAGCGACCAGCCAGTGCCCAGCGCGAGGAGGTAACAGGCGGCAAATACGCCCACCAACGCGAGGCCTACGACCTCGGCGGCGCCGCGCGAGTGCTTCTCGACGCCGCCGACCGTCTGGGCCAGGTAGATCAGCCAGATCCCGGGGAACAGCCAATGCTTCCAGCCCTTGGACATCACCCGTTGCTCGTACAACTTCGCCGCCGAAGGGTCGATCTCGGACGGCGGATCGTCCGCGCCGGTCGCGGCCTGATCCAGCGGATCGGCCGCATCACCCGGAACGGTCGCATCGAGGTCGCGGGGACGTGGGCTGCTCATGGTCGGTACCAGGTTATCCGCGTCAGCCGCGCCGCGTGTCGCGTCGGTAGGCCCAGATGGCGCCGTAGATCAGCAGCGCCGACCAGGCAGCGACGATGGCCCAACCCTTGCCGCTCCACGCCTGAGCACCGGCCGCGACGTGCCCGGCCTGGACGATCCAGTACGAGGGGACGAACTGCGAGATGTCGTTGAGTGTCGAACCCGGATCGCCGACTGGGCCGAACGCGCCGCCGAAGATCGACAGGAAGGAGATGCCACCACCCATGACCGGGCCCATCGTGTCGCTCTTGATCAGGTGGCCCAGCATGATGCCCAGCGCGGCAAAGGGGATGAGTGCCACCAGCACCAGGCCGACCATCTCCAACCACTGTTGCGCCGGCATGGTGACGCCGAGGATGAGGCCGGCGATGATCATCAGCGCGATGGTGATCGCGGCCATCAGATAGCTGGTCAGCACCTTCGCGCGGAAATACGCGCGGGGACTGAGCGGAGAGAGCCGCAACTGCCGGATCCAGCCCTGCTCGCGCTCGAAGGCGATCCGAGCGCCGCCGCCGATCACGGCGCCCATGGTGCCGAAGGCGATCATCCCGGCCATGTAGTACGTGGGAAACGGCAACCCGACGATTTTCTGGTTCTTGTTGCTGCCGGCGATGAAGAAGAACAGCGCCACCGGGAATAGCAGCGAGAAGATGAAGTTCTGTTTGTTGCGCAGCAGCCGCAAGATCTCGTACTTGACGTAGATCCCGTTCATCGGGCGACCTCCTGAGTGTCAAAGCCGTCAGTGCCGTAAGCGCCGTCGGGGTCGTCGCCGGTGAGCGCGAGGAAGGCTTCCTCGAGGCCGGCTCCGCGCACCTCGATGTCGCGGGCGGCCGGATACTTCTGCACCAGAGCGCGCAGGGCGGCGTCGGAGTCCGCGCAGCGCAGCACGATGGCCTCGCCGCGCTCGTCCACCGAGGTCACGCCGGGCAACCGGCCGAGTTCGTCGGGGGAAATGTCCGGCAGCGTCGCGCGAATGGTCCGCTGCCCGACCGTCGCCTTGATTTCGGTGGTGGGTCCGTCGGCGACGATCTTCCCTCGCGCCATCAGCACGATCCGATCGGCGTAGGCGTCGGCCTCGTCGAGATAGTGCGTCGCGAAGATGACCGTCTTGCCGGAGGAGGCCACCTGCCGCATGAAGGTCCAGAAATCACGGCGGCCTTCGACGTCCATCGCGACGGTCGGCTCGTCGAGCACGAGCAGATCCGGGTTGGACACCAGCGCGAGCGCGGCGCGCACCCGCTGGGTCTGGCCGCCGGACAGCTTGTCGGTGCGCTGTCCGGCGATCGACGCGATGCCGGTCACCTGCATGACCTCGTCGACGGGCAACGGCTTGGGGTAGAGCGAGGCCATCGTCGTGATGAGCTCGACCACGCTCATGAAGCGGATCAGTCCACCGGTTTGCAGCATGGCGCCGATCGCTCCGGCCTTGATGGCATCGGCCGGAGGGACGCCGAACAACCGCACCTGACCACTGTCCGGCGGCAACAGGCCGAGCAGCATGTCGATCGTCGTCGACTTGCCGGCGCCGTTCGGGCCGAGCAGCGCGACGGTCTCACCGGGTGCGATGTCCAGGTCCACGCCGCGCACCGCATGCACCGGTCCGTCCGGACTCGCGAACGTCTTCGTCAGTCCGGCCAGCTGCACGCCGGACGTCGGGGGGGCCACAGAATTCGTCATGCCCTCGACTGTGCCGGTCCGATGGGCGTTCGGGCAGTGCCCGCACCGCAGGAAAGCGTGGTGACATTCGTCAGCGCGCAGCGCTCAGTTCTTGGCTGCCCAGTCGATGAGGCGCTTGCTCACCTCGGCCGGCGCCTCCTCCTGGGGGTAGTGCCCGACGTTGTCCAGCACGTGCCATTCGTAGTCGGCGTCGACGTACTTCTCCGAGCCGTCCGCGGTGCGCAGCAGCGTGCAGCCGTCGGCTGCGCCATGCACCTGCAGCACCGGCCGGTTGACCCGCGGTCGCGCGCCGGCCGCCGCCCGCCGGCCGTCGGGTCGCGGCAGCGAGCGCACCACCCAGCGGAAGAACTCCAACGAGCAGTGCGCCGAGGGATGAATGCGCATGGCCTCCGCGTACCGCTGCACTGCGGCCGCGTAGTCGTCGGTTTGTTGCCAGCGCGTACCGGTCCACCGGTCCAGCAGCGAGCGCAGATACGTGGCGTCGCGGGTGAGCTTGCGCTCGGGCAGCCGCGGCAACTGGAACTGACCGAGCGCGTAGCCCGAGGCGCGGCCCTGACCGCGCGGATCGGTGAGCACCGCCTGCCGGATGCGCAGCGGGTGCGGCGCGCCGAGCACCGCGATGCGGCGCACCACGGCCGGGTCGTGTACCGCGACCGACCATGCGATCAGGCCGCCCAGGTCGTTGCCGGCCAGCATCGCGTCCCGTTCACCCAAGGAGGTGATCAGGCCGGCGATGTCGGCGGACAGGGTGGGCAGGTCGTAGCCCCGCGGAGGCTTGTCGCTGGCTCCGTACCCGCGCAGGTCCACCGCCACGGCGCGGAAGCCGGCCGCCGCGAGATCGACGAGTTGGTGACGCCACGTCCACCAGAACTGCGGGAACCCGTGCAGCAGCAGGACGAGCGGGCCCGCCCCGATCTCGGCGACGTGCAGCGCCAGCCCGTTGGCGCGCACCGTGCGGTGCCGCCACGGGCCGTCGACCAGCACCACCGACTCGTCCGGCTGTGGTCGCTGCGAGTGAGATGAAGGCATGGTGTCCTGCGGTGATGAGCGCAGCGCTCAGGCGGTGTGCTTGCCGGGGTGCTTGAGGACGTCGGCGGTGTCCTTGGCGTTGGAAATCGTCTTCTTCGGGCTCTTCACCCGCTTCACCTTCCGGTAGCCGACGAAGACGAGCAGGGCGGCCAACAGCACCAGGAACCCGAACACGATCAGGTAGGACAGCCAGCGCCACAGTCCGATGCTGACCAGGCCCTCGGCCAGCGCGATCAGCCCGAACGTCAACGAGAACACCAGGACGACTGCCGCGCCGAGGAACAGGCCGATCCCGGTGCCGGCGTTCTTCACCGACGAGCCGACTTCCGACTTCGCCAGCGCGATCTCGCCCCGGATGATCGTCGACAGGTGCTTCGACGCGTCGCTGGCCAGCGACCCGATCGTCGGCTCGACCGGAGTACCGGGCGGGGAGGGCTGCGTGGTCACAGCTGAATCATTGCATCACTGGGTGCGGCTGCGCTGCCCATTGCTCCGGCGGAGCGATCTGGCCGCCGGATTGCCCTCGGGCGGCCACCTCCGCCGCTGACCGCATCTGGCGGCCACATCGTCTCACTCGTCGGTGGAGCTGGGCAGCTTCTCGCTGATCAGGTCCATCACCGTGGAGTCCGCCAGCGTGGTGACGTCGCCGATCTGCCGGTTCTCCGCCACATCGCGCAGCAGCCGTCGCATGATCTTTCCGGACCGTGTCTTGGGCAGTTCGGGGACCACCATGATCTGCCGCGGCTTGGCGATCGGGCCGATCTCGCGAGCGACGTGGTCGCGCAGCGTTTGCACGAGCTCCTTGCCCTCGGCCTCTTCCTTCGGCACGCCACCGCGCAGGATGACGAACGCGACGATGCCCTGGCCGGTGGTCGGATCGGTCGCGCCGACGACGGCCGCTTCGGCCACGGCCGGGTGCGAGACCAGCGCGGACTCGACCTCGGTGGTGGAGATGCGGTGACCGGACACGTTCATCACGTCATCGACTCGGCCCAGTAGCCACAGGTCGCCGTCGTCGTCCTTCTTCGCGCCGTCGCCGGCGAAGTAGTAGCCCTGTTCGGCGAAGCGCGACCAGTAGGTGTCGCGGTAGCGCTCCTCATCGCCCCAGATGCCGCGCAGCATCGCCGGCCACGGTTCGGTGAGTACCAGCAACCCGCCCCCGCCGTTGGGTACCGGATGGCCCTCGTTGTCCACGACGTCGGCGTTCACCCCGGGCAGCGCCTTCATCGCCGAACCGGGCTTCGCTGCGGTGACACCCGGCAGCGGGCTGATCATGAGGGCACCGGTCTCGGTCTGCCACCATGTGTCGACCACTGGGCACCGGTCGGAACCGATGTTCTTCCGGTACCACATCCACGCCTCGGGATTGATCGGTTCGCCGACGCTGCCCAGCAACCGCAAGGAGGACAGGTCGTACTTGGCCGGGAGGTCCTCGCCCCACTTCATGAACGTCCGGATGGTGGTCGGCGCGGTGTAGAGGATGGTGGTCTTGTACTTCTGGATCATCTCCCACCACCGTCCCTCGTGCGGGGTGTTCGGGGTGCCCTCGTACATGAAGGACGTGGTCCGGTTGGCCAACGGGCCATAGACGATGTAGCTGTGCCCGGTCACCCAGCCGATGTCCGCGCCGCACCACCAGATGTCGGTGTCCGGCTTGACGTCGAAGACGGCGTGATGGGTGTAGGCCACCTGGGTGAGATAACCGCCGGTGGTGTGCAGGATGCCCTTCGGCTTCCCGGTGGTGCCTGAGGTGTACATGACGTAGAGCGGGTGCTCGGCGTCGAAGGCTTCGGCAGTGTGCTCGGTGGACTGCTTGCCCACGACGTCGTCCCACCACAGGTCGCGGGAGTCGTCCCACTCGACCTCCTGGCCGGTGCGCTTCACCACGAGGACGTTGCGCACGTCGGGGCACTTCTGCAGCGCTTCGTCGACGGCCGGCTTCAACGCAGCAGGTGCGCCGCGGCGGTAGCCGCCGTCGGAGGTGATGACGATGCGGGCGTCGCAGTCGAGGATGCGGTCGGAGAGCGCGGTGCTGGAGAAGCCGCCGAACACCACGGTGTGCGGTGCGCCGAGCCGGGCGCAGGCGAGCATGGCGATGACGGTCTCCGGGATCATCGGCATGTAGATGGCGATGCGATCGCCGGTCTGCACGCCGAGCTCGATCAGCGCGTTGGCTGTCTTGCAGACCTCGTCCTTGAGCTGGGCGTACGTGATCGTCCGGGTGTCGCCGGGCTCTCCCTCCCAGTAGAAAGCGACCTGGTCGCCGAACCCGCCGTCCACGTGCCGGTCGACGCAGTTGACGCTGGCGTTGAGCTTGCCGCCGACGAACCACTTGGCGAACGGCGGTTGCCAGTCCAGCACCTCGCTCCAGCGCGTCTCCCACTCCAACCGGCCGGCCTGCTCCGCCCAGAAGGCCAACCGGTCCTCCGCCGCGACGTCGTACACCTCCGCCTTCACGTTGGCCTCCGCTGCAAAAGCAGCAGGCGGCGGGAACGTGCGGGTCTCGTGCAGCAGGTTCGACAGGTCTTCGGACACGGCGGCCTCCATGCGGTCAGTTGCGACTCGGCAGCATTCGCTCGGGGAGTTTCACCCGCTCGAAAACGTACCGCGTGTGTGCGGCCGGATCGCCGCGGCCTAACGTTCGGCCGTGCCCGCCAACATTGCCCGCAGCGAGCCCACCGACCCACTCGCCCGCCTGGTCGCACTGCCCGACGTGCTCGACGCCGTGACGTCCGCCCGCGCCGCGGTCGACGCGCTGCTCACCCACCGGGTGCTGCGGCGGCGCTCTGCCGAGGTCTCCGCGGAGTCCGCGCTGCGCGGCGCCTGGGCCGCTGCGCAGCTGGACGGTGCGTCGGTCTCACTCGACGCGATGCGGGCCGGCGCGGTCGACGACCCGCACGTGCAGGGTGCGCTGCGGGTGTCCGCAGCACTCGGCTCGCTGGCCGACACGTGGCCACTCGCGCCGCGGCAGGTGCTGGCCCGGCTGCATGCGTTGGCCGCCGCGGACCTCGTCACCTCGTCGGATGACTTGGGCCGGCCCGGCGACCGCGTTGTCGCCGGTCGGCTGGACACCCTGGCTGACACGCTCGCGGCGACCAGGGCGCCCGCCGTGGTCGTCGCGGCGGTCGTAGCGGGGGAGTTGCTGGCGCTGGACGCCTTCGCGCCGGCCACCCGCGTCGTTGCCGCCGCGGCGGTGCGGCTGACCCTCGTCGACCGCGGGCTGGATCCGAAATCGTTGGTGATCGCCGAGGTGGGCTCGCTCGAGTTGCGTTCGGTAGAGGGGCAGCTGCTCGCGCAGTACCGGACCGGGACGGCAGACGGCGTCGCCGGCTGGGTCCGGCATGTCGCTGAGACGATCGTCCTCGGCGCCCGGGAGGCGACCGCGATCTGTGAGGCTGTGCAGCGCGGATGATCCGGTCCAGCGGGACGTCATCCGGCGCGGACAGCGGAGACGAACGTCCGGGTTACCAGGCGTGCTCCGTCCGGTCCGGTCGGGCCAGGGCATCCCCAGTCCGAGTCGTCCGAGCCTGCTGCGTGGCTAGGTCGCCGCGTGGGTGCCCGGACGTCCGTCTCACTCGCTCGGCCGGTCTCGCTCGTCCGAGCATCTGTCACGGTGAGAACGCTGGGGGCTGGACCGCCATGTCGCTCCCGCCGATAGCTGATTGGACTACCGCGTCGCAGTGCGCACAAGACCGACGCGGCGTGTCGGACGATCGTTTCCGGCTGGTAAGGATGAGTCATGCCCATCGAGTACCGGCACCGCGAATACCTGCCCGGCCGCGAAATGGATGTCCACGGGGCATCGGGGCCGGCCGTGCTGCTCTGGCATGGCCGCGGGTCGAACGCGCGCGGCGTCCTCGCGGGGCTGGCCACCGCGATCGCCGCGGCCGGCGTGCGCGTCTATGTGCCCGACTGGTCTTCGGAGCGGTCCGACGACGGCCGGTCGGAATTGCTCGCGTCGCTGCAGTGGGCGCGGTCGCTGGCCGGCGATGATTTGGTGCTGGGCGGTTGGTCCCTCGGCGGGCGGGCCGCGATCGCTGTCGGCCTGGCGCCGGAACTGACGCCCGGTTGGCGGCCGCGACACGTGATCGGGCTGGCGGCCAGACCGACCGGCGCCGATCCGATGGGGGTCGAACCGGCCGACCGGCTCGACACCGAACCCGGCCCGCGTTTCACGCTGGTCTACGGCACGCTCGATCCGAACGTCGACGCGGCTCAGGGACGGTCGTTCGCGCAGCAGCTAGCTCAGCGCGGGCACCGGGTACAGGCCCACGAGACGCCGACCGATCACTCCGGCGTCGCGCTCGCCGAGTACGACGAGATCAAGGGACGATCCGCACCGGCCACCTCGCCCGATCGACTCGCAGCCGGGCAGGTGAGCGTCGACGCGATAGTCGACGCCGTCCTCGAGGGCTACCGCTAGGCCGAACGCCGGCGTCGGCGCCGGGTGAGGTACCAGGCCGCGCCTGCTGCGGCGACGCCGGCGGCACCGAGCGTCACCGATCCGGCGGCGTTCGGCTTGAGCCGGTCCCGCAGCGGTGTTGCGTTGGAGAAGCTGAGTACCGGCCAGCCGCGCTGCACCGCCTCCTTGCGTAACGCGCGGTCCGGGTTGACCACCGATGGATGGCCGACGACCTCGAGCATCGGCAGATCGGTGATCGAGTCGGAGTAGGCGTAGCAGTCAGCCAGGTCGTAGCCGCGCTGCTGGGCATAGGACTGGACCGCCTCCGCTTTGTACGGGCCGTACGCGTAGAAGTCGATCTCGCCGGTGTACTTCCCGTCCTGCTCCACCATCGTCGTCGCGATGCTGTGATCGGCACCGAGCATCTCACCGATGGGCTCGACGACCTCTGACCCGGACGAGCTGACGATCACCACGTCCCGTCCGGCCGCCTGATGCGACTCCATGAGCTCGACCGCCTCGAGGTAAACGAGCGGGTCGATGATGTCGTGCAGGGTCTCCTCCACGATGTCGCGGATCTGCTGCACGTCCCATCCGGCGCACATCGAGGTCAGGTAGTCACGCATCCGGTCCATCTGATCGGCGTCGGCGCCGGCGAGGGCGAAGACGAACTGGGCGTAGGCGCTGCGCAGCACCGCGCGGCGGTTGAGCAAGCCGCCGTGGAAGAACGGCCGGCCGAAGGCGAGGGTGCTCGACTTGGCGATGATCGTCTTGTCGAGATCGAAGAACGCGGCGGACCCGGACACGGCTCAAGAGTACGAGACCGATCCCTCCTGATGATGAGGTTGCCGGACGCGGCGCCGGTCCACAGCCGGCGCGCTGTGCACAGGCAGACGATTCCCGGCACCGACCCCGGGGCTCTGCGGTTGGCTGTCCGATGTGACGGGTAAGCGCGGCGGGACGTGCGTCGGGGTGGTCGGCGGCAGCGGTGGAGCCGGAGCGTCCGTGCTGGTCGCTGCGCTCGCGGTAGCCGCGCAGCCGTCGGTGATCGTCGACCTGGATGTGCTGGGTGGCGGCATCGAGCTGACGCTGGGGATCGAGTCGACGCCTGGTGTGCGGTGGTCGGGTCTGCACGCCGAGGGCGGTCGGATCGACCCGGTGGCGCTGCGCGAGGGGCTGCCGCGCTGGGCGGACGTCGCGGTGCTGTCCTGCGATCGCGGCAGCATCGAGCCGGCGGCTGTGGCCAGCGTGCTCGCGGCGGCCAGGCAGCTGGGCAGCACCGTCGTCGAATTGGGGCGCGCGGACACCGCGGCCCGCCGCGTCGCCGTCGAGCGCTGTGATCTCATCGTGCTCCTGGCGCGCGGATCGGTGCCGGGAGTCGCCGGCGCTCGGCGGATGCGCGCTGCGATCGAGTCCGCGGCAGGTCGGCCGGTGTGCTGGCGGTTGGTCTGCGCGGAAGGAGCGGTGTCGAGCAAGCGGATCAGCCACGTCGTCGGCATCGAGGCAGCCGTGGCACTGCCTGCAGACCGGGCCCTGGCCGCCTCGGCTGATCACGGCGTGGACGGCCGGCTGTTGCGCCGGGCGACCCTCGCAGTCGCGCAAGACGTGCTCGACGCGGCGGCCGAGGCGGTACCAGCGGCATGACCGCGGAGGTAGCCGTCCTGCTCGGCGAGTTGCCCGAGCCGCGGGTGGTCGACGACGTGGTCGGGGAGCGCAATCGCCAGCAGCTGCTCGCCGACACCGAAGGCGCCGGACCGCTCGAGCCGCTGCTCGCCGACCCGATGGTGAGCGACGTGCTGGTCAACTCCCCGGACGACGTGTGGATCGACCGCGGCGGAGGGCTGCGCCGGGTGCCGGAGGTGCGGTTCGGTGACGAGGCCGCGGTGCGGCGGCTGGCCTGCCGGTTGGCGCTGCGACTCGGCCGCCGGCTCGACGATGCCGCGCCATGGGTCGACGCGTCCTTGCCGGACGGCACCAGATTGCATGCGATTCTGCCGCCGCTGACCAGGCACACCACGATCTCGCTGCGCGTGCTGGCACGGCGCCGCCTCGATCTGGCCGCGCTCGCTGCGGCCGGGACGGTGCCACCGGCGGCGGAGGCGATTCTGCGCGGCGCCGTGCGGGAACGGCGCACCTGCCTGATCAGCGGCGGGACGGGGTGCGGAAAGACCACGCTGCTCGGTGCGATGTTGGATCTCGTCCCGGCCGATCAACGCGTGCTGGTGATCGAGGACGCGGCGGAAATCGTCACCCGGCACCGGCATGCGGTGCGGCTGTTCGCCCGCCCGGTGAACGTCGAAGGAGCCGGCGGGGTCGGACTGGCGGAGCTGGTCCGCCAGTCATTGCGGATGCGCCCCGATCGCATCGTGGTGGGTGAGTTCCGCGGTGCCGAGATCGCCGAGTTGCTCACTGCCCTGAACACCGGTCACACCGGTGGCGCCGCCACGGTGCATGCCAATTCGATCACCGATGTCCCGGCGCGGCTGGCGGCCCTGGGTGCGCTGGCCGGGCTGGACCCACGCGCGGTCACGTTGCAGGCCGCGGCCGGCATCGACCTCGTCGTGCATCTCAGCCGCGGGGCGGACGGGCAGCGCCGGCTGGTCGAGATCGGCGAGCTGAGTCGCCGCGGTGATGTCCTGGCCACCACTCCGCTGTGGCGGTGTCCGCCGTGACCGGTGCCGCCGGTTGGCTGCTGGTGTGCGCAGCGCTGCTCGCGGTGCCCGCGCCGGCTGCCGCGGAGCTGCGGCTGGCCGCCCAGGTTGCCAACGGTCAGCCGGCCCGACCCCCGGCCGGGGTCCGAGTGCCGTGGTCGGCGGTGGGGGTGACTGTGTTGTGCGTTGCGGTGGCGGTTTGCGCCGCGAGCTACGGACCGGTCGTCGCCACCGCGATCGCGCTGGCCGGTGGTGGGGCGATACGGCTGCTGCACACGGCGCTGCGGCGCCGGGAGCTGCACCGGTCGCAGCGTGCACTGCTGGCCGCTCTGCGGGTACTCGGCGCGGAGCTGGCAGCCGGGTCGCGGGAAGACGCCGCCCTCGATGCCGCAGCCGGCGTCGCCGGCCGGGCCGCCCCGGCGCTGCGGGCCGCCGCAACGGCTATCCGCCACGGTGACCAGGACGAAGCAGCGGCTGCGTTGGCCGCCGACCCGCTGTCGAGTCCACTCGCCGCAGCGTGGCGGGTGCGCAGCCGCTCCGGTGCTGCCCTGGCCGAACTGGTCGGCCATGTCGAGCGGGATCTGAGCGATCACCTCGCCCAGAGCTCGGCGGTCGCCGCCGTGCTCGCTGGACCGCGCAGCTCGGCCGGCCTGCTGGCTGCGTTACCGGTGGTCGGGATGGCGTTGGCCACGCAGGTCGGCGCACACCCCATCGGCTTCCTGACCGGCTCGCCGGCCGGGCAGCTGGTGCTGCTGGCCGGAACCGTGCTGGACGCTGCCGGACTGTTGTGGACCTCGGCACTGGCACGCAGCGGAGAGCTGACATGAGCGCAGCGCTCGTCCTGCTGGCCGTCGCCTTGCTCGGTTCGGCGCCGCGGCGAGTCACCGCCGCGCAGCGCCTCGCGACGCTGCCCGGGTCGAGCCAGGCGGTGCGCCGTGGCGATCGCGCCGAGCGCTCGGGCCGGGAGCGTCCCAGCGGGCAGGGTTCGCCTGCGCAGCGCCCGAGCCGGGTGCTCGAACTGGGCGCTGCCGCCGCGTGGCTGGGCATCGTCCTGGCCGTCCGGCCGGACGCTGCCGGCCTGGTCATCGGCTGCGCGGGGGCGGTGCTGTGCGTCGGCGTGGTGCGATCCATCAGATCGCGCTCGCCCGGGGTCCGCGCCGATCCGTCGGGAACCCTGCCGCTGGCGTTGGATCTGGTCGCGGCGTGCCTGCGCAGCGGTGCTGCGCTCGCGGTCGCAGTGCGAGCTGTGACCGAGGCGCCTGCGGTGCGGTGGAGCGCCTCCTTCGGACGGCTGGCGAGCGTCCTCGAGCTTGGCGCGGATCCAGCCGATGCCGCAGCGATCGTGGCGAGCGACCCCGACGCGGCCCTGTTCGTCGCGCTGGCCAGCCGTTCGGCCACCAGCGGCATGCGCCTGGCCGATGTCCTCACCCGGCAGGCTGAGCAACTACGCCGCGACCGCGCCGATCGCGGGCTGCGCAAGGCGAACCGGGTCGGCGCCCAAGCCCTGATCCCCCTCGGACTCTGCTTCTTGCCCGCGTTCATCTGCCTCGGCATCGTCCCGATGGTGGCCGGCCTCGCCGGCCAAGCACTGCGGTAGCCGGATCCTCTCGATCTGCCTCAGCCGTCGCATTCCGCGGCGAGGGGGAGGTTATGCCGGTCGAGGGGGAGCATCCTGGGCGCTTTGTCGGCGTGTCCCGGCCAGAACCTCCCCCTCGCGGTGCCGGAACGACAGCCGTGCCGCGTCCCGCTCGAGGGTCGTCCACAGCGTCGGCGCTGTGCACACCTTGCCGCGGGAGCGTCCACGCTCGCCCATGCTGTCGTGAACTTGACCCGGCGCGCCGAGCGGCCCGCCGGGACGGGGGTCTTGATGAGGCAACGAGTGCGTGCTCGGTGGGCGCGGCTGGTGCGGCGGTGTGAGGCGGGCATGACGACGGCGGAGTATGCGGTCGGCACGGTCGCGGCGGTGGGCTTTGCCATCGTGCTCTACAAGGTGGTGCGCAGCCCGGCGGTGTCCTCCGCGCTGAGCTCGCTGATCCGCAGTGCCCTCAATGCGCACTTCTGATTGTGCCGTCGCCGGCACGCGTCGACGGCGGCGTGCCGCGGCCGGCATGCGCCTGCGGCGGCGACATGGTCGGCGTACGCCGAACGCGAGACGGCGCAGTATCGACGCCGGCATGGTCACCGCGGAGTTGGCCGCGGCGCTGCCGGTGCTCGTCCTGCTGGTGTTCGCCGGAGTGTCAGCAGTGCGCGTGGTCGACGCTCGGGTGCGCTGCCTGGACGCCGCTCGGGAGGCGGTCCGGGCGGCCGCCCGCGGCGACCCCCGGGCGGTGGCGCTGGCTCGATCGGTAGCTCCGGCCGGGGCACGGATCTCGGTGACTGGCGATGCCAGGACCGACGGCGGCCAGGTCAGCGCGACTGTGTCCGTCCTGGTGCATCCGCTCGGTATCAGTGCGGCCGCGGTGACCGTCCGGGAAAGCGCCGTTGCCGCGGCCGAGCCGGACGGCACCGAACCCGCCGCGGGTGCGGTCAGGCAACCGGCCGCCCGAGCCGGCACCGCCGCTGCGGCTGCTGAGCGGGCCCCGCCGGCGATGCCGAGGTGAGGCCGCGGGCGCGCCGGGCCGACCGCGGGGCGGCGACGATCTGGGTGCTGTGCGGTGCGCTGCTGATCATGGGTCTCGCGCTGGTGGTGCTGTCTCGCGGCGAGGTGGTGCTGGCCCGGCACCGGGCCGAGTCCGCCGCCGACCTCGGTGCGCTGGCGGCCGCCGGCGGGATCGGCGTCGACGGGTCGACCGGCCAGCTGTGCGCGCGGGCGCAGCGGGTCGTCCACGCGAACGGGTTGCACCTCGACAAGTGCACCGTGCACGTCGCCGCCGACGGGCGAACCGGCACTGTCGCGGTGCGGGTCAGCAAGCGGGTCCGGGTTGCGATCGTCGGCTCGGTCCGGGTCACCTCCGGGGCCAGGGCGGGGCGGCTGCCCGGCTGACTACGCGGGCGGGCGCAGCGAGTCCAGCGACAGCTGCAACACCAGCAGGGCGCCCGGCTTGTCCAGCGGAGTGTTGCCCGAGCCGCAGGTCGGTGACTGCACACAGGACGGACAGCCGTCGAGACATTCGCAATCGGCGATCGCGTCGCGGGTCGCCGCCAGCCAGTCGGCGATCACCTGATGACCACGCTCGGCGAACCCGGCACCGCCCGGGTAGCCGTCGTAGACGAAGATCGTCGGCCGACCGGTGTCCGGGTGGACGGCTGTGGAGACCCCGCCGATGTCCCAGCGATCGCAGGTGGCGAACAGCGGGAGCAGCGCGATGGCGGCGTGCTCGGCGGCATGCAGTGCGCCGGCGACGTCAGCCTCGGCCACGCCGCGCGCGGTCAGCTGCTCCGGGTCGAGGGTGAGCCAGACGCCCTGAGTGGCGAGCTGCCGCACCGGCAAATCCAGCGGCGTCTCGTCGATGATCTCGCCGGTCGAGCGGCGGCGGCGCTGGTAGCCCACCACCTGGCTGCGGACCTCGACCTCGCCGAAGTCGAGGGTGAGCCACTCGTGCGTCGCCGAGCGCAGCGGCCGGTGCACCGCGATCTCGGTCAGCTCGCGCGCCGAGGTCGTCCAGTCTGGGTCATCCGCCCGCACCAGGGCTGCCCGATCGGCCAGGTCGAGTGACTCCACGACGTAGCTGCGGCCCAGATGCAGGTAGACCGCGCCGTCGTGCACGGTGCGCAGGGCGGCACCCAGTTCGACGGTGCCCAGCAACGCGCCGGAGTTGCTCTCGACGATTGTCACCGCGGCGCCGTCGCCGCCGCGGATGTCCGCGCGCGGCCGGTCGTCGCCGGTCCAGTACCAACCAGCCGGCCGGCGGCGCAGCACGCCGCGCGCCACGAGTTCGGCGAGGCGCGCCTCGGCCACCGCGCCGCCGAGCAGCGGCAGATCAGCGCGGGTGATCGGCAGCTCCGCGGCCGCGCAACACAGCTGCGGGCCGAGCACGTTCGGGTTTCCGGGGTCGAAGACGGTCGCCTCCAGCGGCTGCTCGAAGACCCGCTCCGGGTGGTGCACCAGGTAGGTGTCCAGCGGATCGTCGCGAGCCACCAGCACGACGAGGGCGGACTGCCCGGCTCGGCCGGCCCGGCCGGCCTGTTGCCACAACGAGGCGAGCGAGCCGGGATAGCCGGCGATCACCACGGCATCCAGCCCGGTGATGTCGATACCGAGCTCTAGCGCGTTCGTCGCCGCCACAGCGCGCAGGAAGCCGGAGCTGAGCGCCGACTCGATCGCGCGACGTTCCTCCGGGAGGTATCCGCCGCGGTACGAGCTGACCCGGTCGGCGAGATCAGGTCGGCCCTCCTCGACCAGCGCGCGGGCAACCTGCAGGGCCAGCGTCTCGGCACCGCGTCGCGACCGGACGAAGGCAAGCACGCGGGCTTCGACGGCCACCAGCGCCGCCGTGATGGCGGCGGCCTCCGCGCCGGCGGTGCGTCGAACCGGAGCGCCCTGCTCGCCGCGCAGCGCGGTGAGCGCCGGTTCCCACAGGGCGAAGGTTCGCTCGCCGTGCGGCGAATCGTCCGACGCCACCTCGACCACCGGGCGCCCGATCAGCCGAGCTGCGGACCGGGCCGGTTGCCACGAGGTCGCCGACGCCAGCAGGAACGTGGGCGCGGAGCCGTACGAGGCACACACTCGCTGCAGCCGGCGCAGCACGAGTGCGACGTGCGCGCCGAACAGTCCGCGATAGGTGTGGCACTCATCCACGACTACGTAGCGCAGCCGGCGCCAGAACGACGCCCAGCGGCGATGCCCCGGCAGTAGTCCGCGATGCAACATGTCCGGGTTGCTCAGCACCCAGTTGCCGTGCGAGCGCACCCAGTCGCGTTCCTCCTCGGGGGTGTCACCGTCGTAGGTTGCGCTCCGCAGGAACGGCAGTCGCAGCTCGCGCAGGCCGCGCAGCTGGTCAGCGGCCAACGCCTTCGTCGGGGCCAGATACAGCACCCGGGCCCGGTCGTCGGCCTGCAGCGCGGTCAATGCCGGCAGCCCGAACGCCAGCGACTTGCCCGACGCGGTCCCGGTCGCGATCGCCACGTCCGCACCGTCGTGCGCGGCCTGCGCGGCGAGCACCTGATGCCGCCACGGCGCCCGGACGCCGGTGCTCGCATAGGCGGCGACGACCGACCCGGGCACCCAGGCGGGCCAACTCGCCGTGACTGCGTCCGTCGCCGGGAGCCGGTGCAGATGCCGCAGCGGCGGCGGATCGGCAGCACCGCTCGCCCAGCGCAGCGCGGCAAGGAACGCCTCGGCGCTCGGGCGTGCCGCGCTGTCGCTCATCGGATCGATTCTCCGGCCGGTGCCGACACTCTGTGGCCCGCACTAGGGAAAGCGTCGTGGCGCTGCTTCCCGGACCGGGCGCACCAGCCGTCCGGACTCGCCCGCTATGGCACGATGAGGCCTACCCAGCGACCGCAGGCGCACTGAGCATGACCATCGGCCCGATGAACGAGGAGACCGCGTGAACCTCTCGTTGTCCACCGAATCAGCCGGCGACGTCCGGATCCTCGACATCGAGGGTGAGGTCGACGTCTACTCCGCTCCGGCGTTGCGCGAGCAGCTGACCACGTTGGTGGACGCGGGTAACGCAGACATCGTGGCCGACCTGAGCAAGACTTCGTTCATCGACTCGACCGGGCTGGGCGTTCTGGTGGCCGGACAGAATCACGCCGGCGAGGCCGGCGGCGCCCTTCGGGTGGTGTGCGCGCAGGAGCGGATCCTGAAGCTCTTCCGCATCACCGGGCTGGATGCGGTGCTGCAGATCTATCCGAGCCGCGACGAAGCAGTCGCCGCGGCCGGTGTCGGCGGCAGCTGAGCGCACGCCCGTAACCCCTTTCGGTGCCGCTCGACCACCCCGCCGCCGGTATCAGGAGAACTGCCGCGGCACCTCATGACGGTCACCCGTGGCAAGCGCCGGTCGTCCAATCCTCTATAGTCCGACGACTGACGCACTGCGCGGCTGCGCGTCCCTGTTCCGGGGATCGTCGGCTGCGTGTCGACTTATTCCTCGCTCGACAGGAGATCCTGCATGCCTCGGCACGACGTGCTCGCCGCGCCCGCTATCTCAAGTGGTGAGAGAGGCGTCGTCGTGGTCATCGGTTTGATCGCGATCGCTGCCCTCGTGTTCGCCTACTTCCTGGCCAGGGAGGTGCTCGCCGCCGACCAGGGCACGCCCAAGATGCAGGACATCGCGAAGGCCGTCCAGGAGGGCGCCGCGGCGTACCTCAACCGCCAGTTCAAGACGCTGGCCGGGTTCTCGGTGATCGTGTTCATCCTGTTGCTGATCCTGCCGGTCAACCACGGCGGGTTCAGCGTGCAGCTGGGCCGCGCCATCTTCTTCATCGTGGGCGCGGTCTTCTCCGCGTCCGTCGGCTACTCGGGCATGACGATCGCCACCCGCGCCAACGTCCGCGTCGCGGCCGCTGCGCGGGGCGGGGGCCGGGAGCGCGGCTTCCATGTCGCGTTCCGCACGGGTGGTTTCGTCGGCATGCTCACCGTGGGCCTCGGCCTGCTCGGCGCCAGCGTGGTGCTGTTCGCCTACAACCAGAACGCGCCGACGGTGCTCGAGGGCTTCGGCTTCGGTGGCGCACTGCTGGCCATGTTCATGCGGGTCGGCGGCGGCATCTTCACCAAGGCCGCCGACGTCGGTGCAGACCTGGTCGGCAAGGTCGAGGCCGGTATCCCGGAGGACGACCCGCGCAACGCCGCGACGATCGCCGACAACGTCGGTGACAACGTCGGTGACTGCGCCGGTATGGCCGCCGACCTCTTCGAGTCCTATGCGGTGACGCTGGTGGCCGCGCTGATCCTGGGCCAGACCGCCTTCGGCGCCAAGGGTCTGCTACTGCCGCTGATCATCGGCGCGATCGGCATCGTCAGCTCGGTGGTCGGTGTGCTCACCACCAAGCTGCGCGCCGGCGACCGCAACGGTCTCGTGCCGATCAACCGCGGCTTCTTCATCTCGGCGATCACCTCGCTGGTGTTGGTGGCGATCGCGGCGTTCACGTTCCTGCCGAGCAACTTCAGCAAGCTCGATGATCACGAGTCCGGCGCCACCGGCAACCCGGCAGTTATCGCGTTCGTGGCGGTGCTCATCGGCATCGTGCTCGCGGTCCTGATCCAGCAGCTCACCGGCTACTTCACCGACACGGTGCGCCGTCCGGTCAAGGACGTTGCCGACACCTCGCTGACCGGGGCGGCCACCGTCATCCTCGGCGGCATCTCGCTGGGCCTGGAGTCCGCGGTGTATTCCGCCGTGCTGATCGCAGTCGCCGTCTTCGGGGCGTATCTGCTCGGCGGCGGCGTCGTGTTCGTCTCGCTGTACGCCGTCGCGCTTGCCGGTTGCGGTCTGCTCACCACTGCCGGCGTGATCGTCTCCATGGACACCTTCGGGCCGGTCAGCGACAACGCCCAGGGCATCGCGGAGATGTCCGGCGACATCGACGAGGTGGGCGCCCGGGTGCTGACCGACCTCGACGCGGTGGGCAACACCACCAAGGCCATCACCAAGGGCATCGCCATCGCCACCGCGGTGCTTGCCGCGACCGCGCTGTTCGGGTCGTTCAACAAGGCCTGGCAGGACGCGCGGGACACGATCGGCGAATCGGCGAAGGGCGTCGGGCACGTCAGCAAGTTGACCGGCCAGTCCTTCAGCCTCGACCTCTCCCAGCCGAACAACCTGGTCGGCGTGATCATCGGCGCAGCCGTGGTGTTCTTCTTCAGCGGCCTGGCCATCAGTGCGGTCGGCCGGGCCGCCGGCCGGGTCGTCTACGAGGTGCGCGAGCAGTTCCGCACCAAGCCCGGGATCATGGACTTCTCCGAGAAGCCGGACTACAGCCGGGTCGTCGACATCTGCACCAAGGACTCGCTGCGTGAGCTGGCCACCCCTGGGCTGCTGGCGATCTTCGCGCCGATTGCCATCGGCTTCCTGTTCGGTATCGGACCGCTGGCCGGCTACCTGGCGGGCGCGATCGGTGCCGGTGTGCTGATGGCGATCTTCCTGGCCAACTCCGGCGGCGCGTGGGACAACGCGAAGAAGATGGTCGAGGACGGCATCCACGGCGGCAAGGGCAGCGATGCGCATGCCGCCACCGTCATCGGCGACACCGTCGGCGACCCGTTCAAGGACACCGCCGGACCGGCGATCAACCCGCTGATCAAGGTGATGAACCTGGTTGCGGTGCTGGTCGCCCCAGCCGTGGTGAAACTGACTCTGGGCGAACACGCGTCGGGGCCGCTGCGCCTGCTCCTGGGCATCGTGTGCTTCGCGATCATCGCCACCGCGGTCATCGTGGCCAAGCGCCGCCGGGTCTCGATGGGCGACCCGGCCCCGGCCGCCGAGGCGACCGCCGGGTAACACGCAGTCATCTGGGAGTCTGTGCGGCGTGCAGTTCTCCCTCTTCGGCGCCGAGTCAATACCGCCGGACCGGGCCGATCTCGACGGACTGCTGCTCGCCGGTGCGCAATGGGTCCGCGCCGCCGGCCGGGCCCGGCTCTCGGTGCTGATCGAGCCCGGCTGGCGCGGGGCGGCGCTGTGTGCCGAGTTCGAGCTGCGTGGGCTGTCCGGCGAGGTTGCCGACGCCGAGGGCGAGCAGCGGGTCGTGCGCACCGAATTCCGGGACGATCTGCTGCCGGCCGCAAGGCGATGGACCCGCGGCGCCGGATTGGCCGCACCGGACGATCTGGCGTTGAGCTCCGGCGGCTTGCGACTATGGACGATCGCAGCCGGTGGGCCGGACGAGCACGGTGGATTTCTGCTCGGCACCCGCGATCCGGATTCGGTGCTGCACCGTCGCGCCGGTGCGCAGCTCGCGGCGTTCGGCCTCGCCGCGATCAGTGTCACCCGGCCGAGGCCCGGGTGGCGGGTAGTCGGCCAACGCCGGGTGCGCCGGCTCGCCGAGCTGGTCGGCGACCGGCCGGTGGCGGCCGGGCTGGCATGGCCGTTCTGAGCAACGCAGGCGACGCCGGCCGCCGGCGCCGACACCGTCGCGAGAGCGAAATCAGCAAGGCCCACGCCGGCTGGTCGCTAACGTGGGGTACGGTTCCGCGCCGCGGACCAATCGCTGTCCAGGCGAACGGGGCGGGGAGTTCATCAGACAGGAGTAGCTGTGGCCGGTAAGGGCGGCAAGCTGGTGATCGTCGAGTCACCGGCCAAGGCCAAGACCATCGGCGGTTACCTGGGTTCGGGGTACACCGTCGAGTCGTCGATCGGTCACATCCGCGACCTGCCGCGCAATGCGGCGGACGTCCCGGCCAAGTACAAGGGTGAGTCGTGGGCCCGGCTCGGTGTGGACACCGAGCACGACTTCGAGCCGCTCTATGTCGTCAGCACGGACCGCCGGCAGCAGGTGAACAAGCTCAAGGCGCTGATCAAGGACGCCGACGAGCTCTACCTGGCAACGGACGAGGACCGCGAGGGTGAAGCGATCGCCTGGCACCTGGTGCAGACGCTGAAACCGACCATCCCGGTGCGCCGGATGGTCTTCCACGAGATCACCCCGGCGGCGATCCAGCGCGCGGTCGACTCGCCGCGGGAGATCGACGCCGCGCTGGTCGACGCCCAGGAGACGCGGCGCATCCTGGACCGGCTGTACGGCTACGAGGTCAGCCCGGTGCTGTGGAAGAAGGTGTTGCCCCGGCTGTCCGCCGGTCGGGTCCAGTCGGTCGCCACCCGGATGGTGGTGGAGCGCGAGCGGGCCCGGATGCGATTCCGCATCGCCGACTACTGGGACGTGGAAGGCACCTTTGCGGTTCCCGAGGGGAGCTTGCGACCCGAGCATGTGCCCGAGGGGAGCTTGCGACCCGAGCATGTGCCCGAGGGGAGCTTGCGACCCGAGCAGGCTGCGGATCACAAGGAGTTCACCGCCACGCTGGTCGCGGTGGACGACGTGCGGGTCGCCACCGGCAAGGACTTCGCCGCCGAGACCGGCCGGGCCACCGCGGACGTCCTGCACCTGGACGAGTCGGGTGCGCGCGGTCTGGCCGCCCGGCTGGACGGCCGCGACTTCGCGGTCACCCGGGTGGAGGAGAAGCCGTATCGGCGCCGGCCGTACCCGCCGTTCATGACCTCCACGCTGCAGCAGGAAGGCGGCCGGAAGTTCCGCTGGTCCTCCGCGGTGACGATGCGCATCGCGCAGCGGCTCTACGAGAACGGCTACATCACCTATATGCGGACCGACTCGACGAACCTGTCGCAGACGGCGCTGACCGCGGCGCGCACCCAGGCTCGGGAGCTGTACGGCGACGCGTTCGTGCCGGCCGAGCCGCGCACCTACTCGCGCAAGGTGAAGAACGCCCAAGAGGCGCACGAGGCGATCCGGCCCGCCGGTGACGTCTTCCGCACCCCCGGCCAACTCGCTCCGGCGTTGTCCAGCGAGGAATTCCGCCTTTACGAGCTGATCTGGCAGCGCACGCTCGCCTCGCAGATGGCCGATGCAGTGGGCACCACGGTGTCGGTCCGGCTGGCCGGTGAATCGTCGTCCGGCGAGAACGCGGTGTTCGCCACCTCGGGTCGGACCATCACCTTCCCGGGCTTCCTGCGCGCCTACGTCGAGGACACCGACGAGGACGACAGCACGACCGGCCGCGACGACAGCGAGAAGAGGCTGCCGCAGCTGACCACTGGGCAGCCGCTCGAGGCGCACGGCTTCGAGGCCGAGGGGCACAGCACCCAGCCGCCCGCGCGGTACACCGAGGCGTCCTTGGTGAAGGCGATGGAGGAGCTCGGCATCGGCCGGCCGTCCACCTACGCGTCGATCCTGCAGACCGTGCAGGACCGCGGCTACGTGTGGAAAAAGGGCAGCGCGCTGGTGCCGTCCTGGATCGCGTTCGCGGTCACCGGGTTGCTGGAGTCCTACTTCGCCAGGCTCGTCGACTACGGGTTCACCGCCAGTGTGGAGAACGACCTCGACTCGATCGCGGCGGGCACCACGCGGCGGGTGGACTGGTTGCACCGGTTCTACTTCGGTTCCGACGACCCGTCCCACGGCGATCCGCAGCGGATCTCCTCGCAGGGCGGGTTGAAGCGGCTGATCGAGTCGCGGCTGGAGGAGATCGATGCGCGCGGGGTGAACTCGATCCCGCTCGGCGCTGACCATGACGATGTGGTGGTCCGCGTCGGCCGCTACGGCCCGTACCTGCAGAAGGGCGGCCCGGACTCCACGGAACGAGCGTCCCTGCCCGAGGATTTGGCGCCGGACGAGCTCACCCCGGAGAAGGTTGCCGAGCTGCTCGCCGCCCCGTCCGGCGACCGGGAGATCGGTGTCGACCCGGAGACCGACCGCGAGATCACCGTCAAATCCGGGCGGTACGGCCCGTATGTGACCGACGGCGAGCGCACCGCGTCGCTGTTCGCCTCGATGTCGGTGGACACCGTGACACTGGAAGACGCGCAGCGGCTGCTGCAGCTGCCTCGGGTCGTCGGCACGGACGCCGACGGCGTCGAGATCACCGCGCAGAACGGCCGCTACGGCCCGTACATCAAACGCGGCACGGACTCGCGGTCGCTGGAGAGCGAGGAATCGCTGTTCGGCGTCACGCTGGACGAGGCGTTGGCGCTGCTCGCGCAGCCGAAGACCCGCGGGCGCCGAGCTGCTGCTGCACCGCCGCTGCGCGAACTGGGCGAGGACCCGGTGTCCAAGCAGAAGATGGTCGTGAAGGACGGCCGATTCGGGCCGTACGTCACGGACGGCGAAACCAACGCATCGTTGCGCACCGCCGACTCGGTCGAAGAGCTGACCGACGAGCGGGCGGCCGAATTGCTCGCCGACCGCCGCGCCCGGGGCCCGGCCAAGCGCCCGACCAAACGTGCCGCCAAGAAGGCGCCCGCGAAGAAGGCTGCCAAGAACGGTGCCGCCAAGAAGGCGGCTGCCAAGAAGGCGCCGGCGAAGAAAGCCGCAGCGACGAAGGCGACCACTGGCTAACCCGCGAACGGTTGCTCAGAGGTGCGTACTGATCCGCTCGGCGAACGGCCGCTGCAGCAACGAGTCGATGGCTGCCGTCAGCAGGTCTGACAAGGGATAGTCGAGTTCGGCCTGCCACTCCTGCGCAGCTGCGCTGGTGGCCGCCCACTCGCGGTCCAGGGTGGGCATCAATCTGCTCGCCTTCGCGGTGAGAGCGACGATCCGCTGGCGTGCGTCGCAGCCGCCCGGAGTCAGCTCGACGAGGCCGTCGCGCGCCGCTTGGGCCACCGTCTGGCTGGCCGCCGAGTGGGTGACGCCCGTGGCCGCGGCGAGCGCACTGATTGATTGCGGGCCGCAACGGTCCACCAGCCGCAGGATCGGGTTGTACCTGGGCCGGAAGTCCGGCAGCCCGAGCTGTTCGTAGGCGGCCGCGATTCCTGCGTCGACGAGATCCAACAGCTGCCGGAGCTGGGTGCCGATGAGGTCCGAATTTGCCATGGTCGGTAATGTAACAGCGCTGTTGTAATCTCGCCGAAAGCCCATCTCGAGGAGAGCCGTGACCGCCCTGCCGCCGCCGCCCGAACCGTATGCCTCCGGCCTGCTCGACGTGGGCGGCGGGCACCAGATCTACTGGGAGGAAGTAGGGAACCCGGCCGGGAAGCCTGCGGTCTATCTGCACGGCGGACCTGGCAGCGGGAGCACGCCCGGGGCGCGGCGCTGGTTCGGCCATCCCGACAAGTACCGGGCGATCATCTTCGACCAGCGCAACTGCGGCCGGAGCCTGCCGTCGGCGGCCGATCCGGCCACCGATCTGTCGACGAACACCACCCACGAGCTGATCGCCGATCTGGAACGGCTGCGCGAGGAGAAGGGCATCGAGCGCTGGCAGGTGTTCGGCGGTTCCTGGGGAGTGACCCTCGCGCTGGTCTACGCCGAGACCTACCCGCAGCGGGTCAGTGAACTGGTCCTTGCGGCGGTGACGATGACCCGGGCCAGCGACGTGCACTGGCTGTATCACGAGGTCGGCCGGTACTTTCCCGAGCAGTGGCGCCGCTACCGGGACGGGGTACCGGAGGCGGAGCGCGACGGTGACCTGGTCGCCGCGTACAACCGGCTGCTCAACGAGTCCGGAGATCCCGCGGTGATGGCCGCCGCCGCGCAGCGCTGGGTCGACTGGGAGGACGCGGTCAACTCACTGGATCCGAACTGGACGCCTTCGCCGCCCTACCAGGATCCGCTCTTCCGGATGACCTTTGCCCGCATGTGCGCGCACTACTTCTCGCACGCCGCATGGCTGGACGATCAGCAGATCCTGCGCGACGCGCACCGGTTGACCGGCATCCCGGGAATCATGGTGCATGGCAAGCACGACCTCGGCGGCCCGTCCGACGTCCCATGGCTGCTCAAGCAGGAATGGCCTGAGGCGGAACTGCACCTGGTCGACAGCGGGCACGGCGGCAACGCGATGGCCGCACCGCTGAGCGACTTCGTCGGGCGGTATGCCAACCGCTGAGGCGAGCGGCACAATCTCCTCCCATGAGCGGTGTCGAGTGGGTTGCTGCCGGTGTATCCCTGATCGGCGCGGGCCTGGCCTACGTCGGCGCCCGGCATGGCTCGCGGCCGGAGCGGCAGGCGGTCATGCAGAGCCAGCGGGACGAGTGGGGGCGGCGGTTCTCCGAGGCGATCGAGCTGCTGACCTGCGAGTCCGAGCGGTCGCGGACCATGGGCCGGGCGCTGATTGACGCACTGCTGACCAGCGACTTGGCCCAGTCCGACGACCGGCGCATTGCCCAGGAGCTGTTGCGGGTGGCCAGTATCGCGGGTCTGTCTGACCGGTCCCGCCAGGAGCTGGCCCTGCCGTCCGCGGGCCGTCCGGTGCCGGAGTCGGTGGACGTGGTGGACGTCGTGGCGGATGATGACTACAGCGAGTCAGCCGACCGAGGGGAGGACCGATGACGCGAACAGTGCGGGTGAACCGCGAACAGATCGAATCGGCCCGGTTGCTGATCAAGATCTCCGGTGGCGAGGACAAGGTCGACCCGATCATCGTCAAGATCGCCCACGCCCGGTCGCCGCGCGCTGCGGATGAGCGCACTGCGCGAGAGGCGTCGTAGACCGGACGTCCCGGGCCGGCGCGAACGGCAGCTGAGCGGCGGTGCTGCACCTGGTGCGCCAGGGCGTAACTGGCGCAGGACGCTCAGCGCACCGCGTCAGGCGCGCTGCTGGAACTCGATCCGGTTTCCGAACGGGTCGCTCGTGTGGAAGCGGCGCACGCCCGGGAGCTCGCCGTCCGAGCGGGTGAGTTCGTAGCCGGCCTGACTGAGTGAGCGCGCCAACCCGTCCAGGTCGGACTCCAGGAAAGCCGGATGCGCCTTGGCCGCCGGGCGAAACGGGTGCTCGACGCCGAGGTGCAGCATCGCGCTGCCGGAGCTGAACCAGCATCCACCCCGGGTGGCCAGCGCAGGTGGCTTCGGGACTTCGGTCATCCCGAGCAACCCGCCGTAGAACTCCCGCGCGAGCTCCTCGCCACCACGCGGGATGGCGACCTGCACGTGATCGATGCCGCCGATCACGACGGGGCGTCCACTGCGGTCTGCCGGGCAACTTTGTGCCCGACGCAGAACAACCGGCGGAACGGGAAGAGGGTGCCGTGCGGGCCGGGCGGATAAGCCTCCCGCAGTGCGGCCGCGTAGGTGCTGGTGAATTCGGCGGTGTCCGGCTCGGACAAGGCGGCGAGCACCGGGCGCAGGCCGGTGCCCCGTACCCACTCCAGCACCGGGTCCGGGCCGGGCAACAGCTGGAGATACGTGGTCTCCCACGCGGTGGTCTGCCAGCCGCGGTCGAGCAACACAGCCGCGTACTGCTCTGGCGCGGCGACCGAGTCGGCCCCTCGGAGTACGCCGCGCAACTGCTTGCGCCACCGGGGAGAATCAGCGATCTCGCGCATCAGCACGTGCGAAGGCGCGTCGAAGTTGCCCGGGACCTGCCAACCGAACCACGCGCCCGGCGGCAACCGGTCGGCCCACTCGCCGAGCAGCACCAGGTGATCCGGCACCCACTGCATGACCGCATTGCTGACCAGCACGTCGACCGCATCGTCCGGCTGCCAGGCGCGGACGTCCGCAGTGTCGAAGGTGAGCCGCTCGGTGGTGTGCGACCGGGCTCGCTCGATCATTTCCCGCGAAGAGTCGAAACCGTGCACGTCGGCGGTCGGCCAGCGAGCGGCGAGCAGGGCGGTCAACTCACCGCTACCGCAGCCGGCATCGACGACGCGCCGCGGTCGGTCCGCCCCGATCCGGGAGACGAGGTCGAGGAACGGTTGGCCTCTCTCGTCGGCAAATCGCAGGTACTGACCGGGGTCCCAATCCATCACGAATCCTCTCGACATCAAGATAATATAGCTTGATGTCAAGGTAGCAGGTATGGTCGCGGCATGGACGAGGTAGATGGCATCGTCGCTGCCTGGCAGCGGGAGCGGCCCGACCTCGATGTCAGCGCGCTGGCGGTTCTCAGCCGTGTCGACCGGCTGGCCGCCGAGCTGGCCGCCCGGCGGCGCCGGGTATTCGCTGCGCACCGCCTTGCGCTGCACGAGTTCGACGTGTTGGCGGCGCTGCGTCGGTCCGGTGCGCCGTACGAGCTGACCGCGGGCCAATTGGCTGCCGAGACCCACGTCACCACGGGGACGATGACGAACCGGGTCACCGGGCTGGTGCAGCGCCGCCTGGTGCGCCGGGCGGTCGATCCGGCGGACGGCCGGGTCAGTCGGATCCGGCTCAGCGCGACCGGACGCACCCGGGTGGACGCCGCCCTCACCCAGTTGCTCGGCGTCGAGAACGAGTTGCTCGGCGCCCTTCCGGAGGCGGGACGGCGCAATTTGGCCAGGTCGTTGCAAGTGGTGCTCAGCGCCGTTCAGGCTCCCCGTTCAGCGGGATAATCGGGTCTCTGGTCGCAAGTAGGGTGTCGTCCAGACCCCGTAGACCCCTGGGAGTAGCGATCGCCATCGATGTGCCGTCCGGTGCCGCACCGGACGAGAGCGCCGCGGCTGCCGCACCGGACGAAGCCTGCCGCACCGGACGAGAGCGCCGCGGCGGAAGCCGCCGAGCGTTCGGTGCCGGTCAGCGCCGAGTCGTCGACCGGCAATTCGATGCAGGCAGTGCGGTCGGTGCTGCGGGTCCGCCCGTTCCGCCGCATCTGGTACACCACGGCGCTGTCCAGCCTCGGCGACTGGTTGGGCCTGCTCGCTACGACCGCGCTGGCGACCAGCCTCGCCGATACGTACCAGGGGCAGAACTACGCGCTGGGACTCGTGCTGGTGGTCCGGCTGCTGCCCAGCATCCTGCTCGGGCCGCTGGCCGGACTTTTCGCCGACCGGTTCGACCGGCGCGCCACGATGGTGCTTTCCGACGCGTTGCGCTTCGTGCTCTTCGTCTCGATCCCGATCGCGATGAACTTCGACATCACCAACCACGAGAAGCTGATGGTGTTGTACGTGGCGAGCTTCCTCGTCGAGTGCGTCAGCCTGTTCTGGAACCCGGCCAAGGATGCGGCCGTTCCGAATCTGGTGCGCAAGGACCAGGTCGAGGCGGCGAACCAGCTCGGCCTGGTGACCACGTACGGCCTCACCCCGGTTTCCGCGGCGATCCTGTTCTCGTTACTGGCGATTCTGTCGAAGCGGCTGGCCCACCACTTCGAGTGGTTCCACTCGAATCAGGTCAGCATGTCGCTCTACTTCAACGCGGCGACGTTCGTCGTGGCCGCCGTCCTGGTCTGGTCGATCCGGGAGATCAGCGGGCGCCACCAGGAGCAACGGGCGGACGGGTCGGCCACGCCCGGCCTGGGCGGCCTGTTCACCGAGGGCGTCCAGTTCCTGCGTTCGTCGCGGTTGCTGCGCGGCGTCATCGTCGGCATCCTCGGCGCGTTCGCGGCCGGCGGCGCGGTGATCGGATCCGGGAAGACCTACGTGACCAGCCTCGGTGGGGGCAACGCCGCGTACGGCGTGGTGTTCGGTGCCGTGTTCGTCGGGCTCGGCGCTGGAATGGCGCTCGGACCACGGGTGGCCCGTGAGGTGTCCCGGCGGCGGGTCTTCGGTGTTGCGATCGTCTTTGCCGGGCTCTGCCTGGCCCTCGTAGGAGTGTCTCCGCAGATCTCGATCGCGGTGGTGATCGTGATCGGTGTCGGCTTCGGTGCCGGCCTGGCCTTCCTGTCCGGCGTCACCCTGCTCGGCACCGAGGTCGGCGATGAGATGCGCGGCCGGGTGTTCGCGTTCATCCAGTCATTGGTACGGGTCGTACTCATCCTGAGCCTCGCGCTGGTGCCATTCATCGTCGGGCGCATCGGCCAGTCCAGCCTGGATCTGTTCGGCGCGCACGTCGTCGTCGACGGCACCCGCTTCGTGCTGCTGGCCGGCGGCATCCTTGCCATGGTCGCCGGGTTGGTCTCCTTCCGGCTGATGGACGATCGTGCCGGAGTGCCGGTCGTCGCCGATCTGATGACGGGTCTGCGCGGCGACACCTCGGCGCGACGCCGGTTGCACACCGGCGGAGTACTCATCGCGTTCGAGGGTGGTGAGGGTGCTGGGAAGTCCACCCAGATCGAGCTGCTGGCCCGCGCTCTTCGCGCTGACGGGAGGGAGGTGACCACCACCTTCGAACCGGGTGCCACGGCAATCGGCAGCCGGATCCGGCAGCTGCTGCTCGAGCAGGACGAGCACATCGACGATCGAGCCGAGGCACTGCTCTTCGCCGCCGACCGGGCCCACCATGTGGCTACCGTCATCCGGCCGGCGCTCGATCGCGGCCACATCGTGTTGACCGATCGCTTCGTGGACTCTTCTGCCGCCTATCAAGGCGCCGGGCGATCGCTCACCGTCGACGACGTGCGCCGGGTCTCGCGGTGGGCGACCGCGGGCATCGTGGCTGACCTCACCGTCGTGCTCGACATCCCCGCCGTGGACGGGCTGGCCCGGGTCGGCGACCGCGGCGCGCACGATCGTCTGGAGCGCGAGTCGGTGGAGTTCCACGAGCGGGTCCGGCAGGCGTTCCGTGGTTATGCCGAGTCCGACCCACGGCGCTACCTGATGGTGGACGCCCGGCTGCCGCCGGACGAGCTGGCGGCGCACATCAGAGCGGCGGTGGACCGGCTGCTCGTCGGTCGGCGGTGCCGGCCGACATGACGGTATGGGATGCCCTAGTAGGGCAGGGCCAAACGGTGGACGTGCTGCGGGCCGCGGCCGGCGCGGCCGCGGAGATCGCCGGCGGTGCTCAGGCGGCGACCGGGTCGATGACGCATGCCTGGCTGTTCACCGGTCCACCCGGGTCCGGACGGTCGGTCGCGGCCCGTGCGTTCGCCGCTGCGCTGGAGTGCACCGAGCCCACCATGGAGGGCCCGGGGTGCGGTGAGTGCTCCGGCTGCCGGGCGGTGCTGGGCGGCCGGCATCCGGACGTGCACACCGTCGTGCCGGAGGGCCTTTCCATCTCGGTTGCGGAGATGCGCGCGGTGGTCGGCGAGGCGTCGCGGCGTCCGATGGTGGGCTCGTGGCAGGCGATGATCATCGAGGACGCCGACCGGCTCACCGAGGCGGCCTCGAACGCCTTGCTCAAGGTCGTCGAGGAACCGCCGCGGCGTACCGTCTTCCTGCTCTGTGCGCCGTCCACCCACCCGGACGACGTGTCGGTCACCATCCGCAGCCGGTGCCGGGCGATCGCTCTGCGGACCCCGTCGGCCGCGGCGATCGCCGAGGTGCTGCGCGTCGAGGGCATCGCGCCGGACATGGCGCGGTGGGCGGCGCAGGCATCGCAAGGCCATGTCGGACGGGCCCGCCGGCTGGCCAGAGACGAGGACGCCCGGGCCCGTCGCGCCGCGGTGCTTGCCGTGCCGGGATCGCTGCACACGCTGCGCGAATGCCAGCTCGCGGCCGACGCATTGATCGCTGCGGCCGAAGCCGAGGCGAAGGTGACGTCGGAACGGGTGGACGACTCGGAGCTGGATGCGCTGCGTACCGCCATGGGAGCGGGCGGCACCGGAAAGGGCAGCGCGACTGCTACTCGCGGAATGGCCGGCGCGGTGAAGGACCTGCAGCAACGGCAGAAGTCCCGGGCGACCCGCGCGCAGCGTGACGCGCTGGACCGTGCACTGATCGATCTCGCCGCGTTCTATCGCGACGTGTTGCGGCAGCAGGCCGGCAATGCAACAGGTGCTGCACATCCCGAGGTGGCCGACATCGTCGCTGCGGTCGCGGTCGCCGTGACGCCGGCCGGCGCGTTGCGCCGCCTCGACGCGATCCTGGCCTGCCGCGAAGCGCTGGAGCTGAACGTCAAGCCGCGGATCGCCGTTGAGGCGATGGCGGCCGCGATGCGCCTGCCCTGAGCCGACCGCACCTGAGCCGCCTAGCCGAGACAACCGACCTGAGCCGGCCGCACCGACGTGGCGCGCGCGCTAAGGTCGCGGGCGTGGGCATGGTCTGCGCGGTGACCTTCACCAAGCACGGTCGTCTCTACTACGCCGACCCGGGCGAGCTGCGACCGGCGATCGGCGACGCCGTCCTGTATCCCACCTCCGACGGTCCTGAGGTGGCCGAGGTGATGTGGGCGCCGCAGTGGGTCGCCGAAGACATCGGTGGCCTTCCCGTGCTCACCGGTATGGCCAAGCGTGACTCGTTGGACCGCGCCGCGGCGTCGCGCAAGAAGCGCGCGGTGGCGCGGGTCGCGGCGAAGCGGCTGATCCGCGAGCACGAGTTGCCGATGAAGGTGGTCGGTATCGACGTGCTCGGCGACGGCGAGAAGACGCTCATCTACTTCACCGCCCCGCATCGCGTCGACTTCCGTTCGCTGATCCGCGATCTGGGGGCGACGCTGAAGTGCCGCGTCGAGCTGCGCCAACTGTCCGCGCGCGATGAGGCGCGGCTCACCGGTGGCATCGGCTCGTGCGGCCGAGAGCTGTGCTGCGCAACGTTCCTGGTGGACTTCGAGCCGGTCTCGGTCCGGATGGCCAAGGACCAGGACCTCCCGCTGAACCCGCTGCGCATCTCCGGAGCCTGTGGCCGGTTGATGTGCTGCCTGAAGTACGAGCATCCGCTGTATCAGGACGCGCTGGCCAAGGCACCGGTCGGCGCGTCCGTCGAGACCTCCGACGGCGACGGCACTGTGGTGGGGCACAACGTGCCGAACGAGACGGTCGTGGTCCGGATGGCCGCCGACGGCAGCACCAGCAAGTGCGCGCTGGCCTCGGTGTGCTCCTCGCGCAAGGCCTACGACTCACGCCCGGAATCCGGCCTCTGAGACGCCCGACCGCCGCCGCCTTAACTGTTTGGGATTTGGCTGGTAGCGTTTTCCCTATGCAAGCAACACTTGACTCCGTCGGGCGCATCCTCATCCCGAAGGCACTGCGTGACGCGGTCGGGCTGCAAGCGGGATCGACGGTGGACATCTCGCGGTACGGCGACGGACTGCAACTGACACTGTCCGGCAGAACAGCTCGGCTCGTCGACGAATCCGGCGTGCGCGTGGCTACCGGCGAACAACAGATCGATGATGAGACCGTGTTCAACCTGATCGACGCCGGGCGACGGTGAGCAGATCTCTCGCGGTTGACACCAGCGTCGCGGTGCCGCTCTTGGTCGCAACTCATCGTGTGCATTCGGAAATCGTCCGGTGGTGGGGAGGTCGTGATCTCGCCTTGTCCGGTCACGCGCTGGCCGAGGCGTATTCGGTGCTCACCCGGCTGCCCGGTGACGTGCGGTTGGCACCTTCTGACGCCGCCGAATTGCTCGCCGAGCGGTTCGGGCCGCCCCTGTGCCTCAGTCCGCGGATGGCCCGACGGCTGCCCGCTGCGCTTGCTGAGCTGGGTATCGCCGGCGGAGCGGTGTATGACGCAATGGTGGGGCTGGCCGCCGTCGAGCACGGATGCACGCTGGCCACCAGAGACGCGCGGGCCAGGAGCACCTACCGGACTGTCGGGGTTGAGGTGGAGATTGCCGGATGAGTAGGCCGCCGGCCACCCGGCGTCAGCCCCGCTCGGTTCGACCTGTTGGATGAAGTGCATGACGAAGCCAACGGTCGACTTCCCGGGCGGCGAGCCGCCGACAACCCTGCAGAGCACCGACCTGACCGTCGGTGACGGCGCCGAGGCCAAGGCCGGCGACACCGTCGAGGTGCACTACGTGGGCGTCGAGTTCGACACCGGTGAGGAGTTCGACGCCTCGTACAACCGAGGGGCGCCGATCGAGTTCCCGTTGCGCGGGCTCATCCAAGGGTGGCAGGACGGCATCCCCGGCATGAAGGTCGGCGGTCGCCGGCAACTGGTCATCCCGCCCGAACTGGCCTACGGCCCGGCCGGTTCCGGGCATCGACTGGGCGGCAAGACCCTGGTCTTCGTGATCGACCTGCTCGCCGTCCGCTGACCCGGGCCGGCGCCGATTCGGTACCGCGCCGATAGGCCGGTTAGAATTCGCCGTCGCGTCCGGTCGGGCGCGCGCCGCCTTAGCTCAGCTGGCAGAGCAACGCATTCGTAATGCGTAGGTCCGGGGTTCGATTCCCCGAGGCGGCTCCGACCCAGTGTGGCCATCGCTGGACCGGAATTTCCGGGGCAATGCACCTTACCGGTTAAGCCCGCAATGACCGCAAGGCGCCGCACGTCCCCGCTTCGAGTTGTCGACTCGGCTGTGGAGGCGTACTAACGCAGGTGACACGTTGTCGGGACGGAAATGCGCCCGGCACGGGGGTCATGACACGGGGGCGTCATGGTGCTGCAGAGGCGACTTCAGCATGCGTGGGTTCGGTGGACGCCATGATGGCGCCGGCGAAGAAGCGGCGGCGGCAATCACCGCGGGTGGCTGGGAAACGTCCCGGGATGGTCAAGTTCTCGGTCCCCCGGCCGCGGCCGGAACCGCGCCCGACACCTTCTCCGCCGTCGAACCGGGCCCAGCCGCCGGCTGCGGCCGACGACGCGGCGCAGATCGAGCCGCGGGTCGAACCCCGCGCCGAGCGGGCCCGGATGGTGTTGTCACCGGCGGAGATTCTTGCCGTAGAAGCGCCCACCCGGCAGGTCCCGAAGGAAGCACCGACGGCTGCACCGATGGCTGCGCAGCCGGCCGTTCCGGTCGCCGAGCGGTTCACCGCTGCAACGCCGGTCAGTCACCCAGCGACTCGACGACGCCGGTCAGTCATCCAGTGACTCCGGCGACGCCGTCAGTCACCCAGTGACTCCAGCAGTGCGGGCCACCATGCCGCCGGCGCCAACGACGCGTCGGCCCTCGTGGGTCCGGCTCCCGGCCGCGAACGCTGCTGGTGACATCCGACGTGGCCGCGGCGGACTCCTCCGCGCCGTGGCCGCTGCCGTCGTCGTCGTCGCTGTTGGTGCGGCGGCTGTGCTGCTGATGCACCACCGCCTCGCCGGCACCGGGACGGGCACACCAGCCCGGGGCAGCAACACCACCGCAGCGGCGCCGGGACAACCGGCAACCGCAGCGGCAGTACTGAGCTGGGTGCAGCGGAACCTGCCGCCACTGAGTGGGGTGGTCGCCCCGGAAGGCCTCGCTAAGCAACTCGAGGCGGTCGGCTTCACCCACGTGGTCTCCGACGATCGCGCTGGCATCGACTGGAGCACCGTCCAGTTCCTGATCGCCGGCACCGGTCCGAGGCGACCAGCCCTTGTGGCTGCCGAGCTCGCCGGACACGGCGCGCCGGTGGCCATATTCGGTACCGGCTCAGCCGAGCTGTCGGTCATGCAGCTACTGGCCGGGACCGGATCCCCGGCGGTCCGCATGAAGATGGACGCGACGGTCCGCACCCGAGCCGGCGAACAACTGCTGGCCAATCCGGCAGTCCATCCGGATGCCGCCGCGCGATCGCTGCTCGCCGCCGGTCGCCTCGACATGCGCGCGGCCACGATCCTGGCGACGCTGGCCCAGAACAGCGAGGTGGCGGTCGGCGGCTTCGTCCAAGACCCGGCCGAACAGCGTGCCGGGCTGCCGATCCGTTCGATGACGATCACTGTGCCGGATCTCGATCAGGCGAACCAAGCGGTGTTCGCGGCGATGTCCTTGTTCCATCCGAGCGCCACCAAACCGACAGGAGCAGACAGCGAGCGGTTGACCTGGTCACCCGCAGTCGCACCGGTAACGACCACAGGATGAACTGCAGCAGTGCTGAACGGGGGTTCAGGGATGATGACAAAGCTGATCGGGCGACGCGCATGGAGCGTCGCCGGGGGCGCCGCACTCGTGCTCGCGACCTGGGCAGGCGCTGACGTCGCTGCGGCAGCCGCGGCGCCAGCACCCGCGGTCGTCCGCGCCGCGCACTTCTCACCGACGACGCCGGGGGTGGACGTCTATCTCGGCCCGTTCTCCGGTGGTGGATCGAAGCTGTGGCTGTCCGGGGTGTCGTACGGGGCGGTCAGTCCCTACCAGACCCTGCGGCCGGGGCTGTACACGGTGGCGATGCGAGTGCACGGTGCGCCGTCGTCGACCAAGCCGGCACTGAGCTGGACGCTGAACGCCGCCGCCGGGCAGGCGTACACCGTCGCCGGGGTAGGCGCGGGCTCGTCGGTCCGCGGCCTCGTCCTGCACGACAGCCTGGCCGCACCGCCCGCCGGTAGCGGGCGGATCCGAGTGGTGCAGGCGGCGAGCCGGGCACCGCGAGTCACCGTGGCCGCCACGCACGGACCGGTGATCGCACGCAACGCGGCGTTCGCCTCGACCACCGGGTACACAACCGTCCCGGCCGGGCGGTGGGCCGTGACCGCGACCGCGGCCGGTTCGGCTCTGGCTGCGACGGCGACGCTCACCCTCGGCTCCGGCACCGTCGCCTCGGTGCTGGTTCTCGACGCCAAGGGCCACGGGATCACGATTCGCGCGGTCGTGGACGCAACTCGGGCAGGCACGGTGCCGCGCGGCCCAGTGCCGGCCGGCGGCGGTGGGACAGCGCGGCTGGACCTGGACGGTGCCCCGGCCGCCCTGCCCTTCGGTCTGGCGGCGCTGCTGCTGCTGGCCACGACGAGCGGGCTGCTCTGGTTCGCTCGACGCCGACCCGGCGGCGAAGGTCGGGCACCGGTCCGGGCTCTCGGCTGACCGTGGGCAAGCACTTCAAAGACCGGCCGCGTCGCCGAGTCGCCAGTGCTCTGGCGGTTGCGGTGGTGGCGCTGCTCGCCCTAGTCGCATTGGTCGCCTGGCGGACCCGGTCAGCCGACGCGCCCGGTGCAGCGAGCCACCGCACCGCCGACCAGTCGGTGCGGACGACCGCCACGAGCACGCCGCCGCCTAGCCCGAGCTTGCAGGTGCCGGTGCCACCGAGTGCCACCGGCGAGGCCGCCGTCGACCCGAGTACACCTGGCGGTACCGCGGGTGGGCATTGATTCGGCATTGCAGAAGCTGGGCCTGTTGGCCGACGGCACGCTGCAGCCGCCGACGAAGTGGGACGTGGCCGGTTGGTATGCCGGCGGAGTACGACCCGGCGACATCGGTCCGGCCGTCATCGCCGGGCACGTCGATTCGACCCGAGGTCCGGCGGTGTTCTTCAAGCTGCGTCAGCTGCGTCCTGGCGATCAGATCGTCGTGACCGAGAAGAACGGGCGTGCGCTGCGCTTCGTCGTGACCGAAGTGCGCAGCTACCCGAAGAAGGAATTTCCCACGGCTGCGGTGTACGGGCCGACGGCCCTGCCCGAGCTGCGATTGATCACCTGCACCGGCGATTTCGATCATGCGGCGGCGAACTACCTGAGCAATCTGGTGGTGTTCGCGGTGATCGATCGGGCCGGCGCCGGCTGACCGGCTGCGGCACCGCTGCGCTACTCCCGGCAAGCCCAGCACCAGGGCCGAGAGACAGAGGTGTCCCGGCACCCCACGGGGGAAGGATGCCGGGACGTGATGATCATGAACGATAATTTCGGCGATTGCAACTCACCCGCTGGGTTGGCTCAGTCGGCGTCCGTTCGCCCCCGAACCAATTCCCTGCTATGGTCGGCCCACGCACCCGAGTTACGGGGTCCGTCCATCAAAAAGATAGACGGGGGTAGGCGGGCTTATGGGCTCGCGGGTGTTGTGGACACTTCGGTGTCGCGATCGGGTGTTCCGGCCGAGGGGGCGATGGTCGGAGCACCCGATTTCGCGTGTTCGGCCCCGCTCAAGCGCCACGCCCAGGTCACTGAGGCATGATGTCGCCGACTTCCCGCGCACATCTCCTGGACGGCCCACGCCATGCTCATCGTGCATCACCTGCTCACGTTCATCGGTCTGCGCAATCCGAGTGGCCGTTGGGCCTACTTCTGGGGCGGATTCGGTGGCTGCCTCAGCGAGTTCGCGATCATCGGCATCCTCTGGCGCAAGGTCAACTGCCACGCCAAGGGTTGCTACCGGGTAGGGATGCACAAGGTGGACGGCACTCCCTACATCACCTGCAAGAAGCACCATCCGGTGCACCCTGGTGCCGGCGCGGTCAGTGCGGAGCAGATCGCCCAGGCACACGCAGCTGCGCACCAACCGCCGGCTCCGCCGGACCCCTCGACCAGACCGACTTCGGCGGCGACCTCCGGTAGTTCCTAGACTGGCGGGGAACGCTGCCGGTCATCCTGTCCGCAGCACGACAGGACGGACCGGCAGTCATGACCAGCCAGGCGCGTACCAGCTCGGCTGATGCCGACGTCATCGTCGTCGGTGCCGGCCCGGGCGGCAGCGCCGCGGCCTACTGGATGGCCAGCGCCGGCCTCGACGTCCTGCTGCTGGAGAAGACGATCTTCCCGCGTGAGAAGGTCTGCGGGGACGGGCTGACACCGCGCGGCACCCGCGCCCTGGTCGACATGGGCATCAACGTCAGCGAGGCGGCCGGCTGGCTGCACAACAAGGGTCTGCGGGTGATCGGCGGCGGCTTACGTCTGGAACTGCCCTGGCCGGAGCTGTCCAGCTTCCCGAACTACGGTCTGGTGCGCCCCCGCGCTGATCTGGATCAGTTGCTGGTGCGGCAGGCGGTGAAGGCCGGAGCCCGCCTGCAGGAGCAGACGTCGGTCACCGAGCCGGTGCAGGACAGCACCGGCCGCGTCGTCGGAGTGAGTGCGAAGGTCGGCCCGGAGCGCACCCCGGTCACCTACCGGGCGCCGGTCGTCGTCGCGTGCGACGGGGTGTCCGGCCGGATGGCGCTGGCGCTCGGCATTCAGCGCAACGACAACCGGCCGATGGGCGTGGCGGTGCGGCGCTACTACCAGAGCCCGCGGACCCACGATGACCATCTGGAGTCGTGGCTGGAACTGTGGGACGGACCGCCCGGCGCGGACGATGCCAAGCTGCTGCCCGGCTATGGCTGGATCTTCGGCATGGGCGACGGCACCGTCAACGTCGGCCTCGGCGTGCTCAACTCCTCGGCCGGTTACCAGAAGACCGACTACCGCAAGCTGCTCACCAGCTGGCTGGACAACACACCGGAGGAGTGGGGCCTGCGCGAGCAGAACGCCACCTGCCCGATCCGTGGCGCCGGCCTGCCGATGGGCTTCAATCGCACGCCGCACTACCGAGACGGCATCGTGCTCGTCGGTGACGCCGGCGGCTCGGTGAACCCGTTCAACGGCGAGGGCATCCCGTACGCGATGGAGTCCGGCAAGTTCGCTGCCGATGCCGTCGTGCAAGCGCTGGCCCGGCCCGAAGGGCCGAGCCGGGAACGCGCGCTGGCCGGGTATCCGAAGGCGATGGCTGCGGAGTGGGGTCCGTACTATCGACTGGGCGGCACGTTCGTGAAGCTGATCGGGAACCCCGCTGTGATGCGCGCCTGTACCCGGCACGGCCTGCCGCACCCGGGGCTCATGCGCTTCGTGCTCAAGCTGCTGGCTAACCTCTACGACCGGCGTGACGGTGACGTGAGCGACCGCGTCATCGCGGCGCTGACGAGGCTGACGCCCGCGGTTCGCTAGAGCCGATTGCAGGCCGACGGGGTTCGTCCGGCAGAGGGCACCCTGGCCGCGTTCCCGCTCGGGCAGGCGGATAACCTGCGGAGTTGAAAGTCAGTGGATAGCAGAGTCCACAAGGGTGTGCTGCGAAAGTGGAAAGGAGGCCGCGGTGCTCAAGTCCTACCTGCCGATCGTCCTCCTCTTCGCTCTCGCGTTCGGCTTCTCGGTGTTCAGCGTCTGCATCGCCACCATCACCGGCCCGAAGCGTTACAACCGGGCGAAGTACGACTTCTACGAGTGTGGGATCGAGCCGACCCCACAACCGATGGGACCGCAGCGATTCCCCATCAAGTACTTCCTCACCGCGATGCTCTTCATCGTCTTCGACATCGAGACGATCTTCCTTTACCCGTATGCGGTCGCGAACAAGGCGCTCGGGCTGTTCGGCCTTGTCGAGGTGCTGCTGTTCATCCTGACCGTCTTCGTCGCCTACGCATACGTGTGGCGCCGCGGCGGGTTGAACTGGGATTGAGGGATCTTGCTAATGGGACCTGAGCCGACAGCGAGTGAGCATCGCAGGGCCGCCTGCGGCCCGAGGCGCGGAGCGAGCGCGGAGGCGAACAATGGGCATTGAAGAGAAACTTCCTGACGGGGTCCTGCTGGCCAGCGTCGAGAAGGTGGTCAACTGGACGCGCAAGTCGTCGCTGTGGCCGGCCACCTTCGGGCTGGCGTGTTGCGCCATCGAGATGATGACCTTCGGCGCTCCCCGGTATGACTCGGCGCGCTTCGGCATGGAGGTGTTCCGGCCCTCCCCGCGGCAGTCGGACCTGATGATCGTGGCCGGCCGGGTCAGCCAGAAGATGGCGCCGGTACTGCGCCAGATCTACGACCAGATGGCCGACCCGAAGTGGGTGCTGGCGATGGGCGTCTGCGCGAGTTCCGGCGGCATGTTCAACAATTACGCGATCGTCCAGGGCGTCGATCACGTCGTCCCCGTCGACATGTACCTGCCGGGCTGCCCGCCGCGTCCGGAGATGCTCATCGACGCGATCCTGAAGCTGCACCACAAGATCATGAACGAGCCTTTGGGTCCGAAGCGCGCAGCGAAGCTGATCGACCAGAAGGTCGAACTCGTGCCCTCCAGCGTGAAGTACGCGAAGTGACTTCATGAGTGGACCCAGCAAGTTCAGCGGACGCACCGACGCGGCCACCAGCGGCGAGGCTGCGGCACGGGAAGTCGAGCAGGCCGGAAGCAACGCCGATGCCGGCGCATTCGGTACCACCCAGCACGGCATGTTCGGTGTGCGCGACGCGGGGGACACCTCTGGCTTCGGCGGCCTGGTCCGCGGACCCTACGTCCCGGTGGAGGCCGAACGGCCCTACGGCGGCTACTTCGACGAGGTGGTGGACGCGCTGCAGGCCGCGTACAAGCAGTACGCCGCCGCTGTCGTGAAGGTGGTCGTCGATCGCGGCGAGCTGACCCTGTATGTGCGCCGCGAACACCTTGTCGGGGTGGCCTCCGCACTGCGCGACGACGCGCGGCTGCGCTTCGAGCTGTGCGCGAGCGTGCACGGGGTGGACTACCTCGGCAGCGACGATCCGCAGGATCCGCGGGCGTTGCTCGTCGAGCGGCTACATGCCATCTACGAGCTGCGCTCGATGACCTACCGACGCCGGATCCGCCTCGAGGTGGCGGTCACCATCGGCGACCCGCACATCCCGTCGGTGACCCGCATCTACCCGACCGCGGACTGGCAGGAGCGCGAGACCTACGACATGTTCGGCATCGTGTTCGACGGGCACCCTGCGCTCACCCGCATCCTGATGCCCGACGACTGGGACGGTTTCCCGCAGCGCAAGGACTACCCGCTGGGCGGTGTCGCGGTCGAGTACAAGGGCGGCACCATCCCGCCGCCCGACGAGCGAAGGGCCTATCGCTGATGCCCGGACGAACTCGCGGAACGAGCAAGCGGCGCGCCGAGGAGGAGTACTCCGCGTCCCGGCGGACGACCGAAGGCCGGGTCTACACCGTCACCGGCGGTGACTGGGACTCGATCTTCGGCGGTGACCCGATCACCGACGAGCGGCTCGTGCTCAACATGGGCCCGCAGCACCCGTCCACGCACGGCGTGCTGCGCCTCGTCCTGGAGCTCGAAGGCGAAACGGTCACCGACGCTCGGGTGGTTATCGGCTACCTGCACACCGGGATCGAGAAGAACACCGAGTTCCGCACCTGGACGCAGGGCGTCACGTTCCTCACCCGCGCGGACTACCTGAGCCCGTTGTTCACCGAGACCGCCTACAGCATGGGTGTGGAGCGGCTGCTCGGCATCGAGGTACCCGAGCGGGCCCGGCTGATCCGGATCATGATGATGGAGATCAACCGGCTCTCCTCGCACTGGGTGTGGCTGGCCACCGGCGGGATGGAACTCGGCGCGCTCACCGCGATGACCAACGGATTCCGCGCCCGGGAGAAGTGCCTCGACATCTTCGAGCTGATCACCGGGCTGCGGATGAACCACGCGTACATCCGCCCCGGCGGGGTGGCCCAGGATCTCCCGGACAACGCGGTGGAGGAGATCAAGAACTGGATCGTGCTGATGAAGGAAGAGCTGGTCGGCGTCGAGAAGCTGTTGCGCGGCCAGCCGATCTGGGTCAACCGGCTCAAGGACGTCGGGTGGATCGGCGTCGAGGGGTGTCTGGCTCTCGGTATCACCGGACCGCTGCTGCGTGCCGCCGGGCTGCCGTGGGATCTGCGCAAGACCGACCCATATATGGGCTATGACGAGTTCGACTTCGAGGTTCCCACCGACGACCGTGGCGACTGCTGGGCGCGCTTCGTGGTCCGGGTCGCCGAGATGCACGAATCGCTGCGGATCGTGCAGCAGGTGCTGGACCGCCTCGAGCCGGGCCCGGTCGTCGTGGACGATCCGAAGATCGCCTGGCCGGCCAAGCTTTCTCTCGGCCCGGACGGGTTGGGCAACTCGGCGGAGCACGTCGCCAAGATCATGAACACTTCGATGGAGTCCCTCATCCACCACTTCAAGCTCGTCACCGAAGGGTTCCGGGTGCCGGCCGGACAGGTGTACTCCGCGGTCGAGTCACCGCGCGGTGAGCTGGGCGCACATGTGGTCAGCGACGGTGGCACCCGGCCGTACCGGGTGCACCTGCGCGAGCCCTCCTTCGTCAACCTGCAGGCAGTCCGCGTGTTGGCCGAAGGCGGCATGATCGCCGACGTGATTGCCTCGGTCGCGTCGATCGATCCGGTGATGGGCGGTGTTGACCGATGAGTTCGCCGCAACGCGCGTCCATGGACGCAAACCCGCGCACCACGCTGCTCACCATCGAGCGGCCCGGCGATCCGTCCGTGTTCGGCGCCGAGACCCGGGCCGCCGCCGCGGAGATCATCACCCGATACCCGGAGGGGCAGTCGCGCTCCGCACTGTTGCCGATGCTGCACCTGGTGCAGTCCGAGCAGGGATACGTCAGCCCGGACGGCATCGCGTTTTGCGCGGAGATGCTCGACCTGTCGCACGCGCAGGTCGCCGCGGTCGTCACGTTCTACACGATGTACAAGCGCCGGCCGACGGGTGAGTACCTGGTCAGCGTCTGCACCAACACGCTGTGTGGGCTGCTCGGCGGCGACGACATCTACGCGGCGTTGAGCGAAGAGCTCGGCATCGGGATGAACCAGACCACCGCCGACGGATCGATCACCCTCGAGCACGCTGAGTGTCTCGCGGCCTGCGACTACGCGCCGGTCGTCACGGTGAACTACGAGTTCTTCGACAACCAGACGACGGAGTCAGCCAGCGAACTGGTCGGCAAGCTGCGTGCCGGGGAGCGTCCGGCGCCCAGCCGCGGTGCCCCGCTGTGCACGTTCAAGGAGATCTCCCGGCAGATCGCCGGATTCCTCGACGAGCGGCCGGAGTCGATGTCTGCGCCGACCGCCGGCACGCCGACGGTGGTCGGTGTCCGGCTCGCCGCGGAGAAGGGCGAAACAGCGCCGAGTTACGACTCCGGATCGTCAGACGCTGCCCCGGAGGCGGCCGGCAGCCGGCGGCCGACCAGCGCGAACGACGCGCCGTTGCAAACCGCAGAGAGCGACTCGGCTCACCCGGCCAAACCGGCCGGCACCAAGGAGGAGGACGGCTGATGCCGCTGACTCCCGTATTGACCAAGCGCTTCGACACCGACGCCCCGTGGCTCATCGACAACTACGAGCGGCTCGACGGGTACGCCGGGCTGCGCAAGGCACTGACGATGCAGCCCGACGAAATCATCGAGATGGTGAAGGAGTCGTCGCTGCGCGGCCGCGGCGGCGCCGGCTTCCCGACCGGGATGAAATGGCAGTTCATCCCGCAGCCGAAGCCGGGCGAGCCGAGCAAGCCGCACTACGTGGTGGTCAACGCCGATGAAGGCGAGCCGGGCACCTGCCGCGACCTGCCGCTGATGATGAACGATCCGCACTCGATGATCGAAGGCATCATCATTGCCTGCTACGCGGTGCGCGCCGAGCACGCGTTCATCTACATCCGCGGCGAGGCAGTGCACGCCATCCGCCGGGTGACCCAGGCGGTCGTCGAGGCCGAGCAGAAGGGTTATCTCGGCAAGAACGTCCTCGGTGCCGGCTTCGACTGCCGGATCACCGTGCACAACGGTGCGGGGGCCTACATCTGCGGTGAAGAGACCGCCCTGCTGGACTCGCTGGAAGGCAAGCGCGGTCAGCCCCGGCTCAAGCCGCCGTTCCCGGCAACCAACGGCTTGTACGACGCGCCGACCGTGGTCAACAACGTCGGCACCCTCGCCTCGGTCCCGTGCATCGTCCTGGGCGGCGCGGAGTGGTGGAAGGCGATCGCGGCCGAAGGCGCCGAAGGCTCGCCCGGTACATCGGTCTTTTCGCTCTCCGGCCGGGTGAAGAATCCGGGTCAGTACGAGGCGCCGATGGGCACCACGCTGCGGGAGCTGCTGGAGATGGCCGGCGGCATGAGCCGTGGCAAAGAGCTGAAGTTCTGGACGCCGGGTGGCGCCTCGTGTCCGCTGTTCACCCGCGAGCATCTGGACGTCCCGCTGGACTTCGACTCCGTCGTCAAGGCGGGGTCGATCAACGGCACGTCCGCGATCATGATCTTCGACGAGGGCGACGACATCGTGCGGGCCGTCTGGAAGTGGTCGAAGTTCTACGAGCACGAGTCGTGCGGGAAGTGCACGCCATGCCGAGAGGGCACGTACTGGTACGTCGGGATCTATGAGCGCCTGCTCAACGGCGAGGGCACCGAAGCAGACCTCGACACCCTGGTGGATCTGTCGAACAACATCCTGGGCCGCGCCTTCTGCGCGCTGGGAGACGGCGCGGTCAGCCCGGTCACCTCGTCGATCAAGTACTTCCGCGACGACTACCTGGCGCTGATCAAGCCGGAGAACCGCGCCCCGGCTCAGTCGGCGCCGAATGCCGACAACCTCGTCGTAGCGGGAGCGTCATGACCGTCGCACCAGAGAAGCCTGCCGACCGTGCGAAGGGTGCAGAGGATCTGATCTCGATCAGCATCGACGGCTTCGAGATCAGTGTTCCGAAGGGCACTCTGCTGATCCGGGCGGCCGAGGAACTCGGCATCCAGATCCCGCGCTTCTGCGACCATCCGCTGCTCGACCCGGCCGGGGCCTGCCGGCAGTGCCTCGTCGAGGTCACCGACATGGGCAACGGCCGGGGTATGCCGAAGCCGGCCGCGTCCTGCACCACGACCGTCATGCCCGGCATGGTGGTGAAGACGCAGCTGACCTCGGCGGTCGCCGACAAGGCGCAGCAAGGTGTGATGGAGCTGCTGCTCATCAACCACCCGCTGGACTGCCCGGTCTGCGACAAGGGCGGCGAGTGCCCGCTGCAGAACCAGGCCATGAGCAACGGCCGGGCCGAGTCCCGGTTCGTCGAGGCCAAGCGGACGTTCCCCAAGCCGATCCCGGTGAGCACTCAGGTCCTGCTGGACCGGGAGCGGTGCGTGCTGTGTCAGCGCTGCACGCGCTTCTCCGCGCAGATCGCCGGCGACCCGTTCATCGATCTGCTGGAGCGCGGTGCGATGCAGCAGATCGGCATCTCGGCGGATACCCCGTTCCAGTCGTACTTCTCCGGAAACACGATCCAGATCTGCCCGGTCGGTGCGTTGACCGCCGCCTCGTACCGGTTCCGGGCGCGCCCGTTCGACCTGCTCAGCACGGACAGCGTCTGCGAGCACTGCGCGTCTGGCTGCGCGCAGCGCACCGACTGGCGCCGCGGCAAGGTAACCCGCCGGCTGGCGGGCAACGACCCCGCAGTGAACGAGGAATGGAACTGCGACAAGGGCCGCTGGGGCTTCGCCTACTCGATGCTGCCTGATCGGCTGACCAGCCCGTTGGTCCGCGACGAGTCGGGTCGCTTGGTCGAGGCGAGCTGGCCGGAGGCGCTGGAACGGGCCGCCGCAGGCCTGCGCGCAGCCGTCGCCAACGGCGGTGTCGGGGTGCTGCCCGGCGGTCGGTTGACCGAAGAGGACGCCTACGCCTACAGCAAGTTCGCCCGGGTGGCGTTGAACACGAACGACATCGACTTCCGGGCTCGGCCGCACAGCGACGAGGAGTTGGCCTTCCTCGGCAGCCGCGTCGTCGGTTCCGGGCCGAACACCGGCGCGGTCACCTACGCCGATCTTGAAGCCGCGCCGACGGTGCTGCTCGCCGGGCTCGAGCCTGAGGAGGAGTCGCCGATCGTCTTCCTCCGGCTGCGCAAGTCCGCTCGGCTCGGTCGCACCAAGGTGGTGTCGGTGGCCGCCGCCGCGAGTAATGGGCTCACCAAGCTGAACGGCACACTGCTGCAGACCGTGCCGGGCAACGAAGCGGCCACTCTGGGCCGGCTGGACGGCGCCACCACCAGGGCGCTCGAGGAACCCGGTGCAGTCATCCTCGCCGGTGAACGGCTTGCCACGGTGCCCGGTGCGCTCAGCGCTGTCGCCGCGCTCGCCGACTCCACCGGTGCGCGGCTCGGCTGGGTGCCCCGCCGGGCGGGCGAGCGGGGAGCGCTGGACGCCGGCGCCGTGCCTACCTTGTTGCCGGGCGGCCGTCCCGTCACCGACGACGCCGCGCGGGTGGAGGTGGAGCGGGTGTGGTCGGCCAGCGTGCCCACCACCCCGGGCCGGGACCTGCGCGGCATCCTTGCCGCTGCCGGCGAGGGGACGCTGGGCGCGCTGCTCGTGGGCGGCGTCGATCCCGCGGACCTGCCCGACCAGTCCGCCGTGCAGGCAGCGCTCGGCCGGGTCGGCTTCGTCGTCAGCCTGGAGATCCGCCGCAGCCCGCTCACCGAACGGGCCGACGTCGTGCTGCCGGTTGCTCCGGTCGCCGAGAAGTCAGGGCGGTTCGTCAACTGGGAAGGGCGGCGACGCCCGTTCGTGCTGGCCATCGAAGGCACCGGCGCGATGTCCGACACCCGGGTGCTCAACGCCTTGGCCGACGAACTGGATGTGTCGCTCGGCCTGCCCACCGTTGAACACGCCGGCGCGGAACTGGACCGGCTCGGCGCGAGCACGGCGCGGCTCGCGACCCCGACCGTGGCGCCCGGCGCGGCGCCCGTTCCGGGAGCCGGTGAGGCGGTGCTGGCCACCTGGGCCGAACTCGTCGACGCCGGCCGGATGAGCGATGGAGACGACAACTACGCGCAGACCGCCAAGTCGGCGCGAGCCCTGCTCAACCAGAACACTGCCGCGCAGGTGGGGGTCCGCGAGGGCGATCATGTGATGGTCAGCGGGCCCGACGGTTCGCTGAGCCTGCCGGTCCTCATCGCCGACCTGCCCGACAGCGTCGTCTGGGTGCCGACCAACGCCCGCGACTATCCGGTCCGCTCAGCGCTCGGCGCCCAGGCCGGGGACATCGTCGGGCTGAGCGCGGCATTCGGAGGTGATCACCGATGATGCTCGCTGCCCCGGACCATCCGATCGGCGCGTTCGGCACCGAGCCGGTGTGGATCATGATCATCAAGGTGGTCGCGGTCTTCGCGTTCCTCGTGGTGATGACCCTGTTCTCGATCGTCTTCGAACGCAAGGTCGTCGGCCGGATGCAGAACCGCATCGGCCCGAACCGCACCGGGCCGTGGGGCACCCTGCAGTCGCTCGCCGACGGCGTGAAACTCGCGCTGAAGGAAGAGATCATCCCGACGCTGGCCGACAAGCCGGTGTACTGGATCGCGCCGGTGCTGTCCGCGACGCCGGCCTTCCTGGCCTTCTCGGTGATCCCGTTCGGCCCGACCGTATCGATGTTCGGCAACCACACCGCGTTGCAGCTCACCGATCTTCCGGTCGGCGTGCTGGTCATCCTGGCCTGCTCGTCGCTCGGCGTGTACGGGATCGTGCTCGCCGGCTGGGCATCAGGTTCCACGTACCCGTTGCTCGGTGGCCTTCGCTCGGCAGCGCAGATGATCTCCTACGAGGTCGCCATGGGCCTGTCGTTCGTCAGCGTGTTCATCTACGCCGGCACCATGTCCACGTCCGGCATCATCGACTCGCAGCACCGGCTGTGGAACGGGATCCCGCTGATCGTCTCGTTCGTCATCTACCTGATCGCGATGGTAGGCGAAACCAACCGGGCACCGTTCGACCTGCCCGAAGCAGAGTCCGAGCTCGTCGGTGGCTTCCACACCGAGTACTCCTCGATGAAGTTCGCGCTGTTCTTCCTCGCCGAGTACATCAACATGGTTACCGTCTCGGCGTTGGCGACCACGCTGTTCCTCGGTGGTTGGCGGGCGCCGTACCCGCTGTCGCTGTGGTCCGGCGCCAACCACGGTTGGTGGCCGATGCTCTGGTTCACCGCCAAGGTGATCATCCTGATCTTCGGGTTCGTGTGGCTGCGCGGTACGTTGCCCCGGCTGCGCTACGACCAGTTCATGCACTTCGGTTGGAAGGTGCTCATCCCGATCAACCTGGTGTGGATCCTGGTGGTGGCGACGATCCGGGTGCTCGACGACCGGGGCTGGGCGAAGGTGGCGGCGTTCGCGGTCGCGCTGGTCCCCATCCTGGTGCTGTTCCTGATCGGGTCGTTCGTCCTGGAGCGCAACGACAAACGCAAGCAGAAGCACGACGACGCCGCGGAGGAGGCACAGGCACGTCGCCCGACGACGTTCCCGGTGCCGCCGCTCGACCTCGTGGTTCCGGCCCACCCGCGGGCCGCGAGCTTCGGCCTCGCGTGCCGCACGGCGGGCATCGGTATCCAGCGGGACAGCGAAGGGAGGGCGATCATGACGAACGAGGACGCAGAGTCCGGCGGCGCTGTGCAGCGAGCGTCTCGGAAGGATGTCGGGACGCCCGCCACCTCCAGCGTGCCCCCGGCTGCGCAGTTGCCGACCGAGCCGGCCGGCAGCCTGGCCGGTTTCGCCAAGGGGTTCGGGCTGACCTTCGCCACGATGTTCAAGAAGGTCTACACCGAGCAGTACCCGTTCGAGGTGTTCCCGACCGCGCCGCGGTATCACGGCCGGCACGTGCTCAACCGGCACCCCGACGGCTTGGAGAAGTGTGTCGGCTGCGAACTGTGCGCCTGGGCCTGCCCGGCCGACGCCATCTACGTGGAGGGCGGCGACAACACCGAGGCGGAGCGGTACAGCCCCGGCGAGCGCTACGGCCGCGTCTACCAGATCAACTATCTGCGGTGCATCTTCTGTGGGCTGTGCATCGAGGCGTGTCCGACCCGGTCGCTGACCATGAGCAACGAGTACGAGCTCGCGCTGGACAACCGGCAGGACCTGATCTACACGAAGGAGCAGCTGATGGCACCGCTGCTGCCGGGCATGGAGGCGCCGCCGCACCCGATGCGCCTGGGTGAGACGGAGCAGGACTACTACGTGGTCCGCAAGCAGGAGGGCGCACCGCAGAGCGCAGCGAACGAAGGAGCTCCCGGAGCGCGTTCCACCGCCCACCAAGTAGGTGGTCACCATTAGCTCACCCCACGAAGTTCTGCGCGCTGTGCAGAGGCGTTGTCGGCTCGAGGTCGTCCGCGCGCACAACTTCGCGGGGACCCCGAAACCTCTCGGCAGGGCTGGAGGGCTGGCATGAGTGTTCTGGTTGCTGCCGGTAACACCATCGGCGGCGGGGAAGCGGTCTCGTTCTGGATCCTCGGCACGGTGGCTGTGCTCGGCGCGCTGGGCACGGTGATCGCCCGCAACGCGGTGCACTCCGCGCTCTCGCTGGCGGCCACGATGATCTGCCTCGGCTTGTTCTACGTGATCGAGCAGGGGCCGTTCCTCGGACTCGTGCAGATCATCGTCTACACCGGCGCGATCATGATCCTGTTCTTGTTCGTACTGATGCTCGTCGGCCGGGACAGCTCCGACTCGTTGGTGGAGACACTGCGTGGCCAGCGGATGGCCGCCGTGCTGGCCGGGCTCGGCTTCGCGGTCCTGGTCGCCGCCGGGATCGGCAAGGCGATGAGCGGCGTCACGCCGGCGAACCTGCAGCAGCAGAACGCCAGCGGCGGCAACGTCGACAACTTGGCCGCGGTGCTGTTCACCAAGTACCTCTTCGCGTTCGAGCTCACCTCGGCGTTGCTGATCGTTGCGGCGGTGGGGGCCATGGTGCTTGCCCACGTCGAGCGCGAGGAGCCGCGGCGCACCCAGAAGGAACTGGCCCGTGACTCGATCCGCAGCGGCCGCCCGCAGCCGCTGCCCGGCCCAGGCGTGTTGTCTACCGGCAACGCGATCGGCACGCCGGCACTCCTGCCGGACGGCACCATCGCTCCGGAGTCGGTCATGGAAAGCCTGGCCGCTACCCACGGCGAGGTCGTTGACGACGAGACCCGGTTGCGCCAGCTGTCCAAAGGCAGGCAACGCCGATGAGACTCCTCCAGGGTCAGCGCTCATGACCCCGACCTACTACCTGGTGCTCTCCGCGCTGCTGTTCTCGATCGGCGGCGTCGGTGTGCTGGTGCGGCGCAACGCGATCGTGGTGTTCATGTGCGTCGAGTTGATGCTGAACGCGGTGAACCTGTCGCTGGTCACGTTCTCCCGGATCAACGGCAGCCTGGACGGTCAGATCATGGCGTTCTTCGTGATGGTCGTGGCGGCCGCCGAAGTCGTCGTCGGCCTGGCGATCATCATGTCCATTTTCCGCACCCGCCGCTCGGCCTCGGTCGACGATGCAAACCTGCTGAAGTACTGAAATGAGGAGAATCGTGACCACGGTCGTTGGCCTGTTCGGGCACGGCAGACGATTGGCGTCGGCCGCGTTGGCCATGCCCGCGGGCGGACGAGCGCAGCGAGGCCGCTCGTGGGGATAGCTGATGCGCACGGGATCCAGTCGATCGCGTGGCTGCTGGTAGCGCTGCCCGCGCTGTCGGCTGCCGTCTTGCTGCTCGGCGGGAAGCGGACCGACCGCTGGGGCCATCTGCTCGGTGCTGCGGTGCCGGTGGTGTTGTTCGTCTACGGCGCGATGCTGTTCTTCTCGATCAAGTCCGAGAGCGGTGCTGGACGCGCGCGCGATCTGCACCTGTTCAGCTGGGTGCCGGTCGGCGGGTTCCGGGTAGACGCCGGGCTGCTGCTCGATCCCCTATCCGTCGTGTTCGTGCTGCTCATCACCGGCGTCGGGGCGCTGATCCACATCTATGCGGTCGGCTACATGGATCACGACCCCGGCCGGCGCCGCTTCTTCGGCTACTTCAATCTGTTCATCGCCGCGATGCTGCTGCTGGTGCTCTCCGACAGCTTCCTGTCGCTCTACGTGGGCTGGGAGGGCGTCGGCCTGGCCTCGTACCTGCTCATCGGCTTCTACTACGACCGGCCGATCGCGGCGACGGCTGCGAACAAGGCCTTCTTCGCCAACCGGGTCGGCGATGTCGGCCTGTCCATCGCAATCATGCTGATGTTCGGGTACTTCGGGACCACGTCGTTCGCCGGAGTGTTCAGCCACATGGGTGGCGCCTCCACCGGAGTGGCCACCGCCATCGCCTTGATGCTGCTGCTCGGCGCATGCGGCAAGTCCGGCCAGTTCCCTTTGCAGACCTGGCTGCCCGACGCGATGGAAGGCCCCACCCCCGTCTCGGCGCTCATCCACGCGGCCACCATGGTCACCGCCGGCGTCTACCTCATCGCCCGGTCGAACCCGGTCTTCAACGAGTCACAGGCGGCCCGGACCGTCGTGGTCGTGATCGGTGCCATCACCCTGCTGTACGGCTGCGTGTGCGCATTCGGGCAGGACGATCTGAAGCGGGTGCTGGCCTATTCGACGGTCAGCCAGATCGGCTACATGTTCCTCGCCGCAGGGCTCGGTCCGGGTGTGTACGCGATCGCCATCCTCCACCTGCTCGGCCACGGATTCTTCAAGGCCGCCCTGTTCCTCTCGGCCGGTTCGGTCATGCACGCGATGAACGACCGGATCGACATGCGCCGCTTCGGCGGCTTGTGGCGGGTCATGCCGATCACCTTCGGGGTCTTCGTCTGCGGCTACCTCGCGATCATCGGCTTCCCGCTCGCCACCGGGTTCTGGACCAAGGACAAGATCATCGAAGCGGCCTTCGACAAGGGCGGCACCTCCGGTTACGTGCTCGGTGCAGCGGCCCTGCTCGGTGCCGGGCTGACCGCGTTCTACATGACGCGGGCACTGGTGATGACGTTCTTCGGGCAACGGCGCTGGGAGGAGGACGTCCATCCGCACGAGGCGAAGACGCTCATGACCGCTCCGATGCTGATCCTGGCGTTCCTCTCGCTGGTCGGTGGCTACGTGCTGATCCTCGGTGGCGGCCTGCAGCATTGGCTGACGCCGTCGGTCGGCCCATCGGTCGAGGAGGGCGTGCACACCGTGTCGAAACCGGTGTTGACCGTGCTCACGCTGCTCGTCGTCGCCCTCGGTGTGCTCGGCGCATGGGTCGCCTTCGGGCGCAAGCCGGTTCCGGTCGAGGCTCCGGTCGGTGTCTCGCCGGTGACAACCGCAGCACGTCGCAACCTGTTCGCCGACGCCTTCAACGAGTCGGTGCTGATGCGTCCCGGCCAGTGGCTCACCCGGGCACTCGTCTGGGTGGACAACCGTGGCGTGGACGGCGCGGTCAACGGTGTCGCGGCGGCGATGGGCGGCGGGTCCGGCCGGCTGCGCCGCATCCAGACCGGTTTCGTGCGCTCGTACGCGCTGTCCATGATGGCCGGCACGGTCGTTGTGCTGATCGTCCTGCTGGCGGCGAGGTACAGCTGATGCACAACGTCGCCGTTCCCATCCTGCTGCTCATCCCTTTAGTGGGCTGCCTGACCGTCTTCGCGCTGCCCGCCGCGGAAGAGAGGCTGATCAAGCTCGTCACGCTGGTCACGTCGCTCGCGGCGTTGGTCTATGCGGTGGTCCTGGCGGTCGCCTTCGACACCACCGGCGAGCGGTTCCAGTTCCTCGGCAGCTGGCCGTGGATCACCGCGCTCGGTACCCGGCTGTCCTTCGGGATGGATGGCATCGCCGTGGTGCTGGTGGTGATGTCCGCGCTGCTGGTCCCGGCGGTGGTCATCGCCTCCTGGAACACCATCGACTCCGACGACGACTCCGAGGAGGCACTCGCCTCCGACCGCAGTGTGAAGGGTTTCTTCGGGCTGATCCTGCTGCTCGAGGTGTTCATGCTCGGTGTCTTCGTCGCGATGGACGTCTTCCTGTTCTACGTCTTCTTCGAGGCAATGCTGGTCCCGATGTACTTCATCATCGGCATGTTCGGTGGGCCGCGCCGGCAATACGCCGCGATGAAGTTCTTCCTGTACTCGCTGCTGGGCGGACTGCTGATGCTGGCCGCAGTGATCGGGCTGTACGTGGTGGCCGGCAAGAGCACCTTCTCCTTCACTGCGCTGATCGGCTCGGTGCCCGACGGTGCCAGTCAGAAGCTGTTGTTCCTCGGCTTCTTCATCGCCTTTGCCATCAAGGCACCGCTGGTGCCCTTCCATACTTGGCTGCCGGACGCCGGCGCCGAGGCGCCGTTCGGCGGCGCCGCGCTCCTGGTCGGCGTGCTGGACAAGGTGGGCACCTTCGGCTTCCTGCGGTACTGCCTGCCGCTGTTCCCGGGCGCATCCCGATTCTTCTCCAAGCCGATCCTCGTGCTGTGCGTCATCGGCGTGCTGTACGCGGCGTTCCTCGCAATGGGCCAGCGTGACATGAAACGGCTGGTCGCCTACACCTCCATCGCGCACTTCGGCTTCATCGGCCTCGGCGTCTTCGCCTTCACCACGCAGGGCGGCACCGGCGCGGTGTTCTACATGTTCAACCACGGCCTGTCGACCGGTGCGCTGTTCCTGGTGGTGGGGTTCCTGATCATGCGCGGCAAGAGCCGGCAGGTCGGCGACTACGGCGGCACGTCGAAGGTGACTCCACGCCTCGGTGGGGCGTTCCTGATCGCTGGGCTGTCTGCGCTCGCGTTGCCCGGCATGAGCACGTTCATCAGCGAGTTCCTGGTGCTGGTGGGCACCTTCACCCGACACAAGGGCTTCGCCATCGTCGCGACGACCGGCATCGTGCTGGCCGCGCTCTACGTCCTGCTGCTCTATCAACGCGCGATGCAGGGCAGGGTCAGCGACAAGGTCCGCGGGTTCCGCGACCTGTCGCTGCGCGAGACGCTTGCCGTCGGTCCGCTGCTCGCGGTGATCATCGTGCTCGGTATCTATCCGAAGCCGATGCTGGACATCATCAACCCGGCCGTCAAGGCAACTATGAGCGACGTCGGGAAGACAGATCCGGCGCCCGCGGCGCCGCTGGCGAAGCCCGGAGATGGCAAATGAGCACCGCCCTGACCCACTCCGTGCTCGCGGCGCCGTCGAACGCCGCACTGCACGCGCCGTCGATCGCGTACCACGCCCTCATGCCGGTGTTCATCGTGCTGGGCGTCGCCATGGTGGGCGTCCTGGTGGAGGCGTTCGCCCCGCGGGAGCTGCGGTACCCGCTGCAGGTCGGGCTTGCCATTGCAGGCCTGGTCGCCGCGCTGGTGGACATCGTGGCCATCCACTCGACGCACCTCGTCACCGCCGCCAATGCTCTGGCTGTTGACGGAGTGACGCTCTTCCTGCAGGGCACCATCGTGGCGATGGCATTGCCGGCCACCCTGCTCATCGCCGAGCGCAGTGTGGATACCGGCAGCGCCGTGGTGGCGCAGGCTGCCGTCGTCGCCGGGTCGCCAGCCGATCGCCGGCTGATCACCAGTACGCGCATCCAGACCGAGATCTTCCCGCTGATGATGTTCGCGGTGTCCGGGATGATGATCTTCCCGGCATCGAACAACCTGCTGTTGATGTTCGTCGCTCTCGAGGTGCTGTCGTTGCCGCTGTACCTGATGACCGGGCTGGCCCGGCGGCGCCGCCTGCTGTCCCAGGAAGCGGCAATGAAGTACTTCCTGCTCGGGGCGTTCGCCTCCGCGTTCTTCCTGTACGGGCTGGCGCTGCTGTACGGCTACGCCGGAACCGTCGACCTGCCCTCGGTGCTCAGCAACTCCAGCGACAAGTCCGACGCCCTGCTCTATATCGGTTTCGGCCTGCTCGTCGTGGGTTTGTTGTTCAAGGCCGGCATCGCGCCGTTCCACAGCTGGACCCCGGACGTGTATCAAGGCGCGCCCACACCGGTCACCGCGTTCATGTCGGCCTGTACCAAGGTTGCCGCGTTCGGCGCGTTGCTGCGTGTCCTGTACGTCGGGTTCTACGGTGCGCAGTGGAACTGGCGACCGGTCATCTGGGCGGTGGCGATCGCCTCGATGGTCGTCGGCGCGATCTTCGGGCTCACCCAGACCGACGTGAAGCGCATCCTGGCCTACTCGGCCATCGCGCACGCCGGGTTCATCCTGGTCGGCACGGTGGCGCTGAGCCGGGACGGGCTGAGCTCCACCATGTTCTACCTGCTCGCCTACGGGTTCACCTCGATCGCCGGATTCGGCCTGCTCACCTTGGTGCGTGATGCCGATGGCGAAGCCACCGGCCTGTCGAGTTGGTCCGGGCTGGCCCGCAAGTCGCCGTTGCTGGCGACGTGCATGACCATCCTGTTGCTCGGGATGGCCGGCATTCCGCTGACCAGCGGCTTCACCGCGAAGTTCGTGGTGTTCCGCGCCGCCTACCACACCGCCGGCCCGTTGGTCGTCATCGCGCTGGTGAGCTCAGCGGTCGCAGCGTTCTTCTATCTGCGTATCGTCGTGATGATGTTCTTCGCCGACCCGCCCGAGAACAGCCCGACGATCGCCGTCCCGTCGCCGCTGAGCACCATTGCGATCGGTCTCGGCGTCGTCGTCACCGTGTTCCTCGGCATCGTCCCGCAGCCGATCCTCGACCTTGCGGCCAACGCCGCTCAACTCCACGGGTGACCGCTGGCCTGAACGTCTCCTTCGACGACCCGACGTTGGAGGCCTCTGTCCGGCGCGGGGTGGATGCGGTCGAGGCGGCGCTCGCGGTCGCCGCGACGTCCGAGGACGAGATGCTCGCCGAGGTCTCGCGTTACGCCACCGTCGGGGGCAAGCGGTTCCGGCCGTTGCTGTCGGTGCTGGCCGCGCACCTCGGTGATCCCTCGCGTCCGGAGATCGTCTCGGCGGCGGTCGTGGTCGAGCTGACCCATCTGGCCACGCTGTATCACGACGATGTGATGGACGAGGCGGTCATGCGGCACGGGGTGGAGTCGGCGAACGCCCGGTGGAACAACACCGTCGCCATCCTCACCGGCGACTTCCTGTTCTCCCGGGCTTCGGACCTGCTGGCCGACCTGGGTCCGGTGGCCGTCCGGCTGCAAGCCCAGACATTCAGCCGCCTGGTCGCCGGGCAGCTGCGCGAGACGATGGGCCCGCGCGGCGGAGCCGACCGTACCCAGCACTATCTGTCCGTGCTCGCCGACAAGACCGGATCGCTCATCGCGACCGCCGCCCAGTTCGGCGCGATGTTCGCCGGCGCCGCCCCTGAAATCGTCGAGGCAGCGCGGCGCTACGGCGAGCAGATCGGGGTCGCGTTCCAGCTCTCCGACGACATCCTCGACATTGTCGCGGAGACCGACGCGTCGGGTAAGTTGCCCGGCACCGATCTGCGCGAGGGAGTGGCGACGTTGCCGGTGCTGTACGCCCTGCGCTCGCAGGATGCCACCGGGGAAAGGCTGCGCGACCTGCTTTCCGGGCCGCTCACGGTGGAGGACGACGTTGCCGAGGCGCTGCGCCTGCTGCGCGCGTCGCCGGCGCTGGCCGAGGCACGCAGCACCGTCGAGCAGTACGCCTTGTCGGCGCGAGCGGAGCTGGCCGGCATCCCGGACCTGCCGGCCCGTCACGCGCTCGAGGAGCTCACTGAGGCCGTCGTCGCCCGGACCGGCTGACGCGTTACTGGGCCGGCGGGATCCGCCGCCACGGGGTCAGCGTGACCGAGCTGCCCAGCGGAGGATCGAGAGCGGCGCCACGGCCGAACAGCCAGGCCAGCACTGCGAAGTCCGGACCGGTCAGCTCAGCGGGCGGTTCGTGCCCGGCCTCACCGGCCTCGACGGTCAGGCCGGTGAGACTCGGCTCGATGCCACCGTCGACGACGATCCGGACCGGCCGGTCCACCCGGTCGGAGAGTCGGGCCGGATCGGCCGTTTCGCGCAGCATCCGCTCGACGAACAACGCCGGCCACTGCGCCGGCTCGGCCAGTCCGGCGTCGATGCGATGGATCTCGACCTCGCACCACCGGGAGATCAGCAGTTCCGCATTGGACAAGCCGCGGTCGGCGATGCGATCCCACGCGTCGGCATCGGCCACTGCACCCAGCACCCGGTCGAGGCGATCGGCCGACTCGCGCACGTCCGTGACGATCTCGGTGGCGCTGCGAGCCGCCCCGGCGTCGATGTCCCGGGTGCGGCCCTCGTCGCCGTCCGGGTACAGCGGAATGGACTCATCGCGCAGCGAGCCGCCGAGGGTTGCGGCCATCGCGTCGGCGCTACGCGCCAGGTGCGTCAACACGTGCCCGATACTCCATCCGGGCAGCAGGCTCGGCGCCCGCACGTCCGCATCGGAGAGGGTCGCCGCGACGAGTTCGGCGAGCACCGTTGCCGTGGAGGTCCGGACCGCTTGCAGCAGGGCCGTGGTTTCGGTGGCAGTCACGGTTGGTCATTGTGCCGGTTTGCCAGAACGCGCCCGCCTCAGGCCTGGCTGGTCCGGAACTGCCGCGCTGCGAACCACACGCAGAGCGCCGCCAGCGCCCCGGTGACGAGGAACCCGCGCAGCACGGTGAAGGTGGCAATCTGGCCCTTGAACAACGATCGGGTGGCGTCCACCGTGTGCCGCAGCGGGTCGGCGTAGGACATCCGGCGCAGCCAGGCCGGCGCCAGCGACATGGGCAACAGCAGCCCGGACAGCAGCAACACCGGGACCACGAAGAAGTTCGACAGCGGCGCGAGGGCGTCCTCGCTGCGCAGTATCAAACCCACGGCATAGGAGATCGACGACAGCGACAGACCGAGCAGGCCCACCAGCAGGATCGAGATCGCTGCCCCGGGACCGCTCACCTTCAGGCCGAACGGCAACGCGATCACCACCAGGAGCGCCGATTGGACCACGATGACAACCACGTCGCGCAGGCTGCGGCCGACCAGCAGCGCCACCCGGCTCACGGGGGAGACGCGCATTCGTTCGATCACGCCTTCGCGCAGCTCGCCGATTATGCCGAACCCGACGAACGCCGCGCCGTAGAGCCCGAGCTGCACGACCAGGCCGGGCACCAGCACGGTGTAGGCGTTGTCGCCGCCGAATCCGCGCACCTGGGTGAGCGGCTTCAGCAGCGGGCCGAACAGCAGTAGGAACAGCACCGGCTGGAAGATGGCGACGAACAGCCAGATCGGATTGCGCAGTGACTGGCCCATGGAGCGGGCGAACACCAGCCAGGTGTCGTGCAGGATCTTCATCAATCTCAGCCCTTCAGGCAGCGGTCTCGCGCAGCGAACGCCCGGTTTGGCGCAGGAACACGTCGTCCAGCGACGGTTTGGTGACCGAGGCGGTGGTGATGGACAGACCGGCGGCATCGAGCAGCCGAAGGGCGGCTGGCAAGGACGTTGCCGCGTCGTCGACGTAGGCGCGCACCTCATCATCGGCGTGGGTGATCTCACGCAGGCCGGGCAGCTCGCGCAGCTTGGCCTCGACCGCAGCCGGGTCACTGCTGCCGATCACGATCGCCTCGCCGGCGATCTGGCGCTTCAGCTCGGCGGGACTGCCTTCGGCGACCACGGTGCCGTAGTCGACGATGACCAGTCGATCACAGAGGGCATCCGCCTCATCCAGATAGTGCGTGGTGAGCAGGATGGTGGTGCCACCCTCGCGCAGCCTGCGGATCTCGTCCCACATGTGGGCCCGGCTCTGCGGGTCCAGACCGGTGGTCGGCTCGTCCAGGAAGAGCAGCCGCGGTGAGTGCACCAGGCCGAGCGCGATATCCAGTCGACGGCGCTGCCCACCGGAGTAGGTCTTGGTCGCTCGATCGGCCACCTCGTCCAGTTGCAGCGCCGGGATGACCTCGCCCGCGCGGCGGGCCGCATCGGCTCTGCTCAGTCCGCTGAAGCGGCCCTGCTGGTAGAGCTCGCGGCGGCCGGTCATCAACGGATCCGAGCTGCCGCCCTGCGGGACGTAGCCGATCCGCCGGCGCACCTCGGCGGGATTGGACCGCAGATCTACGCCGGCCACGCTCGCGGTGCCGGACGTCATCGGGATGAGGGTGGCCAGCATCCGCATGGTGGTCGTCTTGCCCGCGCCGTTCGGCCCGAGCAGGCCGAAGATCTCCCCGGCAGCCACGGACAAGTCGATGCCCCGGACTGCGTCGACGTCGCCGCGGCGGGACGAGTACGTCTTGCGCAGGTCCTGAGTCGTGATCATGGGCTAGCTCCTCACCCGAGCACCAGCAACCGGGTGGTCGACATGCTGCGACGTTAGCCGGTGCGTACGACCGAGCAGGGCTCAGGCGGCGACGCTCGCCGCAGCGCGGTTCAGCGCGGATTCTCGACGCGAGTGGCGCACCCCGTCGACGGTCAGCACCACCAGGGCAAGCCACACCAGGGCGAAGCCGGCCAGCCGAGCTGCCGGCATGGGCTCGTGGTCGACGAGGACGCCGACGGCGAACTGCAGTACCGGCGCCAGATACTGCAGCAGCCCGATCGTGCTCAACGGCAACCTGATCGCCGCGGCGGCGAAGAACAGCAACGGGATCGCGGTGATCACCCCGGTGCCCACCAGCAACGCCGAGTTGCCCACGCCATGCCGGCCGAAGGCGAGGGTGCCGTTGATGGCGATGGCGACCAGGGTCGCCACCGCCGGCACGAACAGGATGCCGGTCTCGACGGCGAGCGATTCGACCGCGCCGACATTGGCGCGCTTCTTCACATAGCCGTACGTGCCGAAGGAGAGCGCGAGGGTCAGCGCGATCCACGGCAGCCGGCCGTAGTCGACGGTGAGGATGACGATGGCAGCACTGCCGATGCCGACGGCCACCCACTGCGCGCCGCGCAGCCGCTCGTGCAGCACGAATACGCCGAGCAGGATCGTGAACAGCGGGTTGATGAAATAACCCAGGCTGGTTTCCACGACGTGGTGGCTGTTCACGCCCCAGATGTAGGTGCCCCAGTTGACCGTGATGACGATGGCGGCCACGGCCAGCAGCGCGAGCTGCCGCCGGTTACGCAGAACTGCCAGCACCCGTTCCCAGCCTCGGGTGCGCCAGAGCAGCAGAGCGACGAACCCGAGGGACCAGACCATCCGGTTGGCCAGGATCTCCAGCGCGCTGGCCGGCTTCAGTAACGGCCAGTAGAGCGGGAAGCCGCCCCACAGCAGGTACGCGGCCAAGCCGTAGAGCAGGCCGCGGCGCGTCTCGGCACGATGCTCCACGGTGATGACGTTACGGCCGGTGTGCGCGCAGTGCCCGGGCCACCCGAGAGTCGGTGGCCGGTGGCACTAGAGAATCGTCCAGGTGTCCGGGCCGTTGAGCAGCCCAGCGAGGGCCTCCTCGTCGCCCGGACCACTGTCCGCGGCCGAGTCCATCTGCGCGGCCATCATCGCGTCGTAGGTGGGTCGTTCGACACTGCGGAACACACCCATCGGGGCAAACCGCGAGTCGATGCCGGACAGCCGGGACAGGGCGAACGCGGTCGACGGGTCGCTGCTGTGCGCGTCGTGTACGAGCACCCGCGGATCGTCCGGCGCCACCCCTTCGTCGACGCTCAGCGTGCCGGTCCGCGGATCGCGCACCACCGCCTTGCTGCCGTCGGCGCCGAAGCGGATCGGTTCGCCGTGCGTCATCGGGATGATGTAGTCGGCCCTGGTGTCGGCGTCCTTCAACACGTCGAAGGCACCGTCATTGAAGATGTTGCAGTTCTGGTAGATCTCGACGAGTGCGGTGCCCTGGTGCTCGGCGGCCGCGCGCAGCACCGAGGTGAGGTGCTTGCGGTCGGAATCGAGAGTGCGGGCGACGAAGGTGGCGTCGGCGCCGATCGCCAGCGACACCGGGTTGAACGGGTGATCCAGCGATCCCATCGGAGTCGACTTGGTGATCTTGCCGACCTCCGACGTGGGGGAGTACTGGCCCTTCGTGAGGCCGTAGATCCGGTTGTTGAACAGTAGAATCTTCAGGTTCACGTTGCGGCGCAGCGCATGGATGAGGTGGTTGCCGCCGATGGACAGGGCGTCTCCGTCGCCGGTGACGACCCACACCGAAAGATCCGGCCGAGTGGTCGAAAGCCCGGTCGCGATCGCCGGCGCGCGGCCGTGGATCGAGTGCATGCCGTAGGTGTTCATGTAGTACGGGAACCGCGAGGAGCAACCGATGCCGGAGACGAAGACGATGTTCTCCCGCTGCAGGCCGAGTTCCGGCAGGAAGCCCTGCACCGCAGCGAGGATCGCGTAGTCGCCGCACCCGGGGCACCAGCGCACCTCCTGGTCGGTCTTGAAGTCCTTCGCTTTCAATGTCAGTTCAGTCATCGTCATCACCATTGTTTGCCGGGCCCGCGGACACGCGGAGTGCATGTTGTGGAGCGTTCTCGTACGAAGACAGAACCCCTTGCAGCATCTCGACCAGCTCGGCCGACTTGAACGGCATGCCGCGCACCTGGGTCACGCTCAGTACGTCGACGAGGTACTTGGCCCGCAGCAGCATCGCCAACTGTCCGAGGTTCATCTCGGGCACCACGACGCGCTCGTAGCGAGCGAGGACCTCGCCGAGATTGGCCGGGAACGGGTTGAGGTGGCGCAGGTGCGCTTGCGCGATGGACTGACCGGTGGCCCGCAAATCGCGCACCGCGGCGCCGATCGGTCCATAGGTCGACCCCCAACCGAGAACCAGCACCCGAGCCGCGCCGTCCGGATCGTCGACCTCCAGCGGCGCGATGGACCGAGCGATGCCGTCCACCTTCGCCTGCCGGGTGCGCACCATGAAATCGTGGTTGTCCGGGTCGTAGGAGATCTCGCCGGTCTTGTCGGCCTTCTCGATCCCGCCGATGCGATGGGCCAGGCCCGGTGTCCCCGGGATCGCCCACGGCCGCGCCAGCGTCTCCGGGTCGCGCAGGTAGGGCAGGAACGTGCCGTCGTCGCCGTTCGGTTCGGTGGCGAACCCGACGGTCAGATCGGGCAGGTCGGCCGTCTCCGGCACGTGCCAGGGCTCGGACCCGTTCGCCAGGTAGCCGTCGGACAGCAGGAACACCGGAGTGCGGTAGGTCGTGGCGATGCGGATCGCTTCGACGGCCGCGTAGAAGCAGTCGCCCGGTGACTGCGGCGCGACGATCGGAACCGGCGCTTCGCCGTTGCGGCCGAACATCGCCTGCAACAGGTCGGACTGCTCGGTCTTCGTCGGCAGGCCGGTGGACGGGCCGCCGCGCTGGATGTCACACACCACCAGCGGCAGCTCCAAGGAAACGGCCAGCCCGATCGTCTCGGTCTTCAATGCAATGCCCGGCCCGGACGACGTGGTGACTCCCAGCGAGCCACCGAATGCCGCGCCCAGCGCCGCACCGATACCGGCGATCTCGTCCTCTGCCTGGAACGTCCGCACGCCGAACCGCTTGTGCTTGCTCAGCTCGTGCAGGATGTCCGAGGCCGGGGTGATCGGGTACGCGCCGAGGAACAGCGGCAGGTGTGCGGCGTGGGCGCCGGCGATAAGTCCGTAGGCGAGCGCGAGGTTCCCGCTGATCTGACGGTAGGTGCCGGCCGCCAACGCCGCGGGTTTCACCTCGTACGACACGGCGAACGCCTCGGTCGTCTCGCCGTAGTTCCACCCGGCCTTGAACGCGGTGACGTTCGCCTCGGCGATGTCGGGCTTGCCGACGAACTTCTTGCGCAGGAACGCGATCGTCGAGTCCGTCGGCCGCGAGTACATCCAGGAGAGCAGGCCGAGGGCGAACATATTCTTGCTGCGGCTGGCGTCCTTGCGGGACAGCTCGGTGTTGCTCAGCGCGTCCATCGTCAACTGGGTGAGATCGACGGCGTGCACGACGAAGGCGTCGAGCGTGCCGTCCTCGAGCGGGTTGCTCTGCCATCCCACCCGATTCATGGCGCGGGCGGTGAAGTCGTGGCTGTCGACGATGATGGTCGCGCCGGGCCGCAGGTCGCTCAAATTCGCCTTCAGCGCGGCGGGATTCATCGCCACCAGGACGTCCGGCTGGTCGCCCGGAGTCAGGATGTCGTGGTCGGCGAAATGCAGCTGGAAGGACGAGACGCCGGGCAGCGTGCCGGCCGGCGCGCGAATCTCGGCGGGGAAGTTGGGGAACGTCGCCAGGTCGTTGCCGAAGCTCGCCGTCTCCGAGGTGAACCGGTCGCCGGCCAATTGCATGCCGTCGCCGGAGTCCCCGGCGATTCTGATGACGACGCGGTCAAGCTGCTTGACGTCCTTTGCCATGGGCTGGCAGAGCCTCCTCCATCGGCCGCGGCCGCCCGCTCCTGCTCACAGGCCCGGCACGCGCAACCCCCAATCCTACGGAGGTCGCCCAGCCTGTGGGTACCGGCGTGGCCGATCCGACAAACCGCGGGCCGGTCAGGTCGACGGTGCGCCCAGGCGGCCAGCCGTCGGTCCGACCGAACTGCCTGTACCGTGTGCGTCGTGACGTCGTGGGCGAGCAGCACTCAGTGCTGTCGGTGGGCATGTGCATGCGCCACCGCCCGGTCACGCGCGATCTGATCTGACTCAGCTCGCTCTTTCTCCCGGTCAACGAGACCTCCGCGGTCGGTGGCATCCAGGCCCGTACCCGCCCCGATCGCTGGAGAGCACCGATGTCCGCAGCAACTGCACTGCAAACCCAGCCCGCTCCGCGGGGGCCGCTCGATCCGATCGAACTGGTCGAGTTCACCCGCTTCGTCGCCGCGGAGGTCCGCCGCGGCCAGTACCCGTTCAGCTTCGACGAGAACACCCGCTGGCACCGACGGATCTACCGCGATGGACGGGTCGACGTCTGGCTGATCAGCTGGCTGCCGACGCAGGCCACCGAGCTGCATGACCACGGCGGCTCATCCGGAGCTTTCGCCGTCGTGGCCGGCACCTTGACCGAGTCGGTGCTCGAACCGTTCGGAGCAGTCACCGACATCCTGCGCGATCGTCGGCACCGCACCGGGGAGAGCATCGGATTCGGGCCGCGGCACATCCACGATGTGCGCAACGTCGGCGACGAGCCGGCGCTGAGTGTGCACGCCTACAGTCGCCCGCTGCAGCGGATGAACTATTACGACCTGCAAGGCGGCCTGCTCGTGCGGATCGCATCGGTGCAGACCGACGACCCGCAGACGCCCGGACCCCGCGCCTCGGCCCGGGCCGCGCGATGACCGCGGTCCGGTACGCGTCGGTCGACGAGCTGCTGGCTGACGCCCGGTCGCGCATCGATCGCCTCGACCCGGCTCAGGCTGCAGCAGCTGTCGGTGGTGGCGCACTGCTCGTCGACATCCGGCCGTTCGCACAGCGGGCTGCCGAGGGGGAGATCCCGGGCTCGCTGATCGTCGAGCGCAACCACCTGGAGTGGCGGCTGCACCCGGCATCCGACGCGCGCCTGCCGCTGGCCCGCCCGGGCCAGGGCTGGATCGTGCTGTGCAGCGAGGGCTACACCTCCTCGCTGGCCGCCGATGCGCTGCGCTCGCTGGGGATTCCCGCGGCCGACCTCGACGGCGGCTTCCGGGCATGGCGGCGGGCCGGACTGCCCTGGGTCGCCGGCGGCACCCGCACCGAGCACGTCGTCGGCACGAGCGCTGCCACAGCCAGCGGCTCGGTTCGTTGACAGCGGACACCGGCAGGGAACGCCCGCACCCCGTCTGTGCGTTATAACGGCGTGCATAGGGGAGCGAACGGCCTGAAGACAGCCGTGTTGTTCGGCGTCCTGGCCGCGTTGTTCATCGGGGTCGGCCGTCTGCTCGGCGGCACCACCGGGATGGTCATCGGCCTGGTCCTGGCCCTGGGTTTGAATGCGTTCAGTTACTTCAACTCCGACAAGATCGCGCTGCGCTCGATGCGCGCGCAGGCGGTCACCGAGACGCAGCAACCGGAGATGTACGCCATCGTCCGGGAGCTGGCCACTGCTGCTCACCAGCCCATGCCGCGCCTCTACGTCTCGCCCGCGGCACAGCCGAATGCCTTTGCCACCGGACGCAACCCCCGGCACGCAGCGGTGTGCGCGACCGAGGGCATTCTCGGCATCCTCACCCGGCGCGAGCTGCGGGCCGTTCTGGGTCACGAGCTCAGCCACGTCTACAACCGGGACATCCTGATCTCGTCAGTGGCCGGTGCGTTCGCCTCCGGAATCACCTTCCTGGCCCAGTTCGCGCTGTTCTTCGGCGGCAGCGACGACGAGGACCGCAACCCGTTCGCGGCGATCCTGATGCTGTTCCTCGGCCCGCTCGCCGCCGGGCTGATCCAGATGGCGATCAGCCGGTCGCGGGAGTACCAGGCCGACGAATCCGGTGCCGAGCTGACCAGCGACCCGCTGGCCCTGGCCAGTGCGCTGCGAAAGTTGGAGAGCGGCGCGCAGGCGCTGCCGTTGCCGCCGGAACGCTCCCTGCAGAACTCCAGCCATCTGATGATCGTCAACCCGTTCCGGGGCAAGAACCTGTTCTCCACCCATCCGCCGATGGCAGACCGGATCGCTCGTCTGGAGGCGATGGCGCGCAACGCGCGCTAGTCCGCGGCTGCCGTGCCCGAATCTCGCCGCCGAGGGGGAGGTTCTGGCCGCCGAGGGGGAGGATCTGGCGCAGTTTGTCGGCGTGTCGCGACCAAAAGCTCCCCCTCGGCGGCCGCGCCGCGGCGACGAGTACACGGGCGGGGAGCTGGTTCAGCGCAGCGCGGCGGCGATGTCCATGACGTACTGGCCGTAGCCGGACTTCTGCTGGGCCTCGCCGAGGGCATATGCGGCATCGGCGGTGATGAACCCGCGGCGTAGCGCGATCTCCTCCAGGCAGGCGATCCGCACGCCTTGCCGGTGCTCCAAGACCTGGACGAACTGGCCGGCCTCGAGCAGCGAGTCATGGGTACCGGTGTCCAGCCACGCGGTGCCGCGGCCGAGGTCCACCAACCGGGCGTTGCCCCGCTGCACGTAGACGTTGTTGAGATCGGTGATCTCCAGCTCGCCGCGCGACGAAGGGGTCAGCGAGGCGGCTATGTCCAGCACGGCGTTGTCGTAGAAGTACACCCCGGTCACCGCCAGGTTCGACTTCGGCGTGGCCGGCTTCTCCTCGATGGACAGCAGCCTGCCCTCGGAGTCGGCCTCGGCGACGCCGTAGCGCTCAGGATCAGAGACGCGGTAGCCGAACAACACGCAGCCGTCCTGCAGGGCGGCTGCGTCGGTGAGCTTCCGGGCCAGATCCTGGCCGTGAAAGATGTTGTCGCCCAGCACCAGCGCCGACGTGTCGTCGCCGACGTGATCGCGCCCGATGAGAAATGCCTCCGCCAGCCCGTTCGGCTCGGGCTGCACGGCGAAGCTCAGCTCGAGCCCGAGTTCCGAGCCGTCGCCGAGCAGGCGCCGGAACTGTTCCTGATCGTGCGGCGTGGTGATCACCAGGATCTCGCGGATGCCGGCCAGCATCAGCACCGAGAGCGGGTAGTAGATCATCGGCTTGTCGTAGACCGGCAGCAGTTGCTTGCTGGTCACCCGGGTGACCGGGTGCAGGCGAGTGCCCGACCCACCGGCCAGGATGATTCCCTTCACGCCGTCGCCGTCCTACCGATAGTTGATGAACTGGAGTGGGACGCCGTAGTCGCCGGCCTTCAGCAAGGCGATGACCGCCTGCAGGTCGTCGCGCTTCTTGCCGGACACCCGCAGCTGGTCGCCCTGGATCTGGGCCTGCACTCCACGCGGCCCCTCGTCCCGGATGGCCTTGGCGATGACCTTCGCCTTCTCACTCGAGATGCCCTGCTGCAACGTGCAGGCGATGACGTACTGCTTGCCCGACTGCTTGGGATCCTCGGCTTCCAGAGCTTTCAGCGAGATGGAGCGGCGCACCAGCTTGTCCTTGAAGACGTCCAGAGCCGCCTTGGCGCGCTCTTCGGTGTCAGCCTTGATCGTCACGCCGAGTTCGCCGCTCCAGGTGATCTCAGCGTGGGTGCCGCGGAAGTCGAAGCGTTGCCCGACCTCCTTGGCCGCCTGGTTCAGTGCGTTGTCGACCTCTTGGTGTTCGATCTTGCTGACGACGTCGAACGACGGGTCTGCCATCGGCTGTGTACTCCCCACTGTCGGTTCGGTGGCCGGGCACGGCGGCTGATGAAGGTGCGCACGGGCATCGGGTACGCTACTGCCCGCCGACGGGGTAGTCCGGCGGCCCACCGTAATGGTCCCCTGGCGGGTTGCCCGAGTGGTCAAAGGGAGCGGTCTGTAAAACCGCCGGCTCAGCCTACGTTGGTTCGAACCCAACACCCGCCACGCCTGTGGCTGGTCCGTGCTCGGGCCCGGATCAGCCGCGGTCAACCTCCGGCAGCAACAATTCGGACACAACGGGTCGCTGTTCGGAATTCAATGATTGACACATTGCACTATCGGACCAATACTTGGACCCAACCCTGGTGGCCATTCCCCCGTGTGGCCACCAGGGTTCTTTGCTGCCCGGCGGCCCTGCGCGGTGCACCGCACCAGCAAAGTCGAAAGCGGCACCGGCGCTCGTGTACGATTTCCTTCGCCCGCGAGCCTCTCCGCCAGGTCTTCCGACCATCCGGTGAGGATCCGTGCTGCCCCCTTAGCTCAGACGGCAGAGCGTCTCCATGGTAAGGAGAAGGTCTACGGTTCGATTCCGTAAGGGGGCTCCGGCTGTCCGGTCCGTGTCGTACACCGTGGCTGTCTCCGCGGCGGCGGCGTGGCCGATGGCAGCCGACTGGCGGGGTAGCTCAGTTTGGCAGAGCAAGCGGCTCATAATCGCTGTGTCGCCGGTTCAAATCCGGCCCTCGCTACGCACGTGCAGAACCACCCGATCGATGATTCGAAAGAGGCAATAACCCGTGGCAGCCACCGACGTTCGCCCGAAGATCACTCTGGCGTGCCAGGAGTGCAAGCACCGCAACTACATCACCCGGAAGAACCGGCGCAACGACCCGGACCGGCTCGGGATGAAGAAATTCTGCCCGAACTGCGGCAAGCACACCGAGCACCGCGAGACCCGCTGACCAGCTAACGTCACCCGTATGCCGATCGACCAGTCTTTCGTCGGCCGGGTGTATCCGCCGACTGACCCCTATCAGGTCGGTCGGGAGAAGATCCGTGAATTCGCCGCGGCAGTGGGTGACGACAACCCGGCGAGCCACGACCTCGACGCAGCGCGCAGCCTCGGCTACCGCGACGTGGTCGCCCCACCCACGTTCGCGATCGTGCTCACCATGAGAGCGGCCCGCCAGATCGTCACCGATCCTGCGCTCGGGTTGGACTACTCCCGCGTCGTGCACGGCGAACAGCGGTTCGTGTACTCGCGGCCCATCATCGCCGGTGACGAGCTCGTCGTTTCGGTCAGCGTGGAATCGATCCGCGCCGCCGCCGGCAACGATCTGCTCACCACCCGGGGTGACGTCGCGACGACCGACGGCGAGCACGTGGTAACGGCGTTCTCGACGCTGGTCGCTCGCGGTACGGCGGCAAGCTGATGGTGACCTTCGATGAGACCGAGGTAGGCACCGAGCTGCCGGCCGGCACCTTCCCGATCGATCGCGCGATGTTGGTGCGCTATGCCGGCGCCTCGGGCGACTTCAACCCCATTCACTGGAACCCCAGGCACGCGACCGAGGTCGGGCTTGCGGATGTGATCGCGCACGGCATGCTCACGATGGCCGAGGCGATCCGAGTGGTCACCGACTGGACCGGCGACCCGGGCGCTGTCGTCGAGTACGGCGTGCGGTTCACCCGTCCAGTGGTCGTGCCCGACGATGAGACCGGTGGGCTGCTCGAGGTGACCGGCACCGTCTCGGAGAAGCGCCCGGATGATCGCAGTGTCCTGGTGAACCTGGTCGCCAGGAGCGGCGGGCAGACAGTGCTGGCCAAGGCCCGGGCCGTCGTGCGACTGCCGTGACGCGCCGCGCCGGCCGCACCCGGCTCGCGGCAGCAGCTGCGGTGATCGGGGTGGTGCTCAGCGGATGCTCGACCAGCACCAGCGGGCACGGGCGGCCACTGTCGGGCCAGACGCCGAGCAGTCGGACCTCGACATCGGCCGACCCGTCCAGCCCGTCGAAGGCGCCCAGTTCCGGTCAGGGTGCGGCGAGTTGCCCGAGCAGCTACCGCCAGCCCGACCCGAAGCGACCCCAGATCACGCTCACCTTCGACGTGTCCGGCGACCACGGCACGGTCAAGGGCACCGAGCACGTCGAGTTCACGCCGGATCTGGACATCACCCAGCTCGTCTTCCGGCTCACCGCGAACACCGTTCCGACCGTGCGGGAAGGAAACAAGGTCCAGGTCACCTCGGCCAAGGCCGATCACGGTGCCAAGGCGGCGACGTACTCGAAGGACGGCGCCGCCGACGGCACCCAGGGTGGCCTGCTGCGCATCCCCTTCGGGACGACGATCAAGGCCGGCACGACCGTTACCGCCGATCTGGCGTTCACGCTGACGCTGGGCCACCAGGGCTTCGACCGGTTCGGCCGGGCCGGTGGCTTCGCCTGGTTCGCCAGTGCCCAGCCGCTGCTGGCCTGGCAGTCCGGCGTCGGCTGGCACACCGAGCCGATGATCCAGTTCACCGCGGAGAGCGCCACGAGTGAGGCGGCGAGAACCGAGCTGACGGTGACCGCACCCGGCTCCGACACGGTGGTCGCGTCGGGTGATCCGCGCGGTCAGGACGCCGGCAACGGCCGCAAGAAGTGGCACTCGACGATCGATGCGGCCCGCGACGTCAGCGTCGCAGTCGGGCCGTTCCGGCTGAAGGACCAGACCGTCAGCGGCGTCAAGGTGCGGGCCGGCGCACCCGACGCCGGCGGCGCGTCGGACGTGATGGCCAAGATCAGCAGGGCCGTCACCGAGTTGAGCAAGCGATTCGGGCCGTTTCCGTTCCCGACCCTGTCGGTGGCGCTGCTGCCGTCCGGCGGGGGCGGCATCGAGTACCCGAGCTCGATCTTCCTGCTGGGCTCGTCCACCCTGGTCGACGTGCACGAGACCGCCCACCAGTGGTTCTACGCGATGGTCGGCGACTCGCAGGCCACTCATGCTTGGCTGGACGAGGCGTTCGCGTCCTACGGCGAGCAGCTGGTGAACAACGATCCGCCGCCGTCCTCAGCGCTGCACCTGCCCGGGAGGGTGGACCGGCCGACCGCCGACTACGGCAACGACGAGCAGGGCTACTACTCGACCACCTACGACAAAGGTGCGGCCGCCCTGCACGCCGCGCGTGCGGCCGCCGGCCCGGACAAGTTCGACGCGGCGATCCGTTGCTACGTGAACGCCAACGCCTGGCGCATCGCAGTACCCGCGGATCTGGCCAAGGCACTGCGCGGCCTGCCCGCCGCGATCGCCGTCCTCAAGAAGGCCGGCGCCCTGACATAGGTCGGGCCAGCGCTGCGCTGCCCGGTTTTCGGCCAGGCGAAGGCGCGCCTACTCCGCGCCAGCGCTCCGAGTGAGTCCGCGCGAAGGAGAAATGCGCGCCGACGAGGCGATCGGCAGGTGGGTGGGCTGCGCTCTCAGGTGCCGGTCTCGTGCCCAAACCCAACCGTCCTGCAGCAGTCACGGCATCGCGTGTGTGGCGCAGGACGGTCACGCGGGGTGCGGCGATGACCGTGCGGGTCAGCCCTCGGACAGGAGCTTCGCGATCCGCTCGACCCCTTCGGACAGGTCCGCGTCGCCCAGGGCGTAGGACATCCGCAGGTAGCCAGGGGTGCCGAACGCCTCGCCGGGGACGACCGCGACTTCGGCCTCGTCGAGGATGATGCCGGCCAGCTCCGCGGAGTCGGCGGCGGTCCGTCCGCGAATCGGCACGCCGAGCAGGCCCTTCACCGACGGGTAGGCGTAGAAGGCACCTTCGGGCTCCGGGCACACCACACCGGGGATCGCATTGAGCGCCGCGACGATCGTCTTGCGCCGCCGATCGAAGGACTCCCGCATCATCGCGACGGCGGACAGGTCGCCGGTCAGCGCGGCGACCGCAGCAGCCTGCGAGACGTTCGCGACGTTGGACGTGGCATGCGACTGCAGGTTGGTCGCCGCTTTGACGAGGTCACTCGGGCCGATCATCCAGCCGACCCGCCAGCCGGTCATCGCATAGGTCTTGGCCACGCCGTTCAGGACCACGACCCGATCGGCCAGCTCTGGCACCGCGGCGGCGATGGAGACGTGCACGGCGGCGCCGTAGACGAGGTGCTCGTAGATCTCGTCGGTCACCACCCAGATCCCGCGGTCGGCGGCCCACCGGCCGATCTCGGCGACCTGCTCCGGGGGGTACACCGCGCCGGTCGGGTTGGACGGCGAGACGAACAGCAGCACCTTGGTTCGCTCGGTCGCCGCTTCCTCGAGCTGGGCCACGCTGGCCCGGTAGCCGCTGGTTTCATCGGTCATCACCTCGACGGGCACCCCGCCGGCCAATCGGATGACCTCCGGATAGGTCGTCCAGTACGGCGCGAGCAGCAGCACCTCGTCACCCGGGTCGAGCAGCCCGGCGAACGTGTTGTAGACCGCCTGCTTGCCGCCGTTGGTGACCAGCACCTGGCTGGGATCGACCCGGTATCCGGAATCCCGTGCCGTCTTGGCGGCGATCGCATCGCGCAACTCCGGCAGGCCGCCGACCGGGGAGTAATGGTGCATCCGCGGATCAGCCGCCGCCTTGACCGCGGCCTCGACGATGTAGTCGGGTGTCGAGAAGTCAGGCTCGCCGGCGCCGAAGCCGATCACCGGACGGCCCGCGGCCTTCAGTGCCTTCGCCTTCGCATCGACCGCCAGGGTGGCCGATTCGGCGATGGCGAGGACACGGTCGGAGATGCGCTGAGCCATGCCACCATCGTCGCAGACCTGGTGCAGCAGTTATGGCTCGGGCGCGGCGTTGCGCGTCCACCGGCGGCTGTCGGCGGTCAGCTTGGCCGCACCCGGCGCCTGCCCGTACACTCGCTGCGGGCCTGAAGCAAGGCTTGCGTCAGCATGCGCTCGGCGAACCCGTCTCGGTCAGTGTGGCGAACCCCGCGGTGCGCAGGCATGACGTCGGGTCCGGCGGAGGGGCGTGGCTCAATTGGTAGAGCACCGGTCTCCAAAACCGGCGGTTGCAGGTTCGAGTCCTGCCGCCCCTGCACAGATCTGTCGGTCAGCAACAGCCGTGCGCCGCACGGTCCGCGGCGCAAGTCGCGGGTAAGGGAGGAGAACGAGTGGCCCGGTCGAGGCGGAGGAACCCGCGCGCGACGTCGCACCGCTCCACCAAGCCGTCCCGGGCCGCCACGGCGGCCGGCGACGAGGCCGCGGTGGAGCCTGCCGACGTCGAGGACGAGACCTCGGAATCGACCGCTCCGGCCACCGGCACTACAGCCGAGGTGACGAACGGCAGGGCCGTGACGGCGCGGGCAACCGCGTCCGACTCCGCGGACGATCTCGATGCCGAGGATGACGCCGATTCCGACGACCTCGACGACCTGACCGCCGACGACCCGGCCGAAGATCTCGATGACGACCCAGCCGATGACGACCCAGCCGACGACGACCTCGATGACGACGACCTCGACGATGACGACGACCTCGACGATGACGACGACCTCGAGGACGAGGACGTCGCTGACGATCTCGAGGACGCCGACAAGGACGAGCCCAAGGACCGGCGCAAGGCACTGGCCCGGGTCGGCGGCCGGCGCTCCTCGGCCGACGGCACGGTCGCGGCCAAGGCGGTCGCGGCACGTGGGTCCGGCAAGTCTGCCGTCGCGACCAAGAGCCGCACACCGGCGACCAAGTCGGCGGCGGCTACCCGGCCCAAGAAGCGCGGGGCCCGGGAACGGCGCCGCTTCTTCCTGGTCCGGTTCGTGCAGTACCTCACCAGATACATGCGGGAGATCGTCGCCGAGCTGCGCAAGGTCATCTGGCCGTCGCGGCAGGAGCTGACCTCCTACACGCTGGTGGTCATCGTCTTCGTCGTCGTGCTGATCGCAATGGTGGCCGGCATGGACGTCGGATTCGCCAAGGTCGTCCTGTGGATGTTCGGCTGAGCGCCGCAGCAATAGATAGAGGAAGAGAGTTCCGTGTCTGAGTCCCACCCAGTGTCCGATACCGACGAGTCGCCGTTCAGCGGCGCCCCGTCGGCCACTGACGGCGAGCTGTCGCCGGCTGCGGCTGAAGCGCGTGCCGTCGAGGCCGACGTGGTGGCATCCGGATACGCCGAGTCCCACCCGGTCGACGCCGCCATTGGTGTCGACGAGCCGATCGCCGCGGAGCCCGCAGAGGCCAGTGCCGAGCCGACCGCCACCGATGCCGGTGAGTCCGCTGACGCCGGTGAGTCCGCTGACGACGAGGAGCCCGAGGACCCGGCGGAGGCGTTGCGACAGGAGCTGCGGACGGCGTTCGGCGACTGGTATGTCGTGCACTCCTATGCCGGGTACGAGAACAAGGTGAAAGCGAACCTGGAGAGCCGGATCTCGTCGCTGGACATGGAGGACTACATCTTCCAGGTCGAGGTTCCGACCGAGGACGTCGTGGAGATCAAGAACGGCAAGCGCCAGCAGGTGCAGCGCAAGGTCTTCCCCGGTTACATCCTGGTTCGGATGGACCTCAACGACGAGTCCTGGGGTGCGGTGCGCAACACCCCCGGAGTCACCGGGTTCGTCGGTGCCACCTCGCGACCGTCACCGCTGTCGCTGGACGAGGTCGTGAAGATCCTCGTGCCGCAGCCGCAGAAGACGGTCGGCGCCCCGAGTCGCACCGGCGGCGCGCCGTCCAGCGACAAGGCCGCGGTCGAAGTCGTCGACTTCACTGTGGGCGAGTCGGTGACCGTGATGGACGGCCCGTTCGCCACCCTGCCGGCCACCATCAATGAGATCGACCCGCTGCACCAGAAGCTGCAGGTGCTGGTGTCGATCTTCGGCCGGGAGACTCCGGTCGAGCTGTCGTTCAGCCAAGTCGCCAAGCTCTGACCGCGCCCGAAGCCAATACGTCCAAAGATCCGCCCTAACCAGAAGAAGAGAAGAAGTCATGCCTCCGAAGAAGAAGCTCACTGCGATCATCAAGCTGCAGATCCAGGCCGGCGCTGCCAATCCGGCGCCGCCCGTGGGTCCGGCACTGGGCCAGCACGGCGTCAACATCATGGAGTTCTGCAAGGCCTACAACGCTGCCACCGAGTCGCAGCGTGGGCAGGTCGTGCCCGTCGAGATCTCCGTGTACGAGGATCGCTCGTTCACCTTCGTCACCAAGACCCCGCCGGCAGCGCGGCTGCTGCTGAAGGCCGCCGGAGTCGAGAAGGGCAGCGGCGAACCGCACAAGAACAAGGTCGCCAAGGTCAGCATGGCGCAGGTACGCGAGATCGCGCAGACCAAGATGGACGACCTCAACGCCAACGACCTCGACCAGGCCGCCAAGATCATCGCCGGTACGGCCCGCAGTATGGGCATCACCGTCGATTGACCCCACCGAATTTTCTCGCCTAGGGGCTGGAAAACGCGTCGGGGACCCCGAACTGCAAAGGCAGTCGGGTGGGAGGGCAGCACGGCTGTCCGCTATCACCACAGGAGGAAGAAAGCACATGGCACAGCACAGCAAGGCCTATCGCAAGGCCGCCGAACTGATCGACCCGAACAAGATCTACAGCCCGCTCGAGGCTGCCGGCATCGTCACCACCCAGGCGAGCACCAAGTTCGACTCGACCGTCGAGGTCGCGATGCGACTCGGCGTCGACCCGCGCAAGGCCGATCAGATGGTGCGCGGCACCGTCAGCCTGCCGCACGGCACGGGCAAGACCGTCCGCGTCATCGTCTTCGCCACGGGCGACCAAGCGGCTGCGGCCGAGGCCGCGGGCGCGGACCGGGTCGGTAGTGACGACCTCGTCGCCGCGATCACCGAAGGCTTCCTGGACTTCGACGCAGCTATCGCCACACCGGACCAGATGGCCAAGGTCGGGCGGATCGCTCGCATCCTCGGTCCGCGTGGATTGATGCCGAACCCGAAGACCGGCACCGTCACGCCAGACGTCGCGAAGGCAGTCACGGATATCAAGGGCGGCAAGATCTCGTTCCGCATCGACAAGCAGGCCAACTTGCACCTCATCATCGGGAAAGCGTCGTTCTCGCCGGAGCAGCTGGTGGAGAACTACGGCGCGGCACTGGACGAGGTACTGCGGTCGAAGCCGTCGTCGTCGAAGGGGAAGTTCGTCAAGAAGATCACCTTCGCCACAACGATGGGCCCGGGCGTCCCGGTGGACACCAACCGCGTCAAGAACCTGCTCGAAGACGCAACCGTCTGAGGCACAACAAAGGCACTGGCTCCCCCGAAGCGCGCCAGTGCCTTTGTCGTTCCTTGCCCCCGTGATGCAGCGACAGCGGGCTGTCGCGTTGTGTGCGCGGAACCGGCGAGGCCGTAGGACGTGGCGTGGCCCGTGCCGGCGACACGTCCTTCCCCCCGGCGGCCATCGCCCGGTTCCAGCGCTGACGACCCGGCCGGCGTTTCCCCCTGGCCGGTGCGTCTGGGATGAAGAGCGGGGGCCGTGCCGGCTGATACCGCCGAGCCGAAATTCCTCTCCAGGTATCACCCCGCGCGATCCCGACTCCTTCCAGTAGTGCGGGACGAACCGTCTCGTGCGCAAAACGGATCTGGTGGACGCAACCCCGTGACCCCTACGCTCAGCTCAGCTGGGCGCACGCGCTGGGCAGCGCTCGCCAGCGCGGACGAGGGTGACCATGACCGAGCAGAGCCCCGAAGCTCCCCGATCGACTACGCCGCGCCGTCGCGAGCCGAGTCTGTCGCCGCCGGATTACGTGCTGAGCAAGCACGGCGGCCGGGTACTCGACCCGTCCACCGCTGTGCGTCTGCCGGGGCAGGGCCCGATCCGGGCGACCGTGTACGTGGGCGCGCGCCTGCTGTTGCGCGGAGTGGACGTCTCCGGCGGTGAGGTACCGCTGGAACTGCAGGAAGCGGCCGCGCAGGCTGGTCTGGTCGCCACGGTGTACCCACCGGATCGCGAGCTGGCGGAGATCGCGAAGCGTTCGGGCGTCGCCGAACTCGCGGCTCGCACGCTGGTTGCTCGCATCCTGCTGGCGCCGGCCGGGGACGGACCCGCCTCGCCACCGGATGCGTGGCAGGTGCTGCAGAACTACCGAGCGATCGTCGGGGTGAAGTCGCCGAAGGCTGCCGACGTCAGTCTGGACCATCTGGTCAGTGCGACCAGTGGCCCGGACATCGAGGGCGTCCCGTTGTGGGGAAGCCATGGCATCGACGGTGTCCCGTTGTGGGGAAGTCATGGAGTGGACTCGCCGAGCAGCTCGTTCGGTGTGCCCGGCCAGGGCGGGAGAGGACCGGTCGCGTGGCAGGGTCCACCGCCGGTGCGCCGCGATCGCAGCGAGCTGCCGTGCCGGCGGCCCGTCGTCGCGATTCTGGATACCGGGGTCGGCAAGCACCCGTGGTTGAAGTGGCCGGTGGTGTGGCGCCATCCGCGAGTGGGGAGCCTGTCCATCGGATTGACCGACCTGTCGACCGACCCGGAGATCACCGGCAATGTCGATGATCCGTTGGAAGGCACGCTGGACCCGGACGCCGGCCACGGCACGTTCATCGCCGGGCTGATCCATCAGAAGTGTGCGGACGCGAAGATCATCTCGGTCCGGGTGATGCACGGCGATGGTGCGGTCGCCGAAGGTGACGTGCTCGAAGCACTCAATCGGTTGTTGCTCCGGCACGCGGCCGCGCTGCAGGCCGGCGACAAGACGGGGGTCGTCGACGTCATCTCGTTGTCGATGGGCTACTACCACGAGCTTCCGGCCGACGAGGCGTTCGACCAGCTTCTCCTCGCCCCATTGCGTGAACTCGGCAAGCTCGGTGTCATCGTCGTCGCCTCAGCCGGGAACGACGCGACGGACCGGCACATGTACCCCGCCGGCTTCGCACCGCATGCTGCGTCGCAGTTACCCGCAGCGCACGACGCGGTCCCGGTGATCAGCGTGGGCGCCCGCAATCCCGACGACAGGACGATCGCCTTGTTCAGCAACCAGGGGGACTGGGTGAGCACCTACCGTCACGGTGCGGCGGTGGTGAGCACGATGCCCACTACCTTCAACGGGTCACTCGAGCCGAGCGCCCGGGTGCGCATCGGCGGGTTCACCCGGCAGACGCTGGACATGGACGACTTCTCGTCCGGTTTCGGTACCTGGAGCGGCACCTCGTTCGCCGCGCCCATCCTGGCCGGCGAGCTCGCTGCCGCACTGCTCGAGCACGGCGCGTTGGACCCGTGCGACAAGGCATCAGCCGTTGAACGTGGCTGGGCCGCGGTACACGGCGTGGCGCAGCTGGACCGGCCATGATCGACACGGCCCCGGTACCCGAGACGTTGGCGACCCGAGCGGGCGTGCTGTTCGAGGAGTTCCGCGGCGGTGATGAGAGCAAGATGGCCGACCTCGTCACGCTGCTCACCCCAATCCTGTGGCATACCGCTCGCGCGCAGCGGCTGGATGCGCATAGCGCCGAGGACGTCGTGCAGACGTCATGGCTTGCTCTGGTGCGCCATGCGCCGACGATCAGCAGTCCACAGGCGGTGCTGCATTGGCTGGTCGTGACGGTTCGCCGTGAGGCATGGCGAGTGGTGGCTCGGCAACGCAAGGTGGACCCCACGGATAGCGACGATCTGAACGAGCCTGCCGCGGTGGCGGAGCAGCCCGAGCACGTCGTGTTGACCAGAGCTGAGGACGCGGTGCTGTGGCGCAACGTCGCCGCGCTGCCCGAGCGTTGTCAGCAACTGCTGCGAGTCATCGCCTTCGCCGATCGCCCGGACTACTCCGCAGTCGCGGAAGCGCTCGGGATGCCGGTCGGCAGTATCGGCCCTACGCGGGGCCGCTGCCTTGCCAAGCTCCGGTCGCTGCTCGGCGCCGATCCAACTTGGGGGACCGAATGACCACGAACCTGCCCGACGACGGTGCCTCGGCCGCGCTGGACCGCAGTGATCAACGGATTCTCGACCGGCTGGCCGCGCTGTACAACGCAATCGATCCGGTTCCTGATGACCTTGTCGCGCGTAGCCAGTTCACCATCACCCTCGACGCGCTCGAGGCCGAGGTCGCCGAGCTGCAGCGCTGGGACGCCGGTGTCTCTTCCGCGGCGCGCGCCGAGGCACCTGCAGGTGTTGAGACGATCACCTTCTCCAGTTCCCGGCTCACGACCATGGTCACCATCAGCCCGTCCGGCGCAGGCAAGGTCCGGGTCGACGGATGGGCGGCGCCCGGTGCCGGATTGCCCGTAGAGCTGCGCCGGGAAGGTGGGTCGCAGCACACGGTCGCCGACGCCGACGGCCGCTTCGTGTTCGAGGACGTGGCACGCGGACTCGCGCAGTTCGTCCTTCGTCCGATCGACGGCTCGCCGGTCATCACCCCGTCCCTGCTGATCTGAGGGAGCCGGCGAGAGTCCCCATGCCCGTTTCGGTGTCCGGCTCAGGATCCATCGCGCTGCAGATCGCGAGGGAGTTGCACGAGCAGGCGAGCCGGGAGAGCAATCTGAGCCGGCCGTCCCGGGCGATCCGGCTGCTGTTGACGGCGCTGAACAGGCTCGACGATGACGACGATCCGGGCAGCCGTGCCCTGAAGACCCGGATCCTGCTGACTCTGGCGCACAATCAAGCGGAGATGCACGGCATCGCGGCCAGTACCGCGACCCTGGATCAGGCGCGTGAACTGAGCGACCAGCTCGGGGACGGCGAACTCGCCTTGTTGGTGAGCGGCCAGCAGGGGCTGATGGCAATGCGGTCAGGAAATCTCGACGTCGCATTGGAGCACTTGGACAGCGCGGCCGCGCACCTGTCGCACGGCTCGTCGTTCGACCGCACCCTGGTGTTGCTCAATCGCGGCGCGCTGCATCTCTATCGCGGTGCCCTGGGCAACGCCCGGGCCGACCTGACTCGCGCAGTGGCCGCCGCCCAGGACGCGCACTTGCCGCTCGAGACGTACAAGGCCAAGCACAACCTCGGTTACCTGGAGTTCCTCGCCGGCAATGTGCCCAAGGGCCTCGCGTTGTTGGACAGCGCTGCCCGCGAAGCACCGCACCGGTTCGGGGCCGGTGAGCTGGACCGCGCACGGGTGCTCGTCGAGGCCGGCCTGATCCGTGAAGCCGGCGAAACACTGCTGGACGCCGAAGTGCTGCTGCGCAAGCAACGCCAGTGGCAGGACGTGGCCGAGGTGGAGCTGGCCCGGGCGGAGTGTGCGCTGCTCAGCGGGGAAGTGAGCGAGGCACGTCGCCTTGCGGCGAAGGCTCGTGATCGTTTCCGGCGGCGGGGCAGCCAGCGATGGCAGCGGCGTGCGCAGCTGATGTTGATCCAGGCCGACCTCGCCGACGGTCGACCGGGGATGCGGCTGGTCGGCCCGGCGCTCGACGTCGCCCAAGAATTGAGCAGTAGCGGGCCGAGCACCGACACCGCCACTGCGTACCGGCTCGCTGCGCAGGCCTATCTCCGCGCTGGGCACATCACCTACGCAACGGAGATGGCCGGTCGGGCCGGGCCGCTGCGCCGGGGTGACCCGATCTCCGCGCGACTGCACGCCCGGCTGGTGCGAGCCGAACTCGGGCTGGCCTCGGGCGCCGTCGGCGACGCGCGCCGCGAGCTGCGTACCGGGCTCGCAGAGCTGGCGTCCTACCAGGCGCGGTTCGGCAGCATCGACCTGCAGACGGCCAGCGCGGTACACGGTCGGCGCATTGCCGAGCTCGACCTGGCCACGGCCTTGCGCTCTGGGCATCCCGGCGAGGTGCTGCTCGCCGCCGAGCGGGGCCGGGCCACCAGCAGCCGGATGGTGTCGCTGCGGCCACCCGCCGACCCACAGGATGCCGAGTTGCTCAGCCAACTGCGGATGGCCGTCGACGCGGCGCGGGAGGGACGCGCCGGGCAGGATCCGGCTGCCGAGGCCGCGGATCGGCGCACCATTGCCCAGTTGCAGCAACAGCTGCGTGACCGGGCCTGGACCGCCGACGGTTCCGGGCACGCCGAGGCGGTCGCGGGCATCGCCGAACTCGCCGCGACGGTTCGGCAGACAGACGCCGACCTCGTCGTCTACGTGATGTCCGCAGGCCGGCTCGGGGCGGTGGTGCTCGGACCGACGCGGACGAGCTTGCATTCACTCGGCTCGGCGGCAGAAGTCAGCGGACTGATCCGGCGGGTGCGCGCCGATCTGGACCTGCTCGCCCTGGCTCGGGTGCCGCCGGCGATGCGGCAGGCGGCGCAGGCATCGCTGGCCACCAGCCTCGGTCGGTTGGATCGCGAACTGCTCGGGGCACTCCCGCTGGCCGATCGGTGCGCTGTGGTCGTGCCGGTGGGCGAGCTGGGCATGGTGCCGTGGAACGCGCTGCCCTCCCGCCGCGGCGTGCCCACCGTCGTGGCGACGTCGGCGAGTGCATGGTGCCGGACGGCGACGGTCCCGGCGGTCGTCGCGCCCCAGGTCGTCGCGCTGGCCGGGCCGGCGCTGGCCCGCGCCCGCGACGAGGTCGGATCGGTCGCTGCGGTATGGCCCGGCGCGCGGGTGCACCACGACCCCGCGGCGGACCGTGGCGTCGTCCGCTCAGCCGTCGCCGGTGCAGACTTGCTGCACGTCGCAGCCCACGGCCTGCATCAACCGGACAGCCCGCTGTTCTCGTCGGTCCGGCTCAGTGACGGCCCGCTCTTCGCGCACGAATTGGACCCGGATGCCGGGCGGGTCTCCCACGTCGTCCTGTCCGCCTGCGAGCTCGGCCGGGCCACGCTGCGCCCCGGCGACGAGGCCCTCGGCCTGACCAGTGTGTTGCTGCACTTCGGTGTGCGCAGTGTCGTCGCCGGCGTGGCGCGGGTCGGCGATGACGATGCCGCCGACGTCATGGCCGGCTATCACCAGCGGCTCGCGAAGGGCATCGGGTCGGCGGAGGCGTTGTCCGGTGCGCTTGCCGGGCATGACGCCGCCACGCCGGTGCCGTTCGTCTGCTTCGGTTCGTCGTGGAGCGCCCGCACCGCGGCGCCGCAATCGTCAGCCGACACCGATTTGGCGGCTCGTCGGAGCAGCCCGTATCGTTGAGCACTGATCCACCGAAGACCGCTGGTCGCTGCGTGCGCACACGCAGCCGAACGACTCCCGGAGCGCTGGGAGCGGCCCGCGCAGGTTGGACGGTTCGATGCGCGTCTCCGTCATGGCGACGCACTGCGGTCCGTGCCCTGCGCCGGAGACCGCATCCTGATTCTCCTGAGTCGCTCGGCGTGTTCGCGCCGCGACCCGTGATCGACGGGCCGATGCACGAGACATGAGGAGAGGAGGAACGTGCCGACCACCGAGAAAGTACAGACTGTCGCAGAGCTGGCAGAGCATTTCACCTCGTCTCACGCCGCAGTAGTGACCGAGTACCGCGGGCTGACCGTCAAGCAGATCAGTGAGCTGCGCCGCGCGTTGGGTGGCCAGACCACTTACGCCGTCGTCAAGAACACGTTGACGAAGCGGGCCGCTGCCGATGCCGGAGTCACCATCGACGACGAGTTGCTGGTGGGCCCGACGGCCATCGCGTTCGTCGGGGGCGACCCGGTAGAGGCCGCCAAGGGGCTACGCGACTTTTCCAGAGCAAACCCGCTGTTGGTGATCAAGGGCGGTTTGCTGGACGGCAAGGCGCTGAGCCCGGCCGAGATCGGCCGGATCGCGGACCTGGAATCCCGCGAGGTGTTGCTGGCCAAGCTGGCCGGAGCACTCAAGGCGCTGCCGACCCGTGCGGCCGGGCTGTTCCAGGCCCCGCTCTCGCAGGTCGCCCGCTTGGCCAAGGCGCTGGAGGAGAAGAAGCCACCCGAGACCGGGGCAACTGCCACGGTCGAGTCGCCCGAGCCGACGTCGCCGGACGGCGCAGCCGCGCCGAGCGAGTCACCAGAAACTCCCGCCGAGCCGGCGGAGTAAGTACACCCATCGAATCGCCGGCTCATCCGGCAGAAAAGAAAGGACGCCACCATGGCGAAGCTCAGCACCGACGAGCTGCTCGACGCGTTCAAGGAAATGACGCTGCTCGAGCTCTCTGATTTCGTGAAGCAGTTCGAGGACACCTTCGACGTCACCGCGGCCGCACCGGTCGCCGTCGCCGCGGCCGGCGGTGGCGCTGCTCCGGTCGCCGAGGCGGCTCCCGAGCAGGACGAGTTCGACGTCATCCTCGACGCCGCGGGCGACAAGAAGATCCAGGTCATCAAGGAGGTGCGCACCCTCACCAGCCTCGGTCTCAAGGAGGCCAAGGACCTGGTCGACGGGGCGCCCAAGCCGGTTCTGGAGAAGGTCGCCAAGGACGCCGCCGACAAGGCCAAGGAGGTCCTCGAGGCCGCCGGCGCCACGGTGACGGTTAAATAGAGCGAGCTGATCGCGCAGTAGGAATCGACGAGGTTCCTGCGCGGTAGTACCTGAATGACCGTCTCAGGGGCGGGCACCCAATGGTGCCCGCCCCTGAGACGTTCCTATGTGCGCGATGTGTCCGCGCGCCTCCCCTGAGTCGCCGGGCGGAGGCGCGAGGTTGTGTCCGGCGTTACCGACCGGTAGGAAGTCTCGTTGAACTACCGAGCGCCGCGTGCGCTCATTTCCCACTTGACCAGAGCACTGGCGCGCGGAAGGGGGCGGGGTGGGAGTCGAGGTCGCTGTCGACGGGCTGACGAAGTCCTTCGGTAAGCAGAACATCTGGTCCGATGTCACCCTCACCCTGCCGCCCGGCGAAATCTCTGTCCTGCTCGGCCCGTCCGGCACCGGCAAGTCGGTCTTCCTCAAATCGCTGGTCGGGCTGCTCAAGCCGGAGCGCGGATCGATCGTCATCCAGGACGTCGACCTCGTGCGTTGTCGCGAGCACCAGCTCTACGAGACCCGCAAGCTGTTCGGGGTGCTGTTCCAGGACGGGGCGTTGTTCGGGTCGATGACCCTGTACGACAACATCGCCTTCCCGCTGCGCGAGCACACCCGCAAGAGCGAGGGCGAGATCCGGGACATCGTCCTGGAAAAGATGGAGATGGTCGGCCTCAGCGGTACCGACAAGAAGCTGCCCGGTGAGATCTCCGGCGGGATGCGGAAGCGGGCCGGCCTGGCCCGTGCGCTGGTTCTGGACCCGGAGATCATCCTGTTCGACGAGCCGGACTCCGGACTCGACCCGGTGCGGGTGTCCTACATCAGCCAGCTGATCGTCGACCTGAACGCCCAGACCGACGCCACGTTCCTGATCGTCACCCACGACATCGGCATCGCCCGCACCGTGCCGGACAACCTCGGCTTGCTGTTCCTGCGCAAACTCGTCATGTTCGGGCCCCGCGAGGTGCTGCTCACCTCCGACGAGCCAGTGGTGCAGCAGTTCCTCAACGGCCGTCGCGAAGGCCCGATCGGCATGAGCGAGGAGAAGGACGCCGCACAGGTTGCCGCCGAACTGGCCTCCATCGACGTCGACGCGGAGCCTGCCGCCGGGACCGCACCGAAGGGCGGCGGCGGGCCGAGTGTGCCGCCGCAGTTGCAGCCCTCCCCGGGACTTCCGGTCCGCCAGGCCGCGCTACGCCGGCAGGAGCGGGTCGCGAAGATGCTGCACACCCTGCCGGAGAAGGCGCAGGCAGCCGCCCGGGCAGCTCTGGAGAGCGATGGGTACCAGCCCGCCCAACCGGCACGGCACGGCCGGCTGCGGCGCGTGTCCGAGCGCGCCAAGACCGGGATCGGCGAACTGCCTGAGTACCACAGCGGTGACGGCTCGGTCGCCACCGCCGACGAGGTCGACCGATGACCAGGTGCCGCAGATGACCCAGCTCTCGGCCCCGATCCAGCAGAGTGGGCGGCTCTTCGCGCTCGGCCTGGACGTCGCCCGGCTCACCTTCCGGCGACCGTTCCAGGTACGCGAATTTATCCAGCAGGCCTGGTTCATCGCGAGCGTCACCATCCTGCCCACAGCACTGGTCGCTGTCCCGTTCGGCGCGGTCATCGCGCTGCAGCTCGGCAGCCTGACCAGGCAACTCGGTGCGCAGTCGTTCACCGGCGCGGCGAGCGTGCTGGCGGTCATCCGGGAAGCGAGCCCGATCGTCACCGCCCTGCTGATCGCCGGCGCCGGCGGCTCGGCAATCTGCGCGGACCTCGGCAGCCGCAAGATCCGCGACGAGATCGACGCGATGGAGGTGCTGGGCATATCCCCGGTGCAACGTCTCGTCGTGCCGCGGGTGCTCGCCTGCATGCTCGTCTCGGTCGCCCTGAACGGACTGGTCAGTGTGGTCGGCGTGGTGGGCGGCTACTTCTTCAACGTGATCCTCCAGGGCGGCACTCCGGGCGCCTACCTCGCCAGCTTCTCCGCGCTGGCTCAACTGTCCGACCTGTGGACCGGCGAGATCAAGGCGCTGCTGTTCGGCGCCATCGCCGCGATAGTCGCTTCCTACAAGGGCCTCAACGCCGGCGGCGGTCCCAAGGGTGTCGGCGACGCAGTGAATCAGTCTGTCGTGATCACCTTCATGCTGCTGTTCTTCGTCAACTTCGTCATCACGGCCGTCTACTTCCAGGTCGTCCCCCCGAAGGGCTCGTGATGGCCGACACCCCGGCCTGGGCCGCGCTCGCCTCGGTACGCCGTGCCGCCGCGCGTCCGGGCGAGTCGTTGGACGACCTCGGCGAGCAGATGCGGTTCTATGTGCGTGCGCTGGCCTGGACGCCGCGCACCATCCGCCGCTACAAGCGCGAAGTCGCCCGGCTACTCGCCGAAGTCACGTTCGGGACCGGTGCGCTGGCGGTCATCGGCGGCACCGTCGGCGTGATCACGTTCCTGTCGTTCTTCACCGGTACGGAGGTGGGCCTGCAGGGATACGCCGCGCTGAACCAACTGGGCACGTCCGCCTTCACCGGCTTCATCTCCGCGTACTTCAACACCCGCGAGATCGCGCCGCTGGTCGCCGGCCTGGCGCTGTCCGCGACGGTCGGGTGTGGATTCACCGCCCAACTCGGTGCGATGCGGATCAACGAGGAGATCGACGCCCTCGAAGTGATGGCGGTGCCGAGCCTGCCGTTCCTGGTCACCACCCGCATCATCGCCGGCTTCATCGCCGTCATACCGCTGTATGTCATCGGGTTGCTGACCTCGTACCTGTCGACGCGCTTCGTGACCACCGCGTATTACGGCCAGTCCACCGGTACCTACGACCACTACTTCCGGTTGTTCCTGCCGCCGCAGGACGTGCTCTGGTCCTTCGGCAAGGTGCTCGTCTTCTCCGTCGTGATCATCCTGACGCACTGCTACTACGGCTACACCGCGAAGGGCGGTCCCGCCGGGGTAGGCGTGGCCGTCGGCCGGGCGGTGCGCACGGCGATCGTCGCGATCAACGTGGTGGACTTCTTCCTCTCACTGGCCATCTGGGGCGCCAACACCACAGTTCGGATCGCGGGATGACCACACGCGGCTCGACGTGGGTGAACCGGTTGTACGGGCTGGTGTTCATCGCCGTGCTGGCCGGGCTGGTCGCGCTGTCGATCGCTGCCTACAACAAGGTGTTCACCAAGGTCGTCAAGGTCACCCTGATCACCGACAGCACCGGCAATCAGCTGCAGACCCAGTCGGATGTGAAGATCCGCGGCATCCGGGTCGGCGAAGTGCGCGCCATTCACTCGACCGGCAAGGACGCGGTGCTGACCCTCGCGCTCGACCCCGGCACGGCCAAGCTGATCAAGAACAACTACCAGGCCCGGCTGCTGCCCAAGACCCTGTTCGGCGAGAAGTACGTATCGCTGGTGATCACCGACGGCACAACTCATGTCTGCAACCGGAACATGGACCCGGTGGCCGCGGCGGTGCGACCGGTACGCGGTGGTGACGTGCTGTGCCAGGACCCCTCGACCGAGTACGCACAACTGGAGAACGTCCTCAACGACATCATGCCGGTGCTGCAGGCGCTGCACCCGGCGGAGCTGAACGCGACGCTCAACGCGCTGTACACGGCGCTGCAGGGCCGTGGCGATCAGATCGGGCGCAACATCGAGCAGCTCAACGACTATCTGCTCAAGCTCAATCCGCACCTGGGCACGCTGATCGCCGACATCGACAAGCTGGGCAAGGTGGCCGAGGAGTACAACAGCGTGGCACCGGACCTGCTCGGTTCGCTGGCCAACCTGCAGACCACCTCCAAGACGATCACGCAGAACCCGAGTGCGCTGAACTCGCTGCTGACCATCGCCACCAGCACGTCCACCACGTTGAGCGGATTCCTGGACCAGAACGGTGATCGGCTGATCACCGTGTCCGCGCAGAGCCAGAAGATTCTCGGGCTGCTCGCCGAGTACTCGCCGGAGTACCCGTGCATGGCAGCCGCGCTGAACGACTCCGAGAAGTTCCTCGAGCAGGCGTTCCGCAACCACGCGCTGAACATCAACCTCAACGTGGTAACCCCGCGGGGCGCCTATACGCCGGGCCAGGAGCCGAAGACCGTCACCGGCGTCGGCCCGCAGTGCTACGGACTGCCGAACCCGCCGAAGCCCTACACGTCGCCGGATCTCGGCGACGGCGCGCCCAAGTACGGCTCGACGTCCCCCCTGCCAAGTGCGATGCGGGCCAACTACGAGCAGGCCGGCATCGGGTCGCCGGCCGAAATCAAGCTGGTCAACGCGCTGATCTGCGGTGAGCTCGACGTTTCTCCGGACAAGGTGCCGGCCATCGCCACCGTCCTGGCTGCCCCGCTGCTGCGTGGTACGGAGGTGACGGTGACATGAGAGGTCTCACCGCGCCGCTGGTGAAGCTTGTCATCTTCCTGCTGGTCACGGTCGCGACGACGTATGCGCTGGCCGCCACCATCTCGAACGCCAGCTACGGGAAGACCATCACGTACAAGGCCGACTTCACCGACGCCACCGGTCTGCTCGCCGGCGACGACGTGCGCATTGCCGGCGTCCGGGTCGGCTCGGTGAAGGGCATCAAGCTGGTCCGGCACAACACCGCTGAGGTGAGCTTCTCGGTCACCAAGTCTCGGCCGCTGCCGGTCTCGGTGCAGGTTCGGCTGAAGTACCGGAACCTGGTCGGGCAGCGCTACGTCTCGCTCGATCCGGGCGCCGGCAGTCCGAAACTGCAATCACCGAAGGCGGTCATCCCGCAATCGCAGACGTATCCCGCGCTGGATCTGACCGCACTGTTCGGCGGGTTCCGGCACCTGTTCGCCGGCTTGGACGCCGATGAGATCAACCAGTTGTCGATGGAGATCATCCAGACGCTGCAGGGCGAGGGGGGCTCGGTCGAGACGCTGCTGTCGCACACCGCGTCGCTGACCAACGCCTTGGCGGACAAGGACAAGGTCATCGGTGAGCTGATCGACAATCTGAGCACCGTGCTGACGACGGTCGGGATGCGGGATACCGAGTTCACGTCACTGATCGTCCAGCTACAGCGGTTCGTGTCCGGCCTTGCTCAGGACCGGACGGCGATCGGCAGCTCGATCTCGGGCATCAACTCATTGGCCGATGCGACTGCGTCGTTGCTGCAGGACAGCCGACCGCTGCTCAAGCAGGACATCGTCGATCTGCAGGCGCTGGCCAAGAAGCTCAACCTGCACAGCGACGCCATCGCCGGGGTGATTCAGCGGATGCCGGAGAAGGTCGGCTCGCTCACCCGGACCGCCACCTATGGCTCGTGGTTCAACTTCTTCCTGTGCAATGCCGGCGGCACCGTCACGCTGCCGGTGATCGGATCGCAAACCGTCGGCGTACCGACGCAGCCCCCGGGGAGGTGCAGCTGATGTTCGGCCGGAGCGGGATGAAGAAGGCACCTCGCGGGCAGTCGTTCAGCTCGCGCAACCCCACCGTGATCGGCACCGTCGGGCTCGTCGTCATCGCTGTGCTGCTCTGGACGGCCTTCAACGCCGAGCGGCTGCCGATCATCGGCGGCGGGACCGTCTTCACGGCCAACTTCGCGGACTCGGCCGGCCTGCAGGCCGACGACGAGGTACGCATCGCCGGAGTGAAGGTCGGCTCGGTCAAGTCGGTCTCCCTGGACGGTGCGCACGTCAAGGTGCGGTTCCGGGTCAAGAACGCGTGGATCGGTGACAAGAGCACCGTGTCCATTGCGATCAAGACGCTGCTCGGCCGGAAGTACGTTGCGATCGACTCGCAGGGTGACGCCAAACAGAACCCCAAGCGGACGATCACCAGGACCAAGGTTCCCGGTGACTACGACATCTACCCGGTGTTCAGCAAGCTCACCAAGACCAGCAACGACATCGACTCCAAACAACTGGCGGCGGCGTTCACGACGATCGCGGCGACGTTCAAGGACACGCCCGCCGACGTGAAGCAGACCCTCTCCGGGCTGCAGCGGCTGTCCACCACGATCGCCTCGCGCGATCAGGCGCTGCGAACCCTGCTGGCCCGGGCGAACCAGGTCACGACAGTGCTGGCCGACCGCAACAAGGAGATCACCACCCTGCTCAAGGACGGTTCGTTGCTCTTCGACGAACTCAACGCCCGGAAGACGGAGATCAGCCAGCTGTTCGTCAACACCTCGAACCTGTCGCTGCAGATCTCCGGCTTGGTGCAGGACGACAACGCAACGCTGAAGCCGGCGCTCGACCAGCTGAACAACGTGCTGAAGATCTTGCAGAGCAACAAGGACAGTCTTGACCGGGGTCTGGCGCTGCTCGCTCCCTTCGTCCGGGTCTTCGCCAACACGCTCGGCAACGGCCGATGGTTCGACACCTACGTGCAGAACCTCAGTGGTTCCGGACTGCTGTGTCTGACCATCCCGATCCCGATCGGGGGGGTGTGCTGATGGCCGGCAAAGTAGTGCAGTTGAAGGCGATGAGCAGCACAGCCACCCGCTGGCTGGTCATTGCGGTGATCGCGGCCGTCGTGGTCACCGGCGCCGTGCTCTACTTCGCGCCCAGTCCGACCAAGACGGTCACCGCCGAGTTCGACAGTGCGGTCGGGCTCTATCCCGGCTCGGATGTGAAGGTGCTGGGCATCAAGGTCGGCACGATCAGCAAGGTCAAGCCGCAGGGCACCACCGTCAAGGTCTGGATGAAGTACGAGAAGAAGATCAAGATCCCGTCGAACGCGGTCGCGGTGGTGGTGGCGCCGTCGCTGGTCAGTGACAGGTTCATTCAGTTCGCGCCTGCCTATACCAAGGGTGCGGTGCTGGCGAACAAGGCGAACATCGATCCCACCCGCACGGCCGTGCCGGTCGAGCTCGACGACATCTACGCCGCGTTGAACAAGCTCAATGTTGCGCTCGGGCCGGAGGGCAGCAACAAGAACGGAGCGCTCACCGATCTGATCAACACCGGTGCCGCGAACCTGGACGGCAACGGCGAGGCGCTCGGGAATTCGATCGATGCGCTGTCGAAGGCAGCGAAGACGCTGGCCGACGGCAAGGAGGATCTGTTCGGCACCGTGAAGAACCTGCAGGTCTTCACCCAGGCACTGGCCAGCAGCGATGCGCAGGTCCGCCGGTTCAACGAGCAGTTCGCGCTGATCGCGCAGCAGTTGGCCAACGAGCGGCAGTCGCTGGGGATGGCGTTGAAGAACCTCGCCCAGGCGCTCAACGACGTGGCGGCATTCGTCAAGAAGAACAAGACCAGCCTGCACACCACCATCACCTCGCTCGAGGACGTCACCGGGGTGCTGGTGAAGCAGAAGGGCGCGCTCGAGGAGATCCTCGCCGTGGCCCCCACCGCGCTGTCGAATCTCGGGCACGCCTACAACGACTACGGCTCGAAGCCGGCCGGCACCCTGGATGTTCGGGCCAACTTCTCCGATCTGGCCGACCCCGCCTATATCTGCGGGCTGCTCGACGTCCTGAAGAAGTTGAACGGAAAGGACCAGTCCAGCAAGGTCTGTACCCAACTGGCCACCCAGCTCGGCTGCCTGGTCAATCCGGTGCTGAAGGGCACCCCGTTGGACGGTCTGCTGCTGCCGGTGTGCGCGGCCGGCGCCACCCCGGGACTGCCCGGGCTGCCGAAGATCCCCGGATTGCCCCTTTGATGGCCAGGTACCGGAGCGATCGCCGCCGCGCCTGGCGTGGCGCGCCACTGGCTGCCGTCCTGGCGATGGTGGCCCTGCTGTGCACCGGCTGCGGGTTCAAGGGTCTCTACAGCGCGCCGCTGCCCGGCGGCGCCAACCTCGGCAGCCACCCGTACCACGTCACCATCCACTTCGCCGATGTGCTCGACCTGGTGCCACAGTCCGCGGTCAAAGTGAACGACGTCGCGGTGGGCAAGGTCGAGAAGATCACCCTGGACGGCTGGACAGCCAAGGTGGTCGTGGCGGTCAACCGCAGCGTGGACCTGCCGGCCAATGCGTATGCGCAGATCCGGCAGACGTCGCTGCTCGGCGAGAAGTTCGTCTCCATCGGGCCGCCCACCGGCGAGGTGCCGACCGGTCAGCTCAGCGCCGAGAAGAACGCCAACATCCCGATCAATCGCACCGGCAGCAGCATCGAGATCGAGGAGGTGCTCGGAGCACTCTCGCTGTTGCTCAACAACGGCGACCTCGACGCGATCAGCGGCATCACCCATGAGTTGAACCAGGCCCTCAACGGCCGCACCGGTGCCGCCCGCTCCCTGATCAGCCAGCTCAACACGTTCGTCGGCGGCGTGGACGCGCAGCACGACAAGATCACTACCGCAATCGCGAGCGTCAACAAGCTGGCCAAGACGCTGGCGAACCAGAAGAAGATCCTGGCCGACACCCTGGACACGATGCCCGGGGCGCTGAAGATCCTCGCCGACGAGCGCACCCAGCTCGTCACCCTGCTGAAGAGCCTCGATCACCTGAGCACCAGCGCGGTGAAGGTGATCAACAGCAGCAAGCAGGACGTGATCAGCTCGCTGAAGAGCTTGCGGCCAATCCTGACCCAGCTCACCGCTGCCGGTGACGACATTCCGAACGCGCTGGAACTGCTGGCCACCTATCCCTTCCCGCGCAACGCCACCGACGCCGTCCGCGGCGACTACACGAACCTGAACGCCACGCTGAATCTGGATCTGAGCCAAATCCTGTCCAACCTCAAGGTCGTCCCGGCGCTGCCAGGGACGGCATCGGCAGGTGCGACCCAGTCGTCGATGGCTGCCGAGCTCCCGGCCGGCTCCCTGGTGCCCGGCGTCCCGGCTGTCGGCGGGTGATCGGCGATGCTGCGTAAGACCGTCCGCATCCAGCTCGCCGCGTTCGTGCTGATCGCTCTGGCCGGCGTCTCCTTCGTCGGTGCCCGGTACGCCGGCGTCGTCGACCTAGTCCTCGGCCAGCGCGGGTGCACCATCACGGCCGACTTCCCGGATTCCGGCGGCATCTTCTCCAACGCCGAGGTCACCTATCGCGGTGTCGGCGTCGGCAAGGTGGGCAAGCTGCACCTGCTCGACAACGGCGTACGGGTCGACCTGCAGCTGAACAGCTGCTCGCATCCGAAGATCCCGCGCAACTCCGTCGCCGTCGTGGCGGACCGCTCGGCCGTCGGTGAGCAATATGTCGATCTGCGCCCGCAGGTGAACGGCGGCCCGTACTTCGCCAAGGGTGACAAGGTGCCCGGACCGAACAAGGTGCCGATCGCCACGCAGGTGTTGCTGACCAACCTGGATCGGCTGGTGAACTCCATCGACCCGGCCAAGCTGGCCATCGTCATCGACCAGCTGGGCGCCGCGTTCAACAATCGTGGTCCCGCGCTGCAGACCCTGCTCGATTCCGGTGACCAGCTGCTGACCGCGGCGGAGAAGGCATTGCCGGAGACGCTGCAGCTCATCGACTCCTCGAGCACGGTGTTGAAGACGCAGCTGGACGAGGGCTCGGCGATAGCGTCCTGGTCGCGCAGCCTCAACCAGCTCACCGGCCAGCTCAAGTCCAGCGACCCGGACATCCGCAAGCTGCTCGCCGACGGCCCGAGTGACCTCACCCAGGTTCGCGACTTCGTGCAGCAGAACAGTTCCGACCTCGGCATCCTGCTGTCCAACCTGGCCACGACGGGCGACGTCCTGGTACGGCGCATCGGCGGCCTCGAGGAACTGTTCATCGCCTACCCGCCGGTGGTGGCCGGCGGCTACACCGTGGCCGGCAGCGGGACCGCCAGCTTCGGTCTCATCGTCAACTTCGACGACCCGCCACCCTGCGAGAACGGCTATCAGGGGACGAACAAGCGGCTGCCGAACCAAACCGGCCCCGCGTCGCCCAATGTGAATGCGCAGTGCACCGAGCCACGCGGCAGCAAGACCGAGGTGCGTGGAGCGCAGAACAGTCCTGGCGGGGACCCGGTTTACACCGGCGGGCAAGGTACCGTCGTGCCTCGAACCGTGCCGACGACGACCCCGACCGCGGTGAGCGACATCTCCGGACGCTCGGCCATCCTCGGTGACGAGGGCTGGATCGGGTTGCTGACCGCCCCGCTGTCCTGACCCGCCCAGCCGCCGACGCAGAGGAGAGGCCGTACCCGCATGACTGCATCCGCGACCCGCAGTCGCGTGCCGCGCGTCGTGACCGCCGTGCTCGGCGTGGTTGCGCTCGCGCTGGCCGCGGTGGTTGCGGTGCTCGTCGTGCAGCGGGTGCACCACGAGCACGGGCTGAGCCTCACCGCGAGCGAGAGCCGGGTGCTGGACGCCGCCAAGCAGGACTTCATCACGCTGCAGACCTACCGGCAGACGACCTTCGACCAGGACTTCGCCAATGCCGAGTCAGTCGTGACCGGCAGTGCCAAGACCAACCTGCTGGGCAGCAAGACCAGCCTGAAGAACACGCTCACCACGAACAAGACGAACTCCACCGCGTCGATCGTGTCCGCGTCGATCGTGAGCTCCTCCGGCGGCAAGTATCAAGTCCTGATTCTCGCGTCCTTGGAGACGCGGGACACGACCGGCAAGCTGGTCCAGGCCCGACCGAGTCCGGCCACGCTGACCCTGGTCAAGGTCAAGGGCACCTGGCTGATCTCCGACATCCAGCTGGTGGCGGCATCGTGACCGGCCCGACCAAGCCGACCGGCGGGGATTCCGGCGACACCGACGCGGACGAGGCGCGCCGGGCCCGCGCCACCGCCGCTGCCCGGGCGCGTCGGATGGGTTCGCGACCCCGCCCGGGTCCGCGACCGGTTGCCGAGACCGCCGATCTGAGCGACGAGCCCCCGGAGGCTCCTGCCCCGGCGGAACCGCCGGCCCGATCGGCCCGGACCCGCCGGCGCGCGCGTGCCTCGTCGGCCGCGGACCGCACGCCATCGGCGGACGACGATGCAGCCGACGACGCAGCAGACGAGGCAGCAGACGACGCCGCAGAGGGCGCCGCCGAGGACACGCCGCCCACGGCGGCGCGCAGCGGCTCGGCCAAGGTCCGGTCGGCCAAGACCACGCCAGCACCGGCCAAAGCGAGGCCCAAGCCGGCCGCCACGAAGTCCGCAAGCGCGGCGGCAGCGAAGCGCACCTCGGCCCCGGCAGCCCAGAAGAGCCCGAAGGCCGGAACGAAGACCCCAGTGGCCAAGGCTGCGGACTCGCCCACTCGACCCCGGCCCGGCGCCGGCGCGCGGGCCCGTGGCAAGACCCGGGTGGGCGAGGCCAGCACCACGTCGGACTCGGCGAAGAGGGCGAGCGCTGATCGGTCGGCCCGGTTCGCCCGCTTGCGGCCGTGGGCCGGAGCCCTAATTGCCGGCGTGCTGGTCTTGATTCTCGCGGCCGCGGCCGCGGTGCTGCTGACCAGCCGGCCGGCCCGGGTCGCCTCGGCCAAGGACCGCACCGCGCTGCTGTCCTCGGTCAAGTCCTCGACAGCGCTCATCCTGTCCTACGACTACCGCAAGCTGCCGGCCAACATCGACGCGGCCAGCCCGCACCTGACCGGGGACTACAAGAACCAGTACCTGCAGGCGATGGCCCAGACCGTCACTCCGAAGGCCAAGGCGCAGAAGGCGGTGGTGACCGGCCAGGTGGACGGCGCCGGGGTCGAGACGGTCAACAAGGCGGGCACGCTGGCGACCGTCCTGGTCCTCGGCGAGCTCAACTACACCAGCACCACCGTCACCCAGGGCCGCACCGATGTGTTCCGGATCCGGGTCACCGCACAGCTGGTCAAGGGCAAGTGGCTGATCTCCAAGATCGACACCCTCTAGCCGGTCAGACGCCGGCCCGACCCGTCCCGCGGCACCGGATCTGGCCGCCACGCCGGTCCACCGGCAGACCCAGGTGCTTGACGAGGCCCGCGGAGAGGGGCACCCTATGGGCGGCGCAGGTGATACCGGCCGAGTGGGTCCTCGGATCCGCCAGGACGTCGGTATCTAGGTCGCCCCGGAGCGTCAAAGGGGTGGCCTCGACAGCTACGCCCATTTGGGGCTAGACTGCATCGTTGCGCTGCCCTCTGCCATCCGTCGACCCGTCCAGGGTCTGTTTCCCGCTGCCCCGCGGCCCGATTCCACGGGTCCGTCCACGGGGGTCGAACGGAGCCCGAGGCGCCGCGCACCGGTCAGTGACCGGACCGATGGTAGGAAACGCTGAGTCCTCGGAAGGACGCATCTTGGCTGTCTCGCGCTCCAGCAGTAAGTCCCGCGCCGATCTCACCGGAATTCCCGGCGCACCGCCCCGCACCTCCTTCGCGAAGATCCGCGAACCGCTCGAAGTCCCGAATCTCCTCGCACTGCAGACCGACTCGTTCGACTGGCTGGTGGGCAACCAGGCCTGGCAAGACCGGATGGCCGCCGCCGGCGACACCGAGTCCCGGGCCGGCCTCGCCGAGATCCTCGGCGAGATCAGCCCCATCGAGGACTTCTCCGGATCGATGAGCCTCTCCTTCTCCAACCCGCGCTTCGAGGACGTCAAGGCGTCCATCGAGGAGTGCAAGGACAAGGACATGACCTACGCGGCGCCGCTGTTCGTCACCGCCGAGTTCACCAACAACACCACCGGCGAGATCAAGAGCCAGACGGTGTTCATGGGCGACTTCCCGATGATGACCCGTAAGGGCACCTTCGTGATCAACGGCACCGAGCGGGTCGTGGTCAGCCAGCTGGTCCGCTCGCCGGGCATCTACTTCGACCGGTCGATCGACAAGACCTCGGATATCGACGTCTTCTCGGTCAAGGTCATCCCGGGCCGCGGTGCCTGGTTGGAGTTCGACGTCGACAAGCGGCAGACCGTCGGGGTGCGTATCGACCGCAAGCGCCGCCAGCCGGTCACCGTGCTGCTCAAGGCGCTGGGCTGGAGCGCGGATCGGATCCGCGAGCACTTCGGCTGGTCGGAGACGCTGCTGGCCACCCTCGAGAAGGACCACATCGGTGGTCAGGACGAGGCGTTGCTGGACATCTACCGCAAGCTGCGTCCGGGCGAGCCGCCGACTCGCGAGTCGGCTCAGGCACTGTTGGAGAATCTCTTCTTCAACCACAAGCGCTACGACCTGGCCAAGGTGGGCCGGTACAAGGCGAACAAGAAGCTGCAGACCGAGACCCCGATCAGCCACGGCACGCTGACCGAGGACGACATCGTCAAGACCATCGACTACCTCATCCGGCTGCACGCCGGTGAGGAAGGCTACGAGGTCGACGACATCGACCACTTCGGCAACCGCCGGCTGCGCACCGTGGGCGAGCTCATCCAGAACCAGGTGCGGGTCGGTTTGTCCCGGATGGAGCGCGTCGTTCGCGAGCGGATGACCACCCAGGACGTCGAAGCGATCACGCCGCAGACCCTGATCAACATCCGCCCGGTCGTCGCCTCCATCAAGGAGTTCTTCGGCACCTCGCAGCTGTCGCAGTTCATGGACCAGACCAACCCGTTGGCCGGTCTGACCCATAAGCGGCGGCTGTCCGCGCTCGGTCCGGGTGGCCTTTCCCGGGACCGGGCCGGCATGGAGGTCCGCGACGTGCACCCCAGCCACTACGGCCGGATGTGCCCGATCGAGACGCCGGAAGGCCCGAACATCGGCCTGATCGGCTCGCTGGCCTCCTTCGCCCGGGTGAACGCGTTCGGCTTCGTCGAGACGCCGTACCGCAAGGTGGAGGGCGGGCGGGTCACCGACCGCATCGAGTACCTCACCGCGGACGAGGAGGACCGGTACATCATCGCCCAGGCGAACGCGGTGGTGGACGCCAAGGGCGCCTTCGCCGAGGCGCGGGTGCTGGTTCGCCGCAAGGACGGCGAGGTCGACCTGGTCGAGCCCGCGGCCGTCGAGTACATGGACGTCTCACCGCGCCAGATGGTCTCCGTGGCCACCGCGATGATCCCGTTCCTGGAGCACGACGACGCCAACCGGGCCCTGATGGGTGCCAACATGCAGCGGCAGGCGGTGCCGCTGCTGCGCAGCGAGGCACCGCTGGTCGGAACCGGCATGGAGCTGCGCGCTGCGGTCGACGCCGACGACGTGGTCAATGCCGACAAGCCCGGCGTGGTCGAGGAACTGTCCGCGGACTTCATCACCGTGATGGCCGACGACGGCACCCGGCAGACCTACCGATTGGCGAAGTTCGCCCGGTCGAACCAGGGCACCAGCTTCAACCAGAAGCCGATCGTGGCCGAGGGCGACCGGGTCGAGGCCGGCCAGGTCATCGCCGACGGTCCGTCCACGGACAACGGCGAGATGGCGCTGGGCAAGAACCTGCTCGTGGCGTTCATGCCGTGGGAGGGCCACAACTACGAGGACGCGATCATCCTCAACCAGCGGCTCGTGCAGGACGACGTGCTCACCTCGATCCACATCGAGGAGCACGAGGTCGACGCGCGGGACACCAAGCTGGGCGCCGAGGAGATCACCCGGGACATCCCGAACGTCTCCGAAGAGGTGCTGGCTGACCTTGACGACCGCGGCATCGTCCGGGTCGGCGCAGACGTCAACACCGGCGACGTGCTGGTCGGCAAGGTGACGCCGAAGGGCGAGACCGAGCTGACCCCGGAGGAGCGGCTGCTGCGCGCGATCTTCGGTGAGAAGGCCCGCGAGGTCCGCGACACGTCGCTGAAGGTGCCGCACGGCGAGGCCGGCAAGGTCATCGGCGTCCGGGTGTTCAGCCGCGAGGACGGCGACGAGCTGGCGCCCGGCGTCAACGAGCTGGTCCGCGTCTACATCGCTCAGAAGCGCAAGATCCAGGACGGCGACAAGCTCGCCGGCCGGCACGGGAACAAGGGCGTCATCGCCAAGATCCTGCCGCCGGAGGACATGCCCTTCCTGAACGACGGGACGCCGGTCGACATCGTGCTCAACCCGCTCGGTGTGCCGAGCCGGATGAACGTCGGCCAGGTGCTGGAGACGCACCTCGGCTGGGTCGCCAAGACCGGCTGGGACGTCGAGGGCAAGCCCGAGTGGGCCGCCCGGTTGCCGGAGGAGGCACGCTCCGGAGAGCCCGGCAGCAACGTGGCCACCCCGGTCTTCGACGGCGCGCGCGAAGCGGAGATCACCGGTCTGCTCGACTCCACGTTCAAGACTCGCGACGGTGAGCGCCTCATCGGCGCCACCGGCAAGGCGCGGCTGCTCGATGGCCGCTCCGGCGAGCCGTTCCCGGAGCCGGTCAGCGTCGGCTACGTCTACATCCTGAAACTGCTGCACCTGGTGGACGACAAGATCCACGCTCGCTCCACCGGCCCGTACTCGATGATCACCCAGCAGCCGCTGGGCGGTAAGGCGCAGTTCGGTGGGCAGCGCTTCGGCGAGATGGAGTGCTGGGCGATGCAGGCCTACGGCGCGGCATACGCGTTGCAGGAGCTGCTGACGATCAAGTCCGACGACATCCTCGGCCGGGTGAAGGTGTACGAGGCGATCGTCAAGGGCGAGAACATCCCCGAGCCGGGCATCCCGGAGTCGTTCAAGGTGCTGCTGAAGGAGCTTCAGTCGCTGTGCCTGAACGTGGAGGTGCTCTCCAGCGACGGCGCCACGGTCGAGATGCGCGATACGGATGACGACGTCTTCCGTGCCGCGGAAGAGCTCGGCATCGACCTGTCCCGTCGCGAGCCCAGCTCCGTCGAAGAGGTTTAAATACCCCACCAAGTTTTCTCGCCTAGGGGCTCGAAAACTTGGCGGGGCCCCGAAAACAAAGAGCTATCCCAGCGTTGTGAGTTCCAAGGGAAGAAGGAAATCTTGCTCGACGTCAATGTTTTCGACGAGCTACGTATCGGCCTGGCGACCGCGGATGACATCCGCCAGTGGAGCCACGGCGAGGTCAAGAAGCCGGAGACCATCAACTACCGGACGTTGAAGCCGGAAAAGGACGGTCTGTTCTGCGAGAAGATCTTCGGCCCCACCCGGGACTGGGAGTGCTACTGCGGTAAGTACAAGCGGGTCCGGTTCAAGGGCATCATCTGCGAGCGCTGCGGTGTCGAGGTCACTCGGGCCAAGGTGCGACGCGAGCGGATGGGTCACATCGAGCTGGCCGCGCCGGTCACGCACATCTGGTACTTCAAGGGCGTGCCGTCCCGGCTGGGCTACCTGCTCGACCTGGCCCCGAAGGACCTCGAGAAGATCATCTACTTCGCCGCCTACCTGATCACCAGCGTGAACGACGAGGAGCGCCACCGCGACCTCCCGACGCTGGAGAACGAGATCAGCGCGGAGAAGTCCACGCTGGAGAAGAAGCGCGACTCCGACATCGACGTCCGGGCCAAGAAGCTCGAGGCCGACCTGGCCGGGCTCGAGGCCGAGGGCGCCAAGAGCGACGTGCGGCGCAAGGTGCGCGAGGGCGGCGAGCGCGAGATGCGCCAGATCCGCGACCGTGCACAGCGCGAGATCGACCGGCTCGACGAGGTGATGGACACCTTCCGCAAGCTGGCCGTCAAGCAGCTGATCAGCGATGAGTTGCTCTACCGCGAGCTGCGCGACCGCTTCGGCGAGTACTTCGAGGGCGGCATGGGCGCGGAGTCCCTGCAGACCCTGCTCACCAACTTCGACCTGGACGCCGAGGCGGAGATCCTCCGGGAGACGATCCGCAGCGGCAAGGGTCAGAAGAAGCTGCGCGCGCTGAAGCGGCTCAAGGTGGTGGCCTCGTTCCTGAACACCACCAACAGCCCGCTGGGCATGGTGCTGGACAGCGTCCCGGTGATCCCGCCGGACCTGCGCCCGATGGTGCAGCTGGACGGTGGCCGGTTCGCCACGTCCGACCTGAACGACCTGTACCGCCGCGTGATCAACCGCAACAACCGGCTCAAGCGACTGATCGACCTCGGTGCCCCCGAGATCATCGTCAACAACGAGAAGCGGATGTTGCAGGAGTCCGTGGACGCGCTGTTCGACAACGGCCGGCGCGGCCGACCGGTCACCGGTCCGGGCAACCGGCCGTTGAAGTCGCTGTCGGACCTGCTCAAGGGCAAGCAGGGCCGATTCCGCCAGAACCTGCTCGGCAAGCGGGTCGACTACTCGGCTCGTTCGGTCATCATCGTCGGCCCGCAGCTCAAGCTGCACCAGTGCGGCCTGCCGAAGAGCATGGCGCTGGAGCTGTTCAAGCCGTTCGTGATGAAGCGTCTGGTGGACCTGAGCCACGCGCAGAACATCAAGTCGGCCAAGCGGATGGTCGAGCGCGCCCGTCCGGTCGTGTGGGATGTCCTGGAAGAGGTCATCCGGGACCACCCGGTGCTGCTCAACCGGGCGCCCACCCTGCACCGCCTCGGCATCCAGGCCTTCGAGCCGCAGCTGGTCGAGGGCAAGGCCATCCAGATCCACCCGCTCGTCTGCACCGCCTTCAACGCGGACTTCGACGGCGACCAGATGGCCGTGCACCTTCCGCTCTCTGCGGAGGCGCAGGCCGAGGCCCGCATCCTGATGTTGTCGACCAACAACATCCTGAAGCCGGCCGATGGCCGCCCGGTGACGATGCCGACGCAGGACATGATCCTGGGCCTGTACCACCTCACCGTGCAGCGCGACGACCTCGTCACCGGCAAGCCGGCCCGCGAGGTGCCGATCTTCACCTCGGCCGCCGAGGCGCGGATGGCGCTGGACCAGGGCAGCCTGCACCTGCAGGACCGGGTCCTGATCCGGGTCAACGGTGTGACCAGCGTCGACACCGGCGTCAAGGCGGAGCCGTGGGTCGCTCCGGAGGGCTGGACGCCGGGTGAGCCGCTGTTGCTGTCGACGTCGCTGGGCCGCTGCTTGTTCAACGAGCTGCTTCCCGACGACTACCGATTCGCCAACTTCGAGGTCACCAAGAAGGAGCTCGGCCAGATCGTCAACGACCTCGCCGAGCGGTACCCGAAGGTGCAGGTCGCCGCGACGCTGGACGCCCTGAAGGCGGCCGGCTTCCACTGGGCCACCCGGTCCGGCATCACCATCGCGATCGACGACGTGGTGACGCCGCCGAAGAAGGCGGAGATCCTCGACCGGTACGAAAAGGACGCGGAGAAGCTGGAGAAGCAGTATCTGCGTGGCGCGATCACCGTGGAGGAGCGCCGTCAGGAGCTCGTCGAGGTGTGGACCAAGGCGACCGCTGAGGTCGGCCGCGAGATGGAGGCGGCCTTCCCGAAGACCAACCCGGTCTCGATCATGGTCAACTCGGGTGCTCGCGGAAACATGATGCAGATGCGTCAGATCGCCGGCATGAAGGGTCTCGTCGCCAACCCGAAGGGCGAGATCATCCCGCGGCCGATTCTGTCGAGCTTCGTCGAGGGTCTGTCCGTGCTGGAGTACTTCATCTCCACGCACGGAGCGCGTAAGGGCCTTGCCGACACGGCGCTGCGTACGGCCGACTCGGGTTACCTGACCCGGCGTCTGGTGGACGTCAGCCAGGACGTCATCGTCCGCGAGGAGGACTGCGGCACCGATCGTGGCGTCGAGCTGGTCATCGGCCAGCAGACCGCCGGTGGTGCGCTGATCAAGGACGTCCACGCCGAGACCAGCGTCTACGCGCGGGTGCTCTCCGAGGACGTGAAGGTCGGCAACAAGACGGTGGCCAAGGCCGGCGACGACCTGGGCGACCTGCTCATCGACGAGCTGATCGACAAGGGTGTCACCGAGGTGCGGGTCCGCAGCGTGCTGACCTGCGAGTCGGCACTGGGCACCTGCGCCACCTGCTACGGCCGCTCGCTGGCCACCGGCAAGCTCGTCGACGTGGGCGAGGCGGTCGGCATCATCGCCGCCCAGTCCATCGGCGAGCCCGGCACCCAGCTGACCATGCGCACCTTCCACACCGGTGGCATTGCCGGTGAGGACATCACGCACGGTCTGCCTCGAGTTGCCGAGCTGTTCGAGGCCCGCGTCCCCAAGGGCGTGGCCGCGATCACCGAGACCGTCGGTCGGGTGCGCATCGAGGAGACCGACAGCGCCGCGAAGGGCGGCGGCCGCAAGGTCGTCGTCATCCCGGACGACGGGTCGGAGGAGCTCGAGTACCCGATCTCACGGCGGGCTCGGTTGCTGGTCGCCGACGGAGACACCGTCGAGGTCGGACAGCAGTTGGTGTCCGGCGCGGTGAACCCGCACGACGTGCTGCGGATCATGGGCCCACGCGAGGTGCAGCTGCACCTGGTGCGTGAGGTGCAGGCCGTGTACCGCAGCCAGGGTGTGGCGATCCACGACAAGCACATCGAGGTCATCGTCCGGCAGATGCTCAAGCGCGTCACCGTCATCGATTCCGGAGCCACGGAGTTCCTGCCGGGGTCGCTCGTCGAGCGGGCTGCGTTCGAGGCGGAGAACCGTCGGGTTGTCGCCGAGGGTGGCGAGCCGGCAGCGGGTCGTCCGGTGCTGATGGGCATCACGAAGGCCTCGCTGGCCACCGACTCGTGGTTGTCCGCGGCCTCCTTCCAGGAGACCACTCGGGTGCTCACCGACGCGGCCATCTCGGCCAAGTCGGACTCGCTGGTCGGGCTGAAGGAGAACGTGATCATCGGCAAGTTGATCCCGGCGGGTACCGGCATCGCCCGGTACCGCAACGTCGATGTCAACCCGACCGAGGAGGCTCGCGCCGCGGCGTTCTCCATGGCCGGTTACGACGAGAACGACTACTACAGCTTCGGTAACACGGGCAGCCAGGTCGGTCCGGCGGTTCCGCTGGACGACTACGGCTACAGCGACTACCGGTAGCTACCCGCACGACAGCAGCACGGCCGGCGCACCACCACGGTGCGCCGGCCGTCTGCTGTCGCGAGCCAGTCGTGCGGCCGGATGCGACGTGAGCGGCGAGGGGGAGGTTATGGTCGCGACACGCCGAACCCTCGCGCCAGAAGCTCCCCCTCGGCCGGCACTACCTCCCCCTCGCCGGCTGGTGCGGCGGTACGAGACGCAACGAAGCCCGGCCCCACCTGGGGACCGGGCTTCGTTTTCGTCTCGTCGGTTGCAGTCAGCCTCAGGCCGACGGCATACCCGCGATCAGACTGGGCGGACGTTCTCCGCCTGCGGGCCCTTCTGACCCTGCGTGATGTCGAACTCCACGCGCTGGTTCTCGTCCAGCGAGCGGTAGCCGTCGGCCTGAATGGCCGAATAGTGGACGAACACGTCCGGGCCATTGCCGTCAGGAGCGATGAAGCCGAAGCCCTTCTCGCTGTTGAACCACTTGACGGTTCCCTGAGCCATACTGTTTCTCCCTACATCTGTGGTGCGCATTGTTCGCCCCACTCGTCGGCATCCGCACTGTGCGGGTGCCGGGTTGTGGGCGTCATCTGCGAACCTGGAGATCCAAGAACGAAAAACGACGCCCGCTGCGAGAATCCGCGGACGTCATGACGATCGAGGAATACCTGCAACTAGCAACCGGGGCCAACGGTAGCAGAAACCAGCCCGCTGCCAACCCCGTCGGTCATGACGAGGACAGCGATCGCAACGCGGCAACTGCGGCAAGGTAGTGCTGGTAGCGCTCGGCGAGCTCGGCGCTACGGGCCGGATCGGGATGATGCGTCCGGATCACCCGAGTAGCGGCGTCCGCGGCTAACGCCAGATCGGAATAGAACCCGATGCCGACACCGGCCAGCAGCGCGGCGCCTCGGGCACCGGACTGCGAAGAGTCGGTGACTTCGACGGTCAGTCCGGTCGAGTCAGCCAGCAGCTGGCTCCAGGGTGAACTGTTGCTTCCGCCGCCGCCCAGCCGGACCGGTTGGGCCTGAACCGGCAACCGCTCGGCCAGCGCATCGAGGTGCCAGCGATGGGTGAAGACGATCCCCTCGAAGACCGCGCGCAAGACGTCCGCTCTGGTGTGCCAACCGCGTAGCCCGGTCAAGCCTGCCTCGACGCGGTCGCCGAACGGCCCGCCGAACAACAACGGGACGAACACCGGCGGCGGGTGCTGCAGGTCGGAACCGAAAGCCAGCTCACCGGCCGCAGCCGGGTCGGGCTCGCCGGCCTCGTCCAGCGGACCGAACTCGCGCAGCACCCAGTCGAGGTTGGACGCCGACGAGGGTGACGTCGACATGTGCAGCCACCGGTTCTCGACCAGAAAGCAGCGTGCCTGCCAGCGCGCGTCGACGGCGACCTCGGCGGCGACGATCTGATTGATGCTGAACGTCCCCATGAGCACGCTGGTCGCGCCGTTCGCGATCGCACCCATTCCCGCCGCGGCCGCATCGACGTCGTGTGCGCCGCAGACGACCGGCGTGCCGTACGGCAACCCGGTCTCCGCTGCCGCGGCGGAGGACACCGTGCCGATGACGTCGGTGCTCGCTGAGATCGGCGGAAGCAGATGGGACAGCTCGACCAGGCCCTGGAGCTGCAGTGCTCGCGGCGACCAGGCGCGGGCGCGGACGTCGAACATCGTCGAACTGGCGTCGGTGAAGTCGGTGCGGATGTCGCCGGTCAGCCGCAGCCGGATCCAGTCCTTCGCGAACAGCAACCAACGCGCTCGGCGCAGCACCTCGGGCTCGTGATCTCGCAGCCACGCCAGCAGTGGACCGGCCGAGAACGCGGACACCTGCTGCCCGGTCAGCGCCATCAGCTCTGCTGCCGCTGCGCCGGTGCCCAGTCGCTCGGCGTATTCGTGCGCGCGACTGTCGGTGGCGAGGATCGCTGGGCGCACCGCAGCGCCGTTCTCGTCGACCAGATGGACGCCGTCACCATGCCCGCAGATGCCCACGGCGGCGATGCGTTCTGCCCCGACCCGTCCAGCCGCTGCGGCAATCGCCGTCGCCGTCGCCGTCCACAGCTTCCCCATGTCGCGTTCCTGCCAGCGCGCCTGCCGCGAACTCGTCGCCGTGTGCGCAGTGCTTACTGCCAGCTGCGTGCCCTGCTGGTCGAACACCGCCGCCTTGACGACCGTCTGCCCGGCGTCGACACCGAGCAGGAGGTCGGGCGTCACCGGTTGGTGCGGACGGCGATGTTGACCGCGTTGCTCGCCCTGCCTGTGCGGGCGAACTCGAGCACGTTGTCGATCACGATCCGCGCCGAGGCCGTGATGGTCTCTGCCGTGTCGCCGCCGAAGTGGGTCGTCATCGTGACATTGTCCAACTCTCGCCAGCGGCTGTCGCCGGGCAGCGGTTCGTCGTCGAAGACGTCGAGCCCGGCGCCGGCGATCCGGCCGTCGGCCAACACCCGGTACAAGGCGTCGTAGTCGACGACCCGGCTGCGCGCGACGTTGACGAAGTAAGCGGTCTGCTTCATGGCCGACAGCTGCGCGGCGCCGATGAACCCGGTGGTCTCCGTCGTCACCGGCACTTGGACGACGACGAAGTCACCTTCGGCGAAGGCCACGTCGAGCGAGCTCGCGCGCCGGGCGCCGACCTCGGCGAGCGCCGCGTCGTCGGCGTACGGATCGAACACGAGTAGGTCGGGGTCGAACCCACGCAGTCGACTGGCGAAGGCACGGCCGACATGGCCGAAGCCGATCATCGCCACTGTTCGTCCGGCGATCTCGATGCGTGCTCCGGGAAACTCCTTGCGCCATCCGCCGGACTTGATGCTGGCATCCGCGCGCGCGATGTTCCTGGCCTCAGCCAGCATCAGCCCGACTTGCAGTTCGGCCACCGCGCCCGCATTGCGACCGAACGCCGCGGTGACCGCCACGCCCCGGACCGATGCGGCTTCCACATCGACATTCTGCAAACCTGTTCGGGCCACCGCGATCAGCCGCAACTTCGGCGCCGCATCGAGCACGGCGGAACTGACCGGCGCGAAGTGAACGCACAGCGCCTCCGCGTCGGCGACTGCGTCGAGCACCTCGGCCGGCGGCGGCACCGCCTCCGCGCCGTGCAACTCCATCGCGTGTTGCGCCGCATGCTGGTCGGCCTTGCTGCCCGCCCAAGTGACCGGGCGGGCATCGATCAGCGAGCTGTCCGGGCTCGCCGCGAGAGCGTCGACGTACGCGTCGGCCGGGATGAACTGATCACCGACGACGACGGTGCGCAGTGGCTGCGGCGGGGCCATCAGGGCAGTACTTGGATCTTGCGGCCGACGCCGTTCGCGAAGCGGTCCAGTGCGTCGGTGTACTGCTCCAACGGCAGCCGGTCGGAGATGAACACGTCGGGGTCGATGACACCGTCGGCGAAGAGGGCCGCGGCTCGTTCATAGCTGTGCAACACCGCCATCGAGCCGGTGATGGTGATTTCCTGGTTGTAGATCTTGTAGGGCTCGATCTCGGCGCGAGTGGCGTAATCGGACACGCCGAACTGCAGGAACGTGCCGCCCTTGCCGACCCGGCCGAGGCCGTCCTGGATCGCGTTGGCATTTCCCGTGGCGTCGATGACGAGGTCCCACAGCCGGGGCCGGTCCAGCTCGTCGGCGGACTCGGCTACCGCGGTGACGCCGAGCTGCTTGGCCGTCTCCAGCCGCTCCGGGTTCAGGTCCACCACATCCACACTTGCCGCCCCGACCCGCTTGGCCAATTGCAACATCATCAGCCCCATCGTCCCAGAGCCGTAGATGAGCACGGTGTTGGCCAGTTGCGACTTCAGCACGTCGTAGCCGCGGACCGCGCAGGACAACGGCTCGATCAGCGCCGCGTCCTCGAGGCGGACGTGCTCGGGCAGCCGCACACAATTCGCCGCCGGGGCCCTGGCGAACTCCGCGCAGCCGCCCGATTCGGTGACGCCGATGGCCTTCCAGTTCTCGCACAGATTGTTCTGGCCACGTCGGCAGTAGTAACACTCGAAGCAGTACAGCGACGGATCGACTGCTACCCGGTCGCCGATCGACAGCGCGTCGACCTCGGCGCCCAGCTCGACGACCGTCCCGGCGAATTCGTGCCCGGGGACGATCGGCAGCGTCGGGGCGAACTCGCCCTGCAGGATGTGCAGGTCTGTCCCGCAGATGCCACAGGCGGCGACATCCACGATCACGTCCCGAGGGCCGGGCGCCGGGTCGTCGACGGTCGTCACTTCGGCTTGGCCGACGCCGGTAATCACGGCTGCCTTCACTTGACCGCCCCCAGGGACAGGCCCTGGACCAGTTTGTCCTGAGCGGCGAACCCGGCCGCAAGTACGGGCAGCGAGATGATCGTCGCAGCAGCGCACACCTTGGCGAGGAACAGGCCTTGACTGGTGATGAACCCGGTCAGGAAGACCGGCGAGGTCTGCGCGACGACGGCGGTGAGCACCTTGGCGAACAGCAACTCGTTCCAGCTGAAGATGAAGCAGATCAGCGAGGTCGCCGCGATGCCCGGCATGGCCACCGGTGCCACGATCTTGCGCAGGATGGTGATCAGGTTCGCCCCGTCGATCGCTGCCGCTTCCAGCATTTCGACCGGCACCTCGGCGAGGAAGGAGCGCATCATCCACACCGCGATCGGCAGGTTCATCGACGCGTACAGGATGATCATCAGCCAGATGTTGTCCAGCAGGCCCAGCTTCTGCGAGATCAAATAGACCGGCAGCAGTCCGGCGACGACCGGCAACATCTTGGTGGACAGGAAGAAGAACATCACGTCGGTCCACTTCTTGACCGGCCGGATCGACAGGGCGTAGGCGGCCGGGATGGACAGCAGCAGCACCAGGATCGTCGACGTGACGCTGGCCGCCAGTGAGTTGAACAGCGACGGCCACGGGCTCTGCCCACCGCTGAAGAAGTCTCGGTATCCCTGCACGGTGAGCGGTGCGGTGAACTTGGGCGGGTTGGCCGACGCGTCAGTTTCGGTGTGGAACGACAACCACACCATCCACAGCACCGGCAGCACGAACAGCAGGCCGACGACCCATGCCAGCAGTCCCCAGAGGTTTCCCTCGCGGCGGCGCTTCGTCGGCACATCGCGACCCGCGGTCGCGTCCAGTTCGCGCTCGGACGGACGAGTATCGGCAGCGGCGGCAGTCATCGGGAGCTCCCAACGATGAGGGGAGGTGGCGGTACGGAAGTCACTTGCCGCCCTCCTCGAACAGTGAAGACACCACGCGCAGGGCGAAGGTGGCGAGCAGGATCGAGGCGATCACCACAATGACCCCGGCCGCGGACGCCCGGCCGTAGTCATGCGCGGTGAAGAAGATGTTGTAGATGCTGTACGGAAGGTTCGCGGTGCCTTGCGAACCGGACGTGATCGTGAAGACCGCGTCGAAGTTCTGTACCACGTAGATCGAGCCGAGCAGGCCGCCCAGCTCGAGGTACTGGCGCAGGTGCGGCAGGGTGAGGAACCGGAAGATCTGCCAGGCGGACGCGCCGTCCATGTTCGCGGCCTCGACCGCATCGGCGGGCCGGCTCTGCAGTCCGGCCAGCAGGATCAGCATCATGAATGGTGTCCACTGCCAGATCAACGTCATCTCCACCGCCAGCTTCGGGTGGTCGGTGAGCCAGTCCGGCTGCGGCGGATGACTGGACCCGAACCACTTCCAGACCACCGACAGGGTGCTGTTGAACGCGCCGTAGACCGGGTTCAAGATCGCGTGCTTCCAGAGCAGCGCACTGGCGATCGGAACCACGAGGAACGGAGCGATCAGCATCGTGCGAACCACGCCGCGGCCCCGGAACTGCCGGTCCAGCAACAGCGCCAGCAACAGCCCGAGGAACAGGCTGACCAGCACGACGACCACGGTCAGCAGGACGGTGAAGTAGATCGAGGACCGGAAGTCGGGGTCGCTCAGCACGCTGGAGTAGTTGCCGAAGCCGGTCCACTTCTTGCCGAGCTCGGGTCGCAGTGCGTTCCAGCGCAGGAACGAGATGACCAGCGTCGCCACGAACGGCAACTGCGTCACGATGATCATGAAGACCAGCGCCGGCATCAACGGCGCTCGCCTGGCCCAGTTCGACGAGCGGCGCAGCGCAGCTGACTGAGTCCCTGGCCCCGGCTGTGCCGCCGCCGAGGGCGGCCGGTCCAAAGTGGCGGTCATGACTTGTAGTCCTTTCCGACCCGGGCCGCGACTTGCTGACCCTTCTTCAGCGCCGTATTGACGCTCATCTGGCCGGCAATCGCAGTGCTGATGTATTGCGAGACCGTGGTGGCCATCGCGGCGAACTCGGGGAAGTCCATGAACTGGATGCCGGGCACCGGACGGGCCTGCACCCCCGGGTTGGCCGGGTCGGCAGCCTTGATGGCTTCCTCGGTCGGCTGGTAGAAGGCCGCTGCCGACTTCTGGTAGTCCGGGTTGGCGTAGGTGGACTGCCGCTTGCCGGCCGGCACGCTCGCCCAGCCCAGCTTCTGACCGACGAGTTGCTCGTACTGCTTGCTGGACGCCCAGGAAATGAACTTCCATGCGTCGGACTTCTTGTCGCTGGCGTGTTCGATCGCCCACGACCAGGCGTACAGCCATCCGGAAGTCTTGGTCTTCACGACCGGTGCGGCGACGTAGCCGAACTTCCCCTTGTTGGGAGAACTCTCCAGCGAACCGGCCGCGGAGGTGGCGTCGTACCACATCGCGGTCTTGCCGGTCTCCAGTGCGGTGAGGCATTCGGTGAAGCCGGATTGCGGGGCGCCCGCCTCGCCGTGCCGCCGGACCAGGTTGACGTAGAAGTTGACCGCATCCTTGAACGGCTGCGCGTCCACCTGGGCGTTCCAGCCCTTGTCGTACCAGGTACCGCCGAAGGTGTTCACGACGGTGGTCAGCGGAGCGAATACCTGACCCCAGCCGACCTGGCCGCGCAGACAGATGCCGCGCATACCCGGCTGTGCGTGGTCGACCTTGGCCGCGAGATCAGCGACCTGTTGCCAGGTGGGGTGCGCTGGCATCGTCAGGCCCTTTTGCGCGAAGACGTCCTTGCGATACATCAGGAAGGACGATTCACCGTAGAACGGTTCGGCGTAGAGCTTGCCGTCGGCCGCCGACAGGGACTTGGTCATGCCGGGGAAGATGTCGCTCTGGTCGAACGGCTGGCTCGGGTCGAATCCCTGGGACGGGTTCTTCAGGTACGAATCCAGCGGCGTGAGCCAGCCGGCCTTGGCGTAGAAGGGCACTTCGTAGTTCGAGATCGTCGACACGTCGTAGATGCCGGCCTGGCTGGACAGCTCCTGGCTGATCTTGTCGCGAACGTCGTTCTCCGGGAGGACCGTGTAGTTCACCTTGATTCCGGTCTTCTTGGTGAAGTACTGGCTGGTGAGCTTCTGGATGTCGACCATCTGCGGGTTGTTCACCATCAGCACGTTGATCGAGTTCTTGCCGCCGCCGGTGCCGCCGAACCCGCCGCAGGCGCTCAGGCCGGTTGCCACCAGCCCGGCGCACACAGTGAGGACCACACCCCTGGATGTCCTGCGTAGCCGCTTCACGAAGCCTCCTGTTCGTCACGGGACGGGGCCGGTTCCGGGCTGTTCGCGGCAGGCACCGCGCGCACCCGGACCGTGCTCGGATCGGCCGGCGAGACGTCGCCGGCCGTTTCGGGTAGCAGGCAGGCCGCGGTGCCCCAGGCGACCGCGCGGGCCAGCCGGGCCGGGATATCGCCGGCGCCGGCGAGGAACCCGGCCAGCAGCGCGTCGCCCGCCCCGGCGGTGTTGGCCGGCACGACAGTGGGTGCCACGGCGTGCCAGGCGGCCCTGCCGGCCGCGTAGATCGCGCCGTGCTCGCCCAGGCTGACCAGCATCGCCGGGGCGTCGGCTGCGCCGATCAGGCTTCGAGCGTCGGCCACCGCGCGCTGCACCGGGTCGGGGATCGGGCTCGCGCGGTCGCCGAGCAGCGCGGCCAGTTCCGCGTTGTTGGGCGCGAGGAGATCGGCGCCGGCACCGTGCGCAGCGCCCAGCGCGGGACCGGAGGTGTCGACGGCCACGCGGGCGCCGGCGGCGTGGGCTACGGCGATGGCCCGCTCGGTGAGCCGGTACGGCCCGGGCGGCTCCGTTCCGGCCACCACCAGCCAGTCGCCCGGAGCGATGCACCCGGCGGCCAGGTCGAGCAACGCGTCGAGGTCGCCGACGGTGGGCGGCGCACCGGCCGCGTTGATCTTGGTGGTCACGCCGGCCGGGCCGAGAACCGTGATGTTGGTCCGGGTGGGTGCGCCGGCGCGATGCGCCCGGTGCGGTACCGACTCCGCCGCCAGCAGCCGGACCAGCTGCTCACCTTCCGGGCCGCCGGCCATCGTCACCGCCAGGGTCGCTATCCCGGCCGCGGCGAGGACGCGGGACACGTTCACGCCTTTGCCGCTGGCTTCCACGGTGTCCCGGCGGGCCCGGTTCACCGCACCAGGTTGCAGGCTGTCGAGCTGATAGGTCCGATCCAGCGACGGGTTGGCCGTGATCGTGACGATCATCAGCGAGCTCGCTTCGAGCGGACGGCAGGCAGGGGGCTGGTCACATCAGCGACGATGACCCTGCGGTGTGGCGTGCGCAACACCCCGGCACAACCGGGCACAGCCAACCCGCCCAACGGGCACGTCCCGCCATCCCACCGGTCGCGGACGGACTGGCGATGAGCGCTCGCGCGAGCGCCAGTGACTCACGGTGACGCCACCGAGCCGACAACGCGATGAGCGCTCGCGCGAAGAGCAGATCGCCCGCGCGAGCGCCAGCGAGCTTGCGGCCGAGCGAAGCGAGGTATCGGTTGCGAGTGTTGGCCCGAGCGAAGCGAGGGTCAGCGCGAGTCAACCGATCAGGCGATCGTGAACACGGCGATGAGCGCTCGCGCGAAGAGCCGATCGCCCGCGCGAGCGCCAGCGAGCTTGCGGCCGAGCGAAGCGAGGTGTCTGTCGGTTTCGAGTGGGCCCGAGCGCGCGAGGGCCCGCGAGACAACCGACTAGGCGATCATGAGCACAGCTTTTGCCCGGGGCGCGTTGCGCGGGTATTGTGGTCAGCTGTGCCTGGGGAAACCCGGGTATCGACTCGTGCTCGCGGGTGGCGTGGAGCCAGACGGCCTAACGGCCCAGGTGCTACGTACCGCAGCGGTGGACGAGAACACCGTGCAGACCGATGGCCTCCGGGCTGCCCTGCGGACCGGGCGCGACACACCCGACCGCGTGGACCGGCGGCCGGCACGGAGCACAGCAAGTACGTGCGAAATGCACACGGCAGGACCGATAGAGACACGTACAGAGCGACGCAGGAACACGCCGATCCCGGCCGGGATGGGCTGGCGAGACCGGGTACGAGACGAGCAAGGGAGATTGCAGGCCGCATGCCTACGATCCAGCAGCTGGTCCGCAAGGGCCGGCAGGACAAGATCGCGAAGACGAAGACGCCCGCGCTGAAGGGCTCGCCCCAGCGCCGCGGAGTCTGCACTCGCGTCTACACGACTACCCCCAAGAAGCCGAACTCGGCGCTGCGCAAGGTGGCTCGGGTGAAGCTGACCGGGGGCATCGAGGTCACCGCCTACATCCCCGGCGTGGGCCACAACCTGCAGGAGCACTCGATCGTGCTCGTCCGAGGCGGTCGCGTGAAGGACCTCCCGGGCGTCCGGTACAAGATCATCCGCGGCACTCTGGACACCCAGGGCGTCCGCGGCCGCAAGCAGGCCCGCAGCCTGTACGGCGCGAAGAAGGAGAAGCGCTAATGCCCCGCAAGGGACCGCCCCCGCGTCGGCCGCTCGTCGTCGACCCGGTGTACGCCTCGCCGTTGGTCACCCAGCTGGTCAACAAGGTGCTGATGGAAGGCAAGCGCTCGGTCGCCGAGCGCATCGTCTACGGCGCCCTGGAAGGCTGCCGCGAGAAGTCCGGCGCCGACCCGGTGATCACGTTGAAGCGCGCCCTGGAAAACGTGAAGCCGGCCATCGAGGTGAAGAGCCGCCGCGTCGGTGGCGCCACCTACCAGGTACCGGTCGACGTCCGCCCGAGCCGCAGCACCACGTTGGCGCTGCGCTGGTTGGTGGGGTTCTCCCGGCAACGTCGCGAGAAGACGATGACCGAGCGCCTGATGAACGAGCTGCTGGACGCCAGCAACGGGCTCGGCGCCGCCGTCAAGCGGCGCGAGGACATGCACAAGATGGCCGAATCCAACAAGGCGTTCGCGCACTACCGCTGGTAAAGACCCCACCGAGTTTTCTCGCCTAGCGGCTCGAAAACTCTGCGGGGGCCCCGAATACACAGAACCAAGACGAGAGACACGAGAAGCAGATGTCTGTAACCGCACGCCTGTCCAAGACCCGGAACATCGGGATCATGGCGCATATCGACGCGGGCAAAACCACCACGACCGAGCGCATCCTCTTCTACACCGGCATTACGTACAAGATCGGTGAGGTGCACGACGGTGCCGCCGTCATGGACTGGATGGAGCAGGAGCAGGAGCGTGGCATCACGATCACGTCTGCCGCGACGAAGTGTGAGTGGAAAGACCACACCATCAACCTGATCGACACTCCTGGGCACGTCGACTTCACCGTCGAGGTGGAGCGCAACCTGCGCGTGCTGGACGGCGCGGTCGCCGTCTACGACGGTGTTGCCGGGGTGGAGCCGCAGACCGAGACGGTGTGGCGGCAGGCCGACAAGTACTCCGTGCCGCGGATGTGCTTCGTCAACAAGCTGGACCGCACCGGCGCGGACTACTTCCGCTGCGTGCAGATGATGATCGACCGGCTCAATGCCACCCCGCTGGTCCTGCAGATCCCGATCGGCAACGAGTCCGATTTCATCGGCGTCGTCGACCTGCTCGGAATGCGTGCGTTGGTGTGGCGCGGCGAGACCCAGATGGGTGAGGACTACACGGTGGAGGAGATCCCCGCCGACCTCGCCGATCAGGCTGCCGAGTGGCGCCAGAAGCTCATCGAGACCCTCGCCGACGTCGACGACGAGATCGCGGAGGCGTACCTCGCCGACGAGGACCTGACCGTCCCGATGTTGAAGGCGGCTATCCGTCGGGCCACCCTGGCCGACCTGATCAACCCGGTGCTCACCGGATCCGCGTTCAAGAACAAGGGCGTCCAGCCGCTGCTCGACGCGGTGGTGGACTACCTGCCCTCGCCACTGGACGTCGGCGAGGTGACCGGCCTGCTGCAAGACGGCGAGACCCTTGCCGAGCGGCACCCTGACGAGTCCGAGCCGCTGGCGGCGTTGGCGTTCAAGATCGCCACCGACCAGCACCTGGGCAAGCTCACCTACGTACGCATCTACTCCGGCGTCGTCGAGAACGGGGCGCAGGTCCTGAACTCCACGAAGGATCGCAAGGAGCGCATCGGCAAGATCTATCAGATGCACGCGAACAAGCGTGAGGAGTTGCCGCGCGCCGGCGCGGGCGACATCATCGCCGTCGCCGGGCTGAAGCAGACCACGACCGGCGACACGTTGTCCGATCCGCAGAAGCCGATCGTGCTGGAGTCCATGACGTTCCCGGACCCGGTCATCAACGTGGCGATCGAGCCGAAGACCAAGGGCGACCAGGAGAAGCTGGGCGTCGCGATCCAGAAGCTTGCTGAAGAAGACCCGACCTTCCAGGTCCAGCAGGACGAAGAGACCGGCCAGACCATCATCAAGGGGATGGGCGAGCTGCACCTCGAGATCCTGGTCGACCGGATGCGCCGCGAGTTCCGCGTCGAGGCGAACGTCGGAAAGCCGCAGGTGGCCTACCGCGAGACGATCCGCCGCGTCGTGGAGCGCGAGGACTACACCCACAAGAAGCAGACGGGTGGCTCCGGCCAGTACGCCAAGGTGCAGATCAAGCTCGAGCCGATGGAGATGACGTCGGACGGGCCCACCTACGAGTTCGTCAACGCCGTTTCCGGTGGCCGCATCCCCAAGGAGTTCATTCCGTCGGTGGACGCCGGCGCGCAGGAGGCCATGCAATACGGCATCCTGGCCGGCTACCCGCTCGTGGGCGTCCGGATGACACTGCTCGACGGTGGCTACCACGACGTCGACTCCTCCGAAATGGCGTTCAAGATCGCGGGATCGATCGTGTTCAAGAACGCCGCACGGAAGGCGGATCCGGCTCTGCTCGAGCCGATGATGGCCGTCGAGGTGACCACCCCCGAGGAAAACATGGGCGACGTCATCGGCGACCTGAACTCGCGCCGTGGCCAGATCCAGGCCATGGAGGAGCGCGGTGGCAACCGCGTCGTGAAGGCATTGGTGCCGCTGTCGGAGATGTTCGGCTATGTCGGGGACCTGCGCAGCAAGACGCAGGGCCGCGCCAGCTACTCGATGCAATTCGAGAAGTACGCCGAGGTGCCCGGCAACGTGGCCAAGGAGATCATCGCGAAGGTGAACGGCGAGTGAGCATCGCGAAGGTGAACGGCGAGTAACCCAGAGTTTCAAGACAACAGTCAAAACAGCCGGACCTAGAAGACCGGTACTACCCAAAGAGGGAAGGGATCCACAGTGGCGAAGGCGAAGTTCGAGCGGACCAAGCCGCACGTCAACATCGGCACGATTGGTCACATCGACCATGGCAAGACGACGCTGACCGCGGCGATCTCGCGCGTGCTGCACGACAAGTACCCGGAGCTGAACCCGAGCACCGAGGCGTTCGACCAGATCGACAAGGCGCCTGAGGAGCGGCAGCGCGGTATCACGATTTCGATCGCGCACATCGAGTACCAGACCGAGAAGCGCCACTATGCGCACGTCGACTGCCCCGGGCACGCCGACTACATCAAGAACATGATCACCGGCGCGGCCCAGATGGACGGCGCGATCCTGGTCGTGTCCGGCACCGACGGCCCGATGCCGCAGACCAAGGAGCACGTGCTCCTGGCCCGCCAGGTCGGCGTTCCCTACATCGTGGTTGCGCTGAACAAGTGCGACAGCCCCGACGTGGATGACGAGATCCTGGAGCTCGTCGAGCTCGAGGTCCGCGAGCTGCTGAACCAGTACGAGTTCCCGGGCGACGACGCACCGATCGTCAAGGTCTCGGCGCTGAAGGCGCTCGAGGGTGATGCCGAGTGGGGCGAGAAGATCATGGAGTTGATGAACGCTGTCGACGACGCGATCCCGCAGCCCGAGCGTGACACCGAGAAGCCGTTCCTCATGCCTGTCGAGGACGTCTTCACGATCACCGGTCGTGGCACGGTCGTCACCGGCCGTATCGAGCGCGGCATCCTCAAGGTGAACGAGACCGTCGACATCGTCGGCATCCACCCGGAGAAGCAGACCACCACGGTCACCGGCATCGAGATGTTCCGCAAGCTGCTCGACGAGGGCCAGGCCGGTGAGAACGTCGGCCTGCTGCTTCGTGGCATCAAGCGGGAGGACGTCGAACGCGGCCAGGTTGTCATCAAGCCGGGTACCACGACGCCGCACACCAACTTCGAGGCGAACGTCTACATCCTCTCGAAGGACGAGGGCGGCCGGCACACGCCGTTCTTCAACAACTACCGCCCGCAGTTCTACTTCCGCACCACCGACGTGACCGGTGTGGTGACCCTCCCCGAGGGCACCGAGATGGTCATGCCGGGCGACAACACCGAGATGTCGGTCGAGCTGATCCAGCCGATCGCCATGGAGGAAGGCCTGCGCTTCGCGATCCGCGAAGGCGGCCGCACCGTCGGCGCGGGACGCGTCACCAAGATCAGCAAATAAGTCGGTTGGGCCGCACCTTCGGGTGCGGCCCGACTACTGCCCCGGCGCAGCCGAGGGCCCGAACCTGAACGACGAGAAGGATTGAGGAAGCCAGCATGGCGGGACAGAAGATCCGCATCCGGCTCAAGGCCTACGACCACGAGGCGATCGACGCCAGCGCGCGCAAGATCGTCGAGACGGTCACCCGCACGGGTGCCCGGGTGGTCGGTCCGGTACCGCTGCCGACGGAGAAGAACATCTATTGCGTCATCCGTTCGCCGCACAAGTACAAGGACAGCCGCGAGCACTTCGAGATGCGGACCCACAAGCGGCTGATCGACATTCTCGACCCGACGCCGAAGACGGTGGACGCGCTGATGCGCATCGACCTACCGGCCAGCGTCGACGTCAACATCCAGTAGTTCTGATACGTGGATAGCGAGAGCCAAGGCAATGACTAATTCGTCACCGAGCGACGTCTCGCGGAGCGAGCATGGCGCATTGAGCGTGCAGGGCGCGCAGCGGCGTGAGCTGCGCGGCGTGCTGGGCGAGAAACTCGGCATGACTCAGGTCTTCGACGACAACAACCGGATGATCCCGGTGACCGTCGTCAAGGCTGGGCCCTGCGTCGTCACCCAGATCCGCACCGTGGAGAAGGACGGGTACACCGCCGTCCAGCTCGGCTTCGGCCGCATCGACCCACGCAAGGTCAACCGTCCGGTTGCCGGGCACTTCAAGGCTGCCGGCGTGACACCACGCCGGCACGTCATGGAGTTGCGCACCGACGCCATCGACGGTTATGAGGTCGGGCAGGAACTGGGCGCCGACGTGTTCGAGTCCGGCTCCGAGGTCGACGTCACCGGCACCACGAAGGGCAAGGGAACCGCGGGCGTCATGAAGCGGCACGGCTTCAAGGGCCTGGGTGCCGGGCACGGCGTGCAGCGCAAGCACCGCGCGCCGGGCTCCATCGGTGGCTGCTCCACGCCGGGACGGGTGTTCAAGGGTTTGCGGATGGCCGGCCGGATGGGCCACGTCACGCAAACCACCATGAACCTGCGGGTGCACAAGGTGGATGCCGAGCGCGGGCTGCTGCTCATCAAGGGCGCCATCCCCGGCCCGAAGGGTGCCGTCGTGATGGTCCGCACCGCAGTGAAGGGGGCTGAGCGCGCATGACCGCCGTAACTATTCACACCCCCGCCGAGGACACCGAGTCGACGAGCGTGGTGGAACTGCCTGCCGCGTTGTTCGACGCCAAGACCAACGTGTCGCTCATCCACCAGGTCGTTGTTGCCCAGCTGGGCGCGGCCCGGCAGGGCACCGCGTCGTCGAAGACGCGGGCCGAGGTCCGCGGCGGTGGCCGCAAGCCGTACCGGCAGAAGGGCACCGGCCGGGCCCGGCAGGGCTCCACCCGGGCGCCGCAGTTCGCCGGCGGCGGCGTGGTGCACGGCCCGACGCCGCGTACTTATGAGCAGCGCACCCCCAAGAAGATGAAGGCGGCCGCCCTGCGCGGTGCCCTCTCCGATCGGGCCCGCGCCGGCCGGGTTCATGTCGTCTCCAGCCTCGTCACCGGCGACACGCCGTCGACGAAGGCCGCCGCGACCGCCCTGGCCGAGATCACGTCGGCGAAGAACGTCCTTGTCGTGGTCGGTGCCGACGACGCGCAGACCTGGTTGAGCCTGCGCAACCTCACTGCCGTGCACATTCTCGACGCGGGCCAGCTCAACACCTACGACGTGCTGATCAGCGACGACGTGGTCTTCACCGAAGGGGCGCTGCGCGAATTCGTCGCAGCCCGCGCGGACGGCGCGGAACTGGTCATCACCGAGGTCGAGGCGCAGAAGAAGCCGGCCAAGAAGGCAGCTGCCAAGAAGGCCGCGGCGAAGGTAGACACGTCCGCCGATGCCGACGAGGACGATGCCGACGAGGACAAGAAGCCGGCGAAAGCGACCAAGAAGGCTGCCGCCAAGAAGGTCGCCGACAGCCCGGAGGACGCCGCAGCCGAAGACGCCGCCGAGGATGCCGCGCCGGACTACGGCCCGGACTCGCACCTGCCGATCGAAGGCGACGAGCAGCCCGAGGGGTACCCCATCAAGGGCAACGCGAGTTCGAAGCTGTACCACGTCCCGGACAGCCCGTTCTACGACCGCACCATCCCTGAGGTGTGGTTCAAGACCGCCGAGGCCGCTGAGGCCGCGGGCTTCGAGCTGCCGCCGTCGCAGCGCGACGATGCCAGTGAAGAGGATGACTCCTGATGTTCGACAACCACCGCGACGTCTTGCTCGCTCCGGTGATCTCGGAGAAGAGCTACGGCCTGCTGGACGAGAACAAGTACACCTTCGACGTCCACCCGCAGGCCAACAAGACCCAGATCAAGATTGCCGTGGAGAAGGTGTTCAACGTCAAGGTCACCGACGTGAACACCCTCAACCGGCAGGGCAAGCGCAAGCGGACCCGATTCGGATACGGCCAGCGTCGCAGCGTCAAGCGCGCCATCGTCACCCTGCGTGACGGTGACCGCATTGACGTCTTCGGCGGGCCGGCGAGCTGAGGGACTGACCACTCATGGCAATTCGCAAGTACAAGCCGACGACCCCGGGCCGACGTGGCTCCAGTGTCGCCGACTTCGCCGAGATCACGCGCTCCGAGCCGGAGAAGTCACTGGTCCGCCCGCTGCACAACAAGGGCGGTCGTAACAACACCGGCCGGATCACCACCCGGCACCAGGGTGGCGGTCACAAGCGCGCCTACCGGGTCATCGACTTCCGTCGTGACGACAAGGACGGCGTGCCGGCCAAGGTCGCGCACATCGAGTACGACCCGAACCGGACTGCCCGGATCGCCCTGCTGCATTACGCCGACGGCGAGAAGCGCTACATCCTGGCGCCCCGGCTGCTGAAGCAGGGTGACCGGATCGAGAACGGTGCGAGCGCGGACATCAAGCCGGGTAACGCGTTGCCGCTGCGCAACATCCCGGTCGGCACCGTGGTGCACGCGATCGAGTTGCGTCCCGGTGGCGGTGCCAAGATCGCCCGCTCGGCGGGGGCCAGCGTTCAGCTGGTCGCCAAGGAGGGTGCGCACGCGCAGTTGCGGATGCCCTCCGGCGAGATTCGCAACGTCGACGTGCGCTGCCGCGCCACCGTCGGCGAGGTCGGCAACGCCGAGCAGTCGAACATCAACTGGGGCAAGGCCGGGCGGATGCGCTGGAAGGGCAAGCGCCCCAGCGTCCGCGGCGTTGCGATGAACCCGGTGGATCACCCGCACGGTGGTGGCGAAGGCAAGACCTCCGGCGGTCGGCACCCGGTGAACCCGGCTGGCAAGCCGGAAGGCCGTACCCGTCGCCACAAGGCCAGCGACTCGATGATCGTCCGCCGTCGCCGCACCAACAAGAAGCGTTAAGTGAGGCGCGGAGCCGAATCATGAAGACAAGGGATTGATGTAAATGCCACGCAGTCTGAAGAAGGGTCCCTTCGTGGACGACCACCTGCTCAAGAAGGTGGACGTCCAGAACGAGAAGGGCTCCAAGAACGTGATCAAGACCTGGTCGCGCCGCTCGACGATCATCCCGGACATGCTCGGGCACACGATCGCCGTGCACGACGGCCGCAAGCACGTCCCGGTGTTCGTCACCGAGGGCATGGTCGGGCACAAGCTCGGCGAGTTCGCACCGACGCGCACGTTCCGCGGGCACATCAAGGACGACCGCCGCGCCCGTCGGGCCTGACAAGAACCACCACGAGCAAGGGTTAGAAGAGGAAGCAGAGGCAATGGCAGCCAACACGATCGACGAGGACGAGGTCCGCACCGCATTCGCGCGTGCCACCTACGTGCGCGTCACGCCCATGAAGGCGCGGCGCGTCGTCGAACTCATCCGCGACCTGCCCGCGAAGGAGGCGCTCTCGGTGCTGAAGTTCGCGCCGCAGGCAGCCAGCGAGCCGGTGGCCAAGGTGCTGGCCAGTGCCATCGCCAACGCCGAGCACAACTTCTCCCTCGACGGGGACACCCTGTTCGTCTCGCGCGCCTACGTCGACGAGGGCCCGACGATGAACCGGTTCCGGCCGCGCGCCCAGGGTCGGGCATTCCGCATCCGCAAGCGCACCAGCCACATCACGATCGAGGTCGAAAGCGTCGAGCGGGAGACCCGGCGCCCTCCGGCCAAGAAGGCCGCTGCGACGAGGTCAGCCACGAAGGCGACCCCGGCCAAGGCGAAGCCGGCCAAGGCCGCGAAGTCGTCGGCCAGCAAGGCAACCGCCAGCAAGGCAACGGCCAGCAAGGCAACGGCCAGCAAGGCAACGGCCAGTAAGGCCACGGCTGAGAAGTCGGCCGGCAAGGCCGACGACAAGTCCGAGAAGAAGGGACGGACCCGCTGATGGGTCAGAAGGTCAACCCCAACGGGTTTCGCCTCGGCATTTCCACGGACTGGAAGAGCCGTTGGTTCGCCGACAAGCAGTACGCCGAGTACGTCAAGGAAGACGTGGCGATCCGCCGGCTGATGGGCAAGGGCATGGAGCGCGCCGGCATCTCCAAGGTGGAGATCGAGCGCACCCGCGACCGGGTCCGGGTGGACATCCATACCGCTCGTCCGGGAATCGTCATCGGCCGCCGTGGCGCCGAGGCCGACCGCATCCGTGGCGAGCTGGAGAAGCTGACCAACAAGCAGGTGCAGCTGAACATCCTCGAGGTGAAGAACCCCGAAGGTGACGCGCAGCTGGTGGCGCAGGGCGTCGCCGAGCAACTCAGCAACCGGGTGAGCTTCCGTCGCGCGATGCGCAAGAGCATGCAGTCGACGCTCAAGAGCCCCGGCGTCAAGGGCATCCGGGTGCAGTGCTCGGGCCGCCTCGGTGGCGCGGAGATGAGCCGCTCGGAGTTCTACCGCGAAGGACGGGTGCCGCTACACACGCTGCGGGCGAACATCGACTACGGCTTCTACGAGGCCAAGACGACCTTCGGCCGTATCGGCGTGAAGGTATGGATCTACAAGGGCGAGGTGCCCACCGGTTCGCGCGCCGAGCGGGAAGCGGCTGCTGCTGCGGAGGTGCTGCGCCAGCGTCGCGAGCGCCCGGCGGCACGACCCCGTCGCTCGGGTTCGCAGGGCACCACGGCCGTCTCCACCGAGGCTGGACGCGCAGCGTCCTCACCGCAGGCCGAACCGGCCGAGCCCACTGTCGAGCCCGATCTGCAGAGTTCGGTCGAAGCCGCAGCGCCCACCTCGGACGAGACCGCTGCCGTCGAAGCGCCGGTCACCGACGCGGTGCAGGCCGCCGAGGCGGTCGACGCACCGGCACCCGACGCGCCGGCACCAGACACCACCACCGAGGCACCGGCTGCCGAGCAGCCGACCGCTTCCCCAGAGGAGAGCTGAGCCATGCTCATCCCACGGCGAGTCAAGCACCGCAAGCAGCACCACCCACACCGCACCGGTGCCGCCACCGGCGGCACCAAGGTGGCCTTCGGTGAGTACGGCGTCCAGGCGCTGGAGCCGGCGTACGTGACCAACCGGCAGATCGAGTCAGCGCGTATCGCCATCAACCGGCACATCCGACGTGGCGGCAAGGTCTGGATCAACATCTACCCGGACCGCCCGCTGACCAAGAAGCCGGCTGAGACCCGGATGGGTTCCGGTAAGGGCTCGCCGGAGTGGTGGGTGGCGAACGTCAAGCCGGGCCGGGTGCTGTTCGAGCTCTCGTTCCCGGACGAGCGCACCGCTCGCGAGGCGCTGACCCGCGCCATCCACAAACTGCCGATGAAGTGCCGCATCGTGACCCGGGAAGTGGGTGACTGACATGAGCGCGATCACGAACGAGTTGCGCGAGCTGCACGACGACGAGCTCGGCACGCGCCTGTCCGAGGCCAAGGAAGAGCTGTTCAACCTGCGCTTCCAGATGGCCACCGGGCAGCTCGACAACAACCGGCGACTGCGCGCTGTGCGTCACGACATCGCACGGATTTACACGATCCTGCGTGAGCGTGAGCTCGGCCTGTCGGTCGCTCCCACTGAAGGTGATGTTGCATGAGTGAGATCACCCCACGAAAGCGCTTCGCAGAAAGCACTCCGCGTTTCCGCGGGGACCCCGAAAGAGGCAAACCATGAGTGAGAACCAGACCGCTGAGACCGAGAACGCACTGCGTTCCTCCTTCCGCAAGACCCGCGAGGGTCTGGTGGTCAGCGACAAGATGGAGAAGACCGTGGTGGTCGCTGTCGAGGACCGGGTCAAGCACCCGCTCTACGGCAAGGTCATCCGTCGCACCAGCAAGCTGAAGGCGCACGACGAGGCCAACGACTGTGGCATCGGCGATCGCGTTCTGCTGATGGAGACCCGGCCACTGTCGGCGACCAAGCGCTGGCGCGTCGTCGAGATCCTCGAAAAGGCGAAATAGAGCGAGTCGATCGCGCTGCTGGCGCGATCGAGTCGCGATCCGTTGGCGCGGCTGCGGCCCGTCGCGGGTCACCAGCCCAACACCAAGATGGCGGCAAGGGCAGAGACGGAACTAGGGAGTAACAGTGATTCAGCAGGAGTCGCGACTGAGGGTCGCCGACAACACCGGTGCCAAGGAGATCTTGTGCATCCGGGTGATGGGCGGCTCGGGTCGGCGCTATGCCGGCATCGGCGACATCATCGTCGCGACGGTCAAGGACGCGCTGCCCGGCGCCGGCGTCAAGAAGGGCGACGTCGTCAAGGCCGTCATCGTGCGGACGGTCAAGGAGCGTCGTCGCGCCGACGGCAGCTACATCCGCTTCGACGAGAACGCCGCTGTGCTGATCCGCCCCGACGGTGAACCACGCGGTACCCGCATCTTCGGCCCGGTGGGCCGGGAACTGCGGGACAAGAGATTCATGAAGATCATTTCGCTCGCCCCGGAGGTGTTGTAGTCGTGAGCATCGCAGCGAGCGCCAGCGAGCGAGGCGCGGAGCGACTCAGCGATGAGCGCTTGCGCGAAGAGCGTGGAGGTACAGCATGAAGGTCAAGAAGGGTGACACCGTGCTCGTCGTCGCCGGCAAGGACCGGGGCGTCAAGGGCAAGGTCATCGCCGCGGTGCCGAACTCCGATCGGGTGATCGTCGAGGGCGTCAACCGGGTGAAGAAGCACGAGAAGCTCACCACCACCGGCCGCGGTGCGAAGGCCGGCGGCATCACCACGCAGGAAGCTTCCGTGCACGTGAGCAATGTGATGGTCGTCGATGACGACGGCAAGGCCACCCGCGTCGGTTACCGCCGCGACGACGAGACCGGCAAGAACGTGCGCGTCTCACGCAAGAGCAAGGGCAAGGACATCAAATGACGACCGCTACGCAAGCCCCGACCCCGCGGCTGAAGACCCGTTACCGCGAGGAGATCTCCCCCGCGCTGCAGGAGCAGTTCTCCTACGGCAACGCGATGCAGATCCCGGGCCTGGTCAAGATCGTGGTCAACATGGGCGTCGGTGCAGCCGCTCGGGACGCCAAGTTGATGGACGGCGCGGTGCGGGATCTGACTCTCATCACCGGCCAGAAGCCGCTGGTGCAGAAGGCCCGGGTGTCCATCGCGCAGTTCAAGTTGCGCGAAGGCCAACCGATCGGAGCGAAGGTCACTCTCCGCGGCGATCGGATGTGGGAGTTCCTGGATCGCTTGCTGAGCCTGGCGCTGCCGCGCATCCGTGACTTCCGCGGCTTGTCGCCGAAGCAGTTCGACGGCAAGGGCAACTACACCTTCGGTCTCACCGAGCAGTCGATGTTCCACGAGATCGACCCGGACTCGATCGACCGTCCGCGCGGCATGGACATCACGGTCGTCACCACGGCCGCCAACGATGACGAGGGACGGGCGCTGCTGCGGGCGCTCGGCTTCCCGTTCAAGGAGAACTGAGCATGGCCAAGAAGGCACTCGTCAACAAGGCGGCCGCCAAGCCGAAGTTCGCGGTGCGGGGTTACACCCGCTGCCAGCGCTGCGGTCGCTCCCAGGCGGTCTACAAGAAGTTCGGTCTCTGCCGCATCTGCCTGCGCGAAATGGCCCATGCGGGACAGTTGCCAGGTGTCACCAAGAGTTCTTGGTAATTAACACTTTGCTTTGCCGGTCAGGCACACTGATCGGTCGGAAGAACTGCTTCGCGGCAGGCCCAAAGCTGGGAGATCCAGCACTGGGAACCCCCGCGAGAGAGGTACAGGTCATCGTCATGACCATGACAGATCCCATCGCAGACATGCTCTCCCGTCTGCGCAATGCGAACTCGGCGTTCCACGACGAGGTCGTCATGCCGCACTCCAAGCTGAAGGGTCACATTGCTGAGATCCTCAAGCAGGAGGGTTACATCGGCGGGTTTCACATCGCCGATGCAGTGGACGCGCCCGGCCGGGTGCTCACCCTCGACCTGAAGTACGGCCCCAACCGGGAGCGCAGCATCGCCGGCATCAAGCGGGTCTCCAAGCCCGGTCTGCGGGTCTACGCCAAGTCGACCGGGCTGCCCCGCGTGCTGGGCGGGCTGGGCGTCGCGATCCTGTCCACCTCATCCGGGCTGCTGACCGATCGGCAGGCCGCCAAGCGTGGAGTAGGCGGGGAAGTCCTCGCCTACGTCTGGTAGGGAAAACCATGAGTCGCATCGGAAAGCTTCCTGTCGCCGTGCCGAGCGGCGTCGATGTCAGCATCGACGGACAGCTCGTCACCGTGAAGGGCCCGAAGGGCACGCTCGAGCATGTCGTGGCCGAGCCGATCACGGTCAGCCAGGCCGACGGCACGCTCGAGGTACAACGCCCGGACGACGAGCGTGAGTCGAAGGCGCTGCACGGCCTGTCTAGGACGCTGATCAACAACATGGTGGTCGGCGTCACCGATGGCTACCGCAAGAACCTCGAGATCCTCGGCACCGGTTACCGCGTGCAGGCCCGGGGCAGTGACCTCGAGTTCGCGCTCGGGTTCAGCCACCCGGTGATCGTCAGGGCGCCGGAAGGCATCTCGTTCACCGTCGAGTCGCCGACCCGTTTCGCGGTCAGCGGCATCGACAAGCAAAAGGTCGGCGAGATCGCCGCCAACATCCGCAAGTTGCGCAAGCCCGACCCGTACAAGGGCAAGGGCGTGCGCTACCAGGGTGAGGTCGTGCGCCGCAAGGCCGGAAAGACGGGTAAGTAGCTCATGGCAGCCACCAGCGTTCTGAAGAAGGCCCGCCGTTCCGCGGGCATCTCCGCAACTCGGCGGGTCGCCAAGTCCCGCCGGCACTTCCGGGTCCGCAAGAAGGTGGTCGGTTCGGCAGAGCGTCCCCGTCTGGTCGTCACCCGCAGCTCGCGGCACCTGTTCGCGCAGCTCGTCGACGACAGCAAGGGCGCGACGATCGTGTCCGGCTCGACCTACAAGGCGACCGACGGCGACAAGACCGCGCAGGCCAAGGCGCTCGGTGCCCAGGTGGCCGAGGCAGCCAAGGATGCCGGAGTCACCAAGGTGGTCTTCGACCGGGGCGGCGCGACCTACACCGGCCGGATCGCGGCGTTCGCCGACGCGGCCCGGGAAGCCGGTCTGGACTTCTAGATCTCCCGAGACACAACGCAATGCAGTGCAACGACAGATGAGGTTGATTGACATGAAGGTAAGCCGATGAGCGCACCGCGTACCGGATCCGGACGCAGCGGCGGCGGCGATCGCCGTGACGGCGGTCGCGGTGGCCGCGACGGCGGCCGCGGGGAGAAGACGACGCACCTCGAGCGCGTCGTCACGATCAACCGCGTCGCCAAGGTGGTCAAGGGCGGGCGGCGGTTCAGCTTCACCGCTCTGGTCGTCGTCGGGGACGGCGACGGTCAGGTCGGCGTCGGCTACGGCAAGGCCAAGGAGGTGCCGGCAGCGATCGCCAAGGGCATCGAGGAGGCCAAGAAGTCGTTCTTCCGGGTGCCGCGCATCCAGCAGACCATCCCGCACCCGGTGCAGGGCGAGGCTGCTGCCGGTGTCGTGCTGCTGAAGCCGGCCAGCCCGGGTACCGGTGTCATCGCCGGCGGCCCGGTGCGTGCTGTCCTCGAGTGCGCCGGCATCCATGACGTGCTGAGCAAGTCGCTCGGTTCGGACAACCCGATCAATATCGTGCACGCGACCGTCGCCGCGCTCCGGCAGCTGGTCCGTCCCGAAGAGGTAGCCGCCCGGCGCGGGCTGCCGCTCGAGGACGTGGCTCCGGCCGGACTGCTGCGCGCGCGTGCCGGGCAGGGAACCTGAGAAACATGGCCAGACTCAAAGTGACGCAGGTCCGTTCCGGGATCGGCAACAAGGAAAACCAGCGCCAGACGCTGCGCTCGCTCGGCCTGAAGCGGATGCACGACGTCGTGGTGAAGGAAGACCGACCGGAGATCCGGGGCATGGTGCACACCGTGCGTCACCTGGTCTCCGTCGAGGAAGTGGACTGACATGGCTGACTCCCCGTTGAAGGTGCACCACCTGCGCCCGGCGCCCGGCTCGCACACGAAGAAGACCCGGGTGGGTCGCGGCGAGGGCGGCAAGCGCGGTAAGACCGCCGGCCGCGGCACCAAGGGCACCAAGGCTCGCTACCAGGTACCGCTGGGCCGAGAGGGCGGCAACCTGCCTCTGCACATGCGGCTGCCGAAGCTGAAGGGGTTCCGCAACCCGTTCCGGACCGAATACCAGGTCGTCAACCTGGCCCGGCTGGCCGAATTGTTCCCGGATGGCGGCGACGTGTCCCCGGATGACCTCGTCCGGGTCGGAGCGGTGCGCAAGGGACTTCCGGTGAAGGTGCTCGGAAACGGCGAGTTGGGCAGCGTCGCGCTGCAAGTGACCGCTGATGCCTTCTCCGGCACTGCACGCGAGAAGATCACCGCTGCCGGCGGATCGGTCGTCGAGCGCTGAGGCCTGGTGAAGACTGGCCTGCGTTGGTCTGACGAGCCCGGCGAGAACCCGGACTGTTAGGCTCCGAGCGAGTTTCCTCGCTCGCGAGCGGCCAGGGTCTGGTGGCGTGCGTCAGGTCGATCCGGCAGCCCAGCAGTCGCACCGCATAACCGAACAACTCGGCAGCTGCCGGGCCGAAGCAGTGTGGAGGATCAGTGCTCAGCGGATTCGCATCGGCGTTCAGAACGCCCGATCTGCGTAAGAAGCTGCTCTTCACGCTGGGTGTGCTCATCCTGTACCGCCTCGGCGCGTCGGTGCCGACGCCGAACACGAACACGCACGCGATCAACGCCTGCCTGAAGCAGGCGAACCAGAGCGGTTCGGCTGACGTCTACTCGTTGATCAATCTGTTCTCCGGCGGGGCGTTGCTGCGGCTCTCCGTTTTCGCGCTGAGCATCATGCCGTACATCACCGCCAGCATCATCATCCAGCTGCTGGTCGTGGTGATCCCCCGCTTCGAGCAGCTGCGTAAGGAGGGGCAGGCCGGTCAGCAGAAGCTGACGCAATACAGCCGGTACCTGACCATCGGGCTGGCGATCCTGCAGTCCACCGGCTTCATCGCCTTGGCCCGGACGAACACATTGTTCTCCGGGTGCGACCAGGACGTCCTCTACAACCCGACCGACCTGTTCAAGCTGGCCACCATGGTCATCACGATGACCGCCGGCACCGCCATCATCATGTGGCTCGGCGAGCTGATCACCGACAAGGGCGTCGGCAACGGGATGAGCGTCCTGATGTTCGCCTCGATCGCTGCACGCATCCCCAGTGAGGGCAACACGCTGCTGAAGAACGCCGGCGCCTTCGGCTTCACCCTGATTCTGGCGCTCGGCCTGGCGATCATCGCGGCCGTTGTCTTCGTGGAACAGGCGCAGCGCCGGATCCCGGTGCAATATGCGAAGAAGATGATCGGCCGAAGGATGTACGGCGGGACGTCGACGTACCTGCCGATGAAGGTGAACGCGGCCGGCGTGGTCCCGGTCATCTTCGCGTCGTCACTGCTCTACATCCCGCAGCTGATCGTCCAGCTGCAAGGCAACACCACGTCCGCATCACAGCGATGGGTGCAGAACCACCTCATCAACCCGTCGGACTGGACGCACAACCTGATCTACTTCCTGCTGATTCTGTTCTTCACGTTCTTCTATGTAGGGATCACGTTCAACCCGCAGGAACGCGCCGATGACATGAAGAAGTACGGCGGTTTCATCCCCGGGATCAGGCCTGGCCGGCCGACCGCCGAGTACCTGCAGTTCGTGCTGTCGCGCATCACCTGGCCGGGCGCGTTCTACCTGGGCGTGATTGCCGTGCTGCCCAACTTCTTCTTTGCCCTCACCAGCGGGAACAACCAGAACTTCCCGTTCGGTGGCACTGCGGTGCTGATCATGGTGGGCGTTGCGCTGGACACCGTGAAGCAGATCGAGAGCCAGCTCATGCAGCGCAACTACGAAGGGTTCCTGCGGTAATGCGCCTAGTTCTGGTCGGGCCACCTGGCGCCGGCAAGGGAACGCAGGCGGAGTTCATTGCCGAGCGGTTTTCGGTGCCGCAGATTTCCACCGGCGACATCTTCCGCGCGAACGTGTCTGGTGGAACCGAACTCGGCAACCTCGCGAAGAAGTACATGGACGCCGGAGACCTCGTCCCGGATCAGGTCACCAACGCGATGGTTCGCGACCGGTTGGGTGAGCCCGATGCGGCGGCAGGCTTCCTGCTCGACGGCTTCCCCCGGAACGTGGCGCAGGCCTACGAACTGGACGGCATCCTCGGTGAACTCGGCAACTCGCTGGACGTGGTGCTGGAGCTGATCGTCGACAACGACGAGGTGGTCCGGCGCCTCTCCGGGCGGCGCACCTGCCGGCAGTGCAAGCACGTCCTGCACGTCGGTTACGACGCCGAAGCCAGCGGAGGCGTCTGCGACCGCTGTGGCGGGGAACTGTTCCAGCGTGACGACGACAAGGCCGAGACGGTGCGACACCGCCTCGACGTCTATGTCGAACAGACCGCGCCGCTGGTGGAGTTCTACGCGAAACGTGGACAGCTCGTCGGCATCGACGCGACGGGGTCGGTCGAGGACGTGACCGATCGGGCCATCTCGGCTCTGGCGCCGTACGCCGAAGCTGCATCCTGAGCAAGGCCCGCTGTGATGCTGCGCCGTCGGTCCCGCTTCGAACTCAAGTCTCTCGCGGACTTCCAGCTGATGCGCCGCGCCGGCCTGGTCGTCGCCGACGCGCTGGGCGCGATGAGCCGGGCCGCGACGGTCGGCGTCTCCACCGCTGATCTGGACTCGATCGCCCAGGACGTGCTGCGCACGGCCGGCGCCCGATCGTCCTTTCTCGGCTATGACCTCGGCAACGGGCCCTATCCGGGCGTCATCTGCGCGTCGATCAACGACCGGGTCGTGCACGGTATCCCGACCGATGCTGACGTGTTGCGGGATGGAGATGTCATTTCCATCGATTTCGGCGCGATCGTCGAGGGCTGGCACGGTGACGCGGCGGTCACCGTCCGGGTCGGTGAGGTCGCCCCGGACGTCGTCGAGCTGGACGACGCAGGCCGCCGCTCACTGTGGGACGGGATCGCCGCCATCACGGTGGGGGCGCACCTGGGTGACGTGTCCGCCACCATCGAGCGGTCGATCACCGAGTCCGGCGGCTACGGGATCGTTGAGGGGTTCGGCGGGCACGGCATCGGGACGGCGATGCACATGGATCCGCACATCCTCAACTACGGACACGCCGGGACCGGGCCGGAACTGGTGGCCGGCATGGCGCTGGCCATCGAACCGATGCTGACCCTCGGCGACCCGGCCATCCGCCAGCTGGCCGACGGCTGGACGATCGTCACCGAGGACGGATCGGTTGCCGTGCATTGGGAACACACGGTTGCCCTCCTGGACGACGGCCCGTGGGTGTTGACGGCGCACGACGGCGGCCGTGCGGAACTGGGCGCCCGGGGCGTCGAACTCTCCGCTGCCGCCGGCTGAGCGGGCCGGGTTGCCGCCCATGCGCTCGGTCGGGCCCGTGATTTGGCGGGCCGCGACGGTCTTGCGTACACTGAACCAGGCGCAGGCCGCTCTTTGCCGTGTCCGCTGTGGCCGCGGATGGCAATCAGAGCCCTCAGGTCGGCGCCAGCGCGTCAGATGGCTGCCTCGACCGGAGGCAGTGCTTACCTGTGTGGAATGCGGAGGCTATGGCCAAGAAGGACGGGGCCATCGAGTTCGAAGGTCGTGTCGTCGAGCCGTTGCCCAACGCGATGTTCCGAGTGGAACTGACCAACGGGCACAAGGTTCTGGCGCACATCAGCGGAAAGATGCGCCAGCACTACATCCGGATTCTCCCGGAGGACAAGGTCGTCGTGGAACTCTCCCCGTACGACCTCACCCGCGGGCGGATCGTCTACCGCTACAAATAAAGCGAGTTGATCGCAGGCGCGATCTACTCGTCGGACCGCTCGCGCGGCTTCGGAGAGTTCCTGGTCACCAGATGGTTGATCAATCTCTGGGCTGTCGAGAGCCACTGAAGTAAGGAAGGGCAAGGCCGTGAAGGTCAAGCCGAGCGTCAAGCCGATCTGCGACAAGTGCAAGGTGATCCGTCGCCACGGCCGTGTCATGGTGATCTGCGAGAACCTGCGCCACAAGCAGCGCCAGGGCTAACGAGATAGATCAAGCCCGGCCGGATTCGGTCGGGGTGCATGCGCGTAACCCGCCCGTGGCGGCCGAGAGGCCGGATGCGGGTCCACCTCCGGATCGAAGGCCGGAGCCGCCGAGTCTCGGCGGAGCGGTTGCGCACCACACCTTCGAGCTGAAGTTCTAGGAGAACTCGCCACATGGCACGACTTTCCGGTGTGGATCTTCCGCGCGAAAAGCGGATGGAAGTCGCTCTCACCTACATCTACGGCGTCGGGCGTACCCGCGCCAAGGCGGCGCTCGAGGCCACCGGCATCAGTCCGGACCTGCGGGCGCGCGATCTGAGTGACTCGGATCTGGTCGCGCTGCGCGACTTCATCGACGGCAACTACCAGGTCGAGGGCGACCTGCGTCGCGAGGTGGCCGCTGACATCCGCCGCAAGGTGGAGATCGGCTGCTACGAGGGCGTCCGGCACCGCCGCGGCCTGCCCGTCCACGGTCAGCGCACCAAGACCAACGCCCGCACCCGCAAGGGCCCCAAGAAGACCATCGCGGGTAAGAAAAAGGTAGGTAAGAAATAATGCCGGGAACCGCTCGTAAGGCGGGCGCCAAGAAGGTGCGCCGCAAGGAGAAGAAGAACGTCGCGCACGGACACGCCCACATCAAGAGCACCTTCAACAACACGATCGTCTCGATCACCGACCCGAACGGCAACGTGATCGCCTGGGCATCCTCCGGGCACGTCGGATTCAAGGGCTCCCGCAAGTCGACTCCGTTCGCCGCGCAGATGGCCGCGGAGAGCGCAGCGCGCAAGGCCCAGGAGCACGGCATGCGCAAGGTGGACGTCTTCGTGAAGGGTCCCGGCTCCGGCCGGGAGACCGCGATCCGGTCGTTGCAGGCCGCCGGCCTCGAGGTCGGCACCATCTCCGATATGACCCCGCAGCCGCACAACGGCTGCCGCCCGCCCAAGCGGCGCCGGGTCTGAACCCCTTCTTCGAGGAGATCTAGAACATCATGGCTCGTTACACCGGTCCGGCGACCCGCATCAGCCGTCGCCTGAATGTCGACCTCGTCGGTGGTGACGCCGCATTCGAGCGTCGCCCCTATCCGCCCGGCCAGCACGGCCGCGCCCGCATCAAGCAGAGCGAGTACCTCCTGCAGCTGCAGGAGAAGCAGAAGGCCAAGTACAGCTACGGCGTCCTGGAGAAGCAGTTCCGCCGCTACTACGAGGAGGCGGTGCGTCGCCAGGGCAAGACCGGCGACAACCTGCTGCAGATTCTCGAGTCGCGCCTGGACAACGTCATCTACCGGTCCGGCATCGCGAAGACCCGGCGGCAGTCGCGCCAGATGGTCAGCCACGGTCACTTCACGGTGAACGGCCACAAGGTCGACGTGCCCAGCTACCGAGTCTCGGCCTACGACATCATCGACGTGCGGCCCAAGTCGCTGGAGACCACGCCGTTCCTGATCGCCAAGGAGACGCACGGCGAGCGACCGGTCCCGGCCTGGCTTCAGGTCATACCTGGGACGCTGCGCGTGCTGGTGCACTCGCTGCCGGAGCGCGCGCAGATCGAGATTCCGGTGCAGGAGCAGCTGATCGTCGAGCTCTACTCCAAGAACTGACAACCGAATAGCACACCTGTCGGGCGTCATATAGCGGTCGCCCACAACCCACGAAGGAGCACCAACTGTGCTGATCTCTCAGCGCCCCGGGCTGTCCGAGGAGACCATCTCCGACAGCCGAAGCAAGTTCATCATCGAGCCGCTGGAGCCGGGCTTCGGCTACACGCTCGGCAACTCTCTGCGCCGCACGCTGCTCTCGTCCATCCCTGGCGCAGCCGTGACCAGCATCCGCATCGACGGCGTGCTGCACGAGTTCACCACCGTCGAGGGCGTGAAGGAAGACGTCACCGACATCATCCTGAACCTCAAGGAGCTGGTCGTCAGCTCCGAGAGCGACGAGCCGGTCGTCATGTATCTGCGCAAGCAGGGCCCCGGTGAGGTCACCGCGGCAGACATCGCGCCGCCGACCGGTGTGGTCGTGCACAACCCTGACCTGAAGATCGCCACGATCAACAAGAAGGGTCGCCTGGAGATCGAGCTGGTCGTTGAGCGCGGCCGCGGCTACGTCACCGCCGTGCAGAACAAGCAGCCCGGCCAGGAGATCGGCCGCATCCCGGTCGACTCGATCTATTCACCGGTCCTGAAGGTCACCTACGCCGTCGAGGCCACCCGCGTCGAGCAGCGCACCGACTTCGACCGGCTGGTCGTCGACGTCGAGACGAAGTCGTCGATCAGCCCGCGCGACGCAGTAGCCAGCGCCGGCCACACGTTGGTCGAGCTGTTCGGACTGTTCCGCGAGCTGAACGAACAGGCCGAGGGCATCGACGTCGGCCCGTCGCCGTCCGAGGTTGCCGACATCGCTGCCTTCGCGATGCCGATCGAGGAGCTGGACCTCACCGTTCGGTCGTACAACTGCCTCAAGCGCGAGGGCATCCACACGGTAGGTGAGCTCGTCGGCCGCAGTGAGGCGGACCTGTTGGACATCCGCAACTTCGGCTCGAAGTCGATCGACGAGGTCAAGGTCAAGCTGGCCGGCCTCGGCCTCGCGTTGAAGGACAGCCCGCCCGGATTCGATCTCTCTGCGGCGGTGGACAGTTACGGCGACGACTTCGAGAACGGCGAGGACTTCGCCGAGACCGAACAGCTGTAAATACCCCACCGAATTTGCTCGCCCCGGGGCTCGCAAATTCGTCGGGGGCCCCGAAAGACCAACAGTTCCGATCACATTGATTGACCTTTACGGTCACCGAGGAGCACGACATGCCTACGCCCACGAAGGGTCCCCGCCTCGGCGGCAGCCCGGCGCACGAGCGGCTGATGCTGGCCAACCTGGCCACCTCGCTGTTCGAGCACGACCGCATCACGACGACGGCGGCGAAGGCGAAGCGGCTCCGTCCGCTGGCCGAGCGGCTCATCACCTTTGCCAAGAAGGGCGATCTGCATGCCCGGCGCCGCGTGATGACGGTCATCCGGGACAAGGACGTGGTGCACAAGCTGTTCGCCGAGATCGGCCCGAGCTACGACGAGCGGGAGGGCGGCTACACCCGGATCATCAAGGTCGGCCCGCGCAAGGGCGACAACGCGCCGATGGCGGTCATCGAGCTCGTCGAGTCGGTGCCGGCGGGCAAGGCGACGGTGCGCGAAGCCGAGCGAGCCCGGGGAACCAAGTCGACCGGACGGCGCGCCGCCAAGGGCCGCACCCGCGAAATCGCCGAGGAGAACAAGTCCGAGTCGGCGACCGCCGCGGCCGTCGCTGCCGAGGATGTCGACGACGACGATCTTGACGACGGCGCCGCAGTGGTGGAAGCGCAGGCGGCTGAGGAGTCTGCCGAGGGCGGCGAGGACGAAGGCGGCCTGGCCGCGATCGGGCTCGGCGACGACGCGGAGGAATCGGACGACGACACTGCCGATTCCGCGACTGACGACGCTGCGGATTCCGCGGACGAGGACGAGGACGAGGACGAGGACACCAAGGCCTGAGGCAGATGCTCGATCCGGATGAGCCCGCTGCCGCCTCGCGCGCCAGCGGGCTCACCCGTCTCCGGCTGGACCTGAGTTACGACGGCACGGCGTTCTCCGGCTGGGCAGCTCAGCCCGGCCGCCGTTCGGTACAGGCGACCGTCGAGGAAGCGCTGGCGACGGTGCTGCGGGTGCCTGAGCTGCGGCTGACCGTCGCCGGCCGCACCGACGCCGGGGTACATGCCACCGGCCAGGTCGCCCACCTCGACGTACCGACACCGTCCTGGGCGGTGGCGCAGCGCACCGCCCTGCGGCGGCTCAACGGCATACTGCCGGCGGACGTGCGGGTGACTGCCGCCGCTGCCGTGTTGCCGGAATTCGACGCGCGGTTCAGCGCGCTGTGGCGGCGCTACGTCTACCGCCTCACCGATGCCGAGCACGGGGCGGATCCCTCGCGCCGCGCCGACACCGTCGCGTGGAAGCGCACCCTGGACGCCGGCGCGATGGCCGAGGCAGCGGCGCACCTGCTCGGCGAACATGACTTCGCTGCGTTCTGCCGGCGCCGTGTCGGTGCGACGACGGTGCGCGGTCTGCAGGTACTCGACGTCGCGCGGGTGGGCACCGTCATCACGGTGACCGCGCAGGCCGACGCGTTCTGCCACTCGATGGTTCGCTCACTGGTCGGGGCGTTGGTCGCGGTGGGCGAAGGCCGGGTCGGCGTGGACTGGCCGGCCGGACTACTCGACCAAGCCCAACGGCCGAGCGAGGTGACCGTGGCTCCGGCGCACGGCCTGACCTTGGTCGAGGTCGGATACCCGGACCCCGGACGACTCGCCGAACGGGCGGCGGTCACCCGGCGGCGGCGCGAGCACGTCCCACCGCGCCGGAGCGCGGGATGAAGGTCAGGCCGAGATCAGCGGATTCGAGCCGCCCGCACTTAGCCACGCGGTGACGATCAGCGCAGACCGGTGACGCGTTCGCGTCCGGCTCGGGGCACCGCGGTGGCGTACTGACGGGCCAGTTCGAGGATGGTCGGCCGTTCGACCTGGTCCTCGTCCATCTCATCGACGATCGCAGCTGCGGCCAGCGAGGTGCAGGCCGCGCGCAGCTGGTCGGTGGGCAGCGCCGCCAGTTCGACGACGTTGACGCAGCGACCAAGGCTGAATTCGTCCTCGTCCGCCCAGCCGGCGCCGGCCACGAAGCTGATCTCGACCGAGTCGGCATCGTTGGCAAATCGCGCCGGGCAACCCAGGGCGTTCCAACACACCGCCGCGCCGTCGATGAGGGCGCCGCTGACCAGCTGCACGGCCGGCGGCACATCCAACTCCAACCAGACCCGGCGACCGAGATCGAAGAGTTCCCGTGACGCCTCGGCAGGCAGGATGCCGGCGTGGTGGTCCGGGACGTCACCGGGCTCGACGTCCACTTCGATCGCAGCGGCTTCCGGGTCGAAGGTGCCCGGCTCGTATTGTGCCGGTGCGCCGCGCCAGGAGGCCACGAACGGGTAGGCCTCAGGCTGCCCGATCGAGAGGGGGAGGGTCTCTCCGTAGGCTCGGCGGTAGCCGAGCTGCAGCAACTCCAGGATTGGCCCGACCAGCGGCGGGTGGACGCGTTGGTAGACCGTCCGGTCCGGTCCGGAGGGCACCTCGGCGATCGTGCGGGGATCGGCGAGCACCCGCGCAAACGCCTCGAGCCCAGCTCCGACGACCCGCTCCGCTGCGTAGCGGTGCCGGTCGGGGGAGAAGACCGCGCCGAATCCGGTCCACGGCCAGGGCTGGACGTGCGCGCCGATCTCCGGCGTTGCCAGCCGTTTGAGCGCCGCTTCGTACTGCCGGCACAGGTCTCTGGCCTGGCCCGGTTGCAGCTTGCCGAACACCGACGCGATCCGGTCCAGCACGTCGACATCGAGCGACATGGGCAGCTCGGTACTGACCGACCAGAGCGCCTCCCAGTCGGCCGGGTCCTTGGCGACGGTGCGGAACAGAGGCATGGATCAACCTTCCGGGGAGGTAAGCCGCACCACGCTGGTGATGCGGGTGAGCGACGCACCGCGCGGCGTGGAGCCGAAACCGAACCGGACCGGGGGATCGACCGGGCGCAACTCGCCAAGGTCCACTCCGTCGTATTCGGCGCGCACCGAGTCGAGGGTGTGCAGATCGAGCGCGGCATACCACTCGCGCCGGCCTGCACCGGCTGTTCCGCGGGTGCGCACGCCGCGGAGGAGGACGCGCGCGAGTGGATCGATTGCGGTGCACCACCATCGGCTGCGCGCCAGCCGGCGCGGCACCGTCGCCAGCAGCTGGCCCAACACAGTGCGTCGGCCCGCCTCGAAGCAGACCCGCACCGAGCTCGAGGTCACCGTCCAAACCGGTCCCTCGATGCGCAACGCGGTCGGCTCGACGCGAACCTCGTCGAACACGTACGTGGCGGCGATGAAGTCGGCAACCGGCCGGGTGGGAGCGATCAGCAGGCGATGGCCGTCCGGGCGCTCGAGCATGACGTCGGTGATCGGGCCGAACGGGCTGACCGGCCACATTCCGATGACCAACCGGGTGCCTGATGCCGTGCCGATGCCGGCGATCGCGCCGTCGAAGCGATGTGTCGCGCCGCGCGGCGGGCCACTCAGAGGACGGCGCCCGGGTTGAGGATGCCGGCCGGGTCGAGGGCGTCCTTGATGCGGTGGTTGAGCGCGGTGACCTCGGGGCCGAGGTAGCTCGGCAGCCATGCCTTCTTCAGCCGCCCGACGCCGTGCTCGCCGGTGATGGTGCCGCCCAGCTCGATGGCCACCTCCATGATCTCGCCGAAGGTTTGCTTGGCCCGCAGGCTGGCCGCTGGGTCGCTCGCGTCGTAGACGACGACGGGATGGGTGTTGCCGTCCCCGGCGTGTGCGACGGTGGCCACCATCGTGTTGTTGCGCGCGGCCACCTCGTCCAATCTGGCGAAGAGAGCCGGCAGCACCGGGATGGGTACACCGACGTCTTCCAGGTACAGATCGCCCTTTCGTTCCAGGGCCGGGAACGATGCACGCCGCGCGGCGCAGAACGCTTCGCCTTCCACCGGATCGGTGGTGGAGAAGACTTCGGTGGCGCCGGAAGCCTCCGCCGCAGCGTGCATGGTTTCGATCTCGACGACTGAAGCGGCTCCCGGAGCGTCGGACTGCGCCACCAGCAACGCGCCTGCGCTGCGATCAAGACCCATCGACAGCAGGTCTTCGACGGCGTTGATGTTGGTGGCGTCCATCAGTTCGAGCATCGACGGGCGCAGCGCCGCCGTGATCGCCACGACCGCGCGGGCGGCGTCCTCCATCGAGGCGAACATCGCCACGAGCGTGCTGGCCGGGGGCTTCGCCGGGAGCAGTCGCAGGGTCACCTCGGTGATGATGCCGAGCGTGCCCTCGCTACCGACGAACAGCTTCATCAGCGACAGCCCGGCCACGTCCTTGATGCGCGGACCGCCGAGTCGGATCAGCGTGCCGTCGGCCAGGACGATTTCCAGTCCGAGCACGTAGTCGGTGGTGACGCCGTACTTCACGCAGCACAGCCCGCCGGCGTTCGTCGCCACGTTGCCGCCGATCGAACAGATCTCGAACGAAGACGGATCCGGCGGGTACCAGAGCGATTCCGCGGCCGCAGCTGCCTTGACCGCGGCGTTCAGGGCGCCGGGCTGCGCGACTGCGACCCGGGTGGAGGTGTCGACGGTGATCGCGCGCATCCGCTCCATGCTCAGCACGATGCCGCCGGTGACCGCACTCGAGCCTCCGGACAACCCGCTGCCTGCGCCGCGCGGCACGACCGGTATGCCGTGCTTGCTGGCCCATCGCATGGTGGCGACAACATCGTCAGTGCCATTGGCCCGCACCACCGCCAGCGCGATGCCCGCCTCGGCCTCGCGGGCCCAGTCCTGGCGATAAGCGGCGACGATGTCCGGATCAGTGACAACCGTGCCTTCCGGCAGCGAGGCGATCAGCTCCGACAGAGAAGTGTCCGTCACCGTCATGGCGTCATTCTCCCGTATAACCGGGTGCGCGGTCAGGCCGGAGTACCGGAGACTGTGCTGTTGTGGGCTACGTGGACGTCTCCGGGGTGCGCCACCAGCTACCCGACGGCACCGTGCTGCTCGACGACGTGACCTTCCGCGTCGGCGAGGGACGTCGAGTGGCGTTGATCGGCACGAACGGCGCCGGCAAGACCACCTTGCTGCGGCTGATCGCCGGCGACATCCCGGCGCAGAGTGGAAACATCGCGCGCTCGGGCGGCCTTGGGGTGATGCGCCAGTTCATCGGATCGGTCCGCGATGGCACGACCGTGGAGGCGTTCCTGCTCGGGTTATCACCGGCCGCGTTGCAGGACGCGTGGCGCCGACTCGAGGCTGCCGAGCTGGCGATGATGGAGCGCGACGACACCGACGCCCAGTTGCGCTACGCCACGGCATTGGCCGGGTGGGGTGACGCGGGCGGGTACGACGCCGAGGTGCGCTGGGACACCGTCACTGTCGCCGCGCTGGGCGTGCCGTACGAGCGGTGCAAGTACCGCGAGCTGACGACGCTGTCCGGCGGCGAGCAGAAGCGGCTCGCTCTGGAGGCGTTGCTGCGCGGTCCGGACGAGGTGTTGCTGCTCGACGAGCCGGACAACTACCTCGACGTCCCGGGCAAGCGATGGCTGGAGGAACGCCTGCGGGAGACCGCGAAGACGGTCTTGTTCGTCAGTCACGACCGGGAGTTGCTCGATCGAGTGGCTGACCGAGTGATCACCGTCGAAGGTGGCACCACCTGGGTGCACGGCGGCGGGTTCGCGTCCTACCACGAGGCCCGCGCGGCCAAGCACGACCGGATGGCCGAGTTGCGCCGACGCTGGGAAGAGGAGCACGCCCGGCTCAAGGACCTGGTCCGCACGTTGCAGCAACAGGCCAAGATCAGCCCCGACATGGCGTCTCGCTACCGCGCCATGGTGACCCGGCTGGAGAAGTTCGAGGCGGCCGGGCCGCCTCCGGAGAAGCCGGCCGAGGAGCAGGTGTCGATGCGGCTGCGCGGCGGGCGCACCGGCATCCGGGCGATCACCTGTACGGCTCTGGAACTGACTGGTCTGATGCAGCCCTTCGACACCGAGATCTTCTTCGGCGAGCGGGTAGCGGCGCTCGGCTCCAACGGCGCCGGAAAGTCGCACTTCCTGCGGCTGCTGGCCGGCGAGCAGGTGGCGCACACCGGGCTGGCGAAGCTCGGCGCTCGAGTACGGCCGGGGATGTTCGCCCAGACCCACGTCCACCCAGAGTGGCGGGCCCGGACACTGGTGGATCTGTTGTGGCACGGCGAAGGCGATCGGCGTGGCCTGGACCGTGGCGCAGCCATGGGTGCACTGCGCCGGTACGGCTTGCAGGGGCAAGGCGACCAGGCCTTCGGCACGCTGTCCGGCGGTCAACAGGCGCGGTTTCAGATCTTGCTGCTCGAGTTGGCCGGTGCCACGTTGCTGTTGCTCGACGAGCCGACGGACAACCTCGACCTGATGAGCGCCGAGGCGCTGGAGGAGGCGCTCGAGGCGTTCGAGGGCACCGTCGTCGCGGTGACGCACGACCGCTGGTTCGCCCGGAGCTTCGACCGCTACCTCATCTTCGGCAGCGACGGTCAGGTCGTCGAGTCCGGCGAACCGGTCTGGGACTCCGCCCGGGTCCAGCGCGCCCGCTAGCCGGCCGGTGGGCTCGGCAAAAGGCGATTTGGAGTGGTGCGGCCGCGCCGGTATCGTTATCCGACGGTGGAGCGCGCGTTCTGCGCGCACATGTCCGGCCATGTCCCGGGGTCGACGCGACACAACAGGTGTAGCGGACCGCGGGGGCGGCGCCCAGGCGTCGTGAAGACCGAGTGGAGAGCAGGCGCGTGCCTACCTACAGCCCCAAGCCCGGCGAGGTCGAGCGTGCCTGGCACGTGATCGACGCCAACGACATCGTGCTCGGCCGATTGGCCACTCACGCGGCAACCCTCCTGCGGGGCAAGCACAAGCCGCAGTACGCCCCGCACGTGGACGTCGGTGACTTCGTGGTCATCATCAATGCCGAGAAGGTCGCGGTGCACCCGGCCAAGCGCGACGAGCCGCGCTACCGCCACTCCGGGTACCCGGGCGGTCTGACCAAGCAGACGGTGGGCGAGATGCTGGAAACCAAGCCGCGTCGGGTCATCGAGCTGGCCGTCCGCGGAATGCTGCCGAAGAACAGCATCGGCCGCAAGCAGCTGAAGAAGCTGAAGGTCTACGCCGGCCCGAACCACCCGCACACCGCGCAGCAGCCGCAGCCGTTCCAGATCACCCAGGTCGCGCAGTAAGCGCCGGGTAGCCGAAGACTTAGAGGAGAAATCGTGACCGCAAGCACCACACCCACCGCGACGAGCTCGCCCGCCGCGGCCATCGTCGGCCGGCGCAAAGAGGCGATCGCCCGGGTGCGCGTCGTCCCCGGTGACGGCACCATCACCGTCAACGGCCGCAACCTGGACGCCTACTTCCCGAACAAGGTGCACCAGCAGCTCATCCGTGAGCCGTTCGTCGCCCTGGAGAAGGACGGCCAGTACGACGTCGTCGCCACCATCGTCGGTGGTGGCATCACCGGTCAAGCCGGTGCTCTGCGCCTCGGCATCGCCCGATCGCTCATCGCGATCAACCTCGATGACCGCCCGGTGCTGAAGAAGGCCGGCTTCCTGACCCGCGACCCGCGGGTCAAGGAGCGCAAGAAGTACGGACTGAAGAAGGCCCGTAAGGCGCCCCAGTACTCCAAGCGCTGATCCGCCACCGGTGGGTGAGCTGTTCGGCACCGATGGGATCCGTGGCCTCGCCAACGGTGAGCTGACCCCGGAGCTGGCGCTGTCGGTCGCCTCGGCAGCGGCGAAGGTGATCTCACAGGGTCGGCTGCGGGTCGAGGTCGGTGTCGAGACCGGCGGCGATGCCCAGGTCCGGCCGCGGCCGGTGGCGATCGTCGGCCGGGATCCCCGAGCGTCCGGCGAGATGCTGGAAGCCGCCGTGATCGCCGGGCTGACGAGCACCGGCATGGACGTACTGCGCGCCGGCGTGCTGCCGACTCCCGCCCTGGCCTTCCTGACCGCGGATCTCGATGCGGACATCGGCGTGATGCTGTCGGCCAGCCACAACCCGATGCCGGACAACGGGATCAAGATCTTCGCTCCGGGTGGACGGAAGTTGCCCGACGAGGTCGAGGCGCAGATCGAAGCTGCGATGGCGGCCGGTCATGCACCGCGCCCGACCGGACATGCGATCGGGCGGGTTCGAGACGTTCCGGACGGCACCCAGCGATATGCCGCGCATCTGCAAGCAACAGTGCCGACCTCGCTGGCCGGCCTACGGCTCGTGGTCGACTGCGCGAACGGCGCGGCCGCCCGACTCGCGCCTGAGGTCTATCGCCGCGCCGGCGCCGACGTCGTTTCCATCGCTGACGAACCGGACGGCCTCAACATCAACGACGGGTGCGGCTCGACCCATCTGGAGAACCTCATCGCCACCGTGGTGGAGTCCGGTGCCGACCTGGGCATCGCGCACGACGGCGACGCCGACCGGTGCCTCGCGGTCGCTGCCGACGGCTCGGTGGTCGACGGCGACCAGATCCTCGCCATCTGTGCGCTGCGCATGCGCGACGCCGGCCGACTCGCGAACAACACCGTCGTGGCCACCGTGATGAGCAACCTCGGATTTCACCATGCCATGCGCGACGCCGGCATCTCCGTCATCGCCACCGCGGTCGGGGATCGCTACGTGCTGGAGGAACTCACCGGCCGCTCGCTCAATCTCGGCGGCGAGCAGAGCGGTCACGTCATCTTCACCGACGCCGCCACGACCGGTGACGGCTTGCTCACCGCGCTCAATGTGATGGCGGCGATGGCCGAGAGCGGGCGCTCGCTTGCCGAGTTGGCCGCGGTCGTCGCCCGGTTGCCGCAGGTGCTGGTCAACGTCGCGGTGAGCGACAAACGAGCCGTCGCCGCATCCGACGAGGTCGGAGCGGCGGTATCCGCTGCCACGGCGGAGCTCGGGGCGGCCGGGCGGATCCTGTTGCGCCCGTCCGGAACCGAGCAGCTGGTCCGGGTGATGGTCGAAGCCCCTAGCGAGCAGCAGGCGCATCAGCTGGCCACCCGGGTGGCCGAAGCCGTCGCTGCGGCCGGCTGACCGGATCCCGCCAAGCATTGCCGCGCCAGGCACCCGCCCGGGGCCGGTCGCGCTTCCCCAAGATATGCTTGACATGTGCCGGAACCGTCCGGCAAGATCCCAAGCATGTCTTGGGGATTCACCGCGGAGGACAATGACCCGCGGTTGCGCCGGCTGACCGACGCCCGGGCGATCCGGGCCTGGACGCACCCGCTGCGGTTGCAGCTGCACGGGTTGATCGGCCGCGACGGCCCGCTGACTGCGGCTGCGGCGGCTCGCCGGCTCGGCATCAGTCACGCCCTTGCCTCGCATCACCTGCGCCAGCTGGAGAAATACGGCTTCCTGGAGCGGGCCCCCGCTGCCGACGAGCGGGAGCGGCCGTGGCGCATCGTGCACACCTCCACCGTGCGCGGCGTCGATCTCGACGCGGACGCGCAGGCCGCCTCCGCAGCGCTCGAGGAGGTGATGGCCAAGAGCGTCGTGCAGGAGCTGAAGGACTGGCATCGGCGCAGGTCGGCAATGCCGGCCGAGTGGCGGGAGCAAGGCGGCGTCAGCCAGAGCCTGATCTACCTCACCGCCGAGGAGTTGGCCGAGCTCTCGGCTGCGCTGAACCGGGTGCTCGTCCCGCTGATCGAGCGGCGCCGCCTGGGCGATGCCTCCGCACGGCCGGCGGATGCCTTGCCGGTCAGCGTCACCATCGTCGGCGTACCGCTGCAGCCGACCGAATCGGGCGGCTGACCGTGCGGTCGCTCGTGCGGCTGTTGCGTAGCAGAGGCAGCTTCCGGCTCCTGCTCGGCGCAGCGGTGATCTCGCAGACCGGGGACTGGGCGCTGAACGTCGGCCTGGCGTATTACATCTACGTCCTGACCGGCTCGACGATCGCCTCTGGCGTGATGCTGGTGGCGGCGCTGCTGCCGACGGTGCTGCTCGGTTCCTTCGCCGGCGTCTTCGCCGACCGGTGGGACCGGCGCCGCACCATGGTGACGGTCACCGTCGCGATGGCGCTCGGACTGCTGCCGTTGCTGCTCGTGCACTCCGCCGATCAGGCCTGGATCATTTACGTCGTCGCGTTCGGGCAGAACACGCTCGAGCAGTTCTTTCTGCCGGCGGAAGCCGCGCTGCTGCCGAACCTGGTCGAGCGGGACGAGTTGTCGACGGCCAATGTGCTCAACGGGCAGACCCGGGACGTGAGCCGGCTGATCGGCTCGGCACTCGGCGGCGTGCTGGTGGTTTCCGCGGGCCTGCACTGGCTGGTGGTCGCGGACGTCGGCAGCTTCCTGCTGGCGGTAGTGCTGCTGGTCGCGATGCGCGTTCCGCGGCGTCGACCTCGAGCCGAGGAGACGCCGGTGGACGCGGTCGTGGTCAGCCGCACGAAAGCCCTGCTACGCGAATGGCGCGACGGTGCATCGATCGCGGTGCGGCATCCTCAGCTGCGCGCACTGATCGTCTTCGCCGCGGTGACCGGGATCGGTCAGGGCGCATTCAGCACGCTGTTCGCGCCGTTCGCGCGCAGCGTGCTGCATGCCGGCGCGCCGACCTACGGCGTGATCGTGGCAGTGCAGGCCGCAGGCGGAATCGTCGGTGGATTCGTCGCGGCGGTGATCGCGGGACGGTTCTCGCCGGCCGCCATGTTCGGCTGGGGATCGGTGGCGTTCGGCACCATCGACCTGATGCTGTTCTGCTACCCGTTGGTCCTCGGCGGTGCGTGGCCGGCGATCGTGCTGATGTTGGCGGTCGGACTGCCCTCCGCCTTGTCGATCGCCGGGTTGATGACACTGTTCCAGCTCTACACCGACGATGCGTACCGCGGCCGGGTGTTCGGTGCGCTGACGGCGTTGAGCGGATGCGGGATGTTGATCGGCGCGGTCGGGTCCGGCGCTTTGGCTGCCTGGATCGGCATCCTCCCGGTCATCTGTCTGCAAGGGCCGGGCCACATCGTCATCGGCGGATGGTTCGGGCTTCGGGACCGCAGTGCCGTCCCGTCAAGTGAGACGCAAATCCTACGCAACGAGACCACCGTCTAGAGTCGGGCTTGGCGGAATCCGACGGAAGGCGGTGCGATGACGGCGCGCGCCCCGCACCGGCCGGTGCGCCGGTGGGCCATTCTCGCGGTGGGCCTGTTCGGTCAAGCAGCAAGCTGTCTCTTCCTGTACGGCTTGCCGATGGTGGTACCGGCGCTGCGCGCACAGGACGGCGTCTCGCTCACCGCGGCGGGTGTCATCGTCGGCGCACCGTCACTCGGGCTGCTCTGCACGTTGATCCTGTGGGGTGCCGCCGCCGATCGGTTCGGCGAGCGTGGCGTGATGTCCCTCGGACTGGCGTTGGCAGCCGCGCTGCTGGTGTGCGCCTCGCAGGTACGCGGCGTGGTGGGGTTGGCCGTGCTCCTCGGCGCTGCCGGTGCCGCGGCGGCGTCGGTCAACGCGGCGAGCGGACGGCTGGTGATGGGGTGGTTCGCCGGGCACGAGCGCGGCTTCGCGATGGGTGTGCGGCAGACGGCCCAACCGCTCGGCGTCGCGGTTGCTGCCCTCACCCTGCCCAGCCTCAGCCATCATTTCGGCGTGCGGCATGCGATGTTCCTGCCGGCTGCGGCCTGCGCGGTCATGGCTGTGCTGGTGATGGTCGTCGCCATCGACCCGGCGCGCCCACCGCGCGCCGCGGGAGAGCGCACCACGTCGCCGTACCGAGACGGCGTTCTCTGGCGGGTGCACCTTTCCAGCGCGGCGCTGGTCGTGCCGCAGTTCGCCGTGGCCGGGTTCACCCTGGTGTATCTGGTGGACGAGCGCGGGTGGAGCGCGGTGGGCGCCGGACGCTTGGTGTTCTGCGCACAGTTGGCCGGCGCGATGGGACGGATCGCGTCCGGGGTGTGGTCCGACCGGGTCGGCAGCCGGCTGCGACCGATGCAGCAGCTTTCCGCCGCCAGCGCTGCCGTCATGGTCGTGATCTGCGTCGGTGCGGCCGCGCACTCCTGGATCGTCATCGTCGGCTTCGCGGTGGGCGCTGTCGTCACGGTTGCTGACAACGGGCTCGCCTTCACGGCTGTTGCCGAGCTGGCCGGGTCGGCGTGGGCGGGCCGGGCCCTCGGTGTGCAGAACACCGGTCAGAACGTGGCAGCAGGAGTAACCCCGGCCATCGTCGGAGCGCTGGTCAGCGGTCCGGGTTATGCAGGGGCGTTCGCAGTGGTCGCGGTGCCGCCGCTGCTGGCGATGCTGCTCGTTCCGGTCTCCCGGGAGCACAGTGCGGTTACTCTGAACGCACCATGTGCGGCATCGTCGGATACGTCGGAGACCGAGACGCTGTCGACGTAGTCGTCGAGGGCCTGCGGCGACTGGAATATCGCGGGTACGACTCGGCCGGTGTTGCCATCGTCGATGCCGGGCAGCCGTTGCAGGTCGCCAAAAAAGCCGGCCGCATCGAGAACCTCGACAAGGAACTCGTCGGCCAACATTTGCTCGGCACCACCGGTATGGGTCACACCCGCTGGGCCACCCACGGCGCGCCGAACGACGTCAACGCCCATCCGCACCAGGACTCGACCGGCCGGGTGGCCGTGATCCACAACGGGATCATCGAGAATTTCGCCGTGCTGCGTCAGGAGCTGGAAGCGGCCGGCGCGGAAATGGTGAGCGAGACCGACACCGAGGTGGTCGCACACCTGCTCGGCCGCTACCTCGCCGCGCATCCGGACGCCGGGATCACCGAGTCATTGCGGGCGGCCTGCCGGCGGCTGGACGGCTCGTTCACCCTCGTCGCGGTGGATCGCGAGGAACCCGGCGTGGTCTGCGCGGCCCGGCGCAATTCCCCGTTGGTGCTCGGCGTCGGCGATGGCGAGATGTTCCTCGGCAGCGACGTCGCCGCTTTCATCTCCTACACCCGCCACGCCGTCGAGCTCGGCCAGGACCAGGTAATCGAGATCCGCAAGGACGGGTACACGATCACCGACTTGCACGGCGCGGCTGTCGACGGCGTCCCGTTCGAGATCACCTGGGACCTCACCGCCGCGGAGAAGGGCGGCTTCGACTACTTCATGCTCAAGGAGATGGACGAGCAGCCGACGGCGATCGCCGAGACGCTGCGCGGACATCTGATGGGCGGCCGGATCGTGCTGGACGAGCGCCGGGTGGACGATCAGCAGTTGCGTGACGTCGACAAGGTGTTCATCGTCGCCTGCGGATCGGCCTATCACGCAGGCCTGCTCGGCAAGTACGCGATCGAACACTGGACGCGCATCCCGGTGGAGATCGAACTCGCGTCGGAGTTCCGCTACCGCGACCCGGTGCTGGACCGGCAAACGCTCGTCGTGGCGATCAGCCAGTCCGGTGAGACGGCGGACACGCTCGAAGCGGTGCGGCATGCGAAGGCGCAACGCGCGCAGGTGCTGGCGATCTGCAACACCAATGGTGCGCAGATCCCGCGCGAGTCCGATGCGGTGCTCTACACCCGGGCCGGTCCGGAGATCGGTGTCGCCGCGACGAAGACCTTCGTCGCGCAGGTGGCCGCGGTGCAGCTCGTCGCGCTGGCCATCGCGCAGGCGCGGGGCACCAAGTACGAGGACGAGGTGGCCCGTGACTTCGCCGAGCTGGAGAAGGTGCCTGAGCTCGTCCGGCAGACCCTAGACGTGATGGGTCCGGTTGCCGAACTCGGGCAGCGGCTGGGCACCAGCAAGGCGGTCCTGTTCCTCGGTCGGCACGTCGGCTTCCCGGTCGCCATGGAAGGGGCGCTGAAGCTCAAAGAGCTGGCGTACATGCACGCGGAGGGATTCCCGGCCGGCGAGTTGAAGCACGGCCCCATCGCCTTGATCGAAGAGGGCCTGCCCGTCGTCTGTGTGATGCCCTCGCCGGAGGGTCGACCGCTGCTGCATCAGAAGATGAGCTCCAACGTCGCCGAGATCCGGGCCCGCGGGGCGCGCACCATCGTGATCGCCGAGGAGGGCGACGAGGTGGCCGCCGTCCTGGCCAGCGACCTGATTGTGGTGCCGCGCAGCCCGACGCTGGTGTCCCCGATGATCAACGTCATCCCGCTGCAGGTGCTGGCCGCCTCGATCGCGCAGGCCCGTGGCTTCGACATCGACAAGCCGCGCAACCTCGCCAAGTCCGTCACCGTGGAATAGAGCGACTCGATCGCGCTGCGGGAAGCGTTGTGGTCGGGTTGCGCTGGCGCGGCTGCGGTCCGTGATGGGTGCCGGTTGGTCGCCCAGTCGGGCGGCGCTTGATCGCGCTGCGGGAAGCGTTGTGGTCGGGTTGCGCTGGCGCGGCTGCGGTCCGTGATGGGGTGCCAGGTGGTCGCCCAGTCGGCCAGCGCCTGAACCGCGGCCCGGCGTCGGTGTTCCGTTCGGGTCGCGCAGGGAACCGATAGGGTCTTTGAGGTGACGGATGTGGCCGAGGCCCTCGCTGTGGATGTGCTCATCGTCGGTGCGGGTCCGGTCGGTCTGTTCGGGGCGTACTACGCCGGAGTGCGCGGGCTGAGCACCGCAGTGCTCGACTCGCTGCCCGAGCCGGGCGGTCAGATCAGCGCGATGTACCCGGAGAAGGCGATCTTCGACGTGGCCGGTTTCCCGGCCATCCGCGGCCGCGACCTCGTCGATAATCTCGTCCAGCAAGCGGCCCCGTTCGCGCCCAACTACCTGCTCGGCCACCAGGCGATCGGTCTGGAACGCGGTGGCGAGAAATTCGCGGTGACGACCTCGCAGAACAAGCGCGTCGAGTGCCGCGCCATCGTCGTCACCGGCGGCATCGGCACGTTCACACCGCGGCCCCTGCCATCCGGCGAGGAGTACCTCGGCCGCGGCGTGGTGCACTTCGTCCCGGACCCGGCCAACTACACCGGCCTGGACGTGGTGGTGGTCGGTGGCGGGGACAGCGCGGTGGACTGGGCGTTGCTGCTCGAGCCGATCGCGAACTCGGTGGCCGTCGTACACCGCCGGGCGGCGTTTCGTGCACATCCGCACTCGGTCGAGGTGATGAAGGCATCGTCGGTGCAGCTGTTCACCGACGCGCAGGTGTCCGCGGTGATCGCCGATCCCGACGTCACGGCCGTTGACGTGACCATCGGCGGCGACACCAAACGGCTCACCTGCGACCGGTTGGTCGCCGCGCTCGGCTTCACTGCCAACCTGGGCCCGTTGCTGGACTGGGGACTGGACATCGTGCAGAAGCGGCATTTGATCGTCGACACGACCATGCAGACGTCCGTGCCCGGCGTGTACGCCTCCGGCGACATCTGCGAATACCCGGGCAAGGTGCGGCTGATCGCGACCGGGTTCGGCGAAGTGGCCACTGCGGTGAACAACGCATTCGCGTTCCTCAACCCCGGCATGTCCGCGTTCCCCGGTCACCTGTCCGACTACGCCCCGCCCGGGTCGGTCGCGGCGCCCACCGCCGAGACCGCCGTGACATCCGGGAAGGCAGCCACGGGCGAGTCGTCGTGATCGTCGGGGTGGGCATCGACGTGGTCCCGATCGCTCGGTTTGCCGATGCATTACAGCGCACCGCCTCATTGGCCGATCGGCTGTTCACCGATACCGAGCGAGTCACGTCCGGTGGGCAGCAGCGCACCGCTGAGTCGCTGGCGGCGCGTTTCGCGGCCAAGGAGGCGCTCGCCAAAGCACTTGGTGCGCCAGGTGGGATGGCCTGGACCGACGCCGAAGTGCTCACCGATGACGTCGGCCGGCCCTCACTGCGGGTGATCGGCACGGTTGCCGCCCGCGCGGCAGAGCTCGGCGTGACCGGCTGGCATGTGTCGCTCTCGCACGACGGCGGGATCGCGTCCGCCGTCGTGGTGGCCGAACGAGAAGACGTCGACCTCGCCGGCGACACCGGACGAGTCGGCTGATGCGCGGGGTGTGGCCGGCCGCGGGGATCCGCGCGGCTGAGGAGCAGGCGCTGGCGAACACGCCGAGCGGCGCGCTGATGGATCGGGCGGCCACCGCCGTCGCGGTCGCGGCTGCGCGCTTCCTGCGCGAGCGCACCGGCAATGTGTACGGCCGGAAGGTTGGCGTGCTGGTCGGCAGCGGAAGCAACGGTGGTGATGCGCTCTATGCCGGTGCTCGGTTGGCCGCCGCCGGCGTGATGGTGCGCGCAGTGCTGCTCGCACCGCAGCGTGCGCACCGCCCCGGGCTGCGCGCCTTTCGCGCCGCTGGTGGCCGCGTGCTGGATGCTGATCTGCCGGGTCCGTGGCTGGGCGATGCCGATCTGGTGATTGACGGGATCGTCGGCCTGGGCGGTAAGCCGGGCCTGCGCGGTGTCGCCGTCGAGCTCGCCGTATCCCTTGTGCAAGCAGGCGTTCCGGTGCTCGCTGTCGATCTGCCGAGCGGCATCGACGGCGATACCGGCGCAGTCCCGGACGCCGCGATCAGCGCGATGATGACGGTGACCTTCGGTGGACTGAAGCCCGGGTTGCTGATCGGTCCGGGGGCCGAGCGCGCCGGCGAGGTACGCCTCGTCGAGCTCGGGTTCGACACGTATCTGGGCGAACCGCAGCTGCACGTTCTGGAATCAGCAGATGTCGCGGAGCTGCTCGTCGTGCCCGGTCCGGAGGACGACAAGTACACCCGGGGCGTCGTCGGCGTGGTGGCCGGCGGTCCGGAGTACGGCGGCGCGGCGGTGCTGTGCACCGGCGGAGCCGTGCAAGCCGGTGCCGGGATGGTGCGTTACGCCGGTGCCGCACCGGATGCGGTCAGGGCCGCGTGGCCGCAGGTCGTCGTGCAGGAAGACGTCCCCTCCGCGGGCCGCGTGCAGGCCTGGGTGGTGGGGCCGGGCCTCGGCACCGGCGCCGCCGCCCGAGAGGCACTGCATCAGGTGCTCGCTGAAGACGTGCCGGTGCTCGTCGACGCCGATGGGATAACCCTGCTCGCCGGTGACGACTTCGCCGGCGTGCTCGCCGCGCGCCGGCACCCCACCGTGCTCACCCCGCACGACCGCGAGTTCGAGCGGCTGTTCGGCGAGGTCGGCGACGACCGGATCGGCGCGGCGCAGCGGGCCGCCGCGGACAGCGGCGCCATCGTGTTGCTGAAAGGCAATACGACCGTCGTCGCTGCCCCGTCCGGCGCTGCGTACCTGAACCCGACCGGAACACCGTGGTTGGCGACCGCCGGCAGTGGTGACGTCCTCAGCGGCGTCATCGGCACGCTGCTGGCCAGCGGATTGCCCGCCGCGCTCGCCGCGGCCTGCGGCGCCTACCTGCACGGCGTCGCCGGCCAACTCGCCGCTGCGGACGGGCCGCCGAGCGCCACCGACGTGCTGGACGCGCTCCGATCGGCGCGCCAGCACCTGCGGTAGCGGAAGGAGCCGAGTGCTGCTCGTCGCAGTGCGCGGCACCGGGCAGAGGCGTTTGACAGACTGCTGTGCGTGAGTAGCTCCTGCGCGCGCATCGACCTGGCCGCCATCAGCGGCAACGTCGCGCACCTGAAGTCAGGCACCGCGGCCGAGGTGATGGCCGTGGTGAAGGCTGACGGCTACGGTCACGGGCTGGTGCCCGCGGCGCGCGCCGCGCTGCACGGCGGGGCCAGCTGGCTTGGTGTGGCGCTACTGGACGAGGCGCTGGCGCTGCGCAGCGCGGGCGTCGATGCGCCGGTGCTGGCGTGGTTGTGGGGGCCGGCGGAGACCGAGTCGCTGGCCGACTGTGTCGGCGCGGGCGTCGACATCAGCGTGAACGGGCTGGCAGCGCTGGACCGGGTGGCCGCAGCGGCCAGAACCACCGGCAGCACCGCTCGGGTGCACCTGAAGCTGGACACCGGCCTGTCCCGCAACGGCGCCTACGTCACTGACTGGCCGGCCCTGGTCGCGGCGGCCGCTACGTCCGAGGGCGTCGAGGTGGTCGGGATCTGGAGCCACCTCGTCTACGCCGACACACCGGAGCATCCGACGAACGCGGCCCAGCTCGACCGGTTCCGGGCAGGCTTGGCCGTGGCCGAGCAGGCCGGACTGCGCCCGCAGCTACGGCACCTGGCGAACTCCGCCGCCACCCTCACCCTGCCGGAGACGCACTTCGACCTGGTCCGTCCCGGCATCGCGGTCTACGGCCTCAATCCGGTTCCCACCGTGCCGGCGCCGGGACTCCTGCCGGCGATGACGTTGCGCAGCGAGGTCGCGCTCAGCAAGCGGGTTGGCGCCGGCGAGGGTGTGTCGTACGGCCACCAGTACGTCACCGCCGCAGAAACCACCCTCGCGCTTATTCCGCTCGGCTACGCGGACGGAGTTCCGCGCGCCGCCACCAACCTGGCTCCCGTGCAGATCGGCGCTGGGCGTTACCGGATCGCCGGCCGGGTCTGTATGGACCAGTTCGTGCTCGACGTCGGAGATGCCGAGGTGCGCGACGGCGACGAGGTGCTGCTGTTCGGCCCCGGCCTCGAGGGCGAGCCCACTGCCCAGGACTGGGCCGAAGCGCTGGACACGATCCACTACGAGATCGTCACCCGCATCGGGGCGCGGGTGCCCCGGGTGTACGGCGCTGCTCCCGAGTCACCGGGGCTCTCGTGGTAACCCGGGCCGGCCTCATCGGCGGCGTGATCGGCTCGCTTGCCGCGGCGGCCGCCGGCGGCCTGGCCGCGGAGCGGTACATCGTCAAGCAGCGCCGCAGCCGCCATGCGCCACCGGCTCGCGACTTCGACGACCTGGCGCCGGACCGGACCAGTGTGGTGCACGCCGAGGACGGCGTCGAGCTCCACGTGGAGGAGGTGGGCCCGCTGGACGCCCCGCTCACCGTGGTGTTCTTGCACGGTTACACGCTGTCGCTGCGCGCGTTCTACTTCCAGCGTCGCGATCTGGCCGAGCGGTTCGGCACGCAGATCCGGATGGTGTTCTTCGATCAGCGCAGCCACGGCCGCTCCGGCGCCTCCGTCCCGGCCGGCGCAACGATCGAGCAGCTCGCCCGGGACCTCTTCACGGTGCTCGAGGAGACCGCTCCGACCGGACCCGTTGTGCTGGTCGGCCACTCGATGGGCGGTATGGCAATCCAGCGGTTCGCCGAGGACTTCCCGCAATACTTCGCCACCGCCGATACCGCCGAGCGCAGCCGGGGCGGTCGGCGCAGGCCCCGGATCGTCGGTGTGGCCTTGGTGGCTACCTCCTCCGGTGACATGGTCGGCGTCCCCCTCGGGCTGCCCGCGTTGTTCGGCCGGGTGCAGGGACCGATCACCGGCGCTGTGCTGCGCATCGCTCGTCGCCAGGCCAACTTGGTGGAGAGCGGACGCCGGCTCGGCACGGACATCGCTTGGCTGATCACCCGCCGGCTCAGCTTCGGCGACAAGGCGATCAGCCCGGACGTCGTCGACTTCCTCAACTCGCTGATCTCGGCGACACCGATCATCGCGATCGCCGACTTCTTCGCGACGTTGATGGATCATGACGGCGCGGCCGGTCTTGAGGTGCTGCAGCACACCGACGTCGTGATCATTGCCGGCGCACTGGACGTGATGACCCCCCTGGCGCACAGCGAGCGGATCGCCGAGGCATTGCCCAAGGCGCAACTTGTCACCCTCGAGGGCGTCGGACACGTCGCGTTGATGGAGCGGCCGGAGCAGGTCGACGCGGTGATCGGCAACCTGGTGCAGCGGGCGCTCGACGACCTGCCCGACGCAGGAGCGCGGCGGCGATGAGCGGCGACTCCATCCTGCTGCCGACCGTCGCGGACACCCACGCCTTCGGCGCGAAGCTCGCCGGGATGTTGCGCGCCGGCGACCTGCTCGTGCTCGCCGGGCCGCTCGGTGCGGGCAAAACCGTACTGGTGCAGGGCATCGGGGCGGGCCTCGGAGTGTCCGGCCGGATCGCCTCGCCCACCTTCGTGATCGCCCGGGTGCATCCCGGTCCGCGGGTGGGGCTCGTGCACGTCGACGCCTATCGACTGCACTCGATCGCCGAGGTGGACGACCTCGACCTCGACGCCGAGCTGAGCGAGTCGGTCCTCGTCGTCGAGTGGGGCCACGGTCTGGTGGAGCAGCTGGCCGCGTCGCACCTGGAGGTCCGCATCGATCGCAGCGCCGAGTCGGAGACCCGATCGGTGCAGCTCATCGGTCACGGCGCCGACTGGGAGCAGCGGCTGCACGCCGCTGGTTAGGCTCGGGCCGTGCTGGCGGTGGTGATCGATACGTCCTCTGCGGCCGTGACCGCTGCTGTGGTCGACCTGGCCGGCGAGCCGGTGGTGCGCGCCGAGCGCAGCACCAGCACCGCTCGGGCACACGGCGAATTGCTCGCACCGGCGGTGGCCGACTGCCTGCGCGAGTCCGGGGCCGGAAAGCATGATCTGGCCGCCGTGGTTGCCGGGCTGGGCCCCGGTCCGTTCACCGGGCTGCGAGTCGGGCTGATGACCGCCGCCGCTCTGGCGCTCGCGTACGACGTGCCGACCTACGGGGTCGGCTCGCTCGACGGGATCGCCGGCGCCGTTGCGGCCGAAGGGACGTTGCTGGTCGCTACCGACGCCCGGCGTCGGGAGATCTACTGGGCGCTCTACCCGGAAGGGCAGCGCCGCGCGGCACCTGCGGTCGGCCCACCTGCCGGGGTCGCGGCCGACCTGGTCAGGACGCCCCCGGCGGCGATGGCCGGCGCCGGCGCGCGCGCCTACCGCGACGTGTTGGCGTTCCCGCTGGTGGACTGCGACTACCCGTCCCCCGCGGTGCTCGCCGGGCTTGCGGCGGAACGGGTGCGCTCCGGCGCGGCGCCGGAGGCGTTGGTGCCTGCCTACCTGCGCGAGCCCGACGCGAAGCCGTACGCCGGCGCGCCCACTCCATGACCGACTTCTCGGCACGCCGGCGTCGATCCGCCGAACCGCGGCGCTCGAATGTGCCGGCGCAGGCCCGCCCGTGAACCAACCGGCCGAGGTGCGGCTGGTGCCCATGACCGAGGCACACCTGGATCAGGTCATGCCGTACGAGGTCCAGATGTTCGGCACCGAGGCATGGAGCCAGGCCAGCTACCGGGAGGAGCTGCGCGACCAGCAGCACCGTCGCTACCTCGCCGCGGTGGGTCCTGACGAAGAGGTGCTTGGCTGGGCGGGGGTGATGATCGTTGCCGATACCGCGCAGATCCTCACCGTCGGCACCGTGCCGCAGGCCCGCGGTCGCGGGATCGGACGGTTGCTCGTGGCCGAGTTGCTGAGCATCGCTCGGCAGCGGCAGGCCGCCGAGGTGTTCCTGGAGGTTCGCGAGGACAACGCTGAAGCGCGCCGGCTCTACGAACGCGCCGGGTTCGTCCCGCTGCGGATCCGGCGCGGGTACTACGACGGTGGCCGGGTCGACGCGGTAGAGATGCACCGCCGGCTGTGAAGGGACGCCGTGCAACGCCGGGAGCCTGCCGTCCTGTCAGGAAGGAGAACGGCACGGAGTTGCGGGCCGCGAAGACGTGACGCCACGAGGGACGAACGAGGGAGGCCGGGATGTTGCTTGCCCAGCCCAGTCCCCTGTTGTCTGCCCCGGCCTGGTCCGCAGGCACCGATAGACTCTTCGGCACCGTGGACCGCGCCGAGGAACAAGACGAGGCGTTTGCCGATTTCGTCCGGTCCAGTGCGTCCCCTCTTGCCCGTACTGCGTACTTGCTCACCGGCAACCGGGCCGCGGCGGAGGATCTCGTTCAGGACACCCTGCTGCGCCTCTACAAGCGCAAGTCCTGGCTGCTCGGAGCCGACGTGCCGCTGGCCTACGCGCGGCGCACCCTGTCCAACCAGTTCATCAATGACCGGCGCCGCAAGTCCAGCGGGGAGATTGTCGTCGCCGAGGTTCCGCTGGTCGACGTCGAGCCCGACTTCGCCGCCGGACTCGGCGAGCGCGACCAGCTCTGGTCGCTGCTGAGCGCGTTGCCGGCCAAACAGCGAGCTGCCATCGTGCTGCGGTACTACCACGATCTGTCCGATTCGGACATCGGCGCTGCCCTGGAGTGCCGCGACGGAACGGTGCGCAGTTTGATCAGCCGTGGTCTGGCGGCGCTGCGTGAATCGACCGATACGAATGCCCCCGGACAGGGGGGTGCGCTATGACTGACCCGGAGAACGAGCTGCGCCGGATGCTCGCCCAGCAGGCCGGCGACGCTCCGGACGGTGCGCCGATCGCGGAACGAGTGCTCGCCGAGATCGCGGCCCAACCGGCGGCGAAGCGCGGCTGGCAGCGCTGGGGGATACCCGTCGCCGCTGCGGCTGTGGTCGCCGCCGTCACCGCCGGCACTCTAGGCCTGACAGCACTGCATCGTCACGACGTGTCGGATAACCGAGGCCTCGGCCAGACGCAGCACACGCCACGTTCGCACACCCCGACCCTGACCGCGCGGCAGACCAGCGCCGGGGGTACGTCGGCGGAGCACAAGGGGTCGGACGAATCCAGCAGCGGCACCGAGGTCCGGACGCTGCCGACCGGGTTCGTCGCGACAGATCTGAGCTTCGACTCCGAGGCCAGCGGATGGGTGATCGGTTCGACCGGCTGCGGAACGGCCGCCTGCGCATACCTCGGGCACAGCAGCACCGTCGGCGGCGGTTGGGCACAGATCGCCCAGCTCCCGCTTCCGGTTGCCGTCGGCCCGACCGCCACCTGCAGCCACGCGCCCTGCGTCGATCACGTGCGGTTCTACGACGACCTGCACGGTTATCTCTACGGGCCGAGCGCCTTCTACACCACCTCCGACGGCGGCCAGACCTGGTCTGCGCAGGACAACCAGGGCGCCGCGGCGCTCGAGGTCGATAGCCTGGCTGCCGTCCGGGTCACCACCACCAGCGGGTGCAGCGCCGGCTGTACGTTCCGGGTGCAGACCGCCAAACCCGGCAGCGCAACCTGGGTCGAGCGGTCGCTCGGCGCGGCTCCGGTCGTGGGCAGCTCCGCAACAATCGCTCGGGCGCACGACACCGTGTATCTCGCGGTCGCCGGCCCCACCGGCGCCGATCGCCTGTTCGTCTCCAAGGATCGCGGCGTGCAGTGGTCGCAGCAGCAGAGGGATCCGTGCGAGTCGCAGAAGACGGACAGCCACCTGGCCGACGTGGCCACCGATCAGGGCGGCGCCGACCTCGTCGTGCTCTGCGTGACTGCCGCGGGGCAGAGCACCCTGCGGGTGGGCGACGCCGCCGGCGGTGCGCTCAGCACCCTCGGTGCGGTCGTGGGCACCGGTTCCGCGACCAGCCCGCGGGTCGCCATTCTGGCAAACAGCACTGTGGTGGTCGCCGGCGACGCGCTCTACCGCGGCACCACGGCAGGCGGCGCCGGCTTCACCCCCGTTCCGGATGTGAAGGCGTCGACGGGTGTCTGCTTCCTCGGCTTCGAGAACGCCACGGTGGGCCGTTTCGTGGGCGCGGACGGGCGCACCGTCTGGACCACCCGCGACGCCGGCAAGACCTGGTCACCGGTCTCGTTCGGGTGACGCGCCGGCTTTCCCTGCCCCGGCGTTGATGCGTTGGCACTCACCGCGTTAGAGTGCTAGGTGCGACGGTGCTCCGGCTGACCCCCGCGACGGCAGCAGGCGCCTCGTCCATGACAACTCATCCGAATACTGTCAGTCACCCTTGAGGGGGAAATCGACCGTGACCGCTACCAAGGTCAGCATCAAGCCGCTCGAGGATCGCATCGTCGTGCAGGCCAACGAGGCCGAGACCACGACCGCGTCGGGCATCGTCATCCCGGACACCGCCACGGAGAAGCCGCAGGAGGGCACTGTGCTGTCCGTCGGCCCGGGCCGCATCGACGACAACGGCAACCGCGTCCCGCTCGACGTCAACGTCGGCGACGTCGTCCTGTACAGCAAGTACGGCGGCACCGAGGTCAAGTACGCCGGCGAGGAGTACCTGGTGCTCTCCGCCCGTGACGTGCTCGCCATCATCGAGAAGTAGAGCAAGACGCAGGCGCCCTGCGGTCACCATGGGGTGGCCCGGTGAGCAACGCTTGATCCGCTAGACAACCCGTACGAGTGCCCCGCCCCACCAACGGGTCGGGGCACTCGTCGGCTCTGAAAGGACATTCATGCCCAAGATCCTCAGTTTCGACGAGGATGCCCGCCGCTCTCTCGAGCGCGGCGTAGACAAGCTGGCGAATACCGTGAAGGTCACCCTCGGCCCCAAGGGCCGCAACGTGGTGCTCGACAAGTCGTTCGGCCCGCCCACCATCACCAACGACGGCGTGACGATCGCTCGCGAGATCGAGCTAGACGACCCGTACGAGAACCTCGGCGCCGCTCTGGCCAAGGCTGTCGCGACCAAGACCAACGACATCGCCGGCGACGGCACCACCACCGCCACCGTGCTGGCGCAGGCGCTGGTGCACGCCGGCATGAAGAACGTGACCGCCGGCGCCAATCCCGGCGAGCTCAAGCTCGGCATGGACGCCGCGGTCGAGGCGGTGTGCAAGGCGCTCGACGCCGCTGCCACTCCGGTCGAGGGAGAGCAGGCGATCGCCCATGTCGGCACGATCTCCGCACAGGACGCCACCATCGGACTGTTGATCGGTCAGGCGATGACGAAGGTCGGCAAGGACGGCGTGATCACCGTCGAGGAGTCCAATTCGGTCAGCACCGAGCTGGAGTTCACCGACGGCATGCAGTTCGACAAGGGCTTCATCTCGCCGTACTTCGTCACCGACGGCGAGGGCCAGGAAGCGGTCCTCGAGGACGCGTCCTTGCTCATCACGTCCGAGAAGATCAGCGCGCTCAAGGACATCATGCCGATCCTGGAAAAGGTGGTGCAGTCCGGCAAGCCGCTGCTGATCCTCGCTGACGACGTCGATGGTGAGGCGCTGTCCACGCTGGTCGTCAACTCGATCCGCAAGACGTTCTCCGCGGTCGCGGTGAAGGCGCCGTTCTTCGGCGACCGCAAGAAGGCCTTCCTCCAGGACCTGGCGACCGTCACCGGGGCGACCGTCATCGCGCCCGAGGTCGGGCTCAAGCTGGAGCAGGCCGGACTCGAGGTGCTCGGCAGCGTCGGTCGGGTGACCGTCACCAAGGACACCACCACGATCGCGCACGGTGGCGGGCAGCAGGCCGACATCGAGGCGCGAATCGCTCAGATCCGCCGCGAGATCGAGGACACCGACTCCGACTGGGACCGCGAGAAGCTGCAGGAGCGGCTGGCCAAGCTGGCCGGCGGCGTCGCGGTCATCAAGGTGGGCGCGTCGACGGAGGTCGAGCTCAAGGAGAAGAAGCACCGCATCGAGGACGCAGTGTCAGCGACCCGGGCCGCAGTCGAGGAGGGCATCATCGCCGGCGGCGGTGCCGCGCTCATCCACGCCGCGACGTCCCTGGACGGCGACCTCGGGTTCACCGGCGACACCGCCACTGGCGTGCGCATCGTGCGCGGGGCGCTGTTCGAGCCGCTGCGCTGGATCGCCAGCAATGCCGGCCTCGAGGGTTACGTCATCACCGCGAAGGTGGCCGACCTGCCGGCCGGGCAGGGCCTGGACGCCGCGACGGGCAACTACGTCGACCTCGTTCCGGCCGGCATCGTCGACCCGGTCAAGGTGACGAAGGCCGCTCTGGCCAACGCGTCGTCGGTGGCGTCCCTGGTGCTCTCGACCGAGACGATCATCGTCGAGAAGCCGGCGGACTCCGAGCCGGCCGGCGAGCACAGCCACGGCGGGCACAGCCACACCCACTAGGCGCACCGGTCCTGGTCGCCCGGCCTGCTCGCTGAGGCTGGGCGACCAGCGCCGTGCGGCTCGACCGGCACGGTCGTTACTACCGTGCCAGCCGCGCAGACTGAGCTGACCGGGCTACGGGTGCTCGGCGAGCCATTCGGCCGCGGTGCGCTCCTCCACGGAGACCGCAGCCAGCACGGCCTGTGCGCACGCCTTTTCGATCCGCGATCCCAGCAGCGGGATGTTCGCCTTCAGCTCGGCCCGCAGCACCGCCACCGCACCGCTCGCCTCGGGCCGCAACGTGAGCGTGCCTTTCATGGCGATGGGCGCACCGGCGAAGGACACCTCGACGGTGCCGTCCCGGCTACCGTCTTCGGTCGGCGGACCCCAGTCGTCCAGTTCGGTCACCTGGATGCCGTCGCGGACCAGCCCGCGGACGAAGTCGGGCAGATCGTCGGTCGGCATCTGGCGAACGGTTCTGATCAGGGTGCGGTCGCCCTTCGCGGTGATCGAGACCTTGTGCGACAGCGCACCGGTCGCCTCGCACTTGCGGTTCTGGAACCCCTCGTCCTGAGTCACCTCAGCAACCCGGTGGCAATCGGTCGGATAGTGCATCTGCGCCTCGATCTTCATAGATCGAGCACGTTACCGGCCGGTGGTCCGGGCAGCGTCAGGGGTCGGCGCCGACCGGATCAACGCGTCCCGCTCATGGGTCGACAACCCGCCCCAGACCCCGTACGACTCGCGGGTGCGCAGCGCCCAGGCGAGGCAGTCCTGCACGACCGGGCATGTGTGGCACACCTGTTTGGCGCGTTGCTCGCGCTGCCGCCGGGACGGCCCGCGCTCGTTCTCCGGGTGGAAGAACATCTTCGAATCAAGACCGCGGCAGGCCGCATCGATCTGCCACTCCCAGTTTTCTGCCACCGGCGCCGGCAGACGGCTGACTTCGCTCATGGGACGTGCCCCTCCCCAAGACGTACGCGCCACTTCGAGTTGCGGGCGTGCTCATCTGTAGGTACGGTCCCGGCCCCGCAGCCGGTTCAGATCCGGTGCAAGTCGGCCAAGGGCGTACCGCTGACCGTAGCTCCGGCTTTTCGAGGCTGCGAAGAGTGCACAGCATGCGCCATGCCGTGCGAAGACGCCAGAGGGCTACCCCGTCAGCTCGGCGGCAAGCTCGTCGAGTGCCCAATCGAGGTCGTGCTCGCTGATCGACAGCGGCGGGGCGAGTCGGATCGTGGAGCCGTGCGTGTCCTTGGCCAGCACGCCTCGGCCCATCAGGGCATAGCAGACGTCGCGGCCGGTGCGTCCGGCCACGTCGATGCCGGCCCACAGCCCGCGGGCCCGGAAGCCGGTGACGGCGGTCGTCGGCAGCGCGGCCAGCCGCTGGGCAAGATGCGCGCCCAATTCGGCGGCGCGGCGCTGGTAGTCGCCGGTCTTGAGCATCCGGACCACCTCGATGCCGACGGCGCAGGCCAGCGGATTGCCGCCGAAGGTGCTGCCGTGCTCCCCGGGCTTGAACACGCCGAGCACATCGCGGTCGGCGACCACCGCGCTGAGCGGGACGATGCCGCCGCCCAGCGCCTTGCCGAGGACGTACATATCGGGACGCACGCCCTCCACGTCGCACGCGAACGTCGTGCCCGTCCGGCCCAGGCCGGACTGGATCTCGTCGGCGATGAACAGCGTGTTGCGCTCGGTGCAGATCTCCCGAACGGCGGGCAGGTACCCCTCCGGCGGGATCAGCACTCCGGCCTCGCCCTGGATCGGCTCGATCAGCACTGCTGCGGTGTGCTCGTCCACTGCGGCACGCAGGGCGTCGATGTCGCCGTACGGCACGGTGACGAAGCCCGGCGTGTACGGACCGAAGTCGGCGCGGGCGTCGACGTCGTCGGAGAAGCTGATGATCGTCGTAGTGCGGCCGTGGAAGTTGCCAGCAGCGACGACGATCTTCGCCTGGTCGGCCGGGATGCCCTTGACCTGATAGCCCCACTTGCGCGCGGTCTTGATGGCGGTTTCGACGGCCTCGGCGCCGGTGTTCATCGGCAGCACCATGTCTTTGCCGGCCAGTTCGGCGAGTTCGGCGGCCAGGGTGCCGAGCTGGTCGTTGTGAAACGCGCGGCTGGTCAGGGTGACCCGATCCAGCTGTTGCTTCGCCGCGGCGATCAGCACCGGATTGCGGTGCCCGAAGTTCAGCGCCGAATATCCGGCCAGCATGTCGAGGTAGCGCTTGCCGTCGACGTCGGTGACCCAGGCGCCCTCCGCCTCGGCGATGACGACCGGCAACGGGTGGTAGTTGTGTGCCAGGTGTTCCTCGGCGGCGGCAAGCTCCGCGTCGGTGCGGGTCCGGGTGGTTTCCGTCGTCGTCATCGCTGGGCCCCCTTCGGGCGAAGTTCCAGTGTGCAGCACTTGGGTCCGCCGCCGGACTTCAGCAGTTCGGAGAGGTCGACCGGCACCGGTTCGAATCCGCGCGCGGCGAGGGCATCGATCAGGCCGGTGGCCTGCTTGGGCAGCACCACGTGCTTGCCGTCGCTGACCGCGTTGAGACCGAGCCATTCCGCGTCGGTCTCGTTCGCGAGGATGGCGTTCGGGAACATCGTCTGAAGCACCTCGATGCTGCCCGGGCTGAACGCCGAGGGCAGGTAGGCGACCGTCTCGTCATCGAGCACCGCGAGGGCGGTGTCGAGGTGGTAGAACCGTGCATCGACCAGCCGCAGCTGGACGACCGGTAGACCGAAGAACTCCTGCACCTCCGGCGCAGACGACGGGTCGGAGCGGAAGCCGGTGCCGCCGAGAATGCGCTCGCCCACTGTGAGGTAATCGCCCTCACCCTCGTTCACGAACGCCGGCGCGACCGCCTCCGAGGTGTTCTCCTGGAACCACTTCAGGTAGAGGGCCTCCTCGCCGGTGCGCTGTGCGTTGCGGAACTTCGGCGCCATCGACCGATCGCCGATGACGATGCCGCCGTTGGCCGCGAACACCATGTCCGGCAGGTCGGGTGCCGGGTCGACTGTCTCGACCTGGTGACCGAGGCGCAGGTAGGTGGCGCGCAGCTCTTCCCACTGGGCGATGGCGAGATCGGTGTCGGTAGGGCTGTCCGGGTGCATCCACGGATTGATCGCGTACACGACGTCGAAATACGTCGGCCGGCACATGAGATACCGGCGTGGCTGGGCGAGGCGTTGCGCCATGGTCGGACTCCTCCGGCAGGGGGCTTTCGTCCCGGCTAACGTTAGCCGCGACCGCGGCCGTTCAGCGCCAATCACATTGCGCAGGAGCCTCACTATGTTGCGTCTTGACGAGCTAGACAGGCACATCATTGCGTGCCTGACCGAGGACGCCCGGAACAGTTTCCGCGAGATCGGGGTTGCGGTCGGGCTGAGCGCGCCGGCGGTGAAACGGCGGGTCGATCGGCTGGTGCGCGACGGCGTCATCACCGGCTTCACCACCCAACTCGCCCCGGATGCCTTCGGGATGCGGGTGCAGGCGTTCGTCGAGCTGTTCTGCCGGGGCAAGACCAGTCCAGCGCAACTCACCCGGCTTGCCGCGGCGCATCCGGAGGTTCGTTCGGCATGGACGGTGACCGGCGAGGCGGATGCGATCCTGCTGCTGCACGCCGAGGACATGAGCGCCCTGGAGGCTGCGTTGGAGCGCGTCCGCGAGCACTCCACCGTCGATCACACCCGCAGCATCATCGTGTTGAGCACGCTCTTAGACCGGTGATCGCTATTCCGCGGTGAACGGCGCCTCTGTCAGCGAGAACGCGATGAGCGCTCGCGCGAAGCGCGATCACGAATACGGGTCAGCGCGATGGCGCGATGCTGCGCAGTGCGTCGACGAAGCCGCGCGCGTACTCCCAGGTGACGTAGCGGCTCGGGTCCGGGTTGAACGCCGGCTCGTGGGCATGGGTGACGCCGTCGCCGAGCAGCGCGTGCAGGTTGGCCTCCATCAGCGACCAGCCGAAGTAGTGCGACTCACCGCAGTCGGCGCATTCCACCACGACGCCCTGCACGCCGCGCGGGGCCAACGTGCTGCGGAACTCGGCCAGTTCGGCGAGATCGGCCGCCACGTCGGCGCGCTCCGCCTCGGACAGCGGCGTCATCGGCTCGGGGTCGTCCAGAGCCGAGGCCGGATCGAAGTCGTCGTCGAGGAACGGGTCGAGCGGGCCGTCCGCGGCGCTCACGGTGTGCCACCTCGGACAGCACGATGGGCTATGTCAAGTCGACGGAGGGGGAGTGTCATGCCCGCCGGGTGTGCAGTCACGACCCCCACGGTAAACGGCAGAGGCCGACTGGCGCCAACCCTTGGCCAATTCCGGTGCCGATCAGCCCTCCGCGATGACCTCCAGCGGCCGGATCCGCGCTGCTCGTGCGGCCGGCCAGAGCGCCGCCAGAACGCCGACTATCCCGGCGACCACGACGAAGGTGACCGCCTGCGTCCACGGCACCACCAGATGGTCGAGCCCCTTGGTGCGCAGGGTGTGCGTGAAAAGCGACCCGAACGCCAGGCCCAGTGCCACACCGAGGATGGCGCCGAACACGGCGATCAGCAGGGACTCCAGGTAGATCGTGCGGCGCAGCTGGCCGCGCACCATGCCAACCGCGCGCAACATCCCGATCTCGCGGCGCCGTTCCACCACCGACAGGGCGAGCGTGTTGATGATGCCGAGCACGGCGATGACGATCGCCAGGGCCAGTAGCCCGTAGAGAATGCCGAGCAGGCCGTCGACCTGCGCGGCCTCCTGACCCTTGAACTGCTCCTTGTCCTGGACGGTGACGATGTAGAACTGATCGGTCGCCTTCTCCAGGTTGCTGCGCAGGGTCGACAGCTTCGTGCCGGGTGAGGCATTGATCAGCGCGACGAAATCCGTTCGGCGCGGTGCCGGGGTGAGCTGCCGGAACACGTCGCCGGACACCATCCAGCTGTCGAACAGGCCGCTGTCCTTGAAGATCCCGCCAAGCGTCACCGTGACCGAGGCGCCGCCGGGCTGCTTCAGTGTCACCTTCTGCCCGAGGACCCAATGCTTGCCCTTGACGGTCGCTTTCGACGCGATCATCGTCGTGCCGCTGGGCGCGCGAGCACCGGAGACAACCCGCAGCGGGGCAACCGTGCTCAGGTCGCCGTCCACGCCCACCCCTGAGCCGTCCTTCCCGTCGACCGTCGTCTCCAGGTCGTGCAGCTCGACGAAATCGCCGACGCCCGCGACGTGCTGGGCCGACTGCGCCGCAGGCACTGGCAGCGGCAAGCCGTCAGTTCCGGTGAGGATGTAATCCGCAGAGACGCCCGTGTCGACGGCGGCATTGATGCTGCCCTTCGCCGAGGCGCCGATCACCGCGACGCCGGCGACCAACAGCAGCCCGAGGGTCAGCGCGAATGCGGTCGCGGCGGTGCGGCGCGGATTGCGTACTGCATTGGACCGGGCCAGCCGGCCGACCGCGCCGAACGGCCGTCCGACCAGTCGACCCAGCGGGCCGATCACCAGCTGCGCGAGGACCGGGCTCAGCAGCAGGACAGCGGCACCGACGCCCAACAGGGCGACGCCGACCAGGCTGGCTGCCGTGCCGGCGTCCTCCGCCACCGCGCCCCACGCCGCGAGTGCCACACCGATCGTCGCCAGCACAGCACCGATGAGATTGCGCCGGCGCAGGCTGGTGCCGAGGTTGGCGAACTCCGCACGCATAGCCGCCACCGGAGGTGTGGTGGCCGCCCGCCGGGACGGCGCATTCGCCGAGATCAAGGTCACCGCGACGCCCACGAGCAGCCCGACGATGACCGTCCGGGGCCGGATGTCGAGCGCACCGGATGGAAGTCCGACGTTCAGCGCGTCGAGCAGGGCACGTAACCCGATGGCCAGGCCCACCCCGCCGGCGACGCCCAGAACGCTGCCCACCAGGCCGATCACGCCGGCTTCGAACAGCACGGAGCGACGGATCTGGCGCCGATCGGCGCCGATCGCGCGCAACAGCGCGAGTTCCCGAACCCGTTGCGCGACGATCATCGAGAAGGTGTTGTAGATGATGAACGTGCCCACGATCAGGGCGATGAACCCGAACGCCAGCAGGAAATAGTTCACGAAGGACAGCGCCTTCTGAATAGTTGTCTTCGTCTCCTGGCGGATGGTGTCGCCGGTCTTCGCGCGCAGGTCCGCCGGCAAGGTCTTTGCCACCCGATCGCGCAGTTGCTGTTGCTGCACGCCGCTGCCGGCCAGGTCGACGGCAGTGACGTGGCTGCCGTCGGTGAACAGCTTGATCGCCTCGTCCTTGCCGAACAACACCCCGACGTATCCACCGGTCTCGGTGTCGGTGTGGTAGACGCCGCTGATCGTGACGTTCACCAACCCGGCCGTGGGCGTGAGCACTTGGGTTTTATCGCCCACGCCGAGATGTGCCTTTTTCGCAGCACCGCTGTTGATGACGACCTGGTCGGCCGTCGTCGGCGGGCCGCCCGACTCGAACTTGGTGGCATCTCCGAGGGTTTCCTGCGGCGGGTACCAGATCCCGCCCACGCTCGGCGCGCCACCGTTGTGCACCGGCTTGCCGGTGTGGTCGATGAGCACGACCGGGCCCCCGGCTTCTACCTGCACCTTCGTCACGCCGGGCACCGACTGCAGGGTCGAGACCAGCGAGATCGGAACCCCGACCCCGCGGGACTCCCGCGAGTCGACATGGACGTCGACGCCCTTGTAGGCGCCGGCGAACACTTTGTTGAAGGTGGTCTGCAGCGTGTCGGTGAACACGAACGAGCCGGCGATGAACGCAGTGCCCAGCACCACCGAGATGACGGTGAGCGCGAGGCGGACCTTGTGCGCGGCGAGGTTGCGCAGCGACACCTTGCGCATGACGTTGGGACGCAAGATCGTGGCCATGATCAGCGCGCCATCCCTGTCGCATCGGTGACGGGCCGGCCCTCGGCGTTGTCTTCGTAGCTCTTCATCTGGTCGAGTACCCGCTCCGCGGTCGGGTCGGCCATGTCGCCGACGACCCGTCCGTCGGCCAGGAACACCGCTCGGTCCGCGTACCCGGCGGCCCGCGGGTCGTGCGTGACGATGACGACGGTTTGGCCGAGTTCGTCGACGCATCTGCGCAGGATCGTCATCACTTCTCCGCTGGAGCGGGAGTCCAGGTTTCCGGTGGGCTCGTCGCCGAAGATGATCGACGGCTTGCTCGCCAGCGCCCGGGCGCACGCCACTCGTTGCTGCTGGCCGCCGGACAGCTCACTGGGGCGGTGACCGAGGCGGTCGCCGAGACCGAGCGTCATGATGACGGTGTTCAGCCACTGCTCGTCAGGGCGCCGGCCGGCGATGTCCATCGGCAACGTGATGTTCTCTCGGGCGGTCAGCGTCGGAACCAGGTTGAACGACTGGAAGACGAAGCCGATCCGATCGCGGCGCAGCTTGGTCATCTTCTTGTCCGAGAGGCCGTTCAGCTCGGTGTCGCCGAGCGTCACCGATCCGGAGGTGACCGAGTCGAGGCCGGCCAGACAGTGCATCAACGTTGATTTGCCCGACCCGGACGGGCCCATGATCGCGGTGAAGCGACCCTGTGCGAACTCGACGCTGACGTTGTCCAGGGCACGGACGCCGGTGTCGCCGGCGCCGTAGACCTTTGACACGTCGATGGCCCTGGCGGCGATGGCGGTGGAGGCGGGGGCTGCTGCAGCGGTCATGCCTTCAGAGTGCCGTGATCGGAGATCGGGCACTATCGGGGTTAGTACTCAGATGTCCCTGACATTTGACATACCTAGCTGGCGTGGCGACAAGTGGCCGCTCGCCGATCGAATGCACCTGCTGCTCACGACCGGCCCGGCCGCGGTCACGTTGGCCGGTTCGGCCGCGGGCTCGGGCCGATAGACTCAGGTACCGGCCGCAAGGAGTCTGCGTTGAACATCAGCGACGAGCAACCAGAAGAGGTCCCCGCCAAGTTCGCCCGGTTGGGCCTGACGTTCGACGACGTGTTGCTCCTGCCCGGCGAGACCGGCGTGGTGCCTGCCGACATCGACACGTCGGCCCGGCTGACCCGGGAGATCACCATCGCCGTGCCGTTGTTGTCCGCCGCGATGGACACCGTCACCGAGGGCCGGATGGCGATCGCGATGGCCCGGCAAGGTGGCATCGGGGTGCTGCACCGGAACTTGTCGGTGGAGGACCAGGCCCGCCAAATCGATGTGGTCAAGCGCACCCAGACCGGGCTCATTCCGAATCCGGTGACGATCGGGCCGGACGCGACGCTCGCTGAACTCGACGAGGTATGCGGCGAGTACCGCATTTCCGGCCTTCCTGTGGTCGACGCGGACCAGCGGCTGCTCGGCATCATCACCAACCGGGATCTGCGCTTCGTCCCCGTCACCGAGTGGGCAACGACCAAGGTCGACGAAGTGATGACGCCGATGCCGTTGATCACCGCCCCGGTAGGGATCTCACACGAAGATGCCACCGCTCTGCTGCGCCAGCACAAGCGGGAGCGACTGCCGCTGATCGACGAGCGCGGCTGTCTCGCCGGGCTCATCACGGTGAAGGACTTCGTCAAGTCCGAGCAGTTCCCGCTTGCTTCGAAGGACGTCAACGGTCGGCTGATGGTCGGAGCCGCGATCGGCTACTTCGGCGACGCGTGGCAGCGCGCCGCCACGCTCGTCGAGGCGGGTGTGGACGTGCTCGTGGCCGACACTGCGCATGGTCACGTCCGGCTGCTGCTGGACATGGTGCGACGACTGAAGAGCGACCGGGCGACGCAGCACGTCCAGGTGATCGGCGGGAACGTCGCCACCCGGGCCGGCGCGCAGGCCTTCATCGATGCAGGCTCCGACGCGGTCAAGGTCGGTGTCGGACCAGGGTCGATCTGCACCACGCGGGTGGTCACCGGCGTGGGCGCGCCGCAGGTGACGGCGATTTACGAGGCATCGTTGGCGTGCCGGCCGGCGGGGGTGCCGGTGATTGCCGACGGAGGGTTGCAGCACTCCGGCGACATCGCGAAGGCAATCGTCGCCGGTGCCGACACGGTGATGCTCGGCTCGCTGTTGGCCGGCTGCGACGAGTCGCCCGGCGATCTGATCTTCGTCAACGGCAAGCAGTTCAAGTCCTACCGCGGGATGGGCTCCCTCGGCGCGATGAGCTCGAGGCAGCGGAAGTCCTACTCGAAGGATCGTTACTTCCAGGCGGAGGTCGCCCAGGACGACCAGCTCGTCCCGGAAGGCGTCGAGGGCCGGGTCGCCTACCGCGGGCCACTGTCGGCGGTCACCCATCAGCTGGTCGGTGGCCTGCGCCAGGCAATGTTCTACGTGGGCGCGCGCACGACCGCGGAACTCGCCGAGCGTGGCCAGTTCGTCCGGATCACCCAGGCCAGCCTGAAGGAATCGCATCCGCACGACATCTACATGACCGTCGAGGCGCCCAACTACTCTCGGTGATCTTGCGGCTGCGACGCCTGCGGAGCAGGCGCCATTAGTGTCGCGCCGACCGTAGGTCCAGGCGCGTAGTGGCTGCGACGCCTGCGGAGCAGGCGCCATTAGTGTCGCGCCGACCGTAGGTCCAGGCGCGTAGCGGCTGCGACGCCTGCGGAGCAGGCGCCATAAACACCGCCTGCGGAGCAGGCGCCATAGAGACTGCGGCAGACTGATCCCATGCCGGAGACCGTCGAGATCGGGTTGGGTCGCAGTGCCCGCCGCGGTTACCACCTTGCCGAGGTCGCGCTGGTGCCGACCCGGCGCACCCGCGACTCGACCCAGGTGTCGACGACGTGGCAGATCGACGCGCATACCTTCTCGCTGCCGTTCGTGGCGGCGCCGAGCGACGCGGTGGTCTCGCCGGAGACTGCGATCGAGATCGAGAAGCTGGGCGGCCTCGCGGTACTCGACGGTGAAGGCCTATGGAGCCGGTACGTGGATCCGGCGGTCGCATTCGCCGCGTTGCGCGAGGACAGCTCCGATCTGCAGCGCTACCTTGCCGCTCCCATCGACCCGGAGCTGCTCGCGGCCCGGATCCGCGGGTTGCGCGAGGCCGGCGTGCGAGTGGCCGTCCGACTGTCCCCGCAGCACACCGTCGAGCTGGCGCCGTACGTGCTCGACGCAGGCGTCGACCTGCTCGTCATCCAGGGAACCGTCATCTCAGCGGAGCACGTGATCGGCGAGGTGGGCTCGGCCGGCAGCAACGCGGCGCTCAACTTGAAGACGTTCATCGCCGAACTGGACGTGCCGGTGCTGGTCGGTGGGTGTGCCAACTACCAGACCGCGCTGCATCTGATGCGCACCGGCGCCGCCGGGGTCATCGTCGGCTACGGCGCGCACCTGGGCTCCACGACGCATTCGGTGCTCGGCATCGAGGTGCCGATGGCCACCGCGATCGTGGACGCCGCGGCCGCCCGACGCGATTACCTGGACGAAACCGGCGGCCGGTACGTCCATCTCGTGGCCTACGGCGACCTGCACACCGGCGGTGACATCGCCAAGGCACTCGCCTGCGGTGCCGACGCGGTGATGCTCGGCGAGCCGCTGGCTGCAGCCGCCGAGGTACCCGGGCACGGGCTGTATTGGGATTCCACGGCCGCACATCCTCGGGTGCCGCGCTCCAGCATCGTCCCGTTCGGCCTGGGTGCCGACGACCCGCCCAGCCTCGCTGAAGTGATCGGCGGCCCGACTGCCGATCCCTCCGGGGAGCGCAACCTGTTCGGCGCGGTACGTCGCGCGATGGCCAAGTGCGGGTATTCATCGGTCAAGGAGTTCCAGCGCGCCGAACTCGTGCTCAGCTCCGGCAGGTAGCCAGATTCGTTGGCCGGCCGGGGACTCTCCGGCTAGAGCCAGTCCTTGCGGCGAAAGGTGACGTAGAGGAACACGACCAGCACGACCATGATCGCGGTGCTGGTCAGGAAACCGGAGCGGTGGCTGAAGCCGGGGTACGGGACGTTCTGCCCGTAGAACCCGGTCACTGCTGTGGGCACCGCGATGATGGCTGCCCAGGAGGTCAGCTTCTTCATGATCGTGTTCAGCCGGGCATCGGCAAGGCTCAGGTTCGTCTCGAAGATCGTCGTAATCATGTCCCGGAGCGACTCGGTCCATTCGGTCACTCGCAGCACGTGGTCGTTGAGATCCTCGAAGTAGGGCCGCAAGAACGTGTCCGCGTCCTCGTCGCGACGGGCCAGGCCGCTGACGACCTCGCGCATCGGGAGCACCACCCGGCGCATCTGTACGAGGGTCTTGCGGAACTGGAAGGCGCGGCGTTGCGTCTCCCGGCTCTGCGTCTTCTCCGCGAACAGGCCGTCCTCGATACCTTCCAGGGCGTCGTCGAGTTGCTGGACCGCATCGAAGTGGCCGTCCACGATCAGATCGAGCAGCCCGTGCAGCAGACCACCCACGCCATGGGCAATGAGGGCGCGGGTCTCGTCCCATCGCTGCAGCAGCGGTTGCAGGTCGTAGGCGCTGTCCGGTCGAATGGTGATCAGCGCTTTGTCGGTGACGAACGCCGAGATGCGCGACTGATGCAGCTCGCCGGAATCGCCGTCCACTGACAGGTCGTACGCGGTGACGAACTTGAACTCGTCGTAGTGGTGCACCTTGGGGCGTTCGTCGGCACCGACCGCATCCTCGATGACGTTCTCATTCAGCGACATCTCGTCGGCCAGTGCAGCCAGCGTCGCGTCGTCCGGGCTGCCCAGGTCGACCCAGACCAGGCAGCCGTCTTCGGCGAGGAAGTCGGAGATCCGCTCGAACGGGATGTCCTTTTCCACGACCTTGCCCTTGCGCCAGACCCGGCTGTGAATCGCCGTGCCGGAGTCGGCAGTGGCCGGTGAGTCCGTCATACCAGGCAGTGTGCCGCGTCAGGCAGCGCAACACGGTGTGGAACGCCGAGTAGAGGTCGATCAGTCCGAAGACCACGGCGTCGGCCGCCAGCCGGTCGGGTTCCACTCGGGCAGCTGGCGTCGACGTGGGTCGGCACTGTGCCGCACCGCTATAGGATCTGGCCGTGGAGCCGGATGTTGTCCTGGTCGTCGACTACGGCGCGCAGTACGCGCAGCTGATCGCGCGGCGGGTGCGCGAGGCACACGTCTACTCCGAGATCGTCCCGCACACCATGCCTACTGCCGAGCTGTTGGCGAAGCGGCCCAAGGCGATCATCCTGTCCGGCGGCCCGTCCAGCGTGTACGCGCCTGACGCGCCGCAGTCCGACCCGGCGCTGTTCGGCGCCGGAGTACCGGTGTTCGGCATCTGCTACGGCTTCCAGGCGATGGCGCAGGCGCTGGGCGGCGACGTTGCCGACACCGGTGGCAGCGAGTTCGGCCGCACTTCGCTGACCGTGCTGGACCCCGGAGTGTTGCTGCGCGGGTTGCCGGCCGCGCAGCAGGTCTGGATGAGCCACGGGAACGAGGTGACTCGAGCCCCGGCGGGGTTCACCGTCACCGGCAGCAGTGCCGGGGCCCCGGTCGCGGCGTTCGAGGATGTCGATCGGGGACTGGCGGGCGTGCAGTTCCACCCAGAGGTGCTGCACACCGCCCACGGGCAGCGGATTCTGGAGCGGTTCCTGTTCGACGTCGCCCATGTGCGCGCGCAGTGGACCGAGGCGAACATCATCGACGACCAAGTCGCAGCGATCCGATCCGCGGTCGGCGGGAAGCGGGTGATCTGCGGGCTGTCCGGCGGTGTCGACTCGGCGGTGGCCGCCGCGCTCGTCCAGCGCGCCATCGGCGCGCAGCTGACCTGCGTCTTCGTCGACCACGGTCTGTTGCGCTCCGGGGAAGCCGAACAGGTTGAGCAGGACTTTGTCGCCGCTACCGGTGTGCGACTCAAAGTCGTCGACGCGCGCGAGCGGTTCCTCGCCGCGCTGGCCGGGGTCAGTGATCCGGAGGAGAAGCGCAAGATCATCGGCCGCGAGTTCATCCGGGTGTTCGAGATGGCCGCTCGGGAGGTCGTGGCCGACGCGGGTGCGCACGGCGAAGAGGTCGAGTTCCTCGTCCAGGGCACGCTCTATCCGGACGTGGTCGAGTCCGGTGGCGGAACCGGTGCGGCGAACATCAAGAGCCACCACAACGTCGGCGGCCTGCCTGACGACCTGCAGTTCGCCCTCATCGAGCCGCTGCGGGCGCTGTTCAAGGACGAGGTGCGCCGGGTCGGGGAACAGCTCGGCCTGCCCGCCGAGATCGTCTGGCGGCAACCGTTCCCGGGCCCGGGGCTGGGCATCCGGATCATCGGCGAGGTGACTGCGGAGCGTCTCGACATCCTGCGTCGCGCCGATGCGATCGCTCGCGCCGAACTGTCCGCCGCGGGTCTGGACCGCGACATCTGGCAGTGCCCGGTCGTGCTGCTGGCCGGTGTGCGCTCGGTCGGCGTCCAGGGCGACGGTCGCACGTACGGGCATCCCATCGTGCTGCGTCCGGTATCCAGCGAGGACGCGATGACCGCCGACTGGACGCGGGTTCCCTACGACGTGCTGGAGCGCATCTCCACCCGAATCACCAACGAGGTGCGCGAGATCAATCGGGTCGCGCTCGACCTGACGAGCAAGCCTCCCGGCACCATCGAATGGGAATAGGCGTTCCCGCACTCCGACCGTCCCTGGTCCTGCTCAAACGTCACTGCGTGAACTGGTCGTAATGCCGGCGGGCTCGCTCGACGGCTGCGATGTTCGCCTCGGCCCATGCTTTGATCGCCGCCATCAGCGGTAGCAGCGAGCGCCCGAGTGTGGTCAGCTCGTAGTCGGTCCGGATCGGCACAGTGGGAGTCACAGTGCGGGTCAGCAATCCGTCGCGGGCCATGCTGCGCAGCGTCTGCGTCAGCATCTTCTGGCTGACCCCGTCGATACGACGGTGCAGCTGGCGGTATCGCATCGGGCCGCCGTCCAGGGCGACCAGGACGAGGCTCACCCACTTGTCGCTGAGCCTGTCGAGCAGCGCCCGCGTTGGGCAGTCGGCAACAAAGGCGTCGTAGACCTGGGCGGGACTGGTCATCGGCTCTCCTTCGGTAGGCACTCAAAGGTACCTACTAACCAACGGAGAGCGGAAATTGTACTGTCCGGAGCGAGGTACCGATGCGAGGGAGATGCGCTGGTCATGCGTTCAGTAATGGTCACCGAGTTCGGTGGGACGCAGTCCCTGGCCGTCGTGCAGAGCCCACTGCCGGATCCGGGGGTCGGGCAGGTGAGGGTGCAGGTCCGTTCGGCCGCGGTCAATCCGGTTGATCTTGCGACCCGCGCCGGGGTGCTCAGCGCTGCCGGGTTGCACGGCCGGGCTCCGATCGGCCTCGGCTGGGATGTCTGCGGCACGGTGGACGCCGTCGGACCGGGAACGCGTCGAATCTGCGCCGGTGCACCGGTGATCGGATTGTCGGACCGGCTGCAATGCCTGCACAAGACGCATGCCGACGCGGTGATCCTGCCGGAACGAGCAGTGGCCGCAGCGCCCGCTGGTCTCGATGCCGACCTGGCTGCCACGCTGCCGCTTGCCGGCAGCACCGCGCTGCAGGCTCTCGCTGCCCTGAACCTTGCCGCAGGGGCGAGCGTGCTCGTGACCGGCGCGGGCGGCGCGGTGGGGAGCTTGGCCGTGCAGCTGGCGAAATTGCACGGGCTGCGGGTGATCGCCACTTCGCGGGAGGAACACCGAGAGCGGCTGACCGACCTGGGTTGCGACGCCTTCCTGCCGACCACCGACGACCTGGCCGATGAGGTTCGTCGACTCGTACCAGGAGGAGCCGACGGCGCCCTTGACGCGGCCTTGCTCGGTATCCGATCGCTGGACGCGGTACGTAATGGTGGCGCGCACGTCAGCCTCAACGTTACCGACAGGCCCCCCGCGCTGCGTGGAATCCGGTCGGTGTCGCTCGCTGTCGAGGCGAACTGGCAGCACCTCACGATACTTGCCGCGCTCGCCGCAACGGGATCGCTGCAGGTGGCGATCGCCGAGGTTCTCCCTCTCGACGACATTGTTGAAGCCCACCGACGCCTGGCCGCAGGCGGGCTCACCGGTCGAATCGTCCTCCGGCCTTGACCGCGGTCGAGGCGCTCCCCTCTTCGGGTGCTGGGCTGGCCGCGTCCTCACCCCGGCTGTTGTTCAGCCGACGTAGTCGATCTCGATCTCGCCGTTGGTGAGCGTCGCGTCCACCGTGATGACTGCTGCGGGGTTCTGGCTGGCGGCTGGGCTGGTGACATCCCGGTCGAAGTTGTAACCGCTGTGCAGCTCGGTGCCCTCGACGGTCACCGTGCCGAAGTGGACATCTGTGTGCACAACGACGGCGAGCGATCGCGGCACCACGATGCGTAGCTGCCCGGCGCCCATCGTCACCTTCGTCGTGCGGGACGCGTCCACGGAGTTGATCGAGCTCAGATCCAGGGTTCCCCTGCCGAAGGCCAGCTTGTGCTCACCGGATACCGCGCTGCTGGTGTGCGGTGACCAGGCCCGATCGCCCCATCCGTTGTGCAGGCTGGCCGGTGATGATCCGAACGCGATGAGTCCCACCGCCAGCGGGGCCAGCCAGGCGGCGTAGAGCCACGGCGTGCGCCGGGTCACCGTCCCGACGAGGAGCCCACCGAGCACGATCGCACCGAAGGTCCAGAAGTAGGCGGCGAACGGGATGCCGTGCAGCCAGTCGGTCACGCCGAGGGCGACCGCCGCGGCCAGGGACAACGCGCAGATGCTGACCCGGATCGGGAAAGTGCGCCGCCGGCGTTCCCGGCCGCGGGAGCGGGATTCTTCGATCCACTCGCGAAGCTGAGTACTGCTCGACGTAGGCGTGGTCTGTGGCAGCCCCCATCCCCGTTGCGCGTCGGCGGGCAGCGAGACGGTGGATTCGTACGTGGCTGGGTTCTCCGCCGGATAGCTCCCGGAGCCGGTGGTCGCGGGATACGGCTGAGCCGCCGGGAGGTGATGTTCGGTGCGATCCGCGCGGCGGGAGAGCACGAAGATCACGATCGCGGCGACGATGATCGTCGGCCACAGCGACGGCGGCGCCCACCAGGAGAAGCCAACTACCCAGAGGACCACCACGGTGCCCGCAGCGACAATGCCGAAGGGGATCTTGCGCCGGCGCGCTTCGGCGATCCCGCGGTCCAGCGCGGAGGTCGGCGTGCCCTCTTCGGGAATGGCCAGCCAGAGCAGCAGGTACAGCAAGATGCCGGCCCCGCCGAACACGGCCAGCACGGCGATCAGAACCCGGAAGATCACCGGGTCGACGCCGAAGTAGGAGCCGAGCCCGCTGCAAACCCCGACGCCCATCCGATCCGTCCGGCTCCGGCGCAACAGCCGCGGTCCGGCCGACCCGCCCTGCCATCCCCGCCCGCCCGCACCGCCCGACCCGCCGCCGGGAGGTGCGGGCGGCGACGTCGGGGGCAGGGAGTCTGCGCCGGAAGTGCCCGGCGGCTCACTCTGCGGCGGCGGCGTCTCGTCCATGGTCGAGTTCATGCTTAGCAGCTTGCGCGGTGCGAGGCAGCCGGCACATCGGTGAGCACCCTGGTGTTGCCCTGAACTGCACACCCCCTGAGTCGGAAGAAAGACGCAGTGACGAGGAGGACGACCGCACTCGGCCGGCGCTGCTGGCGCACGGTCCTGCATGACCGAACCGTCCCGCATGGCGCACGCCTATGCGCGGCAGGCAGGGCCGTTGCCGACGTTGGCGTGTCCGGCCACCTGAGCCAAGAGATCAGGGTCGGTCCTGATGCGGTCGGCGCGGCCCAGCGACCATGATGGAGCGGTGACGACGATGGACCGGACAGCGGTGGCCCGGCCACAGCTGTATCGCAACACCGGTGACGCCATCATCGGCGGGGTGGCGGCCGGGCTCGCCGAACACCTGGGTCTCGGCGAGGCGCGCTGGCGGTGGGCGATCCGGGCCGCCTTCGCGGCGCTGTGCTTCAGCAGTGGGCTCGGCGTCTTGCTGTACGGCGCGTACTGGATCGTGGTGCCGACCGACCCGGCGCACACGTCGGGACGCAGCCCGGCGTGGTTGCGCTACGGAGTCGGGGCGCTCGCGACTGCCGCTCTGCTGTGGGCGCTCACGCTGACTGTGACCGTGGGCCACTTCGGTGTGCCGATCCTGCTGGCGGTGCTCGGCGGTGCGCTCATCTGGCGGCAGGCCAGTCAGGGCGAGCGCACCCGGTGGCTGACGTTGTCCCGCTCCTCGCTGAGTTCTCCGACCGAGCAGCGCAGGGGCCTGCTCCGGCTGGGCGCCGGCGTCCTCATGGTGATCGCCGGCGGCGTCATCATCATCGCCCGCGGCGCCAGCCTGGGGCAGATACGCGACGCGTTGATCGCGATCGTGGTCGTCGCGGTCGGTTTCGGCCTGATCACCGGACCGATGTGGGTGCGGATGGTCACCGAACTGACCGCGGAACGACGCGCGCGCATCCTCGCTCGAGAGCGCGAGGAAATGGCCGCCCACCTGCACGACTCAGTCCTGCAGACCCTTGCGCTGATCCAGCGCAACGCCGATTCACCGCGCGAGGTCGCCCGCCTGGCTCGTGGGCAGGAACGCGAACTGCGGCATCTGCTGTACGGCGATCGCACGGCGAAGGGCACGCTGGCCGCCTCCTTGCATGCGTCGGTGGCGGAGGTCGAGGACGCCTATGCGGTCAAGGTGAACGAGGTGGTCGTCGGCGATGCCCCGCTCGACGAGCATCTCTCGGCACTCGCCCAGGCCGCGCGGGAAGCGCTGGTCAATGCGGCGAAGCACGCCGGTGTGGCCAGCATGTCCCTCTACGCGGAGGTGGAAGACGGTTCGGTCGGGGTGTACGTCCTGGACCGGGGCGGCGGTTTCGACGTGGCCAGCATCCCCGAGGACCGGCGTGGCGTGCGTGGGTCCATCCAGGCGAGGATGGAACGCCACGGTGGCACCGCCACCATCCGCAGCAAGGCAGGCGAAGGCACCGAAGTGCAATTGAGGATGGAACGCACACCATGACCACACCGAACGAAGAGCCGGTGCCCGGCGGCGGCCCGACGGTGTTTTTGGTCGACGACCACGGGATGTTCCGGGCCGGCGTGCGTGCTGAGATCGGCACCGAGTTGGACGTCGTGGGTGAGGCCGGCAGCGTCGCGGAGGCGATCGCCGGGATCCGGCGAACTGGCCCCGCGGTCGTGTTGCTCGACGTCCACCTGCCCGACGGCGGCGGCGCCGCGGTGCTCGCCGCACTCTCCGCGGAGCTGCCGGACACCCGGTTCCTCGCGCTGTCGGTGTCCGACGCCGCCGAAGATGTGATCGGCGTGATCCGGGCCGGTGCCCGCGGCTACGTCACCAAGACCATCTCGGCCGGCGATCTGATCGCCGCGGTGCGGCGGGTGGCCGAGGGGGACGTCGTGTTCAGCCCGCGGCTGGCCGGCTTCGTCCTCGACGCATTTCGCGATGGCCCGGTGCCGCCGTCGGTCGACCCGGATCTCGACCAGCTGACACCGCGCGAGCGCGAGGTGCTGCGGCTGTTGGCCCGCGGGTACGCCTACAAGGAGATCGCCAGCGAGCTGTTCATCTCGATCAAGACAGTCGAGACGCACGCGTCGAATGTGTTGCGCAAACTGCAGATGTCCAGCCGGCATCAGCTCACCCGGTGGGCCGTCGACCGGCGGATGCTCTAGTCGCCGCTCAAGCCAACAGGTCGCGGGTCGCCTCCGCGCAGCAGCGCACGCCGGCCAACTGGAATGCCAGCGCAGTCTCTGCAGCCAGCTCGATGAGCACGTCGCGGACTCCGTCGGCGCCGCCGGCGCCCAACCCCCACAATGCCGGGCGGCCGACGAACACGCCGCGGGCGCCCAGTGCGAGTGCTCGCAGCACGTCCGTGCCGCGCCGAATGCCACCGTCGACGTACACCTCCACCTGATCACCGACCGCATCGGCCACCTCAGCCAGCGCGTCGGCGGTGGCCAGCACACCGTCGAGTTGCCGGCCACCGTGATTGGAGACCAGCACGGCCGCTGCGCCCGCATCGACGCACCGCCGCGCGTCGTCGGCGCGCAGCACCCCCTTCACCACGATCGGTAGCGACGTCTGCGCCGCAAGCCAGCTCACTGCCTCCGGCGACAGCGATGCGTCGAAGGCATTGGCCGCGTACTCGGTGAGGTTGCTCGGGTCGTAGTCGCCCGCATAGCCGTGCAGGTTGGTCACCACGACCCCGTCCGGTAGCACGAAGCCGGCGCCGTCACGCCGCCTCCTGCCCAGTACCGGCGTGTCCACGGTCATCACCAGCGCGCGATACCCGGCCGCCTCCGCGCGGTCGAGGAGCCACCGGGTGAGGCCACGGTCGCCGTGAACGTAGATCTGGAACCAGCGCAGGCCGTCCGGCACCGCACTGGCCACGTCCTCCATCGAGACCGTCGACACGGTGGACAGCACGTACGCCGATCCCGCCGCGGCCGCTCCCCGGGCAGTGGCCAGCTCGCCATCGGCGTGCAGCAGCCGGTGATAGCCGGTCGGCGAGACGTGCACCGGCGAACTCACTGGAGCACCGAGCAAGGTCGTGCTGATGTCCACCGTCCGCACGTCGCGCAGCACTCGCGGCCGGAGGCGCAACCTGCTCCACGCCGCGACGTTGTCGTTGAGCGTCAGTTCGTCGTCAGCGCCACCAGCGATGTAGTGGTAGCTGGTCGCCGGCACCTGGGCGGCCACTGCGGCTTCCAACTCGGCCAGATTCATCGGTGTGCTGAATGCCGGAACGCTGAGCTGTGCAGCCTCATCGCTCGCCGCGGCCCACCCGCAAGATGGCTTCCGCGAGCGAAGCGCCGTGGTTACCGAGACCGGTGCGGTAGCGGTCGACCACGACGCGCTCGCGACCGAGCTCCAACCGGGTGCCGCCGGCGTTGATCCGGGCTGCCTGCACCCGGGCCGAGACGGCGGTCCGTTCGGCGACGAGCCGGATGATCGACTCGTCCAAGGCGTCGATCTCCCCGCGCAGCAGATCGATAGTGCGCGCCGCGTCCAGGGCGGCGGTCGCCTCGGCGGCGCGGTCGGTGTCGTGCTGGGTCATTGCGGTGGCCATCTCTCTAGTCCCATCTGAACGTGGTGGTCGGGTTCGCTGGTCCGAGGCGGTCCGCAGACGACAAAACGCCCCGGCCGCTGCGGCCCGGGGCGTTCGGTGAGTGGTGAGGTCAGCCGAGTCCGCTGGGTGCCGCGCTGCGGTACCCATAGAAAAACTCGCGCTGCCGGTTCATCACCCGGAAAGACTGGCACGCGGCCGGCCCCGGCGCAAGCGAAGTGAGACGGTCATCCCGAAATATGGGATGCCGGCACAGTCGTCCAGGCAGCCGACGGCACCGGTCGGACGCCCGCCGTAGGCTCGACGTCGCGATGATTCTCCCGCCCGCGGACCAGATGTCCTCCGATACCTCTGCGCTGTTCACCCTGCCGTCCGAGGCCGAGGATCCGGGCGAGCGACGCCCGCCGCGCGGCTCGCTGGCCGTCGATCCGGCCGCGTTGCTGGACGGACTCAACGACCAGCAGCGCGCGGCCGTGCTGCACATCGGATCGCCGCTGCTGATCGTCGCCGGTGCCGGCTCGGGTAAGACCCGGGTGCTGACTCATCGCATTGCGCACCTGATGGCCGAGCACGGCATCCAGCCCGGTGAGATCCTCGCGATCACCTTCACCAACAAGGCGGCCGGCGAGATGAAGCAGCGCGTTGCCTCGCTGGTCGGGCCGCGGGCCAAGTCGATGTGGGTGTCCACCTTCCACTCGATGTGCGTGCGCATCCTGCGCCGCGACGCGGGCAGCCTCGGGCTCAAGTCGTCCTTCTCGATCTACGACGCGGACGATTCGCGGCGCCTGCTCACCCTCGTCGGGCGCGAACTCGACCTGGACCCGAAGCGTTACCCGGCTCGCGCTCTCGCCGCGCAGATCAGCAACCTGAAGAACGAGCTGGTCAGCGCGCAGGCCTGGGCCGAGCAGGCCAGCACGGCGCACGACAAGATCCTCGCCGAGGCCTACACGCGCTACCAGGTCCGGCTCACCGAGGCACAGGCGATGGACTTCGATGACCTGATCGCCCGCACCGTCTACCTGCTGCAACAGTTCCCGGATGTCGCGGAGCACTACCGGCGCCGGTTCAAGCACGTGCTTGTCGACGAGTACCAGGACACCAACCACGCGCAGTACAAGCTCGTCCAGGAACTCACCGCCCGCGCCGACGCGAAGCATCCGCCGGGTCAGCTCTGCGTGGTCGGCGACGCGGACCAGTCCATCTATGCCTTCCGCGGCGCCACCATCCGCAACATTCTCGAGTTCGAGCGGGACTACCCCGATGCGCGCACCATCCTGCTCGAGCAGAACTACCGCTCGACCCAGACCATCCTGACCGCGGCCAACGCGGTGATCGCGCGCAACCCCGGCCGCAAACCCAAGAACCTGTGGTCCGACGCGGGAGCCGGCGAGAAGATCGCGGGCTACGTTGCGGACAACGAGCACGACGAGGCTGCCTGGGTCGCGCAGCGCATCGACGAGCTCTGTGACGAGCACGGCGGCAAACCGTCCGACGTCGCCGTCTTCTACCGGACCAACGCCCAGTCGCGGGTCTTCGAGGAAATCTTCATCCGGGTCGGTATGCCGTACAAGGTCGTCGGCGGAGTGCGCTTCTACGAGCGGCGCGAGGTGCGCGACGCGCTGGCCTACCTGCGCGTGATCGCCAATCCGGCCGACGTGGTCAGCCTGCGCCGCATCCTCAACACGCCGCGCCGCGGCATCGGCGACCGCGCGGAGTCGCTGGTGCAGGCCTTCGCCGAACGCGAACGACTGCCCTTCGCCGGAGCATTGGAGGTTGCCGACCAGGCTCCCGGCATGAATCCCCGCTCGTTGAGCGCGATCCGCGGCTTCACCGACCTGATGACCGACCTGCGTGCGGTCGCCGCCGGCCCGGACGGCACCCCGGGGACCGTCCTCGAGGCGGTGCTCGACCAGACCGGGTACCTGCGCGAGCTGGAGGCGTCCCGCGATCCGCAGGACGAGGGCCGGGTGGACAACCTGCGTGAGCTGGTCAGCGTCGCCCGCGAGTTCGAGGAGGCCCGCGCCGGCGCGGAGGAGACCGCCACGCTCGACGAGTTCTTGGAGCAGGTCTCGCTGGTGGCGGACGCAGATGCCGTTCCGGATGCCAGCGGTGGGGTCGTCACGCTGATGACGCTGCACACCGCGAAAGGACTGGAGTTCCCGGACGTGTTCTTGGCCGGCATGGAGGACGGCGTCTTCCCGCACATGCGCGCGCTCAGCGACCCCAAGGAGCTCGAGGAGGAACGCCGGCTCGCCTATGTCGGGATCACCCGCGCCCGGGAGCGGCTGTTCGTCTCCCGCGCGGTGAGCCGTTCGGCCTGGGGTGCGCCGTCGTGGAACCCGCCGTCCCGGTTCCTCGACGAGGTCCCCCCGGAGCTGATCGCCTGGACCGGCGCCGTCGGCAAGGTCGGCCACGCGCCCAGCTACGGCGACGACTCCGGCTCGGGCCGCTACAGCGACCACGGTTACCGCGCTGCGGATGTCGGCAGCCGCCGGATGTCCGCGCAGGAGTCGCTGGCGTCGTCCCGGCTGGCCACCGGTGGACTGCGCGGTGGCGTCGGCAACCGCAGCATCCCGGACCTGGAGATCGGCGATCGGGTGACCCACGACAAGTGGGGGCTGGGCACCGTGGTCGCGCGGCGCGGTTCGGCCGACAAGGCGCAGGCCGAGATCGACTTCGGCTCGGCGGGCAGCAAGTGGCTGGTGCTGCGCTACGCCAACCTCGAGAAGCTCTGAGCGCCGGGGCGGGGTGTTACTCCGCTGAGTCGGCGGTCGAGCGGTGGGTGCTGTTCCACACCTGCTTGCAGGCGAAGTAGGTGAGGTAGACGAGAAGGACGTTGCGGGCGACCAGCAACGACGAACCGTAGATCGAACGCCAGCTCTGCGACGTGATGTCGGCGTAGTAGATCGGGAAGATCAGCTGCGTCATGAAGGCGATGACCAGCAAGAGCGTGGTGGCTTTGCGTACCGCACGATCGCCCGGTGCTCGGCTGGCCAGGCCGGCCAGCGGCCCGCCGAGCCACAGGATGTACTGCGGGCTCAGTGCCTTGTTGGTGATGGTGACGATCAAGGCGGTCGCGAAGAACAACCAGCTCAGGGTCTGCACCGGGACGACGTCCTGCGCGCGGGCCCGCAACCACAGCACCGCGAGCAGGATCAGTCCCAGTGCGGTGAACACGGTGGTGAGCGCGATCGCCACGCCGACCAGCGGACCGAAGATCTCCCACGACTGGAAGCGGCTGACGCGCAGCGGCCACGTCGTGGAGTGAAACGAGCGAGCCAGGATCAACGGGGAGTCGATCACCGCCTCGATCTGCAGTCCGCGTTGCGATTGCCACCGGATCGGCGAGAGCGTCCGGCTGATGCCACCGAGCAGCAGTGAGCCCAGACCGAGGACCAGCCCGGTCACGACGAACCCGATCACCACCGAACGGCGGTCGGTGCGACGCAACAGGAAGGCCGGCAACATGATCGCCGGCCACAGTTTCAATCCGGCGCCGAACGCGGTCAAGGCGCCCGAGGTGGCCGGGCGGCGCGCGGCGACCAGGATTGCCGTACCGGCCAGCGCGGCCGGGATCAAGTCGAACCGGAAGTACGCCAGCGGACCGATGCACGGAACGAACCAGAGCCAGAAGTTGGTCGCATCGCCGCGGCGCCGGCCATCTGCTCGCCAGAGGGTGAAGGTGAAGAACGCGTCGACGGCAAGCATCGACACCGCGAACAGGATGCCGAAACCGAGCTGGTTGTATCCGGCGAGCAGAAACTGCGGGAACATCACCAGCAGTACCGGCAGGGGATACTCGATCAACGTGTTGTGCAGCGAACCGTCAGTGACCAGCGTGTGCAACCGCTGCCCGTAGTACGACGTGTCGCTGACCACGGCCTGCTCGTAGGACGCGAGCAGCATCAGCATCAGCGCGCGGGTGGCGATCCAGCGCAGCGGAATCGAATGCGTCCGGTCGGTGGCCAGCGCCGGCGGCAAGCGCAACGGCGGCAGGAAGGACAGGTGGTGCGCGGCGGCGAGCCGGTTCGTGCTCGCCATGCCACCGCCGTCCCGCCCGAATCAATCGATCCGGCACTCCGCTGTATTCGTCAGGCGCGGAGTCGGTCTCCGCTCACTCGGAGGGATCGTACGGGGGCAAGCTCACGCCGCGCGCACGCAGCCACGGAACGGGATCGATGGGCGGTCCGGCGAGGCCGCCGCGGTGGACCTCGAAGTGGACATGCGGCCCGGTGGAGTAGCCCTCACTGCCTTCTCGCGCGATCACCTCGCCGGCCTTGACCTTCTCCCCGGCGTGCACGCTGTAGGACTCCATGTGCCCGTAGATGCTGACATCGCCGTTGCTGTGCCGGATGACGACCCAGTTGCCGAACCCTTCCGCCGGGCCGGCCTGCAGCACGACGCCGTCACCGACCGCGTGGATCGGTACGCCGTACCCCTTGGCGATGTCGATTCCGTTGTGCATGACGCCCCAGCGCATGCAGAAGCAGGTGGTGATCATGCCGGGCGCCGGAAGGATCCAGGTGCCGGCGACGGTCTGCCCCGGCTTCATCGCCGGCTTCAGTGGGGTGCGCTTGCCGCGCGAGACTCGGGTCTGGTTGGTGGTCGGCGGCGCGCCGGTACCCACCTTGATGGCGTCGTGCAGCGAGTCGACTTGGCCGATCGCCACAGCGCTGTGTGCCGAGACGTTCTGGCGTTCGGAGTGGGCGGCCGGCACTGATGTCGCTGCGGTCGCGGCGGCGGCAGCGACCACGACTGCTGCGGCCAGCACCGGCCGGCTCATCGCAACGCGAATGGGGGCAGCCGCCGGCTTGACCAGCGCGGGAACCGCTGCGCGCCACGAGGCAAGCCGGGACTCGCGCTCCGCGGTGCGCGCGCTGACCCGGTCAGTGCCGCCGAACTGAGCGATGAAGTCACGAGCCAGCAGCGGTGCGGGCAGCTCGGGTGGGGCGGGCGCCGGGTCGGCCAGCCGGGCCAACAGGTCGGACATCCGCAGGACGTCGCCGGCAGAGCGTGATTCGCGTCGGGCAGCCTTGGGGGGCGTCAGGGCGTGGCGGCCCACATTCCTCCTGTCCGTGCATGGGTTATGCACGCGCATCGGGCGTTCCGGAAGGCCAGCGGGTGGATCCGCGATGAACAGCGGGGGGGAAGCGGGCCGAGACCGAAACGTAACCTAGTCGTCGGTGCGGTGGCAAACCGCCCCCGGGATCGGTGGATGCCAGACGCCTCGCGGCAGCCGCCCGGGCCAGGGGCATACCCTGCCGTGGCAGAGGGCATCTGCGCGACCGCGGGGCGAAGCTCTGTGATGACGGACTGAGGGATGCGGCGGCCAGGGAGGCTGGAGAAGTGACAGTGACCGATGCTGACAGCGGGACCGGTCACCGGGTGAGCGGAGGACGGATTCGGGTCGTCGTCGCCAAGCCAGGGCTGGACGGGCACGACCGCGGGGCGAAGGTCGTCGCCCGGGCACTGCGCGACGCCGGTATCGAGGTCGTCTACACCGGGCTGCACCAGACGCCGGAGCAGATCGTCGACGCGGTGATCCAGGAAGACGCCGACGCGGTAGGCCTGTCGGTGCTCTCCGGAGCGCACATGACGCTGTTCGCCAAGACGATGGAACTGCTGAAGGAGCGCCTGGGCGAGGACAGCGACGAGGTCGTCGTCTTCGGGGGTGGCATCATCCCCGAGGCCGATATCCCGGAGCTGAAGGCGATGGGGGTCGGCACCGTCTTCACGCCCGGCGCGACGATGGAGGACATCGTGTCGTGGGTGCGCGAGCACGTCGGCACGGCACGGGAGGCCGGCCGCTGACCGGGTCTACCGGGTGGAGCGCCAGCAATGCACCGCCGCCACTGAGCGGCTGACCGCCGAAAGGAAACACCGAGTGGATCTGTTCGAGTTCCAGGCCAAACAGCTGTTCCAGGCCTACGACGTACCGGTCAGCCTGGGCGAGGTCACTGACGATGCCGGCGCTGCCGCCGCGATCGCCGAGCGCATCGGCGGGGTCACCGTCGTCAAGGCGCAGGTGAAGGTCGGTGGCCGCGGCAAGGCCGGCGGCGTCAAGGTTGCCAAGACACCGGAGGATGCGCGCGCCGCGGCCGAGGACATCCTCGGCATGGACATCAAGGGCCACACCGTGCGTCAGGTCCTGGTCGATCCGGGCGCGGACATCCAGCAGGAGTACTACGTCTCGTTCCTGCTCGACCGGGCCAACCGCACCTTCCTGGCGATGGCGTCGTACGAGGGCGGCATGGAGATCGAGCAACTCGCTGTCGAGCGCCCCGACGCGCTGGCCAGGGTGCCGGTCGACGCGCTGACCGGCGTGGACGAGGCCAAGGCGCGCGACATCGTGGCGGCCGGCAAGTTCCCTGCCGAGATCGCCGACGAAGTGGCCAGCGTCCTGGTGAAGCTGTGGGCCGCCTTCGTCGGTGCCGATGCCACCCTGGTGGAGGTCAACCCGCTGGCCCGGGTCGCGACCGGCTCGGGCGGCTACACGATCACCGCGCTGGACGGCAAGGTGACGCTGGACGACAACGCCGACTTCCGGCAGCCGGGCAACGCCGAGTTCGCCGACCCGACAGCCAGCGATCCGCTGGAGCAGAAGGCCAAGGAGAAGCACCTCAACTACGTCAAGCTCGACGGCGAGGTCGGCATCATCGGCAATGGCGCCGGACTGGTGATGTCGACGTTGGACGTCGTCGCGTACGCCGGGCAGAAGCACGGCGGGGTGAAGCCGGCGAACTTTCTCGACATCGGCGGCGGCGCATCCGCGGAGGTGATGGCCAACGGCCTCGACATCATCCTGGGCGACCCTGCGGTGCGATCGGTCTTCGTGAACGTCTTCGGGGGCATCACCTCCTGTGACGCGGTGGCCGACGGCATCGTCACGGCGCTGGGCATGCTCGGTGATGCGGCCACCAAGCCGCTGGTGGTGCGCCTCGACGGCAACAACGTCGACGAGGGGCGCCGGATCCTGGCGGAGGCCGCGCATCCGCTGGTCACCGTCGTGGACACGATGGACGAAGCGGCCGACAAAGCCGCCGAGCTCGCTGCCGGTGCGGCAGCGGCAGAGGGGAACGCGGGAGTCTGAGCATGGCGATCTTTTTGGACGAGAACTCGGTGATCATCGTGCAGGGCATCACCGGCGGCGAGGGCACAAAGCACACCAAGCGGATGCTCGCCTCCGGTGCGAACGTGGTCGGCGGGGTCAACGCGCGCAAGGCCGGCACCAAGCTCGACTTCGCAGACATGCTCGGGTCGCAAGCTCCCCTCGGTCGGAGAGTCTTGCCGGTCTTCGGCAGCGTCGCCGAAGCGATGGCCGAAACGGGCGCGAACGTGACGGTGGGCTTCGTCCCTCCGGCGTTCACGAAGGACTCGGTGATCGAGGCGATCGACGCCGAGATCCCGCTGGCCATCGTCATCACCGAAGGTGTGCCGGTGCACGACAGCGCCACCTTCTGGGCCTATGCCGCGGGCAAGCAGACCCGCATCGTCGGCCCGAACTGCCCGGGGGTGATCAGCCCGGGCAAGTCAAACGCCGGGATCATCCCGGCGAACATCACCGGCCCCGGCCGCATCGGGCTGGTGTCGAAGTCCGGCACCCTGACCTATCAGATGATGTACGAACTGCGCGACATCGGCTTCTCCACTGCGATCGGGATCGGTGGCGACCCGATCATCGGCACCACCCACATCGACGCGCTCGCCGCGTTCCAGGCCGACCCGGAGACCGACGCGATCGTCATGATCGGCGAGATCGGTGGCGACGCCGAGGAGCGGGCAGCGGCGTTCATCCAGGAGAACGTCAGCAAACCGGTGGTCGGGTACGTCGCCGGGTTCACCGCGCCGGAGGGCAAGACGATGGGCCATGCCGGCGCCATCGTCTCGGGTTCCTCGGGCACCGCCCAGGCCAAGAAGGAGGCCCTGGAAGCCGCCGGGGTGAAGGTCGGTAAGACGCCCAGCGAGACCGCCCGCCTGATGCGGGAGCTGCTGAGCTAGCCGCCAGGGGATGAACCGCTCCGACTCCGGGGCGAAGACGTGGGCCGGAAAGTCTGGTCGAGGGACCCGCGGGGCGCTACCTTTCGCTCAACCTGCGCACCTGTGCGCCTGCCATGAGGAGAGCGAATGACCAGCACACCGCCCAGCGGCGACCCGGCTGTGCCCGCGCCCGACGAGCCGGCCCCGGCCCACGCGGCGCCCGTTCCGCCTGCCGCAGGCTCTCCCGCCGGACCAGCACCGAGCGCCCGGACCGGCTCCTTCGACCCGAAGTCGGTCAACCCGCAGGACTGGGGCATCCTCGCCGCCGGTGCGTTGGCCTTCATCTTCTCGTTCGTCAGCTACTACACCGCGTCGGTCGGGTCGATCTCAGCCAGCATCAACGCCTGGCACGGGTTCTTCGGCTGGTTCGCGATGCTCTGCGCGGTGGCCGGTGCCGGCATCCTCGCGCTGAGCCTGTTCGCACCACAGGTGCAGCTGCCCTTCCCGAGCCGGCTCGCGACCGCGGCGCTGTTCGCAGTGGCGACACTGTGTGTCCTGCTCGCGCTGTTCGTGATTCCGGGCAAGGTGTCCGGAGCGGGCGTCGATTACGGCCACGGTGCCGGGTACTGGATCAGTCTGATCGTCATCGTGGTCGGGCTGGTGCTGTCCGTGCTCCGGCTGAAGGCGACCGGCGGCAGGCTCCCATGGGAGAAGAACGCGGCCACCTCCTGACCGATCTGGCCTCGGCATCCATGAGGACGTTCCTGCAGGCGTGCTCGCACCCACACCCGCAGTGAGATAGCGTCTCCAGCGATCACTACAGCCAGACCCCAGACACAGGCATGAAGGAGAACTCACTGATGACCGGATACGGAGCGCCGACGGCGGGACCACCGGCCGCTGCCAAGACGCAGGCACCGCTGTTCGACCTGATCGGCGCAGGCGCCGGCGTGGTCGTCTTCATCCTCGGCTTCTTTCCGTGGTACGGGGCCGACGGCGGGGTGAACGTCCCCGGCTTCGGTCTGGCCAGCCCGGGCGCGGCTGTGGTCGTCATGTCCCTCTTCGCCGGCCTGGTGGCCGGAGCGAAGCTGCTCGACCCGGAGGCCAAGGCGGGCTTCGTGCCTCTGGCCGGAGCGGTCGCCGCACTTCTGGTCACGCTGGGGTTGCTGATCGACAAGGGCGGCGACAAGAGCCCGGCGAATGGCTACAGCATCAAGATCGGCCTGATCCTCGCGCTCATCGTCACGCTGATCCAGGTGGGCGCGTTCGCCTACTCGTGGCTGCAGTCCAGCGGAAAGATCTCCTCCGGCGGCGGCGCCTCAGCATCTCAGTGGGGTGCGCCCAGCAGTTCGGTCAGCAGCAGAGCTACGGCCAGCCGCAGCAGCCGCAGCAGGGTTACGGCCAGCCGCAGCAGCACTCGCCGCAGTCCGGCCAGGGCTACGGCCAGCCGCCCACGCCGCCGGCCAACTCCGGCTACGGCCAGCCGCCGTCGACCGGATACGGCGCACAGCCGTCGCAGCCCGCGCAGCCGTCGCAGCCGTCGCAGCCCTCGACCGGTTATGGCCAGCAGCCATCGGGTGGCGGCTACACCCCACCGTCGGCACCGAGCACGCCGCCGTCCCAGCCGGGGAACCCGCCGTCGACCGGCTACCAGCCGCCGAACCAGGGTGGCTACGGCCAGGGCTGACACCACCGCACGCCACGACTGGGCGCGCCGCCGGGGACCATCCCGGGGCGCGCCCAGTTGCTTTGTCCGGACTGCCTGCGGCGCGCCTTCCGGGATGCCCGGCGGTGCTTTGCTTGCCTGGGACGGTGAGTGAGCGCCGTCCGTCGTCAGCCGCGCGCCAGCCGGCTCGAGGGCGCCCGGTTGGCCAGGTCCGGGTCCGCCCGCCCGGCGTGCCCCCACCGGGTTCGCGGCCGAAGTCGCCGAGAACTCCGAGCGGCGCCACGCCGAACCGGGCCGCGAAGTACGAAGCGGCCGGCTCCCGGCCACCGGGTGCGACCATCCCCACCGGAATCCCGCAGCCGGTCGCCCGTTCGGCGCTGCTGGCCGCCGCCTGGACCGGGTTCGGCGCAGCGATCATCGGCGTCTTCGTCGCCGTGGTGGCTTCCTTGCTGTTCTGGATCCCGGACGCGGCGGCAACCGGCTCGTCCGGCTCCACTGCCCGGGCCGGGGTGCTCACCTTCCTGGCCGCGCAGCACGGCGGGGTGACCATCAGCGGCGTGCCGATGTCGTTCGTCCCGCTCGGGCTGACCCTGCTGGCCGGCTGGCTGTGCTGGCGCGCCGCGCGGGTACTGGCCGGTCTGCCGGTGGTCGTCGCCGAGCTGAAGACCGGCCGGCTGGTCCGGTTACTCGCCGTGCATGTAGCTGCGTACACGCTCACCTGCGCCGTGCTGGTGCGGTTCGCGACGGTGGGCAGCAGCCGGGTCGGTGTGCTGGGCGTGGTGCTCGGCGCGGCCGTTGTCTCGACGGTGTTCGCCGGGTCAGCACTGGTGTCGGGGTCGGCGCTGGGCCGGCGCTGGTGCGCCGCGCTGCCTGAGGGCGTGCTGGCGCCGCTGCGAGCCGGTACCGCGGTCGCTGCCACCACGGTCGGATTCGCCGCGCTGCTGGTGGTAGGTGCGACCGTGCTGCACGCCGGTCGTGCGATGCAGCTGATCCGCGGGCTCGGTGGTGGGTTGACCGGGCTGCCGGTCGCCGTGCTCGACGCGCTCACCGCCCCGAACGCGGTTGCTGCCGGTGTCGCCTATCTAGCCGGGCCCGGCTTCGCGGTGGGCACGCACGCCAGCTTCTCGCCGCTGAACACCTCGCCCGGCGTCGTACCCGGCTTCCCGGTACTGGCCGGACTGCCCAGCGGACGGCACTGCTCGGCGGTCGTGCTCGTCCTCATCGCGATCACCTTCATCGCCGCGACGTGGGTAGCCGCCCGGCTGCTGCGTGAGCAGGCCGTACGGCGATGGGCAGAGGCGCTGCGGGCCGCGCTGCTCACCGCGCTGGTGACAGCCACCGTGCTCGCCGGGTTCGTGGCTGCGGCCGGCGGATCGCTCGGCCAGCACCGGCTCGCCGCCGTCGGTGCGTCGCCAATTCGGGTATGGGCTGCGGTGTTCGTCGAGGTGCTTTTGGTTGCTACGACAGGGGTGATCAGCGTCAAGATCGCTACGTTGTTGCACCGCGACGAACCGGACGTACAGCCTGCCGAGCCGACCGAAGCAGCAGCGCCGCCGAACGTGGTTGCTGATCCAGCCAGCGACGACGCAGCCGATGACGCGGCGGCGGACCGCAGTCGCCCGACAGAGAGTGACGCGGCCAAAGCCTCCTGAGCACCGGCCACGAGCTGGCCGGGGCGGCTGGGTAGGGTCGCAGCGTGCCCGCGCGGTTGATCGTTCTCGCTTCCGGCGCGGGGACCACTATGCAGGCGTTGCTCGACGCGAGCCGCGACCCGGCATTCGGCGCCGACGTCGTTGCGGTCGGCACGGACCGCCCGGGAATCGGCGCGCTGGCCCGAGCGGCGGCGGCCGGCGTTGCCTCGTTCACCGTCCCGTTCGCCGAGTTCTCCGATCGTGGCGAATGGAATCGTGCCTTCGAGCGTGCCCTCGCTGACCGGCAACCGGATCTGGTGGTGCTGGCCGGGTTCCTGCGGATCTTCGACGCACAGCTGGTCGAGCGGTTCCCGATGGTCAACACCCACCCGGCGTTGCTGCCGTCCTTCCCGGGTGTGGGCATCCGTGCGGTCCGCGAGGCGCTCGGACACGGCGTGAAGCTGACCGGAGTGACCGTGCACCGCGTCGATTCCGGCGTCGACACCGGCCCCATCCTCGCCCAGGTGGCCGTTCCGGTGCTCGCCGGCGACGACGAGCACACCCTGTTCGAGCGCATCAAGGCCGCCGAGAAGCCGCTCTACGTCGAGACGATTCGCCAACTGTGCAGCGAGGGATTCACATCATGAGCCAGATACCCGTCCGCCGGGCGCTGATCAGCGTCTACGACAAGTCCGGTCTGGACGAGCTCGCCAGGTCGCTGCACGACGCCGGGGTGCAGATCGTGTCCACCGGCAGCACGGCCGCGACGATCGAAGGGTTCGGTGTGCCGGTCACACCGGTCGATTCGGTGACCGGGTTCCCCGAGATTCTCGGTGGCCGGGTGAAGACGCTGCACCCGCACATCCACGCCGGACTGCTCGCCGATCAGAACGACGCCGAGCATGTCCAGACGATTGCGGAACTGGGCATCGAGGCGTTCCAGTTGATCGTCTCCAACCTGTACCCCTTCGCGGACACGGTGCGCTGCGGTGCGTCCGCGCCCGAGGTCGTCGAGCAGATCGACATCGGCGGCCCGGCGATGGTGCGGGCCAGTGCCAAGAACCACGGGTCGGTGGCGGTGGTCGTCGACCCGGCCGGCTACCCCGACGTGATCGCCGCTGTCCGGTCCGGCGGGTTCACCCTCGAGCAGCGGCAACGGCTGGCCCGTAACGCGTTCCGGCACACCGCCGCCTACGACATCGCGGTGGCCAGCTGGCTGGGCAACGTGGTCGCTCCGGACGACGAGGTCGACGACGTCGCCACCGGATTCCCCGGCTGGGTCGCGCAGAACTACGAGCGCGCGGCCGTGCTCCGCTACGGCGAGAACCCGCACCAGCAAGCGGCCCTCTACGTCTCGCCGGATGTGGCCGGAGGCATCGCGCACGCTGATCAACTGGCCGGTCCGGCGATGAGCTACAACAACTACACCGACGGTGACGCCGCCTGGCGCGCTGCATACGACTTCGCCGAACCGTGCGTGGCCATCATCAAGCACGCCAACCCGTGTGGCATCGCCACCGGCGCCGACATCGCCGAGGCGCACCGCAAGGCACACGCGTGCGACCCGGCCAGCGCCTACGGAGGGGTGATCGCCACCAACCGGCCGGTCACCGTGGCGATGGCCGAGCAGCTGTCCGGCATCTTGACCGAGGTGCTCATCGCCCCCGGGTTCGACGACGGGGTGCTGGAGACGTTCGCGAAGAAGAAGAAGCTGCGCGTGCTCATCGCACAGCCGCGACCGAACCAGCCGGGCGTCGAGTGGAAGCCGGTCTCGGGTGGGGTGTTGTTGCAGACCGCCGATCGCATCGACGCGGCCGGTGACGACCCGACGAACTGGACGCTGGCCTGCGGCGAAGCTGTCGATACCGATACCCTCGCCGACCTCGAATTCGCGTGGCGCGCGGTGCGCGCGGTGAAGTCGAACGCGATCCTGCTTGCCGCCGACCGGGCCAGCGTCGGGGTGGGCATGGGTCAGGTCAACCGGGTCGACTCCGCTCGACTGGCGGTGGCCCGGGCCGGGGAGCGCGCCGTCGGATCGGTGGCCGCCTCGGATGCGTTCTTCCCGTTCCCGGACGGACTGCAGATCCTGATCGACGCCGGCGTGCGGGCGGTCGTCCAACCGGGCGGCTCGCTGCACGACCCGGAAGCGATCGAGGCGGCGCAGGCCGGGGGGATTGCGCTCTACCTCACCGGCACCCGGCACTTCGCGCACTGACCGGTGCCCGACGACGAGGTCTACCGCGACGAGGTCTACCGCGACGAGGACTTCGAGGCCGCCGATCTGCGCGGTCGCAGCTATGCGCAGTGTTCCTTCGAGCAGTGCAACTTCACCGACGCGGCACTGGAGGAGGTGACCACCTCCGGCGTCACCTTCACCGACTGCACCTTCGACCGGGCCGAGTTGACCGGATCGCAGCACACCCGATCGGCCTTCCTGAACTGCTCGTTCGTCCGCACCGGGCTGCGCAACGTCACCTTCGACGGTTGCAAGATGACCGGCTCGACCTTCTACCAGTCCCGGATCCGGCCGGTGACCGTACGCGGCGGTGACTGGTCCTACGTGTCGCTGGCCGACGCCAACCTGGCCGGGGTGGACTTCACCGAGGTGCGGCTGCGTGGGGCGAACCTGACCGCAACGAACCTGACCGGCGCCATCCTGCGCAACGCCGACTTACGGGAGGCGCGCACCGGGTCGATCGTCCTGGTCGACGCGGATCTGCGCGGTGCGCGGCTCGAGGGTCTCGATCCGCGCCAGGCGAACCTGCAGGGCGCACTCGTCGACATGGCGCATGCGGTGGCATTCGGTCAGATCTTCGGCGTGATCATCGACTGACGACCGCCAGATCTGTTGCGCCACTTAGCCGGCGCCCAGCGCGATGTGGTACGTCGCGCCAACCTGTCATGAGAGGATTCCACCGAAGAATTTCACACTCCGCGAAGGGAACCACGAATGACCTACCCTCCGAACGCGCCGGTGCCACCGCCGGCTGCGCCCGGCCCTGTGCCCGCCTCGAAGGCCCCGCCGACCGGCTGGATCGCCGTCGTCGCCGGCCTGTGCGGACTGCTCGCGCTGTTCCTGCCGTGGTTCACGCCGAACGTGAAGGCCGGCGGTCACACGACGAACGCGGACACCAGCTTCCACGCCTGGAACGGATTCTTCTTCCTGATCATCGGGCCGATCCTGCTCATCGTCTTCGGGGTGCTCTGGGGTCAGGCCGTGATGGGCAAGATCAGCAGCCGTTTCGCCACCTCCACCAACCCGACGCGTTCGCTGTCGGTGCAGTCCATCGGCGCCGGCGTGGTGAGCATCGTTCTGGCTCTGCTGGCCTTCCCGATCCTGACCGCCACCTACAAGTTCAAGCAGAGCGGTGGACCGGACCTCAAGTGGAGTTCCGCTGAAAAGATCATCAAGGCCAGCGGCGGGACCTTGAACAAGGGGCCGCAGTTCGGTCTCTGGTTGCTGATCATCGGCGGCGTACTGCTCATCGTGGCCGGCGTCCTCGGCATGATGACCAAGCCGGCCGCGGCGGCACCGGGCGGGTACGCCCAGCCGCAGGGCGGCTTCCCGCAGCAGTAAGGCCGACGCTCTGACGTCTGACGCGGTGGCCCGGCTCGCACGAGCCGGGCCACTGTCAGCTCCGGGCGCGGCCCAGTCGAGCCAACGCGCGCCAACCCAGCAGCAACAGCCCGAGCACGATCGTCGCCACCACCACGAACAACGCGGCAACGCCCTGCCCGCTCGCAGCTCGCAGCAGCATTCCGCCGATCACCGCGCCCAGCCATACGCTCAGTCCGGTCGGGCGCACCGCGAAGCCGGCCCGCCATCCGCGGGAGAGCAGCCAGCCGACCGCAGCGCCGGCAACGAACGGCCACAGCGTGCGCAGAAATCCGGCGATCGCACCCGACTCGTCGTGACTGTGCCGGCCCACGGCAACGAACACGACGATGCCGAGCAGGTCAAGCGCTGCGGCGCCGGCAGCGCTGCGACGAGTGCTTGGCCTGTTCGGGTGGGTGATCACCACCCGAGTGTGCCCGAGGCGGTGCCGCAGCCGCGCGGCCGTGGCTGGCAGGATGAAGTCGTGACCGCAACCATTCTCGACGGCAAGGCCACTCTGGCTGCGATCAAGGCAGAGCTTGCCGAACGGATCGCCGCGCTTCGCGCCCGCGGCATCGTGCCCGGCCTGGGTACCGTGCTCGTCGGCGACGACCCGGCCAGCCGCTGGTACGTCAACGCCAAGCACAAGGACTGTGCCGAGATCGGCATCACGTCGATCCGCCGCGAACTGCCGGCCACCGCGACGCAAGCCGAGGTGCACGCCGTCGTCGACGAACTGAACGCCGACCCGGAGTGCACGGCATTCCTGGTCCAGCAGCCGACCGGGCTCGACGAGTTCGCCATCCTCTCCCGCGTCGACCCGGTGAAGGACGTCGACGGATTGCACCCGATGAATCTGGGCAGCCTGGTGCTCGGGTATCCGGCTCCGGTGCCCTGCACACCGGCCGGGATCGTCGAGTTGTTGCGTCGCTACGACGTGCCCATCGCCGGCGCCGAGGTGACGGTCATCGGGCGCGGCCTCACCGTCGGCCGGCCGCTCGGGCTGCTACTCACCCGGCGCAGCGAGAACGCCACGGTGACGCTGTGCCACACCGCAACCCGCGACCTTGCCGCGCATGTCCGCCGCGCGGACATCGTGGTCGCCGCCGCGGGATCGCCCGGCCTCATCACCGCAGACATGATCAAGCCAGGTGCCGCGGTGCTCGACGTCGGTGTCTCCCGCGTCGACGGCAAGATCGCCGGTGACGTCGCCCGCGACGTGCCTGAGGTGGCCGGCTACGTCGCTCCCAATCCGGGTGGCGCCGGGCCGATGACCCGGGCCATGTTGCTGACCAACGTCGTTGCTGCGGCGGAGCGCCTCGCCGCAGCGGTCGTCACGACGGGCTGAGTGATGAGCAGCCCGTTCCGCGCCCGCGATCTGCGCGACGCCCCCTTCATCCTGGTGATTCTGCTCAGCGCTGCGGGGATTTGTTACTCGGCGATCCGTCCGGAGCACTGGCTGCGCGGGGTCGGGTGTGTCGGCCTCGCGATGATGATGGCCGCCGGCCTGCGCTTACTGCTCACCGACCGGCAATCCGGGCTGCTGGCGATCCGCCGGCGCCCCTTCGACGTGGTCTGCTACGCGCTGCTGGGGATGGCAATCCTCGGCGTCGGCATCCTGCTGCCGCACTGAGCTGAACCTGCTGCCGGACCGAGCTGACCGAGTCGGCGACACCGCACGCCAAACGTCGGCGAATGGGGTGTTGCGAGGGGTTCGGGCCTGCGCGCGGCAGCCAACGTAGGGAGTTACTTCCCTGCCATTTTCAACATATAGCGCAGTGGGGGGCTTGCCGCAAGACCCCGGTCATGCCGCACAATCGCCGGCCGAATACCAACCGGTTGACGATGGGAGTCAAGTAGATGCGGGTGTTGTTGACGACGTGGGGATCGCGCGGGGATGTCGAACCGCTGGCGGGACTCGCGGTGGGGTTGCAAGACCTCGGCGCGGAGGTGCGCGTGTGCGCCCCGCCGGACGAGGATTTCGAGGCGCTGCTGTCCCGGGTCGGCGTGCCGCTGATTCCGCTCGGCCCGTCGGTTCGCTCGGTGGTGACCGGCGCCAAGCCGACGGCGCAGGACGCGTTCCGGCTCGCGCCCGCGCTGGTCGCCGCGCGCTTCGAAACCCTCACCGCCGCGGCCGACGGGTGTGACGCCCTGCTCGCGACCGGCCTGATGCCGGCCGGCGCGCGGGACGTGGCCGAAAAACTGGACATCCGCTACGTGTATGCGTGCTTCCACATCTTTGGGCTGCCGTCGCAACACTTCCGCCCGGGAGCGAGGCCGGGAACCCCGTCGCCGTCGGACGAGACGGACCACCGGGTGCTGTGGCAGCAGGACGCGCAGCGGGTGAACGCGCTGTACGGCGAGGCACTGAACAGCCATCGGGCGCAGATCGGCCTGGCACCGGTGGACAACGTCCGCGACCATGTCTTCACCGACCAACCGTGGTTGGCGGCAGATGCGATGCTCTGCCCGTCGCAGGGCATGACCGACCTCGACGTCGTGCAGACCGGCGCCTGGATCCTGCCCGACGACCGCCCGCTCCCGGAGGGACTGGAGGCGTTCCTCGATGCCGGCGCACCCCCGGTATACGTCGGCTTCGGCAGCATGGCCGCGCACGCCCCGGAGGACATCGCCCGGGTCGCCACTGAGGCCGGTCGCGCGCACGGCCGCCGCGTGGTCCTCGGCCGCGGCTGGGCAGACCTCGCCCCGATCGACGACGCCGAGGACTGCTTCGTGGTCGGCGAGGTCAACCAGCAGGCGCTCTTCGGCCGGGTGGCCGCCGTCGTGCACCACGGCGGAGCGGGCACCACGACGACCGCAGCCAGGGCCGGCGCGGCTCAGGTGGTGATACCCCAGATCGCCGACCAGCCGTACTGGGCCAGTCGGGTGGCCGAGCTCGGCATCGGTGCGGCGCACGACGGCCGCAGGCCGACCGTCGAGTCCCTGTCCGCCGCCCTCGACACGGCTCTTTCTGCCGAGACCCGGACCCGGGCCCGGGCGGTGGGCGCCGCGATCCGCACCGACGGGACGACTGTGGCCGCGAAGCTGCTGTTCGACGCGGTCGGTGCGGGCCGGCAGCGGGCGTCCGCGTGAACCACCCGAACGTCAGGAAGCTGCGCGCCGGGATGCTCGGCCGGGACGCCTACCCGGTCAGCCACTCCGTCGAAGTGGTGACCGCGGCAAGCTCGTCGGGCAGCGGATCGACGCCGATGCCCGGCGCGGTCGGGACGCTCAGCTGGCCGTCCTGCAGGACGAACGGCGCGGTGATGTCGGTGCGGTAGTAGCGGTCCGAGGCGGAGGTGTCGCCCGGCAGGGTGAAACCGGGCAAGGCGGCGAGGGCCACGTTCGCGGCCCGCCCGAGCCCGGTTTCCAACATGCCGCCGCACCAGACCGGCACCCCGCTGGCGACGCACACGTCGTGGATCCGGCGCGCTTCCAGATAGCCGCCGACGCGTCCCGGTTTGACGTTGACGATGCGGCACGCGCCGAGCCGGATCGCGTCGGCTGCAGCCCGCGCGGAGGTGATCGACTCGTCCAGGCAGATGGGCGTGCTGACCACCTTGGCCAGCTCGACGTGCCCGAGCACGTCTTCTTCGTCCAGCGGCTGCTCGATGAGCAACAGGTCGAACGGGTCCAGCCGGGCCAGTTGCCGGGAGTCGGCAACTGTGTAGGCGGCATTCGCATCGACCTGCAGCAGCACGTCGTCGCCGAAGCGTTCGCGGACCGCCCGCACCGGTGCCACGTCCCAACCCGGCTCGATCTTCAATTTGATCCGGACGTAACCAGCGGCCAGGTAACCGGCAACGGCCTCGAGCAGTTCGGGCACTGAGTCCATGATGCCGACTGACACCCCGCACGGCACGCAGTCGCGCACCGCGCCGAGCTCCCGGGACAGCGGCCGGCCCTGGGCGCGCAGTTCGGCGTCGAGCACGCCCATCTCCAGCGCCGCCTTGGCCATCCGGTGCCCCTTGAACGCGGCAAGCGCGGGCCCGAGCTGCACTGCGTCGAGGCTGTCCCGCTGCCGGAGCGCCGGGACGAAGAACCGGCGTATCACGTCCGCGGCGGCATCCACGTACTCCGAGGAGTAGAGCGGGTCGGACCCCGCCACACATTCGCCCCAGCCCTCCGCGTCGTCGGTGACGACGCGCAGCAGCAGGATGTCGCGCACCGACTCCGTCCCGAACGATGTCCGGAACGGCGCCTGCAGCGGCATCCGGATCCGGCGCAGTTCCACCCCGGTCAACTTCATCGGTCCGTCTCCTTCGGCGTAGCTGCCGCAGCAGTGCTGAGCACGTACCAGCCGGACGGGTCGAACCCGGCTACCCGGGCGCTGCCGGTCAGCAGCCCGCCGAGCACGTCGCGCAGCGCGGTCCGCCACTCCGCAGCGCGACCTGGGTCATCGGCGCGCAACGCTTCGATGTTCGGCGGAATTGCGACGAGCAGGGTCGCAGCGTCCGTGCTGCCCGGCACCGGGTTGCCGTGTTCGGACCTGCCGAGAGCCACGACCGCGCCGTCCGACAGTTCGGACTTGGCGTGGGCCGGGCTGACGGTGCCACCGCATGCCGCGACGACCCGCGGGGTCAGTAGCTGCCAGCGCACCAGCAGCCGGTCGGTGTCGTCGACCCCATTGAGCTGATCGCGGATCCCGCCATAGAAATCGGGCAGGTATTCCACCGGTACGGCGCCCAGCTTGACCAGATTGAAGTACGCGTTGCGGGCGGCCAGCGGGTCGAACGTCCAGGCGATCGTCGACACGCCTCGCAGCAGTGCCCAGGCGCGCTGATGGAGCTTGAGCGCGAAGCCGACCGAGCGGCCCCGGGCCTCGGCAGACACTCCGGCGATGTGACTGTGCAGCGCACCCGCCGCCGGCGCCTCGAAGAAGCCGACGCCGGCGCCGAGCAGCTGATCGCCGGCGAAGGCACCGGCGACGTAGTTGCCCGACTTGGTCAGTGCGCGCAGCAGCTCCGTCGTGATCGGCGGGTTCTCCGGCTCAGGCCGCCAAATCAAGTCGTACAGGTGGTACACCGCCTCGAACTCGGCAAGGCTCGACAACTCGCGGATCGTGACGCCGGCCGCGCGGGCAGCGTTCTCCGCCGCCGCGACTGCGCAATCGCAGTCCGCCTGGCTCGGCGCTGCGTCGCGTTCGACGTACCCCGCCATGGCGTCTCCTTTGTCGCGGCGACCCGAGCCCGAACGGCTCTGCGACCGATCACGTTATAAGAGCCGCTCATGGTCCGTGCTGACCATGACGATCGGTGGGCCTGGCCGGACCGGCCTCCCCGGCCTGCGCCCTGAGGCGGTCGGGTAGCGTCGCGGTCAATCCCATGAACGCGTCGAGGAGGACGGTTTCGTGAGCACAACCCCAGTCAAGGTCGCGGTTACCGGAGCTGCCGGGCAGATCGGTTACAGCCTGTTGTTCCGCCTTGCCAGTGGCGACCTGCTCGGCCCGGACACCCCGATCGAGCTGCGGCTGCTGGAGATCACCCCGGCGCTGACGGCGCTGGAGGGCGTCGTCATGGAACTCGACGACTGTGCATTCCCGCTGGTGTCCTCGGTGCAGACCGGCGACGACCCGAATGTCGTCTTCGACGGCGTGAACATCGCACTGCTGGTTGGTGCCCGTCCGCGTACGAAGGGGATGGAGCGCGGTGACCTGCTGTCGGCGAACGGCGCGATCTTCACCGTGCAGGGCAAGGCACTCAACGAACACGCCGCGGACGACATCCGGGTGCTGGTGCCGGGTAACCCGGCGAACACGAATGCGCTGATCGCGCTGCGCAACGCACCGGACATCCCGGCCGAGCGGTTCACCGCGATGACCCGGCTCGACCACAACCGGGCGCTCGGCCAGCTCGCCAAGAAGACCGGCACGCCGGTCAGCGAGATCACCAAGCTGACGATCTGGGGCAACCACTCGGCCACCCAGTACCCGGACATCTTCCACGCCGAGGTTGCCGGCCGTAACGCCGCCGACGCAGTCGCCGACCAGGCCTGGCTGGAGAACGATTTCATCCCCACGGTGCAGAAGCGTGGCGCGGCGATCATCGAAGCGCGCGGTGCCAGCTCCGCGGCCAGCGCGGCATCGGCGGCCATCGACCATGTGCACGACTGGGTGCTGGGGACGCCGGCCGGCGACTGGGTCTCGATGGCCGTCCCCTCGGACGGTTCGTACGGCGTACCCGAAGGCCTGGTCAGTTCCTTCCCGGTCACCACGAAGAACCGCGACTGGGAGATCGTGCCGGGATTGGAGATCGACGAGTTCTCCCGCGCCCGGATCGACGCCAGCGTGGCCGAACTCGCCGAGGAGCGCGACGCGGTCAAGGAGCTCGGGCTGATCTAGCCCGAATCGACCGGCAGCTGGGGAACCTCCGTACCCGTCAGTAGAGCCTGCTGTGCCGGGAGATAAGGTCGGTTGCATGGCGAAAATCAGCGAGCGAAGCGTGCGGAGCGAGAATGATTAAGGTCACCGGGACGGTAGTCGAGCTCGACGGCGACGAGATGACCCGCATCATCTGGCAGTTCATCAAGGACAAGCTGATCAACCCGTATCTCGATGTGAACCTCGAGTACTACGACCTGGGCATCGAACATCGGGACGCCACCGACGACCAGGTCACCATCGACGCGGCGAACGCGATCAAGCGGCACGGCGTCGGCGTCAAATGCGCGACGATCACTCCGGACGAGGCACGCGTCGAGGAGTTCGGCCTGAAGAAGATGTGGAAGTCGCCGAACGGCACGATCCGCAACATCCTCGGCGGCGTCATCTTCCGCGAGCCGATCGTCATGAGCAATGTGCCGCGCCTCGTTCCCGGCTGGACGAAGCCGATCATCATCGGCCGCCACGCGTTCGGCGACCAGTACCGCGCCACTGATCTCGTCGTCCCGGGCGAAGGCACCCTGACGCTGACCTTCACGCCCAAGGACGGCGCCGACCCGATCGAGCTCAATGTCTTCGACTTCCCAGGCGGCGGCGTCGCGTTGGCCATGTACAACCTGGACGAGTCGATCCGCGACTTCGCCCGCGCATCGCTGCGGTACGGGCTGGACCGCAGGCTGCCGGTGTACCTCTCCACGAAGAACACCATCCTGAAGGCGTACGACGGCCGCTTCAAGGACCTCTTCGCCGAGGTCTTCGAGTCCGAGTTCAAGGCCGACTTCGAGGCGGCCGGGATCACCTACGAGCACCGGCTGATCGACGACATGGTCGCGGCGGCGCTGAAGTGGGAGGGCGGCTACGTCTGGGCGTGCAAGAACTACGACGGCGACGTGCAGTCCGACACCGTGGCGCAGGGCTTCGGCTCCCTCGGCCTGATGACCAGTGTCCTGATGACACCGGACGGCAAGACCGTCGAGGCCGAGGCAGCCCATGGCACGGTGACCCGGCACTTCCGCCAGCACCAGCAGGGCAAGCCCACCTCGACCAACCCGATCGCCTCGATCTTTGCCTGGACCCAGGGCCTGTCCGCACGCGGCAAGATCGACGGCACCCCCGAGGTCACCGCATTCGCCGAGACGTTGGAGCGGGTCTGCGTCGCCACCGTCGAAGGCGGCCAGATGACGAAGGACCTCGCGCTGCTGATCGGTCCGGACGCGCCCTGGCTGACCACCGAGCAGTTCCTCGACGCGATCGACGCCAACCTGCGAGAGGCGATGGCCGGCTGAGCACCCGGACGGCGCAGGTGGCGCTCAGCGTCGCGGACTACCAGCATCGCGTGGCAGCCGTGCAGCACCAGCTTGCCCAGGTGCCGCCGGATCAGCCGATCCGGCTGCGGAAACGTACCTCGAACCTGTTCCGGCCTCGCGCCGCCGCTGCTGCGACGCTCGACGCGGCACCGTTCGAGGGCGTGCTGAGCGTCGACGTCGAGGCGCGGACGGCGGACGTGCTCGGCATGACCACCTACCGTGATCTCGTCGACGCCACGCTGCGGCACGGCTTGATGCCGTTGGTGGTGCCGCAGTTGAAGACGATCACGCTCGGCGGTGCGGTGACCGGGCTCGGCATCGAGTCCTCCTCGTTCCGGGTCGGCTGCCCGCACGAGTCGGTGCTGGAGATGGACATCCTCACCGGAGACGGGCGCGTCGTCACCGCTACCCCGGACGGTGAGCACGCCGACCTCTTCCACGGCTTCCCCAACAGCTACGGCTCACTGGGCTACGCGTTGCGGCTGCGCATCGAACTCGCGCCCGTCCGGCCGTACGTTCACTTGCGCAACGTGCGTTTCGCCAGCGCGTCGGACTGTGCCGCGGCGATCGCGACGATCACGGCCGAGCACAGCTATCGCGGCGAGCCGGTCGACTTCGTCGACGGCACCTGGTTCACCCCGACTGAGTGCTACCTGTCCCTCGGCACGTTCACCGACTCCGTCCCGCGCATCTCCGACTACACCGGCCAGCAGATCTACTACCGGTCCATCCAGCAGCGCAGCGACGACTGGTTGAGCGTCCGCGACTATCTCTGGCGCTGGGACACCGATTGGTTCTGGTGCTCGCGTGCGTTCGGCGCGCAGCAGAAGGTGATCCGTCGACTGTGGCCGAGCCGGTGGCGTCGCTCGGACGTGTACTGGAAATTGATCTCGGTGAACCGGCGCATCGGGTTCTCGCACTGGATGGATCGACGCAAGGGCGTCGCCGGCCGCGAGGAAGTGGTGCAGGACATCGAGGTGCCGGTCGATCGAGTTGGCGAATTCATCGACTTCCTCGATACCGAGACCCGCATCGAGCCGGTGTGGCTGTGCCCGCTGAAGCAGCGTGATCCCGCGGCCAGCTGGGACCTGTACGCACTCGATCCGCAGACCACCTACGTCAACGTCGGGTTCTGGTCGAGTGTCGAACTGGCCGAAGGCGAGCAGGATGGCCAACACAACCGGGCGATCGAACAGCGCGTCGCCGAGTTGGGCGGCCGCAAGTCCCTGTACTCCACCTCGTATTACTCGCGGGACGAGTTCTGGGCCACCTACGGCGGTACTGCCTACCAGAAGCTGAAAGACAGCTACGATCCTGCCGGTCGGCTGCTGGATCTTTACGACAAGACCGTCCGAGGAAGGTAGGACACCGTGCCGCGCAAGCCGCTTGCCCGGGTACTCGCCGATGTGCTCGACGACGCCCCGATCCGCATCGAAGCCTACGACGGCAGCGCCGCAGGCCCGACCGACTCGGGCCTGACGTTGACCATCCGTAGCCCCAAAGCGCTCTCGTACCTGATCACGGCGCCCGGTTCGCTCGGCCTGGCCCGCGCCTACGTCAGCGGCGAACTGGAACTCGACGGCGATCTCTACCAGGCGCTGTCGTACCTGTGGTCGGACGCCATCGGTTCGGTGAGCTGGGCGCAGCGCTTCGATGCGCTGCGCAACCTCGACCCGAAGGCGATCCGGTTGGTGGAGCCGCCCGCCGAGGAGTACGGCGTGCGGCGGCTGCGGCACGGCTGGCGGCACTCGAAGGAGCGCGACGCCGAGGCCATTCACCACCACTACGACGTGTCGAATGCCTTCTACGAGTGGGTGCTGGGTCCGTCGATGACCTACACCTGTGCCTGCTTCCCCGCCGGCAGACGCAACCCTGGAGCAGGCCCAGGCGCACAAGTACGACCTCGTCTGCCGCAAGCTCGGCCTGCAGCCCGGCATGCGCCTGCTCGACGTCGGCTGCGGCTGGGGCGGCATGGTGCGACACGCGGCCGAGCATTACGGGGTGCAGGTGCTCGGGGTGACCCTCTCCAGGGCGCAGGCCGAATGGGGGGCGAAGGCGGTCGCCAGTGCCGGGCTCACCGACCTGGCCGAGGTGCGCTACGGCGACTACCGCGACGTGACCGAGTCCGGTTTCGATGCGGTGTCCTCCATCGGACTGACCGAGCACATCGGGCTCAAGTCGCTGCCTTCGTATTTCAGCTTCCTGCACTCCCGGTTGAAGCCGCACGGGCGCCTGCTCAACCACTGCATCACCCGCCCCACGACCCGGGAGGGCGTGAAGAGCAAGGGCTTTATCGACCGATACGTATTCCCGGACGGCGAGTTGGAAGCGGCCGGCACGATCATCTCCGCGATGCAGGACAACGGCTTCGAGGTGCGGCACGAGGAGAACCTCCGCGAGCACTACGCGATGACACTGCACGGTTGGTGCGACAACCTCGACCGGCATTGGCAGGACGCGGTCGCCGAGGTGGGGGAGGCCCGGGCCCGGATCTGGAAGCTCTACATGACCGGCTCCCGGCTCGGCTTCGAACGGCATCTCATCGAGTTGCACCAGGTGCTCGGGGTACGCGCCGACGGCGGCGACGCGGTGATGCCGCTACGGCCGGACTGGGGCGTCTAGCCGCGGGCTGCAGTGCACAGACTGGACGTCAGCTGTCCACCTCAGCACCGAACGGCATAGCCTGACCGAGACGGTACGGAGGTGTCGATGTCGCCACGCTCGGTGCAGAACTTCGTCGACGGCCACTACGTCGACTCGGGTTCGATGCGCACGTTCGAACGGATCAGCCCGATCGACGGCAGTGTCAGCGCAATCGTCGATGAAGCCGACCGCGAGCTGGTAGATCGCGCAGTCGGCGCAGCCCGGCGCGCGTTGGACGGATCGTGGGGCACCAGCACGGTGGGCACCAGGGTCGCGGTGCTGCGCCGGGCCGCCGATCTGATCGAGACCCGCGCCGAGGAGTTCCTGGCCGCCGAGGTCGCTGATACCGGCAAGCCGGAAGTACAGGCCCGGCAGCTGGACGTGGCCCGTGCGGTCGCCAACTTCCGATCGTTCGCAGACACCGCCGCGGCAGCCGGCGTGCCGGCGTTCCTGACCGACCTCGCCGACGGCCGGCAGGCGCTCAACTACGCGGTGCGCAAGCCGTTGGGCGTGGTGGCAGTCATCGTGCCGTGGAATCTGCCGTTGCTGTTGCTCACCTGGAAGGTGGCACCCGCGCTGGCTTCGGGCAATGCCGTGGTCGTCAAGCCGAGCGAGTACACCCCGTCCACCGCGAGCCTGCTTGCCGAGGTCCTCGACGAGGCCGGACTACCCGCCGGTGCGTACAACGTGGTGCACGGGTTCGGGCCGGACTCGGCGGGGCAGTTCCTGACCGAGCATCGCGGCGTCGACGGCGTCACCTTCACCGGCTCGTCGGCGACCGGTGCGCGCATCATGGCCACCGTGGCGCCCCGGGTGCGGCCGGTGTCGTTCGAGCTGGGCGGCAAGAACGCAGCGATCGTCTGTGCCGACGCCGATCTCGAGCAGGCTCTGCCCGGGCTGGCCAGGTCCGTTTTCGCGAACACCGGCCAGGTCTGCCTGTGTACCGAGCGGGTCTATGTGCAGCGGCCGATCTTCGACGAGGTGGTTGCCGGGCTGACCGAACAGGCCCGTGCATTGCGGCTCGGCCGGCCGGACGATCCGGCGACGACGACCGGGCCGCTGATCAGCGACGAGCACCGCGACAAGGTGCTCTCCTACTACCGGCTGGCCGAGGAGACCGGCGCGAAGGTGCTGGTGGGCGGTGGCATCCCCTCGATGCCGACCGAGCTGGCCGGCGGGTCCTGGATCGAGCCGACGCTGTGGACGGGCCTGAGCAATGCGGATCGGGTGATGCGCGAAGAGATTTTCGGGCCGGTGGCCGGCTTGGTGCCGTTCGACACCGAGGCGGAAGCGGTGCAGCTGGCCAACGACACCGAGTACGGGCTGGCCGCTGCGGTGTGGACGACGAATCTGAGCCGAGGACACCGGCTGGCCGCACAGATGCGTGTCGGGATGTCGTGGGTGAACACCTGGTTCCTGCGCGATCTGCGCTCGCCGTTCGGTGGCGTCGGGCTGTCCGGCATCGGCCGCGAGGGCGGCCAGTTCTCCCTGGACTTCTACACCGAGCCCACCAACATCTGCGTGCAGCTATGAGTGGCCGGCATGACTGAGTCCTTCACGGTGCCGGGCAAGGCGACGCCGCGCGGGCGCTATCCGCATGTCAAACGTGGTGGCGACCTGCTCTACGTCTCGGGCACGTCGTCGCGCCGTTCGGACGACTCGATTGCCGGCATCGGCGACATTCGCGCCCAGACCCGTGCGGTCATCGACAACATCGCCGATCTGCTGCAGGCGGCCGGCGCGGCCCTGAGCGACCTCGTCCAGGTCACTACCTACCTGGTCACGATGGACGACTTCGCCGGGTACAACGAGGCCTACGCCGAGTACTTCGACGACACCGGCCCGGCCCGCACGACAGTGGCAGTCCATCAGCTGCCCCATCCTGACCTGCTGATCGAGATCCAGGCCGTTGCCCGTCAGCCGGCAGCGGATTGCGGCACACCCACCACCGGAGAGGGAACGCAGCCATGAGCCAGCTCGCCCAGCCGATCAACTTCGCGCAGTGGATCGAGGAGAACCAGCACCTGCTCAAGCCGCCGGTGAACAACAAGACGCTGTACGCGTCGAACGACTTCATCGTGCAGGTGGTCGGTGGCCCGAACCAACGCACCGACTTCCACGTCGACCCGTACGAGGAGTGGTTCTACCAGCTCAAGGGCACGATGCATGTCGACGTGATGACGACGGACGGACCGGAGACGATCCAGATCAGCGAAGGGCAGACCTGGATGCTGCCGCGCAATACCCCGCACTCACCGCAACGCCCGGAAGCCGGATCGATCGGGATGGTGGTGGAGCGCGTTCGCGAGCCGGGCACGCTGGAGAAGTTCCAGTGGTACTGCCAGAACTGCGGCTCCCTGCTCTACGAGGTCGAGCTGCAGGTCACCGACATCGTCAAGGATCTGCCGCCCGCGTTCGAGCAGTTCTACGCCGACGACAACGCCCGCACGTGTAGCAACTGCGGCACCGTGCACCCGGGTAAGGGATGAGCGCCGCGCACCACAGCGCGCAGCGCGTCATCGACGTCCACACCCACTTCGTCCCGCGCGGATGGCCGTCCCTGACCGACCGGCTCGGCGGGGCGCCCTGGCCAAGCCTGCGCATCGACTCCGACGACGCGGGCATGCTCATGGTCGGCGAACGGGAGTACCGGCCGGTCGGGAGCGAGTCGTGGAGCGTGGAACGCCGGCTGGCCGAGATGGACGCCGATGGCATCGACGTGCAGGTGCTCTGCCCGACGCCGATGTTCTTCGGTTACGGCCGGCCCGCGGCGCAGAGTGCGGTGGCCGCGGCGATGTTCAACGACCTCGCCGTGGAGCTCTGCGAACCGGCGCCCGATCGGCTGATTCCCTTCTGCCAGGTGCCGCTGCAAGACCCGGACGCGGCCTGCCGCGAGCTGGACCGCTGCCTGGCCAACGGACATGCGGGCGTGGAGATCGGCAACCACGTCGGGGACCGGGACCTGGACGACGAGGGGGTAGTGACCTTCCTGCAGCACTGCGCAGCCGTCGGTGCACCGGTGTTCGTCCATCCGTGGGGCATGGCCAAATCGGCGCGCAACGATCGGTGGATGGCGCGCTGGCTGGTCGGCATGCCCGCGGAGAGTCATCTCTCCCTGCTGGCGATGATCCTCGGCGGCGCGTTCGACCGATTGCCGGATTCGCTGCGCATCTGCTTCGCCCACGGTGGCGGGTCGTTCGCGTTCTGGCTCGGTCGGATGGACAACGCCTGGCATCGCCGCCCGGACCTCATCGCGACCTCGGAGCTTCCACCGTCGCATTACGTCTCGCGGGTGCATGTCGACTCCCTGGTGTTCACCGAGACAGCGCTGCGCCTCCTGGTCGACACGTTCGGCACGGATCGCGTCATGCTCGGCAGTGACTACCCGTATCCGTTGGGCGAACGGCCGGCCGGAAAAGTCGTCCGCGAGTCGACGTTCCTGAGCAACTCGGATCGTGCGCTGCTCTGCGGTGGTAATGCCGAACGGTTCCTCGCCCGCACCCGGGCGGCGGACGGTTCGTAGCGCGGCCCGCACCGCGCCATGCTCACAGCGGCCGGAAGCCCATCGTGAAGCGAGCCGGCTGGGCGGTCAGCTCGTACCGGGGCAGGACGCCTGGACCGCAGGCGGCGGTGCCGATGCCGTGCTGGGCGAGGTCGATGTTGAGGTAGACCGCGTCGCGCGGCCGCAGCTGCGGGGTATGCGTCGCGGCGTCCAGGTCTGCCGAGGTCCAGCGGCGCGCAGCGAACTCGAACGACGGCCGCCCCTCGACCCGTAGGCCGGTACCGTCCGGCGCGCGCAGCTCCAGCCAGCGGGTGTCGACGCGGTTGCCGTTCTCCTGCGGGAAGACATACGGCGTCTGCATGCCGTCGACGGTGCGGCGATATCGGCCGATCGCTGCCGCCGTCCGGGTGTCGGCGTATGCCTCACCCGGTCCACCGCCGAACCATTCGACATCGTCGATGCGGGCCGGGAGTTCCAGGCACACCCCGAGGCGGGGCAGGGGTATCTGCCAGCGACCCGCCGGAGTGACCACCACGGTCAGCAGCAGTGCGTCGTCCTGCCAAGCCCAGTGGTAGTCGGTCAGCAGCGCCAGGTCCGTTGCGGCCGCGGCGACCCGGGTGCGGACGACGAAGGCGTCGTCCTCCCAGCGCTGCTCGATGAGGCGGTGAGTCATCCGGTCCAGGCCGGCTGCCCGCCAGCCGACCTCCACCGGGTCGGGTCCGCGCCGGTCATTGTCGGTAGGCGCGCGCCAGACGTCCAGCCTGGGCCCGACCAGCGCGAGGTTACCGATCCGCTCCAGCCGGCCGGTGGCCGCGTCGAACCAGTCCGCCGGAGGACGGCGCGAAGCAGCCCCGGTACTCGTCGTCCGGGCGGGCAGCTGCGCCTGGCCCCATCCGATGACGTGCCCGGCCGGTGCCCACGAGGTGTCTGCTGCGAGCAGCGCGCGCACGGTCAGCCATCGCTCACCGTCCTGCTCGGCGGGCAGTTCCGGCAGCGGGACGGAGGCTGTCGCGTGCGGTGCGAGGACCGGGACGCTCAGCGGTCCGGCAGCGACGTGCTCGCCGTCGCTATCCAATCTCCACTCGAAGCGCAGACCAGCGGTATCGATGGTGTCGTACCGGTTGTGCACGGTGACGCCGCCCGGCTCGACGGTGATGCGGACCGGCTCGATCACCTTGGCGAACTCGATCAGGCCGGGCGAGGGGGTGCGGTCCGGGAACACCAGCCCGTCGATGACGAAGTTGCCGTCGTGCAACGGCTCGCCGAAATCGCCGCCGTAGGCGAAGTACGGTGTGCCGTCCGGCGCGCGCATCCGGATCCCGTGGTCGATCCATTCCCAGATGAACCCACCGGCACAACGCGGGTACTTCTCGAACAGCTCCTGGTACTCGCTGAGACCGCCCGGCCCGTTGCCCATGGCGTGGCCGTACTCGCAGAGCAGGAACGGGATGCCGCGGCGGTGCGCGTCCACGCCGGGGTCCTCGGTGGCCGGCTCGGCTTGCCGGCCGATCGCGTCCACTTCATCGACCGGGGCGTACATCCGGCTGTACACGTCGACGTAACTGCTGTCCCAGTCCCGCTCGTAGTGGCGCAGCCGGGAGGGGTCGCGAGCCAGCACCCAGTCGGACATCGCTGCGAGATTGCCGCCCTTGCCGGACTCGTTGCCCAGCGACCACATGACGATGCTCGGATGGTTCTTGTCCCGCTCGACGGTGCGGCGCATCCGGTCCAGCAGCACCTCGCGCCACTGCGGGTCATCGCTCGGATTGCCCTGCCAGCCGATGCGCTCGAAGCCGTGCGTCTCGAGGTCGCATTCCAACACCACCCAGAGGCCGTACTCGTCGCACAGGTCGAGGAAGGCAGCGTGTGGTGGGTAGTGGCTGGTGCGTACCGCGTTCACGTTGTGCTGCTTCATCAGCAGCACGTCGCGGCGCATGGTCTCGAGGGAGAGCGTGCGGCCGGTGTCCGGGTCCCACTCGTGCCGGTTCACCCCGCGCAGGAGCACCGGCACGCCGTTCACGGTGAACACCCCGTCGACGACCTCGACATGCCGGAACCCGATGCGCAGTCTCACCTGCTCGCTCGCGGTGGCCACCACCGCGTCATACAACCGCGGCCGCTCCGCCGACCACGCCTCGACGTGATCGACGACGTGCTCCTGGCCGGTCGCCAGCTGCAGGCCGAGTTCGGCCACGGTGACTGTCGCGGGCTGGTCGGAGTCGACCCGCAGCCGTCCGGCCCCAGTGGCTGCGTCGTAGTCGGCATGGACGAACACGTCGTCGATGCCGCCGACCGGCCGCGCCTGCACGCTGACGTCGCGGAAGATACCGGACAGCCACCACATGTCCTGGTCCTCGACGTAGCTCGCCGCCGACCACTGATGCACCCGCACGGCCAGGACGTTGCGCCCCGGACGCAGGTGCTCGCCGATGTCGAATTCGGTGACCAGCCGGCTGCCCGTCGACCAGCCGAGTTCCACACCGTTGAGCCACACCGCGAACATCGAGTCGACGCCGTCGAAGCGGAGCACTGCAGGCCCGGGCGGCCAATGCGGCGGTAGCTCGAACGCGGTGCGGTACTCGCCGGTCGGGTTCTCGTCCGGGACGTGCGGCGGATCCACCGGGAACGGATAGTTGACGTTCGTGTATGCCGGCAACCCGAAGCCCTGCGGCTGCCAGTTCCCCGGCACCAGGATGGAACTCCAGGAGCTGTCGTCGAAGTCGGCCAGCTCGAAGCCGATCGCGGGGTCGGCAGCGGTAGGCCGCCAGCGGAATCGCCAGGTGCCGCCGAGGTCCAGGCGCGGTGCGTCGGAGTGCAGTGCTGCTCGGGGTGCGCGCCGGCCGGCGCCGGGTGAGATCGACCGAGCGACGCTTGCGGAGCGAGCAGATGAATCGCGGGGCGGTGCGGTGTGCGCGGTCATCAGCCCTTGCTGCCGCCGAGAGTGAGGCCGGCCACGAATTGCCGCTGCAGGGCCACGTACACGATCAGCGTCGGGATGAGCGTCAGCGTGGCGCCGGCGGCGATCAGGTTGTAGTTGCTGAGGAATTCGCCCTGCAGGTTCTGGATCGCGGTGGTCACCGGCAGCCGGTCGCCGCGCTGGACGAACAGCAGCGGCCAGAAGAAGTCGTTGTAGATCCAGATGACCTCGAGGGTCCCCAGTGCGGCGAGCGCTGGGCGGCACAACGGCAGGATGATCTGGCGGTACATCCGCCAGACGCCGCAGCCGTCCATCAGTGCGGCCTCGGTGAGATCGGCGGGCAACGCCTTCATGTAGTTGCTCAGCACGAAGGTGCAGAAGCCCAGTTGGAACGCCACGTCCACCGCGATCACGCTGTAGTAGGTGTTGATGAAGCTGCCGGAGTCGCTGACCGACAGCGGCAGCGGAGTGTGTTTGGCCATCTCGAACAGCGGCGCGGCCAACACCTGAGGCGGCAGCATGTTGCCGGCGGTGAACAGGATCAACACGGTGACGTTGAACTTCCAGCTGAACCGCGCGACCGCGAAGGCCACCATCGACGCCAACGCGATGGTGATCAGTACGGAGGGAATGGTGATGATCGCCGAGTTGGTGAACGCCTGCGCGAAGCCACCCTGCTTCCAGGCATCGGTGTAGTTCTTGAAGCTCAGCGTGCGCGCGATGCTCCAGTAGCTGTGCTTGTCCGTATCCGCCTTCGACCGCAGCGACGTGTAAAGCGTCCACAGCAGAGGCGCCAGCCACAACGCGGACATCGCGATCAGCAGCAGGTGGGTGCCGTACCTGGGCCGGCTCTTGCCCGCGCCGGACGGCGGGGTAGCAGGCCGCGTTGCTTCGACGTCGGCCGTCTCGCCGGGAGTCGTCAGGATCGGCGTGGTCATCGTTGCACCGTTCGCTTGCCCGCTGCGTTCATGGCACTACGCCCTGTTCTCTTTGCTGAAGGTCCGGGTCAGGTAGGTGACGATGGGGATCAGCGACACCACCAGCAAGATCACCGCTAGGGCCGAGCCGATACCGATGACCTGGCCCTCACCGACGAGGTTCTGGACCACCAACGCGCTGATCAGTTCCAGACCGTTGGTGCCCTTGTTGATGACGTAGACGATGTCGAAGGCCCGCAGTGACTCGATGAGTGTGATGACCACGACGATGATGTTGATCGGTCGCATGGTTGGGAACACGACGCGGAAGAAGATCTGCCGGCCGTTCGCCCCGTCGATGGCGGCGGCCTCCTTGAGCGATGGATCCACGCCCTTCAGCCCGGCCAGGTACAAGATCATGATGTAGCCGACGTGCTTCCAAGTAGCGGCGACGATGGCTGCCCAGATGTTGACTTTGGAGTCGCCGAGCCAGTCGGTCGCGTGCTTGGTCCCGGCCGTGCCGAGCAGGTTGTTGACGAAGCCGGTGTCCCGGTCGTACATCAACTGCCAGATGATCGCGACCAGCGCGAGCGACAACATGACCGGAACGAAGAACACCGTCTGGTAGATCTTGCTGCCGCGGATCCGCTGGTCCAGCAGGACGGCCACGAGAAGGCCCAGTGGCGTGCCGATCAGCCCGAGGCAGGCCAGCCACAGGATGTTGTGGCGGACCGCCGGCCAGAACTGTGGGTAGTCGTGCACCACGTAGGAGTAGTTGGAGCCGCCGGCCCCGCGGATGTTCGACAGGTCGAGGCCGTCCCAATGGGTGAAGGACAGTCCCACGGACATGACGGTGGGGGCCCAGATGAGCAATGCCTCGATGAGCACCGGGATGCCCACCATGATGGACAGCACTATCTTGTCCCGCCGGTTCAGCCGTTGCAGCCGACGGCGCCGGGTCGGCCGGGACGGCGGGACTACCGCAGGCGTCGGGGTCCTCGAGTCAACAGTCGTCGGCAGTTCGGTCATCGGCACCCTCGGTTCTTGGTCTCCCGCGGACGGGAGCAGTGCTCCCGCCCGCGGGGTCTGCCTACTGAGCTGAGTACAGAGCCTTGGCCTGCTTCTCCACGTTGCTCGTGTCGAACGTGCCGTCCTTGATGAACTTCTGCAATGCAGGGATCATCACATTGCTGGCCAGCGCGGGCAACGCGTCCCGGTCGAGGAACTGGGAGATGTACTTCGCGCTCGCGATCGTCTGCTGCGCCTTCTTGATCATCGGGGTGTAGCCCGAGGTATCGGATTTCTTGTTCGTGGCGATCTGGCCCTTGTCGATCTTCTGGTAGGTGTTCTGGCCGTCCGGTGTGCCGATGTACTCGACGAAGGCGGCCGCGGCGCCGTTGTCGCCGCCCTTCTTGCTCAGCATCAGCCCGTCGATGGGCGCCTCTACCGCGTCCTGGCCGTTGGCCTCGACGACGGTCGGGAACGGGAAGAAGTCGATGTCGGCAACGACGGCCGGGTCAGTGAATTGCTGGATGAGGAAGGAGCCGAGCAGGAACATGCCGGACTTCTTCGCAGCCAGCTTGTTCGCCGCGTTCTGCCAGGTGAGGCCGAGCGCCGCAGTGTCCTGGAACGGCAGGATCGCCTTCCAGGTGTCGAAGACGGTCTTCACCTTCTGCTGATCCCAGGACTCCTTGTGCCCCATCAGGTCGATGTGGAACTGGTAGCCGTTGATCCGCATGTTCAGATAATCGAAGGTGCCCATCGCCGGCCAGCCGTCCTTGTCGGCGAACTGGATCGGGATGAGCCCGTCGCTCTTCATCTTGGTGCAGAGGGACTTCAGCGCGTCGAAGGTGGTCGGGACCTCGTAGCCCTTCGCCTGCCACAGGCTCTTGCGGTAGAAGAACGCCCACGGATAGTTGTAGTTGGGCACCATGTACTTCTTGCCGTCGTCGGCGGTACAGGCACTCTTGATGCCCTCGCCGAAGTTGTCCGCGCCGAGCTTGCTCCAGGCGTCGTCGACGGGGGCGACCAGGCCCTTCTTGGCGTAGTACTTCATCCGGTAGCCGGCGAACCAGGTGAAGGCGTCGTCGGGGCTGCCGGCCAGGTAGTTGGAGATCTGGTCCTGGAACGTGTTGTGGTCCTTGGTGTTCGTCGAGATGGTGTCGCCGGAGGACTTGTCGAAGGCGGTCACCACGGCGGCCCACGCCTTCTTCGGCACCGGGTCTGACGCGTTCGAGCCGAAGGTCGCCTTCTTCGCCGAGGTGTCCTTCTTCCCGGACTTCGACGAGCCGGTGCACGCCGCCAGCACGGGGAAGGCCGCGACTCCGGCGGTTCCCGCGGCAAGGGTCTTGAGGACGGTGCGGCGGGCCGGCGCGAACGGTGTTGAGCCGTTCGCGGCGGGATCGGTGGGTGCCATCGGTGCGCCTCCTTGGCGACGAGTGACGTGGAGGTGGGATGACGACCCACCAGAAGTACTCATAACTCAGCAGAATCCAACGTGTTCGTCAAGGGGAGAGAGTCGATCGAGACCGTTATATCGATGTAAACCGGCTTTCTGTGCGGAGATTGTGACCGGGCTGGAGTAAGGGATCCGCGCGGCGACCTCGGCGCTGGGTGGTGTCCATGTCGATTTGTGTTCGGATCAGCCCTCGGCCGGCGCCGTCGGGGCGGCGCGGAGCCGGTGCGCACCGGCCCCGGCGAGCGTCGGGAACGACCTCGGTGCCCGGAAATCACCCGCGGCGAAGGCGGCGCCGATGGCCTCGTCGATGCGCGGCAGCGCGTCCGTCGGCGCCAGGGTGATGACGCAACCGCCGAACCCGCCGCCGGTCATCCGGGCGCCCAGCGCACCCGCCTGGATGGCCGTCTGCACGGCAAGGTCCACCTCGGCGACGGTGATCTCGAAGTCGTCGCGCATCGACTCGTGCGAGGCCACCAGCAGCGGGCCGATGTCCGCGATGCGCCCGGCCCGCAGGAGCTCCGCGGTCTGCAGAACCCTGGCATTCTCGGTGATCACGTGCCGGGCCCGGCGCAGCAGTGTGTCGTCATCGGGACCGGCTGCCCGCAACCTGTCCTCCGCCGCTGCCAGGTCGGTCACCTCGCGGAGCAGATCGACGCCGAGGATGCGGGCGGCCTGCTCACACGCCGCGCGCCGCGCTCCGTACTCGCCGCTGACATGGCCGTGCTCGGCCCGGGTGTCGGTGACCAGGAGGCTGAGCCCTGCCGCGGCAAGGTCGAACGGAACCGCCTCGGTGGCCAGCGAGCGCATGTCGCACAGCAGCACGTGCCCGGCCTCGCACTTCACCGAGGCCAGCTGGTCCATCCCGCCGGTGGGCGCGCCGACGAAGTCGTTCTCCGCTTGCCTCGACAGCGAGACGATCTGATCGGCGTCCACGCCGATTTCGAATTCGTCAGCAACTGCCGCGGCCACCGAGCAGACCACGGCGGCCGACGACGAGAGCCCGGCGCCGGAGGGCACGTCACTGTCGATGTGCACGCTCAGCCCACCGAGAGCATGGCCGGCCTCCCGCAGCGCCCACACCGATCCGGCCGGGTAGCTCGCCCACCCGTCCACCCGGTCCGGGGCGAGCTCGTCGAGCGGCAGCTCGACGATGCCCTCTCGCTGGGCGGACTCGATGGCCAGCACGGCCGAATCTGCGCGCCGAACGGTCGCGGTACATCCCTGCGCGATCGCCAGCGGGAGCACGAAGCCCCCGTTGTAGTCGGTGTGCTCACCGATGAGGTTGACGCGGCCGGGCGCTCGCCAGCGGACGGTCATCGGGAAAGGAACGCGAATGCGTCGGCCACCATCGTGTGCAGGTCGCGGGTCGGCGACCAGCCGAGCCGCTCGCGGGCCGCGTCGTTGGAGGCGATCAGCGTGGCCGGGTCGCCGGCGCGGCGGCCCTGCTCGTGCACCGGGACGGGAAGGCCGGTGACCGATCGGACGGCGTCGATCACCTGGCGGTTGGAGTAGCCCGTCCCGCTGCCGAGGTTGTAGATCGCGTGGGCACCTGGAGTGCTGGCCGCGGCGAGCGCCCGGAGATGCGCATCGGCAAGATCGGCGACGTGGATGTAGTCGCGCACGCAGGTGCCGTCCGCAGTCGGGTAGTCGGTGCCGTAGAGCTGCAGCTCGGCCCGCTGCCTGGTGGCGACCTGCAGCGCGATCGGGATGAGATGTGTCTCGGTAGCGTGCCGCTCGCCGCAGCCGAAGGCTGCGCCGGCCACGTTGAAGTACCGCAGGCTGACCGCGGCGAAGTCGTGGGCGTGCGCGTAGGACATCAGCATCAGGTCGACGGCCAGCTTGCTGGCACCGTAGGCGTTGACCGGGTTGGTCGGGGCGTCCTCGGTGATCGGCACCGAGGACGGCTCGCCGTAGGTGGCGGCCGTCGAGGAGAAGACGATCCGGCCGACGCCCTGGCTGCGCATCGCCTCGAGCAACGCCAGGGTGCCGGCCACGTTGTTCTGCCAGTACCGCTCCGGCGCGGACATCGACTCCGCGACCAGGGACTTCGCCGCGAAGTGCAGTACTGCGTCCACGCCGTGCAGCGCTTCGGCGGCGGCCTCGGCGATCGAGGCTTGCACGAACTGTGCGCCCTCCGGGACGGCGTCCGCGTGCCCGGTGCTCAGATCGTCCAGCACCACGACGTCGTGCCCGGCGGCCAGCAGCGCCGCGGCGACCACACTCCCGATGTATCCGGCACCGCCGGTGACGAGGTATCGCATCTGTGCTCCGGTCGGACGTCGGGGAGGACCGAGCCGCGACCCTACACTGGAGCGATGGACGCGCCCGGCACGATGAGCCGTCCCGTCGGACCCGGTGACGGGGGCCGGCCGTGAGCGGGACTTTGCTCAACATCGCGATCGTGCTGGGCCTGATCGTCATCGAAGGCATCTTCGTCGCCGCCGAGATAGCCCTGGTGACGCTGCGCGACGGCCAGGTCAAATCGCTCGCCGAGCGAGGGCGCCGCGGCGCTGCGGTCGCCCGCCTGGTCAGCGACCCCAACCGCTTCCTGGCGACGGTCCAGATCGGCGTCACCTCCACCGCCTTGCTGTCCAGCGCGTTCGGCGCGGTGACCCTCTCCGAGGAGGCCAAGCACTTCTTCGTCGATCGAGGGCTGGGCAACGGATGGGCAGCGGCGATCGGCGTCGTCGGCGTCACCCTGATCATCTCGATCGTGACGCTCATCGTCGGGGAGCTTGCCCCGAAGCGGTTGGCGCTGCAGCGCTCCGAAAGCACCGCTTCACTTCTCGCGCCGAGCCTCAACCGGCTGTCCACCCTGTTCCGTCCGATCATCTGGTTCCTGTCCAAGGCGACCGATCTGGTGGTGCGGACCCTGGGCGGTGACCCGAACGCGGGCAAGCAGGCGATCAGCGACGAGGAGCTGCGCGGCCTTGTCGCGGCGCACGAATCGCTGTCACCGGAGGAGCGGGTGCTCATCGACGAAGTGTTCGCGGCCAGTGAGCGCACGGTCAGCGAAGTGATGCTGCCGCGTACGGAGGTCGTCTTCCTCGAGGGCTCGCTGACGATCAGTCGCGCGGTCAAGACGGCCGGGGACGCGCCGCACTCGCGGTACCCGGTGATCGGCCGCAGCCAGGACGACGTCGTCGGCTTCGTGCACATCCGCGACCTGGTGCTCGGTGACGGCCAAGGAGATCGCTCCCGGCGGGTCAGCGACCACCTGCGTCAAGTGAAGGCGATCCCGGGTTCGAAGAAGGTGCTGGCGGCACTCAGTGAGATGCGCCGCGAGGGTCATCACCTCGCGATCGTGGTCGACGAGTACGGCGGCACCGACGGCATCGTCACCCTCGAGGACCTCATCGAGGAAGTGATCGGCGACATCCGCGACGAGTACGACGAGCAGGCGGTGAAGACCCGCCGGCTGGCCGGTGGTGAGGTGGAGATCGATGCGCGGACGAACCTGGACGAGTTCACCGAGCTGACCGGGATCCGCCTGCCCGCCGGGCCGTACGAGACGGCGGGTGGCTTCGTGATGGCCCGGCTGGGGCGGCTGCCGGCCGTCGGCGACGTCGCGCTGTGCGACGGGTTCCGGATCGTGGTCACCGAAGTGGACGGACACCGCACCTCCCGGATCCGCATCGTGCCTCTTGCCGATGCCCAACCGGGACCGGCCCAGGAGGTCGAACCCGATCGCGCGACATCCCTGACCCGGCAAGACGGGTGACGCCCGACCGGGCAGGTGAGCCGCTCATCGGGATGCCAGAATCGTCGATCATGAACTCTCCCCAGGGACCTGCGGTGCCCACTCGTGTGCTGTCCGGCATCCAGCCCTCGGCGAGTTCCTTCCATCTGGGCAACTATCTCGGTGCGATCGCCCAGTGGGTGACGATGCAGGACGAGTGCGACGCGTACTACTGCGTCGTCGACCTGCACGCGCTGACCCTCGAGCCGCCCGAGCCCGCCGAGCTACGCACCCGGACCCGCATCGCAGCCGCGCAATTACTCGCGGCCGGCCTGGACCCGCAGCGCTGCGCGTTGTTCGTGCAGAGTCATGTCCCGGAGCACACCCGGCTGGCCTGGGTCTTGGAATGCCTGGCCGGCTTCGGCGAGGCGAGCCGGATGACACAGTTCAAGGACAAGGCGGCGCGATCGGGTGCGGACCGGTACAGCGTCGGGCTGTTCACGTATCCGGTCCTGCAGGCGGCCGACATCCTCGTCTACCGCGCGGACGCCGTCCCGGTCGGCGAGGATCAGCGTCAGCACCTGGAGTTGACCCGCGACCTCGCGGTGCGCTTCAACAGCCGTTACGGCGACACCTTCCCGGTGCCGCGCGCGTACATCCCGCCGGGCGCGGCGAAGATCCTCGACCTGACCGAACCTTCGGCGAAGATGAGCAAGTCGTTACCGGATGCCGGCACGCTGAACCTGCTCGACGACGCGGCCACGCTGACCCGCAAGATCAAGCGGGCCAAGACCGACACCGAGACCGAGATCCGGTATGACCCGCAGACCAAGCCCGGTGTGTCGAACCTGCTCGCCATCCTGGCCGCCGTCACCGGCTCATCACCTCAGCGGGCAGCGGAGTCCCTTTCCGGGCAAGGCTATGGCGCGTTGAAAGCGTCCACCGCCGAAGCGGTAGTGGCGTTTGCCGAGCCGTTCGCTGCGCGGACGAAGGCGCTGCTGGACGATCCGGCCGAGCTGGACCGGTTGCTGGCTGCCGGTGCTGCCAAGGCGCGTGCAGTCGCATCACAGACGCTCGCCGACGCGTACGACCGAGTCGGATTCCTCCCGCCGCTCGGGACCGATCCGCGGTGACGGCGACTCGCGTGCTGGGCATCCTCGTGGACATCCCGGAGCCGCATGCCACCGTGCTGCGGGAGTGGCGCGAGCGGGTCGGTGATCCGCTGGCACGGCAGGTGCCGCCGCACGTCACGCTGCTGCCGCCGACCCCGGTCCCGGCCGACTCGGTGGACAAGATCGACGCGCACCTTGAGCAGGCCTGCACCGTCACCGGCGAGTTCGCCATGCACCTGGCCGGAACGGGCACCTTCCGGCCGGTCTCGCAGGTCGTCTTTGTGCAGGTGGCCACCGGCATCGGTGAGTGCGAAGTACTGGCGTCTGCCATCCGCACCGGCCCGCTGTATCAGGAGCTGGAGTACCCGTACCACCCGCACGTCACGATCGCCCAGGATGTTGACCCGATCGCGCTCGACACTGCCTATGACGCGCTCAGCAACTTCACCGCGAGATTCACCGTCGCGGACTTCACGATGTACGAACAACGTGACGGCGGGTGGGATCCGATCCGGCGCTTCCCGCTCGGCGGGAGGTAGCCGGCGGTGAGCGCGCTGGCGAACCTGCGCGCGTCGTCCGTCCGATGGTGGCAGCGAGCGCGGCAGATCGGCTGGATCGATCACGCGGCGCGGGCCTGGGCGCAGTACAAGGCGAACTCCGGGGACTATCTGGCCGGAGGGATCACCTACTTCTCCTTCCTCGCACTCTTCCCGGTGATCCTGCTCGGGGTCTCGGTTGCCGGGTTCGTGCTGCACTCCCATCCCGCTGCCCTGCACACGCTGCTGGCCAACGTGGAGAGCAAGGCGCCGGGTGGGCTCGGCTCGACGATCAAGACTGCCATCGACACGGCGATCAACTCCCGGAATGCGGTTGGCATCGTCGGGCTCGTCGGCACGCTGTTCACCGGCCTCGGGTGGGTGGCCAACCTGCGGTTGGGCACCGAATTGGTGTGGGGCGCCGGCACCTCGCAGCGCACCTTTCTGAAGGCAAAGGCCGCCGACAGCGTCGTGCTCGTCGGTTTGGGGCTCGGCCTGCTGCTGTCGGTCGCGCTGACCGCGGTGGGCACCGCCTTGTCCGACGTGGTACTGCGCGACACCGGTCTCGATTCGGTACCCGGCTCCGGGCTGCTGGCTGCCGCTGCCGGGATCGTGCTCGCGCTGCTGGCCGACATGCTGATCTTCACCTTCCTCTTGCTGCGCCTGCCGAAGGTGACGGTGCCGACCCGACTCGGGCTGCGCGGGGCGCTGCTGGCGTCAGTCGGATTCGAGATCCTGAAGATCGTCGGCACCATCTACGTCGCCCGGATCACGAAGAGCCCGACGGTGGGAGCGTTCGGCACCATCCTCGGGGTCCTCGTCTTCCTCAATCTGGTGTTCCGCTTCCTGCTGTACTGCGTTGCCTGGATCGCCACCGGCCTCGACCGCACGGAACAGGCGCCCGCGGCCGTCGAACCGTCCGGCACCGCGGCGCTGCCTCACGTGGCGGCCGGCGGTGAGAAGGCGCCGTCGCCGGTCACGGTGGCCGGCGCGTTGCTCGGCGCAGGGGCCGCACTCGGAGCCGGCGGAGTGAGCGCTGCGCGATGGTGGCGCGCGCGGAACCGTCGGGCGTCAGCGGCGGCGGCTGCGGCGGCGGCGCGCGGCGAACACTCCGGCAGCGACGAGGGCGATCGCGGCTGACCCCAGCCAGAGCGTCAGGTGCAGCGCGGGGGAGCGGTGCGTGAGTCGGTGCGCCGCGACGCTCGACGACCCGGTCGGTGTGGCTCGTGGTGCCGCGTCGGCACCGCCGGCCGGCGGTGAGCTGGCCGGCACGCGCGGCTGTACCGGTCCGGCCAGCTCGCCGACTTCGCTGCCGGGCCCGAGGTGGTATCCCCAGTTCAGCAACGCCGCCGCCTGCTGGTACTGATCCTTCGGATACCGCGCGGCGCGCAGGAACACCACCCCGAGCCGGCGGCCGCCGCGCTCGGTGGCGCAGAGGTAGGTGTGCGCGGCGGCGTCGGTGAACCCGGTCTTGGCAAACAGCGCGCCGGGGACACCGTCGAGGAAGTCCTCCGACTGGTTGGCCAGCGGCACGGCACGGTACGCGCGATGTTTCACCCGCTGGGCCGGCAACCTGGCGGTGCGCGTCCGGTCGTAGTGCAGGAACCGCGGCAGGTCAGCGACCGCGCGCAGCACCAGCGACATGTCGTAGGCGCTGGTGAGCTGCTGCCATCCGTCCAACCCGCTCGGCGTCTGCGCGAGGGTGTCGTAGCCGCCGAGTCGCAGGATCTCGCGGTTCATGGCCGCGACGGTCTCGGGCCCTCCGCCGCCGGCATCGGCGAGCGCAGTCGCCGCATCGTTGCCCGACATCAGCAGCATCGCCGTGAACAGGGTGTCGACGGAGTACTTGCCACCAGCCACCAACCCGACCGCCGAGCCCTCCGCATTTGCCGCGTCGGCGCCTGCCGTCACGATCCTGCCGCCGGGCAGCTTCGGCAACAGCACCAGCGAGGTCAGGGTCTTCAGGATGCTGGCCGGCTGGTAGCGACCATGTGGGTCGCGCGCGGCAAGGATCGCGCCGGTGTCGAGATCGGTGAGCATCCAGCCGTGCGCCGTCAGGCCCTTGGGCAGGGCCGGCGCGCCAACGGGCGTGATCACGCCGCGGGAGAGCAGCTCTGCGCCGCCCACCGGCCGGCCGTCCGGCCCGATGCCACCGCGCGGCGGGTGCGGGTCGGGTTTACCGGGGGAGACCTCCGTCGAAGTCGGCTTCGGTGCCTGCGGCGGAAGGGTGACGGGCGTGGCCGGCAGCGCGGACGGTATCGGCGCCGACTTCGAGGTGGCCGGTGTCGCGCCGGCTGCCGAGGTGGCGATCAGGATCGCGGCGATCGCGATCACCGCTCCCAGAACCCGCACCGGGGCAGCCTAATCGCGTCCGGGCAATGGAAGCGCACCATCCTGCATGGCTCACGTCAGGGCGCTTCTGGTGCAGGACGGTTGCCATCGGATCACGGTGTCGGGACTGGACAACGAACGCGATGAGCGCTCGCGCGAAGAGCAGATCGCCCGCGCGCGACGAAGGAGCGCTTGCGGCCGAGCGAAGCGAGGTATCGATTGCGAGTGTTGGCCCGATGCGAAGCGAGGGTCAGCGCGAGTAACCGATCAGGCGATCGTAAGAGCAGCGATCAGACTCGTCGGAAGATCAACGCTCGCTTCACTTCTTGGATGGCCTTGGTGACCTGGATGCCGCGCGGGCACGCCTCGGTGCAGTTGAACGTGGTGCGGCAGCGCCAGACGCCTTCGCGGTCGTTGAGGATTTCCAGTCGCTCGTCGGCGCCGGTGTCGCGGCTGTCGAAGATGAAGCGGTGCGCGTTCACGATCGCCGCTGGTCCGAAGTAGGAGCCATCGGTCCAGTACACCGGGCAGGACGAGGTGCACGCGGCGCACAGGATGCACTTCGTGGTGTCGTCGAACCGCTCGCGATCTTCCGGGGATTGGATCCACTCCCGGGTCGGCTCATGCCCGCTGGTCATCAGGAACGGTTGGACCGCGCGATACGCCTCGAAGAACGGCTCCATGTCCACGACGAGATCCTTCTCCACCGGCAGGCCCTTGATCGGCTCGATGGTGATCTCGTCCGGCAGGTCTTTCGTCAGTACCTTGCAGGCCAGCCGGTTCACGCCGTTGATGCGCATCGCATCACTGCCACAGACTCCGTGCGCGCAGGAGCGGCGGAACGTCAGCGACCCGTCGGCGTACCACTTGATGGTGTGCAACAGGTTCAGCACCCGGTCGCCGGGCTGTGCCTCGACGCGGAAGCTCTGCCAGTGCGGCTCGGTGTCCGTCTCCGGGTTGAACCGCCGGATCTTCACCGTCACGGTGCGCGCGCTCTGCGTCACGCTCAGTACTTCCGTTCCATGGGTTGGTAGCGGGTGATCACGACCGGCTTGTAGTCCAGCCGGATGTCGCCGTCGTCCTGTCGGTAGGCCATCGTGTGCCGCAGGAAGTTCACATCGTCGCGGGCCGGATAGTCCTCCCGGGCGTGGCCGCCGCGTGACTCGGTGCGGGCCAGTGCGCCGGCGACGAGGACGGCGGCCAGGTCGAGCAGGAAGCCGAGTTCGATCGCCTCGAGCAGATCTGAATTGAACCGCTTGCCCTTGTCGGTGATGGCCACCTGGGCATAGCGCTCGGTCAGCTCGGCGATGTCGGCCTTCGCCTGTTTCAGCGTCGCTTCGGTTCGGTATACCTGCGCGTTCAGGTCCATCGTCGACTGCAATTCGGCTCGGATGGTGGCCACGCGTTCGGTCCCGGACGATTCCATCAGCCGGCGCACCATGCCGGCCACGGTCGCCTCCGGCACGCGGTCGGGCAGCTCGGCCAGCGTTGCGCTCTGGGCATACTCCGCCGCGGCAACGCCGGCCCGCCGGCCGAAGACGTTGATGTCCAGCAGCGAGTTGGTGCCCAGCCGGTTCGCGCCGTGCACCGACACGCAGGCCACTTCGCCCGCGGCGTACAGCCCGGGCACCACCTCGTCGTTGTCGACGAGCACCTCACCGTCCACGTTGGTCGGCACCCCACCCATTGCGTAATGCGCGGTGGGAAAGACCGGCACCGGTTCGGTGTAGGGCTCAACTCCGAGATAGGTGCGGGCGAACTCGGTGATGTCCGGCAGCTTGGCATCGATGTGCGCCGGATCCAGATGGGTGAGGTCCAGCAGGATGTGGTCCTTGTTCGGCCCGGCGCCGCGGCCCTCGCGCACCTCGATCGACATGTAGCGGGCCACCATGTCGCGCGGCGCCAGATCTTTCATGGTCGGCGCGTAGCGCTCCATGAACGCTTCGCCCGCGCCGTTGCGCAGGATCGCGCCTTCGCCACGGGCCGCCTCGGACAACAGGATGCCCAACCCGGCCAGCCCGGTGGGGTGGAATTGGTAGAACTCCATGTCTTCCAAGGGCAGGCCGCGGCGCCAGACCAGACCCATCCCGTCGCCGGTCAGGGTGTGCGCGTTCGAGGTGGTCTTGAAGACCTTGCCGAATCCTCCGGTGGCCAGGATGACCGACTTCGCCCGGAACACATGGATCTCGCCGCTGGCAAGTTCGAACGCGACCACGCCGGACGCGCGGCGCACCCCGTCCGGACCGGTCGTGAGCAGCAGGTCCAGCACGTAGAACTCGTTGTAGAACTCGACGTCCTGCTTGACGCAGTTCTGGTACAGCGTCTGCAGGATCATGTGCCCGGTGCGGTCCGCGGCGTAGCAGGACCGGCGTACCGGGTGCTTGCCGTGGTCGCGGGTATGGCCGCCGAACCGGCGCTGGTCGATCCGGCCGTCCGGGGTGCGGTTGAACGGCAGGCCCATCTTCTCCAGGTCGAGGACGGCGTCGATCGCCTCCTTGCACATGATCTCCGCGGCGTCCTGGTCCACCAGGTAGTCGCCGCCCTTGATCGTGTCGAAGGTGTGCCACTCCCAGTTGTCCTCTTCGACGTTGGCCAGCGCTGCGCACATGCCGCCCTGTGCCGCGCCGGTGTGCGAGCGGGTCGGGTACAACTTGGTCAGTACGGCCGTCCGGGCCCGCTTCGAAGACTCCAGTGCGGCGCGCATGCCGGCGCCGCCGGCACCGACGATGACGACGTCGTACGTGTGAGTGGGCATCGGGCGCGTCCCTACGAGAGGTTCGGATCGAAGGTGAAGATCACCAGTGTGCCCAGCGCGATCACCAGCACCGTCGCGGAGTAGAGCAGCATCTTCAACCAGAACCTGGTGGCGTCGCGGCGGGTGTAGTCATCGATGACGGTGCGCAGGCCGTTGGCGCCGTGCAGTTGCGCCAGCCAGAGCATCAACAGATCCCAGACCTGCCAGAACGGTGACGCCCAGCGGCCGGCGACGAAGCCCCAGTTGACCCGCTGCACGCCGCCGTCGAGCACGTTCATGATGAACAGGTGGCCGAGCACGAGCACCACGAGAAAGACGCCGGACACCCGCATGAAAATCCACGAGTACATCTCGAAGTTCGTCCGGCTGGTGCGCCGGGACGGCGACCGCGGTGCGGCCAGATCGGCGGGGCTCACGTCGTGCCCAACCAGACCTCGACGGTGTGCTTCAGCATGAAGAAGGCACCCGGCACCATCACGACAACCCAGACCCCGACGATCGTCCACAGCATCTGCCGCTGGTACTTCGGACCCTTTTCCCAGAAGTCGACGGCAATGATGCGCAGGCCGTTCAACGCGTGGTACAGCACCGCGCCGACGAGGCCGACCTCCATCACGTTGACGAACGGGTTCTTGTACGTGTCGATGACGCGGTCGTAGGACTCCGGTGAGACCCGGACCAGCGCGGTGTCCAGGACGTGCGCGAAGAGGAAGAAGAAGGTGAGCACTCCGGTCATCCGGTGGGCCACCCAGGACCACATTCCCTCGCGGCCCCGGTAGAGCGTCCCGCCCGGTCGCGGCTTCGGCGGGCCCGGCCGCGCGATGCCGTCGGCCGGCTGCGCGGTGGACACCTCGGACGTCACGGCAGGCGGCTCCTCACGTGCGGCGGACGGTGACATTCAGACCCGCCCAGGCAGGCCGACCGGCGGTGTTCTCGCCCGGACTGGACTCTAGTCTGCGGGCGTCGGCAGCACGTCCGGGCCGTCCTGGATCGGGCTGTGACGATCCAGACACCGGGCTTTTGGCAGCATCCACCGATGCCAGCGCAGGCCCGAGCGGCTGGGATCGCAACGATCGGATGACACAACCGGACAGGACACCGGACGGTAATCCGGACGGGACTACTGTGTCGGTCACCTCATGCCGGACTCCATGACCTGCCGCAGCCTGGCGGCGGGCGTGATTCCGGAGTCGAACAGCTGAAAGAAGGAGATCTTCGTGCAGAGATGGCGCGGAACGGCGGTGGTCGCCGGACTTGCCTGTCTGACCCTGGCAATGGCCGGGTGCGGCAGCAAGAAGGACAACAGCGGTAAGACCTCCAGCGGCACCTCGGGCGGATCGAGCTCCGCGAGCGGCGGGGGGACCTCGAACTTCAAGGCCTGCATGGTCACCGACACCGGCGGCATCGATGACAAGTCGTTCAACGCGTCGGCGTGGGCGGGTATGCAGCAGGCGCAGACCGAGGGCAAGGCGACGGTCAGCTACGTCGAGTCGAAGACCGAGACCGACTACACGACCAACATCAACAAACTGCTGGCCCAGAAGTGCAACCTCATCGTCACGGTCGGTGGCCTGATGGGTACCGCGACCGGTAACGCGGCCAAGGCGAACCCGAACCAGCACTTCGCGGAGGTCGACAACCCCGGCAACGGCACCAACTGGCAGGGCCTGCAGTTCAACGCCGCCCAGGGTGGCTTCATGGGCGGTTACCTGGCGGCCGGGTACTCCAAGAGCGGCGTGGTGGCGACCTACGGTGGCCTCAAGATCCCACCGGTCACCATCTACATGGACGGGTTCTGGGAGGGCGTGCAGTACTTCAACCAGCAGAAGCACAAGAACGTCAAGGTGCTCGGCTGGGATGAGAAGTCGCAGAAGGGCACCTTCGGTGGTGGCTTCACCGACCAGAACAAGGGCCAGACGCTGACCCAGAACTTCATCAACCAGGGCGCCGACGTGGTGTTCCCGGTGGCCGGCGGTCTGGGCCTGGGCTCCGCGGCAATCGCCAAGTCGAGCGGCAAGGCGGTCGTCATCTGGGTCGATACGGACGGGTTCGTCTCCGCGCCGCAGTACCAGAGCGTCTTCTTGTCGACGGTGTTCAAGGACGTCAAGGGTGCCGTGCACACCGCGGTCGCCGCCGACTCCGGTGGCACCTTCTCGGCGAAGGACTACATCGGCGACCTCAGCAACGGAGGCACCGGGCTCTCCCCGTTCCACGACTTCGACAGCAAGGTCGACTCCTCGCTGAAGACGGAACTGGACAAGATCAAGCAGGACATCATCTCCGGCACCATCAAGATCACCTCGCCGGCTCAGCCGAAGTGAGGTAGTCGCTCCTTTCGCACGCCGACGCTGCGCTGGTTGACTGACCAGCGCAGCGTCGGCATGTAAGCCCCGTTCCCCACTTGCGGCACCGGCTGGTGAGGACCGACCCGGAGGTGCATGGATGAAGCTCGAGCTACGCGGGATCACCAAACGGTTCGGTCCGCTGGTGGCCAACGACTCGATCGACCTGACCATCGAGCCCGGCGAGATCCACGCGCTGCTCGGGGAGAACGGCGCCGGCAAGTCCACCCTGATGAATGTGTTGTACGGGCTCTATCAGCCGGACGGCGGCGAGATCGTCATCGACGGCACGCCGCGTACGTTTGCCGGGCCGGGTGACGCGCTGGCCGCCGGGATCGGCATGGTGCACCAGCACTTCATGCTCGTCCCGGTGTTCACCGTGGCCGAGAACGTGATGCTCGGGCACGAATGGACGACCGGGCCGCTGGGCACGTTGTCCAAGTCGACGGCCCGCAAGCGGGTCCGCGAGCTCTCCGAGCGGTACGGGTTGGCCGTTGATCCCGACGCCGTCGTCGGTGCGCTTCCGGTCGGGGTGCAGCAACGGGTCGAGATCCTCAAAGCATTGCTCGGCGACGCCGGCGTGCTCATCCTCGACGAGCCGACCGCGGTGCTCACCCCGCAGGAGATCGACGAGCTGATCCGGGTGATGCGCGAGCTCAAGGACGCTGGCACCTCGATCGTGTTCATCACGCACAAACTGCGTGAGGTCAAGGCGATCGCCGACAAGATCACTGTCATCCGCCGCGGGAAGGTGGTCGGCGAGGCGGCCCCCGACACCACCGAGACCGAGCTGGCGGCGATGATGGTCGGCCGCGACGTCAGCCTGACCGTCGACAAGGTCGCCGCTACGCCGGGCGATCTCGCGCTCTCGGTCCAGGGCCTTTCGGTCGCCGACGATCGCGGCCAGATCACCGTGCAGGACGTCAGCCTGGAAGTGCATGCCGGCGAGATCGTTGCGCTGGCCGGAGTGCAGGGCAACGGCCAGGAGGAACTCGTCGAGGCGATGCTGGGGTTGCGCACCCCCACCGCCGGATCGATCACCCTGTTCGGCAACGACCTGGCCGGACAGAGTCCGCGCGAAGTGCTGCATGCCGGCGTGGGGTTCGTCCCGGAGGACCGCCAGCACGACGGGCTGGTCAACACGTTCACGGTCGCCGAGAACCTGGTGCTGGACCGCTTCGACCAGAAGCCGTTCGGCAACGGGGTGCGGCTGAACCTCGGCGAGATTTCCAAGAACGCGACCGAGCGGATCACCGAGTTCGACATCCGCACCTCCGGCGGCGATGCGATGGCGAGCACCCTGTCCGGGGGCAACCAGCAGAAGCTCGTCATCGCCCGGGAGATGTCCCGACCGCTGAAGCTGTTCATCGCCTCGCAACCCACCCGGGGGGTCGACGTGGGGGCGCAGGAGGCGATCCACAAACGCATCGTCGCCGAGCGCGATCACGGCACCCCGGTGGTCATCGTCTCGACCGAGCTGGACGAAGTGCTGGCGTTGGCCGACCGGATCGTCGTCATGTACCGCGGCGGCGTGATCGGCGAGCTGCCCGGCGGCGCGTCCCGCGACGAGGTGGGTCTGATGATGGCCGGCGTACCCGCCGAGCAGGCGATCTCCGAAGCCGAGGCACATCCGAGCGAACTGGCCGCGGTCGACCACGTCGTTGAGGGGGAATCATGACCACGGCGGTCGCGGATCGGCCGGCGTCGGCTCCGCCGCAGCAGGGCCCCCCCGCCCCGCGCAGCAATTCCCTGCGCGACAACCTGCTTGTCACGCTGCTCGCGCTCGTCCTTGCCCTGGTGCTCGGCGCGTTGCTGATGGTCTTCTCCGACGACCAATGCCGCGCGGATCTCGGCTACCTCTTCCAGCATCCCAGCGACTTCTTCCTCGATGCGCTCTACACCGTCCGGGACGGCTACAAGGCGCTGTTCCAGGGCTCGATCTACAACTTCCAGAACAACGGCACGACGAGCGGCATCTTCGGGCCGATCACCGGCACGATCTTCACCGCGACGCCGCTGATCTGCGCCGGCCTGGGCGTCTCGGTCGCCTTCCGGTCCGGGCTGTTCAACATCGGTGGCCAGGGCCAGGTCATCGCCGGCGCCATGGCCTCCGGCTACGTCGGGTTCGCCTGGTCGCTGCCGCCGTTCGTCCACCTCGTGGTTGCCGTCGCCGCCGGCATCGTCGCCGGCGGAGTTTGGGGCTTCATCGCCGGATTCCTCAAGGCACGCACCGGTGCGCACGAGGTGATCACGACGATCATGCTCAACTACGTCGCGCTCTACGGGCTGCGCTATCTGCTGTCGACGAAATCGATCATCTCCGGGCCGGGCGGGCAGGCCAGCAAGGTGATTCCGGGCTCGGCTCGGTATCCGCACCTGTTCGGATCGCAGCTGCCCATCGACCTGGGCATCGTGCTGGCGCTGGCCTCCGCGGTGCTCATGTGGTGGCTGCTCACCCGCAGCTCGATCGGCTTCCGCCTACGCGCGGTCGGCGCGAACCCCGCGGCCGCGCGTACTGCCGGGATGAGCGTCGGGGGAACCACCATGCTGGCGCTCGCCCTCGCCGGTGGGCTGGCCGGCCTGGCCGGAACCTCGCTGGCCCTCGGCGGCGCGACGTCCTACCAGGTCACGCCGGCCATCGACTCCAATGTCGGCTTCGACGCGATCACCGTGGCGCTGCTCGGCCGCAACACCCCGATGGGCACCGTCTTCGCCGGTCTGCTGTTCGGCGCGTTGCGGCAAGGCGGCGCGGAGATGCAGGCCGCGGTGCAGATCCCGGTCGACCTGGTCACAGTGGTGCAGGCCCTCATCGTCATCTTCGTGGCGGCGCCGCGACTGACCCGGGCGATCTTCCGGCTGCGCAGTGCCGGTCTGGCCGGCATCACCGGCGCGACCACCAACTTGGCCGTGACCGTCGGTACCACCAAGGCCGCGCGGGTGCCGAAGCACGTGGCGGTGGGAGTGCTGGGCATCGTCCTGGCGGTGATCTCGGCGCGGCTCTTCGCGCTCGGCCCGCGCTCGAAGGGCCATGCGGTACTGCAGTTCTTCCTGCCGAACGAGAAGTACCACATCGGGCAGTGGGGATTCACCGCGAAGCCGGCGGTGCTGGTGCTGTGCCTGCTGATGCTGATCGCGGCAGTGCTTGCCCTGATCAGGCGGGTGCCGGTGAATGTCAGCCTCGGCGTCACCGTCGTCGGCCTGGTGCTGTCGTTCATCATCTGGTCCATCGCCGGAACGTTCAGCGGGTTGAACGTGGTTTCCCTGTTGCAGGGCATGTTGTTCCCGGCTGCGATCCCACTGATCCTCGGAGCCATCGCCGGCCTCATCGGGGAGCGGTCCGGCGTGGTCAACGTCGCCATCGAAGGGCAGTTGCTGTTCGGTGCGTTCGCCGCAGCGCTGATCGGATCGGTGGCCGGCAGCGTCTGGATGGGAATCGCCGGTGGGCTGCTTGCCGGCGTGCTGGTCGCGTCGATCCTGGCGGTGATGGCGATCCGCTATCTCGTCGACCAGGTGATCATCGGAGTCGTGCTGAACCTTTTCGTGACGGGGTTGACCAGCTTCCTGTTCATCAAGTTGATGAGCCCGCACGCCGCCGAGTTCAACCAACCGGGTTACCTGAAGTCGTTCAAGATCCCGGGTCTCGGGGACATCCCGATCGTCGGCCCGGTGCTGTTCGACGGAACCATCTACCTGTACGGCACGTACCTGCTGGTCGGGGCGGTGCACTACGCGTTGTTCCACACCAGGTGGGGCCTGCGGGTGCGCTCGGTCGGTGAACATCCGCGGGCCGCGGACACCGTCGGCATCAAGGTGCTGCGAACCCGTTACCGCGCGCTCTTGCTGGCCGGTGCCATCGCCGGGTTGGGCGGCGCGTTCCTGGTACTGGGTACCGGTGCGCCCGGCGCATTCCAGCTGAACATGTCAGCGGGTAAGGGCTTCATCGCGTTGGCCTGCGTCATCTTCGGCAAGTGGAGTCCGAAGGGGGCCGTGCTCGCGGCTCTGCTGTTCGGCTTCTTCGACCAGTTGCAGTCGTTGCTGCAAGGCGGCCCGGTCGACTCCAACCTGCTGCTCACGCTTCCGTACGTGGTGACGATCATCGCGGTGGCCGGATTCATCGGACGGGTGCGGGCACCGGCCGCCGACGGCCAGCCCTATACGTCCCGATGAGCACCGAGCGACAGCTCGTGGAGCGAGCATGAGCACCGAGCGACGGCTCGTGGAGCGAGCATGAACACCGAGCGACGGCTCGTGGAGCGAGCATGAACACTGTGGACTGGGATGGGTTGCGCGCTGCGGCTCGCGAAGCGATGGCCCACGCCTACGCGCCCTACTCGCACTACCCGGTGGGGGCGGCCGCGCTCGTCGACGACGGGCGGATCGTCAGCGGCTGCAACGTCGAGAACGCTTCCTACGGGGTGACGTTGTGCGCGGAGTGCGGACTGGTCTCTGCACTGCACGCCTCGGGCGGCGGGCAGTTGGTCGCCTTCGCCTGCGTGGACGGCAGCGGTGCGGTGCTGATGCCGTGCGGGCGCTGCCGGCAGTTGCTGTGGGAGCACGGCGGTGCGGCCTTGCTCGTCGACACCGTGGATGGGCCGGTGCCGATGAGCCAGGTGCTGCCGCGAGCATTCGGCCCGGCAGACCTGGCATGACCGAGCCTTTCGACGCGGTATCGGTCATCGTCGCCAAGCGCGATCGGCAGCGGATCCCGGACGAGCAGATCGACTGGGTGATCGACGCGTACACCCGTGGCGCGGTGGCCGAGGAGCAGATGTCCGCGCTGGCGATGGCGATCCTGCTCAACGGCATGGAGCCCGATGAGCTGGCCCGCTGGACGGCGGCGATGATCGCCTCAGGGGAGCGGTTGGACCTGTCCGCAGTGAGCCGGCCGACCACGGACAAGCATTCCACCGGCGGTGTCGGCGACAAGATCACGCTGCCGCTGGCGCCGCTGGTGGCGGCCTGCGGGGCGGCGGTGCCGCAGCTTTCCGGCCGCGGGCTCGGGCACACCGGAGGCACGCTGGACAAGCTCGAATCGATTCCGGGCTGGCGCGCGTCGCTGAGCAATGCGGAGTTCCTGGCCCAGCTGGGCGAGGTCGGCGCAGTGGTCTGTGCGGCCGGCGACGCATTGGCACCGGCCGACCGCAAGCTCTACGCGTTGCGTGATGTCACCGGCACCGTGGAGGCGATCCCGTTGATCGCCAGTTCGATCATGAGCAAGAAGATCGCCGAGGGATCCGCGTCGCTGGTGCTGGACGTCAAGGTAGGCAGCGGCGCGTTCATGAAGAACGTGGCCGACGCGCGCCGACTGGCCGAGACCATGGTGTCGCTCGGCGAGGCGCACGGCACGCATACCGTCGCGCTGCTCACCGACATGGCGACGCCGCTGGGCCGCACCGCCGGCAATGCCCTCGAGGTGGCGGAGTCGATCGAGGTTCTCGCCGGCGGTGGACCGGCCGACGTGATCGAGCTGACCCTCGCGCTGGCCCGGGAGATGCTTGCCGGTGCGGGCATCGACGTCGATCCGGCCGATGCGCTGCAGGACGGCCGGGCGATGGACGTGTGGCGGCGGATGATCAGCGCACAAGGCGGTGACCCCGATGCCGCGCTGCCCGTCGCGGCCGAGACGCACATCGTCACGGCGGAGTCGGACGGGGTACTGCGCACGCTGGACGCTCTGGCCGTCGGAACCGCGGCCTGGCGGCTCGGCGCCGGCCGCGCCCGCAAGGAGGACGCGGTGTCCTTCGGCGCCGGCGTAGTAATGCTGGCCAAGCCCGGCGACCTGGTGAGCGCCGGGCAGCCACTGTTGGAGCTGCATGCCGACGACGCGGCGCGGTTCGACCGGGCCGTCGAGGCGTTGCAGGGCGGCATCGAGATCGGCACGAGCTACGACCGGCCGCCGCTGCTCATCGACCGTATCGCCGCCGGCTAAACCCGCGATGATCACGCACTTTTTGCTGCCTGGGCAGCACATTTCGCGTGATCATCGCGGGTGGGGCGGTGGCTGATGCGGCGAGTGACGGTTGCGCCGGAACGTCTGGCCCGCTGGCTCGACGGGTTCGCCGAGCGGCACGGCGCTGTGGTCGAGCGCATCACTCCGCCGGAGATGCACCTGCTCGGCGCGGACGGCGCCCAGGCGTGGCTCACCGTGCCGTTCCCGCCGCTTCCCGGCAGCGACCGAGCCGCGTTCGTGGCGCACGCCGTGCAGCAGCGCCGGGTGGGCGTGATCCTGGTGCGCCGCGGCGGCTACGGCATCGGGGTGTTCGACGGCGCCGAACTCGTCGCGTCCAAGGTCGGCTCGAGCTACGTGCAGGGCACCACGAAGGCAGGCGGCTGGTCGCAGCAACGCTTCGCCCGGCGCCGCGCCAACCAGGCCCGGCACGCGTTCGGCGAGGCCGCTGACGTGACCGCACGGGTCGTGCTCCCGCAGGCCGGCCGCCTCGACGCGCTCATCTGCGGGGGCGACCGAGCCGCGGTCGATGCAGTGCTCGTCGACCCGCGGCTGACGACGCTGCGCGCCCTGGTCGCCGAGCCGTTCTTGGCGGTACCCGACCCGCGGCTGCGGGTGCTGAAGACTGCGCCGGAGCAGTACCGCGCCGTCCGCGTAGCGCTGGACCCCTGACCACCCTCCCCTCCCAACACCCCCAACAGCCCAACCGCCCAACCCCCAACCCCGTGATGATCAAGGCGAAATGGGCGCTATAGCGCCCATTTCGCCTTGATCATCACGGTGGTAGAGCGCCGATCGGTGCAGTCATGACATCTGTCCCTGGTCCCGATCGGCCTGGTCGGCCACGATTCCGGGATGAGCTCGCCGCGGCCGGTCATCGACGTCCGGGAGGTGCGCAAGTCCTATCGAGGCTTCGAAGCGCTGCGCGGCCTCGACTTGGACGTGCGCCGCGGTGAGATCTACGCCCTGCTCGGGCCGAATGGCGCAGGGAAGACGACCACGGTGGAGATCTGCAGCGGATTCCGCAGCTACGAAGCCGGGACGGTCAGCGTGCTCGGCGTCGACCCGGCAACGCCCACCGCGGACTGGCGCTCGCGCATCGGAATCGTGACCCAGCAGGCCGACGACCTGAAGGACCTGTCGGTCCGCGAGTCGGTCAAGGCGATCGCCGGCTGCTACCGCTACTCGCGCGATGCCGACGAGGTGATCGAGGCGGTCGGGCTCGCGGCGAAGCGCGACACCAGGTGCGTGAAGCTCTCCGGCGGTCAGCGGCGTCGTCTCGACGTGGCGCTCGGTATGGTCGGCAACCCGGAGCTGCTCTTCCTGGACGAGCCGACCACCGGCTTCGATCCCGAAGCGCGTCGGCAGTTCTGGCAGCTGGTGCGCACCTTGCGCGACTCGGGCGTCACCATCGTGCTCACCACGCATTACCTGGACGAAGCTGAGCACCTGGCCGACCGGGTCGGCGTCATCATCGGCGGACGCATGCGCGAGGTGGGCGCGCCGGAGGACATCGGCGGACGCCGGCAGGCGAAGGCGCAGGTGCGTTGGACCGACGCGAATGGCGACCATGTCGAAGAGAGCGATCAGCCGACCGCCCTCGTGCAACGACTGGCCACCGAACTCGGCGGGGAGATTCCCGGGCTGGTCGTCGCCCGGCCGACCCTCGAGGACATCTATGTCGGGATGATCGCCGCGCACGCCGAGCAGCAGGAACTCAGCCGATGACCACCCTGCAGGAGAGCACCCGGCGCGGCGGACCCGGTCTGCTGACCGCCTGCCTGCACCGGTTCCGCGTCGAGTTCACCGAGTTCTGGCGCAGTGGCGAGGCCGTGTTCTTCACGGTGCTCTTCCCACCGGTGATGCTGATCCTGTTCGGAGCGATCTTCGGCAGCGGCGACGTCGGGCAGAAGGGTTCCGGCGTCACGTTCCCGCAGTACTTCACCGCCGGGATGATCGGTACCGGCATCTGGAGCTCGTGCTTTCAGAACCTCGCGATCAGCGTCCCGTTGGAACGTGACAGCGGCGCCTTGAAGCGGCTGTACGGGACGCCCATGCCGAAGGCCGCCTTCTTCGTCGGCAAGATCCTGCTGGTGGCGTTGCTATCCGTAATCGAGATCATCGGGCTGCTCGCCCTGGGCAAGGTGTTCTTCCACGTCCCGATCCCGCCGGCTGATCGGTTGCTGACGCTGGTGTGGGTGTTCGCGCTTGGGGTGACCGCCTGCACGCTGCTCGGACTGGCTGTCGCGGGGCTGGTGCGCAATGGGCGTTCGGCGACCGCGGTCGTGTCGCCGATCGCGATTTTGATCCAGTTCATCTCCGGCGTGTACTTCGTCTTCGGTGAGTTGCCGCCGTGGCTGCAGGCGATCGGCTCGGTCTTCCCGTTGCGGTGGATGACCCTCGGCCTGAGGTCGGTGTTCCTGCCGGACAGTTTCGCGCAGAGCGAGCCCGGGCACAGCTGGCAGCACCCGATGACGGCGCTGGTCCTCGTTGCCTGGTGCGTGGGCGCTTTGTACGTCACGCTGCGCACGTTCCGATGGATGTCCGAACGGGAGCGCTGACTGGATAGGCTGCAGCGCATGAGGCCAGCATGACGCCGTTGACGCCCGAGGCGATCCGAAGCGCGCCCAAGGTGCTGCTGCACGATCACCTGGACGGTGGCGTGCGCCCGGCAACCATCGTCGACCTCGCCCGCGACATCGGCTATGACGCATTGCCGACAACCGATCCGGCCGCCCTCGGCAACTGGTTCCGGGAGTCGGCCGACTCCGGCTCGCTGGAGCGCTACCTCGAGACGTTCCGACACACCGTTGCCGTGATGCAGCATGCGGAGGGCATCTACCGGATCGCGAAGGAGTGCGCCGAGGACCTGGCCGATGACGGTGTCGTCTACGTGGAGAGCCGGTGGGCGCCGGAGCAGAGCGTGGACGGCGGCCTGAGCCTCGAAGAGGTCGTCGACGCGGCCGTCGAGGGATTCCGGGCCGGGGAGCGGGCGGCGGCCGAGCGCGGCAAGCGCATCCGGGTCGGCGCATTGCTCACCGCGATGCGTCACGCCGCACGCTCGCGGGAGATCGCCGAGCTCGCGGTGCGCTACCGGGACCGGGGCGTGGTCGGCTTCGACATCGCCGGAGCCGAGGCGGGCTTCCCGCCGAGCCGGCACCTCGACGCCTTCGAGTACCTGCGCCGGGAGAACTTCCACTTCACCATTCACGCCGGTGAGGCATTCGGGCTGCCGTCGATCTGGGAGGCGATCCAGTGGTGTGGCACCGATCGCCTCGGCCACGGTGTGCGCATCATCGACGACATCACCGTGCCGCCTGATGCGGGATCGGTGGACGACGCCGCAGCCGGCGCCCGGCTCGGCCTGCTCGCCGCCTACGTGCGCGACAAGCGCATCCCCTTGGAGATGTGCCCCTCGTCCAACGTGCAGACCGGCGCCGCGGCGTCGATCGGCGAGCATCCGATCGGGCTGCTGCGCCGGCTCTACTTCCGGGTCACCGTCAACACCGACAACCGGTTGATGAGCGGGACGACGATGAGCCGCGAGATGGGCTTGCTCGTCGACGCGTTCGGCTACGACTGGCGCGACCTGCAGTGGTTCACCGTCAACGCGATGAAGAGCGCGTTCCTGCCGTTCGACGAGCGACTCGCGCTCATCAACGAGGTCATCAAGCCGGGCTACGCCGTTCTGGCCGATTGACCGCTGCGGTTACGCACCCGGGGACGCTCGGCACCGCGCGACGGTGCCCGTCGTCGGCATCACTCGTCGGTGACGAGGCAGGTGCGCACCGAAGCCACGAGGTCGGCCCACTGCTCCGGGTCGAGGTTCTTGTCGCGCAGGAACGCGGCATCGGCGTCCAGCTGGCAGAAGTCGGCCAACTCCTCGAGCAGCCGGGCTACCCGGCGGCTCGGGGTGGTGAGGTCGTAGCTGTCTTCTTCGTCCGGGACGAAGGCCTCGTCGTCGGCGTCCCGGACGTCGTCCCAGAACTCCAGCTTGACGAGGTCGTGCTCCTCGGCGTCGCGGCAGAACTCAGCCATGTCCTCGGGCTCGACGAAGACCTCGATCTCACCGTCGCTGCCGAGGAACAGCGCCGTGTCGTCGAAGACGCCGCGGACGGTCAGGAAGATCTCGACGTCGGAAAGCACCAACTCGATGGGCTTGGCCCCGACTCGTTCCCACATCGCCTCGGCATCGATCTCCTCGGCCGCCTCCTCGGTGAAGTCGCCGCGCCAGTCCAGCCAGCGATCCACCCGCTTGAGCGCCCGTCCCCAGCTTCCCGCGATGGTGTCGCCCAGCGCCGACCAGCGCGCCCGCGCCTCCCGGTCGCCGCTGTAGGCGACCTCGCCGGCCATCAGATCGGCGTACTCCGGGGTAGCCCCGATCAGCCGGCGAAGCGCGCCGTCCTCGCAGCTCTCCGCGATGTGCAGCACCAGCTCCACCACATTGGCCAGACCGGTCTCGACCTCGGCGTCCGGATCACCGGAGGCCCACTCGTAGACCTGTTCCAGGTCGTAGCTGTTGTCCTCGGTCGGGCGCAACTCCTTCTCGTTGAGCTGCGCGACCCGCGGCCAGTCCGGGTGGTCGGACAGGTCGTTCTCCGGCGTTGCGTCGATGAACTCCTTCAGCAGCGCGGCACTCGGGAACAGCACGATCTTGGCGCCGTCACCCAGAAAGCCCTGCCACTCCTCACCGTCCGCGTCCTCCCATGGCGGGGCGAACAGGGTGACGCCGGTCTTGTCCTCCAGCGTGATGGCGATCGGGACGATGGAGCCTTCGGGACTCGTCATGCCGCAAAACCTACCGGCCCATCAGGTCGGGCCACGCCGGGCCGGGCAGCACCGGCGGAGATTGGCCGCTGGCGTGAGATCAGACGCCGATCGGGTGCCAGACCGTCTTCGTCTCGACGAACGCGGCCAGCCGGTCGAGATGAGGCGTGCCGGCCCAGTCCGTCTCCTGCGGCAGGTGCACGCGCTTGACGGTGTCGGCGGCCGAGCGCTGCAACTCGATACGGTCGGACTCGGCGACGCCGGTCAGGTCGATGGCATTGACGTCCTTGTGCGAGGCCAGCCAGGGCGCCATCTCAGCGGTGATGCCGGTGAGCAGATTGACCACACCGCCCGGCAGGTCGGACGTGGCGAGTACTTCGGAGAAGGTGATCGCCGGCAGCGCTCGCGTCTGCGAGGTCAGCGCCACCACCGTGTTCCCCGTCGCGATCGCCGGCGCCAGCACGCTGATCAACCCGAGCAGGCTCGACTCCTGCGGGGCCACGATGCCGACCACGCCGGTGGGTTCGGGCAACGAGAAGTTGAAGTAGGGGCCGGCGACCGGGTTGGTCGAGCCGACGATCTGGGCGTACTTGTCGGTCCAGCCGGCGTACCAGACCCAGCGGTCGATCGCGGTGTCGACGACCGTCCGCGCCCTGGCTGCGGTCAGCCCTTCGGCCGCCTTCACCTCGGCACCGAACTGCTCCCGGCGGCCCTCCAGCATCTCGGCGATGCGATAGAGCACCTGGCCCCGGTTGTACGCGGTTGCCTTGGCCCAACCCGGCTGCGCCTTGCGCGCGGCGAGCACCGCGTCGCGGACATCCTTGCGCGATCCCTGCGCCGCCTGCGCGAGCAGCTTCCCGCGCGCATCCGTGATCGGGTACGACCGGCCCGACTCCGAGCGCGGGAACGCACCGCCGACGTAGAGCTTGTAGGTCTTGCGCACGTCCAGCCGGTTCTCGGCGATGGTGGATCGGCTCGGGCTCATCGGTGCGCCTCCCGCGACGTCGATACTGGCGAGGGGGAGGTTGTGGCCGCGACACGCCGACGCGGCGCAGCAGAAGCTCCCCCTCGACGGGCAGAACCTCCCCTTCGACGGGCAGAAGCTCCTCCTCGGCGGGACGAGGCGGCGGTGGGGTCAGTGCGCACCGATGGCCTCGCTCTGCAAGTAAGGAGCCAGGCCGTGCCGGCCGCCCTCGCGGCCGAAGCCGGATTCCTTGTAGCCGCCGAACGGTGAGCTGGGGTCGAACCGGTTGAACGTGTTCGCCCAGACGACCCCGGCCCGCAGCTGGCCGGCCATCGCCAGGATCCGCGAGCCCTTCTCCGTCCAGATGCCGGCGGACAGGCCGTAAGGCGTGTTGTTCGCCTTCTCGATCGCCTCGGCCGGAGTCCGGAAGGTGAGGACGGACAGCACCGGGCCGAAGATCTCCTCGCGGGCGATCCGGCTGGCCGCGCTCACGTTGGTGAACAACGTCGGCGGGAACCAGAACCCTCGCGCGGGCAGCTCGCATGGCGGCGACCAGCGCTGCGCGCCCTCCGCGTCGCCGGCGTCGGCCAGCTCCCGGATCCGGCCCAGCTGGGCCGAGGAGTTGATCGCTCCGATGTCAGTGTTCTTGTCCAGCGGGTCGCCCAGCCGCATCGACTGCAACCTGCGCTGCAACCCGCCGATCAGCTCGTCGTAGACCGACTCCTGCACCAGCAGCCGCGATCCGGCGCAACAGACGTGGCCCTGGTTGAAGAAGATTCCGTTGACGATGCCTTCGATGGCCTGATCGAGGGGAGCGTCGTCGAACACGATGTTCGCCGCCTTGCCGCCCAGCTCCAGGGAGACGCGCTTCCCGGTGCCGGCCAGGGAACGCTGGATCTGCTTGCCGACCTCCGTCGAGCCGGTGAACGCGACCTTGTCGACAGCCGACTCGACCAGCGCACGACCGATCTCCGGGCCACCGGGCAGCACGTTGACCACGCCCGGCGGCAGGTCGCACTCGGCGATGATCTCGGCCAGGGTGAGCGCGGTGAGTGGGGTGGTCTCGGCCGGCTTGAGCACCACCGTGTTGCCGGTTGCCAATGCGGGAGCGATCTTCCAGGCCGCCATCAGCAACGGGAAGTTCCACGGGATGACCTGGCCGGCCACGCCCACCGGTTGCGGGTCGGCGCCGAAGCCGGCGTGCTCGAGCTTGTCCGCCCACCCCGCGTAGTAGAAGAAGTGCGCGGCCGCGGTCGGCACGTCGACGTCGCGCGACTCGCGGATGGGCTTGCCGTTGTCCAACGATTCCAGCACCGCCAGCTCGCGGCCGCGCTCCTGCATCACTCGGGCGATCCGGTAGATGTACTTGGCCCGCTCGGCGCCCGGCATCCGGCCCCAGGTGCGCTGCGCCCGCCGCGCTGCCGCGACGGCATCCGCCACGTCGGACGGCCCGGCTTCGGCGATCTCGGCCAACGGCTCTTCGGTGGCCGGATTGATGGTCTTGGTGGCCTCGCCGGTGCCATCGCGGAACGCCCCGTCGATGAAGATCCCGTAGGACGGCTTCAACCGTGCGGTGTCCCGTGATTCCGGTGCCGGCGCGTACTCGAACTTCGGGCTCACTTCTCAGTCTCCCTCTGCATGCGCTTAGTCCACCGATACATAGTCGGGGCCGTCGTAGACACCGGTGGCCAGCTTGTGCCGCTGCTGCAGCAGGTCGTTGAGCAGGCTGGATGCGCCGAACCGGAAGAGAGCGGGATCGAGCCAGTCCTCGCCGGCGACCTCGTTCACCATCACCAGATACCGCAACGCTTCCTTGGCGGACCGGATGCCGCCGGCCAGCTTGACGCCGCGCAGCTGACCGGTGGTCGCGGCGAAGTCCCGCACCGCCTCCAACATGACCAGCGCGACCGGGGGAGTGGCCGCCGGAGTGACCTTGCCGGTCGAGGTCTTGATGAAGTCGCCACCAGCCAGCAACGCCAGCCACGACGCGCGCCGGACGTTGTCGAGGGTGACCAGCTCGCCGGTCTCGAGGATCACCTTCAGATGGGCCGACCCGCAAACTTCCTTCGTCGCGACAATCTCCTCGAACACCTGCAGGTAGCGCCCGGCGAGGAACGCGCCCCGGTCGATCACCATGTCGATCTCGGTCGCGCCCGCGGCGACGGCATCGCGCACGTCGTAGAGCTTGGTGGCCAGGGCCGCGCGTCCGGACGGGAACGCCGTAGCCACGCTGGCGACGCCGACCGCAGACCCGCGCAGCGACTCGACCGCCGTCGAGACCAGGTCCGGGTAGACGCAGATTGCAGCGACGGCAGGTGCGCTCGGGTCGCTGGGGTCGGGCCGCATCGCCTTGGCACACAACGAGCGCACCTTGCCCGGAGTATCGGCACCTTCGAGTGTGGTGAGGTCGACCATCGTGATCGCAGCGTCGATCGCCCATGCTTTGGCAGTGGTTTTGATGGAACGGGTGGCCAGCATCGCCGCGCGGCCCTCGGCGCCCACCTGGTCGACGCCGGGCAGGCCGTGCAGGAAACGGCGCAGCGACGCGTCGTCCGCTGTCACGTCGGAGAGATCGCCGGCAGCCGCGGCACTGCGGCTCAGGGTGGCACTCACCCGTTCATGGTAGGCGCTGCCGGCGATGCCCCATCGGCACAATCTGCCGATGCGCCCGGCGCGGGCTTGGTTCGACGGTGTTCTCGCTGGAGCGCCGCTGGGATCGGTCGCTCAGACCTCGGTGAGCGCCCCGGCCAGTGCCCGCAAGGCCGGGATCGCAGTTGCCAGTACGCGCCGCTGTGCCGCAGAGAGCAGGTCCACCGCGGCGGCCAGCCGTTGTTCGTGGGCCCGTTGCCACCGATCCAGTTCCCGGCGGCCGGCGGCGCTCAGCCGTACCGCGACCGCGCGCCGGTCGTGTCGGTCGGTCTCCCGGGTGACGAGCTTTGCCCGGACCAACCGGGCGAGCAGTTCGCTTGCCGTGCTGGGTGCCAGGCGCAGCGTCCCGGCCAGTTCGCCGACGCGCACCGGTCCGAGATCGCCGATGGTCTGCAACATCTCGATCTGGCCCATCGCCCGGGGGAAGCCCGGACGCACCGACCGGCGCAGCGCTCGGCGTAGTTGCGTCACCGCGTCGGTGAGGGCCTGCGCATCCGGCTGCTGCGACGCGGGGCTCATCGGTCTACCGCCACGGTGACTGTGGTGAGCACCGCGGTGATCACGACGAGCCCGGCGACCACCACCAGCGATCTGCCACTGGAGACGCGGGCGTCTGCGTCCGGGTGGGAGAGTCGCTGGTGCGGCAATCCGAAGCCGAGCACCCCGGCTGCGAGCAGCGCGGCCACCCCCGCGATCACTTCGACGGCGATGCCCCGGTCGATGCCGAACTTGAGCAGCAGCGCACCGAGCCCGCCTGCGCTCAGCGCCGTGCGGTCCCAGGCCAGGGTGGTCCGCGGGCCGGCCAGCCCAGGCTTGCTCATCGGTCCAGGATGATCATCAGCAGAACGGCGACACCGATGATTGCGAGCGCCACGTTGAGCACGAGCAGCAGCGGGGTGTGTGGCAATGAGCGGGAGTGGCGCATGGCGCGCTCGTTGCCGCTCCACCGCAGGTAGGCGAACGACGCCGCGAGCAGGCCTGTGACGGCCAGCCCGATACCCAGGGCGGTCCGAGCCCATGCGGTGTGGAAGTTGGTCACCAGCTGGGCGACCGCGACGGCCGCGGCAAGCAGCGCCAGCGCGGTGCGCATCCAGGCGAGGAAGGTGCGCTCGTTGGCCAGTGAGAAGCGGTAGTCGGGATCCTCGCCCTCGTCCAGCCATGACGGGCGCCACCAGTCAGCCACGCCTGAAGTGTATCCGCAGATTAATTCGTATTGCGAATCAATCGAATGGGAGGGCGGACGCGGTAGCTGCTTCGGATACGGCGTCGGGGTGTGGGGCACTAGCCTGTCTAGCCGTGGAGACCATCGTCGTCGATCATCCGATCGCCCAGGCCAGGCTGTCGGTCATGCGGGATGAGCGCAGCAGCAACGCCGAGTTCCGTGCTGCGTTGACCGAGCTGGCCACGCTGCTCGTCTATGAAGCGACGCGCGAGCTGCCGACGAAGGACGTCCCGATCACCACGCCGGTGGGCCCCACGACGGGCTGCACGCTGGCCAACCCGCCACTGCTGGTCCCGGTGCTGCGGGCCGGTCTCGGCATGGCCGAGGCGGCGTTCAACCTGCTGCCCGAGTCGCGGATGGGCTTCGTCGGGCTGGCCCGCAACGAAGAGACGCATGACCCGGAGGCCTACATGGCCTCGCTACCGGACACGCTGACCGGTCACCCCGTCCTGGTGTTGGATCCGATGCTGGCCACCGGCGGCTCGCTGCTGCACTGCCTCGACCTGCTGGTTGCCCGGGGTGCCAGCGAGATCACGGTGATCTGCGCGCTGGCCGCCCCGGAGGGACTGGCCCGCCTGGCGGACAGCGGCTACCCGGTCCGCGTCATTACCGGCAGTATCGACGAAGGCCTGAACGAGAACGCCTACATCGTGCCCGGCCTGGGCGACGCCGGTGATCGGCAGTTCGGCCCGCGCTGAGCCCGGTCTTGGCGGATCAGTCGCCGATACAGTGTCCTGCCGCCAAAAGCGCCGCCGACCAGATCGGGAGGACCGCAAGATGAGCCCAGCCGAAGAGACGTTCCGGCTTCAGATGGTTCTGGACTGTGCCGCCCCGCACCCGCTGGCTGACTTCTGGGCGGCCGCCCTGCAGTTCGAAGTGGAGGACCACACGCCGGTCGTGCAGCAACTGCTGGCCGCCGGACACCTCGCCGAGAACGAAACCATCTGGATAGGCGAGCGGCAGCAGTTTGCCGACGTTGCTGCCTGCCGAGACCCGGCCGGGCGCTGGCCGCGTCTGTTCCTGCAGCGCGTCCCGGAGCGCAAGACGGTGAAGAACCGCATGCATCTGGACATCCAGGTCGGCCCACCGCGGCACGATGCCGAGGTCGCGCGCTTGACTGCGCTGGGCGCAACGACAGCGTGGGTGACGTCCGATCGTGGCCCGCAGACCACCACGATGCGAGATCCCGAGGGCAACGAGTTCTGCGTCAGCTGACAATCCCCGCGGCTGGACTCAGAGCGCGAGCAGCGCGTCGAACTGCTCTCGGAGCGAGGCCAGCCGGCGATCGGCTTCGGCTCGCGAGCCGTCGTTCACGACGACCTCGAGATAGCACTTCAGCTTGGGTTCGGTTCCGGACGGGCGCACGACCACCCGGCCGCCGTCCCAGCGGTAGGTGAGTACATCGGCGTCCGGGAGCCGATCGGTTGCGACGACCTCCTGACCGAGCAGAACTGTCGGAGGCTGCGCGCGCAGCCGGGTCATCGTCCGGGTGATCAGCGAGAGATCGGCGACCCGCACCGAGATCTGGTCGGTGGCATACAGCCCGTACTGCCCGGCCAGCTCGGCCAGCCGATCGGCCAGCGTCGACCCGGCCGCCTTGAGCTCGGCGGCAAGGTCGGCCACCAGCAGTGCGGCCGAGATCCCGTCCTTGTCGCGCACCACGTCGGGCAGCACGGCGTAGCCCAACGCCTCCTCATAGCCGAAGACCAGGTCCTCGGCGGCCCGGACGATCCACTTGAAACCGGTCAGCGTCTCGCCGTAGCCGACACCGTAGGAGGACGCCAGCGCGCTGAGCATTGTCGAGGAGACGATGGTGGTGGCATAGGTGCCGCGCACGCCGCGTCGCATCAAGCGATCGGCGAGCAATACGCCGACCTCGTCGCCGCGCAGCATCCGCCACCCGCTCACCGGGAACGGCGCAGCCACGGCACACCGATCCGCGTCCGGGTCGTTGGCGATGATGATGTCGGCGCCTTGACGCTGAGCCAGCGCCAGCGCCAGATCGAGGGCGCCCGGCTCTTCCGGATTGGGGAAGGCGACGGTCGGGAAATCCGGGTCGGGCGCTTCCTGCTCGGCGACGGCCACGAGTGGCTGGAATCCGGTCGCAGCGAAAGCCCGCCGCACCACGGCAGTGCCCACGCCGTGCATCGCCGTGTGCACGATCTTCACGTCCCGGGACGTGCCCTGCACGATCGGCGCGATGGCCTCGAGATAGGCCTGAACGATCTCGTCGCCGAGGTGCTGGTAGTCGTCGGACAACGGGATGGTGCGGGTGCTTCCGACCGCCTGGATCGCCGCCTCGATGTCCCGGTCCACGGGTGGCACGATCTGCCCGCCGTCGCGGTCGTAGACCTTGTAGCCGTTGTCCTGTGGTGGATTGTGCGACGCGGTGACCATCACGCCCGCGGCCGCTGCGAGGTGCCGCACCGCGAAGGCGAGCACCGGGGTCGGCAGCGGCCCGGGTAGCAGTCGCGCGTCGAATCCGGCCGCGGCCAGGATGGCGGCCGAGTCCTGCGCGAAGTCCAGAGAGCCGTGCCGGGCATCGAAGCCGACGACCACCGGCTGCCCGGCGCGGCCGGCGGCAGTCAACCAGGCGGCCAGCCCGGCTGCGGCGCGGCGGACCACAACCCGGTTCATCCCGTTCGGGCCGGCTCGCAACGGCCCGCGCAGGCCCGCGGTGCCGAAGGTCAGCGGCGCGGCGAACCGGTCGGTCAGTTCTGCGCGGGCGTCGGCATCGGTCGCGGCGCGGTGCAGCAGGCCGCGCAACTCTGCGGCGGCTGCGTCGTCGATCTCGTCGGCGATCCAGGCCTCGACCTGCTGAGTGAGCGCCTCAGGCGTTCCGGTCACGCGCGCTCACCTCGTCGATCCCGTACCGCTCGGTCGTGTAGTCGCCGCCGACGAGATCGTCACCCGGCGCGGGCGGGTAGACGTCCGGGTTCTGTTGTGCGGCGTCGTCTTCGGGGTGATAGCCGAGGGCACCGTCCAGCGCCCACCACCGCTGCGCATTCGCCGACACGCCCCACACCGTCTCGTAGCGCAGGTCGGCCTTGCGCAGGCACGCGTCAACCAGCCTGGTCAGGTCGTCCGGCGAGAGCCAGGTGGCCAGCGCGCGCCGGTTGGCCGGCCGCGCAGTGCAGGTACCGATACGCAGGTTGGCGACCCGGAAGCCGTACCGGTCCACGTAGTAACGGCCGAGTGCCTCGCCGAAGGCCTTGCTGACCCCGTAGAGGGTGTCCGGCCGGGGTGGGATGTCCCCGGGCAGCTCGCCTTCCGCGGGACGCGGGGTGAAGCCGGCCGCATGGTTGGACGAGGCATAAACGATTCGCCGGACTTCGTGCCGGCGGGCCGCCTCGAAGACCTGGTAGGTGCCGTCGATGTTCGCGTCCCGGATGATCGGCCACGGCGCTTCGGTGGGCATGCCGGCGAGGTGCACCACGGCCTGCACGCCGGCGCCGAACGCCGCATCCAACGCGTCCGGGTCGCAGACGTCGCCGACGGTCATCGGTAGTGAGTCGTCGTCGGGTAACGGGCGCCGGTCGAAGCCATGCAGCGTCCAGCCGAAGCCACCCAGCCGCTGTCGCAACATGGTGCCCAACCGTCCGGCCGCGCCGGTGACCAGGACAGCGCTCATATTCTGCTGACGAACTGGGCGAGCAGTTCGCCCATTCTGCTCGCCGCGGCGCGGCCGGCCTCGAGCACTTCGGCATGGTTCAACGGCTCCCCGGTCATGCCCGCGGCCAAATTGCTGACCAGCGAGACGCCGAGCACCTCGCTTCCTTCGGCCCGGGCCGCGATCGCCTCCAGCGCCGTGGACATGCCGACCAGGTCCGCGCCCAAGGTGCGGAGCATCGCGATCTCTGCAGGCGTCTCGTAGTGCGGTCCGGGCAGTGCCGCGTACACGCCCTCGGCCAGACCTGGGTCGATCTCGCGCATCACGCTGCGCAGCCGCACCGAGTAGAGGTCGGTGAGATCGACGAACCGAGCACCCACCAGCGGAGAGTGCCCGGTCAGGTTCAGGTGATCGCGGATCAGCACGGGTTGGCCGACCGAGTAGTTCGGGTCCAGCCCGCCGCACGCGTTGGTCAGCACCGTGACGGTGCAGCCCGCGGCAGCAGCTACCCGCACGCCGTGCACCACCTGGGGCACACCGCGTCCTTCGTACAGATGAGTGCGGCCGAGGAACGCGAGCACCCGCTTGTCGCCGACCCGGACCGAACGGATCCGGCCGACGTGCCCCGCTACCGCCGGCGGGATGAAGCCGGGCAGGTCGGTGACGGCCAACTCGGTCTCGGTGCTGCCCAGCGCGTCGACCGCGGGGACCCATCCCGAGCCGAGCACCAGAGCCACATCATGCCGGGCCACGCCGGTCCTGGCGGCCAGCTCGGTAGCGGCCTCGCGCGCGGTGTCCATCGGGTCGGTCTGCGTCGTCGCAGCGCTGTGGGTCACGGTCGGTGAGCGTAGCGGCGCGCGCCGCGACTTGCTCACAACCGGTTCCCGGCCCGGTACGGGGGTGGCAACCTAGCGAGATGAGCACGAGCGCGGAGTCCGGGTTCCCGATCCCAGCGGTCTGCGGGCCGGACGACGTCGCGCCCGGGCTGGCCGATCGCCTCGGCGAGCCCGGTGAGTTCCCGTACACCCGCGGCGTCTACCCAGCGATGTACACGCACCGCCCGTGGACGATGCGGCAGTACGCCGGGTTCGGGACGGCGACGGAATCCAACGCGCGGTACCACCAACTGCTGCGGGCCGGCACTACCGGGCTGTCGGTGGCCTTCGACCTGCCGACCCAGATGGGCATGGACTCCGACGCGCAACTCGCTCATGGCGAAGTGGGCAAGGTGGGCGTCGCGATCGACTCGTTGGAGGACATGCGGATGCTGCTCGACGGCATCCCGCTGGGCGAGGTGTCCACCTCGATGACGATCAACGCGCCGGCTGCCGTGCTCTTGCTGCTCTACCAGCTCGTCGCGGAAGAGCAGGGCGTCCCCGGCGACAAGCTGAACGGCACGATCCAGAACGACGTGTTGAAGGAGTACATCGCCCGCGGCACCTACATCTATCCGCCGGCGCAGTCGCTGCGGCTGATCTCGGACATCTTCGCGTACTGCAAGGACGAGATCCCGCGGTGGAACACCATCTCGATCTCCGGCTATCACATGGGCGAGGCGGGCGCGACGCCCGCTCAAGAGGTCGCCTTCACGCTGGCGGACGGCATCGCCTATGTCGAAGCTGCGCTCGCGGCCGGGCTGGCCGTGGACGACATCGCGCCGCGGCTGTCCTTCTTCTTCGTCTCGCGCACCGCATTCCTCGAAGAGATCGCCAAGTTCCGCGCCGCGCGCCGCATTTGGGCCAAGCTGATGCGCGACCGGTTCGGCGCGCAGAACCCGAAGTCGCACATGCTGCGCTTCCACACCCAGACCGCCGGTGTGCAGCTCACCGCGCAGCAGCCCGAGGTCAACCTGGTGCGCGTGTCGGTGCAGGCGCTGGCCGCGGTGCTGGGCGGGACGCAGTCGCTGCACACCAACTCCTTCGACGAGGCGATCGCGCTGCCGACGGAGAAGGCGGCCCGGCTCGCACTGCGCACCCAGCAGGTGATCGCCTACGAGACCGACGTGACGCACACCGTCGATCCGTTCGCGGGCTCGTACGTGGTCGAGTCGATGACCGATGCCATCGAAGCCGAGATCGACGCGCTGATGGCGCGGGTCGACGAACTCGGCGGGGCGGTGCCGGCCATCGAACGCGGTTTCCAGAAGTCGGAGATCGAACGGTCTGCTTACGCCATCGCGCAGCAGATCGACTCCGGCGAGCGCGTGGTCGTCGGGCTGAACAGGTTCGCCCTCGACGAGGAAGAACCGTACGAACCGTTACGGGTGGACCCGGCGATCGAGGACAACCAGAGCGCGCGGCTCAGCACGTTGCGGGCCACCCGCAGCACAGCCGATGTACAGAAGGCCCTCGCCGACTTGCGCGCGGCCGCGCAGCAGCCGTCCAGCAACGTGCTCTACCCACTGAAGGAGGCGTTGCGCGCGCTGGCCACCGTCGGCGAGGTGTGCGATGTGCTGCGCGACGAGTGGGGCGCCTACCAACCCACCGATACCTTCTGACCTTCTGACCTCCGGACCTCCTGACCTGCTGACCTGGTGACCTGCTGACCTGCTGACCGTCGGCCGGACCGCTCGCGATGATCACGCACTTTTCGTCGCTATCGCCGCTATTTCTGCGTGATCATCGCCGGGTAGTGGGTCCGGCCGATGGTGCGGGATCATCACACAATGGATCTCACTGGACGACGAGTCGTGGTCACCGGCGTGAGCAGACGGGTCGGGATCGCGTACACGGTGGCGCGCGCATTCGCCTCAGCCGGTGCGGATGTCTTCGCGACGGGCTGGTCGCCGGCCGACGCCGAACAAACCTGGGGCGCCGACGAATCCGATGCGGCGGAGGCTTTGCGGGGCGTCCGGTATCAGCCGATCGATCTGGCCGACCCGGACGGACCGGCTCAGGTGTTCCGCGCGGCGCACGAGGCGCTCGGCGGCGTCGACGTGCTCGCCGCGGTGCACGCTCGCTCGTCCTCCTACTCACTGGCTGAGCTGACCGCGGCCGAGCTGGACAAGACGTTCGCGGTGAATGCGCGCGGCACCTTGTTGCTGGTGAAGGAGTTCGCCGCGCAGTTCGAGGGGACCGACGGTCGGGTGATCACCTTCTCGTCGGGCCAGCATCGCGGGCCGATGCCCGGCGAGCTGCCGTATATCGCGTCGAAGGCCGCCGTCCGGGAGCTCACCACGACGTTGGCCGCCGAACTCGGCCCGCGTGGCATCACCGTGAACTGCGTCAACCCAGGACCGGTGGATACCGGCTACGCCGACGACGCGGCCCGGGCTGAGGTGGCCGCGGAACATCCCCGGGGCCGGTGGGGTACCCCGGACGACATCGCCGCGGTACTGCTCTGGTTGTCCTCCACCGCGTCCGGCTGGATGACCGGTCAGACCCTGGACGTCGACGGCGGCTGGGCATTGCGCGTCCGTGAAGGACAGTAGGCCGATACGCTCCCGGTGTGCGCATCGAGTTCACGCCGTCAGAGCGGACCAGCCTCGGCGTCGAGTGGGAGCTGGAGCTGGTCGATCTCGACACCCGCCAGCTGGCCAGCGGGTCCAACGAGGTGCTCAACGCCATTTCCGCCGAAGGCGACGGCGAGCATCCGAAGGCCAAACACGAGCTGCTGCAGTCCTGCGTCGAGGTGATCACCGGCATCTGCCAGACCGTGGCCGAAGCGCGCGCCGACCTCGCTGCGACGGTGGCCGAAGTCTCTAGCGCAGCGGCCGAGCGCAACCTCGGAGTGATGTGCTCGGGCACCCATCCGATGACCGACTGGATCACCCAGGAGATCACCGACAACCCGCGCTACACCGCGCTGTTGGAGCGCAACCAGTGGATGGCCCGGCAGCTGCAGATCTTCGGAGTGCACGTGCACTGCGGCATCCGCGCGCCGGAGAAAGCAATTCCGATCGTCAACGCGCTGCTGACCTACGTGCCGCACTTCCTGGCGTTGTCGGCATCGAGCCCGTACTGGATCGGCTCGGACACCGGCCTGGCCTCCTACCGCAGCAAGATCTTCGAGGCATTGCCCACCGCCGGCCTGCCGTACCAGCTCAGCGGCTGGGACGCGTTCGAGAACTACATGGACGCGCTGGTCTCCTCGCGGGCGATCGAGACCGTCCGCGAGGTCTGGTGGGACATTCGGCCGCACCCGACGTTCGGGACGGTGGAGCTGCGCATCTGCGACGGGTTGCCGACGCTGGACGAGATCACCTGCGTCGCTGCGATGTCGCAGTGCCTCGTCGAGCGCTTCGACCGGCAGCTGGACAACGGTTACACGCTGCCGCAGCCGCATCCCTGGCTGGTACGGGAGAACAAGTGGCGAGCTGCGCGCTACGGCCTGGAGGCGGAGATCATCGTCGACCGGGGCGGCACCACCCAGCCGGTGACCGAGGCGATCACCGATCTCGTCGACGACCTGTTGCCGATCGCCCGGCGGCTGGACTGCGTCGCCGAGCTGGAAACGGTGCCCAAGTTGATCGCGCGCGGCGCGAGCTACCAGCGGCAGCGCACCGTCGCCGCGGCCAACGGCGGCAAGCTGGAGCCGGTGGTCGATTCGCTGCTGGCCGAGATGAAGGACGGCCTCGCACTTTGACGCAGCAGGACGACACGGTGGCACGCTGGGTTGCCGCGCACGAGGACGAGCTCATCGCGGTCCGCCGTGACCTGCGCGCGCATCCTGAGCTGGGCTGGCAGGAGCACCGCACCACCGAGGTCATCGTCGACCGACTGCAGCAGCTCGGCCTCACGCCGCAGGTGTTCCCGGCAGGTACCGGCGTGGTGTGCGACGTCGGCACCGGTGAGCAGACCGTGGCCCTCCGTGCCGACATCGATGCGTTGCCGTTGCAGGATCTCGTCGACGCGCCGTATCGCTCGCTGACCGACGGGATCTGCCATGCATGCGGCCACGACGTGCACACCACGGCGTTGCTGGGCGCCGCCGGCGCGCTCGCGACCCTGCCGTCGTTGCCCGGCCGGGTCCGGCTGATCTTCCAACCCGCCGAGGAGGACGTCCCGGGCGGCGCGACCCATGTGCTGAAGGCGGGTGCGATCGACGGCGTCTCGTCGGTGTTCGCGCTGCACTGCGATCCGCGGCTCACGGTCGGTCGGATCGGCACCCGGGTCGGCGCGATCACGGCGGCCTGCGACAAGATCGAGGTTCGCCTGCACGGTCCGGGTGGGCACACTGCGCGTCCGCATCTGACCGCCGACCTCGTCTACGCGCTGGGTTCGGTGATCACCGAGGTGCCCGCCTTGCTTTCCCGCCGCGTCGATACCCGGTCCGGGCTGGCGCTGGTATGGGGTGCGGTCGGCGCCGGCGTGGCGGCGAACGCCATTCCCGGCGACGGGTTCGTGCGCGGAACGATCCGGGTGCTCGACCACGAGGTGTGGGCCGACGCGGAGCGAATGGTGCGCACCCTGGTCGAACAGGTTGTCGCACCCACCGGCGCAGCGGTCGAGGTTCGGTACGAACGGGGCGTGCCGCCGGTGATCAATGACCCGACCGCCGTCGACGTGCAGCGCGCGGCGATCAGAGCGGTACTCGGCAGCGACGGGCTGGCCGATACTGCGCAGAGCATGGGTGGCGAGGACTTCGGCTGGTACGGCGACCATGCACCGTCGTCGCTGGCCCGGCTCGGCGTGCGCTCCGACGCGGTGTCGGGCCTCGTTCAGGACCTGCACCAGGGCGGCTTCGACGTCGACGAGCGCGCTATCGGCATCGGGGCCCGGTTCCTGGCCGCCACCGCCCTCGCCGCGCTCACCGGCTGAGCCGCCACGTCGGTCTGGTTCATCGACGCATCGACGCATCGACGCATCGGCCAGCGGCCGGTCGTGCCGACGGTTACGGTGACGGCATGGCGATGGCTACCTACAAGGCCCTGTGCATCGACGCGAACGACGTCGAACGGATGGCCTCGTTCTACGCGCCAGTGCTCGGGCTGGAGATCAGCCGGCGCCCGAACAACGTCTGGCTGTCCGGACCGACGCCCGCGCATACGGTCTGGATCAATGCGGTGCCGGAGCCGAAGACCGCCAAGAACCGGGCGCACCTCGACGTGCACTGCGGATCGATCGATGACCTGCAGGCGTTGGGCGCCGCAGTTGCCGGCGATCAACCACCGGACGTCGTCTGGACCGTGCTCACCGATCCGGAGGGGCAAGAGTTCGACGGCTTCGTCCGCGAGGCCGTGCCGGAGTACCGGCTGTACGAGCTCGCCATCGACTGCGCAGATCCGCAGCGCATCGCCGAGTGGTGGGCCCGGGTGTTCGATGTCGAACCGGGCCACGACGACGTCCATCCGTGGTGGTGGATTGAGCCGGTACCTGGAGCGCCGTTCGACGCGTTCACCTTCAGCCCGGTACCGGAGCCGAAGACGGTCAAGAACCGGGTGCACTGGGATGTCAGCGCGGCGTCGCTCGATCCGTTGCTCAGTGCCGGAGCGACCTTGCTGCGGGCCAAGGACGACGAGATCGCCTGGAACGTGCTGGCCGACCCGGAGGGCAACGAGTTCTGCGCGTTTCTGCCCGACTAAGAACCCGGCTAAGAATCAGCCGGCCGCTAGCTGCCGACGGAGCGGCACTGCCGGGTGCGCAACTCGGCGACGTAGTCCTCCGGGGCGCCGGCTCGTTCCGCGGCCTCCGCGATGAGCCCGAGGTAGCGAGCCGAGGGCAGCCCGCCCTCATAGGCGGCGAGCACATAGACCCAGGCGAGCACGTCCTCGTCCATCGTGGACACCCGCAGCTTGATCTTGGAGTAGAGGCCGGTGTCGGCCGCCTCCCAGTGATCCAGTGCCTTCTCGTCCTGCGGCGTGACGTCGTACAGCGCGACGAACACCTGTGCGTCGGCGTCCTCGACGAGCGTGGCCAGTGAGCCTTCCCAGCCGAGGTCCTCGCCACCGAACGTGAGCCGCCAGCCCATCAGCCAACCGTTGGTGTAGAACGGCGAATGCGGACAGCGTTCCCGCATCTGGGCCGGATCCATGTTGGAGCCGTACGCCGCGTACAGAGCCACCCGCGCAGGGTAGCGGGTGGCTGATCAACGCCGGGAAAAGCCGGTGTCTGATCCCAACCACCGAGCGATGAGCGCTCGCGCGAAGAGGGATCGCCGGCGCGAGCGCAGCGAGCTTGCCGCCGAGCGAAGCGAGGTATCGGTTGCCAGTGGCCCCGACGCGAAGCGAGGGGCCCGCGAGTCACCCGATCGGGCGATCCACGATTAACGGTTCATCGAGCAGCCGGACGGTGCGCGCGTCCGCGTCGAGTTCGGCGGCGATTCCCACCGGCCAGGCTTGGTTCTGCCCGCCGTGGCCGATCGGGGCGCCGGTGATCATCGGCGCCCCGAGGTCACCGAGCCGCTCGAGCAGGATCGCCTCGATGGCTTCAGGCTCGCCGCAGTTCGCCCAGTGTCCGCAGACGATCCCGGCGACGCCGTCGAGGTAGCCGGAGCGGCGCAGATGCGTCAGCATCCGGTCGATGCGGTAGTCGTCCTCGCTCTCGTCCTCGAGCAGCAGGATGCCGCCCTGGGCAGGCCACGACGTGTCGGTGCCCAGCGATGACATCAGCAGGCAGAGGTTGCCGCCCATCGTGATGCCCTGAGCGGTGCCGGAGATGGCGGTGGTCGCCTGCGGAAAGCTCAGCTCGAGCGCGTCGGCCGGACGCAGCAGGGTGCGCAGCAGTGACGCGTGCGAGGGACGGTCGCCGTAGATCACCAGCGGTCCGTGCACCGACGCCCAGCCGAGCCGTGCGGCGACCGCTTCCAGAACGGCGGTGACGTCGGAGAAGCCGACCAGCACCTTCGGCTCGACGGCGTCCAACCCGCTCCAGTCGAGCGCTTCCAGGGTGCGCTGCGACCCGGACCCACCGCAGCCGAACAGGATCCCGGCGATGGAGTCGTCGAGCAACGCCGCGCGCAGGTCGCCGGCACGCAGCTCGTCGTCGCCGGCGAGATAACCGCGCAGACTGCCCTCGTCCAGTGCTGATTTGTAGACGACGGGCTCCAGCCCGGCGAACCGCAGCGCATCCAGCCCGTCGGGCAGCAGGGTGGGGTCGACCGGGCTGCTGATCGACAGCACCGCCACCCGGTCGCCGGGTCGCAACGCCGGTGGCCGGCGCAACGAGACGGGTGCGGACGGTGCGGTCATGACGCCTCCAGGGTGACGGTGATGCCCATTGCGTGGCTGTAGAGCTCGGCCTCGGCCAGCAAGGAATCATGCACCGAGCTCGCCTTGCGGAATCCGTGGCCCTCGCCGTCGAAGACGAGCAGCCGGTGCCACAGTCCGCGCGCCGCGACCGCATCGACGATCACCTGTGCGTGATACGGCGGGCAGATGAAGTCATCCGCACCTTGCAGCATCACCATGGGCGCGCTGATGTTGCCGACGTGGGTCAGCGGCGACTGCTGCACGTAGCGCTCCCGGTCCTCCGGCCAGCGGCCGATCATGCTGATCAGGTAGCGCGACTCGAAGTCGTGCGTGGCCGCACCGGACCAGGTGGTCGCATCACTGATCGGGTAGTAGACGGCGCCGGCGCAGAAGACGTCGGAGCCGCCGAGACAAGCCAGCGTGGTCCAACCACCGGCCGAGCCGCCTCGAATGGCCATCCGGTCGCGATCGACCTCGCCGGCGTCGGCCAGGGCGACCGCGACGGCGATGCAGTCGTCCCGGTCGACGATGCCCCAGTTGTGCCGCAGCCGTTCCCGGTAGGCCCGGCCGTACCCGGTAGAGCCGCCGTAGTCGACGCTCACCACAGCGAAGCCACGGCTGGTGAACAGCGAGAACTCAGCGTCCGGCGTCGCGCCGGTGTGGCTGGTCGGGCCGCCGTGCACGTCGACCAGCAGCGGCGGCAGCTCGCCGTCCGGCCCGGTGTGCTCCGGATTCGTCGGCGGGTAGTACACGGCATGGATGTCCCGACCGTCTGCTGCGCGGAACGTGCGCCGCTTCGGAACGGACGTCCAGGCGGCATGGCGCTGCGTCGGCGCCGCGGTGCACCGCACCGGCGCGCTCCCGTCGAGCGGCACACGCAGCACCGCGCGGGACTGCGTCGCCGACGCCGCGACCATCACCACGCACTCCGGCCCGGCGGTCAGGTCCGAGCCGATGTCGTCCCAGTCCGGCGCCAGCGGGGTCAGCGATCCGTCGGCCGGGTCCCACTGCGCGAGCTGCTGCGCGCCGACGCCGTGGTGCAGCACCACCCGGCCGGCGACCACGGCGAACCAGGACGGACCCACCCGCCACAGCGCACCCGCACACTCCTCCGGCATCGGCAACACACACTCGGCCGTGCCACTCGCCGTGTCGATTCGGTGCAGGTTCCACCATCCGTCCGGATCGGCCATCGCGTACAGCGTGTCGTCGTCCGCCCATTCCGCCTGCGCGACCGAGACGTCCGCACCGCCGAGCACCTGTCGCGCGTCGCTCGCGACGCCGTCGACGAGATCGGCGACCATCAGGGCGGTGCCGTCCCACGGCATGGCCGGGTGGTCCCAGCCGATCCAGGCCAGCCGCCGGCCGGACGGGCTGATCCGCACCCCCGACAGAAAGTGGTGCGAGCGCGCCACGAGCCGCTGCGTCCCGTCCGCCAGATCGACGGCGACGATTGCGCGCGATGTCCGTGGCGCCGGATCGGCATCCGCATCGTCGACGGCGGCCCGGGTCGTCTCGCGCACGCACCACACCTCGTCGCGACCAGGCGCGAACTGTGGATCTGCCCAGCACGTCTCGGCACCCTCGACGACCTCGGTCAGCGCGACCGGATCGCCTTCGCCAGCGCGGCGGTAGAGGCGTTGGTCACCGTGATGAGTGAAAACCACGAGGCCGTCGCGCACCGCGTACGGCCGCCCGCCGTAACCGAGCGATCGGTTGCGCACCGACCAGTCGGCGCCGAGCACGTCGGTGACCGTGCCGTCGTGATCGCGACACTTCAACCGGACCGTCGCGGTGGCCGGATCCGACTCGCACCACCACGTCTGATCGCCCGCGGCCGCCGGCCACGAGATTCCACCGGACTCGGCCGCTGCAGTAGTGGCGTCCAGCGGCGAGGGCCACTCGCCGTAGCGGGCGATCACCGGTTGCGGCTGTGTTCGTATGGCGGGACGACTCTTGACGCTGGCATGTGGCGAGGGTACTAATCCTTGAGGAATTGGTCTCAACCAATTTATTCGTGTCGCCGAGGCGAGGGGAGTGGTCGGAATCGGGTCGCCCGGCTCTGCCGTTGACGACGACGAAGTCGTGGCGTTCTGTTCGCAGCTCATCCGTTTCGACACCTCCAACTTCGGTGGCAACGACTGCCGTTCGGAGCGGCCGGCCGCGGAGTGGGTTGCCGAACAGCTGACCGACGCCGGCTACCAGCCTGCGGTTTACGAGTCCGAACCGGGCCGGGCCAGCACGGTGGTCCGCATCGCTGGGCGCGACCGTTCCGCGCCGGGCCTGCTGGTGCACGGCCATCTCGATGTGGTGCCCGCCCAGGCGGCCGACTGGCAGAGCGATCCGTTCAGTGGCGCGGTGCGCGACGGTGCGGTGTGGGGCCGCGGCGCGCTGGACATGAAGAACATGGACGCGATGATGCTGTCCGTCGTGCGCGGCTTCGCCCGGGACGGCTACGTCCCACCCCGCGACATCGTGCTCGCCTTCGTCGCCGACGAGGAGGACACCGGGCAGTACGGCGCCGGATTCCTCGTCGCCAAGCATCCCGAGTTGTTCGACGGCGTGCAGACCGCAATCGGCGAGAGCGGCGGGCACACCGTCCATCTGCCGGACGGCGGACGGCTGTACGCGATCGGAACCGCCGAGCGCGGCAGCGCGTGGATGACGTTGACCGCCCGCGGTCCGGCCGGCCACGGGTCGCGCCGCAACCCGGGCAACGCGGTCACCGCGCTGGCCCGGGCCATCACCCGCATTGCCGATTACGAATGGCCGGTGCGGCTCATCCCGACTGTCGCCGCTCTGCTGGACGGTCTGCAGCGACACCTCGGCGTGAGTGTCGATCCGGCTGACCCGCAGTCCCGGGCTCAACTCGGCGAGGCCGCCCGGCTCGTCGAGGCCACTGTCGCCAACTCGCTCAACCCGACGATGCTCTCCGCCGGTTACAAGGCGAACGTCATCCCCGGCGCGGCCACCGCGGTCGTCGACGGCCGGGTGCTGCCCGGCACCGAGGACGAGTTCTTCACGACCGTCGACGAACTGCTCGGCGACGCGATCAGCCGGGAGTTCCTCAGCTACAGCGCCGCGGTGGGCGCCCCGCACGATTCGCCCGAGTTCGCCGCGATGGCCGCGGCAGTCGTAGCGCACGACGCAGAAGCGCTGGTGTTGCCGTTCTGCATGGGCGGAGGCACGGATGCGAAAGCCTTCAGCAAGCTCGGCATCGCTTGTTATGGATTTGCTCCCGGTGTCATGCCCCCGGGCTTCAGCTACGGGGTCTACGTTCACGGTGTCGACGAGCACGTCCCCGTCGAAAGTCTTCGCGCCGGTGCGCGGATGTTGAACAGCTATCTGCGACACGAGACCCACTCCCAGGAGGATGAGCGATGAGACCGGCTACCCCACAGCGCAGGTTCCGCAAGCTGCTTGCCGTCGGTTTATCGGCCGGACTGGTCGCCATGACTGCTGTGGTGGGTGAGGTCGCAACGGCAGCCCCGGCAGCTGCCGCCGGTGAATCGACGCTGACCCTGTCCAACGACCAGATCGACACGTTCAACCCGTTCATCTCCTATGCCGACGCGGCATTGGTGGTGATCGGCAGCATTTATCCATCGCTGGACATCGTCGCACCGGATGGCACGGCCAAGCCTTATCTGGCCGACTCCTGGACGACGTCGCCGGACAAGCTGACCTGGACGTTCAAGATCCACCAGGGATTGAAGTGGTCCGATGGCCAGCCGATCACGGCCAAAGACGCAGCCTGGACGTTCAACACGATCATGACGAACAAGGTGGCCGCCACAGCGAACGGCTCACTGGTGGCCAACTTCGCCAAGGTCGAGGCACCGGATGACAACACGCTGACGATCACGACGAAGAAGCCGCAGGCCAACATGCTCTACGAGAGCGTGCCGTTCACCGGGATGCAGATCCTGCCCCAGCACATCTGGGCGTCGAAGGTGGCCGGCAATCTGCGGGACTACAAGAACACCGACTTCCCGGTGATCGGCTACGGCCCGTGGGTGTTGACCGGGTACAAGACCGACCAGTTCACCACACTGGAGGCCAACAAGACCTACTTCCAGGGCCGGCCGAAGTTCGACAAGCTCGTGCTGCAGTACTTCAAGAACCAGGACGCTGCAGTGCAGGCTGTCCAGAACGGCGAAATCGACGAGGCAACCGGCGTCACCGCGACGCAGTTCCAGGCCGTGAAGAACAAGCCGGGCATCACCGCGTATCAACTGGCGGCGACCCGGTGGACGGGCATCGAGATCAACCCCGGTGCCAAGGACAAGGCCGGCAAGCCGTTGAAGACGAATACCGCCAATCCGATCCTCGCCGACCCACAGGTGCGCCAGGCGATCGCCTATGGCATCGACCGGGAAACCCTGGTGAAGAAGATTCTGCTCGGGCTCGGCTCGACCGGCGGAGCGTACGTCCCGCCGGCGTACAAGCAGTGGGCCTGGTCGCCGCCGGACAACGAGAAGGTGAGCTACGACAAGAACAAGGCAAACCAGATCCTGGACAGCGCCGGCTACCCGAAGGGGTCGGACGGGTACCGCAAGGACACCAAGACCGGCAAGCCACTCAGCTTCCGGCTCGGCACCCACTCCGACGACACCTACGACTCGCAGATTGCGAACTACCTCGCCGGATGGATGAAGGACATCGGCATCAAGCTCACCGTCCAGCCACAGAGCTACAACGTGCTCAACGCGAACCTGGCCAAGGGCGACTGGGACATCCTGATGGACGGTTGGGGCAGCGGTTTGGATCCGACCTACCTGTTGAGCATCCAGACCTGCGGGGTGCTGCCGTCGGCCGACGGCTCGGGTGGCAACACCGACGCGTTCTTCTGTGACCCCAAGTACGACGAGCTCTACGCGCAGCAGCAGACCGAGTTCGACCAGTCGCAGCGGGCCCAGACGATCGGCCAGATGCAGGAGATCCTGTACAAGGCCAACTGCGACATCATGCTGTACAACAACAACATTCTTGACCTGGTCCGCACGGACAAGGTCAAGGGCTTGGTCTCGGGCAAGCCCGACTCCACCGGAACGATGCCGCTGCAGGGCACCTGGTTCAACTGGCTCAATGCCGAGCCGGTCAAGAAGTCGTCGTCGGGCAGCAGCTCGAGCGGTGGCTTGGGTGGCGGCGCGATCGTCGGCATCGTCGTTGCGGTCGTCGTGGTCGCGGCGGTTGCCGCGTTCCTCGTCCTGCGTCGTCGGTCGACGGCCGCCGAGCGCGAGTGAGTTCGCCCAACCCGGTCGAGCTGGATGTTGCGAGGGACGTGCCGGAAGGTGCGTCCCTCGCCCCCAGCCCGGCCGGGTCGAAGCAGCGCTCGGATTTTCCGCGCTACCTGTTGAGCAAGGTGATCACCGCACTCATCAGCTTCCTGTTCACGCTGGTGATCGGCTTCACGATGTTCTCGCTGATGCCGTCGGACCCGGTGCACACGCTGACCCGGGGCCGGCCCACCAGCCCGGCGCAGCTCGAGGAACTGCGCAAGGAACTCGGCGTCGACCTGCCGAAGTGGGAGCAGTTCTTCCACTTCGTCAACAACGTGCTGCACGGCCAGCTCGGTTACTCCTACCAGTTCAGCCAGCCGGTCACGTCGCTGATCGGGGAGCGGTTGTGGCCGACCCTGCTGCTCACCGGCTCGTCCACGATCATCTCGGTGATCCTGGGTCTGTGGCTGGGGGTACGCAGCGGCTGGCGCAACGGCAGCACCTTCGACCGGGTGTCCTCCGGCATCTCGCTGACGCTGTGGTCGGTGCCGACGTTCTGGCTCGGGCTCATCCTGCTGGTGCTGGCCACCAGCACCTTCACCGGCATCATCCCGGCCGGTGGATACCAGACCGCCGGGGCGTCCTATGGCCTGGCCGAGCACTGGCTCGACGTCGGCAAGCACCTGTTGTTGCCGTGCCTGACCCTCGTCCTGGTGGTGTTCGCGCAGTACCTGACCATCATGCGCAGTTCGATCATCGACGAGCTGGGCAGCCCCTATCTGCTCACCGCGCGGGCGAAGGGCCTGCGTGACGACGACGTGCGCCGCAAGCACGCGCTGCCGAACGCGCTACTGCCGTCGGTGACGATCATCTTCCTGCAACTGGGCGGGATCATCGGCGGTGCGATCACCGTGGAAACGGTGTACTCGTGGCCCGGGCTGGGCTACCTGACCTTCCAGGCTCTGCAGATCCCGGACATCCAGTTGCTGGAGGGCACCTTCCTGGTCTTCAGCGGCAGCGTGATCGTGATGAACCTGCTCGCCGACATCCTCTACCGCTTCCTCGACCCCCGCGTGCGTGCCCAGTGAGTACCGCGACCGTGACTGCTTCCGGCGGGTTGACCGCACCTTCCCGGTGGTCGCCGGCAAAACGCTTCGCGAAGCAGTTCTTTGCGATGCCCACCGCGGTGGGCGGGCTGGCCATCCTGGTGGCCTTCGTCGCGCTGGCGTTGTGCGCTCCGCTGTTCATCCACGACACGGATCTGGATGTCACGAAGGTCAACGGGCCGCTGCTGGCGCCGCCCAGTTCGCACTACCTGCTGGGCACCGACCTGCCGGGTCGCTCGGTGCTGTTGCTGACGATCTGGGGGACTCGAGCGTCGCTGGCCATCGGTGTCATCGCGACGATTCTCACGATCATCGTTGGCACCGCCATCGGCCTCGTGGCCGGGCACTACCAGGGCATCGTCAGCCGGCTGTTGATGACTTTGACCGACTGGTTCATCACGCTGCCCAGCTTGCCGCTGGCGATCTCACTGTCGGCCATCATCGGGCAGGGCGCGACGTCGATCACCGTTGCCATCGCAGTGACCTCGTGGACGAGCACCGCGCGACTGGTACGTGCGCAGACCCTGGCCGTGGAGGCGCGGCCGTTCGTGGAGCGGGCTCGCGCACTGGGCGCCGGCAACTCGCAGATCATGCTGCGCCAGATCCTGCCGAACGTGATGCCGCTGGTGCTCGTCTCCAGCACGCTGACCGTCGCTGGCGCCATCCTGTCCGAGACGACGCTGACGTTCCTCGGGCTGGGCAACGCGACCGAGGTTTCCTGGGGCACGATGATCAATCAAGCCTTCGCTACCGGCGCGATCACCAGGGGCGCGTGGTGGTATCTGCTGCCGCCGGGTGTGGCGATCGTCGTCGTGGTGCTCGGCTTCACGATGACCGGTCGGGCAGTCGAGCACATCCTCAATCCCCGCCTGGCGACTGGTAATCGCTGACCGAAAGGAATTCTGATGCTGTCCCGCGCGCTGCGCTCCCCCCTGCGGTCGGTGGGCTCCCTCGCTGCCGCCGTGGCCGTGCTGGTCGGCTCGGCTCTCGTCGCTCCCGAGCCGCTTGCCCGAGCCGCGCAGCCCACCACCTTGCGCACGGCGCTGGCCACCCAGATCTCCACGTTGAACCCGTTCCTGGCCTACTTCGACGGCGAGCTGGACATCTTCGGTGCGGTGTACCCGACGCTGGACGCGCTCGACAGCAACAACAAGCCGACGCCGTACCTGGCGGACAGCTGGTCGGTGTCGGCGGACAAGCTCACCTGGACGTTCAAGATCCACCGTGGGCTGAAGTGGAGCGACGGCCAGCCGCTCACCGCCAAGGACGCGGCCTGGACGTTCAACCTGGTCATGACCAACAAGGTCGCGGCAACCGCCAACGGCGCGCTGGTCAGCAACTTCGCCAAGGTCGAGGCGCCGGATGCCACCACGCTTCGGATCACCACGAAGACCCCGCAGGCCAACATGCTCTACATCAGCGTCCCGATCTCGGGCATCCACATCGTCCCGGAGCACATCTGGGCGGCGAAGGTGTCCGGCCTGCGGGACTTCAAGAACCTGAGCTTGCCGCTCGTCGGATACGGCCCGTACCGGCTGACCGGATACCAGACCGATCAGTTCGCGACGCTCGAGGTCACCAAGGACTTCTTCCTGGGCCGGGCGAAGTACGACAAGGTCATCGTGCAGTACTTCAAGAACTCCGATGCCGCGGTCGCCGCGCTGCGCAGCGGTCAGGTGGATCAAACCGGTGGGCTCACTGCGACGCAGTACCAGGCGCTGTCGAACGTGAAGGGGGTCCAGGCCTACCAGCAGGCGGCGGTCGGGTGGACGGCGTTGGACATCAACCCAGGCGCCCGCACCGCGTCGGGGACCCCGCTGGGCGACGGCAACCCGGCGTTGCGCGACCCGAAGGTCCGGGCCGCGATCGTCTGGGCGATCAACCGGGATGAGTTGGTGAAGCGGGTGCTCCTCGGCCTCGGCGTGGCCGGACAGTCCTACCTGCCGCCGGCCTATCCGCAATGGAAGTGGCAGCCGTCGGCAGATGAGCGAGTGGGCTTCGACCCGGGCAAGGCGAACCGCATCCTCGATGACGCCGGCTACACCCGCGGCAGCGACGGCGTGCGAGTCGACCCCAAGACGCACCGCCGGCTCAGCTTCCGGCTCGGCTGGGACGGCTCGTCCACGAACAACACCCAGGACGCGAACTACATCGTCGGCTGGCTGAAGGGCATCGGTATCAAGGTCACCACCCAGGTGGTGAGCATGGCGACGCTGAACGACGATGCGGTGAAGGGCAATTGGGACCTGCTGATCGGTGGCTGGTCCACCGGCGCCGATCCGACGTACCTGCTGAGCATCCAGACCTGCGGCGCGCTGCCGGAGAACGGCGCATCAACCGGCATCTCCGACGTCTTCTACTGCGACCCGGCCTACGACAAGCTCTACGCGCAGCAGCAGGCGCAGTTCGACCAGTCGCAACGCGCTGAGACGATCGCGAAGATGCAGCAGATGATCTACCAGGCGAACGACGATGTCATGCTGTACTACCCGAACCTGCTGGGGGCGGTGCGCACCGACCGGGTCGCCGGCTTCGTCACCGGATCGAAGAACGCGCAGGGCTACTACCCCGCGCAGAGTCTCTGGATCGCATTGCGCGCGGCCCATCCGGTCGGCTCAGGGTCGGCCAAGTCCGGCGGCTCGGCCACCGGCATCGTGATCGGCGGGATCGGATGTGTTGTTGTGCTCATCGCAGTCGCGGTCTTCTTGCTGCGCCGCCGGGCCACCGCCGGGGAACGTGAGTAGCCGATGACTCTGCTGGAGGTCAAGGACCTCGCCATCACCTATCGCAGTGGCGCTCGCGAGGTGCCGGCGGTCCGCGGCGTGGGGTTCGCGCTGCAGCCGGGACAGACGTTGGGTGTCGCGGGCGAGTCCGGGTCAGGCAAGTCGACGGTGGCGCTGAGCCTGCTGCGGTTGCTGCCGGATTCGGCGAAGATCACCGGCGAGGTGCGCTTCCAGGACCAAGACGTCCTGACGCTCGGCTGGGGAAAGCTGCGGGCTGTGCGCTGGGCGGAGATGTCGGTGGTCTTCCAGGGTGCGATGAGCGCGCTGAACCCGGTACGCACGATCGGTGAGCAGATCCGCGAGCCCATCCTGCTGCACGAGAAGGTCGGTGCCCGCGAAGCGCGGGTGCGCACTGCGGAGTTGCTGGACAGCGTGGGCGTGCCGTCCCGGCGGCAGAACGCGTACCCGCACGAACTCTCCGGCGGGCAGCGCCAGCGGGTCATGATTGCCATGGCGTTGGCCTGCCGCCCGAACCTGATCATCGCCGACGAGCCGACGACCGCACTCGACGTCATCGTGCAGGCGCAGATCCTGCAGTTGCTCACCGACCTCGTTCGCGATTCGCAGATCAGCATGATCATGATCAGCCACGACCTGTCGGTGCTCGCCGACGTCTGCGACCGGCTGGCCATCATGTACGCCGGCCGGATGGTGGAGATCGGCCCGTCGAAGGAGTTGATGGCCGACCCGAAACACCCCTACACGACGGCATTGGCCGGCGCCTTCCCGAAGATCGGCGATCTGGCCTCGCGCCGGGCACCGTCCGGGCTGCCCGGTGACCCGCCCGACCCGGCCAGCGTCGGTGCCGGGTGCGCGTTCGAGCCGCGCTGCCCGGTGTCGTTGGAGCAGTGCAAGACGCGCAACATCGAACTGTGGGACGCCGGGCCTGATCGGCAAGCCGCCTGCGTGCACGTGCTTCCGGAGGAGCAGAAGTGACCGAGCGAGGCTTGCGGAGCGAGCATGACGCTGATCCGCAGGCGCCCGTCCTGGAGACACTCGGCCTCGAGGTCACCTACCCGGCGCGGCGGGGCCGGGCCCCGGCGCGGGCCGTCGACGACGTGAACCTGACCGTCGGCGAGGGCGAGATCGTCGCGCTCATCGGGGAGTCCGGCTGCGGGAAGAGCACGCTGGCCCGGGCGCTGGTCGGGCTGGTCAAGCCGACCGGCGGCGAGGTGCGGTACCGCGGCACCAAACTCGGCTACTCCGGCTCCGCGCTCAAGCGCTACCGCCGGCACGCGCAGCTGGTGCTGCAGGATCCGGCCGGTGCGCTCAACCCGCGGCAAAATGTCTACGACGCGGTCGCCGAGGGCCCACGGTTGCACGGCATGCGATCCGGGTTGGACCAACGGGTGCACTCGGCGTTGTCCCAGGCCGGGCTGCGGCCGCCGGCACAACTGGTCGGCCGATACCCGCACGAGCTCTCCGGTGGGCAGCAGCAGCGGGTGGTCATTGCCGGCGCGCTCGCGCTGGAGCCGTCGATCATCGTTGCCGACGAACCCGTGGCATCACTGGACGCCTCGGTCCGCGGCGAGATCCTCAAGCTCATCCTGCAATTGCGCGACGAGCTGTCGTTGTCGGCGTTGGTGGTGAGCCACGACCTCGGTCTGGCCTGGAACATCGCCGACCGGGTCGCCGTGATGTACCTGGGCCGCATCGTCGAGGTCGGCACGGTCGAGGAAGTGTTGCAGGATCCGAAGCATCCCTACACCAGGGCGTTGATCGACGTGCTGCCCGACGGCAACCGGGCCAGCGCCCGCACCCTGCTCGGCGGGGAGCCGCCGGACCCGACGAACATCCCGAGCGGCTGCCGGTTCCACCCCCGTTGCCCGCGCAAGGCTGCCCTGCCCGACGGCGATCCGCGCCACGAGCTCTGCACGAGCAAGCCGGTGGATGTACTTGCCCCGTCTGCCGGCGCCGGCCAGCGACAGGTTGCCTGCCACCTGGCCGACGAGACCGAACTAGAGAAAGTCTGAGGATCACTGCATGCGCGTGCTCATCTCCGCCGATATGGAGGGCGTCACCGGCGTCACCTACCCCGACGACGTCCGGCCTGACTCGCCGCGCTGGCAGTACCACCGCGCGATGTTCATGAGCGACGTCAACGCCGCCATCGACGGGTACTTCTCCGCCGGTGCCACCGACGTGCTCGTCAACGAGTCGCACGCGAGTCAGCACAATCTGCTGATCGATCAGCTCGACGAGCGAGCGTCGGTGCTGATCGGCTGGCACAAGCCCTGGTCGATGATGGAGGGCATCGATCGCAATTACGACGTGATGGCCTTCGTCGGATACCACGCGGCGGCTGGCGAGCAGGGCGTCCTCTCGCACACCTACCTAGGCAACACCATCACTCGTATCTGGTTGAACGGGGAGATCTGCAGCGAGGGGTACATGAACGCGCAGGTCGCCGCCGAGTTCGGCGTACCCATCGTGCTGGTGACCGGTGACGATCTCACCTGCGCGGACGCCAAGCGTTACGCGCCGGGCGCGCAGCTCGTCGCGGTGAAGGAGTGCGTTGACCGGTACAGCGCGATCTGCCTGCCGCCGGCCCGGACTGCGCAGATGATCCGGGCCGCAGCGGCGGCATCGCTGAGCGACGTCCCGACTGTGTCGGCGCCCTCCGGCCCGTTCCGTTATGAGCTGGAGTTCGACGCCACCCAGCCGGTGAACCTGGTCACCGGCATCCCCGGTGTGCAGCAGACCGGCACCCGTCGCATCGCCTTCGAACTACCCACCATGAAGGAGGCGGCGCGCTGCTTCCGCGCCGTCACCGCCATCGCCGGCGGCAGCGTTCAGCCCGACTACGGCTGACCCCACTTCCCGCGATGATCACGCACTTTTCGTCGCTATGGCGACACATTCCGCGTGATCATCGCGGGTCTTTCAGGGGTGCTGGCGGCGCGCCTTGGTGTCGTGCTCGACCTGCGCCGGTGTCCGCTTGTGCGGGGCACTGGGCACGCCGTGCGCGGCACCTGGCTTGGTGCTGTACATCGCCACCCGGATGGCGATCTGGTCCTCGATCGCTGTCGGGTCGGCATCGAGGAAGTTGTTCAGCAGCACGGAGAAGATCAACCGGTCACCGTCGGCGTCGCTGACGTAGCCGGAGAGCGCGCTGACGCTGGTCAGCGAGCCGGTCTTGCCGTGCAGGCCGGCCGCCGGGGTACCGGCCAGCCGATGCGCCAGCGTGCCACCCACCATCCGATCCGGGTTGCCGGCGATCGGCAGCGCGTTGTACCAGGTGGTGAACCACGGCTTGCCCTGTACGGCAGCCAGCAGCTTGGCGATCTGCGCCGAGGGCACCAGGTCGAATCGGGACAGCCCGGAGCCGTCCACCTGCCGGATCGCGGACATGTCCACGCCGTAGGACGAGGCCTTGTCGGCGATGACCTGTATGCCGGCGTCCCAGCTGCCCTCGCCCTGCACCACCTTGCCAAGCGTCTTGGCGAGCACCTCGGCGTGACCGTTGTTGGACAACTTCAGGAACGGGATGTACATGTCCGCAAGGGTCATCGACTTGTGCGTGGCCAGCTCGCGGGTGCCCGCGGGCGTGGCCGCGTAACTGGTCCGGCCCAGGACGGCGACCCCGTGCTTGGCCAGCGCACGCCGGAACACATCGGCGGCATACCCGGCCGGCTTGTCCACCGTCGCCCACTCTTCGTCGACGTCATGCCCGGTGCCGATCGATCCGCTGACCACAATGGTGTTCGTACCGTGCTGTCGCTCCACGTCGATGGTGTCGGTCGTGCCGGTCGTCGTGGTGGTCTCGTTGACCAGGCGGACGTAGCCGGTTTGCGGAACGAGTTTCAGCGTCGCCTGGCGACCCACCTTGCCCGGGCTGGTGTCGACGATGACGGTGCCGTTGTCGTAGTCGGTGTTCGGCGACACGGTCAACGCGCTGGCCTGCTGCGAGTAGTAGTACGGCTCGTCGTCCCAGGCCCAGCCGGTGCCGAGCGGATCGTTGTCGAAGTAGGTCGAGTCGGCGACCAGAGAGCCCGCCACGAAGTGCACGCCGGACTTGGCAACCTGGGCGGCCAGCGCGTCGTAGTCACTGGCCAGCAAGGTCGGATCGCCCTTGCCGCGCAGGTAGAGATTGCCGCGCAGTACCCCGTGCGATTGCGTGCCGGTCGCCGAGACGTCGGTGTTGAACCGGAAGCTCGGTCCGAGCACGTCGAGCGCCACTGCAGACGTGAACAGCTTCATGTTCGATGCCGGGTTCAGCCGCCGGTCCGAGTCGTGCGTGTAGAGCACGGTGCCGTCAGCTTCGGTGACGGTGACCGACTCCGACGAGCCGGACATGCTCGGGTCGGCGAGGATCGCGTCGAGGTCGGCGCCCAGCGTCTGCACCGAGTTCGACGGACCGGCGCCGGCCGTCGGTCCGCGTCTGGTGGTGGCCAGGGCGAGAACCAGGATGGCGATACCGAGCAGGACGAGTGCGAGACGAGCGCGGGGACGATGCAGGGAGATGTGCACGGCAGGCTCCTCGTGGGGGGATGACAGGAGTGGTCTAGACCATATCGCCGAAACGTCCGGCGCGGCAGTCCTCGGCCCGCGCAGATGGATGCCCGCGCCGAGCCGCACGCCGCCGCGGTGCTCCGGCGATCACCGCCGGCCGGTCGAAACAACCCTGTGCACGCGGTGCATGCTCGGTCGGCGAGAATGGCTGCCGTGACGCGCATCGCGATACTCGGCGGCGGCCCGGCCGGTTACGAGGCTGCCCTGGTGGCCGCCCAACTCGGCGGCGAGGTCACGGTCATCGACCGTGACGGCCCCGGCGGCGCTTGTGTGCTCTTCGACTGCGTGCCGAGCAAGTCGCTGATCGCGACCAGCGACGCTGTGACGTCGTTCCGCGACGCGTCCGCGCTCGGCTTGCGCACCCAGGACGCCGGCGCGGTCACCGTCGACATGTCCGCGATGAACCAGCGGATCAAGACGCTGGCCGCGAAGCAGTCGAGTGATATCGAGGCCCGGCTGCTACGCGACGGCGTCACCATCCACTCCGGCACCGGTCGGTTCGCCGAGTCACAACCGGCCCGGGCCCGGCTCATCGACGTCCTCGACGCGTCCGGCTCGGTGACCGACCAGGTCGAGGCGGATGTCGTGCTGATTGCCACCGGCGGCACACCGCGCGAGCTGACCGGTAGCCCTGCTGACGGAGACCGCATCCTCTCGTGGCGGCAGCTCTACGACCTCACCGAGCTGCCGGAACACCTGGTCGTCATCGGCTCCGGGGTGACCGGCGCCGAGTTCGCCAGCGGTTACAGCGAGCTGGGCGTCCCGGTCACCCTTGTGTCGAGTCGAGATCGGGTGCTGCCCGGGGAGGACGCCGACGCTGCCGAGGTGATCGAGAACGTGTTCACCACGCGTGGCGGAAGGCTGATGAAGCGGGCCCGCGCGGCCTCCGTCCGGCGCGACGGTTCATCCGGGGTCGAGGTCGAGCTCGTCGACGGCCGGACGGTGCGCGGCTCGCACGCTCTGATCTGCGTCGGCTCGGTACCGGCAACGGCCGACCTCGGCTTGGCGAACGTAGGAATCACGGTGGACGAGCGCGGCTATGTCGCGGTGGACCGGGTCTCGCGCACCGGCGCGGCGGGAATCTATGCGGCCGGCGACTGCACCGGGTTGCTGCTGCTCGCCTCGGTGGCGGCGATGCAGGGGCGCATCGCGATGTGGCACGCGCTGGGTGAGGCGGTCGCGCCGCTGCGGCTCAAGACGGTCGCGGCGACGGTCTTCACGCATCCGGAGATTGCCACGGTAGGGGTGAGCGCCTCCGCGGTGGCATCCGGTGAGGTTCCGGCCCGCTCGGTGATGCTGCCCATCGCGACCAATCCACGCGCAAAGATGCAGGGCCAGACCGACGGTTTCGTGAAGATCTTCTGCCGCCCGGCGACCGGCGTGGTGGTCGGCGGCGTGGTCGTCGCGCAGCAGGCGTCGGAGCTGATCCTGCCGGTGACGTTGGCGGTGCAGCGCGGTTTGACCGTCAACGAGGTAGCCGCGACCTTCTCGGTGTATCCGTCGCTGTCCGGATCGGTCACCGAGGCCGCGCGCCGGCTGATGACGCACGACGATTTGGATTGAATTCCTGGTTGTTGGCGTGGGGTGCGGTTCCCGCTCGGTTCGGTTTACTGCGGCAGCGACGGATGCGTGGCTGTTTGGTTCGCGCTATCGGGTGCAGTTTCGGCGTGGTTCGGTTTACTGCGGCAGCGACGGATGCGAGGGGCTTCTGGTTGCGCTGTCGGGTTGCGGTTTTCGCTTCGGTCCTGCGGTCATCTGTTGCGTTGCGAGACTGGCGTTTTGCCTTATGCGGTAAGGGAAAACTCTTTCGAGATTGGGTCTGTGGATAGCCCGAAATTGTCGGTGCCTCGGCATCTAAAATTGGGTCATGCACGACGGGGAGCAACAGCGACTAGTGGCGAGGGGTATGTGCCGTCGCCGGTGGATGTGCTGACCCTCCCCGACGACTCCATCGCCGCACTGGCGGAGCTGGCGCCGACGCCCGGATTCGGTGCACGCCGCCCAGTTCGCGAAACTCTCGAGTCTGTCGGATATCGGTCGAGTCGATCTGCTGGTGGTGCTGCGCCGGCAAGCCGGGTTCGACGCGGCCCGGCAGATCGAGCTGTTCGCCGCCATCTCCCGGGACGACCCGAGCAACGAGAAGTGGTCGATCCAGGAGATCGCCGCGGTCCTGCGCATCGCGCCGGCCACCGCCGCGACCCACGTGCACCGGGCGGAGCTGCTCACCACCACGCTGCGGAAGACGTTGGCGGCGTTGCGGGCCGGGGACATCACCGCCCGGCACGCCGAGCTGCTCGCGTCGGCCGTCATGCAGCCTCGATCGCGGATGTGGCCCGGGCGGTCGAGGAGCGGGTGCTGGAGCGCGGCGGGGAGCAGACGGTCAGCCAGTTCCGCAGCGCTCGTCGCGCGGGCGGTGCTGGCTGCTGGATCCCAAGGGTGAGGCGGAGCGGCATGCCGATGCGGTGGAGCAGCGGCGGGTGGTGCTCACCCCCGACCTGCACGGCATGGCCCAGCTGTGGGCCTACCTCCCGGCGGACGGCGCGGCCACGGTGCTGACCGCGATCGACGCGATCGCCTGCGAGACCATCTTCGGCAACGGCGGGGACAGCCGGTCGGCGGATCAGCGTCGCGCGGATGCGCTGGTCACCCTGGCCGACTCCGCGCTGACCGACCCGGCCCTGACGCGTCGGCATGGGGCGCGGCCGGCGGTGCAACTCACCGTCGCCGCCATCGACCCTGCTCGGCCTGGACGAACAACCCGGTGAGTTGGCCGGGTACGGCCCGATCCCCGCCGCCGATGGCCCGACGCATCGCGAAAGACGACACCGGCACGTGGCGGCGGTTGCTCACCGACGACTCACGGCCGGCTGCTGGACTACGGCAGTAGGACGTATCGGCCACCGGCCCGCCTAGCAGCGTTCATCATCGCCCGCGACCAAACCTGCACCTTCGCCTCCTGCACCCGCCCCGCCGTCGCCTGCGACCTGGACCACCTGAAGGCGGCCAGCGACGGCGGAGCCACCTGCCCAGGCAACCTGCACCCCTTATGTCGGCGGCATCACCGCTGCAAACACCTCGCCCACTGGCAACCGCAACGACAGCCCGACGGGTCAACGGTCTGGACCAGCCCCACCGGCCACACCTACCGCACCAAACCAAGTCCGCTACCGACCACGGTCGAGCCCGAGCCGACCCGGCCTGCCGGCCCGGCCGAGTCAACCGACGATCCCGACCCGCCACCCTTCTGACCTGCGCGACACTCAGCTCCAGGCGTCACCGGGTGCTGACCGACGCCCTCACGATCATCACGCCGGTGCGGGCGCGCCTGGAGCGACGAAAGTAAGCTTGCCGGCGTGCCCGATCTCTCACCGGAAGCGCTGGAACGAGCCAAGCTGACCCAGCGAGCAGCTGTCGTATTCGGCGCGCACGCGGAGGCCATTGCCAACTCCGTCATGGGGTTGCCCGCCGAACATGTGAGCGTGGCAGTGGTCAACGCCGAGTTCGAATTCCTGGGCACGCATCGGGTCGCGCATGCCCAGCTCGTCGAGCGGGTGCCGGCGCTGGAAGGCGAGGGAGGCTGGGCGATGGTCTTCTCGCACGCGGCCGATGCCGAGCACGTCCGGACCCGGGCCGAGGAGATGGCCTCGCTGGCCGGACAGCGCGCCGCCGCCATCGAGAGAATCACCAGCCGCCCGACGACCTAGCCGCGTCGCTGTCGTGATTGAGTAGAGCCATGACTGATTCGAGCTTCGGCGACGACGTGTATGAGGCCGGCAGCGACCCCGACGACGACCAGACCTACACCACGGAAGCCGAGGACACCCTGTCCGGGCAGGCGCCGGACGAGGACGCCGAGACCGACTACTCGCCGCCGGACTACGAGCCCAAGGCCACCCGCTTCGGCACCACCGAGGAGGAGCAGCTCGAGGGTGAGTCGCTCGACCAGAAACTGGCCGAGGAGGAGCCCGACGTCGGTGCCGAAGAGCTCGCCGGCGACGAGCTGAGCGAGGACACCGCAGACGAGGACGCCGACCCGCGGGCCGGGCGGCTGGTGGCACCCGATGAGGGCGCGCACAGCGACGAGGAGTCCGACGAAGTGGCCGCGGACGTCGGCCCGGCAGGCTTCGGGTCCAGTGCCGAAGAGGCTGCGGTGCACGTCATCGACGAGGACGAGGAGCAGCCCCTCACCTGATCGGACTGCCGATCAGCTCGGCAACGCGGAGCGTCGACGACGGGTCCGCGCCGTCCTGCGCCTCCCAGGCGGCGGACAGGACCGCCGCGACCCAGCCCCACGCTTGGACCTCGGCGCGGTCCATCGCCAGCTCCGCGGCCAGCACCTCGAGACGTGTTGCGGTCAGCCGGTCCGGGTGCGGATGTTCGAGGACGCCACCCGGGTTCCACAGCGCCGCGCCGACATCGAAGCCCGGCGCGCCGAGGATGCCCTTCGGGTCGATGACGACCAGCCCGCCATCCTCCTGCCGGAACACGTTCTCGTGGTGCAGATCGCCATGCAGCACCACCGGAGCCACGCCTTGCTGCAGCTCCCGGCCGAGGTGCTCGGCCCGCCTCAGCACCCTCGTGTCGATGCCCGCCGCAGGTGCCTCTAGCGCGCGCATCCACCGCGGCAACTCCCGCCACGACGCGTCGATTGCCGGCGGCGCCCACAGCGACCGCATGGTGCGGGCCAGCGCGGCCATCACGTCGGCATCGTCGTGGGCAGCCGGCCAACCGGTGTCGAGCCGCTGGCCGGCGACCTGCTCCAGCTCGAGCAGCGTCAGCTCGTCGTCGGCCTCCAGCAGCCGTTCGGCGCGAACGCCCGCAGACGGCGGGAGAGCGGCGTAGTGCCGCAGCGCATCACGCTCCCCGGCATACTCGCCCGGGTGGAGCGCATCGGCGCGCACCACCTTGACGACCACCGCAGTGCCGTCGACGCGGCGCATCGGCACGACCAGGTTCGGCTCGACCCGGTAGGCCTCGGCCGTCCAGCCGAACACCTCGCTGCAGGACAGCGGCGATCAATCCTTGAGCTCGCAGATGACCGAGCCGGAGGTGACGACGGCGCCCACCTCGGCGGTCAACCCGGAGACGGTGCCGGCCTTGTGCGCGGTGATGGGCTGCTCCATCTTCATCGCCTCGAGCACCACCACGGGGTCACCCGCGGCGACCGTATCGCCCTCGCTGACGGCAACCTTGACGATGGTGCCCTGCATCGGGGCGGTCAGCGCGTCACCGGACGCGGCCGCCGAGGCTTTGGCTGCCGAGCGCCGCTTCGGCGCCGCCTTGCGAGCGCTGCCGCCGGCGCCGAACCCGACCGGCAGGGACACCTCCAGCCGCTTGCCGCCGACCTCGACGACGATGGTCTCCCGTGGGCCGGCCTCCGCGGCTGCAGGCCCGGCCCCGTCGAACGGCGCAATGGTGTTCTCGAACTCGGTCTCGATCCACCGGGTGAACACGGTGAACGGTTCTGCGGTGAACGCCTCGTCGGACACCACCGCCCGGTGGAACGGCAGCGCGGTGGCCATGCCGTCGACCACCATCTCGCCGAGCGCGCGCCGCGAGCGCGCCAATGCCTCGGCCCGGCTCTCACCCCACACGATCAGCTTCGCCAACAGCGAGTCGAACGCCCCGCCGACCACCGAGTTCGCTTCGATGCCGGAGTCGACGCGCACCCCCGGACCATTCGGCTCGACGTACCTGGTGACCGTCCCGGGTGCGGGCAGGAAGTTACGCCCCGGGTCCTCGCCGTTGATGCGGAACTCGAAAGCGTGCCCGCGCGGTGCTGGATCCTCGGTGAACCGCAGCGCCTCGCCGTCGGCGACGCGGAACTGTTCGCGCACCAGGTCGATGCCGGTGGTCTCCTCGGTGACCGGGTGCTCGACCTGCAGCCGGGTGTTCACTTCGAGGAAGCTGATCACGCCGTCGCTGCCGACCAGGTACTCGACGGTTCCGGCGCCCACGTAGCCGGCCTGCTTGCAAATCGCCTTGGCGGAGGAGTGAATGGTGGCGCGCTGCTCGTCGCTGAGGAACGGAGCCGGTGCCTCTTCGACCAATTTCTGGTTGCGCCGCTGCAACGAGCAGTCCCGGGTGCCGACCACGATGACGTTGCCGTGCTGGTCGGCGAGCACCTGCGCCTCGACGTGCCGGGAGCGGTCCAGGTAGCGCTCCACGAAGCATTCGCCGCGACCGAACGCGGCAACCGCCTCGCGCACCGCACTGTCGTACAGGTGCGGAATCTCCTCCATGGTCCGGGCGATCTTCAGGCCGCGGCCACCCCCGCCGAACGCCGCCTTGATGGCGACCGGCAGTCCGTGCTCCTGCGCGAAGGCGACTACTTCCTCGGCGCCGGCGACAGGATCCTTCGTACCGGGGACGAGCGGAGCGCCGGCCTGCAACGCGATATGACGAGCCGTGACCTTGTCGCCCAAGTCGCGGATGGCCTGCGGTGGCGGCCCGATCCAGGTCATCCCGGCGTCCAGCACCGCCTGCGCGAAGTCGGCGTTCTCGGACAGGAAGCCGTAGCCCGGATGCACCGCGTCTGCCCCTGCCCGGACCCCGGCCGCGACCACCTTGTCGATCATCAAGTAGGAGTCGGCCGGGGTGGTGCCGCCGAGCGCATAGGCCTCGTCAGCCATCCGGGCGTGCACCGCATCGCGATCGGGCTCGGCATAGACCGCGACAGACGAATAGCCGGCGTCCCGGCAGGCCCGAATCACGCGAACGGCGATCTCACCACGGTTGGCGACGAGCACCTTGCTGATCACGGGTTGACCCTCGGTTGGTGCACTGTTTTCTCTCCGATCCGCGACGGGCCGTTCCGCTCGCGGACCTTACTCGACGGTCCGGGCGCGCCGGATGAGTGCGCCGGTTCCACAGCCCGGAAAGGGCGTCAGCGCATCGCCATGATCCGCGGCAGTCATTTCCGCCGTGTGGTGCCGCGCACGACCAGATGTGGTGGCAGCAGCAGCTGCCGTGCAGCGACGGGCGCCGCGGACAGTCGGCCCAGTGCGCGCTGCACCGCGGCGCAGCCCAAGGCCTGGACGTCCTGGCTGACGGTGGTCAGCTGCAGGTAGGGCAGCCGGGCGACCTGGCTGTCGTCGTAGCCGACCACCGAGACGTCCTCGGGCACCGATACCCCGCTACGGGCGAAGACATCGAGCAGGCCGACGGCGCTGCGGTCGTTGTAGGTCAGCACTGCATCGGGTAGACCGCGGCGCAGCAGTCGCTCGGCTGCCGCCGCGCCGTCCTCCTCGCGATCCCCGGCCGGCAGCACCCGCGCCACAGTGGCGAGCCGGTGCCGGCGCATCGCGTGCTGGTAGCCCCGGCGGCGCTCTGCCGCGCCGGGGGAGCCGGCGCCGTCCACGTGCACGATGCGGCGGTGCCCGAGCTCGACGAGGTGGTCGACCGCAAGTCGCATGCCTGCCTCGCCGGATACCCGGATGACGTCGACGGCGCCGGAGTCGTTGGACTGCCGGACCGGCTGGCCGACCACGACCACCGGCAGTTGTGCGGCCAAGGAGCGCAAGGTCGCGCGCGGCACCAACGCACCCAGCAGCAGTGCGGCCTCGCAGCGATAGGACAGCAGCCGATCCAGTGCCTGCGCCGGGCTACGCGAGCCGGAGATGGCGCTCAGCACCACCTCGTACCCGGCCGGCTCGGCAGCGGCGTAGATGCTCTCGGCGAGGTCGGCGTGAAACGGGTTGTGCAGCGCCAGCGTGACGCCGAGCAGTTTGGTGCTGCGTCCGGCCAGCAGTCGCGCGCGACTGTCCGGGCGGTAGCCGAGCTCGGCGGCGACGGCCCGTACTCGTTGCCGGGTAGCCGGACCGGCTCCGGGCACGTCGCGCATCACGATCGACACGAGGGCCCGGGAAACACCGGCGCGATCGGCAACGTCCTGCAACGTCGGCCGGCGACCCGACCCACCTCGTGACGCTGGCATGAGAGACCTCTCGGGCTGCGTTGACAGCACTCCGGCGTGCTCACCATACTGGAATCACTAGAGCGCTCTAGTACCTGCTCGCTAATTCGTCCGCACCAAGGAGGGTCCGTGGTCGCGCGCCAACTCAGAACTCGCATTGCCGGCGCGCCGATCTCCTGGGGCGTCAGCGAAGCACCCGAGTGGGGCATCGAGCTGCCCGCGGACCGGGTACTGAGCGAGATGCGGGCGCTCGGATTGCGGGCCACCGAACTGGGCCCGACCGGGTACCTGGGTGCGACGCCTGAGGAAGTGAAGGCAACGCTGCGGCCCTACGACCTGCAGCTCGTCGGCGGATTCCTCCCCGTGCCGATGCATGTCGACCCGCAACCAGACCTGATCGAGGCGACCGCAGCCATCGCGACGCTGGCCGCTGCTGGTGCTGAGGTGGTCGTGTTCGCCGCCCAGTCCGCGGACGGCAGCTATGACCGCAAGGTACGGCTCACCGAGGAGCAGTGGCCGGTACTGCTGCGCACCCTGCACCGACTGCAGCAGGTCGCCGGTGAGCACGGTCTGCGCAGCGCGCTGCATCCTCACGTCGGCACCGCGATCGAGGGCCGGGACTCGGTGCTGCGCCTGCTCGAGACCTGCGATGTGCCGCTCTGCCTGGATACCGGGCACCTGCTCATCGGCGGCATGCAGCCGGCCGAGCTGTTGGCGTTGGCGGCCGATCGGGTCTCCCACGTGCACCTGAAGGATGTGTCGGCGCAGGTCGCCGCGCGGGTGTCCAGCGAGGCGATCAGCTACCTGGAGGCGGTGCGCGCCGGCCTCTACACGCCGTTGGGCGCCGGCGATGTGGACATCGCCGGGGTGGTGCGGGCGCTGCAGCAGGCCGGCTATTCGGGGTGGTATGTGCTGGAGCAGGACGCCGCCCTGGCCAGCGCGCCGGCGCCGGGCACCGGTCCGATCGCCGACGTACGGCGCAGCATCGAGTTCCTCACCGCATCGGTCGGCTGAAGATGGCTGCGCACGCCGGGCTGGGCGTGGCTGTGGTGGGCTTCGGCTGGATGGGCGAGGTGCACGCACGTGCGTACGCCCGGCTGCCGCAGCACTATCCCGCCATCGGTCGCCGGCCCGAGCTGATCTGGGTCGCGGAGGCAGATGCGCAGCGACGGGCCGATGCGCTGAACCGCTACGGGTTCGTCGCCGGCACAGCTCAGTGGCGCGACGTCCTCGCTGACGAGCGGGTGCACGCGGTCAGCGTCACCGCACCGAACTTCCTGCACCGGGAGATCGGCGTCGCGGTGGCGGAGGCAGGCAAGCAGCTCTGGATCGAGAAGCCGGTGGGCCTCAGCGCCGCGGACGCGATAGCGGTGGCCGATGCGGTGACAGCGGCCGGCGTGCAGTGCACAGTTGGCTTCAACTATCGCAACGCGCCGGCGGTGGCCCATGCGCGAGAGTTGATCCGGACCGGCGCGATCGGGCACGTGACGAGCGCCCGGTTCCGGCTCTTCACCGACTACGCCGCGCATCCGTCCGGTGCGTTGTCGTGGCGTTTCGAACGCGGCCTCGGCGGCTCCGGCGTGCTCGGTGATCTCGTCTCGCACGGAGCCGATCTGGCCGAGTACCTGCTCGGCGCGGTGTCGGAGTTGGTTGCCGACACCGCGACGGTGATCAGCCAGCGTCCGCGACCGACCAGCACCGGAAGCCACTACGCGATCGCCGAGGGCGGCGAGCTCGGTCCAGTGCAGAACGAGGACTGGGCCGCATGCCTGCTGCGCTTCGATTCCGGGGCTCGCGGCTCCCTGGAGGCCAGCCGGGTGAGCGTCGGCGACCAGAACAATTACGGCTTCGAGATCCGCGGCACCGAAGGTCTGCTGGCGTGGGACTTCCGCCGGATGGGGGAGCTGCAGCTGAGCACCGGCCCCGGCTACCTCAACCGGCCGGTGAGCACCGTCTTCGTCGGACCGGGCGAGGGGGAGGTCGCGCCGTTCCAGCCCGCCGCCGGGATCGCGATGAGCTATGACGACCTGAAGGTGATCGAGGCGGCCCGGTTCGTGACGTCGATCGAAACCGGCGTGCCGCACGGTGCGAGCGCCGCGGACGCCGTGCGCAGTGCGCAGATCGTCGAGGCCATCGCCGAGTCCGCGAGCACCGGCAGCTGGGTCGTCGTACCGACCGGGTAGGGCAGCTCACATCCTGAGGCCGAATGCCGAGCCGGCTGCCGTTGTTACACCGATTGAAGGTCCACCGAGTAAAGAGAGATTGCGAATGACGCCGAGCACCACCGACACGACCGACACCGCCGCACGGCTGGCCGAGCTGCGTGACGAGTACACCTACCGGGTGAACCTGCTGCTGGACGAGGGTCGCGAAGATCTGGCCGTACGGGTCGCCGACGAATACGCCGCGGCAACCAACCGGCTGCTGCTCAGCCGCGCCGCCTGACGAGCGCTACGGTGCGGTCCAGCGCAGCTGCGCCTGCTTGTGGGCTGCGTAGTCGGCGTGGCCGCTGAGCCCAGCCGGCACGCCCACCTCCCACCACGCCCCGGACTCCGTCCAGGTGCTCGGATGCACCCGGCACAGCACGACCACCGGACGGCTCTCGGCGCGCGCCGTCTCGCGGGCCTGCAGGTAACCGGCGCGCAGCTCGGCCGGGCCACCTCCGGCGGGCACGTCGACGACTGCGCAGCCCAGCGATCTTGCGTGCGCGGCGAAGTCCACCCGCACCCCGCCGGGTACAGCACCCGGTCCGCGCGCGTCGGTGAACAGGTTGTTGAAGCCTGCGCCGCCCTGGCCGGTCTGCAGTCGGTCGATCACCGCGTACCCGTCGTTGTCACAGACCACGGCGACGAACGGGTGTCCGGCGAACGCCGCAGAGAACAGTTCCGAGTTGAGCATGAGGTACGAGCCGTCGCCGAGCAGCGCGGTGACCAGGCCGTCCGGGTGGGTGCCGCGGCGCGCCATCGCGGCGCCCCATGGCCCGGCCACCTCGTAACCCATGCAGGAGAAGCCGTACTCCAGATCCATCGTCGGCCCAGCGGTCGCCGGGCCAGTTCGCCAGCCACCGTTGAGCTCGCCGGGTATCCCGCCGGATGACCCGAGCACGTAGTCGTCCGCGCCGCTGGCGTCGTTGACCACACCGACCACCTGCGCGTAACTCAGCGCGCCGTCCGGCGCGGTACCGGCCCGCAACGCGTCGATGTGCTGGTCCCACCGTTGCCGCTCGGTCGCTGCGCGCTGCCACCACTCGTCCTCGACGCACCAGTTGTGCAGTGCCGCGTCCAGTTCGGTCAGGCATTCCCGGGCGTCGCCGACGAGCGCGTGTGCCGCGTGCTTCACCGCGTCGAAGCGGGCCGCGTTGACCGTGATCAACCGCATGCCCGCGCCAAAGACGCTCCACGAGGACGTGGTGAAGTCCTGCAGCCTTGTACCCACCGCGATGACGACGTCCGCATCGGCAGCCAGCGCATTGGCCGAGGCCGCGCCGATCGTGCCCAGCGGCCCGGCATTGGCCGGGTGTGGATCCGGCAGCACGGTGCGTCCGGCCGGAGTCTCGGCGACCGGGACGTGATGCGCCTGCGCCAGGTCGAGCAGTGCCTGTTGCGCACCGGAATACCGCACGCCGCCACCGCAGATCAGTAACGGCCGGCGCGCCGCGCGGATGACCGCAACCGCCTCGCCCAGTGCGAGGTGGTCCGGCCGCGCGCGGGGGACGCGGTGCAGTCGCGGCTGGAACATGGCGGCCGGGAAGTCGAACTCCTCGGCCTGCACATCCTGCGGGAGCGCCAGGATCACCGGCCCGCAGTCGGCAGGGTCGGTGAGCACCCGGGCGACCTGCGGCAATACGCCGAGCAGCTGCTCCGGGCGGTTGATCCGGTCGAAGTAGCGCGACACCGGGCGGAAGGCGTCGTTCACGCTGATGGTGCCGTCGCCGTAGTGCTCGACCTGCTGCAGCACCGGGTCCGGCGCCCGCCCGGTGAACGTGTCACCCGGCAGCAACAGCACCGGAAGCCGGTTCGCATGGGCGAGGCCGGCCGCGGTGACCATGTTCAGCGCGCCCGGACCGATCGACGAGGTCGCCGCCATCACCTGACGGCGGTCGGTGGCCTTCGCGTAGCCGACGGCGGCCAGCGCCATCCCCTGCTCGTTCTGCCCCCGCCAGGTAGGTAGCTGGTCGCGCACCTCGTGCAGCGCGGTGCCCAGACCGAGCACGTTGCCGTGCCCGAAGATGGCGAACACTCCAGCGAACAGCGGCACCTCGGTGCCGTCCAGCAATTCCGACCGTTGCGCGATCATCCACCGGGTGAGCGCTTGGGCTGTAGTCAGCTTCATGCCTTCGCCTCCGCCGTCCAGCTCGCCCGGATCCAGGCGTGCGCCGGGTCGTCGCAGAAGTCCATCGACCGATCCTTGCCAGGGCCGGCGAGCACGTTCAAGTAATACATCGGGTAGCCGGGCGCGGCGGCGCACGGGCCGTGATAGCCGTACGGGATCAATACCACGTCGCCATCGCGCACCACGAGCGTCTCATCGAGCCGCTGCAGCCCGGCCGCTTCGTGCGTCTCGTCGGTGTAGGTGCGGTGCAACCCGAACCCGCCGGCACCGTCGATCCGGTAGTAGTAGATCTCCTCGTTGGCGACCGCACACGGTGCGCTGCGGTCATGCTTGTGCGGCGGGTAGCTCGACCAATTGCCCGGCGGAGTGATCAGCTCGCAGCACATCAGCCGTTCGGCGTGCGGCCAGCCCTCCGGCGTGCCGAAATTTCGCACCTGCCGCGTCGACGCCCCGGCGCCCCGCGTCTCAACGGCAACGTCGGCCGCGGCGCCGTAGCGGGCCGGCAGCTTGGTATCGCACCGGGCGGAGGGCAGTGCAATCTCTCCGCCGCTGGGGCTGTGCAGGGTGAACCGGGTGTCGCGGCCGATGTAGGCGAAGTCGCTGGTGCCCGCGAACACCGATTCGCGTCCGTGCAGCGTGAACGTCTCCCCGCCGGCAATGTCGACGGTGTAACCGCCCGACAGGGGGAGCGCGAATGCCTCGCCGGCCAATTCCAGCTCGACCGAGCCGTCCGCCGGCAGCTGTAGCACCTGTAGGCCCGAGTAGGTCCAACCGGCTTCCGCGGGTGCCAGGGTGACCGGGAATCCGTCGAAGGGACGGTGGATGTTCATGCCGGATCGGCTCATGGGTTCTCCGTAACAGCTCGCAGCACCTTTGCCGCTGCGTCGACCGTGCCGAACACGTCGCCGCCCTCCGGGTACAGCACGGTCCGCCCGACGACCAGGCCACGCACCACCGGTTGGCGCAACGTCCGGCCCCACGACGCCACCTGCTCGGCGAAGTCGGGTCCGGGCACGCCGCCCAGGACGACACAGGGCAGCGTGGTCGCCGCGTACACCTGCTCCGGTTCGTCACACGCCGGCGTCTTGAGCCAGGTGTACGCACTGGTCCGGCCGAGTGCGGACGCGACGGTCAGTGCGCGGCAGAGTGCGGCGGCGTCGCGCTGCAGGACGAGTGCTCCGGAGACATCACGGCGATACGGCAACGGCTCCACCATCGCGATCAGCTCGCGCTCGGCGAGCTCGCTGACCGCCTGCGCGCAGGCCTGCAGTGTCGTCGCAGTCGCCGCGTCCTCGTCGTCGATACGCAGCAGCATCTTCCCGCCGTCGAGACGACATGCCTTGATCCCTGCCGCGTCGTAGCCGGTGAACCGGTCGTCGATCGTCCAGCTGGCGCCGTCGAGACCGCCGCGGTTCATCGACCCGATGACCACCTTGCCCTCGAGCGCACCGAGCAGCAGCAACTCCTCGACGACATCGGGAGAACCGAGCACCCCGTCCACGTCCGGGTGCGACAGTGCGGTCACCATCCGCTCCAGCAGGCTGCGCCGGTCGGCCATCGCCAGGCCGTCCTCTCCGGCGCGCAACGCGCCGCGGGCCGGATGATCGGCAGCGATCAGGAACAGCGTGCCGCGGTCGGTGAGAATCTCGTCGCGGCGGCGCCGCTGCGCGTACGCCTCGGCGACCGCACCCGGCCGGGTGCTGCGCGTCTCCAGCAGTGTCTGCCACTGCTGGTCGGTGACCGCCGGCATCAGTCCGGCCCTCCGACCTCGGCAGTGCCCACCATCGCGTCGAGCTCGTTGATCGTCGGCATCGCGTCGGCGCAGGCCAAGCGGGATGCGACAATCGCGCCGGCCGCGTTCGCGTACCGCGCGCAGCGCACCGCTGACCAGCCGCTGAGCAGACCGTGCACCAGTGCGCCACCGAAGGCGTCGCCGGCGCCGAGCCCGCAGACCACCCGCACCCGCTGCGGTGCGACGGTCGTCATCCCGTCGGCGGTCGCCACGAGCACGCCGTCGGCTCCCATCTTCACCACCGCCAACTCTGCGCCGTAGGCCAGCAAGCGGGTGGCAGCCTCGTGCGGATCCGCGGTGCCCACGGCGACCTCCGCTTCGGCTCGGTTGCCCACCACCACCGTGGCGAAGGGCAGCATCCGCTGGTACTCCCGACGCCCCTCGTCCGGGGAAGCCCAGAACATCGGCCGCCAGTCCAGGTCGAGCACCGTCCACCGCCCGGAGCCCGATGCGGGTCGCCCGCGGTGGGCCAGCATGTCCAGCTGGGTCTGTCGCGCCGGCTCGGTGGACGCGCCGGTGCCGGTCACCCAGAAGACCGGGACCTCGGCCACCAGGTCCCACGGCACGTCAGTCGCGGTGAGCGTGAGATCCGGCGCCGTCGGCAGCCGGTAGAACAGCAGCGGCGGGTCCTCCGGCGGGTCCAGGGCGCAGAACACCACCGGCGTGAGCAAGTCTGCCGCAGTGCCGACGTGCGACGGGTCGACTCCGAAGTCGGCCAGCGCGGTGCGCACGTAGGTGCCGAAGTCGTCCGGTCCGACCTTGGTCAGCACCGCAGTGGATCGGCCCAGCCGCGCGGCGCCCACGGCAACGTTGGTGGCGGTACCACCGAGCGACCGGGCAAATGTCGTCACCTGGTGCAGCGGCACGCCGCTCTGTTCCGGATACAGGTCGACGCCGACCCGCCCCACCGTGAGCAAGTCGGTCATCGATACATCGCCGGCGGCTCGGGCACGTCCACGTGTTCGGTGTTGCCGCTGTGCAGTGCGCGCACCCCCGCCTCGGCAGCTGCGGTCGCCAGGTACCCGTCCCACGTGCTGGCCGCGGCGCTGGGCCGTCCGGCGGCGACCGCAGCGACCCAGTCCGACAATTCCAGCCGATAGGCCTCGGCGAATCGTGGCCGCCAGTCGGCCGGCACTCCGCGGCCCTCCTGCCCGGAGCTGCGCAGCACCGTCGCCGGCGGTGCATCGAGGGTGACGGCGCCGGTCTCGCCGACCAGCTCGCACCGCACGTCGTAGCCGTAGCCGGCGTTGAGGAACACCTCGACGTCGACCAGCACCCCGTTCGCGGAGCGCAGCAGTACCACGATCGGATCCTGCGCCCCCCCAGCAAGCCGGGACGAGCGTGGCCGGTGCACGCTCACCTCGGTGATCTCCTCGCCGAGCAGCCAACGGGTCACATCCATCTCGTGCACCGCGGATCCGGTGATGGCTGCTTCTGCCTGCTGACCGCTGAGTGCGGCGACGTTGCGATGCACGCAGTGCAACAGCAACGGTGCACCGATCCGGCCGGCGGTCAGCGTGCTGCGAAGCTGCCGGTAACCGGGGTCGAAGCGGCGCATGAACCCGACGCTGACCAGCCGCCGACCGGCCTCGAGCTCGGCGTCGAGGATGCGCCGGCAGCCGGCCAGCTCCGGCGCCAGCGGCTTCTCACACAGCACCGGCTTTCCGGCCGCCACCGCGGCGAGCACGAATTCCTCATGCGTCGGGTCCGACGACGCGACCAGTACCGCGTCCACGCCGGTGTCCTTGATCAGCACCATCGGGTCGTCCATGGCGCGGGCAGCACAGGCAGCTGCCACCAACTCCGCCCGAGATGCCACCACGTCGAACACCGCTGCCACCGCCGCGCCCGGCACGTCGTGGGTGAGCAACCGCGCGTGTTCGGCGCCCATCACACCGACGCCGATCACGCCGACCCGTACTGGCATCTGCTGTCCCATCCGTGGATAGCTTCCGGTCACTCGCCGAGCGACTGGGTGTCCTGCAGCAACGACTCGCCGGCGGCGGATGTCTGGGATCCGTCCCCTTCCAGTTCGTGCGCCAACTGCTCCAACTCTGCGCCGCCGGCCATCATCCGGGTCAGCTCGCCGAGGTCGATGTCCGACTTGGCGAAGTCACCCAGGCTCTTGCCGCGCTTGAGCAGCAGGAACCGGTCGCCGACCGGATACGCATGGTGCGGGTTGTGCGTGATGAAGATGACGGCCAGCCCTTTGTCGCGCGCCTGCACGATGTACTTCAGCACGACACCGGCCTGCTTCACCCCGAGCGCTGAGGTGGGCTCGTCGAGAATGAGCAGCCGCGCGCCGAAGTGCACCGCCCGGGCGATCGCGACCGACTGCCGTTCGCCGCCGGACAGCGTGCCCACCGGCTGGTCCGGGTCGCGGATGTCGATGCCCATCTCGGCCATCTCGGAGCGAGTGATCCGCTTCGCCTTCTCGGCGTCGAACCGGCGCCACGGTCCCCACCCCTTCGTCGGCTCGGAGCCGAGGAAGAAATTGCGCCAGATGGCCATCAGCGGCACCATCGCCAGATCCTGGAAGACGGTGGCGATGCCGTGGTCCAGCGCTTCGCGCGGTGAGTGCAGCCGCACCGGCTTGCCGTCGATCAGCAGCTCGCCCTGGTCCGGCTGGTAGACGCCGGAAAGGATTTTGATGAACGTCGACTTGCCTGCGCCGTTGTCGCCGAGCACGCAGGTGACCTGACCGGAGCGCACACTGGTCGAGACGTCCGCCAGCGAGATCACGCTGCCGAACATCTTCGTGACGTTGCGGATCTCCAGCATGGGAACCTCGTCGCCCGATGGCCGCTCGTCGCCGACCTCTTCGACATCGATGTGTGTCATCTCGCGCTACCTCCTGGTCTGTTCGGCCAGCCGCCGGACGAATTGGTTGGTGAGCACGGCGAGCAACAACATCACCCCGACGAAGAGCTTGAACCAGTCGGAGTTCCATCCGGCATAGACGATGCCCTGCTGGGTCATGCCGAAGATCAATGCACCGAGCGACGCTCCGATCGCCGACCCGAGCCCGCCGGTCAAAAGGCAACCACCGATCACTGCCGCGACGATGAAGATCAGCTCGTTGCCGATGCCGAACTGAGCCTGCAATGTGCCACCCCGCAGGATCAGCGAGTTGCCGAGGAACCAGGCGAAGGCCGACGTGATCATGAACAGCGCGATCGTGGTGCGTCCGGTCGGGACGCCGACGTTCTTACTGGCAGCAGGGTCGCCGCCGGTGGCGAAGATCCAGTTGCCGAACCGCGTCTTCAGCAACACCCACGAGGCCAGAATGGTGAACCCGATCCACCAGATGACGGTGATGGGAAAGTCCTGTCCGGCTATGGTCACCGTGCTACCCAGGATGTCGTTGAGCACGTGGTAGCCGGGGACCAGGTCGAGATTGTTCACCTGCACCGAGTTCGTCACCTGTTTGGTGACGCCCAGGTTGACGCCTTGCAGGGCGAGGAACATGCCGAGCGTGATGATGAAGCTCGGCAACCCCGTCCGGGTCACCAGGTAGCCGTTGATGAAACCGATCACCAGCATCAGCAACAGTGATACGACCAGTGAGGCATAGACGTTCAGCCCCCAATAGGTCGTCATGATGCCGGTAGCCAGGCCCGCCGTGCCGGTCTGCACACCCGCCGACAGGTCGAAATGGCCGCCGATCATGAGCAGTGCTACCGGCACCGCCATCACTCCGACCAGCGACGCGGCGTCCAACCAGTTCGAGACGCCGGACAGCGAGCGGAACGGCCCGGACTGAACGGCGAAGAAGACGAAGATGACCACGGCGCCGATCAGGGCGCCGAATTCGGGCTTGATGAGCAGCCGGCGAGCGATCCCGACTCGGGCGATGCGCTCGTCGATCGGCATCGTGGCGGCGGTCATCTGGTCCCGCCCGCGGCCAGCTTCAACACCTGGGCGGCGTTCGCCTTCGTGACGAGCTGCGGTCCGGTCAGCACCGGCTGCCCGCCGCCGAGCACGTTCAGGTTGGACTTGTACAGCGTCAGCATCTGCACAGCGAGGTAACCCTGCAGGTACGGCTGCTGGTCGACCGAAAACAGCAGCTTGCCGGCCAGGATGTCCTTGCAGACATCGGCATTCAGGTCGAAGGTGGCCAGCTTTGCCGACGACTTCGCGCCCGAGATTCCCTTCTCGGCGTACGTGGCCACCTGGGCATTCAGCGTGACGACGCCATCGATCGACTTGTCCTGCTGCAGCTTGGACTGGATCGTGTTCTGCGCAGCGGCAAGGTTGTTGATGTCCACCTGCAGGTTGGTGACCTTGCCACCAAGGGTCTGCGAGACACCCTTACAGCGCTGTTCCAGCGAGGTGTTCCCTGCCTCGTGGATCACGCAGATGACGTTCTTCATGCCGTCCTTCTTGAGCTCGGTGCCCACCGCCTGACCGGCAACCGCCTCATCCGAGCCGATATAGGTCTGCGCCCCGTACTCCTTCCACTGGTCGGTGCCGGAGTTCACGACGATCACCGGGATGCCGGCCTTGGTGGCCCCCTCGACCGCCGACTTGAGCGCCTCCGGGTTGGCCATCGAGACGACGATTCCGTCCGGTTTCTGATTCACCGCCGCGGTGATGTACTGCGCCTGCGTCGTCGGGTCGGCGCTGCTCTGGTAACTGATCTTGTCGCCCAAGTCCTTGCCGGCCTGGTCGACGCCGTTCTTGACGACGCTCCAGAAGGCATCGCCCGGGCCGCCGTGCGTTATCACGGCCACCTTGTAGCCGTACCCGCCTTTACCGCCGGCCGCCTTGTTGTGCGGCCGGTTCACCGCGTTCACGCTGCTGCACGCGGTGACGGCGAGCAGGACGGGGACCACCATCAAAACCAGCTTCTTCGTGCCGCGCATGCTGAGTCCTTCCTAGAGCGGCCGACCGTCACTCGGCAGTCGGAGGATCGGGTTGCGCCGGTGCGGGGGGCGTCCAGCCAGGACGCCGCGGACGTCGGGGCTTGCCGCGATCAAACCGGGGAACCGCTCGAGCTGTCAACACTTTGTCCTAACAAATGCACGATGGACTTTGTCAATTTGTCCTGACATGATGCCGCCATGCCAGGGTCCACCAAGCCGGCGGCCGCACGGCGGCATCGCATCAGGTTGGACCGCAATTCTCCGGTGCCGCTGTACTTCCAGGTGGCCGAACAACTGGAGCGCAGCATCGCCTCCGGCGAGATCATTCCGGGATCTCGTCTGGTCAACGAGGTGGATCTGGTCGCACAACTCGGCCTGTCCCGGCCTACGGTTCGCAAGGCGATGGAGTACCTCGTCGACAAGGGTCTGGTCGTTCGACAACGTGGCGTCGGCACTCGAGTCGTGTCTCCGCGAGTGCGCCGCTCGCTCAATCTGAGCAGCCTCTACGACGACCTGGCCAGTGCCGGGCAGCGACCATCCACCGCGGTACTGACCAACACGGTCGGTTCAGCCGCGCCGGACGTGTTGCACGCCCTCGGTCTTCGCGAGGGAGAGCCGGTGATCACTCTGGTCCGGCTGCGCAATGCGGACGGGCAGCCGATCGCCAAGCTGACCAACTATCTTCCGTCCGACCGGATCACGATCCGTACCGACGAACTCGAATCCGACGGGCTTTACGCGCTGCTGCGCAGGGCCGGGATCACGCTGCACTCCGCGACTCAGGTGATCGGCGCCCGGCCGGCAACTGCTGCCGAGGCCCGCGCACTGGGCGACCGGCGCGGCGCGGCGTTGCTGACCATGCAGCGAACCGCCTACGACGACCATGGCAAGCCGGTGGAGTACGGCAACCACATCTACTCCGCGGCCCGCTACAGCTTCGAGATGAGCATGCTGGCCGGGTGAGGTCACCGGCGACGAGCTCGGCCGGTGAAGAGCGGCAGCGGGGGAAGCAGACAGCAAAAGAGCGCTCAGCAGGTCACTGAGCGCTCCGAAAATACCCTCGTACAGCAGGGGAGGGGAGATCAAGGTTCCAGCAGCCGAGCGAACACCCCCTGATCGTTCGGCTACCGGTTCCCTTGATCGTCCCCCGTACTTCCCCCCGTGCGGTTCGCTCGTCCCCCGATGAGCTCCCCTAAATCTCCCCCGTGCGGTTCGCTCGTCCCCCGATGAGCTCCCCTAAATCTCCCCCGTGCGGTTCCCCTGACCCTGCGGCAGGTTTCCCTCTGTGCTTCCCCCGTGCGCCTCGTCCCCCGGCGAGGTAAGGCAAGCTTGTACTACCGCCCCGCAGCGCGCCATAGCAAACCACTCAATGAATGCTCAAGTTTTGCTCAAGTTCTGCCGATTCCCTGGTTTCGGCGTAGCAAATCCACTGATTCAGTGCGGTGCAGTGGCTTGCGCCACTAATTTGCTTGCCCGCCGGCGGCCCGCCGGTATCAGCCGAGTTCGTCGAGGCGCGATCGACACTGACCGGCGACGTCGGCCACTTCGGCCAGAGTCCGGCGTAGATCAGCCTGTCGCGCCCGCAGGTCGGCGCTGATCTCGGCCAGCCGACCGAGCAACGCCTCCAACTGCCGGCGTTCGGAGGACGCGGCGCCGTCGTACATGCCGACGATCTCACTGATCTCGGCAAGGGACATGCCGAAGCGTTTGCCGCGCAGGATCAGTCGCAGCCGGGCGCGGTCGCGCGCCGTATAGCTGCGCGAGGTGCCCTGGCGGTCCGGTTGCACCAGCCCCTCGGCCTCGTAGAAGCGCAGCGTCCGCGTGGTGACGCCGAGTTCTTCGGCCAGCTCGCCCACCGACCAGCGGCGGTCGGTCGGGGCTTTCGTACGGCTGGCCATGGCGGTATCGTACGCTTTACGTTGACGTTAACGTCAAGGCGATCCAGTCGAGGAGCCATCCGCATGTCTTTCGAGTTGTCCGCAGACCATGAGACCTTTCGCAAAGTGGTGCGTGACTTCGCCGAACGCGAGGTCGCTCCGCACGTGCCGCAGTGGGACCGCGAGCACCACTTTCCGCTCGACGTCGTCGCCGCGATGGGTGAACTGGGGCTCTTCGGTCTCGTTGTGCCGGAAGAGTTCGGTGGCTCGGACGCGGACTTCACGTCGCTGTGCGTCGCGATCGAAGAACTCGGCCGGGTCGATCAGTCGATCGGCATCACCCTGTCGGCCGGTGTCGGGCTCGGTATCAATCCGATCCTGACGTTCGGCACCGAAGAGCAGAAGCAGCGGTGGTTGCCGGATCTCGTCGCCGGCCGCGCGCTCGCCGCGTTCGGGCTGACCGAGCCGGAGGCCGGTTCGGACGCCGGTGCGACGAAGACTCGAGCCGACCTGGTCGGCGGCGAATGGGTCGTCAACGGTGCCAAGGCGTTCATCACCAACTCCGGCTCGGAGATCACCTCGGTCGTGACGGTGACCGCCCGCACCGGCGAGGATGAGATCTCGGCGATCCTGATCCCGTCCGGTACGCCCGGCTTCACGGTGCAGCCGCCGTACGACAAGCTCGGGTGGCGCATCTCCGACACCCATGGGCTCACCTTCGACAACTGTCGGGTGCCGGAGGCGAACCTGCTCGGCGGTCGCGGGCGGGGGTTCAAGCAATTTCTGGCGATCCTCGACGACGGCCGCATCGCTATCTCGGCCCTGGCCGTGGGCCTTGCGCAGGCGTGTCTCGACGAGTGCCTGCGGTACGCGCACGAGCGGCGCACGTTCGGGGCGCCGATCGGGTCGCGACAGGGAGTTGCGTTCCAGATCAGCGACCTCGCTGTCGCCGTCGAAGCGGCGCGCCTGCTCACCTACAAAGCCGCGTCACTGAAGGACGCCGGCCGGCCGCTGACCGAGGTCAAGCACGCGGCCGCGATGGCCAAGCTCTACTCGTCGGAGGCCGCCGTCACCGCGACACGCACCGCCACCCAGATTTTCGGTGGGTACGGCTTCATGGAGGAGTATCCGGTGGCCCGGTTCTACCGCGATGCCAAGATCCTGGAGATCGGCGAAGGGACGTCGGAGGTGCAGCGCATGGTGATCGCCCGCGGCCTGGGACTGCCCAGCTCGTGAGCGAGAAGGAGATCGCCTCGGCGCGGGAGGCGACGCTGGCGCCGGGGGAGCGCGGAGCAGCCAAGCTCGCTGCGCAGCACAAGCTGTACGTGCGGGACCGGATCGCCCTGCTCTGCGATGAAGGCAGCTTCACCGAGGACGGGCAGCTGGCCAATGCGCTGGGCAGCGGGCTGCCGGCGGACGGGGTTGTCACCGGACAGGGTCTGCTCGACGGTCGGCCGGTGCTGGTGGTGGCGAACGATCCGACGGTGAAGGCCGGCTCGTGGGGTGCTCGGACGGTCGAGAAGATCATCAGGGTCACCGAGCGTGCGCTCTGCGAAGAGCTGCCCATCTTCTGGCTGATCGACTCCGCCGGCGCCCGGATCACCGATCAGGTGGCGTTGTTCCCCGGCCGCCGCGGCGCCGGGCGCATCTTCCACAATCAGGTGGCGCTGTCCGGGAAGGTGCCGCAGATCTGCTGCCTGTTCGGCCCGTCCGCAGCGGGCGGCGCTTACATCCCGGCGTTCTGCGACATCGTGATCATGGTCGAAGGCAACGCCTCGATGTACCTGGGATCACCACGGATGGCCGAGATGGTGGTCGGGGAGAAAGTGTCGCTGGAGGAAATGGGCGGCGCGCGGATGCATGCCACGGTGTCCGGCTGTGGCGACAACCTCGCGGTGGACGATGCCGATGCGATCGAGCAGGCCCGTGCCTATTTCTCGTATCTGCCTACCTGTTGGCGCGAGCCGGCTCCGGAGGTGCAAGCCGTTGCGCCGCTGGTCGAGTTGGCCGACGACGCCGTTCCGGTGTCCGAGTCGGTGCCGTTCGACATGCATCGGATCATCGACGGGATCATCGACGACGACTCGTTCTTCGAGGTGAAGCCGCTCTTCGCCGCAGAAGTGATCACCGGGCTCGGGCGGGTGGACGGCCGGCCGGTGGGGATCGTCGCGAACAACTCGGCGGTCCGCGGCGGTGTGCTGTTCGTCGACTCGGCTGACAAGTGCGCGCGGTTCATCTGGCTGTGCGACGCCTTCAACATCCCGCTGATCTACCTTGCCGATGTGCCTGGCTTCATGATCGGTAGCGAGGTGGAACGGCAGGGCATCATCCGGCACGGCGCGAAGATGATCACCGCCGTGTCCGAGGCGACCGTGCCGCAGCTGTCGATCATCGTGCGGAAGGCCTACGGCGCCGGGCTCTATGCGATGGCCGGACCGGGATTCATGCCCGACGCGTGCATTGCGTTGCCCACCGCGCGGATCGCCGTGATGGGCCCGGAGGCGGCCGTCAACGCGGTCTACGCGGGCAAGATCGCCGAGATCGCCGACCCGGACGAGCAGCTTGCATTCGTCGGCGCCAAGCGCGCGGAGTACGAAGAAGACGTCGATCTGCTGCGACTCGCCTCCGATCTCGTCATCGATGCGATCATCGAGCCATCCGAACTGCGGGCCCAGGTGGTGGCTCGGCTGGCGGTACTCGTCGGCAAGGAGCGGCACTTCGCGACCAAGCGGCACGGCGTGCCACCGACATGACCGCCGACGCAGGCCGTCCGGTGGTGATCCGTGGCAACCCGGAGCCGGAGGAGCTTGCCGCTCTCCTGGTGCTGATGAGCGAGCCCGCGCCGAGGCTCGGCGCAACGGCGAGCTGGCGCAAGACCCGGCTTGCCGCGCTGCGGCGCCATCCCCGCGGCTGAGCCGCGCGGTGGGAATAGCGCGCAGGACGGTGTGTTGACGACTAGGTGAGCTCCTCGCAACCCATTGCCGCGCTTTCCGTACTCGATCTGCTTCCGGTGCGTTCCGATCAGAGCACCGGCGATGCCGTTCGTGCGTCGATCGGACTGGTCCGAGCTGCGGACGAACTGGGCTACCACCGGTACTGGGTTGCCGAGCACCACAACATGCCGGCCGTCGCCGCTACCAATCCGCCGGTGCTGATCGGGCTGCTTGCTTTCGCGACCGAACGCATCCGGGTCGGTTCGGGCGGCGTGATGCTGCCCAACCACGCACCGCTTGTTGTCGCGGAGCAGTTCGCGCTGCTCGAAGCAACGTTCCCGGGACGTATCGACCTCGGGATCGGCCGCGCGCCGGGCAGCGATCCAGTGACCAGTTGGGCGTTGCGCAGCGCCGGCGGTCGCGGCGACGAGGACATCGCCCGCTTCCCTGATTACGTCTCGGACGTGATGGCGCTGATGGACGTCGACGGCGTCGCGCTCGACCTGCAGGGACGCGCCTATGAGCTGCGCGCCACCCCGCATGCCTCCGGCACGCCGGACGTCTGGCTGCTGGGTTCGTCGCTGTACTCGGCACAGCTTGCGGCGGCGAAGGGCCTGCCGTACGTGTTCGCCCACCACTTCTCCGGGCAGGGCACCGCCGAGGCCCTCGAGGTATACCGGACCCAGTTCGTCCCGTCCGAGGTGCTCAGCGCGCCACGCACCTTCCTGACCGTCAACGCCGTGGTCGCCGAGACCACCGAACTCGCCGAACGGCTCGTCCTCCCGCAGATCCACTCGATGGTCGCACTGCGCACCGGCAGCCCCCTCGCCCCGCAAGCCCTGGTGCAGGACGCCGAAAAAGTAGAGCTGGCGCCGGCGCATCAAGAGCTGGCTGACTCCATGCGCGGCCGCTGGGTCGTCGGCTCGGCAGAATCGGCGGCAGCCGAGATCCGCAACCTCGCCGCCACCTTTGCGGTGGACGAGGTGATGGTGAACCCGATCGCCGGCGCGCTGACCGGGACGCCGCCTGACCAAGCACCGGCTCGAGTAGACACATTGCGGCTGCTCGCGGCGCAGCTCATCGCGTAGGAACCTTGACCGTTCGGTCGCTGATCGATCGCCGGTTTCCGAGGCTTACCTCAGAACGGCGGCGGGTCGGGGTCGTCGGTCGATGCATTGCTCGGTGCCGCAGGCGATCTTGCCTCAGGTTCGATCGTGGTGGGTAGCGGCCTTGGTTTGGTGCGGTAGGTGTGGCCGGTGGGGCTGGTCCACACCGTCGATCCGTCGGGTTGTCGTTCGGGTTGCCAGTGGGCGAGGTGTTTGCAGCGGTGATGTCGCCGGCACAGCGGGTGCAGGTTGCCGTCGCACGTGGGTCCGCCGTCCTTCGCCGCCTTCAGGTGGTCGAGGTCGCAGGCGACGGCGGGGCGGGTGCAGGAGGTGAAGGTGCAGGTTTGGTCGCGGGCGATGATGAACGCGGCTAACCGGGCCGGCGGCCGGTAGGTCTTGGTGCCGTAGTCGAGTAGCCGGCCGTGGTCGTCGGTGAGCAGCCGCCGCCAGGTGCCGGTCTCGTCTTTCGCGATGCGCCGGGCCATGGCTGCGGGGATCGGGCCGTACCCGGCCAGCTCGGCGGGTTGTTCGTCCAGGCCGAGCAGGGTGGTGGCGGCGACGGTGAGCTGCACCGCCGGCCGCGCCCCATGCCTCTTGGTGAGGTGCGGGTCGGCTAGGGCGGTGTCGGCCAGGGTGACCAATGCATCCGCCCGCCGCTGATCCGCCGACCGGCTGTCCCCGCCGTTGCCGAAGATGGTTTCTGCGGCGATGGCGTCGATCGCGGTCAGCACCGTGGCCGCCCCGTCTGCGGGGAGGTACGCCCAGAGCTGCGCCATGCCGTGCAGGTCGGGGGTGAGCACCACCCGCCGCTGCTTGCATCGCGTCGGCGTGCCGCTCCGCCTCACCCTTCGGGATCCAGCAGCAGCACCGCTCGGGTGACCGAGGCCCGGAACTGGCTGACGGTCTGCTCCCCGGCCTTGTCGAGCACTCGGTCCTCGACCGCCCGGGCCACGTCGGGGTCGAGGTGCATGACGGCGGAGGCGAGTAGCTCGGCGTGCCGGGCGGTGATGTCCCCGGCCCGCAACGCTGCCAGCGTCTTCCGCAGCGTGGTGGTGAGCAGCTTCCGCGCGGTGCACGTGGGTGGTGGCGGTGGCCGGTGCGATGCGCAGTACCGCGGCGATCTCCTGGACCGACCACTTCTCGTTGCTCGGGTCATCTCGCGAGATGGCTGCGAGTAGTTCGATCTGCCGGGCCGCGTCGAACCCGGCCTGCCGACGCAACACCACCAGCAGATCCACCCGACCCACCTCCGACAGACTTGGAGGGTGCGGCGAACTGGGCGGCGTGCACCGAATCCGGGGTCGGTGCCAACTCGGCGAGGGTCGCGATTGAGTCGTCGGGGAGGGTCAGCACGTCGATCGGCGACGGCACATACCCGCTCGCTATCGCCGCGCTCCCCGTTGTGCATGACCCAATTCTAGGTCGAGGCACCGACAATTTCGGGCTATCCACAGACCCAATCCGAAAGACTTTCCCTTACCGGATAAGGCGAAACGACGTGACGGCCGATCGAAGTGGTGACACGAACCGCACCGACAGCGCAACCCATGAGCCACGCATCCGTCGCTGCCGTAGTAAACGCAACCGAGCGAGAACAGTCACCCGACCGCGCGAACGACCAGCCCACGCATCGCCGTCAGCCAAAAGAACAGAAGCGAGTGGCCGCGGTTGCCGGTTTCCCGGTCCGCGACCACCCGCCTCGGCTGGTGCGTAGTACTACGTACTGCTTGCTGGTACCTACTTGGTGTTGATGAGGATCGTCGCGACGCCGACCTTGAGCTTGTTGGTCACGGCGGTCGTCTTGTAGGTCTTGTTCAGCAACGCGGCTGCGTCGCTGGAGATGTAGACGGTGGTGCCGGTCAGGGTGGCGGTGCCGTTGGTGGAATCGGCCTGTAGCGGCTGCAGGGTGCTGCCGTCGAGTCCGAACAGCTCGACCTTTTCGGCAACGGTCTTGCCGTTGGCGGTGACCTTGCCGTACAGCTTCGAGGTGCCCGGGTCGATGATGAAGTTCGACAAACCCACCGTGATGCCACCACCGGTCAGCGTGATGCCGCTGCCGTTGTGGTCGATCTCGCCCTGCACGTACGGCGTAACCGAGCCGGGGGTGTAGTACGTGACGTTGCCGCCGGTGATCGGGAAGACCAGCGAACCGTCACTGGTCAGCTTGGCAGATCCGGTCACGCCAGGCGTGAGCTTGAGCGACTTCAACGCAGCGAGGAAGCCCGGATCGAGCTTGACCGACGTGTTCTTGCCGGTGAGCGCATCGATCTTGGCGACCGGCGTTGTCGGAGCGGCCGAGGTCGACGATGACGAGCTGCCACTGGACTTGCCGCTGTCGTTCTTGCTGCTGCTGCAGGCGCTGAGCGGTGCGGCAACCAAGCCCACCGCCACGAGGCCAAGCAGCGCCTTAACGGGAGTACGCATGATGGTTCCTTTCCTGAATGAGTGTCAGGGAAGGTTCGGTGCGAGCCCCTAGGACGGTTCGATCAGCCCGGATAGCCGATGTCGACGAGGCCGTAACCGAGCTGGCCGAGCATCGTGCGCAGCGCCGGCAGCGAAAGGCCGACGACGTTGTGGTGGTCGCCGGATACCGCGTCGACGAACCAGCCGCCCAGGCCGTCGATCGTGAACCCGCCGGCCACGGAGAGTGCCTCGCCGGTGCTCACGTACGCCTCGATCTCCGCGTTGCTCACTTCGCCGAAGGTCACGGCGGTGGACGCGACGACCGACAGTGCCCGGTCGTTCTCCGCGTCGATCAGCGCGTGTCCGGTGCGCAGCACGCCGGTGGTGCCACGCATTGCCCGCCACCGCTCGACCGCTTCGTCGGCGGAGGCAGGCTTGCCGTAAGCCACTCCGTCGAGATCCAGCATCGAGTCACAACCGAGCACCAAAGCGTGGCCGTCGATGCGCTGCGAGACGGCCATCGCCTTCGCAATCGCCAACGACTCGACCAGATCCGAGGGCGTCGGTGCGGTGATCGCCGTTTCGTCGACCTCGCTGACGATCACCTCCGGCTCGACCCCGGCAGCTCGCAATGTCGCCAGCCGCGCCGGCGAACCGGACGCGAGGACGAAGCGGACGCGCGGTGCCACTAGAGGTTGAGGGAGCGGCCGATGATCTCCTTCATGATCTCCGTGGCGCCGCCGTAGATTCGGGTTACCCGGGCGTCGACCCAGGCCCGCGCTATCGGGTACTCCAACATGTACCCGTAGCCGCCGTGTAGTTGTACGCACCGATCGACGACCCGGCCCTGCAGTTCGGTGCACCACCACTTCGCCTTAGCGGCGTCCTCCGGGCTGAGTTCACCGACGCTGAGCGCGTCGACGCACCGATCAACGAATGTCTGCGCGATGTCGATCTCGGTGATCATCTCGGCCATGACGAACCGGGTGTTCTGCTGCGAGCCGAGCGACTTGCCGAACGCGGTCCGCTCGCGCACGTACGCCGCGGTGAGGTCGAATGCTGCACGAGCCGCGGCGACCGCACCCAATGCGATGGACATGCGTTCCTGGGGCAGGTTGCGAACCAGGTACAGAAAGCCCTCGCCCTCCGCGCCGAGCCGGTTCGCGACCGGCACTCGCACGTCGCTGAACGACAGTTCGGCGGTGTCCTGCGAGTGCTGGCCGACCTTCTGCAGGTTGCGGCCCCGCTCGAAGCCCGGAGTGCCGCGTTCGATCACCACCAGAGTGAGGCCACGATGACGATCCGGCGACGTACGCACCGCAGTGATGACGAGGTCGGCGTGGATGCCGTTGGTGATGAACGTCTTCGCGCCATTGACCAGGTAGTCAGCGCCGTCGCGCACCGCTGAGGTGCGAATGCCGGCGAGATCAGAGCCGGCGCCCGGTTCGGTCATCGCGATCGCGGTGACCAGCTCGCCGGAGACGATGCCGGGCAACCAGCGCTGCCTCTGCTCATCGGTGCAGTACTCGAGGAAGTAAGGCAGGCAGATGTCGTTGTGCAGCGTGATGCCGAGCCCGGCCCCGCTGGCCAGCGCGAGCTGGACCTCTTCGCCGAGGATCTGGTTGAACCGGAAGTCAGCGACGCCGCCGCCGCCGTACTGCTCCGGCACCGCCATGCCGAGGAAGCCGTTGCTACCGGCTGCGGAGAAGATCTCTCGCGGAGTGATGCCCGCGTCCTCCCACTCCAGGACGTGTGGCACCACCTCCTTCTCGAGGAAGGAGCGCACCGCCTCGCCGAAGGCCAGGTGCTCTGTCTCGTAGTGCTGCCGCTTCATCGCTGGTGGCCTCTTCTCGACGGCCGCCGGGGTGCGGCGGCGATCCGCGCCGGCGCAGGGATCACCGCGCCGTCCTCACCGCTCAGGGTAGAGGGACTGCCGTCGAGTAGGACACTGCCCGGACGCATCCGATCGCAACCGAGGCCTGCCTAGAGGCGCGGTGCGCCGGCGTCGAGTGGCGCCGAGCTGGGCCAGCTAATGGGCTCCGCGGTCGAGCACCTGGGTGGCGGACACCTTCGTGCCTGACTTGGTGCCGGCCACCAACGCATGGTCGCCCACCTTCACGCTGCTGATCTGGGCCTTGTCCTTGCTGCCCGCGATGCGCACCTTCGTACCGGTACCCACGGCGAAGGTCTCGGTGTAACCATCCGTGGCCTTGACGGTGATCGACGAGGTGTTGACCGAGCTGACGGTGCCGAGAACTGCGTCATGCGTCACGTCCTTGCCGGTCTTGGCATCCTTGGTAACCCACTCGGCATGCTGAAGCGAACCCAGCTCGATCCGCAGGCCGCCCCCCTTACCGTGCTTGTTCTCCTGCTTCTTCTTGCCGTTACTGGCAGTGCCGCTGGCGGAGCTGGACGATGAGCTCGACGGGGTCGAGCTGATCGGCAACGCGGTCCCGTTGCCCTGCGAACTCGTCGCGACTGCATAACCCGCCCCGCTGCCAACGACGGCCAGTACTCCGACGCCCACTGCAACCTGCTTCAACACCATGGTTCCTCCAGATCGGCTGAGGTACGGCGCTCACTGTGCCGGGCTGCGGTGAGCACCAGGTGGGCAATACGTCAGCATCGTGTTAGGCAATCAGACAGAGAACAACTGCACCGAGGCGACCGGCTGGAAACCCACGGCCAGCGCGGCGCGCAGGCTGGCCGCATTGCCGGGCGCCACCGCCGCCACGACCACCTCGTCGCGCTCACACAGGTCGAGCGCCGCGGCGATGAGAAAGCGACCCAGGCCACGCCCCTGGAGTGCACCGGGCAGTTCGATGCTGAGCTCGGTCAGTCCGCCCAGCCCGCGAGAAATGCTGATCACCGCGCCGTCGGACGCAGAGCCGATCGGTGGCCCCCATACCGCGACGTCGTCGCGGACGGACCGCGCATGGGCGATGCGGTCATGCCCGGCGAGATCCGGGCGCCGGATCACGTCCGACGATCCGAGCCCGGTACCGCGCGCCACCAGCACGGCGTCGAGGCTGTCGATCCAGCCACCCGGGCCGGCCAGTGCTACCGGAACCCGCGGATGGGTGGCGCCGCCGAAGCCGTCGAGGCCGAGGCTGTTGAGCAGGTCGTCGTCGACGGCCTCGTCGATCGCCAACACAGCGTGCCCGGTGAAGGCGACTACCGCGCCCACACCGGGTCGCCAGGGCGAAACGCGGGTGACTGCGCCGTCGACCGGCGGGAACCGCAGCTCGGCAGCAGCGCGGATCAGGTCGGCGATCGGATGCGGCTCGGTCACCGGGAGATCCTCGCAGTACCGTCATGGCGGTGACGACTGCACTGGCCGACGTCGGTGTCATCGGTGGATCCGGTTTCTATGCACTGCTCGACGGCGCCGATGCACATGAGGTGGCAACGCCGTACGGCACTCCCAGTGATGCAGTGAGCATCGGGATGCTTGGCGGCCGTCGAGTCGCTTTCCTGCCGCGGCACGGCACCGGCCATCGCTTCGCGCCGCATCGGGTGCCCTACCGGGCGAACCTATGGGCATTGCGCTCGCTGGGTGTGCGGCAAGTTGTGTCGCTTTCCGCGGTGGGATCGTTACGCACGGACCTCGGACCGGGCACCGTGGTCAGCCCGGATCAGGTCGTCGACCGGACCTGGGGCAGGCCCGCTACCTACAACGACACCGACACCGGTGTCTCGCACGTCGAGTTCGCCGATCCCTACTGCGCCCGGGGTCGCGCCGCAGCCGCGGACGCAGCCGCCGGCCTTGGCGTCGAGCTCACGGCTGCGGGGACTCTGGTGGTCGTCAACGGGCCGCGCTTCTCCAGCCGCGCGGAATCTCAGGAGTACCAGAGCCAGCGGTGGTCGATCATCGGGATGACCGCGCAGCCGGAAGCGACATTGGCCCGGGAACTCGCACTGTGTTTCTCGGTCCTCGCGCTGGTCACCGATCTTGACGCCGGTATCGACGCCGGGGAGGGCGTCACCCACGCCGATGTCCTGGCCGAATTCGCTCGCAATCTGCCGAAGTTGCGCGAGCTGCTCGTTGCGACGATCGAGCGATTGCCCGGCGAGCAGGGTGACTGTCGCTGCGGCTCGGTGTACGACTCAATGCCAGCGGCGTTCGACCTGCCTTGATGAGGGTCCTGCTCACCGGTGGCGCCGGGTTCATCGGAACGCAGGTCGCGACGGCGCTGTTGGGTCGTGGCCACGAGGTCCGGGTGCTCGACTCGCTGCGCGAGGACGTCCATCATGGTGCCGCGGCAGCGTTGCCCGACGGGATTGGGCTGATCGTTGCCGATGTCCGCGATGCCACCGCGGTGAGTGCGGCGCTCCGGGACGTCGACGTGGTCTGCCATCTCGCCGCGAAGGTCGGTTTGGGCGTCGACGTGGCGGACCTACCCGACTATGCCAGCTCCAACGACCACGGCACTGCCGTACTGCTTGCGGCGATGGCGGCCGCCGGCGTCGGTCGCCTGGTGCTGGCCAGCTCGATGGTGGTTTACGGCGAGGGCGTCGGCAGCTGCTCCGAGCACGGCGCGGTGCGTCCCGGGCCGCGCCGCGACGCCGACCTGCGAGCGGCCCGGTTCGAGCCGCCGTGCCCGGTCTGCGGCCGCGCGTTGGCGCCGGCCTTGGTGGCTGAGGAGCTCGGCGTCGATCCGCGCAACGCCTACGCGGCGAGCAAGGTCGCCCAGGAGCACTACGCCAGCTCGTGGGCGCGCAGTACCGGCGGCAGTGCGGCACTGCTGCGCTATCACAATGTGTACGGACCGGGTATGCCGCGCGACACCCCGTACGCCGGCGTCGCCGCGATCTTTGCCTCCGCGTTGCGGCGCGGTGAAGCGCCCCGGGTCTTCGAGGACGGAGGCCAGCGCCGCGACTTCGTGCATGTCCGCGACGTCGCCGGCGCGACCGTCACGGTGCTCGAGCGCCACCATGACGGAGTGGTCGCGTTCAACGTCGGATCCGGGACGCCGCGCACGGTCGGCGACATGGCGACAGCGCTCGCACGGTCGGTCGGCGGGCCGGCCCCCGTCATCACCGGCGAGTTCCGCCTCGGCGACGTCCGGCACATCACCGCCGACTCAGCGCGGCTGCGGCAATCGATGGACTGGCACCCGGCGGTGGAGTTCGATCAGGGCGTCGCAGAACTGTTTTCATGATCGCTGTCTTTCATGATCGCCTGATCGGTTGGCTCGCGGACCCCTGTCGCCTGATCCCTTCGACTTCATGATCGCCTGATCGGTTGGCTCGCGGACCCCTCGCTTCGCTCGGGGCCCACTCGCAACCGATTCCTCGCTTCGCTCGGGCAAGCGCTCCTTCGTCGCGCGCCGGCGATCTGCTCTTCGCGCGAGCGCTCATCGCTGTCTTGCTGATCGCCTGATTGGTTGGCTCGGGGCAAGCGCTCCTTCGTCGCGCGCCGGCGATCTGCTCTTCGCGCGAGCGCTCATCGCGTTCGTGGTTGCGGCGCGAGGTGAGGCGGTGCCTAGGCTCGCGGTGGGTCTTGGGGTTGAGACTTCGGCGGGGCGGGGTGTGGTGGCTAGCTCGCCGAGGTCGGTCAGCATCTCGCTCATCGCGTCCGCTTCGATGTGCAACTGCTTGTAGGAGCGCTCGGGGGAGTCTGCGGTGCCGTCCTGCAGTTCCTCGACGATTGTGCGCAGCTGCGCGAGAGGGACGCGCAGGTCGCGGGACACCCAGCTCAGCAGCTCGCGGTGCGCGGCCTGCATCGACTGCTCCCGACTGCGCGAATCGGCAAGGCGTTGCGCCGCGTCGGCCACCTCCGTGCGCAGGGCGTCAAGCTCTGCAGTCATCCGCGGCGCGTCGGCGGGCGGCAGCGTGCCCCCGCCGAGGGCGCGCAGCGCGTCGAGGACACCTTGCTTGTCGCGGGCCATCCGGTGTGCGCTGCTGAGCGCGGCAACCGATGCGATCAGCCCGGCCACCAGAGCGACCGCAAGCGCTGCCCAGAATTCGTGGGTGGGCAGGTACATCGCCTGTACCGAACCGAAGAACGCTGCCACCGATGCCACCGTCGCGATCAGAACCGGCGAGGCGAGCTGTGCGGCAAAGGATCGGCGCCGCAACGGGACGGTGAGCAGCCACGCCGCGACGCCGCCGCCGACGGCGAACAGCACGGTCATCACCACCATGCGCCAGGTGTGCGTCATGTGCGGCCTACCAGGCGAGGGATACGGCTCACTCGCTGAGTGTAGGAACCCCGGCCGCGAGAGGCGCGTCGAGTTGGTTTCGACGGGCGGTGCAGCGGCCGCGCCCCTACGCTGCTTTTGTGGCCACCTCCCCCGAACCGTGGCTGGATGTCGTCCTGCCGTGCCTGGACGAGATCGGGGCGCTGCCGTGGGTGCTCGACCGAATCCCGGTCGGTGCGCGGGCCATCGTCGTCGACAACGGCTCCACCGACGGGTCGGTGAATTTCGCCCGGCAGCGCGGGGCCGTGGTGGTTCTCTGCCGGCGCCGCGGTTACGGAGCGGCGTGCCACGCCGGGTTGGAGGCGGCCACCGCTCCGCTGGTTGCGTTCTGCGACTGTGACGCCTCGGTCGACCCGAGCTATGCGGACCAGTTCGCCGAACTGGTCGGCAGCGGCGCAGCCGACCTGGTGGTGGGCAGACGCCGGACCGAGCACCGCGGCGCCTGGCCGTTGCATGCCCGGCTCGCCAACCGGGTTCTGGCTCGGCAGGTACGCACCCGCACCGGAGTACCGCTTCGGGACGTGGGCCCGTTGCGAGTGGCGCGCCGCGAGGCGTTGATCGGTCTCGGACTCACCGACCGCCGCAGTGGTTATCCGTTGGAGACCGTGGTGCGTGCGGCTGCTCAGGGCTGGCGGATCGTGCAGCGAGACATCGCCTACCGACCGCGGGTCGGCCGGTCCAAGGTGACCGGCACGGTACGCGGCACGCTGCGCGCGGTCCGCGATATGAACGCCGTGTGGTCACGGTGAGCGCCGGCGCGAGCTCGCTGGGCACCGTGCTGGTGATCGCCAAGCAGCCGCGACCTGGCCGGGTGAAGACCCGGCTGACTCCGCCGTGCACTGCCGAACAGGCCGCAGACCTCGCGGCCGCCGCGCTGTACGACTCGTTGCGGGCGGCATCGACGGTGCCTGCCGGCCAGTATGTCCTTGCTCTGGACGGCGCGGCCGGCAGCTGGTTGCCGGCCGGATGGCGGGTCGTCCCGCAGGCGGCCGGAGGGCTCGACCGGCGACTTGCCGCGGCGTTTCACGCAGTGCGCGACGACGGGCCGGCAGTTCTGGTCGGGATGGACACCCCGCAGGTCACCGCGGCGCAGCTGTCCGCCTTCGACCCCGGTGCCTACGGTGCGGCGCTCGGGCTGGCCTGCGACGGAGGGTTCTGGGCGATCGGATTCGCCGATCCGGCCGACGCTTCGCGCACGATTCCCGGCGTACCGATGTCCGAGTCCACCACCGGTGGCCAGCAATTGGTTCGGCTGCGGGCAGCGGGGTTGGCCGTGTTGATGCTCGACACGCTCACAGATGTGGACACCGCAGAAACGGCGGAGGTGGTCGCCCAGCAGGCGCCGCACACCCGGTTCGCGAAGACGTGGCGACGCCTCGACGTCGCCGGCGAGGTGGCCTGATGCAACCGGGTGCTCTCGGGCCGTATGAGTCGTCGTTGCGCGCGCCGCGTCCACTCGAGCTGGTGTCCGATGCCGGCCAGCTGATCACCCTCGACGTCGAGCGGTACCTGGCGCCGTGCAACGAGGTGGACGAGACCGTGCTCGCCCAGTGCCAAGGACCGGTGCTCGACGTCGGCTGCGGCCCCGGCCGGATCGTGCGGGCACTCGCCGAGCGGGGAGTCTCCGCGCTCGGCGTCGATATCGCGACCACCGCAGTGCAGCTGAGCCGCGAGCGCGGCGCTGCGGCGTTGCAGCGCAGCCTCTTCGACCGGGTGCCGGGCGAGGGACGCTGGCCGACAGCATTGGTGCTCGACGGGAACATCGGCATCGGCGGCGACGTCGACCGTCTGCTCTATCGGCTGGCGGACGTCATCGCCACCGGCGGCCGGGCGATAGTCGAGGCGCATCCCGACCCAGAGATGGACGACGTACTGCAGGTGTGCTTCCGCAGCGACGGGCTGATCGTCGGGCCGCCGTTCCCGTGGGCGATGGTCGGTGCGGCGGTGCTCGGCCGGCGGGCCGAGCGCACCCGGATGTTCTACCGCGTGGACTCCTGGTCAGTAGGCGGCAGGGCCTTCGTGGTGCTGGAGCGGCGCGCGTCGCCACGCAGCCGGGTCGCGTAGGCGACGGCGGTTCCGGCTGCGATCAGCCCCAGCACGAGCAGCAGCCCGGCGAGGTAGTTGCGGTCGAGTTCGGTGGTGCCCGGCTGGGACTTCTTGTGCCGGTAGATCAACGGCAACGTGAAGAGGGTGACGACCGCGGCCACGGTCAGGCCACCCTGGACGTAGCCACGGCCGCGCGGTGGCAGGTACCGGTTGAGCAGCGCGCCGACGCCGACCACGAGCAATCCCAGGACCACATCGTGCAAGATGACCGCCCCGACCAACCATTTCGCCAGCCCGATCTTCTCCGCGGTCGCGGTGTGCTGCAGCAGCCGGACGACGCCGTACAGCATCACCAGCAGGCCGACGACACCGAGCACGATGCGCAACTTCGAGATCTCGCCGCGTCCCGACGATTTCGCCGGCTGCGAAGGCTGTCCGGGCATCACATCAGCTCCAGTCGGCCGACCCATTTGGTCTGCAGCGCGCCGGATCGGTTCGGTGCGATGAGGCGCACCGGGTAGCCGTGGTCCAGCGGCAGCCGCTGGCCGTTGAGATGCGTTGCCAGCAACGCCGCGCGCAGCTGCGGGCCGAAGATCTTCGAGTCGTGGTCAGGTCCGGCCTCCTGCACCGAGAGCACATGCACGTGCGAGTCGCCGCTGCCCCCCGCCCGCGTCACGAGATCGAGCAGCCGCGGCCCGGTCCAGTGGCCCAGCACGCTCCATCCCTCGACACACGCGATCGGCAGCGACTTCTGCTCGGTCTCGAGCGCCTCGAGCTCGGCCAGGGTCAGCATGAACGGTCTGGGCCCCATCACCTCGAGGCGGTAGTCGGCCGCCTGGGCGAGCTTGACGACGCCGGCCTGCTTGGCGGTGACGTTGATGGCGACGCCGAGTGGTCCCAGCGTCGGCTGCCGGACGGAGAGCACGCTGGCCTTTTGCAACGGCGTGATCACCTGCCCGACGGTGCCCAGGGTGATGACGCCGGCGCCGGCTGCGGTCGCCATCAGCACTCCGCGCCGGGAGATCCCGCCCACCTCGGCGTCCTGCTCGGGCGGCTCGGACAACGGCGTGGCCAGCCCGCGCTTGATGATCGGCAGCTTGACCGCAACGTGCAGCAGGATCGAGCCGATGATGATGAACGCCAGCCAGTAGTGCACCTTGATGAACGCCCACGGCCACGGGTACCAGCCGAGAATGTTCAGAAACCCGGTACCGAGTTCCAGGAGCGCTGTTGAGATGAGTACCAGGATGCTGAGCCGCTCCAGGCCTTGGACCAGTGTCTTGAACGGTGGCCAGCTGAACAGTTTCGGATAGACCGACCACAGCTTGACCAGGATCAGCGGAATGCAGACCAGGCCGGTGATCACGTGAACGCCCTGGGTGAGCCGGTAACCCCAGCTCGGCAGGGCCGGGATCGGCACTGCCGTCGTCGGGTGGTACTGGTAGTGGCTGTACAGCCCGGTCAGGAAGCACAGGCCGAAGGCGATGCCGAGAACGCGACCAACCCGCGCGGTGACCGCCTCATGCCTGACCCGCTCTGAGATCCGCGGCCAGAAGGGCGGTGGCTTCTCAGGCATCAACCGGATGGTCCTCACCGTCAGGTTCGGTTGCCGGAGCCTCCGCGGATCGATCCACCCGATGAGGTTGGCACACTGCGGGTAATTAAGGGCGGTTCCGGGCTCTGCGGGTCCCGTTCCGGGTCGCGGTCCCGGCAGAACCGGGGAGACTGAGCCGGTGACTCGCCCGGCGCTGCCCATCGTGGCCCGTGGCGTACTCGCCGCCGCCCTGCTCGCCGAGGCAGTGGTACTCGGTGTCGGGATGCGCTCCGCCAACGGCGACCGCGCGCTGTGGAGCGAAGTGATCGGGCTGGCGCTGTTCGTTCTGGCGCTGTTCGCGTTGCGGTGCAGCGGCTTGCCCGCCCGCCTCGGCCTGGGAGTCGTCGTCGGCGTCGGTGCGGTACTGCAACTGTGCGTCATCACGCACAGACCGGCGTCCAGCGACGACGCATATCGCTACGTGTGGGACGGCAAGGTGCAGCTGTCCGGTACCGATCCGTACCGGTACCCGCCGGCGGCGAAGCAGTTGCAGCCGCTGCGGACCGCGCCGCTGTTTCCGGTTGCGGCGAACTGCGCGCCGGGTCGGGTGGTCGGTGCCCGGTGCAGCACGTTGAACCGCCCGGCGGTGCGTACGGTGTACCCACCTGTGGCTGAGCTGGCGTTCACGGTGGCCCGTTTGGCGAGCTTCGGTTCGACGGACGGCCTGCTGCCGCTGCAGCTTCTGGCCGCGCTCGGCGTCATTGCGGTGAGCCTGCTGCTGGCCCGCCGGGCTGCCGCCCGCGGTAGCCCCAGCTGGCCCGTCGCGGTGTGGGCGTGGTGCCCGATCACCGCGGTGGAGCTCTCCAACAATGCACACATCGACTGGCTGGCTGCGTTGCTCGGTATGGGTGCGCTGATGCTCACCGCCGCTGGTCGGCCGGCCTGGTCGGGCGGGCTGCTCGGCGCCGCCGTGGTGACGAAGATCTACCCGGTGCTGTTACTGCCCAGCCTGCTGCGGCGTCGACCGGTGCTCACCCTCTCCGCGGCGCTCTCTGTGGTGGTGCTCAGCTACGTCCCGCATGTCGTCGCGGTCGGTACCGACGTCATCGGGTATCTGCCGGGCTATCTCAGAGAGGAGAGCTATACCAGCGGCGGTCGCTTCCTGCTGTTGCGGCCGCTGCTGCCGGAGTCGTGGGCGGCGCCGGTGGTCGTTGCGATCTTGCTCGGTACGGCCGCCTGGGTCCTGCGGCGCACTGATCCGGACCGGCCGGAGCAGACCGCAGTGGTGATGGTGGGCGTGACGTTCCTGCTGACCACGCCCAACTACAGCTGGTATGCGGTCCTGCTGCTCGTCCTCGTGGCGATGACCGGGCGGATCGAATGGCTACCGATCGTTGTCGCCGCGACCCTGAACACGTTGGGCGCACCGCACTTCAGCAACGGAGTCGCCTACCGCACCTGGTGCTACGCGCTTGGCCTGCTGGTGACCGTCCTGTTGCTCGGCCTGCGTCTCGTCGGTGAGCGAGCCCGATCGCGACCTGCTCAGTTCGACGTCGGGGTGCAGCGAGCGGACGGCCCTCGATAGTTCGGTGCGCGCAGTACGACGATCGACTCGTGGGCGTAGAGGGTGCGGTAGCCGCGGGCGGTCAGCTCGCGCAGCACGACCTTCGAGTCGGTGCCGCGGTACATCACCGGGTGGGTCAGGTCGAGGATGACGTAATCCGGTTCCGGACCGCCCAAGCCAGGAATCGTGACCCGGTCCCGGTTGGTCAGCTGCGGCGCGACGCGGTCGTCGACGGCCGCGCACACGTTCCGCGGAACGAGCTTGATCGCGGCCTGCTTGCTGCGCTGATGCGCGTCGAAACGCCACATTTGGCCGTCCACCATTCGCTTGATCACCGGAACGGTCGGGCCGTGCCACTGGATCATCAGTAACGGCACTATCGCCACCCAGGCGAGCAACGCCCTCTTAACCCGTGGCCGACGCCAGATCGTCAGCCCGCCGGCGCCGTCGACCATGGCCAGAACGAGCACCAACCAGGGCAACAGGTTGTAGTGGTACTGCGTCGTCCAGAGGTTGTCGCGGGAGTTCCAGAACCGCTCTGCGAGCAGCGGCAGAGCGATCAGGCAGTACCGGCTGCGCAGCGGCAGCAACGCCAGCGGGAGGAAGAGATACTCCAGCGTCTGGGTCTTCACCCACGGGCTGAAGAACAGCCGCACCGCACGCCACGGGTGGGTGAGGACGGTGGTCACCGTGTTCGGCAGATCGTGGCCGAGGGCGTCGAACGTCCAGTAGGCGAAATGCCCGCTGGGTGCGAACGCCGGGATCACCACCGCGGTGGCCAGCACCGCCGTGACCGCTCCAACGGCGATGAGGCAACCGCCGACGCGTCGCGGTAGCTGGGTCATCCGCAGCACCCCGAGCAACGCGACAACCGCTCCCATGTCCTCCCGGGTCAGCAGCAACAGCACGCTGCAGATCACCAGAACGCGGTCGTCCTTGCGGTCGAGCGCGTCGATCGCGCCGGCAAGCAGCGGCACGGCGAAGGCGATCTCGTGGAAGTCGAAGTCGACGAACCCCTGCACCGACCAGCTCAGCACGTAAGCCGCGCAGACGATCAGCGCTGCCGCGGTCGACGTGCGCCGACGAGTGAAGCGGTAGACGATCGGCACCGACCCGGCGATCAGCGCCGCCTGCACCACGAGCAGGACCATGGGTGTGTCCCAGATCCAGTACAGCGGTGCGATCAGCGCGATGATCGGATGGAAATGGTCGCCGAAGATGTTGTAGCCGGGACCCTTGAGCGCCACGATCGGTGCCCGGAAGTGGCTGTATTGCCGAACCGCCTGGTCGAAGATGCCGAGGTCGTAGCCGGACGTGCGCAGGGCGCGTTGCCGCAGCACCGAGTAACCGCCGTAGAACGCGAACGTGAACAGCGTCAGAGCTAGGACAGCCGCCTGTTCACGACTGAGCGAAGCGTGCCGAAGACGCCTGCGCAGAGTCCCGGCGGTGTCGCTGCGCAGCCTCGCCGTCCTCACCTAACGAAATGAGGTGGCCCAGGCACCGGGACCTGGCCGCATCGGTGAGCGTAGGTAGCGCGCCGGATCGCTCCACCCGCCGCGTGGGCGTACCCGGTCGGGTTTCGCGGCGCGGTCGCCGGCTGCGCCGAGCACGGCAGTGAGCACTGCGAGTTCCTCGGGACTGGGCGCGCCGTGCACCACCCGCAGCGCCGGTCGCGGTGATTCGGTCATGTCGCCGTGCCGTCCTCTCCTGGCCTTGGAGTGGTGCCTAGAGGGGGATGTTGCCGTGCTTCTTCGGTGGCAGACTCTCCCGCTTGTTGCGCAGCATCCGCAACGACTTGATGACGTACGAGCGGGTGTGCGACGGCGGGACCACCGAGTCGACGTAACCACGTTCGGCGGCGATGTAGGGATTGACCAGGGTGTCCTCGTATTGCTGGACCAACTCGACCCGGCGGGCCTCGGCGTCTTCGGCGCCGGCAAGTTCCTTGCGGTAGAGGATGTTGACCGCGCCCTGAGCGCCCATCACCGCGATCTGCGCGGTCGGCCAGGCAAGGTTGACGTCGGCGCCGAGGTGCTTGGAACCCATCACGTCGTACGCGCCACCGAATGCCTTGCGGGTGATGACGGTGATCTTCGGGACGGTGGCCTCGGCGTAGGCATAGATGAGCTTCGCACCGTGCCGGATGATGCCGTTGTGCTCCTGGCCCACGCCGGGCAGGAAGCCCGGCACATCCACCAGCGTGACGATCGGGATGTTGAAGGCGTCGCAGGTGCGCACGAAGCGCGCCGCCTTCTCCGACGCGTCGATGTCCAGGCAGCCGGCGAACTGGGTGGGCTGGTTGCCGACAATCCCCACCGGGTGCCCTTCGACGCGGCCGAAGCCGACGATGATGTTCGGCGCGAAGAGCGCGTGCACCTCGCAGAAGTCGCCCTCGTCCAGCAGATGGGTGACAACGTCGTGCATGTCGTAGGGCTGGTTCGCCGAGTCAGGGATGAACGTGTCCAGGAATTGGTCCTCCTCGGTCACCGTCGCGTCGACATCGGTGTCGTAGACCGGCACCGGGTCGAGGTTGTTGCTCGGCAGGTAGGACAGCAGAGTCTTCACGTAGCTGATCGCGTCGTCCTCGTCGGCGCCGAGGTAGTGCGCATTTCCGCTGGTGGTGTTGTGCGTGCGTGCGCCGCCGAGCTCTTCCAACGACACGTCCTCGCCGGTCACCGTCTTGACCACGTCCGGACCGGTGATGAACATCTGTGACGTCTTGTCGACCATGACGATGAAGTCGGTGAGCGCTGGGGAGTACACGTGCCCACCGGCCGCCGCTCCCATGATCAGCGAGATCTGCGGGATGACCCCGGAGGCCTGCACGTTGCGGTAGAAGATCTCGCCGTACAGGCCGAGTGACACGACGCCTTCCTGGATGCGCGCACCGCCGCCCTCGTTGATCCCGACGACGGGACACCCGGTCTTCATGGCGAAATCGAGCACCTTGACGATCTTCTCGCCGTACACCTGCCCGAGGCTGCCGCCGAACACCGTGACGTCCTGGCTGAACACACAGACCGGCCGACCGTCGACGGTGCCGTAGCCGGTGACCACGCCGTCGCCGTAGGGGCGGTTGTTCTCCATCCCGAAGGTGCTGGACCGATGCCGGGCCAGCTCATCGAGCTCCACGAAGGAGCCCTCGTCCAGCAGCATCTCGACGCGCTCCCGGGCGGTGTGCTTGCCCTTGGCGTGCTGCCGCTCGACGGCACGTTCGGATCCGGCGTGCACGGCTTCGTCGTACCGGTGGTTCAAATCGGCCAATTTGCCGGAGGTGGTGTGCGGATCGCTGTCTGTGGGTACACCCGCGCGTATCGACTCTGCCACGGTCACGGAGCCTAGTGCCGGACAGCGGAGCGGCAGGACGTTAGCCCATATGTACGGTTTTCGGGGTGCGGAGTTTGATCGCGGCCCGGCTCGGCGGAGAAGGAGAGCTAGATGGCGCTTGTCGGTGAGTACACCGTCGATGTCGAGAGCACCGGAACGGCCAGCAGCGTGCTCAAGGAGTACGCGACGGATCTCAAGTACCCGTCCTCGGAGCTGACCACCGTCAAGGTGCCGGCTGAGCCGAAGGCCGGGGTGAGCATCGTCGCCGCGATCAAGTCGGCCACCACTGCCTGGCACGGCGCCCTCACCCAGATCAGCAGCGAGATGGAGGGCCTGGCCACGATGTGCAGCAGCTCGGCGAAGCTCTTCCATGAAGCCGAGGAGACCGTCTCGCGACCTTTCCGCTCCGGCCAGTACGGGCGGTTCGCAGAATGACGTACCAGTACCTGGGCGAGGACTCCGGCGACATCCTGAGTGTGGCCTTCGCCTTCGAGGATGCGCAGCGCGCGGTCGGGCTGACGGCCAAGGGCTGGAGCAAGAGCGCGAAGGTGCTGGGTGAGCCCGGCACCTGGACCGGTGCCGCGGCCGACGCCGCCAAGAGCGATGCCTCGAAGATCGGCGGCATCCTCGCCGAGACGGACAAGACGTTGACCGCGTCGGGTAAGGCGCTGGTTACTTACGCGAACGCGCTGGCCGGACTGTGGGGTCAGGTCTACGACCTCAACACCGAGCTGGTGAAGCAGCAGAACATCATCACAGCCGCGAACAACACGCTCCAAGGCCTGCACAGCGCGGAGGACCGGGGGACCGGGAAGCAGCAGCAGAAGGCGTTCGCCGAAGCCGACCAGGCGCACACCGACATCTCCCGTGCGCAGAAGAACATCGGCGACCTGGACGACCAGTACGACGGGCTGAAGCGGAAGCAATCCGAAGCGGCGCACACCTGCATCACTGCGCTCACCACGCCGGCCGGGAAGAAGGGCGTCACCTTCGGCGGCCCGCAGTCGCTCACCCAGCTGAACTCCATTCTGGGTCTCAACAAACTCGATGTGGCACCGCTCATCCACGCCGAGAAGATCTCCGCCGACCTGCTGAAGCGGCACCAGCCCGTCGATGCCACAGATCCTAAGGTGCAGGCCGAGATCACGCAGCTCGACGGGATCCTCAAGGCGCACTCCGGCGACCCGAACTTCAGCTCGGCGTACTTGCGCCATCTCGGCCCGCACAACCTGCTCGATCTGACCGGCGTGGTCGCCACGATGAACCAGGGGAGCGACGGTAAGACCCAACCGATCATGACGACGGTCGGCGATCTGCAGCATGAGCTCGGCGTCTCGCTCGCCTCGGCAACCCACTACCTCGGTAAGACTGCGCCGACAGGCACCGATCAGCTCGGCGCTACATGGCTGGCCGAGCTGAAGAAGCAGGGCGAGTCGAAGTTCACCTTTGCGGTCGGGGGCTTCGATGCCGGAGCGCCGGTCGGTATCGTTCCGCCGACCAACGAGTCGGTTTACGGCTACAGCATGTTGGGCGTGCTGATGGGTGATGCGCACACCCCGTTTGCGCAGCCACTGCTCCAACAGGTCGGCGACGACATGATGCACATGGAGCAGCAGTACGGCAAGACGCACTTCACGCAGAGCCTCAACCCCCAGAGCAGTGACGGGTCGCTGATGTGGCTGTCTTCCGGTGGCGGCGTGGGCGATACCGGGCTCCAACTGAACTGGGACAACCCAAAGGGTCAGCCGTTCTCGACAGGCGCCGACCCGTTCTCGGGGTGGACCAGGGCAATGTCGGATTCGCCGGCGGCGGCGCGAGCGACCATGGCTCACGACAACAACCTGACCAATTACCTGCTCAACGACCGTTCCTGGGCACTCAACGATGGCCACGTCCATTCTGGACAGATGGGCATCACCGACCGGATCGTGGACCACCCGGAAGACAACGGGACGTTGAAGGGGTTCGGCGGGATGCTGGCGCACGTCGACGACCCGTCCGATCCGAACTCCACCAAGATGATGGAAAACGTCGTCAACGACCTCGGCGGCACGAACAACCCGAACGTGGCGCACGGATTCGCCGGCTCGGACTGGATCCGACCGGGCCTGCGAGACGGCGTCGCAACGCTGATGTCGCATCACCTCTCAGAGGTCAACCTCACGATGGGGCACAGCCTGCATGAGCTGCCGCAGGCGAACGTCGAGAAGGTGCTCGGCGACTTGGGAAAGGATGAGGGTTCTTACGGCATCCTTTACAAGGGAGAGGCCGCCTACGCCGGCGTCACGATCACGAATGCCCTGCAGCACGGAGGGGACGCGTCCACGTTGGCCACTGAGTACGGCAACGTCAATGCGTTCCTCGATCACGGCGCGGACACCGGCTGGGCTCACGAACAGAACGAGAAGGCCGAAGAGCACAACAAGTGGGTGGAGTACGCCGGCGACATCTTCAAGACTGCCGCAGGCACGGCGACGGAGGTGGCGCTGCCCGAGGCGGCTGCTGGTGCCGGACCTGCAATCGACACGGTGGTCGACAAGGTCACCGATTCGGTGCTGGGGGGGTTCAAGGAGGACCCCAGCGACAGGATCCAGTCACACAACCAATACACCCAGGCGCACACCGCCCAGGCGCTGAGCGACAACGTGACTCAGGCGGTGTATGCATCCATGACGCCCGCCCAGCAGCACGCGATCTTCGGGACCCATCCCCCGGCGCCCGGGCACTTGTCGGGCGATGACTTCGACAGGCTCAGCGAGAACATCGATCCAGGCGCGCACCCGACGGCGGCGAACAACGCGTACTCCGGTGCGCAGACTGCAGCGTCACAGGCGTATCAGGACGTCGACTTCCGCGCGTTGGGCGAATGACTCCCGCCTGCGTCTGCGCGCACGAGCGCCCCTCGTCGCGCCGCGTTCGGATCGGCCGTCTGCGACGTCGACAGCGTCCGGTCCCGGATCGTTGACCGGACCGTGCGGCGCCGGTTGCCGGTGACACGGCGGGGCACCGCGCTTGGCATCATCGTCTGATGGATCGCATCGCGTTGGACGTCACTTCTGTGCGGGGCTCTCTGGCGGCCGCGGGCTTGCGGTGGACCGTCGACGTGGTCGAGGAGTCGGCGTCGACGAATGTCGATTTGCTGGCGCGGGCGGCCTCCGGTGCCGCCGAGGGCAGCGTCCTGACGGCGGAGTTCCAGAGTGCCGGGCGGGGGCGGCTGGACCGGACCTGGACGTCACCGCCGCGAGCCGGGCTAGCTGTGTCGGTGCTGCTGCGCCCGCCGGTGCCAATGGCCCAGTGGGGCTGGCTGCCGCTGCTGGCCGGCGTCGCGCTGTGTGATGCGGTGGGCGAGGCCGCCGCGCTGAAATGGCCGAACGATCTGGTGCTCGGCGCTGCCGCGCGCAAGGCGGCGGGCATCCTGGTGCAGGCGGAGGGGGACGCCGCCGTGGTCGGGATCGGCGTCAACGTGACCCTCACCGCCGACGAGCTGCCCACCGCGCAGGCAACGTCCCTGCTGCTCGAAGAGGGCGCCGAGCCGGATCGCACCGAGCTGCTCAGCCGGCTGCTCATCAGCCTCGCCGGCCGGTATCAGGACTGGGTGGACACCGGCGGCGATCCCGACGCGTGCGGGCTGCGCGCGGCCTACCTGGCTCGGTGTCGAACCATCGGGCAGGAAGTCGTGGTCACCGGCGGACGGGTCGGGGAGCTCGTCGGCCGGGCGACCGGCATCGACGACGCCGGACGCCTGCTGTTGAGCACTGCGCAGGGCCAGCGGGTGATCTCGGTCGGCGACATCACCCATCTGCGGGCCGCGGCCGGGTAGTTTCTGCACAACTGACGCTTGCTGCACACTGCAGCACGCCCCGAGGAGGATGGCGATGGCCTTCCCGCACAACCTGATGACTCAGGACGAAGAGGTCGTCGAGCACCTCCATCCACACTGGATCACGCTCGTGCCTGCGACGCTGTGGCTCGTCGTCATCTGCGTGGCGGCCGGAGTGGGCATCGCGTTCCTGCCGGATGGATCGGCGCACGGGCCATTGCTGATCGCGGTGATCGTCGTCGCCTTCCTGCTCTTGTGCTGGCTGACCTTTCGGCCGTGGCTGGCCTGGCGCACCACCCACTACGTCGTCACCAACGAGCGAGTGCTCATCCGGCGCGGCATCCTGCGCCATTCCGGTCGTGACATCGCCCTGTCCCGGATCAACGACGTCGGCTTCGTGCTCACCATCTGGGACCGCATGGTGCGAGCCGGCACGCTGACCATCGAGTCGGCCGGCGAACTCGGCCAGGAGCGGCTGGTGAACGTCCCGCATGCCGAGCGCTTGCAACAGACGCTCAACCACCTCATCGAGCAGGACGCCGACGCTCGAGCCCGGCGCGCGCACGGCGCCGGTGGCAGCGGCGGCAACTACGACGGCACCTGAGCGGCCAGCGCGGGTACCTGAGCGGCCAGCGTGGGTACCTGAGCGGCCAGCGCGGGCACCTGAGCGGCCAGCGTGGGCACCTGAGCGGCCAGCGTGGGCACCTGACCCGCTCGGGCAGCTGCGGCTCCGCGTCCCGCCGAGGGGGAGGTTCTGGCGGTCGAGGGGGAGGTTCTGGTCGCGACACGCCGCAATCTCGAGCCACAACCTCCCCCTCGGCAAGCACGAGCCGGGAGCGACGCGGGCTGCTGGACGGAGCGCTAACTCAGCGGCGCCCCGGCGGCGCGCAGGGCGGCTCGCAGCGGTGCGAGATATGCACCGCTGCGCAGTGTCGCGGCGTTCACGCGGATGACCGTCCAGCCGAGCTCGGTGAGCCGGTTGCCGCGGATGAGGTCGTGCGCCCGCTGGGTCGCGTCGAGCCAATGCTGCGACCCGTCGTATTCCAGCCCCACCTGCCAGCATGGCCAGCCGAGGTCCAGTCGTGCGACAAAGGTCCCGTCGCTGCTCCGCACCACGACCTGGGTCTGCGGTCGGGGCAGCGCCGCGCGCCGCACGGCGAGCCGGGTCCTGGTTTCCCAGGGCGATTCGGCACCGGCATCGGCTTCGGCGAGGACGTCGCGCAGTCCGACGATGCCCCGGGCACCGGTATGCCGACGCGCCAAGTCACGCACGTCCTTAATCGGGATGACGCAGGTATTGCAGATGGCGTCGACTGCGATCACTGCCTGTTCGCCATGCGTCCGGCGGCCGAGGTCGAACGCGGTCCGGGCCGGGCTGGTGACCAGCACCTCGTCGACCCTGATCACTTCGTCGGAGCAGAGTCGCTCCTTGCGCACCACGATGCCTGCCGGGGAGCGCACGTGATGCAGCCGGCTCACCTCGGCCGGTGCATCGTCCGGCACCCAGGGAACGCCGAGCACTGCCGCGGCAGACCAACCGGACAGAGCTCCGACGCCACGATTCCACCGCCATGCGGCCAGCGCCCGGTTGCGGGCATCAAGGGGCGATCCGGCTAGGGCGTAGACGTCGCGGTGGATTCGGATGTGCTCGCGGCGCAGCTGGCTTCTGCTCAGCGGTGTACTGCGCAGCGCGTCAGTGCCTCGAAACGGCTCGCTGACGTCCATGCGGACGAGGATCGCCACCGACCGCGGCCACGTCTGCACAGACATGTTGGCTGTGGACGCAGCATCGGGCGCGACGGACACGTGTTCGCCATCCACGCCGAGGGGGAGGTTCTGGCGGCCGAGGGGGAGGTTCTGGTCACGACACGCCGTAATCTCGAGCCATAAGCTCCCCCTCGGCGAGCCATGACCTCGCCGAGCAGAACCCCCAGGGCCGCGGGGGCTGGGTAGCATCGGGGCCATGAGCGGGCTGCCTTCGGAGATCGTCATTCGCGAGGTGGGACCGCGCGACGGCCTGCAGAACGAGGACCCGATCCCCACTGACGCCAAGGTGCAGCTGCTGGACGCGTTGTCGCGGACCGGGGCAGCACGCATCGAGGCTGTGTCGTTCGTGCATCCGCGGGCGATTCCCCAGATGGCCGATGCCGACGAGGTGTGGGCTCGCATCCAGCGCAATCCGGCGGTGCGCTACAGCGCGCTGGTGCCGAACTCGAAAGGCGCCGAACGAGCGCTGGCCGCGGGGTTCACCGAGATCGAGGTGGTAGTCAGCGCGTCGGACACGCACAACAAGAAGAACGTGAACCGCTCGACCCAGGAGTCACTCACTGACATCGCTGCGATCATCGAGCAGGTGCATGCCGCCGGGGCAACGCTCGAGGTCATCGTCTCGACCGCGTGGGGATGCCCCTACGAGGGAGAGGTGCCGGTCGAGCGAACCTTGTGGGTCGCTGACCAGAGCATCAGAGCCGGAGCGGACTCGCTCACCTACGGCGACACCACCGGGATGGGCACCCCGACCCGGGTCACCGAGCTGGTCAGCCGGACTCGCGACGCGCATCCGCAGACAGAGCTCGCGCTGCATTTTCACAACACCCGAGGCACCGGCCTGGCCAATCTGTACGCTGCGCTGCTGCTCGGGATCACGCACTTCGACGCATCGGTCGGTGGCCTGGGTGGATGTCCATACGCCCCAGGAGCCACCGGCAACATCGCCACCGAGGAGGTTGTCGCCATGGTCGAGGACATGGGTATTAAGACCGGCATCGACCTCGATGCGTTGCTCGACGCGGCTGCGCTTGCCCAGCGACTGACCGGCAAGACGCTGCCCTCGAACGTGCTCCGGGCCGGCCCGCGCACTCGTCTCACCCGGCTCGATGCCGATGTCGTCGGCTGAGGCGCAGTCGTCCGCAGCAACCGATCACGAGCTGCTCGGCCGGGAGCAGGCGTTGCGTCAGGAAGCGGACTCCGTCGTCGCCGACCTGCAATTGCCGGCGCGGCTGCGCGAACTCGGCACGGCGGTGCGCGTCGGCAGCTCGGCGCTCGGGTTGATGGTCGGACGCGACATCGACATCACCGTGGTGTGCGACGAGCTCGGCGATGACAGCCAGGTCGTCGCGTTGGCAGGGCGGCTCGCGCGACAGCCTGCGGTCCGTCAGGTGACCTACCGCGACGACACCGGTGCCTGGAACGCCGAGCCGGAGCAATACCCGGACGGCCGGTACCTCGGGGTGAAGTACCGCAAGGTGATCGGGCAGGAGTGGAACCTCGACGTCTGGTTCGTCGACCAGCCGGATCGGATGCCCGACCTGGCCCATCTCAAGACGATGCCATCGCAGCTGGACCCCGAGCGCCGGTTGGCCATTCTGCGCATCAAGCAGGAGTGGGCCGGGCGGCCGGAATACGGTTCGACAGTGCGCAGCAATGACATCTACACCGCGGTGCTGCAGCACGGCGTGCGCACACCCGAAGAGTTCGCCAGCCGCCGCACCGCTGGATGATCTCGGCGAAATCGCTGCTATAGCGACACTTTTCGCGAGATCATCAGGTGATCGGCCGGGACGATCTCCGGGGGACAGCGCGCGTCCCCCGGAGATCATGATCAGGCGGTGACGGCCTCGGCGGGCAGGTGTGCGTGGTCGCCGGCCAACGCCGTGCGGCCGGCCGAGTCGTACCTGGCCCGGTCGAGGATGCGCTCTTGGGAAGCCACGAGCGTCGGCACCAGCGCTTGGCCGGCGACGTTGGTCGCGGTGCGGACCATGTCGAGGATCGGGTCGATGGCCAGCAACAGTCCGGCGCCCTCCAGCGGAAGACCGATCGTCGTGAGCGTCAACGTGAGCATCACCAGTGCACCGGTCAATCCGGCGGTGGCTGCCGAACCGACCACAGAGACGAACGCGATCAGCAGGTAGTCGGTGACCGAGAGGTGCACCCCGAACACCTCGGACACGAAAATCGCCGCCAGGGCCGGATAGATCGCGGCGCACCCGTCCATCTTGGTGGTGGCGCCCAACGGCACGGCGAACGACGCGTACTCCTGCGGGACGCCGAGGTTGCGCGTGGTGACTTCCTGCGTCACCGGCAACGTGCCGATGGACGAGCGGGAGACGAAGCCGAGCGTGATCGCCGGCCACGCGCCGGCCAGGAAGCGCAGCGGGTTCAGCCCGTGCGCGCGGAGCAGGATCGGGTACACGACGAACAGCACCAGCGCGCAGCCGATGTAGACGTCGGCGGTGAACAGTGCCAGTGGCTTGAGCAGATCCCAGCCGTAGCTGGCCACCGACTTGCCGATCAGGCCGGCGGTGCCGATCGGAGCCAACCGGATCACCCACCACAGTGCTTTCTGCACGACCTCGAGGGTGGCCTCGGCGAAGGAGAGGAATGGCTTGGCCTTCTCTCCGGCGGCCAGCGCCGCGGCGCCGAGAGCGAGGCCGATGACGACCAGCTGCAACACGTTGAACGAGATGTCGGTGGTGGCCTGCCCGTTGACCACGGATGTGTCGGCCTGGATACCCAGTGGGTTGCTCGGAACGAGACCGGTGAGGAAGTCGATCCACGACCCGGTGGTGCTCGGCGCGTGCGCACCGGCCGTAGTCAGACCGGTGTGCTCACCGGGCTTGGTGATCAGGCCGATGGCCATCCCGATACTCACCGCGATCAGGGCAGTGATCGCGAACCAGAGGATGGTCCGGATCGCCAGCCGAGCGGCATTGGCCACCTGGCCGAGCTTGGAGACGCTGACGATCAACGCGGTCAGCACCAGTGGCACCACCGCGGTGCGCAGCAGAGTCACGAAGATGGAGCCGATGTGGGTGAGCAGCCCAGTCAGCCAGTCGACTTCCCAGTGCCGGGCAACGAGGCCCAGGACGGCGCCGACGGCGAGTCCGATGAGTGTCTGGGCCCAGAACGGGACGGTGTTGACGGTGCGCGCTGCCCGTCTGAGCGGCGACGGCGAGGTAACGGCGGAGGAGGACAAGAGGATCGTGCCTTTCGCGGGGAGGGGCCGCGGTGTGCCGGCGCACCGGAGCGGCTCAAGCCGCTCGCTGAGGAGAAGGAGGTCGCAGGTCAACGCCGCGGGACGACGGGGGAGTGCGGTGGATCAGCGACACAGCGCGGTGGAGACGCGCATCAGGTCGACCTCGGGCCGGCCCACGAGCATCATGCCAGGGCGGGCGGTGATGGTCCGCTCGGTGGTCACGGTCAACGCGAACGCATCCTGTGCGCAATCTATTCCCGGCCGGTACTTCATCGACCGGCGACGAGGAGCGGCTGGCTGACCTGGCCGAGCGAGCCTGCGGAGTCGGCAAGTTGACCCAGGGTGATGCCGATGCCGTCGCTGCCCACGTCGGACTCGGCAGCCAGGTACACCCACTCCGCCGCGGTGTGCCGGAGCAGGGTGGCAGTGATACCGGTAGGAATCGACAACCACGAGGCGATCGGCAGCTCGATGGAGATGCCGTTGGCCGCGTCTGCCACCACCAGCATGTGTTGCAACCCGGTGCGGGGTTGCCCGTCGATAAGCGGGATGCGCAGCCGGGTCCACACCGCGCCGGGTCCGGGCTGGTCCAGCCCGCCGTGGACGAAACGCCACTCGATCGACTCGCCGTAGCCCCAGTCCGTCAGGCCGGGAAAGAAGATCTGCTCCTGCTCAGCCGGAAGCGGCGGAACATCGTTGGTCGGTCGTCTGGTGTCGGCCGGGGGAGCGGCGCCGGTGGCGATGTGCCAGGCCCGGGCGATGGCGACGGGACGCCCGTCCACTGTCATCGACGCTTCGCTCAGCATGATGCGCTTGCCCGGGCGCAGCACCCGGGTCTCCACCGACAGGTCCCGGCGCGGGATCGGGCCGAGGAACTCGACCGTGATCCGGGCCAGCCGCATGCCAGGAGCGGCCAGTGCCTCGTCCATCGCGGTGGCCAGCAGCGCGGTCGGCGGCCCACCGTGCTGCGCCGCGGCGTCCCACGGGCTGGTGGTCGCGTCGGTGGGTCGGTACCGCCCGTCCCCCAGCGGAAGGAAATATGCCGGCGCGTCGGTCATCCGGCCAACTTACCGACTCGCGGGTCAGGCCTTGTACGGGTGCAACTCGCGCTGCGTGCGCAGCGCCGAGGCCCACCAGGAGAGCTGGTCGAGCATCGCGGCAGCCGCCTCCGAGGTGGACGGATCCGACGGGAACGGCACGTCGGCGGGCAGCCGTGCGGTGTCGAAGCTGAGGCTGTCCCGGATGGTGACCATGTGCTGCTCGACGATCACCTGGCGCAGCTGTTCGACGGCGCGCAGCCCACCGGAGCGACCGCCGTAGCTGACGAAGGCGGCCGGCTTGCCCCACCATTCGTGGCGATAGATGTCCAAAAAGTTCTTCAGCCCGCCGGGGTAGCCGTGGTTGTACTCCGGGGTGATGAACACGAACGCGTCGGCCATTCCCAGCCGCGGTGCCACCTCGGCGAGCGCCGGAGTCCGCTCGAGCGTGTGCGGTAACGGACCGATGGTGGCCAGGTCCACGACGTCGAGGTCGAAGTCGGGATGGCGCAGCGCCTGCTCGAGGAACCATGTCGCGATGACCGGACCGGACGTGGTGACCGCACCGCTGGACACCACGACAACGAGCCGAAGCCGGCCGGGAGGCTCAGGCAGGGCGGTCATCGAGGCGTCCGTTCGATTCGGCAGGTGGTCAGCTCAACCATAAGAGCTGAAGCATGGTTGAACTCAAGTGTGAGCTCGGTCGCGCAGAGCCGCGGGGTCGCTGCCACGTCGGAGCTCATCCTCGTACCGTGTCGTACAGCAATGCACCGGTCAGCTCGACGGTCGGTGTGGCCGCGAAACTCAGTGGTGTCGGCGGCGCTTCAGCGCGGACCAACAGGTCGCCAACAGCGGCAATCATCGCTCCGTTGTCGGTGCACAACCGCATCGGCGGGATGCGCAGCTCGATGCCGGCCACCGCGCAGCGCTCCTCGGCTAGCGCGCGCACCCGGCTGTTCGCCGCGACGCCGCCGACGATTACCAGGGTGTCGACTCCGCGGTCGCGACAAGCGCGAAGCGCCTTGGTCACGAGGCTGTCGGCAACGGCCTCCTGGAAGCTCGCTGCGATGTCAGCGACCGAGACTCCAGGATGGGGCCCACGTTCGACGTACCGGGCCACCGCTGTCTTCAGCCCGGAGAACGAGAAGCCCAAGGGCGGGTCGTGTGCGCCGCTGAGCGGGCGGGGAAATGCGATGGCGGCCGGGTCGCCATCGCGGGCGGCCCGGTCGATCGAGGGACCGCCCGGGTACGGCAGCCCGAGCAGTCGAGCCACCTTGTCGAACGCCTCGCCGGCCGCGTCGTCGAGAGTGTCGGAGAGGTGCTCGATCGGGGTGCGCACGAGATCCTCGACGTAGAGCAACGAGGTGTGCCCGCCGGAGACGATCAGCGCGATGCTGCGCTCCGGCAGCGGACCGTGGTCCAGGGTGTCGGCTGCGGCGTGGCCGGCGAGGTGGTGCACGGCGTAGATGGGGACGTCCAGCGCGACCGCGTAGGCCTTCGCTGCAGCGACCCCGACATGCAATGCCGTGGCCAGCCCGGGACCGGCAGTGACGGCGATGGCTGCGACGTCGTCCAGCGTCAGGTTCGCATTGGCCAGCGCGCGCCGGGTAACCGGCACCATCGCCTGCAGGTGTGCTCGCGCGGCGATCTCCGGGACGACACCGCCGAAGCGGGCGTGCTCGTCCATGCTCGAGGCCAGCGCGTCGCCGAGCAGCACGCCGTCGCTCACCAAGCCGACGCCGGTCTCGTCGCACGAGGTCTCGATGCCCAGCACCACAGTCATTGCGTACAAGCCTACTGAGCCCCGCATTTCCCGCGATGATCAAGGCGAGATTAGGGCCAGAGCACGAATCTCGCCTTGATCATCGCGGAAGGGGTCAGGTGCAGGCGGCGAACGCCTCGGCCAGCACGTCGAGGCCCTCGCTCAGCAGGTCGTCGCTGATCGAGAGCGGCGGTAGGAAGCGGACCACATTGCCGTGCGTGCCGCAGGTCAGCGTGACCACGCCGTGCGCGTGGCAGTAGCCGTTGATCGCAGCGGTGAGCGCTGCGCCCGGCGTCTTCGCCTCAGCATCACTGACCAGCTCGATCGCCAGCATCGCGCCGCGGCCGCGGACGTCGCCGATGGACGGGTATCGCTCGGCCAGCGTGCGCAGCCGTGGCAGCATCAGCGCCTCGATCGCCCGGGCTCGGCTCGGCAGGTCATCGGCCCGCATCGTCTCGATCGCCCCGAGCGCCGCTGCACAGGCGACCGGGTTACCGCCGTAGGTCCCGCCGAGGCCACCGGGATGGATGGAGTCCATGATCTCGGCCCGGCCGGTGACCCCGGCCAGCGGCAGTCCCCCGGCAATACCCTTCGCGGTGGTGATCAGGTCGGGCACCACGCCCTCGTGCTCGCAGGCGAACCAGTCGCCGGTGCGGCAGAAGCCGGTCTGAATCTCGTCGGCGATGAACAGAATGCCGTGCTGCGCGCACCACTCGGCGAGCTGGCCGAGAAAGCCCGGTGGCGGTACGACGAAACCGCCTTCGCCCTGGATCGGTTCGATCAGGACGGCGGCAGTGTTCGCCTCGCCGACTTGGCTGTGGATCTGGGCTGTGATTTCCGCGAATGCCTCCTCCGCACACGCGCCGGCACCGCCCGGCCAGCGGTACGGATAGGCCATCGGCACCCGGTAGATCTCGCCGGCGAACGGCCCGAAGCCGTGTTTGTACGGCATCGACTTCGCGGTCAGCGCCATCGTGAGGTTGGTCCGCCCGTGGTAGGCGTGGTCGAACACGACGATGCCGTCCCGGCCGGTGTACGAGCGGGCGATCTTGACGGCGTTCTCCACCGCCTCGGCCCCGGAGTTCAGCAAGACCGAACGCTTCTCGTGATCGCCCGGCGTCAGCTCGTTCAACGCCTCGCAGACAGCCAGGTACTCCTCGTACGGCGTCACCATGAAGCAGGTATGGGTGAAGTCGGCGACCTGTTCCTGCACTGCGCTGACCACGCGCGGTGCGGCGTTGCCGACGGTGGTCACCGCGATCCCGGCGCCGAGATCGATGAGCTGGTTACCGTCGGCGTCGAGGAGGATCCCGCCCCCGGCGCGCTCGATGTAGACGGCCAGACCGGTGCTGACGCCGGCCGAGACCGACGCCTGTTTGCGCGCGTGCAGCTCAATCGATCGGGGCCCGGGGATCTCGGTCTTCAGCAGCCGGTGCTGTGCCACGTCACTCATGCTGGTGAGGGTAGGGCCGCAAGCTGGGCGCGGCGAGGGTCGACTGATCGGATGACCAAGACGCCACGCTGCCGGGAGCGGCGGGCGGGCGGACGAAGTGATCATGCCGCGCGCTGTTCGGTGCCATCTGTATCGCGTCTTGGGCAGACGTTTGGTCACCGACCTTGCGCGGTGCGTGGCGGCTGAGCAAGATCGGAAATACCCCCCGTTCCCCGCAGTCCCCCGCAGTCCCCGCGTTCACAAGACGCCGGTGCGACTACCGGTTACCGATCCACGGCTCGCCGGGCACCCCGCATGTACCTTCCCGGCGCGCTCTGGGCGGCCCAGTCCATCGCGGCATCCGAGTGCTCACACGGGGGCGGGACCTCGCGTGCCCTGAGCGAGGAGTCCGACAGTGAGGAACAAGAAGAGGCTCTACAGCGTGGTGGTCGCCGCGCTGTTGGTGACCGGTCTATTGGTATCGCCGAGCGGCACACCCAGCAGTGCCGGGGTGGCCAGCGGGCTGCCGACGCCGACGAAGTACTTCGGCTTCGCCATGGGCACGACCGGCAAGCTGGCCGGGTTCAGTCAGGTGGAGAACTACGCCAAGCTGGCGGCGCAGAAGTCGCCGCGGGTGCAGTTCTCGGTGCCGGGCAAGACCGGGCTGGGCAACGACTTCCCGGTCGTGGTGATGAGCTCGCCGGCAAACCTGCGGAATCTGAGCAAGATCAAGACGGCGAACAAACGGTTGGCCAACCCGCAAGGTCTGAGCGCGAAGGCGGCGAAGCAGCTCGCGGCCACGACCAAACCCGTCTACCTCATCGAAGCGACGATCCACTCCACCGAGGTGGCCAACGGCCAGGCGATCGTCGACCTCCTCTACCGGTTTGCCAATGAGAACTCCGACTACGTCAACAACGTGCTGAACAACAGCGTGCTGGTCTTCGTCCTCTCGGCGAACCCGGACGGTCAGAAGCTCGTCGTCGACTACTTCAACCAGACCGCGGGCACCGACTACAACCGCACCTACCCGGACCTCTACAACAAGTACACCGGCCACGACGACAACCGGGACTGGTTCCTGTTCACCCAGCCGGAGACGCAGATGTTGGTGAAGCTGGAGCAGGAGTACTGGCCGGTGGTGGACCAACCGCTGCATCAACAAGGCACTACCGGGCAACGGATCACGCTGCCGCCCTACACCGAGCCGGTCAGCCCGGACATCGACCAGTCGACCACGGCTGGGCAGAGCACGCTGGGCACGGTAGGTGCGCAGGCGCTCGCCGCGCAGAACGACACCGGCGTCAGCTGGGGTCAGGACTACGGGATCATGTGGACCGCCGACGTCGCCAACTACGACAGCTACCGAGGCACGTCGCTGAACCTGATCGAGACGGCGACCGGTACCGACCTCGCGTACCCGTACACCAGCCCGGACGGCAAGCCGATCGGCTCGCAGGTTCGCCGGGTGGGCTTCACTCCCTACACCAGCAACACGTGGACGCTGAAGCAGGCGGTGCAGTACGCCGAGACGGCGATGTACGTGCAGATCAAGAACGTGGCGGACAACCCGTCGCAATGGCTGATCGACAACCTCTACACGGTGAACACCCGCAACATCAGCCAGCCGGTCGAGGGCGAGCCGTATGCCTACGTCATCCCGAAGGGGCAGCGTGACGAGTACGCGGTGCGCGAACTCCTGCAGACCCTCGACGTCGGCTTGGTCCAGGTGGACCGGGCGAAGGCCAAGTTCACCGCCGGCGGCAAGCAGTACGCGGCCGGGTCGTACGTGATCCGCACCGCGCAGCCGGCCGGGACCTGGGTCGATCAGTTGCTCACCACCCGCAACTACCCCGAGACGACCCGGGCCTGCGCCACCTGCCCGCTGATCTATCCCTACAGCGAGATGACCAACAACCTCGGGATGCTGTTCGGGGTCACGGTGAACGCGGTGCCGGCCAGCTTCGACGCGACGCTGGCGAGCGTCAACCTCAAGCAGCTGCCGGTACCGGCCTTCCCGGGCCAGCCGGGTGCGCACGGCGCGTACCTGATCCCGCCGGAGTCCTACGGCATCGGCAACGCGCTGGCTGCGCTGCAGCAGGCCGGAGTCCCGACGTTCCGTTCCACGACGACGTTCAGCGCCGCGGACCGCAGCTTCGCGCCGGGCACGCTGATCGTGGCGCCGACCGGGCAGGCGCGGGCTGCGCTGCAGGACTTCGCCACGACGACCGGGCTGGCCGTGTACGCGACCAAGACAGCGCCGTCGGTGGCCTCGGTGGGGTTGAAGAGCGGCGCCCGGATCGGTCTGGTGCGCGGCATCAACAACATGCCGGGTGGCTGGCTGGAGTGGATGTTCGATCGCGATCACGTCAACTACCACGTGGTCTCGGCTGACGACTATGCGCACCTCGGCGACCTGTACGACACGATCGTGCTGGCCAGCGGGGTTTCGCAGAAGTCCATCGTCACCGGGCTGGACACCACGAAGTACCCGCCGCAGTTCGGGTGGGCCCGCGGTGTCGGCACGACCGGGTGGAACCAGTTGGCGGCATGGGTCAAGGCGGGCGGCAATCTCGTCGCGATCGGTACTGCGTCGACCACGGCGCAGCAATTGCTCAACCTTCCGATCACCGACCCGACTCCGACCCAGCAATCCCAGTTCAGCATCCCTGGCTCGTTGATCAACACGACGTATAACCCCGACGTGGAAGCGACCTGGGGAATGCCGAGCCAGTGGCCGGTGTGGTTCGACGACAACGCCGCCTACCAGGTGACCGACACCTCGCACGCCCAGATCGGCAGCTCGTACCCGACCAGTGGTGACCTGCTGGCCACCGGCTACGCGTTGGGTGCGGACAACCTGCATGGCCTGGCAAACGTGGTGACCTTCAGCGAAGGCTCCGGCTCGGTGACCCTCACCGGTACCGACATCAACTTCCGGAGCTGGACGCGGTCGACCTACACGGTGCTCACCAACGCGATGTACCAGGGCGGTCAGCGGGAGGTGAGTGCAGGGCAGTTGCCCGGCGAGTTGGGCAGCTGATCGGTCGAGCTGCGCTCAGTGCAGCTCGACGACATGGCTCACCGAGGAGGCCGCGAGCAGCGTGAGCAGCCCGCGGCCTTCCTCGGTGACCGCCTCGCGAGCTGCGGCGGGGATCGGTTCCAATGCGGTGATCATCAACCGGGCCGATTCCCGCCGCCGCTCGATCGCCCATTGCGCGGCGACGTATCCGTCCACCAGCACGGTGCCGGGCAGCACGCCGTTCACCGATTGCAGCGCCTTGCGGTGCTCGTCGGTGATGATGTGCCGGCGATCGGCGTGGGAGAGCAGCACGTTGTCGTAGTCGGGCAGAAACCGTGGCGGTGCAGGGGTGCTCGCCGGCGGCCGCGGCGCGCGCGGCACGTCGTAGAGCTCCTTGCCCGTCTGGTCGTGCAGCACCGTCAACCTGGGACGCGAGTCGGGCGATCACCTCGCTCAGTCCGGTGACCTTGCACCACGCCACCAGATCCGCGGCGGTAGCCGGCCCGTACGCGGCGAGGTAGCGCCAGGCAACGGTGTCCCACGAGGAGTCGGTGGCGACCGGTTCGCCCAGCCAGTGCTCGGCGGTGGTCAGCGTGGTCGGCCCGGCCTCGTCCCACAACCCGCGCGGCGGGATCTGGACGAGCGGCAGCAAGGATCGCGCGGCGTGCGCCAGCGCCCGGGGAGAGCGGTCCGGCCACGTCTCGGCCAGTGCGGCACCGAGTTGTGCCGGCGTGCGCGGCTGTTCTTCCAGCAGCCGGCGCGCCTCGGCGCCCACCGGTTCGAGGTCCAGGCCGACCAACGGGGCGGCCCACGTCGGGGTGCTCAATTCGCGCATGACGATCGGGAGCATCAACGGCCGCAGCAGCAACGCGTCCGTGGCCGTGACGAGGTGGATGGTGCTGCGCATCAGGGCGATGCGTACCGCTTTGCGCCGTGCGATCGCTCGCGACAGCGTCATCGGGTCGAAGTCGTGCAGCCGCGACCACAGCGCGGTGTAGGGGCTGCGCGGTGTCTGCGCCTGCATCCCGACCAGCCGCTCGATCATCTGCAGCGGGCGAGCGCGGCTCCGGGACAGCAACTGCTGACGCGCCAGCAGTGCCCGGTTGCGCGCCCGCCCGTCCATCACCACCACCCCGCGATGATCACGCACAATGTGCTGTCATGGCAGCAGAAAACGCGTGATCATCGCGGGTCAGCGGAAGTCGCGGGAGCCGGGGCGGATGCCGAGGTGCAGCTTCTCGACCTTCTCCGCGATCACGTTGGTCACGCCGTCGACGCGTTCCAACATGCCGCGGATGAGCAGCCCGCCGGACTCCCTGGCCACCCGGCGGTTGCGGTTCCACACCGTGGGATGACAGACGATGTTCACCATCCCGGTCTCGTCCTCGAGGTTGAGGAAGATGATGCCCTGCGCGGTGTTCGGCCGTTGCCGGTGCGTCACTACGCCGCCGACCAGCACCCGGGTGCGATCAGGCGTCTGCCGCAATGCCTTCGCGGTCAGCACGCCGAGTGAGTCCAGCCGATCGCGGATCAGCGTGGTGGGGTAGTCGCCGCGGGTCACCGAGGTCGCCCAGTAGTCGGCGATCAACTGCTCCGGCTCGGTCATCTCCGGCAGTGGCGGGGTGGCCCGCTCGTCCACCGTGGTCAGCGGCAGGTGACCCGGACGGATCGCGGCGACCGGTGCGGCGGCCCACAGCGCGCCTCTGCGGGTGAGTTCGAGTGAGTCGAAGGCACCCGCGGTGGCCAGTGCCTCGACCTGATCGGTGCCGACACCGGTGCGCCGCACCAGGTCGGTCATCGAGCTGAACGGCCCCCCGGCGATGCGCGCCGCTTCGATGGCCTCGGCCTGCTCGTCGCTGATCGTGCGGACGCTGCTCAACCCCATCCGGATCGCCGGCTGCGCGGGTCCCGGCCCGTCGTAGCTGACCGCTTTTGGCGGATCGGCCGCCGATACAGCAGTATCCCGCCAAAAGCGATCGGGGTCCTCGAGACCGGCGGCGGCAGCGGAGAGGTTGACGTCCGGACCGCGCACGACGATCCCGTGCCGCTTGGCGTCCTGCACCAGCGACTGCGGCGAATAGAAACCCATCGGCTGCGCATTCAACAGCGCGGCGGTGAACGCCGCCGGATGGTAGAGCTTCAGCCAGGACGAGGCGTAGACGAGGAACGCGAAGCTGATCGCGTGGCTCTCGGCGAACCCGAACGCGGCGAACGCGCGGATCTTGGTGTAGATGTCGTCGGCCACCGCGCCGGTGATGCCGTTGCCCGCCATGCCGGCATAGAGCCGCTCGCGCATCGCCTCCATCTTCTCCTCGCTGCGCTTGGAGCCCATCGCCTTGCGCAGCTGGTCGGCTTCCGCGGCGGTGCAGCCGGCGGCATCGATGGCCAGCTGCATCAACTGCTCCTGGAACAGCGGGATGCCGAGTGTCTTGGTGAGTGCCTTCTCCAGCTTGGGATGCGGGTAGCTGATCGGCTCCTTCCCGCTGCGCCGGCGGATGTACGGGTGCACCGACTCGCCCTGGATCGGACCGGGCCGGATCAGCGCGATCTCCACCACCAGGTCGTAGAACTCGCGCGGCCTGAGCCGGGGCAGAGTGGCCATCTGCGCGCGGGACTCCACTTGGAACACGCCGACCGTGTCGGCCTCGCACAGCATGTCGTAGACGAGTGGGTCCTCGGTGGGGATCTGGTGCAGGCCATAGCGCTTGCCGTGCCACTGCTCGACGAAGTCGAAGCAGTAGGTGAGCGCGGAGAGCATGCCCAGGCCGAGCAGGTCGAACTTCACCAGCCCGGCCCCGGCGCAGTCGTCTTTGTCCCACTGCAGCACCGAGCGGTTGGGCATCCGGCCCCACTCGACCGGGCACACCTCGATGATCGGGCGATCGCAGATGACCATCCCACCGGAGTGGATGCCCAGATGCCGCGGCGCCTTCTGCAGTTGCTCGGACAAATCGAGCACGTCGGCCGGGATCTCCACGTCACCGGGATCCACCAGCGCGGTGCGCGCAGCTGCAGCGACGGTTCGATCGTCTTGTCTGAGCTTCATCGCCGGCGCCCAGTAGTAACCCTGCTCGATGGTCTTGCTCCAGGCGTCCTGCTGGCCCATCGAGTAGCCGAGTGACTTGGCCACATCGCGGATCGCCGACTTGGGCCGGTAGCTGATGACGTTGGCGACCTGCGCGGTGTAACGCCTGCCGTACCGGGAGTAGACGTGCTGGATCGCCTCTTCGCGACGGTCGGACTCGATGTCCAGGTCGATGTCCGGTGGCCCTTCGCGCTCCGGGGAGAGGAACCGCTCGAACAGCAGGCCATAGCGCACCGCGTCCACGGCGGTGATGCCGATGGCATAACAGACCGCGGAGTTCGCGGCGCTGCCCCGGCCCTGGCACAGGATGCCGCGGGCCCGGCAGAACTCGACGATCTCCCACACCACGAGGAAGTAGCCCGGGAAGTCCAGCTTCTCGATGATCTCCAGTTCGTGGTCGATCTGGCGGTACGGGTCGACGTAGCCGTGCTCCTTCGCCCACGCCGCGGCCACCTCCGGCGTGCCGTACCGCTCCCGCGCGCCCTTCACCGACAGCTCGCGCAGCCAGCTCATCTCGGTGTGCCCGGCCGGGACCGGGAACGGCGGCAGCTGCGGGGCGATCAGCCGCAGCGGAAAAGCCAACTCCCGGCCGAGCGCCGCAGCGGTGGACACCGCCTGCGGGTAGCGGTCGAACCGCTCGACCATCTCCGCGCCGCTGCGCAGGTGTTGTCCGGCCCAGGCCGGCAACCAGCCGTCCACCTCGGCCAGCGTGCTGCGCGCCCGCACCGCGGCGACGGTGCTGGCCAGCGGACGCTGCCGCGGGCCGGCGTAGTGCGCGGCGGTGCTGGCCACCAACGGCAGCCGGCGTTCCTCGGCAAGCAGCGCCAGCGCGTCGACGAGCTCGTCGCTGGTGGGGTCGAGGGAGTGGGTGATCTCGACGGCGACGTTCTCCCTGCCGAACAGCCCGGTCAGCTCGTCCAGTGCACGGCGCCCGGCGTCGAGATCGATGGTGCCGTAACCGCCGCGGGTCAGCGCGGCACGCACCGAACCCTTGCGGCAGCCGGTGAGGACGAGCCAATGTCCATCGGCCGCCGCGGCGACCTGTTCGATGTCGTAGACCGGCCGGCCCTTCACCCCACCGCGCAGATGTGCCTCGCTCAGGGTCCGGGCCAGGTTGGCATAGCCGACCGGGTCGCGGGCCAGCACCAGCAGGTGCGATCCGCTCGGATCAGGGATGCCGACCCGGGCGCCGATGGACCGTTCTGCCTGGGTCGAGGGCATCGGCACGTCCAGGCCGAGTTCAGCGCCGAAGATCGTCGGCAGGCCGAGCGCATCGCCGGCCTCGGCAAAGCGAACCACCCCGTAGAAGCCGTCATGATCGGTGAGCGCCAGCGCTTCGAGGCCGAGTTCGACGGCTTCCTCGACCAGCTCTTCCGGGGTGCTCGCTCCGTCCAGAAAGCTGAACGAGGAGTGGGCATGCAGTTCGGCGAACGGGTGCCCCGACTCACGCCGAGGGTGGAGTCGGGCAGGTGGCTGGTAGGCATCGCGCTTCTGCGACCAGGCGGGGGAGTCGCCACCGTCACCGACCGGACGGCCGGACAGCGTCCGCTCCAGCTCCCGCCAGGGCACCGGTGGGTTGCCGAAAGCCATAGCTCATCTTCGAACATATGTTCGATGATGGCAAGCTGGGTGCGTGGACCATGCTGCGATCGCGATGATGCTTTCCGATCGCCGACGTCCTTGCCGCGCCCGGTCTCGGTCCAGTCAGCTGAGGTCTGGCAGCCAGGTGCTGCCCCACCACTCGATGAAGCGGCCACCGTCGATGTGGAAGGTCTCGATCAGGACTGGCGCGGAGCCGTAGACGAGGACGCCGGTGCCCTCCACTGTCGAGCGGACGGTGACGGTCTCGCCGTCGACCAGGATCGCGTCGACGGCGAGGTGCATGTCGGGAAACTTCGCGACCAGCAATCGCCACGCCTGCCGGCCCTCCTCGGCGCCAGTACCGAAGGGGTGGGTGATGTAGTCGGGGTCGAACAGGTCGGCGGCGTCCTCGAATCGCCGGGTGTTGAAGCAGTCGATCATCTGCGTCAGTAGCGCGGTTGCGTCATCCCGTGAGGTCATCGGCTAGCCTCCGATCATGCGGGGCGTCGCCCCGCTTCAGCTCGAGACGTTACGGGGCGCCGCCCCGGTTATGCAAATCTGCCGTTGCTCGCGGAGTAGAGGGAGGACGCACGGTGAGGGCTGATGCGGCGCGCAACCGTGAACAGATCGTCGCCGCGGCCCAGCGCTTAGTCGAACGCGACGGCCCGTCGGTCCCGCTCGACGAGATCGCCCGGGCCGCGGGAGTCGGCGCCGGCACGCTGCACCGACACTTCCCGACCAAAGAGCGCCTACTCGGCGAGCTGGTCGTCGGCGGGGTTCGCGCGATGACCGATCAGCTCGGTGCGCTCGCCGAGTCAGACGACGCCGGCACCGACGCTGGCGCGACGCTGCTGGCGGCGGTGTCACTGATGCTCGACGAGGGAGACCGCAGCGCCGTGCTCAAGGCCTCGCTGCTCGGAACCGACTTCGACCTGCGCAACGCAGCACCCGACGCGATCGAACATCTGCGCGCAGCGGTCGAAGTGCTGCTCAGCCGGGCACAGCGCGCGGAACAGATCCGCGACGACATCGACACCAACGACCTCATGTCACTCGTCGCAGGCGCGTTCGTTGCCGAACAACACGCAGGCAACCGCCCGCACCGTCGTCGCCTCGCAGCCGTACTTTTCGATGGCCTCCGAACGTCGGCCACCCCCTCGGCCCGGTAATGGATCGGCCTACGGCACAGCTTCCCTGCCAGGCTCTTGACCCAAGGCACGATGGGTGCTGCCGGCCAGCGTCATGACCACGTCGGCTCCAGCAAGCTACCGCTCGCGTGCAGCACGTCGAGGTGATGAACGACGGGCTCCTGGGCGGGTCGCTGGCCGCCGAAGGCGGCGTCGACTGCGGGGTGGATCCGATCCTCGAAGGCTCGGGCGCAGGCTTGTTCGGACTCCCACACGTCGATATAACGCAGCCCGCCGCCGGGCTCGCGGATGCACAGGTGCAGCAGAGATCCGGGCAGCGGATCGGGGCCGATCCTGTCAATGATCCGACGGTAGAGATCCTCTCCGATCGGGATGTCCTGGATGTAGGCGTAGACCATCTCGGGCCTCCTGGTATATTGATCCGAAGCTCTTTCGGATGAATATGGGGACCGTACGACCGATGACTGGAAAGGTCAAGGCAGGCCCTGCAGGCAAGCGCGCCTACCACGCGCCGCGCCGCATCGAGCAGGCAGCCGCTACTCGCGCCGCGGTTCTGGCCGCAGCCCGGGAACTGTTCGTCGCCACCGGATACAGCGCGACCACCATCGCGCAGATCGCCGAACGCGCGCGGGTGGCGCCGGACACGATCTACACGACGGTCGGACGCAAACCGGCCCTGCTCCGCGAACTCGTCGAGACCGCGATCTCCGGCACGGCGCAGCCGGTCCCTGCAGAACAGCGCGACTATGTCCTGCGCATCGGCGCCGCTGACACCGCACTGGCCAAGATCACCATTTACGCCGAGGCCATTACCGCCATCCAGCAGCGCATGGCACCGGTGTTTCTGGCGCTGCGGGACGCCGCCGCCACCGACGCGGACTGCGCGAGCCTGTGGAGGGAGATCGCGACGCGACGGGCGAGGAACATGCGTGCCTTCGCCGCCGACCTGCGCAGCACCGGCGAGCTGCGCGACGACCTCACCGACGATCAGGTCGCCGACATCATCTGGAGCATGAACGCCGCCGAGTACTGGGACCTGCTCGTGCGCGAACGCGGCTGGACCCCCGAGCAGTTCCGCGGTTGGCTCGGCGACGCCTGGACCCGTCTGCTGCTGCGACAACCGTGACGTGCTCGGGTGCGCAACCCGCGACGTAGGCATGTCCGGCGCCATCGTCCACAGGCCGCAGTGGAATCAATCCCGGAGTGGGCTGGTGCCTACGCGCTACGGTGAAGCGATGGATCGGCAGGCGTTGGTGCAATTCGTCCGCGCTCGCGGGTTGGCGGTCGTCGCGACGGTGTCTCCCGACGGCGACCCGCAGGCGGCGGTGGTAGGAGTGGCGGCCACCGACAATGGCGACCTTGTCTTCGACACGACACGGACCTCCCGCAAGTTCGGCAATCTCAGGGAACGCGAACGGGTTGCGTTGGTGATCGGGTTCGACTGGAACGACGAACAGACCGTCCAACTCGAAGGCGCCGCGATTGAGGTGCCTCAGGACAGCCCAGCGGTGGCTGCGTACTTCGCGCAGTTTCCTTCCGGTCGAGACCGGGCGGCGCGGCCCGAGATCGGCTACGTTCGCGTTCGCCCAGACTGGGGACGCTACAGCGACTACCGCCCGGAATCCTTCGGAACGCACGACATCGCCTTGGCACTGTCACCGGAAACCTGAGCTTGTCGGTGGATCTACGGACTTCCCGCGCAGGATCTGCGTCCTGTCGGGCGGGAATAGTCGTCCCCGAGAGTCAGCCGGCGGTGGCGAACGTTGCCTGCGCCGTCAGAATTCTCCACCCAGTTTCGGCATCGTGCGTCCAGGTCCGCGTGTAGCGCACCCGACCGTCGAAGGACTCTGCGCCGAGAGAGCCGGCCAATGCCAACAGCACCCAGGTCACGCCGGTCGAGCCGACCACACGGGACCGAAGGTCGAGTTGGTCAAGTTGCCGCAGCTTTTGCCATCCGCTGCGGTGAGCGTTCAGGTCGTCCGCTTTGGTAAGGAGCGACCCGTCCGGGCCGGTGAAGAGCAAACCGTCGTCCAGCAGTTCGTCGAGCACGGCCACATCGGAGGCGAGTTGCGCAGCCTGCAGTTGTCGTTCGGCGGCGTGCAGACTGGTGACAAGATCAGAATCGGACATGGCCGAAACGCTAGCCGACACAGTCACAGACATCTGGCGTTCCTTTCATCCGGCGGCACGCGGCGCGGACATCCTGCCGTTGCAAAAGAGGGTGACCACGGCTGCAGTGGTCTGACACGATCGAAGAATGGACGACCGCGCATTGGCCTCAGTCCAGGCCGTCGTGCGACGGGCGAATATCGGCGACGTTCCGCGCTTGGTTGAGCTTCGGATGGAGATGTTTCGCGCGATGAACGCGCCACATCTCGACGAGGCGCGATGGCAGGCCGCCGCGCACCAGTGGTTCGAGAACCATCTCGCCGACGAGCAGGTCTTCATTGCAGTGGTCGAGCACCATCAGCAGGTCGTCGCCACCGCTATGGGCGCCATCCGCGATTCTGTCCCGTCACCTGGGTGCCCAGATGGCGGCGACATCTTGATCAGCAATGTCTCTACCCTGCCGGCCGCGCGGCGACAGGGTCATGCCCGCGCAGCCTTCGAGGCGGTCATGGGTTGGGCGCGCTCGACGGGTATCCGCCGGGCTGAGCTGATGGCCACGGGCGAAGGTCGCTCCATGTACTGCGCGGCGGGCTTTGCTGCCACCGCTCACCCAGCAATGCGCGCGTCCCTCTGAACCAGGTTCCTGAAACCGCGCGCCGTCAGTCGTGCAGCACCGGCGCGTAGGAGATGCCGATGATCGCGCCCTCGGGTGACTGCAGCCGGGCGACGGTCTGACCCCACGGCTCCACGCGAGCTCCGTGCAGCAGCTCATGACCGGCCTGTTCGAGTTCCCGCGCCGCCGGACCGACCGCGTCGGCGGTGGCAACGTCAAACTCGATGCTGACCTGCGGCACCGGCCGATCTGCGGGCCACTGATCGGTTCCGAAGCAGGCTTGAGCGGCCTGCGCGAGCGGCCAGATCCCGAACGACTTGCAGCCGGCGATCTGCTCGCTGTGGCTATACCCGTCATCTTCACCCTGCAGCGGCAGACCCAGCGCCTCGACATACAGGTTGCGGCTAGCGGCCGGATCGGGAGCGATCACGGCCACGGTAGCGAGGAACTCGATATTCATGGCACCTCCTCATCGACTCTGCTCGGTAACCGATCAAACCAGGTGCGCAACCTGGGCGCGCACGTCACGCTCACTAGGCTCACGCAGTCCGGTACTCACTACGCAAACATGAAGCTTTCAGGAGGTCACGGAAAATGGGCGACTCGGGCATCACCGGTGCCGGCGACGGGGGTGTCACTTGGCGGGCGGTGGGCGATGGCCCGGCGGTGTTGTTCATCCACGGCGGAGCCACCGACAGTCGGTTGTGGGACGGCCAGCTGCCGGAGCTGGCTGCGGACTACCGAGTGATCACCTACGACATGCGTGGCTTCGCTAGTTCGCCGCGGCCGCCCCGCCGGTACCGGATGAGTGATGACGCGTTGGCGGTGCTCGACGATGCGGATGTCAGCTCGGCTGCAGTTGTCGGCTTCTCGATCGGTGCGCAAATCGCGCTGGAGCTGGCGGTGCGCGCGCCCGGCCGAGTGGCTGCGCTCGCCGTCCTGGGCGTCGGACCGTGGTCGGACCCGTTGCCCGAAGAATTCGAGTCTGCGCACGAGGAACTACGCAACCAGTTGGCCTCCCGCACGCAGGCGCGGCAACGCGGGGATCTGGCCGCCGCCGTGGAGCTGGACCTGGACGTCTGGGCATCCACCCACCGCGGCGCCGCCCGCGCGGCCCTAACGCAGCTGTGTATGCAGGCGCAGTACTTCAACGAGTACCGAGAAGGCCAGTCCGAGTGGTTGGAGGAGCTCCCGTCGATCAGCGACAGCGACCTCGCCGCAGTTTCCACGCCGAGCCTCATCCTCGTCGGCGACAGCGACGTACGGATCGTGCGGCTCGCATCCGCGATGCTCGCCGCGACTCTTCGCAACGCGGAGCTCCGCACCGTCGAGGATGCTGACCATTACGTCAGCACGAGTCAGCCTGCGCTGTTCAACGAGGAACTCAGGCGATTTCTGGACCGGTGCCGCGCCGACCGTGCCTGGTGAGTAACGCTCGGATGATGTCTGTGCAGCCCGGCGTGTCAGTTCGCGCCGCGACACCGACTGACGGCGTAGCTGATTGGGTCCGTGGGTCCTGGGGCGACTCCGTGATTGCCGTGCACGGCCGGCTCTACGACGTGACGAACCTGCCCGCGATCGTCGCGACCGGTGGGGCACAGCTGCTCGGCGTGTTGACCTACCACGTGGCCGGACGGGAACTCGAGATCGTGTCGTGCGACGCGCAACCTCCGGGTACCGGCGTTGGGCGGGCGTTAGCCGCCGCTGCGGTCGATCTCGCCCGCAGCCGCGCGCTGGGCCGGGTGTGGTGCACCACCACCAACGACAACCTGCCCGCCCTCGGCTTCTGGCAGGCGGTCGGTTTCCGGCTTGTCGCACTCCGTCCGCGTGCCGTCGAGGACGCGCGCCGGCTCAAGCCCGTCATCCCGGTGAATGGTTACCGTGGGCTTCCCATCCGCGACGAACTGGACCTTGCGTTGGAGCTCTAGACCAACGCCAGTAACCAGTGCCCGCCGTGTCTTGACCCTCGACCTGGCCTTCAGCCGACTACCGGCGCCGGTTGACCTCCGCGATCATGTCGGCTGCGACCAGCCGGGCGCCGCGCTGCAGCACCCCGAGTTCTGCCGTGTGCTGTTTCGCGCCGTCGCTGATGGCGTTGATCGTGATCACCACATTGGCGACGCGGACGATCATGGTGACCAGGGGATCCAATGCGCTGTCACGTGATGACATCCAGGCCTCGTCGCCGATCCCCGGCACCGCCGTCATCGCGGGCAGCTTGCTCGTCGAGTTCGGGGCGGTCATGGTCTTGACCCTGAGCCGAGCCCGCTCGATCGCGCTCTGCGAGCCGCTCGGCTCGATCGCCGAACTCGAGACCCATACCTGCCGGGATTGGATCGCGCCGATTTCCTCGAACCACCGGCAGTCCGCAGGGGCGGGCAGGCTCGGCGTGGCGAAACCGAGGGCCTGTTTGGTGGCCGTGCTCAGCGTGGCGCACAGATCGGTGGCCTGGGCCGGCCGCAGGTCGCCGGTAGCCCATTTACGCGGGTCGGGCAGCGACTCGATCGACTTGCCAGTGTTCGGCAGCTTGTAGCCGACCAGACCGTCGATCGTGCTCACCACCATGGTGTCGCCACTGATGGCGATGTGGTAGCCCAGGCCTTGGCCGAGGGTGGCGGCGACGCCTTCGAGGCTGATCACTCCGAGCACCGTCCGCTTGCCGGTGACCGGATCGGTGCTTACTACTGCCATCCCCGCCGTGCCCAGTGTCGGACCGGGCGCAACCGCGCTGATCACCTGCGCCCCGCGGACACCGACGGCTGACTCACCGTCGTCGAGGACGGTGTGCTTGACCTCGCGGCCGGATCGTCCGTCGTAGGTGAACAACACCTGCGACTGGCCGTATTGAATGACCACCTGAGACCCGGCCGCATGGGCGAGCGCCGGTACCCAGGAAGTGCTGCCCTCGCGGCCGAAGAGGTGCATCGTTGCGGTCTTCGGGTCGATGGTGCGCAGGAAATCGTGCCCGTTGACCTGGGCGTCCACCACCATCGGATCGGATGAGATGACCCGATGTACCCGCACGGTCGGACTGCGGTGGACGGAGTCGGCTTTCGCCGGGACGGACCAGAGTTTGCGGCCGGTCGCCGCGTCATAGCCGACCAGGGCTCCGGCGATGTCTCGAGTGCCGTCCACGACGGTGGTCCCGTCGCTGGCGAAGGAGTGATTGCAACCGTCCGGATCCGGCTGTGCGGGTAGCTTGGCCAGCCGTGACCCGTCCTTCACCGACAGCGTGACCGCCGTGTCGCACGGGTTGGTGATCGCGACTGCCGTGTCGCCGATCGCGACGTCGGTGAGGCCGTACTCAGACAGGCCGGTCAGGGACTTGGTCCACAACAGCCGTCCGGTGGTGGTGTCGACCGCGCCGGCGAGGTTGCACGCCTCGTCGTTCACCGTTGTGCCGGTGCCCATCAGCACTGCGCCGATGCCGGCGCGGTTCGGTGCAGCGGCGATCGAGCAGACCTTTCGGGGTAGCCGGAGCGTCCATTGCTTCGTGCCGTCTGCCGCGGCGTAGCCGGTCAATGCCTGCTCCTGCGGCACGATCACCGACGTTGCGGTCGTCCAGGCCCAGGGCGTCGTCGAGGCCGGGGCAGCGTCCCAGAGACGTCCGGGCTGAGCCGTCCATGCCTTGCTCTGCACCGTAAGCGGCGCAGCCTTGACTGACGGACTCGGCACCGTGAGGTTGTAGTGGGCGCTGCAGCCGCCGGTCAGCAGCCCAGCTGCGAGCGCACCGACTGCGGCGAGCGCTGGGCGACGATGCGACACGGCCGGGCCCTACCCCAGGGTGGGCGAAGCAAACGTGTTAGGTGCCCACGATCTGCTTCACCTTGGTGTGTGTCATCCACGTCCAACGGTTCGCCATGGATCCACCCTCCACCACGTGCTCCAGAGCGTGCGCCGGAAGGTGCAGCTCGACCGGCTTTGCGCCTCGGTGGAACGCCGGTCGGTCAGTGGACCGCGGTCGGCAGCAGGCCTGTGTCCAGGCGGTTGGCCAGCCGTACCCTGCGCTGCGCGGACTGCCGGAGGAATGCGACGACGATGGCCCGCGAGCGCGGTCCCCGCACGGGACTGGTGTGCGTCACGACGGGAGCATCCGGGCGGGCCGACAGTGCTTCGGCCCGAACCGCGGGAGTCGAGGCAAGGGCTGCGATGGTCAACATGATTGCGCTCCTTTCCCTGCCGGCGCGTGCCGGTCCGGGTGATCCGACGACGGGTTCACTGGCCCGTACGTCGTGCAACGTGTGGTTGCATATCAACGGTACCTCGGGCGCTGTTGTTGTGCAACCTATGGTTGCAATCATCAACTGCACCCCGTCGGTTCCGCCAGGCTCGCCGGCTGGTTCTCCTCGGACGTTGGTTACTTGGTAAGTCGGTAGGTGGCGAGCAGCTCCCGTTGGTTGGCCGCTGTGCAGAGTGGTTTTGGCGTGTCGCATCTGCTGGCGCCCAACGTTCTGAGCAGGACGGAGCGCGCCGACGAGAGAGTTGGCAGATGACCGGCTGCGCTGTCGGGTTCCGGTGCGGTGCTGGACCCGGCGACGGTCCGGCATCAGTCATTGCATAGCGTGTCTAGCGCAGGACCGCTGCATCAAATGTCCCGACACAGCCAGGACGTGTCGCGAGTGATCTCGATGCGACGTGGCGGTCGTCCAGGCCCAGGGTGTCGTCGAGGCCGGAACAGCGTCTCGAAGCAAACGTGTTACGTGCCCACGATCTGCTTCACCTGCGAGATGAAGTTCTTGGCGCCGGTCGACACGCTTTCCCGTCCGAATGCCACGCTCTGATATTCCCGTTGCATCAGAGTGAGCACCTGACTGTCGCCCTTCGGCGGTGTCACCGACGCCGGGTTGAGCTTGTCCTTGTACGTCTTCTCGTAGTTGAAGACAGCGCTCACCGTCGCGTCGCCTGAGTTCGCGGCGGCGATCTGATTGCGGATGTCCAGGTTCGGAGGCAGGCCACGCGATGTGCCCAGTGCCTTCGCCGCGTCCACGTTGTTGAGCAGGAAGTCCATCAGTTCCACGGCTTCCTTCGGGTGCTTGGACCGTGAAGACACAGACAGCATCTGCGCCGGCTTCGGCAACATCCCGGTATTGCCGTTCACCTGCGGCAACGGGTACATGACCAGCTTGTCCTTCGTTGCTGCGACGTACATCGTGTAGATGCTGTCGTAGTCCCACTCGGCGGCGGCCAACCCATGAGGCAGTGGCTCGTCCGCCGGGCTACCGGTGATCGTCGACGTCTGCTGCGCGGTGGTCGCCGCGCCGGAGCGCCGCAGTTGGTCGCAGAAGTTCCAGAAATTCTCGACGTCCCCCTGGCCGTATCCGAGCTTGCCCTGGTCGTCGTAGAGATGCTTGCCGTTCTGCACCAGCCACGACTCGAATGCGGGGTAGGTGCTGCCGGGATCGGCGAAACCATGCACCTTGTGGTTGGACTTCTCGTAGATCTGTTGCGACCAGTCCTGCAGATCGTTCCAGCTCCAGTCCGTCTTGGGCATCGCTACGCCGTACTTCTGCGCCTGGGTCTGATCGACGACGATCATCGGGCTGTTCTGCGCGAACGGCACAGCGACCAACTTGCCGTTGATCTTGGCGCTGGTGGCGAAGTCCTTGTCCCACTTGGACAGGTCCAGGCTGTACTTCGAAATATCAGCCAGCACTCCTCGCTGGCCGTACTCACTGACGTATCCGCGATCGATCTGGAACAGGTCCGGCGCGTTGCCGCCCGCCGTCTGAGTCGCCAGCTTCTGAAAGTACGAAGCGAACGCGGCGTACTGCGTGGTCACCTTGATGTTCGGGTGCTTCTGCTCGAACAGGTTGACCGCATCCTGGGTCACCTTGGCGCGGGAAGCATCACCCCACCAGGAAAACGCGATCGTCACCTTGCCGTTCGAGCTCTTGCCGGAGCTCGAACTGCAACCGGAAATGGCCAGGACGGCGGCCACGGTTGCGGCGAGCAGGCCGGCGGCTGTCCGCCGGCGGGTCCATGCCTGCCGGCCGGCGTTTCGGGAGGACTTCATCGTTCCGGTCACCTTCCACTCGCCCCTCGCGGTATGCGCACATTGCGCTGTGGATCGATCGACGGTTTGAAACGGTTCACACTGATCCTGCAATCGGTCCTGCCGGCCGTCAAGCGGACGGCGCTGGCACCAGAGATTTCGTCGGGGTTCGGCTGACTGGACGACATCAGTGGCACTCCCGCAGGTACCGCGTCCAGCCGAGGTGCAACCGCTTCGCCTCCGACACGACCAGGGAGGCCATCACTGCCGCGCCGTGTTCGGAGAAGTGGGTGGCGTCGTTGACCCCGTCATGTGCCACGGTCAGGTAGAGCTCCGCCGACGCCTCCGGTCCGAGCCGCTCGAGTAGTGCCTGACTGCGCGCGGTGAGGTCGATCAGCGGGATCCCTTCGCTGGCTGCGATGTCGCGATCCTGCTGGGGCAGGTCGACGCCCAGGTTGTTCACGACCCGGCCGGTTGGCGTGATCGTGCCGTCGGCGGCGAAAAGGTGCCTGACCGGCGGCGTCACGAGCACCGGCCGACCGCCGACCTGCCGCGTCTGGCCGATCAATGCGCGCAGGTTGGCGTCATAGTCGGCCTGGGTCGTGGTCTTGTCGTTGTGCGCCAGCTGAATGAGCACCTCATCGCCGTGGTGCACCCGTCCCTTGACCGTCGCCCACAAGGAGGGGTCGGCCAACCAGGTAACCGTGCTCTCGCCGGAGTCTGCGTAGTTTGCGACCGACAGCCCGGCCCGCACGAAGCTCGGCAGCTCCTGTGCCCAGCCGCGCTTCGGTCCCACCAGCCAGTCGCTGGCTGTCGAGTCGCTGACGATGACCAACTGCGGGGCATGCTGAGCCGGCGCCACCTGGATGCCGGCCAGAGCGGGCGCGCTGCCCGTGACGTATATCTGTAGGCCTGGCGTGCCCTCGCCTTCCTCGCCGGTCGGCATGCTCTCCGGCGTGCGCACGTTGACGGTGACACTTTCGATCCGACGCTCGCCGGGTCTGGTGTCGACGGGCGTGAGCACGGTGCGGCGCGCCTCCACCTGCAGCCCGGTCTGCGCGGAGCGGTCCGGCGCGCCGAGCTGTGCGCGCACGGTGTAGGTGCCGGGAGGGACGTCGAAGCTGCACACCACCGCGCTGTCAGTCGTGGAGCAGTGGTCCAGTCCCGATGTGCCGTGCTGGCTCCGGGCTGCCGCGTGCGCGACCGGAATGCCGAGCGCGATCGTGGTGATCACAGCGCAGCGCGCGGCAGCCCGGAGGAAGCTCACGGTGCCTCTTGCGGCGCGATCGCGAGCAGCTCGATGATCGCCAGGTTGCGCTGCGCCGCGTCGTTGGTGGCGAAATCGCCCAGCGGTATCTCGGTCACCGGTGAGAGCACGTCGGTCCCATTGACCGGCACTGGCGCCGCCCACGGCTTGCTGGTCGGGTCAGCAGTGAACTTGTCCCAGCCACGTTGCCGGATGGTCGGATCGTTGAGCTGCTCGCCGGCCCATGCGGTGACCCTGGAATAGATCACCCCGAACACCTGCGGGTTGAAGGATCGACCGTATCGCGCGATCTGCTCGGCGGCCGGAGCCTGCACGTACCTGGCGAAGTCGAGCAAGGTCTGCCGGAACGCCGGGACGTCGACCAATCCGATCGTCTCGAACATGATCTGGTCGCCGAGGAAGGGCATCGCCAGGTTGTAGCCGCCGGTGAAGTCGCCCTTGTCCAGGTTGATGACGTGCCCGGTCTTGGGATCGAATCCGACCGCCCCGCCGCCTTCGCCGGTGAACAGCCCGGCCGGGAACGTGGCGATGTCGGTCATGCCGGTGACGATCCGGTCGAGCCACTTGGAGTTGCCGGTGCGTTCCCACTCGGTGAGCCAGTTACCGACGAGGGCATACCAGTCCGGCCCGATCCGGATCCGGGTCGGCGCCTTGGTCTGTGGCGGCAGGATGTCGCGCAACGGGTCGACGGTGAGCAGCGTTTTGTCCGCCTGCAGCGCCGACTTGAGCCAGTCTCCGATCAGCTCGTCTGCGGTCACGTAGTAGCTGAACCGTTTGGTGTACGCCTCGCCGACGCGGGCCTCCTTCGCCCCGTCTCCCCATTGCACGACGTTGTGCCGCGAGCCCAGGCCGGCGTAAGGACCGGCGTGGTAGCTGTCGGTCTCGGCCACGTGCCTGGTGAGCGCCGCGGCCAGCCGGAAGGTCTTCGCGTCACCACTGCGCAGGAAGGCGTACCACAGCATCCCGTCCATGCCGAGTTCGGCGTTGTCCCAGCCGAAACCGCCGACGTCGTACCGCCAGACGTGGCGATCGGCGTCGTAGGTATGCATGACGTCGCCGTAGTTCCAGAAGCCGTACCACTGACGTTGCGCGATCTGATCGGCGTAGAAAGCGATGCTGGAGGTGATCGAGTCCTCCAACTTCGCCCGCGCGGCGGTGGACCGGTCGGGAAGGCTCCACCGGCCGAACACACCCGCGTCGTGGTAGGTCTGCGGTGTCGCGACGATCTGCGGCGGTCGGGACAGGGCCTCGGCGAGATCGGCAAGCCGGCTGCGGCTGGGCGTAGCCGGGAACGCCCACAGCTCGAACTGGGTGGAACGGGCAATGCCGGTAGGGACGCCGAACCCCTGCCGGTTGTCTTCGTAAGCCAGATCCAAGCCATGTCCCGCGGTGTCGTACGACCGCATGTCCATCGCCTCACCGTGCGGCGACCACGACCACAGCGTGGCTGTGGCGTTGTCGGAGCCGGCGTTGCGGATGTCCAGGGCTCGCGGGTACTGCTGCCAGAAGTCTCTGATTCCGAAGCCGAATCCGCCACTGATCCCGCCGACGTACCCCAGGCCGGGTGCCTGGCTACCGTGCCCGGCTTCGGACAGCCAGCTGTGCGTCGCGGCGGTTCGCTTGCGGACCGAGAAGGACCGCGCGTCGTTCTGGCTCAGGGTGAAGTCACCCCAGACGGGCAGATCCTGGTACCCGGCGGCGACCGTGGCTGCCCACTGGGACACCGGAGGCGTCGCAGTGCCGGCCACCTGCGCAGCTGCGCACGGCTGCGCCCGGGTCGCGTCGCAATCCGGTCAACACCCGAACCGGCTCGCCCCAGATCCCGCGATCCGGACCGGCGAACCGCACATGGCGGTTGTGTGCCTCATCGGTCATCGGCACGGTGAACTGCAGCCCGAGCCCGCGCACGAAGTCGGTGTTGAGGTTGCCGTCCCAGATGAAGCTGTGCACGATGCGCAACGACTCTGCTCCGGCACCGAGGTACACCCGTACCGTCCACGGCAACAGCGTCTTACCGCCGTGCGAACCGGTCTTGCCCACCTGCCGGTAACGTCCGGTCAACTTGACGACAGCACGCACCGGACCGGACTGCTCGATCTCGCAGGTCTCGACGACCCCCAGCCACTGCGTTGTCTTGATTTCCGCGTCGGAGTCCGCCGGGTTGTTCTGCAGCTGTAGGACGAGCCGGCCCGCCTTGGCGGTGACCCGTCCGGCTCGGCTGATCGATGCGACCGCGGCCGTGCCGGTCGATCCGAGTACCACGTCGAGAACACCGTTCGACAACACCACGGTGTGGCCCCGGGTCTTCGCGGTGACGGCTGCCGCCGGCTTGGCCGGCTTGCCAGGAGCCAGCTTGAGGACGTCCTCGAGCCCCGCATCGGAGGCCACACAGTGTCCGGTCCACTTGACGCTGCCATCCGGCCAGTACGCCAGCGGCCAGGACTGCACCGGGACGGCGGCGCCGGAGCGGGTGGTCAGTGCGAAACTCGTCGACCGGTGCACCTGTCCGCTCGGCCACGGCACACCCCACGCGGCGCCGGTGGTTGTGGTCGGCGTTCCGTCCAGCCAGCGCAACTGGAAGCCGGCCGGCGGGGGACTTGCCGGCTTGGGTGTCGCTGCCGCCGCGGGTTCGGCACGGTCGAACCCGACCGACTTCGCGAACGCAGCGGTGGCCGCGACAGTGGTGGCGCCGGCGAGAAATCTGCGCCGGCTGACGGGGGGAGGTGTCATTGACTTGCCCTTCCGAAACGCGTCCCGCCGGTGGCTGCCGGTGAAACGATTCAAAACCGAGCTGCTGTGGAATGTAGCGAAATCGAAACTGGTTTGAAACGGTTCAGTGCGGCAGGACATTACCGAGGCTCATCCGTGCGGTCAACAGGTTGAACCCATTCGCCTGCGTCCTCGGAATCAAGCCACGGCAGGGCACGCCTACCAACGGCAACCGGGAACGCGCCCGCGTCGGTCGCAGCCGAGGCACCTCTTCCGCACCGCCGCCGATCTCGCTACAGTCTGTGCAGGCGGCAGAATTGATACGTTTCAACTCGGTACTTCCCCTCTCGCGTGAAGGACGGGCACATGGATCGGCAGTCACAAGGTCTGAGCCGGCGGAGCATGTTGGGCGTCATGGGAGCCGGCACGGCTGCCGCGCTGGTAGCACCGAAAGTGTCGGCGGCGGCGAGCCCCGCCGATCGAGGAAGTCCCCGTCACGGCGACGTGCGTGTCCTAGTGAACGGTGCCCCAGCGCGAGTCGGCAGCTATGCATTCCCCGCCGACGTCGACACGTTGGTCCTCGACAACGGCCTGGTGCGGTTCACCTTTGGTCGCGATGATGCCGCGGGCGGCTCCGTGACCGGCTGGTCAGATGTCTCCATCACCGCGAAATCGGTCGTCGTCGACGGCGTCGAACTCGCGCATAACTTGAATGGTGTCGACCCGCGGGATCCAGACCGGCAGCACTCGTTCTATGTCGACGCGGGCGGCGGGAAGACCCGGCTGGTCTGTTCACAGGTGAAGGTCGCTCGAGTGAGCCGCGATCTGGTCGATGTCGCGTTCATCGACACGACCAGCACGCCGCTGCAGCATGAGCATCACCTCATCATGCGCAGCGGCAAGCGTGGTCTGTACGGGTACGACATCCTGACCGCCGTCGCGCCAACGTCGATCAGTGAAGTGCGGATGAATACCCGCTGGGACCGCAGCATCTTCGATCACTGCTACAACGTCGAGCACGGCTCCGGGCAGCAACCCACCTACGCCTACCTCGCCACCCAGACCAACATTCAGGATGAGACCTGGCGGGTCGACGGCGTGAACAACCCGGCCCTGCCCTCGCCGACGAGCAACTCGGGAAATTTGCCGGCCGGCACGGTGTACACGAAGTACAACTGGAGCCTGTACCACCACGAGAACCCGTTCTTCGGTCACTACGGCAACGGGTTCGGCGCGTGGCTCACTCCGTTGGGCGGGGTCACCGAAGACACCTTGTGCGCGTTCTACGGCGTCGGACCGCAGCATCAGGACCTGGCCATTCATCAGGACGCCCTGATCCTGAACTACTTCGGGGCCAACCACTACGGCCTGCCCAGCTATCCGCTTCCGGCGGGATACCGACGGCTGTACGGACCGTGGTACAGCCACATCACGGTGTCCGACAGCGAGCATCCCGAGCGGGCGATCGAGCTTGCCGCAGCGGTGGCTCGCGAGGAGATCGAGGAGAACCGGGACGGCGCAGCCTGGATTGTCGACGGTCTTTATCCGGCGCGGTCGGAGCGCACCACGGTTACCGGCCGGTTGGCCCTCACCGACGGGCGTCCCGCCGACGGTTACTGGGTAGTGCTGTCGACTCAGGACGTCGCCGACGTGTACACGATTCACGAGCCGACCTACTTCGTGAAGACCGGAGCTGACGGCCGCTTCCGGTTGCCGGGCATTCCGCCCGCATGGCAGCCGGGGACGAAAACATCGGGGACTTACACGCTGTATGCCTTTGCCAGTAAGGGCTCGGCAACGCAGCAGTACAAGCAAACGGGCATCGTGGTACGCGGCCGAGAACAGAATCTGGGGGAGATCCGATGGACTCCCGGCGCTGACCGCACGTTCCTCTGGCAGATCGGGAAGGCCGATCGCACCGCCGGCGAGTACGCGCTGGCCAGCCTCTCGCCGGTGCGTCCGGCGCCGCGGGCATACGAGAAGCCTGCGGAAATACCCGGCACGCTGAACTTCGAGATCGGCACCGACTGGGAGCCGGAGAACTGGTACTACGCCCAGACGAACCCTGGCGTGTGGACCATTTCCTTCGAGCTACCCCGCAGCTATACCGGGACCGCGACGCTGACCGTGTCCACTGCAATGCAACAGGGCGGTCGGCCCACTGTGGCAGTCAACGGCAACTCCGCTGACGTCCTCGGCACGATCCCGTCCAACAACGATTCGACGATCGCCCGGCAGGCCGATCGCAGCGGCTACCCGCGAACGGCGGAGCTGACGTTTCCCGCGTCGCTGCTGCGGAGCGGTGCGAACACGATCACGCTCACTCACGGCGCCGCAACGGCTGCGGGGACCGGGCCGGGATGGGACACCTTGATTCTGGAGATCGCGGAGACGGCGCCGGGCGCACCGGCGCGGTTGGTCGGCACTGCGGTTCCGGTCATACGGCACGGGTCCGCCACGACGTGGCGGGTGACCGTGCGCAACACCGGCCGGGGTGAGGCGAACGACCTGCGGATCACCGGCGTCGGATGGCGCGACGCGCGGCGAGGGCGGTCCGAGGCGGCACCGAGCGTGCCTGGCCGCGACCCCAACAAGTTCCCGGTCCCGGTGGTCGCATCGCTGGGGTCAGGTCGGTCCGCGACCGCAGAGATCACTGTCGACACCGCGCATGCGAAGGGCGGCATCGGCACCGGCTTGATTCTGGAGATCTCCGCCAACGGGGGCCGAGCACGCACAGTGGTGGCCGCCTCGCCGCGACACTAGCGAGTTCGTCATCACGTCAGGACCGGTCGCGTACCGCCAGTGTGTAGGTGCGCCGCACGGCTGCGCGGGGTGCCAGGATGCATTCGGTCTGGAACGCAAGCGCTGCGCACACTCCGGCGTATTCGTCCGTACGGACGAACCACGGATCCGCGGGGCCCGGGCCGTCGGTTCGGCCCAGTTCGACCTCTGCTCGCGGCGAACGCAGCAGCACCGAACGCGCCAGACTCCCGAACACGGCAGCATCCCGCTGACCATCGGAGTCGAATACCGCGGCGTCCTCCAGCGATTCGGCGCAGCGCAGGAACAGGCCGCCGTACCCGGCAGCCGGCCGTCCCGCGGAGCCGGGACTGCCGAGCACGACAGGGTCTGCGGTTTCGTTGCGGAGTTGGTAGGCGAAGTCGAGGCACCACTCGTCCGGCCGATGTGCCGAGAGGCGGACGCCGATCCGGCGCCGCTCGCTCAACAGCATCCGCCGGTCCGGCGAGAGCCACTGCAGCATCTCCTCGCGGCCGGTCCGGTCTGCGGTCGTTGCCGGATCAGCCCACCCGAGATGCTCGACCCGGCCGTGGTCGGTGAGAGCGCGGTAGCCCTGGCCACGCAGGTAGGTCGGTCCGCCCCAGAAATTGACCCCGGACACCATCGGCAGTGCCAGCGAGAGTCCGTAGTGCCAGGGATGGTCCGCTGGAGCAGCAGCCGTGATCACAGTTCCGGCCAGCGTCCGGATCGGGTGGCAGAACGGCCGCGGCGAGTGCTCGACGGGCAGGTCCGGGCGGTACACGTAGTGCATCACCTCGCTGCCGCGAACGCTCACCGAGAGGCGACGGCCGTCGTCGACGCTGTGCACCTCAGCCACAGCTCTTCGCCCCGTGCCGCCGCGTCAGCCGGTCGAGGGAGCTGCCATGACCGGTAGCCGGCACCCGCCAGCCGGACCGGTCCGGCACGCCATCGTCGGCACCGGTGCCCGCGCTGAGATGTACACGCGCGCCCTGGCCGACGGCCGCGGGCAACCGGCCGTACTGGTCGCGCTGTGTGACACCAACGCCACCCGGCTCGCGGCACACAACGCGGTGCTTGCCGAGTTGGCGCATCCCCCGGTGCCTGCCTATCCGGCGCACCGATTTGCCGAGATGCTCTCCGAACAAGCGGTACAGCGCGTGATCGTGAGCAGCGTGGACAGCACCCACCACCACTACATCGTGAACGCCCTGGAAGCGGGCTGTGACGTCATCACCGAGAAGCCGATGACCGTCGATGCCGGCTCCGCGCGCCGGATCCTGGAGGCCGTTGATCGAACCGGCCGGTCGGTGACCGTGGCCTTCAACTACCGCTACAACCCGATCCATCACACCGTGTGGACGGCCCTTCGGTCCGGCGCGATCGGCGACATCGGCTCGGTGCACTTCGAGTGGCTGCTGGACACCAGGCACGGCGCCGACTACTTCCGCCGCTGGCACCGGGACAAGGCCAACTCCGGCGGCTTGATGGTGCACAAGGCCAGCCACCACTTCGACCTGGTGAACTGGTGGCTCGGGTCCCAACCGGAGACCGTGTTCGGGATCGGCTCGTTGTTCTTCTACGGCGAGAACGGCCGGCGCCGCGGGCTGGACCGCGGCTATCCCCGGGCGCACCAGCACCCCGCCGCCGGCGACGACCCGTACGCCCTCGACCTGGCGAGCCGACCCAGGCTGCGCGCGTTGTATCTCGATGCAGAGTTCGAGGACGGCTATCACCGCGACCAGAGCGTGTTCGGGCCAGGCGTGACGATCGAGGACGACATGGCGGTCGCGGTGAGATACCGCAGCGGTGCGAGCATGACCTATCACCTCACCGCGTACTCGCCATGGGAGGGCTATCGCATCGCCTTCAACGGCAGCGCCGGACGACTGGAGCTGACGGTCACCGAGTCCGCCCATACCGGCATGCCGTCCAGTGCCCTGCCGGAACCGGACCGGACGTCGGCCGTGCTGCACGGCACCGGCGAGCAGGCCGTCCAGGCGAAATTGTTGTTGCGGCCACTGTGGAAGCCGCCGGCCGTCCTCGAGCTGCCTGCGTGGCTCGGCGACCACGGGGGTGGGGATCAACGGATGCTCGCGGACCTCTTCGCAGCGCCATCCGGTGACGGAGCTGGGCAACGGTCGGATGCGCGCGACGGCGCTCGCGCGCTGCTCACCGGCTTGGCCGCGAACGAGTCGTTCCGCACCGGTGCCGCGGTCGCCGTGGACGACATTCTCACGGTGCCCGACCCGCAGTAGCCCATGGCACGCCCAGTTCGGAGAAGAGCGCTCCCTGAGCAGCGGCCCGCTGCACCACCTCGGTGACTCCGGGGATGATCACCGGGTCGGCGGCGGTTTCCCGCTTGACGTACTGCGGGTCAACCGGCCGAACGGGCACGCAGCGCAACAGCCACTCCGACACCGACGTGGCGAGCCGGCACCGCTGCGGAGGACAGATCAGCTCGGACGTGCTGCTGGCATCGAGCAGGTTCTCCAGCAGACCGTCCTGGGCGCAGGCCTGTGGGCTGGCGTTGTTCAGTGACAGCGTTCGGGTCGTGTAGTGCCACGTCGCCGTGCCACGAGTCCCTGTCACCACCAGGGCGGGCTCGACCAAGCGGTCCGCGCACAGCGTTACCGCAACCGTCAGCGTCCGGCCGTTGTCCAGGCCGATGCGCAGCACACCGGTGTCGTCGGTCTCGATGTCGTTGGCATGCCAGAGCTCCGCCTGCTGTGCGGTGATCGCCGCATCCCCGTCGAGACGAGCCACCTCCAGGCAGTTCATCACCGCATGGGCGAACGGGTTAGCGAAAGCGCCGTCACCCACCGGCAATCCGTTGACGAATCGCCGACCGGTCCACGGGCCGCGGGTGAAGTACTCGTGCGGACGGATCCAGGCGCCGGCGGCAGTGACGGTGCGCACCTCACCGAGCGTCCCGTCGCCGATCATCCCGGCAAGGCGACCGACGGCAGCCGACCCGAGGGACTGGAAGCCGATCTGGCACAACCGGCCGGTCTGCGTTGCCCCGACGATGACATCCTCGAGGTCAGTGCTGAGCACGGTCGCCGGTTTCTCGAGCAGGACGTCTGCGCCGGCCGCCATCGCGGCGAGTGCCAGTTCGCGGTGGCTGGCCGGCGGCGTCGCGACTATGACCACGTCCGGATGGGTGCTGGTGAGTAGCTCGCGGTGGTCTGTGAAGGCGGTGGCTCCGAGGTCAGCGGTCAGGCGCGCGGTGCTCGCCGTCAGCGGCGCGCGATCGCATACCGCAACCAGGTCGACGGCTCTGCGTTTGCGCAGCGCGGCGATGTTCTCCAGGTGCCACTGGCCATGCCCGTTCGCGCCGATCAGGGCGATTCGCGCGGTCACCCCGAATCCAGCGTGGTGCTCGGCTGTCGAGCCGGCTGGCCGCTCAGGCGGGTTGCCCGGGTGAAGGTCACGGATACGGCGAAGGCGGCCGGACCGGCGATGAACAGTATGAATGCCGGGACGACCAGGACCAGAGCGGCCGCGGTGATCAGGGCCAGGACAACTACCGGCACCGACCACGGCTGAGCGCGGGCAAGGTCGCCAGCGGCACGCAGGGACACCCTCCACTCCGTGGCGTACCTGGCCCGGTGTGCTGCGGCGAGGAGCAGGAGCGCCACGGCGACCGCGGCCAGCGCGATGACGGCGAGCGTCTCCAGCCGAGCTGCAGGTACGTGTGCGGCGACAGCGAAGCGTGCGTCCAGGTACGCGACCGCGATCGCGCCGAAGACCGATCCGGCCAAGGCCAGCCCGACGCGCACCTCACCGCGGACCGCGGTCACGAAGGTCCGGACCAGCGGCGGCTCGTCATCGCGCGCCCAGCCGGTGAAAATCTGCGAGGCGGCCAGCCACGCGGCACCCGCGGTCACCACGGGCAGCGAGAACAGTGTCCAGAGCAGGCCCACGGCGGCGCAGTCGGCGGCCCGGCGCACCAGTTCGCGGCGCCGCTCCCAGGCGGCGTCAGAGGCGGCGGTCCGGCTGCGATATCTGAGATCGGCCACGGCTTACCCCTTCACTCCGCTGGTGACAGCGCCGTCGACGAGGAAACGCTGGAAGGCGAGGAAGAACAGGAACACCGGCAACAGCGCCAGCAACGACATCGCCATCATCGGCCCGTACGACGTTGCGCCTGACTGGTCGACGAACAGCGACAGCCCCACCGGCACGGTGAATTTGGTGGTGTCATTCAGATAGATCAGCTGGGTGAAGAAGTCGTTCCAGGTCCAGATGAAGGTGAAGATCGCGCTGGTGATCAATGCCGGCCTGGTCAGCGGCAGGATGATGCTCCAGTAGATGCGATAGGAGCCGCAGCCGTCGAGCTTGGCCGCCTCGTCCAACTGCCGTGGGATTCCGCGCATGAACTGCACCATGAGGAATATGAAGAAGGCGTCGGTGGCGAGGAACTTGGGCACGACGAGCGGCAGGATCGTGTTGATCCAACCGAAGTCCTTGAAGATCACGTACTGCGGAATGATGAGTACGTGGTACGGCAGCAGGATGGTCGCGATCATCATTGCGAAGAAGAAGTTCCGCAGCCGGAAGTGCAGCCGGGTGAAGGCATAGGCGGCCAACGAGCAGGCAATGAGATTGCCGATCACCGCAATGACCGAGATGACGGCCGAGTTCATCAGGAATCGGCCGAACGTGACGCCCGGGTTGCTGCTCCACCCGCTCGGGAAATTGGCTTTCGTGGGATGCAGCGGCCAGGGCCGAGACGAGGACACCACTTCGGCAGCCGGCTTGAACGACGTCCCCAGCATCCACAGCACCGGATAGACGATGATCAAGACCGCGACGATGACAAGCACGTGCCACAGCACGCTGCGGCCACGCGCATTCGTCGACGTGCGACGAGGAGCGGATAGCACCTGGCTCATCACGACTCCTCACCCGCGTAGAAGACCAGGGATCGGGACAGCCGGAAGAGGATCACCGTTATGATTCCCACCGTTGCGAGCAGCACCCAGGCCATCGCCGAGGCGTAGCCGAATTCGAAGTCGCTGAAGCCTCGCTCGTAGAGGTACAGCGTGTAGAAGAGCGTGGAGTCTGCCGGGCCACCGTGGCCGCCGCTGATGATGTAGGCCGGCGTGAAGGCCTGGAACGCGTTGATCATCTCCAGCAGCACGTTGAAGAAGATCACCGGGGAGAGCATCGGCAGGGTGATCTGGCGGAACCGGGCCCAGCGACCCGCTCCGTCGACAGCGGCCGCGTCGTACAGCTCGGCGGGGATCTGCTTCAACCCGGCCAGGAAGATGACCATCGGTGCACCGAACTGCCAACAGGCCAGCAACACGATCGTGCCCAGCGACCACGTCGGGCTGTTGATCCAGTCCTTGCCGTGGATCCCCACCGCGCTGAGCACGGTGTTCACCGACCCGTTCTGGGTGAACAGGGAACGCCACACCAGCGCCACGGCCACGCTGGTACCGAGCAGTGACGGCAGGTAGAACAGCGAGCGGTAGGCGCCGATCCCGCGGCGCGGCCGGTTCAACAGCAGGGCCACACCCAACGCCAGCAGCAATTTGATCGGCACCGACAGGACGACGTAGTCCACCGTTACCCGGACGGAATGGAAATACCGCGGGTCGTTGGTGAACATCTGCCGGTAGTTGTGCAGACCGATCCAGTGCGGCGACTGCAACAAGTTGTAGTCGGTGAAGGACAGGTACAGCGAGTAGACCATCGGGCCAATGGTGAAGATCGCCAGCCCGGCGAACCACGGCAAGAGGAACACGTAGCCCGCGACGCCGGAGCCGCGCCCCTTTCGCGGCGCGACGACCGGGTCAGGCTCGGAGAGCCGCCGCTCGTCCCCGAGCGCGATCGTGGTTGCCATCAATTCCTCCCTTGCGCGGGCGGTCCGGATGCGGCGCCGGTGCCGGTGGTCGGTACCGCGAGACCGGCTCGAGCGGCCGGCGCAGAACTCATGACTGGGGCCGTGGACGAGATGCAGCCGGACAAACCGGCTGGGCGAGCCAGCTGGGCGAACCAGCTGCGGAGTTGAAACGGTTCAGTCGTAGTCTGCGTGCCTGCCGGACTCACGTCAAGACCTGCTGCCCAGAACCTCGCTGGCGAAGCTCGCCTTCATGGTCGTGACCACCGAGTCGGGGTCGCTGGCCCAGACATCGGCGTTGAAGATCTCGACCTCGATGTCGCCGCGGTAACCGGCGGAACGCACCGCCTCGACGAACGGCCGGAACTGGATGTGACCCGCTCCCATCATCCCGCGACCCAGCAGGACGTCGGAGGGTAACGGCGTCAGCCAGTCGCAGACCTGAAAGCTGGCGATCCGGCCGGTGGCACGGTCGATCTCGTTCCAGACGTCCGGGTCCCACCACACGTGGTAGGTGTCGACGACGACCCCCACCTCGTTGCTGGGGAAGTGCTCGGCGATGTCGAGCGCCTGGCCCAGGGTCGAGAGCACCGCCCGGTCGGCGCAGAACATCGGGTGCAACGGTTCCAATGCCAACTGCACCCCGGCGTCGCCGGCGTATCCGGCGAGCTCGCCGATCGCCTCGACAACCCGGGCGCGCGCTGCGGGAAGGTCCTTCGATCCCGGCGGCAGGCCGCCGACCACCAACACCAGACAGCCGGCATTGAGTGCTGCCGCTTCATCGATGGCCCGGCGGTTGTCGGCCAACGCAGCACGGCGGCCAGTCTCGTCGGCTGCGGTGAGGAAACCGCCTCGACACAGGGACGAGACCCGCAAGTCTGCGGAACGGACCAGTGCTGCGGTGCGCTGCAGTCCCGTCTCCGCGACCGATTCCCGCCATAGCCCGACGGACTCGATGCCGGCCCGCACGCATCCGGCAACTGCCTCGGCGATCGACCATCGGTCGGTGGTCTTCTGGTTCAACGACAGGGCTCCCGGGCCGGGCCACGTGTCGAGGTCGGCTGCGCTCACCGGGTCACCCCGCAGACCGCGAGGAAGCTCTCGATGCGCCGTGCCGCCAGGTCGGGATCGGGCAGCACACCGGCGCGGTCGGCCAGCCGGAACGCCTCGACCAGATGCAGCACGCTGCGCCCGCTCTGCAGACCGGCAATCATCGTGAACCCGGGTTGATGTCCGCAGAGCCAAGCCAGGAAGGCGATGCCCGTCTTGTAGAAGTACGTCGGTGCGGCGAACAGGTGGCGCGACAGGGCAAGTGTGGGCAGCAACGCTGCGTCGTAGCCGGCAAGGTCGCCGCGGTCGAGCGCCTGCAATGCGGCAGACGCGGCGGGCGCGATGGGTGCGAACGCTCCGAGCAGGGCGTCGCTGTGCCCCTGTTCGTCACCGCGGATGAGTTCCGGGTAGTTGAAGTCGTCGCCGGTGTAGAGCCGGACGGCCGCGGGCAGTGCCCGGCGCAACCGGACCTCGTGCTCAGCATCGAGCAATGAGACCTTCACGCCGTCGACCTTCTCGGCGTGTGCATTGACGAGCTCGATGAACGTGGCGGTGGCCCGCCCGATGTCTGTGCTGCCCCAGTAACCGCGCAGCTCTGGATCGAATGCTTCGCCCAGCCAGTGCAGGATGACCGGTTCGCGCGCCTGATCCAACAGAGTGCTGTAGACGTACAAATAGTCATCGGAATGCCGCGCCGCGCGAGCCAGTTGCCGGCTCGCCATGAGGATCACCCGCGCGCCGGACTCCTGCACCACAGCGCACTGTTCGGTGTACGCGCCGATGATGCCGGCGAGATCAGCCAGCTCAGCCGGCGCATGATCGGTGCCAGCACCGGCCGCGATACGCCCACCGGATTCGGCCGCCAGCGCCGCGCTGCGCCGGATGAGTTGCTGGGCCGCCGGCCAGTCCAGGCCCATGCCTCGCTGCGCGGTGTCCATCGCCTCGGCAACGCCCAGCCCCCACGACCACAGATGAGCGCGGAAGCCGAGCGTGGCGTCCCAGTCCACCGCGGCCGGTGCGGTCGGATAGTTCTCGCCTCGCGCGTCGGCCACCACGTGCGCTGCGGCATAGGCGATCCGGCTGCGCAACGGCTTGGCCGGCCGTTGCCAGGCGCGTGGTTCGGACGGTTGCCACGCCTCGAAGCCGCCGTCAGCGGTGGGGAGCCAAACAGTGCTGCTCACGGCTGCAGCTCGTCCAGCTCGATCCTGCGGCCCTCCGCAGAGGAGCGCAGGCCGGCCTCGGCAAGTTGCAGCCCGCGTGCGCCGGCCAGGAAGTCGTACGGGTGAGGCTCGTCTGCCACGACGTGGCGGATGAACTGCTCCCACTGCACCTTGAAGCCGTTGTCGAATGTGGCGTTGTCCGGTACGCGCAGCCAGTCGTCGCGGAACGCGTGCGCTTCCGGCACGTCCGGATTCCACACGGCCTTCGGCGTGGCCGACCTGGGCTGGACTCGGCAACCCCACAGGCCGGCAACGGCGCTGCCCTCCGTCCCGTCGACCTGGAATTCGACGAGCTCGTCCCGATCGACCCGCACCGCCCACGACGAGTTGATCTGGGCGATGACGTTGCCGGGGAGGTCGAAGATGCCGTAGGCAGCATCGTCGGCGGTCGCGTCGTAGCGGTTGCCCTGCTCGTCGTAGCGGACCGGGATGTGCGTGGCCGTCCGGGCCGTCACCGACTGCACCCGGCCGAACAGGTTTTCCAGCACGTAGTTCCAGTGACAGAACATGTCGAGGACGATGCCGCCGCCGTCCTCGGCGCGGTAGTTCCAACTCGGCCGTTGGGCCGGCTGCCAGTCACCCTCGAACACCCAGTAACCGAACTCCCCGCGGATCGCGAGGATCCGGCCGAAGAACCCGCTGTCGATCAGGCGGCGGAGCTTGCGCAGGCCCGGGAGGTAGAGCTTGTCGTGCACCACGCCGTTCTTCACACCGGCTGCAGCTGCCGCCCGGCTGAGCTTCAGTGCGTCTGCCAGGGTGTCGGCGATCGGCTTCTCCGTGTAGATGTGCTTGCCGGCCTCGATGGCTCGCAGGATGGCGGGCACCCGCGCGGACGTCACCTGCGAATCGAAGTAGATGTTCACCCCGTCGAACGCCAACGCTTCGTCCAGGTCGGTCGTCCAGCGTTCGACATCGTGCCGGTGGGCCAGCTCGGCAAGCTTCTCGGCGTTTCGACCGAGCAGAATCGGCTCGATCTGTACGCGTGATCCGTCGGCCAGGGTGGCCCCGCCCTCGTCCCGGATGGCGAGTAATGACCGCACCAGGTGTTGGCGGTATCCCATCCTGCCGGTGACACCGTTGATGACGATGCCGAGCCTGTCGGCCATGTCGACTCTCCCTTGACTGTGACGGGGCCTCGGTGCCTCGATATGAGCGCGTGCAGGTGCAGTGAACTGACGTGATGCCTGCGGATCGCCGGCGAAACAGCGCAGCGGCGCCGGCGTCGTTACATCGCTGGGTCCTCCACGGCGACCAGGGCACCGCCACTGGACGCACGGATCACCAGCTCGGGTTTGAACAGCAGATGTTCGTGCTTGTGGTCGAGGTTGCTGATCTCATCGACGAGCAGTTCGGCTGCGCGGACACCGAGTTCGTGCCTCGGCTGGCGCACCGAGCTCAGCGGGATGTGCGTGGAACTGGCGAACTCGATGTCGTCGTAACCGACGATGGCCAGATCCTCGGGTACCCGCAGGCCGCGCTGCAACACCTCCGCCAAGACACCCAGCGCCAGCAGGTCGTTGGCGCAGAACACCCCGGTCGGCCGGGTCTTGGCCGGCATCGCTGCGATTTCTGCGCCGGCCTGACGACCCTCCGCACTGGACAGGCCGGCCCGGGTGAGTCGCTGCAGTTTGCGGCCACGCTTCCCGCCCGGCGCATTCTGTAGCGCTCGCACTGCGCCGTCGTGTCGGTCGCGGACCTGACGGATGCCCTCCGGGCCGCCGACGAAGGCGATCCGGCGATGTCCGCGGTCGATGAGATGGCCGGTGGCCAGCTCGCCACCCAATACGTCGTCGACGGCGACCGAGCACTGGTCGCGGACTCGACTGGGCTGGTCGAGCAATACGACGGCCGTTCCGCGGGCCCGGATGCGCTGGAGGCGATCGTTGCGGACGCTGACCGGTGTGATCAGCAGGCCACGGACTCGTTGCTCGTCGAGCAGGTCGAGGTAGCGCGCCTCCTTGGCCTTGTCACCATCGGTGTTGCACAGGATCACCGCAAGGTCGGCGGCATTCGCGGCATCCTCGACGCCGCGGGCGACGTCGGTGAAGAACGGGTTGGCCACATCGAGTACCACCAGGCCGACGGTCCGGCTCGCGCCCGCTTTGAGCTGGCGAGCCGACTCGTTCCGGACGAAGCCCAGCTCGTCGATCGCTCGGAACACACGCTCGCGAGTGGCTTCGGCAACGATCTGTGGGCGGTTCAGCACATTGGATACGGTTCCCACCGCGACCCCGGCGCGGGTAGCAACGTCGCGGATGCTGACCGGAAGTTCCATCTGCGGTCCTGTCGTCGGATCGGTGCGGTGCCCGGAAGCAAGGGATTGAACCGTATCAATAAGGTCAGCGGAATTGAAGGCAGGCCTGGATCTTGACACACAACATCATGCTGACCTACGTTCGGCTGGTCTATTGAAACGATTCATATATTTGCTCGTTACAACCTGAAGTCGAGGGCGCCATGACGCAGCGCGTCTGTTTCACACTCTCGATTCGCGCCGATCGGATCGAGGAGTACCGAGCTCGGCACGCGGCTGTGTGGCCGGAGATGCGGCAGGCCCTGACCGAGTCCGGGTGGCGCAACTACTCACTCTTTCTCGGCGGCGACGGGACGCTGGTCGGATATCTGGAATGCGATGACTTCGGCCGTGCCCAGGCGGAGATGGCAGCTCGCGAGGTGAACGATCGGTGGCAGGCAGAGATGAAGGTGCTCTTCGCCGATCTCGACGGGGCGCCGGATGAGAACATGCAGCCACTGGCGGAGATCTTTCACCTGCCATGAGTCGGGACTGGCACCGAGCACATCCTGGTACGGACGGCCTACGTAGAGAGCGGATGACATGACAGCGGAGGAGAAGGTTGCAGCGAGTCTGGAAGCGCTCGCTGTCGAGCTGCCGTCCTGGGCCTTCGGCAATTCCGGCACCCGGTTCAAGGTGTTCCCCCAGGCCGGCGTCCCGCGCAATCCATTCGAGAAGATCGACGATGCGGCCCAGGTGCATCGCTTCACCGGCGGTGCGCCGTCCGTGGCACTGCACATCCCGTGGGACCGAGTCGATGACTACGCCGAGCTGGCGGCGCACGCGGCGGATCGCGGCGTGCGGCTGGGCACCATCAACGCCAACGTGTTCCAGGACAACGACTTCATGCTCGGCAGCGTCACCAATCCGGACGCGACGGTCCGCAAGAAGGCCGTAGGCCATCTGCTCGACTGCATCGACGTCATGGACATCACCGGATCGCACGACTTGAAGATCTGGCTCGCCGACGGGACCAACTATCCGGGCCAGGACAACCTGCGAGCGCGGCAGAACCGGCTCGCCGAGGCGCTGCAGACGGTCTACGAGCGGTTGGCTGACGACCAACGCCTCATCCTGGAATACAAATTCTTCGAACCGGCCTTCTACATGACCGACGTCCCGGACTGGGGAACCTCGTTCGCGCATTGCCTGCAGCTGGGCGAGCGGGCCAAGGTCTGCGTCGACACCGGCCACCACGCACCGGGCACGAACATCGAATTCATCGTCGCCTTCCTCCTGCGCGCCGGGAAGCTCGGGGCGTTCGACTTCAACTCCCGTTTCTATGCCGACGACGACCTGATGGTCGGGGCCGCCGACCCGTTCCAGCTTTTCCGCATCCTGTTCGAGGTGCTGGACGGGGACGGCCTCAGCGATGCCGCCGGAATCACCTTCATGCTCGACCAGTGCCACAACATCGAACCGAAGATCCCGGGCCAGATCCGTTCGGTGATGAACATCCAGGAGGCGCTGGCGAAGGCGGCACTGGTCGACAGCGATGCGCTAGCGACGGCGCAGAACTCCGGCGACGTCCTGGCCGCGAACGCGGTGTTGATGGACGCCTACAACACCGACGTCCGGTCTGTGATTGCCGACCTGCGCGCGGCCGCTGGGCTGGATCCAGATCCGATGGCGGCATTTGCCCGCTCGGGCTATCGCGAGCGGATCGTCGCAGAGCGCGTCGGTGGCGAACAGGCGGGCTGGGGAGCCTGACCGCCACAGGTGCTCGAAGGCTGCACGCCTTCCCGAAGACCTAACGATGCGTGCCCGGGTCGCCTGACTCGTTCAGGTGGCCGCGGCCCGCACAGAGTGAACGGAGAGTGCCCACCGTGCCCACCGACGACGCCAGCGAGGTCAGCCGTCTCATCGAACGCTCGCGCTCTCTGGGCGGCGATCCGCGCAACACCAACTACGCCGGCGGCAACACCTCTGCCAAGGGCAGCGCGATCGATCCGGTGACCCAGCGACCGGTGGACCTGCTGTGGGTGAAGGGATCCGGCGGCGACCTCGGCACCCTGACCGCAGCCGGCCTCGCCACTCTGCGTCTGGACCGGCTGCGAGCGCTTGCCGACGTCTATCCAGGCGTCGAGCGCGAGGACGAGATGGTGGCTGCTTTCGACTACTGCCTGCACGGTCGGTCCGGCGCCGCGCCGTCCATCGACACCGCCATGCACGGGTTGCTGCCGGCCGCACACGTCGACCATCTGCACCCCGACTCCGGCATCGCGCTGGCCACCGCGGCGGACGGCGAGGCATTGACGAAGGAGTGCTTCGGCGACAGCGTGATCTGGGTGCCGTGGCGGCGGCCGGGATTCCAGCTCGGCCTGGACATCGCGTCCGCTCAGCGGAACAACCCGCACGCCATCGGAGCAGTGCTCGGTGGGCACGGGATCACCGCCTGGGGAGCCACCAGCGAGGAGTGCGAGCGCAACTCGCTGCACATCATCCGAACTGCCGAGCAGTTCCTCGCCGAGCACGGGCGTCCGGATCCGTTCGGACCCGCGGTCGACGGGTATGCGCCGCTGCCGGCGGACGCGCGCCGCCGCCGCGCCGCGCAGCTCGCGCCGCTACTGCGCGGCCTGGTCTGCACGGACAGCCGGCAGATCGGTCACTTCATCGATGCGGACGTGGTGCTGGACTTCCTTGCGCATGCCGAGCACCCGCGGCTCGCCGCTCTGGGGACGTCCTGCCCCGACCATTTCCTGCGTACCAAGGTGCGGCCCATGGTCCTCGACCTGCCGCCGAGCGCACCGCTCGAGGACGTCGCCGCGCGGCTGCGCACGCTGCACGAGCAGTACCGCCGGGAGTACCAGGCGTACTACGACCGATACGCCACGGCCGAGACGCCCGCCATCCGCGGGGCCGATCCGGCGATCGTGCTGGTGCCGGGCATCGGGATGTTCAGCTATGGCAAAGATGCCCAGACGGCCCGCGTGGCGGGCGAGTTCTACCTCAACGCCATCAACGTGATGCGCGGTGCGGAGTCGGTGTCGCGGTATGCGCCCATCGAGGAGTCGGAGAAGTTCGGTATCGAATACTGGGCGCTGGAGGAGGCCAAACTGCAGCGGTTACCCAAGCCGAAGGCGCTGGCCGGCCGGGTCGCCTTGGTCACCGGGGGCGGCTCAGGGATCGGGCGCGCCATCGCGCTGCGCCTTGCCGCCGAAGGCGCCTGTGTCGTGGTGGCCGACCGCGCGGCGGACTCCGCGGCGGCGGTCGCTCACGAGATCGGCTCGGCCGACCATGCCGTCGCGGTCACCTGCGACGTCACTGACGCCTCCGCCGTGGAGGCTGCGATCGAGCAGGCGGCGCTGACTTTCGGCGGGGTAGACCTGGTGGTGAACAACGCCGGGCTGTCGATCTCGAAGTCCCTGCTGGACACCACCGAGCAGGACTGGGACCTGATGCACGACGTGATGGCGAAAGGCTCGTTCCTGGTCTCCCGGGCCGCCGCGCGGGCGATGATCGAGCAGGGCATCGGCGGCGACATCGTGTACATCTCGAGCAAGAACGGCGTGTTTGCCGGACCGAACAACGTCGCCTACGGCGCGACGAAAGCCGACCAGGCGCACCAGGTTCGCCTCCTGGCCGCGGAACTCGGTGAGCACGGCATCCGGGTCAATGGCATCAACCCGGACGGCGTGGTGCGCGGTTCGGGCATCTTCGCGGGTGGCTGGGGAGCGCAACGCGCGGCCGTCTACGGCGTCGCAGAGGAGGACCTCGGGGCGTACTACGCGCAGCGCACGTTGCTGAAGCGGGAGGTGTTGCCCGAGCACGTGGCGAACGCAGTGTTCGCGCTGACCGGCGGCGAACTGTCGCACACCACCGGTCTGCACATTCCCGTCGATGCCGGCGTCGCCGCGGCATTCCTGCGCTGAGCAGACGATGACCGGTGCGCGCTTCGCCGCCGTCGACCTGGGTGCCACCAGCGGCCGGGTCATCGTAGGTTCGGTGAGCAGCGGAACGGTGCACCTTGCTGAGGTGCGCCGGTTCGGCAATACAGCGCTGCAGCTGCCCGGGGGGCTGTACTGGGACATCCGGACCTTGTACCGCAACGTGCTGGACGGGCTCGCGTCAGCGGCCGCCGACCCCGAACCGCTGACCGGGGTCGCGGTGGATTCCTGGGCAGTGGACTACGGGTTGCTGACCGCTGACGGGGCGTTGTTGGCCGATCCGCGGTGCTATCGCGACCCACGACATCTGCATGGCGTCGCGGCAGTGCACGCCGAGATCAGCGCGGAGGCGCTCTACGCGGCGAACGGCCTGCAACACCAACCGTTCAACACCATCTTCCAGCTCCGCGCGGATCACGACCTCGTGGCTCGCGCCGAACGCGCCTTGCTTGTCCCAGACCTGCTCCAGTTCTGGCTCAGCGACGTTGCGGTCAGTGAACTGACGAACCTGTCGACGACGGGCCTGCTCGAGGTCGGCACGGCCCAGCCGTCCGACACTCTGCTCCGGCTCGCTCGAATCCCGGTGGCGCTCCTGGGCGACATCGTCGCACCCGGCCGGATTCTCGGCCCGTTGTCCCACCGGGCGCGACTGGCCACCGGTCTTGCCGACTCCGTCCGGGTGTCCACCGTCGCGTCACACGACACTGCCTCCGCGGTCGTAGCCACCCCGGCCAGCAGCGACCAATTCGCCTACATCTCGTGCGGCACGTGGGGGCTGGTCGGCGTCGAGTTGACTGCGCCCGTGGTCTGCGCCGAAGCGCGCAACGCCAACTTCACCAACGAGCGCGGACTCGACGGCACCATCCGCTTCCAGCGCAACGTGATGGGGCTGCGATTGCTCACCGAGTGTCTGCGCAGCTGGGGAATGGCGCAGGCGGACCTGCCGGCACTGCTCGCCGCGGCAGCGGATGTGCGGCAAGGGCCGATCATCAATCCGGACGAGCCGCAGTTCCTGACCGACGGTGACCTGCCCGCGCTGATAGCCGCGGAGTGCGCCCGTACCGGCCAACCCGTGCCCAGCACAGCGGCGCAGTTCGTTCGGTGCATCCTCGACAGCCTGGCCGAAGCCTTCGCCCGGGCGGTCGGCGACGCGGCGCGGTTGTCCGGGAAGGACGTCGAGGTGGTGCATCTCGTCGGGGGCGGTTCGCGCAACGAATTGCTCTGCCGGTTGACCGCGAAGGCGTGCGGGTTGCCGGTGGTGGCCGGCCCGGTGGAGGCCACCGCGCTGGGCAATGTGCTGGTGCAGGCGAGGACTTACGGCGCGCTCACCGGCGACCTCGCCGACCTTCGGGCCGTTGTCCGAGCCGGCGAACGCACCGTTCGCTACGCACCTGCCGAACGCTCCTGACAGCGCGCAGCGCTCCGGCCGCTGGAAAGAAAGGAACTGAATCCGACCGACAGGCCAACCGTGCAGAGCCGCACGCGTTCGCCGCTCACCCACGACAGAGAACGGATGAGGTGAATCGACATGAACGACCAGTCCCCCTCCTACAGCCGTCGCGCCATGCTCGGCGGGATCGGCGCCGTATCGACCGCGCTGCTCGCGGCGAACGCGGTGCCGGCCGGCGCCGCACCACCCGCGCATCCGCTGCCCGGCCACAGCTATGGCGCGGACGTGCGCCGTTTGGGCGCGAAGGGTGACGGCGTCACCGACGACACCGCCGCCTTCCGGAAGGCGATCGCGCTGGCCGCGGCGGGCGGCAGCCATCTGGTCGTGGTACCGCCGGGGACGTACAAGATCACCCAAGCGCTCACCGCCGTCGCCCCGATCCGGATCATCGGACTCGGTGGCGAAGCCGGCACCGTCGTCTCCTTCGATGGCGCCCTCTCGAACGGGTTGGCCATCACCCAGGCCACGACCGAAGAGCCTTATCCCGGACCGCCGATCGAGGTGTCCGGGCTCACCTTCGAATACGGCGGCCCGGGAGCGGCGTTGTTCGTCAGCGAAGCGGGCGTGCGCTCGCCGTATCAGAACACCAGGGTGACGCAGTGCCGGTTCTACATCCGGGGCAGCGGAGCCGGACTGTCCAGCCTGAACCAGCGGTCCCTGGTGGTCGCGCAGTGCCAATTCCTGGGCTCGGGACACAGCACCGGCATCTCCATCAACGACTCCGACAACACCACCATCCTGCAGAACGTCTTTTACAAGATGCAGTACGGGATCCATGGCATCCGTGGCGCCGTCCGGGAGTACAACGCGGGCTGCGTGGCGGTCGGAAACTCCATGTCGGGCTTCGAGAAGGCGCTGTTCTTCGAGAACTGGGAGTCCGTGCAGATCGTCGGGAACATGCTCGACGGCGCCTCGCTGAATTGCGTGCATCTGGTGGACTGCTACCGCAGCAGCCTGTCCGGGAACTACCTTGGCCCCACCGGGACCGCGCCCGCGCTGCTCATCGAGACCTCCGCGCCGCGGGGCGGTCTGGGTCAGATCATGTTCCAGGACAACTACATCAATCACTACGGCGGCAACGAGGGCGATGCCGCCATCGCGATCCTGGGTGCGGCGGCGCAGATCCCGGTCGATCAGGTCACGGTCAGTGGCAACATCGTCAACGGCTACCCGGCCGCCGGTGCGGTCCACCTGCGCAACGCGCAGAACGTCCTCATCTCGGGCAACACCCTGAACCGGGCCAGCGCCACCGCCGACGGCGTGACCGCGATCCTCGACGAAACGCCCGGCGCGAATCACATCGTGCACAACATCGTGGATGGGGCCATCATCGCTGCCGGCGACACCGTTGCGGACAACTTCAGTCGGGTGCCGGCTCCGAGCTGAGCTGCTGCCGTCCATCGCGCGCGGTCGCCGGCCAGGACTGGGCGAAGAGCTGTCCTTACTGCCTGGCCTGCCCCGATATGCTCCTTGTCCCTCGGCGCGTCGGTGCGCTGCGACCGCCGGAGTAATCGCACACCCTGCGCCGCGCCGTGGTGGCGCCGAAGCGGGTCCCGTTGCACGTACTGGAGAAGATAGCAACGTGGAATGGAAAGCTTCAACGCTTTGTTGACATCGATTGGACCGATCCCTACCGTGGGTCAGGCCGGAAGAAAGGACCCCGCCTGTGGCAGCCTCCCCACGCCCGACCGGAGTGGTGCGCACCAAGCGTCGCGCCGCGGAGGCGGACAACGTCTTCGTCGACAGTCTGGTCACCGTCGTCGAGCGGCTGGCCGATGCTCTCTTGCCGACCACCGAGGTGGTGTTGCACGACCTGCGCAAGTTGCCGTCGTCGATCGTCGCGGTCGCGGGCAAGGTCACCGATCGAACGGTCGGCGACCCGCCGACCGATGTGTTGCTCCGGTATATGGCCTCCGGCTCGCGGGAAGACCTGCTCAGCTACCCCACCGACCTTCCCGGTGGGCGAAAACTGCAGTCGTCCACGATCATCTTCCGGGATCAGCTCGACGAGCCGTTGGCTGCGCTCTGCGTCAACAACGACGTGACGCATTGGTTGTTGTTGCGCCAGGTCGCCGAGTCGGCGTTGGGCTCGCAACACCCGCTGGACGGCATGACCGATCCGACCGGGCTGGTGCTTGCTCTGGCCGCCAGCACCGCGCAGGACGGCGTAGCCGTGCCGCGTGGTCAGGCCTCGCGTCCCGAAGGTGAGTGGTTCGCGCACAACATCGATGAGCTGGCCGATCACATGATTACGCAGGCCATCGACGAGGTCGGCGTGCCGGTCGACCTGATGAAGAAGGAACACAAGATCCGCGTTGTCCAGCAGTTGCGGGAGCGGGGCATGTTCCTCATCCGGGACGCCATCGAGACGGTTGCCGCCTGCCTCGAGGTCAGCCGGTTCACTATCTACAACTACTTGAACGAGCTGGCCGCCGACGAAGAAGCCGCGCCGGCCGATCGCAAGCCGTCCGGCGCTGGACGCGCCCAGAGAGTCAAATAGGAGATCAGCGGATGAGCCAGGCCAGCCCGGTCGACAGCGCGACCTTTGCCGAGCAGATCGACGCGACGACCGTCGAGATGTTGCGCTCGCGGGGCAGCGTGAAATGGACCGTGCCCGGACCGACTGGTCTGGGAGCGTTCGTCGCCGAGATGGACTTCGGCGCAGCGCCGCCCATCCTGGACGCACTGGCCAAGCTCTCCGCCGACGCGAACTTCGGCTATCTGGCCAAGCCGCTCGCCGACGAACTCGCCGAAGCGTGCGCACAGTGGCAGCAAGACCGCTATGGCTGGTCGGTCGACCCGCAGAGCATCCATCCGCTGCCCGACGTCATCAAGGGCCTGGAAATCGCCATCACGCACTTCTCCCGGCCCGGGTCGCCGGTGATCCTGCCGACGCCGGCGTACATGCCGTTCCTGTCGGTCCCGCCGTTCCTCGGTCGCGAGATCATCGAAGTGCCGATGCACAACGACCACGGCAGGTTCACCCTCGACCTGGACGGCATCGACAAGGCCTTCCGCGATGGCGGCCACCTGGTGATCTTCTGCAACCCGTACAACCCGTTGGGTCGCGTCTTCAGCCCGGAAGAAATGACCGCGCTGACCGAGGTCGTCGACCGGCACGGTGGCCGGGTGTTCTCCGACGAGATCCACGCGCCGCTGGTGTACCGGGGAGCGCGGCACGTGCCGTACGCATCCACCTCGGACACCGCGGCAGCCCATACGCTCACCGCGGCCTCCGCGTCCAAGGCGTGGAATCTGCCAGGCCTGAAGTGCGCCGAGGTCATCCTGACCAGCGACGGCGACCGGGATATCTGGGAAGGCATGGGCATGTTCGCCTCACATGGCGCGAGCAATCCGGGGGTCGTGGCCAATACCGCGGCGTTCCGCGACGGCGGCCCGTGGCTGGACAACGTGCTCGATTACCTCGACGGCAACCGAGCGTTGCTCGCCACGTTGCTGGACAAGCATCTGCCGGAGGTCGTTTACCGGCCACCGGACGGCACGTACCTGGCCTGGCTCGACTTCACCGCACTGGACCTGCCGGTCTCACCCGGCAAGCTGGTGACTGAGCAGGCCGAGGTCGTCGTGGTCGACGGTCCGGCCTTCGGCACCGGTGGTCCCGGGTCGTTGCGGTTCAACTTCGCGACGCCGCGACCCATCCTCACCGAGATGGTCGAGCGGATGGCTGCGGCCGTCCGCGATCCCTCCCTCCCAGTGGCGAGCTGAGCACCCCGTCCACTGACTCGCCTCCTCCCGTCCGTATGACCGCGCGGACCGGTTCGGCGGAAAGGCATTGACGTATGTCCACCGTCACCACTCCTGAGTGGCAGACGCAGACTCCGGTGCAAGCCGCCCAGCGGCGCACCGTGCGGGTGCTCATCGTCACCCAGATCGTGGGTGGCGTCGGCGTGGGCGCGGCCGCGTCGATCGGCGCCCTGCTGGCCCAGTCGGTGACGAACTCGGAGACGTTTGCCGGGATCGCCCGCACCTCCTCCACCTTGGGGGCTGCGGTCGTCGGGTTGCCCCTTGCGCTGCTGGCGATGCGCCGTGGCCGACGCGGGGCGTTGGCACTCGGGTGGGCGCTGGCGGCAACGGGTGGGATCGTGCTCGTCGTCGCGGCGGCCACCGAGAACGTGGTGCTTCTGGTGCTGGGCATGCTGATGTTCGGCTCCGGAAGTGCCACCAACCTGCAGAGCCGTTATGCCGCAGCCGATCTGGCGTCCCCCGCGCACCGGGCCCGGGCCCTGTCGGTGGTGGTGTGGTCCACCACCGTCGGGGCCGTGGTCGGCCCGAACCTGGCCGGCCCGGGTGCCACGGTGTCGTCGGTGTTCAGCCTGCCGAAGCTCGCCGGTGGCTTCATCATCTCCTCGGCGTGCCTCTTCGTCGCCGCGGTGTTCCTCTGGGTCCTGCTCCGCCCCGACCCACTGTTGCTGGCTCGCAAGCATGAGGCCGATGCGGCGGCCGCGGCCGATCCGCTGGCTGCCGCGTTGCCGACCAAGGGCGTGCGGATGGGCGAGGTGGTGCGGCACATCGCGTCACTGCCGATGGCCCGCTTCGCCTTCGTCTCGGTGGTGCTCGGACACACCGTGATGGGCGCGGTGATGACGATGACCCCGGTCGATATGGCCGACCATGGCGCGTCGCTGACCATCGTCGGATTCACGATCAGCATGCACGTGCTCGGCATGTACGCCTTCTCCCCGGTGGTGGGCTGGCTGACCGACCGCATCGGCCGGATCACCGTCGTGCTGATCGGTCAGGGCATCTTCATCGCGTCGGCGCTGTTCGCGGGATTGTCCCGTGGGTCGGTCGCGCTGGTGACGATCGGGCTGTTCCTGCTCGGGCTGGGGTGGTCGTTCTCCCTGGTCGCGGGGTCGGCCATGCTCGGCGAGGCGGTCTCGCAGCGACTGCGGCCGGCCGTGCAAGGCACCGCGGACACCACCATGAACGTGGTGTCCGCGATAGCGGCCGGTGTCTCCGGACCAGCGATGGCGACGATCGGTTTCGGCGGTCTGAACGTGCTGGCCGGCATCCTGGTGATTCCGGTCGTGCTGCTGGCTCCGTCGGTGATCTTCCGCAATGGCGGCAGCCGCGATGGTTCAGCACCGGTGGGAGCACCGGCCATCGCCGGCTGAGGCGTCAGGGCGCGGAGCGGGCGGTGACCTGACCGATCCGGATGGCGTTGCCGAACGGGTCGCGCAGGCCGAAGTCGATGCCGTAGGACTGCTGGGTCGGCTCTTCGGGCAGCTCGACACCGCGATCCTTCAATTCCTGATGGGTCTTGTACACGTCGTCGGTCCAGAAGATCAGCCAGCCGGCGGCGGCGCCCTTGCTGAGCAGGTTCCGGGCCTGCTCCGCGGTCTTGTCGTCCATGTTCGGCGGGCCGGGCTTGTCCAGCATGATCTGCCGGTCAGGCTGTCCGGGCACGTTGACGGTCAACCACCGCATGAAGCCGAGCTCGACGTCGGTGTTGACCTCCATGCCGAGTTTGCCGACGTAGAAATCGAGTGCCTCGTCCTGGTCGAGCACCTGCAAGCCGGTGATGTTGAGCGAAGTGATCATGATGGGCCGTCCCTGGGTTGTGGTGAGATTTGCGGTAGACGGTAATCAGCCGGTGCGTGGACCCGCTTCTCCGAAACTGCTCACCCGGGTCCACGCCATCGCCGCGCAGGACGGCACCGGCAGCACCTGAGCCCGCTGGCGGTATTGCGATGGCGACCGGCCGACGATCTCGCGGAAGGTCCGGCTGAACGTGCCGAGGCTGGTGAACCCAACGGCCATACAGATGTCAGTGACGCTGCGCTGGGTGTCGCGCAGCAGGAAGGTGGCCCGCTCCACGCGACGGCGTTGCAGATACCGATGCGGAGTCTCGCCGAACGTGGCTCGATAGGTACGGATGAAGTGTGCTTCGGACACGAACGCGATCCGGGCAAGCGCCGAGATGTCGAGTGGCTCCGAGTAGGTGTGGTCCATCGCGTCCCGGGCCCGCAGCATGCACCGGTTGATGACCGTCTGGTCGCCCGCCTGCGCTGCCATTCGACAAAGTTACTCGGTCCCGGGGACAGTATTCGGTTGTCTTGACGGCGAGACTCGGTCCGTGATCGGAACTTCGTTCGAGGCGCTGGTGGCCGAAGGGGAGTCCGTCCCGGTCGAGGGATGGGACTTCTCGTGGTTCGAGGGACGCGCGAGCGAGCAGCGGCCGTCCTGGGGATATGCGTCGTTGATGGCAGAGCGGATGAGCCGAGCTCGGGCCGGCCTGGATGTGCAGACCGGTGGTGGGGAGACGCTGGCGAAGATCCCGCGGGTGCCGCCGGTCCTCGCCGCGACCGAGTCCTGGCCGCCCAACGTGCAGATCGCGCGCCGGTTGTTGACGCCGCGAGGGGGCTCGGTGAGTGAGGTCGACGATCGCGACCCGCTGCCGTTCGCGGACAACTCGTTCGACCTGGTGGTGAGCCGGCACCCCACCGTGGTGCTGTGGGACGAGATCGCCCGGGTGCTCGAGCCCGGCGGTACCTATCTTTCCCAGCAGGTAGGTGCCGGATCGGTCCGTGAATTGACCGACTTCATGATGGGCCCGCAACCGGTGGACCCGGGCCGGAGTCCGGAGCTGGCCCGTGCTGAGGCAACCGCAGCCGGGCTCGACGTCGTGCGGTTGACCGCGGAGTCACTGCCGATGCGCTTCAACGACGTCGCCGCGGTGATCGTCTTCCTGCGCAAGGTGATCTGGATCGTTCCCGGGTTCACGGTGGAGAAGTACCTGCCGCAGTTGCGAGCCATGCACGAGCACATCGAGGCGAACGGCCCGTTCGCAGCGACCTCCGAGCGGTTCCTGATCGAGGCACGCAAGCCGCTGCGATAGGTCAGAGCCCGATCAGTGCGCGCAGTCCTTCGACGCCGGCCACCTCGACCGGATGCTCGCCGCGCACCAGATCGTCCCGATCGAGCACGAGCTGTCGCATCGTCGCCAGCTCACCCGGTCGGCGCTGCTCGCGGGTTTCACCGTTGTCCCGGTAGCCGACCTTGCGGCTGACCGCGAGCGACGCCGGGTTGTCGGTGAATGCGGCCGACGTGACCTGTTGCGCGCCCAGATGATCGAACATGACCGCGCACAAGGTCTGTCGCATGACGGTGCCGATGCCACGGCCCTGGTACTCCTTGCCCAGCCACGAGCCGGTCTCCCCGGTACGCACCACCAGGTAGTTCTGCGTCTTGATCCCTTGCACGCCGACAATCTCGCCGTGCCACCGCACCGAGAGGTCCAATGTCCACTGCGCTGCACTGAAGTCAGCCCGGTTGCGCCAGTGATACGCAGCGAAGCTGCCGGGTAGGTCCGCTGCTGGGGTGTCGGTCCACGGGTAGGAGAACGGCATCCGGGCCGGGTCGTGAATGCCGCGCACAGCGACATCCACCAGTGCCGGAAGATCTGCGTCGGTAACGGCCTGCAACTCGAGCGGGCCCGCGGTGATCCGCAGCGCGAACGGCGGCCAGAGCTCGGCGAGCGTCTTCATCGACTCAGTCTGCTGAGCCGATCAGCGCGGCAGCAACCGGTTTACCCCGTTACCCGACGCCCTTCTGCAGGAAGAAGTCGCCGGCCAGCTTCGTCAGCGGTGGGTCGTTGGTCGGCGTCTTGCCGCTCAGGTACCACGCGTCCACCACGATGACGGTGGTGTCCTTGGTGTCGACCGAGAACGCATCGGGACTGGGCACCGCCCGGGGGCCGCTGGGCAGCCGCTTGCCTTCCCGGAGCAGGTCGCTGAGGTTGCCGGTGCCGTCCTTGCTGACCAGCTTGAGGAAATCTCCCGCGTACTTCTGCGGATGCGCGCTGGGCCCGGGAATGGTGATCACGCTCAACGCGAAACCGGCGCCCTTGCCGTTGACTGTTGTGGTGCCGACCCGCCGCGTCATCGCGCTGCACGGGTACTTCTTGAGGTAGTTGACCACCTGCGTGCCATAGGCGTGCGCCGCGCAATCTTTCTGGGTGTCTTCGGCCCAAATGGACACGGTGTACTTCGTTCCGGATGCCGTCGCGGTGAGCGTCACCGATCGAACCGGTTTCGGCGCTGCCGAGGCGGATCCACTCGACGTCGACTTCGACGTCGACGAGCGGCTCGACCTACCGGAGGTGCTCGACTTCTGGCTGTTGGTGTGGTGGTGGGAACGATTGATCAGCGCCAGCCCGCTCAACACGATCGCGGCGAAGGCAAGTACCGCGACGATGCCACCGACGATCCATTTCGTGCTCCGGTCCGGCGGCTCATCCGCTGCGTAGTAGCCGGGATAGCCCGGGTCACGACCGTCGGGCTCCAGGTAGCGCGGCTGGTCGGCGAACAGGTCGTCGGGCACACCGGGTTCCTCGTACGCCTGTGGCCCCTGCGCATAGGGCGACGCCGGCGACTCATAACGCGGTGCCTGCTGGTACGGCGGGTCCGGGATGGGCGGCTCGGCCCAGGGAGTGGGTTGGAACTGCGCGGGTGGGTAGGCCTGCGGCGGCTGATACGGATCGGGCGGCGGTGGCGGCGCCGCCGGATTGCTGTGGGCCGACATCGACCGGTTCGATCTGCTGGGTCAACGGCGGCTCCGCCGGCGGGCCGGCCGGCGGCTGGGCGGCCGGCGCCGCGTGCACGGCGCTACCGCAGGTTCCACAGAAGGCGTCGCCGGGCTGCACCGGACGACCACAGACCGGGCAATTCATCGTGCACTGCCTCCCCGCATCCCTAGACCCTAGCTTCCACCTTCGCCGACGCGGCCCTGCGCCGATTGTCGGTCGGCCGTCAGTCCACTTCGCGGGAGCGTTGGTCGAAGTCAGGCGATTCTGGTCGCACGACGCAGAAGAGCAGCCCGGCTGGATCACGCATCACGACCCAACCGCGGATCCGCTCGGTCTCATTGGCGCCGAGGCGGGTCAGCCGAGCCACCTCCGCTTCGACGTCATCGCTCTCGATGTCGAGATGCAGTCGCGCCTCGCCGTCGCCGATGTTCTGCATGCCCACCACCGACAGCGATGCGGCGCCGTCCAGAGCGATGAACTCCTCATGCTCGGGAACGACGCGTGCCTCCGCCACCAGTGCGGCCGCCCAGAATGCGCCAGACTCCTCGAGGTGCTTCGCGGGGACGTCGATGACCACTTCGCGTAACAGGATGCGGTGCATGGGCAAACCCTAGGCCAGCGCTCAGCCCGCGCTGTGTGTAGCGATGTGCTCGAGGACCAGATCCGCGAGCTCTCCGGGTCGCTCGTCCGGGATCCAGTGCGAGACGCCCTCGAGGATCTCGAACCGGTACGGACCGGTCACCCACTTCTGCGTCTTCGTCGCAGCGGCCCTGCCCAGCGCCGCGTCCCGGTCGCTCCATACGTACAGCGTCGGAATGCGGATCCGGCCGGGGCCGGGCGCGCCGCGCGAACGCATCGCGCGATACCAGTTGATCGCACCTCGCGCCGCGCCGGGTTCGCGCAGCAACGCTGCGGACTCGTCCACCCGCGGGCGCGGCATGCCGGTCGAGCTCATCATCCGTCGCAGTAGGGCGGCATCGCCGGCGAGCACGGCGCGCTCTGGCAACCAGGGCAGCTGGAAGGCCCACATGTACCAGGACTTGACGAACTGGGTGCCGCGCAGGGCCTCGACCATGGCCCGCGGATGCGGCGTCGAGGCGACGGACACGGTGCTCACCCGATCGGCGTGTCGGGACGCCAGTTGCCAGGCAACCGCGCCGCCCCAATCGTGTCCGAGCACGTGAAAGCGGTGCGCGCCGGCAGCATCGGCCAGTGCGAGGACGTCGCCGGCGAGCCGGTCGAGCCGGTAGGCAGATGGTTCGCGAGGTCGGGCCCGCGGAGAGTAGCCGCGCTGATCAGGGGCGAGCACCCGGAATCCCGCTGCGGTCAGCCGTGGCGTGAGCGCTGCCCAGCTCGTCGAGGTCTGCGGGAATCCGTGCAGGGCGATGATGACCGGTCCGTCGGCCGGGCCATGATCGAGCACGTCGAAGTCGAACCCGTCGTTGCTGAAGGTCGTGATCGGCTCAGCCATCCGGCGATCGTAGGCGCGCCGCAGTCGCCGGTGGCCGCCCAGCGTCATGGCGACGCCGGGCGGCCGGGCCGGTCAGTTGTCGAACCACCACTCGGTGAGCGAGGACGGCTTGGGCAACGGGTCGATCATCATGGCGGTGTCGTCGCCGTGTCCGGTGACCGCGACTGCCGAAGGTCGGCCCATCGGCTCGTTCATGCTGCGGTTGTCGTCGTAGTACGTGTTCGACGGCACATTCTGGTAGTCGTTGTCGGCGATGATCGTGTTCAGCCAGGACGAGACGACCGGAGCGCCCAGCCCGACCAAGGTGCCGAACGCCGTGGAGATCTGGTCGTTGATCCACATCTCGGTGCGGTAGCCCAGCGCCGCGTGCAGGCCGTTGAAGACGTTCCACCACACGTCGAACGAGGTGTTCTCGTCCGTCTGGGTCGGGATGACCTCGCAGGAGTGCAGGATCCAGTAGGCCAACGCGCCCTGTGCCGCGCCGCCGTAGCCGGTGTCCGGGATGTTGCCGAGCTCCACCTTGTCGCCGTAGTTCTTGTAGGTGGTGAACAGCCCCCAGTTGCCGTGCACCTCGGTCAGCGCCATGTTCACCGAGTTGACGAAGTAGTCCTTCTCGTCGAGGAACAGCCGCGGCTCGGCCCAGTAGTACTGCGAGTTCTTGAAGGTCGGCCCGCCGGGCACCAGCGCGGCACCGGCGGTGACGCTGTCCCAGAACGAGTTGGCGCTGGCCACCCAGCCGGAGTTGTCCTCGCGCACCACGTACCGGCCCAGGGTCGTCCCGTCGTAGGGCCGCGGGAAGCGGATCTTCTTCACCGCGTCCTTCGGCCGGACCTTCACCGTCGGGTAGAGCTCGGGCAGGTTCGCCACGTGATCGCCGATCGGGAGGTAGCCGACCAGCATCCCTGGTGCGGTCACGTTGTCCTTCGACGGGATCGTCACGCGGTAGCGGTACACCGGCTGCAGCGTGCCGTTGCCGTCGTCGTAGTAGGCGGTGGTGACGTCGTGCAACGTGATCTTCTGCTGCGCCGGCAGGTCGCCGAGGTGCTCGACGATGCGGTCCACCACGGCGCGCGCGGCGTGTGCCTCGACCTTGTTGTCGGTGAGCCGGGCGGTGCTCCACTGATGGTTGAACGCCTCGAGGCCGTTGTGCGAGAAGGCGGCTGAGGCACTCGAGCCGGGCCCGAAGACCGGGACGCTGCCCACCTGGCGACGCAGCTTCACCACCGACAGGTACTCCGCAGCCTCGGTGCTGGTCCCTCGCTGGGTGTGGTTCGCGGCCTTCAGCGAGATCGGCGCGCTGGCCACCACGCGGGTGGCATCGTCGGCGAAGAGGTGGGCCTGCTCGGCGAGGAGGTTCCGCGCACCGGCGCGGGCGACGCTGCGCAGGGAGCGGTTCGGCTGCAGCCCGTCGATCAGCGGGATGACGTGTGATTGGCCGGTGCTCGGGTTGGCGTAGGCGATGAGCCGGTTCGCGTCGTACACACCGAAGGCCCCGTCGGCCGAGAGCGCACGGTGCTCGGCATGTGGAGCCAGCCGGCGGGCGGCGTCGCGGACGAACTGCGCTCCGGCCTCGCTCGGCGTCGACTCGAGCACCGGCAGGGGCCGGCGGATCGGTGGGATTTGATCGGCGCGGATGGAGATGCCGGTGGTGCGACGTTGCGGTGGCATGGCGTGCTCCTTCAGGCAGGTGACGTGCTGTCCTGCTCAGGAGGGTGGAGTGGCTGCTGGTGATACCTGTCAGTCGTAGACGGCGTCGAGGGTCCAGCTGGGCGCACCGGACGTGGCCGGGGTGGCCGGCGTTGTCGACGGGCTCGGTGCGGTGCCGGCCGGGGCTCCGGGCAGCGTGCAGGTAGCCAGGTACGCCCGGCCGCGCAGGTCGACAAGCTGGAACCGAGCCCGCCGGTGCGGCTGGCGACCCGGCCGGCCAGGCGTCGCGGTATCCCACCAGCGATCGTCGACCGGCCACGGTCCGGCCCAGGCGGTGATCTGCACCGGAGTGGCGCCGATCGTCAATCGGGCCGGCGGCGCCGGTACCGCTCCGCGTTCGGTGACGGTGACCGGCCGGCCGGCCTCGTCGCACACCAGGACGGGCCGGGGTGGATCGAACAGCACCGACGGCGCAGGTGCCGGCAACCGGCCCGGCCACGGACGCTCCGGGCCGGCCACGGCAGTGCGTTCATCGCCCCACGGCACCAGTCGGGTGCGCTCGGCGGGATCGCGACCACCCTCGGCGACAGCCGTCAGCACCGAGCCGTGACCGAGCAGCGTGGCCACCCGGGACAGCGCCCGGTGGGCCCGTTCGTCGTCAGCGCCGGCGGCACCCCACAACGCCTGCTGATGGGCCAGGATCGGCACGCACTCGATCGGGGTGAGCCGCAGCAGCTGGACCCCTGCCGTCGGCGCGACGCTGTCATGTCGGCCGGACAGCCAGCCGTCGAGCTGCCACCGCACCCGGTCCAGCACGTCGATCGAGCCGAGCACTCCGGCATGCCGCCAGCGTCGTACCGTCTCTTCTCCGTGCTCGGTGCGGACCACCAGTTCCAGGCAGGTGCACGCCTGACCGTGCGCAGCAAGGTCGGCGACGAACCGCTCGGCACTGGCCCGCGCGGAGAACGTCACCGCCTCGGCGTTGTCGACGGCCGGCTCGAAGGTGAGCTCGACGCTGAACTCCGCGGCAGGTGGCCGGGCGGCGATCGGCCGGGCATCGCGGCCGCCGGCCTGGCGGTGCGCCCAGGCACCGGCCGGGCCGAAGCGGGCCAGCACGTCCTGGATGGGCAGCGCCGCGAATGCCGCGAGCGTGCGGATGCCCAGTCGGCGCAGCAGGTCGGCCAGCTCGGGCAGGCCGAGGGTGTCCACCGGCAGGTCGGCGAGGAAGGCGGGGGATCCGCCGGGCTCGACGATGACGCCGCGCCGGGCAGCCTGCTCGGCGGCGAACGGGCCGTCGGCGACGCCGAGCAGCGCGTCGCCGGCGACATCGGGGGCCGACTCGACCAGCGCCCGGGTGAGTGCGTGCACCACCGCCGGCTCGCCCCCGAAGTAGCGGGTCGGGCCCCGGGTACCGACGCAGGCGATGCCCGGCCGGCTCAGCTCGACACCCGGAGCCAGTGACTCGATGGCCTGCACCACCGGTTCGAACGCGCGCACTTCGCTGGCCTCGTCGCGGGGCAGCACGACGAGATCCGGGCAGCGACCCTGTGCCTCGCGGCGGCGCAGCCCACGGCGCACGCCGGCCTGCCGGGCAGTGTGCGAACAGGCCACCACGATGTTGGCGGTGACGACCGCGATCGGCGCATCCGCGGCCAGCCCGGCCAGCGCCCGGGCCGCGGTGACCGGCCAGTCCGGGCACCACACCGCGATCATCCGGGTGACCTCGGGGCGCCCCGCTACCCCAGGGGCCGTCAGGCTTCGCGTCGGGGGCGCCAGGCTTCGCGTCGGGGGCGCCAGGCTTCGCCGAGGGGGAGGTTGTGGTCGCGACTCGCCGGGTCGAGAAGCAGAAAGCTCCTCCTCGACCGGCAGAACCTCCCCCTCGGCGGGAGGGGGGCCGATCGGCCGCAGCATCAGCTCACCTGGTTCAGCATCAGCACCTGGTTCAGCATCAGCACCTGGTTCAGCATCAGCACCTGGTTCAGCATCAGCACCTGGTTCAGCATCAGCTCACCCGGCTCAGCGGGGTCACCGTTGCCGTCTCGGGTGCGGCGTTCGCGGCCGCTGCCGTGATTCCGCCGCCGGCCGGAGCGGGCAGCCAGCACTGCGTGGTGCGCGGCGCGGCGTTGCGACCGCGGCCGCTGGCGCTGATCGTCACCTGGCGCCCGATCAACCGGCCATGCCCACCGCTGCGCTGCCCCGGATCCCGGCAGTGCCCGACCCTGCAGTGCCCGACCCGGCAGTGCCCGACCCGGCAGTGCCCAGTCCTGCAGCGCTCGCTGCGCGGCCGCGGGCGGCGTCGATGCCGGTCCATTCGATCGTGGTGGTGCTCAGGGCGACATCGGCACCCGGCCAGCGCATCATGCCGGTGAGGTAGGGCAGCAGTACCGCGTCCTTGCTGCGGGCCCGGGCAGCCAGTCGGCGCACCGTGCCGTCGGAGACGGCGGCCGGCGGGCGCACCACGACGAGATCTACCGCGTCGAGCAGCGCGCCGACCGCGGTGCTCCATTCCGCACCCGGGTCCGGGACGAAGGCCAGCCGGGCCAGGTCGACCCCGTACTCGACGGCCGCCTCCGCACTGATCGGCGGCATCCCGACCAGCGCCGCCCAGGCTCCGTCGGCCGACGGGGCGCCCAGCAGCGCCAAAAGCAGCGACACCGATCCGCTGACCGAGATCGTGCTGCCCCGGCGCAGGCCCTCCGGCAGCACCGGCGCCAGGGCGGCGGCCACCTGCAGCGGCGGAGCAACGCGGCGGGCCAGGCCACCGCGCCGGTCAGCGGTCAGCGGGCCGACCAGTTCGCCCACGCCGAGGTTGCCGCTGTCCAGCACCGAGCGGTCCCGCAGGCCGGGTCGGGCCTGCAGGCGGGGAAGCTGTCCGGCCGCCGTCACCCCCCTAGCATCGAACATACGTTCGAACAGGTCAAGCTGGCGGCATCACGATTCTTGGCACGGTTTCGAGCCGCAAACCCTGACAGGAGGAACGATCTTGAGCAGAAAGACCAACGACCCGGTGGCGCACGTGGGCGGGTCGTCTATCGTGCGCGCCTGGCATCGGTGGAGAAGCCCTGCCGGCTCTGCCGCTGATCCAACGTCTCGAGTTCCTGGAAAAAAGTGACCTGCCAGCCGGCCGGACCTTGAACCCGGCCGTTGATCGTCCGGAACGGAGTCTCTGTTGGCAGCGCCAGGATGTTCGCGCCTGATTCTTCGGCGACCGCGACCGCGTGGCGGGTGTCGTCCACTTCGAGCGCGATCCGAAGCGTCGGTCCGTCAACCGTCGGCGCATTCTCAATCGCGTCGATGTTGCGTACGTGGGATGGCGTCGCAAGTTCGATGGTGGCTATGCCTGCCTGCAGGATCGCCACGCGGTCGTCGCCGTCTGTGGCGAATGCTGGCTGTTCAGGCATGCCCAAAACGTCTCGGTAGAAGTGAGCAGCCTCATCGAAGTCATCGGTCTCGATGATCAAACGGAGCTGGCGGGGCGGATGCGGAAGATTCATGGTCACCACGATGCAAGGCGGCACGGGTCAGGGGCAAGTTCTACCCGGACTCGCAATCGCCGCAGCGCCGAGAGCTCAGCCTCGATCAACTCCCGCTGCAACGCCCGGTGCGCGGCTTGCTCACTGCAGCCTTCACGGCCTCGGACTGCGGCGTGTGACCGCTAGCTGCAACGCCGACAACCAACCTGCGTCGGCATGGCGTATCGACGGGCTCATCGGGCCTTCTCGGTTGAGCTGCGGGCAGGCCCGCTGTCAGGTGCGGATACGCGCGGCCCACCGTTGTGACCACTGCCCGAGTGGACGAAGCAACTCCATGAGCTCGCGACCGTCGGCGGTGAGGCGATAGCCCCCGTCCCCCCGCTCGACGATCCCGGCCACCGTGAGGTCGCGCAGCCGGTCGCGCAACACGCTCGACGACACGTCGTCGCAGCGGTGTGCAAGGTCGCGGAACGTGGCGTCGTCCTCGCGCAGTTCCCAGACGATGCGCAGCGCCCACCGGCGTCCGACGAGGTCGAACAGCGCCATGATCGGGCGTCCCGTGGTCGAGCCGCGTACCGGGCGACCGGGGATCGGAGGGCTGGCCATGCGAGAAGTATTGCTTCTAAAAGCAAAGCATGCCACCCTTGAACCGTGCCTCTGATTCCGAAGCACCCGAGCATTGCTCCGACGGCAACGAACGACCAGAGAGATTCGACAACCGCTAGGGAGGCAACTGCCGATGTACCGACTGACCGTGGTCTATGACGAGCCTGCCGACAAAGCGGCCTTTGACCGCCGCTACACCGACGAGCACGTCCCCCTCGTCAAGGCTTCGCCCGGGCTGGCCAGCTTCCAGCTCAGTCACCCGCAGGGCGGCACGCCGTACCTCGTCGCCGAGCTGTTCTGGCACAGCGAGGACGCCTTCAAGGCCTGGGCCGCGACGCCCGAGAGGGCAGCAGTCCGCAACCACGCGGAGGGCTGCGGCACGACGTTCACGACCTACACCGGCGACGTCGCTGAGGTCTGACCAACCGCGCTGGTCCGTTCTCGCACTTGGGACGCGTTCAGCCGGGATCTCGCCTCACTGCACCCAGAGGCAGAACGGGTGACCGGCCGGGTCGAGGCAGACCCGCACATCGTCCTGTGGTTGGAACTCGGCCAGCGTCGCGCCGCACTCGAGGGCATGGGCTGTCGCAGCCTCGAGGTCGGTGACCCGGATCTCCAGGTGCAGCATCATCTGTTGCTGGTCCGGCGTGGTGGGCCAGACCGGGGGAACGTAGGGCGACTCGGACTGGAACGCCAGCGCCACCCCGTCCCCGGCGGGCTTGACCATCGCCCAGCCCGGCTCGTCCACGGTGAGCCTCCCGCTCAGCAGGCGTTGGTAGAAGCGAGCCAGCGCACCGGCATCGGAGGAGCCGATGTTGACGGTGCTGATGGTCAGTTCGGGTGCAGCGGTCATGGGGTCCACCCTCGTCGTCGACGTCGGATGCGGAACATCGTAGGAGCTGGGCACGACGCCGCGTGCCAGAGTGAGGCATGCAGCTGTTCGCGCTGATCGCCCGGTATGCCGAGCGGTTCGCCGCGGTCGGCGGATCGGCTCACCATGTCGGCTCACCGCTGGGCGTCTGGCTGGTCCTGGCGCTGGCCGCGCCGGCGGCGGACGATGCCGCGCGCGCGGAGATCGCCGCCGCGCTGGGCACCGACGTCGACACCGCACACCAGCTCGCCGGCGAGCTGCTGGCCCATCCACATCCCGCGGTGGCCGCGGGGCTGGCGGTGTGGAGCCGGCCCGAACTGACCGGCCTCGACGGCTGGCGTGACGGCCTGCCGACCGGCGTGCAGACCGGGCCCATCCCGGACCAGAACGCGGCCGACACCTGGGCGCGCGAGCACACGATGGGGATGATCGAGCAGTTCCCGTTGCAGCAGCCGGAGAAGATGTCGATCCTGTTGGCGTCCGCCCTGGCCACCAAGGTCACCTGGCTGCGCCCGTTCGATGTCGTGCCCGGCGAGCAGCTGGGTGGCCCGCTGGAGTCAGCAGCGTCTCCCGGGTGCTGCACAGCGGGCGGCTGGCCGGACATCATGCGTTCATCGCTTCGACGGCGCGCGCCGGCGACGTCGCCGTGCACGTCGGGAGGTCCGATGACGACCTGGATGTCGTGTCAGTGATCGCCGAACGCCACGTCCCGCCGGCGGACGTCCTTGCTGTCGCCCACAGCATCGCCGGCGATCGGTCCAGGTCGGCAGCGACCCGCTCGCTGTTCGACCTGCCGCTCGGCGACGGGCCGCTGTGGACGATCACCGAGAGCCACCAGGATGACCGCGGCGAACGCGTCCAGGCAATCGTGCCGGCCTGGCACGCGGACAGCGTGCACGCCCTCCTCGAGGTGCCCCAACTGGCCCTGGACGTCGCCGGCCGGGCACTGCAGCGCCGGGCCGGACTGGACGGTGTCCCGCTGGCGGCAGCGCAGGCTGCCACGGCCAGATACGACCGGCGCGGCTTCGAGGCGGCCGCCGTCACGATGCTGGCAGTTCCGACGAGCCGGCGGGTCGGGCAGCCTGGGCCGTTCCGCACCGCGACGCTGCGCTTCGGGCATCCGTACGCGGTGGTCGCGGTGACTCGCGCCGAGCACACGTCGCCGTGGAACGGCCTGCCGGTGTTCGCGGCCTGGGTTACTGAGCCCGACGACGCAGGCTCCGCCGAGGCCGAGCCGGGTTAGCGGCGCGCCCCTCGTCGGTACCGCAGGAGAGACTGGTCGGGATGAGTGCAACCGAACCGATCAGCCGACCGCTGCTGCTGGTCGCGATGTGTGTCGGCTACTTCTTGGTGCTGCTGGACGTGACCATCGTCAACGTTGCGCTGCCGCGGCTCGGCACCGAGCTCGGCGCCGGGGTGAGCGGGTTGCAGTGGGTGGTGGACGGATACGCGGTCGCGTTGGCGAGCCTGTTGCTGGCCGGTGGCACGGTGGGCGACCTCTACGGGCACAAGCGCGTTGTGCTCACCGGGCTGGCCGTCTTCGGAGTCGCCTCGCTGGGCTGCGGGATGGCTCCGGGCACCGGCGTGCTCGTCGGTGCCCGCGTCGTCCAGGGTGTCGGCGCGGCGCTGTTGCTGCCCGGCACGCTGGCCATCATCAGCGAGTCCTTTCCGGGCAAGGGCGCGCAGGCGCGGGCGATCGGTATCTGGGCAGGCGTCGGCAGCGTGGCGTTGCCTGCTGGTCCGTTGCTCGGCGGCGCGCTGGTGCAATCCATCGGCTGGCGTTGGGTGTTCCTGGTCAACGTCCCGATCGTCGCGATCGCATTCGCCGTCACCGCACGGGTGGTTCGGGAACGCGGCCGGTCCTCCGCCGCGCGCCTGGACCGAGCCGGCGTGCTGCTTGCCGGGCTCTTCCTGGCCACGCTGACCTTCGCGGTGATCGAGGCCGGCCGGGACGGCCTGAGCGCCTCGGTGCTCGTCGCGTTCGTTCTGGCGGTCGTGCTGCTGGTCGGGTTTGTGGCTGCCGAGCGCACCGCGCCGGCACCGATGCTGCCACTCGGACTGTTCCGCCGGGCCGAATTCTGCACGGCAAACGCGGTGGCCGCCGTGATGAACCTGGGCACGCTCGGCCTGCTGTTCGTGCTCACCCAGTACCTGCAGACCGTGCAGCACCGCTCCGCGCTGGCCGCGGGAGTTGCCATGCTTCCGTTGTTCCTGCCGCTGGCAGTGCTGGCACCCATCACCGGCCGGGTGACGGCACGGATCGGGCCGCGGCTCCCGATGGGTGCCGGCCTGGCGCTCATGGCGGTCGGCGTCGCATTGCTCAGCACGCTCCGGCCGGCGTCGGGCTACCTCACCGTGCTGCCGCCCATGCTGCTGTGGGGCATCGGGCTGGGGATGCTGACGCCGGCCGTCGTCGCTGCGGCGGTGGCCGCGGTGGATCCGGATCGGGCCGGCCTGGCCTCCGGGGTGAACAACACGGCGCGCCAAGCGGGCGGTGCCATCGGCATCGCGGCCGTCGGGGCCATCGCTGGGCCGGCAGCGAAGCACAGCGCATTCGTCAGCGGCCTGCATGTGGCCGGTCTGGTGAGCGCCGGGCTCTTCGGGCTCGCCCTCCTGGTCACCCTGGTGCTGATTCCGACTGGTGGCTGAGTCACGGCCGGGCCGTGGACGGTTGCCGCGCCGGCCACCGGCGTCGATCCACGGTCGTCGCCAGCACAGCGGCGCCGACGAGTACCGCCCCGAGCACCAGCAGCATTCTGGGCCCGTGCCCGAGCAGGCTGCCGGTCAACGCCGTTCCCGCGGCTGCAGCGGCTATCTTCAGGCCCGCGATCGAGACAAAGATCTGGGCACGGGCATTGGCCGGTGCATAGCTCGACCGGGCCGCCAGCGTGGCGGTGAAGAACGGTGCGTTGGTCGCTCCGGCCAGGGTGAACGCGACCAGGGCCAATGAGTATGTGGGCGCCGCCGCGCACAGCAGGTAGGCCATACCCATCACGGCGACGAATCGGCTGGTGAGCTTTTCCGGCTCGCCGCGCAGGGGCCAGATGGTGACCAGCACCGACCCGATCAGATTGCCGGCTCCGAAGCTGGCCGCGAGGACCGCACCGGCGCTGTGCCAGCTACTGAGCGAGCCGCCGAGTGCAACCGCGATGAGGGAGAGACCGCCGCCGGTCAGTGCAGTCACCATGGTCGCGTAACTGACTCGACGCAGTGGCCCGGTGCCGGCCACGACGCGAAGCGCCGCCCGTACCGTGAGCGCCGCGCGACTGCTGCCGCCGTCTGCTGCGTCGCTGGGGAGGGTCCGGACCAGTCCGGCCGCGGCAGTCGCCGCGATGCAGAGTCCGAGCAGCGCCATCGTCGGCGACGAGACAGCGGCCAGCGCAGCGACCAGCGCCGGTCCGGCGGTCCCGGCAAGGCCGTAACTGACCGCGTCCCAACCTTCGGCCCGGCGTTGCGCAGTCGGGTCCGTCCCGGCGATCGGTTGCAGGCGGCTGCTGAGCCCGCCGGTCAGCAGCGGACCGCAGAGTCCGGCAGCGACCACTGTCGCGCCGATGACGGCGATCGGGACGTGCCCGAACAGCAGCGCGGTCGCGGCTAGGAAGGCCGCGTACGCGGTGAATGCGATGGCCAGGATGCGTCGTCCATCCGCAGCCGCGTCCAGTCGCCGGGCCACCAGCGGACCGGCGAGGTGCGGCGCGGACAGTGCTGCCACGAGCAGCCCGGCCACTGCCGCAGGTCGATGCAGGTGTGCTTGGGGCTGGAGTGCGAGCAGCACCAGACCGAGGCCGGCACCGCCGTCCGCGCTTCGGGCCAGCGTTGCCGACGCCAGGTACCGGCGCAGCGCAGCCCGCGATCCGCGGGGGCTCGCGGAGTCGGCGTCCACTTCGAGCGATCGCATCTCGCCTCCTTGCGTCACCGGTCTGACCGGTTACGCATACGTTGAGGTTGCCGGAATTGCGATCACCGGTCAAGGTGGTTACATGGGTGTTGTATTCGTCGGCGGTAATCTCGCGCTCGACTTCGTCGGCACGCTCAACGAACGCGGCGGCAGCAGGGTCGAGAACCTGGTGACGCCCGCGGAGCTGACCACGTGGTTGGTCGAGGCCGGGATCGTGGACGCCCCGCCCGCTGCTGACCAAGCCGATCTCTCGTCGGCCCTGCGGTTGCGCGAGGCCCTCTTCCGGGTGGTCGCAGCACTGATCGACGGCGAAGCCATTCCGCAGAGTGCCCTCACCACGGTGAACCGCTTCGCAGCGGTTGCTCCGCCGAGCGTGCGAGTGACTCGGTCAGGGCGCAAGCAGCGGGCCGGCGACGTGGCCGCTGGGCTCGCCGCGATCGCCCGCGACGGGCTGGACCTCTTCGATCGTCAGGACGATGCCGCGCTGAAGTGGTGCGCGGACGAAGCCTGTACGCACCCGTTTCTGGATCGCTCCCGCGGCCACCGCAGGCGCTGGTGTGACATGGGAGCGTGCGGCGATCGCGCCAAGGCCGCTGCCTACCGGGCGCGTCAGCGCCAGGACAGGCCCGCGGCGTCGGTCGCACGCCGGTAACGGGGCGCCGTCGGCCGGCCCAGCAGTGCCGTCGGGTTACCTACGCCCTGGAGACGGAGGGATCACTCCCCGACGGTGCCGTCGAGCAGTTCGCGCACCACGTCCAAGTGTCCGATGTGCCGGGCGTATTCCTGCCACACGTGGAACAGGATCCAGCTCAAGGTCGGCGGCGTTCGATCAGCGCCGAACCTGCCACCGACGGCCGCGACGTCCGACAATTGCGCTGCCCCCGCGATCTCCCGAGAGGCATCGCAGCACTCCCGGAAGAAGGCGATCACCTGCTCGGTGCTCTCCTCGTCGCCGACGCGCCAGCGCTCGGTATCCGGGTCATGGTCACCCCACGGATCGACGAACTGTCGGGCAGCGAATCCCCATTGCAGCCAGCGCAGTTCGACGTAGGCCAGGTGTTTGACCAGCTCGAGGGGCGTCCAGCCGGAGGGCAGTTCGCTGCCGCGCAGCGCTGCCTCGGGGAGGCCGTCGATCTTGCGCAGCAGGACGTCGCGGTACCAGTCGAGATAGGCCAGTAACAGGTCCTGCGGATCGGTCAGGGTGTCCGGCGGTTCTTCGTCGATCGGCATCGCCAGAAGCTAACACTGCCGGCGGTCATAGCCAGGGCGGCAGCGCCGGCGGCGGCGCACCATCGGTGGTGCGCAATGGGCCCGCATCCCGGCCGGTGAGCCAGCCGACCAGGGCTCCGGCGGCACCACGCACTGTTGGCCCGGCTCCCGAACCGAGTTGCGTCTGCGCCCCGTCAGGCAGCAGTACGACCCGAACCGATGGGGCATCGTCACGGCCGGCGAAGCCACGCAGATTCTCGGTGCACAGGCGCTCGGCGACGCCGCCCGGCAAGACGGACAGCTCGACGCCGATGTCGAGATCAACCAGGTGCAGCCAGACCTCCCGCGTGCGTAGCCAGGGCACGTCGGCGACCGGCAGTTCCCGGCCGGTCGCACCGCGAACCCGATACGCCCAGCGCTGCGCCGGGTAGTCGGCAATCGCCGCGGCCAGACGCTCCCGGCTGGCGGCGAGGTCTGCGCGCTGCGTGTCCGCGCTGCGCGCCGCGCCTGCGTCGATGTCAGCGGTGCGGCTGGCCCGGTCCGGGTACATCGGGTGCTCCACGCCGGTGCGCCCCCAGTCGAGGAGGTTGCCGAGGGCGTCGGCGTTACGAGCCAGATGGGACAGCACATGCCCTCGGCTCCAGGTGGGCAGCCGGGACGGTCCGGCAATGGCGGCATCGTCCAGCTCGGCGATGGCGTCGGCCACCGCCTGCTCTCCTTCGCTCATCCAGCCCAGCGTGTCGGACAGATCGGGCGGCGTCGGCATCTGTTCACCGTGCCGTCTGTGCCCCGGTGACGCAATCAGCGCGCACGCTTCCGGGCCCGGTAGGCGGCGACGTGCTGGCGGTTGCCGCAGTTGCCGGTGTCGCAATAGAGCCGCGATCGGTTGCGAGACAGGTCGACGAGCACGCTGGCGCAGGTGTCGGCCGCACAGGTACGCAGCCGGCTCAGTTCATCGGTGCGGACCAGGTCTATGAACCCCATCGCCGCCTCGGCGCCGAGCCGGTGCACCACTGGAGCATCCGGCCGGCTCAGGTGAAGGTGCCACCCCCAGTCGTCGTGATCGGTGAGCCAAGGCGCGGCGTCGGTGTCGGCGAGTAGCTCGTTGACGAGCGTCACTGCCGCGGCCGGATCGTCGGCGGCGCCCCACACCGCCCGCAACCGAGACCGGAGTTCGTGCACCGCAACGAGTTCGGCCCGAGTTCTGGCGCGCGTGCCGGAGAACAGCTGCGCGTCCAGGAAGGCATTCAGCGCGGCGACGTCGGGCAGTCCGTCAGCGTCGGGATCGTCGGTGTTCACCAGCGCGGCCGTGATCGCCAGCGCGGCCTGCGTGTCATGGGCAAAAAGCACCTGAACTCCCGACCTCCGCGCCGCACCGTGTCACGACCAACACCTTAAGTTACTCCTGACTGTCTTCATGATCGCCTGATCGGTTGGCTCGCGGGCCCCTCGCTTCGCGTCGGGGCCCACTCGCAACCGATACCTCGCTTCGCTCGGCCGCAAGCTCGCTGCGCTCGCGCGGGCGATCAGCTCTTCGCGCGAGCGCTCATCGCTGTGTTCATGATCGCCTGATCGGTTGGCTCGCGGACCCCTCGCTTCGCGTCGGGGCCCACTCGCAACCGATACCTCGCTTCGCTCGGGCAAGCGCTCCTTCGTCGCGCGCCGGCGATCTGCTCTTCGCGCGAGCGCTCATCGCGTTCTCGGTTCAGTTGCGTCACCGCGGGACTTGTTCGCGCGAGCGCTTATCGCGGTGTTGCTGGGAATAGGTGGGTCACTGACCCACTTCTATACTTCAAGCTTGCTTGAAGATCGGAGGAGTCTGTGCATGACTTGCTGACCATCGGCGAAGTCTCCGCCCGCAGTGGAGTTGCCACCTCGGCGCTGCGGTTCTACGAGACCCGCGGGCTGATTCATTCAGTGCGGGCCAGCAGCGGGCACCGGCGCTACGAACGCAGCGTGCTGCGCCGTATCGCCTTCATCGTTGCCGCGCAGCGCATCGGCCTGACCCTGCGCGACATTTCCGATTCGCTCGCCACGCTGCCCGACGGACGGACGCCGAACCGGGAGGACTGGCTACGGCTGTCGCGGGGCTGGAAGCCGCTGGTGCAACGCCGCATCGACGAGCTCACCAAGCTGCGCGATCAACTCACCGAGTGCATCGGCTGTGGCTGCCTCTCGCTGCGCCGCTGTTCGTTGTACAACCCGGGCGACACGCTGGCCGCCGAAGGCGCCGGCGCCCGGTTACTGCCGCACGACGACGAGCCTGTCGCTGATCGCAGCGCCTAGCTGGCGGGCTCGTGCGACGAGGTGATCAGGCGATCACGAATACAGCTACTCCGCGAGTTCCTGTTCCAGATCGTCGTCCTCCGGGTTACTCACCTTGTCCGGGTGCAGGAAGACGAAGCGCTTGTAGGCGTCGAAGCGGAACACCGTGCCCAGCGCGATAGTGCCGAGGTTGACGATGTTCATGACGACCTTGTCGAACTTGAAGTGCAGCGGGTAGGCGAAGATCCCGAGAATGGCCAGCGACCCGAGCAGCGCGATCAAATTGATGGCGAAGAAGAACGCCGCTTCACGGCCGATCCCGGTCCGCGCCCGGTGACTGAACGAGAGATGCCGGTTGCCGAAGTAGGCGAACGTGGTCGCGACGGTCGTGGAGATCACCTTGGCGGTCAGCACGCCCAGCCCGTGATGCAGGAGCAGGTTGAACAGGCCGATGTCGATGACGAAGTTGATCGCTCCGACCAGGCCGAATGCGGTGATCTCCTTGGCGAGGATTCGCCACGAGCCGCGCAGGCGGCTGGACAGGCCAGTAGTCATCGGATCCCCATCGTACCGGCGCGCTTCGGCCGGACCGACCAGTTGCGCCGTGAGCTGGCTGTGAAAAGGGTCTACGGCGGTAGAACGGATCCACCCGGACCGCACGGTCCAGCCCGGCACTAGTGTCGTGATCGTGGACGCCCGGACCGGATTACCTGTGGTCGGCATGGTGGGTGCCGGGCAGTTGGCTCGGATGACGCAGCAGGCCGCAATCCCACTGGGCCAGTCGTTGCGCGTGATGGCTGCCTCACCCGACGACGGGGCGGCACTGATCTGTCCCGACGTAGTGATCGGCGATCATCGGTCGCTGTCCGACCTGCAGGACTTCGTCGTCGGGTGCGACGTCCTGACTTTCGACCACGAGCACGTCCCGAACGAACACATCCGGGCACTCACCGCGGCCGGTCACGTCGTCTATCCGTCGGCGGACGCGTTGCTTTACGCACAGGACAAGATCGCCATGCGCAGCGCCGTCGGGAAGCTCGGCGTGCCTGGCCCGGAGTGGGCAGTGCTGCCCGAGCAGGACGCGTCGGCGGCGGTCGAGGAGTTCGCTGCTCGTAACGGCTGGCCGGTCGTGGTCAAGGCAGCCCGTGGCGGCTACGACGGCAAGGGCGTCTGGTTCGTCGAGTCCGTCGGCGACGTGGCCGCGGCAGTGCAGGCGGATGTGCCGCTGCTCGTGGAGCAGGCCGTTCCGATCCGGCGTGAGTTGGCCGCGGTCGTGGCGCGGTCGCCCTTCGGGCAAGGCGCGGCATGGCCGGTCGTGGAGACGGTGCAAGCCAACGGGATCTGCGTCGAGGTCATCGCGCCGGCGCCGAAGCTGAGCGAGGAACTTGCCGACGAAGCACAGTCCCTTGCGCTGACCCTCGCCGATCGGCTCGGCGTGGTCGGTGTGCTGGCCGTCGAGTTGTTCGAGACGCCGGACGGTGAGCTGCTGGTGAACGAGCTGGCGATGCGGCCGCACAACTCGGCCCACTGGACGATCGAGGGTTCCCGGACGTCGCAGTTCGAACAGCACCTGCGTGCGGTGCTGGACTATCCGCTCGGCGCGACCGAGATGGCCGCCCCGGTGGTGGTGATGGCCAACCTCCTCGCCGGACCCGAGGACGTCACCCCGGCGAGCATCGATGAGCGGGTTCACCACTGCATGGCGCGCTGGCCAGGGGTGAAGATCCACCTGTACGGCAAGGGATTCCGGCCGGGCCGCAAGGTCGGCCATGTCACCGCTTTGGGACGTGAGCTGTCGAGCGTGCGGGCCACCGCGCGAGCTGCGGCGCGCTACCTCGCCGACGGTGACGCCGCCGACTCTGATTCCGCCGCCCCCAGCTGCCTCGGGAAGGGAAGTCGGCTAGATGACTGAACCAGCGGTGCCGGTCGTCGGTGTCATCATGGGCAGCGACTCGGACTGGCCGGTGATGGCCGGCGCAGCCGAAGCGCTGCAGGAATTCGGCGTCGGGCACGAGGTGCGCGTCGTCTCGGCACACCGCACCCCGATCGGCATGGTCGAATACGCGCAGCAGGCCGCGTCGCGCGGTCTGCGGGTGATCATCGCCGGAGCCGGGGGAGCGGCACACCTGCCCGGAATGGTGGCCTCGCTGACGCCGCTGCCGGTGATCGGCGTCCCCGTCCCGTTCAAGAACTTGGACGGGATGGACTCGTTGCTGTCGATCGTGCAGATGCCACCGGGTATCCCGGTGGCCACCGTCTCGATCGGCGGTGCCCGCAACGCAGGCCTGCTGGCGGTTCGGATCCTGGCTGCCTCGGACGACGCATTGCGTGCCAAGGTCGTGGACTTCCAGAGCAGCCTCGCCGACATCGCGCGGCAAAAGGACCTCGCGCTGGCCGAGCAACGCGCCGCCTCCGACGGCATCGGCTGAGTGCCGCGACCGATCTGACGGCTCGGGGTCAGCCGCCGAACACCTCGGGCTCACGAGTCACCGGGTACGTGGCCCACAGCATCCGTTCGACCGTCCCGTCCTCAGCGCGTTGCACGCGCAGCAACTCGCCCTCTTCGCGTCCCGAGACGCCGCGGTACAGATCTTCCGCTAACCGGGTGAAGACAGCCGGCGGCTTGGTCACCGGGTCGGCTTCCAGGCGCGCCTCGAGCGCGCCGTTGCGCACCGAGAAAGCGTAGGGCTCACCCTCCGACCACCAGCGGCCGAGCAGCGGTTCGAGCTCGGCCGGCACGGGCGGCCCGGGCCGCCAGGTCTCCTTGACGGGGGGCAGGTCGTCCAGAACCATCGCGACCAGCCGGCCGGCGAGAGTGACCGGGTCGGCCGCGGCGGAGGAATTGCACAGCACGATGGCGCCGGTCCGATCGGAGCGCCGGACCAGGATGCCGCTGAGGAAGCCCGGCATCGCGCCGCCGTGGCCGACCAGCACGCGCTCGCCCACGCGGCACAGCTCGAGGCCGAGGCCCCAGGCCAGCGTCCAGCCCTCGAGGTCGGCCATGATCTCCGGTCGGCTCATCTCATCGACGGTGCTTGCCGGCAGCACGTCGTCGTGCCCGACGGCGAGGAACTGCGCCCACTTCGCCAGATCGGCAGCCGTGCTCCACAACCCACCGGCCGCGGCGAACCCGGCCGGATCCGGCCAGGGCTCGACCTTGACCCGGTCGGCGAACGGGTCGACGTAGTAGCCCGTTGCGCGCGCGGCGGGCGGGGTGAGGGCGGTGCCGGTCATGCCGAGCGGTTGCAACAGCTGGGCTTGCACTGCCTCGAACCAGGTTGTCCCAGCTGCCCGGGCCGCTACCTCACCGAGCAGGGCGAAGGCGAGGTTCGAGTAGTGCCAGCGCCGCCGCGACGGGAGCACCCGTTCGGCCTGGGCAGTGTCGGCGATGAGGTCGTCGATCGACGGGATCTGCAGCGAGTCCCAGATGTCGCTGGCCGGCTCGCGTTGCAGGCCGGACGCGTGCGACAGCAGCTCCCGGATCGGCAGGTCGGCATGCCGGGAGTCCAGTTCGGGCAGGTGCTTGCCGACCGGATCCTGCAAGGTCAACGCACCGGCATCGCGCATCCGCATCACCAGCGTGGCGGTGAACGTTTTGGTGATCGACCCGATTGCAAACGCGGTGCCCGGGTCGGGTGCCGCGTCCGGCGTCGCGTCCGGCGTCGCGACGTCCGATGATCCGATTCCGGTCCACCAGGCAAGCTCGCCGCCTTGGACGATCGCAGCCAGCATGCCGGGCGAACGCCAGGCGTGTTGCTTCTCGCGCGCCGCGTGGTCCAGCCGGACCGCAACGCGCTCGGGCAGGCTCACGGCCGGCCCAGCGCGCGGAAGTGCCAGCCCGCTGCGCGCCACTGGACGGCGTCCAGCACGCCGCGTCCGTCGAGGATGTTCGGCGTTTTCACCAGCCCCGCCGCATGGTGTGGGTCAAGGGTGCGGAAGACGTTCCATTCGGTGAGCAGCAGGACCAGATCGGCATCCCGCAGCGCCGCGTCCAGTGACTCGGCGTAGGTCAGCTGCGGGTAGGTCTTGGCCGCGCTGCCCATCGCCTGCGGGTCGTACACGACCACGTCGCCGCCCTGCTCGCGGATCGCCGCCGCGACGTCCAGCGCAGGCGAGTCGCGCACGTCGTCGGAGTCGGGCTTGAACGCCGCACCGAGCGCCGCGATCCGGTGGCCGTCGAAGGTGCCGTCCAGCAGCTCCCGGGCCAGATCGACGGTACGGGCCCGGCGGCGCTTGTTGATGTCGTCCACGTCGCGCAGGAAGGACACCGCCTGGTCGACGCCCAGCTCGCCGCATCTGGCGATGAAGGCGCGGATGTCTTTGGGCAGGCAGCCACCGCCGAAGCCGAGCCCGGCGTTCAGGAAGCGCCGCCCGATGCGTGCGTCGTGACCGATGGCGTCGGCCAGTTGGGTGACGTCGGCGCCGACCACTTCGCAGATCTCAGCCATTGCATTGATGAACGAGATCTTGGTGGCCAGGAACGAGTTGGCCGCGACCTTCACCAGTTCCGCGGTGGCGAAGTCCGTGACGATGACCGGCGTTGCTGCGCCGATGACGGGAGCGAAGGCGGCCCGCAGCTGTTCCTCGGCCCACGCCGTCTCCACCCCGAACACCAGCCGGTCCGGGTGCAGCGTGTCCTGGACGGCGAACCCCTCCCGCAGGAACTCCGGGTTCCAGGCCAGCTCGATCTCGGCGGAGGCGGCGGCGTGCTCGCGCAACACCTGCTGCATGCGCTTGGCCGTCCCGGCCGGAACGGTCGACTTCCCCACCACCAGGGCGCGACGGGTCACGTGCTCGGCGAGCGAGGTGAACGCCGCTTCGACATAGCGCAGGTCCGCGGCGTAACTATCGGGCTGCTGCGGCGTGCCCACGCAGACGAAGTGCACGTCGGCGAAATCGGCCACCTCCGCGTAGGACGTGGTGAAGCGCAACCGATCGGTACCGACATGTTTCGCGAGCAACTCGGGAAGTCCGGGCTCGAAGAACGGCACCTCGCCGGCCGTGAGCATCTTGACCTTGGTCTCGTCCACATCGAGACCGATGACCTCGAAGCCGAGCTCGGCCATGCACACCGCATGAGTCGCACCGAGATACCCGGTACCGATCACCGACAGACGAGGGCGGTCAGCCACAAGCGCTCCTGGGGTGTCGTCGCGGCTGTGGCGTGCTGCCGCGGTCGGGGCGCCGTCGCGCCGGTGTCGGGACCAGCGTAGCGGCGAGCCAGGTCACCCCGACGGTTGCCGAGGGGGAGGTTGTGGCCGCGACACGCCGACCCGCCGGACCACAGCCTCCCCCTCGACCGGCATAACCTCCCCCTCGGCGGGAAGGACGGGAAGGACTTGCGCCGGAACCGACACCCAGCGCGGGTGAATAAGCTGGCGGCATGGCGCTGAACCCCGATTTTGATTCCTACCGGCTCACCGACGAGCACCGGATGTTGCGCGCGGCCGTGCGGGAACTGGCCGACGACCGGATTGCGCCCCGCGCTGCTGAGACCGACGAGACCGCGGAGTTTCCGAAGGACGTCTACGAGGCGCTGGTCCGCGCCGGGTTCCACGCCGTGCACATCCCGGAGCAGTACGGCGGGGCCGGCGCCGACTCACTGGCCACCGTGCTCGTCATCGAAGAGGTGGCCCGGGCCTGCGCGTCGTCGTCGCTGATCCCGGCGGTGAACAAGCTCGGCACGATGCCGCTGCTGCTGTCTGCGTCGGAGGAGCTCAAGCAGCAGGTGCTGCCCGCGGTGGCCTCCGGCGAGGCGATGTTCTCTTATGCGCTGTCCGAGCGAGAGGCGGGGTCGGACGCCGCCGCGATGCGCACCAAGGCCGTGCTCGACGGTGATCACTGGGTGCTCAACGGCACCAAATGCTGGATCACCAACGCCGGCGTCTCGACGTACTACACGGTCATGGCTGTCACCGACCCATCGGCCGGGTCGCGCGGCATCTCGGCATTCGTCGTGCACAAAGACGACCCAGGCTTCTCGGTCGGCCCAAAGGAACGCAAGCTCGGCATCAAGGGATCGCCCACCTGCGAGATCTACTTCGAGAATTGCACGATCCCGCAGGACCGGATCGTCGGCGAGCCGGGCACCGGTTTCAAGACCGCGCTCCGGACCCTGGATCACACCCGGTTGACGATCGGCGCGCAGGCGCTGGGCATCGCGCAAGGTGCCATCGACGCGTCGATCGCGTACATGAAGCAACGCCAGCAATTCGGCCGGCCGATCGCAGACTTTCAGGGCCTGCAGTTCATGCTCGCCGACATGGCGATGCGGACCGAGGCCGCCCGCCAGCTCATCTACGCCGCGGCCGGAAAGGCCGAGCGCGGCGAGCCGGATCTGACCTGGGTGTCGGCCGCGGCCAAGTGCTTCGCGTCCGACACTGCGATGTCGGTGACCACCGATGCGGTGCAGCTCTTCGGCGGCTACGGCTACACCAAGGACTTCCCGGTCGAGCGGATGATGCGCGACGCGAAGATCACTCAGATCTACGAAGGCACCAACCAGATCAATCGCATGGTCATCGCCCGCAACCTGCTCAACTAGCGTCAGCTGAGATTGTCCCTGGCCCACAGCGCCGCAGAGGTTCGGTCGGCCACGCCGATGGCGCGAAACACGTTGCCCAGGTGGGTCTTCACGGTGCGCTCGGCGATGCCGAGCTGACGACCGATCTGCTTGTTGGCCAGCCCGTTGCCGACGAGGCGCAGTACCTGCTTCTCGCGTTCGCTCAGGGCGTGGGTCGATGCGCCGGACGGCAGCAGGGTGCGCGCCACCCGGGGATCCACCGGCGCATTGCCGGCTGCGGCAGTGCGGATACCGGCCAGCAGTGCGGCCGGTTCGCTGTCCTTGAGCAGGTAGCCGACCGCGCCGGCCCGCAATGCGGCTGTCACGCGACCCGACTCGGCGAACGAGGTGAGGACGACGACCGCGATGCCCGGATGCGCGGCGGTAATCGTGCGCGTGGCGGCCACCCCGTCGAGGACCGGCATCGACAGATCCATCAACACCACGTCCGGCTGCTCGGCAGCCACGAGTTCCACGGCTTGGGCGCCATCGCCGGCCTGCCCGGTGACCCGCAGGTCCGCCTCCGCATCAAGGAGGCGCACCAGACCTGCGCGCACCAGCCGGTGGTCGTCGACGACCAGCACGCTGATCACGCCGGTCACCCGGTCGGTACGGTCAGTCGCCATCGGGTTCCCTCTCCCGGTGCAGTGGCCACCTCCAGCGAAGCGCCCGCCGAGGCAGCCAGATCGGCGATGAGCTGCATGCCCAGATGTCCGGCTCGATCGCCGTCGCGGGATTGCGCGGCGCGTACCGCGTCGAGGTCGAACCCTTGCCCGTCATCGGCGATGGTCAGCACCACGGCCTGCTCGGCTACCGCGATGCGCAGCAGCACGACACTTGCGGCGGCATGAGCCACCGCATTGCGCAGGCATTCCTGTGCCACCCGGAAAAGCAGTTGGGCGGTCTCCTCGGTGGGCTGCGGCGGCTCGTCCGGCCAGTCGGTCCGCACCGTGACGCCGCGGGAGCGGGCGATGCCGACAAGATCGTCGAGCGCGGCAACCAGGCCGCCGCCTTGCAGCGTCGGGGGGTAGATGTCGACCAGCAGCGAGCGCAACCCGCCGATGGTGGTGCGGACGGCGTCGGCCGACTCGCTCAGCTGCTCGGCCAGCTGATGCTGCCCGGACCGCGCGCTGTCGCTCGCGGCGCCGGAGAGGGTGAACGACGTTGCGGCCAGCTCCTGCGCGATGCCGTCGTGCAGGGTCCCGGCGATGCGCCGGCGTTCATCGGAGGACGCGTCGACAGCATGGCGCAACAGCTCCTCACGGTGGCGATGTGCTCGGCGCAGCCGATCCAGCAGCGCCCACACCACCGGGATCAGCAGCACGACCATCAGCAACAGGCTGGACAACACGACGCCGGCGAATCCGCGCCACAGCTGTCCGGTCCGCTCGTTGACGACGCTGTACTTGGTATACGTCTCGAACAGCAACGGGTGACCGTCCGGCGTCCATACCGGGCGATAGACCTCGAGCAGCTTGCCCCGGCCGCGCTCGAACTCGTTCTCCGGTCTGGTCAGGTCGGTGATCTCCGCCTTCGTCGCCGGATTGTCGATCGCGTCGCGTTCCTCGGCACCGAAGCTGAAGGTGCGCCCGATCAGTTGAGGCTCGTCGGAGTACACGATCGAGCCGTTCGGCGCCCAAACCTTGACGCGAACGATCGACCCGTCGAGGACCCGGCTGTGCACGATCGGATCCAAGGCCCGCGCCGCAACCGGATCACCTGAGGCGAGCGCATTCTGCAAGGCGGGCTGCACCACCGATCGGGCCAGCAGGTCGGTGGTACGGGCCGCGTCGTTCATCGCTTCCCGCTCGGCGGTGCGCCGGGCCACCAGAACGCCGATCCCTGCGACGAGGGCCAGCACGAGCCCGGCGACGAGCCCCACCTGCAGGAAGACCCGGCGCGAGCTCACTCGGGTGCCCGCGCCGGAGACCCGTCCGGCGTGGGTCAACGTCCGCCACGCCGGGGCGGGTGCGCCCGGCCGCGGCGCGCGCTCCCCGGGGAAAGGAGACGGCGCGCCGCGGCTCGGGGCGGGGGGATCAGTGCTGGCCAGGGCCGTCATCCCCACCGTGTCCGCCGTGGCCGCCGCTGTGGGTGGTGGAGCCACCGCGGTCGTCGCCGGGCTCGCTGTGGGTGCTCGAGCCGCCCTTGTCGTCGCCGGGCTCGCTGTGGGTGCTCGAGCCGCCCTTGTCGTCGCCGGGCTCGCTGTGGGTGCTCGAGCCGCCCTTGTCGTCGCCGGGCTCGCTGTGGGTGCTCGAGCGACCACGGTCGTCGCCCGGCTCACTGTGGTTGCGGCCGCGGTCGTCGCCCGGCTCACTGTGCGTGCTGCTGGAGCGCGACGTCGACGGGCCCGGGTGCTCGGTGGCCTGCTGCACCGCGATGGTCTGGCTCGGAGCCTGAACCGGGACCCGATGGCTCAGCGCGGGATTTCCGGTCAACCCGATGACAGCGGGAATCGCGGTAGCGGCAGCTGTGGCGGCGATGATGATGAGGCGTCGCATGACGCTCTCCTCTCGAGAAGGTGATCTGACGAGTTCACCCTCGGTGCTGCCCGGTTGCAGCCGCCATCGGACGTTGGTACTACGACCCTGACGCTCAGACCACGTAACCCGAGCCATCCCGGTTCACCGGCGGACCGGGGGCTGTGCCATCTTGAGCACCGTGACGTCGCCGCAAGCTGCCCGATCGGGTCCGTTGCGCGGCGTGCGCGTCGTCGAGCTGGCCGGCCTGGGTCCGGCGCCCTTCGCGGCCATGCTGCTCGCCGACATGGGTGCCGACGTGTTGCGCATCGAGCGGCCACCGACAGAGGGACGATTCACCCCGGCCGCGCCGGAGTACGACCTGCTCAACCGCTCCCGCCGCAGCGTCGCGCTCGACCTGCAGCAATCGGCCGGAATCGAGGCCACGCTCGCCCTGGCCGAGCGCGCCGAGGTGTTGATCGAGGGCTTCCGGCCCGGGGTCACCGAACGGCTCGGCGTCGGACCGGACGCGTGCTGGGCGCGCAATCCTGCGCTGGTGTACGGCCGGATGACCGGCTGGGGCCAGGACGGGCCCTGGGCCGCCCGGGCCGGTCATGACATCGGCTACGTCGCGGTCACCGGTGCGTTGCACGCGATCGGCCGGGCCGATGGGCCACCGCAGGTGCCGCTGAACCTGGTGGGCGATTTCGGTGGCGGCGGGACGTATCTGGTGATGGGGGTGCTGGCCGCCCTGCTCGAGGCGCGTGCGTCCGGCCGCGGGCAGGTGGTCGATGCGGCCATCGTCGACGGCGCCGCTTCGTTGGCCACGATGGTGCACGGTCTGCTGGGCGCCGGCGTCTGGCGCGACGAGCGCGGGGTCAACCTGCTGGACACCGGCTACCCGGCCTACGACATCTACCAGAGCTCGGACGGTGGATGGCTCGCCGCCGGGCCGCTGGAGGCGAAGTTCTACGCCGAGTTCATCGGAGTGCTCGGACTTGATCCCGAGACGGCCCGACCTGGCGACCCGAGCACGTGGCCACAACTGCGGCAACAGATCGCGGCCGTGTTCGCCAGCCGGACCCGGGCGGAGTGGGAAACCGCCTTCGCGGACACGGATGCCTGCGTCGCCCCGGTGCTCTCCTTCGCCGAGGCGCCACAGCATCCGCAGCTCGCCGCGCGTGGCACGTTCGTCGATGTTGCCGGAGTGCGCCAACCGGCGCCGGCACCGCGCTTCAGCCGGACTCCCAGCGCTGTGCAGAGCCCGCCGGCGGTGCCTGGCCAGCACACCCGTGAGGCGCTGACCGAGTGGGGCGTGCCCGGTGTGGAGGAGCTGATTGCCGCCGGCGTCGCGGTACAGGCAGAGCCGCGCCGACGGTAGGGCCGGTCAGTCGTTTAGCAGCGACAACAGGGTCAGGACGTCGTTGTCCTGCAGGTTGCTCAGCACGTCGAGGAACAGATCGCCGTAGGTGCGCAGCGGACTGACGTACCACTTCCCGTCGGTCTGGGTCGCCACCACCCCGATCTTCGGCAATGCGGTGAACAGCCGGTGCAGCGCATCCTTCTGCTCGCCGGTGAGCTGGCCGCGCTTGCCGAACTCGTCCAATGCATCCTGGGCGCAGAACTTCTTGTTGGACTCACCGGGTGAGGAGTAGCTGACGCAATCGCCGTCCACCGAGAAGCTGTAGTCACCGTCGGAGTCGCTGATCGTGATGCTTTTGACCGAGACCAGGGTGCCGCCACTCACCTTCGACGTGGTGAACGACGCGGCCTTGACGGTGAACGTGTTGGACGGGTCGCTCGATCCACTGCTCTTGACGATCAGGCCGCCGTAGTCGTGCACCGCGGCCATTTCATCCGGCGACAGCACCTTGATCGCCGCAGTGGCATCCTGCTTGCCGACTGCGTCGATGAGCGCACGCACCGCGTCCTCGGCTGACGACGCGCCGGCCGCCGGGATGTAGTCCGCCGAGGTGGGGTTACGGCCCTGGCTGCTGTGCACGGCGTTGTCGGCGATCGTGTACAGCAGGCTCGGGTACCACTTGCCGCTGACTTCCTGCGTCGCGATCCGGATCGGTGCGCCGTCCTGGCGGACCACCTGGCCGATGTCGATTGTTCGGGTGCGCCTGCCGGCCGGCGCGCTGTGGCCCTTGAACACGATCTTCAAGAACTCCTGGGTGTACGGCACCTTGCTGAGATCGACGTTCACAGTGATCTTCCCGGCGGTCACCTTGACGACGGTCAGGTGGTCGTTGATCTTCTCGTCGCCGCTGGCGTACGTCAGTCCACTGGCCGAGATGTCCAGACCGGAGACGTTCTTGGGGTCGGCGGAGGAGTTGAGGACCTTGAGGCGCTTGAGTTGCTTCACCTGATCGGTGATCGGGTCGACGATGCTGTCCCGCTCAGCGGGCGGCAGGTGATCAAGGACGCCGAGCAGGTCCGACTTGTCGAGGTCGCTCACCAGCTTGCTGACCGCCGAGTGCGGAGACGACGCGCCGCTGGAGCTCTTGTCGCCGAGCGCGACGTAGGTTGCTGCGGCGCCGCCGGCGACCACGACGGCAGCGACGCCGGCGATGAGCGCAGTGCGGCGGCTCTTCTTCGGCGCCGGCTGACCGGTCCAGCCACCGCCCGGACCGCCCGGCCCACCCGGTCCGCCGGGCTGGTACTGGCCCTGCTGGTACGGCCCGGGCTGGTACTGAGCCGGTTGCTGGTACTGGCCCTGCTGTGGATAGGCGGCCCCGCTCGGGTACTGGCCCGGCGATGGGTACTGCGCGCTGTACGGCTGTTGGCCGGTCGCGGGCTGTTGCCCGGGGTAACTGCCGGACTGCCATTGCTGTTCAGCCGGCTCCGGCGCGCCGGACCAGCCACTGTTCGCCCACTGGCCCTGGTTCGGGTCGGACGGTGCCGCAGGATGCTGCGACCAGTCCTCAGGCGGCTGCCCGCCGCCGTGCTGCTCGTGAGGCTGGTACGGGTCGGTCATCATTGACTCCGGTTCCGGTGGACGCTGGCTATGACAAGTAACGCGGACAGCGCCGCTAGGGCTACCCCCGCGGCGGTCAGCGTAACCATCGGCCCGCTGCGCACGACCGAGATGCCGAACCGGCCGGGTACCGACAACGCCCGCCACGACACCACGACGCAGACCGCTCCGCACAGCGCCCCGGCCACGGCCGCGCTGCGCCACCACTGCAGCGCGAGCAGGGAGATGGTGACCGCGCAGTACAGGCCCAGGAACGGCCACAGGTCGATGGCCAGACGCACCGGCCCGTCGATGTGGAGCAGCCGTTCCAGCACGCCGACCGCGGAGTAACTGTTGCGGTGGTTTTCGCCGGACTGCAGCCACGGCAGGAACGTGCCGAGCACGCAGCCCACCAGCGCCGCGCCGGCCAGCACCGCGCAGCCGATCGCGGCACGATCGACGCGCCGACCGGACGGGACTACGGACGTATCGATCGGCTGACTCCCCGGCCGGCTCACCCGGCCGGCAGCGTCATCACCGGCACGGGTTCAGAGACGTGCACCGGTGCGGCGGTCGCGGCGAGGACCTCGTCGACGGTGACTCCGGGTGCCAGCTCGCGCAGCACCAGCCCGTCCGCGGTGACGTCCAGGACAGCGATGTCGGTGATGATCCGGTGCACGCAGCCGGCGCCGGTCAGTGGCAGCGTTGCCCGTTCCAATATTTTCGGCGAGCCGTCTTTCGCGGTGTGCTCGGTCATCACGATGACGTGCTTGGCGCCGTGCACGAGGTCCATCGCGCCGCCCATGCCCTTGACCATCTTGCCGGGGATCATCCAGTTGGCCAGGTCGCCGTTGGCGCACACCTGCATGGCGCCGAGCACTGCCACGTCGATGTGCCCGCCGCGAATCATCCCGAAGGAGGTGGCCGAGTCGAAGAATGCCGCGCCCGGCAGAACGGTGATGGTCTCCTTGCCGGCGTTGATCAGGTCGGCGTCGACCTGGTCCTCGGTGGGATACGGTCCGACGCCCAGCACACCGTTCTCCGACTGCAGCACCACCTGCACGCCGTCCGGGATGTAGTTGGGCACCAACGTCGGCATGCCGATTCCCAGGTTGACGTACTGGCCGTCGTGCAGCTCCTGGGCCACCCGGGCGGCGAGCTGATTGCGGGTCAGCGTCATCAGCGTGCCTCCTCGCCGGTGGCCGGCCCGCGAACGGTCCGCTTCTCGATGGTCTTGCCGCCGGCTCCGACCGCCACCACCCGCTGCACGAACACGCCCGGAGTGTGCACGTGTTCGGGCTGGATCTCGCCGGGCTCGACGAGCGTCTCCACCTCGGCGATGGTGATCCGTCCGGCCATCGCACAGAGTGGGTTGAAGTTGGCGGCGGTCGCGTCGTAGACGAGGTTGCCGTGTCGATCCCCGACGGTGGCGCGGACCAGGGCGAAGTCCGTTCGGATGGCCTCCTCCAGCACGTACTGCCGGTCGTCGAAGACGCGGATCTCCTTCGCCGGTGATCCGAGTGCCACGGAGCCGTCCGGCGCGTAACGCCGCGGCAACCCGCCGTCGGCTACCTGCGTGCCCACGCCGGCCGGCGTATAGAACGCGGGGATGCCGGCACCCCCGGCACGCAACCGCTCGGCCAGGGTGCCCTGCGGGCAGAGCTCCACCTCGAGCTCGCCGCTGAGGAACTGCCGGGCGAACTCCTTGTTCTCGCCGACGTAGGAGCCGGTGGTGCGGCTGATGCGTTGCGCGGCCAGCAGCTTGCCCAGCCCGAGCCCGTCCACCCCGCAGTTGTTGGAAACCGTCTGCAGGTCGGTACTGCCCTGGTCGAACAGGGCGTCGATGAGGACGAACGGAATGCCGCACAACCCGAAACCACCGACCGCGAGGCTGGCGCCGTCGTTGATATCGCCGACCGCATCCGCCGCTGTTGCCACGGTCTTGTCCATGGTGGGACTTTAACGTGCGCCCGAACGCCGCTCAGAGCACCACGGTGGCGCGCTCGACGTCGGCCAGCCGGGCGGTGTCGGCATCGGACCCGCCTGAGATCAGCACGACCGAACCGGCGGCCGCCAGTGGCGCCGTCCAGGTGAGCAGGTCGTCGGCATGCTGGCTGCTGTCGTGGATCAGCAACCGGCCACCGGTTTGCAGGCCGAGCTCGCCGGCCCGCTGCTCGGCGGCGGCGGCGAATTCCGCCCGGCTGCTGCCCGGCACCGCGGCCACGTCGGATGCGGCCGGGAAGCGGATCATGGAGTAGACGTCGGATTGCGGGCGGACCGCCGCGACGAAGTCCCCGGCGCCCTCCGGCGGTCCGGTCGGATAACCCTGTCCCCACGGCGCGAGGGCCAGTCCATAGACATCCGGCACCGCGTCGGCGAGCGCCCGTAGATCGTCCGGATCGTGGCCGAAGCCAACGGTGGCCGGGGGACCGTCCACGACGGTCAGTCCGGCACTCCACGCGCCGAGCAACACGACGTAACGCATCCAGTGCACCGGTAGCCGCACCGCTGCCTGGTCGGCGACCTCGAGACCGAGCTCGTCGGTGAGCAGGAAGAACGTCTTCGTCACCCAGTTGGCCAGCGACGCGGCGGACAGCTCCGCGCGCTCACCGGAGCGCTGGTCGTAATAGGTGATCAGCGGCTGGGCGCGCTCACCGGCGAGCCGCTCGGCGAACAGCCGCTCGGGAGAGGACGCGGCCACCTCAGTTGATGCAGTCTGCCTGTGCGGCGGTGCGGTTGTCCTTGCTGTTGCCCACCGAACCCGAGGTCTTCGGGGCGGACTTCGTCGGTGTCGACTGGGCCTGCTTGCCGTCGCTGCCGAGCACGAGCGTCACCTTGGTGACCGACGTGGACAGCACCAGGGTTGCGCCCGGCACGTACTGGGCGAGGGTCTTGGCCTGCGACTCCATGCCGCTGCGGTACTGGATCACCGTCGCGGTGGTGGCGTCGTGGTCGCCGGTGCTGGTCTTGAACCCGACGCCCTTCAAGGTCGCGGCGTTGGTGGATGCCCACTGGCCCCGGCCGGAGCCGTTGCGCACGTCCACCGACACCGTCGACGGCGCCACCACCTTGGCCTTGGACAGCGCGGAGGTGGTGTTCTCCACCCCGAAGTACTTCCGCACGAAGGTCGGCACATCCGTGGTGATGTTCTGCACCGACGTGGTGCCGACCGAGCCGCCAACGGTGGGGATCTGGGTGAAGCGCAGGTTCCCGGCGGTCAGGTCACTCATCTGCTGGCCGAGCTTGATGATGTCGAGACCCTGATGTCCCGGCGAATTCTCGTCGAGCTGCATGGAGTTGGCCACGGCCTTGATCAGTCGCTGCGTCTTGATCGGGTTGAGCAAGGTGCCCGCGGAGGCGATCTTACGGAACATCGCCGCCATGAAGTACTGCTGGCGCACGATCCGGTCGAGGTCACCGCGCTGGAGATTGTCCCGCTGCCGGACAAAGGCAATGGCGCGCTTGCCGGAGATGGTGAAGTGCCCGGACGGCAGTGCCATTCCGGCGTTGGTCTCCTCCTTGGTGTACGACTGCTTGAGGCAGACCTGCACGCCGCCGACGGCATTGCTGATGTTGTAGAAACCGAGCAGGTTCACCGCGACGAAGTGATCGATCGTCAACCCGGTGAGCTTCTGCAGCGTGTCAACCAGCACCTGCCAGCCCTTGCTCTTGCCGTACTTCTGCACCCCGTCGGCATACGCGGAGTTCAGCTTCGCCTTGCCGAACCCGTCGGCGATGGTCACCCAACTGTCCCGCGGGAACGAGATCACCGACGCGGCCTTACCGTTGGCCGGCACGTGCAGAATCATCATCGTGTCGGTGTTGTTGCTGCCGCCGTCGGAGGGGACGCCGATCTCCTTGCGCTCCTTGGCGCTGATCGAGTCGCGGTCGTCGATACCCACCAGCAAGATGTTCTGATCCTTGCCGTCGACGTCCTTCTTCGGTGCCGAGTTCTTGTTGATCGCGTTTACCCGGTGCACTGTCGAGTTGAACTGCCGGTAGCTCGCCCACGCGTAACCCGCGCCGACCACGATGCCGAGGGAGACCAGCGCCGCGATCACCCGGACACCGAGCAATGCCCCACCCAGGACGTCGCCGCGTTGCCGGCGCGCTCTGCGCCGGGGCGGCACGGCGGCACCCGCCGCGCGCCGTGGTTCGCCGGCATTCTGCCGCTCGCGGGCTTCGGCCCGGGCGATCCGACGACCGCGCGGGTCAAGCTCGGGCGGCAACGGCGCACGCGGATCGGACGGGCCACCGCCGCCCTGAGGCGAGGGGCGGCCCGGGCGATTGGGGTCGTCTGGCACGGGGCCGAGGATACCTATGAACCTCTCGACATTCTGGGATACTTACGGTTCTGTCAGCGGTCGTTGGCAGTGGACTTCTAGGAGGCCTGCCGCCCGATGCGGATACTCGTCACCGGCGGCGCCGGTTTCATCGGCGCGAATTTCGTGCACCAGACCGTCCGGGAACGTCCGGAGGTGCAGGTCACCGTGCTGGACGCATTGACCTATGCGGCAACCGAAGCGAGCCTCGCCCCGGTCCGCGACAAGATCGACTTCGTGCGCGGTGACGTGTCCGACGCCGGCATCGTGGACGAGCTTGTCGGACGCACCGACGTGGTCGTGCATTTCGCCGCCGAGTCGCACAACGACAACTCGCTGCGTGACCCGTCACCGTTCGTTCAGACGAATCTGATCGGCACGTACACGATTTTGGAGGCGGTGCGCCGGCACGGCGCGCGGCTGCATCACATATCGACCGACGAGGTCTACGGCGATCTCGAACTCGATGATCCGCGCAAGTTCACGCCGGAGACGCCGTACAACCCGTCCAGCCCGTACAGCTCGACGAAGGCGGGCTCCGACCTGCTGGTGCGTGCCTGGGTGCGCTCGTTCGACGTGCAGGCAACGATTTCGAACTGCTCGAACAATTACGGTCCGTACCAGCACATCGAGAAGTTCATCCCACGCCAGATCACCAACGTGCTCACCGATCGCAAGCCGAGGCTCTACGGCAAGGGCCACAATGTGCGTGACTGGATCCACGTGGACGACCACAACGCGGCGGTCTGGACGGTCATCGACCGCGGCCGGATCGGGGAGACCTACCTGATCGGCGCCGACGGCGAGGCGGACAACACGACCGTCGTCGAGACGATCCTGGAGCTGATGGGCAAGCCGCGGGACTGGTACGAGCACGTCAACGACCGGGCCGGGCACGACCTGCGCTATGCGATCGATGCGACCAAGCTGCGCACCGAACTCGGCTGGACGCCGCGGTACCAGAATCTGCCGGCCGGTCTCGAGCAGACCATCGGCTGGTACGCGGCGAATCGGCAGTGGTGGCAGACCGCGAAGGAAGGCGTCGAAGCGCGCTACGCAGAGGTCGGCCAGTGAGCCGACCGACGCGCTGGATGATCACCGGTTCCCGCGGCCAGCTCGGCACGGATCTGCAGTTGCAGCTCGACGGTGAGCAGGTGCTCGCGGTGGATCTGCCGGAGCTGGACATCACCGATTCCAGCGCGGTCGACGCGGCGGTCGCCGAGTTCCGACCCGACGTGCTGATCAACGCGGCGGCCTACACCGCAGTCGATCCCGCCGAGAAGAACGAGGAACTGGCCTACGCGGTCAATGCGACCGCACCGGGCGTGCTTGCCGCGGCGCTGGCTCGCCATGGCGGCCGGCTGATCCACGTATCGACCGACTACGTCTTTTCCGGCGACGCCGATCGTCCCTATGACGTCGACGATCCGACCGGTCCGCGCTCGGCGTACGGCCGGACCAAACTTGCCGGAGAGCTGGCTGTCCGGGAGTTGCTGCCGGACGCTTCGCATGTGGTGCGCACGGCCTGGGTGTACGGCGTCGGTGGCGCGAACTTCGTCAAGACGATGGCCCGGCTGGAACGCGAACGCGAGACGGTCAACGTCGTCGACGATCAGCGCGGCTCGCCGACCTGGTCGGCGGATCTGGCCGGTGGCCTGATCGGCTTGGCCAGTGCGGCGCAGCCGGTCCCGCCGGGCACGTTGCACTGCACCAACTCCGGTGACACCACCTGGTGCGGGTTCGCCCGGGCCATCTTCGAGGAGCTGGGTGCCGACCCGGCCCGGGTGCTGCCGATCAGCACGGACGCCTACCCGCTGCCCGCCCCGCGGCCGGCGTACTCGGTGCTGTCCGATCGGGCCTGGCGCGCCGCGGGCCTGCCGGAGATGCCGCACTGGCGGCAGGCACTGGCCGCGGCGATGTCCACCGCCGGCGACGCGTTCCGCCCCGGCTGAGCGTGGCGTCCGAGCAGCCCTGACACCCCCGTGTGCCAGGCTGCACGGGTGCAGCCGAACACCGTGGACTCGCCGTCGGTGCGCTCACCCGACCTGCCGGTGACGCGGTCGGTTGCGGTGCAGAGCTGGTCGGACACGATGCTGACGCTCGGCCCGTTGCGCCGCGGCGCGGGCGATCCGTCCATGCGGCTTGTCGACGGCGTGCTCTGGCGGGCCACCTGGACACCGCTCGGCCCGGTCAGCCTCGCGCTGCGGCCCGGCGGCCGGGCCGTGCACGCGGTTGCGTTCGGCCCCGGCGCGGACTGGATGCTGGACCGGCTGCCCATCCTGCTCGGCCTCGACCAGGACTGGACGGATCTGCCACTCAGCTCGCTGCCCAAGCTGGCCGAGCTGCACCGTCGCCATCCGGGTCTGCGGCTGCCGTGCACCGGCATGCTGCTCGAACCGCTGGTGGCGGCCGTCCTCGAGCAGAAGGTAACCGGGATAGAGGCCCGGGCGGCCTGGCGCGGACTGCTGTACCGCTACGGCCGCCCAGCACCGGGCCCGGCGCCGACGTCACTACGGGTGATGCCGGACGCGGCAGCCCTGCTGGACGTGCCGACCTGGGGCTGGCACCGGCTCGGCGTCGACCTGCAGAGGCAGCGCACGGTTCGCGCCGTCGCGACTGTGGCCGCCGGACTGCAACGCGGCATCGAGCTGCCCGCTGAGCAGGTGCGCCGCCGCCTGCAGATCGTTCCGGGTGTCGGTCCGTGGACGGCTGCGGAGACGACGCAGCGTGCCCTCGGCGATGCCGACGCGGTGAGTGTCGGTGACTACCACATCCCCAATCAAGTGGTGTTCGCGATGACCGGCCGGCCACGCGGTACTGACGAGGAGATGCTGGAGTTGTTGGAGCCCTGGCGCGGGCAGCGACAGCGGGTGGTGCGCCTGATCGAGGTGGCCGGCATCGGTGCGCCGCGATTCGGTCCGCGGCTGGCACCCGGCCGGATGCCGATCCGGGAGCAGTAGTGAGCGGCGTCAGCCGCCGAACGCGTCGAGAACTGCGTCGGAGAGCTCCGGCCACGCTGCTGCGGCCCAGACGTCGAAGGCGCGATCGGCGAACGCGACCAGCCCGAGCCGACGCGCCGGATCGACCCAGAACATCGTCCCGGCCTGGCCGAAATGCCCATACGTGCCAGGGGAATTCGCCGGTCCGGTCCAGTGCGGCGCCTTGCTGCCCTTGATCTCGAACCCGAGCCCCCAGTCATTCGGGTCCTGCGCGCCGTAGCCGGGCAGCACGCCCCGGATGCCAGGGAACTGCACCGTTGTCGCCGCGTCGAGAGTGCTCGGATGCAGCCAGCCCACCGGCTGCAACAACTGTGCGATGAGCACAGCCAAATCGCTCACCGCGGCGGTGCCGTCCCGTGACGGCAGTCCGTCCAGCGACGCGTGCGTCATGCCCAGCGGCGCGAACACCGCTTGCCGTAGGTACTCGGCAAAGGGCATGCCGGTGGCGGCGGCCACGGTCTCACCGAGGATGTCGATACCGAGGTTGGAGTAGATCCGCCGGGTGCCGGGCGCCGCGGCGCGGTTGCGCCGATCCGGTGACAGCCCTGACGCGTGGCTCATCAGATGCCGCACGGTGGCACCGTCGACCACGTCGGTGATCGCCGCGTCGTCCAGCCCGAGCGCCTCTTCCTCGATCGCGACGAGCGCGCCGAGCACTGCTAACGGCTTGGTCACCGACGCCAGCGGGAACCTTCGCTCCACATCGCCACGGTGGGCGAGCACGCCGTCGACGCCGACTACGGCCGCGGCGGCGTTCGGTACCGGCCAGACATCGAGCCGGCTCAGCGGATCGGTCATCACCGGGTGGGGTGGGCGACCCGGGCGCGTGCGGCCGCGATGATCTCGGAGAGTTCCCCGACCGCACCGTCGGGCAATGCGTCGGCGTGGAACCACTGCAGGTCCATCGACTCGTCCGACATCGTGGGACGGGCGCCCGCAGGAGCAACAGCCAGGAACTGCACGTCGAAGTGCCGGGTAGGCACGCCGAGCGAACAAGTGATCGGGTGCACGTTCAACCCGAGCGGCAGGACATCCATGCGTAGGTCGGCGATGCCGCTCTCCTCGTGCGCTTCGCGTGCGGCCGCGGCCACCAGGGTCGCGTCACCGGGTTCGCAATGGCCGCCGACCTGGACCCACTTGCCGACCCGCGGGTGCAAGGTGAGCAGGACGGAGTCTCGCGCCGGGTCGTAGATGACAGTGCTCGCGGTGAGATGACCGGGTGTGCAGGAGCGCCACATCGCATCGGGACGAGCCAGCAGGAAGCCCAGGTATGCCTCCCGCAACGTTGCGGCAGTCCCCGCTCCGCGCGGCATCTCTCGGATCGTGCGCAGCGCGTCGGCATGCAGCGCTCCGGCCGGCTCGAGCGAACCGAGCGCCTCGGCCCGGCCGACCGCAATGGCCTCCGCCGTACCGAGCGAGAACAGGTCGCGCTCCCGGGGGTGGATGAGCGGCGCACTGCCCAGGCCGTCGTCGACGAAGGACAGGCCGCGCACCACCGCGACCGGTGTGGCGGCGAGCTTGCCCTTCACCAGATCGGCGGCCGACGCGATTTCGTCGGCGATCGCGATCTGGGTCATCTGCAGCGCGCGCCCACCGCTGTCGGTCCGGCCGCGATGATCCACCACCGCCGACAGCCCGGATACGCCCAGCGCCGCATCGATGATGCCGGCCCGCCAGGGCCGTCCGAACGAGTCACTGACGATGACGGCCACGTCGACCCCGAGCCTCGCCTTCAGCTCAGCGCGCAGTGCCGCAGCCGACTGGTCGGGATCCTCGGGCAGCAGCGCCAGCTCGTCGGCGGCGACGTTGGACTCGTCGACACCGGCAGCCGCCATGACGACGCCGTGCCGATTGGCAACGATGCGCAGCTCGTCACGGCGTGCGACCGGGCGGCGGGTCTCGGCGTCGATGAGCTCTTGTCGCATCCGCTGTCGGGCGGCTGCGTCGTGCGGGTCGACGGGGACGAGCCGGCCCTCGGCCTTGGACACGATCTTCGACGTGATGACAACGACGTCCTCGTCGCGCAACCACGGCGCCCCCTCGGCGATCAGCGCGGCCAGATCGGCGCCGGGGCGGATCTCCGGCAGCCCGGCCACCGCCAGGATCTCCAGATGGGCGGCGCCGTCAGCCACGTGGTCAGGCACGGGCCAGCTCCACCGCGGCCCGGACGATGGTCGCGGTGGCCTCGTCGTCGGTCATCAGCAGGGGCAGCGCCCGTACCCGCAACCCGGGCACGCTCGCGGTGTCACTCTCGTGCACCAGCCAGCCGTCCAGCAGCCCGCCGCCGAGCCGCGCCCCGTAGTACGCGGCGACGCCGTGTGCGCTCACCTCCACGCCGATCGCCGGCAGGCACTTGTCGGCCATCCCGCGTACCGGTGCGCCGCCGATGATCGGCGAGACGCCGATGACTTGCGCCGGCGCAGTGCGTACCGCCTCACCGATGCCCGGGACGGCGAGCACCGTGCCGATACTGACCACCGGATTGCTCGGCGCGATCAGCACCAGGTCGGCCATCCCGATCGACTCGAGTACGTCCGGACCCGGTTTGGCCGACTCGATTCCCACCTGCACGAAGGCAACAGGGACGAGTGCGGCGCGGTAGCGGATCCACCACTCCTGGAAGTGGATCGCTTTCTTCGTGCCGTCGATCTCGACGACGACGTGGGTCTCGCAGCGCTGATCGCTCATCGGCAGCAGCCGTATCCCGGGATGCCATCGCTCGCACAGCGCCGCAGTGACGTCGGTGAGGGAGTAGCCGGCGTCGAGCATCCGGGTGCGGACCAGGTGCGTCGCGGTGTCCAAATCGCCGAGCCCGAACCAGTCCGGGTCGGCGCCGTACGCGGCGAGCTCGTCCTTGACGTGCCAGGTCTCGTGGGCGCGGCCCCAGCCGCGACCGGTGTCGATCCCGTCGCCGAGGGTGTACATGACGCTGTCCAGGTCGGGGCAGACCCGCAGCCCGTGCACAGTCAGGTCGTCGCCGGTGTTGATCACCGCAGTGAGCTCGGCGTCAGGTAGTGCCGCGCGCACACCACGGAGGAACTTGGCGCCGCCGACGCCACCGGCCAGCACGGTCACTCGCACGTCGCTCGACGGTACGGGATGCCCCGCTCAGCTCGACACCGCGGTCGGGCGGATCACCGTGCCGCCCGGCGCCGGCGCAGCAGCGCGCCGACCTCGTGCATCGTCACCGGCTCGGCACCGAGTTCGAGCGCCCGCGGCCGGGCGTGCGCCGGCAGGTCGTAGTGCCAGCGCCACGGGTGATCCTGGAAGAACTGCCGCGGCACGCCGAGCTGTTCGGCCAGCTCGTGCAGCTCGTCCCGGTCGTCGGCCAGCAGGTGGCAGAACTCAGTGAACCGCAACCCCGCTTCCGGATAGCTGCGCGGCACGTCCACATAACAGGCCATGCGGTAATGATCCGCTCCTGGATGGTCGATCGTTCCATGAAGGCGGAGCCCGGTGACGGGACTGTCTCACCAGGCGATGAGCGCTCGCGCGAAGAGCTGATCGCCCGCGCGAGCGAAGCGAGCTTGCGGCCGAGCGAAGCGAGGTATCGGTCGCGAGTGTTGGCCCGATGCGGAGCGAGGGTCAGCGCGAGTGATCGATCAGGCGATCATGAACACAGCGATGAGCGCTCGCGCGAAGAGCAGATCGCCCGCGCGAGCGCAGCGAGCTTGCGGCCGAGCGAAGCGAGGTATCGGTCGCGAGTGTTGGCCGGAGCGAAGCGAGGGTCAGCGCGAGTGATCGATCAGGCGATCATGAGCACAGCGCGAGACAACCGATCAGGCGATCAGAATTACCGTTACCACCGCTGGGCTTGACTTTAGGGGAACGACACGGGTGTAATTCCACTCGTGACGTTCTGAGTGTCCACCCGGTCCCTCAGACATCACCGCCGACAGCTGGGTCGCCAGGTTCGCCGGAGCGGTAGTGGGGGACTGATCCGGCGCCGACGCAGCGGCCGATCGCCATGGGGGAGAGCTTAAGTGCCGGGTAGTACAGGGAGCGCGTCGTGACCGATCTGGGCAGCAATCTCGCCAACGCCGACCTCACCTCCGTCTTCGGCCTCCCGGACGAACAGAGCTGGCAGGAACGGGCGCTGTGCGCCCAGACCGACCCGGAGTCGTTCTTCCCGGAGAAGGGCGGCTCGACGCGGGAAGCAAAGAAGATCTGCGTCGGCTGCGAGGTGCGCTCGGAATGCCTCGAGTACGCGCTACAGCACGACGAGCGGTTCGGCATCTGGGGTGGGCTCTCCGAGCGGGAGCGCCGCCGGCTCAAGCGCCGCGCGGTCTGAGCGCCGCGCAACAACTGCGCAGAGCCGTCCGGCACAGGCCGATCGGGTCAGCGCACCGTCGCTGCGCTCCACTTAGTGCCGCCGTCAGTGGTCGTGTACAACAGCGTCGTCGATGAGCAGTCCGCCTTGGTCGAGCAGGTGTTGCGCTGCACCACCGCCCAGCCGGTCTTGCTGTCGGAGAACGAAATGCTGAGGGCACCTGCGGGCAAGCTCCGACCCAGTGCGCGCCAGCCGTTCGGGCCGAGCGTGTACACCTCGCCGGTGGCCGGATCCGCGACGACGGCCGACCCGTCGGGGCGGGCGGTGATCGGCATTGCTGCTCCTACCGCGCTGGTGGCCGACAACGTCAGCCGCGGGCCCATCGTGAACGCTGCGCCGGCAGCCGTCCGGGTCAGCACCGTCACCGCGGTCTGTCCGGTTGCCGAATGCAGGGTCACCGGAATCGCAACGCCGCCGGTTGCGGTGCGGGTCGCGACGCCGAAGGTGGGTGCATCCGCGGCAAGACCCCGACCGGGTGCGGTTGGACCGACCGGGGTGGCCACCGCGGCCCAGTGCGCCCCGCTATCACTGCTGGCGTAGAGGCTCGCCCCGCCAAGTCCACCGGTGAGCAGCAGGTCGCGAGCCGATGCCCATTGCACCGTTCCGCCGGCGGGCAGGTCGCGCGGCGTGAGCCGGGTCAGGTCTGCACCGAGGTAGACGATCCCGGCCGAGCTGTTCGGCGACCCGCTGGTCGAGTAGGTCACCGCCACCGTGCTGGCGCCGTCGTTGCCGATCGTCGCGTGGGTGAAGCCGGGCTCGGGGAGGCGCTGGGTGTGCGTCGTCCATCGCGAACCGGTGGCTTGGGCGAGTTGGATCGTCCCGCCCTGGGTGCTGGCTTGGATGACCCGGCCGGCGCCATCGACGGCAAGTGCGGTGTCGTCGGTGACGGCGTACGGCGCCTGGGTCCGGGACCAGTGCCGGCCCCCGTCGTGGGTGATCGCGAGCGACCGGCCGCCCAACCCGGCCACGCCGGCGCCGGACGCAGTCAGCGGACTGGCCGCGAGGATCGGGGTCGGCGCGGGTCCGTCGTCGCGGGTGAGGTGGATGCCCACGACGGTCGCCCCGGCCGCGACGAGCGCGACCGAGCCGGCCACCATGGCGTTCCTGGCCCGGCTCATCAGACGCATCCGCCGGTGGTCGACGGGTGGACCGTTTCCCACACCGCCGCATTCGAGCAGTCGTTGTCGATGTTCAGCGTGACGCCGTTCCACGTCTCGTTGTGCCCGCCGCGATATTGCTTGTGTCGCTGGTGATTGGTCCAATGCGCGGCCGAGACGCAGGACAGCACAGTGGTCTTCGGGTTGTTGTCCCACTGACCGGCGTCGATCAGGTCGGGCGGCACCGGGATCGTCGAGTACTGGTCCAGCACCCCCGAGCACGTCGAGGTGTAGATGCCTGCGTAGTAGTGCGGTGCCGCATGGGCCTGCCGGACCCATCCGTAGATGAACCACCGCTCCGCGGCCAGGCAGGCGGTGCTCTTGGAGTAGGCGGCTTCCAGATCGAAGAGCATCGGCGCGCCGGTCATGCCCAGTGCGGCCAGGGCCTTCTTCGCCGCGACTGCCTCCGCCTTGCCCTGCGCGTACGCGGTCGCGCCGGTCAACGAGAAGCGATGCGGCTCGTTCTTCTCGCACGGGCTCTGCAGCCCGACGTACAGCGGCAGCAGTCCCCAGCCCTGCTTGGTCACGGCAGTGACCCAGGCCTTGGTCAGGTTCGGTTGCGCACAGCCTCGGTTCGAGCCGCCGAAGTAGATGCCGGCGTTGTTGTACGGAGTGTTCTTCCAGAACGCATTCATCTGCGCGAGGGACGGGGCCGCGCAGGTGTCGATGCCCTTCTCCTGGTTCACCTCGGCACGGGCGGCAGCCGGTGCCGCCGTCTTCGCGCCGGCGAAGGTGACGATCAATCCGGCCAGCAACACGCCGACCGCCAGCACCGTGATGCGTTGCCGCGAGTGGGGGTGCGGGGGTGTGTGCATGGCCGCCTACCGGGGTTGAGGGGCTCGTTGCGCAAGTGACTGGTGGGGCACGCGTTGCTTCTGCACGGTAGCTGCTTGACATTCTGCGAGCAATCACGTTATATCGCGTCTGACAGGAACGCGATATAACGCGAACGGAGACGGACATGGCAGAAGCGTGGACCATCGAGCACGCCACCACCCTGGATCTCGGCGACTCGAGTGCCCCGATCGAATCGGTGGAGGTGCAGCTGGTCGCTGGTCGGGTGGCCGTCGTTGCCGCTAACAGCGACGACGGATCGGCCCAGGTCGAGGTCAGCGAGATCAGCGGCGGGCCGCTCACCGCGACGCTGGAGAACGGAGCGCTGCGCATCTCGCACCCCAAGACGGCGAAGGACGGTTGGCTGGAAAAGCTGCGCAAGCCGTGGACGGACATGTCCGCGGTCGTCAGCATCACCGCTCCGCAGGGCGCCCGGGTGTCGCTGAGCACGGTGTCGGCGGAGACCCTGGTGGCCGGCATGACCGCCCCGGTGCACTTGAAGACGGTGTCTGCGGAGCTGGCGGTGGACGCGGTGACCGGCAATATCGACGCGAAGACGGTGTCCGGCTCGCTGGAGGTCCGGGAGCTGCGCGGCGAATTGGTCGCGAACACCGTCTCCGGCGACGTCACCGTGCATGCCCGCGCGCTGCCGCATCTGTCGGCGAAAACGGTGTCCGGCGACGTCACCATCGATCTGGCCGACGCGGACGCCGGAGTCGGGCTGCGCAGCGAGCAGAACGCGAAGACAGTGTCCGGCTCGGTCACCGTGCGGTTGCCGGCCGGTGCCGGTTATCTGGTGAACAGCAAGAGCGTCTCGGGCGATCTGGTCGCCGGCGGCGAGCGGGTGGGCAAGCAGCCCGGCCAGAGCAAAGGCACGCTGCGCTACGGCAACGAGGCGGTGCAGCTCAACGCGGGCACCATGTCCGGCGACGTCACGGTGCTGCATGCAACCGAGTCGGCTGCGCCGAGTTCGGATCCCGCAGCGTGAGTCCGGTTTTCGCGCACGGACAGTTGCGGCTGTACCTGCTGGCGTTGCTCGACGACGGCCCGCGGCACGGCTACGACATCATGCGGGCCCTCGAGGAACGCTTCAGCGGGATGTACACGCCCAGCGCAGGCACCGTCTATCCCCGGTTGGCGCGCCTTGAAGAGGAAGGCATGGTCAGCCGGGTCGAGGGCGAGCGGCGGTCGGTCTACTCGATCACCGAGGCCGGCAAGGCCGAGCTCGAGCGCCGTCGCGATGAGCTGCGCGCGCTGGAATCGGACCTGGACGATTCGGTTGCCCAGCTGGCCCGGGAAGTACGCCAGCAGGTCCGCGGCACCGCCCGCAGCCTGAAGATCGAGCTGGCCGCCGCAGCGCGAACCGCGCGGCGCGAGGCCAGCGAGGCCCGACCGGCCGCGGACGGGCACTGGGCCTCGTCGGCGCTGGCCCGTGACGTCGAGCGAGCAGCAAACCAGCTGCGTCAGGAAGCTCGCGACGCGGTGCGCCGCCGCGGTGTGGACGAGGCAACGGTCGCGGCCGTGCGCGACGCGCTGGAGACGGCCAGATCAGTGATCCGCGACCTATTGCGGTGACGAGATGACGACGAAGGAGCAGACGATGCTGTCCAGCTATGCGGCGCTGAGCGCCGAGCGGATGCGCGACGCACAACGGGAGGCCGCCCATCAGCGGTTGGCCTCGAGCATGCAGGCGCAGCGACGCTGGCACTGGCTCGTCCAGTTGGCTGCTCGACGTGAGCGCAGGGCGCGGGACCGGGCCGACTGCGCCCAGGCCGGTTACTCGCTGGCCGGATGACCGCGCCGCCGGCCCGGGTACCCTGCGCAGAGTGAGTGATGAGGACGTCGCAACGCGGCTGAAGGACCTGAACAGCACGCTGGCATCGATCGAATCGGTGCTCGACCTGGACTCGATGCGGCGCGAACTCGCCGGACTCGAGGGCCAGGCCGCCTCGCCCACCCTGTGGGACGACGTAGAGCGCGCCCAGAAATTGACCAGCCGGCTCTCGCACGTCCAGGGCGACATCCGCCGGGTCGAAGATCTCCGGCAGCGCCTGGATGACACTGCGGTGCTTTGGGAGTTGGCCGAATCCGAGAACGATCCGGGCAGCCGCGACGAGGTAGCCGCCGAGCTCAATGCGCTGTCCCGGCAGATCGACGAGCTCGAGGTGCGCACCCTGCTCTCCGGAGAGTTCGATGCCCGTGAGGCGCTAGTGACCATCCGGGCCGAGGCCGGTGGTGTGGACGCGGCCGACTGGGCCGAGATGTTGCTGCGGATGTACCTGCGCTGGGCGGAGCGGCACAACTATCCCGTCGAGGTCTATGACACGTCCTATGCCGAGGAAGCCGGCATCAAATCCGCCACCTTCCAGGTCAAAGCGCCCTATGCGTACGGCACATTGTCCGTCGAGCAAGGCACCCACCGGCTGGTGCGAATCAGTCCCTTCGACAACCAGGGCCGCCGGCAGACCAGCTTCGCCGGCGTGGAAGTACTGCCGGTGGTGGAATCCTCCGACCACGTGGAGATCCCGGACGAGGACATCCGCGTGGACGTCTACCGCTCCTCCGGGCCTGGTGGTCAGGGCGTGAACACGACCGACTCAGCGGTGCGGATCACCCACCTGCCCACGGGGATCGTCGTCTCGTGCCAGAACGAGCGCAGCCAGATCCAGAACCGGGCCAGCGCCATGGCGGTGTTGCAGGCGAAACTGCTGGAGCGCCGCCGTGAGGAAGAGCGAGCCAAGATGGACGAGCTCAAGGACGGCGGGTCGAGCTGGGGCAACCAGATGCGCTCCTATGTCCTGCACCCGTACCAGATGGTCAAGGATTTGCGCACCGATCACGAGGTCGGCAACCCGCAGGCGGTGCTGGACGGCGACATCGACGACTTCATCGAGGCGGGGGTGCGCTGGCGACGCAGCTCCTGACCCACCGCCCCACCAGTTCCGCGATGATCAAGGCCGTTTGGTCGCTATAGCAACCAGACGGCCTTGATCATCGCGGAACTGGGGGCTGAGGTATCGGCTGAGAGCCCAGCGTTGCTGAGCGGTATGGCGAATTTCGTTGGGTACAGTGGCTCGTCGTGATCAAACTCGATGACGTCACGAAGCTTTACTCGGCCAGCAAGCGGCCCGCTCTCGACAAAGTCTCCGTGGAGATCGAGAAGGGCGAGTTCGTATTCCTGATCGGCCAGTCGGGCTCGGGCAAGTCGACGGTGCTGCGTCTGCTGCTGCGCGAAGAGGCTCCGACCAGCGGCATCGTCAAGGTGGACGGCCGCGATATCACCAAGCTTCCCGGTCGGCGGGTGCCCGAACTGCGGCGCAAGATGGGCTGCGTCTTCCAGGACTTCCGCCTGCTGCCCAAAAAGAACGTGTACGACAACGTGGCCTTTGCCCTCGAGGTGATCAACAAGTCCACCCGCAACATCAAGCGCACGGTGCCCGAGGTGCTCGAACTGGTCGGCCTCGAGGGCAAGGCGAAGCGGATGCCCAACGAGCTGTCCGGTGGCGAGCAGCAGCGCGTCGCCATCGCCCGGGCGTTCGTCAACCGGCCGTTGCTTCTGCTCGCCGACGAGCCGACCGGCAATCTCGATCCGGACACCAGCCAGGGCATCATGGGCTTGCTGGAGCGGATCAACCGCACCGGCACCACCGTCCTGATGGCCACCCACGACAACAACATCGTCGACGCGATGCGCCGTCGCGTGGTCGAGCTCGACATGGGACACGTCGTGCGCGACCAGAACCGCGGGGTCTACGGCGTGGGCCGCTGACCTCCGCTTGAACTCGTTTCGTCCGTTCCACCTCTACCGATCGTGAGGATTCGATGCGCCCCAGTTTCGTGATGTCCGGTGTGGCGACGGGCTTGAGACGCAACCTGAGCATGACGGTCGCGCTGATCCTGAACACCGCAATCGCGTTGGGCTTTGCCGGCGGCGCACTGCTGGTCAGCAAAGAGATCACCAAGTTCAAGACCAGCTACGAGAACAAGCTGAACGTGTCGGTGTACCTGTGCGGCGGCACGACGACGCCGGGCTCACCGTGCAAGCACAAGGTGACCGATGCGGAGCAGCAGGCACTGCAGCAGCGGTTGCAGAAGGATCCGCGGATCACGTCGGTCGACTTCCTCAGCGAGAAGGAGACCTACGCACTGGGCAAGAAGTCCCTGGACAAGGAGGATGCCAAGTTCCTCGAGCCGGGCACATTGCCGGCCCAGTTCGTCCTGAAGCTGAAAGACACCAAGAAGGACTTCGACCCGATCCACACCGAATACGCCACAGCGGCCGGCGTGGACGAGGTGCAGAACCAGTCGGACAGCCTGAAAACCCTGCTCACCATCTTCGACAAGGCGCGCTTCGGCGCCTTCGTCGTCGCGATCGCGATCATGGTCTGCGCGATGCTCCTGATGGCCAACGCGATTCAAGTGGCGGCAAATCAGCGACGTAACGAGACCGGAATCATGCGGCTGGTCGGCGCGTCACGCTGGATGACCCAGTTGCCGTTCATGATCGAGGCGGTGATCGCGGCTGCCATCGGAGGCATTCTCGCGATCTTCTTGGACTGGATCGGCAAGAAGCTGATCCTCGACGGCATCTTCCATCAGCAGGTGGAACGTAACGTGCTGCCCCAGTTGAACCTCAACGACGTACTGGTGGCCGGCGGGATCGGCGCGCTGGCCGGTGTGGTACTAGCGGCGATCACCGCAATTGCCACGCTGCGGTTCCTGGTCCGTCTGTAGCCTTTCGTCGTGCCTGCCGCAACCAGTAACCGCCCGACCGGACGGTCGATCATCGCGTCGAATCGCAAGGCGCGGCACGACTACACGATCATGGACACGTTCGAGGCGGGCATCTCGCTGACCGGCACCGAGGTCAAGTCGCTGCGGCTCGGGCGGGCGTCCCTGGTGGACGGCTTCGCCACCATCGACAACGGTGAGGTGTTCCTGCGCGGGGTGCACATCCCCGAGTACACCGAGGGATCGTGGACCAATCACGAGCCGCGGCGGGTGCGCAAACTGCTGCTGCACAAGGCCGAGATCATCCGGCTGGTCGGCAAGACCCACGAAGGCGGGCTCACCCTGGTACCGCTGTCGCTGTACTTCCTCGACGGCAAGGTGAAGGTGGAGATCGCGCTGGCCAAGGGCAAGCGCAGCTACGACAAGCGCCAGGACCTGGCCAAGCGCGACGCCGACCGCGAGGTGGCCAAGGCGCTGGGCCGGCGCAACAAGGGCGTCGAGTAGCCGCGTGCGGGACGAGGATGTGCCGGCCTGGTGGCAGGCGCTGGGCGTCCCCGGTCTGGTCGACGTGCACGTGCACTTTTTGCCGCCGCGGGTGATGGCGAAGGTATGGCACTTCTTCGAGCACGCCGGCGAGCACTACGGCGTGGACTGGCCGGTGCACTACAAGGGCAGCGACCCCGAGCGGCTGCAGATCCTGCGCGAGCTCGGGGTGATCGCCTTTCCCGGCTTGGTCTATCCGCACAAGGCGGGCATGGCAGCGTGGCTCACCGAGTGGGCCCGGGACTTCGCCGCCGCGACGCCGGACTGTGTTCCCAGCGGGACGTTCTTCCCCGAGCCGGAAGCAGTCCAGTACGTCCGAACCGCGCTCGAGGCCGGAACGCAGATCTTCAAGGTGCACGTGCAGGTGGGCGGTTTCGACCCGACCGACCGGCTGCTCGACCCGGTGTGGGGGATGCTCGCCGACGCGGGTGCAGCGGTCGTGGTGCACTGCGGCAGTGGGCCGGTACCGGGCACGCACACCGGCCCCGGACCGATCGGCGGCGTGCTGGCCCGGCATCCCACGCTCACCGCCGTGATCGCCCACGGCGGCGCGCCGGAGTACGTCGAGCACCTCGCCCTCGCGCAGCGGTACCCGAACGTGCACCTGGACACCACGATGGTCGGTACGCCGTTCATGAACTCGCTCGCTCCGTTGCCGGCCGAGGTGATCGCGGGCTACGCCGACCTACCCGACCGCATCGTGCTGGGCAGCGACTTCCCGAACATCCCGTACCCCTACGCCGAGCAGATCGAGGCGATCGCCGGCTGGGGCCTCGGCGACGACTGGTTGCGCAAGGTCGTCTACCACAACGGCCGGCGCCTGCTGGGTTTGCCCAGCTGACATGGCCTGGTTGGAATGAGACTGTCAGTGCGTGAGTGGACGTCGGGAGTTGGCTGTCGCGAGCGAAATCGCGGAGCGGTGCCGATTGCCTGCCGCGTGCATCGTCCCAATTGCTGGCGCCGGCTCGGTCAACCACGTGTTCCACATCCAGGCATGCCCCGGCCACGACGACTCGGTCATCCGGTTCGCGATCGACGATCAACGCGATGAAACCGAGGTTGAAGAATGGGCTCTGCGCGCAGCGGCGCGAGCCGGCATCCCGTCACCGGCTGTGCTCGCACGGGGTTGCCACCGCGGCACGCCCTACCTTGTCGAGACCTACATTGCCGCTGCCGCCGAGGATCCCGCCTCCACTGTTGAGGCGTGGGAGGTGCTGGGCCGATATGCCCGCATCATCTCTGCCATCGACGTACCCGCCTCGGCACCGGCCGGACTGTTCAATCGCTTTGGGACCGACCTCACGGCGGCATGGCAGGCACATGTCGAATACAACCTCACGAGCCTGACCGCCCGCGACCCGCTTCAACGACTCGGCCTGTACCACTCAGCGCAGCTGCCCGACCTCCGGCGGCTCATCGAGACCGCCCGCAGCGGCCCCTGGCGGTACGGGTTGGTGCACCGCGACCTGCGACCGGCCAACCTCATCGTTACGGCCAGCGGCCAAGCTGTGCTCTTGGACTGGGGCACGGCCCAGGCTGGGCCGACCCCTTGGCTGGATGCCGCCCAGGCACTTCGCGGGCACCTGCTCGACGGCGCACCCACCCGACTGGAGTTGGCCGTCTTCTTGTCGGGCTGCGGTCTGTCATCGGAGCCGTCGTCGCTGTTGAGAGCCCTTACGGCACTCAATGCACTGGACTTGGTCCGTTGGGCTCTCGACCATCGGCCGGATCGACTTCCCGAGGTGGCCGAGCAGGGTCGGCAGGTGCTCGGCGCGATATTGGAGGGCCGGTGAACGTGGGCGAGGGGACGCCCGTCCCGCTGTGTCACCTCAGCGCCCGATTCACCGTCGGTCGAGCCTCGGCGGCACGCCCGGGCGAGCGACGGCGACCGCGAGCCGCACGCTCACCACCGCAGAACAGCTGATAAGCCCTAGTGCCCACGTGGGCCGGGTGGTTGGGTGACGGCCGTGAGCTACGAGTGGCGGTCCTTGGACGGCGTCGATCCGGCGGCCTGGTCCGAACTCGTCCGCTTGATCGCCGATGAGGACCAGACGGCGGAGTACTACAGCGCCGAGGACCTGGCCGAAGAGCTCGCCGACGACGATGTCGTGCTCGCCGAAGACACCATCGGCGTCTACGACGGCACCGAGCTCGTCGCATTCGGTCAGGTGCGGGTGCGGGCCGCCGCGGTGGACGGGCATGCCCGCACGATCCTGATGGGCGGCGTGCACCCGGCACATCGCGGCCGGGGGATCGGCCGGAAGTTGATGCACCGGCTCGAGGAAGCGGGCATCTCCCGTGCAGCGTCGATCCATCCGGACATCACTGCGCAGCTCTCCGCGGAGGCGGGATCGAAGGCGACGTCGCACCTGGCCCTGCTGGCGCATCGCGGTTATCGGCCGGTGCGCTACTTCCATCACATGGTCCGTCGGCTGCAACCGGGCGACGCCGACCTGCCTACCGACCCGCGGGTGCGCCCGTACCAGCCGGGCCTCGATGCGGCGGTGCGTACCGTCCACACCGAGGCGTTCGCGTCGCACTGGGCGTTCTCCCCGCCCAGTGACAGCGAATGGCAGCAGTGGTTCACCGGTTCGCGGACGTTCCGCCCGGAGCACAGTGTCGTCATGTCACTCGACGGATCCGGCGTCGACGGGATCGTGTTGGCGTACCAATACGAACCGCACGAACTTTGGATCGGGCAGATCGGCGTCGTGCCCGCTGCTCGCCGGCAGGGCATGGCCCGGGCCGGGATGCTCGCGGTCGTCGCAGCGGCCGCCCGGGCCGGCTATACCGAAGTCGGCCTCGGCGTCGACACGGCCAACTCGGACGGGGCGGGCGCGCTGTACAGCGGCGTCGGATTCGTCCCGGACCGCACCTCGATCGTCCACCAACTGCCCGTGGGTTGACCCGCTTTTGGCGGATCAGCCTTCGATCCGACACTGCGCCGCCAAAACCGTCCACAGCCGGCAACCGGGATGACTCCGGGGTCTGCGGCGGTTACTGTGGGGGAGCGCCGCAGCGGTGGCGTGCACAACTCAATAGGGGGTGAATGGTCTCGACTTCGTTCGTCGATTCAGGGGAAGCGGGCCGAGGACTGCGATGCTGACCTCGTTAAAAAAGCGTCGCAAAACCAATAAGCGCCGATTCCAATCGCGCTGACTTCGCTCTTGCTGCCTAAGTAGCAGAGCGGGTCTGTCAGCCCGGGTTCGTCACCGACCCGGTTCCTGGCATCAGCTAGGTGACTCACGGTCTGTCCCGGTCGCGGGGACGGACCGGACAACTCACAGCGACTGGGCCCGTCACACCGGCTTGTGTGCATGACCGGTGGGGCCGAGTAGAGACAGCGCACACTGCGCCCGGAGAAGACCTGATGACCCGGCGAAGGACGCGGGTTCGATTCCCGCCACCTCCACCAGCCGCACCCGGACTGAGCATCGCACTCAGGCCGGGTGCGGCTTTGTGCTGTGCGGCTTCTCTACTGCGGCTCCTGGGTTGCGCGCGCTAGGACTGCTCGCCGGTGATGTTCACCAGCCACGGCACGCCGAAGCGGTCGATGCACATCCCGAACGTGTCGCCCCACGGTGCCTTCTCCAGCGGCATCATCGACCGTGCCGTCGGCGGCGAGCTTGTCCCAGTAGCCGCGCAGCTCGGCCTCGTCGTCGCCGCTGAGCGACATCGAGTGACTGGTGCCTGGCGTGTGCTGCATGCCGGCGGGCGTGTCGGCGGCCATGAGGACGAAGCCGCCGTCGGTCGTCAATGTGGAGTGCATGACCTTGTCCCGCTCGGCCGGGTCGTCGGCGGCCTGCAGCTCGCCGAACGTGGTCACGGTGAGGTCGCCGCCGAAGACCGACTGGTAGAACTCCATGGCGGGCTTGGCGGTGTCAGGGAACGAGAGGTACGAGTTCATTCGGGTTGTCATGCCGGACTCCTTGCTGCCGATGAGGGCACGAGTATCGACCCCGGGCGACGCTCTGCGCGAGAGCCTGTCCCGCGGGTTCTCTCAGCGCGACAGCCGGTAGAAGCGCCACAGGCCGAACTCCGCGGTGGGCAGGATCTCGAAGCTGCTCAACCCGGCGTCCTGGGCGTAGCCGCGCAGCGTCTCCGGGCGCATCACCGTGCCGGTGCCGACGCTGGGCTGGTGCGCCATCGAATCCGGCAGGCACACCAGCAGGCTCATCCCGTACATCAGCCGCTCGGTCTCGTCTCCCGGCGCATGGAAGGTCTCTGCGACCGCCTCGTCCATCACGATGACGAACCCGTCCGGCGTCAACGCGCGGGCTGCCGCGGAGAGCACCTCGACCGGACGCGGCATGTCGTGCACGCATTCGAACAGGAACGCCGCGTCGTAGGTGCCCGGCGGCAGGTCTGCGGCGTCGACGACGGTAAACCGGACCCGATCGGACAGTTCGGCTGCCTTGGCGTTCGCCGTGGCCGTCTCGACGGACGCCGCGTCGATGTCGAACCCGTCGACGGTCGCGGTGGGATAGGCACGAGCCAGGGCGATGCTTGACCAGCCGGCACCGCAGCCGAGATCGGCGATCCGCGCGCCGGGTGCGCGCAGTGCGGCATCGACGGCGGGGATCCCGGCCAGCACGGGGGCGAGACCGCGTTCGTACCAGGGCCGGTTCATGTCTGCCTGCGACTCGCGCGCGTCCGGACCGTACTGGGTCCATGGCACCCCGCCGCCGGTCCGGTAGGCCTCCAGCAGCGCCGGCAGTTGCTGGCCGGCCGCGGCGAACATCCGGGCCAGCGGCCCGAGGTAGGCCCGGCTCGTCTCGTCGGTGAGCACCTTGGCCATCCCCGGCCGCAGCGTGTACCTGCGGGCCGCCGCGTCGTCGGAGTCGTCGACGGCCAGCAGGTTCGTCACCGCCTGCTGCTCCAACCATTCTCTGGCGTAGCGCGGATGGGTTCCGGTGCGCTCGGCCAGCTGCTGCGCCGTCGCCGGCCCGTCGTCGCGCAGCGACAGGTACCAGCCCAGCCGGTCACCGAGGTAGATGGAGAAGAGGTCCGCGGTGCCGAGCGCGGCTCGTTGAATGCGCTCGAGCACCGCGCCGACGTCGTCGCTGGGATCGGTCATGGCCCGATTGTGCAGCCTGGCTCACCGGGACGGTGTCGACTGAGGCACCATCACGACAAGACGAACCCGAGGAGTGCGCCATGACCGGAGAACCCACCTACATCGAGCTGGGCGTGCCGAACGCGGACGCGGCGCGTGCCTTCTATGGCCCGCTGCTCGGCTGGGCGCCGTCCGGCGCCGCCGGCAGCGGGCAGGTGAGCACGTCCGGGCTGGGCATCGGCATCCATGGTGGCGACCCGGAGAAACACTTCGAGGTGTTCTTCGCCGTCGATGATCTCGCGGCGAGCACGGCGAAGGTGACCGAGCTCGGCGGCCGGTTGATCGGTGACGTGCACGACGACGCCGGCTTCGGTAAATGGATCGAGTGCGCCGACGACCAGGGTGTGCGCTTCGGCCTGCGCCAGTCCTGACTCATGCCGATCGCGCGGCATTGACCGCTGCAGTGGTGGTCAATGCTGCGCGATCCGTGGCCATGGCAGGCTCACCGGCATGACGCTGCGTGTGGGCATTGCCGGAGCCGGGTTCGTCGGGGGAGTGCACGCGCGCTCGGCCCGGTTGGCCGGTGCGACCCTCGTCGGTGTGACCGCATCGACGCCGCAGCGATCAGCCCAGGCGGCCGAGCGGCTCGGCGCGGAACGGGTGTTCGCCACGTCGGAGGAGCTGGTCACCGCTGCGGACGTGGACGTGGTGCACATCTGCACGCCGAACAACTCGCACGCACCGCTGGCCCGGGCGGCGCTGGAGGCGGGCAAGCACGTCGTCTGCGAGAAGCCACTCGCGCTGGATTCCGCCGAGGCGGCCGGGATCGTCGAGGCTGCCGAGCGGTCCGGGCGGGTGGCCGCAGTGCCGTTCATCTGCCGGTTCTACCCGCTGGTCCGGGAGGCACGGCACCGGGTGCAGAGCGGTCAGGTGGGCGACGTGCGGCTCATCCACGGCAGCTATCTGCAGGACTGGCTGATGGCCGAGGGCGACGACAACTGGCGGGTCGCTGCAGAGCAGGGCGGCGCGTCCCGGGCATTCGCCGACATCGGCTCGCACTGGTGCGACCTGGCCCGGTTCCTCACCGGCGATCGCATCGCACAGGTGTCGGCGCGGACGGTCACCGCCATCCCGCAGCGGCGCCGCGCCGCGAACCGGGAAGCGTTCAGCCGCGCGGGCAATGAGGGGGAGCTCGTCACCGTCGACACCGAGGACGCCGCGGTGATGATGTTCCAGACCGAGCGCGGTGCGACCGGCTCGGTCGTGGTCAGCCAGATCTCGCCGGGCCGCAAGAACCGGCTGTGGATCGAGGTGGACGGCAGCGCCGAGTCGGTCGTCTTCGACCAGGAGGCGCCCGAGCTGTTGTGGTGCGGTGGGCGCGACGCAGCGACCGTGGTGCCACGCGACCCGGCCGTCCTCTCGCCCGACGCGGCGCGGATCAGCACCCTGCCCGGCGGGCACGCCGAGGGCTATGCGCTGGCCTTCGACGGCTTCGTCCGTGACGTCTATGCCGCGGTGCAGACCGGCGAGCTGCCGGACGGACTGCCTACCTTCCAGGACGGGCTGGAGGCGGCGCGCGTGGTCGACGCGGTGCTGGCCTCGTCCCGCACCGGCCAGTGGACCGAAGTACTCCGCAACTGACTTGTTGGTTGGCCCCTCTGCAGGGGGTTTTGCGGCGTGTCGCCCCTGCTCCGGGGCCAACCAACGAGCGGGCGGCGGTGAGCGGCGGGTGAGCGCGGCGGGGTGGCTGGGCCGGGGCGAGCGGTGGCCGGCTATTGCGCGCTGCGGCTTTGGTATCGTCTGACGTGTCACGAGTGCCAGTGCTAAGCCCCGGCTAGCTGGCCGGCAACCCTCCGCCACGGTGGGGTGCCCCGGGTGACGACACGGCCCTCCCACCCGGGAGCCGGCAAGCGTGGACTCGGATTGCGGGTCCCTGGCCCGAGGAGCAACACCCCATGTCGGCAAGTGCAGTTCTGCCCGTCCGTTCCGCCTCCGCGTCGCCCAGCTGCGACGACCCGGCGCCCATCCACCCGCTGCTGCCGGTCACCGGAGCCGATCTCGTCGTGCCCCGGGTGCAGGGCGGCGAGCTGCGTTACGTCAATTTCGACTATGCCGCCAGCGCGCCGGCGCTGCAGTCCGTGGCCGACTGCGTGGCCGAGGCGCTGCCGTACTACTCGAGCGTGCACCGCGGCGCCGGCTATGCCTCGCAGGTGTCCACTCAGCTGTACGAGTCGGCCCGTCAGGACGTCGCTGCCTTCGTCGGCGCCCGCGCGGACGACGTGGTCGTGTTCACCCGCAACACCACCGACGCGCTGAACCTGCTCGCCTCGGCGGTGCCCGGCGACGTGGTCTGCCTGGACGTCGAGCACCACGCCAACCTGCTGCCCTGGCAGCGCATCGGGGCACGCGTCGTCACCGCGGCGGCTTCGCTGCGGCAGACCTGCGAGCTCGTCGAGGCGGAGCTGCGCCGTGCCCCGGCTGCACTGGTCGCGGTGACCGGCGCATCGAACGTGACCGGTGAGCTGACTCCGATCCGGCTGCTCGCCGACATCGCGCATCGGGCCGGCGCCCGGATCGTGGTGGACGCGGCCCAGCTGGCGCCGCACCGGCGGATCGATCTGGCCGGCACCGGCGTCGACTACCTGGCGCTGTCCGGGCACAAGCTCTACGCGCCGTTCGGCACCGGCGCGCTCATCGGCCGGCGCGACTGGCTGGACGCGGCGCCGCCCTACCTCGCCGGTGGCGGCGCGGTGCGTGCGGTGTCGGTCGAGTCGACGAGCTGGGCCACGGCGCCGGAGCGGCACGAGGCCGGGACCCCGAACGTGCTCGGCGCGGTCGCCATTGCCGCCGCCTGCCGAGCGATCGGCGCGCTTCCGGCCGGTGCCGCCGAGGCGCACGAAGCCGCGCTGCGCAGTCGGCTCGGCGACGGGCTCGCCGCTATCCCCGGCGTGACGCTGTGCCGGATCTGGGCCGACTCGCCGCAGCCGGTGGGCATCGTCTCCTTCACGGTCGAGGGCTGGACGCCGTCCCAAGTTGCCGCCTACCTCTCCGCCGAACACGGCATCGGAGTGCGGGACGGCAAGTTCTGCGCGCACCCGCTGCTCGCCCGGCTCGGCTGTGCCGACGGCGCGGTCCGGGCCAGCATCGGCCTGGGCAGCAGCAGCGCCGACGTGGACCGGCTGGTCACCGCCGTCGAGCAGCTCGTCTCACGCGGGCCGCTGTGGAGCTACCGCACCGACGCGGGCCGGACCTGCCCGAGCCCGGAGACCCGTCGGCTGCCCGCCTTCGTGGACGCGCGCGGTACCGCCGCGACCGGCGTCAGCCCCTGCGCCTCCTAACCCCGCCCACCCCGCCCACTCAACCCTCCCGCGATGATCAAGGTCGTTTGGTCGCCCTGACAACCAAACGACCTTGATCATCGCGAGAGAAGGGTGGGGTGGGGACGGCAGCCGCCGCAGCCTCGGCTAGGCGGAGCCGAGCACGTCGAGCAGGTGGGCCACCGTCTCGGTCATGGCACTGCGGGCCGGGGCGACGTACTTGCGCGGGTCGACGATCGCCTCGTCGCGCAACGCCTCGCGCACCGCTCTGGTGAAGGCGACATTCAGCGCGGTGCCGATGTTGATCTTGACGATGCCGGCCCGCACCGCGGCAACGAGTTGCTCGTCCGGCACCCCGGACGAGCCGTGCAGCACCAGCGGTACCGGAACCGCGTCGCGCAGCGCGGAGATCAATGCCAGGTCCAGAGCCGCGGTCTTGGTGGCCATCGCGTGCGAGCTGCCGACCGCCACAGCCAGCGCATTGACCCCGGTGGCCTGCACGAACTGCGCCGCCTCGGCCGGGTCGGTGCGCACTCCCGGCGCATGCGCGCCGTCCTTGCCGCCAACCTCACCGAGTTCGGCTTCCAGCCAGATGCCGAAGCCGGCGGCCCACTGCGCCGCTGACGTGGTGGCCGCCACGTTTGCCGCGTAGTCGAGCGTGGACGCGTCGTACATCGCGGAGCTGAACCCGGCATCGACGGACTGCTCCAACAGAGCGCGCTCGGTGACGTGGTCCAGGTGCAGCGCCAGCTGGGCGGACGAGTTGCGCGCCACGGCCACGCAACCGGCGGCCACCCCGGCGAGCTGGCCAGCGTGATAGCGCACCGCGTTCTCGCTCACCTGGATGATCGCCGGCTGCCCGGCGCGTTCCGCGGCGAGCGCGATCGCCTCGGCGTGCTCCAACGTGATCGCGTTGAACGCGCCGATGCCTGCCGAGCGGCGGCGTGCGTCGGCAATGAGGTTCGCAGTGGTGACCAGTGGCATGCGCTCAGCCCATCATGTCGGCGCCGGCCGCGTCGAGCCGGCCTGAAGATCGGCGCCACCATCGCGCCGCTCAGGTGGGCAGGATGTTCACCGCACGAGCCAACACCATCGCCACCGTCAGCAACGAGATCAGCGACTGCACGGTGAACAGCGCCTTCATGAACCGCGACAACGGCATCGTGTCGGTCGGGGAGAACGCGCTGGAGTTGGTGTAGCTGACAAAGAGGTAGTCAAGGAACTGCGGTTCCCAATCGGCAGCGAGACGCTCGTCGGTCATCTGCGGGAAGAGCAGATCCGGCTGCGTACGCAAGGCGTTGCCGCGCGAGGCCGGGCCGCCGCGGTCGTACTCCCAGTACAGCAGCGCGAAGACGACGACATTGGTCAGCCAGATGATGCTGCCGCCGATCAGCAGCGTGCCGGGCGTGACGTCGTGCCCGGTCACCACGTCGTGAATCAACGACACCAACGCGAAGGTGTTGGTGGCCGCGACCAACCCGATCATCCCGTGCGAGGCGATTCGCAACACCATCGAGCGCTGCGACATCCGGGACGGGTGTGCTATCACCAGCACGACGAGGACGGCGGCTTCGACGGCCGGACCGAGCCAGCGGGGATGGATCCCATACTCGCTGGGCAGCACGAGCTGGGCGATGATCGTCAGCGCCACGAAGACGGTGACCCCCCAGCGACGTTCCCCCGGGGTCACCCGCAGCCACGCCGGGCGGTTGCCCTCGGTACCCCAGGCGACACCGCCGGTGAACGTCGGCGGCCGGGAACTCACGGTCCATTCTGGCCACGGCGAGGCGCCGACCGCGGGCAGGCGCGCGGGTACCGTCGAGGACGTGCGCACCTCACCGTTGCGCGTCGTGCGGCGCTTCCTCGCAGCGAAGTGGTTGGCGGCGCATCTGCTGCTGGTGGTGGTCTGCGCTGCGATGATCCGGCTGGGCATCTGGCAATGGCACGTGGCCGTGCAGCGCGGCGGCGATCTGCGCAACTACGCCTACGCGTTCCAGTGGTGGGCGTTCACCGGCTTCGCGGTCTTCTTCTGGGTCCGGCTGATGCGCGACGCGCAGCGCACCGACGCAGCCGACGGCGGCGCGCCGCAGGTCACCAGCGGCGCCGCCCACACCGCAACCGCACAGCGAGCCGCAGTACCGTGCCTATCAGATGCCGCGGGCGCAGGACATCGTCACCGACGACACCTCCGACCTCGCGGAGTACAACGCGTACCTCAAGTCGCTGCCCACCGGCCGCGCGGCGCGAACGGCACCAGAAGGAGACCGGAGTCCGTGACGGCGGCAATGAGGCGGCGCATCCGCGGAGCGCTGCTGCGTTACCGGGTGATGGCCATCGTCACCGGCACCATGCTCCTGCTGCTGGTCTTCGTGGCGATCCCGTTACAGGTGTGGGCCCACAACGACGGCCCGGTCTCGGTGATCGGAACGGCGCACGGCTTCCTCTTCATGGTGTACCTGGTGACCGGACTGGATCTGGGTGCCCGGGCCCGTTGGCCGCTGCTGCGACTGGGCCTGGTGCTCATCGCCGGGACCGTCCCGTTCCTTTCGTTCGTGATGGAGCGGTCGGTCACCAAGGAGCTCGCGCCCCGGCTGGAGCAGCCTGCCGCAGCCTGAGCGGAAGCGACGTTCGCCGCTGCTGTGCTTTACAGTCCTACGGACTGCATCCGAGCGGTGCGTGCCGCCTCGGAGAGGAATGGGAGAATCTCCACCGTGAATTGGACGTCTATTCGAGCCTGGGTCGGCACCGTCGTGCGCTTGGGCCTCGCGGTGATCTGGTTCACCGCCGGCTGGTCGAAGCTCAGGCACCCGGCCGACTTCGTCCGGGCCGTCCGGGCCTACGACGCGACCCCGGAGTGGCTATCCCAGGCGATCGGCTACGGCCTGCCCGTCCTGGAGATCGCGCTGGCCATCCTGCTGGTACTCGGCCTGGCCACCCGCGCGGTGGCAACGGTCTCCGGACTGCTGATGCTGGTGTTCATCGCCGGCATTGCGCAGGCCGGGCTGCGGCATATCAAGCTGGCCTGCGGCTGCTTCGGTGGCGGCGGGGAGTCGACGAAGACGACGTACCTGCTCGACATCACTCGCGACACCGGCATCTTCGTGCTGTGCGTGTTCCTCGTGCTGTTCCCGATCACCATGCTCTCGCTGGACCGCATCGTCACCAAGGGTGAGGAGATCGCGCCGCCGTCGGCGAAGCGGATGCGCCGCGATCCCAAGGCGATCCAGCGCTTCCAGGCGGTGCGCGCCGCACGGCACAAGGAGATCGTCAGCCAGCAGCGCTACATCGCGCTGACCGTGGCCATCGTCGTCCTGCTGGTCGGCGCGATCGGCATCTCGGTGCAGAAGAGCCGGGCCAAGGTGCAGGGTTCGCTGGCCGCCACGAACGCCAGCGTGAAGAACGGTGTGACCCTCGGCAAGGCGACCGCTCCGGTCACACTGGACGTCTACGAGGACTTCCAGTGCCCGATCTGCAATGAGTTCGAGGGCAACGTCAGCGCCGCGTTGGCGCCGCTCATCACCAACGGCACGATCAAGGTCAAGTACCACATGATCGCCTTCCTCGACTCGTCCTCCAACGGCAACCGGTACTCCTCGCGCGCGGCCAATGCGGCGCTGTGTGCGTCGGACATCAGCACCGCGGCGTTCCAGGCGTATCACGGCGTGCTGTACGGCAAGGATGCGAAGGGCCAGGCGATCCAGCCGGCCGAGAACAGCAACGGGCGTAGCGATACCGAGCTTGAGGCGTACTTCAAACAGGCCATGCCGAAGGCCACCGCGGATCAGACGACCACCTTCACCAGCTGCGTCACCTCCGAGCAGCATGCTGCGCTGGTCGCCGCGATGACCGACGAGAGCAGCAAGCGCGGCGTCTCCGGTACGCCGACCGTCTACATCAACGGCAAGACCTGGAACCTGCCGCAGAAGACCGCCGACGCGAAGACCGATCTGCTGAAGGCGATCAACGACGCGAAGGCCAAGAAGGACTGATCCGCGCTCGCTAGGCTGAGCGCCGTGCACAAGCTGCTACTCGCCCTGCACCTGCTCTTCGCGATCTTCGCGATCGGTCCGCTGGTGCATGCGGCGACGACCGCCTCGCGCGACCTGCGCAAGCCGGATGCTGCGGCGCTGGCCCGCACGTCGCGGATGCTGCGCGTGTACAGCTACGCGTCGGTGCTCGTCGTCATCCTCGGGTTCGCGCTGGTGCAGGCGAAGTACCACGTCGAGTTCAGCGACGCGTGGGTGTGGATCTCGGTCGTGCTGTGGCTGCTCGCCGTGGCGGTGGTGCTCGGCGTGCTCGTCCCCGCGCTGGACAAGGCGGGTGGCTTGATCACGGAGGGCGGCGCGCCCGGCTCGCTGGTGGGCCGGGTGGCCGCGTGCGGCGGAGTCGTCGGGGTCATCTTCGCGGTGATCGTCTTCCTGATGGTCTACCGCCCCGGCTGACGCGTGCTATGACATGACGAAGGGCCGGCCCGCCATGCGGTACCGGCCCTTACTGTCGAGCGTTGGGCGGATGCTGGTGACTACCGGCGTCTCGCCCGTCGCGCCGGCGGGAAGTAGTACGACGCTTCCGGCAGCGCGATCGTCTTGCCTTACTTGTTGGCGGCGTCCTTCAGGGCGCTGCCCGCGGAGAACTTGACGGTCTTGGCCGCCTTGATCTGGATCGTTTCGCCGGTGGCCGGGTTGCGGCCCTCGCGGGCGGCGCGCTGGCCGACCGATACGGCGAAGAAGCCAGGCACGCTGACCTTCTCGCCTGCGGCGACAGCCTTCTCGAGCTCAGCCTGCAAGCTGCGCAGGACCGCATCGACGGTCTTCTGCTCCAGATCGGCGTGCTCGGCGACCGCGGTCACCAGTTCCTTGCGATTCACCTAGGTTCTCCCTTGCTTGATGACGGAAACAACCAGTCTTCAGTATGACGGTATCCCAGCAATTACAAGGCATCCGGGGGCCTCGGGCGTGGCGCAGAAGGGCCCGAGTGACCAATGAGGCGGTTGTCTTGCGACGGTGCTGCGTCCGGTAGTATCGCCACTCGGACTGAGCAGGTCCGACACCAGGCAAGGGGCTGTGGCGCAGCTGGTAGCGCACCACACTGGCAGTGTGGGGGTCAGGGGTTCGAGTCCCCTCAGCTCCACCACCCGAATCGAGCGATTATCGACCGATTTGCCGGTACGTTCTGTCTCTTTCAACCGAATCTCGATCCGTCCGATTCGACCGAATTCAGGTCGGGACTGGAGCGAGACTGGAGGATCCACTTCAGGGGTCGTGAAATGGGGTCAGATTTCGCTCCACCATCGATCGGCTGAATGGTGGCCGGCGACAAGCGGCTGACTCAGCCGATCGCCAAAGCCACGCACGCTCAGCCTGGGCGATCGCGAGGTTTCGATCCCCCCCACGCAGTCCAGATCGCTTCAGCGCTGAGTCCGTGATTCCCGGTCACGATGCCCGTAGAAGGGTGGTCAGAAGTCGCGGGCAGCGCCTGTGTGCTAGGCCAGATTCGTGACGGCGCTCCAGTCGGTGGCTCTGCCGTCGTCAACGATCACGTTTGCTGCGAAGGTGAAGGCCGGGCCTGTTCCCGAAGCCCTGACCCGGCGTCGGTGGTTCTGACTCGAATGGGCAGCGGCTGGTCGGCGGGCACGGTCGCGGCGAAGTGGTGGCCCGGATGCGGCTACCCACGGCGCGGTAGGACTTGCGGATGGTGTAGCGCTCGGCAAGACGAGCAGGTAGAGCGCTCAGGCGTGCGCGGGATGCCAGGCCGGTACCTTGGCCGCCGGACGCGGGAACCGCTCGTGGTCCTCGACGTAGTCCTCGTCGTCGGGGTCCGTGCCGGCCCAGGCCGGGCGGCGGTCGTAGTCGTAGTCCACGTTCATGCGGACCTGGCCGTCGTCCTGCCGGTCGAGCCGGATGACCGCGGTATACCAGGCGCCGGTCTCGGGGGTGGCCATGTCCTCGCGCAGCTGCTCCATCGCGTCCTCGGCCCCCGCGGGCGACTCGGTCCACTCGGTGCTGCCGTCCTGCAGGCTCACCTGAACGACCGCCTCCGACGTCGCCCACAACGCCCGAAACCACATGGTCGCCGAGACCCACGGGTAGGCATCGGCGGCGGCGGCGATGGCGTTCGCGGCGGTGCGCTGCAGGGCGGCCCACTGCTGCATCTGGGTCATCGGTTCCTACCTCGGTTGTTGGTATGCATGTCGATGGTGGTCCGGCGCATTGGTGCGCTGTGCGCCGGTTTGTAGGAAATCGTCTACACCCTGATCTAGGAGTTCGCCGTGCTGCCGGCCATCTGATGCGATGACCGGCGCGCGGGGTCGGGGAGACCGGCGGCGGGCACAAGCACCGGCAAGAGGCGCCGAGTAGTTCCGGGCGCTCAGTCCCGCCCGGCCCGGGTGGCCGCCAGTTGCTGCAGTGCGGCCCCGAACCCGCGCTGGTTCGCCCCGCGGCCGGCGGCCGGACCGATCGGTCGTCGGCGGGTCACGGTCTGCACCACGAGCAGGGTGCGCACGCCTTGCAGGCCGATGCCGTGGGTTTCGGACCTCACCTCGCGCACCTCGCCCCAGCCCACCGCGGTCGGCCAGTAGCCCCGCCAGCGGATCCCATGCTCGTCCGCCTCGGCCCAGCCGGTAGCCCCGAGGGCCCAAACCCCGGCGAAGAAGACTGCGCCGCTCAGGGCGCTCCCGTGCTCGCCGCGGGCGGCGCGGGCCGCGGTACCGACGAGCATCGACACCCAGAGCACGAGGCACAGGGGCTGGAGGGTGGGTCCGCCGAACAACCGGTGGTAGAGAGTGCGGCGTAGCCGGACCGGGACGATGGTCGTCACCTGCGTCACCTTGCCACGGCCGCCGGGCGGTGCGGCGTTCGGGCCACCGGCCACTCGCGGTTCGCCATGCGGTTCCTATCCGGTGCAGGTCCATCCGGGCTCCGATCCGGTCGCCCAGCAGGCTGGAGTAACCCGGCACCAGCAGGTCATCGCCATCGTCAACGAGGAGCTTGGCGCCCTCCTCGTCTGTGAGACCCGCCGGCTGCAGTTCGTCAAGTACCGCCCGCCGCGAACATGCTGGCCGGTCAGCGTCGTGCCGATCAGACGACGCCAGCGGGCAAGCAGGCCTGTTGGTTACGAGAGCGGGGTCACCAGCCCCTGCTGATCGCCGTAGGGCCTTCAGCTGAGCCGGGTCTCCTCTCGGTGAACGTTCTCCCTGCCCCAGTCGCCCTGCAGCACCCGCACCCGGGCGTTGTGGGCCCGGGCATAAGCGGCCAGCTGTTCGCCGAATCGGATCAGGTCCGAACTGGCCGCCGTCCACGTCGGGTACATGACGTGCGGCAGGCCGCCGCTGACGACGGTGACGCCCAGATGATCGCCGGTTCGGGTCGTGGCCCGCTCGTTCATGCCGAGGGCGGCGATCAGCGTGCCGCCGGGCTGAGAGCCACCCAGTTCGATCCAGTCGATCTCGGGCCAGGCCACGTCCCGGTCGCCGCGGATCGAGCGCCAGTGCACGCCCTGCTCGTCGGCCCACGCGCTACCGCGCACGTGTTTGCCCTTCGTGACCCACCAGCCGCCGGCCAGCACGAGCGCAGCGACGACCAGCAGGGGAAGGGCCAGTACCGGCAACACGAAGAGGAACACCACGACCAGCGCGAGCAGGATCCCCAGCGTGATCTGGAAACCGCGATTGCTCAGCACCTCGCGCCGGAACGATCCCTGCCCGCCGTCGGACAGCACGACGGCGGCCCCACCTGGGCCGGGAGGCATCGTCATGACGCGACAATACCCGCCCCTCACCGCGGGCCCGGGGCGTCGTACGCACCGCCTACGACGTCCTTGACGTGGCTGTTCTCGAGCCACGCTCACCCGCGCTGAGACGAGACCAGGTCACCTACAACGCCGTCGGCACAGCAGCGGCCGCCGGCTCCCGGAAACTGGCCGCGGGGATTGACCGGGCGTCGCTGGTCGGCTTAGCCTTGGAACATGCACTATGCAGAATGCATTACAATGGCACTCCCAGACGTGTACGAACGTTCCCTCACTCCCATGCGCTGTACTGCGTCAGGCGCGCAAGCCAATCCACTCCCGCCGTCCCGTCCGGTCGGGTGACCTGGTAGGTCGCGATGGTTCGGTAGGTCGTTGCCGCGCCTGGCCGGCCACCCGCCGAGCTGCCTCGCGTGCCACCGGCGCCTCCGCCCGGATCGAACACAGATCGACGACGACAACCGCAGCGATGTGCTGGATCGCTCGAAAGGACAAGCCATGGAAGATAACACCGACTCAGCGACCTCTGGGATCCTCGGCAGAAAGCTGCCGCGCCGCGGATTCCTGGCGGCCGGCGGCGCGGTCGCTGTCGCGACCTATTTGGGCACTCGTGAGCAGCCCGCTGGCGCCTCAGGGTCGGCGGACTACTTCGTCTCGCCCAGCGGATCGGACTCGAATCCGGGTACGGAGGCCGCGCCGTTCAAGACGGTCGACAAGGCTCGGCAGGTAGTGCGCGCGAATGAGGTCACGCCAGGGCTGACCGCGCCGGTGACCGTCATGCTGCGCGGGGGCACCTACTACCTCGAGAGCGCCGTGACCTTTACGCAATCCGACTCCGGGACGGCCGCGTACCCGATCACCTACACCAATTACCCCAACGAGACGCCGTTCATCGTCGGCTGCCGACAGTTCACGAGCTGGACGGCTGTGTCAGGATTCTCCGGCTCGGTCTACAAGACGTCGACCTACCTCGATGTCGACGTCATGTACGCCAACGGAACCATGATCAAGAAGGCGCGGTTCCCGAAGACCGGTGACCTGCGCGTCGAGCGCCCGGTCCAGGACGGCTCGGGCAACGACTCGACGAACCAGTTCCACTTCGAACCGGGATCTCTAAACCCATGGACGGATGCAACCGGCGCTGAGGTCTGCATCTGGGCTTCACCTGGCAATAATGTCGTCTGGCAGGCGACCATCCCGATCGCGGATCCCAACGGCACCGGCATCGACCGGACCAGCCGCACTGTCACGCTGGCGGCGAACGCCAATCTGGGCATCGGGCCGGGCAACCGGTACTACCTGCAGAACGTCAAAGCCGAGCCGGACCGGGTGAGTTCTACGTGGACAAGTCGACCTCGCCGTACACCGTTTACTACTGGCCGGTCGACCCGATCGCCAGTCAGACGGTGACGATCCCGACGGTCAACGACATCTTCGTGATGTCCGGCACGAGTGGTCCGGCGCACAACATCGTTATCGACGGCCTGACCTTCTCCGGCGGCAAATTCACCGATACATTCGTCGACTCGCTGCCCGACCCGGCAGGCAACACGTCCTGGCCATGGAACCGGACGCCGACGGCCTACCGGCACGGTGCGATCCGCATCTCGAACGCACAGTCGATCACCGTGCAGCACTGCTATATCAACAACGTCCCGTTTTGCGGAGTCGTGCTCGACGGATTTGCGCAGAGCAACGTGGTCACCAGCAACGAGATCGCGCAGTTCGGCTATTACGGCGTGCTGGCGATGGGGTCGGAGGTCGGCGCGCTCGACTCGTCCAACCACCAGATCTACGACAGCAAGCTGAACACAACCTCCAACAACTACATCCACGACGGCGGCCTGACTGTCGGGCATGGTTCCGGAATCCTGATGAATCAGAGTGGCGAGAATCAGGTACTGCACAACCTGATCCGGAACCTGCCCCGCTACGGCATTTCGCTCAAGGGTGACGGGCCCTCGATGCTGGGCGACAACGGCGTGAGCTCCGACGTATACATCGGCGGCGTGGCAGTCACCTGGGCGAATCATTGGGACTGGATCACCAGCAAGTCCAACACCTTCAAGTACAACGACATATCGGCGGTCAACAACTACGCGACCGACACCGGCGGCGTTCATCTGCACGGCTGCGGCAAGGGCAACGTCGTCGACACCAACCGTGTGCACGACATCGCCCTGCCGGCGGAGTTCGCTGACTTGAATCCGGCCTGCAGCTACGGCATCTATCTCGATGGGCGCTCGGACTACACGACGGTTCAGAACAACATCGTCTACGGCATCCATGGCGGCCCGGGAAAGTCTCCGATCTTTGTGTCGTCGACGAACCAACAGATCTACAACAATATTTTCGTCGCAACCTTCGGCTCCGCTGCCGCGATCAGCGACTTCGTGTATCCGACGCCCACGGCAGCCGGCGCGGGTAAGCACAACTATCAGCACAACATCGTGATGTGTAAGGGCGGTGTGCAACCCGGTCAGTGGGGTGTGCGCGACAACGCACGCGGCGCGCTGATCACGTTCTACGGCAACCCCGGCTTTGGATACTCGAACAACTGGAAGACGAGCACGAGCGCGGCCGATCCGGTTGATCGAGTGGTGGCCTCGGACTACAACCTGTTCTGGGATCTCGCCGGCATGAACAGCGTCGAGGGCATCCACGGTGACAAGTGGCCGGTTGGCGGGAACCCGTACGACACGCTGACCGCCTGGAAGGCACTGTTCAGCAACCTCTACGACCAGCACTCTCAGACCGGTGACCCGCTCTTCACCAACCCAACCGCAGGCGACTTCAGCGTGGCGAGTGGTCGCCGGCACTGGCTGTGGGCTTCACTCAGATCGATCAGGCGAGCATCGGGCTCACGCCGGCCTACCAGGTGGTCGGCCGTAACAAGCCGAACTGATCTGATCGGTGGGCATTCGGGTCGGCGAATGGTCTCGACCGTGCGAGCGCTGGTGCATAATGCGTATGTGATTGATGTTGCTCAGGCCGTCCCGATCGTGGCTAGCCCGTCGCCGTCACTGGCGGACATCATCATCACGTCGCTGCGTAGCGCGATCATCGCCGGAGCATTGCCGGCTGGTCATCGGCTTCGAGAGCGTGATCTGTCGACGTTGTTCCAGTGTTCGAGCACGCCGGTTAGGGAAGCTCTGCATCGGCTCGAGGGTGAAGGCCTGGTCAAGGTCCATCAGCGGCGGGGTGTCGAGGTGACCTCGTTGTCCGTGACCGAAGTCGAGGACATGTACGAGCTGCGCATCGTGTTGGAGTGCTACGCGGCGGCGAAGGCGGCGCGCAGTCGGCCGTCGACCGAGGCTTTGGCAGAAGCGGCCGGAATCGTAGCGAAGCAGCTGCGCGGATCGGATGACTCGGGACTCGATCCGTTGGATGCCGAGTTTCATCGAGCGCTGACCGCTTTGGCCCGCAATGAAGTAGTGGCTAACACCGTCGAGCGCACGACGCGTCAGATCGAGGCCGTGCAGGCGAGGGTGAAGGCTGTGGTGGCTGGCGGTCGTACGAAGGCGGCCGCGGCGCACGAGCAGATTCTCGCCGCGGTGGCGGAGGGCAAGCCCCAGCGAGCAGAGAAGCTGATGCGCGAGCATCTGGGGTGGGCCTGCGAGGCCGTATTGACCAGTATTCACCAGTCCAACGCTCCCTAGTGATTCGCCTTCCTCAGCGTCAACCGCGGCACCGACCTAGCTTCGCCTGAACTCCGGGCAGGCCATGTGGCTGTCCGTCGATGCCGGCTGGAACGAGTTCCTCCGACGAGCTACGAATGAGCCTGCCGCGCTCGGCCGGCGGCGACGCCATTTTCGGTTGCGCGGCAACACGCTACGAGCGGAAGTCGGTACGCGGAATCCGCCGTCAGAGCTGCCGACGCCTGGCCATGAACAAACGGATGACCCCCCGAAGAATCACTGTTCTGCGAATTCCATGCATGCTACATTGTGCATCAGACGGCTTCTCTCGGTTCACTCGGAGGACAGATGATCCCCATCACGGCGGCCAAGTTCGGGCGAGGCAGGGTTGGCAGCATCGTCAGCGTTGCGCTGATGGCACTGGTGCTCGTGGCGGCTACGGCGTGCAGCCCGAGTCCCGGCGGCAAGCACACCGGTACGGCCAAGCAGGCCAGCGGAAAGGCCAAGCTCCTGGTGTGGGCCGACGCGGTACGCGCCAAGAGCATCCAGGACTACGAGAAGTCCCACCCGGACGTGTCGATCACCGTCAACGTGATGACCAATGATGCGACGGCCTACGAGGAGAAGTTGACCCTCGCCAACAAGGCCGGCAAGGGGTGGCCGGATCTGCTGGCCGCCCCGAACTACCTCGCCTCCGACCTGAGCGGATCGAAGTTCGGCTTCACCGTCGACATGTCGAAGGCGCTGTCGAAGGACGTCACGAGTCAGTTCGCGCAACTGGCGATCTCCCAGTGCACGGCCAACGGCACCCTGGTCTGCCTGCCCAACGAGATCAGCCCGTCGCTGCTCTTCTACAACAAGAAGCTCATGGCCACCTGGGGTTACACGGTCCCCACGACGTGGGAAGAGTATGAGCAGCTCGGCCTGCGGGTGGCCCGCGATCACCCCGGCTATGTGGTGGGGACCGCCGGCGCGGCCAGCAATGACAGGTCCTACCTGGCGTCCTCACAGTGCCCGTTCGCTCTGCCCGATGGGACCGACAAGATCTATTCGAACCTGTCGGACAACAACTGCACGCGGATGGTCAACCTCATGGACTCGCTGGTGAAGGCGGGAAGCATGAGCCGCTCCGCGCAAAACGACCCGGCGTTCCTGAAGCAGTACGGCACCACCGGAAAGTGGCTCATGATGTACGGGCCGGCCTTCTGGACCAGGAACATCTTCAAGGGGCAGTACAAGACCCCGTCCGGTGTGCTCGGGGCCGCCCTGCCGCCGCGCTGGTCCGACCAGCAGCAGCCGACCAACGGCGACAACGCCGGTATCGGCTTCTTCGCCTCGAGGCACAGCAAGTACCTCAAGGCGGCACAGGACCTGGCCGTCTGGCTCTCGACGGGCGCCGCCCAGACCAGCGCCAGCAACGTGACCACTCCCGCCTACAAGCCGGCGCTGACGACGTGGGCCACGCAGGTCTCGTCGTCGGGACTTCTCTCGGCTCAGTCCGGCACGTTGCCCGACCTGATCGAGCAGGCCGAGTCGGAGGTGTGGCCGGATCTGGGGAATCTCCCGATCTACAACAGCATCGCCTACGGCAAAGTGATTCCGATCGAGCTGGCCAAGGGGACCACGGTCAGCGCGAGCTTGGCGAAATGGCAGCAGCTGATCGACCAGGAAGGGAAAGCCGCGGGCTACACCGTGGTCCACAAGAAGTAGTGGCACACGGAGCACGGTGACCGTCACGGCCACTGCGACTACATTTCTGAACGGGCCGCAGTCGATAGCGATATCGGCGGATACCGACCAGTGGAGCCAGTACAGCCGATGCGACAGAGCGTGACGCGTGGGAGACGGCGAAAGTCCGCGACTCGGCGAGCGCAAGCCAAGGCCGCCTACGTCTTGGTCTTTCCGTACGCATTGATGCTGACTCTGTTCGGCATCGTCCCGGGCTTCTACGCAATCTATCTGAGCTTCGTCAAGCCCAACGGAGGGTTCGCTCTCTTCGAGAACTACGTGACCGCGGCCCAGGACTACCGATACGCCGCCACGTTCCTGCACTCCGGGCTGTACGCGCTGGTGTTCCTGGTCCCGTCGCTGCTGATCGCGATCCTGCTCAGCCTGCTTCTGCTGGCCCGCCGCGCCAAGACGGTGACCGGGTTCCAGGCGGTGTATTACTTGCCGCACAGTCTGGTCGGCGCAGCCGGCGTCGTCGTGTGGCTCTTCATGTTGACGCCAGCTGTCAGCCCCATCGGTGCTGTTGAGCGTGCCCTCGGGTACGACAACCTCATCCAGCTGGTTTCCAAAGTGAGCATCGCCGGGATACTCGCGATCATCGCGCTGTGGACTTCGGGCAACACGATTCTGCTGATGTACGGCGCTCTGGCTTCGGTACCGAAGGAGCATCTCGAGGCGTCTCGAATCGATGGCGCGAACTCGTTCCAGCAGGCGCGGTTCGTCATCCTTCCCGCGGTACGAAAGTGGATCGCGTACACCACGATCCTCAACGCGGCCGGCTGTGCCGAGCTCTTCGCCGAGCCGCAACTCATCCGTAGCGCTAGCGGGCTCGGGAACAACTGGTCGCCGCTGCAGTTGGCCTACACCTTCGCGTATCAGTACCAGAACTACTCGGTTGCTGCGGCCATCTCGGTGCAGGTCCTGGTGATCGGACTGATCGCTGCCGCGATCGTCATCAAGTGGGTCGGTCTGTTCAAGTTGGAGTCATGATGCCCTCCGCAGCGCCTGATCGGACCTCCGCCCGAGCCGAGCAAGACGCGCTCGCCGAGGAAGTGCGCCAGACCCGTGCGCGCCGGTCCCGTCCGCGCCGAGCCGGCGGTATTGACGGCCGGCACGGAATGTCGATCGGCACCGTGGTGGCCTGGATCGTTCTGCTGGCGTGGGGCGCTTTCGCGCTGCTACCGGTGGTGTGGTTACTGCTCGCGACCATGAAGACCTCGGTGCAGGTGGTCACGGGCAGCCCGCTGTCCGTCGGATCACCCTCGAACATCCGCCAGACGTGGGATCACATCTACGCGTTCCAGTCCGGGGCCATCGTCCAGTGGTTCATGAACAGCGTGATCCTGGCTGCCGCGTCCGTGGTCCTGGCGGTGGTCGTAACGGTGCCGGCCGGCTACGCGCTCGGCTCGCTCGACTTCGCGCTGCGCAAGCCCATCCTGATGGCCAGTCTGGCGCTGATGCTGCTGCCGCCGGCAGCCATGGTCCTGCCCCTGTTTCTGGAGATGAACGTGTTCGGGCTCGTCGGCAGCCGCCTGGCGGTCATTTTCCCGCTGTCGATCTTCCCGTTCGGCTTGTACGTGGCCTTCGTGTACTTCAGCACGACGATCAGTCGTGAGATCTACGATGCCGCGCGTACCGACGGGTGCAGCGAGTGGGGTGTGTTCCTGCGGGTCTCACTCCCGCTGGCCAAGCCGGTCGTCGCGCTCGTCGCGTTCTTTACGTTCGTGCGGAGCTGGAACAACTTCGTGCTCCCCTTTGTGATGCTCGGCAGCGACAAGGCGCCGTTGCCTGTCGGCCTGGCGCTGCTGGCCAGTGATACCCCCGAGATCTCGCCCGGCGCGAATCCGCTGGCCGGGATCCATATCCCGGAGCTGGCGTTGGCTACGGCGATCACGATGTTGCCCGTCGCGGCGACCGTCGTGATCGCCCAGCGCACCATCCTGCGCGGCTCGGGAGCCGTCGCGGGCGCTCTGCGCGGTTGAGCCCGTCGCGCGCTCTGTCATATACCGGCCCCTCGAGCGAAGGATGATGTTGTGGAGCCCTTGAAAGTTGCGGTTGTCGGCGTCGGCAAGAACGGCGCGAAGTTCGCCGCCGCCTACGACAGTTCGCCGTTGACCTCGGTGGCGGTGACCTGCGATGTGGACGAGGCGCGCGCAACCGAGGTGGCGCAGCGATTCGGTGTGACGCAGATTTACGACAGCCTCGACTTCCTCGACGACGCGGACGTGGACATCGTCTCCATCCACACCCCCGATCATCTCCATGCACGGGCAGCCGTGCGCGCTCTGGCAGCTGGCAAGCATGTGTTCGTCGAGAAGCCGCTGGCCGACTCCATCGAGGACATCCAAGCCATTGTCGATGTCGCTCGTTCCGCGCCGGGCAAGCTGATGGTGGGCCACGTCCTGCGGTTCAACCCCATGATGCGGGCGATCAAGGACATGGTCGACGCCGGGCAGCTGGGCACGCCGTTCTTCGTGCAGGGTGACTACATCCATGACCTGCGCTCACAGGACGGCTGGAATCTCGAGCGCGAGTCGCCGATGATCGGTGGCGGCTGTCACCCGATCGACCTGATGCGCTGGTATGCCGGCGACATCGTGGAGGTCAGCGGTTTCAGCAACCACATCGCGTTCCAGGACATGAAGGCCGACGACTGCTCGGTGGCGTCGCTGCGTTTCGCCAACGGCTGCATCGGCCGGGTGGCCGCCATGTACGGACCGCGGGCGCCGCGGCCGGAGCTGTTCAACATCGCGGTATACGGCACGAAGGGCTCGGTGGTACAGAACGCGATCTCGCTCAATGACACCGAGGTCTTCATGCGACTGCCCGTCGACTATCCGGGTCATCCCTATGAGCCCGAGGTCGAACACTTCGCTCGCAGCATCCGAGAGGACAAGGAGCCACTGGTGTCGGTGTTCGACGGTGCCAATGCGGCGTCCGTCGCGATCGCGATCGACCAGGCGATCAGCACCGGCGGCCCGGTTCAGCCGATCAGGTTCGAGTAGCCCACCGCGATCAGTAGGGCGCGCAGCGGTGTCGATCAACTGCGCATCCTGGCCATCGCTTCGCACTGATGGAGGTTATGCGCAATGACCGGACAACCCATTCGGACCGATGGTGCTGCTGCACCCAGTGGGGCCTACTCGCAGGCAATCGCTGCCGGCGGTTTCGTCTTCACCTCGGGCATGGGCCCTTTGGATCCGGAAACCGGAGCAGTCGTCGGCGACACCATCCGGGAACAGACTGCCGTCACGTTGGCGAACATCGCGGCGGTGCTCGCCTGCGGCCGGACTTAGATCTGTCCGATGTAGTCAAAACGACGGTCCACCTCCAGGAGGTCGACCGGGATTTCGCGGCATTCGACGAGGTCTACCGCGAGCACTTCAGCGACCCGCTCCCGGTGCGTACCACGGTGGGATCGAACCTGTTGGGGATCCTCGTGGAGATCGACGTCGTTGCGGCGCAGCCGACCTGACCGAACCGGCCCCGGCTGCGCCAGATCGCGCGCCGATAGAGCAGACCCGCTGCCGACTGAGGCTCGACCGAGGCTTGACGGCATCATGCACGATGCATAATACTTCAGAATGTATGGACTCGATCAGAGCGGCGTCGCAATCTGCCACTGCCGTGCAGCGATGGGAGCGACAGTGGACGTTCAGCCAGGAGAGGGATCCACTGCAAGGGCTCGCGCAGGTATGCCGAGACGCCGGTTCCTGGAGCTGGGCAGCGCGGTAGTCGCCGGTGCCTACGTCTCGGCGCACATCGGCAATGCGCTCGCCTCGCCGGCCCGCAACGGCACAGCCGACCTGTACGTCGCGCCGGACGGGGACGACACGAATCCGGGAACGAAGAAGGCGCCATTCCTGACGATCGACCGGGCCCGGCAAGCGGTGCGCTCGAAGATCGCAGACGGAATGACGGCCGATGTCGTCGTCATGCTTCGCGGCGGCAACTACTACCTGCAGTCTCCGGTCACGTTCGACGAACACGACTCGGGGACCGACGGTCACAGCGTCATCTACACCAACTACCCCGGCGAAGTCCCGCGCATCGTCGGCGGTACCCGGCTTACCGGCTGGACGCGCGCCTCAGGCTTCCCGGGCAACGTCTACCAGGTCACGCTGCCCGAGGTGGCGAACGGGAGCTGGTCGTTCGACACGCTGTATGCGAACGGTCATCTGCAGACCAAGGCGCGCTACCCGAACGAGGGCTACCTGCGGGTCGCCACGGTCGGCGCCAATTCGCTCAAGCAATTCACCTACGAGCAGGGCACGCTTCCCACCTGGACGAATCTCGATGGCGCCCAGGTGTGGATCTGGGCGTCGCCGAACAACAACGTTACCTGGACCGACGTCGTGCCGATCGCGAGCATCGATGCCGCGACCAGGACGATCACGCTCACCGATAACACGATCCTCAACATCGGGCCGGGTAACCGATACTTCATCCAGGGTGTCAAGGCCGAGCTCAACCGTCCTGAGCGAGTTCTACCTCGATAAGACGGCTGGGATCCTGTACTACTGGCCGGACGGCGCGATCAATCATCAAGAGATCGTGGCTCCACGGATGCAGAACATCTTCCAGCTGAAGGGGTCATCGCCCACCGCGCCCGTCCACGACATCATCATCGACGGGCTGAGCTTCAACTGCTCCGACTTCACCGGCACCTTCGTCGACGGCCGGCCGGTATGGAACCAGCCCGCTCCGACCTACCGCAAGGGCGCCATCTACCTGACCAATGCCACCGGTAACACGGTGCGGCGGTGCAACATCGGCAATGTCGGCCTGTGCGGTGTCGTGCTGGATGCGATGGCGCAGCAGAACGTAATCAGCAGCAACGAGATCGCCCACTTCGGCTACTTCGGCGTTCTGATGATCGGCTCCAAGGTCGGAACGCTCGACAGTGCCGGAGCGCAGGTCTACGACAACAAGGCCAACCATGTCTCGAACAACTACCTCCATCATGGCGGCCTCCTGGTAGGACACGGCGCGGGCATCCTGCTCAACCAGAGCGGCGAGAACGAGATATCGCACAATCTGATCCGCGAGATGCCTCGATACGGAATCGCGATCAAGGGCGACGGCCCATTGGTGGGCAGCGTGATCGGCACGACCACGGTCACCTGGGCCAACCACTGGGACTACCGCACGAGCCAGTCGAATCTCATCGCCTTCAACGATGTCTCGCACGTCAATCAGGGCAGCACCGACACCGGAGGCATCACTCTCAACAACCCTGGCCGTGACAACCTCATAGACAACAACCGGATCCACGACATCCACGTACCGGCCGACATCGGAGACTTGAATCCCGGCAGCAGCTTCGGTATCTACCTCGACGGCAACTCCGACTACACCACCGTTACGAACAACGTCGTGTATGAGATCGGCGACGCCATCGATAAGAGCCCCATCTTCGTGAGCTCCACCTACCAGGTGATCGAGAACAACATCTTCGTCGCCACGTTCGGCTCTGGTGGCGCGGTGACCGATTACGCCTACGGCGGCACGGTGCGCCCGATGAACCATGTCTATAAGCGCAACATCATTTACTGCAAGGGCGGCGTCTCGCCGAACGTCTGGGCGGCACGCACCGTGGCCCGCGGTGCGCTGTACAGCTTCCACGCCAACCCGGGATTTGGTTTCGGCAACAGTTGGATCAGCACCGACGACACCGTGTCGGAGTCGGACTACAACCTCTTCTTCGACGCCTCCGGGCTGTATCTGATGGACGGCATCTCCGCACAACACTGGCCCTACAACCCGGATCCGGATGACACGTACACCAACTGGAAGACACTGTTCGGCAACAAGTACGACCAGCACTCTGCCGTTGGCGATCCGCTGTTCGTCGATCCGGCCACCGGAAACTTCCGGCTGCAGAGCGGATCGCCGGCGCTCGGTCTCGGGTTCCAACCGATCGACCAGGACAGCATCGGCCTCCTGCCGGAGTACCAGGTCATCGGTCGGCCACGACCGTCCTAGTGCTGACGTCGCCCACGAGCCGTGCGGCCCTGATGCGCGAGCGATATCGGAGATCTCGATGAGCCTCGCGGACGATGCTGCTCAGAGTCCCGCGGCGATCGTCGATCTCGATGTCCTTCACCGCAACATCGACAGGATGGCGCGGATCGCCCGCGACGCCGGCATGGCACTACGCCCACACATCAAGACCCACAAGACTCCTCAGATCGCGCGGTTGCAGGTTGCCGCCGGATGTCGAGGGGTCACGGTTGCGACCCTGGACGAAGCCGAGGTGATGGTTGCCGCCGGGATAACGGATGTGTTCGTGGCCTACCCCATCGTCGGTTCGGCCAAGGTGGCCCGCCTGTGCCGCCTCGCTGCCGTCGCCGACATTCGGGTGGCCGCCGATTCCAGAGTGGTTGTCGAGGGCATCTCCCGTGGTGCTCGGGCGCACGGCGTGGAGATCGGTGTGCGACTCGAAGTGGACAGCGGCATGGGGCGGTGCGGCGTGCAGTCCTATCGCGAGCTCCTGGCATTGGCCCGGCGCACCGTTCGGCTGCCCAACATCCGGTTTCGCGGCCTGATGGGCTACGCCGGTCAGAGCTACCAGGCGTCGCCTTCAGACCTTCGCGATTGCGCCCGTGGGGAGGCAGCCCAGCTGGTGGGATATGCCGAGCGGCTTCGCGAGGCCGGCTTCAGCGTTGCCGAACTCAGCGCGGGAGCAACACCGACGAGCCAGCACGCTGCCGATATGGCGGGCATCACCGAGTTGCGGCCCGGGACCTACGTGTTCTCCGACCGCACCATGGTGCACCTCGGCTGGGGAACCCTGGACGACTGTGCGCTCACTGTTCTGGCGACAGTGGTGAGCCGGCCGACCCCCTCCCGCGCCGTGCTCGATCTGGGCACCAAGACGCTCACCAGTGACCCCACCCCTGACGGTGACTACGGGATCGCTGCGGGCAGGCCCACGTTGCGAGTGGTCGAACTGCACGAGGAGCACGCCGTCGCCGCCGTCCCGGCGGGCGTGGATATACCTATCGGGTCGCGACTTCGTATCATCCCCAATCACGCTTGCGGGGTGGTGAGCATGTTCGACGAGCTAATCGCGACCCGGCGAGATCGAGTCGTCGGCAGATGGCCGGTCACCGCGCGCCGGGCGGCCAAGAACCCACCGCAGAGTGCACCCGAAGCCGACCGCCGAAGGATGTCGACCTTATGACCCTGGACCCACAACTGCGGGGCGTCTTCCCCGTGCTCGTCACTCCACTCGGGCTGGATCAATCCGTCGACGAAGACGGGCTGGCGCGAGAGATTGCCTGGATCTTCGGGCATGGTGTCGCCGGGGTCGCCACCGGCATGGTGTCGGAATGGTTGAAACTCGCCGACCGTGATCGTGAGCTGCTGACCGAACTCGTCTGCCGTTACGCCGGGGAGGCCGGCAAGCCGGCGGTCGTCAGCTGCGGAGCCGAAAGCACACGAGGGACCGTGCGTGCGGCTCGCCGGGCCGAAGCTGTCGGTGCGGCGGGTGTGATGGCCACCCCTCCGCTGGTCGCGAACGTCGGTGACGAGGCCATCCTGCGTCACTACCTGGCCATTTACGATGCTGTCGGCCTTCCCGTGATCATTCAGGATGCCAGCGGCTATGTGGGCCGACCCTTGGCCACCGAAGTCCAGGTGCGCTTGTTCCACGAACATCCGCAGCGCACCTACTTCAAGCCGGAAGCCGCTCCGGTCGGTCCGGTCATCTCTGCCCTGCAACGGCAGACCGAGGGCGCCGCGCCGATCTTCGACGGGTCCGGTGGCCTGAACCTCGTCGACAGTTTCCGCCGCGGGATCACCGGGACGATGCCCGGCCCGGACGTGTGCTGGGCCGTGCAGCGACTGTGGGAGGCGCTGCATGCCGGAGACGAGGACACGACCTACCGCATCGGCGGCCAGCTGTCGGCCCTGATCGGGCTGCAAGCGACTCTCGACACGTTCATCTCGACCGAGAAGTACCTGCTCCAGCAACAGAACGTCATCGATCAGGTGACTCGGCTCGAGCCCGTGGATCCTGGTCTGGACCAGTACGCCGAGCAGGAGAGCCTTCGCCTTTTGGCCCGGCTCCGGTCCGCGGCCGAGAGCGGAGCGAATCATGAGCGGTGACGAATCGGAACCCCGCGGGGCAATCGTCACCGGCGGAGCCAGCGGCATAGGCCTCGCCGCCACGACCGCGCTGCTCGCCCGGGGCTTTCGCGTCGTTGTCATGGACATCGACGCCAGTGTGTTGCACGAAGAGGTGCAGCGGCTCAACGGCGATCGCGCGCCGCAGGTACTCGGCTGGTCCGGGGATGTAGGCAGCACGACTGACGTCGATGCGATGGTGATTGCGGCGAACGAGTTCCTTCCGCAGATCGACGTCCTCGTCAGCAACGCGGGCATCGCGTACGAGACGCCGTTCATGGACGTGACGATGGTCGAGTGGCGCCGCACCCTCGACGTCAACCTCACCGGGATGTTCGTCGTCTGCCAACGCGTTGCCGCCGAGATGATTCCTCGCCGTCGGGGCCGCATCGTGGTCACATCCTCGACGAACGGCCTGGTGGGCGAGCCGAACTACGCGTCGTACAACGCGTCGAAGGGCGGTGTGACTCTGCTGGCCAAGTCGATGGCACTCGACCTGGCGCAACACGGCGTCACCGTGAACGCGGTCTGCCCTGGTTACATCGACACACCGATGGCACGGGGGATCGACCCTCCGGAGGTCGTGCAGGAGTACATCGCGAGCCACATTCCGCTGGGTCGGGTCGGCCGCGCCGACGAAGTCGCGGCAGCAATTGCGTTCCTGGCCTCGGACGAAGCGAGCTTCATCACCGGCGCAACCTTGACCATCGACGGCGGCCAGACCGCGTTCTGACAGGAAGAGGTGGCGATCCGATGTATGACGACGAGATCGACGCGTGGATGACCGATCACGCGGACGAGATCATCGAGTTCGCGGCCGACCTCGTTCGTATCCCCACCGAGAACCAACCGCCCTGGGGACATGAGCTGGCCGGCCAGCAATGGCTTGCCGAGCGGATGCGCGCCCAGGGTGCGCAGGTGGACCTCTTCACTCCTGACGACGTCCCGGAACTGCGGGATCATCCGGCCTACTCGGCTGAGATCAACGGCTCGCCCCGTTCGTATCGGGATCGCCCGAACGTCGTCGGCGTGTTCCCGGGAACCGGCGGTGGTCGGTCGCTGTTGCTGTCGACGCACGTGGACACGGTGGCCGCGCAGTCAGACGCCTGGTCCGGACCGGGTCCGTTCAGCGGAGCGGTAGACGACGGACGGCTCTACGGGCGTGGCAGCTACGACACCAAGGCCTGCCTGGCCAGCCACCTGTTCGCGATCCGATGCCTGACCGAACTCGGTGTGCCGCGTCTCGGCGACGTGATCGTCGAGAGTGTCGTCGACGAGGAGTTCGGCGGCTCCAATGGTGTGCTGGCCGCACGGCTGCGTGGCTACAACGCCGACATCGGGATCAACAGCGAACCGACCCACCTCGACGTGTGTCCGGCGCACCGGGGAGGTCGTGAGGCCTACCTACACCTGCGCGGTGGGACCGGTATGGCCTTCCATGGGGAGAACCCGCCCGATGCGATCCGCGGGCTGGGACGGGTCATCTGTGCGCTGGCCGAGTTCAACGACGCCCGCAACACAGACGCCGTCGGCCCGGAGCTGTTCCGGGAGACCGGTCCGTTGCCGCTGTACCTGAATCAGGTCGGCGGCGGCGGCACGACCTACGAGGAGGCGATCGCGACACCGGAGAGCACCTACTTGCACCTCTGGGCTGAGACGCTTCCCGGTGTCACGGCGGAGGAGTTCGACGCGGCTCTGCTGTCCCATGTCCGCGCGGCACTCGATGCCGATCCGGCGACGCGCGGCGTCGAGCTCACGCTGACCCCGACCACCCGGTTCCTCCCCGGCAGCAATATGCCGCTGGATCACCCGGCGCTGGCAGTCCTCGAGGCGGCGTACGAGACGGTCGCCGGCCGGGCGTTCCGGCTGCGCGGTGCGCCGTTCGCCTGCGACGCCTACATGTTCAACCTGCACAGTCCGACTCCGGCGATTGTGCTCGGCCCGGGCGGCGGTGGTGCGCACGCGCCGGACGAGTATGTCGACACGGCCGATGTCATCGACCTCGGGCGGATCCTGGCGCGGTTCATCTCGCGTTGGTGCAACGAGCCTCCGGGCGACGCCCCGGGAAACGGGTGACGAGCTCATCGGTCGACCCGGTGGTGGGCCTGACTGCTGTCTCCGAGTCGCCGCTGCTGGTCATCCGCTCTGCGGCGGTTGATCACAACATTGCGGAGATGAATCGATTCTGCGCCGACCGTGGCGTGGTGCTCGCGCCACACGCGAAGACGACGTTGTGCCCGGAGATCGTGACCCGTCAGCTCCACTCCGGCGTGTGGGGGATCTCGGTGGCCACGCCGGCACAGGCACGGGCAGTTCGCGCGCTCGGCGCGCGCCGGATCGTGCTGGCCAACCCGGTCGTCAGTGCGCGGTTCCTGCGCTGGGTGGACGAGGAACTGGTGGCCGATGCCGACTTCGAGTTTCTCTGTTGGATCGACAGCCACGCAGGGGTGCGGCTGCTGGCCGACACTCTCGGTCGTAGCGTGTCGACGGCCGGTCGCTGGGCCGCCTTGGTGGAAGTGGGACTGCCCGGCGGTCGTACCGGAGCGCGCACGGTGGCCGCTGCCCTCGACGTGGCGACGAAGGCGAACCAGGCCGGTGTCCCGGTGGCCGGGGTGAGCGGCTACGAAGGGATCGCCCCAGCTGTCGTGGGCGACTCCGCAGCGGCGAGCGCGGTCATCGCCTTCCTCGCGACCCTCGACGAGGTGCGACGGGTCCTGCTCGGTGCCGGACTGATCCAGCCTCATCGCGGCGGGGTGTTGGTCAGCGCCGGCGGCAGTGCCTACTTCGACCTGGTAGTGGATCAGTTCGTCGGAACGGGCGTCGTCGTCGTGTTGCGTCCGGGCTGTTACGTCGCGCACGACCACGGGCTGTACGAGCAGCTGAGTCCGTTCAGCCGAAGCGGCTCGCCGTACTCACTGCAGCCGGTGGCCGAGGTCTGGGGCCGGGTGCTGTCCGCGCCGGAGGTCGGGCTCGTCGTCGTCGATGTCGGCCGCCGCGACGTCTCGCACGACCACGGTGACCCGATACCGCTGGGATACGTCAGCGCTGGGCGATGGCGATCAGCCCGGTCCGCACAGACGATTCGGCTCAGCGACCAACATGCCGTGGTACAGATCAATGCGGAGCTGGAGCCGGGCGACTGGATCGGTTTCGGCGTCTCGCATCCGTGCACGACCTTCGACAAGTGGACGTCCGGAGTCCTTGTCGACGATGGCGGCGCGCCACCGCGGTCGGTGCCGATCGGTCTCGGCTGAACCGAGCGGAGCAGGTCAGATCGCTTCGACCGGGACGGGCTTGCCGCCGGATGCAATGGAGTCGTCGATCGCGAAACAGGCCGCCATTGTGCGGGCGGCGTCGAAGATGGATGCGTGCGACTCCGTCTCGGACTCGATGCAATCGACGAAATGGCTGACTTCTCGACGGAACGGGTGGTCGGCGACATCGCCACTGCCGGGAGGCGCGATGTTCAGCGAGCGGAAACCGCTCTCCAGGCCCGCGTCGGCGGGAAACCAGCGATCGTCATCGACGCTGCCGCTCGTCCCGAACAACCGGGCATGGAACTGGTACGGGAAGTGGCCGTCCTGGAGGGCCGAGACCTTGCCGATCGCCCCGTCGGCGAAACGGCAGGTGGCGACCGCGTTCGGGGGGTACGCATAGTCCGGGTTGCGCCGCGGCGGACCGGCAATGGCGCTCACCTCGACGATGTCCGATCCGGCGAGGAACCGAAGGGTGTCGACCGCGTGGCACCCGCCGGTGAGGAAGGCGCTCAGCGGGAACTGGTGTCCGAGATGCCAGTCCCTCCCACCTCGTTCGCTCACCTCGACAGCGTGCCGGTAGTCGGCCTCGAGGTAGACGAGTTTCCCCAGTTGGTTGCTCTGTACCAAAGCGTGAATGTGTTCGAACAACGGATGCCACCGCAGCACGAACGAGCTGACCGATCGCACACCCGCTGATCGCACCGCGTCGTGCATCCGGCGCACGTCCTGCCGATTCAGCCCGACCGGCTTTTCGATGACGACATGCCGACCGCTCTCGGCTGCGGCGCAGACATGGTCGGCACGGACGTCCGGTGTCGTGGCTGAGACCACGATGTCGATAGCGGAGTCGGCGAGCATGGCATCGACGTCGGGGTATTCCACGGCGGCACGGATGCCGGCCTGCTCGAGCAGCCGGGTGCCCGCTCCGGTGCGTCGGGCGACGATGCCCCGAACGGTGGTCCGCGGCTCAGCCGCGAACGCCGCCAGATAAGCAGTGCTGACCCAGCCCGTGCCGATGATCCCCACTCCGAGCACGTGGCCTCCTATCATGCATTATGCATGTTACTCTAATGACGTGCTCGATCTAGCAGTGCACGGCGGACTGCTGATGGATGGTTCCGGATGGCCCGGCGTGCCCAATCCCGGGGTCGGCGTGCGCGACGGGCGCATCATGGCCGTCGGACTGACCCCCGAACTCCCCGCCCGCGAGGTGATCGATGCGACCGGGCTGATCGTGGCGCCCGGATTCGTGGACATGCACGCGCATTCGGAACTGGCCGTGGTGGGCGCAGCTCCGCGGTATGCGGCGAAACGTCACCAGGGCATCACGCTCGAGGTCCATGGTCAGGACGGACTCAGCTATGCACCGTTCCCCGACGCGGAGACCGCCGGCGCGATCTGCCGGCAGATCGAAGCGTGGAACGGGCCGCACACATCCGGACCGGTCAGCGTCGGGGACTACCTGGCGGCATTGCGCGGACGGTTGTTCGCAAACATCGCCTATCTCGTGCCGCACGGCAACATCCGCATCGCTATCGCCGGTTACGACGCCCGGCCGCTGCTCGACGACGAACTCGCCCGGTTGCGCGACGCCGTCGCTGAGGGCATGGAGCAAGGTGCGGTCGGTGCATCGTTCGGGCTCACCTACGCGCCAGCCAGCGCCGCTGACGACCGAGAGGTGCGTGCCGTCGCCGAGTCGGTCGCTCGGTTCGGTGGATACCTCTCGCCCCACCTGCGCAGCTACGGCCGCGGTGCGATGGCCGCCTACTGCGAGTTCATCGCCCTCGCCCTGAGTACCGGTGTCCGCGTCCACCTCACCCACGCCAACCTGAATCATGCCGAGAATCGCGGCCGAGCCGATGAGTTGTTGGCGATGATCGGCGCTGCTCGCGACAAAGGCGCGCAGATCACCTTGGACTCGTATCCGTACACCGCCGGCGCCACCTACCTCGCCGCGTTCCTGCCGACGTGGGCGGCGGGGGAGTTCACCCGATCCGGCGTGGCGGCGTTCAGCGACCAGCAGCGCAGCGCGATCTGCACCGAGTTGGAGGACACCGGCTCCGATGGTGCGCACGGCGTGCCCATCGATTGGACTCTTCTGCAACTCAGCTCCGCGCCCGGCTCGCCGTACGCGCAGGACGCCGGTCGCTGCATCGCCGACATCGCCGCAGCACGGGGGCGGACGCCGTTCGAGGTCTACTGGGACGTCCTGGCCACGGCAGGCTTGCGGGCGGGCGCGCTGAACTTCGCCGGTGACGAGGCGAACGTGCGGACCATGCTCGCCTCGCCCTGGCATGCCGTGGGCACCGACGCGATCCTGGTCGGGGACCGGCCGCATCCGCGCGGATGGGGTGCCATCCCGCGATTCCTCGGCCACTACGTCCGCGACGAGCGGCTGGTCCCTCTGCACGAGGCCGTCCGGAAGCTGACCTCCCTGCCTGCGTCGATCATCGGCGCGCACGATCGCGGACTGATCCGGGAGGGCAACGCCGCTGACCTGGTCTGCTTCGACCTCGAGCGCGTCGATGCGCGGGCGACCTACGCCGAGCCGATGACGGCGCCGGTGGGCATCACCAACGTGGTCATCAATGGCTGCCAGGTCGTCGGCAACGGCGACGTGATCGACGCGCCACGGCCTGGTGCCGTGGTCGTACGTGTTTAGGTTGAGGAGGCAACGGTGAGCATCCGCATCGGCGTTATCGGCTGCGGGGTGTTCGGCAGCCGCCATGCGCAGGCGATCGCGTCGCTGGGCGATACCGCCCGGCTGGTTGCGGTCGCCGATCCTCAGTCCGATGCAGCAGCGCGGCTGGCCGCCGAGTTCCCAGAGGTTCGGGCATTCACCGACTATCGGGACCTGCTGCCCGAAGTCGATGCGGTGATCGTCGCAGCGCCGCATTCAGCTCACGTGCCTATCGGCCGCGACGCGTTGCGGGCGGGCCGGCACGTGCTGATGGAGAAACCGCTCGCGCTGACCGAGTCCGACGCGCTCGAGCTCGTGTCGATTGCGGACCAACACGGCGTCCTGTTGATGTGTGGCTACACGCTGCGGTTCAACCCGCTCGTCGAGGCGTTGCAATCGGTCGTGACGAGCGGCCGTTACGGCGAGGCGTTCCATGCCAGCGTGCGGACCGAACAGCGTGGCGTCCAAGGCGGACCACGTGGGTGGCGAGGGAATCCGGCCGAGCGCGGTGGCGGCATTCTGTTCAGCCACGGCTGCCACTATGTGGACCTGCTGCTGGCCGTCCTGGGTGATCCGCTGCGCGGCACGTTCCTGGGCCATCCACAGCCCGGCGTGGCCGAGCACATCTGCGAGGTCACGATCGACTTCGCCGGCGGGCGCATCGGCCGGTACTTCGCCACCGAGCAGGCGCGCCGGCCGACGGGCGTCAACGACTTCGTCGTGCAGTGCGCTGATGCGACGCTGGAGCTGGATCTGCGCGGTGGGCGCCTGCAGGTGCTGACCGCCGACTCGGTCGAGACCATGGCAGAGGTCCCGGAGCGCGCGAAGTTCCTCCACCGTGAACAGCTGCATTTCCTGCACTGCATCACGGCGGGTGAACGGCCGATCACCGACGCTCGGCGGGCCCTGCAATCGATGCGGGTGATCTGGCGGCTGTATGCGGCTGAGCAGCAGGGCAAGTACGCCGACCTGCGCGGGCTCGGCCTCGACGCCGGCTGATCGGCCGGGCCGACGCTCATCCGGCCTCGCGCATCAGCCGCTCGGGTCGGCGGACACCGCAAGTGCGTCGATCTCGATCAACAAACCGAAGTTGAGTTCGACGCCGATGGCGGTGCGAGCCGGGAAGGGCTCGGCGAAGAACTCGCGGTAGAGCTCATTGACCACCGCGAAGTCGCCGAGATTCCTGAGGTACACCGTGCACTTCAGCACGCTGTCCGGCGACGCGCCGGCCGCGTGGAGTGCGGCTTCGAGGTTGGTCAGGGTCTGGATCGTCTGCGACCGGATGTCGTCACCGGCGAGGGACCCGTCGTTGCGGTATCCCACCTGGCCGGAGACGGCCACCAAGTCGCCGATGCGGACCACCGGACTGTATGGCGCTTTGGGTGTGGGGCCGGTGGCTGGTTGATAGGCGGTACGGCGCATGGTGCCTCCCTGGCTCCAAGTTATACAGCATGTATGATCCAGCAGATGGAGACGGCATGACCGGACCGAACATCCTGCTCGTCATGGCGGACCAGTTGTCGGCCCTCGCGACCGGCCCGTACGGCAACCCCGACGTGCTCACCCCGAACCTGGACTCCCTGGCCCGGTCGGGGACGAGGTTTCGACACGCCTACTGTCCGGCGCCGCTGTGCGCGCCGTCGCGGGCGGCGTTGTTCACCGGCATGCTCGCCAGCGACATCCCGGTCAACGACAACGCCGAAGAGCTGGCCGCCGGAACGCCGACCTTTGCCCACGTGCTGCGGGCCGGCGGCTACCAGACTGCACTGTCGGGGAAGATGCACTTCGTCGGGCCGGACCAGCATCACGGTCTGGAGGAGCGACTCACCGCGGATATATATCCCAGTGACTTCCTGTGGGCCAGCAGTTGGTCGGCGCAGGGCAACCCGCCTCGACGGTTCCAGCAAGGCGGTGCCGACGCGCACCAGAATCGGCCGCAAGCCGCCGAGATGATGCGATGGGCCGGACCGCTTCCCTCGACGTACCAGATGGATTACGACGAGGAAGTGCACTTCCGTGCGCTGGAGCGATTGCGCCAGCTGGCCCGGCGGCGGGGTCCGCGGGCCACCGCGCCGTGGTTCGTGTGCGTCTCGTACACCCAGCCGCACGACCCGTACGCGCCCACACCGCGGTACTGGGATCGCTACGAAGGCCGGGAGATCTCGCTGCCCACACCCGCGCCGGCCGGGGCGAGCAGCCACGTCACCGACTGGTGGGCCAACACCTACCACGGCGTGGACGTCACCCCGCTGACCGATGACGATGTGTACCGCACTCGACGCGCCTCGTATGCGATGACCAGCTACATCGACGACCGGGTCGGTGAGTTGCTCGATGAACTCGATGTGCTCGGTCAGCGCGAGGACACCGTGGTCATGTTCACCAGCGACCACGGTGACATGCTCGGCGAACACGGGATGTTCTTCAAACGGACCCTGCGCGAGTGGTCGTCGCGGATCCCGTTGATCGTGGCCGGGCCGGACATCCGGGCCGGGTCCACAGTGGAACAAGCGGTGTCCCTGGTCGACATGTTCCCGACCGTCGTCGAGCTGTCCGGCCTGGAGATGCCCGAGGCGCTGGCCGATCGGCGTCACACCGGCGCCAGCCTGGTTCCCCAACTGCGCGGGGCGCCCGGTGACCCGGAGCGGGCTGTGATCATCGAGAACAACGGTGAGGGAACGGTCGCTCCGATTCGCGCCGCGGTGACGACGTCGGCCAAGTACATCGCAACCGTGGGCGAGGACGAACAGTTGTACGACCTCGGCGCCGATCCTGACGAGTGGCAGGACGTCCACGCCGACCCAGCGGCCGCCGCCCGCCGGGACAGGCTGGCCGAGCGCTGTCTGGATGGGTGGGACGGCGAGAAGGTCAAGGGTGAGGTGGAAGCCAGTCAGAGTCGCCGCGCGTTCTTGCATCACGCCCGCCGACAGGGTCTGGACCAACCGTGGGACGCACAGCCGCCGTTCGACGCGAGGCGTTCGTGGCTGCGTGCCCCGGCCGGCGAGGCGTGGGACCGCAGCTTCACCGTCACCTATGACGCCGAGATCGGCGGCGGCTGAGTTGGCTGCTCCGTCTCAGCCGGCCCAGATCGGCGACGTCCAGGCCCATTGGTCGTTGTGTTGACGCACGCGCAGTGAGTACCAGCTACCCGGGTCGATCCTGGTGTCGTCGTCGAACTCGAAGTCAATCCGCAGCCGGTTCTCGTCCACTGCCGGACCGAGCGTCCACGCGCCAGACACGATGCTGCCCAGGGAGCCGCCGACCGATCGGCGCCGGAGATCTCCAATGTGCTCACGGACTGTTACTCCGTTGATCGATGCTGCCACGACGGTCTGATCGTCACCGCTGATCCGCAATGCCATGCCTTGCGTCGAGTCGGTGACGACGTTGGGATTCGGCCGGCTGGTCGTGCGCAGCGACACCCCGCCGTCGCTGTCACGGAACCAGTCGGAGAACCGGAAATCGGACGGGGCATCCTTGCTGCGATTGACGATGTCTGCACCCCGCAGACGGGGAACCACCTCGTCCAGATTGCCGTTCTCGATCTGGACGTTCACGTCCCACTCGACCGATGTCGGTGGTTGCCCCCAACCAAGGGCCAGGCTGACCACGCCGGAGAAGGCGCCCGCGGTTGGCAGGTCGGTGCCGCTCATCCGATGCACCCCCACACCGTCGCGGGTCAACTCCACGTAGTCGATCGGGGCGGTGCCGTGAATCTCGGCGCTGATGCGGCGCCGGTCGTTGGTGTCGAACACGCAGCCCATCGGGGTTCCGTCGACGTCGAAACCCACGGTGATGGGATCGCCGGTCACGGCGTAGACCCGCCGGGCCTGGATGGCGTCCCAGATCGCCTCCCGGGTCAGGTCCGAGGCCCACGCGGCGATCCGGCCGTAGCCGAAACTGCCCGGATGGGCGCTGTGGTGGTCGGTCGAGCCGATGAACCCGAACCGGTGGCCCTGCCGGAGGCCGGCGATAGCCGTCTGATCGGACAGCCTCGGCCCCATGTCGTGCAGGTACGGCCGGGGCGCGGTGGCCGACTCAGCGCAACCGTGCATCGACATGATCTCGATGACCGGGGAGAACTCCGGATCGAAGACCGACCAGTTGATCCCGCGCCGGCCCTGTGCGTAGCCGATGTGATGGGGAAGCGCCATCACATCGGTGCCGTTGTCGCGCAGGTCGCGCAGCCGGCGGTGCAATTCGGTGATGGAATCGGCGTACAGCAAGGGTCCGCGCGCGTCGTTGTAGTAGACGCAGTGATCCCCGAACGTCGAGCTGTGCCACTCGAACGACAGCAGGCTCACGAACGACCCGGGGGTGTGGACGGACTCGGTGACGTCCTGGACGTGGTCCCAGCAGTCGGCCAGTCGGGCGAAGCCGGCGTCGTGATAGGCGACGATGTCCGCGGCCTCGGGCTGGTCGCGTGGCATGTCATGCCAGGACGAGTGTCCGGTCACGCTGGCGAAGTCGAGCTGCAGCTTGGCGTTCGCGTACGCCTCCTCGATCGTGCCGTGTCCGTAGCTGATGCCGCAGTGATTGTGGATGTCGCCCAGGTACATCTTCATGCCGTCGTAGGCCGGTGACGTACACGTGCGGTCCGGGTGGGAGGCCGGGCTGGTCGACATGATGCTCTCGCTTTCCTGGTCCTATAGTCCGATGGCGGCCGCCGCCTCGCCGATCGTCCGGCGGTCGACGGCGTCGAGTCCGGGAACCGGGGCTCGGCAGATCGTCGAGCTGATCACCCCGCGCCGGACCAGGATGTACTTGATCACCTCGACGTTGTACAGCAGCTCGTACGTGAAGAGGGCGCCCAGCGGGGTGAGCCGCTCCACCGCCGCAGTGCGGTCGCCGGAGGTGTAGTCGCGTAGGGCGTCGGCGATGATGTCGACGTACGGCGGCGCGGGCATGGTGCCGGTCGCGCCGCGGTCGAGTTCGTTGACCAACCAGATCGATCCGAGCCCGGCGAACACACCGTCCAGGCGCGAGCCGAAGCGTTCGACAGCCGCCGACACCGCATGAGTGGAGACGCCGACCTCCTGCTTCAGCCAGCGGATCTGGGGCACGCCGTCGAGCAGCAGGCCGAGGTCGGTCAGACTGCAGCTGGTGGCCGATGCGTGCGTTCTGGGCGATGATCGGCAGGCCGGCCGAGGCGATCCGGTCGTAGTAGGTGACCACATCGGCGGCCGGCATGCTGAAGAAATGGCTGACGTACGGCGGCATCGCCATGACGGCGGCGCAACCCAACCCGGCTGCGTGCTCGGCCAGTTGCGCGGCCAGTTGGCCCGACGGCGCGGCGACCCCGGCCACCACCGGGACGGCGCCGGCGGCCGCGTCGATGACAGTGCGCAGGGCGGTGCGCCGCTCGTCCTCGCTGAGCGTGAAGAATTCGCTCACCACTGCGGGGTAGACGATCCCGTCCGCGCCCGAGCTGACACAGAACTCCACCTGCCGCGCGAGGTCGACGGTGTGCACGGAACCGTCCGCCGCGAACGGTGTGACCGGGATGACCAGAAGCCCGCTGAGTTCGACGGTGCTCATGGACGGTGGCTCGATGTCGAGCACGGGGCGGGCGAGAAGCAGGACATGAGATCAAGCATAATGCATAATACGTGCAGGAGGTCATGCCATGCGGTTCTGGTTGAGCCACGTTCGCAACCTGGAGACGCTCGCACACGAATTCGCCACGATGGTCCCAGCGTGGCGCGATGCGGGCGTCAGCGGCGTCGTGGTGGGCCCGATGCTGTTCGGGTGCGGCCAGCGGCTGTCCCACACGGGCGGAACGCGGTTCTTCCGGGAACCCATGGACCCGCGGGCAACCTTCGACCCGGACCCGCGCTGGTATCGGTCGCTGGGCACTGCACCGCCGGCCGCGCCGGACGGTGACGATGGCGCGCTTCGCGCGGCACTCGGCCGCGCCTTCGACTCGATCCGGGACGCCGACCTGGAGCTGTGGCTGTTCGACCCGTTCACGGGTGCGCCCGGCGACCTGAACGACAACGGCGATCGCATCCTGCCCGGTGTCACCCAGGACGCGATGATGGCGCGGATGGTGGATACCGTGGCCGCCTACCCGGCCGCCTCCGGTGTGATCGTCGACGGGCCCGCCTGGGGATTCGAGATCGCCGAGATCGGCATGGCCCAGATGCGTAACCGTCGCTCGCTGTTCGAGGTCCCCGGCGATGACGGGGCCGCGGCGGCGCTGAACCTTGATGCGGCAGACGTACGCGCGGCTGCGGCTGCGGTCGCGGCCCGGCTGCACCAGCTGACCGACGCTGACAGCAATCGGGACCAGCACGACCTGTTCGGTGATGCGCTGACTCGGCTCACGTCCTTCCGGACGGCCACGCTCACCGCGCTGTACCGAACCGTTGCCGAGACGTTGGTCAGTGCGTCCGATGGTCCGCATGCGTTCGCCGTGTGCCCGCGGACGCCGGCGTTGGCGTCCCTGGCCGGCTACGACTACGCCGCCGTCGCGCGTATCGCCGATGTCGTGATGCCGAAGCTCTACTACTGGCACCGGGGATACGACGGATTGGTGGGGACCTACTGGCGGTGGGTGCACACACTGTGCAACTGGAACCCGGGACTGTCCGTCCGGGCCGCAGCCGCGGTGACACGGGCGGTGCTCGGTGACGCCGTGCCGCTCGTCGAGCGGTTGGCGGAGTTCGACGTCATGGTCGACAGCTCGTTCCTGGCCCGCGTGACCGCTCATGAGCTCGACGCCGTCCGGCGCGAGACGGCGGACGCGACTGCCCGGATCGTGCCGTGGCTGGACAGTGGACGCGCACCGCACGATGGCGATCCGATCACCGCGCGCGAGTTGGCCGCGACTCTCGATGCAGTCGAGGCCGGGGGAGTGCAGGAGTTCTGCTACTTCAGCTCGACGAATGTGCCTGTCTCGGACTGGGTGGTGCTCAGCGAGCGCTGCGGACAGGCCTGGACCCCGTCCGCGGGTTGGACGCCGCCGGACGAGCCAACCGTCTGAGCACCGAGTTGCCGCAATCGCAGAGTGCCGATCGGGTGGTGCCGACGTTCGGCTACGCCTATCCGGTGGGTGATCTGCCGCGATCCCTGCCGCAGTGGTTCGACGCCCACCGGGTGTGCGGCTACAACTCACCGGCGGTGGCTCCGGCCGATCCACGATGGGGAATGCACGGGCGCGACCGTCGCGCCCCGGGGGCGAGCGGCGACGCGTACTACCGGACCGGTGCCCTCTACGCGGCGTTGGGTGCGACCTCCTACGTGCGTCACGTGAAGCTGCGGGACGAGGACCCGTGGTGGCCCAGTGCGGCACCCCGCGACCCGAGTACCGACCGTCGAGCTCTTCGACGGCGACCGCGACAACGTGGTGTGCGACGGGATGGACGCGCCGGCCCGCACCGGTGCCCTTGGCCGCCGGCGCGAACCTGGTGGCCGACTGGGTGGCGGAAGCCGCCACCGTCAACGTGCACGTCATCGGCTTCTACCGCTGCTATGTCGACAAGCGGATAGCCGACCAGCATCGGCGGGCCGCTGGAGACCCGGACAACTGGGTGTTCACCCACAGCCCGTCCTATCTGGCCCGACACCAGGACCGATACGACACGCACGGCGATGAACGGTGGCAGTGGGTGCCGTTCCTGCCGCACATCTACGCGGGCAAGTCGGCATTGCCCCGCCCCGACTACATCGTCGACGACGCACATCCCGATCCTCGGCTCAGCGGGCTGGGGTTCTGGCTCGACATCACCCATCCCGGCTATGCCGAGCACATGGAGACACGGCTCGGCGAACTGGCGGAGGCGGGTCTCGGCGGAGTGTTCTTCGACTACTTGCACCTGCCCGACGCCGAGGGCGGCCGGGGCACGCAACTCGAGGCCAGGTTCCTGGCCGAGTCGGGCCTCGCAGAAGTGCCTGACACCGCGTCGTTCGGTGACGACAACTTCTACCGCTGGATCCGCTACTGCGGCGACGCGATCGCGGCCACGTTCGAGGGCTGGCGCGGCGCAGTCGCCGGCGGGCACCCGGACTTTCTGGTCCTGGCCAGCGCGGTGTACGTCCCAGGTTTGACGTTGCCGTATCACAACACGAAGCTGCTGCACCGAATCCACAGCGCAAAGACGGACTGGACGTCGGCCCAGGACCGTGACCGCACCGGTGGGTTGTTCGGTGCCGCGGAACAGGGCGGCGAGGAGGCTGCCCTCTGGCGTCAGGCCGGCGAGCCGAAGGGGCCACATCCGGACTGGTCGCGGGCGTTCGGTTGGACGCTGCTGCGGGACGCCGCGAACGGCCGGCCGTTCTTCCTCTGGCTCAGTGGCATGAACAGCGACGATCAGGTGCGGGCGGCGTGTGGGGCCGGGTTGGCCTACGGCGGCGTCGTCGCACCGGCCGCTCGGCCGGCCGTGCTGCAGTCCGGGCCGTCCGATGCGGTCGTGGACCGGCCGGGAGCGATTCAGTGGAACGCGATCCGTGCCGCCGTCTCCGACGGTGACATCGTCGGAGCGCAGCTCGCCGGTGCCGTGCCTTTGCGTTTCGCGGCAATCCACTACAGCGAGGAGGCACGGGACGCCGTCGCGCTGGCACTCGACGGTGGGCGCACCCAAGGGGACCGGCTACGGGCGGCCTGGAACGACGTGCAGTGGCCGGCTGTGCACGCCTTCGAGACGCTGTCCACCCGGGGCGTGCCGGTCGGCATCGTGGACGACACGCAAGCTGCGTGCTGGATGCGTCGACGGCTACCGGCTGGTCTACGTATCGGCTGAGCTACCGAGGGACCTCCGGACCTGCGTGGATGCCTTGGGCGCCACGGCGATGACGGCTCCGCGCGGGCTGGACTGGTGGACGGTCAGCAGACCGGCACCGACGCCCAACGGTCCGAAACTCGCCGCGATGACGGCCGTGGAGAGCCAGATCGATGCGTTCCTGGCCGCGCATGCCGCAGACGTCCCGGTGCGGGTCAACCATCTGTCCGCGACGGTGGACGGTCAGGATTTGCAGTGCCGGGCCATCACTTACGTCCGTCCGATGCCCGGCAGCGCGCCACGTCTGGTTATCGCCATCACCGCTGATTTCGAGTTCTGTCAGGTAGTGCGTCCCGACGACCGCCTCGCGACGGTGCCGCCCGTGCGTCGCCGGCCGCCGGATTTTTCCGGTGTCACGGTGGAGCTGGCCCGGTCGATCACGTTCGGCGCGACCACATTGCACTCGCCGGTCAGTGCTGTGGAAGCGATGACCAGCACGACGCTCGCGATGACGCCAACGAGTGGTGGCTACACGATTGCCGTACCGCCGATCCGAAACCTCGCGTTGGTGGTTGTCAGGTACTGAACAGCCCGACTGGTCACTGCTGCGACAGCACTGACGCCGCTGACCGCCCTGCTGACATCCGGTCCAGCAGACAGCCGGTCCCGCCCACACCCGTCACGGCGGCGCTGCCACACGCGATGCCGCGGGCCAGGATCTCCGCAACCGTGACCGCGTCGAGCAGGCCGGCGATCACCCCAGCATTCAGGTTGTCACCGGCGCCGGTCGTCTCCACAACATCGACCGGTACGGCGCGGACCACCCGGACGCTCTCGGACGTCACCCAGGCGGCACCCCGCTGCCCCAACTTGACCACGACCGTCGGACCGTTCGCAGCGAGCGCCTGCGCAGCGCGCAGGGGGTCGTCGGCCGGGAAGCCGGTAGCTGCAGCGATGTGCAGGCACTCCGTCTCGTTCGGCAGGAAGTAGTCGAGGTGCGGGAGCACCGGCGCGATGGAGGCCCAGCGCTGGCCCGGATCCCAGCCCGGATCGAGGGAGGTGGTCCGGCCTGTCGCACGGGCGTGCCCCAACAGGTCCGGCAACCCCGCCTGCAGACCACGTTGCAGATAGAACGAGCTGACGTGAACGTGTCGACTGGGGCGCACCAGAGCGGACCGGGCACCGTCGGCCGTCACCGTCGGCATGACGCCCGGTGCAGTCAGCATGGCGCGATCGCCATCGGGTCGGGTGAGCACCACGGTCATTCCGGTAGGCCCGCTGGGGTCCATCCGGACCGCCTGGGTGTCCACCCCCAGATCGGCGAGCCGGGCGAGGACGAAGCGACCCAGGCCGTCGGCACCCGCCGTGGCGCTGATCGCGACCCGAACGCCCTGTGCAGCGAGGGCCGCAGCGGTGATCGCGCCACAACCACCAAGCTCGAGGGCGCCCCGATCGACCTCGTGCTCGGCCTGACCGAATCGAAGCTCGCCAGGGCAATCGATCAGGGCGTCGGCGTTGAGCTCAGTCAGCACCAGCACGTCGATCGGCCCACCCGCACTGTTCGTCGCCGCGTCGGATGGATGGGCGCCGGGCCTGCCGGGAGATGTGCTTCCATCGATCTATCCCTCCTCGAGTGCGCAACGGGCGAGACGTCGCGCTGGAGTCGTCGGGTGCGCAAGCGAGGCAGGGGCGGTGAACTCAGGTCTAGCCAGATTATGCATGATCGGTAATACTTCCTCCATCATACCTGAGGAGGCAGCAGTGATGAGTGAGCTCCCGCGTCCAGCCGATGGTCAAAACGATGATGAAACGGGGGCCGGTCTGCGGCCTACTCGAAGGCAGGTTCTGCAGTTCGGAGCAGCGGTTGCCGGAGCGCTCGGAGTAGGGGTCCTGCTGCCCGAACGTGCGCTGGCCGCGGCCGCGCCGATCGTCCCGAATCCGCTGCCCCCGAGCGGGTTCGTGAACGGCGGATACCCGACGACGGTCGCCGGTGTGCGTGGTCTACCGACCTGGTTCGAATCGAACCGGGTCGTCGGTTTCGGAGACCCGAACGTGTTCGTCACCAACCCGACCTACGGGTATACCTCGGGCAGCTACACCAGCGGGGCGACGGCGTGGAAGAACCTGGGCGGACACAGCTATCTACGTCACGTCAAGGTTCACGACGAAGACCCCTGGTGGCCCAGCCACTATCCGGCTGCGGCGAACCTGACTGCAGCGCGGACCAATGTCTGGACGCAAGTGTGCGTCGGCAACGGCGCGACGCTGGGGACCACGAGCATCGCCCTGACGGCGGGGCAGGACCTGCTCACGCCGATCGTCGCCGACGCGCACAGCAACGCCATGACCGTCATCGGCTACTACAAGGACTACCCCGATGCGCGCCTAGCCGACCAGCCGCCCGGATCCGGCGGCATCCCCGGGCTGATCATCAAAGACCGTGCCGGCACCGTTAATCTGACCAGCGCCGGCAAATGGCTGGACATCACCGACCCGGCGTACGCGGCGGTGCTGGCCGGTCGGGTCGGAGAGCTAGCCGGCACGATCGACCAGTTCGACGGCCTATACTTCGACTACATCCACCTGCCCACGCTGGACGGGCCGTGGGGTACGTACGCGTGGCAGAGCTTCCCCCAACACGCGACGCTGGTCGGCAACTATCCCAACCCGACTCCGGCGCTCAGTGGCGCGGATCCGGTGGTCGTCGCGTACCGGTCATGGTGCGCCGACCTCATTGCGAGCACCTATGCGCAGGCGCTGACCGCGGGACGCAGCGCGAACACGAACTTCGTCGGCATCGTCGGCACGGCCTACCTCGCGGCGCTGACTCTCCCCTACCACCGCACTTCGCTGCCGCACCAGTCCCACTCGATCAAGCTCGAGTGGGACACCGCGTCCAACCCCGGGCATGACCGCCGGCATCTTCTCCGGCACCAGCTGGTACGTGCCGCCCTCGTACACGCAGCAGTCGCTGGGCTGGACGGTGTTGCGCGACAGCGCTAATGGCCGCCCCACCCATACCTGGTTCGCCGGCGCTGCGACCAACGATCAGGTTCTGGCAGCGACCGCCGGAGCTCTCGCCCACGGAGGCGTTCTGGCGATCGGCTGCCCGATCGCCTGGCAGGACGACGTCCGCCTCTCCGCGCCGGCAGCCCCGCCTGCCCTCTTCCCGCCGGCCGTCGGACAGCCGTCGACTCCGGCCGAACCGTCGGTGGTGGGCAGCCCGGGTACCTACACCAAGCCGGACGCAGCAACCTGCGCGCCGTTGATCGGGTACTGGCCCGAAAAGCTCGATCCTGCGGCGGGCAAGAGCTACCAACCCGGCGTGGGCGGTGTGCCGACCGCGACCGATCCCGCCTCGCGCGCGGTACATCCGGGCTCGATCACGCCGCTGGCCCTGCAGTACAGCTTCCAGCTCTCCGACAAGGTGTCCCCGTACTTGCAGGACTCGGTGCCACTGCGTCACATCGCCATCCACTTCAGCGAAGCGGCTCGCGACGCCGCAGCGACCTCTGTCAGCACCGGCAATCCAGCGGTGCGCTCCTGGCAGTCGGTGCTGTGGCCGCTGCTGGGCGGCTATGACCTGATGACCTTGCGCGGCGTGCCCGTGTGCAGCGTCGACGACGGTCAACTGGGTGACGCCACCATCAATCCGTCCACCGGCAAGTACGTGTCGAACGGGCTGATGGACTACTCCGTGCTCTACACGCCGACGAACCCCACCGGCACCCTGGGGACGATCGTCTCCGACTGGCCCGGGCTGAAGCTGTCCAATCCGAGTGGTGCGGACTGGATGTCCAGCGCGACGACGAACGCGGCCGCGAAGGCGGCGTTCATCGCCCAGCCCAACTGGGGACCGGCGGTGAATGGGGCGCCGGTTCGGCTGACCCGGGCCGGCGGAACTCTGAACTCGACCATCGCCGGCCAGTCCGTTCAGCCCCGGGTCGGATTCTTTGTTCAGGCCGCGACTTCGTCACACGGTGTGCGCCTGGTGGTACCGATCGCCAACGACTATGCCCACGTGCAGGTCGTCCACCCGACCGTCGCGCCCTCCGAATACCCCTTGTGGCAGCTGGACAGCAGTTACAACCCCGCACCCGTCCCGATCAACGGGCCGAGGCCGATGCCATTGAACAACCTGGTGCTGACCTGGCGAAAGGACATCCGGCTCGTCGGCTCGACGGTAGGTGCGCCGACGGCAGTCTTCGACGCGGTGACCGGCGCGAACCTGCTCAGCGGTGTTACCTCGCCGGACGCGGATCATTACGCGGTTCCGATCACGCCGTTCCAGTATCTGTCCACGATCGTCATCGAGTACTGACCGACGAGTTAACGTGGTGCGCGCACTCGCAGCCCGCTCATCCCACCGTCGACCTCCAGCGTCGTGCCGGTGACCGAGCCGGCCTCGGCTGAGGCGAGGAAGGCGATCGCCGCGGCGACCTCATCGGGCTCGACCAGACGTCCGTGCGGCTGGCGTGACTCCAGCGCGCGGCGCTCCGCGGCCGGGTCAGCTGCCGCAGCGAGTAGCCGGTCGATCCACTCGGTGCCGACCGTTCCAGGGTTGACAGCATTCACGCGAATTCCGTCGGGCAGCAAATCGGCCGCCAGCGCGCGGGAGAGTGCCAGCACGGCGCCTTTACTGGCGGAGTACAGCACTCGTTCGGGGAGCCCTGCAGTGGCCGCGATGGACGCGACGTTCACGATTGCTGGATCGGCGCCGGCCCGCAGCGCGGGTAACGCGGCGCGAGTCACCGGATCATCCCGACGACATTGACGTCCAGAACGCGATGCCATTCGGCGTCGGAGTTGTCCGCCACGCCGCCCTGTGCGCCGATGCCGGCATTGTTGACCAGCACGTCCAGACCGCCGAGGGCGGCGACCAGCCGACCGACGGCCTGGCGGACCTGTGCGTCTCCGCGATGTTAGCGCGAGCGTAGGCCAGGTCCAGGCGGCCCTCGGGCGCCACATCAAGGACGCCCACGGCGTATCCACTCCGGGCCAGAGTCTGCGCGGTGGCCAGTCCGATTCCCGACGCGCCACCGGTGACCATTGCGCGCCGGACGCGTGTTCCGGTCACGGCGCCGCCTCGAAGGATTGGCGCTGCCGGCCGAGCCCGTCGATCTCGAGTTCGACGACGTCCCCCGGACGAGGTAAGGCGCTCCGGCCGGCCCATCGCGACACCCGCCGGCGTTCCTGTGTTGATGATGTCACCGGGATGCAGAACGAGGAACTGGCTCAGATAGCACACCACGTGGTGCACGCCGAAGATCATGTCTGCTGTCGTGCCGTTCTGGCGCAGGTCGCCGTTCACCCAGAGTCGCAAACCCAATGCCTGCGGGTCGTCAACCTCGTCGGCGGTACGGATCCAGGTCCGAGGGGATTGAAGGTCTCGCAGTTCTTGCCCTTGTCCCACTGACCGCCCCGTTCGAGCTGGAAGGCGCGTTCGCTGACGTCGTGGCTGAGCACGTACCCGGCGATGCACGCGGTGGCTTCGGCCGGTTCGTCAAATAACGGGCTTCCGCACCGATGACGACGCCGAGTTCGACCTCCCAGTCGGTCTTCTCCGATCCACGCGGTATCCGCACACCGTCGTTGGACCGCGTGGTGTCGGCCGCCTTCAGGAAGATGATCGGCTCGCTGGGAATGTCCGCGCCGGTCTCCGCCGCGTGGTCCCGGTAGTTCAATCCGATGCACACGATCTTGCCGATCTCAGACAGAGGCGGGCCGAAACCGCCGGCCAGGTCAACGGCCGGCCGGCCATCGACCGCCTCGCGCAGCGACGGATCCACCTTCGCCTTCATGGCGAAGGAAGCAGTGAGCGCCGGCGTCAACGCGGATACGTCCCGCCAGATGCCATCGCTGCCCAGGGCAGCGGGGATCAGGCGGTCACCGCGTCGAACTTGAGCGAGCTTCATGTCGTCCTCGTCTCGGTGTCATCAGGTGGGTGGGCAGGGGCGGGGGCGGGCAGCCATGCAGTGCGGGCGGTCGCGATCAACTCAACGAGGTTGCCATGCATGACGCGGTCGAGTTCGCCCTGCGACAGGTCGGCCAACAACGCCAGATCGATCGTGTGAGCGAAGCTCGCCGCGACGCGGCTCGGCGGAAAGTCGGAGCCCCAATACAGTCGATCGGGGCCGAAGCTGTCGAGCACGGAGTCGACGAATGGCGCTGCCTGGTGGTGCGGGTAGGTCGTCGGTGGGTCACAGATGGCGTGCAGTCCGGACAGCTTGACGCCTACGTGCGGAGCGCCTGCCAGCCCGAGCAGCGGTGCGATTCGGTGCCGCGCCCCGCCGGCGGTGGGTCGGTGCGCGAAACGACCTGGCAGCCCCAGATGGCTGATCAGCACGGAGGCCGGCCCCAGTGCAGTCACGAACTCGGACAGCTGAGCGAGCGCCGACGGGGTCGCATTGATGCTGACCACGGGGACCTGACTCACCGCCCGGATCGACGCGGGCGTCCACTGGAGCAACTGCGTGACCTGTTCCGGACTGCGCGCCCAGACGGCGACGCCGAGGAAGCCTTGCCGTGGCAATGCGTGGAGGGTCGCTGCCGTCGGAGAGGAGGTGGTCGGCAGGTACGCCAGCGGCGCCAGCCACGGAAGCTGGCTGGCCACGGCGGCCAGGTACGCGTTATCACCGTGTCGCTCGGTCCTGCCCTCGAACCCGATCGCAACAGCACACTCGATGTTGTGCGTCGCTCGCAACCGGTCATAGACGGCCAGGTCGGAGTCTCCGGGGGCCACCTCCGCACCCGGCGGGTACAGATGAATATGAGAGTCGGCGAGCTGCTGCACTACTGCTGCCTCATCGCTCGGTGTGAGCCGACGAAGGCGGTTCGGCGGGCGGGGTGGCATTGCCCGGTGGACGATCGCGGATCTGAGTCAATGGGCAGGATCCACCGCGGCCGAGCGAGGGTCATCTCATGTCGGCGGTCGCTGAGCGTCCCGTCGATCGGATCGAGCATCCACGACGCGACCTCGTCGTTCCCGACGGCGCACCACAGACGTCCGTCGACCCTGGCGAGGTGCTGTGGCGAGCCGCCACTGGGGAACTGACCGATCTCGAGGAGGTCAGCCACAGTCACAACGGAAATGCTGTCCGTGCCACGGTTACCGATGTATGCGTATCGGCGATCGGCACTCAACGCGATGGCGCTGGGGTAGTTGGGACCGGTCCTGTCGTGGTTGCGGCCGATCGGTGTTCGCCGCAGCCAGCGCAGCTCGCCGGTGTCGTGGTCGAAGTGGTACTCACTCACCGTGGACGAGAGTTCGTCCACGCCGAGGGCAGTCGTGTCCGACTGGAAGACGAGCTGTCGTGGACCCGATCCGGCTGGCGTCACACAGGGCGGACGAGCCCGCCGGAGTTGGCGCTCGTCGCCGTCCCAGCGGCAGCTGTAGACAGTGTCACTGCCCAGATCGGTGACGACCACGAACTGCCCACCCGGCATGAGCAGGACCTGATGGACGTGGGCCGCGTCCTGCCGGCCGGTGACCGGGCCGGAGCCGGCGAATGCCAGCGACTGAGTCCTGCTGCCGATGCGACCGTCAGGTTCGAGCGCATACACGGTGACGGACGCATCGGCGTAGTTGGCAACCAGCACAGCCGACGCATCGGCAGCGACAGTTAGGTCGCAGAGAGTGCCTCCGACCGATGCTCGCATTCCCAGACTCCGCATCCGGCCGGTGGGATCGATCGCCGTCGCATACAGCGTCCCGGACTCTCGTCCACCGACCGCATAAATCACCTGCTCGCCGCTCGCGTTCCGATGAGGGGCGAGAGCGGCCAATTGGGCGTCGGGCAGCCGCACGGACTCGCAGCGCTGATCCGCCCGGACCGCGAACATGCCCTCCTCGGCCCCGATCAGGGCCCGGACCGCGTGGCGGGTCACGGGCCTGGCCCGGGACGCCGGACGCCGGCCTCGGTATCGGTCGGCCGGGTCGCATGACTGCGGACCAGTGATCTGATCGTGACCCCCTGGAATCGCGGCGCCGGCCCTCGAATGGTGCCATCGCTGCCCCGAGCGGCACGGTGACGAGGTACTCACCTGCTCGGCTAGTGCATTATGCATGATAGTGGGACGGTACCTCAGCGCGGCGCGCACGTGAACAAGGGGAAGGGAGCAGCCCGATGCGACTGCTATTGATCGATGTGCTCGAACCGTTGTCCGGGCAGGTACGCCGAGCTGCTGGGCACCACTCATCGAGTCGAGATCTTCGCCGGGGATACCCGGGACAAGGCGGCGCTGGCTGCCCACGCGGGCTGCGACGTCGTCATCCAGGGCTACCCACGTTCGGGTGTCGACGCGGACGTCATCGACACCGCGACGAGGGGAACCTGGAACGTCCTGACAGCGCTCCAGCCACGGGGCTATGTCCAGCTGTCCACGATGCGACTCTTCGACGCGTACCCACGGAAGTGGGCGGTCATCGAGGGGTGGCTGCCGAAACCCAGCGCACACGCGAGCACGCTGGCGATCTACCTGGCCGAGCTCGTCGTTCAGGAAATCACTCGTGTGCGGGCGACCGCAGCGGTCACCCTCCGGCTGGACACCGTGCTCGATGTCGCGGATCCATCGTTCCTGTCGAACGGCGATGCCATCGACACCGCGACCGCAGCGGGTGCAGTCGCCACCGCCGTTCGGCACGTCGCGCGGCCAGGCCCGGGTCCACGCTGGCGCGCGGTGCACGTCGTCAGCGGGTCGGGCCGATATCCACGTGGCGCGGCCGGGGAGGCGCCGCTCCAAGTGGACGCGTCAGGCAGGGCGAACGTGGTTGAGCAGGCAGCCGCCGAGCCCTGCCGGAGCCGGGCCTATCGGCGGTGCCGGGGCCGTTCTCAGTGCCTGCTGCCCGACAGCTGACCATCTATGGTGCGGGCGGCCCGCTGTCGGCGGCCATGGTGGGTCAGTTGCCACCGTCGGTGCGTTATCTCCTGACCGACCATCCGAGCGATACGCGAGTTCGCGGAGGCCGAGCCCCAATCGCCCGGTGCTCCCCGCCCGCAGCCCCCGGCCCATCCGCACCGTGAGGCTTTGGTGGATATCACCGACCCTGGGTCCGTGCTGGCCGGCGCCACAGACAGCGACGGGCTGGTGAACCTGGCTGTTGCGCGAACCACCGTCGAGGCAGCGTTCCGGGTGAACGTCGTGGGTGCGTACAACGTCATGACCGCTGCTGTGCAGCTGGGAATCCGCCGGGTCGTGCAGACCGGTCCGGCGCTCACGGTGGCACCACACCCGATCGGATATCTCGAGGCACGGGACGTCGATGAACGGGCGCCCGCCCGGGCCGGTGATCACTTGTACTTCCTCACCAAGCACCTCGCGACGGAAGTCTGTCGAGTCTTCGCTGAAGCACACGGGATTGCGTGCCCGACGCTGCTGTTCTGTCGTTTCGTTGACCCGTCGACGCCCGGGGCAGGGTCAGCCTCATCCGTTCGTAGTGTCCTGGGCCGACGCCGGTCGGGCGTTGGCCGCCGCCGTCCAAGTACGCGAATTGCCGGAACCCTTCTCCATCATTCACGTGCAGGTGCCGTCCCCGCACGGGCGCTACCGGCTACCCGCGCACAACGTGCTCGGCTGGGTGCCGACCGACGACCTGAGTCACCTCTGGCGCCGGTGACCCGATCAGTCGGGTCGGTCGCACGGAGGTCACCCGGCCGCCGCTCCTGTCCTAGGGCGAGTCGCCTCTTGGCCGGTTGGGCGCCATCCGTCTATCACCGCAGGACCACCGAACGGGTGAGATGGGGTGGGTTGTCGGGGTCCAGGCCGCGGGCCTCAGCCAGGACCACGGCCAGACGTTGGACACGAATCAAGTCAGCCATCGGGTCCATCGTGGAGCGTTCGATTCCAGCGCCGGTTGCGGTTACTTGCGCGACGAGGTCGTCCGGTACGTCACCGAGTGCCCACACCAGGCTGTGCTCATCGGACACGCTGATCGGGCCGTGCCGGTATTCCAAGGCAGGATAGGCATCGCTCCAGTTCAAGGATGCCTCGCGCAGCTTCAGTGCAGCCTCATTTGCCAGCCCAACCGTCCATCCGCGGCCGAGGAAGCTGAATTGGCGGCGTTGTAGGACGCCAGACGGTAGGGAGGACTCGACTGCCGCGGCCGCGTCGTGGATGGCTGCGCTGAGTTGGTGACCCAGGTGGGCACGCAGCAAGGCGAGCGCTGTCGTCGCGAACCGGGTCTGCACGACCGACCGCTCATCGGCAAAGTCGAGCACGATCGACGCATCAGCCGCGTCGACCGCCGGCGAATCGGCAACGGCGGTGATCAGCGTAGTTGGCACCACGCCGCCAATATCGCCGAGCACATCCAAGACTTCTGTCGTGGTTCCCGACCGAGTGACTGCCACGACGCGGTCGTAGCGACGCCGGGGGACTACTTCCGAGGCTGCGAACGCGTCGGTCCATCCTTGGCCCGCGTTCTCCCGTAGGGCAGCAAACGACTGCGCCATGTAGTAGGACGTGCCACAGCCGACGACAGCGACCCGCTCGTTCGGCTGTGGAAGCTTGCTCGCGTCCGCGCTCGCGGCAATCTGCGTAGCACGCAGCCAGCACCCCGGTTGGGACGCGATCTCCTCGCTAATGTGGCTCATCTAGTGTGAACATCGCTTTCTTGCTGATTGATTCGTTACGATCGACGATCTAGCGGAGTGTTGGTCTGTTAGCCAGAAACTGCGTGCGAGTCGCGGACTCATGGAAGTTCACGATGAATCGAGTGAGGGCGTCGACGATCGCAGTCACGGCGAGCTGTCCGTTCTCCACGCTGGCCCGGCCCGAGTCGTCGGTCCGCCCGTCACTGAGCTGCCAGACGTCGGGCCGCCGGACGGTACCGTCATCGAGTTGCCACGTCGCCAAAGGCTGTAACTCCGACTCAGGACGCGGACGGGAATCAAGCCGGACCAGATCAGGGCGGAGCGCCAACAGGCAGGACGTCTCGAAGTTGCCAGCATGACCGGGTACCGGATGCAGATCGGGCATTGCGGCGAGTTCACCTCGAGCGCACTCCCAGTAGGAAACGCCGCCCACCTGCGCGGGCAGGCACTCTTCGTAGACAAGCCGGTCACACGCGACTCGCATGGCGGCGTCATTCCCGCCGTGGCCGTTGACGAAGAGCACCCGACGGAACCCGGATGTGGCGAGGCTCGTCCCGACGCTGCTCAACGCATCGATGTAGTCACCTGCCCGCAAGCTGATGGTCGCACCGAACGGAAGGTGGTGTCCGGCCACGCCGAAGGGCAGGGTGGGAAGCACCACGACCTCGACGTGATCGCCGGCAAGTTGCGCCGCCCGACGGGTCAATTCCGTCACGATGATGGTGTCGGTACCGGCCGGTAAGTGTGGTCCATGCTGTTCGGTGGAGCCGAGGGGGACGATGGCAGTCGCCGCGTCGGCGGCGGCGGCCAACTCGATCCGAGTCATGTCACCGAGCGTTCGATCCATGCCCTGTGCTCCTGTCTGCTGCTTAGGTATCGTACATTATGCATAAGAGAGGAAGCGTAGGTATGGCGACACCACTTCGAGTGATTGTGACCGGTGCTGCATCGGGCATCGGCGCGGCCTGCGCGGACCGAATGGCCGACGTGGCGATGTTGTGCGCCTGGATGTTGCCGAGCCCGCGTCGCCGCCACGACCGGGAGGCCGTCAGCACTACCGTCGGTGCGACGTGAGCGACGAGGCCGACGTGCAGGCGGCAGTCGACGAGGCCGTCGATTGGCTCGGCGGACTGGATGCGGTCGTGCACGCAGCGGCCGTCGTCACCGATCGGGACATCGCCGTCGACGACATCGAGCTCGCCGAGTGGCAGCGAACCCTCGCGGTGAATCTCACCGGAACGTTTCGATTGGCGAAGTACAGCGCCCGCCACCTCGCCCCGTCGCACGGCAGGCTCGTGGTGGTCGGCTCGGGTGGCGGAGTCATCAAGGCCCATCGGTCACTCGCGTACGCGGCGAGTAAGGGTGGCGTACACGGCTTGTGCCTGTCGCTGGAAGGCCCGTTGCGCCGGCGCGGCGTCCAGCTTGTCGAGGTTCTACCCGGAGCCGTGGACACGCCGCTCGTGCGGCGGCTGAACGGGGACCGAGCCATCGAGGCGGCACAGAAGGGGGAGCTCATCCCCGCCGCGGAGGTGGCCGAGATGGTCACCTTCCTGGTGTCGCCCTCCGCGGGGGCCGTACGTGGCCCGGTGCGCACATGGTGAGCCCCGGCACGGACCAGCCCAACGTTTTGGTCATCATGTCCGACCAGCACAACGCGACCGTCATGGGATGCGCCGGTGATCCCTTGGTGGAGACGCCGCACCTGGACGCGCTCGCCGAGCGAGGTGTCGTCCTCAGTAACACCTACTGTCAGTCGCCGCTGTGTGCGCCGTCGCGGATGTCGTTCCTGACCGGCATGCTGCCCAGCGCCAACGGCGTGCTGACCAACGATCAGCTGCCATCCCCGAAACACCCGACCTTCGCGCACAGCGCCGGGGCGGCGGGATACCGGCCGTATCTCGTGGGGAAGATGCACGCGCTCGGACCCGACCAACTGCTCGGCTTCACCGATCGAGCCGTCGGTGATCACGGGCCAAATTTCCCTGGTGGGAGCAATCCGCGGCGAGGCCCGCTTGCTGGCGCCATGGGTCCCAACGCCAGCAGTCTGGTCAAGAGCGGTATCGGGCAGAACGCGTATGAGATCCGTGACGAGTACGCGGTGATGGCGGCGACTGATTTCCTCCGCCGGCATGCGATCGAGGACCGGGCCGTCGGCGCCCGCGCCCCGTTCTTCCTCTCCGTCGGTCTGATGCTTCCGCACCAGCCCTACGTCTGCCGAGCAGCCGATTTCGCTCGTTACAGCGGCCGGATCACGATGCCGCGGGTGCCCGGCCCGACCACAGAGACCGACAACCATCCGTTCTTCCGGTGGTGGCGCGGGGCCACTGGGATCGAGCGCGATATCCCGGAGCAGGTCATCGGGAGAGCCCACGGCCTCATGGGCGATGGTCATCGACTCGATGCGTTGATCGGTGAGCTCTTGGACACGCTGGCCCAGCTCGGCTGGCCGCGAACACCCTCGTCGTTTACACCTCCCGACGACGGCGATCACCTGGGCGAGCACGGGTTGTGGTGGAAGCAAACGCTGCTCGACCCGGCCGCGAAGGTGCCGTGCATCATCAGCTGGCCGAACGTGATACCGACGGGCGGTCGCAGTGATGCGGTCTGTGGCCTCGTAGACGTCAACGCAACGATCGTCGCGGCTGCCGGCGGCCCGCCCCTGCCCGAGGCGATCGGTGTCGACCTGGTGCCGATGCTCACCGGCACGGATACTCACTGGGCGGATACGACGATCAGCGAACACTGCGTCGACAAAGGTCTGCACGGCGGCCTCGGCCCAGCTCAGGTTTCCGTGCCGTATTACCAGCGAATGATTCGTCGCGGCCGGTACAAGTACATCGACTACGGCGAGCACGCCCCAGCCCAGCTGTTCGACCTGATCGCCGATCCTGATGAAGCCGTCGACCGGCTGAACGACCCGGAGCTCGCTGAGGTGGCCGGCACGTTGCGCACCGTGGTGCGCAACGGTTGGAATCCGGCCCAGGTCCAAGAGGCGACGCGCCGTGACCTGGCCGAGATGGCGGTGATCAAGGACTGGGCCGCCGCGACCCGGCCTTCCGATCAGCATCGCTGGGCGATGTCGGCCGAGTACAACCGGCTGGACGACGACCCATCGGATCTGGGTCCGCCGCGTGCGCAGCCTGCTTTGGACACCGCACCGGACACAGCTCCGGGAACCGCTCCGGACACCGCTCTGGCCCAGCGGCCGCCCACCGAATAGCACCCAGTCGATCGGAGAAAATCGCATGGCACGGCTTGCTGTCATCACCGGTTCAGCCAGCGGGCTCGGCGCCGCGTGCGCGGTCCGACTGGCCCACGACGGATATCGGGTCGTCGGGTTCGACGTCGACCCGACGGCCGACGTCGTCGTCGACGTGACGGACTCGGAGGCGGTCAGAGCGGCGGTCGGCGCGCTGGGTGCCGTGCACGTGCTGGTCAACAGTGCGGGCATCGTCGGTCCGAACCTGCCCATGTGGGAGGTCACCGACCACGACTGGCGACGTACGTTCGCGGTGAACGTCGACGGAGCATTCAACACGTGCCGCGCGGTGGTGCCCGGCATGATCGAGCGTGGCTGGGGCCGGATCATCAACATCGCCAGCATCGCGGGCAAGGAGGGTAACCCGCGGATGAGCGCCTACTCGGCCTCGAAGGCCGCGGTGATCGGTATGACGAAATCCCTGGGCAAGGAACTGGCCACCCACGGTGTTCTCGTCAACGCCATCGCGCCGGCCGTCATCGACACCCCGATGAACAGCACCACCGACCGCGACGTGCTGGAGCGGATCACCGCGATGATCCCCATGCAGCGGATCGGGCGCGCTGGCGAAGTGGCCGAGCTGGTGGCGTGGCTGGCATCAGAACGCGTCAGCTTCTCCACCGGAGCTGTGTACGACATCAGCGGCGGGCGGGCCACCTACTGAGCCCGTCTCGTGTTCAAGTCCGGACTCCTCGATCCACTACTCGTGAGGCTGAGGCTGATGCAGAACGCGCGATATGAGCGAGCCTGACCACGCCGGCGCATTGACTGTCCCGGTCGACGTCGCCTTCGCCACCTCCGACCGACTGGGCGAGGGCCCGGTCTGGCACGACGGCGCGTTGCACTGGGTCGACATCCTGGACGGGCTGATCCATCGCGGCGACCCCGTCACGGGCGCGGTCGAGACGGTGGCAGCACCCACGCTCATCGGCGCGGCGGCGCCCGCTGCCTCAGGCGGCTACGTGATCGCGTGCGCCGAGGGCTTCGGCACAGTGATCGAGGGCGTGCTCGATGTGCGTAGCGCGTTCTTGCCGGACGGCGTCCGGATGAATGACGCGAAGTGCGATCCGTTCGGACAACTGTGGGCCGGCAGCAATGCGATGGAGTTCAACGCCGGCGCCGGAGCACTGCACGTGCTCCGCCCGGACTGGTCGGTTGAGACGGTACTGACCGGGCTGACCCTGCCGAACGGGATGGGGTGGAGCCCGGACGGTGCCACCTTCTATCTCATCGACACGTTCGCCTACGAGCTTTATGCATTCGAGTTCGGCCGCGCCGGTCCGGACGTGGACCGACGACGGGTCTTGGCCCAATTCGATCGCGCGGAGGGGCTACCCGACGGGCTCTGCGTGGATGCCCAAGGCGACCTGTGGGTTGCCCGTTGGGGTGGGCGCCGCATCGACCGGATCGGCCCGGACGGGCAGCGGCTGGGTCGGATCGACATTCCGGCCGTGCAGTCGTCGTCCTGTGCGTTCGGGGGTGCAGACCTGGATGTGCTGTACGTGACGTCGGCTCGGGACGGTCTCGACCTGGGTGACTCGGACCCCGACGGTTCGGTGTTCGCCGTCACCGGGCTGGGGGTCAGCGGCCAGCCCGGCACCGTTTTTGCCGCATGATCTGGATCGAACCACTCCCTATGCGGCTGGGGTTCGGTCCTGCCGACGTGCGTCGACGGATGACCGTGCACCACAAAGGGCTGAGCTGCACCAGTCAGGACCGTGGACCGGCGCGAACCGGCTGAGGAGTTGGCTCGGTCAAGATGCGGCTCGAAAAGGACGACCTCATCGCTGAAGTCGACGCGCTCGTCTCACTTCCCTACGGGCTGAACAAAGCGCAGGTCGACCACGTCTTCGCCACTTCCACCGCGGCTGGAACCACTCAGCGCACCTCAAAGCGGTGCTCACGCGCTATCGAGCGTGGAAGGCGAACGCATGACGAGCGGCCTGCCGGACTTCGCTACCAACTTCATCTCAAGTGACCCCGGCAGGTGGCATCGTGCCCGGCAAGGCATACCTACTCGAAGATGGAGCCTGACCCGCTAGCCCGGACACCAGATCTGAGGGAAGACTTTCTCTCGGAGAGGAGTCCTGGATGCCTCGAGCTCACCCACCGGAGTTCCGTCAGAGGGCTGTCGACCTCGCGCGGTTGCGGGAGAAGCCGATCGCTGTGATCGCGTCTGATCTGGGGATCAGCGAGTCGTGTCTTCGGCGCTGGATGGACGTCGCCGATGTCGATGAGGGCCGCAAGGAGGGCCTGAGCAGCGACGAGCGTGCCGAGTTGGTTCGGCTGCGCCGGGAGTTGCGGGTCAAGGAGATGGAGATCGAGATCCTCAAGCGTGCCTCGGCGTTTTTCGCCCGGGAGAACGTCCTCCCAAAATAGGGTTCCGGCTGGTCCACGAACTGGCCGCTGACGGCATCGACGTCGCGGTGGCCTGCCGGATGCTGAAGCTGTCACGCTCGGGCTACTACGAGTGGCGCGGCCGTCGGCCCGTCGGCACGGGATCTCGACGATGCGTACCTGGCGAACCAGGTCGTGGACATCCACCGCCTGTCTCGCGGCTGTTATGGCGCACCGAGAGTGCATGCCGAGCTCCGTCTGGGCCTCGGAGTCCGGGTCGGCCGCAAACGGGTGGCCCGGCTGCTGCGCCTGACAGGCCTGGCCGGTATCGGCGGCAACACCCACCGCAAACGCCGCAACCGGCCAAACCCGGCCCCGCATGAAGACCTCGTGCAGCGCAGGTTCACCGCCACCGGCCCGAACCGGCTGTGGTGCACCGACGTCACCGAGCATCCGACCGCGACCGGCAAGGTCTACTGCTGCGCCGTGCTCGACGTGTTCAGCAGAGTCGTCGTCGGGTGGTCGATCGCTGACCACATCCGCTCCGAGCTAGTCGTCGACGCACTGCAGATGGCGATCTGGCGACGCCAACCCGAAGCCGGCACGGTGCTTCACAGCGACCGCGGCAGCGTCTACACATCCTGGGTGTTCGGCCACCGGCTCCGCGCTGCAGGGCTGCTCGGATCGATGGGTCGCGTCGCCTCCAACGTCGACAACACGATGATCGAATCGTTCTGGTCGACCATGCAACGGGAACTACTCGATACCCAGCGATGGTCAAGCCAGGAACAGCTGGCTTCGGCGATCTTCGAATGGATCGAAGCCTTCTACAACCCTGTCCGCCGCCACCTCGCTGAACATGCTGGCCCCACACGAGTTCGAAACCCTTCACACCACCGCCGTCACAGCGGCATGATCACAACACCAACCGTGTCCGGACAGCCGGGTCAGGCTCCTTTGCGCGTTTGTCGTCGGTCGCCTGTCATCGGAGGGCGATAGCTCAATCTCGTGTCACGGTCGCATGCCCGCGTCGGTGGCCCCGCCGCATGGTGTGGGGGTCAGGGCGTGAGTCCCCTGCGGCTCCAGCCACTTGGCGCCCCAGCATTCGGATGTACCCAAGTCCACGGCGACCGCATCGAGCTCGACGGCAAGCCGGGGGGACCGCAACCCGAGTCCAGTTGCGCGACGTGCTCGAGAGGCTAGCCGCGCCGAGTTCACTTGCAAGAGAGCGTCCGGCGCGTGAGGGCGCGCAGGCCCAACCAGTCTCGGGCGACTGGGGCGCGCCTCTTGCGCCGTGGGGTCATCAGACCGCAGACTGTCGACGGCCGGTGTGGCCGACTTCGAGCCGGCCGGGCAGGGCGGCGTACGCCCAGGAGTGTCAATGCGTCGGTTCATTCGGCTGAGTGCTGCGCTAGCGGCGGTATCCCTCACCAGTCTGGTATCGCAGGGATCGGCATCGGCCGCCCCGTTGCCGGCCGCATACAGCGCATCGGCCGCGGCGCAGGTGATGCTGGCCAACGAGACGGGGACGTTCCTCGGGACTCCGCTGCGGCTGACCGATGTGTCGGTGGCCGATTCGCTGGCCACGGCGAACAGCACCGCTACTCCCCGGACCGTTGCTGCCGGCAGCAACCTGACGCTGGGCACGCCGATCGCCGGGCTCACCGTCAATCAGATCCAGCAGACCGCTCCGCCGACGCACGCGGCGGCCACCAAGGCAGCGCTGCTGACTGTCAATAGTCCCGACCTGTCTGCGAGTGCGCTCAACGCCTCGGTCCAGGCCCGGTGGGCCGGGGAGCGGATCTGCCCGGCGGCGGGCACACCGCTGTCGACCACCAGCGTGAGCACCGCGGGTATCGACGTCGGGCTGGACGTGCCCCCCGCGCCGGTTGCCAACCGCACCGCGACCGCCGCGGCGCAAGCCCAGCTCAGGAAATGGATCACCAGCGCGAGTCAGAACCGAAAAGTTCAGCCGAACGTGGCACCGGGTGACCCGACGTTGGTCTCGACCGGCGTGGGCCGCACGAGCACCACCACGTCATTGCCGTCGATCGCGGGCCCTCGGGACAGTCGGGGTGTTCGTGCCCGGGCCAGCTCGTCGGTCGCGAGTATTGACCTCCTGGGCAACGCTGGCGACCCCGCGGGCACTGCCCCTTTCTCGGTCAGCGTGGCTCGCCAGCCCAGCCTGACCGCCACCGCGACGGGCACCGCCGCGACATCCAGTCTGGTGTTCGTCCCGCCGACGGTGAGCCTGAGCGTTCTCGGAGTGGTCACGCCCATTCCAGCTAACGGCGGATACACGATTGTGCTTGCCACGCCCAGCCCAGGTGACCCGGGTGAGACCCTCAACATCAGTGTCGGGAAGCTGCTCGCCGCCACGAATACGGGCACCGTCGTCAGCGGCGCCGCATCCTTGCTGACCGTCACCTACGCCGGCGAGTTGAACGGCACCTTCGCGATCGCACCGATGATCGTGCGGGCCACCGCGCCGCGAACCGCCATTCAGTGCGCGGCACCGGCCCCGGTGACCCCGACTCCGACGCCCACCCACAGTGGAACGGGCACGGCGCCACTGGCCAACACCGGATCCTCGGCCCAGCCAGTCGGACTGCTCGGCGTCGCGCTACTTCTCCTCGGGGCCGGCATCCTGGTCATCGCCCGACGCCGCCGCATCTCCCAGCACTGAGAGCGACGCACGCCGGCACGATGACCCAGATCGGGCTGGGCTAGTCGCGCACCAGCTCGTTGAAGCGCGATACGTCCACGTTGCCACCCGAGATGATCACGCCGACCCGGGACGGAAGCTGCACTGTGCCGGCCATGACCGCGGCGAGGGCGATCGCTCCGCTCGGTTCGACCACGAGTTTCAGGCGCTCGAACGCGAACCGCATCGCGGTGCGGATCTGCTCGTCGGTCACCAGGGCCATCTCGTCGACCAGTCGTTGATTGACCGAGAACGTCAGCTCTCCCGGTGTGTTCGCAGACAGGCCGTCGGCGATCGTCGTCGGAACCGGGATCGACACCCGGTGCCCAGCCTCGAGTGATCGCCTTGTGTCGTCGCCGTTCTCCGGCTCTACGCCGAGCATCGTGGTGTCCGGGTAGACGGCCCTTGGCCGCAGTGGCGCAGCCGGCCATGAGTCCGCCCCCGCCGACTGGCACGGCGATCATGTCGAGCGGTCCGACCTCGTCGAGCAGCTCCAGAGCAGCGGTGCCCTGACCGGCCATGATGTGCGGATGTTCGTACGGCGGGATCAGGGTTAGCCCGCGGCTCTCGGCCAGATCATTCCCTAGCGCGACGCGGTCCTCGGAGTACCTGTCGTAGGTGATGATTTCGGCGCCATAAGACTTCGTGGCAGCGACCTTGGACGCCGGGGTGTCCTTGGGCATGAGCACCACCGCACGGGTGCCGAGCTCCTGGCAGGCCAGCGCGGTGGCCTGGGCATGGTTTCCGGACGAGTACGTGGCCACGCCCCGGGCCAGCTGGTCGGCATCGAGGCGGGCGATGGCGTTGTACGCGCCGCGGAACTTGAACGCGCCGATGCGTTGCAAGTTCTCGCATTTGAGGAACACCTCGACGCCGACCATCTGGTTCAGCGTGCGGGAGGTTGCGACCGGAGTTCGGTGCGCTACGTCCTCGATCTGGGCGGCTGCGGATTCGACGTCGTCGAGGGTGATCACCGGACGGGTCATGTTTGCTGCGGTTCCTTTGGCTCGCTGGTTCGCGCGGGAGATGCTCAGGAGTCCGCTCGGTCGCGTTCCGCGGGCGAGGTCAGTTCCGGCGACGCTGTCGGCTCGGACACTACAAGTTCGTGCTGGTGACCGTGTTCTACCTCGCGGTCGCCGCGTGCGGCTCAGCGCCCGTCGAGCAGCTGCTGCGTCGCAGCGGTAACTGCCTCTGCGGTGCCGGATACGTATTGGCAGCAACCCACTTCGTAGCCGAGTTCCGCGAAGGCCGGCGCGGGCGGGAGGTAGCCGGCGGACTGGTTTGCGTAGCCGGCCACGAGGACGGTGCCCGGGACCGCATCGCGAATGGCCCGGGCGGCGGACTGGAACGGCTCGCCGGGCAGCGCCACGAGGTCGAGTCCGGTGCCGAGGTGGAATCGCTGCACTTCGAGCGTGTCGAGTTCGGCAGTGGGCTCGTCGAAGACGCCGAAGAGGCTGTCGCCGGCGCGAAGATCCTGGATCCAGCGCAGGGACGTCTGCATTGCCTGACGCCGGCGCTGCTCGACACTCGGCTGAGGCACATCTTCAGCGGTATCGGGGCGATCCTGGAGGATCGGTGCCGGAGTCACGGCCACCAGGCTGCTCGCGCAATCCAGCTTGCCGGCGGGCACCACCCTGACGCCGCTGCGCTCGGCGGCGTCCAATTCCTCGTTCCAGCTCGGGTTGATCAGGTGCAGCCCGTGCAGCAACCCGGCACCGTCCAGGATCACCTGCATTCCGGCCGCGGCCAAGATCCCGCCGATCCGCCGGCAATCAGCCCAGGTGTGCGTCGCGTAAACGGGATTCACGTCGCCGGCGCATCCCTGCAGGTACACGGCGATGCCGCCGCCGTGGGCCTCGAGCGCCTCGCACATCGCACCAGGGAAGTCTGCCGAGTACTCGATCGTGTCGTGTTCGAGCACGGTCGCATGGCAGGCGAAGTTGACGATCGTGGCGATGGGATCAGTGCCATCCTCGGGATAGGCAACCAGGACGTGCGCGAGATCGTCCGCCGGCGACGCGGCGCTGCGCCGGTTCGCGCTGATGCCGGGAACGGACCGGACACCCACCACGAGACGAGCCGGTCGCCGCGCCGCCATCGCCGCCTCCGCAGCCACCCGGATCCGATCGGCGATGTGCTCCTGCAGCTCGGCCCCGGCGGGCGCGGCGAGCTCGGCCGGACCGCAGTGCGTGTGCGTTGCCGTGATCATCACCTGCTCCTCGGCGATCGACAGTGCAGCAGCGACGTAGCGGCGGGCCAGAGCGGTAATCGCCCGGGTTGCGTAGACGAGGTCGCACACGACGAGGACCAACACGGTGCTGCCGTCGTCGAAGACGGTCGCCCGGCACTGCAGATCATCATGTGTGCCGGTCGCGCCGGAGCTGCGTAACGCGTATCCGGCCATCGGCCCGCCGACCGGCGGCGTAAGAGCCCGCTTCGCTGCCCCGACCCGCAGGGTCGTCACCGGGCAGCTCCCGTTGTCAGCAGGCCGGCGATACCGGTCGGCACCGACGCGCCGGTGCGGACCGCTTCATGCACCGCGACCAGCAGAGCTGTGTTCGCGACACCGTCGTCCAGCACAGATGATGCTTGCCCGGACGGGCGGTCGACGTTGTCCAGGAACGCCTCGATGCGGGTGCTCGTCCAGTCGAGCGTGCCGGGATACTGCAGCGACGAGGTCGATGCAACCTGCACCATTTGCGAATGCGTGTCGATCAGCACGCGCCCTTCGCTGCCCAGGATCTGCACGTTGCAGTCCACCAGCGAGGGCAGCGATGGGGGCAGCACCCAGGCCGACTCATAGATGCCGCTCGCGCCGGTGTCGTAGCGGACCAGAGCTTGCATCAGGTCGTAGGTGTCGAGCCCGAGACTGGTCAGCTTGCCCTTCACGCCGGCCGCCGAGACCTCGTCCGCCTCGGCATCGGTCAGCCACCGGACCAGGTCGAAGAGATGGCTGAGCAGGAACCAGCCGCAGGTGGACTGGTCGGCCCACCGCATCATCTTCACCGGGTAGTCGATGACGTTGCTGAGCCGAGCGTTCATCCCGACCACCTCACCGATCTCGCCGCGGCGAATCGCCTCGTAGGCACGCACAAACGGCGGATTGAATCGATTGGAGAAGTTGACCTCCGCGACGATGCCGGTCCGTTGCGCAGCAGCGCGCATCTCGACGGCGTCGGCCACCGAGGTTGCCAACGGCTTCTCGACGAGGATTGCCACGCCACGCTCGGCAACGGCGAGGAACGGCTCGCGGTGCAGATGATCGGGGACCGCGATGTACACCGCATCCGGAGCCGCGGTGTCCAGAAGCGCGTCGAGGGAATCGAACGCGGCGCACCCGCACTCCTCGGCGAGCGCTTTCGCGCTGGCGGGCACCGCGTCCATCACCCCGACCAGTTCACCGCGCCAGCGCAACGCGCCCGAGGTGAGCGCTCGTGCGTAGGCGCCACCCATCACTCCCGCTCCGACGATGGCGATCCGTGTGCGTCGCTCTGTCATCCGTACCACTCCGAACGTTCGCTGTTGGTTGTCATGCCTTGACCGCGCCGGCTGTCAGGCCCGTCACCAGCTGGCGTTGCGCCACCAGCACAACGACGATCACCGGCAGGAGCACCACGCAGACAGCGGCGGTCAGAGGTCCCCACTGCACAGTCTTCTGCGTGACGAAGTTCGACACGTAGACGGTGAGCGGCACGGTGTCCTGGCCACCGAGGATCACCGGGATCAGGAACTCGTTCCACGCGTACAGGCCGGTGAAGGTGGCCGTTGCGGCCAGCGGGGCTCGGGTCATCGGGATGACCACCCGGCACAGCACGCCGAGCCGTCCGCAGCCGTCCACCAGTGCCGCTTCTTCCACGTCGACGGGCAGCCCGCGCAAGAAGGCGCTCAGCGTGAGCGTCGCGAACGGTGTCAGGAACGCCGCGTAAACCACGATCATCAGCCGCCGGGTGTCGTAGATGCCCAGTTGCACGGCCTCGGAGTACAGCGGGATGACGAACACGATCGAGGGGACAGTCTGCGCCAACGCGATCAGCAGGATGAGCAGCCGCCGACCGTGCGGCCGCATCCGGACCAGCCCGTAGGCGCATGGGTAGGCGACCAGCAGCGTCAGCACCGTCGCGCACACCGTGATCAGTACGGATGTGAGCAACGCGGAACGGAACGCCGTGGTGGTGAGCACTTCGGTGTAGTTCGAGAGGGTCGGATGCTCGGGGATCACCCGGGGTGGATAGCTGGACGCCTCCACCTGCGTCTTGAACGAGGTCGACACGATCCAGGCGACCGGCGCGAGCGCGATCGCCACGGCACCGGCGAAGACCGCTCCGCGTCCGGCCAGCCGGACGGCGCTCACGGCCGGACCACCCGGGAATACAGCACATACGCCGGCAACGCGATCACTGCCATGGCAACGGCGATGGCGCAGGCCCGACCGATCTGGAAGTCCACCAATCCTTGCTGGTAGGCGAGCATCGACAGGTTCTGCGTCGAGGTACCCGGACCACCCTGCGTCACGACGTACACGAGGTCGAACATGCGATAGTCGGCGGCGACCCGCAGCAGTGTGATGACCGCGATCACCGGAAGCAACATCGGCAGCAGGATGAGCCGAACCACCTGCATCCGTCGGGCGCCGTCCATCGCCGCCGCTTCCTCGAGCTCACCGGGTATGGCGACGAGCCCGGCCATCAGAAGGAGCGTGACGAACGGGATGTTGATCCACGAATTCACCGCCACGATGAGCGCCAGCGCGCCGAGTTGGCTGCCGAACAGATTGGGGTGCGCAGTCGCATCGAACTGCGAGGCCAACCAGCGGATCACGCCCAGGTCCGGATCGGCGAGGAACCGCCACATCAACCCGACCGCAACCGGCGTCAACATCATCGGAATGGTGATCGCAGCGCGAACGGCGGACCTGCCCCGGAACGGGCGGACCAGCAATGAGGCAAGGGCGAAACCGATCGGGAGCTGCACCACCCACGAGAACACGATGATGAGCACGGTGACGACCAGGCTGGAGCGGAATCCGCTGGTGAACACCTGCTCGGAGTAGTTGAGCCGGCCGACGAACTTGGCCGTCTCGACCTGCGCCAGGTTGTCGTCGGTCAACGAGTTGCCGACTGCCACAACCAGCGGTGTCAGCACAGCCGCGGCCAGCAGCAGCCAGGCGGGCAGGGTGAACAGGGCCCCGGCCCAGCGGCCACGCTGCCGCCCTCCCCGTGCCGATTGCTCGGTCGGGGAGGGCGTCGCGGTTTCGCTGCTGGCGGCCAGCTGCGGCGTTAGGTGCACGAACTCGCACCGCTCAAGATCTTCTTCAGATCGGTGTCGGCTGCTTTGGTCAACGTATCGGCGGACTGGTGTTTGGTGGCCGCGTTGCTCAGGTCGGCCGACAGGGTGGAGATGATCTGCGGCATCTGCGTGATGTACGGCAGGTGCTGGCCGACCTTTGCCGCAGCCACCAGCGTGGGCAGGTACGGCAGTGCCGACTTGGCCTTGGCGTCGTTGAGCAACGAGGTGCGAGCCGGCGGCGGTGCACCATTGCTGATGAGGCTGCTCGAAGAGTCCTTGCCGAGCGCGAACTCGAGGAACTGCCAGGCGGTCTGTTGCGCCTTCGACTGCCGACCGACGCCGATCAACCAACCGAACAGCAATGTAGCCCGCTGCGCACCGGTGAGGCTGGGCGGCAGATCTGCGGCGAACTTGCCGGGCACCTTCGACTGCTTCGGGTCGGCCATGATCGAGTAGTAACCCGTCGCGTTGATCTCCTGGCCGACATCGGTCTGGACGAAGGCGGTGGTCATTTCGTTCCCGCCGCCGTTGACCGCGGTGGCCGGTGTGTACGGAAGCGCAGCGAGATAGGCCTTGGTCGCGTCGATGGCGGCCGGGGTGCGCAGTGCGGAGTTGCAACTGTTCGCTTGGAGCAGGCTGCCACCTGAGGCGTAGATCGACTCGAGCCAGTAGTACGCGCCGATCTGGCTGCCGAAGCCGGAGTCGCTCCCGCTGTGACCCGCCGCCTTCAGCTTCTTCGCGTTCGTCAGGTACTCCTCCCAGGTGGCTGGTGGCTTCAGCGCGAGCTTGCGAAACAAGTCCGTCCGATACCACAACACGTACGGCTCGGTGGACAGCGGTAGCGCGTAGGTCTTGTTCTGGTACTTGGCGTAGTCCTGCACGGCGGCGGGAAAGTCGGCGTAGTCGTAGGCAGCGGAGCCGGCCGCCTTCGCGCCGATGTCGGCCAGTGCCCCGCCGGCGGCCAGCGAAGCCAGCATCGGACTGTCGAACTGGATGACGTCGTAGGCGTCGGACGCCTTCTTCGAGGCGAGCAAGACTTTGGCCGCCAGCTGGTTGTACGGCAGGTCGACGAACTTGACCTTGACGCCGGTCTTCTTCGTGTACGCCGGCGCTATTGCTTTCAGCGCCGTCGCACTGGGACTGTCCGACACGGCAACGGTGATCTGCTTCGCCGTCCCGTTGGTCTTCCCGTTTCCTGCCTTGCCGGCACCGCAGGCGGCAACGAGCGTCAGCGCAGTGGCCAGGCTTGCCAGCACGCATATCGACCGCGCAGGTGGACGCGTTCTCGACCTCATGGGTTCTCCGATCACCGTCGTTGGTCAGGTAGTGGGCCAGTCAGTCCTGGATAGATGTGGAGCCGTCACTGTTTGCGCTGACGAAGATCTCCGGGATCGTCCCGGCCGCCGTCATCCGCGCTGCGACGCCGATCGAGAGGAGTTGCATGATCGTTGCGCCGATCACGGTCGATGTCGCGCCGACCGCGGCGGGCAGTCCGTCGATCGCGATGGCCGCGTCGCCGGGTTGGCTGTGGTTGTCGATGACGATGTCGGCCACCTCGAAGAGCCGCGCCGTTGCCGGCGCGCGTGCGGCGCTCCCGCGGGAGTGCGAGAGGCTCGTTACGGCAATGGTGATGACGCCGCGACGCTTGGCTTCCTGGGCAGCTTCGACCGGAACGGCGTTACGGCCCGAGTTGCTGATGACGATCAGGACGTCACCGGCCGAGAGCCGGGCGAGGTCGACCAGCATCGGGCCGTAGTCGCCCAGCCGCTCGGCAGCCGTCGACTTGGCCAGACCCTCCTGCATCGCCAGTGCGCTGTCGCGCAGGACTTTCGGCGCGACCAGGCCGCCGGCCCGATCGCAGAATTCGAGCGCCAGCGAATGCGAGTGGCCCGTGCCGAACGCCAAGACCTGGCGCCCGTTGCCGAGCGCGTCGGCGATGACTTGTTCGGCCCGCTCTAGCGCAGCGTGCTCGTCCTTGACGACTCGATGCAACAGCCCGCTCAGCAGATCGACGAACGCGGTCCGCGGATCGCTGACAACTGATGACCTCACGGCACCTGCCTTGGATTCGTCTTACCCGACCCGGATGTTCGAGTTTCGGGCGGAGGCTCGACGACCGTCATTGGCCGTTGCCTCCGATGCGGAGGAACGGAACGCTAGCGAGTGCAGTGTTGCGATCGATAGGTGCGGCGAGGTTCGATCAGGTAAATCGCTAGACCAATTCAGCGTGCTGCTCTCGTAGAGTGCCTGTATAGCTGGGGAATCACCATGGCTTGCGGTAACTGGTCTAAGTGCGTCCCAGGTCGCGGTCCGGGATCTCGCCAGTCGTGCGTAGCTGAACGGAGCACGACCGCGACGCCGTGGGGGGAACCATGCAGAGCAGCTTCAGCAAGGTGGCGGCTACGCGGGCGCGGTTGATGCGCCTGATCGAAGATCTTGACGCGGGCGTCGCGCTGCCCTCGGAACGGGATCTGTCAGCGAGGTGGGGCGTCGCGCGGATGACCGTGCGACGGGCGACCGACGAGCTCGTCCTGGCCGGCCTGGTCATCCGAGAGCATGGCCGGGGCACGTTTGTGGTCCACCCCAAGGTGCAGCAGCAGATGGCGATGACGTCGTTCACCGATGGCATGCGGGCGCGCGGGATCGTCCCGGGATCGGTGGTGCTGGAGTTTCGCGAACTTCGCGTCGCCGGGTTCCATACCCGGGTCTTGCGGATACCGAGCGACGATCCGGTCGTACGGTTCACCCGCCTGCGATTGGCCAACGGTGAACCGATCGGCCTCGAGACGACCTGGGTCTCGGCCCACCACGTGCCCGACCTGCGCGAAGCCGATTTGGTCGGTTCCTGGTACGACTTGCTCGCGCATCGTTACGGCGTCCAGATCGTGACCGGCACGTCGATGATCGAGATCGCTTATGCGGGGGAGCGAGAAGCGAGCCATCTCGACTGCGACTCGGGAGATGCGCTCTTCCGGATAGAAACGACCAGCTACGGACCTGCCGGACACGTAGTGGACTTCGGTGTCGACCTGTTCCGTGGCGACAGGTACTCGTTGATGACCGAGCGGCTGCCCGGGTCGGCGGTTCGCGCCCAACCCCGACGCGGAACGCGGCCGCTATCGCACACCGATGGCCGCTTCACCTGAGGGAAGACCGTGCGCCCCCGGTTGGCCGCGCGTCGGCGGCCGATCGTCGGCTGTGACTGATACTTTCACCGCTCATGCAGCCGAACGGTCCTCGACTGATCGTCGAACCCGACGACGGGCTGGACCCGGTCCGAGAGTTCATCGAGTCGGCACAGACGTCGCTGCTCGTCAAACAGTTCACCTTTACCGACAGAACCCTGGTAGAGACCGTCCTCGAACGAAAGCGGGCGGGCGTCGAGGTACGGGTAATGCTCAATGCCGCGCGCTCCGGCGGCGATAGGGCCAACGATGTGACGTTCGAACGGTTCCAGAGCGCCGGTATCGCGGTGCAATGGGCGAACCCGAAGTTCTACGTCACGCACGAGAAGTCCGTCGTGGCCGACCGGTCCGCAGCTCTGGTCGCCACGTTCAACCTGTGCGAGAAGTACTTCACCCAGACCCGCGACTACGGAGTGATCACGCACGACCCCCGCGACGTGAACCAGATCGTCGAGGTGTTCCAGGCCGACTGGAACCGTCACGACTGGGTGCCGTCCTACCGCCACGATCTGTCGTGGAGCAACTCCAACTCGCGGCTGCACATGGCACGGTTCATCGACGGTGCCACCCACCGCCTGGACATCCAGCACCCCAAGTACGTGGATGCGGTGATCGTCGACCGCATCGTCGAAGCGGCGCGACGCGGGGTCAAGGTGCACGTGCTCTGCGGCGGCAGGCACGGCATCAGCGACTGGGACGTGCCTCGACACCTTCGCCTCACTGCGCACGCTACGACGATTCGGCGTCAAGGTGCACAAGCAGAAGAACCTCAGGGTGCACGCCAAGCTGCTGATCGTCGACGGCGAGCGGGCGCTGGTCGGGTCGACGAACATCGACCCCAGCGCGTTCGATCTGCGCCGCGAACTCAGCATCACGGTTACTGAGCCCGGCGTCGTCGGGCGGCTCGGATCCGTCTTCGCCGAGGACTGGCAACTGTCGCACCACTACTCGCCGCCGGATCCGCTCGACCAGTCCGAGCACATCGAGGACGACTTCCCGGACGACCCCGAACTGCGCCATGAGTGACGAGAAGGTCTCGCTCTTCGACCTGGCCTGGACGTTCAACCACATCGCATTGGCGTCGTTCGGCGGCGGCCTCTCCGCGTGGTCGCGGGAGGTCCTCGTCGTCGAGAAGCAGTGGATGGCCGAGGCCGAGTTCCTGTCCGCCATGACGATGTGCCGGATCCTGCCTGGCGCCAATCAGGTCAATATGGCGGTCTTCACCGGCACGAAGATGCGGGGCATGCGCGGCGCGGTCGCATCGATAGTCGGGCTTTGCCTCGTGCCGTTGGTCGGCGTGCTGTTCCTGGCGTGGCTCTACTTCCAGTTCAAGGAAGTGCCCGCGGTCAAAGGCGTGCTGCACGGTGCGTCCGCAGCGGCCGTTGCGCTGACCCTGGCGATGGTGATCAAGACCGGCCAGAAGTGTCTGACCGGCGTGATCCCGGTGATCCTGTTCGCCTTGGCTTTCGTGTTGAATGGCGTGCTGCGCTGGCCACTGCTCGGCGTCCTGGCCGTGGTCGCGCCGCTCGCACTTATCTGGGCGTGGCCGAAGAAGTCCGCGCAGCCGAGCACGTGAATACCTACCTGCAGCTCGTCGTGTTGTTCGGCTCGTTGTCGCTGATGTCGATCGGCGGCGGCAACGCGGTGCTGCCCGAGATGCACCTGCGCTCGGTGCAGCAATACCACTGGCTGAGCAACCCGCAGTTCGCCAATCTGTTCTCCATCTCCCAGACCGCCCCGGGCCCCAGCATCCTGATCGTCGGGATGGTCGGCTACGCGGCCGGCCTTCCGGTCGGCGGGGTCTGGGGCGGCATCCTCGGCGGCGTGATCGCCACCATCGCCATGGTGATCCCCGCCGCCTCACTGGTCTACGCCATCACGCTGTTCTGGCAGAAGGCGGAGCAGTCCAAGTGGCGAATCGCGGTGGAGAAGGGATTCGCCCCGCTGACCGTCGGGCTGATCCTGGCGTCGTCGCTGGTGATGAGCCGCGCCGCCGACCACGACTGGCGGGCGTACTCCCTTTCGGCGGTCTGCACGCTGATCTTCGTGCGGAGCAAGATCAACCCGATGATCGTGGTAGCGGCGGCCGGGGTGATCGGTTACCTCGGCTTCGTCTGAGGAAGCCACGCCGCGGCGCCTGCGCAGGCACCGACCGGCACGTGCCGACCTCGTCGATGGCCAGCGTTGACACAACGCGTCCGACGAGATCGTGGGCACCGTCACCGGAGGGTGGGGTGGTATACGAGCTCCTGGGTGCGACCGTCGAGCGTGCGGCTCTCGAGCAGCTCGAGGTCGAAGTCATCCGCGCCTGCGAAGAGTGGGCTGGTTCCGGTCCGTCCGGAGATGACCGGGTAGATCGTCACCTGCAATCGGTCGACGAGGCCGGCGGCCATCAGTGCCCGGTTCAGCGACAGGCTGCCGCCCGGCGAGCGCAGCGGGACGTCCGACTCCTCCTTGAGGTGGGTGACTATCTCGACGGCGTCACCGCTCACGATGGTCGCGTCCGGCCAGCCGAGGGTGTCCGCCAACGTCGACGACACCACTGTCGCCGGCATGCGCACCATCCGGGTATTCCACTCGTCGAGCAGATTGGGATCAGTATTCGAGGACCAGATCTGAGCCATCTCACGGAAGGTGGTGGCCCCGAACACCGTTCGTTGCTCGGTGTCGAACAGGGCGGCGCGATGCTCGAGCAGCTCCGGGCCCTGCTTGCTCCAGTAGCCGCCCCAGTCGGCGCCCTCGGCGTAGGAGCCGTAGCCATCGAGGGTGGAGAAGACGTCCCACGTGTACACAGCGGTCATATTGCAGTTCCCTTCGTACTAGCAGCGATGATCGCGACGGGTTCCCGCACTTCCGGACGTCGGCCGGACGGCGCCATCTGGGTCGGTCCGGCGACGGTCGTAGGTAAGCGTGCTGCATCTACAGCGATGACTCCAACGCATTGTTGTCATATGATCAATCGCAGATCAAGATCAGTCTGTGGACCTCCAACAGCTCAGGTACGTCGTCGCCGTCGCCGAGCTCGGCAACTTCACTCGCGCTGCGGAACGCTGCTTCGTCGTGCAGTCGGCTTTGAGTCACCAGATTGCCAAACTCGAGCAGGAGTTGGGTGCGCGGCTGTTTCACCGCACGAGCAGGTCGGTGGCATTGACGCCAGCGGGGGCGGCGCTGCTTCCGGCCGCGCGTGACTGCTTGACAGCCGCAGATAGGGCGCGGGCAGAGGTCTACGCGGCGACCGGCGAAATCCGCGGTCGACTGGCCGTCGGAATGATCCCGACGGTTGCGGCCATCGACGTGCCGGCAAAGTTGCGAGCTTTCCACCAGGAACACCCGCAGGTTCGGATCAGCCTTCTGACAGCTGGCAGCGACGTCCTCGCCGACCAGGTCCGCCACGGTGCTCTTGATGTCGCGTTCTTGGGCCTGGCCGAGGACGTCGAGATCCATGACCTCAACAGTCGGCGGCTTGCCCGTGACCCGCTGGCCGCGCTGCTGGCATCCGACCACCGGCTCTCGGCCCGCAAGCGCGTCCGACTGGAGTCGATCGCCGGCGAGGAATTTGTCGACTTCCCGGCAGGAACATCCGGTCGGGTGCAGGCCGACCGGGCCTTCCTCGCGGCCGGTCTGGAGCGCACCGTCGCCTTCGAGGTCACCGACCCCTACGTCATGGCGCGGCTCGTGAGCGAGGGTCTCGGTGTTGCCCTCCTCGCCTCCACGTATGCGGTGCGGCTGCCAGGAGTAACCGTTGTACCCGTCGCCAACACCTCACACCGCATCGAGCACCTGATTTGGAGCCGGTTGGGGCCGACGCCAGCAGCGGACGCATTCATCGCCCGCGTCACAAGGCCCTAGCATTCGTGCCGCCGTCGCACCGACCGGCACCGCTGGCGCGATGGTTCCGATGGCTCCGATGGTCAGGTCTTGGCCCACCGCGCGGCAGCGAATCCGTAGAGACCGAAGGCGATGAGCCCGAGAGCTGCGGCGACCAGTAGCCAGGGTCCGTACGCATGGTCGGCAAGTGTGCGCAGGGCGCCGTCCAGACCGGTGGACTTCGCCGGGTCGAAGGTCACTGCTGCCTGGATGACCAGCGCACCGGTGACGGTGAAGACGGCGCCGCGGGCGATGCTGCCGACCGTCCCGAGCGCGACCACGACGGTGCGAGTCCGGCCGGTCAGCTCATCCATGCGTAGTTCCTTCTGGAACTTTCTCGTCACTCCCTTGACGATCATGGCCAGGCCGATCAGTACCACGATCACCCCGGCGATCCCGACCAGCCAGCGTCCGAAGTCATGCTTCATCACCCGGGCGGTCAGGGTGGCCTGCCGATGTGACTGGCTCTGCCTGGATGTGCCGGCGATGAAGGCGAACGTGCTCACGGCCAACCCTGCGTAGACGATCCCACGCGCCAGCGCCTGCAGTCGTGGACCCGCCGAGTCGCCGTCGACCGCGGTACCGAAGGCTGCCTCGCTCAACAGCCAGAGCGCGTAGGCGGCGAAGCCCAGACCCAGCACCCACAACAGGACCACGCCGAACGAGTGCTGCGCGATGTCGGCGAAGGCACCGCGCTGATTCGCCTCCGGGGTGTGGTGGCCGGCCGCGATCTGCAGCGCCAACCAGCCGATCACGATGTACACGAACGCGCGAGCCGAGAGGCCGAACCGGGCCAGCGCGGCCATGGCCGGACTGTGCGCGGAGCGTCGTGCCGTCGATGCGATCCCAGTCATGCGCGCAGCCTCCCAGGTTTCTCCGCCCAGGGCACGCACATCGGTGCAGGCGAGAGAGCGCGCGCCAGAGATGCTGGCCGCTTCCGCCGGCGGCGCCCAACGCACCGGGAGCGATGGGCTTGGGATCGGGCTGCTGGACGTCCGGTGCTCCGGAATGGCCGGTTACTGCGGCCGCAGATTGTCCGCGGGGTCGCGGTCAGCGTTCAGGAGTTCTGCCGCCCCGGTGAAGCTGTCGCCGATTTCCGCGACCAAGAGGGATCGCAATTCTCGGCGGCGGGTCTGCTGATCGGGGTGGGTCGCGAGGTTCACGCGCTCGCCGGGGTCGACGCGATGGTCGTAGAGCTCGTCGACGTCGTCGGACCGGAACACATATCGGTCCTGCGGCGTGCGAACGGACAGGTTGAGACTGTCGCGAGGAAACGTCCAGTGCTCGGCGAAGAAGGGCTCGCCGGCTCCACCGGGTTTGCCGGCCGCAAGCGTCGTCTCGGCCGTGACGAAATTGCGGGTCGGCGTGCCGTTCGCCCTCCCGACGGTGGCGGCGAAGGAGATCCCGTCGTGGTCTTCGTCCCAAGCGACGTCGGCCAGTTCGGCAAGCGTGGCGCCGACGTCACACATCGACACGAGATTGTCCGTTCGGGCCGCCACCGCGTCGGGATGGCGAATGAACATCGGGATGCGCAGGTCCTCCTCGTAGTGCAGCAAGTGGCCCTTCTCCATCAGACGGTGTGCGCCCATCATGTCGCCGTGATCGGTGGTGAAAACGACGATGGTGTTGTCCCACTCTCCGACCGACTCGAGGTGCTCGCGGATGCGGCCGAGCTGGGTGTCGATCAGCGCACACAGCCCGAGGTAGTGGGCGGTGAGCTCGACCCACTCGGTCTCGGTCAGATCCGCATAGTCTGTCGCGTAGTGCGAACGCTGCACCTCGGCAGGCACGGTCGAGGTGCCGTCTGCCCAGCTGTCCGGAAGGGTTACCGCGGCCCGATTGATCAAACGATCGTATGGAGCGGGGACGATCATCGGGAAGTGCGGCGCGTTGAAGGAGCATGTGGCCAGCCAGGGCTGACCGTCCGGGCGGGCGTCGAACGCCCTCAGGAACTCGCCGGTCTGCCAGGTCTCGAGAAAGTGGTCGAGGTCGACCGATGCCGTTGCGTAGGGCTTGGTACCAGGGCCGATCGTCGCCGTGATGTCAGCCTGAGTCAGGTTCTCGATGTGCCTCTCGTCGAACTCGTAGCCATGTTCACCGGCGTACGCGCGGTAATCCGGGATGTAGCGACCGCGGTCCTGCCCGGCGATGACGGCCGGGATCGCAGACGTGTCCGCCCAGCCCATCCGGTTCGGCGTCGTGCCCGGCACGTGCCACTTGCCGTTGTAGATGGTGTGATAGCCGGCTCGTCGGAATGCCTGGGCCACGCCGGCTTCACGCAGGTGGGGCATCACCGGGCGCCAGTTGCCGAGCACACCATGGTGGCGTGGCATGCGCCCGGTCCACAGGCTCGTCCGCGACGGGCAGCACAGCGGAAAGGGGGTATAGGCACGATCGAAGCTGGTCGACTCTTCGCAGAGCCGGTCAAGGTTGGGCGTCTGGGCCGCCGCATTGCCCGTGCAGCCCATGGTGTTCCAGCTCTGTTCGTCGCTCATCACCACGAGGATGTTGGGCCGAGACGTCATCCCTTCATGCCCGTCGTGGCGATGCCCTCAACGATCAGTCGTTGGAAGCACACGAACAGCACCAGCGCGGGCAACAGTGCGACCGTGCTCATCGCCAGCATCGGTCCCCAGGCCGACTCGCCGGTCGAATCCAGGAACAACCGCAACCCGAGCGGGACGGTGAACAGTTGAGAGTCGTTCAGGTAGATGAGCTGCTTGAAGAAGTCGTTGTAAGTCCAGATAAAAGTGAAGATCACCGTGGTGACCAGCGCCGGTCGTAACAACGGCAGGATGACATACCAAAATATCCGACCCGGTCCGCACCCGTCGATACGCGCCGCATCGTCGAGGTCCCGCGGCAGGCCGCGGATGAACTGCACCATCAAGAAAATGAAGAAGGCGTCGACCGCGAAGAAGTGCGGCACCATCATCGGGTAGAAGGTGTTCACCCACTTGAGGTGGTTGAACAGGATGTACTGCGGGATCAACGTGACGTGCGACGGCAGCATCAATGTCAGCAGCATCGCCGCGAACGCGGTGCGCTTGAAGCTGAAGTCCAGCCGAGCGAAGGCATAAGCCGCCAGGCTGCACGAAAAGACATTGCCCACGACGGCTATCACCGAGATGAACAGCGAGTTCTCGAAGAAGATCGCGAACGACTGGCCCACTCCGCGCCAGCCGGCGGAGTAGTTCCCGAACTCCCACTTCCGAGGCAGCAAACCGGGCTCGGAGAATATGTCCGTCGTCGGTTTGAACGAACTCGCGACCATCCAGATGAGCGGGTACAGCATCACCACGCACACGACGATCAGGCCGAAATGTGCAAGTGGGCGTCGATGACGTCCCTGTTGGGCTCGGCGCTTCGCCGGTGGGGGCTGCTTCGCCACGGACGGTCGTTCCGGGGCTTGCAGGTCAGTCGCCATAGTGCACCCACAGCCGGCTGAGCAGGAAGTTGACGGCAGTCAGTGCGGCGGCCACCAACAACAAGAACCAAGCCATCGCCGAGGCGTAACCCATGTGGAAGTTCACGAAGCCTTCCTGGTACAGGTACAGGGAGTAGAACAACGTCGAGTTGACCGGGCCGCCGCTGCCGTTACTGACGATGAAGGCAGGGGCGAATGCTTGCAGTCCGCGGATGATCTGCAGGACGAGGTTGAAGAAGATGACCGGGCTGAGCAGGGGAATGGTGACCCGAACGAATCGCTGCCACGCCGTGGCGCCGTCGACGGCGGCCGCGTCGTAGTACTCCTGCGGGATCTGGCGCAGACCGGCCAGGAAGATCACCATCGGCGCGCCGAACTGCCAGATCTCGAGAACGATCAATGTGCCGAGTGCGTAGGACGGGTCGGAGATCCAGGCCGGTCCGTGGATCCCGACCAGGTTGAGGACCTGGTTGAACAGCCCATCCTGGCTGAACACCCGGCGCCAGAGCACCGCCACTGCGACGCTGCCACCGAACAGTGATGGCAAGTAGAGCACCGAGCGGTAGAAGCCGAGGCCCTTCAGACCCCTGTTCAGAACCACCGCGAGAGCCAAGGCAAACAGCAGTTCGAGCGGTACTCCGACGGCGACGTAGATGCCGGTGACCTTCAGCGACTGCAGGAACACCGGGTCGGCTGTGAACATCCGCCGGAAGTTGGCCAGACCGATCCAGTTGGGTGAGGTGAGCAGGTCGTAGTCGGTGAACGACAGGTAGAGCGAATAGATCATCGGACCTGCAGTGAACACGACGATCCCGATTAGCCACGGCCCGAGGAAAAGCAGTGCCCAGAGGTTCTGCTTCTTCGCCCGCGTTCGACGTCGCGACGCCGGTGCTCGCAGGACCTGCGCCACCGAATCAGCCACGGCCGGGCCAGGAAGTGGATGGGCTGAACACGGTCCGGGGTGTCCTCTCGGTCGGCCACGCCATCGTTAACTTCACAACGAAGTTAAATGCCCAGGTCGGAGCCTGTCAATAGGAAGCGCAGGCGGTCGCGGTCCAGTTTCGGCGCGCGCTTCACGGTGCGGTCGCCGAATGGAAGGTCTCGGCCATCCGAGCCGCCCGCGCACAGCTGTTCATTCTTGCCACGTGGCATGCTTCGTGGCAAGGTCCGGTCGATGCACACCGAGCCACGATGGGCGGACCAGGCTGCAACGCCCCGGCCACACGTTCTTCTGATCACCTGCGACGAGCTGCGCGCCGACGCGCTGGGCAGCTACGGCGGTAGCTGCGTACCGACACCGCACCTCGACGCCATCGCCGCCACGGGCCGACGCTTCGACCGGGCCTACACGGCAAGCCCGTGGTGCGCCCCGGCCCGTTGCTCGCTGATTACCGGGCGGTGGCCGCATCGGCACGGGGTCTACAGCAACTTCCGTCCGAATCGGCTGAGCCCGTCGATTCCGAACATCTACCAGCTGTTCGGCGCCGCCGGATACCGCACGACTCACGTGGGCAAGTGCCACTACGCCCCGGTGCCATACGCCGATCCGCAGCCCGACCGAACGTTGGACTACACGGAGTTCACGGAGTTCTACCGGTCGCTGGGCATCGACTCCCTCGCGCTGCAGGACGGCAAGCAAGTGTCGGTCTGGTTCTCCGACGACTACTCCCAGCAACTTGACGCCGCCGGCTACCTGGCCGCCTACCGCGAGCGGGTTTGGGACCGATCGGCCCGCGCCGTGTTCGAGTTCCCAGGTCCGGCGCAGTGGCATCCGGACGCTTGGGTGGGTCGGACCGCCGCCGAACTCGCGGTTGCAGCTGATCCGGGTCAACCTCAGCTTCTCTGGGCCTCGTTCTCCGGGCCGCACTTCCCCTTCGACCCCCCGGCGGAGTACCTCGACCGCGTCGATCTCGCCGCGTTGGACGCACTCGCTGATCCGGCCGACGTCCTGCCGCCTGAGCACACTCACGCCGTCGGCCGGGGGCGAACCGAGAGCGGACCAGGTGAGCGGTACGACGCGACGTACTGGCGGCGTCTGCGCCATCACTACTTCGCAAATATCGCCCTGATCGACGATCAGATCGGTCAACTAGTGGCGGCGGCCGAGGACCGGTTCGGCTCCGACATGATCGTCCTCATCAGCGCGGATCACGGCGAGATGCTCGGCGAGCATGGCGTCTGGGGCAAGAACGACTGCTACTTCGAATCCGTCCTTCGGCTGCCCTTGCTGCTCCGCGGTCGGGGTGTGCCGGCGGGGTCCGTTGACGACCGACTGACCAGCACGGTCGACTTCCTGCCCACCCTGCTCGAGCTTGCCGGGATCCCCGCGCCACCTGACATCGACGGGCGGTCGCTGGCGTCGCTCGATGCCACTGGGCGGTCGGTCGTTTTTGCCGAAGGTGAAGGTTTCCTAGTCGCCGCTGACGGCCGCCACAAACTCATCGAGCTGAACCGAGCCGAACCTCGCACCGCTCGAGGCGGCGGAGCGGTTCCGGCTGGAGAGTACGAACGCCGTCTCATCGACCACCAGCGCGACCCGACTGAACGCATCGATCTGTTCGACGACGTCGAGTACCGGCACGCCCGGGAGTCCCTCGAGCAGGCGGTCATCGATCTGGTGACGGGCAGCGTGCTGGCATGACGATCGCGACGGTGACCATCGACGTCACCCACCCGATCGGGCAGCTGGACCACCGGGTCTTCGGCCATTTCCTTGAGTCGAACTTTTTCGGGAACATCGAAGGCGGCGTGTTCGACGAGGGCTCGGCACGGTCGAAGGCCGGGTCCGGTGCTGCCGCCGGGCTCCGAACCGACGTCGTGCAGCTGTGCCGAAGACTTGGCCTGCCGGTTGTCCGCTGGCCAGGCGGCAACTTCACCTCTGCCTATCACTGGACCGACGGCATCGGGCCGCGCGACTCTCGCCCGCGCCGCCTCGACCTGACCTGGGGTGGCGAGGAGAGCAACCGGTTCGGCACGGATGAGTTCCTCGCCTGGTGCGCCGAGGTCGGCACCGAGCCGTTCCTGGTGCACAGTGCCCGAGACGTCGACGACGCAGTGCGCTGGGTGGAATACACCAACTACGGCGGAGACACCGAGTTGACGCGTCAGCGGGCGGCGAACGGCCATCCGGATCCGTATCGGGTTCGGTACTGGGGCGTCGGCAACGAGGTGTACGGAGACTGGCAGATGGGCCACCGCTCGGCAGAGCGGTACGCGGCGGATGCGCGCGAGCATGTGCAGTTCATGCGCGCGGTCGATCCTGAGCTGAATTTCGTCGGCGCGGGCACCAACGAACCGGACTGGATCCGTCCGCTCCTGCGCGCGACGGCCGGCTCGCTCGACTTCGTCTCCCTCCACCTTTACGGCGCTAGTACGCATCTCTATGCCGACGAGACCCTCTCCGGCGTAGCTGATCAAGCGGTCTACTTCGAGCGCGAGCTGAGGTCGTTCGCGACCCTGCTGACAGACATCGCCGCCGAGGTCGGCCTGGACCGGCCACCGGCCATCGCCATGGACGAATGGAACGTGCGCCATCTGGAGCCGGTGAGTTGGCCGGAGCCAGCGCCCGGTGACGACGGGGGCATCGCCCCGCGACCAGAGCCCGGCAACGCTGGCAAGCAGTTGCGGGTCAACCGCTGGAGTCCGCGGACGTTGGCCGATGCGCTCTGCTACGCCGGAGTCTTCCACGCCCTCTTCCGGCTGTGTGGCCATCCAGCAGCGCCGCGGATGGCCAACACCGTGAATCTCGTCAATGCCAACGGGCTCATCGTCGCCCGTCCAGACGGCGCCCTGCCGGCAGCGACCTATGGGGTGTGGGAGCTGTACCAGAACCATTTGGGCCGGACCGTCGTCCCCGTCGAGGTTGCTGGCCCGATGCGCGCAGTAGCGGTTCGGCAGGGTGACAACCGGCAGGACGCAGGCTTCGCGACCCGCACCGAGTCCGTGCCGGATCTAGACGTCGTTGCCACGATCGACGATGGCGTAGTTGCCCTGGCGGCGATCAACCGCGCCGAGGAGGTCGATCTCGACGTCACCGTGCGCCGCGCCGACGGCCAGCCGCTACCGAGGACGGTGCAGAGCTGGACGCTCGGTGCAGGTGAGGATGATCTGTTTGCTGCGAATTCTTTGCACGCGCCTGACCGTGTGGGCGTCGTCGACGGCGGCACGGTGGCCGTCGGTGACGACGGACTGCGGTTTCCGGCTCACTCGGTCACCGTCGTTCGCTTCCCGACCGGCTGAGCTGTGCCCTCAGGAGCGGCTCCGGCGTATGGATGCTGGGGCAGCCCGATGGCGCCCAGCCGTCCGGCGTCCCAGACTCGCCCGGAGTCCGGGTAAGCCGCCAAGACATCGATCGGCAGCCGCTTGCGACCAGTCGTGATCACGAGGCGATCTCGCTCCGTCCCGGCGAAGCAGCAGCTCGTCGGATTCGGTGCCGGCACCGTAACGCGGTGGATCTCGCCACCGGCCGGGCTGAAGCAGCTCACTCGATAGCCACCGGCGAAGGCACTCCACACGTTGCCCTCGGTGTCGACGGCGAGTCCGTCCGGCTTGCCATCCTCCGCCTCGGCCTGCACGAATGGCCGAGCTCGACCCAGCCGACCCGTTTCCACGTCGTAATCCCACGCGGTGATAACGGCCGGCCCGGTGTCCGTCGTGTAGACGGTGGCTGAGTCCGGGCTCCAGCCCACTCCATTGGCGATGGTGATGTGGTCGATCACCCGATGGACCGAGCCATCCAGGTCGACCCGGTAGAACGCGCCGAGCCTCCGGGTCCAGTCGTAAGCCATGCTGCCCACCCACAATCGCCCGACGGGGTCGGTGACCATCTCGTTCAGCCGCAGGGGATGCTCAGCCCGATCGGGTTCGACGAGGGCGAGCTGACACGGTGGACCAGGGCGCGACCACCCGGCCAACGTCCCACCCAGGGCGATCAACCAGTCGTCGCGGTCGACCCGTCGAACCGCACCCGCCAGGGGCGCGCCGACATGGTGGTCCACGGTGAACCATTCCTGGCCAACCAGTCGCGCCTCGTGCAGGGTGCCGCCGTCGATATCGACCCAGCTCAGCGTGGCCCGCCGGTCATCCCAGCGCGGACATTCGCCGAGGGTCAGGGCAGGCCCGAACCAACTCATCTCAGGCCCACGGTGGCATTGCGGCAGACATCCCGGCGTCGACGGTCAGACAGATGCCAGTCACTCCAGCCGCCTCGTCGGAGGCCAGGAATCGGACACAAGCGGCGACGTCGTCGGCCGTGACGACCCGTCGTAGCGGAAGGTTGGCTGCGATTGCCGCCACGTCCCGGTGCGCATTGCGCGGCACCGGGACGAACCCGGGTGCCACGGCGTTGCAGCGCACACCTAACGGCCCCCACTCGACGGCCATAGCCCTGCTCAGCGCTTCCAAGGCTGCCTTGGCCAACGCATACGGCGCCAATCCGGCGGCGGCGATCGCTGCGTGCACGCTCGACACGTGGACGATGGCGGCGCCGGCCGGGTCGCTCGTCGCCGTGACCAGTGCCCGAGACCAGGCCCAGGCGGCAACGACCTGCCGATCCACCGTCCCGGTCAGGTCTTCCGTGGTGAGATCGAGTAGTGCACCGCGGTGCTCGCCGAAGGTGCAGGTGATCAGGGCCTCCGCCCCACCCAAATCCGCGGCCGCCGTGAACGCCTCCGCGATGACGGCCGGATCGCTGACATCACCGCGCACCCATACCGTGGCTGGACCGTCCGCTCCCGGCTCGAGATCGACGCCGACAACGGTCCGCCCGGCGGACAGCATCGCCCTGACAACCGCCGACCCGATGCCTCCGGCAGCGCCGGTCACCACCGCAGTCACGGGGCCCCCACTCGGTGCTCGGCCTGCACGCTGAGATCAGCTCCGATTCCGGAGCCTTCGGGAAGTTCGAGCCGGGCGTCGACGAGCCGCTCGGCCGGACTCAGATAAGTCGCGCGGTCCGACTCGCCCCACGCATACTCCAACCAACGCGGTCCGGCCGCCAATCCGGCCAGGTGCGCCGCATGCAGAGTGCCTATTGGGCCACTCGGATTGTGGAAGGTAAGCCCGGCGGACCCGATGCAGTCGGCCAGGAGGGCCGTTGCGTAAGCGCCGCCGGCGTGCTTGGGATCGATCAGCCAGTAGTCGAAGGCGCCGGTGCCACACGCTGCGGTCACGACAGCGGGATCCCATTCGTGCTCGCCACCGGCCAATGGCACGTCGACCTGCTCACGCAGACGCCGCAGTCCATCGGTGTCGCGCACATCGAGAGCGTCCTCCACCCAGTACACCTCACGAGCCTTCAGTTCCCGCATGGCCGATAGCAAGCTCGGGCGGGGCAGCGCGCGGTGGCAATCGATCATGAGGTGAACGTCAGCGGGGAGTACGGCGCGCACCGCGTCCACCACTGCCAAGCCTGCGCGGGCGACGTCGGACCGCCCCTGCCAAGGGTCAAAGGGCGCGATCTTTACCGCGGCGAAACCGGCTGCCGCCGCAGCCTGTGCTTGGGCGGTGATGGCCGGTGTCCCCGACCGGCCCCACCGCCGGTTGATGTTGGCGTACAACGGCATGGGAGGTGCGTCGGGAAGACGCAGGTACTGGCTGAGTGGGAGATCCTGGTCTCGGGCCGCGAGGTCGTCCCAGGCCGCCTCGACGCCGCCCCATAACGTCGACCAGACCAGTGCTCGGTCTGGGTCAGCATTCCGGCGTAGCTGATCGACTGCTCCGCGTACGTCGTCGCGGCGGCCATCGACCGGTGCACCGAGGATGTGCTCTCCGAGACGAGCCAGGCCCTTCCGTAGGAATGACTCGGCGCCGCTGTCAGAGCACTCGCCGAACCCGGTGCGACCGGTGGACGACGTCAGTGTGACGACTGTCCACGTGCTGCGCTCGGATGCCACATGCGTGTGCACCCCCAGTCGATCGACGGTTGACGGGGGATCGGTCATCGGTCCGGGTACACCCGCCTCACTGTGGTTGCTCCACGCGCACGCAATTAGCTGCCGTTGGAAGTTAACTAACGACTTCGCTCGCGTCAACTGAACGGTTCGGGTCACCCGTAGCGGAGGAGGCGCAGTTCCGGCACGAAGGCGGCCGGGTCCTGGTAGAGATCGTCGAGCAGGATCGCGGCGGACGACACGGAGATGGCATGGCTGCCGAACGAACTTGCCCGAATGATGTCGTTCAGGTCAACGGCGCGCTTGTCGGCCAGGTACGTCCGTGCACCTTCGCGGACGTGGTGCAGGTACTCCGGGGCGTCGACTACGCCGCCGCCGATGACGACGCGCTGCGGATCGAGCACCTCGATCAGCGTGCCGGCGGCGGTGCCGACCCAGCGGGCTCGCTGACGCAGCAGATCATCTGCGCGGGTGTCCCCGTTACGGGCCAGCGCGATCAGGTGATCGACGGTGCCGCGAGCGGAGATCAGGCCGGCGCCTCGGGCCTGTCGGACCACGGCCACGTCGCTGGCGACGGCGTGCAGGCAGTTGGAGCGGCCGCAGGTGCATGGCTTGTCGGCTTGCCCATCGACGGGCAGATGGTCCAGAGCGCCCGCCGCCGAGGTTGCACCGCGATACAGCCGGCCGTCCAAGACAAGGCCGGCGCCGACCACGTTGCCCACGAAGAGGTGGACGAGGTCCCGGACATCGCTGGCGCCACCGAGCCAGCGTTCGGCCAGCGCCAGCGCCCGGAAGCTCGAGTCGACCCGAACCGGCAGCCCGACGCCATCCTCCAGGGCTGTCCGGAACGGGGCGTCGCGCCAGCCGAGGACGGCGTGATGCAGCACCCAGCCGGACTGCGCGTCAACCCATCCGCCGGTACTCGCACCGACACCCACAACGGTGCCTGGTTCGGCGTTCAGCAGTTCGTGAATGCCTTCGACGGCCTGGGTGATGAGGTGATCGAAGCCACGCCGGGGGTGGGTCAGTCTGAGTTCGGCCACCAGGTGGCCGGTCAGGTCAATGAGGCACAGGCTGGTCCGCAGTAGGCCTATATGCACGCCCACGACACGGTATCGGCGCGAATCGACGGCCACCGGCACGCGGGGACGGCCCGGGTTCCGGTCCCGGGTCACCGACGTCAGCTCCTGGAGCAGGCCGACCTCGCCGAGTACGGACGTCAGTTTCGTGACGGTGCCGGTGGCCATGCCGGTCATCACCGCCAGGTCGGCTCGGGCGACCGACCCCGCGGACATCACCGCGCGCATGATGGCCGACAAGTTTTGTCGACGCAGATCGGCTGGTTGGGCGGAGCGCACCGCCTCCTGCCCGGCACTGAGCCGCCCAGGTAGGCGGGAGGGGCTCGTTCCAGCCGATTCGGTCACGGAGCGAGTTCTAGCAGCCCGTTGACGCTGTGCGCTACCGACTCGCCACGGTTCTCTTCCTTCGGAAGGCCTTGACATCGCATCCCATCGCCATTTAATTTCGAAACGAAGTTAACAGGTGGATAGCGTCAGCCGCCACTGAGGAGGATGCATGGAAGGCATGCACGGGTCGTCCACAACGATGACTCGCAGGACCGCATTCAAGGTCACCGGCGCAGCAGCCTCGATGGCCGCACTCGCAGGGTGCAGTCGTGGGCTCGGGTCGGGCTCAAAGGACTCGTCCACGCTGCAGATGACGTTCTGGGGCGAGGGTGACCAGAACAAGAAGCTGATCGCCGCGATCGACCTCTTCCAGAAGAAAGATTCCAAGACCAAGGTTTCCACCCAGTACTCGGGGTTGAACGGCTACTACGACAAGCTCGCTACGCGCCTCGCCGGAGGGAGTCCGCCGGACATCTTCCAGATCCACCTACCCTTCTTGCTCGAGTACGTCAGGCGCGGCGCCGTACTCAGCCTCGACGATCACGCGGAGGAACTCGGGCTGACGAAGGCGCCGAGCTATATCGTCCCGACGGCCAAGATGGACGGTCACTGGTATTTCGCCCTGGTTGGCGCGGCGACTCAGCCGGCCATGATCTACAACAAGACGAAGCTCGACCAGTATGGGCTGGCCGTGGCGGACGAATCGTGGACGCTGGCCGGCTACCAGTCGATGATGTCGCAGGTGACGTCAAAGTCCGGCAGCAAGTTGCATGGCTCAGCGGACTTCGGCGGCAACTCGATTCCATTCGAATCCTATCTGCGCGGCCAGAACAAGACGTTGTTCGACAACCAGGGAAAGCTGGGGTTCACCGAGGACGATTTCGGAACCTGGCTGCGGCTGTGGGACACCTTGCGAAAGAACGGCGCCTGCGTGCCGATGACCATCACCGCAACGGCCGTCGGTTTCGACACCGACCCGATCGTCACCGGGAAGGCGGCATACACGCTCACAGCGACGTCCCGAGGGTTCCCATCGATTCAGACGTTGACCAAGGACGCTCTCGGGATCCTCCCGTTCCCCCGGGCCACGGCGGACAGCAAGGCCGGTACCAACATCATCCCGGCAGGCTGGTTCGCCATCTCCAAGAAGAGCAAGAACGTGGACAAGGCCGTGGCCCTGCTCAAGTTCCTCAGCAGTGACGAGAATGCGGCGAAGACGATGGGCCTGGCCCGTGGCGTACCGATCGCAGAGAAGTTGCAAGCGGCGATTCAACCCAGCCTGCAAGGCAACGACAAGCAGGTGTTCGAGAACTACCAGACCATCGCCAAGCAGGACCTGGCTCCGCTACAGACCTTTCCACCCGGGGCGGGTCAGTTGTTGACGACGTCGTTGACTACGGCGAACCAGACGGTCGGATTCGGGAAGGCCAGCATCGATTCAGCCGCTAAACAGTTCTTCACCGATGCGAAGCGGTTGCTGAAATGAGCGATGCGCGGATCAGCGTCGACCTGAGCCGAGAACTGGGACGCGTCCGGCCGGAGATCTATGGCCAGTTTCTGTCCCGGCGACGTTGGGTTGCCGAGGAGGCCCTGTACAACCCAGGCCATCCCGACGCCGGTCCTGACGGCCTACGCAAGACGGTCGTCGAGGCGGTTCGTGAGCTCGCCCCACCGGTGGTGCGTTGGCCCGGGGGCTGCACCGGAACGAGCTACGAATGGGAGCGGGGGATCGGCCCCGTCGCCGACCGCAGCCGGACCATCGATTGGCACTTCGGCTACGACGTGGGAAACGGATTCGGCACGGCCGAATTCGTCCAGTACTGCCGGACGATCGGCGCGGAGCCGCAGATCAACCTGACCACCGGAACAGGCACGTTGCGCGAGGCGCTGGCCTGGTTGGAATACGCCAACGCAGACACCGACTCCTACTGGGCCAACCGCAGACGCGACGACGGCTACGCCGACCCGTTCGAGGTCCCGTTTTGGCAGATCGGCAACGAGGACTGGGGCGAGTGGGAGATCGGCCGCGTCACCGCGGGTGAGAATGCGCAGCGCTGTCGCGAGTGGGCCCGTGCCCTGCACAAGCTCGACCCCCGGGTAGCGGTGCTAGCTGTGGGTGCGTGGCGGCGGGACCTTGCGCTCGACTGGAATCTGCCGTTGCTGCGCGAAGCGTGGGACGACCTGGACTACCTCACGGTGCACACCTACTGGCGCTTCGACCCCGGCGCACCGGACGGTGACTACGACCGCCTGATAGGCGTGACCGACGATGAGGAGCGTTCGATCCGGGCGATGCGTGGGCTCATCGATCTGGTCGGGCGGGAGAAGGACAGCGCCCGTCGGCCGCAGCTCGCCTTCACCGAGTGGAACTGTGTCGACAGCACGCACCAGGAGATGAGTCCGGACTGGCGGCCGGGGGAGACCCAGTACCGCATGGTCGACGCCGCCGTCGTGGCATCGTTCCTCAATGTGATGCAACGCCAATGCGACACCGTCGGCCTGGCCAACTTCGCCCAGACGATCAACGTGGTCGGCGCATTGGTGGTGGACGACCACTCCGTCGTCCGGGAGAGCGTGTACTGGCCATTGTGGATGCAACGTCACCACAGTGGTCCGATCGCGGTCGAGGCACGTGTGGACGGGCCTGCGGTGGACTGCACGTCCTGGACGGGATCGCGCCAGACCGTCGCAGCGCTGGATGTCAGCGTTACCCGCGACGAGAACAGTCGGACGATGTGGGTGTCGGTCGTCAACCGGGACAAGGATCGGGAACTGAGCGTCGAACTGGCTCTCTCCGGAGCGCAGGTGGGCGGAACATCCAAGGCCGGCGAGCTAGCGGCCCGGACGCCGTTGACCGGAAACACGCGTTCGGAGCCGGATGCTGTGCACCCGAAGTGGCGAGAGGTGGATCTGGCGGTGAAGCCGACGGTGACCCTGCCGCCATGCTCCTACACGGTGGTAGAGGTCCCGCTCGGTTGAGGCGTAGTGGCGTCTAGGTCGCTCAGCATGGCGTCATGGGTCTTGCCGCCCACCTCCCACATCGACGTCATCCAGTGGAAGAAGTTGTCGCCTCGGGCCTGCAGCTGGCGGTATAGCTCGGCCATCAGGCCGTTGCGCACCGCCGCCAGCTCCGGGTGGTCGTAGCGGTTGTGCAGCTCGTCGGGATCGGCGACGAGGTCGTACAGTTCGTTGCGATCGGCCGGGCTGACGACCAGCTTGTGCGTTCGGGTGCGGATCATCCGCTGCGGATAAGGGAAGTGGTGGCCGTGGAACTCCGCGATGATTTCCTCGCGCCAGCCGGGTGTCTCTTCGCCAGCGAGAATTGGCTGGAGACTGGCGCCGTCGTAGTGGGCCGGGACGCCCATCCCGGCGACGCTGACGATGGTCGCGGTCAGATCGGTCAGGCCGACGAACTGGTCGGGACGGCTGTCGGGCGTCACGCCAGGACCCGCGACGATGAGCGGGATACGGTAGATGTCGTCGTACATCGCAGGCCCTTTGTCGTGCAGCCGATGCGCCCCGGTGAACTCGCCATGATCGGCCGTGAAGCACACCAGGGTGCGCTCCGTCAGGTCGAGGTCGTCCAGCGCAGCCAGAACCCGGCCGACCTGTTCGTCGATGAGGGTGACGTATCCCCAGTAGGCCGCAGTGAGTTCGCGCCAGCCGTCGAGGCCGATGCTGTCAAACGTCCAATGTGCGGAGTAACTGCGTTGCACGCGCGGCTTGTCGGCGAAGGTCTCGACTATCGAGGCCGGCAGCACGACGTCGGCCGGGTCATACATTCGGTAGTACTCCGGCCGGTATGCAATAGGGCAGGTGCGGACCGAACCAGTTACAGGCTAGGTAGAACGGCCGCCCCGTTGCGGCGAACTCGCGCAGCTGGGCGATCGCCCGGTCGGCCAAGAAGTATTCAAAGGTGGACTCAACCGGGCCGTCCAAGATGCCGCCCAGCAGGTTGCCCGGCTCGCCATTGGGAAAGGTGCCACGGACTTCCGTACGCAGTCGATACTGCGGCAAGTCGCGGTCCTGCAACCAGCGGACGTATTCGGGGTGGCGGACCGGGTTGGCCCAGCCGGGGAAGTGAGTGCCGGTGAACCCGAAATCTTCCGGTCCGCGCGCCTTGCCCACATGCCATTTCCCGACGTGGCCGAGTTGATACCCGGCCGCGGCGAGCGGGACGGAGAACGGTTCGAACTGCGGGCCCAGTTCTTCGCGGTAGCCGACGTTGCGCTCGTAGTTCGCCAGCAGGGCGTGGCGGAAAGGCAGCACCCCGGTCAGCAGAGATGCCCGGGCAGGAGTGCAGATTGCCGAAGGCGTGAAGGCGTTGTCGAACGTGGCGCCGCGCGCCGAAAGGGCGTCCAGGTTGGGTGTGCGGCACACCTCGTTGCCGTAGCAGCCCAGCGTGTCAACCCGATGCTGGTCGGTCATGAGCATGAGAACGTTGGTCGGTTCGGTCATGGCTGCCCAGACCCAACGGTGCTCTCCCGGGTGACGAGCGCCCAATCAGCATGCCGTGTCTCGGCGGCAGCATTCGATCCGGCGAGCCGAGCGGCAAGTAGTTCGACTGCGGCTCGGGCGATCTGCGCCTTGTCCTGGGCGATGGTCGTCAACCGCGGCGTTGAGTACCGGCCGTCTTCGTTGTTGTCACAGCCGACGACCGCGATGTCCTGCGGCACCCGCAACCCGCGGTCGTGCACCGCCCGGATCGCCCCGAGGGCGAGTGGATCGTTGTAGCAGACGACAGCGTCCGGACGGTGCCGTCCGTCGAGGAGGCGAGTCATAGCAGTGTGGCCATCCACCCGGTGGAAGCCGGTTCCACTGATCTCGAGTGATCGCCGTGAGGGTAGCTTCGCGCGACGCAATGCGGTGCGATAGCCGGTCAGTCGGTCCTGGGCGACATCGGCGGTGCCGTCGAGGTGTGGTCCGATGAATGCGATCCTGCGTCGGCCTACCTCTACCAGATGACTGGTTGCGGCGCCGACCGCGGCGACGTTGTCGATCACGACCCGGTCGTGCTTGGTGCTCGCCCACCGCTGACCCAGCAGCACCAGCGGTCGGGTCGTGGTGAGGTGCTCCAGGTCGGACGGGGTCAGACCAGCCGGGCTGAAGATCATGCCGTCGAACAGGGCAGACCGGCGGCTGGCCTGCAGGATTTCGCGCTCGCGATCGGGGTCGCCGTCCGTCTTGTCGATCATCACCACGAGCGAGCGCGCCCGAGCCTCCTGCACAAGATGGTCGGTGAGCTCGGCGAAGTACTCGACGTTGAGGGGGAGAATGAGCGCGATCATCCCGGACCGCCCGTGCCGCAGGTTACGAGCAACCAGATTCGGAGCGTAACCAAGGTCGTCCAGAGCGCGACCGACGCGGCTGCGTACCTCCGCGGAGACATACTGCGCCCCGTTGACCACATTCGACACGGTGCGCGGGGAGACCCCGGCGGCACGCGCCACATCGGCCTGCGTGATCGGCCCGGGGCGTTGCGTCTGCACTGCGTGGATCCTTCCTTCGGCTCTTGCCACGTAGCACGATACCGCGCTGCCGGCAGCAGAGATCGGCGCGTGATCTGCCGCGCCCACCGACCGGGCGTAGGGATAGCCGCGCGGCAGTCAGTCATGCCCTCCGCTGGGCGGTCCGGTTCTCCGGCGTAACCGCGCTCGTGACCGGCTACCAGGTTGGTGCGGACTCATCGCCGGCGGCGGACGGCCGCAGGGCGTGCATGGCCTCGCGCTGGACGGCCCAGGGATCGGCCACCGGGCCGATGTGGGCCAGCTTGTCCGGATTCAGGACCGCACGGATGGCTTGGATGCGCCCGTCCTGGACGTCCAGGGTCCAGGTGTTGAGAACCCTGCTGTCGCGGTCGCGGAAGATGGCACCGGGCTGGCCGTTGATCTCCTGTGGCTCGAACGAGACCTCGATCTCGCGCAGCGCCGGCATCATCGAGACCAAGAGCCGGGTGACGCGGTCGCGGCCGACCACGCCGTTGCTCCACAGTGGCGCGTTTCCGCCACTGTCGCCGACCAGCTGAACGTCAGCGGTGAGCAGGTCGCGCAGCCCGGCCACGTCGCCTTGCCGCAGCGCGGCGAAGAAGTGGGCGGCGAGACGTTGCCGTTCCTGACGGTCTGCCTCGAATCGAGGTTGCCCGTCCCTCATGTGCTGGCGCGCCCGGGCGGCCAGTTGACGACAGGCCGGCTCGGAACGGCCCACCGCACTGGCGACCTCGGGGAAACCGAACCCGAAGACTTCGCGCAGCACGAATACCGCTCGTTCGAGAGGGCTCAGACGTTCCAGCAACAGCAGGGCAGCCATAGAGATCGAGTCGGCGAGTTCGGCTGATCGCTCGGGATCCTGGTAGGGGTCGCACACCAACGGCTCGGGGAACCAAGGGCCTACGTACCGCTCCCGCCGGATGCGCGCAGAGCGCAGCACATCGATCGAGACCCGGGTCACCACAGCGGTGAGGAACGCCTTGACCGAGTTCGGTTGGTCGGTTGTCGCTGCGTAGCGCAGCCATGTCTCTTGGACCGCATCCTCCGCCTCGGTCACGCTACCGAGCAGCCGATAGGCGACGGAGAAGAGCAACGGGCGTAGCTGCTCGAAGTCGTCCTCCCTCGTCATTCAAGCGCCTCCCGGAATCCTTGCCGCCAGGACGGGTAGCGCAGCTGCCAGTCCAACTCTCGTTTCGCCTTCTGATTGCTGAACCCGCGGCCTTGGGTCATCATCGTGACCGCGACCTCACCGGCAAGCAGCCGCGCCACCCACGGCGGGACTTTTCGCGGCGGCTTGGCTCCCGCACTCGCAGCCAGGTAGGGCAGCCATTGGTTGGCTGGAGCGGGCTCGTCGTCGACGATGTTGAAGACACCGCGTGCCTTTCGTTCGACCGCGAGCACAGTCGCGCTTGCTGCGTCGTCCAGGTGCACCCACGAGCAGTAACCTCCGGCGTCGCCGACGAGCGGGAACTGCCGCTTGCGAACCAACGTCACCTGATCGTCGGTCGCACCCGGCCCATAGAGCGCGCCGTAGCGCAGGCTCGCGCCGTCGACCTTTTCGACGGATTGCTCGACATGCTGGATCGCATGCATAACCGGGCCGGCGGAGCTGCCTTCGTGCAGATCGAGCGGGTCGTCCTCGGTCTTCACCCACCCACCTTGCCGGATGCCGTTCCATGCGGCGTAGCTCTGCGCAACGAAATGTTCGACATCGGTCGCTTGAGCTGCGGCCAGCAGGTGATCGGTGCCTTCGGTGCGCAGCCGGATCGTCGGGGCGAACCAGCGGTCCATGTGTTTGAAGTTGGGCTTACCGGCGTGCGCCGGCGCGATCGCAGTCATCTCATGGACGATCACGTCCGGCCGGGCCTCGGCCACCGACTGACCGACCGATGCCTCGTCAAGCCCGTCCATTACGGCCCCCCGGGCGCCCAACGAGCGCAGAGTCGCCAGCTTGCCGGGGCTGCTCGTCGTCGCCGTAACGTCGTGGCCGTGGGCCACCAACTGTTGCACTATCCGACGCCCGAGGACGCCTGTCGCTCCTGCTACGAAAACTCGCACCGCACTCACCTTCCGGTTCTCACTCACAGTCTCTTTCACGAGACGAGATACCGGCGCTGGTTGTGACATGCCTGGCCGAACGGGCCTGGTGGCCGACTGGCGGTTCTCTGCACCGAGCGTCCGGCCGGCGCGCAGAATGTCACAGCGGGACTGGTGCGCTCGTCTCCTATAGCGAAGCCGTGACTGTGCCCCAGCTTCCCTGCCCCATCAGGAGGACTCATGTCACATCTGCCAGCGATGATGGAGCGTTGATGAGCGGCCGAATCGATCCAGCAACCTTCGACCGGTTGGCCATCGCAGCTATGCGCGAGCGGTTGGCCCGATTGAGCGTGGGCGATCTCGACCGGCCCAGCGCATGCGCGGGCTGGAGTATCCGCCAGCTGCTGTCGCATCTCGTCGGCGGCAACCTTCGGTTCGCCCTCGCGCTCAATGGAGAGGCGCCGGACTGGGCCAGCCGGGACGAGGAGGCGGTCGGCTCACTGTTGGCCGAGTTCGACGAGTCCGCCGCGCAGATGACCGCCGCGATCGAGCAGATCGACGACCCGAATCGGCCCGTCCTCCTGCCCGCAGGTGCGCCGCCCGCTGGATTCGCGGTATCGGTGCATGCCACCGACATGCTGGTGCACAGCTGGGACGTCGCCGTGTCGACCGGTCAAGACGCCACCCTGGACCCGACGCTGTGCGGCTTGGCGACCGCGGTGATCGAGAACTACCCCTCCTCGTTCTGGGGCGACGGGCAGTTCTTCGCCGAGCGCATCGCAATCGTGACCGACGACCCGCAGGCCCGGCTGCTCGCACTTACTGGCCGAGATCCGCACCGGCCCTCGTCCGACGCCGACGTGCACACACCCGATCGTTCGGAAGGACCGCAGCAATGAAGTCCCGAGTGGCTGAGGCGGCAGCGCGGTTGTTGCGAGTGCGCTGGGTGGTTCGGGCACCGATCTGGTTGTTCCGGGCCCGGTTGGGCGTGCTGTTCGGCTCGCGCCTGGTGTTGCTCGAACACATTGGTCGCAAGACCGGGGCAACGCGTCGGGTCGTGCTCGAAGTCGTCGCGCGGCCGACGCCGGACCGCTACGTCGTCGCGTCGGGATTCGGCGAGGTGGCGCAGTGGTACCGCAACGTGCAGGCGAATCCCCGGACCCGCGTGCAAATTGGTTCGGGTCGGCCGCGCGCGGCAACGGCGCGGGCGCTCAGCCCGGACGAGTGCCGCGCTGCGCTCGCCGACTACTCGGCGGCGCACCCGCGAGCCTGGTCGACGCTGCGCCCGGTCTTCGAGTCCACGCTCGGCGCCCGGATCGACCAGGACGGCACCACCTTGCCGATGGTGGCGTTGGAGCTCATCCCAATCACATCATCTACGCACTGATGTCCCCGAGGTACATCAACTGCTCGTCAGCAAATCCAGGCTGGCTGCCACGCTGCCCGGAGAACGTCCACGGATCGTGCCGGCTTTAGAAGCTGTCGGTCTGGTAGTTGCTGCGGAGGTCAGCGAGCAGGTCGACGGTGAGGTCAGTGCCGGCTGCGACCACGGCATGCACGTCGCGGAAGTACTGCTCGTAGCCGGGAGGTGTGTACATACACAGCGCGCGAGCAACCGTGCCCGTGCTGGCGTTGCGGAAACCGTGCACCGACCCGCGCAGTGCCGCCGCCAGGTCGCCGGTTCCGAGCACCACCTCGCCGTCCTCGGTGGCCACCGTCAGCTCGCCGTCCAGCACATAGAAATACTCGTCGTGGGCGCGGTGAATGTGCGGACGTGCTCCGAGGGTGGCCGGCGCGATGGTGAACTCTTCGAGGCCGAAGCGACCCTCGGTCTGCGTCGCGGTCAGCTTGAAGAGGTGCTCGACTCCGGCTATCACGATCGGCTCACCTTCAGCGGCTGTCACGAGCAGGGCCGGCACTCGAGTCTGTCTCACCATGCGATCAGTCTGGCAGCGGCGCGAGTGCGCCGGGCGCGGGGGAATCGTGGACTCCTGCCCGCCCGATGGCTGTCGACTGATGTCCTTGCCATGTCAGGCTTAACCTGACAGGATGTCAGGACAGTCCTGACATGGAGGTAGCGATGACAGCCTTGGTAGACGCGGTTACCCGGTGTTCCTTCTGCGCGAAGGAGGAACCGGAGATCGCCCAGATGGTCGCCGGTCCCGGCGTCTGCATCTGCAACGAGTGCGTGACGTTGTGCGCGCAGATTTTCGCAGCTGGTAAGGGTGCGGACGGTGACGCTGAGCTGCCGTACTGGGAGTCGATGAGTGACGAGGAGCTGCTGGCGCACCTGCCGCGCATTGCGTCGGTGGCCGCTCAGGTTGAGGACAACCTGCGCGTATGGGTTCAGCGACTGCGCGACCGCAGGGTGAGCTGGGCTCGCATCGGACAGTCGTTGGGCATGGCCCGCCAGTCGGCCTGGGAGCGTTTCTCGGGCGAGGAGTAACCGAACCGCGGCTGGCGGACGCGCTGCTCAACCGACTCCGTACACCGCCACCGTCGTGACCAGCCCGGTCGCCAGCAGCGCGGCGGCCGCCCAAGTCCGCGACCCGCCGCGAAGGGAGAACGCGGCGACCAGGCCGACGCGCGCGGCCTGACCGAGTACGCCGACGGCGGCGGCGACCAGGACCGGCTCGAGTTGCTTGGGCAGGCCGATGCCGGTGATCGCGACGCCGGCTGCCGGGCTCAGGCACAGCGCGACCAACCACAGCGTCCTGCGCCGCCGCGATGCCGAGGCAAGCAAGGTGCCCGCCGCAAGACCCTCGGCGCCGGCGTGCGTCACGAGCGCGACGAGGACGGAGGCCGACCCCGTGACAGCGAGCGCCGCGCCCTCGAGGACGCGGTGCCCGGCGAGCGCGATGGTGGCGCCGATCCCGCCGGCCGCCTCCCGATCGCCCACGCAGGTGCAACCGCGTCGGGTCAGCCAGCCGGTCAGCGCGAACGCGACGGCCGCCACCAGAGGGACGGTCACGATCGGCAGGCCCGTCCCGCGCGCGTCCGCCCATGCGTCGGGAAGCAGGTGTGTGCCGGCAATGACGAGCAGCGCGCCGGACGCAGCCCCGAAACAGAGGTCGCGTCGGTTGGCATGACGGCGCGCCACGAGGGAGCCGATCAGCGTCGCCACCGCGATCAGACCGACCCCGATCCAGGTGGACGTGGATGCCACGTCAACGCACCGGCGCGAGGCGTGCCATGAGCCGTCCACCGGTATAGAGCCCCGCGCCGAACATCGCGTGCGTGCGCAGCGTCCGCCACCGCACGAGCTGGGGGTGCGGAGTTCGGGACGCCGCGACGCCGAGCCCGAAGGCCGGCTGCAGGAGCAGCCACGGCGCGGCCGTCGTGGCGAGGCCGGCGGCCAGCGCCGGGCCGAGCGTCGGCCGGGCGGCCCAGGCCGGTCGGACGAGCAGCAGCGCTCCGGCGAACCCAGTACCGATCGAGTAGTGCACCGTCCAGCCGAGTGCTTTCTCGCCCGCCACAGGTTCGGCGGCGGCGATGTTCTGGTGTGCCATCCGGCCGTAGCGGAGATGCCCGATCCAGCGTCCCAGCAGCCGGTAGTCCAGCGGTGCGACGCCCGTCGTCCGGTGCACGATCTCGCCGCCGAGGTCCATCACAGCGGTCGCGGCGGTGCCGACGGCGGCGGCGCGCGCGATCAGCCGCAGCGCACGCCGCCCGGGTCGGTGGTGCGCTCGTCCGACCGGCCGGCGTCGGCCGGGGCCTGCGACCGAAGTGTTCATCTCGTCCTCCTCGACGTGTCGAGCCCCGCTGCTGTCTGCGGCGTCGACATTTCGATACTGAACGGGAGCGCCCGGCCGGGACAACGAACGTTGCGAGAACTGCAAAGCTGGCCGGTCAGGCTCAGGCGCCGCGGCCCTGGTCGAGCTGCACATCGGGCAGGCTGGCGTTGATCACGCTGGTGGCCAGCGGCGTGCGCTGGTAGAGCACGCGACGGCCGGCTCGCCAGGATGTGACGAACCCGCACCGGCGCAGGATCGAGAGGTGCACGCTTACGGCAGGTGGACTCTGGGAGAGGGCCGCTGCGATTTCGGTGGTGGACATCGGCAGATCCACCGTCATCAGGATCGCCGCACGGCTGCGGCCGAGCAGCGTGCCGAGCGCGTCGTCCTCATCCATCGGGACGGTGCCCTGCCACAGCGTCGCGATGCCACGCGGGCCGTAGGTGAGGCTGGGCGGCCCAGCGGTTCCTGGCTCGACGATGATGTGCGGGTAGGCAAAAACGCACGGCATGAGCAACAGACCGGCGTCGGACAGGTCATGGTCGGTGGGTTGGGCGCGGCCGACGATCTCGATGCTGTGATCCCGCAGTTCCAGGCTGGGATGCAGATCGTTCAGCAGGGCGGCAAAGCCCCCTTGAGTCAGCCGGCTTGCCCGGTAGGCGACGTCGGCGTCGAGCAGCGCGCGCATCTGGCTCCAGTGCGGTTGGATCGACGCCGTCCAGTACCGATGCAGGTCGTCGGCCAGCCGACGGCCGGCGGACGGATCGGCCAGGAGTTCGTGCACCGGACCCGGGATCGGATCGGATTGCCAGGCGGTGCGCAGACCATCCCCGAGTTGTGCGACCGGGGTACCGGCCAACCGGTCGAGTTGGTCGTCGATGGTGACCGACGTGCTGTCGCTGACTCCGAGCAGGAACGGCGCCAGGTAGCCACTCGTCGGAATGCAGGCGCGAAGCAGGTCGGAGTCGGTAGCGCGGATGGTATCGGCCGCCTCGTCGAACCAGCCGCGGTGCATCGGATGAATCCGGCCGGTGTGGATCATGTACAGGCTCTCGGCGACTTCGGCCAGCGGCGAGTAGACGAACCGCATGTTTTCCAGGGCCGCCACACCCATCCGCAGCTTGATCACCGACTCATCCCACCACCCCGTCATTAATTCGGATCGGCCAGACGCATGCTTGCACGCATTGCCACTGGCCGTCACGGTGACGATAGGTGTCGACATACCGGTTCGCCGCCCCAGGCCGGCTGTACGTACGCGCCGAGACGACGGCGACCTCACCGGCGACATGGACGACCAGTTGGTCGTACTCGATCGTCGGCGCCGGGTGCCCATCGAGATCGGCGATGTAACGCTCCATCGTCCAGACCTCGCCGGTAGCGCCGTCCAGATACTGGAAGTCGTCGGCGATCAGCGGAGCCAGCCGGGACCACGAACCGACCCGGAACGCATCGATGAACCGGGCGTTGTGCTCGGCGAGGGTGGCTTGGCAGTCCAGCACTGAGGGCATCACCAGCACACCGTCACCGAACCCGGAGCGCCGGGCAACGATTAACGCACGCTGGAATCGTGGACATCGGTTTGGGCGACTAGTTGATCGGGCCGCCTGGCAGCCCATCCGGACGCCAGACCGGCGACTGCGTAGTCACAGATCAGCTCCTACGTAGTCCTGTTACTCATGTGCGATTGCGCAGAGGGCATCACCATATGGCTGGCACCTGCTCGGGTGTCCGATCACCCGCCTCGCGGAAGTTCGAGGCCAGCACCGGGGAGGCGCTCCGCATGCGATTGCGTCAGACCGACTTTGCCAGCCATGCCGGCCGGACCGGCAGAAGCTGATGAGGACCGGTCATCGGCCGCGGCACAGCCGCCACCGCGGGGCAGTGGCCATGGTCGCCGTACGGGCTGTGGTCGCGAGGGGGTGCACGGGGCATTCCTCGCCGCCGCGATCCTCCTCGCCGGCGCGCTCGTCCGGCGCTGCGGCGTCCCGGGCACCGGGCGCGGCATTCAGTGAACCAGGACTGGTCGCCGTGTTGGCGTCCGCCGGCGTCGCGACGGTCGCCGATGAGAAGACAACGGTCCCTCGTATGTGAGCGTCCCGCTGCAACCACCGAAACGCCCCGCGGCCGTGGAGCGCTGACCCGCCGCGGATCTTTCCGCGTAACCACATAGGAGGAGACAACTGTGAAGGTCCGACTGTCCGCCGCGGCCGCCGTACTCGCCGCCATCCTCGCGCTGGCCGGCTGCAGTTCCAGCAGCAAGCACACCAGCGGGACCGAGACTAGGGCCTCCGCTGGCGGGGGCGGCTCGTCCAACTCGACCGAAGCGAATTCGGGCACGGCCAAGAAGGTCGACGTGTGCGCCCTGATCAGCGCCGCGACGGCAGCCAAGCTTTCCGGCCAGCCGTTCACGAAGGCCGTGTCGGTGGCCGCCGAGGGCTTCGACTCACGGTGCGCCTACAACGACGAGGCCAGCACAACCGAGGGCGTGAACATCGCCGTCGGCAGCCAGAACGTCGACAACACCTGGCGACTCGTTCACACCGGCAACATCACTGACATCAGCGGCTTGGGCGACAAGGCCTTCTGGGACAACGACAACACCTTGTACGCCGTATCCGGGTCGATGCTCATCCAGGTCAACGGCCTCGACAGCCAAGACAAGTCCGAGGCTCTCGCCAGGGCGCTGCTCGACGCGCTGCACTGAACGGGACTCGCTGACGGGAGTTGCATCGACACGGGTCGGGCGTAGTGCAGCCGTCGCCACGGATTGCGCGAAGGCCCTAGATTCTGCGTGTGAACGCGCATTGGCCGGTCGTCGGCAGGAAGCAGGAGCTGGCCGACATAGTGTCGCGTTTGCGGGTGGGAACCGGAACGGTGATCGTCGGCGAGGCGGGCCTCGGGAAATCAGTGCTGATCCGTGCGGTGCGGGATCGGTTGCGGGGTGGTTCACCGAATGCCGAGTTCGTCCGCGGCGATATTGATGGTGCCGAGCTCCGCGCCGTCGCCGAGCGGCTCAACGGCCGCGCTGCCGTCTTGATGGTCGATGACATCCAGCTCCTCGACGAGGATTCAGCACGGCTGTTGAGTCGACTGGTCGCCGTCGATGAGGTTCGGCTTGTCGCGACGCTGCGCAGCGAGCGCACCGCGTTCCGGCGATTCGCCGGGTTGTGGACCAGCGGTCAGTGTGAGCGCCTCGATTTGCCCCGGCTCGACCTGACCGACATCCGGCAGCTGTTGGCGGATCAGCTTGGCGCCGATGTCGACGAGCAGTTGGCCATGATGATCGCCGAGCGATCGAACGGCAATGCCTTGTTCGTTCGGGAACTGATCCGCGCCGGACTGCGCGACGGTGCCATAAGGCACGAGCGCGGGCTGTGGCGGCTGGCCGGGACGCTGCCCGTAACGGGTGCGGCCGGTGATCTCATCCGCGCCAATCTGGCCGGCGTCGGCCCGAGCCACTTGCGTGCGTTGCAGCTGGTAGCCCTGGCCGAGCCGTTGCGACTGACGATTGCCGAACGCATCACCGAGCCAGGGGCGCTGGAGGCGTTGGAGGAACGTGAGCTCGTGGTGCTGCGGGCGGGCGACGCCTCTTCGGTCACGCTGTCGTGTCCGCATCCGATCTACGCCGAGGTGATCCGCGCCGACATCGGCCCCCTGCGCACGCGACGGATGCGCGGCGAGCTGCTGCGGGCCATGGCCGAGAACGGTCCGATGTCCGATCGCGAACACGTTCTGGTCGTGTCATGGCGCGTCGACCTTGGCGAGCAGGTAGCAATCGAGGAATTGGTCAAGGCTGCGCAGGACGCCAGCAGCCCAGCGGTCTGCGAGCGGCTGCTCCGCGCTGCGCTGTCCCACTCCGGACTGCGGCAGGCAGCCCCGGCCGACGTCGTCGACGCTGCTGTGCTGCTGGCTCAGATGTTGCTATTGCAAGGCCGTGTCGCGGAGGGCGAGCAGGTACTGGACCGGCTGGAACAGGGAGATGAATCGATCGACCTCAGCGGAGTCGACGAGCAGCGCAGACAACGGCTGACCACGACTCGGGTCATCGGGCGTGCTCAGCTAGGCGAGATCGCCGATGCGCTCAGGCTGACCGCGGATACGAGTGGCCACCCTACGGCGGAGAGCGTCGGCAGCGTGTGGCTGCTGCAGGCAATGTCCGCGGCGCCGACGCTGCTGGAAGGTCGTCCGGACGACGTCATCCGAATCACAGCGCCGCTCGCTACCAGGACCGAGGACCCCCTCGCGCGAGCAACCGCTGCCTATCTCACCGTGGTGGCGCACAGCTTCGCCGGACGGGTGGACGACACCAAGACGACATTGGCTACGGCCGTTCCGATCGTCCGCGCAGTCGGCGGCGACCTGCCCTACGGGATGGCATTCATGCAGGTGTCCACCGCCATCTGCCTGTTGCTGGACGGGCGGTTCGCCGACGCCGAAGGAGTCGGGCTGGCCTTGCGCGACGCGGCACTCGGAGGCGACGAATGGGCGCGACCGCGCAGCGCCACCGTCGTCGGTCTGCTTGCCCTGTTCCGCGGACAGGTACAGCAAGCGATCCAGCAGCTGCGAATCGCAACTGTCTCCCTCAATCCGATGGACGGGATGTTCCTTCGCTACAACCTCGCGTTTCTTGCCCGGGCCAGCGCTCTCGCCGGCAACCTGGACAGCGCGCGACAGGCTTTGGCGCCCCCGCCGGATGCCCCGAGCTTTCCGCTCTACGAGGCAGACTGGCAGGTTGCCGAAGCCGCTGTTCTGGCCGGCGGCGGCCGCCTGCATGAGGCCGCGGCACGCGCCGAGCACGCCGCCGAGATAGCCATCGAGCACGGGCAGTGGGCGATCGCCGCGCACGCCGCGCACGATGCGGTGCGCTACGACAGATCTCCGCGCGGAGCCGCGCTGCTCTCGACCGCAGCTGATGCGGTCGACGGAGCGCTGCCTCGACTCATGCGAGAACACGCCGAGGCTCTGCTCGCCCAGGACGGGTCTCGCCTGGAGAACGTCAGCAACGGTTTCGAAGACATCGGCGCCGTGCTGTTCGCCGCCGAAGCGGCCCAGTCCGCCGCGACCTCGTACCACCGCGCCACCAAAGCCAGAGCAGCTAGCGCAGCGGCGGTCCGCGCCGCCGAGCTGCGCGACCGATGCCGGGGGACCGTCGCCCCATGGTGCCTTGGACCCGGCGAAGCACTGCTCACCGCTCGCGAGCGGCAAATTGCTTTGCTCGCCGCCGCCGGACACCCTGACCAGCACATCAGCACCGTGTTCGGCATCAGCATCCGGACAGTGCAGACGCATCTGACGAACATCTACACCAAGCTTGAGGTCGCGGGCCGTCGGGAACTGGCCACCGCACTGGCCATGCCTGCTGCGTCCGATATGCGCAGGCCTTCGACAACTACCAACGCGCGCACACCTAGCCGGTAAGGCGCGCTGCGTTAGCAGGCCAGGTGACTGTGGCGTAGATCGACGATGCAGGCGCCGGTGACTGCGGCGAGGCCGAGTTGCATAACGCCATAGACGACGCCACCGAGTTCGCTGCGCCGGCTGAGTGCGATCAGGCCGGTCAGGGCGAGTCCTACGCAGAGCAGCATCAGCCCGAGCGTGGCCCGCCGTCGACCGGGAATGGCGGCGTGCTCAGGATCGATGCGAAAGACGGCCGCCGCCGGCGCCAGGGCCAGACTCGCCACGGTTGTCCAGTAGAGGACGACCGCGAGCGAGTGGGACACGCCGTGCAGCCGCACTCCACTGTGCGCGAGCAGGAGCACGGCCACGAGCAGGACACCGACCGGCGCCAGCGGGGCAGCCACTGCGCGCGTCACGCTGCGCAGCGAGGCGCGCGTCAGCTTCGGAAGGGGCACCAATACGACGAGGCCGGCGGTGATGAGGATGAGCGCGACGACGGCCAGGCCCGAGCCGGCTGTGATCGCAGCGGTCGGTAAGCCTCGCGCACCCACAGCCGCGGCCCCGGCAGTCAGCATGGCCAGCACGACGACTGCTCGACGGGTGTGGCTCCCGCTCGGGACCGGCCATTGACCGGGACGCAGCCACAGCCGCGCAGCGCCGGCCAGCGCATCGAGCCAGCCACTGGCACCGCGGTGCGCGATCTCGGTGGTCAGTGCGGAACCCCATCGCCGCCGGACCGGTGGCGGGTAGGCGGCCGCGATGGTGCGGGCCACGGAGACGTTCACGATGGCGCCAGGCCCAGCGAGCGCAGTCCGCGTGCGGCGACTTTGGCGAGAGTTTGCAGCTCGGTGGCCAGGGCCGCGCTGCCGTCCTCGGTCAGGCGCACCGGTCGCTGCCGCCCTTCACCGTCGGTGGGTTCGATCAGCCCGCGTGACTCCAAGCGGGTGAGCGCACCGTAAAGGCTCCCCGGACCCAGGCGTTGGCCGGTCATCTGCTCGATGGCGGTGTTGATCGCGTACCCGTGCAAGGGACCGTCGGCCAACGCGGTCAGCACCAGGAGTTGCGCGTCCTGCCCTGCCGCCATTGCCGTCTCCTCGCTCGGATGCCGACACAGTACTACGGCTCGCGTAGTCCTTGACACGTAGTACGCGGCGTGTACTAATTGTGTCATGCGATCGAGCAAGGCGTCGACATCGGCGCTGTGGGGCACGTTGCTGCTGGCCGCAGCGTTCGAAGTGGTCACGGCGCTGGCCACGCAGGACCGTGCGGTGCGCCATCGCAGCCCGTGGCAGGACGACCCGTACAACACCGCCGTGAGTCTCGCCCTGCTGGTCGTGCCGGTGCTTGCTCTGCTACTCGCGGTGCGGCTGTTCTCCCGCGCGCTTGCCGGACGGCCGCCCCAGGCCGCGCCGCACGAACAGATGACGCGAGCCGCCTTGGCCGTGACTGTGGTCGTCGATCTCGTGCTGTGTTCGGAGTGGATTGCGGTCTTCGCCGGCGCGCGCCGCACGGAGTGGAACGCGGACACCGCTGCGCTGGTCGCTGTGCTCGCGATGGGGACGCTCGCGGCGGCCACCCTCACCACCGTGCACATCAGCGCCGGAGCGCTACGCCGCAGCGAGGAGTGGGACACGGACTGGCTTGATGACTTTGCGGCCATCGCCGCGCGGCTGCCCGGCGGTGATCGCCGCGACCTGAGCGGTGCGATCGCGTGGACGCGGCGCCGGGCACTGCTCGTCTTCGCTCTCGGCAGCAGCGTCGGGGCCGTGGTCGTTGTCGGGGGGCTGGCCGTCGGCGAGCACTGGACCGATCCGTGGTTGATTACGTGGGCGCTCGTCGTGGAATCGACGTTGAACCTCGTGGTGTGCCTGCTGGCCAACGCGATCGCCGGGTTCGTGAACCGGCCGCCGGACCGGCTCTCCAACGTGGAAGTGTCGTTCGCCGGGGGAGTCCTGGCAGTCCAGATCGCCGTAGCCTTTCACGCTCAACTCTGGACGGCGATCACCGGTCACCCGGCCAACGACACCTGGGCTCTGACGCAACTCACCGTTGGCGCGGCGCTGATCGGGGCGGCTGCGGCGTACCTGCTCAGCACCACCTACGTGCGCCGGCGGCAAACCGGGGCGGCCGGATGAGGGTGAATCCGGCCGCTCTTGTCTACCGGCCGTACGCCGGCCGGTTGCGCCGCCAGCTCGCCGGAGCACCGACCCCCGACCACATCGGGGTCATCATGGACGGCAACCGACGGTGGGCCCGCCGCGTTGGGCTGGCCGATCCCAGCTTGGGTCACCGCCACGGAGCCGAGCACCTCGACAACCTGCTCAGCTGGTCGGAATCGGTCGGGATCAGCCACGTCACAGTGTTCGTCTGCTCCACCGAAAACCTCACGCAACGCGACACCCGCGAGATCGACTTCCTCATGAACGTCATCGAGAAGCTCGCACACGACGTTGCCCGCGAGACCGACCCGCGCTGGGCGTTGCACACCGCCGGCCTGCTCGATTGCCTCCCCGTCAGCACGGCGCACGCGTTGAAAGCCGCGGTAGAGGCGACGTCGACCTGCCAGACCGGCTCGCACCTGACGCTGGCTATCGGTTACGGCGGGCGCCAAGAGCTCATCGATGCCGTCCGCAGCCTGCTGACCGAGCACGCCACCATGGGCACCGACCTCGCCGAGCTCGCCGAGACGCTCACCGCCGAGGACATCTCCGCGCACCTGTACAACGCCGACCAACCTGAACCCGACCTCGTCATCAGGACATCGGGTGAGCAACGCCTGTCGAACTTCCTGCTCTGGCAGGCCGCGTACTCGGAACTCTACTTCTGTGAGGCCTACTGGCCCGCGTTCCGAGAGATCGACTTCCTCCGAGCTCTGCGCAGCTACGCGGCCCGACAACGCAGATACGGCGCGTAGGCCCGGCACGCACCACCGACTGATCGCACCGCCTGACTGAGATTGCCTACGACCGCCGATTACCTGAAGGGACGTACCGTGACCGTCGCCGAGGCCACCGACCCGAGTGCTGCGCCGGTGCTTGTCGCCGACCACCTGAGCAAGCGTTACGGCCGGCGGGAAGTTGTCGGCGACGTTAGCTTCACCGTGTACCGAGGTCAGGTCTGTGCACTCCTGGGCCCGAACGGTGCCGGGAAGACCTCCACGATGCGCATGCTGGTCGGGCTGTCGCGGCCCGATCGCGGTACGGCGACGATCCTTGGGTCATCGGTCGGTCTCGGCGCGCCGGTGCTGCGCCGAGTTGGCGTATTGATCGACGGCCCGGCGTTCATTCCGCACCTGTCCGGCCTGCGCAACCTCAAGCTGTTGTGGACGTCGTCCGGACGGGACTGGCCACCGCCAGCGCTGACCAGTGCTCTCGACCTTGCCGGCTTGGACGGTGCCCTGAACCGCAAGGTCAAGAACTACTCGATGGGCATGAAGCAACGGCTGATTCTGGCGCAGGCCTTGATGGGCGGCCCGGAGCTGTTGATCCTGGATGAGCCGGCCAATGGCCTCGACCCGGCTGAGGTGCGAGCACTGCGCCGGACTCTCGGCCAGCTCACCCGGACCGGTGCCGCGGTGCTGATCTCCAGCCATCAGCTCGCCGAGGTACAGCAGCTCGCCACGCACGCTGTCGTTCTCAACCATGGTCGGCTCGTCGCCTCGCAGGCGCTTGCCGACGTGGTCGGCGAACACGGGCAGTACCAGTTCCAGGTCGATGACCCCGTCGCGGCGGCGGAGCTACTGAATGCCCACCCCGGCGTGACCAGCGTCGCGGTCCTCGGCAGCACAGTCACCGCGAGCGCACCCGATGTCGCTTCACGCGTTCTCACCCGGGCCCTGGTCAGTGCCGGTATCGGCGTTGAGTCCGTCCGTCGTAGTGAGCGCACGCTCGAGGACGCCTTTCTGGCCATGACTGAGGAGGACCCAAGACCGTGATACGCGTTGAACTGCAGAGCCAACTGTTGCGCCTGCGCACGCTGATCGTCCTCGGGTTTCTGGCTGTGCTACCGGTTGTTGCCGCGCTGGCCACCGCCTCCAACGCCGGCCACCGCAACGGCACCCAGGGCGGTCTCTTCGGCGCCAGTACGTATTCCGCGCTCAACCACACCGTCGCGAGCCTGGAATTCATCGGCCCGCTCCTGTTGCCCTTGGCCGTGGCGCTGCTCTGCACCGCCATCGGCGCGTCCGACCGCGACTGGGGGATCCTGCGATACCTCTACATACAGCCGGTCACGACCCGGCGGCTGCTGACCGGCAAGCTGGGCGCCGTCATCATCAGCGCCGCCGCGGCCACGGGATGCGTACTGCTCGGTGGCCTGGTCATCGGACTTGCAGTGTTCGGATGGCACCCGTTCCATGTCCTCGGCGCGCCGACTCTGAGCATCAGCGAATCGCTGACCCGATTCGTCGCAGCCAGTGGCTACACCCTGCTGTGCATGCTGAGCATGGGCACGGTCGCGCTCACGCTCGGGCTGGCCCTGCCGCGCGGGCCGGAAGCTCTCGGCGCGAGCATCGCGTACGTCATCGTCGCCAGCATCCTCAACGGGCAACACGCCGTTCACCTGCTCAACGCCGTCCTTCCCGTGCATTACTGGCAGAACTGGACCAATTTGTGGGATGCGCAGCCGGCGCATCTTGGCATTGGCGCGGCCGTCCAAGTCGTCAGTATCTTGCTCGCCGGTGGCGGGGGAGTCCTCATTCTGCGACGACGGGACCCGGCCGGATGAGCAGCAAGGCCTAGCCGGGGCGGTGCTGCACACGGCTGGGGGCTGTGTTCGGCTCGGCCGCAGTGCCTCCGGCAGGCATGAAACGATCTGCCGGTGACCGCAGACGTCCGACTCGCGATCGGCTTGGTGGTCCTGCTCGGCGTGGCGTTGGGCGTGCTGACGTGGGCGGGGATCGCGCAACGCCGGGCAGTTCTCGTGGCTGCGGTGCGGGCGGTGGTGCAGCTGGCCATCGTGGCCGCTGCTCTGCGCGGCGCGTTCGCCGCTCCGATATCGGTGATCGCTGTGGTGGGCGTGATGTTCGGCGTCGCGGTGTGGACGGCGGCGCGCCGTCTTGCCGCCCTCACTGGCGCCGCACGAGCGGTCGCGGCGTCCTGCGCGGCGGGGGCGACGGTGGCGATCGGGATCATTGTGGGTCTGCCTACGTTGACGCGCGACGCGCGGACCCTGGTTGCGGTGTCCGGGATTGTCATCGGTGGGACGATGACCGCCGCGACCCTGACCGGCAGGCGGCTTGCCGATGCACTGCATCGCCGTCGCGACGAGGTTGAAGCCTGGTTGTCGATCGGCGCGACGTCGCGACAGGCAGTGCGGCCGCTGGCCAAGGACGCGGCGTTCGAGGCTTTGGTGCCGGCCCTCGATCAGACCCGCACCGTCGGATTGGTCACGTTGCCGGGAGCCTTCGTGGGCGCACTGCTCGGCGGCGCGAGCGCCGCTGGCGCAGCTCGATTCCAGGTTGTCGTCTTGGTCGGGCTGGTCTGTGCTGAATCCATCACCGCTTGTGCGTTGGCCTGGCTGCTCGGCGCTCCGGCCACGCTTCCTGCCGTCGACACTGCTGGCGGGTGATCATGGGGTGCCGCACCGGAACTGGGTGACCGCGATTTGGCCGAACTGGCGGGTCGACACCACCGCACAGTGAGCGAGCACCATTTCCTGCGCCCGATCTTCCGCTCCGTGCAGCGAGTGCCGAGCCTGCTCGAGGCGATCACCGACGAGGAACAGGGTTCGGTAGCGCGCAAGCCGTGTAGCCGTCGCGGAAGGCGCGCCCTCTACTCCGGCGATTTGATCGGTGCCAAGCGGCGCGCCACCGGCAGACAAAGCCGCATCAGCGAGCCCAGAAAGGTCGGATTCCATCCGGGAATAGGGCGCGAACCCGGCGCGGCTCGACGCCGGCAGGAAGACGACTGAGCTCGCGGTGGTACCGGCGTCCCCGATCGCGTCCGCCGCGGCACGGTAGTCCTCGTATTTGTACGGCATCGACACTTGTACGACCGAGGTCGCCGCTGCCCCGATCATCGTCGCGCACACGATGAGACATACGCGGCGGCTACCGCGGATGGCTGCCCGAGCCAGAAGTATCGCCAGTGCGGGCACGGCCGAGATGCCGTAGCGCGCGACGAGGTCGGGGGTCACCGCCGCGCCGATCACCAACAGCACGGGGGGCAGCAAAGCCCAAGCCAGGAGAAACTTCGTGGGTCTGCCCGGCGGCCGCCGTTCCGCCAAGAGCAATCCGGACACCACCAACAGTCCGATTGCGGTAGCGGCGCCGCCGACGAGATGCATCAGCACGTGTCCAACCCCGAGAGCCGTGAGAGGCGGGATCCAACTGATCTCCGATGCTTGTCTGTGACCCAGTACGGCGAGGCAGATCGCCAGCGCAACGGCGGGCGTCCATGCCAGCACGAACAACTGCCGGCGCGAGCGTGGTACGTACAGCAGATGCGCCAGCAGTGCGAGTGACACGAACAGCTGCAGCGCGACGGCGGCTGCGGCGACAGCGGCGTAGCTGGCGATGCCGGACCTGGAGGGCTGCTCGGCACAGCGCACCATGAGCACTGTCGACCACACCACCGCAGCCGTCGCCAGCGCATATGGTCGCGCATCCTGCGCGTAGAACGTGAGCATGGGAGCCGTGCAGCTGATCGCGCCGGCCAACCACGCCGTCGGTCGGTCGTACCAATGCTCAGTCAGGACACAGACGCCAGCGACCGTCGCCGCCGCACCGAGGACGCTCGGCAGCCGCAGCCAGACTTCGTCGATCGGGAGGCCGAACACACCCGCCAGCTGTACCCAGCTGTGCATGAACAGGTAGTACGCGGCAAGCGGGATATCAGTGTGGCCCAGCATTCCGGCAAGCCGCGGAAGGGAACGCTCCGCAGCCCCGGCTGTGACGGCCTCGTCCCACGACAACGACTGCCGCCAGACGGCTGCCGAGGCGAACAGCAGCGACGCCGCCGACCACACAAACGCCGGCCGCCGAAGTGCCTGGCGCGCGGGGATCCAAGTCGTCGCCCCGGGACGCACGGGCCATCGTGCACTGAGTCGGATGTGCAACTGATGTACGCCTCGCTGCTCTTCTGGCCGCAGTGATCCGCTCCCTGCGGCACAGCTGTTTCCTAATATTCGTCTCTACTATCGACACTGTAGTTGACGATGACGTGCCGTGCCGGCCCCATCGGTGCTGCTCAGCGAACAGGTAGGGGGATCGCATGCCGTCCGTTGGCCGCGTGTCCGTCCCGCGCCGCGAGCCAATAGCGGCGAAGGTTCCGGAGGTCACTGCGCTGTTCTGGCTCATCAAAGTGCTGACGACGGGCATGGGGGAGACGGCCTCGGACTACCTCGGGAAAATCAGCCTGGTCCTCGCTGGCGCCGTCGGAGTTATCGGTTTCGCGATCGCGATGTGGTGGCAATTCCGGACGCGTCGCTACACGGCCGTCGTGTATTGGTTCGCAGTGATGATGGTCGCGGTATTCGGCACCATGGCTGCTGACGGGCTCCACGTCGGGCTTGGTCTGCCCTACGTGGTCACCACTGTTTTCTACGCGTTGGCTGTCGGGCTGATCTTCTATCTGTGGTGGCGTTCTGAGGGCACCCTCTCCATCCACAGCATCACCACTCGACGGCGCGAAACGTACTACTGGATCACGGTGCTCGCGACGTTCGCGCTAGGGACGGCCGCCGGCGATCTGACGGCAGTGTCGATGCACCTTGGCTATTGCGCGTCGGGGTTGCTTTTCGCTGTGGCGATTGCGTTGCCTGCACTCGGTTGGTGGAAACTCAAACTCAATCCGATCTTCGCGTTCTGGGCCGCGTACGTTGTCACCCGCCCGCTCGGTGCGTCCTTCGCCGACTGGTTCGGCAAAAGCCATTCGATCGGTGGTGGCCTGGGCTACGGCGAGGGTCTGGTCACCATCGTCGCGACGGCGCTCATCGCCGCGTTGGTTGCCTTCGCAGCAATCACTCGCTGCGACATCCAGCGCTCGCAGGCCGTCCCGAACGCCGGTCCGCACGACCCCTCCGCGAACTCAGTGCAGGCCGACGATGATCCAGTCAATGTCTAGACCGCCAAGCACACCCATTCAGGAGTGCGGGTAGACCGATTCGGCCAACTGGACCAGGTGATTGGCCCAGACCGCGACAGTGACGGCGGCCGTCCAGCTCAGGACGGCTGCAGCGAGAATGAGCGCAACGGGTGCACGTCTCGGAGGTATTGCGGGGGCGAGAAGCAGTTGAACGCGCGCGCCGACATTGCCGTCTACCACGCCGAGGGCGTGTCGCACCGTGGGCCGTCCGGCGCCCGCGAGCGCAGCGCGCGCGAGAGCTCGAGCTGCCAGTGGGCGGTCACCGACTTGTTGGGCCGCGTCCTCGTCCGCCCAGCGTTCGACGGCCGCGGTCACGACGTCGGCGGCGGATCGCAGCAGCGGATTCGCCGCTGCGGCCAATCTCGCGGCGTGCAGGTAGAGATGATGATGGTGGCGCAGATGCGCGGTCTCGTGGGCCAGCAAGACGCGACGCTCCGGGCCGGACAGGGCCGCCAGCATCGAGGTCGACACCACGACCCGGCCATGCCACGCCGCTACCGAGTAGGCGATGGGGGTGTCGTCTGACACCAGGACCAGGTCGCCGTCACATGGATGCAGCAGCCGCACGGCACGCTCGGAACTGAGCAGAGCCCGGACGGAGCGGGTCGCGCGCACGCCAGCTCCCGACATACATCCGAGTACGACGATCAACGCAACGACACCGACCACCGCGGGGAAGCCGCGGTCGGTCTTCAGCGTCGATCCCGACCACTTGCCCAGTTGGGCAAGCGGTCCGAGCTGGGCGCACGCCAGCACGGCGACCGCGGACAGCACGAGGCCGGTGCACAGCGCGACGGTCAGTGCTAGCGCCGTGATGAGCGGGACTGCGAGGTTGGGGCGCAGCCACATTCCCAGCCGCCCGGCAAAGCCACGAAGGAGGAGGCCGACGAGTATCGGGGTGAGCGCAAGGAAGATCATATTTCGGCTTGGTGGGCGTCAGTCTGCCTCAGCAGGCTGGTGAGCAGCTCTTCGTCTTCTGGGTCCAGTTCCGCGACAAATCGGGTCAGCACTTTGACGCGGTCGGACTCGTCGTCCAGCAACTTCAGCATGTGATGGGCCGTCATATTTGATCGCGCGGTCTCGGTGTCGCCCACTAGCGAGTAGTGGTACGCCCGGCCGGCCAGGGCGCGCTCCAGAGCACCCTTGGCATACAGCCGCGACAGAGTCGTCATCACGGTCGTATAGGCGAGCTCGCCGCCGAGAGCGGCTTGCACCTGACCGGCGCTGAGCGGCTCGTCGGCGGCGGCCAGGCAGGTCAGGATCTCGCGTTCCAGGACCCCCCGGGAGCGTGACTCTGCTCGGCGCATGAACATCCTCTCAGCAGCGATCAACTACGATCACGGTAGTAGTAGACCTTATCCACTGATTTTCTCACGGATCTGAGCCCGCCGTGGCGGGGGAAGCGAGCGATTTGATGCTTGCCCATACGTCCACTCTCGCGGTTAACCTGCTGGACGCGAACAGCGTGCTCTCCAGTTTCGGCGTGCTCGGGATTTTCGTCATCCTCTTTGCCGAGACGGGGTTGCTGATCGGGTTCTTCCTGCCCGGGGATTCACTGCTGTTCACCGCAGGATTGCTCTGCACCACCAAGGTGAACGGCGCGCTGCACCTCTCACTTCCAGCAGTGCTGATCGCGGCAGCGGGGGGCGCCCTGCTCGGCGCGCAGGTCGGGTACCTGGTGGGACGCCGCGTCGGCCCTACGCTCACCGAGCGTCGCAGCAATCCTCGGTTGCAAGCCGCCGTCACCCGGGCAAGGGCAGCATTCACGAGCTACGGGTATCCCAAAGCCATCGTGTTCGCTCGCTTCATTCCGTTCGTGCGAACGGTCATGAATCCGCTCGCCGGGGTGATGGCGGTCCCCGTCCGTGTCTTTCTCGTCTGGCAGATCATCGGCGGGATCATCTGGTCGGTGGGCGTGTGCCTGGCCGGCTACGGCCTTGGTTCCCGCATCCCCAGCATCGATACTTACCTCCTTCCGATCATCGCTCTCATCGTCGCTCTTTCGCTCATCCCGGTGGCGCTCGAGGTGCGCCGTTCTCGCACGGGACGGAGGGTCGGATGAGTCATCTCAGCTGGCTGGAGGCCGGCGTCGTGGGTGGCATGCAGGGTGTTGCTGAGCTCTTCCCGGTGTCCAGTCTCGGCCACAGCGTCCTGATCCCGTCCTGGGTCGGCGGATCGTGGGCGCGCGACCTGGATGTCACTACCCCGGAGTCGCCCTACCTGGCCTTCATCGTGGGCTTGCACGTCGCCACCGCAGTCGCTCTGCTCATCTACTTCCGGCGTGACTGGGTCCGGATCATCCGCGGGCTCGTGTCCAGCATCGCTCGACGTGAGGTCGTGAACTCCGACCAGCGCTTGGCGTGGCTGCTCATCCTGGCCACCATCCCGGTCGGCCTGACCGGGCTGGTCGGCGAGCACTGGTTCCGCACCACGCTGGCCAAACCCACACCCACGGCGATCTTCCTGATGATCAACGGGCTTGCTCTGATCTTCGCCGAAGAATTGCGGAGGCGGTCACGTGGACTGGATTCCACGGCGGAACCGCTCGACACGCCTTTCCTCGACGAGCGAATAACAGGTGCGGAATCCGACGAACGCGTCGCGAAATTGCCCACCGGTCGAGCTGTGCTCATCGGCTCGGCGCAGATTTTGGCGCTGGCGCCGGGGATCTCTCGCTCCGGCGTGACGATGGTTGCCGGCATGCTGCGCGGGCTCTCCCGCGAAGACGCGGCCAGATTTTCGTTTCTGCTGGCGACGCCGGTCATTCTCGCTGCTGGCGTGCTGAAGCTGGGAGACCTGTCCGGGCCCCTCGGGGACGGTATCCGCGGTCAGGTGCTGTTCGGTTCGCTGCTGTCCGGGGTGGGCGCGTATCTGTCGGTACGGTTCCTCACCCGCTACCTGGCCAATCGGTCGCTGCGTCCCTTCGGGGCGTACTGCCTGATCGCCGGGGCAGCCAGTCTGATCCTCTTCGCACTTCGCTGAGGTCGCTCAACCGCGAATGCGATCGCACTTGTCACTGGCAGAGCCGAGCGTTGTCCGCGGTGCCGTCGACCTCGAGGATGAGACCGTCCACGATCCGGTACATGTCGTACTCGTCCGTCTCCACCCGTGCGCCGTCGCCCGGTGCGCCACGGAAGTCGCCCATTCGGGTGCCCGTGTCATAAAGGTGAACCGCGAGCCACTCACCCTCCAGGACGGCCCGGCGCAACTCCCAGCGGTAGTCCGGGAATACAGCAGCCGTGGCCATCACATCAGCGACGTATTCACGAGGTGACCGCGGCGAACCGTTCACGAGTACGCGGTCGGCTAAGTATTCGGGGAGCTCATCCCAGGCGCGCCGGTTGCAGGCGTCGAGGTAGTCCAGGTATCGGCGAATGACTTCGTCCCGGTTCGGCACGAACCAAGTATGCGGCCTTTGCCGGCGCGTTCGTCCAGCACTTAACCGGGCGCGAACGTGGGGTCCAGGAACACCGCCTCCAGGGCAACGTGTGCGGCGCCGCGGGCGGCGGCTGCCAACCCGAGGCTGGAGCACCGCACCACGAAGGCACGCCGCTCCGCGGCCAGGACGTGGTCGCGGACCTGTTGCTCCACCGGCTCCGTGAGGTAGTCGTCGAAGTAGGTGAAGTAGCCACCCAGCACGGCCATTGCCGGATCCAGGATCTCCACCAGCTGGGTGATCCCGCGGGCCAGCCCGGCTGCGGTAGCCGCCAGCGCCGCACGGGTCCGGCGATCCCCGCCGTCCGCCCGGCGGCGCACTTCGCGCAGCCGCGCGTCCAGGTCGGCCCCGACGTCGTTGACCGGGTCGTCCGGGTCCGCGGCCCGGCGCAGGAAGGCAGCGAGGCCGACGAGGGTCTCCCAGCAGCCGGTGCGTCCGCAGGCGCATTGTTCCGGGTCAGGATTGAGCGGCAGGTGCCCGATCTCGCCGGCGTACCCGGATGACCCGGGCAGCAGCCGGCCGCCGGAGACGAGTCCGCCGCCGATCCCGACGTCGCCGGTGATGTAGAGGAGATCGTCGACACCGTCCGCGGCGCGGATGATGTGTTCGGCAGCCGCGCTGGCCCGGGCGTCGTTCTGCAGTGCCAGCGGCGACCCCGGCTCGCCCAGCCGCCGGCGCAAACCGCTGAGTACCGCCACGTCGCGCCAGTGCAGGTTCGGAGCCGAGATCACCGACCCGTCGGTCGCCGCAATCACACCGGGTACCGCGACAGTCACCCCGGCCAGGGTTCGGCCGGTCCCGGTCAGCTCCCCGGTCATGCGCTCGATCAGCTGGGCCACGGCATCCAGCACGTCGTCGACGGCCGACCCGGTCACGTCGAGCGGGACGCGACGGTCGGCGGCGATCTCGCCGTCGAGGCTCAGCGCCACGGCACTCAGGTGGTCCACCGTGATCTCGACGCCCAGCCCGCAGATCGATCGGCCGTCCAGCTGCAGCGTGGTGCGCGGCCGCCCGACGCTGCCGGCCCGGTCGACGTGACCCTCGCGGACCAGGCCCGCCGCGACCAGGTCGGCGACCAGCTTGGACACCGTCGCCTTGGGCAACCCGATGCTTGCGGCCAGCGAGGTGCGCGACTGCCCGGGGTGACTGCGCAGGTGCCGCAGGATGAGCTGGGGTTTCACCCGGCGGAACGTGGCGGCCGCCTCGGCCCTCGGGACGGCGCGCGGACCGCTCACGTCATCCCTTCGTCGCTCAGGTGTCGCGCCGGCCGGCCGCCCCCGCGGAGAACCGTGCTCAGCGCCGGACGGACTCGATGGTCATGGTCTGCTGAGCGGCGCTCTGCCCGTGGCCGGTCCACGTGCGTACCGGCACCGTCTGCGCCGGTGCGCCTGCGGTGGGCAGCGCGAGAACCAGCCCGCTGTACCGGTTGACCAGATGGTAGGTGCCGGTGCTCGCTCCGGTCACCGGTGACGTGTCGGCCACCACGAACCACTGCTGCCCTGCCGTCGGCCCGTTGCCACGTTCGGCCGTCACCGAGAGAGTCGCGCCCCAGGCCCGCCCGGCCGCCTTCTGCGAGTTGACGCCGAGCAGCTGCCCGGTGCGGGCATTGACGATCGTGAAGGCGCCGTCGCGGGTGCTGTCGAACGCCCAACGGGAGGCGTCACTGGTGTCACCGGCCGGCCCCGACACGGCGGCCGAACTGCCCGGCGGCTGCGTCAATGCCTGGCTGCGCCCATCGCCGATGCGGTAGGTGTGCCGCGGGTCGAACGGCGCCGGCGCCGGCTGATTCGAATCGACCGTGACGTTCGCGTACTCGCCGTCGCTGCTGTTGCAGGCGATCGAGCAATAGGCGCGCAACGTCTTGCCGGTGATGGCTCCGGACGTCTTGCTCACCGGGTCGACGAACCACCGGTACCAGGACGCGTCGTGGTAGTCGCCGGTGTCGCCGAGCTTGCGCCACTTCTGGGTAGCCAGGTTCTTCGTGTAATAGAAGTCCTGCGGCGCGTCGCCGCTCTGATCGACCGCCTGCGGCTCGCCGATGTAGACGCCGAGATAGGCATTCCAGGTGATGTCCATGACGAACAGCGGCGACGTGGCCGGCATCGTCCCGGCGGCGATCTGCTGCGCGGCGGTGCCCGGCGTGCTCGGGCGGTACTCCTTGGCCGGGGCGGTGTAGCCGCGCGGGTCGGCGTCGGTCACCGGGACGAGGTTGCTCTCCTTGCCGCTCACGCCCGGCTGCGACCACGCACCGGCGTAGAACTTCCGCCAGCTCGTCGGCGCCATCTTCGCCGAGATCGGCGCACGCGCTACGTGCTCGTAGAACGCCTTCCAGCCGCCGCTCTTGTCGACGACCCGCGAGCCGTAGTACACGTAGAAGTATCCGCTGGCCGCGTCGACGTAGAACCGCGGGTCGCCGTCGCCGTAGTAGTAGGTCTGCTGCGGGAAGGCGGCGGTGTCACCCCGCTTCGTGCTGTACGGCGAGGTGATGACGTGCGCCTTGATCTTCCAGGTGTGGCCGTGGTCCTTGGACACCGCGTAGTCGATCGAGTCGTAATGCAACCCGTCGCCGAAGGGCTGTGGCGTGAATTCGTTGTGCACCAGGCCGTACCAGTTGCCGGTGTCCGGGTCGAGCCAGACGCCGACGAGGTCGCAGTAGTTCCGCTGCGCGTAGCCCGAGCCGGCCGGCGCGGCGGTGGCCTCCCGTCCGGTGGGGCTGGTGTTGCACCGCCAGGTGGTGTCGTTGTTGCGGTCCTGCGGATTGTTCGGGTTGACCGCATCGCTGAGGTCACTGGAGAACGTCGCGTCGTCGAAGTTCGCTCCGGTGTAGAAGTCCCACTCCCGCGGATCGTCGGCCCCGTACAGGGCGGCCGACTGCTGGAAGTGGAAGGTGCCGTCGGTGTCGATGAACGGTGCCGCCGGGGTATCGGTCGGATAGCGGAAGGCGCCGGTGGTGCCGACGGACACCGAGAACGTGCGTGGCTGCGCCTGGGCCGACGACTGGGGCACGACCGCAGTGGCGAGCATCGCGATCACTGCGCCGGCTACGGCGGCGGTCCGTCGCGTGCGGGGGGAAGGAAGGGCGAGGTGCCGGGTCATGGCAATCCTCTCGGGGGGAGGGAGCCGAAGCTATTAGTTCGAGTTTTGTACCAATTATTTGGCGGTCCCGTCAACCCGCGGTCTGGCCCTGCTGGCTGCGCCCAACAAGTTCGTCGCGGGCGCAGGTCACCCGTTGCCACCCGAGGAGCGATGATCGGTCGCCGTGGGACGGCCGGTCAGGCGCGAGTGGATGTCGCCGGCTTGAGCCCCTGCAGCACGATGTCCAGGCCGAGTTGCCAGCGGCGGGTAACGGACTGCTTGGAGCCGCCGAGGCGCTTCCCGCTCTCTGCAGCGGCCAGACCCTCGACAAACGCAAAAAGGAGGTGGGCGATGTCTGTGGGGTCGCCTGCCAACAGACCGGCATCGACTGCAGCCCGGGCGTGCTGCACAAAGACCTTGCTGACCCGCAGGCCGGCCTTGTTGTCGTCCGCGGTCGGGGCGAAGTCAACGAACGGCCGAGAAAACATGGTCTGGGCCAGGACCGGATTGGCGAGAACGAACTGACGGAAGGTTTCACATACGCGCCGGAGGTTCTCGAGCGGATCGGCAGCTGCGGGCACCTGTGCCAACTCATCTCCGAGCAGCCGGAAGCCGGCAAAGAACACCTCGCGGATCAGGCCGGCCTTGTCCCCGAACACTTCGTATATCGCTGGAACGGAGGCGTTCGCCCGACGCGCGACCGCTCGCGTGGTGAGTCCGGCAACCCCTTCGTCGGCGAGGACCGCCAACGCACTAGCAACGCCACGCTCGCGGAGGGCATTGGTGCGCTGCTTCGGACGGGGCACCCTGCGACGCTAACACGCAGCTAACAAATGTTACGGAACAATGATACGAATCCGCTGGCTCACCAGATGCTTGAGCCTGATCGTCGCATTCTTACTCGACGATGCCGTTGGCGACCTGCTCAGCGAACTCCATCGAGACGAACGTGTGTCCATCCGGCACTGGCGTGAGCGTGCCAGTGGCGAAGGCCGCGGCGAGCCGCTGGGCAAAGGTGATCGGGAAGAAAGGGTCCGCATCTCCCCAGACGAGGTGCACGGGCTTCGGGAAATCCCCGAACCGGGTGGATACGTCGAGCAGATCCTTCGGATCCATGGCGCTGATCAGCTTGGCGGTGTCGCGGCGGATCTTCTTGCTGCTGAGGCCGGGTTCGATCCAACTGCGGGTGATCTTCGGGTCCGGCGGGCCGGCGAACGTTCCCCCGTAGACCATCTGCGCGTGCCGAAGGGCAGGTGACTTGAGGGCGCTGAGCATCGGTTTGATCAGTGCGGCATGGCTGCCGATCTTGACGAGCCCCGCGAACTCCGGCGGCGGGAACACGTCGAAGGCATCGCAGTTGGTCAGGACGAGCCGCCCGATGCGGCGGTGATCGGTGTCGATCAGGTACTGACAGATCGCGCCGCCAGTGTCGTTGCCGACCAGCGTGACGTCGGTCAATTCCAGAGCCGCGAGGAAGTCGATGACGATCCGGGCGATACCGCGCGGGCTCAGGTCGGCATCGTCCTTCATGGCAATGGGATGCGAACCCATCGGCCAGTTCGGTAGATAGCTCCGGATGCCGCGTCGGGCGAGCACGTCGGCAACAGGGGTCCACAGCTGGCTATCCACCAGGAGACCGTGGACGAACACGACCGGCGCCGCCTCGGTGTCGGCGGGGCCGGCGACGCGGTAGGTGATAGTGCCGTGGGGGAGGGCGATCCGGCTCAGGCCCGGTACCGGGCCTGCGGTCTGGGACATTTTGAATTCCTTCTCGCTAGTGACGTTCCATCCGGGTCGGCCCGACGGCCACGCGCGTTCTCTTGGTGACGTCGGTAGCTGCGCCTATCGTTATGAAACAACGATTCATAACGATGGTACAGTACTCGGGTGCCCAACAGAGTGCTTCAGCTGCTGCGCGCTCGAAGTGAGCAACGCAGTCAACCGGGGCGTCGTCAGGACGACGCGCGCCTGGCTCTGGTCATCGAAGGGGGCAGCTCGCGCGGCGCCTACTCCGCAGGAATGACAGTTGCGATCGAACGGCTGGGGATGTTGCCTCTCTTCGACGCCGTTTACGGCAGCTCGGCCGGCGCCTTGAACGGCGCGTGGCTCCTCTGCGGGCGCGCGGAGAGCACGATCCACGCATGGTGGGACTCGAGGATCATGCGCGGCACGATCAATCCCCGCCGCGCATTGCGTCGGCGGCCCGTCGTGGACACGAGCTTTCTGGTCCACACCGTGTACACGACGATCATGCCCATGGGGTTTCAGGACATTCTGGAAAGCCCTGTCGAGTTCCATCCGCTCGCGACTGATGCCGACACCGGCGAGTCGACCGACCTTCGCCCGCGCATCCACGACCAGGCCAGCCTCCAGGCTGCACTTCGAGCAACAACGGCCATGCCCTGGTTGACGGGCGAACCCATCGAGATCCAGGGGCGCCGATTCGTCGATGCCGGAGTGAGCGAATCCGTCCCGGTGCGGACAGCGCTTGCACAGAACGCGACACACATCGTCGCCTTGCGCACGCGGCGCAGTGATGAATTGGTCACCCCTCCGTCCCGGGTAGAGCGCGTCATCCTGTCCAGGTGGTTCGCGCGACATGCCCCTGGGGCACTCGCACCCTGGCAAGAACGCGTGGCGATACGTGCGGACGAGGAAGAGCTGTTGGCCACCCACCCCGCGGTCCTGCAATTCCGTCCGCCGCTCGGCAGCCTGGACGTGGGCCGTACCGAGCGTGGCGAGCTTGTCCTGCGCGAGGCTGTCCGCATTGGCCGGCACGTCGCCGGAGATGTGCTTGCACCCGTCGCTGCGGCGCACTCGCGGACTGACCATGTCCGGCATGCCAGCGGCCGAGCCTGAACCAGGACGGGAGTGCCGGCGCGCCTCGCAGTCAGGGCGTCCTGTGCGCGCTGAATGAGAGCTCGGCGCGCGCGCGTGAGCGCGGCGTGAGGATGGTCGATCGCAGCCGCCGCAGGGCGTTGCCTGGAGCAAGCACACGGTGTGCTTCTCGAGGAGGTCCACACGGCATGGCTGATCTGATCTTCATCGTGCTGACGATCGCGGTCTTCGCGCTGCTGGCACTGGTCGCAAAGGGCGCCGAACGGTTGTGACCGCGGAGAATCTCGTGGCGCTCGTGCTCGCAGCGCTGCTCACCGGCTACCTGGTCGTCGCGCTGGTCTTCCCCGAGAAATTCTGATGGCCGGCGGAATCGCGCAGGTCGTCCTGCTGCTCATTGCGCTGGGCCTGGCCTACCGCTACCTCGGCGGGTACGTCGCGCGGGTCTTCACCAGTGCGAAGCACACCCGCGCGGAACGGGTGACCTATCGCTTGCTCGGGGTCGACCAGGACGCCGACCAGACCTGGCCGGTGTACCTGCGCAGCGTGCTGGCTGTTTCCGCAATGGGTGTGCTGATGCTCTACGGGCTGCAACGGGTGCAGAGCCACCTGCCGTTGGCACTGGGGCATCCGGGCGTTGCGCCGTCGACCGCGTGGAACACCGCCGCCAGCTTCGTCACCAATACGAACTGGCAGTCCTACGTGCCCGAGACCACGATGGGCCATCTGGTCCAGTTCGCCGGCCTCACCGTGCAGAACTTCGTCTCCGCTGCGGTCGGTATCTCGGTGTCGATCGCGCTGGTGCGCGGATTCCGCCGTACCAAGACCAACCGGCTCGGCAACTTCTGGGTCGACCTGGTGCGGGCCTGCTACCGGTTGCTGCTGCCCCTCGCCGTGGTCGTAGCGGTCTTGTTGATGATCGGCGGGGTCATTCAGAACTTCCATGGCTTCACCGAGATCACCACCCTCAACGGCGGCCACCAGATGATCCCCGGCGGCCCGATCGCCAGCCAGGAGGCCATCAAGGAGCTGGGCAACAACGGTGGCGGCTTCCTGAACGCCAACTCGTCACACCCCTTCGAGAACCCGAGCGGCTGGACGAACTGGCTCGAGGTGCTGGCCATCCTGATCATCCCGGTGAGCCTGCCCCGGGCGTTCGGCATCATGGTCGGCGACAAGCGCCAGGGCCACGCCATCCTTGCCGCGATGACGGTCATCTGGGCGCTGAGCGTCGCCGGGATCTGGGCGGCTGAATCGGCTCACCACGGCACCGCGCCACAGCTGGCCGGCGCTGCGCTGGAAGGCAAAGAGCTGCGCTTCGGCATCCCCGGCACCGCGCTGTTCACCTCGTCCACGACGTTGACCTCGACCGGCGCGATCGATGCCCAGCACGACAGCCTCACCTCGTTGGGTGGTGGCGTGACCCTGGTCGACATGATGACCGGCGAGGTCGCGCCCGGCGGGGCCGGCGCGGGTCTCTACGGCATCTTGATCATCGCGGTGCTCGCCGTGTTCATCGCGGGGTTGATGGTGGGGCGAACGCCGGAATACCTCGGCAAGAAGATCTCCGCACGCGAGATGAAGATGGCCAGCCTCTACATCCTGGCCACGCCGCTGTGCCTGCTCGCCGGTGCGGCGACGGCAATGAGCATCAAGAGCGTGCGCGCGTCGCTGGAGAACAGCGGGCCGCACGGGCTGTCCGAGATGCTCTACGCGTTCACGTCGGCGTCGAACAACAACGGCTCGGCCTTCGCCGGGCTCTCGGCGAACACGACGTTCCTCAACACCGCTCTGGGGCTGTGCATGCTGCTGGCCCGGTTCCTGCCGATCGTCTTCGTGCTCGCGCTGGCCGGCTCGCTGGCCAGGCAGACTCCCGTGCCGGTCACGGCCGGCACGTTGCCGACCCACCGACCGCAGTTCGTCGGCCTGGTCGTCGGCGTCATCGTCATCGTCACGTTGCTGACCTACGCACCGGCACTGGCGCTCGGTCCGCTCGCGGAAGGGCTGCACTGACATGCCGGTTAGCACCACCGAGGAGTCGCACCGCAGCGAGGCCCGGACGGCCCGCGTCTCCGCGGAGGCAGTGGCCGGCGGACCGGGTACCGGGCTGTTGGAGCCACGACTGCTGTGGACGTCGTTGCCGGGGGCGGTGCGCAAGTTGGACCCGCGCGGGCTGGCCCACAACCCGGTCATGTTCATCGTCGAGGTGGGCGCTCTGCTGACCACCGTCCTGGCGGTGCGCCACTCCGGCGTCTTCAGCTGGTCGATCACTGTCTGGCTCTGGGTGACGGTGCTCTTCGCGAATCTCGCTGAGGCGGTTGCCGAGGGTCGCGGGAAGGCACAGGCCGCTGCGCTGCGCCGAGCCAAGCAGGATTCCGTGGCGCGCCGACTCACCGCCGTGGCGGCCCGGGGAATCTGTCGAACACGCCGCGGAGGAGTCGGTGCCGGGCGCTGCGCTTACGGTCGGTGACTACGTCGTCGTGGCAGCAGGACAGCTCATCCCCGGGGACGGCGACGTCGTCGACGGGGTGGCCAGCGTCGACGAGTCGGCGATCACCGGAGAGTCGGCGCCGGTGATCCGGGAGTCCGGCGGCGATCGCTCGGCGGTGACCGGCGGAACCCGGGTGCTGTCGGACCGGGTCGTGGTGCGGATCAGCAGCGAGCCAGGGCAGACCTTCCTGGACCGGATGATCCAGCTGGTCGAGGGTGCGTCGCGGCAGAAGACGCCGAACGAGATCGCGCTGAACATCCTGCTGGCCAGCCTGACGATCATCTTCATGCTGGCGGTGGTGTCGCTGCAGCCGTTCGCTACCTACTCCGGCGCCGAGCAGTCGATCGTCGTGCTGGTCGCGCTGCTGGTCTGCCTCATCCCGACGACCATCGGCGCATTGCTGTCCGCGATCGGCATCGCCGGCATGGACCGGCTGGTGCAGCGCAATGTGCTCGCCATGTCCGGACGAGCGGTCGAGGCAGCCGGCGATGTCGGTGTGCTGCTGCTCGACAAGACCGGGACCATCACGCTCGGCAACCGGCAGGCAACCGAATTCGTCCCGCTCGGCACGGCGGGCCGCGACGAGCTGGTGCGCACCGCGCGGCTGGCCAGTCAGGCAGACGAGACGCCTGAAGGGCGCAGCGTCGTCGAGCTTGCCGACCACCTGCTGGGCGACACCGCGCAGGCACCGCGCGACGCGCAGATCGTCCCCTTCAGTGCGCAGACCCGGATGAGCGGAGTCGACCTCGCCGACGGTGAGGAGCTGCGCAAGGGTGCCTCTGCTGCGGTCATGGAATGGGTGCGCGGGCTCCGCGGTGACGTCCCGGCCGGCGCGCAGGAGGCGGTCGATGCGATCTCGCAGTCCGGCGGAACGCCCTTGCTGGTGGCCCGCGCCGACGAAGCAGGTGCCCGTGTGCTCGGCGTCATCCATCTCAAGGATGTGATCAAGCCGGGGATGCGTGAGCGGTTCGACGAGCTGCGCCGGATGGGCATCCGCTCGGTGATGATCACCGGCGACAATCCCTTGACCGCAAAGGCGATTGCGGATGAGGCCGGGGTGGACGACTTCCTGGCTGAGGCGAAGCCTGAGGACAAGATGGCGCTGATCAAGCGCGAGCAGGAGGGCGGTCAGCTCGTCGCCATGACCGGCGATGGAACGAACGACGCGCCGGCCCTTGCGCAGGCGGATGTCGGGGTTGCGATGAACACCGGCACGTCCGCGGCGAAGGAAGCCGGCAACATGGTCGATCTCGATTCCGATCCGACGAAGCTGATCGAGATCGTGGAGATCGGCAAGCAACTGCTCATCACCCGCGGCGCGCTCACCACGTTCTCGATCGCCAACGACGTCGCCAAGTACTTCGCGATCATCCCGGCGATGTTCGCGGTCGTGTTCCCTGGGCTGACGGCGCTGAACGTGATGCACCTGCATTCGCCGGAGTCGGCGATCCTGTCGGCGATCATCTTCAACGCGCTGATCATCGTCGCGCTGATCCCGTTGGCGCTGCGCGGGGTACGGTACCGGCCCTCCTCAGCGGCCGTGCTGCTGCGCAGAAACCTGCTCGTCTACGGACTCGGCGGGCTGATCTCGCCCTTCATCTTCATCAAGCTCATCGACCTGGCCGTGTCGTACGTGCCGGGTATCCGGTAAGGAGACGTCTCCGTGAACACCATGCCTGGCTGGGTCCGCCAGCACCTAGCTGCCCTGCGGGCGATGCTCGTGCTGACCGTCGCGCTGGGCGTCGTCTACCCGTTGGTGATGACAGCGATCGCGCAGGTCGCGACGCCCGGCCGTGCAGACGGCTCGCTGGTGAAGGTGGCCGGGAAGGTCGTCGGATCGAAGCTGCTCGGCCAATCGTTCAGCGACGACAAGGGCAATCCATTGCCGCAATGGTTCCAGCCGAGACCGTCGGCGAGCGGCTACGACTCGTCCACCTCGGGCGGCAGCAACTACGGCCCGGAGAATCCCGATCTCATCAAGGCGATCAAGCAGCTTCGCGTCAGTGTGGCGAAGTTCGACTCGGTGCCGGGCCACTCGGTGCGCGCGGTGGACGTCCCGGCCGACGCGGTCACCGCCTCCGCGTCCGGGCTCGACCCGGACATCAGCGTCGGCTATGCAAGGCAGCAGGCCTATCGCGTTGCTTACTACCGGCATCTGGGTGCGGCCGCGGTGCTCGCCCTGGTGAGCGCGCACACCGACGAACCTGTGGCGGGGGTGTTCGGCGCGAAGGTGGTCAACGTGCTGGAACTCAACCTGGCGCTGACCCGGATGCGCTGAGCGCGGAGCAGACTGTGGGTATGGCGCGCGGTGTGCTGCGGATATACCTCGGTGCTGCGCCGGGCGTGGGCAAGACACTCGCCATGCTCGACGAGGGGTCCCGCCGGGCCGAGCGCGGGACCGACGTCGTCATCGGGTTCGTGGAATGCCACGACCGGGCCCGCACCATCGAGGCGATCGGCGAGCTCGAGATGCTGCCCCGGCGCACGCTGACCTATCGCGGCACCCAGTTCACCGAGATGGACGTGGACGCCGTGCTGGCCCGCAAACCCGAGCTGGCCCTCGTCGACGAGTTCGCGCACAGCAACGTGCCGGGCTCGCGCAGTGCCAAGCGGTGGCAGGATGTCGAGCAGTTGCTGGCCGCCGGCATCGACGTGATTTCGACGCTGAACATCCAGCACCTGGAGAGCTTGAACGATCTGGTCGCCCGGATTACCGGCGTACCGCAGCGCGAGACCGTCCCGGATGCAGTGGTGCGCGCCGCCGACCAGATCCAGCTCGTCGATCAGACCCCGGAGGCGCTGCGGAGGCGGATGGCGCACGGCAACATCTATGCCGCCGACAAGGTCGACGCGGCGCTGGCCAACTACTTCCGGGTGGGCAACCTGTCCGCGTTGCGGGAGCTGGCGCTGCTCTGGGTCGCCGATCGGGTCGACGAGGGGATGCAGCGTTACCGCACCGAGCATGACATCAACGAGACGTGGGAGACGCGGGAGCGCGTCGTGGTGGCGCTCACCGGCGGGCCGGAGGGCGGCACCCTCATCCGACGAGCGTCCCGGGTCGCTGCCCGTGGCGGTGCCGAACTGCTCGCCGTGCACGTCGCCCGAGCTGACGGCCTGGCCGGAGCGGATACCGCCGAACTCGCTGCCCAACGCTCGCTCGTCGAGTCGCTGGGCGGCTCGTATCACGTGGTGCGCGGTGACGACGTGACCGGCGCGCTGCTCGACTTCGCCCGCGGCGTCAACGCTACGCAGCTCGTGCTGGGTGCATCCCGGCGCAGCACCTGGGCAATGCGACTGACCGGCCAGGGCATCGGCGCGCGCACGGTGCGCCGCTCCGGTGACATCGATGTGCACATCGTCAGCCACGAGCACGTCGGGGCGGGCCGCGAACCGTCCCTGCGACCCGGCCGGGTGACTGCCCGGCGCGTGGTCCGCGGCGTGGTCATGGCCGTCGTGCTGCTCGCGTTGCTCACCTGGGCGCTGAGTTACTTCCGCGACGACTTGAACCTGGTCAGCTGTGTGCTGCTGTACCTACTGGCCACTGTCGCGGTGGCGCTGGTGGGTGGCCGGGTCGTCTCACTGCTGACCGCGATCGCCGCCTCCCTGGTGCTGAATTACTTCTTCACCGAGCCGATCCACCGCTTCACCATCGCCGAACGCAACAACACCCTCGGCTTGATCGCCTTCGTTGCGGTCGCCGCGATCGTCGCAGTGCTCGTCGACCGTGCCGAACGGCGGCGGCGGGAAGCGGCGCGCGCCTCGGCGGAGGCCGAAGTGCTCGCCACAGTGGCCGGCAGCGTGTTGCGCGGCAGCGGGCAGTTGCCCGCGTTGATGGCGCAACTGGCCGAGATCTTCGGGCTGCGCGCGGTGTCGTTGCTCGAGAAGGACGCCGACGGGGGCTGGCAGATCGTCACGGCGACCGGGGCGGACGCGCCGTCCCGACCGGACGACGCGGACACCGTGGTGCGCGGTGCCGAAGACGTGGTGCTCGCGCTCTGCGGGCCGGCGCCGGCCGGGGACGACCAGCGGGTACTCGCCGCGTTCGCCACACAGTCCGCGGCCAGCCTGCGTACCCAACGCCTGGCGCGGGAGGCGGAGGCGGCCAAGCCGTTGCGCGCAGCCGACCGAACCCGCACCGCGTTGTTGCAGGCGGTGAGCCACGATCTGCGCACCCCGCTGGCATCGGCGAAGGCGGCGGTGAGCAGCCTGCGCGGCGGCGGCCGTGACCCGGTGCAATGGAGCGTCGAGGACACCGCCGAGCTGCTGGCCACGGCGGACGAGTCGCTGGACAAGCTGGCCCGGCTGGTGGGCAACCTGCTCGACATGTCGCGGTTGCAGGCCGGTGCCATGCCGGTGGCGCCGCGTCCGGTCGACCTGTCCGGCGTCGTCGCGCGAGCACTCGACGGGCTGGGCGCGGCGGCCGACCCGGTTGCCGTCGTCGTCCCGCCCGACCTTCCCGAAGCCACCGCCGACGCGGGCCTGCTGGAACGTGTGCTCGCCAATGTCCTGGAAAATGCGCTGCGCTTCTCGCCGCCGGGGCAGCCGCCGCGGGTATCCGCGAGTGCGCATCACGACCGGGTCGAGATCCGGGTGATCGACCGCGGCCGCGGGCTCGGCGTCGAGGAGAAGCAGCGCGTGTTCGCGCCGTTCCAGCGGCTGGGTGACACGTCGAACACGACCGGGGTGGGTCTCGGACTCGCCTTGGCCCGTGGGCTCACCGAGGCGATGGGCGGCGAACTGCTGCCGGAAGACACTCCCGGCGGTGGGTTGACCATGGTGATCTCGCTGCGTGCCGCGCCGCGGACCGTCCGCGACCAGCGCGTGCCGGCGGGGGACGGGTGAGCATGCGAGTCCTGGTGGTGGACGACGAGCCGCAGATCGTCCGTGCGCTGTCCATCAACCTGCGCGCCCGCAAGTTCGAGGTGCACGCCGCAGCAACCGGTGCGGCCGCGCTGGCGATCGCGGCGAAGCATCCGCCGGATCTCGTCCTGCTCGATCTAGGCCTGCCCGACATGGACGGCACCGAGGTGATCGGCGGCCTGCGCGGGTGGTGTTCCGCGCCGATCATCGTGCTGTCGGGGCGAGCCGGTGGACCGGACAAGGTTGACGCACTCGACGCCGGCGCGGACGACTACGTCACCAAGCCGTTCGCCATCGACGAGCTCTTCGCTCGGATCCGCGCGGTGACCCGTCGCGTCGGCGCCACCGCCGAGCAGCCCGCGGTACACATCGGCGAGCACACCGTCGACCTCGCCGCCCGCAAGGTGCTCGCCGCGGACGGCGCGGAGGTTCGGCTGACCAAGACGGAATGGGAACTGCTCGAGCGACTGGTGCGCCATCCCGGGGCGTTGCTCACCCAGCGGCAGTTGCTCACCGAAGTCTGGGGTCCGGCCTACGACACCGAGTCCGGCTACCTGCGCTTCCACTTCGGGCAGCTGCGCCGGAAGCTGGAGACCGATCCCGGCCGCCCCCGGCACCTCATTACCGAACCGGGAATCGGCTACCGGTTCGAGACCTGACCGCTGCGCAGTGGGGTCGGATGCCTCGTCGTGCGGCAGGCCGGATGGATGATGCCTCTGCCGACCGGAGACGTGCGACTGCAGCCGTTCCAGTCGTTCCGCTGCGGATCCGGCCGAGAGGCGCTGAGCCGACTAGACAATTTCCTTGGTCGACGCGCACGCCTCAGCGCCGCGGCTTTTTCTGCGCTGCTGCGTGCGTGGCTTCGGCGAGTCGCTTGATGGTCTTGAGCCGGCGATCCCATTGGGCGGCCGCGTCTGCCAGTGCCCGGGACGCCTGATCGAGTCGATCGGCGTCCACCCGATAGAGCACTTCTCGACCTTGCTTGCGGCGGCTGACCAAGCCGGCTTCTTCGAGAACACCCAGGTGTTTGGAGACGGCCTGGCGGGAGATCGGCACCCGCTCGGCCAGCCAGCTGGCGCTCACCTCGCCGTTGCTCACCAGGACGTCGAGGACCAGGCGTCGAGATGGCTCGGCGATGGCCGACCACAACTCGTCGTCGGGCACGGCCATCATCCCGACTGGCGCCCGACCAGCAGGTGAGCGGCGCGCTGCAGGAATTCCGACCAGCCCTCCCGGTGCTCGTCGGCATAGCGTTGCTTCTCCGCCTCGGGCCAGTCGCGCAACTCGTGGCCGCTTTCGGTCACCCGAAGGCGAGTCCGCTCATCACCCTCGGAGACGAGGGTGAACTCGACCAGCATCGAATTGCCTCGGGCCGGCTCCTCGTCTAGCGGGTAGTTCCAGCGGAACGAGAAGCGAGCCGGTGGGTCGACTACCTCAACGACCACCGGGCCGCCCTGGTCGCCGAATTGCATGTAGCCGTGAGCTCCAGGTTCCACCACGAGATCGACTCGGTCGGCAAACCACTTGCTCATCTGGTCGGGCTCGGTGATGGTGTGCCACACCACCGCTGCCGGTGCTTCGATCAGGATCTCCTGATCGATTCCCAAGGTTGCCATCGGTTCACATCCTTCCGTGCGCCGGCCGGGGACTTGGCAGTCAGGGTCTCTCGCAGCGCATCCGTCCTCGGTCCTGATCCGAGTGTGCAACCAGTCGTAGCACAGTGGAGATCTATCTGCAACCACCGGTTGCATTCCGGTTCTTGCGACGAATCAATGTGCAACCGTCGGTTGCAGAACAGGCACTGACGTGCCACCATCGGTTGCACATCGCAAAAGGAGGCAACACATGCCCAACGTCCTGAGTTCGGAACGAGGCGGCGCGAGTTCAGCCGCTAGCTGGTCGGCTCATCCGGCGACCCGGCCTGGCCCGAGTCGGCCGGTGCACACGTCGGCCCGGAGATGGCGAGCGTTCGTCCTGCTGGTGGTGGCCTACTTCATCACGGTGGTGGATTTCACGATCGTCAATGTGGCAATGCCAACCATCGGTCGCGCGCTACGGGTCCCGGAGGCTGACTTGCAATGGTTGGTCACGGCATACGGCCTGACGTTCGCCGGCTTCCTGCTACTCGGTGGCCGGGCCGCTGATCTACTCGGACGACGCCGGCTGTTGATGTTCGGTCTATTTGTTTTCACCGCCGCCTCGCTCGGCGGCGGCCTGGCCACCTCGGGAACGTTCTTGATCCTGATGCGAGCAGTGCAGGGATTCGGAGCCGCCCTCGTCCTGCCCGCGGCGCTGTCGATCGTGATGAACATGTTCCCGGAGGGTGCCGAACGCAACAAGGCGCTCGGCATCTGGGGCGGAGTCGGCGCGCTCGGCGGGACGGTCGGACTCCTCGCCGGCGGCATCCTCACCACGTACGTCGGATGGGAGTACATCTTCTTCTTCAACGTCCCCATCGGCGCGATCGCATTGGCCCTCGCCCCCAGACTGATCTCAGAGAGCCGGGCCGACGCGGCCCCGCGGCGGTACGACCCGTTCGGTGCAGTCTCGATCACGGCCGCTCTGCTCGTTCTCGTCTACGCCATCTCCCAGGCGCCGCAGGTCGGCTGGACCGGCCCGCGCACCCTCATCATGATCGTCATCGGCATGGTGCTGCTCGCGGTGTTCCTGCTCGTCGAGACGAGGGTCGAGTCGCCGCTGCTGCCCTTGCGGTTGTTGCGGCTGCGCAGCGTGGCCGGATCGAACGCGGTCGGCTTCCTGCTCGGCACCAGCTTCTTCACATTTGTTTTCGTCGGGACGCTCTACATGCAGCAGGTGCTCGGCTTCAGTGCGATTGCCACCGGAGCGGCCTGGATGACGGCCTCGGTGGCGTCGTTGTGCTTCGCCGGGCTGTCGCAGCGGATCGTGACCAAGACGTCGCCCAAGGCAGTCATGGCCTTCGGGATGACCCTGATCGGAGGCGGGATCTTGTGGGCCGCTCAGGCCCCGGCGGACGGGACCTTCTGGCACGATCTGGCCGCTCCGTTCTTCGTCGCCGGCGTCGGCACGGCGTTCGCGTTCATCCCGATCTCCATCGGTGCGCTCACCGGGGTGGCCGAGCGCGACGCCGGAGTCGCATCGGGCCTGCTCAACACCACGCAGAATCTCGGTGGGGTAATCGGCGTGGCGGTCGCTTCGTCGGTCGCGGCCTCGCACTTCCACACTCTGGTCCACCGTGGCCAGTCGACGCCGGCGGCTCTCACCGGCGGATTTGCCGTAGCCATGTGGATCTGTGGGCTGAGTGGGCTGTTAGCGATCCCAGTGGCCTTCGGAGTCATGCGAGGCCGCCGGTCAACCACAAGCACGGCGACTCAAGTGGCCGAACCCGCACTGTCCGCAATTCGCTAGATCGATGTTGCGACTGGCTCCGCTCGCTCCGGCAACGGTCCTTCTGTGGTTGCTCCTTCTAGGATCTGCTGGTGGCCACGGTGATCGAACCGCCCGCTCCGGCGACGGTTCTGGTCGGCCGCGAGGCGGAACTTGCTGCGCTGGTGGATGCCGTCGCGGCGCCGGGCACCCGGCTGGTCACGGTCACCGGCCCGCCGGGGGTGGGCAAGACACGGCTGGCGTTGGCGGCGGCGGACGCTGTCGCTGAGATGTTCACCGGCGGTGTGGTCTGGGCCGACCTTGCCCCGCTGCGCGAGGCGCGACTGGTCATCGTCGAGATCGCTCGAGCGCTGGGCGTCGACCGGTCGGTCGGTGAGTCGGCACTGAACCGGCTGGCAACGGCGGTTGCCGATCGGGACGTGCTGGCCGTCGTGGACAACTGCGAGCACCTGCTCGACGCCGCGCCGGAGGTCGGGGCCCTGCTCGCGGCGTGCCCTCGGCTGCGCATCCTCGCTACCAGTAGAGAGCGGCTGCAGGTGGCGGCGGAGCGGGAGTTCGCGCTGCCGCCGCTGCAGATGCCCTCAGACCGTGAGGTCGAGGATCTCAGCCGGTTAGGAGAAAATCCGGCAATTGCGTTGCTGCTCGATCGGGCGCCGGCGCACGTCGCGTTGTCTGCGCGGACGGCCAGGTCGCTCGCCGACGTCTGCGTGCGACTCGACGGACTCCCGTTGGCGATCGAACTCGCCGCGGCCCGGTTGCGCATCTTCACGCCGAGCGAATTGGCCTTCCGGCTCGAGCATCGGATGGCGGTGCTCATCGGCGGCTCGCGGGACGCTCCCGGGCGGCACCGGGATCTGCGCGGTGCGATCGCGTGGAGCCACGACCTGCTGCCGGATGCGGAGCGGGTGGTCTTCCGACGGCTGTCGGTATTCGCCGGCGCGTGGACGATCGAGGCGGCCGCTGCGGTGTGCGCCGATCCCGCCGATCCCGCCCACCTGACGGCCGGCGGCGTCCTCGATGCGATCGAGTCGCTTTTCGACAAGAGCCTGATCCGCCGCGCCGACGGCGAAGACGGCCAGGCCCGGTTCACCATGCTGGTGAGCCTGCGCGAGTTCGCCGCCGAGCAACTGCAGCAGCATCTCGAGACCGCCGAGGTCACCGCCCGGCACGTCCGATATTTCGCCGCCACGGCCCGCCGCTGGGAGTCCACCATCGGGACGAGAGATGAAATCGCAACCTGGGCCGAGCTCGGCCTCGCGCGAGGAGATCTGCTGGCAGCGTTCGCGGCCAGCCAAGCCGGCACCGACACAGAAGCCACCCTGTGGCTCGGCGGCGTGCTCGGCTGGTATTGGTACACCCGCGGGTCGCTCGCGGACGCGGCGAGCCTGATCGAGGTCGTCTCCGCGGCCGCCGCGGACGACCGTTCGTCACCGGATGCGCGCACCGCCGCGCTGATCGCCGCGGGGGCGGTGGCCTTCGGGCTCGGCGACCTCGATGCGGCCGATACGTATCTGACGGAGTCGGCCCAGCTGAGCGTGCCTCGCGACGACCTGCGCCGGTTCGCTATCGCCAATGCCTTCCGTGGCCACGTGGCACTGCAGCGCGGCCGACCCCGCGATGCGGCCGAGCTGTACGCGACGGCCAAGTCGATCTACGAGCAGACGGGCAACTCCCGAGGCACGGCATGGGCGGCGCACGACCTCGGTCTCCTGGCAAGCGGGTCAGACGACCTGATCGGCGCGGAGTCACACCTACGCGAAGCGCTCGCGACGTTCCGTTCGTTGGACTACGACTGGGCAGTTGCCGTATCCGCCTGCGCACTGGCTTCCGTCCGGCTGCGGGGTGGGGCGGTCGACGAAGCTGCTCGACTCCTGGGCGAGGCGCTGGCCCTGCACGACGTGGTCGGCGACCGTCGGGGTATCGCCCAATGCTTGGAAGTGCTGGCCGACGTGGCGCTTGCCCGGAACGCGGCAGGTACGGCGGCGCGGCTGTTGGGCGCCGCGGACACGCAACGCCGCACGGTGGCCGCCCCACCGACCGGGGCCGAACAGGCCCGGCTGAGCCGGCTCGGCAACGCCGTGTCCCGCAACCTCGGCCAGGTGGCTGCTGATGACGGGCAGCACGCCGGACGAACGATGCCCAGCGCCGCAGCGATCGCCCTCGCACAGAAGGTCGTAACCGACGCAGCGTCTGTCGAGACAACTGATGAGCCATCCACCGTGGAACTGACTCCCCGCCAGCTCGAGGTCGCAGCACTCGTCGCGGCCAGTCACACGAACCGGCAGATCGGACGAGCGCTGGGAATCAGCGAGAAGACGGCAGAGCTGCACGTCCGGAACATCATGGAACGGCTGCACGCACCGAGCCGGGCAGGCATCGCCGCGTGGGCGAGCGCGCGAGGGTTGCCACCACCCCTATAGGGATTCCCCCTATAGGCGGCCGAGCCGGTACCTCGTAGACCGGATGCCACACCACTGAGCTGCAGTGGCGCATCCGATCCAAGGGGGAAACATGGCACTCGACGAAGGCAAGTTGAACGAATTCCTGGGCCGCTTCGTCGGCGACCTGGGCGCGACGATCGCCGCGGGGAGCGTCGTCGTGGGACACCGGCTGGGGCTGTATCGCGCACTGGTCGACGCACCGGGCACGTCTGACGACCTGGCCCGTCGCACCGGTTGCGACCCGCGCTACATCGCGGAGTGGCTGCGCGGCCAGGCCGCCGGGGGTTACGTCGACTACGACGCGGCGAGCGAAACCTACACGCTCACCGAAGAGCAGGCCTTCGTTCTCGCCGATCCGGACGGCGCTGTCTACGCACCGGGTGCCTTCCTGCTCGCGCTCGGCTCGTTGCGGGCCGAAGAGCGGGTCGCGGAAGCATTCCGCACCGGCGCCGGCATCGGCTGGCACGAGCACGACGACGCGGTGTTCCTCGGCTGTGAGCAGTTCTTCCGGCCCGGTTACCACGCAAACCTCGTGCCGAGTTGGATCCCGGCGCTCGGCGGCGTCGAAGAGAAGTTGCAGGCCGGCGCGAAGGTGGCCGATGTGGGCTGCGGCCTGGGCGCATCGACGGTGCTGCTCGCGGAGAACTACCCGAACTCGCGGCTGGTCGGCTGCGACTATCACGACGGATCGATCGAGCTGGCTCGCAAGCGGGCGGCCGATGCCGGGGTGGGAGAGCGGATTTCGTTCGAGGTCGCATCCGCACAGACGTTCGCGGGCACCGGATACGACCTGGTGACCTCGTTCGACTGCCTGCACGACATGGGCGACCCGCTCGGCGCGGCAACGCACATCCGCCAAGCGCTCGCCCCGGACGGCACCTGGATGATCGTCGAACCGTTCGCCGGCAACGACGTCACCGACAACCTCAATCCGGTGGGTCGGGTGTACTACAACTTCTCCACATTCCTCTGCGTACCGAATGCCCTGTCCCAGCGGGGCGGCTACTCACTCGGCGCCCAGGCCGGGGAACGGGCGATCGGCGAGCTCGTGACTCAGGCCGGGTTCACCCGGTTCCGCCGGGCCAGCGAGACCCCGTTCAACATCGTCTACGAAGCCCGTCCCTGACACACGACGATGACGTCGTTGCGCGGGCAGGTGCGATCCGGCTCGGAAAGCGCGAGAGTAGCCACTGGAGCCGGGTGCGTTGCGCCGGCCGGGCACCCGTCCGCGTCAACGTCGTGCTGCGGGAATTCGGCGAGTCCGTCGGTCAGGGGGGCGTGATGCGAGCACGAGAGCCGGACGAGACCGGCGTTGCCGACAACGAGGGCGTGCGCATCTCCTACGAGGTCTTCGCCTCGGCCGCTGCCAACCCGTCAGTCACGATCCTGATGATGGGTACCTTCCCGGTCGTCGACGGCCAGCAGTGGAAGGCGCAGGTGCCCTACCTGGCCCGGCACTTCCGGGTGATCACCTGCGACGCGCGCGGCAACGGACGATCCGACCGGCCGGCCGGGGCCGCCGCATACTCCGACGAGGTGTGCGCAGCCGATGCCGCCGCGGTCCTCGATGCAACGAAGACGGTCTCGGCGTTCTTGGTCGCGCTGTGCTCGGGCATCAAGTGGTCGCTGCTGCTCGCCACCGCGCAGCCCGACCGGGTGCGCGGCCTCGTCGCCATCGCGCCCGGAGTGCACCCGCTCGCGCCGCCGGGGTACCCGCTGGAGCCGGTCGATCATGAGAACTGGCGCGGCGATTTCCGCAACTGGGTGGACTATCACTCCGCCGAGCTGCTGCCGGAGCCCTATTCGTCCAAGGCATTCGACGATCTGGTCGGCTGGTCGTTGCAGACCGATGCCGAGACACTCACGGCACGGACGCATGCCCCGTTGCGGCCGGCTCAGGAGGACGAGGCGGTCGCGCTCTGCGAGGCGCTGCAGTGCCCGGTGCTGGTGCTGCACGGCACCGACGACCACTGCCAGCCGCTGGCTCGAGGCCGCCGCTTCGCCGAACTCACCGGCGGTCGCCTGGTCGTCCTGGAGGGCTCGGGTCACTTGCCGCACGCCCGGCACCCGGTCGTGGTCAACACCCTCATCAAGGAGTTCGTCGACCTGCACGCCGGTCCGGCTGCACAGCAGTCCACCTGGCTGTTCGCCCGGGAGCGCAAGCGCCGTGCCTTGTGGGTGTGCTCGCCGATCGGGCTGGGCCATGTCCTGCGCGACCTGGCCATCGCCCGGGCCCTGCGAGACAAGGTGCCCGACCTAGAAATCCACTGGTGGGCGCAGCCTCCGGTGACGGCAGTTCTGCAAGCAGCGGGGGAGATCATTCATCCGGCCAGCGCCGACCTCGCCTCGGAGTCCGCACACTGGGAGGGCGAGTCGACCCACCACGACCTGCACGCCTTCTACGCGTTCCGGCGGATGGATGAGATCTTCTGCGCGAACTACATGCTCTTCGACGACGTCGTTCGGGAGACCCCTTACGACCTGTGGGTGGGTGACGAGTCGTGGGAGATCGACCACTTCCTGCACGAGAACCCTGAGCGGAAGATCGCCCCATACGCGTTCCTCACCGACGTGATCGGCTTCCTGCCGGTCGATGCCGACCGGAATCCGCGGGAGGCAGAACTCTGCGCGGACTACAACGCCGAGATGATCGAGCAGCTGGCCCGCTACCCGTACGTCCGGGATCGCTCGGTGTTCATCGGAGAATTCGCCGAACTGCCCGACGCGTCGTTCGGCACCGGGCTGCCCCGGATCCGGGATTGGTCGGCGCAGTGGTTCACCTCGGTGCCCTACGTCGTACCGTTCGAACCGGCGGACTATCGCCGGCCGGGTGCACTGCGTGCCGAGCTGGGTCACGGCTCCGGCTTTCCGCTGTACGTCGCGGCCGTGGGCGGCACCACCGTCGGACGCGACCTATTGGAACTGACCGCGGAAGCGTTCGCGTTGGTCCGCAAGCAACAACCCGAGGCCCGGATGCTGATGGTCACCGGCCCGCGTCTGCATCCCGGCGAGCTGCCTGACGTCGAGGGTATGGACAAGCGTGGATACGTTCCCGACCTCTTCGCGCACCTCGCTTGCGCGGACGTCGCGATCGTGCAGGGTGGGCTGTCCACCACGATGGAGCTGGTGGCCGCGCGACGGCCCTTCATCTACTTCCCGTTGGCACACCACTGGGAGCAGCAGCACTTCGTGGCCCATCGCCTCAATCACTACCGAGCCGGTATCCGGATGGACTACGCGGCCACCACGCCCACCGATCTGGCCGCCGCGATGATGGCAGCGCGAGGCAGCCGTCCGGCGTATCGGACCGTGCGCCGGGGCGGCGCGGACCAAGCCGCCGGGCACCTGGCCACCCTGTTGCAGCGGTGACCGCCCCGTGCCACTCGTGATCGGTCAGAAGGGTCGGTCAGAACGGCACCTCGGTGGTCAGGAGCCCTTCGGCTGGCTCGCGTAGGGAGATCGCCCGGGCGAACTCGACGACGTCGAGCTGGAGGTTCGGCCCGCCCTGGCCGGCCGCCCAGGTGCCACCAGCAGGTCCGGTCAGGCGCAGGGCGAACGGCTGTCCGTGCCGCTGCGCCCACTCGCTGACCACGTCATCGACCACGACACCGTCGTGGTCGGCGGTGAGAACGTGCGGTGCTCCGGTCGCCCGGACGATGTCGATGCGGTGCATCCACGGGTCGCGGGTCAAAATCACGTCGATCAGGTAACCGATCGTCCACTGCTCTTCCCGACCGCCGACGACTTGGCGCTGCGGCATGGGCCGTCGCCGGATGAGGCCGGGCGACCAGCGGCGTCCCCGGACGGCTTTGGGTGCAACGTGCGCGAAGCGGGAGATGATCTGTTCGGGAGTCATGCCAACCCGTTCGTCGACCTGTAACGCCGTGAGCGCGTCGATGAACAGCCCATCGTGCTGCTGCGCCTTCCGCACCTGCCGGGTCTGTTCGCGGATCGATGCCGCCATTTCCGCCATGCCGAGCAGGTGGCAGGCCATCGCCCGGACGTCCCATGCGGGACAATCGGTCGGCTGGGACCAGTCCTGCGGCCGCAGGCTCCGGAACAGTTCGAGGACGCGCTGGTATTCGGTCGCGGCGAGTCGCATGGCCAGTGGCCGGCGCAGCGCCGGTTTCCGAGGGCCGGCATCGTGATGGGTGGTTGCGGTCATCTCTTGCTCCTTAGTCGTGGGCCGGGAAGTCCGACCTCGTCGGCGAACATGTCCATGGCTCGCGAGAGTTGCTTGACCCAGCGGTCGCCGCCTGGGTCGTTGGCGAATTGCGCATCGACCAGTCCGCCGATGATCGCGACGCACAGGTCGACGTCGGCGGCGCGGCGGACACCGATCTGAGCCAGCCGCTCACGGAACAGCGACAGCACCGCCTGGGACGGCGCATAGGACTCGGGGGTGGGTTCGAAGTCGACGACCATCCGCTGGTTCATCAATTGGAAGCGGGCCTGGTCGGCCAGGGCGAAGTCGACGAACGTCGCAGTCATGAAGAGCAGCGCCTTGCGTGCCGGTTTCGGGATCGAGGATTCCCGCTCCCGGCACACCTCGAGATATTCCGACCAGGCTTGTCCGAACATCGCGTCGTAGATGGCGTTCTTCGACGCGAAGTGGGTGTACAGCGACGGCGACTGCATGCCTACTCGAGCCGCGACCTCGCGGAGGGTCACCGCAGCCAGACCGTCGCGCCGCGCGATCTCCCAGGCAGCGTCGATGATTTCCCGACGCGTTGCCTCTCGACGTTCGGCTTGCCTATCACGATTAGGAAGAGCGCTCATAGTTAGGCAAGGTCCGCCCATTTCGTTGCGCTGTCAAGGCCCATGCGGGCGCCGACGCAGAGAGACCCGGAAGCCCGAGCTGCGCCCAGCCGATCCGTGGGTGCTCAACCGATCGGGTAGGGCAGAGTGACGCGCATGACCCCGCCTACCCCGCAACCGTTGTCGCCCACCGGAAGTAGCCAACCCGGCGCAGCGGACCCGCCGCGCGAACTGCGCCCGGTCATCGCGCTCCTGGCGACCAACTTGGTCCTGTCGATCGCGTTGACAGTCGCGACAGTGGCAGCTCGGCACAGCATCGTGAACTACCAGCTCGACCACCGACACATCACGGATCCAGCAGTCCGCGAAACACTGCGCAGGAGCTATACGTACAGCATCGTCGGACGAGTCGTCGGCAACATAATTGTCAGCGTCGTGTACGTGTTCCTGGTCCGGGCGCTATTGCGCGGACGGCGGTGGGCCTACCGACGGGTGATCTGGCTGGGCGTGGCCGGCATCGTCGCTCTACTGGTCCTCCAGCTCACCCCGTATCCGGCGTGGATGCATGTCGAGCAGTTGGTGCAGGCAGTGGTGCTGGCAGCGCTGGTCTACTGCGTCCTACGGCCACCGGTACGCGCACATTTTGCTCCCGGCCTGCCCGGCCGCGACGTTCGGCGGTTTCGGCACCCGCGCGGCTGATGAGCGCTATCGGGGGGTCAGTACGCAGAACTCATTGCCGTCGGGGTCGGCCATGACCACCGAGTCGACCTCGCCGGCGCCGGTGTCGAGCCGGGTGGCCCCGAGTGCGATCAGCCGCTTGACCTCCGCTACCTGATCGCTGCCGGCCGGGGGAGCGAGGTCGAAGTGCAGTCGCCGCTTCCCGGTCTTCGGCTTCAGTGGCGGGCCTCCCCAGGTGATCTTCGGTCCGCCGCGCGGCGAGCGGATCGCGGTCTCTTGGTCCTGGTCCCAGACCAGCGGCCAGCCCAGCGCTTCGCTCCAGAAGTATCCGACCTGCTGCGAACCGTCGCAGGCGACCGCTCCGACGAATCCACAGTCGGACAGGAAGTTGTTGCCGGGCTCGATGACACAGAACTCGTTGCCTTCCGGGTCGGCGAGTACCACGTGGCCTTCGTCGGGCCGTTGGCCGATGTCGATATGTCGGGCGCCGAGGCCGAGCGACTTCGTCACCGTGTGCTGCTGGTGCTCGAGGGACGTGCTCGTCAGGTCTAAGTGCATCTGATTCTGTTCGACCTTGACCTTCCGGCTGGGAACGAAGCGCAGCCGGAACCCGGTGTCATCGGTCGGCAGGAGCGTGGCACCCGCTTGCGGATCGTCGTCGATCTCCCAGTCCAGGACGCCGGCCCAGAAGCGGGCGAGGCGGACCGGGTCGTTCGCGTCGAAGCACAGCGCAATCAGCTGAGACGTCACGCCGACGATCATCTCCGATCTGTTGACCCAGCACCGCGGTCAGGACGCCCGGGCCGCCATTCGCAAGGCAAACGCTAAGCGGATGGCGACTGCCCGGCAATGCGATTAAGCGCCGAAGCAGCCCGTTCCTCGGTGACCTGAGCGGAGCCGACCATCGCCCGATCACAGGAGAGGTCAGTGGAACGTCTGTGGCCCGAGGCGTCCCCAGATCACGAAGGCAATGAGCGCCAGGTAGACCACGTTGACCAGCGCGTGTTTGGACTCGTCACGGCGGATCACCACGATCGCCGCGCCGACCATGATCAGGGCCAGCCCGATGGCGGCAATCGGCACCAGCACCGGTGTGATGTCGACAGCGGCGGGCAGGATCAGGCCGACCGCGCCCAGGATCTCGACTACGCCCAGCGCCTTGATGAAATCGGCACTGAAGTCGTTGACCCATCCTCCGCCGGGCGCCCTGGCGAGCTTCGCTCTGGATATGAGTAGCTTGTTTCCACCCGCTACAAAAAAGGCAGCGGCCAGCAGGCCGGCAATGATCCACAATGCGAGGTTCATGAGTTCTCCTTGCTTGTTACGTCGACCCGTCCGGGCCCGTCATTAGTTATGACGGCACTGACGCGTGGGAGGTAACAACATGATCGGACCTGGTCCGGAAGAAGCCGTGGCGGCGGCCTTCGTGCAGCAGCGGGGGCGGCTGGTGGCGGTCGCCTACCGGATGCTCGGGTCGCGGGCCGACGCCGAGGACGCGGTGCAGGAAGCATGGCTGCGGTTGGCCCGCCAGGACCAGGCGGCGATCGACAACTTGGCCGGGTGGCTGACCACGGTGGTGGGGCGGGTGTGCCTGGACGTGCTGCGCTCGCGCAAGTCGCGGCCGGGTGCTTCCTACGAGGACCAACTGCCCGAGCTGGTGGTGACCGAGGACGACGACGCGGGGCCCGAGGACGACGCGTTGCTCGCCGAATCGATCGGGTTGGCGCTGTTGGTGGTGCTCGACACGCTGCGCCCTGCCGAGCGGCTGGCGTTCGTGCTGCACGACATGTTCGCGGTGTCGTTCGAGGAGATCGGCCAGATCATCGGCAGGTCCGCGGACGCAACGAAGATGCTGGCCAGCCGAGCCCGGCGCAAGGTGCAGGGCACACACCGGGAAACCGACGAACGGCAGCGGCAGCGTGCCGTGGTCGATGCGTTCATGGCGGCATCGCACAACGGAGACTTCGAAGGTCTGCTGCGGGTGCTGGATCCGGAGGTGACCTGGCGCGCGCACACCGCGCGGGGAGTGGTGGTCAGGTTGGGGGCGACCGAGGTGGCCAGTAGGGCCCAGCGCGGGTCCCGCGCGAAGGTGACCGCCCGCCGCGTCCTGGTCAACGGCGAGCCCGGAATTGTGGCGTGGGCCGCGAACGGCAAGCCGCTGAGCGTGATGGCCTGCACCGTGCTCGATGGACGGATCGTCGAGATCCTGACGGTCACCGATCCACAACGCCTCGCGGCGATGGACCTCCCGGAACGGTCGGGCTGATCAGACGGCCGGGTTGCCGCGTCAGTGTCGGTCGTCGTGTGCATGGTCGGCGAGGATCTGGCCGATCAGGTCCTTCTGCTGCACTGCGCCAGGCGCATCGGGATCATCGGCCAGGCCGATAAGGGCTTTCCACAGAGCCCAACCCCGACCGCGTGCCCAGGTTCCCTCATCCGGCGCCATGCTGGTGCGAAATGCCTGCCGGCTCGCGTCGGAGAACAGCGTCCAGGCGACGGCGAAGTCGCAGGCGGGGTCCCCGACGCCGGACGTTCCGAAGTCGATGACCGCCGCGAGCGCACCATCCTGGACCAGGAGGTTGCCCTGCGCGACGTCGCCGTGGAACCAGACCGGCGGATCGTCCCACGCAGCGTCAAGTGCGCAGCGCCAGGCGGCGAGGGCGGACTCGGTGCAGAGGACGCCGTCCAAGTCGGCCAATGCCTGCTGTACGTCCGGGTCGTAGGTTTGCAACGGACCGCCGCGGTACCAGTTGTGCTCTCCAGGTGCAGGCCCGCCGGTGGCGTCGACGCGTCGAAGGGCGTTGAGGAAGTCGGCAAGCGTGACGGCGAACTGGCTCAGGTCGGCGATGTTCTCGCGGCTGGCCGGCTCTCCCGGAAGCCAGCGATACACCGACCAGTGGTAGGGGTAACCCTCGCCCGGCACCCCCTTCGCCAGAGGCACCGGCACCGGCTTCGGCAGCTGTGGCGCGAGCACGGGCAGCCAGCGATGCTCCTTCTCGACCGCGAGCGCGTACGGTGCGCCGCTGGGCAGTCGGACGGACATTTCCGTGCCCAGGTGGAACGTCTGGTTGTCCCACCCCTCGCTGGACACCCGCCGAATCGGCAGGTCGCCCCAGTGCGGAAATTGCACGCGGACCAACCGCTGGACGAGCTCCGCATCAACAGGAAACCGCGTCGGTGCTGGTGCCACGTCGAATGGTTGGCTCATCAGCGCGTACTGAATCACAAGCACGCCAGCGGTGCGACCTCATTTGGCCTCTGTCCCGGCCGTGACGTCCGCGTGCCACGAACCCGCACGCAGCCGTGCGCCACCAGGCGGCTCTAGGCTTTGCCAATGCCGACCCGACGGGCACGCAAGGCGCGCGTCGAGGACGTGCACGCTCTGGCGTTGGCGATGCCGCACGTCACGGTGGTGCGGGGATCGCAGGGCAAACCGATCTACCAGGTAGGCGGCAAGTCGTTCATCTTCTTCCGCAATCGCCGACCCGATGCGGTCGACCCCGGCACCGGGGAGCGGTTCGCTGACGTGATCGTGTTCTGGGTACCGTCCGAGGCCGACAAGCAGGCACTCGTCGCCGACGAGGCGGCACCGTTCTTCACCACCGCGCACTTCGACGGCCACCCCTCGGTGCTGCTGCGCGCCGCGCGGATCGGGGAACTGAGTCTTGACGAGCTGACCGAACTGGTCCAGGACGCGTGGCTGGCCCGCGCCTCGACCCGCCGCGCACAGCTGTGGCTCGCGGCCCACGGGCTCAGCTAGCCGATGCGCCGGCGGCGCTGCTGACCGTGCCGGCACCTCGGATGTCGTCGCTCATCCCGCAGCTGGGCCGATCGCGTGCAGCGTGCCATTGCGGATCGTGGCCATCGGGATGATGTGCTGGTCAGGGTGCTGGGTGTTGCCACTGGCATCGACGTATGTGCGTCCCGGCGGCGCCTGCGGAGCGACGCGGAAGACAGTGGCGTGAACGATCCGTCCGCCGGCGTCGAGCCACGGTTGCTGCACCCCGAGCGTGCGACGCGGATTCGCAGTGACTCGCTGCACCACGTCCGGCAGGGACAGCCCGCACCCGAGCAGCTTCGTCATGACCGTGGCGAGGTCGTACACAGGGCCGTTGATGTTGCGGGCGTGGATGTCCGTGCTGATCGAATCCGGCGGATATCCCGCAGCCACTGCCGACTGCGCCACGGCTGCGTCGAAACTGGCCGCCCCATGACCCACGTCCAGCAGCGCTCCGCGGTCCAGAGCACGGCGCAGCGCCGGCACTGGAGTGCCGTCCGGATTCCACGGGCGACCGGGCTTGCCGTGATAACAGTGCGTGATGACGTCCCCGACATCGAGTAGGTCCAGAACGTCGGCGATCGGCGGCGGCTCCTCCCCGATGTGCACCATCAGTGGCAGCCCCGCTTCGCGGGCCACCTGCCGCGCCGCCTGCAGGGGCTGCAGTCCCATCGTCTCGAGGATCAGGCCGCTGGAGCGGACCTTCACACCGCAGATGGCGCCCCGGTGGGCCGCGATGGCAGCGAGGGTGGCATCGACGTCGATGAAGCTGGGATGAGCAATCTCACGCAGATGCACAAGGCCGTGCGAGCCGATGTTCAGCCAGACCCGCACCTCCGTCTGCGCCCGCGGCAAGACGTATTCGAGGAGACCACGCACCGTTCCTTCGCCGGCGCTGCCCGCATCGCCGAGCAGGTGGACGCCCTGTTCCAGACCGACCCGGTCCGGGCGCACGCCGGTCTGGGTGACGGCGTCGTAGACATGCGTATGCAGGTCAACCCATCCGGGCGTGACGATGCACGCTTCACCGGCCGTCGGCACGGACCGGCGATCCAGCTGGAGCAGACCGTCGGAGTCAGCAACGAGCCGACCGCCCCCGGCCGGCGGATCGTCGGGGTCCAGGACGGTGACCGCATCACCCGCTGCCGGGATGCTCGGGCCGGGCGGCGTGCTCATCGAGCCGGCGGGCTGCGGTACCCGAACGCAGCAGAGAGCCGATCGGCTGCCTCGGCGACCTGCGGCCCCACGGTTTGGATCTGTTTCAGCGAGAACATGAAAGCCAGGCCGGAGACGCTGATCCCGCCGAGCACCGCGCCCTCGGCGGTGAAGACCGGTGCGCCGACGCAGCGCACATTGCGCTCGTTCTCCTCGTTGTCGATCGAGTAGCCGCGCCGGGCCACCGCCCGCAGGTCCTTGCGCAACTCCGCCGGCTCGACCTGCGCCGGCGCGGTTCCGGCGGTCGGATCGTCCTGCCCCGACAGCAACTCTTCGACGTCCTCGTCGGGCAATGCGGCGAGCACCGCCTTTCCGATTGCTGTGCAGTGCAGGTGTATCTGCATGCCCAGCCGCGAGGCCATCTGGTAGGGCTTGTCGCCCTCGATCTTGGACACGTAGACCGCGGCCCGACCAGAGCGGACGGCGAAATGGACGGTGTGCCCCGTGACGCGTTGCAGTTCGGCCAGGATCGGGCGGGCCACACCGTCCAGGTCCAACTGCCCACTCGCCGCGGTGCCGATGGCGTAGAGCGCCGGACCAGGCGCATACACACCGTCGCCGCGCGCGTGGGCGTAGTTGCCGGCGACCAAAACCTGCAGGATCCGATGTGCGCTGGTCTTGCCCACTTCTGCGCGCTCGGCGAGGTCCGCCAACCGATGCGGTGGTTCCGGCGTGGACAGCGCGCGCAGCACTGCGAGTGTCTTCTCGATCGAGTTCACTCGCCGACACTCCCCTTGACAGGTCCACACCTCTTCGGATTGTATTTCGTTGTAGAGAATGGCAATCCGTCAGGCGGAACGCAACCCCCCTCCTCCGCAGGCCACCCGATCGGCTCGAGGTCCGGCCTGTACCCCCCGAAGGGACCAGCACATGAGCGCGTTGAATCTCGATCGTCGTGGCTTCCTGAAACTCACCGGCGTCGCAGCAGCCGGCATCACGCTGCCCAGTGTGCTGGCGGCGTGCGGCGGCAGTTCCGGCGGAGACAGCGGGGGCGGCTCGTTCAACGGCAAGTTGCGGGTATCGATGCCCAGCGACGTGAAGTCGCTCGATCCGCAGAAGCAAGGCGACATCCCGTCCATGAGCGTCGCCAGCAACATCTTCGACACGTTGACCACGCGGGACGCGAGCAACAAGCTCGTCGGGGGGATCGCCACGGCGTGGAAGGCGGTCGATCCGAAGACGTGGCGCTTCACCATTCGGCCTGGCATCAAGTTCCACAACGGCGAGCCGTGCGACGCGGCCGCGGTCGCGTTCAGCATCAATCGGCTGAAGAACCCGGCGACCAAGTCGCCGATCGTCGAGCTGCTCTACGTCAAGAGCGCCAAGGTTGTGGACGAGCACACCGTCGACTTCATCATGAGTGCATCCGACCCGATCATCCCGGAGAAGGTCTCCCTGTTCGGCGGTGTCGTCGTGCCGCCGAAGTACTTGGCGGAGAAGGGCGACGACGGCTTCGCAGCGCACCCGGTGGGTACCGGTCCCTTCACGTTCCAGTCCCGCCAGCAGGACAACCAGATCGTCCTCGCGGCTAACCCGAACTACTGGGGTACCAAGACTCAGCTCAAGACGCTCACCTTCAAGATCACCCCGACGCCGGCGACTGCGGTCGCCGCCTTGCAGTCCGGCGAGATGGATATCGTCACCGGCATCTCCCCGGACGCGATAGCGCAACTCGGCAAGGGCTCCGGTGTGAGCACGCAGCGGGTGCCGGGGGTGCGCGAGTACTACGTCGCGATGAACACGCTGAGTTCCGGTCCGCTCACCGATCCAAAGGTGCGCATCGCGTTGAACCACGCGGTCGACGTGCCGACCTTGATCAATACGGTGCTCGGCGGCGCGGCGGAACGCACCGCCACGCTGCTCCCGCAGCAGGTATTCGGCTACGACCCGTCGATCAAGCCGTTCGACTACGACGTCGACAAGGCCAAGAGCATGCTGGCAGACGCTGGTTACAAAGACGGCTTCTCCACCCAGTTGTCGGCATCGACGGTCGACAAGGACATCACCCAGGCGGTGGCCGGCCAGCTCGGCAAGGTCGGCGTCAAGTGCAAGCTGAACATCATCGACGCCACTCAGTTCAAGTCGCTGCTGGTTTCCGGCAACCCGCATGCGATGGGCCCGATGTACCTGAGCGGCAACACCGGCTGGACGCTGGACGGAGAGAGTTACCTCCAGTCGACGATCCGCTCGGACCGCCGGCAGAGCCTCTGGCACAACAAGCAGGCCGATGGGCTCGTCGACGTCGAGGAGACGTCGCTGGTGTCGGACGAGCGGAAGAAGGCGTTCACCGAGCTGCAGCAGTTGATGAGCACCAACGCTCCGTACATCTTCCTGTACCACGCCAGCAACGTGTACGCGGTGCGCGATGGCATCGACTGGACCATGCCCATCAACGGTGTACTCGCGATGGCGTCGGCCAAAGCCAAGTAAATGGCCGCTACTGCGCCGGCGAGCCCCGCATTGTGGTTTGCGCCGCTGAGGTTCCTGCAGCGCCGGCCGCTCGCGCTGTTCATCCTGAAACGGCTGGCACAGACCGTGGTGGTGCTGTTCTTCGTCGCCACGGTGTCGTTCTTCATCATCCGGATCTCCGGCGACCCGGTGAAGGCGCTGCTGCCCGAGGGCGCCACCGTGCAGCAGGAAGAGGCACTGCGGCACAGCCTGGGCTATGACCGACCGCTGTTCGTGCAGTACGTCAGTTACCTGAACGATCTGCTCCACCTCAACTTCGGTCGATCGGTGTTCTTCCAGCAGCCGGCCCTCGATGTGATCACCAACCGGTTGCCGGCGACCTTGCGGTTGGCCACCGCTGCGTTGGTGTTCGCGCTGGTGATCGCGATCCCGGCCGGCATCATCTCCGCGCTGCGGCGCGGGAAGGCGACCGACAGCTCGGTAATGGCCATCGTGCTCGTCGGGCAGTCGACGCCGGCCTTCTTCGTCGGCATCGTGCTGATCCTGGTCTTCGCCGTCGAGCTGCAGGTGCTGCCGGCATCCGGGATGGGTGGGCTGAACCATCTGGTCCTTCCGGCGGTCACGTTGGGGCTGTACTCGGCGGCGATGATCGCCCGGCTGTTGCGCTCGTCGCTGATCGACGTGCTGGGCGAGGACCACATCCGCACCGCGAAGGCGAAGGGCCTCTCCCCGATGGGGGTGGTGCTCGGCAACGGCATCCGCAACGCGGCGCTGCCGGTAGTCACCATCGTCGGGCTGGAGATCGGCAGTCTGCTGGGCGGCGCGATCATCACCGAGCAGGTCTTCTCGTGGCCCGGGGTGGGCCGGTTGACCATCGAAGCCATCACCAACCGGGACTACCCGCTGGTGCAGGCGACCGTGCTGTTCCTGGCGATCGTCTTCGTCGGGGTGAACCTGGTCGTCGACATCCTCTACGCGTTCCTCGATCCGCGAGTGAGGTTGAGCTGATGAGCACCACTGTCGATTCAGCCGTCATCGCCGCCGGGGACCCGGCCGAGGGCAGCCAGACGAGCCGATTCTTCGTCTCCGCACTCAGGAAGGCTCTGCGGCGCAACAAGGTCGCACAAGTCGCCGTCCTGATCCTGTTCGTGGTGATCCTGGTCGGCATCTTCGGGCCGCTCATCGCCCCGCATGACCCGGCCGCGCAGCAACTCACCGAGCGGCTGCGGCCGCCGGTCTGGCTGCAGCGGCCATTCCCGCGGTCATCTGCTGGGCACTGACAGCCTCGGCCGCGATGTGCTCAGTCGGGTCATCTACGGGACTCGGATTTCGCTGCTGGTCGGAGTGGCGGCCACGGTGATGTCCGGGGTGATCGGGGCGGTGCTCGGCATGCTGTGCGGGTACTACCGAGGCTGGGTCGACATGGTGTTCATGCGGCTGGCCGACATCCAGCTGTCCTTCCCCACCATCCTGCTTGCCCTGGTCATTGTCGCGGTGCTCGGACCCAGCCTGTGGTTCGTGATCCTGGTGCTGGGCGCGACGGGATGGGTCTCCTACGCGCGGGTGATCCGGGCCGAAGTGCTCTCGTTGCGGTCGCGGGAGTTCGTCACCGCGGCGCGCGCGGTCGGGGTGAGCGACCTGCAGATCATGTGGCGGCACCTGCGCCCGAACGTGTTCGCGCCGCTGATGACCATCGGAACGCTGCAGGTGGCGTCGATGATCGTCGCGGAAGCCTCGCTGAGCTATCTGGGCCTCGGCGTGCCGCCGACCATCCCGACATGGGGCGGCATGCTGGCCGACGGACAGCTCTACATCCGCAGCGCCTGGTGGATCTCGGTCTTCAGCGGCCTGGCCATCATGCTGACCACGCTGTCGATCAACATCACCGGCGACATGCTGCGCGACGTGGCGGACCCGAAGGCGTACCGGTGATGGGCACTGCGGCACCGGCCAGTCTGGCCACCCTGCTGCGCTGCGACGACTGCGCGCACGAGCTGTCGTTGGATCAGCCGGTGTCCGTGTGCCCGCACTGCGGAGGGCTTCTGGAAATCAGCTATGACCTGCAACGCGCGCCGGCCGATCTCTTCGAGCGGGCCGCCGCGGAGCGCGCCCAGGGCATGTGGCGGTGGCGCGCTCTGTTGCCGCTACCTGGGAACGCCGCCGCGGTCACGCTGGGCGAAGGCGACACACCGCTGCTGGCCGCGCCGGGCCTGGCCACACAACTCGGCCTCGACCGGCTGTGGCTCAAGAACGACGCGCTGATGCCGACGGGAAGCTTCAAGGACCGCGGTTTCTCCCTGGCCGTCAGCATGGCCAAGCACCTGGGCGTCCGCCGAGGCTTCACCTACAGCTCCGGCAATGCAGGGGCTTCCTTCGCCGCGTACGCCGCTCGTGCCGGCATGCCGGCAACCGTGTTCGTCGAGGCCGCCGCGAACGACGTCAAGGTCGCCGCGATCAGCCTCTACGGGGCGCGCGTCTACCGGCTGCACTACGACAGCAGCAAGCAGATCTTCGACGCGCTCGACCAGCTCGCCCGCCGCGGCGAGTACTCCTTCGTCAACTTCGTCAATCCGGTCCGGCACGAAGCGATGAAGACCTACGCCTACGAGATCTACGAGCAGCTGGACGGAACGGTGCCTGACGTCATGGTGCATCCGGTCGGCACCGGCGGCGGGTTGTGGGGCGCGTGGAAGGGCTTTTGCGAGCTGCGCGAACTCGGGCTGACCGATCGGGTTCCGCGGATGATCGGCGTGCAGCCGGCCGTCTGCGCTCCGCTGGTCGACGCCTTCGACAGCGGGCTGGACGCGGCCGGCATCGTCGGCGACGCCGGCGCGACCATCGCCCAGAGCATCGCCGGGGACAGCCTCATCCACGGTGGTCGGCGGCTGTTGCGCGCGCTGCGTGAGTCGGGCGGATCTGCCGTCGGTGTCACCGAGGACGAGATCGTCACTGCGATGCGGCTGCTCGGCACTCAGGCCGTTTCCGCCGAGCCGTCCGCGGCCGCAGCGCTGGCCGCGCTGGCGCACGCACGGGAGAGTGGGCTCATCGGCTCCGGCGAGTCCGTCGTGGCGGTCATCACCGGCTCGGCGCTGAAGCAGCCGGACGCGCTGCGCCAGGTCGCGCCGCAGCCGATCGGCGATGTCGACGCGGACGCCGGTCAGTGGCTCGACGTGCTGGGCGGAGCAGGCGGGACCGACCGATGAGGTGCTTGCAACCGGCCGACGTGATGACCCAGCTCGCCGACTGCATCGCGATCCCTAGTCCCACCCCGCCCGGCGACGCGGCGCTGGTGGCCGACTGGGTCGAGAAATGGGCGGCCGAGCTGGGCGCGACGGTGCAGCGGCAGACCGCCTGGGCCGGCGCGGACAACGTGCTGGCGACGCTGCACTTCGGCGCCGGGCCACGCCTGGTGTTCAACAGCCACATGGATGTGGTCGATCCCTCCGCGCAGGACTGGACCACGCCCGCCTATGAGCCGGTGACCCGGGACGGCCGGATGACCGGCCGGGGCAGCTGCGACGCGAAGGGCAGCCTGGTCGCCATGCTCGCCGCGATGGAGCGGCTGGCGGGCCAGCCCGCAGGACTGGCCGGGGAGCTGGTGCTGACGGCCGTCGTCGGTGAAGAGGCCGGTGGTCTCGGCAGTCTGCGGTTGGTACGGGACGGCCTGCAGGCCGTTGCGGCCGTCGTGGGAGAGCCGACCGGCCTGCAGATCGCTCGCGCGCACAAGGGCACGTACATGCGCTCCTTGCGCTTCACCGGCACGGCCGCGCACAGCGCGTCGCCCTGGCTGGGCCGTAATGCGATTGCCGATGCCGCCGCGTTCGTCGCCGCCACCGAGCAGGAGAACCGTCGGCTCGCCGAGAATCCGCATCCGGCGTTGGGCCCGGCCACGATTACGGTCACCACCATCGCCGGCGGCACCTTCCAGAACACCGTGCCTGCCGAGTGTGTGCTCACCGTCGACCGCCGGCTGGTGCCTGGCGAAACGCACGACCGGTGCGACGCCGAACTGAGTGCCATGCTCGCCGAACTCGGCACCACTCGGCCCGGACTGGTGGTCGGCCCGCCGGAGGTGATCGTGGCGACCGTGCCGTCGGAGACGCCCGCCCAGCAGAGAGTCGTGACGGCCGCGCTCGGCGCGGTAGCCCGAGTGAGCGGTGAACCTGCCGGCGAGGCCGTCGGCTTCAACGCCGGCTGCGACATGAGCAAGCTCGTCCACGCCGGGATCCCGACGGTGATCTGTGGTCCGGGCAGTCTCGCCCAGGCGCACGGCCCGGACGAGTTCGTGAACGCGGACGAGGTGATCGCCGCGGTGTCGGTCTACGAGCTCATCGCCAGGGATCTGCTGACCAGCGACGCCGGAGGAGCTCGATGAGCCTGCTCGAAGTCGAGGGCCTGCAGGCCGAGTTCCGCGTCGACTCCGGGACCGTCCATGCGATCAACGAGCTGAGCTTCACGGTCGAGGCGGGCAAGACGCTGGCCATCGTCGGTGAGTCGGGCAGCGGCAAGACAGCGACCGCGCTGTCGGTGCTTCGGTTGAATCCGCAGCCGCCGTGCGTCTACACCGGTGGCCGCATCATGTTCGAGGGCCGGGACTTGCTGACCGCTCCGGAGCGTGCGCTGCGGTCGGTCCGCGGCAAGGGCATCGCCATGGTGTTCCAGGACCCGATGACGAGCCTGAACCCGGTGCGCACGGTCGGCGCGCAGATCGTCGAGTCGCTGCTGCGGCACGAAGAGATCAGCCGGCACGATGCGAAGGCGCGTGCGGTGCAGGCGCTGCGTGACGTCGGCATTGCCAACGCCGAGGACCGGGCCAAGCAATATCCGCATCAGTTCTCCGGCGGGATGCGGCAACGGGTGATGATCGCGATCGCGCTGGCCTGCCGCCCCAAGATCCTCATCGCCGACGAACCGACGACCGCGCTGGATGTGACCGTGCAGGCGCAGATCCTGGAGCTGCTCGCCGACCTGAAATCGCGGCTGGACATGGCGATCGTGCTCATCACCCACGATCTGGGCATGGTGGCCCAGGCCGCCGACGACGTACTGGTCATGTACGCCGGCCGCGGCGTGGAACGCGCGTCCGTGGACGACCTGTTCGCGCGGCCGATGATGCCCTACACCGCGGCGCTGCTGAGGTCCGTGCCGCGCGCCGACCGGCCGCGCGGTGCGGTAGCGGACCCCATCCCGGGCTCGCCGCCGGACCTGCGGCTGCTGCCCGACGGGTGCCCGTTCCAGCCGCGCTGCCTGCTCGCGCAGCCGGAGTGCACCCGGATCCTGCCGCCGCTGGAGATGAAGGCACCGGGGCATTCGGCGGCCTGCATCCTGCCGCCGGAGGACGTCCTGGCGATGCTGTCCGACCCGATGCCCGCCGCGCCGAAGGGGATCCGATGACCGAGGTCGACGCTCGTCCGCTGTTGGCGCTGCGCAACGTCAGCAAGCGGTACCCGGCCCGGGCTGCGGGCGGACCGCTGGGCGCGCAGCTGCTCGCCGTCGACGACGTCTCGCTGGACATCCGTCCGGGCGAGACGCTCGGCCTGGTGGGCGAATCCGGCTGCGGCAAGACGACACTCACTCGGGTCGTGCTGCGCCTGATCGACGCCAGTTCCGGCGAGATCGATTTCGACGGGCGCGAGATCAGCAATCTCTCCCGGCGCGAGATGATTCCGATCCGACGCGAGCTGCAGATCGTGCTACAGGATCCGTACGCCAGCCTGAATCCCCGGATGCGGGTGCATGACATCGTGGCCGAGCCGCTGGTGACCCACCATCGGGCCCGACGAGGTCGCGCCGGCGCCGGCAAGCGCCGCGCGCTCGTCGGCGAGCTGCTCACCTCCGTCGGCCTGGACCCGCAGGTGCAGGACCGGTACCCGCACGAGTTCTCCGGTGGCCAGCGGCAACGCATCGGCATCGCACGGGCATTGGCACTGGACCCGCGGCTGGTCGTCTGCGACGAGGCCGTCAGCGCGCTGGACGTGTCGGTGCAAGCCCAGATCCTGCAGCTGCTTCGGCGACTTCAGCGCGAGCGCGGACTGAGCTACCTGTTCGTCTCGCACGACCTATCGGTGATGCGGCAGATCGCCGACCGGGTCGCGGTCATGTACCTCGGGCGCATCGTCGAGATCGCCGAGACCGAAGAGCTTTTCGCTCGTCCGCGGCACCCGTACACGCAGGCGTTGCTGTCGGCTGCGCCGGTGGCCGATCCGCAGATCGAGCGGCACCGAACCAGGGTCGTGCTGGCCGGCGACCCGCCCTCACCGGTCAACCCGCCCTCGGGCTGCGCGTTTCGCACCCGGTGCCCGCTCGCCCGGGACAAGTGCCGCGAGCAGCGTCCGCCGCTGGAGCAGATCGCCGCGCCCGGTCATCTGGGGGCTTGCTTCTTCCCGGTCGACTCAACCGCCGAGCTGGCCGCCGCGCAGCAGCGCCGCACCGAGGGCGCCCGACCGCCGTCGTCGGACCGATGAAGCCGTCCGTCCCACCCCGAGGAGCGTCCCGATGAGCAACGCAGCGATCAGAACCAGTTCTGCCCCGGCGCCCGTCGGCGCGTATTCACAGGCTCGGGTGGCCGGCCCGTTCGTCTATACCGCCGGCATGGGCCCGCTGGATCCCGCTACCGGTGCGGTGGTCGGTACCGACGTCGCGACCCAGACCGCACTGGTCCTCGACCACATCGAGGAGATCCTCCGCGCTGCCGGGATGGGCCTCGACGACGTCGTGAAGGTGACCGTGCACCTCCAGCACCTCGATCAAGACTTTGCCGAGTTCGACCGGGTGTACCGCGCGCGGTTCGCCGAGCCGCGGCCGGCGCGCACCACCGTCGGGTCGACGTTGAACGGCATCCTCGTGGAGATCGATGTCGTCGCGCACGCCGGCTGACGGAGTGCTCGCCGGCGATCGGGCCCGGACGCCTTTCCTGCTCGCGATCGGAGACCCACTGGTCGCGCTCACCCCCAAACTGCCGGTCGCCTTGGAGGACACCGACGAGCTGACCGTGTGGACCGGTGGAGCGGAGATCAACACCGCGATCGGGGTGAGCCGGCTCGGCGTCGCCTCAGGCTGGTTGGGTCGGGTCGGCGACGATCCACTGGGCCGACGGGTGCTGCGCTCGTTGCGCGGCGAGCGGGTGGACACGTCGCTGATCGTGGTGGATCCCGACGCACCGACCGGGCTGTATCTGCGGGAGTGGCTCCCGGACGGGCTGCGTCGGCCGCACTATTACCGGCACGGTGGCGCCGGAACCCGGCTCAGCCGCAGTGACTGGCCGACGCCGTGGCCGACCGCTGCGCCGGTACCCACCGTCGTGCACGTCACCGGTATCACGGCCGCGCTGTCGGACGGTGCCGCAGAGGCAATCGAGTCGATGGTGCGCCGCTCGCGGGCCAGCGGATATGTGGTGAGCGTCGACCCGAACTACCGCCCGATGCTGTGGCCCGACCGCCAGACCGCGCGGCAACGCCTCGGTGCGCTCGTTGCCGAGGCCGACCTGCTGCTGCTGTCCGAGGAGGACGCGACGTTGCTGTTCGATACCGATGAGCCGCAGCTGGTGCGCGATGCAGTGGGCGGGCTGCGAGCCTCGGTCACGGTGTTCAAGCGGGGCGCGGCCGGCGCGGTCGTCTGGCGTGGCGAGCAGGAAGTTGCGGTGCCTGCCGAGCCGATCACCGCCTCGGTCGATCCGGTCGGTGCCGGCGATGCCTTCAACGCCGGATTCCTCGCCGCGACCATGCTCGATCTCGACCTGACCGAAGCCGCCCAGTGCGGTGCCTGGTGCGGCGCGCGGGCAGTCGAGCGGGTCGGGGAGAGCACCGGCTACCCGATGCTGGCGGAACTGCCCGACGATTTGCGCCATGCGCTGAGCGCAGCACTCGCCGGCCCCGGAGCCGCGTCACGGGAACAGGCCGCGCGATGACCGGCGAGCTGAGAGCCTTACTCGAAGAGGCCAGAGGGCAGCGCGTCTTCTCCGCAGCGGCCTGGTCCTTCGGCAGCGCCGAGCGGGTCATCGACTCAGGTGTGCTTGGCACGCTGAGCTGGGGCGGCCGATCCGCTGACGAAGACACCTGGTGGGACCTGGCGTCGGTCACCAAGCCGATCGTCGGGTTGGCGGTGATGTCGCTGGTCGAGTCCGGCCAGCTGCTCCTCGACGACACCGTGGCGAGGTGGCTGCCGGATTTCGCCGGCACCGACAAGGCGGCGCTGACCGTGCGCGAGCTGCTTACCCACACCTCCGGTATCCCCGGGCAGCAGCCGATGTACAAGTGGTGTTCCACCGCCGCCGAGCTGATCACAGCGATCCGCGACCAGCCGGTGGCCTTCCCGGCCGGGACGAACGTCAACTACAGCTCACAGGGCTTCATCGTTCTCGGCCTGATCGCCGAGGCAGCGAGCGGCCGCACCCTCGACGCGCTCGTCGCCGAGCGCGTCACCGGTCCGGTGGGCATGGCGCGGACCTGGTTCGGGCTGCCTGCCGATCTGCGCTCTCGGGCCGCGGCGACCGAGGATTGCCCGTGGCGGGGCCGGGTCGTACAGGGCACGGTGCACGACGAGAATGCCGAGGTGCTCGGCGGCCGGTGCGGCCATGCCGGGCTGTTCGCACCACTGGCGGACCTGGACGCGCTCGGTGCAGCGCTGTGCCGGGGCGGCTCGGGTGTGACTGGGCGGCTGCTCTCGCCAGCCGGCTTGGCCACCATGATCGAGCCGGCCACCGACGAACTCCCGTTGCGGCGCAGCCTGGCCTGGCAGGGACGAGACCGGCAGGACTGCCCGGGCGGTGACCTGCTCGGTGCGCGTGCCTACGGCCACACCGGATTCACCGGTACCAGTCTGTGGATCGACCCGGACCTGGGCCATTACTTCGTGCTGCTCACCAATAGGGTGCATCCCTCCCGAGCAGGTCAGGCCTTCGCACGGATGCGCAGGCAGGCACACAATCGCGCGTTCCGCCTCGCCGACCAGTACCCGCATCCCGCGCCCTAGCCTGCAGATCCGGCAGGCAGCGCTCTGCATCGTCGAGTAGCGTCGCCGGTGGTTGACAGTCCAGCCGGTCAGCGGATCGCCGGAGGTGTTCATGGCTGCCCTGCCGAAGCTGCTCGAGGAAGCGGTGCGCGCGATCGAACGCGCCCAGGCTCTTGACCCGCCTGCCGAAGCCGTTGCTGTCCCTTTGCGTCGAGTACTGGGCGGACGGCGTACCCGCACCCAACTGTCCGGCACTCCCATCGGGCACCCGGTGCATCCGGTGTTCGTCACCGTCCCCATCGGCACGTGGCTCGGGGCATCGGTCCTGGACTGCTGCGGCGGCACGTCCGCGCGGCATTCGGCCGAAGTGCTGTTGTGGACCGGATGCCTCGCCGCAGCCCCGACCGCCGCAACCGGGTGGAGTGACTGGTTGTCCACCTCTGCTGGCGAGCGGCGGGTCGGTTTGGTGCACGCGACGCTCAACACCGCTGCGCTCAGCCTGTATGCCAGCAGCATCGTCGCCCGGCGCCGTGGCCGTCATGGCAGCGGTGTGGCGTTGGCGCTCGTCGGCAGTGGGCTGGTCGGGGCGGCGGGTTGGTTGGGCGGTCACCTCGCCTACGCGCGGGGGGTCGGTGTGGACACGACCGCGTTCCAGGTGATCCCCGACGAGTGGGTGGACCTCGTGCCCGAGGCAGAGCTGCTCGCAGACGGTCCGACCCTCGCGTCGCTGGCCGGAGTGGCTGTGCTGATCGTGCGCAGGGACGGCGAGTTGCTGGTGATGGAAGACCGCTGCACGCACCGCGGCGGGCCGTTGCACGAGGGGACGATCACCGAGGGCAGCGTGGTGTGTCCGTGGCACGACAGTGAGTTCGACCTGCGCGACGGGTCGGTCTTGTGCGGCCCCGCGGTCCGCCCGCAGCGCATGCTCGAGGTGCGGGCTGTCGACGGAATGGTCCAGGTGCGCCGCGGCGCGGACGACGGCAGTCTCCGCAGCAATCCGGTCAGCGGCAGCTGACCATCGCGGCGCTGCGGCATCTGCTGCGTCGTAAGCTGGCATCACGACGATGCGATTCGGGCGGATGACGCTCCGCCCGCCGACGCTGAGGAGGTTCCGGCCATGCCTACGGTCACCGAATCGGTGCAGGTGCATGCACCGCTTCCGGCGGTTTACAACCAGTGGACGCAATTCGAGTCGTTCCCGCAATTCATGGGCGGTGTAGAGCGGATCACCCAGGGCGACGATGCGCACACCCATTGGGTCACCCGCATCGGTGGCGTCCGGCGCGAGTTCGACACCGAGATCGTCGAACAACGTCCCGACGAACTGATCGCGTGGCGCAGTGTCGACGGCACCAGCCACTCCGGCCGCGTCACCTTCGAGGTAGTCGATGCCGGTACCACCCGGGTCAACGCGGAGATCAGCTGGGCAGCGGAGGGGTTGGTCGAGAAGGCCGGGGCCGCGGTCGGTGCTGACGACCGGCAGGTGAAATCCGACCTGCGCCGGTTCAAGGAGTTCCTCGAGGAGCGTGGCTCGCCGACCGGCGCGTGGCGCAATGAGATCAGCGACGACTGAGCGCAGTTCCAGGACGGCCGTCCGTCCTCGCACCTGAGTGGCAAGCCTTCCGCCGCCTCACGCCGTGCCGACGAGCGGCCGCTGTCGGTCAGGGTACGGCCAGCTTGTAGTACACGTGGTTCCAGCGCAGCTCGTCGTGGAAACGGCGTTGCGTGGTGTCGCGGTCGATGAGGGCGAGTTCGGTGCGGGTCATTGCTGCGAACGTGGTGAGCATGTCGATGGTGACCGCGGTGCTCAGCACCGTGTGATGCGGCCCGCCGGCGGCGAGCCAACACTCTGCCGACACAGTCAGTGACGGGGCCGGTTCCCAGACCGCACACGCGACGGGGAGCCGGGGAAGCTCGGCGTCCGGCTCGACCACGTCGATGACGTTGCTGGTGAGCCGGAAGCGCGAGCCGAGGTCCGCCATGCCGACGACGAGCCCCGGCCCAGGGGCAGCGGCGAACCGGAGGCGGACCGGGTCCTGGCGGTTGCCGATGGCCAGCGGATGAATCTCCACCCTCGGCTTCGAGCCGGCGATGGACGGACAGACCTCGAGCATGTGGGCGCCGAGGATCCGCTGCGGGCCGGGGCCGTAGTGATAGGTGTAGTCCTCCATGAACGAGGTGCCACCGGGCAGGCCATGAGCCATGACCTTCAGCGTGCGCAGCAGCAACGACGTCTTCCAGTCGCCCTCGGCGCCGAAGCCGTACCCGTCGGCCATCAGCCGCTGCACAGCCAGACCGGGGAGCTGACGAAGTCCACCCAGATCCTCGAAGTTGGTGGTGAACGCAGCGAAGCCACCGTCGGACAGGAAACCGCGCAGGCCGGCTTCGATCCGTGCGCCATCGCGCAGTGCCTCGTGCCGGTCACCACCGGGAGCCAGCACGGGGTCGACGTCGTACACATCGAGGTATTCGTCGATCAGCTCGTCGACGGTGGCCTCCGTGGTGGCGTCGACCCGTGCGGTGAGGTCGTTGACGGAATACGTGTTGACCGAGGCGCCGAAGCGCAGTTCGGCATCGACCTTGTCCCCTTCGGTGACGGCAACCCCGCGCATGTTGTCACCGAAGCGAGCCAGCTTCAGGTTGCGCATCTCGTGGTAGGCGGTAGCCACTCGGGTCCAGTCCGAGACGCGCATTCGCACGGCCGGGTCGTTCACGTGGCCGGCCACCGTCGTCCGGGCCAGGCCGATCCGGGTCTGGATGTAGCCGAACTCCCGATCGCCGTGCGCCGCCTGATTGAGGTTCATGAAGTCCATGTCGATGGTGCCCCACGGCAGCGACTCGTTGGCCTGGGTGTGCAGGTGCAGCAGCGGCTTGCCCAGTGCGTCCAGACCGCGGATCCACATCTTGGCCGGGGAGAAGGTGTGCATCCAGGCGATCACGCCGACACAACTCGGGTCGCTGTTGGCGTCCAGAGTTGCGCGCAGGATGGCCTCGCTGTTGGTCAGCACCGGCAGCCAGCGCACCTGCACCGGAACGGCTTCGTCGAGCCGCTGGGCGATCTGTTGGGACTGAGTCGCGACGGTGGACAGGGTCTGCTCGCCGTACAGATCCTGACTGCCGGTGAGGAACCAGATGCTGCGGTTGCTGAACGGCGATTGCATTCGGCCCTCCTGGCTCATCGCACGGTCTCCGCTCCGGGAGTGATCATCACTTTGCCGGCCGATCGTTCCGCCGCCACTCGCATGGCCGATGCGGCGTCGGCAAGTCCGAACCGGTGGCTGACGATGCTGTGCACGTCGATCCGGCCCGAGGCGACGAGGGGGATGGTGCGCGGGTAGACCTCGCCCATCCTTCGCGACATGGTGATGGTCAGGCCTTTGCGCCGCGCCGGCGAAGCGGTGAACGCGGTCCGGTCGCCCTCAGGAATGCCGGCCAGCACGAGCCGGGCGCCTGGCCGGCACAGGTCGATGGACGTCTCCACCGCCGCATCGGTACCGGCCACCTCGATGACGACATCCAGCCCATCGCCAGGGTTGGCGGCGGCGAGCTCGGCCGCGCCGGTGGCGTCCACCGCCACCGCGCCGAACGTGTCGGCCAGCTTGCGGCGGTAGTCCAGTGGCTCGACGGCGATGACTTCGCCGGCCCCGGCCAGCAAGGCCAGTTGCACAGCGAGCAGTCCGATCGGGCCACAGCCGACGACGCCGACCCGGGCGCCGATCGTGATCCGGCCGAGGTCGATCGCGTGCAGCGCCACCCCGAGTGGTTCCAGCATGGCGATGCCCACTGCGTCCACGCCGGCCGGAACCGGGTGCAGCCGGTCGGCCGGCCAGGTGAGCATCTCTCGCATCCCGCCGTCGGTGGAGCCGTGCCCGGCGAAGACCACGTTGACGCACAGGTTGACGTCACCGCGCCGGCACGGCGGGCAGACCCAGCAGGGAACGGACGGGTCCACCGCCACCCGCTCACCGTCGCGCGGCCCACCGACGATCGTCCCGCCCATTTCATGTCCCAGAACCAGCGGCCGAGCCAGGGTCGCGTCACCGATGGAGCCTTCGGTGAACCAATGCACGTCGGACCCACAGATGCCCACCGCGTCGACCCGGACCAGTTCTTCGCCGCTGCTGGCCTCCGGCCGCGGCTCGTCGCCGAGCCGGATGTCCGCCGTCGCGTGCAGTCGCGCCGTCAGCACGGCCGGCCGTTCCTGCGGTGGCCCATCAGCGCTGCCCGTACACGTTCTGGTACCTGTCGTAGAGACGATCGATCAGGTCGGGCGCGATGGGTACCGGCTCACCCAGCTGGCGGGCGATATGCACACTGCGGGCGACGTCCTCGCACATCACCGCCGCCTTGACCGCCTCCTTGGGATCGGACCCGATGGTGAAGACGCCGTGGTTAGCCATCAGCACGGCACGCGATCGATGCCCGGCCAGCGTGGCGACGATGCCTTGGCCGATCGAGTCGTCGCCGATGACCGCGAACGGACCGATCGGTATCGGGCCGCCGAACTCGTCGGCCATCGCGGTCAGCACACACGGGATCTCCTCCTGCCGTGCGGCCCACGCACACGCGTAGGTCGAGTGCGTGTGCACGATCCCGCCGACGTCGGGCCGGTGTCGGTAGACGTATGCGTGGGCTGCCACATCGCTCGACGGGCTGAGCTCACCGTCGAGGGCAGTGCCGTCCAGGTCGCACAGCACCATCGACTCGGCGGTCAGGTCGTCGTAGGAGACCCCGGAGGGCTTGATGAGCAGCGCATCACCGCTGGGCCCGCGGACGCGTGCCGACACGTTGCCCGCAGTCCACACGACCAACTGGTTGCGTACCAGTTCTCGATGCAGCGCGACGAGCTGGTCACGGACCTCCGCGTCGCCGGACTGCGCCGGCATCGTGGTCACCGTCCCGCTTTCATGGCGCGCAGCCGGTGCAGCACGTCGTTGGAGCCGTCGCTGTCGCGACGGCCGAAGTAGTCGTGCAGCTGGACGTACTCCCGGTACAACCGGTCGTACGCCTTCACCCGCTCCGGATCCGGGACGTATGCATCGCGACGCACCTTCCCCATCGAGCGGGCCGCGGTGGGCACGTCCGGGTATGCCCCGGCAGCGACGGCCGCATGGATGGCCGACCCGAGTGCCGGGCCCTGCGAGCTCTCTGCGGTCGTGAGCGGCCGGCCGGTGACGTCGGCATAGATCTGCATCAACACCGGGTTCTTGAGGAGGCCACCGGCCACGATCAACTCCTCGACGGGAAGGCCGGAATCGGTGAACGCTTCGATGATGCGCCGCGTGCCGAACGCGGTGGACTCGAGCAATGCCCGGTAGATCTCCTCGGGACGCGTCGCCAGGGTCAGCCCCACGATCACGCCGGACAGCTCATGATCCACGAGGACGGAGCGGTTGCCGCTCATCCAGTCCAAGGCGACGAGACCGTGTGCGCCCACCGGTGCGTCCGCAGTCAATTCGGTGAGATGTTGATGGATGGAGATCCCGCGCGCCTCAGCCTCGGCGAAGTACTCGGCCGGGACGTTGTGCTCGACCCACCAGGCAAAGATGTCGCCGACACCGCTCTGGCCGGCTTCGTAGCCGTACTTTCCGGCCACGATGCCACCGGCGACCACTCCGCACATTCCCGGGACTTCGGCCAGCACGTCCGCCGACATCACGTGGCAGGTCGAGGTGCCCATCACCGCGAGCAGGTGGCCCGACTCGACCGCCTGAGCGGCTGGTGCGCTCACGTGCGCGTCGACGTTGCCGACGGCCACGACGGTGCCTTCGGCCAACCCGGTCCACTGCGCCGCCTCGGCGGTGAGGGTTCCCGCGGCCGAACCCAGCTCGGACAGCGGATGCGCCAGCCGGGTGTCGGCGAAATCGGCGAAGTCGGGGTGCAGCGCGGCCAGGTACTCCCGGCTGGGGTATTCACCGTCCTGGAAGATTCCCTTGTACCCGGCGGTGCAGGTGTTGCGCGTTTCCCGGCCGGTGAGTTGCCAGACGATCCAGTCGGCCGCCTCAATCCACCGATCGATCGCCCGGTAGAGCTCGGGATCCTCTTCGAGCACCTGCAGGGCCTTCGCGAACTGCCACTCGGAGGAGATCTTCCCGCCGTACCGGCCGATCCACGGTTCCTGCCGGTCGTGCGCGATCGCGGTGATGCGGTCTGCCTGCGACTGTGCGGCGTGATGCCGCCACAGCTTCGGCCACGCGTGCGGCCGGTGAGCCCAGTCCGGCAACTGGCACAGCGGCCGGCCATCGGTGTCGGTGGGCAGCACCGTGCAGGCGGTGAAGTCGGTGGCCAGCGCGACGATCGAGTCGGCCGGCACACCGCTGGCCCGGACGGCCTCCGGAACCGCCTGGGTCAGCACGCCGAGCCAGTCAGCCGGGTTCTGCAGCGCCCAGTCGTTCGGCAACCGCTCTGCCGTCCCGGGCAATTCGGTTTGGATGACAGCGTCCGGATACTCGAAGACTGCTGCCCCGAGCTCGGCGCCATCGCTCACCCGGACCACCACCGCCCGCCCCGACAGCGTGCCGAAATCGACCCCGACGGTGTAGGTATCGGCGGCGGGACGGGGAGAGCTGGTCATTGGCGCGCCATCTCCTGCCTGGCCACGCAGGCCGTCATCAAGGATCGCATGTTAACGCTCACATGTCCGACCCTACAAGACCGGTCGCGGCGCGCCGACTGCCGTGCGCCCGGCGCAGCTCACGCCGCAGCGGTGCGGAACGGCACTGCCTCAGCCGCCGGGCTGGCTGGAGTCGCGCACGACGAGACGCGCCGGCACGACGGTGAGCGGCGGGGGCGTGCCACCGTCGATCGCGGTGAGCAAGTGCTCGGCTGCGTACCGGCCGATCAGGTCGAGGTTCATGTCGACGGTGGTCAGTGTCGGCCGAGCGCCCAGGGCCATCGCTTCCCAGTTGTCGAAGCCCACCACTGCGACGTCGCCGGGTACGTCCCGGCCGCGTTCGCGCAGTGTGTCGAGCACGCCGCGGGCGATCTGGTCGCTGCCGCAGAACACCCCGTCGATGTCCGGCGCCGTGTCCAGCAGCCGAGCTGTCGCCTCCCGGCCCCACTGCTCGCTCCACGCACCGAACGCCGCGCGGCCGCGCGTGGTCAGCCCGGCTGCGCGCAGCCGGCGCCGCACGGCTTCGGCGCGAACCGCAGCCGACCGATGCCGCCGTGGCCCGGTCACATGTGCGATGCGTCGACGCCCCTGGGCCAACAAGTGTTCGACGGCCAATGCTGCACCGCCCTCCTCGTCAGCGATCACCGAGCAGTCGGCAGGATCGGCCGAGGCGGCGAAGGCATACACGACGGGCACGCCCTCGGTGCCGCCCAACGGAGGGCGCGGTTCGGTGCGCCGGCCGTTGACGATGATGCCGTCGACGTGGCGCGACAGCAGGGCATGCATCTGCCGAGCTTCGCGTTGCGGGTCGTCCCGGGTGTCGCAGAACACCACTGCGACTTCACCGGAACCCAAGCCGTCCTCGGCGCCGAGCATGAGCGGAATGCTGAACCGGCCGAAGCTGTCGGTGGTGAGCAGGCCGACCGAGAAGCTCCGGCCGGTCGGCAAGGAGCGGGCCAGTTGATTGGGCCGGAAGCCCAGGCGCTCGGCAACCTGCTGCACCCGCGCCCGCGTGTTTTCGCTGACGTCGCTGCGGCCGTTCAACGCCTTCGAGACTGTCGCCACGGATACGCCGGCGGCGTTGGCCACATCGCCGATGCGCACCCGACCAGGGCGCCCGCCGCCCGCGCGCACAGCCATCACCCGCCACCTTCCCATCCGCGGTCGGCTCGCCGTACGGCTCTTGACCGCCCTTGCCGACCGTCGTAATCTTGCCGCTTCGAAACCGTTTTCGCATTCCCGGCCTGTTCATTCGCCGCACCGCCCGATAGCCGCCCGCGATGAAGAGAGGCACCGTGACCGAGCTGCCGTCCTCCGCCCCTGCAGCCGCGAACCCAGCAGCTGGTCCGGTCGAGCCCACCCGCTCCGCGCGGGCCCGGCTGCGACCCTTGGCCCTGAGCGAGGTCCACTTCGAGTCCGGCTTCTGGGCCGAGCGCCAGCGGGTCAATGCCGAGATCAGCATCCCGATCGGCAGCAGCCGGCTGCGCGAGGCCGGCAATCTCGACAACCTGAAACTCGCCGCAGCTGAACTGACCGAACCCTCGACCCCACCGCCGCCGCGCACGGCGTACCGCGGCCCGCTCTTCATGGACTCCGACGTCTACAAGTGGCTGGAGGCGGTCGCGTGGGAGTACGCCCGGGCTCCGCGGCCGGAGCTGTTGGCCGAGCTCACCACCTTCACCGAGGCGATCAGTGCTGCGCAGGCCCCGGACGGATACGTCAACAGTTTCGTGCAGGTGACCCGGGGCGGCGCCGACCGGTATGCCGATCTGGCAATGGGCCACGAGCTCTACTGCTTCGGGCATCTGATCCAGGCCGGCGTTGCGGCGCGGCGGGCTACCGGCGACACGAAGCTCTGGGACGTCGCTCGCCGGGCGGCCGATCACCTCGTCGACACGTTCGGGCCGAAGGGCAATACCGGTCTGGACGGCCACCCTGTCGTCGAGATGGCGCTGGTGGAGCTGTACCGGGAGAGCGGAGACCGGCGCTACCTCGACCTGGCCGAGCATTTCGTTTCCACCCGCGGACGCAGCACCATCCACGGTTGGGGTCGCGAGCCGATCTACTACTCCGACCGGGTGCCGGTCCGGGAGGCGATCTGGCCGGAAGGCCATGCCGTGCGAGCGGTGTACCTGGCGGCGGGTGCAGCCGACGTCGCCAGCGAGACCGGTGACGCCGAGCTCGATCAGGCACTGGGTCGGCAGTGGGACAACATGGTCGCGGCGAAGCAGTACGTAACTGGCGGTCTCGGATCGCGGTGGGACGGCGAGGCGTTCGGCGATCCGTACGAGCTGCCCGCTGATGTGGCGTACGCCGAGACCTGCGCGTCGATCGGCGCCGTGCAGTGGGCCTGGCGGCAATTGCTGGCGACCGGAGACGTGCGTTATGCCGACGGCATCGAGCGAATCCTCTTCAACGGGTTCCTGAGCGGGGTTTCCCTCGGCGGTGCCGAATTCTTCTACGTCAACACGCTGCAGGTGCGAGCCGATGCGGTTGCCGCCGACCATCGGGATGCGGTCAACGGCCGGCAAGGCTGGTTCCAGACCGCATGCTGCCCGCCGAACGTGATGCGCACGCTTGCGCAGTTGGCCGGCTACATCGGAACAACCGATGAGGACGGTATCCAGGTCCATCAGTACGGCACGGCCACGCTCGCGGCCGGCCAGCGCGTCGTGCAGCTGGAGACGGAGTATCCCTGGGCCGGCACGATCACCGCCACGGTGACTGCTACCGACGATGCCGAGTGGGCGCTCTCGCTTCGGATACCCAGCTGGTGTTCCGGCGCCACGGTCTCGGTTGCCGGCGCTGCCGCGCGGCCGGCCGAAGCGCCGGAGGGCTATCTGACCGTCCGCCGGAAGTGGCAGCGTGGCGATCAGATTGTGCTCGAGCTGCCGATGCCGATCCGGCTGACCACGGCGGCACCCCGGGTCGACGCGGCCCGGGGCTGCGTTGCTGTCGAGCGCGGTCCGCTGGTGTACGCGGTGGAGCAGATCGACCAGCCGTCCGGCCTGCTCGTCGACGACCTGCGGTTGACCAGCGAGAATGCCGCCGATCTGCGCATCGAAGCACGGCCCGACCTGCTCGGCGGCACCGTCGTTGTGCGTGGCCCGGCGACCGACGTCGCGGGCGGCCATCACGAGTTCACTGCCATCCCCTACCACCAATGGGCAAACCGCGAGGTGGGACCCATGCGGGTCTGGCTGCCAGTTGCGGAGCCGGCGCGATGACGCGGGGCGGGAACAGGCCGTTCCTGCGCCGACCCATCCACGCGATCGCCACGCTGACGCTCGTCATCGGGACCCTCGCCGCCTGCGGCGGCGGCGTGCTTCCGGCGCCGGACACGACGGGTGCAGGCTTCGGCAAGAATGCCACCGGCACGGTGAAGCTGTGGGTCCGCGCAGCCACGCAGGCGTTGTCGGCGCCCATCGTGGCGAGCTTCAACAAGAGCCATCCCGGCTTGAAGGTGGAACTGACCGCGATCCCCGACACGCAGTACATCACCAAGCTGTCCACGGCGATCCGCGGCCGTTCGGTGCCGGACGTGGTCGACGTCGACGACATCAACTCGACGCTGCTCGCCTACCACGACGCACTCACCGACCTGACCTCGTTGGCGAAGGGCCTGCCGTTCTTCGACCAACTCAGTCCCGGGCACCTGAACCTGGCCACGTACCAGAACAAGATTTACGCGGTGCCCTATGCCGCAGACGTCAGCGCGCTCTATTACAACAAGCAGCTGTTCCAGAAGGCGGGACTGGACCCCGCACACGCACCGTCGACGCTGGCGGAGGTACTGACCGACGCCCGCGCCATCACGAAGCTCGGCAGTGGCGTGAAGGGGTTCAGCTTCGGCGGCAATTCACCGGGCATCATGGGCTTCACCGGGCTGCCATCGGTGTGGGCCAGCGGCAATCATCTCTTCTCCGGCGAGCTCGGTGATCAGAGCGTGAAGGTCGACGGTGACCCGGCGCTGTCGGCGATGCTGACCTTCTATCACAGCGTGTGGGCGGAGGGACTGTCCTCCGCATCCAGTCGCACCGAGACCGGCGCTACGTGGGGCAAGGACTTCCTGGCCGGCAAGGTCGGCATCTGGCCGGGCAATGAGGGTGCGTTGATCGCCGGCGGGTTGTCCCCGGCCTTCGCGAAGAACGTCGGCGTGACACCTCTGCCCGGCGCGCTGAAGGGAACCAGCGAGTTCATCGGCGGAGACAACATCGGCATCCCGCGCGGTGCGAAGCACGCGTCCGGGGCGTGGGAGTACATCCAGTACGCACTGCAGATCGCCCAGCAGGCACAGCTGCCGGCCGCCGGCTACACACCGATCCGGACGGACGTGCTCACTACCGACTTCAGGCAGAAGTACCCGCGAACCGCGGTGATCCTCGAAGCCTTGCCCAAGGGGTATGCCGAGAAGACGCTCGCCTACAACACGGCCATCAATCAGGTGAGCGGCCCGTGGTTCACCCTGTTCACCTCCGCCGTCTTCGGCGGCGACGTCGCCGCTGCGATCAAGAAGGCTCAGGGCGGATTCAACCGAGCACTGGATCAGGCCCAGACATGACAGTTCAGGTCAGCCGCCGTACGCCGACCGTGGAGATACCTTCGGAGGGCGTGACATGAGCGCCATCGAAACTCGTACCACCGCGGGCGCCGCCCCGCCGGCGACGGTGCGGGCCGCGTCCCGACGCCGCCGGCGGCACGGCACGCTGACCCATCCGAGCCGTACCGGGATGCTGCTGGTTGCCCCGGCATTCCTGTTCGTCCTGGCGCTGGTGGTGGCGCCGCTCATCTTCGCGATCTACATCTCGCTGACCAACTGGCCACTCATCGGCAGGTACAAGTACATCGGTTTCAAGAACTACACCAGCATCGGTCAGGACACCACGTTCTGGCACGCGACGGTGTACACGCTCATCTACACGGCCATCGTGACCGGTCCGATCTTCGTGATCGGTTACGCGATGGCGGTTCTGGTGCGCAGCAACCGGCGCGGCTCGGTCTTCTTCCGCACCGCCGTCTTCCTCCCTTACGTGATCGGGCTCAGCACCCTCAGCTTCATCACCCTGCTCGAGGTGCAGCCGGGCAACGGTGCGGTCAACGTGATCCTGGAAAAGCTGGGCATCACCGATGGCACCACCGCGTGGCTGGTGAGCACCGTGCCGGCCACCACAGTCATCTGTTTGCTGGTGATCTGGTTCGCGTCCGGCCTGACGATGATGCTGCTGATGGCGGGCATGCAAGGCATCCCCGCGCAGGTGTACGAGTCGGCCGATCTCGACGGTGCGTCGTTCTGGGACAAGGAGCTGCGCATCACCGTCCCGTTGCTGCGGCGCACGATCGCACTGAGCCTGATCCTGTCGGTGGTCGGCTCGTTCCTGGCGTTCAACCAGTTCTACATCCTCACCCAAGGTGGTCCCGGCACGAGCACCACGACGGTGGTGATGTGGATCTACGAGCGCGCCTTCGTCGAGTTGCACCTCGGTGCCGCGACGACGCTGTCGCTGGTTCTGGTGATCGTCGTCGGCGTGGTCAGCGCGCTGCAATTCTTCCTGCTCCGCGGCGAGGACTGAGAGGACTCCGATGGCGACGACAGCCGAGGTGGCCGGCCCAGTCCGGTCCCATGCCCGGACCGGCAGAGCTGGCGCCCCGCCCGCCCGGCGACGGGGCGCGTCGACGATGTACTGGACCGGTGGTGTGCTGGCGTCGCTGGTGTTCATAGTGCCGCTGCTGTGGGCCGTGGTGCGCTCCCTGGAGCCGGCATCGCGGATCACCGCTGCACCGCGATGGAGCGACTTCACGCACCTGAGCACGGCCAACTATCGCGACCTGTTCAGCGGGGACATCCACCTGTGGCGCTACGTGGCCAACAGCCTGATCGTCTCGGTGGGCACTGCCATTCTGGTCGCCATCCTGTCGACGCTGGCCGGCTACGGGTTCGCCAAGTTCCGGTTCGCCGGGTCCGGTCTGGTGTTCGGCACGATCATCCTGACCCTGATGGTGCCTTTCCAGGCGGTGCTGACTCCGCTGTTCCTGGAGCTGAACGCGGTCCATCTCACCGACAGCCGGATCGGGCTGATCCTCTTCTACACGACGTTCAACCTGCCGTTCGGCACGTTCGTCATGCGCAACACGTTCTCCGCGGTGCCCGCCGAACTCGAGGACTCCGCCCACATCGACGGGTGCGGCTCGATGAAGTCGCTCTTCCTCGTGATGCGCCCACTGATCCTGCCGGGAGTCGCCACCACGGTGCTCTACTCGTTCCTCGCGTCGTGGACAGAATTTCTCGGCGCGCTCACGTTCCTGACCAAGACGGATCTGTTCACCTTGCCGGTGGCGTTGCTGAACATTCAGAGCGGGACCTACGGTGCGCTGAACTACGGATATCTGATTGCCGGGTCGGTCATCGCGATGGTGCCGTGCGTGATCCTTTACGTTGCGCTGCAGCGGTTCTACATCCAAGGGCTGGCCAGCGGCGCGGTGAAGGGCTGAGCGCGGCCGCGCGGACTGCTGCCGATCGCCCGGACCGGCCCGAGGGCTGCTTGACAGCCAAATTGCGAGCGTTAACACTCGGCCGGTGTCCCTGATGTCGTCGTCATGAGCGCCACCTCGGCAGGCCGGTCCCGGCCGGTCATGCACGACGTCGCACGGCTGGCCGGGGTCTCCCATCAGACGGTTTCCCGGGTGGTCAACGGTCATCCGCACGTCAGCGCGGGTACTCGCGAGCGCGTGCTGGATGCGATGCGTCAGCTCAGCTATCGGCCAAATGCATTGGCTCGCGGTCTGGCTACCCGGCGCTCGCGGACCATCGGCGTGATCAGTTTCGACAGCCGCATGTTCGGACCCGGCTCGACACAGCGGGCCATCGAGCGCGCGGCCCGGGCCGAAGGCTATGGCGTCGTCGTCGCCGGATTGACCGAGAGTATGGGCAGCGACGTGAGCAAAGCGGTCTCGGCGATGGACGACCAGTCTGTCGACGGCGTCATCATCATCGCGCCCACCGATACGTCGGCCCGGATGCTGGGGACCCTTCCGCGTGGGTTACCCGTTGTCGCGCTCGAGGCCGACTACCACCCTGACCTGCCCGTGGTAGCGGTCGACCAATTGCTGGGCGCCCGGTTGGCGACCGAGGTACTGCTCCAGCACGGCCATAAGACGGTGTGGCATGTGGCCGGTCCCGCGGACTGGAGGGAAGCACAGCTTCGCGTCGACGGATGGCGAGAGGCGTTGGCCGAGGCGGGCAAATGGGCACCACCCTTGTACCGCGGCGACTGGAGCCCGCGCTCCGGATGGCAGGCCGGCATCGAACTCGCCGAGCGTGCCGGAGTCACCGCCGTGTTCGCAGCCAACGATCAAATGGCGTTGGGCGTCATCCATGCACTGCATGAACGCGGTCGGGCAGTGCCCGAGGACGTCAGCGTCGTCGGATTCGACGACATCCCGGAGGCAGAGTTCTTCCTGCCTGCGCTCACCACCATCAGGCAAGACTTCGACGAGGTCGGGCGGCAAGGGCTGCATCTCTTGATGACGATGCTCGACTCCGCCGGGGAGCATCACGAGCGGCCCATGATCGCGCCCCAGCTCGTGCAGCGCGCCAGCGTCGCCAAACCGAAGGCACGCCGGCGCACCTCGGCCTAGCGTCCCGCTGCGCACGATGCGAGTACCGAGCGACCATTGACAACCTGTCTGTTCGCGTTAACACTCAGCTACGAATGCTGGTCAGCATTCCGAACTGCATAGGTCTAATCCCACGCCTATCGCACTGTGAACGCTCACGGCGCAGGTTTCCGTTGGCTGGACAACCGCCGACTCTGGTGTGTCAATCGCCGGCAACCCGGCTGGACACCGGTGACAACGAGGATGGCCCGAATGACCGAAGCAGTTATCCGAGCGACGATCACCCTGGACCCTGCCGACCACCGGGGAATGATCGACCGCCGCCTGTTCGGGTCGTTCGTCGAACACATGGGTCGCTGTGTCTACACCGGCATCTACGAGCCGGATCACCCGACCGCCGACGCGGCTGGGTTTCGTGGCGACGTCGCCGATCTGGTGCGGGAACTCGGCGTGACTCTGGTTCGCTACCCGGGCGGCAACTTCGTCTCCGGCTACAACTGGCGGGACGGTATCGGTCCGGCAGCGCAGCGGCCACGCCGGCTCGACCTTGCCTGGCGCTCCATCGAGACGAACCAGGTCGGCACCGACGAATTCTTGGCGTGGGCCGCTGCCAACCAGATCACGCCGATGATGGCGGTCAACCTGGGTACCGCCGGGATCCTGGACGCCGCTCACCTGGTTGAGTACTGCAACGTTCCGGAGGGGACTTACTGGTCCGACCTGCGTCGGACCAACGGCAGCCCGCAGCCGCACGGCGTTCCGCTGTGGTGCCTCGGCAACGAGATGGACGGTCCCTGGCAGACCGGCCATATGAGCGCAGCCGAATACGGAGCGCTTGCCACCGAGGCCGGCAAAGCAATGAAACTGGTCGATCCCAGCATCGAGTTGGTGGCATGCGGCAGCTCGGGACATGAAATCTCCACGTTCGGTTACTGGGAGTCCACGGTTCTCGAACGGGCCTGGGACGTTGTGGACTACGTGTCGATGCACGCGTACTACCAGGAGCATGACGGTGACCGGGCGAGCTTCTTGGCCTCCGGAGCAGCGATGGACGCCTTCATCGACGACGTGGTAGCCACCGTGGACGCGGTGGCGGCCCGCAAGCACAGCCGGAAACGGATGCGGATCTCCTTCGACGAGTGGAACGTCTGGTACCAGAGCCGGTTTCCCGGCACCGAAAACGTGGACATCGACGTCTCCGGGCCGCGGATCGAGGACATCTACAGCTCGCTGGATGCCGTCGTGGTCGGCGACCTGTTGTCCAGCCTGATCAATCACTCCGACCGCATCGGGGTGGCCTGCCAAGCCCAGCTGGTCAATGTGATCGCGCCGATCATGACCGAGCCTGGTGGACCGGCATGGCGGCAGTCGATCTTCTTCCCGATGGCCATCACCGCAGCGGTGGCCCGCGGCCAGAGTCTGGTCGCCCGGGTGACGGCACCGACGGTCGCGACCGCACGCCATGGCGATGTCCCGGCGGTCGCAGCGTCAGCAACCCATGATCCGCAGACGGGTCAGGCGGCGGTGTTTCTCACCAATCGTTGCGACACCGATGCGCAGGTGCGCCTGAAGGTGGAGGCATTCGATGCCTGGTCGATCGACTCGGCCCAGGTGATCGTCGCCGGCGACAAGGGCCCACTCGTCGGCGCCGAAGCGGCCGCCACGGCAGCGCCGGCGCCGCTGGAGAGCGTGCGTACGGAGGGACGGTCCGTGCTGCTCGACCTACCCGCAGAGTCCTGGGCCGTCGTGCAGGCCCGATCCCAGACCGGTCAGTGAGGAACCAACGATGCCAACGTCGCCCACTCGCCCGACCACGACACCTACCGGCACGCTAAGCCGGCGCGACCTGTTGCGCGGCATGGGCGGCCTCGCGCTCGGCGGCGCCGCCACGGCCGCGCTGACCGGCTGCCGGTCGCCCTTTGCGACCGGAACCACCGGCGTCGGGCCACCGGCCAACTCGTTGACATTTTGGAACCTGTTCAGCGGCGGGGACGGCACTCGGATGGTCGAGATGCTCAACGGGTACAGCAAGGCCACCCCGAAGGAGAAGCTCGAGGCGGTCACCCTCACGTGGGGAAATCCCTACTACACCAAACTGTCGCTGGCCGTTCGCGGCAACCGGCCTCCGGACGTGGCCATCTCCCACCTGACCCGGATGAAGGTGCTCGCCGAAGCCAATCTGCTGGCGCCGCTCGACGAGAGCGCCCTGGCCCGGCACGGCATCACCAAGGACCGCCTCAACCAGAAGGCATGGGAGGCCTGCTCGGTCAACAACAAGCTCTACGCCATCCCGCTCGACACACATCCTTACGTTCTTTACTACAACACCGCGGTGTGCAAGAAGGCTGGTCTCCTCGACAGCGACGGCATCCTCAAGCCGCCGCACGGTCCGGACGAATTGGTCGCCGCGCTGAAGGCCATGAAGAAGGTCACCGGCCAATACGGCCTCGTGCTGGCCACCGTCAACGACACCTCCTCCTGCTGGCGGCTGTTCGCGACGCTGTACTGGCAGCAGGGCGGTGCGGTCCTCGCCGACAACGGGGCCACCGTCGCAATCGACGACGACAAGGCGCTCACCGCTCTGAACCTGATCAAGAAGATCTCGGTGGATGAGCAACTCATGCCCGGCAGCGTCGACGACAACGGGACGACCATTGTCTTCTCCAAACAGCAGGCCGGCTTCCTCTTCGACGGCGAATGGGACAACGTCATCTACACAACCGACAAGACGCCGTACAGCATGACCCGTTTTCCGCAGGTCTACGGCGACACGTACGTTGTGCAGGCCGACTCGCACACCTTTGTCCTGCCCCGGGATGCGGGCCGGGACAGCCGCCGCCTCGACGTGTGTCTGGGCTTCGTGCGCACCATGCTCGACCAGAGCTACACGTGGGCGCAGGGCGGGCACATCCCGGCATGGATACCGACCCGCGACAGCAGCAAGTACAAGTCGCTGAAACCGCAGTCGAACTATGCCGACGTCGCCGACTTCGTCCACTACGACGATGCGGCCTGGTACTCCGGGTCGGGCTCCGACCTGGAAAACGTCGTCGGGTCGCTGGTCTCCTCGGTGGCCGCCGGGGGCCTGTCTCCGTCGGCCGCACTGAAACAGATGCATTCCAGGTTGGGTCGATACGCCCGCACGCCGTCGCCGGTCTGATGGGCAGGGAGGAATCCCCATGGCTGTAGAGACCACGCTCGACACCGGGGTCGAGACGCCGCCGATCCGGCGCGTCCGCCGGGACACCGAGGCGAGCACCGGGCGGCGCAGCGGCGGACTGATGATGTTGCCGTTCTTGATCCTGTACGTGCTGTTCCTGATCGGGCCGCTGATCTACGGCGTGGTGATGAGCTTCTTCAACGCCAGCATCGTGCGCTCCGGGTTGGGCAAGTTCGGCGGGCTGCGGAACTACCGCGAGCTGCTCACCAGTAGCGATTTCTGGCAGTCGATGTGGCACACGGTGTACTTCACCATCCTCACCACGCCGCCGTTGGTCATCATCGCGCTGGTGCTCGCCTTGCTCACCGAGCGCATCAAGCGGGGCAGGTGGTTCTACCGGCTGGTCTTCTTCGCGCCGTACGTCGTCCCGTCCGCGTCCGTCGTCCTGATCTTCACGTGGATGTACACCCCGCAGGCAGGACTGGCGACGAAGTTCGTGTCGGCGTTGGGATTCACCCCTCCGGTATGGACCGGCAGCCAGGCCTGGGCGATGATCTCGGTCGCTCTGCTGACGATCTGGTGGACGGTGGGGTTCAACTACGTCCTCTACCTTGCCGCGCTGCAGGACATTCCCGCCGACCTCTACGGTGCGGCCGCGGTGGACGGCGCGGGAACGTGGGCGACGATGTGGCGGATAACTGTTCCGCTGCTCAAACGCACCACGATGCTGGTCATTGCGCTGCAGATCATCGCCTCGCTCAAGGTGTTCGATCAGATCTACCTGCTGACGTCGGGCGGCCCGAACTTCTCCACCCGGCCGGCCCTGGAGTACGTCTACGACCTCGGCTTCACCGACTACCGAGCCGGGTATGCCGCTGCCGCCTCGATGGTGTACTTCGTTGCGGTTCTCGTCGTGTCCCTCGCGTGGCTGGCCTTCAGCCGCGTCCGAGTCAAGGAGTCCTGAGCCATGGCCGCCACGACGCTTGAGCCCTCGCAGGTACGCAGCACGCCGCGCCCGACCGACCCGTACCAACAGCGCGCGACCGCCTTCAAGGCGCTGTGCGTGACGGTAACCGTGCTGTTCGCGATCATCTGGCTGATTCCGTTGGCGTGGGCGGTGGACACATCGCTGCGTCCTGAGGCGGAGATCACCACTCACCCGGTCTCCTGGTGGTCGCATCACTGGACGCTCGCCGGCTACCGCCAGGTAATTGACTCCAGCGACATCCTCACCTGGTACATGAACAGCTTCATCACTGCTGCACTGTCGGCGGCGTTGTCGGTGCTCGTCTGTTCGATGGCCGGCTTTGCCCTGGCCCGGACCAGGTTCTTCGGCCGGCGAGCGACCTACGGGCTGCTGCTGGCCGGACTGCTCGTGCCCAGCCAGGTGTTGATGATTCCGATGTTCCAGGAGTTCAGCTCGTTGCACTTGACCAATACCTATTGGGCGCTCATCCTGCCGACCATCCCGGCCCCCATCGCCGTCTTCATCTTCGCGTCTTTCTTCGCCGGCATTCCCAACGAACTGAACGATGCGGCCCGGGTGGACGGCGCGAGCTGGCTGCGGCTGTACTGGCAGGTCTTCATGCCGTTGTCGCGGCCGGCCGTCTCTGCGGTGGCCATCTTCACGTTTGTGTGGACGTGGAACAGCTTCCTGTGGCCGCTGCTGGTGCTCAGCTCGACGAAGACGATGACCATTCCGGTCGGACTGGCCAGCGTGGCGTCCGCCTACGGCCAGCACTACGCCGAAGTGATGGCCTCGGCTGTACTGGGCGCGCTCCCGCTGCTCGCGGTCTTCGTATTGTTCCAGCGGCGCATCGTCGAGGGTGTGGCCAGCACCGGCATCAAGGGCTGAGCCCTGCGATCGCTAGCGAGAGCGGAAGCGGCAGTGACAGGTGCCGCGCGGTCGGAGGACAGTGGCGACCATGCAGCGACTCTCCCTCGAGGCCCTGGCCCGCCAGCAGATGGAACGCGCCAAGGAAGCCGGCGGCGGCCATACCGCCGACACCGTCTACGGCGGTCACGAGAAGGTGCTGCGGCAGACCGTCATCGGCATGGTCGCCGGTGCGCAGCTGGCCGAGCACCGCAACCCGGGCGAGGCAACGGTGCAGGTGTTGCTCGGGCGGGTGCGGCTGATCGCGGGCGACGTGTCCTGGGACGGCCGGCGCGGCGATCTGATCATCGTCCCGCCTGATCCGCACAGCCTGGAGGCGGTCGAGGATTCCGCTGTGCTGCTGACGGTGGCCAAGCTGGGATGAGGTGGGCGGTCCCCAGAGCGAGCTGGCAGACTTCGCGGATGCCTGATGTGATCGATCACCCAGAGCGGGACGATTCGTGGAACGAATCCGCGCGTGACGAGACGCCCACCGAGAGGCTGGACCGCAACTGGTCCGATCTGCTGCAAGAGCTACGAGTAGTGCAGACCGGTGTGCAGTTGTTGACCGGCTTCCTGCTCACCCTGCCTTTCCAGCAACGCTTCGCCGGGTTGACCGCCTTCCAGCAGGACATCTACCTGGCCACGGTCAGTGCATCGATTGCCGCGACCGGCTTTCTCATCGCGCCGGTGACCCTGCATCGTGCCTTGTTCCGCCAACATGCGCGCCGGCTGACGGTTGCCGCAGCGCACCGACTGGCCATCATCGGCACGGCGTGGCTCGGCGTGGCGGTGGTCGGCGTGGTCTTTCTCGTCTTCGACGTACTCACCGGTCGCTCGGAATCGACGACGGCAGCGGCCGTGGCTGCCGCGCTATTGCTCGGCCTGTGGTGCGCGTTCCCATGGGCGATGCGCTCACGGCAGATCTCTGCGGATCGTGATCGATCGCGCTGAGCGCCCCACCAGAGCGTGCTGCGGTACGGGGCACCGCGCAGCCAGGTCAGTGGCGGTGCGGGCTGGTAGGCACCTTCTTGGCGTGGGCACCCGATTGGATCATGGTCATGTCCAGTTCGCCGGACTCAATGACCTCATCGGCGATCAATGTGACCTTGCGGTTCTTTCCCTGACTGGCCATCCGCAACAGGTCGAAAGCCTGCTGCTGGGTGACGTGGTACGTGGACATGATGATGCCCATCGCAGTGCCGATATTGCGACTGCTCTGCAGCGCCTTCTCGAGGTTGGCCGCGCGGTCGCGATGGTGAATGTTGCAGAGGATGGCCGCGCCGAGCGTTGCGATCACCAGCCCGAGCGGTGCGGCGAGCGGGGGAAAGGCCCCCCGGTGGGTCGAGTAGAAATTCATCCCAGCGAGTTGGGTGTCGTCCTCCAGGAACATCCGGAAGGACAACATGCTGCGCACGCCGGTTTCGGCGACAGCGCGAGAGCCGAACTCCGGCCAGCGCTCGTCGGTGGCCAGGTCGTCGGTGCGGTAGATGTTGTGCTGTACGGCCGCGTCGACGCACGGGCCGGACGCGAGTTCGTACTGGATGGCGTCGACTTGCAGCGGTAGGTCGCTGGTCGCCCCGAGAGTACGGAACACGCCGTTGCGCCCGACCGACACCGCCGCATCGGCGGCGCCCGGGACGATCGAGACAGCGCGCCGGTTGAGCATGGCCAGCGTCTCGTCCCGCGGCAGCGGAGGGCTGAATTCATTTCCTACCGTGTCGAAGAGCCCGGCAAGCTTCAGGAGCAGATCAGAGTTCATAGCCGTCATAGCGCGGCGCCCGTTCTGAAGAGAGGGTCACCGGCGGGATTCAGCGGTCGACGACACGACACGTGGCCTGCTGTGGGGCCTACCACTGACCATACGCGTGATTGGGCCCGCGAGCGGCTTCCGAGGACGAGTGTGCTCTGCCGGGCGCGGCGGGTGCCGACGGGTGCCCGCCGGGCCGCGGTCAGAGGCTGGACAAGACCTGCGGCGACACGGTCTTCAGCATCGTGTTGGCCCATCTCATCTGCCGCAGGCTCTGCGGATGGCAGGCCGAGCTGAGCTGCAGCGCATCCTGCTGTCGGGCCGCCTGTGCGTACTGGGCCAGGAGCTCCCACGACAGCGAGTTGCGGGCCGCCCTCAGGTACGTGTCCTGTAGGTCGGCGAGCAATTGTGCGGCCGGCTCGACGGGCTGCTCGCCCAGCCCGGCGAGCGTCGAACTGAGCCGCCGCAGCACACCCGGGTGACGCTCCGCTGCCGCGGAGCCGACCGGTAGGGAGTGGTCGTCGGCGAGTTGCTTGATTCGGGTGGCGTGGCCGCGCGACCAGTCGGCCAGGTCGAGCGCGACATGCCGCACCTCGTGCTCGGCGGGATGGCGGTCGGCCAGTGCCGAGAGTTGCGCCACCATGGCGGTCTCGCCGTCGTGAAGCTGGCTGAGGGCGTACTGCAAGCCGTTCACCGCCCGGCCGTTCCCGCTGGAGTGGACGCGGGTTGCAGGCGTGCCGAGGATGCCTTGAACAGCGGTTGCTTCGAGGCTGGATCCCAGTCGGTGATGGTCAGCTCGTTGGCTGCCCTTCCGTCACCAGCGTCGGCCGGCCCGGCAGGATGGTCGGTGTCCCAGTAGCCGTAATGGAACGGGACGAACACCGTGCCGGGGCGGACGTCGCCGTAGCGCAGCGAACCTCGAATGGTGCCGCGCGGTGACACCACGTCGACGAGTTGGCCTTCCTCGACGCCGAGGGACGCAGCGTCGTCGCGGTGCACCTCGACCCATACGTCCGGCGCTGCGCGCTGCAGTTCCGGAGCACGCGCAGTTTTGGTGCGGGTATGGAAGTGGAAGATCGTCCGGCCGGTGATCAGGTGCAGGGGGTACTCGGCGGTCGGTGGTTCGTGCGGCGTGAGGTACTGGGCTGCCTTGAGGATCGCCTTTCCATCCGGGTTGAGCGCTCGGTACTCCACTTCCTCCACCGACGCGCCGGTGATCAGGTCGCGGCCGTAGGACTCGCACTGGTCCGGCGCCGCGGTGAAATCGCCGTCGATGTAGAGGCGTTCGGTGCCCTCCGGCGCGTCGGCGGTGCACGGCCACTGCACGCCACCTCGGTCGCGGAGCAGGTCGTAGGTCATGGCGGAGTAGTCGCACGGCCGGCCCTTGCTGCACTGCTTCCACGCCTCGAATGCCGACTCAGGGTCGTCCCAGCTGATCAACGGGGCGCCGTCCTTGTCGGTGAAGCCCATCGCGCGGGCATAGGCCAGGAAGATGTCCAGGTCGCTACGCGCCTGGCCAGGCGGGTCGATCGCCTGCTCCGATAGGTGCGCGGTCCGGTCGGCATTGGTGAACACACCGGTCTTCTCGCCCCACGTCGCTGCCGGGAGCACAACGTCGGCCAGCGCAGCGGTCTCGGTGCGGAACAGATCCTGCACCACCACGAAGAGCCCGTCGCGGGCCAGGATGGATCGGATGCGGCTCAGCTCGGGCAACGAGACAGCCGGGTTGGTGCCGGAGATCCAGAGGAACTTGATCGACCCCTGCTCTGCGTAACGGAAGATCTGCATCGCGTGAGTGGGCGGTGCGTAGTGCGGTATCTGGTCGGGCTCGACGTTCCACAGCTCGGCGAGCTGCCCGATGTGGTCACTGTTCTCCCAGTTGCGGAAGCCCGGAAGGTCGCCGTTCGCGCCGCACTCACGGGTGTTCTGTGCGGTGGGCTGGCCGTTCATCTGCAGCACACCGCATCCCGGCTTGCCGAGCATCCCGCGCAGCAGCACCAGATTGTTCACCTGGACCGCCGCTGCGGTGGCCTGGTGGGATTGGTACACACCTTGCAACACCGTGGCCAGCACCCGGTCGGCGGTGCCGAGCAATCGTGCCGCTGCCTGGATCTCATCGACCGAGAGCCCGCAGATCTCCGCGGCCCACTGAGGTGTACAGCCGGCCACCTGCTCGCTGAGCTCGTCAAAGCCCACGGTGTGCGCAGCGAGGAAGTCATGGTCGAGCCAGTCGTGCGCGATCAACTCGTGCAGCAGTGCGTTGAGCAGTGCCAGGTTCGTCCCCGGCAGTGGTGCCAGGTGGACGGCGGCCCGCGCCGCGACCGGCGTGCGGCGCGGATCCACGACGAGAAGTCGGGGCGGGTCGGCGCCCTCGAGTCGGTCGAGCATGCGCATCCACAGCACCGGCTGCGTCTCGGCGACGTTGTGGCCGAACAACGCGATTACGTCTGCGTGATCGATATCGGTGTACGAGGCGGGCTGACCGTCGCTGCCGAACGATTCCTTCAGCGCTTCTCCTGCCGTCGCCGTGCACATTCGCGTGTTGCCGTCCAGATGGTTGGTGCCGATGCCGGCCCGGACGAGCGTCGTGAGCGTGTAGTACTCCTCGCAGAACAGCTGACCGGTCGTGTAGAAGCCCAGCGCGCCTGGCCCGTCGCTGTCCAGGAGGGATTTCGACCGCTCGACGATCGCGGTCATCGCGGTGTCCCAGTCCGTCTGGACGAGTTCGCCGCCCTGCCGGATGAGCGGCGCGGTCAGCCGGTCCGGTGAATGGTTCGCCTGCCAGGCAAAGAGGTCCTTGACGTCGAGCCGACCATGATTCACCCGGTCCTGCGCGGCGCCGCGGACGCCGACGATGCGCCCGTCCTTGACGGCGATGTCCATCGCGTCACCGTTGGAATGCAGCAGTGATGCGGTCCGGACCCACTGCTGTACATCACTCTCGGTCACTCCGTCCGCGAGGTGCAGATCTACCCGCTGGGGCCATGATTGCCCGCGGGCGTACGGCGTACGGGAACCCCACAGATCGTGCAAGCGATCGCCCTGGCGGCCGGACATGCGGGCTAGGACTTCTTGGCCGCTGCTTTTCCGCCTTTGCTGCCGGCCTTCTTCTTCTGCGCGGTGGTGCCGCCTTGACTGGAGTCGCCGCCGGATCCGCTCTTCTTCCCGCCGTGGCTGGACGCGTTGGGGGAGTTCGCAATCTTCGCTGCGCGCTCCTTCGACATGCCCTTGTCTTTGAGAGCCTCGTACTGCTTCTCGTTCTTGACGCTGGCGCGAGTCGCCATGTCGGCCTCCTGTAAGGATGGTGCACCGGCCCGGCTGTTCGAGTCCTTCTGACCGTACGCCGGCCATCGGTTTCGGTGAAGGGAGCTAGGGCAATCGATCGCGGGCCGCGTCCGCAGCTGCTCTGATCCGACGGGCGGTCTCCCACTCGCGTTCGTAGAGGATGCCGAAAGCGAAGCCGTTCTCACCCGGAGTGGTGCCGGCAATCGCGCCGAGCCGGCGCAGCAGCGCCGTGCTGAGCATCGCGTCCTGGTGCTCGCCGAGCAGGTCCTGCAGCGCTGCATACCGCTTCGCGTGCTTCTTCGATCGCTTGCCGCCGAGTACCGGTCGGCCGGTTTCGGACGCGTAGCGCGCTCGCTTGGCGGCCTTGCGCACTGCGTGTAACGCCGCGGCATCGCGCCCGCCGAGAGCCCGGTCCAGGCGGCGAGCCACCCTGCGCTCCGCCTTGCGCACCAGGCCCCGCACGGCTCCGGCGGAGTCCCGGCCCGCATCGGTCAGCGTCGGCTGGCTGAACCACTCGCCGAGGGTGCGCAGCATCCCGAGATAGCGAGCGCCGGACAGGGTCGCCTCCACGGCCTCCCAGCTCTCGGTTTGCCGGCCGGCCAGCTCGCCGTGGATCCGCGCACTGACCGGGCCGAGCAGGTCGGCTTCGTCGACTTCGCCGAGCAGCACCCGCAGCCGGCGGTCCAGCACCTGGCTGTCCCGGACCGCGCCGAGTACGCCGGCCACCCAGCGCAGCTCGGCATCCAGCGCTGCGGTACTGCTGGAGTCGAACAATGCGCCGAAGACGCGCAGTGCACTGCGCAGCCGCCGGATCGCCACCCGGGTCTTGTGTACCTTGCCGATCTCGCCGCGGCGCAGAGCGATGTCGCCGGCGATGAGCGAGCGGTACTGGGCGGTCAGGTAGTCGAGGACCACCGCCGCCGCGGTACCCGGTTCAGCCGCGAGCGGCGGAGCATCGACGGCCCGAGCGAGCTTGCTGCTGCTCGCCGACGGCTCGGCGCCGGCCGCACGCAAGGCGGCGCCGATCGGACGCAGCGCGTCCTCGGGTGCATCGTCGGACAGCTCGATCTCGACTTCCCGCCAACTGCTTGCGGTAGCGCGCGGCCCACCGCTCGATGCGTGCACCACGTCGTCGGCGATCTCGGCCAGCGGGCGTCCGGCGCCGGTGGAAACCAGTCGCGCCGTGCGCTGCGTGTCGAGGACGGCCAGCGGCAACAGCGCCTCACCTGCGGTTGCCCCGCGAAGCAGTTCGGTCAGCTCCTTGGGAATCGGATCGCCGGGAGCGTCGAGTGGCACCCGGATCTCTGTGCGATAGGGCGGGCTGGGCACTTTCAGTTGCCAGCCGGTGTCGGTGCTCCCGGTGCGCCGGCGCAATGTGACGCCCGCCTGCAGCAGCCGCCTCCCGGCGGTGTCGAAGTACTCACTGCGCAGCTGTTGCGTCGTCGGCTCGGCGGCACCGGCAACGCTGGGTACCACGAAGTCGGACGTCACGTCGTACTTCGCTTCGCGCTCGACGTGCTCCTGTGCCATGCGGCCCTCCTCGAACTTCATCGTGCCGAGTCAGCGCCGGGCGCCGTCGGGATAGGGCGAAACGTGCAGCACGCAGAACTCGTTGTCTTCGGGATCGGCCATCACATCGAAGTCCTCGGTGCCGGACTGGCCGACGTCGACTCGCCGGGCGCCGAGGGCGATCAGCCGCTGCACCTCCACGCCGACATCGGCGGCAGTGACGGTGAGGTCGGGATGGCCCCGGTTCTTGCCGGCCTTCGGCGTATCACTGCGTTGTAACCAGACCACCAGTGCGTCGGGGCCGGCATCGGTCGGCGGGTAGAGCTTGGCACTGCCATGAGTGCCAGGGTCGATGCGGTAGCCGAGGGTGGCCGACCAAAAGGCAGCCATGACGTCGACGTTCTGCACATCCAGGGTCCACTGCGCGATCCGGCAGGGCATGGGTCCACCTTTCGCGACGCGAGTGCAGCAGCGCGCCGGGATGGCGCGCGTTTTCGCCCGGCCGCGCCGTTTCAGCCGTGTGAATCACGCTAGCGCAGCGGTCGCCGGCGACGTCGCCGTGGCGTGGGTAACGGGGTCGGCGTAACGTCCGGGGTCGGTTGAACCGCAGCCTCCCCGACCTGGTGATCTCCTCGGAGGTGTGCATGAGTGCCGATCTTTCCGGCAAGAAAATTGCGTTTCTGGTGGCCAACGTCGGCGTCGAAGAAGTCGAGCTGACCAATCCGTGGCAGGCCGTTGAAGACGCCGGCGGCGAACCGTCCTTGATCGCGCCGGAGAAGGACACCGTGCAGGCGATGAACGGTGATGTCGACAAGGGCGGTACGTACTCGCCGTCGGCGCCGGTCCGTGACGCGTCGGCCGATGACTACGACGCGCTGGTGTTGCCCGGCGGTGTGGTGAACCCCGACAAGCTGCGGCTGGTGCCGGAGGCGGTTGAGTTCGTGAAGAGCTTTGCCCGAGCGGGCAAGCCGATCGCGGCGATCTGCCACGGCCCGTGGACCCTCGTCGAGGCGGACCTCGTTCGGGGCAAGACGCTGAGCAGTTGGCCCAGCCTGCAGACCGACATTCGCAACGCCGGCGGCACGTGGCAGGACGCAGAAGTGTCCGTCTGCCCGAAGCAAGGCTTCACCCTGGTGACCAGCCGCAAGCCGGACGACCTGGATGCGTTCAACGCTGCCCTCGCCGATGCGGTAGCCAAGGCCTGATCAGGTCGTCGCGTCGTCAGCTCGGCAGCCGGCGGCACGGCGGACTGGTCAGCCGGCTGGGTCATCCTCCGGCGACTCTGCATCTGGCGATTGCGACGTCATCGTCAGCTCCTTCCGGTGCGGGCAACCACTGATGTGCTGTCTCAGCCGGTGGCGGTCAGCCGACCCTAACGCCTGGGGGATACCAGCTCAGCGGGTCTCCCGCACGACCTGCGCCGGGTCCTTGTCGTCGCGCAGCCCGGTGAAGCGAGGATGTCGCAACCGACCGGCTCCGGTCCACTCGGTGAACCCGATCTGGGCGACGAGCTTCGGCTGCACCCAGGACGCTGCCGTGCGCCGATCAAGACCTTCGGCGAACGGCGGATCGTCCTGACGCAATGGTTCGAGTCGAGCCTGCAGGTTGCGCAACATCGCAGCGTCGAAGCCGGTTCCGACCTTGCCGGCATAGACGAACTTGGCGCCGTCGTAGTAGCCGACCAAGAGGGCGCCGATGCCTACCCGGCTGCCCTGCGGAGCGGTGTAACCGCCGATGACGAACTCCTGGTCTCGGACGCACTTGAACTTGAGCCAGTCCGGCGAGCGACCGGAGCGGTAGCGGGCCGCGGCCCGTTTGGCGATCACTCCTTCGTCGCCGCGCTGGCACGCCTTGCGGTACGCCTCCTCGCCGGCGCCGATCCGATGGGGCGTCAGCCGCACCGGATCGGCGACGTCCACAAAAGCGCGCAGCAACTTCTTCCGGGCAGTCAGCGGCAGGTCGACGGTGCTGTACCCGTCGAGGTGCAACACGTCGAAGACATAGAAGAAGACGGCGATGCCCGTCGCCCTGGCGGCTTCCGGCCGGCTGAGCTGCATTCGCGGTTGCAATCGCGAGAAGCTGGTGCGTCGTCCTTCGAAGGCCACTACTTCGCCGTCGATCACGAATTCGGTGCTGCGCTGTCCGGCCAACGCGTCGACGAGTTCCGGATAGTGCGCCTCGGCAGGCTTTTGATTGCGCGACAGCAGCCGGACCTCGTCGCCGTCCCGGAAAGCGAGGCAGCGCACGCCGTCGAACTTGCGCTCGAAGATCCAGTCCGGGTCGCTGAATCGGCGTTCGGTCAGCGTGGCAAGACACGGTGCCCGCCATCGCGGCACCGCCTCCGGCCGAAGCTGCTCGTGCAGTTCGGCCGGCAGCTGGCGCAGTGCGGAGCTAGGCACGTCGGGTGCCGTTCGGTTCGAGTCGCATCCCGGATCACATCCCTGGGTGGGCAGCGGCACCGCCGGCAGCCGGCCTGCTCACCGGGAGGCCCCCGCCGAGCGTCGTCGGGTGGTGATTCTGCCAGGCCCGGCGGTGCTCGGTTCGGTCCATGGCGCGGCATCGCTTCGGTGTGGTGGGCACGGCAAGCTGTGCTGGTGGCGTCGTTGTACGGTGAGCCCGGGTTGCCGGCGACCGGCTGACCGCGGCTCAACGCGATGCCGGAGTACCACCAAATCACTGGCTGGAGGGTTGATGGCGCTGCGCGGTGTGCTTTTCGACGTCGACGGGACATTGGTCGATTCGGTGTACCTGCATGCCACCTGCTGGGCCGAGGCGCTGCGCCAACACGATTACGTCGTGCCGATGGCCCGCATCGCGCAGGGCATCGGGCTGGGCTCGGACAAGCTGCTGCCGCACATGCTCGGCGAGATGCCGGACGACGCCGATGAACTGGTCGCGGCGCACGACACCTTGATCCGCACGCACTGGGAACGGCTCAAGCCATTGCCTGGCGCTGCGGACATGGTGCAGCGGTGCGCCGAGAACGGTCTGGTCGTGGTGCTGGCGTCCTCGGCTTCTGCCGCGGAACTCAGCGCGTTGCGCCGCGTGCTGGACTGCGACCGGTGGATCACCGCGGCAACCAGCTCAGCGGATGTGGACGGGTCCAAGCCCGATCCGGATCTGGTGCAGGTCGCGCTCGAGAAGGGCGGCCTCAAGCCCGCTGATGCCGTCTTCGTCGGCGACGCGAGGTGGGACGTGGAGGCTGCCGGGCGAGCCGGTGTCCGCTGTGTCGGCGTGGCTTCGGGCGTCACCGGCGAGGAGCAGCTGGCCGCGGCTGGTGCGGTCGCGACGTATTCCGACCTTCCGCACCTGCTCCAGAGCTTCGACACAAGTCCTCTTGGGTCGGCAGCGGACGGGTAGCCGAACCGACGAGCGGGTCAGCGAGGCGGCGGTGCGGCGAGACGGACGGATGCTTCCAGGTGCAGGGCGTGCACGAACGCCTGTGGCAGGTTGCCCCGCATCTGATGTTCCCGGGCGTCGTACTCCTCGCTGAACAGCTGCGGCGGCCCGCACGCGGCCTGGGTGCGTTCGTACCAGGTCCGCGCCTCGAGCTCGCGGCCCTGCTGATGCAGGCTGAGCGCGAGCAGGAAACCGCAGAGCAGGAACGAGCCCTCGGCATCGGCCAAGGGACGGTCATCGTGGCGGAATCGGTAGGCATATCCGTCCCGGGTCAGGTCGCGCAGCACCTCCTCCAGCGTGCTGATGGTCCGGGGGTCGTCGGACGCGATCGCACCGCGCAGAGCTGGAAAGAGCAGCGCGGCGTCCACGGCGGGATCGCCGGGGGAACGGTGCCAGTAGCCATCGGCGTGCAGGGCGTGCGCGGCGGTGTCCGCGACGATGTGATCGGCCAGGGACGACCAGTCCCCGGCTCGCGCGGCGCTCGGCCGGGCCGCCGAGATCGCCCGCAGCCCGGCCGCCGCAGTGAGTCGGCTGTGCGTCCAGGCCCGGTTGTCGATCTCCCAGATGCCGGCGTCCGGTTCGGTCCACCGCGTGCCGATCGCCTGGACGGCAGCCTCTGCTGCCTTCCAGCCGTCGGAGTCGAGGCGGTCGTGCCGCCCGGCCGCCGCGAAGAGCAGCAAGGCCTCGCCCAGGGCGTCGAGCTGGAATTGCGTCTTCACCCGGTTCCCGATCACGTCGTAGCCGCCGGGGTATCCGGGCAGATCCAGATGACGTTGCGCGGGTACCGCGGCACCGGCCGCTGTGTAGGCCGGCGACAGGTTGTCGCCGTGCTCCAGCAGTCGATCGGTGACGAAGGACACCGCATCGTCGAGCAGCGGATATGGTCCGGCGGCAGCGACGGCTTGCCCGGCGTAGCACTGATCGCGGATCCACACGTAGCGGTAGTCGTAGTTGCGGCCCGCTTCGGATCGCTCCGGAAGGCTCGTCGTCGCGGCGGCGACCATCCCGCCGCCCGATGTGGTCAGCCCGCGCATCACCGCATAGCTGCGCCGGGTCTCCTTCGCGGCCAAGCAGTCGTCGAGCGGTGGCACGGCGTCGAGCCAGGCCTGCTCCGTGCTCCGCCATGCTGCTTGCGGGTCCGGCACCTGGCGGGGCAACGGATGCTCGCCGAACTCGAGCACGAGGTCGTGATGTGTGCCGGCCTTCAGTTGCACCACCATGTGCACCGCAGTTCGGTTGGCCCGGGCGTGCGCGTCGCCGGCTCCGCTCCAGCGCAGGTACAAGTGGCCGGCCCGGGCGGTCCATACTCCCGCGGCGCGGTGCAGATCGGTCATCGGACGCCGGCCGTAGTCGGCGCACGGCTCCAGCACCACTGACACCGCGGCAGCACCCTCGACCGCCTCGATCCGGCGCAGCAGCACGGCACGACCCGCGTCGCCGGGGAACGCCAGTGCTTCCCGGCACTCGACGATGCCCGTGCTGGTGACCCAGCGGCTCCGCCAGATCATCGACGCGCCCTCGTAGTAGCCGCCCCAGACGAAGCGTTCGGTCGGCGTGACGGTGTACTCCCCGCCGCCACCGATCAGCGAGCTGAAGATTGCGTCGTCGTCCCATCGCGGGGCGCACATCCAGACGATGTCACCGCGCGGTCCGATGACGGCACCGCGCTCCCCGTCGGCCAGCAGCGCATAGTTGCGCAGGACTTCCGGGAAGTCCCGGTCCCGGCCGACCAGCCGGGCCGGCGACGTGGGACTGCCCGGGCTCATCGGCGGTGACGCGCAAGTGCCGCCAGCGCGGCCAAGCCGGCCGCGGCGCCGGCCAGCAGCCCGTGGTGGTGCGAGGCCCACAACTGCGGGTCGCGTCGATGCGCTTGCTGGTCGAACGGGCCGTGCGCGCCGAAGTCAGAACCACGTTCTCCGTCGGCGGGCTGCCAGAGATTCACCGGGGCGTCGGCGGGTTGCGGCTCGTCGGTCTGTTGCGACTTGTAGCCGGTTCTGCCGAGGTAGCGGTCGAGCAACCCAGGCGCGATCGCGTTGGCCGCCAAGGTGGCGGCGGTGCTGGCGCCCACCCAGTACTCCCGCCGCTGCGGATGATCCGCGGCATGCAGCACGCCGCGGGCGGCAAGTTCCGGCTGGTATATCGGCGGCACCGGTTGCGGATGGCGCGGCAACCGGGAGAGCACCCAGGAGAACTGTGGGGTGTTGACCGCCGGCATCTGCACCATCGTCACGTGCACGTTGCTTTTGTCGTGCAGTAGTTCGCAGCGCAGCGCCTCGTGAAAGCCCTGGATGGCGTGCTTCGCGCCGGAGTACGCGCTCTGCAACGGGATCCCGCGATAGGCCAGCGCCGAACCGACCTGCACAATCGTGCCGCGGTCCCTTGCCTTCATGTGCCTGAGTGCGGCCATCGTGCCGTAGACGAAGCCGAGGTAACTCACTTCGGTCACCCGCCGGTACTCCTCCGCCGTGATCTGGTCGAACGGAGCGAACACCGAGGTGAAGGCGACGTTGACCCACACGTCGATCGGGCCGACCTCCGCCTCCACCCGCTCGGCAACCCGGGCGACTTGCTCGGCGTCGGCGACGTCGGCGGGCATCACCACCGCCGTCCCGCCGGCCTGCTCGACCTGCTCGGCCGCACCGGCAAGGCCCTTCTCACCGCGGGCGACCAACACCACGGTGTCACCGCGGCGGCCGAAAGCGACAGCGGTGGCGCGGCCGATCCCACCGCTGGAACCGGTCACCACGACGATGCGCGGCATCTGATCAACTCCTCACGTTGGCAACGGTTTCGAGCATCCCAGCCGATCGGTGCGCCGGCGACATCAGATGGTCCAGCCCAGCGCCCATAGATCCTGCTCGGAGGGCTCGCCGCCCGCGTCGGCGAAGTCCTGCAGCACGGATACCAGCTCGGCGCGTCGCTGCCGGGACAGCCGGCCGAGGATGGGTTCGATGGCTGCGCGGCGCCGCGCCACCACAGTCTGGACGACCTGCTCGCCGGCGCGGGTGAGCGTCAGGGTGAGTTGGCGACGGTTCGCCGGATCGTCGGCGCGATTGATCAACCCGCGGGCGACCATCCGCTCGCACAATCGGCTGGTCCGGGACAGATGCAGGTGCGCCGCTTCGGCCAGCTCGCCGAGCGATACCGAACCGCGGCTGGCAATGATGGTCAACGCGCGCACCTGGATCACGTCGGCCAGATCCTCGACCGCGGCGATCGATTGAGCACTGACCGAGACGAGCACCCGGCACGCAGCCAGCACCGCGCCGGTTTCCGCGTCGTCAACGCGCCGCCGCCCGTGCGACGTCCGGTTCGTGCTCACCCGCCGAGCCTGCGCCAAACGCTTGCGCATTGCAACCGTTGCGAGTAAACCGAAAGAGAGGCGTACGTGGAAGCCGCGCGACGACCTCTTCGCCGCTGCGAACAGCTCAGCGGCTTTTGCCCTCCGGCACACCCGCCCCGATGTGCCGATTCTGTCGAGCCGAAGGAGACCGCGGATGGCCGCCACCGTCGCCGATGAGCTGTTGGCTCGATTGCGGGAATGGAAGATCGCGCAGGTATTCGGCTACCCCGGGGACGGCATCAACGGGTTGCTCGCGGCGTGGGGAAGGGCAGACAACGATCCGCAGTTCGTCCAGGCGCGGCACGAGGAAATGGCTGCGTTCGAAGCCGTCGGGTATGCCAAGTTCTCCGGCAAGGTCGGCGTCTGCGCGGCGACCAGCGGCCCTGGCGCCATCCACTTGCTGAACGGTCTGTACGACGCGAAGCTCGACCACGTCCCGGTGGTGGCCATCGTCGGGCAGACCGATCGCAGTGCGATGGGCGGGTCGTACCAGCAGGAGGTCGACCTGCTCTCGCTGTACAAGGATGTGTGCAGCGAGTACGTGCAGATGTGCACGGTGCCGCAGCAGTTGCCGAACCTGATCGACCGGGCGATTCGGATCGCCGAAGCCGAACGGGCGCCGACGTGTCTTATCTTTCCGGCGGACGTGTTCGAGTTGCCCTATGAACCACCGGAGCACGCGTTCAAGCAGGTCCCGTCCAGCCTCGGCACCAGCTCGTCGGCCGAGCGGCCGGATGATGCGGCGGTGCGGCAGGCCGCGGATCTGCTCAACGCGGGCGAGAAGGTGGCCCTGCTGGTCGGGCAGGGCGCGCGTGGCTGTGTCGAGGAACTGACGCAGGTCGCCGATCTGCTCGGCGCAGGTGCCGCCAAGGCACTGCTGGGTAAGGACGTGCTCTCCGACGAACTGCCCTGGGTGACCGGCTCGATCGGATTGCTCGGCACCGTCCCGTCGTATCGGATGATGATGGGCTGCGACACGTTGCTGACGGTGGGCTCCAACTTCCCGTACACGCAGTTCCTGCCGAAGCTCGACCAGGCCAGAGCCGTCCAGATCGACCGGTCCGCCAAGTGGATCGGGATGCGGTACCCCTATGAGATCAACCTCGTCGGTGATGCCAAGACGACACTGCAGGCGCTGATCCCGCTGCTGCACCGCAGGACAGATCGCGGCTGGCGCGAAGGCATCGAGAGTGATGTGACCGACTGGTGGCAGACCGTTGAACGGCAGGCCATGACCGATGCCGATCCGGTCAACCCGATGCGGATCTTCTGGGAGCTGTCGTCCCGGCTGCCGGACAATGCCATCGTCGCGGCGGACTCTGGCAGTGCGGCCAACTGGTACGCGCGGCATCTGAAGTTCCGCGGCGACATCCGTGGGTCGTTATCCGGAACGCTCGCGACGATGGGCCCCGGCGTGCCGTACGTGATCGGGGCCAAGTGGGCCCATCCCGACCGGCCCACCATCGCGCTGGTCGGAGACGGCGCCATGCAGATGAACGGCATGGCCGAGCTGATCACCGTCGCGCACTACTGGCAGCAATGGACCGACCCGCGGCTCGTCGTCGCAGTCCTGCACAACAACGACCTCAACCAGGTCACGTGGGAGATGCGCGCCATGGAGGGCGCACCCAAGTTCGCCGAATCCCAGACGCTGCCCGACGTGGACTACGCCGCATTCGCGCGCAGCATCGGGCTGGCCGGGGTCAACGTCGACACTCCGGACGGGATCGGGGCGGCCTGGGAGCAAGCGCTGGCTGCTGACCGGCCGACTGTGCTCGACGTCCGCTGCGATCCGGACGTGCCACCCATCCCACCGCACGCCACGTTCGAGCAGGCCAAGGCGACCGCCAGCGCCATCCTGCACGGTGACGAGAATGCGTGGGGAGTCGTCAAGGAAGGCATCAAGCAGAAGGCCCAGCAGTACCTGCCCGGCACGAAGGACGGCGACTGACGTGCACGTTCGACGCCGTGGCGGGGCGAGCGCGGTTTCGGATCTGCCGGCTGTCGTGCTGCGGGACGTTCGCACCGGTCGGTTCGAACGCACCCTGTCAGCGTTGACGGCGGCCGGCGCGGCAGTCACCGCAGCGGAGATCTACCTGTCCCATGACGGTGCGAGCTTCGGCAACAAGATGATGTGGTGGCCGATCGCCGTCGTTCCGACCGCCGTTCCGGCCGGGATCGCCGCGGCGTTCTCCCGGCGCGCTGCGCACACCGTTCTGCCGGTGGCATCGGCGGCGATCGTGGTGAACGGGCTGCAGGGGACGTACCTGCACCTGCGGGGAGTGGCGCAGCGCCCCGGCGGCGTCACCCGCTACAACCTGGAGTCCGGCCCTCCGGTATTCGCACCGCTACTCGCGTCGGTGGTCGGCGGCATGGGTCTGCTGGCAGCCGTGCTACGCCGGGAAGGACGACCTCCGCAGGGTGATCGCTGATGCCCTATCGAAGTCGCGGTCACCGTGCCGTCACTCCGCAACACCGGGGCAGGTTTCCCGGATTCGACGTGCTGGACAGTGTCGATGCCTGGGACGACGTGACCGCCGGAGTGGTGCTGGCCCGGCTCGCTCTGCCGAACGAGTTGGCCTTCTTCACCCCACCCGAGGTCGGCATCGCCGCGCCGCTGTTGGATCTGCTGCTTGCCCAGGACACCGACCCGCGCGTCCCGGTGCTGCAGCTCATCGATGCCCGGCTGGCCGCGCGGGAGACCGACGGGTGGCACTACGACGACCTCCCCGAGGACGGTCAGGCCTGGCGCGACAGCCTGCGCCATCTCGATGACGACGCCCGAGATCGCTACCACGGCCGGGGTTTTGCGCACCTCGTCGCCGACGAGCGCGCCGGGCTCATCCAAGCCGTGCAGGACATCGCCGACGACGGCGGAAGCTGGCACGGCGCGCTGGCCGCGCACGTATGGAGCCTCTGGACCCGTTACGCATGTACGGCCTTCTACTCCCATCCCTGGTCCTGGAACGAGATCGGCTTTCCCGGACCGGCCTATCCGCGCGGCTACCTCAACCCGGGCGTCGACAGTCGGGAGCACTGGGAGGTAGCCGACCACGACGACACCGACCCGATCCCGTTCGCCGCACGGGTAGAGCGCGCGCGACACGAACACAGTGATTTGCTCGGCGGGCAGGGCGGCTCGTGAGGAGCCGGTATCGAGACATCCGGGCGCGTAACGAGTCGGCCTGGTTGATCCCGAACGACGGAAGCCGGGTCGATCACCGGCAACGCTCAGACATGCGCCGCTATGCCGATGGCGACGACGTCGACCTGGTCATCGTCGGCGCCGGTGCCGGTGGAGCGGTGCTCACCCAGCGGCTGGCGCGGGCCGGCTGGCGCGTCGTCTGTCTCGACGCCGGGCCGTTCTGGGATCCCGATCAGGACTGGGTCAGCGACGAGCGTGCCGCGCACGCGCTGTACTGGACCGAGCCCCGGCAGATCGGTGGCTCCGACCCGGTGCCGTTGGGCTCCAACAACTCCGGCCGCGGTGTCGGTGGCTCGATGGTCCACTACGCCGGCTACACGCCACGCTTCCACCCGTCCGACTTCCGCACCCGCAGCCAGGACGGGGTGGGCGCGGATTGGCCGATCGACTACCACGAGCTGAAACCGTTCTACGAGCGGTTGGAGCAGGAGCTTCCGGTGGCCGGGGAGGACTGGCCCTGGGGTGATCCGCACAGCTATCCGCATCACCCACACCCGGTCGGTGGCAACGGCGAGATCTTCCTGCGCGGTGCCCGGGCGGCAGGTATCGAGGCGCGGGTCGGGCCGGTCGCGATCCCGAACGGACGATTCGGCAACCGGCCACACTGCATCTACCGCGGCTTCTGCCTGCAGGGCTGCAAGGTCAATGCCAAGGCCAGCCCGCTGATCACGCACATCCCGGATGCGTTGGCGAACGGCGCGGAGATCCGCCCGGACAGCATGGTGACCCGGATCGTGGTGGACGAGCGAACCGGCGCGGCGACCGGGGTGAATTACCTACGCGCCGGCCGCGAATACCACCAGCGCGCCAGGGCGGTAGCGGTTGCCGGCTATTCCATCGAGACGCCGCGGCTGTTGTTGTTGTCGGCGACCAACCGCTACCCCGCTGGGCTCGGCAATCAGCACGACCAGGTCGGCCGGTACCTGATGGTGCAGGGCGCACCGCAGACCTCGGGACGCTTCGAGCAAGAGATCCGGATGTACAAGGCGCCGCCGCCCGAGGTGTCGAGCGAGCAGTTCTACGAGACCGATCCGAGCAAGCCGTACCGACGCGGATGGTCGATCCAGACCGTCAGCCCGATGCCCATCACCTGGGCCGAACACGTGACCGCACAAGGGCATTGGGGTGCGCCACTGCGGGAGTACCTGCGTGATTACGTGCACTGGGCGACCCTCGGATCGCTGTGCGAATACCTGCCACAGCCGGACAACCGGGTCACCCTGGCCGACGAGAAGGACCGCCATGGCCTGCCGGTAGCGCACTTCTCGTACAGCCAGTGCAGCAACGACAAGCAGCTCACCCACGCAGCGACCAAATCCATGGAAGCCATCCTGACCGCTGCCGGCGCGAGCGAGGTGATCACCATCGATCGCTATGCGCACCTCGTCGGCGGCGCGCGGATGGCGGCGCGCGCCGAGGAGGGCGTGGTCGATCGTGACCACCGAGTCTTCGGCACCCCGAACCTCTATGTGGTGGACGGCAGCACGCTGCCGACCCAAGGATCGGCCAACCCTGCGCTGACCATCATGGCGCTGGCAGCCCGGGCCGCGGACCGGCTCATCCGACTCGGCCGCCGCGGGCTGACCGAACAGCAGGCGGTGCAGGCATGAACCGCACCGACACCCCGATCACCGGCATCGACACGGCGGTGTACCGGTTTCCGACGCCCCAGCCGGAGGCCGATGGCACGGTGCAGTGGGACGCCACCACCGCGGTGACGGTGACGCTGCGCGCGGCGCGATGTGCCGGACTGGGCTGGAGCTATTCCAGCCCGGCCGCCGCCACCGTCGTGCAGGAGCACCTCGCCGGCGCAGTGCGCGATCACGATGCCTTCGACGTCGCCGCGGGCTGGTCGGCGATGACGCGGGCCTGCCGCAACCTCATCGCCCGCGGCATGGTGATGCAAGCCGTCAGCGCGCTCGACATCGCCTGGTGGGACCTGAAGGCCCAGCTGCTCGACATACCGCTCACCCGGCTCTTCGGCAAGTGCCGTCCGGAGGTGCCGGTGTACGGCTCCGGCGGCTTCACCACGCTCACCGATGCGCAGCTGGACGAGCAGATCGGCTGGTGGCAATCGGTCGGCTGTACGGCCATGAAGATCAAGATCGGCGAGAGCTGGGGTACCGACATCGAGCGCGATCTGGCCCGGGTGCACAAGCTGCGGCACCTTGCCGGGCAGAACGTCGAGCTGATGGTGGACGCGAACGGCGGCTACACCCGGGGACAGGCCAGGCGGGTGGGAGCCGAGCTGGACGATCTCGGGGTGAGCTGGTTCGAGGAGCCGGTCTCCAGCGACGACCTGGCTGGGTTGGGGCAGCTGCGCGCCGCACTGCGCTGCGACGTCGCGGCCGGCGAGTATGCCGACGATCTCTTCGCTGTCCGGTCGCTGATCCCGGTGGTCGACTGCCTGCAGCTCGACGTCACCCGCTGTGGTGGGTACACCGGGTGGCTGCGCGGCGCAGCGCTCGCGCAGGCGCACAACCTGCAGGTGTCCGGTCATTGCGCACCGTCCCTGCATGCCCCGGTCGCGGCGGCGATTCCGAACCTCCGCCATGTCGAGTGGTTCGCTGATCACGCCCGCCTCGAGCCGCTGCTCGTCGACGGGCTGCCCCAGGTCCGGTCCGGTGCGCTACAGCTGCAGGCCCAGCGCGCCGGCCATGGGATGACGCTCAGCGACCGGGCCGAGCGGTGGCGCGTCGGGTGACGCTGAGTCGCGGCGGCGCATGCTGGGTCGGTAGGGCAACCAGCTCACCGAGCTGCCGACCATGCCGCGGTCAGCCGCGGGCGGCGTCGTCCGGATCCAGGCCGGTGTTGACGACGCGCGCGGCGACCTCGCGCAGTTTGGTGTTGGTCTGTTGCGAGGCAACCACCAATCGCCGGAACGCGTCCTCGGCGGTGAGCTTGTGGCGCTCCATCTGAATGCCCACAGCCTGCCCGATCACTTGCCGACTGCCGATCGCCTCGGTCAGGTTGTGCACCCGGTCCGCATAGCTCAGCACGATGGACGCGCGACTGGCGAACACGGGCAGCATCAGTTCGCCGACGGCGTCGAACGCCTTGGGATGGCTCGAGTACACCGCGAGCGCGCCGTGCAGATGAGGCACGACTGGAAGGTCGCAGACCAGCATGCTTACCACCCCGAGGTCCGAGGCCCGTGCCGCAAATCTGGGCCACCGGGTGTCAGTGGACACGTCGTCGATCCGCAGGATGTGGTCGATCGAGTTCAGGTCGAACAACGGCCCTTGGCGCAAAGCCGCCTGCAGGTCGTGGCATTCGGTGACCGCAACCGCCGTCGGAGCGGCCGTCGAAATCACGCTGGAGCTGCGCAGCAGAGCGACCCCGGCTTGTTCCGCCCCCGGGATCAGCCGTGCGGAGAGTCGGACCAGCCGATCGAGAAGATCGGTGGGCTCGGTGTACTCGGACAACCCGGCCGCGAGTTCATGGCGGGCCATGATCAGCAACCGGGTCAGCGCCGCCTCGAGCTCCCCAGGTTCTGCGAATTCGACGGTCATCGGCTCTCCTCAACAGCGAGTCGGCAACGGATGGGAGGCACCGTCCCGGTGCAGTGTGCCAGGATCCGCCGAGCGAACCACGCCGGGTAGCGCTTCGGGGTTCTCTGGTACGCACGGACGCGCCGCAGAAACAGGCCTTTACATATTGCCCTAGGTAGGCTTTACATATTGCCCTAGGTAGATTAGATTACTGGCATGCTCGACTTCCGGATCGATGCGACGAGCCGATTGGCGCCCTACTCCCAGCTCGTGCAGCAGGTGAAGCAGGCGCTCCGGCTGGGCTGGTTGCAGCCAGGGGACAAACTGCCGACGGTGCACGAGGTCGCCGCCCGTGTGGCCATCAATCCGAACACGGTGCAGAAGGCCTACAAGGAACTCGAGCAGGAAGGGCTTGTTGCGGGCCGGCCGGGCCAGGGCACGTTCGTGCAACGCAGCCTGCGCCAGTCCACACCGGGGTCGCTGGCAGTCCTGACCCGCAGGCTGGAGCGGTGGATCGCCGCCGCCCGCGTCGCCGGTCTCGATGAGGACGGGATCATGGACGTGGTACGGGCGACCATGCGGGATTTTGACGCGCAGGCCAGCGCATGACCGCCGTCGACGCGGCTGTCACGGCCGTGGGCGCCGGGCACCGGTACGGGAGCTTCTGGGCGTTGCGGGACTGCACGCTCTCGCTGCCGGCCGGGTCGATCACGGCTGTGGTGGGACCCAACGGCGCAGGTAAGACGACGCTGCTGAACATGCTGGTGGGGCTGATGCCGGCCTCGGAAGGGCAGCTGAGCGTCGACGGTGCGCGGCCCGCGAGCAGTCCGGACTTCCTGGCCCGGATCGGTTACTTGGCGCAGGACTGCCCGCTGTACAAGGAGTTCACCGTCGCGGACATGCTGCGGTTCGGCCGTGCGATGAATCCGTCCTGGGACGACGCGGTGGCCCGGGACCGAATCGCCGCGGCAGAGGTGCCGCTGAACCGGCGCGCCGGCAAGCTGTCCGGCGGTCAGCGGGCACAGGTGGCGCTGGCGCTGGCGGTAGCCAAGCGACCGCGGGTACTGCTGCTCGACGAGCCGCTGGCCGCGCTGGACCCGCTGGCCCGGCGGGAATTCCTCAAGAGCCTGCTGGACAGTGCCACCGCGACCGGTATGACCGTCCTGCTGTCCTCGCACCTGATCGGTGAGCTGGCCCGGGTATGCGATCACCTGGTGGTGATCCGCGACGGCCAGGTACGGCTGGCCGGCGAGCTGGACGAACTCCTCGCCGCGCACTGTTGGGTCAGCGGTTCCGCGGAGGCGACCGACCGGCTGCCCGCTGACGTCACTGTGCTCAGCCGCGCATCGCACCAACGCCACACCACGCTGCTGGTGCGAACCGGCCAGCCGCTGCTCAATCCGGCGCTGACCTGTGCACCCGTCGATCTGGAAGGGCTCGTCATGGCCTACCTCGAGCGTCCCACCACCAGCCAGCCGCGCCTCGCCGGCGTCGCGCCCGAGCCGAGTTCGCGATGACCTGGACGACCTGGCGGCAACACCGCGCCGAAGCGGCCGTCGGCGCGGCAGTCCTCGCCGTACTTGCCGCGGCGATGCTCCTGGTCGGCTCGATTGCCCGAAACCGCGCCCACGACCTGGCGGTGCCGGGGTGCACGAGTACGGCCGGGCGCTGCGGCGACCTGCTGAGCCGGCTGCACGACGACTTCCACTCGATCCCGCCCTTCATCAGCGCGCTCATCGCCGTTCCGCTGGTGGCAGGAATGTTCTGGGCGGCACCGCTGGTGTCGCGCGAGTACGAGGCAGGGACGCACCGGCTGGCGTGGACGCAGTCGGTCAGCCCACTGCGTTGGATCTCGGTCAAGATCGCGCTCATCTTCGGCGCCGCCGGTGCGGCCGCGATTGTTCTGGGTGTGCTCGCCACCTGGGCGCTCGATCCGCTTACCGCGGCGTTCGGTGGCCGGTACAACAGCACCTGGTACGACATCCAGGGAGTGGTCCCGCTGTCCTGCATGCTGTTTGCCCTCGCGGTCGGCGTAGCGGCCAGCGCAGTGCTCCGGCGCACCGTTCCCGCGATGGCAATCACCCTCGTCGTCTACGCCGCTGCTCGCATCCCGATCCACTGGATCCGCTGGCACTTCGCGCCGTTGCGCACGCACACGCTGGCGATCCCGCTCACCAGCCTGCTGCGCAACCCGCTGGGCGCGCCGCGGGATCTGGGCACGTCCTCGGTACCGGCCGATGCGTGGCTGCACCGGCTCACCGTCACCGGTACGGATGGCCATTCCATCGACGCGAACACCGGCAACTTCAGCGTGCTGCAGAACTACTGCCCCGACCTGCAGATCGACCCGTCCCGGACGGCCGTGCTCAACCCGGACGCCTGCGCCACCCGGGTGCAGAACCTCAGCATTCACGAGACGATCAGCTACCAACCCGGCTCACATTTCTGGCTGATCCAAACCGTCGAGAGCACGCTCTTCATCGCGGCCGCCGGGCTGATCCTCGCCTTCGCCATTCTGTACGTTGCCCGGCGCCGGCCCAGCTGAGCGGTCTCGAGCCGCCACCCTGCCGCGCCACGGTGGCAGCGCGCACCGACGAAGTGGACGCTGCCTGGATCTACTGGGTCAGCGCGCTGAGCGATAGCATCTTTTCCCACGATGGCCGGGGACTTCGTGCACCTCGAGTTCGGCGCTCAGCGTCGTGCGCTGCCGAAGTCGCTGGGCGCCCTACGCTCGCCTGGCTGGCTTGCCGCTGAACTCACCGTGGTCAGCTCGGTGCTCGTCGTGCTGGTCGCCCGCTGGGGTCCGGATTGGCCGGCGCAAGAGTTCCGGGCCGGTCTGGCCGGCCAGCTCGGCCTGCATATCTGGAACGACCAGTGGTACGGCGGCCATGCCCTGCCTGGGTACTCGGTCCTGTACCCAGTGATCGCGGCGGTCTTCGGCGCCCAGGTCACCGGGCTGCTCGCCGTCACGATCGCAGCCGCAGCGGCCGGGCACCTGTTGCCGGCCGACGACGTCTGCCGACACCGTTACTACAGCATCGCGGGGGCGGCGACGCTGACCGGCAGCTTGATCATCGGTCAGGTGCCGTTCCTGCTCGGCACCGCATTCGCGCTCTGTGCACTGGTCGCGCTGAAGCGCGAGCGACTTCTGCCGACCTGGGTGCTGGCCGCAGCGTCTTCTCTGGCCAGCCCGCTCGCGGGTGTGTTCCTGCTGATGACGATTCCGTCGTTCGCGGTCCGGTACTCGTGGCGCAGAGTCCTGCCGATGGGGACGGCACTGCTCGGACCGGCGATAGCCGCGGTGATCGGCGGCGCCGGCGGGCCGGATCCCTACCCCTGGCAGGGTCTGGTCGGCGTGCTCGGATTCAGCGTCGGCTCCTTGCTGGTGACCACCCGCGACGACCAGATGCTGCGCCGGTTTGCCGCGATCTATGCGCTGGTCGGCATCATCGCGTTCGTTGCCCCCAATCCGATCGGCGGCAACGTGACGCGGATCGGCAAACTGGTCGCGCTGCCGCTGGCCTGCTACCTCTTCGACCGGGCCCGTCGGGCCAAGCTGCTCCGGCTCACTGCCGTTGCCATTGCCGCCCTGCTCTGGCCGTTGGTGCCACTGACCAGTGCTATCGCCCAAGGCGCCCGCGACCCCTCCCAGGCAACCACCTATTACACCCGCCTGCTGTCGTTCCTCGCCGGGCAGGACCCGACTGCGGGCCGCCTGGAGATCCCGTTCACCCGGTCGCATTGGGAGTCGGCCCACGTCGCGCCGCACTTTCCGCTTGCCCGCGGGTGGGAACGGCAGACCGATCTGCTGTACAACGCGGTGCTCTACAAGCCCCTCACCGCCGACAGTTACCTGCACTGGTTGCGCGACTCGGCGGTCTCCCTGGTGGCGCTGCCGTCCGTGCCCCTGGACGAGGGCGGAACCGCCGAGGGACGGTTGCTGGCCCGTCCACCGCCCTATCTGCACGAGGTGTGGTCCTCGGCGAACTGGACGGTGTGGAAGGTGCTGGGTGCGCAACCACTTGCCTCCGGACCGGCCACCATCACTCGTCTCGGCCCGGCCTCGTTCGACATCACGTTCCGGGCGGCAGGAACCAGCATCGTCCGGATCCGGGCCAGCAACCTGTGGCGGGTGACGGCCGGCAACGGATGTGTGGACGCTGGCCCGCACGGCTGGCTGCAGGTGCACGATCCCGAGCCCGGCACGCTGACGCTGCGTGCTCAGCTCAACACCACCCTGCTCACCGGGCCGACGGACTGCGACGTCTGAACCTCCCGGCTGCGCCGCCGGGCCACCGCGAGCAGGGGAGTGCGCCGCCGGTGCGCGCGGTCCCGGCTAGGCTCCGCGGGTGATTTCCTCCGTTGGCCGTCGGGGCCGGCGCGCTGCAGCGGCGATCGACCGATGGGATGTCCGGGCGGCGGCGCGGATCGCCGCGGCGACGGTGCCGCCTCTGGTCGACCGCGGGCTGCCGTTGCTCACCCGCGCCGCCGATCGCTCCCGGTTGTGGATGGTGCTGTCCGCGGGACTGGTTGCCACCGGTGACCCACGGGCCCGCCGGGCGGCAGCTCGCGGTCTGGGCTCGATCGCGGTGGCCAGCCTGCTCGCCAATCAGGTGGGCAAACGGGCACTGGCCCGTCGCCGGCCCGGGTTGGACTCCTTGCCGATCCGCCGCATCGCCCACCGCATCCCGACCTCGAGTTCGTTCCCGTCCGGGCATTCCGCGTCGGCGGCCGCCTTCGCGGTCGGTGCTGCGATCGAGTTCCCCGAGCTCGCCGTGCCGCTGGGCGCGCTCGCCGGGGCAGTCGCCTTCTCCCGGGTGTTCACCGGCGTTCACTTCCCGAGCGACGTGCTCGCCGGAACGGCGATCGGAGCGGCGACTGCCGCCGCGGGAGCGGTGGTCGTCCCGGCGCATCACCAGGAGCCCATCCGTCAGGGCGGCGAGCCCGCTCGGTCGCAACCGCCGCGCCCCCGCGGCGAGGGCGTGGTCGCGGTGGTCAATCCGAGCTCCGGCGGCGGCGCCGGGCGTGCGGTGCTGGACCAGCTGCCCGAGTTGCTCCCCGCGGCCGAGCTCGTCGAGCTACGCGACGACGACGACCTGGCCGAAGTGTTCGCCTCCGCCGCCGCACGCGCAGACGTGCTCGGCGTTGCCGGCGGGGACGGCACCGTCAACGCGGCGGCACAGGCTGCGATGGCTGCGGACATCCCGCTGCTGGTGCTACCGGCCGGCACGTTCAATCACTTCGCGAAGGATCTGGATCTGACCGAACTGAGCGACGCCACCGAGGCGGTGCAGGCCGGGCGGGCTGTCTGCATCGACGTCGGCGAGGCGAACGGGCAACCGTTCCTGAACACGGCCAGTCTGGGCAGCTACCCGGAGTTCGTGAAGGTGCGGGAACGCTGGGAGCGCCGGCTGGGCAAGCCGCTCGCCGCCGCCCTCGCGATGATGACCGTCGCCCGGCGCTGCCCGCCGCTGGACGCCGAAGTCGACGGCGCGCCGCGTCGACTGGTCCTGCTGTTCATCGGAAACGGTCCGTACGAGCCGCGCGGCTTCGTCCCCCGGTGGCGTCCTCGGCTGGACACCGGCCAGCTCGAGGTACGCCTGGCGGATGCCACCAGGGGTGGCACCATCTGGCGGCTGGCAGTGGCGGCGATGACCGGCAGCCTGTACCGCACTTCGCGCTACGTCGAATCCAGGCAGTCCACCTGCGAGGTGCGGGTCAAGGGCGAGCCCGGCTACCTGGCCCGCGACGGGGAAGCGGCAGCGGCGCCCGCGGCGGTGACCTTTTCGGTGCGCACCCAGGCGCTCACCGTCTTCCGGGGAGTCCCGAACCACCGGTAAGTCGAGGGGCCCAGCCCGGACGACCGTGGTTCCCGCACACCGGCGGATGGCAGAGCGTTGCCCGGACTAGCAAGATGGGTGGGGTGAGCGAGGTGGGCGAGGTGAATGCGGCCAGCGGCGGGCACGCCTGCTGCGGACCGATGGCCGGGCACCCCGAGAGCTCGGTTGCCGCGCCGTCCTTCGCGATCCCCGAGCGCGACGCCACGGTGGTCGCGCGGGGCATGGTCGAAATTCCCGCCGGGCCGTTCTGGATGGGCAGTAGCGATGCGGACGTCTTCCCCGACGACGGGGAGGGTCCGGTCCGGGAGGTCGAGGTGTCGGCCTTCCGCATCGACGCAAAGGCGGTGAGCAACGCCCAGTTCGCTTCGTTCGTGAAGGCAACCGGATACGTGACCGAGGCGGAGCGGTTCGGCTGGTCCTTCGTGTTCCACGACTTCGTGGCTGGGGCCGATCGCGGCTCGGTGATGAACGCCCGGGTCCCGCAAGCGCCGTGGTGGCTCGGGGTCAGCGGCGCTGACTGGCGCCATCCGGAGGGCCCGAGTTCGCAGGTGGGCACCCGCAGCAACCATCCGGTGGTGCACGTGTCCTGGGCGGATGCGGCTGGGTACGCGGCGTGGGCGGGCAAGCGACTGCCGACGGAGGCGGAGTGGGAGAAGGCCGCGCGCGGCGGGTTGCAGCGGCAACGGTATCCGTGGGGGGATGAATTCACCCCGCGCGGGCGGCACCGGTGCAACACCTGGCAGGGCGTGTTCCCCCGGCAGAACACCGCAGACGACGGGTTTCTGGGTACTGCACCGGTCGATGCGTACCGGCCCAACGGCTACGGCCTGTTCAACACCTCGGGCAACGTCTGGGAGTGGTGCGCCGACTGGTTCAGCGCCGACTGGCACGTCGCCGAGTCCACTGCGACCCGCGTCGACCCGACCGGCCCCGCCGCCGGGGAGGTGCGGGTGATGCGCGGTGGCTCCTACCTGTGTCACCGCTCCTACTGCAACCGCTATCGCGTGGCGGCGCGCACTCGCAACACGCCGGACAGCTCCAGCGGCCACCTCGGATTCCGCTGCGCCGTCGACGAGCCCTAGCCGCGCACCCGCCGAGGGGCGGCCGACCCCGAGCCGCCTTGTTCCTGACTCTCATCCGTTGGTAACGGAATGGTAACGGAAATCAACACGTGTTGATCAACCATGGCTGCGGGCAAAGTATGGGTGGGCCAGGGCACGGCAACACGGGTTGAGGAGAGACGCCGATGACGGTCCGCAGGGCTGATGTGGCCCGGCTCGCCGGCATCTCACCGGCCGTGGTGAGCTACGTCCTCAACGGCGGCCCGCGCGGGGTCTCGGCTGCCGCGCGCGCCCGAGTGCTGGCCGCGGTCGAGCAACTGGGCTACCGCCCCAACGGCATCGCCCGGTCGCTGCGGATGAATCGCACCATGACCCTGGGCCTGGTCGTCCCGGATACGTCGAACCCGTACTTCGCCGAACTCGCCCGGGCGATCGAGGAGCTGGCGTTCAGCCGTGGCTACACGCTGCTGATCGGCAATGCCGCTGAAGGCAACGATCGGCAGACGGCGTACGTGCGGACGTTCCTGGCCCGACGGGTGGACGGCATCTTCCTCGTTCCGGCCCACGGCGCCGCGGACTGCGTCGCCGATCTGCAGCGGGCGCAGACGCCGTGGGCGACCCTGGACCGGCAGGTGCCCGGTGCGGTGGCCACGTCGGTCCTGGTCGACAACCGGGCCGGTGCGCGGGTGGCCACCGAGCACCTGATCAGCCACGGCTGCACCCGGATCGCATGCATCGCCGGGCCGCCGGATGTCATGCCCGCCGCCGATCGCATCGCCGGCTGGCGCGACGCGTTGGCTGAAGCCGGCGTGCGGCCCAGTGCGATGGCGGTGCACCACGGCGCGTTCGGCCGGCAAGCGGGATACCAGGTGGCCGTGGACGTCCTCGCCGAAGGCGCCTACGACGGCCTGTTCGTGGCCAGCGACGAACAGGCGGTCGGGGTACTGCGCGCACTGAGCGAGATGCGGCTGCGCTGCCCGGAGGATGTGGCGATCGCCTCGTTCGACGGCATCGCGGAGAGCGCGTACTCCACGCCCGGGCTGACCACGATGGCCCAGCCGTTCGCCGAGATCGCGCAGGCCGCGGTGGAGTGGATTCTCGGCCAGCTCGACGGGGACGAGAGCGCCCCGTCGTCGGTGTTGCTGCCGGTCTCACTGGTCACTCGGGGCTCCTGCGGGTGCGGCGAGGCCGCCGCGATCGGGCCGGAGCTGGAGGCGTCGGCATGAGCGCAGCGAGCCGGCCCGAGGTGTCCCGATGAGCCGCGTCATCGTGGTCGGCAGCGTCAACGTCGACCTCACCGCCTCGGTCGATCGGCTGCCCGCGCCCGGCGAGACGCTGCTGGGCACCGGATCTGTTCCGCTGACCGGTGGCAAGGGAGCCAATCAGGCCAGCGCCGCCAGCCGGCTGGGCGCTCAAGTGGAGTTCGTCGCGGCCGCCGGCGGCGACAGTTTCGGTGATCAGGTCTGCACCGACCTCGCCGCCGCGCGGGTCGACGTCGCTCAGGTGCGCCGGATCGACGGGGCCAGTACGGGCATCGCTCTGATCACGGTCGCCGCAGACGGCGAGAACACCATCGTGGTGTGCTCCGGTGCCAACCTGCTGCTGGACGCCGCCGCGGGTGCAGCCGCGGGCGAAGCGGCCGGCCCGGGTGACGTGCTCCTGCTGCAGCTCGAGATACCGCTGGCCACGACGGTCGCAGCTGCCACCGCAGCGCGCCGCCGCGCAGCGGTCGTCGTGCTCAACGCCGCGCCTCTGCCCGCGGTGCGCGGGTCCATGTTCGCCGAGCTGCTCGGCGCCTGCGACGTGCTGATCGTCAACGAGACCGAGGCGGCAGCGCTGGGTGCGTGCGCCGCACCGAGCACGGTGTCCGGGTGGACGGCACTGGCCCGCGGGCTGCGCGCCGCCGGACCGGCCACCTGCGTCGTGACTCTCGGCGCCCAGGGCGCCGTGGTGGCCGGCGCGCACGGCGAGTTCCACCAACCCGCCTTCCCGGTCCGGCCGGTGGACACCACCGGCGCCGGGGACAGCTTCTGCGCAACGCTCAGTGCCGGATTGGCCGCCGGGCAGAATCTGCCCGACGCGGTGCGCCGGGCCTGCGCGGCGGCGGCGCTGAGCACCACCCGGTTGGGTGCCCAGTCGGCATTGCCGACCGGTGCCGAGGTCGACGCGTTCCTGACCGAAGAGGTGGCCTGAGCATGCGCTACCACGGCTTGTGGCACCCCCGACTCGTCGAGTTGGCGACCTCGCTCGGGCACACGGAGACCCTCGTCCTGGCCGACGCCGGCCTCCCCGTGCCGCCCGGGGTGGAACAGGTCGACCTCGTCTGGGCACGCGGTGAGCCCAGGATGCTGCCCCTGCTGCGCCTCGTCCTGTCCGAAATGATCGTGGAAAGCGTGACGGTCGCCGCCGAGATGCCGTCCGGCCCCTGGTCGGAGGAGCTGCTCGACGTGCTCGACGGCCGCTCGATGAAGCACCTTGCGCACGAGGACCTCAAAGCCGCCTGCCGGCAGGCCCGCGCCGTCGTCCGCACCGGCGAGGACACGCCGTTCTCCAACCTGATCCTGCATGCGGGGGTGGCCTTCTGATGACTCCACGCGACTACGAGGAGCGGGTCTATGCCGGCGTGCTCGGCAAGATCATCGCCGTCTATCTGGGCCGCCCGTTCGAGGGCTGGACCTACCAGCGAATCCTTGCCGAACTGGGCGAGATCACCGGTTACGTGAACGACCGCGCGCACATCCCGCTGAAGAATCACCTGCTGGTCGTCACCGACGACGACATCAGCGGGACTTTCATCTTCCCGCGCGCGCTGCGGGATGCCGCGGTGGCCGCGCCGGGCGATCTCACGCCGGCAGACATGGGCCAGACCTGGCTGAACTACATCATCGAGAACCGCACGGTGCTGTGGTGGGGCGGACTGGGCAACTCCACCGAGCACACCGCCTACCTGCGGATGAAGGCAGGCATCCAGCCGCCGCAGAGCGGGTCGATGGCCAGTAACGGCAAGGTCGTGGCCGAACAGGTCGGCGCGCAGATCTTCGTCGAAGGACTGGCGATGACCTGCCCCGGCGATCCGGCGGCCGCTGCCGACCTGGCTGTCGCGTCGGCGCGCGTGAGCCACGACGGCGACGCGCTGCTCGCGGCTCGCGTCGTCGCCGCGCTGGTGGCCCAGGCGTTCGTCGAGTCGGACATGGACAAGCTGCTGGACACCGCGTGCTCGCTCATCCCGCACGACAGCCTCATCTACCGGGTGATCGAGGACGTGCGTGGCTGGTGCGCCGCCGACCCGGACTGGCATCAGACCCGCGCCCGGATCGGCGAGCGGTACGGCTACGACAAGTACGGCGGCAACTGCCACGTGGTGCCGAACCACGCGATCGTCATTGCCGCACTCGCGCATTCCGGCGGCGCCTTCGACAAGGCAATGACAGTCGTGCACACCAGCGGCTGGGACACCGACTCCAATGGCGGTGACGTCGGCTCGATCTGCGGCGTGCTCGGTGGCCTGGCCGGCCTGCACACCGGAACCGACTGGCGCGGTCCGTTGGCGGATCGGATGTACCTGCCCTCCGCCGACGGCGGTGCTGTCGTCACCGACGCGGTGCGCGAAGCGGTGGCGCTGGCCGCACTCGGCCGGCACATGCGTGGGGAACCGGTGAGCGAGTACAAGGACGCCGCGCGGTTCCACTTCAGCTTCCCCGGTTCGGTACAGGGCTTCGCCGCCCTCGACGGTGCCGACGCCGTGCGGGTCGGTAACGAGGACGGTGCGTTGCGCATCGATGGGTTGTCCGAGCAGCCCGTCACAGTGGCGACGCCGACGTTCATCCCGCCGGAGGCGCGGGAGATGCCGATCTACGGACTGGTGGCCTCGCCGACGCTGTACCCGGGCCAGCTGGTCCGCGCCCGCGTGTCGGTTCCGGCTGATGCGTCCGGCGCGCAGGTTGCACTCGCGGTGCGCCATTACGACAGCGCTGACGAGTTGGCCGCGGTCACCGGCCCGAGCGTGGCCGTTGCCGCCGGCGAGTCGACACAGCTGCAGTGGACCGTGCCGGACCTGGGCGGGCAACCGATCGTCTACGCCGGCATCCACGCGACCGGCAGCACGCTATTGCTCGATCACCTGACCTGGTCCGGCGCGCCGGACGTCACGTTGGGCAAGCCGGCCGGCGGCGGCAGCATGTGGCGACGCGCCTGGGTCGATGCCGTGGACCGCTTCGACGACAAGTGGGGTGACCCGTACCGGATCGTGCAGAACCGGGGCCGCGGCATGCTGATCCAGGGCAGCCGGGACTGGCGGGACTACGTCGTCAGCGCGGATGTGACGCCGCACCTCGCGGAATCGGTCGGATTGGCCGCGCGCGTACAGGGACTGCAGCGGTACTACGCGATCGAACTGGCCGGCCGTGACCGGATCCGGTTGATCCGGTGCCGCGGCGAGACGGTCGAGCTGTCCGGCACCGAGTTCGCCTGGGAGTTCGGCCGCACCTATCGGTTGGAGCTGGCGGTTGTCGGCGATGAGATCGCCGCCTCGGTGGACGGCCGGCTCATCGCGAAGGCCCGCGACGCCGACGCGTTGACCGAGGGATCGGTAGCGCTGCTGGTCGAGGACGGCCGGACGGTCACCCAGACAGTACGAGTCCGGCCCACCGGCACCACCCAAACGGGCACCAACGGAACGAGCGCCATCCCGGCGCTCGCCGCGAAAGGGAGCTGACGATGACAGAGCACTTGGGCACGAGCCGCCGGTCATTCCTGGCAGGTGCCGGGCTTGCGGTGGCGGGCGCCGCGGTGCCGGCCAGCCTGCTCACCGCTTGTGGCAGTGGCAGCGGGAGCAAGGGCAGCGGCACCGGAAAGGTGTCGGTGTGGATGGACATCCAAGGCGATGCCAACCAGAAGTACTGGGACAGCAACGTCGCGGCCGGTTTCCACAAGGCGAACCCGAAGATCGACCTGAAGACCACGTATTACAAGGGCAACGACCTGCGCCGGCTGATCCAGACCGCACTGCAGTCACGCTCCGGCCCGGATGTGGTGCGTGGCCCGAGTGCGACGCAGACGTTGACCTGGAGCAAAGCGAACACGTTGGCCGACCTGACCGCGTACTCGAAGCAGTACGACTGGTCCTCGAAGCTCAAGTCGTGGGCGATGAGCGCATTCACCAACGACGGCAAGATCTTCGCGCTGCCGCTGCGCATCGACACGATGTTGCTCTACTACAACAAGACCTTGTTCGCGGACAAGGGATACAAGCAGCCGACCAACCGGGACGAGTTGGAGGCGCTGGCTACCGAGTTGAAGGGTCAGGGCATCACGCCGTTCGGCTCGTCCAATGTGGACTGGGCCGCTGCGTCGGAGTGGCTGATGACGGTGTTCTGGAACCACTACGCCGGGCCGGATGCGATCTACAAGGCGCTCACCGGTGAAGTCGAGTTCACTGACCCGATCTTCGTCGAGGCTGTCCAGCTGTTGAAGTCCTACTTCGACAAGGGCTGGCTCGCCGACGGCACCAAGAAGTACTTCTCGGTGCCGTCGCAAGAACTCGGCGCGCAGTTCGGCAAGGGCAAGATTGCGATGATCCCGCAGGGCGAGTGGTTCATGAGCCAGGTAGGTACCTACTTCGGATCGAAGGCCGGCAACGGCAACGACTGGGACTGGATGCCGCTCCCGGCGCTGAGCAAGGACGTCACCTACCCGCTGTTCGAGGTCGGTATCGGTGGTTCGCTGGCCATCAACAAGGCAAGCAAGAGCCAGGATGCCGCCGCCAAGTTCTTGAACTACTACTTCGGCGACAAGGAAGCCGCGCTGAAGCGGATGGCCGACGTGCCGGCGACCTACAACATCCCCATCGACTTCGATCCCTCGCAGATCCCGTCGACGATCGACCCGCGCGCCAAGCGGGTGCTCACCAGCGTCAATGACGCGGTATCGCAAGGGAAGTACGGCTACGTCACCTGGACCTGGTGGCCGCCGAAGTCCGACGTCTTCATCTACCAGGGGTTGGACAAGGTGCTCACCGGCAAGTCCACCCCGTCGCAGTACTGCGCGGATCTTGCCAAGCAGTTCAAGGCCGAGAAGTCGGCCGGCACGATCCCGCAGATCATCAAGCGGTGACCGCAACGGTGACCACCGCAACGGCACCGACCTCGACCCACCCGGCCCGGCCGGGTCGCCGGGCCCGCCGGGCAGCGCTGACGCCCGGCGCCCGGGCGGCCCGACGCCGGCGGGCGCTGATCGGCTGGGCCTTCCTGGCGCCGCTGCTGGTGCTCAACATCATCGTGGTGCTCGGCCCGTCGATCGCGACGGTCTGGTACTCGTTCACCGACTGGAGCGGGCTCGGTCCGGCCACCTTCACCGGTTTCGCCAATTACACGCGGGCGTTCAAGGATCCCGAGGTGCACGCGGCGCTGGAGCACAACCTGATCTGGCTCGTGCTTTTCCTCATCGTGCCGTCCGTCCTCGGATTGCTCGGCGCCTACCTGCTCGGGCAGATCCAACGCGGCCAGATGCTGTTCCGGGCGCTGTACTTCATCCCGTACATCTCGGCGAGCGTGGTCAATGCGGCGGTATGGAAGATGCTGCTGTCGCCGGACAGCGGAGTGGCGCATCAATTCGGTTCAGACATCTCGTTCCTGGGCGATCCGAAGCTGTCGCTGTACGCGGTGAACTTCGTGGTCGACTGGCACTTCTGGGGATTCACCGCGATCATCTACTTCGCCGCGATGCAGGGTGTCGACCCGCAGCTTTACGACGCGTCGAAAGTCGACGGCGCCAGCCGCTGGCAGCAGTTCAAGGCTGTCACGCTGCCGGGCATCAGGCCGACGATGGTGTTCCTCGTGCTGATGTCGGTGATCTGGACGCTGAAGGCGTTCGACTACATCTTCATCATGACCCAGGGTGGGCCGGCCGGTTCGAGCGATGTAGTGGCCACCGTCATGTACAACCACGCCTTCAACCAGTACGAGGCCGGATACGCAGCCGCACTTGGACTGACCATGACGGTTGTCGTCGGGCTGATCCTGCTGGCCTACCGATGGCTGCGCAAACGTGGCTGGGAGGACTGAGCCGATGACCTCGACGCTGAGCCCACCGACAGAAGTGGCCGAACCACGGTCGACGTTGACGGCGCCGAACCGGATCCGCCGGTCGCGCCGCATCCCGACCTACATCGTGCTGATCGTGCTGGCCCTGTTCGCGATGGGTCCGATGGTCGCGATCCTGTTCAACGCGTTCAAGAACAACGCGCAGATCGGCGCCAATCCGCTCACCCCGCCGAAGTCGCTGAGCCTGTCCAACTTCACCGACGCGTGGACCCAGGGCGACTTCGCGATCACCATGCGCAACAGTCTGATCATCTGCTCCGGGGCGGTGCTCGGCTCGTGCGTGCTGGCCGGGCTGGCTGCCTACTCGCTGACCTTCCTGTCGCCACCCGGCGGCGGTGGCGTGATCGCCTACCTGTTCCTGGGCAGCGCGTTGCCGGTGCAGCTGTTCGTCGTCCCGCTGTTCTTCCTCTGGACGCAGATCCACCTCACCGACAACTTGTTCGGGTTGATCGTCATCTACTGGGCGACCGACGCGCCGTTCGCGACGCTGCTGCTGCGCTCGTTCCTGATCAAGATTCCGAACGACTTCGTCGAAGCGGCTCGCCTGGACGGTGCGTCAGAGCTCAAGATCGCCACCAAAGTGGTGTTGCCGCTGGCCCGGCCGGGCCTGCTCACCGTCGGATTGATCGTGGCGTTGTGGGCGTGGAACGAGTTCTTCTGGGCCATCACGTTCATCCATGATCCGACCAAGCGGCCCATCTCCACGAGTTTCCTCGCGTTCCAGGACCAGAACTCGACCGACTGGGGTCTCACCAGCGCGGCAGCGATCTTCATGCTCGGCCCTGTAGTGCTCCTGTTCCTGTTCATGCAGCGCCGCTTCGTCGCGGGGCTGACCTCCGGTGGCATCAAGTAGAAGGCAGTGCACATGACCCGCCCCAACATCGTCTTGATCATCTCCGACCAGCTACGCCGGCAGGCCCTGGGCGCCTACGGCGACCCGAACGTCGCCACGCCGAACATCGACGAACTGGCTGCCACCGGTACCCGGTTCGAGAACTCCTGCTCCACCTACCCGGTCTGTGTTCCGTACCGGTTCAGCCTGATGACCGGCGAGTACGCGCACACCCGGTTCATCCCGTCCATCGAGTGGCGCATGTCGCCGGCCGAGCGGACGCTGGCCGACGAGTTCAACGATGCCGGTTACGCCACCGCACTGTTCGGCAAGTGGCATCTGTACGGCAACTTCGGTCATCTGCCCGGCCACACTGTGGTGAAGGCGTCGCGCACTCCGGTGCCACGGCCGTTCCAGGGCCGGTTCCAGCGCTTCGCCGGCTTCGACATCTGCAACGACCCGTGGGACACGTACTACTCGAACGAAGCCGACCCGACGATGCACAAGATCGACGGGTTCCAGACCGACGGTCTCTTCGACCTGGCCATCGACTACGTGAGCCAGCAACGTGACCAACCGTTTGCCTCGGTGATCTCAGTGGAGCCGCCGCATCCGATCTTCACCGCGCCGCCGGAGTACCTCGATCGGTGGCGGGACCGCGAAATCACCTTGCGGCCCAACGTGGACGTCGACAAGGACTACAAGAACCGGAGCACCGATGCCGGGTCACTCGAGGACAACCTGCGCATCTACTACGCCATGGTGGAGAACCTCGACGACAACGTAGGCCGGCTGGTGCAGGCGCTGCGCGATGCCGGGACGTTGGACAACACCATCATCGCGCTCACCTCCGACCACGGCGAATTGCTCGGCTGTCACGGCCTGCTGGCCAAGCAAAGACCGTGGGAGGAGTCCATCGGGATGCCGTTCATCGTCTCGCGCGGCGGACCGGCAGGGCAGGTCGTCGCCGACCCGATGTGCACCGAGGACCTGTTCCCGACGCTGCTCGGGATGGCCGGCATCACACCGCGCGATGCCAAGCCAGGTGCCGACCTGTCGCCGCTGATCCGTGGCGAGGCAGCCCACCTCGACCGCCCTGGAGTGATGCTGGAATTCGTCTCCGAGCTGCGGCCGGACATCGTCTTCCACGAGGACACGTGGCGCGGCTTTCGCAGCGAGCGGTACAAGTACACCGTTCTCGGTGACGCTCACGGCGGCAAGCCGTGGCAGTTCTTCGATCTCGTCGAGGACCCGTACGAGCAGACCAACCTGATCGACGACCCGAACTCCGCAGCGGAGATCCGCCGGCACCACGAGCTGTTGCGCGAGCGCATGGTCGAGACCTACGACCACTACGTGCTGGCTGCGGCCCACGGGCTACCGGGTCTCAACGAATGGAATCCCGAGGCCGAATATCAGCTGCGCTTCGGCTGAGCCGAACCCGCTCCGACGGAAGGTTCCCCCCCATGCGTCACGCATTGCGTTCCGTGCTCTGCCTGATCATCGCTATAGCTCTTGCCGGCGCCCTCGGGCCGGCTGCCGGCGCACACCCGCAGCGATACCTGGGCACCCAGTACGACCTCGGCAGCGTCACTCCAATCAACGGCGCGGAACCCGGCGTCGATCAGCTGGCCGGCCAGATCACCTCGGCCACGAACCAGATGCTCGCCGATCTGGCCCGCACTCGTGCCACGCTGCCCTACAGCCGGGCCGACACCTACTCAGTGTTCGGGCCGGCCCGGGTGGTCACCTATCCGCGACCGGAGACCGTGCCGGCTTCCACCGAGTACTCCGCCCGGATCACTCAGCTGGGCAGGCAGTACGACCCGGTCGTCTACACCCGGGCCGCCCGCCGGCCGGGGAACCGAGAGCTGGACACCTCGTGGACCACGTTCTCCTTCAACGGAGCAGCAGTGGTGTCGGTACGAAACCAGACCGGTGCGCCGGCGACCGGCTGCCTGGTGCGCCCGACGTCGGCCGGGATCAGGTCATGGTTCCTCGGCGGGATCTGCTACTTCCTGCTTGCTAAGCCGGCCAACCTCTCGGTGGAGTTCACCCCGCAGACCGGCGCGGTGATCACCCATCCGATGCTGGTGTTCGCCGACCCCTTGGAGCGTGACGTTCCGTCGCCGGACGACCCGAACGTGCTCTACCTCGGCCCTGGGGTGCACCAGCTGGGGTCAGACGTGCAACTGCACTCCGGCGAGACGGTGTACCTCGCCGGCGGCGCCTGGGTAGAGGGCGCGTTCCACGGCACGGACGTGCAGAACGTCGTCATCAAGGGCCGCGGCACGATCGACGGCCTGTTCATGGACACCGGCAATCAGGCGCAGAACAAGAAGCAGCCCGGGTTGATCGACATCCTGTGCGACACCGGGGGTGACCCGGCCCGGACGTGTGCCACCAACCCGACCTCACGCAACGTCCTGATCGACGGGATCACGCTGGTCGACGGCCCGCGGTTCAATGTCCGCGCACTGAGCGAGTACACCACGATCCGCAACGTCAAGATGATCGGCTGGTGGATCAACACCGACGGCATCGTCGCCGGCGACAAGAGCCTGGTCGAGGACAACTTCGTGAAGGTCAACGAGGACTCGCTGAAGCTGTTCTGGGGCGACAGCGTCGTCCGGGACAACGTGGTGTGGCAGTTGGAGAACGGCGCGCCGTTCATGCTCAGCTGGAACATCGAGCAGGACTCGGCCAACTTCCACGTGTACGACAACGACGTCATCCATGTGGAGCAGTACGCCGCGGCAACCCAAGGTGTCTTCGACGCCAGGCATGCCGGGAAGGGGCATCTGCAGCGATACCTCTTCGAGAACATCCGCATCGAGGATGCGACGTGGCGGCTGTTCTACCTGAACGTGGAGCACAACACCTGGTACGACCCGACGCTCGGTTACGGACAGTTCTCGGAAATGATCTTCCGCAACATCGTCGCCCCGGCGGCGAGTGCATTCCAGCTGCCCAGCGTGATGAACGGCATCGACGCCGACCACGGGTTCACCGACATCAACCTCGTGGACGTACAGATGGGTGGCACCTGCCTGACGAATGCGGCACAGGCGAACCTGCAGCTCGACCCGGCCGCCACGAGACAGATCCGGATCATGAAGTCGCAGAACTGCGGAGGGCACCGATGAAGACCAGACTTGCCGCAACCGCGCTACTCGGCGCGGCAGCCCTGCTGCTCACCGCCGCACCGGCCTCGGCACAGAGCCGTCACTATCAGGGCACTCGCTACGACCAGGGCGGTTCGGTCAGCCCGGTCGATGGGCCGCTGAGCTCGGTCGATTCCCTCGCCGACAGCATCACTGCCTCGACCGATCAGACCGCGCGCGAGGTGGCCGCGCATCGCGCACAGCTCGCCTACGGCGATATCGACCCACCACGGCAACGCGCCGCCGTCTGGACCTACCCAGCGCCTGCGGGCACTGCAGCGTCCGACCAGTACCGAGTCACCGTGCAGCAGCTTCACGGCCCGCAACCCTCGTTCGTGTATCAGGCGCTGGCCCGCAAGACCGACACGAACAAGGAAGCGGACACCTCCTGGACGTCGTTCTCCTTCGCAGGGTTCGTCATCGTGAAGGTGACCCAGCTGCAGCCCACGGCGGCCACCGGGTGCCTGGTCCGCCCCGAGTCCGCGCGGATCACCTCGGTGCTGATCGGGCACACCTGTGTGTTCGGGTTGACCAAGGCACAGAACCTGTCCGTCGAGTTCACCCCGCAAGCCGGTGCCTACGTGACCCACCCGATGCTCGTCTTCGCCAACCCGCCGGAGACCGACACCCCGCCGGCCACCGGTGACCCGAACGTCCTCTACTTCGGCCCGGGCTTGCACTCGATCGGCGCCGGTGTCGAGCTGCACGACAACGAGACCATCTATCTCGCCGGCGGCGCCTACGTCCAGGGCGCCTTCATCGCGCACGGGGCGGTGCACAACGTCACCATCAAGGGCCGGGGCATCATCGACGGTGGGTTCCTCGACACCGGCAACCAAGACAGCAACAAGAACGCGCCGGGAATGATCGACATCGCCGACCAGTCCTCGTCCAACGTGCTGATCGAGGGGATCACCTTCGTCAACGGCCCGCGGTTCAACGTGCGCGCGCTGGCCCAGTACACCACCATCCACAACATCAAGGTCATGTCGTGGTGGTACTCCACCGACGGGATGGTCGGCGGCAACAAAAGCGTGCTTGAGGACAACTTCATCAAGGTGAATGACGACTCGATGAAGCTGTTCTGGGGCGACACGATCGCCCGGCACAACGTGATCTGGCAGCTGGAGAACGGTGCGCCGTTCATGATCAGCTGGAACATCGAGCAGAACAGTCAGAACTTCCACGTCTACGACAACGACGTGATCCATGCCGAGCACAATTCCATCCAGAAATCGGGAATCTTCCGGGCGTTGCACGCCGGAGCCGGGACGATGAGCCGCTATCTGTTCGAGAACATCCGGGTGGAGGACGCGCACTACCGCCTCTTCGACATCACCATCGAGAACAACAAGTGGTACGACCCCACCCTCGGGTACGGCCAGATCCGGGACCTGATCTTCCGCGACATCACCGCGGCCGGTCCGTTCACGATCCCGAGCCAGGTGCACGGCGTGGACCCGCAGCACACCGTTGCCGGCGTGACGTTCCTGGACGTCTCGATCGGAGGGCGCTGTGTCCGCGACGCGGCGGGTGCCGACATGACGATCGACCAGAGCAATTCTGACGCGATCACCGTCGCCGCCGACCGAGGCGGGCGGTGCCGATCATGAGGCGCGCGCTGATTCTGGTGACCGCCTGCGCGGCAGCGCTGCTGGTGCCAGGCACGGCATCGGCGAACGGCGCCCCGTACACGGGTTATCAGTACGACTTCGGCGGCACCACGACACCGATCAACGGCGCGATTCCCACCGTCGACTCGATCGCCGACAGCATCACCAGCTCAACCGCAGCAACCGACGCCGATGTTGCGTCGCACCGGGCACAGCTGACCTATGGCGACATCAACCCGCCGAGTGGCCCCGCGCAGCTGAGCACGTATCCCGGGCCCTCCGGCGTCGCCGCGTCCGACCAGTACAGCGTGACGGTGCAGCAGTCCGGCGGTCCGCAACCCTCCTTCGTCTACAAGGCGTTGGCCCGCAAGACCGACACCAACCGCGAAGCTGACACATCATGGACGAGCTTCTCCTTCGCCGGTTCGGTGACGGTGCAGGTCACGGCACTGAACTCTGCGGGGCTGACTGGGTGCATGGTGCGGCCTTACTCGGCCGCACTCAGCACGTCCTACAGCGCCGGGGTGTGTACGTTCACCATGAGCCAGCCGCGCAACATCTCGGTGGAGTTCGACCCGAACATCCACAACCCGGTCGTGCACCCGATGCTGGTGTTCGCCAATCCACCCGAGGTCGCGACGCCTCCGGCCACCGGCGATCCGAACGTCCTCTACTTCGGCCCGGGGGTGCATGCGATCGGCAGTGGCAACGTGTTGCACGACAACGAAACCGTCTATCTCGCCGGCGGCGCGTACGTACAAGGCGCGTTCATTGCGAACGGGCCGGTGCACAACGTCACCATCAAGGGACGCGGTGTCATGGACGGCCTGTTCATGGATACCGGCAATCAGGACAGCAACAAGAATGCGCCCGGGATGATCGACATTGCTGATCAGTCCTCGTCCAACGTGCTCATCGAGGGCATCACGTTGGTGAACGGCCCGCGCTTCAATGTCCGGGCATTAGCGCAGTACACGACCATCCACAACATCAAGGTGATGTCGTGGTGGTACTCGACCGACGGCATGGTGGGCGGCAACAAGAGCGTGCTCGAAGACAATTTCGTCAAGGTGAACGACGATTCGATCAAGCTCTTTTGGGGTGACACGATCGCCCGGCGCAACACCATCTGGCAGCTGGAGAACGGCGCCTCGTTCATGATCAGCTGGAATGTCGAGCAGGATCCGGCGAATTTCCACGTGTACGACGACGACGTCATTCATGCCGAGCACTACCAGATTCAAAAGACCGCAATCTTTCGAGCGCTCCATGCCGGAGCAGGCACGCCGAACCGCTATCTGTTCGAGAACATCCGCGTCGAGAACGCGACCTGGCGGCTGTTCTACCTCGCCGTCGAGAACAACAAGTGGTACGACCCGGCGCTGGGCTACGGCGAGCTCGACCAGTTGATCTTCCGCAACATCCATGCCTACTCCAACTTCCAGAATCCCAATGTGGTGCAAGGGATCGACAGCACCCACAAGGTCCGCGACACGAATTTCGTGAACGTGTTCACCGACAACACCTGCATCTCCAGCGCAGCGACCGGTGACTTCCAGATCGATCCCGCGACCACCAATGCGATCCGCATCGTGAAGAGCCAGGACGGGAGCTGCCAGACATGAACCCGAGCCCACCCAAGTCCGCGCGCCGCACACCGGCGCGAGGGTCCGGACGCTTCCGGGCGATGCTGGCTGTCTCGGTGAGCGCCGCCGCACTCGCGATCCCGATCTGTGCCTTCGCCGCGCCCGGCCACCCGACGACCACCAGCTGGCAGGCGGCGTGGCGGACCGCGCCGCAGCCGCCGGTTGCCAGCGGTCCGAGTCACGACGGCTTCGTCAACCAGACGGTGCGGATGGTGCTGCGTCCCACGGCGGACGGGCAGGCGGTGCGGGTCCGGATATCCAATCGCTACGGCACCTCAGCCTTGACAGTCGGCAAGGTCGCCGTGGCTGAGCAAAATGTGGGGCCGACAGTCGTAGCCAAGACGCAGCGTGTCGTCACGTTCGGGCAGACCCAATCGATCACGATCGGGCCCGGCGCGGAGGCGGTGAGCGACGCGGTGCCGTTCCATACCCGGAAGGGCCGCAACCTCGTCGTCAGCATGTACCTCGCCGGACCGACCGGGCCGGCGACCTGGCACAACAAGGCGCAGACCACCAGCTACATCTCCGGGCCGGGCGACTGGACGACCGAGCCGGGCGGCTCTCCCTATCAGAGCATCACGCCGTCATGGTTCTTCCTCGACGGCGTGGACGTGCTGAGCCGGCCGCTGGCTGGAACGGTCGTTGCGCTCGGCGACTCCATCACCGACGGCGCCTATTCGACGATCGACGCGGCGCACACCTATCCCGACTGGCTGGCGCGCCGGTTCGACCGCTACGCGGTTCTCAACGAAGGCATCGGCGGCAATCGGCTCCTGACCGACACGACGGCGGGTGGGGAGGCCGCCCTGCACCGGTTCCAGCGTGACGTCGTGGAGCAACCGGGGGCGAGCACCGTCATCCTGCTGGAGGGCGTAAACGACATCGGGGCCGATGCGACCGGCCAGCAGATCATCGACGGGATGCAGCAGCTCATCACGATGGCCCACTCGCACTGCCTTCGCATCCTCGGCGGCACCATCACGCCGTTCAAGGACTCTGTCTACGACACCCCGGAGCACGAGCAGACCCGGCAGTCGGTCAACCAGTGGATACGCAGCAGCGGCCAGTTCGACGGGGTGGCCGATTTCGACAAGGCGCTGCGGGATCCAGCCGACCCGCTCACCATCGCACCGCAGTATCACACCGTCGGAGATCTTCATCCGAATGATGCCGGTTACCAGGCGATGGCCGAGGCCATCACCCGTTCGGATCTGACCGGCAAGCCGAGCTGCCCGCATGGCTGAGCGGTCCCGGCTGCCCAACGTCGTGGTGGTGCTGGCCGACGACATGGGGTGGGGCGACCTCGGCTGCTACGGCTCGGCGATCCCCACGCCGAACATCGACCGCCTCGCGGCTGAGGGAGTCCGGGCCACCGACTGTCACGCCGCATCGGCAGTGTGCACGCCGAGCCGGTACGCCCTGATGACCGGCCGGTACGCCTGGCGCGGGCCGTTGAAGAACTTCGTGCTGATGGGCCACGGCCCGGCTATCGTCGAGCCCAGCCGGTCCACGCTGGCGTCGGCGTTGCACGACGCCGGGTATGCCACCGGCGGCTTCGGCAAATGGCACCTCGGTCTCGGATGGCGGCACACCGACGGCACGGTTCGCGACGCGTTCGCCGACGGCGCGCAGTTGCACGACAGCGTCGACACCGACTTCGGCAACGACATCGACTACACCGCGCCGTTCACCGGCGGTCCCACCGACCTCGGTTTCGACCGGTTCTTCGGCATCGCCGGATCGTTGGACATGCCGCCGTACTGCTTCCTCGAGCAGGACCGCACCGTGGGCATCCCGAACCGGGAGAAGGAGGTCTACCTCACCGAGCAGCGGCCCGGCCTGCAGGTCGAGCACTGGCGCGAGGACGAGGCCGACGTCCGGTTCGTCACCGAGGCGTGCCGCTGGCTCAGCGATCGGAGCATCACCCAGCCGTTCTTCTGTTATCTCGCTCCGTCCGCACCGCATCGTCCGAACGTGCCTCCTGGATTCATCCGGGGTCGGTCCGGGCTGGGTGATCGCGCTGACGGCGTCTGCCTCGTCGACTGGATGGTGGGACAGCTGCGCGGCACCCTGGCCGACCTCGGCGTTCTCGACGACACCCTCTTCATCGTCACCTCAGACAACGGAGCGGTGACCTACTTCACCGACGACGGCGATCCGACCCGGCACAAGCCGAACGGTGACTGGCGCGGGCAGAAGGGGGACCTGTGGGACGGCGGGCACCGCGAGCCGTTCATCGCGCGGTGGCCGGCCCGGTTCGCCGCTGGCAGCACGAATGATGCGCCGTTCTGTCTCACCGATGTCCTGCCCAGCATTGCGGATGCGCTCGGCATCGATCTGCCACCGGGCGCTGCCGAAGACGGACGGCCGATGCTCGGCGTCCTGGCCGGTGCGAGCACTGCCGACTACGAGCGGGCGATCGTGCACCACAGCCTGGCCGGTCGCTTCGCGATCCGCCGGGGTCGATGGAAGGCGCTGTTCTCCGAGGGCTCCGGCGGCGGCTTCTCCGAACCGTCGATCTCCGCACTGTTCTCCACCGGCACCGGTAAGGCGCACACCGCACCCCCGTGGGATGCCGAGCATCCAGCCGGGCAGTTGTACGACGTGCACGCGGACCCGTTCGAGACGACGAACCTCTGGCGGGAGCGTCCCGACGTGGTGACCGACCTGTACCGCGAGGCGTGCGCGATCACTTGTGACGGCGCCAACGGTCTGCCGTTCGACGTACTCGGCTGAGTCAGCGGTGATGCCCGGCTGCGATCGCACAGCGGCCGGTGTAGGCATGCCTCGTCAAACCGGCGCTGCTACCGTTTGTCGTTGACAGTAGTCAATCGGAGGGGCGGTGTAGCGGTCGTGAAATCCCTGGCTCCGGCGAAGCGCCACACGCTGGGCGACGAGGTCGCCGACCGGCTTCGTGACGCGATCCTGACAGGCGAGTTCGCGCCCGGCCAGCGGCTGCGCGAGGAGAGCCTCGCCGAAATGCTCCAGGTCAGCCGTGGTCCGATCCGCGATGCCTTCGGTGCGTTGGAGCGCGACGGGCTGGTCGCGCTCACTCCTCATCACGGGGCGACCGTCGTCGAACTGTCCCGCGAGGACCTCGAGGAGGTCTACAGCCTGCGCATTGTGCTGGAGATCCTTGCCGCGCGGTTCGCCGTGCGCCGCGCCGAGGCCGCTGACCTCGACCGTTTGGAGAAAGCGCTTGCCGCCTTCGTCAAAGGGCTGGGCAACAAGCCGACCGAACAGGACGCGGCCGATCTGGACGTCCAGTTCCACGATGCGTTCTACCGCGCCGCTCACCACGAACGGCTGTACCTGAGCTGGTCGAACATCAGGCTGCAGGTGTACCGGTTCCTGCTGTCGAGAAATCTGGCCAATCCGGATTGGCGCGAGAATATGGCTCGCGGGCACACCGAGATCCTGGACGTGCTCCGCTCTCGCGACGAGGAAGCGCTGGTGGCAGTGGTCGGCACGCACATCCAGTTCGCCTACCGCCGGATCCTCGAGAGCTTCGCTCCGGGAGAAGCGCCCGACGAGCTGTTGGCGGTGGCCGGCGTCGCGTCGTTGCTGGAAGCCAAGCCGCGCAAGCCGAGGTCGAGAAGCCGCTCGGCGAGGTAAAGTCCCGCCTCTGACGTGCATTGTTGACAGTTCACTGTCGCCGTATCTAGCATCGCAGCAGGCTCGCTGCCTCTCCTGCGCTGCGGCCTTCAGGGGAGGTCCGGTCTGCGTGAAGGTGCTTCGCGACGAAGTGGGCAGTGGCGGAGTCCTATGGGGGGCATTCGTCAGCACGAACAGCCCGCTGGCTGCAGAGATCATGGCTCGAGCCGGTTTCGACTGGCTCGTCATCGACCTGCAGCATGCACCGAGCAGCGGGACGGAACGGCTGGCCAGCATGCTCGCCGCTACCTCGCTCGCCGACGTCCCCACCCTCGTGCGGATCCCGTGGAAGGCCGACCTTGCCGCGGCGATGGCCGCTCTCGACGCTGGCGCGCAGGGAATCATCGTGCCGATGCTGGACACCGCGGAGGAAGCAGCGCAGGCGGCAGCCGCCTGCAGGTACCCGCCGAACGGCTTCCGCAGCTTCGGTCCGTGGCGGGTTGCCATGCAGCACGACAACTACACGCCGGACGTGGGCGACCGCCATGCGGTCTGCCTGGCGCAGATCGAGACCAAGTCCGGCATGGACAACCTGCACGCGATTCTGGAGGTTCCAGGCGTGGACGGTGCCTACATCGGTCCGCAGGACCTGTCTCTCTCGCACGGCGGCGAGCTGAACTGGCGAACCGACAATGTCCTGTTGCACGAAATGACCGAACGAGTCCTCGAGGCCTGCCGGCAGACCGGCAAGATCTCTGTCGCGCACACTGCCGATGCCCACGACGCGGTGCACTGGGGCCAACTGGGCTTCGACATGGTGACGACAACCAGCGATACGCGGCTGCTCGGCGTCGGTGCAGCCGACGTCCTGGAGACGGTCCGTGCTGGGGCGACGGCATGAGCGCGGCCGCAGCAGTCCAGGGCACTGTGGTGTTTCCCAGCGCCGAGGAGGCCGTGCACACCGCGGCGGCAGTGCTACAGCTGACCGGAACGTCGGAAGCCAACGCTTTGCTCGTCGCCCGGTCGCTCGTCCTTGCCGAGCAGATGGGTCATGCCTCGCACGGCCTGGTCCGGGTCCTCGAGTACCGCGAGCTGGCCGAAAAGGGCCAGGTGCAGGCCGCCGCCGAGCCGGTCGTCGTCGAGCGCTCCGGCTCAACCGCGGTGGTCGACGGCAACTGGGGATGGGGCAATCTCTCGGCGAGACTGGCGGCCCGTACTGCCAGCGACATCGCGACCGAGACGGGCGTCGGGCTGGTGTCGGTCCGCAACTGCAATCACGCCGGTCGGCTCGGCGAGTGGGTGGAGCGCATTGCCGCCGAGGGCATGGTCGGGCTCGGCTTCCTCAGTTGTGGTCCGGCAGTAGCGGCCTTCGGTGGTCTGGACCGAGTCCTGGGCACCAATCCGCTGGCAGTTGCAGTGCCGACCGCAGACCGGCCCGTCGTGCTGGACTTCGCAACTGCGGCAGTGGCCGAAGGCAAGGTGCGCGTGGCGGCCCGCAACGGCAAGCAGGTGCCGCCGGGCGGGGTACAGACCGCAGACGGCCGGCCGACGACCGACCCCAACGACTTCTATGCCGGCGGCGCGATCCTGCCGTTCGGTCTGCACAAGGGGTACGCGCTGAGCGTCGTCATCCAATTGCTCGGCGACGCCTTGACCGGCAGCCGGCCGAGCAACCCGCGCTTCGGCGAGACCAACGGCCTGGTGCTCTTGGCTCTGGCGGTAGATCGTCTGCAGGACCTCGACGAGTTCGCGTCGATCATCGAGGAAGACCGCGACCGCATCCTGCGCAGTAGGCCGGTTGATCCGGCTGCGCCGGTGCTGTTGCCCGGCGACGTCGAGGCGCGCACCGCGGCCGGGCAGCCGGCCGGCCGGGTAGCCGTCGCCGCGCCACTCTGGGCGGAACTGGAAGCGTTGCGCGTCGGTGACAGGAGCCGTTCATGAGCCGGATGGTGATAGGGGTTGCCGACACGGCGTTCGGCAATCGCGAGGAGATTGCTGCGGACTTCGCCGATCGGGCCGAGGTGTGCTGGGTGGATCTGTCCGGCGGTCCGGCGACGACAGCGGCGACTGAAGGCGTCGATGCTGTGGTGGTCACGCTGCAACGGCTCAGCGCTGACGTCCTGGAATGCTTCGCACCGTCGGTGCGGCTGATCGGGCGGGCCGGCGTCGGTTTGGACACGATCGACCTCGCCACTGCGGCCGCTCGCGGCATTGCCGTGATCAACCAGCCCGCGTACGGCGCCCCGGAGGTGGCCTCCCACGCGCTGGCTTTGCTGCTGGCTCTGCAGCGCCGCCTGATGCCGGCTGACCGATTTGTCCGGGCAGACTGGTCGGGACCGTTGAACTTGGCCGGAATCAAGCCGCTGGACGAAACTCGCCTCGCTGTTGTCGGGGGCGGCCGTATCGGTGGAGCGTTCATCGATCGGGCGAAGCCCTTGGTCGGCGAAGTCGTGGTGTACGACCCGGGCTCCATCGAGTTGTCGAACGGAGTACGGCGGGCACCGGATCTGGCGTCCGCACTCGCCGGAAGTGATGCGCTGAGCCTGCATCTGCCGTTGGTCGATGACACCAAGAACCTCATCGGCGCACCCGAGCTGAGCTTGCTGGCTCCCGGAGCGATCGTGATCAACGTGTCACGCGGTGGGATCATCGACGAGGATGCCCTGGCCGACCAGTTGCACAGTGGTCATATCGGTGGTGCCGGCCTGGATGTGTTCGCCGAGGAGCCGCTGCCCGCCACCTCGCCGTTGTTGTCGGCGCCGAACACGCTGCTCACTCCGCACTGCGCAGCTGCTTCGGTTCGGGCCGCGTATCGGCTCTCGCACTGGACGATCAGCGACTCGATCGAGTACCTCACCACCGGGTCCGTGTCGCACGGCACGGTCGTCATCGCGCCGCAGAACCGGCCCGAGGCCGTTGCGCCACGGTGATCGACAGCGGACAGGGAGAATCATGACGAGCGAGACCACCCTGCGTCTTGACGGCCGAATCGTCATCATCAGCGGCGCCGCCGGCCTGATCGGCTCGGCCCTGAGTACGGGGTTCGCCGCGAACGGCGCCACCGTGGTCTTGGTGGACCGCGATGCGGTCGGGCTGCGGGCGGTCGCGGACGAGATCGACACGCCTACCCACCAGGTCGTGTGTGACATCACCGATCCCGCTTCGGTGGACGAGCTGGTCAGCGAGGTGGTCGGAAGCTTCGGCAAGATCGACGCCCTCATCAACAACGCCGGCGGAAACCGCCGCCGCCTGCCGCACGAACTGACCCTGGCGGATTGGCACGATGTCACGGAGCTGAATCTGACCGGCTGCTTCCTGATGAGCCAACGGGTCGGCAGGCCGATGATCGCACGTGGTCGCGGCAGCATCGTCAACATCAGCTCGACGTGTGGCTGTTCGGGCATGGGACGCGGCAACTTTGCGTTCAGCGTGGCGAAGGCAGGGGTCAATCACATGACGCGCGAGTTGGCCCTGGAGTGGGGTGCCAGCGGCGTGCGGGTCAACGCCATCGCACCGTCCCAGGTCGACTCGCCCGGCATGCGGGAGTGGATGGCCGAGACGGGTGCCGACGGAAGATCGGTGGGTGACACATTCCTGGGTGGAGTGCCGCTCGGCCGGCTGGTGCGCGCCGAGGACATCGTCGGCCCCGCCCTGTTCCTCGCTTCCGACGCGTCCGCCATGGTGACCGGTGTCGTGGTTCCCGTCGACGGCGGCAACCTGACCGCAAACATCGCCGGCACCGTCGGCCAACCTGTGGCGTCCTAGGCAGTATCCACGTGGACTGCCGGAAGCACGTGTTCGGCGAGCAGCTCCAGCGTTTCGATATCCGCCGCGCGCGTGTTGGCGAGGAAGTACTGCATCCCGGCGTCCGCCAGTGCCTGGAAGTGGCGGACAGCTTCGTCGGGGGTGGCGACCAGGGGGAGGAAGTGCTCCCGCGGATTCGCGGTGACCGTGGCCGCCTTCTCCTGCAGCCTGGCGCGATCCGCGGCAAGCACAACCAGTGGCGCGTAGTAGCTGCGCAGGATCGCCTCGTAGGGGCGGCCGACCTCGTCGCAGTGCCGGCGCAGCACGGCAAGCTTGCGAACGACAGCCTCCACGTCGTACGCGCCCCCGGTCCATTCGTGCGGTCCGAAGTTGGCCATGTCGGCGTACTGCGCCACCTGGCGCAGAGTGATGCGCTCCCCGCCGCCGGCGATGAGGATGGGGATGCGCGGCTGCTGCAGGGGCGGAGGAGACATCGTCGGCGGCTGGTCGCCATCGCCCCAGAACCCCCGCACCTCGTTCACGACCTGCTCCAGCCGGCTCTGCCGCTCGCGCGCCGGCGGGAAGGGTGTGCCCAGTGCCTCGAACTCGTCGGTGTCGTCGCCGATCCCGACACCCAGAATCACCCGGCCGTCGCTGAGCCGGTCGACATCTGCGGCCAGCCGCGCCGTCTGCGCGGCGGAGCGATACAGCACGCAGTTCACCAGCGGGAACAACCTGATCCGCTCGGTGTGCACCGCCAGGGCGGCCAGTTGCGACCAGCAGTCCATGATCCGTAGCGGATGGTCATTGGCCCAGAATGCGTCGAAGCCGAGGCTCTCGGCGCGTTGCACGAACCCGATGAGCTCGGGCCACGTCCCCAACGGCGCGGCGGAGGTGGCGAACCTGATGCGGGTAGCGCCCTCAGCGACCCACGGATGCACCGTTCCGGACACTGATCGCGGCATGCTAACAGTCTAATGTAAACAACTAGGGTTGGGAACGGATCACAGCGGTCCGTTCCCCGGGAGGGACAGCCGGTGCCGACAGTCGAGCAGCTCACCGATTCCGATATCTACCACGGGGAAGGGCCGTGTTGGTCAGCCGGTTGGGGCGGGCTCCGGTTCGTCGACATGCTTGCCGGCGACGTGTTGCAGCTCGACGCGAGCACCGGGGCAGTGAGCCGTACCCATGTGGGCGAGGTAGCCGCGGTGATCCGCCCCCGCGCGTCAGGGGGTGCCGTGCTGGCGTTGAAGGACGACTTCGTCGTGACCGACGGGCCGCTCACCGAGCTGCGCCGCGTCGCCGGGGTGGTCCACGACACCGGAATCCGACTCAACGAGGGCGGCTGCGATCCCGACGGCCGGTTCTACTGCGGCTCCATGGCCTACGCCGAAACGCCGCATGCCGGATCGTTCTACCGGCTCGACCCGGACGGTGAGGTCACCGTTGTGCAACGAGGTGTGAGCATTTCCAATGGGTTCGACTTCTCCCCGGACGGCAGCCGGGCGTACTACGTCGACACCCCCGAGCACCGCATCGACGTGTACGACTACTCGGCGGAAACCGGGTTGACCGGGCGGCGCAGGTGGGTTGACGTCCCGGCGGACGCCGGCGGTCCGGACGGGCTGGTGGTCGATGCCGAAGGCGGCGTCTGGCTGGCGCTCATGGGCGGCGGCGCAGTGCGGCGCTACGCCGCGGACGGCAGTCTCGACGCCGTCATCGAGCTGCCCGTCCGGCAGGTCACTGCGTGCACGTTCGGTGGCGACGACCTGGCCACTCTGTTCATCACCACGTCGCAGATCGGCGCCGACCTCGACGCGCACCGAGCTTCCGGAGCGCTGTTCTCGGTCGATCCGGGGGTGCGGGGGAGGCCCGCGCTGACATTCTCCGGATGAACAGCACGTTACCGGGCTTTGACAGTTGACAGTTGACGAGACGGTAGGCATGCTCGCTACGGGATGTGACATCGCTCTCGAGAATTCCCCCAGCGGGAGCGTGTTGGCCCGGCAGGGCACCGGAGGTAGCAGGGCGTTGTTCTGGCGATCTGTTCAGGCAATGCCGTCCAGAGATGAGGGGAACACATGACGGGCAAGCCAACTGACATCGTCGGTGCCACGCAGGGACTCGGGTCGGTCAGTCGACGCGGCTTCCTCCGGGCCGGCGGAACGGTCGCGGCGGTGGGCGCCGGAGCGGCGATGCTGAGCGCGTGCGGCAAGAGCAGCGGTGGCGGCGGTGGTGGCAAGAAGAACGGCAAGACGACGCTGAAGTTGATGTCGTGGGAACAGTTCGAGGAGGCAGAGAAGCCTGCCTGGTTCAAGGTCATCAGCGACTTCGAGGCCGCGAACCCGAACATCAAGGTGGAGTGGACCGGCTGGCCGTTCGCCACCTTCGATCAGAACGTGATCACCCAGGCGCAGGCTGGGTCGGTCGATGCCGATCTGGTGATGTGTCCGCCGGAGCTTGCATCAGCCTTGATCTCGAAGTTCAAGGCAACCCTCCCGCTGCAGTCGCTCGCCGAAGATCTGAAGCTGACGCCGATCCCGGCCCACGAGCAGTTCAAGTTGGGCAGTGACCTGCACGCGCTCGGCGTGATCGATGTTCCCTTCGCCCTGACCTACGACGAGCGCCTGATGAAGGCGGGTGGGTTCTCCGCGCCGCCGACCACGCTCGACGAGTGGATGAACAGCGCCAAAGCGCTTACCCACGCTCCAAATCAGTACGGCACTGCCCTGCTGAACAGCGTCGCCGATGGTGCGGACTGGTGGAACCAGCTGCAGAACTTCCCGCTCGCCTATGGCGGCGCCTGGGCCAGCGGCAAAAATCTGCAGCTGACCTCGGACCCGGTGATCCAGTCGATGAAGTTCTGGATGGAACTGCTCAAGAACTCCGGTCCGAAGGGCAGCTCCGAGGCGGCCATCAACAAGCTCTACCAATCCGACCGCATCGTCTACAACCTGAACGTCGCAGCGGGCATCAACTCGTTCAAGACGCTGGCGCCCAAGCTGTTCCCCAACCTCCGCAGCACGCCGCCACCGTGGCCGGGCAACAAGGCCATCGCTCGGCTGCACCCCATGGTGGTGCTGAAGGAGTCCAAGAACCGCGACGCCGCGTTGTCCCTGGTCAAGTTCATGATCGAACCAAAGAACCTGTACGCGGTGACGAAGGCGAACGGGTACCCGATCATCCCGTTCAGCAACTTCGGTGACTACGTGCCGGAGTACGCAACCTATCTGAGCTCCACTCCGTGGATGTCGGGCTACTTGAAGACGAACTACGTCGGCGAGTTCGACATCTTGGGTGACTACACCTTCGTGTACGCGCAGATGGGCCAGATCATCACCAAGGCGATGGCCAATGCGGTGTCAGGAGGATCGTCGGTGGAAGACGCGATGGCTGCAGCGCAGAAGCAGGCAGAGAATGAGCTCAGCCATCAGATTTGACGGCGATCGCACCGAGACGGAGACGCGGTGACGGCGACGGCTGACCGACCTGCAGCAATGCAGGCGGTCGCCCGCCGGGCCCAGCGCCCGCGCGGGCGCGGAATGCGCCCGTGGTGGTGGTTTCCGTATCTGCTGGCGATACCGATCTTGCTGTTCGAGGGCGTCTTCATTTTCTACCCGATCGGCAAGGGCATCGTTGGGTCGTTCCGCTCGCAGCAGCTCGGTTCCAGCGGCGGGCTGAGCCTGTCGAACTACCGGCAGATGGTGCACGACGACATCTTCTGGAGCGTGCTACGCACCACCCTGATCTTTGTCGTCATCGTGGTGGCCTGCGTTCTGCTGGTGGGCCTCGGCATAGCGCTGTTGCTCAACTGGTCGTTCCGCGGTCGAGGCCTCGTCCGGGGCGTGCTGGCGGTGCCGTGGGCGCTGCCGGACATCCCGACCGTTCTGACCTTCCTGCTGATGATGGATCCGAACTTCGGCATCATCAACCGGATGGCCGACATCCTGCCGGGGGTCGGTCATCACAACGCCTGGTTGACGTCGCCGAAGCTGGCGATGATCTCGGTCGTCGCCATCACGGTATGGAAGGGCTTTCCCTTCTACGCCCTGATCATTCTCTCCGCGCTGCAGTCGGTGCCCGACGACCTGATCGAGGCAGCCAAGGTCGACGGCGCCGGGCCGATTCGCCGGTTCCGCTCAGTAGTGCTGCCGATGATCGCGCCGACCCTGTGCCTGCTCGGCGTGCTGGCCTTCGTCTACTCCATGCAACAGTTCTCGCTGATTTATCTGTCTACCGGCGGCGGCCCCGGCAACAAGACCACAACGCTGTCCATCCTCATCTACAGCGAGGCCTTCCAGTTCTTCAACTTCAGCTACGGCAGCGCTATCGCGATGGTCGGGTTGTTGCTGTCCTTGATCGGCACGGTCCTGTTCGTGTTCATCGAACGACGCGTGGTCCGGAGTCGTTGGTGAGCGCCGGCAGCGTCCTGGACGCGAGGGAGGACGAGCCGATGGAGCCCGAACTCGTCGTGCGGACCTCATCCAAGCCGCCGCGCAATCGCCAGGTGGGTCGGAGCAGGACCGGGTCATTCGTCCGCGGCGTGGTCATCGTCCTCGTCTGCGTGGTCGTGCTGTTCCCGATCTACTGGATGATCCTCAGCACGTTCCAGCCCGAGGACAAGACGCTGTCGTTCCCGCCGCCGTTCATCCTGCGCGGCTTCGACGGAACTTCTATCACCAACTTGTTCAAGGATCAGCCGATCGCTCGCTGGCTCGGTCATTCGCTGTACATAGCGGTGATCTCGGTGGCGCTGACGATGTTCTTCGCCACTTTCGGTGCTTACCTGCTCGGCCACCTCGCCTGGCGCGGCAAGCTGGTCTTCGGGTTCCTGTTGCTGGCTACGCAGATGATGCCCGGCGCGATGATCATCGTCCCGGAGCTGCAGTTCTTCCGGGCGATGCACTGGACCAACAACCTCACCATGCTGGCCGTCCTCTATGCCGCCTTCAGCGTGCCCTTGGGATCATGGATCCTGAAATCGTCGTACGACAACGTGCCCAAGGAAGTGCTGGACGCGTCGCTGGTCGACGGTTGTAACCCGCTCGGTGCGTTGTTCCGGATGCTGCTGCCGTTGTCGCGCGCCGGACTGGTGGCCGTGGCGGTCGTCGCGTTCTTCAACAGTTGGAACGACTACCTCTTCGCCTCCGCGTTCATCTCCGACCGAAACGACTACACGGCGGGATTGGGTATCGCGACCTTCACCAGTCAGCAGGACGTCCCGATCTTCGAACTGCAGGCGGCAGGGCTGGTCTTCTCGATCCTTCCGGTGACGTTCTACCTGTGCGTGCAGCGCTATGTGGTGCGTGGACTGACCGCCGGCGCCGTCAAGGGATGACCCAGAGCGGACCTATCTCGCTGGCCGGTCAACGCATCGTCGTCACCGGCGGCGGCAGCGGGATAGGCCGGGCCGTGGCGATCGGAGCAGTTGCTGCCGGAGCCATGGTGCTCGTGGCCGGCAGGCGCGCGGACGCGCTGCGGGAAACTGCCGAGTTGGCCGGGGCGCAGTGCCTGCCTCATGTCACGGATGTGACCGATGCACGCAGTGTCACTGCGCTGGTCGAGCGGTGCACGACCGAATGGGGAGCCGTCGACGGACTCGTCAACGCAGCCGGCATCTCGCAGATCGGGCGCTCCGAGGACCTGACCGACGCGGAGTTCGGCAGAATTCTCGACATCAATCTGGTCGGATCGTTCCGGGTGGCGCGTGACATCGGCCGGCTGATGCTGGCTGCCGGTACGGGCAGCATCGTGAACATCGGTTCGCTGACCAGCGTGGGCGGATTCCCCGGGCGCACCGCCTACGCGGTGTCCAAGCACGGAGTCATCGGATTGACCAAGGCGCTGGCGGCCGAGTGGGGTGCCAGCGGGGTACGGGTGAACGCAGTCATCCCCGGCTTCGTCCGCACGCCGATGACCGATGCGGCCATCGAGCGCGGGGTTCTCGACCTGGACACCATCATCCCGCGCACGCCGCTCGGCAGACGCGCCGATCCGGAGGAGATGACCGGGCCGGTGCTCTTCCTGCTTTCCACCGCGGCAGGATTCGTGACCGGTGACTGCCTGCTCGCCGACGGCGGATGGGTGTCCTACGTAGGACCGGTGAACGACTTCGCGCACCGCCGCACATAGCACTGGTCACTGGTCATCGGTCGGCGATGACCAGCTCGACCCCGGATCGATGGCAGCGTTGGGCCAACCACTTGTTGGGCCGGTCGGTCACGACCACGTGTACCCGATCGAGGTCGCACACCTTGCGGAAGTCATCTGCGCCGACCTTGCTCGCGTCCATCGCCACGACCACCGTCCGCGCGCGGTCGATGGCCGCCGCCTTGAGCTCGGCATCTCCCATGTCCGAGACGGTGAAGCCGAGGTCTGAGAGTCCCGTCACGCCGATGAACGCCGTGTTCACGGTGAACTGCTGCAACGCCTCCACCGCCAGTGGGCCGACAAGGCATCCACCGAGCGCGCGGTACTGCCCGCCGAGCACGGTGTGGTGCACGGTCGGCAGTTCGGTCAGCCGAGCGGCTACGCCCAGTGCGTTGGTGAGCACGTTGACGTGCCGCGGCCCGGCGGGATCGCACAGGGCGTCCGCGATCGCTTCGACGGTGCTCCCGCTGTCGAGGTATACCGAGTCGCCGTCGGTGATGCGTTCGACGCAGGCACGCGCGATGCGTTGCTTGGCAGTGACGTTGAGTCCGGCCCGGGTGGCCAGCGGTGGCTCGTAGGAGGGCCGGACCGCAAGCGCGCCGCCGTGCGTGCGCCGCAGCAGCCGTTGCCGATCAAGATCGGCGATATCCCGGCGGATGGTGGGCTGGGTGACTTCGAGAAGTTCGGCCAGCTCTACGGTGCGGATCCGACCCCGGCCGGCAACGATCTCCAGGATTCGGGCGCGGCGCTCCTCGGTGAAGGCATATCGGCCGGTTGCGCCCGGGGCGTTGTTCGCCGTCGGTTCAGTCATGCCCGCCTTCCCCTTCTACACACTGCGCCGAGAACGTCGTCGCGGCCTCGCGCAGCGCTGCATCGTAGCTCGTGGGCGACTCGTCGCGAGAGGGCAACTCGACGTAGTGCGAGCCGGCGATCGCACCTGCCCATGCCCGCGCCGTCTCCACCGGATGCGTCGGATCGGACCGGGCACCGACGAAAACGACCGGCACTGCGAGCGCGGCCAGCTCGGCCAGCTCGGTCAGGTCGGCGAACGGCGTGGAGCCGGGAATGCAGCGCAGCCGTACCGACCGCCGCCGGGCATCGGTGTCGTCGAACTGCCCCTGCAGGCTCACGGCCCCCGCCGCCGAGACCTGCGCCACGGCGCGGTACTCCGCAGACTCCGCGAACCGGCGCCGGGCGCCGGGCACGTCGAAGTCGCGCAACAGTTGCCCCGCGGTCACGTAGGCAGCAAGGTTCGACGGGTAGGGCCGAGCCAGCCATGCCGGCCGGATCAGCAGCAGTCCGGCGACTCGCTCCGGGATGCGCCGGGCGAGCGCGACCGCGGTACCGGCACCCATCGACACGCCGGCGACGGCCACCCGCTGGATGCCGAGCGCGTCCAGCAGAGCCAGGGTGTCACTCGCCAGTCCGGTGAAGGTGAACGCTTCCTCCTCGCCGATCAACTCGGTCCGGCCGTGCGCACGGGCATCCGGCGCCAGCCGCGGGAACGGACAGTCAGCGAACAACGGCCACAGCTGGCCGCTGTCCCCGCCGAGACCGTGCAGCAGCACCATCGTCGGCTCGGTTGCGAAGCTGCGCCCGGCAGCCTTGCGGCAGTGGGCCAACGAGGCGTATTGAGCGGGTCCGTTGCGCTCAGCGCCGGCGGCTCGGCTCACTCCGGGCCGCGCCACGGGTGTCGGTGAGCATGGTCGGCCAGCATGCTGTGCACGCGCGGCGCGTCGGCTTCGGTGCAGTCCTGGGCGATCATCGGCGCTGGTCGCGGCAGCCTCGACCAGAGATCGAAGACCAAGTCGTAGTCCAACCCGCCCGCGCCGGCGGCGGCATACCCTTCGCCGACGACATCCTTCGCCTGCACGCACTCGATGGCATCACCGAGGGTGTCGAAGGCCTCGCCGAGAATCGCGCGCTGGTCTCGCAGTGTGTCCACGGTCAGCAGGTTGGCCGGATCGAGGACGATGCACACGTCCGCAGCGTCCTCGCCGAGCTCAGTGAGCAGTCGTCGGGCGGTAGCGGCATCGACGATGACGTTGCCCTGTTCCGGCTCGATGCCGAGCAGCATGCCCGCCGCTCTGGCCGACGGAATCAGCTGGGCGAGGCCGTCGCGCAGATCAGCCCACGCGGCGGCCGATGCGTTGTCCGGGTGGGCGCGCCACATGTTCTCCGGGTCGCGGGTACCGGTGCAGATCGTGGCGCAGCTACCGCCCAATTCGGCGATTCTGGCGAGGTAGCCGACGGCGCGGGCCAGGTCGCTCGCGCGGTGGTGGACATCGGGATGGATCAGGTTGAACGTCAGAGATACGCCCCAGATGCTGATTCCGCGGTCGCGGAACGCCGCGCCGATCGCAGCCAGGTCCAGTCGGGTGAGCGTCGCCGCATCAGGGATGGTCGGCAGCCGCATGCTGCTGAGGTTCAGTTGCACCGTGTCGAACCCGGCTGATCGCACCGCGTCGGCAACCTCGGCCGCCGAGTCGCGGATGAAGGTCCGGGCGAACACACCGAGTGGGGCCAGCGCATTCATGGCAGCCGGACCCGGTGTCCGTTGTCGGCGACGCTGCGCGCGGTCGCCTCGATGAGCCGGACCGCCGCCAGGCCGTCCGCGGCATCCGGGTCGGTCGGGGTGCCCGCCCGCACGGCGGCGGCAAACGCCTCAAGTTGTCGCTGGTATGGGTCGACGGCGCCGTACTCCGGCGCGGTCCAACTGCCGGTGCCTTCGTCGAAGACGGCAACCGAGCTGGCCCGTCGATAAAACGGGAAGTACGAACGGATCCGCACGGCGCCGCGTGCGCCGAAGATCTCGATGCCTTCCGAGTACTCGGCATGGGTGTTGGCCGTGATCGCGAACGACGCCAGGCAACGCTGCGTTGCCAGCGAGCCCTGCCAATGCAGGTCGGATCCGGCCTGCGCCAGTTCTGCGCCGACCGACCGGACATCACCGAGCAGGTAGCGCACGGCGTCGAAGACGTGCGCGCCGTGCGTGCGGAGTAGATAGGCGGTCCGGTCCGCCTTGAAGGTGGCCTCGGTCGTTCTGACCGAGTCGTCGACGACCATCGCCGGGAACAACACCTCCTCGGTGCTGGCCCGCAAGGCGGTCGGCAATCGATACCAGAAGGTGGCCGCGAGAAGTTCGCCCAGCCCGGCGACGGCACCTCGGGCGAACTGCAGTCCCGGATCATGCCGGCGCATCGCGCCGACCTGCAGCTTCCGGCCGTACTTGGCAGCCAGCTCGGCGATCTCACTCGCCTCGTCAGACGTGACGGCGGCCGGCTTCTCGACCAGGACGTCCTTGCCGGCTTCGAACGCGGCTCGGGTCAGCTCGAGGTGGAATCGGTCCGGGACGGCGATCAGCACGGCCTCGACATCGGACTCGAGGAGGTGGGCGGTGTCGAGGTGGCCGGGCACGTCATACCGCCTGGCCACGCCTTCGCTGAGTGTCCGGCTCGGATCGCTGACACCGACGAGGTGCACGCTGGCTGACTTGGCGATGGCCGGCAGGTGCGCCACCTGTGCGATTCGCCCGCACCCGATCATGCCGATGCGTAACGGTGGCTCGATCCCGGTCATGCAGTGCTCCTCGCTCGTCGGAGCAGGGCGGCTGCGCCGATGGCGGCAGCCCGCCCACCCAATTCACTAGTGATCACGCGCGGGGCAATGGCAACGCCGGTCATCGACTGTCGGCGGTCGACCTCGGCCTGCAAGGCCGGCCGCATCAGATCCCCGGCCGCGGCGCCGAATCCGCCACCGATCACGACCACATCGGGATCGACGAGGGGCACAGCGGTGGCAATCAATTGCCCGAGAGTCTGGCCGGCGTCCTCGAGCAGGCGGACGGCAACCGGGTCACCGGAGCGGGCCAGCTGCAGGACCTCATCGGCGGTCAGGTCCCGGTTCAGCTGCTCACCGGCGATCGCCGCGATGCCGCCGCCGCTGGCATACAGCTCAGCACAACCGGAGCCGCCGCAGACGCACGGGCGCTGCTCGGTCCGGGTCTGTTGGTGCCCGAGCTCGCCAGCGAGTCCGGTGCCGCCGGTGATCACCATTCCGTTGATGACCAACCCGGCGCCGAGCCCGGTACCCAACGTCAGAGCCAGCAGGCTGTGCCGCGGGTGAGCAGCCACTCCGTACTCGGCGAACGCGGTGGCGTCACCGTCGTTGTACATGCGCACGTCCACGCCGAGCGTGGTGGCGAGTAACGAGGGCAACGCGACGTTCTGCATGCCCAGGTTGGCTGCGATGCGGACGAATTCGCGATCTGCGCTGAGCCAACCGGCGACGGCGATGCCGACTGCAGCGACCGGTGCTCCACCTGCGGCTTCTGCGACGACGTCCTGCACAGCGCGGATCGCATCCGTCGCTCCGTCGACCGTGTGCCGGCGCTGCACCGAGCGCACTGTCTGCCCGTCCGCGGCGACCAGCTCGGCGGCGACCTTCGTACCACCGAGATCAACGCCGACCACCGCGCCGCTCACCCGGGCTGACGCCATCTCGGCCAAGCACCTCTCAGGGAGTATCGACTCGAATCGACTCGATTCAGCACCATACACGACCCGAAGCGAGTGATAACGTGCATGGATCATCGTCGAGAGGATCCAGCCGGTGGATGCGTTCGTCTCCCTGTGGTCGGCGGATCTGCTGGACCTGCGCTCGGCCGTGCGGCTGATCGATGACGTCGTGGCGGGTTATCACATCGACGTCTTCGATGGGCACAACGTCCCCGAGCTGCTGTTCGGGCCGGATCTCGTCGCCGCGCTGCGGCGGGCAACCCGGCGGCCGATCGAGGTCCACCTCAACGTGATGCAGCCGCACTATTGGGTTGACCGCTTCGCCGATGTGGGTGCGGACATCATCACCGTGCAGACCGGGCCGTGCCCCGATGTCGGCGACGTGCTCGGGCACATCGCCGAGCGTGAATGTGCCGCCGGCCTCGGATTGGAACTGCACGAGCCGACTGCGCATGCCCTGGAACTGCTGGAGCACACCCACCGGATATTGCTGTTGGGAACCGAGATCGGCGTCAAGGGCATGGATCAGGACCCGGCCACGCCCGGGCGGGTGGCCGAACTCGCTGCGGCTCGGGCCGCGGCGGAGCGGCACTTCGACATCGTCGTCGACGGCGGGATCCGTACCCACACCGTGCCGGCACTTGCCGCGGCGGGTGCCGATGGGATCGTCCCTGGCTCGTTGGTGTTCGGGCCCGACCCACGCCGTGCGTTGCGGGAGATCGCCGCGCTGCCGGTCGGTGCTTCGCCCGCAGAGCTCAGCGACTTCTGGGTCGGCGCAGCCGGCGCGGCAGCAGCGGCGACCACGGCGTGAAGGCCGCAACGGTCGTCGAGCCCGGCCGCCTGGACATCCTCGATGTGGCCGATCCGGCACCGCTGGATCACCAGGCCGTGGTTGCGGTGGGCACTTGCGGGATCTGCGGCACCGACGTGCATGTCCTGGACGGTGACTACGGGGTGGTGAAGTACCCGGTCATTCCGGGTCACGAGTTCGCCGGCACGGTGGTCGCGATCGGCAGTGCCGTGACGACGGTGCAGGTAGGCGACCGGGTCGCAGTGGATCCGATGGACTACTGCGATGCCTGCGAGCTGTGCCGATCGGGATGGACGAACATGTGTCTCAACGGTGGCGGCCTCGGCACGACGGCGCCCGGCGCCTTGGCCGAGTACGTCGCGGTGAATGCGGCGCGCTGCGAGCAGATCCCGGAAGAGATGTCGTTCGACACAGCCAGCCTCATCGAGCCGCTGGCCTGCGTGCTGCACGGCGTCGACCGGATCGGCGCGGTGCTCGGCCGGAGCGCGCTGGTCTTCGGCGCGGGCCCTATCGGGCTGCTGCTCTGCCGACTTCTCGCCCTCGGTGGAGCTCGCGTCGACGTGCTGGACCGAAACCCGACCCGGTTGGCCGCTGCGGGGGAATTCGGCGCACTGCGCACGGCTGCCGACGTTGCCGAGCTCGACCGGCCGAACTGGGAGGTCGTCCTGGACGCGACCGGCAACCCCGAAGCGGTCCGCGACGCGGTACGAGTCACGGCCCGAGCCGGTCGGTTGGGCTTGCTCGGGGTGAGCGGCCCAGGGCGCAGCTTCGCCTTCGAGCCCTTCGATGTGGTGGCCCGTGAGCTGACCATCGTCGGCATCAACTCGGTGCGGAACACATTCGGCCGAGCCCGGCAGTTGCTCGCCTCGGACGTCCTGCCGGTCGAACTCCTGCACGGTGCGCCTTTCGCCCTGGCCGATACTGCCGCTGCCCTGGCGCGCACCCGCGCTGCACAGGGATTCAAGACCCGGGTCCGAATCGGTGAGGGGTGCGGATGAAGGCCATCGTCTACGACGCTCCATTGCGCTGGCACCACACCGACGTACCCGATGTGGTGCCCGGGCCGGGAGAGGTACGGCTGCGCATTGCGCTCACCGGCGTGTGCGGCACCGACGTACACCTCCATGCCGGGGAATTCGGTCCCGTTTACCCGCTGATCCCGGGCCACGAGATGGTCGGCTGGGTCGACGAGGTCGGTGACGGGGTCGGGCTGCAGCCAGGACAGCTCGTCACCGTGGACAACATGACCTCGTGCGGCAACTGCCCGCAGTGTCGCCGCGGCCGATCGCAGTACTGCCTGACCTCGCGGGCGCAGGGTGTCACCGATCCGGGCGGATTCGCCGAGGCGGTCATTGCGCCAGCCGCCAACTGCTATCCCGCGGCCGGCCTCGACCCCGAGACCGTCGTCTTCGCCGAGCCGACCGCCTGCGTCGTGCACGGCCTCGACGTGCTGGCGCTGCGGCCGGGCAGTGATGTGCTTGTCTTCGGCACCGGCCCAACCGGGCTGATCCTGGCCCAGTTGCTGGCCAGTGCCGGCGCAGCACGGGTGACCGTTGCCGGGCGTACCGCATTCAAGCTCGACCTCGCATCCGCGCATGGCGCGGACCAGATCGTCCGGTTGACCAGCGGCGACCCGGGCGAGGACGAGCGGCAATTGCGGACCGTCGCCCCGGACGGGTTCGATGCAGTGGTTGACGCGACCGGTGCCCTCGACGTCCTGGACCGCTGCCTGCCGCTGGCCGGTATCGGCGGCACCGTCTTCGTATACGGCATGACCGCCGAAGCCGCCGAACTCCCGGTGCACCCGTACGAGATCTTCCGCCGCGAGCTGCGCATCGTCGGCTCATTCGCCCAACCGCACACTTTCGACCGGGCGATGGCCCTGCTGCGGACCGGTCGACTGCGCACCGAGGGGATGATCACCCACCGTTACCAATTGCCGGCTTATGGCGACGCACTGGACGCGGTCGCCGGTGACTCGTCGTGCCTCAAAGCGGTGATCGCCCCATGACCCTTGGCGGCTGACCCGGCGCCCGACGCAGGTCAGTGCATCGTCAGGAGGTTATTGGACGAGCGTCGCAGCCGCCACGGGTGCGGCCGGTGCCGTGGTCGCTGACGCCGGCACGGACGACGCCGGGCCGGACAACGCGGTCAGCGCAGCCAGCATCTCGGTGGTGCGGTAATCGCGGCGGGCCATCAACGGCAGCCGGACGCCGCCCAGGTCGACGCCACTGAGATAACCGGAAAGCTGTTTCATCGCAGCGACCCACTCCATCCCGGGCGCCACCGAGGCGAGCATCCGCTGCACTTCGAACAGTTGGTCGCGCAGTCGGTAGGCGGTGGCCAGATCACCCGCTCGGACACTCGCGCAGATGTCGGCGACATGCCGGGGAAGCAGGTTGCCCGTGCCCGCGATCGTGCCTGCTGCGCCGGCAGCCATCGCATCAGGGATAGTGGCTTCGGCTCCCACCATCACGCCCTTGCCGGTGGCCAGCACCGCCATCGTGTACTCGATGTCTCCGCTGCTGTCTTTGGCGCCCCACATGCCGAGCTCGGCGACGATGTCGACGGCGACGGCCGGCGCCAACGACGGGATGTGGTAGGCGAGCACGGGATGCGCGCTCGTCGGCACGAGGCGCTCGAAGAAGGCACGCAACCCGTCGGAGGCCGCCTCCCGGAAATAGCCGGGCGGAAGAATCAGCGTGCCGGCAAGGGGCAGCTCGTTGTATCCCGAGATGCATCGCGCCGCATCCATCACGGACGATTCGGTCACCGAGCCGATGACCTGTAGGTCCGGCAGATTGGCGATCAGCTGGCTCGCGGCGGTGAGCTTCTCGCTCACCGACACCGAGGGGCCCTCGCCGGTCGTGCCGAACAGCATCACGCCGTTGGCGCCCTGCTGTCGCACCCACGCCGAGTGCGCGGTGAGTGCCTCGACATCGATCGCCCCGTCCGGGCCGAATGGAGTGAGTACGGGCACGAAGAGATCTTCGATCATCGCTGCTCCTGTGCAGATCACGGTTGTCCGAAGGCTACGGCATCCAGTCGAAAATAGATAACTGTAGACAAGTAGTGGTTGACAACGCTGCACGACGCGGATAGACCTGGCTCGAACCCGATCCCCCCGGGCCCCCGGTCAGTTCGGCGTCAAGAACTGACGCGATCCACAGATCGGATCATCTGATGACTCCCGTGGTATCGGACTGCGATGTCGAGCTGCGCAAGGGTGAGCACGTCCGGATCACCTACCGCAGCGGGCTCACTGTCTACACCGAAGCGCTCATCGACGGCAGGTTGCTGTCCCGGGGTTGGAACGGCGCGGGGTATGTCGACCCCGAGGCGGTGGAATTCGACGCGGGCGTCTCGCCTGAGGCCACTGCGTTCGGTGTTGAGATCGACGGTCAGCTGCTCAGTTCGCATTGGCAGCTGGAGTCGTTCGACAGGACGGATACCGAGGTGGGCGTGACCGCCGCGGTCCGACTGCGCCATGAGCTGCGCCCGGTCGTGGTCACGGTGTGCACCGAACTGGACGGCACGGCAGTCTTCCGCCGGTGGCTCGAGATCGAAAACGACTCCGCTGCGGCGGCCGCCATTGCGCAGGCGGCGCCCTGGAGCGGCGTGTTGTGGCACCGGCCGCGGTACGAGGCCGGCGGGGTGGGGGACAGCGAGGTGCGCTTTTCTCTCGGGTCGATGGCGGACAGCAGGTGGGGACACGAGGGTCAGTTCGGTTGGCAGTCGCTGCCGGCCGGCGCCCGGCAGCGCATCGACGGGCGGCGGCGCTCTCCGAGTCACCGCCATCCCGCCTTTGTGCTGCGCAACGACACGACCGGGGAGCACTTCATCGGCCAGCTCGAATGGTCCGGCCCGTTCGCGTTCGACTTCGTCTACGAGACGACTCCTGAGGCGACGGGGCAATCCCGTTCGATCTCGATACCGCGGGTGACGTTCAGTGCCGGGCCGGATGCGCCCGCCCCGCAGCGAGTGCTCGACCCGGGCGAGAGGGTGACGTCGCCGGCACTTCACCTCGGCCTGGTCATGGGTGACCTGGACGGTGCCGTGAACGCAATGACGGCGCACGTACGGCGCTCGGTGCTGCGCCGCGACCCGCGCAACTTCTGCCTGATCGAGACCGGCATCGGGCCGGAGGTGTCGATCACCCCGGAGTCCGTCCATGCGGCGATCGAGTCAGGCGCGGAGATGGGCGCCGAGGCGTTCTTCCTCGACGCGGTCTGGTACAGCAAGGACGGCTCGACCTGGTTCCCGGCGGTCGGCGACTGGGAAGTCGGCGAAGTGTTCCCCGATGGCCTGAGCGGCTTCCGGGATCGCGTCCACGAACACGGCATGAAGTTCGGCATGTGGATGGAGCCGGAACGGATCGGCGCCGAGAGCAGGGCCGCGACTACCCATGCGGACTACATCGCGCGGCGTTACGACAAGAGGCCCAGCGCCGGCCACGTCGATCTCACCAACCCGGAGGCGGCGCGCTGGCTCGAGGCGCATATGGAGCGGCTCATCGTCGAGCACGAGCTGGACTTCTTCCGCTTGGACTACAACACCGGGTACCTCGGTGACGGATTCGTCAGCGAACGCCACGGCTACCTCGAGAACCATTACTGGCGCTACTACCAGACCTTCTACGACATCGTCCGCCGACTGCGGGCGCGCCATCCCGACGTGGTCTTCGAGAACTGCGCCAGTGGCGGTGCGCGCACGGACCTGGGCATGGTGCGGCTGTTCGACCACACCTGGGTGACCGACTGGCAGCTCGCGCCACGGTCGGTGACGATCGTCGACGGGCTGTCCCTTGTCCTGCCGCCGGAGTGCATCGATCGCAATGTGGGGTCCGGAATGTACGGGCACCTGCGCGGTGAGATCGACCTGCATCTGCGGCAGGCCCTGTTCGGTAGGCCGACGGCCGGCGGGTTCAAGCCGATAGGTGGCTTGCAGCATCAGCGTGCGATGCACAGTCTTGCCCTGTACCGCGACTTCATCCGGCCGTGGCAGCCGGAGTCGCACGTCTTCCATCACACCGTGGCCGAGCCCAACGGGGGATGGGCCGTCCTCGAAGAGGCGGCACAAGATCGCAGCAGAGCAATCGTCGGGCTGTTCCGGCTGGACGAGGGACCTGACCGGTACGTGGTACGTCCACGCGGGATCGATCCGGCGCGGCGCTACCGGCTGACCTTCGACAATCAGGACAGCACGGTCGAGATCGCCGGTGTCGATCTGCTGAACGACGGCGTGAGCATCCGGCTCGGCACGCCGATGACCTCCGAGCTGCTGCTGCTGGAAGGCATCGACTGAGCCCTACATGAGGCGAGCGAGCATGCCGCCGTCGACCACGAACGGCGAACCGGTCACGAAGCTGGCGTTGTCGGAGACCAGGAAGGCGACCGCTGCCGCGATCTCCGTCGGTTGCGCGGCACGCCCGATCGCTCCGGGGCTATTCGCGACCTGGACACCGTCACGTTTCATCCCGCGCCCGTGCTGGGTGGACATCTCGGTGTCGACGCCGCCGACGATCACGGCGTTCACCCGGATGCCTTCGTCGTAGTAATCCAGCGCCATCTGCCGGGTCAGTGAGAGGACTGCGCCCTTGCTCGCGGCGTAGGCCGCAGCGCGCGGCACCGTGGCGATCGCGTGCACCGAGGAGATGTTGACGATGTTGCCCCCACCCGCGCCGCGCAGGTGGGGGATCACGGCGTGCGACATCAGATAGACGGACTTCACGTTGACCGCCATCACCCGGTCCCACACTTCCTCGGAGGTGTCATCGACGGCCGCAACTTCGAGGATGCCGGCGTTGTTCACCAGGACATCAACCCTGCCGAACCGCGCGACGACCTGCTCTACGGCGCGGGCGACCTCGGCGGCCGAGGACACGTCGGCGTTGAGGTGCAGGCGGGTGTCGCTGTCCGTCGGCTCACCGAGGAGGTCCACAGTGGCCACCGCGACGCCGTCCGAGCTGAGACAGTCCGCGATGGCGGCGCCGATGCCCCGCGCACCGCCGGTGACGATGGCAACTCGGCCAGGGTGCTGCTCGGTCTGCATACGTGCGAACGGTATCTGATTATTGTCAACACATGCATCCGGTTCATGTCGACTCACCAGAACAGCGGGCTGCGTCGCGGAGTGGTTCGATACCGCGGCCGGCGTACCTGACCGACCGCGGTCGCCTGATCCACGGCCGCACCGAGCCCGGCGGCTCGCAGCCGGTCGCGCGCACGACTGATCTGACCGACGCGGAGGTCGCGCAGGTCCTCTCGCTCATCTCCACGGGCAGACTGCAGCGCCGGCCGGTGGTCCTGCCGGAGCGGTTGAAGGCTCGCTCGTGGCGTTCGGTGGAGAGCGTCCTGCTCGAACTTGAGCACGCCCTCGACTGGCCGACCGCCGGGTGGAAGGTCGGCGCGGCAAGCATGGAGGTCCGCCGGGCGGAGAACATCCCGAGTCCGTCGCCAGGGCGCATCTTCCAGCGGTCGGTGTTTGCCAGTCCGGCTCGGATCGGGCCGGAGTTCTTCGTCAACTATCGGCTGTGCGAGTGCGAGTTCGCGTTCGAACTCGGCCGCGACTTCCCGGTACGCGACGAGCCGTGGCGCGAGGACGAGGCGCGAGCCGGGATCAGCGCCCTTCTTCCGGTCATCGAGATCGGCGACTCGGTGTTCGAGGACTGGTACTCCCTCTCCGGTTACTTCGGCGGCATGTACGACAACGGTGGCGGAGCCGCATTGGTAGAAGGTGACCGGCGCTCGGACTGGGAGTCCATCGACCTGCCGGAGGCGACGATCGACCTGTACGTCAACGGCCACTACATCAAGTCCGGCAAGGGCGTCGAGGCGATGGGCCATCCGGTCACCAGCCTGACCTGGATGCTGAACTGGGCTCGCGAGCGCGGCCGTCCGGTCCACGCGGGCGAGGTCATCAGCACCGGTACCTGCACCGCACACTGCTTCGTCGCGGCCGGGGATCAGGTCACCGTCGACTTCGGCGAACTGGGTCTCGTGGAGGCGCATTTCGAGTGAGTCGCTTCGGCGGTTTGCTGAGCGCCACAGTCGTTACTTACTGTTGACAACTAACATTGCACGCGCCAGGGTGGGCCGAGTGGCAAATCCGACGCTGACCGAATCCGCATCCGAGCTCCACTTCGACACACCCGAGTGGGGGCTGCGGGTCCGCGTCGGTGATCGGCTGGACCCTTACCGGCTCGAGCACAAACCCTCCGGCCGGCTGATCGCGGACCAGAGCTACTGCTACCAGCTTGTCATCGGTGCGATCGGTCACTCCGGGTACACCGGGCCGGCGCTCGAGTGCATCGCGGTACGGCCTTCGGGGTGGGCCGTCGAGGGCGCCACGCTGATCCTGCATGGGCGGCTGGACTTCGGGCCTACCGGGCCGACCGACGTCGAACTCGAGCACCGGATCGAACTGCCCGAGGACGGGAGCGTGCGAGAAGACGTCGCCCTACTACACCCGCACGGCCGCGACCGGCACAGCCTGTCCGGGCTGCGGTTCGGCTTCCGCAAGATTCTGTTCGACCGTGGTGCGCACAGCTGGGTGGACGGCGCCGATGCCGCCGAGCTGATCCCGCTGCCGCTGCGCCGGCGCGAGGGCCAGTTCGTCGACCACAAGATGGCCGGCTACAGCGCTGCTGACCTGATGCCCGAGGAATGGACCAAGGGTGGCCTGCCCGATCGGGCCGCCGAGGCCTGGTTGTGGCACCGCCCGGGTGCCGGATTCCTGGTGGCGAAGTACAACCAGGAGCACATCGAGTTCAGCGTCGCCGACGGCGAGTTCGTCGTCTCCGACGAGGTCGTGCCCGGGGACATGCGGCTGACGCATCTCAACAGCAAGCACAACCTTTGCCTGCGCTTCGGCGGCGTCGGCATCGCCCGGGGATGTCCGGAGTCGGCCGCTGTGTTGGAGCCCGGCCAGCGGCTGGGGTTCGGCACCACGATCATCCGCAGCTATGTCGGTGACGTCGCAGACGGCTATGCCGCGTACAAGAAGGTGCTGCAGGCCCGCGGTCACGGCATCCCGCAGGACTACCGGCCGCGCATCCACTGGAACGAGCTCTACCGGCTGGGCTGGCGCTGCGGCGACAACTCACCGCTGCAGCAGCTGCCCGAGCTCTGGGACGAGGCGGCGCGGGCGCAGGCGATCGGGGCTCAGGCGTTCTACTTCGACCCCGGCTGGGATCTCTTCGAGGGCAGCTCGGTCTGGGACACCGCCCGGCTCGGTCCAGCGCAGGACTTCGTCGCCCGGCTGCGCGACGAGTACGGACTGAGCCTCGCGCTGCACACGATGATGCACACCAAGTCTCTCGACGAGGACCCCGCCATCTACCGCCGCACCCGCGACGGGTCGATCGATGTGTGGGCCGACAGCACGCCGTATTCCGGCGGCTACGTCTGCCCGGCATCGCCGGCCTGGCAGAAGCAGAAGTCTGAACGACTGCTCGCCCTCGCCGAAGCGGGCACCACCTTCTTCATGTTCGACTTCCTGAGCTATGAGCGAGCGGTCATCCAACGCCAGGACCAGCCGCACCGCGACATCGGTACCTGTTGGTCGCCGGATCATGGGCACAGCGTTCCGCTCAGCAAGGAGGAGCATGCCGAGGGGATCATGTCCGTCATCCGCGCCATCAAGCAGCGCTATCCGGACGTGTCCATCGAAGCCCACGATCGGATCGGCGGGGAGTTCCTACCGCTGTACTTCCAGCACGGTCCAGTTGACGCGCACGACGAGCTGTGGGGCTTCGAGTACATGTGGGACCCGTATGCCGATCTGCTGTCCGGCAAAGCGCTATCCCTGTACGAGTACAACCTGGCTTACGACATCCCGCTGTACTTGCACCTCAACAGCGCACACGACAGCCCGCAGCTCTTGGCGTTCTGGTGGTACGCCTCCACGTGCCGGCACCTCGGCATCGGCGGCATCGATCAGTCGGACGCGATCTGGCCCGCGTACGCCGCGGCGCTGGTCACCTACCTGGAACACCAGCAGATCTTCGCGCAGGGTGAGTTCGTCGGCATCGACCAGGTGACTCATCTGCACGTCGCACCGGACCGCCGATCCGGCATGTTGGTCGCCTTCAACCTCACCAGCGAGCCGGTGACCAGGAAGGTGGTACTGCTCGCCGGTCAGTTCGCCGGCAAGGCCGCGGCGTCGAGTGTGCCCGCGACCTCGCTGGACGATCGGCTGGAACTGGAGCTGACCATCGAACCACTGAGTCCGGTGGTCGTCACGATCGCCACGGAGTAGCTCAGCCAGTCGCCGAGGGGGAGGTTGTGGTTACGACACGCCGGCAACTCGCGCCATAACCTCCCCCTCAGCCGGCACAACGTCCCCCTCGGCGGGGCGGGGCGGGGCGGGGGGCGGGGCGGTCGGCGGGGCGGGCGGCCGCGGGGCGGGGCTCGGCGGGGCGGGCGGAGCGGGGTTCAGAGGTCGGCGAACGTGGCGAAGGCGATGTCGGCTGCGTCCGGCAGCGGCTCGTGCCCGAAGTCGGGGTAGTGCAGCACCGACTTCGAACCGCGGATGCGGTTGTACGCGGCGTACTGCGTGGACGGTGGGCAGACCGTGTCCATCAGCCCGGTCAGCATGGTGACGTCGGCAGTGATTCGCTCGGTCAGGTGCTGGATGTCGATATAGCCCAGGGTGTGGAAGACTTCGTCAACTCGCTCGTGGCGAGGATCGAAGCGCCGGAAGTGCTCGGCGAGCTCGGCGTAGGCACCGACGGCAAGATCCATCTCCCACACCCGCTGGTAGTCGGACAGGAACGGGTACACCGAGACGACCCGGCGTACCGACGGCGCCAGTGAGGCACACGCCAATGCCAGGCCGCCGCCTTGCGATGCGCCGTACGCACCGATCCGGTCGGGGTCCACGCCGGGCAGCGACCCGGCCAGCCGCACCAATTGCACCGTGTCGAGGAAGACGTGCCGGAAGAGCAGGTCGGCCGGCCCGTCGGACAGGCCGCGCACGATGTGCCCGCGGATAGTCGAGCCGTGCACGCCACCGAGATCCTCGGACAGCCCGCCCTGGCCTCGGACGTCCATCGCAAGGACGCTGTGCCCCTGCGCCACGTAAGGCAACTTCGTCGCCCAGTCACCGGCGTGGGCGAAGTACCCGTGGAACATCACCACTGCTGCCCCCGAGGGTTCGATGCCCCGCGGTCGTAGGTATTGCGCCGAGATCCGCGCACCACGCACACCGGTGAACGTCATCCGGTACGCCTCGGCGAAGCGTGCCGGATGTGGTTGCGGCACCAACTCCATGTCCGGCCGCGTGGCGTCGAGCTCGGCGATCGCGTCGGTCCAGAATTGGTCGAGGTCGTGGGGACGAGGGTTTCGCCCGGCGTACTGCGGCAGCTCGTCGACCGGGAGCTCGAAGACGGGCATCCGGTTCAGGCCCGCTCGCCCTGGATCCACAGGTGGGTGACCCGGAAGTGATCGACCATCGCCTGCCGGGCGCCGTCCTGATCGCCGGCGCGGATCCGGTCGAGGATCAGCCGGTGGTGCCGAGCATCGGTCTCGGCGTCGGAGATACCGCTGGCCAGCTGCGGCCGCACGGCCTCGAGTACGTCCCAGAACGCCCGGACCAACTGGATCACCAGGCTGTTGCCGAGCTGCGAGTACAACTGCTCGTGGAATTGCCGGTCGGTGTCCTGGAAGGACTGCCCGTGTGCGGCCGCTCGTTCCATTTCCTCCACCGAGTGCTCCAACTCGTCGAGGAGAGCGGCGTCCGCGGTAGCCGCGACCTTCTGGACCAGCGCCGATTCCAGGATGTCGCGCACGTCGATGAGCTCGGATGCCATCGTCAGCTTGTCGCTGTGGTGATCGAGTCGGCCTCGGAAGGTCAGGCCATCGACGAGCGAGTCCAGCGACGGTTGCGCGACGAACATGCCCCGGCCGTGGTGCACCTCGATGATCCCGGCCGCCTCGAGGCCCTTCAGTGCCTCGCGCAGGGAGCCGCGGCTGATCCCCAGCTCCTCGATCAGCTCGGCCTCGGTGGGGATGGCGGCACCGGCGCTCAGCCCGCGGTCCAAGATGACCCGTTTGATCTCCTCCTGCGCGTTGAACTGCGGACGGCGACGGGTTGCTGCTGGCATCTTGACCACCTCCGGCACGGACACTAGCGTCCGACCTCAGATATTAGACGTCTAACGTCTGACGACGAAAGGTCAGCATGAACGAGGTCTTCATTCCAGCGATGGGCATGGCTCCGGACGACGTGACCCTGGTGTCCTGGCTCAAGCAACCGGGCGACGCGCTCACTCCGGGCGAACCCATCGCCCTGGTCGAGACGTCGAAGGCCGAGCTGGAGATCGAGGCGGACGCCGCAGGCGTCCTCGGCCGGCACCTGTTCGCCGAGCGGGACCGGGTCGCGCCAGGCACCACGATCGCCTATCTGCTCAAGCCGGGGGAGTCCGAGCCGGATGCGCCGCCGACCAACGGCGCAGGCTCGGCCACCGGCGCAGGCTCGGCTGCTGCCCAACCTGCCGAGACCCAGATTGCCGAGACCCAGCCTGCCGGGAACACTGCCCCGCCCGCGCCGGCCGCCGAGGCGGGGCCGGCCGCGGCGACGGATGACGCCGTGGCCGAAGCGCCGATCCAGGTCAGCGGTGCGAAGCCTCCGGCGGGCGACGTCACCGCCGGTGACGTCACCGCCGTCGAGCCGGTCGCCGCGCTGAGCGGTGGACCCCGGCACTCCACCAGCCCGCGTCAGCGTCGGTTGCAGGCCGAAGCCGCGCTGCAGAGCCCACCGGCCGACGCAGTCGCGCCGGCGCCACAACCGACCGCAGTAGCTCAGCCGGGTGTCACGTCGGACGATCGCTTCCGGGCGGCCATCGGCGCATCGGTGCAGCGCTCCTGGCAGGAGATTCCGCACTTCGCAGTGACCCGCGAGCTGCGAGCCGGCGAACTGCTCGACGCGGTGACCCAGTGGCGCGCAGTGCTGCCCAGCCTGACCCTCACCGACCTGCTGCTGCGGGCGCTGGCATTGACCATGATCGAGCGGGAGCACCGCACCGACCTGGACATCGGAATGGCCGTCGCAACCGAGCGTGGTGTCGCCATCCCCGTCATCCGCGGCGTGCTGCAGCTGGACCTGATGCAGCTCGTCGCAGCCCGCAAGGCCGCCGCGGAGCGGGCTCGGGCAGGAAAGATGAATGCCGACGACGGCCGGGTGCCAGCCACCACCCTGTCCAACCTCGGCGCGGTGGGGGTCGATCAGTTCACCGGGGTGGTTCCCTACGGACAGACCAGTCTGCTCACCGTCGGGCGAGCGGCACCGCGTCCGGTGGTCGACGACGGCGAACTCGCGGTAGCCACCACCATGCAGGCCACCCTGAACGTCGACCATCGCAGCTGGGACGGCTTCGACGCCGGCCAGGCACTGGACCGGCTCGCTCGCATCGTCGCGGCCCCAACCGTGTTTCTCGGCGGCATCGGCGCAGTTGCACAGGAAGGAAAGTCATGACGAGCACGACCGCCCAAGGCACGTTGGTGGAGGGTGTCCCGGCCGGCGAGTTGCACGAATGGCTCGGTCAGATGTTGCTGATCCGGACCTTCGAGGAGACCGCGGACGGGCTGGCCCTGCGCGGGCACATGCCCGGTGGCATGCACCCGGCGATCGGCCAGGAGGCCGTCGCGGTCGGGGCAGCACGCGCGCTCGCGCCCAGCGACATCGTTGCCGGCACGCACCGCTCGCACCACCACGCACTGGCCAAGGGGATGGCGCCGGCGAACGTCCTCGCTGAGCTGTACGGACGGTCCACCGGCACCAACGGCGGACGCGGCGGCTCCATGCACCTCGCCGACTTCGACCGCGGACTATGGGGCAGCAACGGCATCGTCGGTGCCGGTCTCGGTATCGCGATGGGCGCGGCCCTAGGCGCGTCGGTACGCAAGTCGGGCCAGGTGGCGCTCGGCTACTTCGGTGACGGCGGTGCGAACACCGGGCGGGTATGGGAGTTCACCAACCTCGCTGCGATCTGGGACCTGCCCTTGATCGTTGCCTGCGAGAACAACCTCTACGCGGTGGAGACGCCGTCGAAGTCGGTGACCGGTGGCGGCGACGTCGCTGCTCGCGCCGCTGGGTTCGGGCTTCCGTCGCACGTTGTCGACGGACAGGACGTCGTGGCGGTGTACACCGCCGTGCACGAGGCGGCGGAGCGGGCTCGCTCCGGCGCCGGGCCGACCTTTCTCGAGCTGCAGACCTATCGGTACAAGGGCCACGACAGCGGTCAGGTCATCCGGTACCGGACCGAGGAGGAGGTCGCCGAATGGCGCAGCTCCCGCGACCCGATCGAGCGGTTTGCGGCTCGGTTGACCGAAGCTGGTCTGCTCACCGCTGATGAGCTGACCGAGCTGGGCAAGCAGGCCCAGAGCACCATCGATGCCGCCGTCACCTTCGCCGAGGAGGCACCATGGCCGGACCCCTCCACCGCCGCCGAGAACGTGAGCGCCTGGAGCGACTCGCACGGGTACACCCGATGAGCGCGCCCGCGGAGCACACGTACTCCACCGCTTACCAGGAAGGCATGCGGGAGGAGATGGAGCGCGACGACACGATCTTCGTGCTCGGCACCGATCTCTACGACCGCGGCGGGCACTTCTCCCAGGTCAAGGGTCTCGGCCCGATCTTCGGGCATGAGCGGATCCGGGACATGCCGATCTCGGAAGCAGCGATGGTCGCTGCCGGTGTCGGCGCCGCGTTGAATGGCACCCGGCCGATGGTCGATCTGAACTTCATGGACTTCGCCTACGGCGCCATGGACGAGTTGGTGAACCAGGCGGCGAAGATCCGGTACATGTGGGGCAAGCCGGTGCCGTTGCTGGTGCGGGCCACCGCCGGCGTCGCGCAGGGTGGCGCGCAACACAACAACAGCTTGCAGGGCTGGTTCATGAACATGCCCGGACTGGCGGTCGTCTTCCCATCCCGGCCTTGGGACGTGAAGGGACTGCTCAAGTCGGCGCTTCGCGGCGATGACCCGGTCGTGTTCATGATGCACAAGATGCTGACCGGCGCGCGCGGACCGGTCGGCGACGAGAATGAGCTGGTACCCATCGGCAAGGCCCGCATCGCTCGACCGGGCAACGACATCACGCTGGTGACCTACGGATACGGAGTGGTGATCTCGGAACAGGCCGCTGAGGCGGTCGCTGAAGAGGGCATCGACGTCGAGGTGATCGACCTGCGCACGCTCGCGCCACTGGACATACAGACGATCACCGCGTCGGTGAAGCGCACCGGCCGGGTCGTGGTGGTGGACGAGGCGCCGGCGCTGGGCGGGCCGGCCGCCGAGATCTCAGCCAGCATCTCCGACCACGCCTTCTGGTATCTCGACCAGCCGGTGTTGCGGGTGACCGGAGCGCACAGTCCGATCCCGCACAGCCCACCGCTGGTCGATGCGTTGCTGCCCAACAAGGGGGACGTGGTGGACGCGCTGCGCCGGCTGGCTGGGGCAGACGGTCCTGCCTTGGCCGCCTCATGAGCGCCTCCGATCGCGGCGGCCGCGTTGCCGTGGTGACGGGCGCGGCCCAGGGGATCGGCCGGGAGGTCACCGAACAGCTGCGGGCTGGCGGGACCACGGTGGTCGGCTTCGACCTGGTCGGCGCGGACGTGGTCTGCGACGTGAGTGACTTCGAGCAGCTGAAGCTGGCCATCGCCGCGGTGGGAGAACAGCACGGCCGGCTGGACGTGCTGGTCAACAACGCCGGCAAGGGGACGCACACGCCGCCGCACGAGCTGACCCACGCGGAGTTGCAGAGCCTGCTCGACGTCAACATCGGCGGCTACTTCTTCGCTGCGCAGGCGGCGTTCGCGCTGATGCGCGAACGGGGCGGCAGCATCGTCAACATCAGTTCCATCGCCGGCTCGTCAGCCCTCGGACGCGGGAACTTCGCCTACAGCATCTGCAAGGCGGCGATCGAGCAGTTGACCCGAGAGCTGGCCGTCGAATGGGCCGCCAACAACGTGCGGGTGAATGCGGTGGCGCCCTGTCAGGTGCGCACGCCCGGCTTCGCCCCGCTGCTTACCGACCAACGCCTCGATGCCGGCAACGTCGGCGAGCGGATGCTGCGCGGCATTCCGCTGGGACGTCTCGCCGAAGCCGAGGACATCGCCGCAGCGGTGTGCTTCTTCGCCTCGGAAGCGGCGTCCTTCGTCACCGGGACGGTACTGCCGGTCGACGGCGGCAACCTCGCCTTGAACGCCGGCGGGACGGTGGGCGCCGCGGTGGCGTCCTGAGTGCTGGTCGCAGAGGTTGATCTGTCAGGACAGTCTGTTCGGTCAGCGCAGCAGGAAGGAGTCCCGGCCGTCGGGCTCGGCGGGCAAGGTGGCCGTAATGCGTTCGTATGCAGCAGAGATGTGCGTGCGTACCGCCTTCGCCGCAGCCTCCTCCTTGCCCTTGCGAATCAGATCGAGGATGTCCTCGTGGCCGGCAACAGTGGCGACTCGCCAGTCAGCATTGGCGATGTTGCGTCGCAGCAGGAACAAGTACACCTGCATGCGGATGGCCGACCAGCTGGCGTAGAGACGATCGTGATGTGCGGCCCGGAAGATCGCGTCGTGGAAGTCCACGTCCAGCCGGGCAGCGGCCTGCTCGGTCAACTTGCGCCGCAGGCCGGCACGCAACTCGCTGAGCGACTCGTCCAGCGCATCAAGGTCATCGGCTTCGCACCGCCGGATCGCCAGACGCACCGCGAGGTCCTCGATCGCGGCGCGCAGGCTGTACACCTCGCCGAGATCGATGGCCGAGAGGTCGACGACGCTCGCCCCGTGATGGCGGGAGAGCCGGACCAGGCCCTCGCGCTCCAACAGGGTGAACGCATCGCGCACCGGTCCGCGGCTCACCTGCAGCAGCTCGGAGATCTCCTCCTCGCGCAGCCGCTGACCCGGGGTCAGTTCGTCGTTGAGAATTGCTTCCCGGACGCGTTCGGCGACGACGTCGCCGAGTGACACCCGCGGTGCTGCGGCCAGGCTGGAACCGCCGCCGACCCGCGGGCGAGCGCGTCCGGCCCGGCCGGCAGCTAATGTACGGCTCATCGCGTCTCCCTGCGTCGAAGTGCGCCCAAGTGTAGGGGCGACCCTGCCCTTGTCTGTCGTAGGTTGAACTGGTAATTGTTTACAGGAATCAGGTCACCCGTGTGCGAAGCGTGCGCGATGGCCGTGCACCGACACCCAAAGGAGCCAAACGTGACCGAACTGCCGGTCGAGCGTCCTGGCAAGATCATCGCAGTGGGCCTCAATTACCAGGACCACGCAGCTGAATCCGCCGCAGACCTGCCCGCGATCCCGATCATGTTCGCGAAGTGGTCGACGTGCCTCGTGCCCGACGGAGCTCCGATCCGGATCCCGGCCGGGATCGACGAGGTGGACTGGGAGGCTGAGCTCGCCGTCATCATCGGCCGCACCGCCAAAGACGTGTCCGCAGCCGACGCCCTGGACTACGTCTCCGGCTACACCTGCATGAATGATGTCAGCGCCCGGCGGGTGCAGCGTGAGGGCGTGCAGTGGAGCCCGGCGAAATCCTTCGACAGTTTCGGCCCGATCGGCCCGGTGGTCGTCCCGGCGGCGGACATCCCGGATCCGCAGTCGCTGCAGATCAGCGCGCGGGTCAACGGCGCGCTCATGCAGGACAGCAATACCAAGTACATGATCTTCTCGGTGGCCGACCTCATCGCCCACGCCTCGAGAGGCACCACGCTGGAACCGGGGGACATCATCTCCACGGGCACACCGTCGGGCGTCGGCGCCTTCCGCGACACGCCGATCTTCCTCAAGGACGGCGACGTCGTCGAGATCGAGATCGAAGGCATCGGGGTGCTGCGTAACCCCGTCGTCCAGGAATGACCCAGCGACGCAGTCGACAGGTCACCGAAGGAAGGTCCGCGGCGCCGGCGCGCGCGATGCTGCGAGCCACCGGCTTCGACGATGCAGATCTCACCCGTGCCCAGATCGCGGTGGCGAACTCGTGGAACGAGGTCACCCCGTGCAACCTCGGTCTGCGTGATCTCGCGACGAACGCCAAGCAGGGCGTCCGAGAAGCCGGCGCGGTACCGGTCGAGTTCTGCACGATCTCGGTCTCCGATGTGGTCTCGATGGGCCATGAGGGAATGCGCGCCTCGCTGGTCAGCCGGGAGATCATCGCCGACTCGGTCGAGGCGGTCGTGCACGCCGAGTGCTTCGACGGCCTGGTCGCGCTCGCCGGCTGCGACAAGTCGCTGCCTGGGATGATGATGGCTGCCGTCCGGCTGAACGTGCCAACGGTGTTCTGTTACGGCGGCAGTGCGGTACCCGGCTGCCTGGGCGAGCGCCGGGTGGACATCAAGGACGTCTTCGAAGGTGTCGGGGCCGCCGCCGTCGGGCGGATCACCGATGAGGAGTTGACCGCGCTGGAACGTGCGGCGTTCCCGAGCATCGGCTCCTGCGCCGGCATGTACACCGCTAACACGATGGCCTGCGTCTCCGAAGCGCTCGGGCTGGCGTTGCCTGGCTCGGCGACGGTGAGTGCGGTGGATCCGCGGCGCGCGGCTTTCGGGGTGAGCAGCGGGCGAGCGGCTGCGGAGTTGGTCTCCCGAGGTATCCGTCCGCGGGACATCGTCACCCGTGGTGCCCTGGAGAACGCGGTGACCGTCAGCATGGCCGTCGGTGGCTCGACCAACGCGGTGCTGCATCTGTTGGCGATCGCCGAGGAGGCGGGCATTGCGTTCACTCTCGCCGACATCGACGAGATCGGGGCGCGAACACCGCAGTTGGTCGACACCCGACCCAACGGCGAGCACTTCATGGTCGACCTCGATCCCGCCGGCGGGGTGCCAGCACTCATGGCGCGGTTGGCCGAGGCCGGCCTGCTGAACGCCGGCGAGATGACGGTGACCGGACGCAGCGTGGCGGAAAACCTTGCCGACGTCGACGCCGCTCTGCTGGAGCGCCAGGACGTGATCGCCCCGCTGGCCGCTCCCATCCATTCCTCGGGCGGGACGGTCGTGCTGCGCGGCACGTTCGCGCCGAGCGGTGCCGTGGTCAAGGTCGCCGGCACGGACCGTGCCGAGTTCCACGGCACCGCGCGGGTGTTCGACAGCGAACAGGACGCGCTGGAGTTCGTCCTGGCCGGCCAGTTGCGCGCGGGTGACGTGGTGGTGATCCGCTACGAAGGCCCGGCCGGTGGCCCCGGCATGCGCGAGATGCTGGCCGCCACCAGCGCCATCGTCGGCACCGGCCTGGGCAGCGAGGTCGCGCTCGTCACCGACGGGCGATTCTCCGGAGCCACCCGCGGGCTCTGTGTGGGACACATCTGCCCGGAGGCGCTCGACGGCGGCCCCATTGCATTGGTTGCCGACGGAGACACCATCACCATCCACATCGCCCAACGGCGGATCGACCTTGACGTAGATGCTGCAGAACTGGACCGGCGGCGCGCCGGCTGGAAACCTCCGCCGCCGCGGTACACCCGCGGTGTGCTGGCCAAATATGCGGGCATGGTGTGCGGTGCGGACATCGGCGCGGTCACCCGGCCGGCCACGAGAGGGAGTAGAGGTACATGAGCCAATCGTCAGCCAAGCTCGCGATCGTCACCGGGTCGGGCTCGGGCATCGGGCGAGCCATCGCGTTGCGGTTGGCCCAGGACGGCTACCGCCTCGTCCTGGTGGACCGTGACGAGGCGGGCCTGGCCGACGTCCGCGCAGAGCTCGGCGGGGAGGTCACGGTCGTGGCCACCGACCTCGCGCAGACCGCACAGGCGGTGGCCGACGTGGCCGCAGCGGTCGGCGACGCCGACGTGCATCTGCTGGTCAACTGTGCCGGGGTGGGGTGGGCCGCCGACTCGGCGGAGACCACAGCTGGGCAGTGGGACCTCACGCTGGCAGTGAACCTGACCGCGACGTTCGCGCTGTGCCAGTACGTGCTGCCCGGAATGCTGGCGCGCGGCGGAGGTGTGATCGTCAACATGGCCTCCGCCGGCGCACTGATCGGGCTCAAGCGCCGGGTGGCGTACTGCGCCTCCAAGGCCGGCGTCCTCGGCCTCACCCGGGCGATCGCCGCGGACCATGCTGGCGACGGAATCCGGGTCAACGCGATCTGCCCGGGCACTGTCGATAGTCCGTGGATCGGTCGCATCCTGGAGGGCGACGCCGACCCGGTCGCCACCCGGCAGCGGATGGAACAGCGGCAGCTCGACGGCAAGATGGGCACTCCCGCCGAGGTGGCGGAGTGGATTGCCTTCGTTGCCTCGGACAAGGGCCGGTTCATGAACGGCGCGGCGCTGGTCATCGACGGCGGGCTCACTGCGGTCTGAGCGGGTGCTGCGGCGTCGGGCTCGCGCCAGGGGTTGGGCAGCACCCGTCGACCCGGTCAGCTACCTGCGAAGGTGAGCACACCGGCCAGCAGCTGGGCGGCCGCCGCTTCTTCGCCGAGCCACTCGACAAGACGCATCGTGCTGGCGATCACGCGGCCCCGGCCCACGGCCCACCCCGCGAGGGCGTAGCCGGAGACGTAGCCGCCCGGCACCGGCATCCCGATCCCGATCTGCACCACCGCGACGTCGTCGGCGCTGGTCGGGCAGACCAGCCGGGTGCGGGGGATGGTCTGCCCGAAGTACGACCAGTCCAGCAGCCCCGGCGCCGCCACACCGGCGAAGGCGGGATGGGGCAGGGCGAAGGTCTCGGTGTGATAGAGCCAATCGTTGGTCTCGTCCACCTCCAGCGGAAGCAACGGGTCGACCTGCCACGCGTCGCTGCGCACCGAAGCCGCGGCGTCCAGCAGCGCCAACGTTGCACCGGCGTGCACCGCGTCCCGCGTCGCGGCCCAGGACTGCGCTGACTGCGGCGCTTCGGCGCCCACCAGGATGACGGGTGGCTGTGAGCTGTCCGTCGGCGGATCGGTGAGCTCGTCGTGCACGTCGACACCGGCGGCCTGCAGCCAGGCTCTGAGCCGGGTCTCTGCGGGATCGACGACAACCGGTCGGCGGATGCTGAGCCGCCCGACCGGTTCGGTGCGCAGGAATGCTGCGGTCCGCCCGCGCGGCGCTGCGCCGTCGTCCAGCGACAGAGCAACGTGATGCCGGCCGGCCGGCAACTCGGCAGGCAGGTCGACGCTCAGCACCGGGTGCACCAGTCGGGAAGCACGCGGCTGCGGTACCTCGACGGTGATGCGCTGTTCCCACTCAGGTCCGTCGGGGCCCATGACCCGGATCGAGCCTGGGTAGCTGCCCGGTGCCAGGACGCCCTCGTCGGCCAGGACGACGTCGAGCCGAACGGCAGCGCCGACCACACTGTGCTCAGGGTCGAGGCGCACGCACCAGCGCAACGGTGCGAGTCCGTCCGACACAGCGTCCACGATCCCGGGCTTGAACACGCGGTCGGCGAAGCTCCACAATCCCTCACCGCTGACGGCGTGATCGAGCATCCCGGTGATGTTGTGACCCACCAGATGCGGGTTCGAGCGAATCAGGCTCAGGTCGGTTGACCGATAGGCAGCATGAGCTCGATAGCTCGCCTCGAGCAGGTCCTCCGGGAACGCGTAGATCGATCCCAGGCCGAAGCGGCTCGAAGTCGGCCAGGAAGCGCTCGGTCATCGATGCCATCAACACCGGCTCGGCCAGGTTCGCCGGCGCCCCCGCGACTTGCAGGCCACGCAGCTCGCTGACGACGTTGAACAGGCTGCCGGTCCCGTACTCCGACAGGAACACCATCTCGCCCTCCGCGCCCATCGTGCGCAGCAGCTCGGTGGCCTCCCGGGTCTGCGGGACCATCGGATAGAGGTGCCGGTCGCCTACCTCGGGCACATAACCCAGCAGGTCGGGCTCCCAGTCCCCGACCTGCACCTTCGGACCCCCTGGCCGCTCGGCGCCCCACTGGTGCTGCCAATCGGTACGTCCTGGATTGCAGACAGACCCGACCGAAAGGTCGCCGTCCCACCTGCCGCTGCCGAGCAGTATGAGCCGGGTGGAGTCGAGCTCCCTGATCATCGGCAACGAGTCGGCCGCGCGCCGGAAGATCGGCCCCTCCCGGGTCTCGTTGAGCAGACCCCACACCACGACGCTCGGATGGTTGCGATCTCGCCGGACAGCTCCGGACAGCTCGGCATCGAAGCGATTCTCTGCCTCGGGGGAGTATCCGTGCGGCCACGCCGCGTTGCATTCCTCGTAAACCATCAACCCGATCTCGTCGCACATGTCGAGCTGGTCCGGGGTGCCGCGACAGGCGATGAACCGAACCATGTTCAGGCCCACTGCCTTCGCGTTGAGCAGGTCCCGGCGCAGCAGCGCGACCGATTGCTCCGGGGTCAGGCCGGCCGGGACATGATTGCCCGTGTGCGTCGAGCGGATGAAGATGCGCCGGCCGTTCAGGACGAAGTAACCCTCGCCGTCCACTACTAGGGTCCGGAATCCGGTGCGCACCCGCAAGGACTGCGCATCACCCGACACTGCGGACGGCGACCCTTCCACGGGCACGACGAGAGCCTGAACGTCATACAGGTACGGGTTGTCCGGCGACCACGACTTCGGCTCGGTCACCGGCAGGGTGCACTCGATCGACTCGCTCGGTTCGGACACGTCCAGCTCAGCGGATTGTCGCCCCAGCAGCGTCCCCTCCGCGCTCACGTCACATTGCCAGCGGATCCGCACCGCCGCCCCGGTTTGGTTGTCGACGCGGAATGCGACGCGCAGCTCGGCGCGGTCCGGGTCGGCGACCACGTGCAACTCCTGCAGGCTCCAGGTCATCCGGCGTACGAGTCGTACCGCGCCGGTGATGCCGCCGTAGTTGTAACCGCGCCCAGGCCAGAACTGCTCGCCCTCGAATGAGTTCGACGCCGGGGTCTCGGCGAGGGTCATGCCATCGATGCGTCGCGTTGTCGGATTGAGCACCCGTACGACGAGGAGGGCCGGCGCACCGGTGGCGCACTGGCCCGTCACGTCGATCTCGAATCCATCGGTCCCCTCGTGGGTTCCGGCCGCCTCGCCGTTCACCCACACTTCGGCTCGGTAGGAGACGCGCTCGAACTGCACCACGGCCCGCTCGCCGCTCCGCAGATCGGCTGGCGGAATGTGTGTCCAGTACCAGACGACGCCGTGATATCCCGGCAGCGTCTGTTGCAGGTAGCCCGGCACCGCAGCCGGTTGTCCGGACGCCTCCGGCGGGCGCGCGGACCAGCCAGCCGCCCGGCCGGTGTCCGCCCCGTCCGGAGCGATCAGCCATCGCGTCAACGTGAGCTGGAGGGTGTCCGACGCTCGGGTCAGCGTGGCGGTCGCGCTCATGTGGGTCGCTCCTCGAAGAGCATGGCTGGCCGCCGCGAGTTGGGGCAGTGCCCGAATGATAGTTTATTGTTGACAGTCAGGGAACCCGCGTCACCGATGGCGAGTTCGGTTGGCCGGTCGGGCGCCGAACCGGTGGGAATTCTCTACCGGACGACCGGACGACCGACGACAGGCGAACTTGGTCGGCGCGATCGCCACCGTCCTGAGTGCGGCGACCGGCGGAAACGGCCTACCCGCGGTACCGGCTCACTGTGGTCAGAGCTGTGCTCATCCGGTGCAGTGCCTGGGCCCACGCGACCTCGTCGCGGGCGTAACACACCCGGAAATGACCGTTCCCGGACGGGCCGAACTGGTACCCGGGGCTGACCACCACTCCGGCATCCTGTTGCAGGGTGCGGGCCACCTCAATATCGCTGAGGCCCAACGCTGAGATGTCCGGCCAGAGGTAGGCCGTGCCGGCACCCGGTAATACGCGCAGCCCGGCGACCTCGCGAAAGGCCGCGACCGTCATGTCGCGAAGCTCGCGCAGCTCATTGACGCGGCCGCGCACGAACTCGTGGTCGTCGACCAGCCACCTGGTCATCACGTGCTGCGCGTATGCGGGTGCCCGCAGGCAGCACATGGCCATCACCTGCTCGACGGCGTCGATCACCTCGGCCGGTCCCACCGTCACGCCGACCCGATAACCGCTGAGCGACTCGGTCTTGGAGCCGCCCAGCAAGGTGACGGTGCGTTCGGCCATGCCGGGCTCGGCGACCAGATGTGAGAACGGCGCCCCGTCGTAGACCAGCCGGCAGTAGAGCTGGTCGATCACGACGAGGAAGTCATGGTGGACGGCGAGTGAGCCGAGCTGTCGGATCGTGTCGGCGCTGTATACCGCGCCGGTCGGGTTGTTCGGATTGGAGGTGAGCAACAACCTGAGACCCGTGGCGGCAACAGCCGCCAGGGCCTCCAGATCCGGCTGTGGGCCATCGGCGGTGTCGACGAACGGCAACCGCACGACGTTGGCACCGAGGAAGCGCAGCATGCGCTCCACGAACAGGTACTCGGGGTCGGTGAGCACCACGGTGTCGCCCTCGTCGACCAAGGCGCTGAGCACGCTGAACAGGCCACCCTGCGTGCCGGTGGTCATGGCGATATTGCGATCGGCGTCGACCTGCACACCGAGTAACGCGGACACCGAGGCGGCACAGCGCTGGCGGACTTCGTGGTTGCCCCGGTAGGCGGTGTAGGCCAGCTCGCCGTCGCCGGCCGCCTCGGCGAAAGTGGGCAATGCCCAGTCCGGTGGTGGGAACCGCACGGTGTCGAAGTGGGTCGTGTCCAGTAGGCCGTGGCCCGCACCATTGAGGTTCAGCTGCAGGTCGGCTGCCCGAACCGACATGCCGATGCTGCTGGCCCGTTCCGGCAGGTGGGTCCTGCGCAGCCGTCGAGACTCCGCCGACCGGTCACTCATGTGCACGCCCTCCCGCGGAAGTTGTCGGTCAATGGTGCCCCCGCCGCTCCGGGACGAGGTGGCGACCCAGGACCGGCCGTGACGATGATGCAGCGTCGGTCATCTGCTCCGTCCGGTCACCCAGTCGTAGCGGATGTCCTCGTCGACGATGGCGGCGGTGGGTCTACTGCCGACCTGCGCCCCACCGTCGACGTGGTGGACGCTGCCGGTCACGTAGCTGGCCGCCTCCGAGCAGAGCCAGAGCACGACCCGGGCCACCTCTTCGGGCTGGCCGGCGCGGGCCAGCGGCAGCTTGGGAATGCGCTCGCGCAGGCTCTCGGCCATCGTGGGCGGCAGCGGTTTGGGCTGCGTGTCGATGAGCCCCGGGCTGACGCAGTTGACCAGGATGTCGTACGGCGCAAGCTCGATCGCCGCGACCCGGGAGAGACTCTCGGTGGCGGCGCGGCTGCTCGCATACGCCGCCGCGCCCGCCGAACCGCGCGTGCTCACCCCCGAGGAGAAGTTCACGATCCGCCCGCCGTGGCCCAGATCGCGGAAGGCCCGTGCGGCATGCTGGGTCATCAGGAACGTGCCCCGGCAGTTGACCGCGAAGACGGCATCCCACACCTCGACGCGCTCCTCGAGCAAGCTCGTGTGCGGCGCCACGGCTGCGTTGTTGATGCAGAAATCGAGACCGCCGAACTCGGTCAGCGCCGCACCGACGATCGCCGCGGCGCCGTCATCGGTGCGCACATCCGCGGGCACCGCACGGACCGCCGCCCCGTGTGGCGCGCAGGTCTCCTTCAGGCCGGCCTGGTCACGGTCGGCTGCGATCACCTGCGCGCCCGCGGCGACGAACTCCGCAACGATGCTGCGCCCCACTCCCCGGGCCGCGCCGGTGACGATTGCGACTCGGTGTGCGAAGTCGAAGGTGACGTTCACGGTGCCTCCTCAAGACAGGCCGAAGTCGGCGCGGCAGGTCGATTGTCGACAATAGCCCGTCCAGGCGCCGCTCATCAAGCGGCCGTCCGCCGGCGGTACGCCGGTCGTCGGAGTCGCCCAGCTCGGCGGAGTCAGCCGTGCGAGACGGGGTCGAGGTAGTGCGACCGCAGTGCGGCCAGCGCCGGCTCCGGATCCGGTTTGCGGAATGCAGACAGCAGCTTGCTGTGCCGCTTGACCACTTCGGCCAGGTCGATTCCCTGCTGCTCCAGCGACGAGCGCATCAACGCACCCATCTGGCCGTTGAGGGTCGACCACATCTCGACCAGCATGGGATGACCACTCGCCTGCACGATCAGCCGGTGCAATTCGGTGTCAGCTTCGACGATGCCGGTCAGGTCGCCCTTGTCGGCGGCATCCTGCATTTGCACCACAGCCTGCTTCATCTCCCGGGCGAGACCGCTGCGGACGTCCTGCCAGACCTCACGAAGGGCCGCGGACTCGAGAACGTAACGGGTATAGCAGGCCTCAGCTATTTCGGCAGGAGACATCCGCGTCACGATCGTCTGCCGACGCGGCTGGACCTCGACCAGTCGCTCGGCCTGCAGTTCGCGCAGCGCGGCTCGGATCGTCGTGCGGCTCACGCCGAACTCGTCGGCCAGCACCAGCTCGACCAGCGGCGCACCTGAGGGGAGCTCGTTGTTCAGGATTCGCCAGCGCAGCACTTCGTGCACCGATTGCGGCAGCGAGCGGTGCTGCAGGATCGATCCGCTCGGCTCGCTCCGACGAGGACCCGCGCTCATCCGTACTCCTTTCGAGATTCGATGACGGCTCGTCCGGCCGTCAGTGCCCAGGCGGCGTTCGCGTGCCGATCAGATCTTGCCAGGTTCCCGGCGGAACGGTGCGCAGCGGACGAGTAGCACCTGTCGCTGAGCTACCGCGGAGAGCTGTCGGTCAAAGAATCTCCCGAAAGGTCTTGTCGAGGGTCGACGGTCGACCGTACGGTAGGCCACCTCGCGTCGTGCGGTCCGTCCGGAGGTTGCGGTGAGCGAAGATCGGCAAGCGGATCAGGGCACTGCCGGGTCGGCCGTCGCCGATCGGCGGGTGCTGCTGCGGACTGCGGGGCTGACCAAGCACTACACCTCACGACGCGGCGTGGTGGCGCGGGCCTTCGGGCGTCCGGCAGAGCGGGTTCGCGCGGTGGAGGGCGTGTCGATCACCGTTCGGCGCGGCGAGACCCTGGCCATCGTCGGCGAGACCGGCTCGGGAAAGTCCACCCTCGGCCGGCTCATCGTCCGGCTGGAAGACCCGACCGCGGGTACCGCGGAGTTCGACGGCCACGACCTCTTCGATGTAGACCGGACCACCTCGAAACTGCTGCGGCAGCGCATCCAGGTGATCCTGCAGGACCCGTATTCGACCCTGAATCCGTACCGCAAGGTGTCGGACACCATCGGGGAAGTGCTCAAGGTGCACGGTTTCGATGGCGACCGGGATGTCGAGATCGACCGCTTGTTGCGCACCGTCGGGTTCCCGGTGGAGATGCGCGACCGGCTACCCGGCCAGCTGTCCGGCGGGGGCCGGCAGCGGGTCAGCATCGCTCGCGCCCTGGCCGTCCGGCCCGAGTTGATCATCGCTGACGAGCCGGTGTCCGCCCTGGACGTGTCCGTACAGGCTCAGGTGCTGAACCTGTTCGAGAAGCTCAGCAAGGAACTGAGCCTGACGTATGTGTTCATCACCCACGATCTCGCCGTCGTTCGGCGGCTGGCCGACCGGATCGCCGTGATGTACCTCGGCCGCGTCGTCGAGGAGGCCAGCTGCGACGAACTCTTCGCCGATCCGAAACACCCGTACACCAGGGCGTTGCTCGCCGCGGCACCGAAACTGCACGTCGGCCGTGGCACCGGCGCGCCCGCTGTGCGAGGCGACATGCCCAACCCAATCAACCCTCCGTCGGGATGCGTCTTCCATCCGCGCTGCCCCGCGGTGATGGATGTCTGCCGCACCGTCGTACCAGTCATCGCCGAACTCGACGCGGGGCGCAGCGTTGTCTGCCACCTGCACCCACCGACCTCTCCTCCTACCCGCACGCCTGAAGGAGTCCAACGCCCATGATCAAAGTCCACCGCCGTCTTCGTTGGGGTGTCGCGGCCGCCCTGCCCCTGGTGTTCCTCGCCGCCTGCGGCGGTGGCTCCACCGGTTCATCCGGCGGGTCCGGCAAGCAGGTCGACACGCTGGTCATCGCCAACGCCGTCAAGATCGACACGCTCGACCCACAACAGAATGCGCTGAACGAGTCGATCTGGCTCGATCAGAACCTGTACAGCAAGCTGGTGCAGGCCGACCCGACCGGGACCAAGATCGTTCCGGACTTGGCCACCTCGTGGGACATCTCGACGGACAAGCTCACCTACACCTTCCACCTGCGGGACGCGAAGTTCGCCGACGGCAGCCCCGTCACCGCACAGGACGCGGTGTGGTCGATCGACCGGGCCAGGAAGTTCGACGGCGGCTGGGGTTTCCTGCTGCAGCCGGTGAAGAGCATCACCGCGTCCGACGCGAAGACGGTGGTCATCAGCCTGACCAAGCCGCACAGCCCGTTGCTCGCCGACCTGGCGATCTACGCGTACGCGGTGCTCCCGCAGAAGGCAGTGCAGGCCGAGGGAGACAAGTTCTTCACCCACGCCTTCGGCAGCGGCCCGTACAAGGTGGGCAGCTACAAGCCGGACAGCGAGGTCGACCTGGTCCGCAGTGACAACTACTACGGCACCAAGCCGAAGATCAAGACGGTCAAGATCATGGTCGTCACGAACGACAACACCAGGGTGCTCGATCTGCAGGCCAAGAAGGTCGACATCATCGAGAACCCGCCGGGCAACCTGACCAACCAGATCAAGAGCAACAAGGACCTGCGGGTCGACCTGTTCGACTCCACGCGAGTCGACTTCATCCAGATGTCCGGCAAGGATCCGCACTTCAAGGATGTCCGGGTCCGCCAGGCGGTGCGATTCGCACTGGACCTGAACCAGATCAACAAGCTGGCCTACCAAAGCAACGCAGTACCGGCGACGTCGTTCATGCCGTACAAGATGCTCTTCTGGAACGACCAGCTGCCCAAGCCGGCTGTCGACCTCGCCAAGGCCAAAGACCTGATGCAGCGGGCCGGACTGAGCGGCGGCTTCAACACCAACCTCGTCACCACCAGCGGAGACGTAGCCGGTCAGGCCGAGGCGGTCGTCATCAAGGACAACTTGGCGAAGATCGGCATCAAAGTCAGCATCGAGTCCTACGAGCAGGTAACCGCCTACGACAAGGTGCGCACCGGCAAGTACGGGATGGCCGAGCGGTACTGGACCAACGACATCATCGACCCCGACGAGGTCGTCTCCTTCGGGGCGGACGTCAACGCCGGCTCGGAATCGTTCGACACGTTCTGGAAGAACCCACAAGCGATAGCGCTCGTCGCCCAGGCTCGTTCGGAGACCGATCCGGCCAAGCGCCAGGACCTCTACAACCAGATCCAGCAGATCGTTTGGGACGAGACGCCGTTCCTGCCGGTTGCGTATGCCCCGTACCGCTACGCCTCGGGCAAGTGGGTGACCGACTTCAAGGTCTCACCGCTGGGCAACTACAACGACGCCCTCCTGAAGATGACCGTCACCGCCCACTGAGCAATCGCCCGGCCCGATTCGGGGAGGAGGAAATGCGATGCAGTACGGACGCTACATAGCCCGGCGGATCTGGCAGCTGCTTCCGATCATGTTCGGGGTCACCGTGGTGTCGTTCATCCTCATCCGGATCGTGCCGGGTGATCCGGCGACCCAGATCCTCGGCAATCACTACACCCCCGCCGCGGCGAAGGCGATCAATCACAATCTCGGGCTCGACCGGTCGATCCCGGCGCAGTACTGGCTGTACCTCAAGTCGATCTTCTCCGGCAACTTCGGGCACTCCTACTTCTACAACCAGTCGGTCGGCGACCTGCTGAGCGCTCGACTGCCTCCGACTGTCTTCCTGGTGGTCTTCGCCGGCCTGCTCACCATGCTGATCACCCTCCCGCTCGGGGTCGCCTCCGGCCTGCGTCGCGGCGGCGTGATCGACCAAGGCGCCCGGGTGTTCTTCCTGGTGGGCTATGCCCTGCCCAGCTTCCTGCTCGGCGTGCTGCTGATCCTTGCTCTCGGCGTCAAGCTGGCCATCTTCCCCATCACCGGTTACGGCGACGGCTTCGTCCAGCATGTGCAGCACCTGTTCCTGCCGGCCGTCACCCTGGCGATCCCGTTTTCCACCGTGCTGGTGCGCTCGCTGCGCAGCCAGGTCATCGAGAACACCGACTCCGACTACGTCACCACCGCACGGCTCAAGGGCGTTCCGTGGCACGACGTCGTGCGCCGGCACGTGCTGCCCAACTCACTGCTACCCCTGATCGTCGTGTTCGGCGTCAATCTGGCGTTCCTCGTCGGCGGCACCGTCGTCATCGAGAATGTGTTCTCGGTGCCGGGCGTCGGCAGCCTGTTGGTGTCCTCGGTGTCCACCCGTGACTTCCCAGTCGTGCAGGCACTCACGCTGCTGTTCGCGGCCCTGGTGCTGTTGGTCAACCTGCTCACCGACGTCCTGCACGTCAGCTTCGATCCGCGCCTCGCGCAACGGACGATGTGACATGACCGCGCTCGACACCCCGACGCTCGCCGCGGCGCCGCCACGCACCCGGCGGTCCATGGCGCCCAAGCTCCTGCGCGGCCGCGCAGCGCTGGTCAGCGGCGTCGTGATCGTGCTTCTCCTCGTCGCCTTGTGCGTCGGCGCACCGCTGTTCACGTCGCATTCGCCGACCGACATCGATGCCGCGAACCCGCTGGCCAAACTGTTCTCACCCGGCCATCCGCTCGGTACCGACGAGTACGGCCGCGACATCCTGTCCCGAGTTCTCTACGGCGGTCGTTACGACCTGTCGATAGCCTTCGGCGCCACCGCCGTCACGCTCGTCGTCGGCACCTTCATCGGGTTGGTGGCCGGGCACTTCGGCGGTTGGGTCGGCGCGATCCTGATGCGCATCGTCGACCTCTTCTTCGCCTTCCCCTTCGTCGTCCTCGTGATCGCGATCATCGCGATGCTCGGCCCCAGTCTGTTCAACCTGTTCATCGCACTGTGGATCGCGAGCTGGGTGAGCTACGCCCGCATCGCCTACGGGCAGACGCTCAGCGCGAACGGGTACGGCTATGTCGTCGCAGCAAAGTCACTCGGGTTCTCGCATGCCCGCATCATGTTCCGGCACACGCTGCCCAGCGTGGTCCCGGCGACCATCATCTTCGCCATGGTCGATGCGGTCGGCAACGTCCTGCTAGGTGCATCGCTGGGCTTCCTCGGCATCGGGATCCGCCAGCCGGCACCGGAGTGGGGATCGATGATTGCCGAGGGCCAGAACTACATCCTGTCCCAGTGGTGGCTGTCGATCGTTCCGGGCGCTGCCCTCGTCCTGCTCGGGATCGGACTGAGCCTCATCGGTGACGGCCTGGCCGACGTGCTCCGGCCGCGGAGCTGAAGGTGACCATCAACATGTCTCCCGCCACCGATATCGCTGATCCGGGCCCCGGCCTGTCCGGCGGCGAGGACGGCGCCGCGGCCCTCCAGTTGCAGGCGTTGACCGTGCGCATTCCGGTCGGCACGGACGTCATCACCGCCGCCGACGAGGTGACGCTGACTGTTCGCCGGGGCGAAGTGCTCGGCATCGTCGGCGAGACCGGCTGCGGCAAGACGGTGACCTGCCGCGCGATGCTCGGACTGCTGCCCACCGCATCGTCACGCTACGAGGGTCGGGTGGCCTACCCCCGAGCCGGACAGGTCGACGTGCTGGCATTGCGTCCGGGCGCGCGGCGGAGGTTGTGGGGCGACTACATCGCGATGATCCCGCAGAACCCGATGACCTCGCTCAACCCGATCCAGCGCATTGGTACTCAGATCGAGGAGGCCGTGGCCGCGCACGGGAATCTGTCCCGAGCCGCCCGGCGCGAGCGGGTGGTCGAGCTGATGACGAGGGTCGGCATCCCGGTCCCGGAACGGCGGATGCGCGACTACCCGCACCAGTTCAGCGGGGGCATGCTGCAGCGAACCCTGATCGCGATCGCCCTGGCCGGGGAACCGGAGGTGTTGATCGCCGACGAGCCCACCACAGCACTCGACGTGATCATCCAGGATCAGATCCTGCGGCTCTTGCTGGACCTGCAGCGCGACACCGGCATGAGCCTGGTGCTCGTCAGCCACGACCTTTCGGTGATCGCCCAGACCTGCGACCGCGTCGCGGTGATGTATGCCGGGCAGGTCGTCGAACTGGCCGACACGCACCAGGTGATGACCGCACCGCGGCATCCCTACACCGCGGCGTTGCTCGCCTCGCTGCCCGGTGCGGTGCCGCGCGACCAACCCTTGACGACGATCCCGGGTGCGCCGCCACAGCTGAAGGACCAACCGGCATCATGCCGGTTCGCCGACCGCTGCCCCTACGCCATCGACCTGTGCCGCACCGAAACCAATGAGCTGGTCCGCATCGAGTCGACCGACCGCTTCGTGCGTTGCCTCCGGCACGCCGAACTGGCCACGACACTCGCCGACGGCCTGTACCACGACAGTTAACAGAGAGGAACGATCGTGCCGAATGAGAAGCTGCGCGTAGCCGTAGTGGGGACCGGGCGCTGGGCCGTGCGCTCGCACATCCCGGGTTGGCAGCGCGACCCCAGGGTCGAGGTCGTCGCGCTGGCGGACATCGACGCCGACGCGCTGGCCAAGGCGGGCAGGGAGTTCGGCGTCGAGCGCCTCGAGACGGACTGGCGAGCCCTGACCGACGCTCCGGACATCGACGTGATCGACGTGGTCACCGGCGATTCCGAGCACTTCGCGGCGAGCTGGGCGGCGCTGGAATCCGGCAAGCACGTGCTGTGCGAGAAGCCGGTCCATCACGATTATCACAAGGTCGTCGAGGCTGCCGACATCGCCGAGGCGAAGAATCTGAAGACGAAGCTGGGCTTCACCTTCCGCTATGCCCCGGCCACGATGTACGCGGCCGAGCTCATCGCGCAGGGCCACGTCGGCGAGCCTTACATGCTCAACGCCTTCGAGCAGAACAGCCAGTGGCTCGATCCGCAGACCCCGTTGCGCCAGCGCCGCGGTGGCGAGTCGGAGGAAGAGATCGCTGTCTCCTCGATCGAGGGTTACGGGGCGCCGGTCATCGACATCATGCACTGGTGGATGGATGCGCCGCTGCAGTCAGTGGTCGGGACGATGCGCAACTTCGTCCCGGAGCGGGTGGTCCGCGAGACCGGTGAGATGACCCGGGTCAACATCGACGACGGTGACATGTGGATCGCCGAGTTCGGCTCCGGCCGACTGGCCTCGGTGCAGTCCTCCTACGTGACCGTCGGCAACTACCCGGGCATCGAGGTCCGCATCTACGGATCGGAAGGCGCCCTCATTCTCCGGCTCGTCGAGGAGGCGGGCATCTGCCAGACGCTCAAGGTCGCCAAGAAGGACAGCGTGGAGTTCGTCGAGCGTCGAGATCCCGCAGCGCTTCTTCCCGGAGGGCGCCGACTCGCACGAGGCCTGGCCGTTCCTGTTCTACTCGAATCTGGTGCGCAATTTCGCCGACGAGATCATCGACGGCGCAGCGGCCAACCAGGGCGACTTCCGACAGGGCGCGCTGGTGCAGCAGACGATCAACGCGTTCGAACGCGCACACCGCCGGCGTGCCTGGGTGGACTTCCCTCTCGAGGAGGACGCCTGAGCGCCACCCGCCGATCGTCCGCTGACTTTCTGAGGAGACATCGATGTCCCCGGTCCTCCGGCACCAGTCGCTTCCCGAGTCGGTGCACGAGATCCTGCGCGCCAGGATCTTGAACGACTCGTTGCCGGCCGGCACGCCTCTCGTCGAGCTGACCCTGGCCGAGGAGTTCGGAGTCAGCCGGACCACGATCCGCACCGCGCTGCGCGAGCTGCAGGGTGAGCGACTGGTCGAGATTTCGCCGCGGCGGGGCACCACGGTCTCCCGGATGTCGCCGGACGCGTCGCTCGAGCTCTGCGTCGCACGGTATGTGCTCGAGGCGGCAAGCCTGGAAGAGGTGTTGACCAGCGACGGCCGGGCCTCGCTGGTGACGACGATGAACGCCGCGATCGGACAGATGGCCCGGGCGGCGGAGGACGGCGACACGGTGGGCGTCATCGAAGCGGACACGGTGTTGCACCGGGCGATCATGACCGCCGGTGGGAACGGGCTGCTCACCGACATGTGGCAGACGCTGAATGGTCAGATGGGGGCATTGATGCGCTCGACGTTCGACCGCAAGGGCATCGACCTCGCCGAGACGGTGCGTTGGCACGAACGCCTGGTGCGCTCGTTCCGCCGGGAAAGCCCGGCCGCCGCCGTCGCTGCGCTGCGCGATCACTACCTCAGCGGGGCGAGCACGAAGATGCAACAAGTCAGCCCGCCGGTAGCCCGGTGAGCGGCGCCGGCAACGACGGCGGGCTCGGCGCGGTGCGATGGGCGGTGCTCGGGACCGCGAACATCGCCGCGCGGGCGTTCCTGCCCGCGATGCGCGAGGCCGGTGGCCGGGCGGTCGTGGTCGGCAGCCGTGACCCGGACCGGGCGCGGGACTGGGCCGCGGCGAACGAGGTGCAACGCACCGCTGACTACGCCGGTGCGTTGGCCGATGCTGAGGTGCAGGCCGTTTACATCGCGCTGCCCAATCACGAGCACGCGACCTGGGCGGCGGCCGCGCTCGCCGCCGGGCATCCGGTGCTCTGCGAGAAGCCGTTGGGCCTGGACAGCGGCGAGGTGTCCGGTCTGCTGGACGGCCTCGCTGCGGATGCGCTGCTCTGGGAGTCGTTCGTGTTCCCGTTTCATCCCCAGACCGAGCTGCTGCGCAGCGAACTGGACTCGATCGGCGGCCTGCGCGAGATCGTCTCGGAGTTCCACTTCTCTGTCACCGACCCGGCGAACATCCGATGGCGCGCGGACGTCGGCGGCGGCGCATTGATGGACGTCGGCTGCTACCCGATCCGGCTGGCTCGGCTCTTGTTCGACGCCGAGGCGGTCGGTGCATCGGCCAGAGCGTTCCGCGCGCACGGTGTCGACGCGGAAACCGCAGCGGTGCTCGACTTCCCCGACCACCGCCGGCTCGTCTTCTCCGCGGGGATGCGGCGACCGGGCTCCACGTTCACCCGGCTGGTCGGTGACAGCGGCGAACTGCGGGTGAGCAATCCGTTCCACCCCCGGTCGGGCGACACCGTGCAGCGATGGCGCGACGGGGCGCTCGAGCAGGAATGGCCGGCTGCGGAGGGCAGCGCGTTTCGGCATGCGGTTCAGCACATTCAGCGCGTCGTCACCGCGGGCGAGGTCCCCCGTCATCTCGCCGGCGCAGACGCGATCGGCAACGCGCGCGCGATCGACCTGGTGCGCGCCTCCTGGACTGTCACGTGAGCGCCGCGGCAGAGGGCAGTCGCGGGCGGGAAACCATCCTGATCGCCACCTACCTGGAGGACGAGCACGTCGCGGCGATTCGCGATGCGTGGGCCGGGGAGGTGTTGGCAGCGCCGGAGCTCGTCCCGGTGCCGCGCTACGTAGGCGACCACGGCGGCACCCGGCGCGATCTCGATGCGGAGCAGTCAGCGCGCTGGCAGAGCATGCTGCGGCAAGCCGAGATCGCGTTCGACTTCGATTGGCAGGCGCCCGGCGAGCTGCCCAGAACCGCTCCGCGGCTGCGCTGGGTACAGGCGACCAGTGCCGGCATCGGCGGCTTCGTGCAGCGCCTCGGCCTGGCCGAGAGCGGGATCGTGTTCACCACCGCCGCCGGCACGCATGCGGTCCCGTTGGCCGAGTTCGCGCTGACCGGAGCGCTGTACTTCGTCAAGGAGCTACCGGTGCTCCTCGACCGCCAGCGCGAGCGGGTCTGGCGGCGCTACTCCGGCTCGTTGCTGGCCGGGCGGCACGTGGTCGTGGTCGGGCTGGGCGAGGTGGGCCGGCATTGTGCGGCGATGTTCGCCGCGCTGTCGGCGCGGGTCACCGGGGTGGGACGGCCCGGCGGTAGTTACGACCTGGCTGCGGGTGTGGCTCAGTCGGACACCGATCGGCTCGATGAGCTGCTGCCGCACTGTGACGTGCTGGTGCTGACCGTCCCGCTCACCGAGGCCACCCAGGGAATGATCGACCGCCGGCGCATCGGCCTGCTGCCGCAGCAGGCGGTCGTGGTGAACATCGCCCGCGGGCAGATCATCGAACAGGCGGCATTGCTCGAGGCGCTGGCGGCGGGCCGGCTGGCCGGCGCCGCACTGGACGTGACCGATCCGGAACCACCGCCGAGCGACGACCCGATCTGGTCAACGCCGCGAGTGCTGCTCTCCCCGCACTCGGCGTCGACGGTGCCGGGCGAGAACGCCCTGCTCACCGAGCTGTTCTGCGACAACCTCGAACGCTGGCGGACCGGCCGGGAGCTGCGCAATCGATACGAACCGACAAAGGGGTACTGAGCGCCATGACGAGTGCGCATGACTGGGGCGACGTCGCCACCGACTCGACGGCGGGTGAGCTGCTGGACCGGGCGATGGGTGCGGTCGAGCGCCGGGTGGACTTCGCCGACGTGCGCATCGTCGAGGGCGAGGAGTTGCGCTCCTATCACGTGGGCGGGGCTGACCCGGACGAACGGCTGGAGCGCACCATTGGGGTCGGGGTCCGGGTGTTGCTCGACGGTGCCTGGGGGTTCGCCGCCCGCCCGCTGGCCGATGTCGCCGATGTCGAGGCCGCGGCCGAGCAGGCGATCCGGGTAGCCCGCGGCGGTGCCGGGGTCGGGCCGGCCCTGCGCCTCGCACCGCGCCAGCCGGCCAGCGGCAGCTACCGCACGGAGGTCGCCCGCGACCCGTTCGCGGTGGGCGATGACGAGCGCGACAGGCTGCTGCGCGATGCGCTGGCTGCGGCCGGCGCGCCGGGTGACGTCGTGCAGGTACAGGCCGGGGTGAACGCCAAACGCCAACACCGGCACTACGCCGACTCGGACGGCTCCCGGCAACACCAGCATCTGGTGGAGTGCGGCGCGATGGTGGTGGCCGTCGCGGACCGGGACGGCGAGGTGCAGCGTCGCAGCTACCCGAACTCCTTCCACGGCAACACCGGCGGTGCCGGGTGGGAGTTCGTCGCGGCAATGGATCTGGTGGGCAACGCGGCCCGGGTGGGCGCGGAGGCCGTCGAGCTGCTGAGCGCACCGGTGGCACCCAGCGGCACGGCCGACCTGGTGATCGGCCCGCAGCAGATGGCGCTGCAGATCCATGAGTCGGCTGGTCACGCCTTGGAGCTGGACCGGATCCTCGGCGACGAGCGAAACTTCGCGGGTACCTCGTTCATCGGGGTGCCCGACGTCGGGTCCCTGCAATACGGCTCGCCGGCAGTCACCATCGTGTCCGACCCCACCGTGCCCGGCACCCGGGGCAGCTTCGGCTACGACGACGAAGGCACCCCCGCGGCCCGCTCGGTGCTCATCGGTGAGGGCGTCGTGCGCGGCACCCTGTCCACCCGGGAGGCCGCAGTCCGCGCCGGACTGGCCGAAACCGGCGCCGCCCGCAGCGACGGGTGGGGATACCTGCCGGTGTGCTTCTCCACCCACGTCTACCTGGAACCGGGTGCCGGCAGCCGCGCCGAGCTCTTCGATCGTCTCGGCGAGGGCTACTACCTCGAGGACAACCGCAGCTGGTCGATCGACAACCGCCGGCTCAACTTCCAGTTCGGTACCGAGGTGGCGTACGAGGTTCACAAGGGCAAGCAAGGTCGACTGCTGAAGAACTTCTCCTACGGCGGCATCACACCGACGTTCTGGGGCTCGGTCGAAGCCGTCGCCGGGCCCGAGGAGTTGCGCATCTTCGGCTTCCCGTGCGGCAAGGGCGAGCCGAAGCAGTGGGGATTCCTGAGCCACGCGGCAGCGCCGACGCTGGCCCGCAACGTCGCCATCGGGGTGGCCTGAGTGGCCGCCGACGGCACGACGGATGCCCCGTCGATGGCACCGCCGCTGCCGCCGGATGCGGTGCTGGACGCGTTCGATGCGGCGCTGCGCAGTACCGACGCCGACGAGCTGGAGCTCTGCCTGCTCGGCCGGGCCGGTGAGTACACCCGGTTCGCCGGCGGCCGGATCCATCAGCCGCAGGACATCACCGAGACGCAGATTCTGGTGCGCGCGGTCGTCGCCGGGCATGCCCGGCGCGGCGCCGTCACGGTACTGCGCGACCTGTCCGCCGGGGTGAGCCGGACGGCGGCCGCGGCTCGGCGCGCAGCCGCCGGCCGGCCGGCCGGGGACGTCGAGCTCGCCGCCGCGCAGGACGCCGCCGAGCCGGCCGGGCTGGTGTGCGCGGACACCCTGGAGTTCGATGCCGCCGCGCGCGGTGCCGCAGTGCGCAGCGCGCTGGCGGAGGCGAGCGAAGCCGGTGGCGAGGTGGCCGGCATGTTCGGCCGGGCGCTCACCGAGCAGGTGGTGGCCACCTCGACCGGCATCCGGTCGGCGACGCTGGCCACCGAGGCAACCGCCGCGCTGACCGCCGAGGTGGCCGATGGCACCGCACGCTGGATCGACCTCGGCCGCTCCGCGCAGCGGCTGGGCATCCCGGCCGGCATTCACACCGCGATCACGCAGGCCGCGCAGAGCCGCGGGCGGGTGCAGCTGCCGGCGGGCGAGTACACCGTCGTCCTGGGCGCCGAGGCGGTCGGCGAGTTGCTGCAATTCCTGCCTGCGTTCGGCTTCGACGGCGAGCAAGCCGCGTCCGGGATCGGCTGGTGCGCCAAGAGAGCCGGAGAGCAGATCGCCGCTCCGATGGTCACCGTCGCCGACGATGGGCTCGGCGACGTGGGGTTGCCGCTCGGGTTCGACATCGAGGGCACTGCGCGGCACCGGGTGCCCTTCCTCACGGCCGGGCGGGTAGGCGAGCCGGTCACCGATCTGGCCACCGCTCGGGTCCTCGGCAACCAACCGACCGGTCACGCGCACATCGCCCGTGAGGAGGTGCCCTCGCCGACCGCGTCGAACATCGTGATGGCTGCCGGGGACGCCACCGAGGCCGAGCTGATCAGTGGCGTCGCCGACGGCGTCTACCTGCAGCGGTTCTGGTACACCCGGGTGGTGGACGCCGAACGCGGCACCATCACCGGCGTCAGTCGCGACGCCTGCTTCCGCATCCGGGACGGCCGGTTGGCCGAACCGGTCGCGGGCATGCGGTTCACCCAGTCCGTGTCGGACCTGCTCAGCAGTGTCGACGGGGTCGGCGCCGAGCGGCGCGGCCAATCGATCATGAACGTGTGGAACGGGGCCTCGGTCGCGCCCGCGATCCGAGCGCACGGATTCCGACTGGGGGCCAAGCCATGATCGCTTCGAACGCCGACCGGCTGGTCCGCCAACCCTTGCTCGGCGAGGTGTGGCCGCCGTTGGCCGACCGGCACGCCTATCGCGTCGATGCCGACGGCCGACCGTTCCTGCTCCCCGGGATGGGCGGGGTGACGCTGGGGGTGCATCCCGGCGACGATGCCACCGGGTACGCCGCCGATCATCTGGAACCCGGCCTGTCGATCAGGCATCGAGAGGCCGGCGCCAACTACGCACTGCAATTCCTCGCCTGCGTCGGCAATGTGGTGACGGTGCGCAGCGGCCCCGGCGCGGGCGCGCGCGGGCGGGTGATCGGTCAGCACGCCTACGTATTGGCCGACCTCGCCGAGGAGGCCCTGGCGCGGGTCTGTCCGGGCGACGCGGTGGCGGTGCACGCCTACGGCCAGGGGTTGCAGCTGGCCCGGCATCCCGACGTGGTGGTGAAGAACACCGATCCCGATCTGCTGGCGGCGCTGGGCGTCGAGACCGGGCCGGACGGCCGGTTGCGGGTGGGCGTCGCGGTGCGAGTGCCGGCGGCGGCGGTCGGCGCCGGTGCGGGGATGGTGTCGGAGTACGCGAACACCGATCTCATGGGCGCCTACGCCGGTCAGGGCCACGACCTGTCGCTGGGGTTGGAGTCGTTGCGGGTGGGCGATCTCGTGGTGCTCGCGGACCAGGACCACCGGTTCGGCCGGGGTTATCGGCCTGGCTACCTGACCATCGGCGTGATCAGCACCGGGCACTGCCGGTTGTTCGGCCACGGACCGGGGCCCAGTTCGCTACTCAGCGGACCGGCCGCGGCCTTCGATGTGTATGACGATCCTGACGCGAACCTGCGCACTGCCTTCGCGCGGATGGAGACGCCCGCATGACCGATCTACGCATGAAGCCGGTGGCCATCAATCTGGCCGGCGTCGTCGAAACACCCCAGTTGGACAGCTCGCCGTACCGGATCGATCGCGACGGCCGGCCGTACGTGCCCACCGGCGACGGAGGCATCGTGCTCGGCGTCCAGATCGGTGATGATGTGTTCGGCGCCGACGCGGACCACGCCGCTCCGGGTGCATGCCTGGTGCACGCGGAGCAGCCGGCGCGGCACGCGCTGACCTCCTTCGCCTGCCTCGGCAACTCCGTCGAGATCCGTAGCGGGGCGGCAGCCGGCGAACGCGGCGTGGTGCTCGGCAAGCGGGGCGAGGAAGGCCGGGTCATCGCCTGCTTCGCCGACGAGGTGCTCGGGGCCCTCGCTCCCGGTGACGCCGTTGCGGTGCGCGCGTTCGGGCAAGGGATGCAGTCACCGGCGGCGTTGCACGGCGCCGGCGTGCTGCTGATGAACGTCTCGCCGGATGCCCTGTCGTTGCTGCCCATCGACATCTCCCGGAATGCCGCTGTCGCTTCGGTGCGCGCGGTGCTGCCCTCGTCGACGGCCGGTAACGGAGTCGGCCGGCCGGCGCATCAGTGGGATCTCGATCTGCAGGTGCAGCCCGCCGACGTCCCGGGCCTGCGACTCGGCGACCTGGTGGCGCTGGAGGATGTCGACGTGCGGCACAACGCGGGTTACCGGAAGGGCTGGCTGACCGTCGGCATCATCGTGCACGGCAGCAGCCCGCAGCCCGGGCACGGTCCCGGGTTGATGCCGGTGCTGTGCGGTCCGGTTCCGGCGGTCATTGTCCACGCCGACGCTGCCGGGCACACCGGCGTGACCCGCGAGCAGCTGCTCGCGCACCAGGACGTGGCGTGAGCGCAGTGTTCCGAGGTGTCGCTGCGCCCTGCTTCGTCGAGAGCCCGATGGAGATCGTCGAGCTCGGCGTGGCCGCCGAAGAGGCGGGCTTCGACGGATTCTTCGTCTGGGACCACATGCTCTTCGCCAACGACGGCCAGGGCCCGCCGACCGTCGATCCGTGGCTGGTCATGGCCGTTCTCGCGACCCGCACCTCGCGGATCACGATCGGGCCGATGATCACGCCGCTGTCGCGTCGCCGTCCCTGGGTGGTCGCCCGGCAGACGGTCACGCTCGACCTGCTGGCCGCCGGGCGCACCGTGCTCGGTGTCGGGTTGGGTTCGCCCGCGCAGGGAGACTTCGAGCGGTTCGGTGAGGTGTCCGACGTGCGCGGCCGGGCCGAGCGGCTCGATGAGAGCCTGGCGATCCTGGACCGGCTGTGGAGCGGCGCGATCACGTCGTTCGCCGGCACCCACTTTCAGCTCGACGAGGTGCGTTTCCTGCCGCGACCGGTCAGCCGTCCGCGCATCCCGGTCTGGGTCGGCGGCGTGTGGCCGGCGCGAGCGCCGATGCGCCGCGCCGCCCGGTGGGACGGTGCGGTGCCGATCACCTATGTCGACGGCGCGCTCACCAGGCCTTCGGCGCAGCAGACCGCCGCGGTGCGTGATCTCGTCCTGGCCGAACGCGGTTCCCTGGACGACTACACGATCGCGGTGTGGGCCGAACTGGCCGAGGATCCCGCGTCGGTGGCGGCCGAACTGCCCGCCTATGTCGACGCGGGCGCGACCTGGTGGATCGAGACCGCCAAGCCGGGCGATGGCTGGACCGAGCTGCTGGCCCGGCGGATCGCCCTCGGTCCGTAACCGCGCACAGCGCCCGACGCCGTGTTCGATGCGGGGTTTGACGCGCGTCGCGGGGGTGAGATGCGGCGGTCAGGCGGCGTCGTGAAAGACCAGTGCCAGGGTCAGTCGCCGGCCGGAGCGGATGACCGACACGCCGTGGCGCACCGGCGCGGCGGACCAGCCGCGCTTGGACTCGACGGGACGATCCCGGGTGGTGAAGACGAGACCATGCCCGTGCGGAATGAGTGTGGCCGTGCCCCGGGACTGCGCCCGTGGCCGCTGCTCGTAGAGGAGGAACTCCCCGCCGGTGTGGTCCACCCCAGGAGAACTCAGGTTGATCACCACCTGCAGCGGGAAGACCAGGTCGCCGTACAGATCGCGGTGCAGCGCGTTCCAGTCACCCTCGCCGTACTTGAGCAGGATCGGAGTGGACTTGCTCTGGCCGGCTTCGTGACACTGCTCGAGCCACTCGTCGAGCGTGTCCGGCCACGGCGTCTCCCGGCCCAGCCTGCTCCACCAGTCCCGGGCGATCGGTAAGAGCTTCGGGTACAACGCCTGCTTCAGCTCCACCACCGCGGCGGGGAACGGCTCGGCGAAGTATCGGTACTCGCCCTCCCCGAATCGGTGCCGACCCATGGTGACGGTGGCGCGAAAGCGCGAGTCGTCGGGGTACAACCTCGCGATGTCGGCCGCCTCATCCGCGGTGAGCAGCGGCCCGGTCAGTGCGCACCCGAACTTATCGAGGTCAGCGCGGGTTCGTGTCCAGTCCACGGCCTCGACCCGGTCGGGCCAGCTCGATAGGGCGCGACTCATCGCTCAACCTTCGAGGCGATGACCCCGTCGTCGTGGGGTGTCCTCATGCGGCCGACTCCAGCTCGAGCAGGACGTGCTTGGCCGCCACACCGCCGCGGTACTGGCCCATGCCGCCGTCGGAGCGCACCACCCGATGGCACGGCACCACCACCGGTAGCGGGTTGGTGGCGCACGCGCTGCCCACCGCGCGCACGGCCTTCGGATTGCCGGCCAGTTGTGCCACTGCGGCATAGGTGGCCGTGTGGCCGTAGCCGATGTCCGGCAGGTGGTGCAGGACGGTGTTGCGGAAGCCGGTGGACAGCCGCCAGTCGAGCGGGAGTTCGAACTCACGCCGGCGACCGGCGAAGTACTCGTCCAGTTGGCGCACCGCGGGGTCCAGCCGGGCCGGCGCGCTGAGGATCCGGGGGCTGATCTTGACGGACAGGCTCTGCAGCACCGCATCGTGGTTCTCGTTGCTGAACGCAACCCGGACCAGGCCCAGCTCGGTGGCGGCAAGCAACAGGGTGCCTACCGGGGAGTCGACGGTGCGGTAGGCGACATCGAGGACGCCGCTGGACTGCGCGTCGATGGCGAGTTGGTCGTGCAGTTCGCGCAGCCGGTGCGGGGTGTCCGGGAAGGCCTGGGTCAGCTCGGCAAAAACGTCGTTCGTGGTCATCAGGAGACTCCTCGCGAAGCGTTACGTGCAGTGGCTCGGGCAGTGGCTCGAGCAGGGTCGGCGGGATAGGTCCGGCGCAGGGTCGCGATGCCATCGGCCGCCGCCCGCCGGGCGGCGTCGGCGGTGCCGCCGACGATGGTGGCGATCTCCGCGTAACGCAGGCCACCCAGGTAGTGATAGACGACGGCGTGCTTCTGCTTGGCGGGTAGCCGGGCCAGCGCCTGGCTGAGGTCCAGGTCAGCGGCGTCAGCAGCCGGCGACGTCCGCACCTCCGGAGGCTCTGCCGTCGGTACCGCATGTCGCGCCGCAGCCCGGGTGACGTCGATCGCCTTGCGGTGCGCGATCGTGACCAGCCACGCCTCGACGTTCGCGTCGGCGGGTAGGTCCGGGTAGGCCCGCAACGCCGCCAGAAATGTCTCCGACCACGCGTCGTCCGCGTCGACGGGTCCGAGCACTGCGCGGCAGACCCGGAGCACCGTCGCCCCGTGTCGGGACACGACCGTCTCGAACGGAAGCTTCGGCGTCACAGTGGGTAGACGGCCGGGCGCGCGGTTTCGTGAGATCGCCACGCCGGAGCGCAGCGGGTCAGCGAGAGGGCACGGGTGGACACGATGTGCAGACGGTATCCGCGCCGGCGCGGAATATCCCCGTCCGGCTCACGTTTGCGTCGCGTCACACGTCTTCCCAGAGACGGCACCGGGCCGTCGGCAGGAAGGACGCAAACACATGACAACCCGTCACACCCTCGTCGACACCGCACTGGGCCGGCTGACGCTCGTCGCCCGAGGCGGCAGTTTGGTCGGCGTCTACTTTCCGCACCACTGGACCAAGCCGGATCGTGCCGGGTTCGGCCCGGCGGTCGATGCCGGCCGGGACGGGGTGCTCGACGTCGCCCGCACGCAGATACTCGAATATCTGGACGGTAACCGCGTCACCTTCGAACTGCCGACGGCGCCGGACGGGGACGCCTTCCAGCGCAGCGTCTGGGCCATGCTCGAGGCGATCCCGTACGGCGCCCGGACCACCTACGGCGAGCTGGCCCAGCGGCTGGGAGACCGCGCACTGGCGCAGTCGGTGGGCCACGCCGTCGGGCACAACCCGATCTCCATCGTGATCCCGTGCCACCGAGTCGTCGGCAAGGACGGCAAGCTCACCGGGTACGCCGGCGGACTGAACCGTAAGAAGTTCCTGTTGGACCTGGAGGAACCGGCGCTGGTCAAGGCCGGACGGTTGTTCTGAGTCCGGCCGGACCCATACCTGCCGCTCTCCGGGGCTGCCGGCGAGAAATCGACAGTGAGGCGTTGCCTCCGGGTTCGCAATAGGGCAACGATGAGGGCGGTGGTCCGCCAGCATCTCCCGGGAGGCAGCATGAGCCGTCGTCGCGTCCTTTCCGCGTTGAGCGTCAGCGTCCTGGCCATATCCCTGACGGTGGCGACGCAGGCGGGTGCCTCACCGGGGAAGCAGTCCGCGACGTTGGCGAGGTCGGTCGAGCTGAGCACGACGAGCCGGCTCGCCGACCGGCGCTCATTCGTCATCGGCGACCGCTTCTACGAGGTCGGCGCGGAAGACGGCAGCTACCCGGCCGAGGGTTTCCACACCCGCGGCGAGATGGGCGGCTTCTGGAGCATGCCGATCAAGTTGCTGGACGGGGTGTGGTTCGGTGTCGACGGCAACTGGCTGACCGCCGCGAAGTACACCAGCGGCTGGGGATATGCCCGGATGGATCTGGGCCGACACAGTGGCGTGCGGGTCCAGCGCACCGACTTCGCACCGGACGGCACCCGAGCCGGGTTGATCGGGTTGACGCTGAGCTCCACGAAGAAGCGCACCATCAGCCTGACGATGGACGCGCACTCCGAGCTCATGCTTGCCTACCCGTGGGGCGAGACGACGCCGAGCCAGACCGCGTTCAACCTGCCTGACACCGGCAGCTATGCCGGCGGCAATCTGGTGTTCCGCGAAGTCGGTACGCCCCCGACGGCCACTGCGACCGCGCACAACTACGCCGCCGTGGTCGGTTCCACGCTGAAGGTGGCCGGCCACCAGCTCGGGGCAGACTTCCGCGGCCCCCAGGACCCGGCCGTCGAGTGCGGCCCGTCCGGCCCGAACACGCCGCCGACACCGTCGCGGTGCGATGACACTGCATACGGCAAGGGCACCGGCGGCCAACTGCAGTACAACGTCACCGTCCCGGCCGGATCCCGCACCGTGTGGTTCAGCATCGGAGGTTCGGACAACGGACTCGGCGAGGCAAAGGCGATGCAGCAGCGCGCACTCGCCGATCCGGCAAAGCTGCTCGCCCAGAAGGTGGCCGGCCGCAACGCCTTGGCCAAGCAGACGAACGTCAGCCTGCCCGGGGACCCGCAGCTCGCCCAGAGCATCGCGTGGAGCAAGCAGAACCTCGCCGATGCGCGCCAGGAGGCAAAGAACCTGCAGCTGCGGGTGACGAACGCCGGCACCGTCGACGCGGCCCCGATCGCGACGCAAGGCACCGCGCAGTGGATCGGCGCCGGATGGCCGGACTACCCGTGGATGTTCGGCACGGACGCGGAGTACACCGCGTTCGCTGCGGTGGCGGCCGGTCAGTTCACCTCGATCGAGAACCATCTGCGCACGCTCATGCAGATCAGCGACAAGGTGAACCAGCGCAGCGGCAAGGTCGTGCACGAAGTGGTACCGGACGGGTCGGTGTACTACGGCGCGAACTCCGACCCGGGCAACACCGACGAGACGGTGAAGTTCCCGAGCACGGTTGCGCTCATCTGGCGGTGGACCGGCGACAACGCCTTCCGTGACTCGATGTACGGGTTCTCCGTCCGCAACCTCAAGTACGTCTTCAGCCAGCTCGATGCGGACAAGGACGGCTGGCCGGAAGGCGCCGGCAACGTCGAGCGGGCCGGCATGGGCGCGGAGAAGCTGGACGTGTCCGTCTACGCGATCCGTGGACTGCTCGACCTGGCCGACATGGCCGCCAGCAAGGGCGACACGGCGACGTTGAGCTGGGCGCGGACGAAGGCGAAGGACCTGCAGCAGCGCTTCGAGAAGACCTGGTGGAACGGATCGGCGACGAAGTCGTATGCCGACTCGTTGGGCGCGGACAACGCCCAGATCTTCCAGCGGTACTGGATCGGCCTGACGCCGGTCGAGGCCGAGCTGCCCGCATCGGGCAGCAACCCGGCCGGACCGCTCGCCGCTCTGAACGACGCGGTGACGACGGTCGCGCAGCACGAGCGCGCCTGCTACACCGGGCAGACCGGGCTCTACCACACCGGCACGGGTGCGACCTCGGATCCGAAGGGAAATCCCGGACCCACCTGCGACTCGAGCACATCCTCGGCTCCGAGCGACCGCGAGGTGTTCACGCTGGGCACGTCGATCATGGCCGTGGCCGAGGCTGCCCTCGGGCGGATGGGCAGCACCCAGACCAAGCAGTACACCGACGACATCGCCCGGGTGCAGGTCGACCCGTCGGTGTCCGAGACGCCCGGAGCGATGCCGGAGATCTCGCCGTCGCCGGACTTCGGTGCCAACATCGACAAGCTGTTCACCGAGCGCTCCAGCGGCCTGCAGGCGTGGGGAACCTACGGCGTGCTGTGGCCGGTCGTGCACTACGAACTCGGGGTGGCGCCGGACATGGGCCGCAACACGGTGGCGGTGGTGCCGCAAATCCCGAACGGGCAGAGCGTCGTCTCCGGAACCGACATCCAGGTGGGTCGCAGCTCGCTGGATGTGACCGCGCACCGAAGCGGGAACACGCTCACCACCACGGTGCGCCAACACGGCTCGGCGAAGCTGACCATCGGCGCGGTACTGCCGGGCGGTAAGCACGTCACCGCTGTCCGCCTCGACGGCCACCGCGTGTCGTACCGCGTCGTGCAGACCGCACGCGGCTGGGAGGTGCTGAGCGCAGTGGCCCGAGGCAGCCACGACACGCAGCTCACGGTGCACTACGGCTGAGCACCGGAGCACCCGCGTAGAGAGACAGCCGACCGAGCGATGGGACGTGATCGTGGTCGGCGCCGGGCCGGCCGGCTGCGCTGCCGCGGCAGCGGTGCTTATCGCGCACCCCGGTGCCCGGATCTTGATGCTGGACCGGGCTGAATTCCCGCGGGACAAGCCGTGTGGTGATGGCATCGCGTTCGAGGCCGGTGAGGTACTGGCCGGCTTGGGCTTCGATACCGATGCGGTGTTTGCCGGCATGCCGCCGGTGCCGCGGCTGCGGCTGCGATCGCCGGCCGGTGTGCTGGTCGACCGAATGCTGCCCGATGCCGTGCATGTCGTGCCGCGGGCGGTGTTCGATGCCCGGCTGGTCGGCGACATCACTCGGCGTGGCGTCGAGCTGCGCCGGCACACCGTCCGCGATGTCCTGAGCGGTCCGGACGAGGTATTGCTGGACAATAGGTTGCGGGCCGGGATCGTCATCGGTGCCGACGGCGCCGAGTCGACCGTGCGCCGGTGCGTCGCCGCAGCGCAGCGAAGGGCCGCGCCCGTTGCGTTGGCCATCAGGGGATACGCAGCCGAGCTGCCGGGCCAGGCCGGCACCCAGGTCATCACTCTGACCGGCGAGCGCTGGCCTGCCTATGCGTGGAGCTTCCCGCTCGGCGACGGCCGGGCGAACGTCGGATACGGCGAACTGCTCGGGAGCCGTCCGGTGACCCGGGCGCATCTGCTCGGGCGGATGACCGAGCTGCTGCCCGGCGTCGAGGCGCACCCGGCGCAGCTGCGGGCACACCGGCTGCCGCTCTCCTCGGGTCGTCCGGCCATCCCGGCCGGTCGGGTGCTGCTGGTGGGTGATGCCCAGTCACTGATCAATCCGCTCACCGGCGAGGGCATCTTCTATGCAGTCAGCTCCGGGGCACTGGCCGGCCGGGCCGCAGCGCAGGCGCTGCAGAGCGGCGTCGACGCCGGCCTGGACTACCGGAGGTCGACCCGGCGGCAGTTAGCTCGGCATTTCCGGCACACCTCTGTGCTGGCCGGTCTGGGTCGCTGGCACGGTCTGTTCGACGCTGGCATGCGTGCTGCCGCGGCAGACCAACGAGCGTTCGACGATCTGGCGCGCCTCGGTCTGGCCGACGGCTTGATCACCCGGCGGGTGATCAGTCGGCTGAGGTTTCGCCGCTGAACTCTCAGTGCGCGAGCTGGTGCACCGCGAGGCCGAATACCCGCGGCAGCCGGGCAGCGGTCGGAACGATGCGCGGGGCCAGCAGCGGGCGCCGGCGCGCCCACAACAAGGATGAGGTGATGCTGCGGTATCGCCGGGACTCGGCCAGCCAGCGCCGCTCGTAGGCGGCCGGCTCGTCGGCGACGATGCACTCGACCAGCGCGCCGGCGCATCCGATTGCCACGGAAATTCCCTCCCCGGTCAGCGCGTCCACGTAACCTGCGGCGTCGCCGACGAGCAGTACCCGGCCCTGCACCCGTGCTGCGCTGCGCTGCCGTAACGGGCCGGCGCCGCGCACCGCGCTGACGCCCTCCCCGGGAAGGCGTTCGCGCAGCGCGGGAAAGGCCGCGAGTTGCTCCGCGAACGGCGCCTGCGCGCTGGACAGCACGGCGACGCCCACGGTGCCGTCGGCCACCGGAGTGACGTATGCCTCGGAGCGCGCCGCCCAGTGCACCTCGACCAGGTCCGTCCACGGCTCGATGGCGAAGTGCTGGCGCATTCCCCACCTGGGCGGCGGTGCCGAGGCCGCATCGCGGTGCAGACCCAGCTGCCGGCGGATCGGGGAGTGCAGCCCGTCGGCCACCGCGAGGTAACGGGCCCGCCGGCCCGCCACGCTCACCCCGTCAGCGTCCGGATGGATGTCGACGGCCTTGGTAGTGCACACGTCGACGCCGGCCGCACAGACGGCGTCCAACATGGCCGTCTGCAGCGCGGTGCGCCGCACGCCGAGGCCCGGACCGGCGCGGAACCGGGCATCGACCGAGCGGACGCCGTCGGTGTAGCGGATACCGGAGATGGTGTGCCCGCGCAGCGGCACTCCGAGTTCGCGCAGCCGCCGGACCGCGCCGGGCATCAGCCCTTCACCGCAGGCCTTGTCGATAGGACTGGCTTTGGCGTCGAGCACGACCACCCGCAGCCCGGCGCGGGCCGCGTAGAGCGCCGTCGCCAGGCCGGCGGGCCCGGCGCCGGCGACGAGCAGATCGAGGTCGGTCATGCCGCCGGCAGCGGCGCCTCGGCCACAGCCTGGGCCATCGCCCGGTTCTCCGTGGAGATCCGGACCCGGAGCAGCGCGGCGTTGACAACGGTGAACACCAGGGCGGTGATCCAGGCGGTGTGTACCAGCGGCAGCGCGATGCCTTCCAGCACGACCGCCACATAGTTGGGATGGCGCAGCCAGCGGTACGGTCCGCGGTCGACCAGCGGCAGGCCGGGCACGACGACGACCCGGGTGTTCCACCGGTGACCCAGGGTGGTGATGCACCACCAGCGCAGTGCCTGCGCCAAAACGACGACGGCCAGCATCGGCCAGCCCAGCCCGCCGTGGAACGGCCGGAAGGCCGCCTCCACGAGGCACGCGGCCAACAGCCCGGTGTGCAGCACGACCATGAACGGAAAGTGACCGAAGCCGTGTTCCCGACCGCCCCGGGCCAGGGCCCAGGCCAGGTTGCGCTTGGAGACGATCAGCTCGGCGAGGCGTTCCAGCGCGACAGCGGCGATCAACAGCACGTACCACGTCATCGGCTGCTCACCACTCCAGCAGGACGAGCTCGCTGCAGAATCCGGGCCCCATCGCCATCAACACCCCCGGCGTACCCGGCGGCAGAGTCCGCTTGTCCAAGGTGTCGCGCAGGACGTGCAGCACGGACGAGGACGAGAGGTTGCCGATCTGTTCCAGCGAGCGCCAGGTGAGCTCGAGCGGGTCGTCGGGCAGGCCGAGCTCCGCCTCGATGGCCTCGATGACCTTGGGGCCACCGGGGTGGGAGACCCAGGCCGCAACGTCATCGATGCGCAGATCGTGTGCGCCCAGAAAACTGGTGATGTCGGCGCCGAGGTACTTGCGCACCAGGGCGGGCACTTGCGCGTCGAGGACGATCTTCAGTCCGCTCGCCCCGACATCCCAGCCCATGGTGCGCTGCGAGTCGGGATAGAGGTGGCTGCGCGAGTCGATCACTCGCGGGCCGCCTTCGGATCGGTGCGCGCCGACCGCGACCACCGCGGCCGCGCCGTCGCCGAACAAGCCACTGGCCACCAGGTTGGCCACCGAATCGTCGTCGCGCTGCACCGTCAGCGAGCACAACTCGACCGAGAGCAACGCGGCGACTTCGCCGGGATGACCGAGAAGATAGTCGTGCAACCGGGCGACTCCGGCGGCGCCGGCAACGCAACCGAGGCCGAACATCGGCACCCGCTTCACATCGGGCCGCAGTCCGACGACCGCGGCGATGCGAGCCTCGATCGAAGGCACCGCAAGGCCGGTCACCGTCGTCGAGAAGACGATGTCGACGTCCTGGGGTGCCAGGCCGGCCCGGCGCAGCGCCCCGGTCAGCGCCTCCGCGCCCAGCTCGACGGCGTGAGTGATGAACAGGTCGTTAGCTTCGTCGAACCCGCTGATGTCGGCGTATCGCTCGAGCGGCAGGACGAGGTGCCTGCTGAACACCTGGGCGTTCTGGTGCAAGCGCTCGACGAGATCGAGGCTGGCACTCGAGCCGGGGCAGAGCTCGGTGAACAGTGCGCTGAGTTCTGCCTGGCCGTAGCGATGCGCCGGTAACACAGCATGTACACCGGCCAGAGTGGTCACCGTTTCCACGATACGGAGAGATGCCTGACCGCGCCCTTCGAACTCCGGTGCTGCTCCGGCCAGGTCTCTAGCATTGCCGCATGTCCTCACCAGGGCGGGTGCGGGCACTGGCACTGGCCTGCCATCCGATTCCGGCCCTCGCCGTGACGCTGCTGGGGGCCGGCCTGGCGCACCTCGCCGACCTGTCCGCTGCCCGCGTGGCCCTGGTGACCGCGGCCGTGCTCACCGGTCAGCTCTCGATCGGGTGGTCCAACGATTACCTGGACGCCGAGCGCGACCGCGCCGTCGACCGAACCGACAAGCCGATCGCAGCCGGAACCGTGCCGCGCTCCGTGGCCGGCGTCGCCGCCGCAGTGGCGGCCGTGGCGACCGTGGCCTGCTCCGCAGCGTTGGGATGGACGGGTGGCAGCGTCGCCCTGGCCACTGTGCTGTGCGGCTGGATGTACAACCTGGGGCTCAAGGCGAGCGCGCTGTCCTGGCTGCCGTACGCGCTGGCCTTCGCCGGGCTCCCCGCGATCGCCACTCTGTCAGCACAGCCGCCGCGGTGGCCGCCGGGCTGGGCCATGGCCGTCGGCGGCCTGCTCGGCGTGGCGGCCCATCTGGCCAACGCGCTTCCGGATCTGCAGGAAGACATCGCAACCGGGGTGCGTGGCCTACCGCACCGGCTGGGCGCTCGGGTCACCGCGATCGCGTCGGCCGGCGTGCTGTTCGCGGCCTCCGCCGTCGTGCTGATCGGTCCGGCCGGACACCCGGGGCGGTGGCGCTGGACGGCGTTCGCCGCGGCAGTCGTGCTGGCCGGCGTCGCCGCGACCTCCGCATACCGCACGCCGTCGTCGCGGCGGTTCTTCCTGGCGATCATCCTCATCGCGGCGCTCGACGTCGCCTCGTTCGCTCTGGCCGGCACCCAGCTCTGAGGTCACGCACCGATCTCAGTTGCGCTGCGGATGCACATCACTGGCCCACGAAAATGCCGGGCAACTGGTCCAGGGGTCGGTGAGTCACGCGTCCTAACCTCGGCATGAGCTCGCTCAGCTCGACGTCCGAGGTTCGTCATCTCCGTCGAGCTGCGGATCGACGCTGCAGGTGCAGCACGACGATCACTGGTCCGCTACTGATCGCTGGAATGAAGAAGGGTGAGATGCGCCGATGAGAAAGCACGTCACGCTGACCGTTGCCGTCACCGCGGTGACCGCACTCGCGCTGGTGGCCGGCTGTAGCAGCAGCGGCGGCGGTGGCGACCACAGCACCGCCTCCCGGGTGACTTCTGCGGCGGGTGGCACCACAGCGTCCAAGCCGGCCTACAACGCTGCCTTCGACAAGGTGGTCAACCCGTCCACCAAGGCCGGCGGGACGCTCAAGCTGCTGGCTTCGCAGGACTGCGACTCGTGGGACCCCGGCCGCGCCTACTACGGCTGGTGCTGGAACCTGCAGCGACTGTTCACCCGCTCGCTGATGGGCTACCAGGTCGTCAACGGGACTGAGTTCAAGCTGGTCCCCGACCTGGCGACAGCGGCGGGCAAGCACAACGCCGACTTCACCCAGTGGACCTACACGCTCAAGGACGGCCTGAAGTGGTCGGACGGCAAGCCGATCACTCCGGCCGACGTCAAGTACGGCCTGGAGCGGCTGTACTCGCCGGCGATCTCCGGCGGCCCGGTCAGTTACTTCCAACAGGGCATCGAGCACCCCAAGAACTACGCCGGGCCCTACACCAGCGGCGCGCTCAGCAGCATCAGCACGTCGGGCAACAGCGTCACCATAAAGTTGGCCAGTCCGAACGCGGACTTCGACAACCTGATGGCCATGCCGGCCTCGGCGCCCGTGCCGAACGGTACCGAGGGTGGCACCGGGTTCAAGGGCGCGACGTACACCAAGCACCCGATGTCCTCCGGTCCGTACATGATCCAGTCGTACTCGCCGGCGAAGAAGATCGTCTTCGTGAAGAACCCGAACTGGAGTCAGAGCACCGACACGATCCGGCACCCGTTGGTGGACGAGGTCGACATGACCGTCGACACCAGCTTGACGGACATCGACAACAAGCTCGCCGCCGGCCAAGCTGATGCAGCTGCTGACGCCAAGGGCGTGCAGGCAGCGTTCCAGACGAAGATCCTCACCCAACCGAGCCTCAAGGCGCAGGCCGACGATCCGGTCACTTCGTTCACCCGGTACGTGGCAGTGATGCCTTCGGTGGTGACCAACCTGCACTGCCGCCTGGCGATCTTCTATGCGTTCGACAAGGCGGCCTTCATCCGCGCCTACGGCGGTCCGACCGCCGGTGAGGCGGCCGGCGGCATGACCCCGCCGGGTATCTCCGGCTATGACCCGCAGTTCAACCCCTACCCGTCGGGGAGCGGCAACAGCGGCGATACGGCGAAGGCCAAGGCAGAGCTGAAGCTTTGCGGCAAGCCGAACGGTTTCAGTCTGAAGTACGCCTACGCCACTCCCAGCGACCAGGCAACCAAGGCCTTTGCCTCGGAGCAGCAGGCACTGGGCCGGGTCGGGATCAAGGTCACGCCGATCACCAACGACGGCTCGACGTACTACAGCACCTTCATCGGCTCGCCACAGAACATCAAGAATCAGCAGATCGGGATGGCGACAGCAGCGTGGGGCGCCGACTTCCCGACCGGCGTGGGGTTCTTCCAGTCGATCGCGAACGGCAACGCGATCCTGCCGACGGGTAACTCCAACTACCCCAGCCTCAACGACTCGACGGTCAACCAGATCCTGGATGCCGCGCCGAAGGGCAAGGTGACCGAGGAGGACTGGAAGAAGCTGGACCAGGCGGTGATGGCTAGTGGCGTCTACCTCCCGATCCTGTATGGCAAGACGCTGTACTACCGCAACCCCCGGATGACCAACGTCACCTGCGACAACGCGCTCGCGTTCGGTGAGTACGACTTCGTCAACGTGGGGGTCAACGGCTGACCTGTTCGGCGCACCGATCAGTCGACGAGATCACCGGACCCAGGTTGAGGCGGCGCTGACCCTTTCGCGGTAGGTGTGCCTCCTGCGACCCTGAGCAGCACAGCTGCAACCGGTCGCGAGAGGGAGTCACGTTGCACATCGTCAGGTTCCGCGCTCCCGACTCGCCGCGGAGCAGAGTCGGCGTCCACGAGGCCGGCCGGGTGACCGCGCTGACCACGGTTACTTCGCTGGCCGAGCTCTGGGCGCTGCCTGCCGCGGAGATCCGCAGCACGCTCGACGCGGCCGCGGGAGAGTCGTTCTCGCTGCCTGAGATACAGGTGCTCGCACCGGTGGACGGCCGCACCGAGGTGTGGGCGGCGGGCGTCACCTATGAGACCTCACGGGAAGCACGGGTCGAGGAGAGCGAGCGGGCCGCCACCGTGTACGAGCTCGTCTACGACGCGGCCCGCCCCGAGCTGTTCTTCAAGTCGGTCGCCTGGCGAGTGGTCGGTCCGGACGGCCGGATCGCGGCGCGTGCGGACTCGATCACCGACGTGCCCGAGCCCGAGCTCGCGGTCGTGGCGAACAGCGCCGGCGTGATCGTCGGTTACACCATCTGCAACGACGTCTCCTCGCGCACCATCGAGGGCGAAAACCCGCTGTATCTGCCGCAGGCCAAGGTCTATCAGGGCGCCTGCAGCCTCGGTCCGTGGATCCGGCCGGCCTGGGAGGTCAGCGACCCGTATCGGTTGGCCATCTCGATGCGCATCGATCGTGGCGGGGCCGAGTGCTGGTCAGGCCGGGCGAGCACGGCCCAGCTGCACCGCCGTCTGGACGACCTGGTGTCCTACCTGATGCGGGCCGAGGCCCATCCGGACGGTGTGCTGCTGTCCACCGGCACGTGTCTCGTGCCCGGTCCACCGTTCACACTGACCCACGGCGACGTGGTGACCATCGCGATCGACGACGTCGGCACGCTGAGCAATCCGGTGGTTCGCGGTCGCACCGACCAGACCGACCAGACCGACCCGCCGCGCTGATCGCCCGACGACCACCACGTCGTCGGTTACGCCGAGCGGCGCGAGACTCACTCAGCCGATCTGGCGCGTCCGGCCGTGTCGGGGCGGACCCGGGCCGTTGCTGCGGATCGGGCCGGCGGCCTGATGTCTGCCGAGGCGCGGGGGACGAGCTGGGTAGCCAGCACGAGTTGCTGCTGTGGGCCGAGGTCGCCGGCCAACCGGCGGAAGAGTAGTTCTGCGGCGGATCTGCCCAGCGCCACGGCGTCCTGAGCGACGACGGCGACGGGTGGTTCCAGTACCTCGGCCAGGGCGAAATCGTCGAAGCCGACCAGCGCGATGTCGTGCCGCCGGCCGGCGAGGGCCTGGATGGCGCCTCGGGTCAGCAGGTTGTTCCCGGCGAATATGGCAGTCGGCGGCTGCGAGATCGCGAGCAACTCGCCGACGGCCACCCGGGCCGCTGCAGTCTCGTGCACCCGACGGATCAGCGTGGCGTCGCCTTCGATCCCGGCGGCGGCCAACGCTTCCTGGTAACCGCGCAACCGTTGCGGTCCGGTGAACCGCGCGGTGTCGCCGACGAAGCCGATCCGCCGGTGGCCGTGCCCGATCAGGTGCTGTACCCCGGCCCGCACGCCGGCAGCATTCGCCGAGACCACGGAGTCGACGTCGATGCCCGGCGCCGGCCGGTCGACGGCGACGATCGGCGTGCCGTGCGCCCGCTCGGTCGACAGATAGCTGAGGTCGTCGCCGCACGGCACGACGAGCAGCCCGTCGACCCGGCGCGCGCACAGCGTGCGCAAGAGCTCGCGCTCGAAGGCCGGCATCGTTGTTGGAGCTGCCGGAGATCAACAGGAAGCCGCGCGCCCGCACCACGTCCTCGACGGCTTTGATCACGCTCGAGTAGAACGGGTTGGAGACGTCCTCGATGACCAGCCCGATGGTCCGGGTGGACTGGCTGCTGCGCCGCAGCGTGGCCGCCGACTCGTTGCGCTGGAAACCCAGTGACTGAACCTCCTGGGTGACTCGCCTCGCGGTTTTCGGCTGGACACCCGGCTCGCCGTTGAGCACCCGCGACACCGTCTTCACGCTCACGCCGGCGGCCGCAGCGACATCCCGCATCGTGGGGCGGCGCCGGCTGACCGGCAGGTTCTCTGACAACGTCGTCATCTCCGTTCCGGCCCGGATAGCCGGGTCGACGGCACGCCGGGGTCGACCAATAGTGGCCGGATGCCGGGAAAATTGCGACCACCCCGGGCACTCGAAGTGGATCTTGACAGCGGCGCAGCGGCGGGACTACAACGGACTGGCCCCCCAACTGGATAACGTTGTCATCGGCCGCGCGTCAGTGAGAGCGCGTCCACCCGCTGACGGATCCAGCAGACCCCCCGCTGAAGGAGCCATCCGTGGCAACCCCCCGCCGTCGCCGCACGCCGTTGCGGATCATTGCCGCCGCTGCGGCAGCCGTAGTGATCGCCGCGCTTGCCGCGGCCGTACCCGCGCAGGCGTCGCCTGCGGCCTCACCGCAGCTGGCCGGTGATCCGGCGGCGTTGGTGAATCCGCTCATCGGGACCTCCGGCTACGTCGACACCTTTCCGGGCGCGGACATGCCGTTCGGCATGGTGCAGTGGAGCCCGGACACCACCCCGGACCGTCCGGCCGGTGGTGGCTACGAGTACACCGACTCGCAGATCAGCGGGTTCAGCCTGAGCCACATCTCCGGCCCGGGCTGTGGCGTCGCCGGTGACATCCCGATCCTGCCGTTGGTGGGCGATCCGGGTGCCAATCCGGGCAGCGCGAAGTCACCGTTCAGCCACACCGGTGAGGTGGCGCAGGCCGGCTACTACGCAGTGACCACCGGCACCGGCGCGACGGCCGTGAAGACCGAGCTCAGCACCACGACGCGGGCCGGGATCGGCCGGTTCACCTTCCCGGCGATCCGCCCAGTCGAAATTGGTCGTCAAGCTGAACGGCAGCGCCACCACCGTCGACGGCACCAGCGCGACCGTCGTGGGCAACAAGGAGCTGATCGGCTCCGTCACCACCGGCCACTTCTGCGGGCAGAGCAGCCAGTACGAGAACGACTACACCCTCAACTTCGACATCAAGTTCAACCAGCCCTTCACCGCTGCGCCGTACGGCACGTCGAACAACGGCGGCCCGGCCGGTGAAGTGCTGAGCTTCGACACCACGAGCGCCCACACCCTGCTGGCAAAGGTTGGCGTCTCGTACACCAATGGCGTCAACGCGATCGCGAACCTCGCGCAGCGAGATCCCGGCCTGGAGTTTCAGCGGCGTCCGTACTGCGGCCAAGGCGGCCTGGAACACGACGCTCGGCAAGATCGAAATTGCCGGCGGAACGCACGACCAGCAGGTGCAGTTCTACACCGCGCTGTACCACTCGCTGCTGCACCCGAACGTGTTCAGCGATGACAACGGCCAGTACCTGGGCTTCGACAACAAGGTGCACACGGTGGCCGCCGGACATGCGCAGTACGCCAACTACTCCGGCTGGGACATCTACCGCAGCCAGGTCCAGCTGGCGGCGATGGTCGCGCCGCAGCAGACCAGCGACTCCATCACCTCGATGCTCAACGACTACGACCAGTCCGGCATGTTGCCGAAGTGGGCGCTGAACAACGGGGAGAGCTACGTGATGGTCGGTGACCCGGCCGACGCCATCATCGCCGACGCCTACGCCTTCGGCGCGCGAGACTTCGACACCCAGCATGCCCTTGCCGCGATGATCGACGAGGCGACGCAAACCAACAACGTCCGCCCGGCCGAGTCCACCCGGGACAGCTACGGCTTCATCCCCAACGACAAGCAGTACGCCTGCTGCAACTTCTACGGCCCGGTCTCCACCCAGCTCGAGTACGACTCGGCCGACTACTCCATCGCGTCGTTTGCCAACACGCTCGGCAACCACACCGCCTACGCGCAGTTCGCCGCCCGGGCGCAGGACTGGCAGAACGTCTTCAACCCGGCCACCGGCTACATGCAGGCCAAGCAGGCCAACGGCGAGTGGGTTCCGGGCTTCACTCCGGCCACCGGGACCGGGATGGTCGAGGGTACCTCCGCGCAGTACACCCCCATGGTGCCGTTCAACCTGAAGGCGCTGGTGCGGGCCAAGGGCGGGAACGCCGCGTACGGGCAGTACCTGGACAGTCTGTTCACGTCCTACACCGACCCGAGCGGTACCAATGCGGACCTGTCCAACGAGCCCAGCATCGAGATCCCGTGGGAGTACGACTACATCGGCATGCCGTGGAAGGCGCAGCAGACGGTGCGGGAAGCGCAGCAGCAGCTCTACTTCAACGCGCCGGTCGGGCAGTTCGGCAACGATGACCTCGGGGCGATGAGCTCCTGGTACGTGTGGTCCAACCTCGGCATGTACCCCGAGACGCCGGGCACGCGGCACGCTCGCGATCGGCAGCCCGGTGTTCCCGCTCGACCGAGGTACACCTGGGCAACGGCAAGACGCTCACGATCACCGCACCCAAGGCGGCGACCAACGCGCCGTACGTGCAGTCGATGACCGTGGGTGGCAAGGCCTGGACCAAGCCGTGGACGACCTACACCGCGCTGGCCAAGGGTCCGACGGTTGAACTTCGCCCTCGGCACGACGCCGAACAAGTCGTGGGGTTCGGCCGATTCGGCTGCCCCACCGTCCGACTCCACCGGAGAGCAGGTGGCGTTCACCTCGGTCAGCCCGGCGAGCCTCATCCTGCAGCCTGGACAGTCGGCACAGGCGAGCGTGACGGTGCGCAACATCGGCGCGAAGACGATCACCGTGAAGTGGACCGCCGTGCCGGAAGCCGGCGTGGCAATCTCGCCTGATCACGGCAGCATCGCGGTGGCGGCCAACTCTACAGCCACCGTGCCGGTGACCATCACTGCGCAGGACGACGCCGAGGGCCGGTACTCGATCGGCGTGAAGTTCGCGCTGGCCGAACGGCAACGGGTTGCCGTCCTCCTCGGTCGCGGTCGCGGTTGCCAAGGCCGGTGAGGTCTGGCCCTACTACACGAACGCGGGTATCACCGACGACAGCAACACCGGTGCGGCGAGCTTCGACGGCGGTGGCTGGAGCTACTCCGCTCAGGCGCTGGCCGCGCAGGGCGTCACGCCGGGAGCACCGTGCACGCGGACGGCGTCAACTACGTCTGGCCGAACGTTCCGGTCGGCACGCTGGACAACATCGAGGAGGCCGGCCAGACCATTCCGCTGAACGTGCCGGCCGGCGCGACCAAGATCGGTCTGCTGGGTTCGGCCAGCAACGCCGGAAAGGCCGGTGCCGGCGGCACGGTCACGGTGCACTACACCGACGGCACCTCGTCGACGTTCAATGCGGTGTTCAGCGATTGGACGCTCGGCGCCGGCGGCAACCCGCCGGTGGCCGGCAACGCCACGGCGGTGACCACCACCTACCGCAACGTCACCGGCAACCAGCAGGACCCGGTGAAGACCTACGTCTTCTCCGTCACGGCGAACCTCACCGCCGGCAAGACGGTCGCCAGCATCACGCTGCCGACAGCCTCCGGGGGCGATGCGCATGTCTTCGCCATCGGGTTCGCCGGGGTGACTGCAGCCAGTTCACAGGCGCGGGTGTCCGTGCCGCACATCCCGGCCGCTCCGACGGTGCACCCGGCGCCCGGGCACGTGCTACCGCCCGCCCGCCAGCGGCGGTAACGGCGTCGGTGGGTGGTGGCCCGATTCGCCGATCGGGCCACCACCCACCGGTTCCTGGGTGACCGGGGACGTCGGAGCCGGCTGGCATAGTGCCACCCACGCTCGCCGACGGTCGGCGCCAGGAAGCGAGGCGGTCTCGTGCGTATTGCAGTCACGACGCCTACTGGCCATGTCGGCAGCCGGGTCGTCCAGCTACTTGTGCAAGCCGGCGTGCGACCCACGGTTCTGTTGCGCGACCCCGGACGGTTGGATCCGGCGATCCTGGCGCACGTAGACACCCAGCTTGGCGACCTAGGCGACGCCGACTTCGTACGTGCCGCCACAAAGGGAGTGGACGCGCTTTTCTGGGTGGACCCGACGGACTTTGCCGCAGCCGACGCTGACGCGGTCACACGCCGGTTGGGCCGCAACGTTACTGCGGCGGTGACGGCCAACGAGATCGCCCGGACTGTATTCCAGAGCAGCGTCGGTGCGGAGAAACGCCACGGTGCCGGACTCATCGACGGCCTGGCCCACGTCGAAGAGCTGCTCGACGCCACCGGAGCGAGCGTGCTGCATCTTCGCTGCGGCTACTTCTTCACCAATCTGCTGATGGATCTCGACACCATTCGCGGTGGGACCGTGAGAACGACGATGCCCCCCGACGAGGCGATGCCGTGGGTCGACCCGCGCGACATCGGCGATGTGGTGGCGGCACGTCTGCTGTCCGCGGATTGGTCCGGGCGGGTGGTGCAGGCAGTACATGGTCCGCAGGATCTGACCTGGACTCGGGTCGCCGATATCGTCGGCGACGCGATCGGCCGCCGCATCGCGTTGCGGATCGAATCCGATGAGGACGTGCGGAGGGCGCTGCTCAGTTCCGGGGTCGCGCCGAGGACCGCGGATGGCGTGATCGGCATGACCAGCGGCCTGCGCGTCGGCTTCAGCCCCGAGCAGCGCCGAGATGTCTTCACCACGACGCCCACGACGCTCGGTGCCTGGGCGTATGCCAACCTTCGGCCGGCACTGCACAGCTGACGATCAGAGTTCGAGCCACTGTTCGCCGGCCATGATGCGGTCGATCGGTGCGGCCGGTTGGTCGCCGGTCAACGTGGCGACGGCGAAGCGGGCTGCCAATGTCTCAAACTGCGTGTGGTGGCTCAGCATGGCGTGCTTGCCCCCGGTGATACGGATGTACCCGACCTGCGCCGTCGCCGCCAGCCCACGAGCCACCGCGGCCGAGTTCGCTGGCCGGGCGATGCGGTCCTGGGTGCCGTGCACGAAGAGAACCCGCCGACCGGTCAGGTCCAGGGCGCCGTCGGTGGGGTAGACCCAGGCATTGAGCGCGACCGCGCTGCGGACCGGCGCGGCGCCGGCCGCGAGCAGCGCGGCCCGGCCGCCGAGAGAGTGCCCGATGAGCGAGATGGGCAGGTCCGCGCCGAACCGCTCGGCAATCTCGGTCATGGCCCAGAGTGCGTCGTCCACCGGCGTGTGCGCGCTGTTCCATCCCCTCGTCGAGTTCAGCAACCGGTACACGGCCAGGCGATTGCGGCCCAGGTGCTCGACGCGGCCGGCGATCGGGATCATCCGTAGTACGGAGAGCTGTGCTGGGCTGACCACCATTCCCGGACGACGACTCGCGCCGCCGTGCAGCAGGAGCACCGCGCCGACCGGACGCTGCGGCAGATGCATCTCGACGAGCTTGGCGCGCTGCGGCACTGCGTCACCTCCGGCGGTGTGGGGACGACCATCGTCGCCTACCGCCCGCCGGGGCTGCGCTCACCCCTCGATCGGGTACTCCGCGCGCAGGTTGATCTCGCTGTAGGTGAGGTGGCGGGTCAGCGGATCGGCCGACCTGGCCGCCTCGGTGACCGGTAACAGCGAGTGGGTCTCATTGTTCATCCGGCAGTACGCCTCGGCGAAGTTGACTCCGGCAGTGCGGCCGAACTCGCCGTTGTTCGACTCGATGAGTTTGCGGGCGAACCGGCCGGCATATCCCTGGCTGTCGAAGCAGTCCATGGCGGCCACCTTCTTGCCCACCACCGGGGTGATGTCGATGAACAAGTCGTTGCGCACGCCGTACACGCTCAGGCCGTCGTAGGAGAACACCGGAAGAGACGTGAAGAACACCTGCTTGACGTGGTGCTCGGCGCGGCTGTCCAGGTTCTGCAGGTAGGTGCCGGCGCGGCCCAGCGCGGCGAGCACAGTGGTGGTCGCGGCCGTATGGGTATTGCCGGCCACGACCGGGTTCAACGGGTAGTCGCAGATGATGACGTCGGGGCGTTCCCGAGCAATCTGCTCGGCCACCAGGTCGACGACCTCCTGCTGCAGCGACACCATCGTGTCGTCCAGGTCGAGGCCGATCACCTTGTCGATCCCGATGATCTCCGCCGCGCGGTGCAGCTCACCCTTCTTGTGCGCCACGATCTCGTCCAGCCCCGCGCCGGCGATATCGGGATCAGGATCGTCCTTGCGCCACTCCTCGGCGTAACGGTTGGCATGGATCCGACCGCCGTGCGTGAGGATGAGCGCGACGACCTCGTCGCCCGCCTCCGCGTGCCGGGCCAGCGTTCCGCCGCAGTTGGTGATGGTGTCTGCGGGGTGGGCGTAGATCGTCATGACCTTCATCGGTCACCCCGCGGCGCGATCTGCACGCTGACCGTCCGTGACCAGACCCGGTACGGAGCCGGTGTCGGATGTGACCAGTTGGCTCCGCGATCGCCGAACACGAGCAGGTGGTGGGCGTCCATGAGCAACGTCGCCCCGTTTCCACTGTTGGCGTAGTCGATCTCCTGTGGACGCGTCCACGAGGCACCGTTGCCGTCGGGCGAGGCCAGCATCGACTGGCCAGGCCGACCGACCCACAGCACAAGCACGCCGGTCGGCAGCAGTGTCAGCGACGGGTAGATCCCGACGACCGGCTGCGCGTCACGACCGGCCAGCAGCGGAGCCGGGGCGGACCAGGTGGCGCCGTTGTCCGTCGAGCGTGACGTGTACATCGTCTGATAGCTGCCGGTGCGCATCACGATCAGCAGCGAACCATCCGCCGTGCGGGCGAGCGCGCCCTCGCAGTAGCCCTCGGTCACGATGGTCGGATCGACCGCAACGGTTGCCCGCACGATCCAGTTCGCGCCCTCGTCGTGCGAAACCAGAACAAGCTGGCGGTACCTGATGTCACCCGCGTAGTAGCCGTACGCGGACTGATAGAGAGTTCCGTCGTGATCCTCGACGACGCTGTGCACCAGGACGAAGCCGCCCAGCGGTGAACCCGGCCGGTCGGTCACCGAGGAGATGTTGCGCATCGCTTCCGGTGTGGTCATCCTGCCGGTGCGCTGGGTCCAGGTCATGCCCTGGTCGTGCGAGATCGCGGTCGGCACCTCGGCCTGCAGATTGCCCGAGTCCGGCGTCATGTACGTGTGGTAGTCCACCGCGAGGATGTCGCCGTTGTCGAGCCGGGTGAGTCCGTAGGAGGGTGCGTCGGGCATCGGGTTACGGCTGTTGTCCGGCGTCCACGTCGTGCCCCCGTCGGTCGACACGGCCAGCACGTTGCCCGCGGTCTCGCTCGCGTCGGTGTGCGCCGGATAGCTGACCAGCGTCTCGCGATGCCCGTCGCGATAGACGTTCACCGCGGTGTTCGGCATCTGCACCGGAGTCGAGGACTCCGCGATGGTGTGCCCCACGCCGACCTTGAACTCGTCCGGCGCACCGCGCGGTGGGCCACCCCGCGGCCCACCGAAGGCGACGTCGTCGACGTATACGTCATCCCCGGTGGTCGCGGTACCGGCGCTGGAGAACTGGTATCCGGTGATGTCCGAGACGGCACGGACCCCATAGGGGCCGCCGTCACCGACGTAGTGACCGTTCACGTAGACGTGTGCGACGTGCTGATCTACCGGCACCTGCACGCGCACCGTGCTCCACGTCGCCAGCGCCACCGTGCCAGGAGCGGCGACCTGCGTCCAGCCGCTGGCGTCGTACCAGCGCACCGAACCCTGCGGGGTGACGTTGAGCTGGAATACCGGCTGCGGATCACCAGATATCGCCTGGACGTGACCCAGCAAGGTGAACTGGAATCCGCCGGCGAGCTGGGATGGATGCACGGCGAAGGAGAAGTCTGCGCCGTGCCGAGCCGTGGCGGGACACTGGATCCGAGTGAGCTTGGTGGCGTCCTGATCGACGAGGTGCAGCGACCTGGCGCTGTGATAGCCGGTCGTGTCGCTGACGAGTGCCGGAACGGCACCCGCGGGGGTCAGGCATCCGGGCGGGACTGTGTTGACCGGGTCGTGCTCGAAGGTGCGGACCTGCTGTCCGTGATCGGGATGCGCTTCGGCGGCCGGCGCAAGAATCGAGCAGGCGGCAAGCGCGGCGGCCGTGAGCGTGATGGTGCGAAGGGCACAGTGATGGCGGGAGGTGATGGGGGACATGAGCCTCTCCTGGGGAGTCGAGTACTCAGAGCCTCACGCGGAATATCGTTCCATGTCAATGCATCCCTCCGACTTGGTTAGTAACGTGCGGAGATAGGCCAGTCCTCGACGACCTCGCGGCCGCGCACGGCGTACCCGTGGCTCCACATGTTCGTCGCCCCGCAGGCGTGGTTGGGGATCACCCGGACGAGGTCGCCGACGGCGAGATCAGCGGTTCCGTTGCCGAGGAGGAACCCGTGTTCCTCGTTCGCTTCCGCGAATACCACCTCGGGTAGGGGCACTACGTCTGGATCACACGGTATGCCGACGAACCCGGTGGCCGCGATCGAATCCGAGCTCATGGCCTTGATGCCGGCGTCGGTGATCGCCCGGCCGGAGCGCTGCGTACTGGCCACCCGGGCCAGCACGGTGAGGGCGCACTCCGCGACGGTGGCGCTGCCGAGTCTGATCTGGTTGGCGTCGTAGTAGACGTACGTGCCGGGACGGGCTTCGGTAACCCCGGCCGCGAACGGTGTGGAGGTTGCGCCCGGCGTGGAGCCGACGGACACCAGCTCGGCGTCGTGGCCGGCGTCACGCAACGCGGCCGCGGTCTGCGCAAGCACCTCGCCGGCGGTGCGGCCGGCTTGCTCCAGTTCCGAACGGTCGGCGAGCGCCGAGATGTGACCCTCGTGGGTCATCACGCCGCGCAACCGCAACGCTGGAAGCGCCGCGATCATATCGGCGGTGTGGACCGCCCGGTCAGGGTCGACGCCCAGCCGGCCGTGCCCGGTGTTGACCTCCAGCACGAACGGCACGGTCACTCCGGCCGCAGCGGCGGCCGCGGCTAGCGGCTCGGCGGCCGGTACCGAATCCAGGGCGACGCTCAAACCGCCGGCAACGGCTGCACCGACCGCGAACTCCACCTTGCGCGGGCCGATCGGGACGTGTGCCCAGAGCAGGTCCCGGACGCCGTGGTCTTGCAGCCAGGCGACTTCGGCCGGGGTCGAGCAGGTGAAGCCGATAGCGCCCGCGGCGAGTTGCCGGCGCGCGACTTCCCAACACTTCGACGTCTTGACGTGCGGCCGCAACGCAATCCCGGCGGCTGCGTACGCGGACGCCATCCGGGCGATGTTGGCGTCCAGCCGATCGACATCGACGAGCAGGGCGGGCGTGGCCAACTGGTCCAACGAGGTCGGCCCGCCCGACCGGGCGGCGGTCATCCGGTGAGCCCGAGAGCGGCCCGCGGGTCGCCGTCGATCAACCAGTCGATGGTCTCCGGCCGGATCGCCGGCAGCCCGGACGGCCGCATGTCGGCGAGCTCGCGCAGTCCGGTGACGGCGTCCGCCGGCGTCCACATTGGAAAGTCCGAACCGAACAGCAGCTTCGGCACCACATCCCACTCCTGGGCCCGAACCATGGCCATGAAGCCGTCCAGCGGCCGCGCCCAGCTCGCCGAGACATCACCGAAGACGTTGCGATTCTTGCGGAGCACGACAACCGTCTCGCGCTGCCACGGATGGCCCAGGTGCGCGATGATCTGACGAAGGTCGGGATGCCGGCGCGCGACATCATCGACGACGAGCGGGTTGCTGACCTCCAACCGGCCTTCCGGGCTGGGCGTGGTGCCCATGTGCCACAACACGATCAGTCCCGCCTCCGTCGCGGCCCGGAAGAACGGGTCGTGTGCCTCGTCCCGCGGGTCGAAGTGCGCCAGGATCGGGTAGAGCTTGACGCCCCGCAGCCCGCGCGCGATGCCGTCGGCCAGCTGCTCGTGCACATCGGCGTCGCTGAGATCGAGCGCCATGAAGCCGATCGTGTCGGTCTCGGTCTGCGCGCAGAACGACTCGACGTATTCGTTCGGCGTGATGACCCCGGCTCGAGTGGCCCGCATCCCGAAGACGAAGGCGAGCTCGACGCCGCCGGCCGCCATTGCTGCGTCATACTCGGCCGGCGAACGGTCGGCGTACTCGTGGCCGTAGACCGGTTGCCAGTTGCGATGCCACTCGCATCCCCAATGCTCGGCCAGGTGGCAGTGGGTGTGCACGTCGATCATCGTTCGCTCCAGGTGTCGGGTTCGGTCAGATGCGCAGAACGTGTCCGGGCCGGCGTCCGGTGTGCCGTTCCGCCTCGACGACCACCTCGCCGTTGACCAGGACGAGGTCGATACCGGCGGCGAACTGGTGCGGCGCGGCGAAGGTGGCGCGGTCCCGCAATCGATCCGGCGTGAACACGACGATGTCGGCAGGTGCCCCCGGGCGCAGTACGCCGCGGTCGGTCAACCCGACCCGCGCCGCCGGTTCGGAGGTGCAGCGACGGATGGCGTCGGGCAGTGCGGTGACGTCCGGGCCCGCGTACCGGCTGAGGTAGCGCGGGAAGCAGCCATAACTGCGTGGATGCGGCACCCCGGCACCGGTCACCCCGTTCGGATCCAAGCAGAGGCCGTCCGACGCGACGACCGTCGCCGGGTGACCCAGCACGGTGCGCAGATCGTCCGCACTGCGTCCGCCGGCAGTCATGATCGCGCCGGTGCCGAGCTCGGCGAGCAGGTCGAGGGCGAACTCGTCGCCGGACACTCCGCGTTCGGCCGCGAGATCTGCGACGCTCCGGCCGACGATGGGATCCGGCTCCGGGCGCACCGTCCAGCTGATCGTGATCTCGTCCCAGGTAGTCGGCCGGGTCTGCCACTCGGAACCGATCGCGGCGCGAACCGCCGGGTCAGTGAGCCGCCGGGTCCAGCTGTCGGCGCCGCCCTCCTGCGCCCAAGGCGGCAACAGCTGAGCCAGCGGCGCATTGCCGTGCAGATAGGGGTAGATGTCGACACCGACCGACAGCCCGCTCGCGTTCGCCTCGTCGACCAGGTCGAGAGCCTGTTCGACCCGGCCCCAGTTGCGCCGGCCGACCGCGGCCAGATGCGAGATCTGGGTGCGGCACCCGGTCGTGTGGGCGACCCGGATCGCCTGGGTGACCGACTCGACCAGGGCGTCGTCGTAGTTGCGCACGTGCCAGGTGAAGATCTTCCCGGCCGCTGCGGTGACCGCAGCCAGCGCGACCAGTTCGTTCTCGTCGACGAAGGGCAACGGTGCGTACACCAGCCCGGTGGACAACCCCACCGCGCCGGCGTCCAGCGATTCGCGCAGCAAACCGCACATCCGGTCGATGCCGGCCGCGTCGGCCGGCCGGTCGTGGAATCCACAGACATCGGCATGCAGCACGAGATGACCCACCAGGGTGGCGACGTTGACGCCCGGACCGGCGGCGCTGACCCGGTCGAGATAGCCGGCCACGTCCTGCCACGACCACTCGATGTCGGGGTCGAGGTCGAGGTAGCTGACCGCCTGGCGGATGGCATGCCGGTCCGCACCGGCGACGGTAGGGGCCACGCCCAGACCACAGTTGCCCACCACCTCGGTGGTGACACCTTGGTGAACCTTGCTCAGCGCGCGCGGATCGGACAGCAGAGTGAGATCGGAATGCGTGTGGATGTCGACGAATCCCGGGCAGATCACCTGTCCTGCCGCGTCGTACACCGGGACATCGTGCCGTTGGATCCCGGCGTCGACGGCCCGGATCAGGCCACCACTGACGAGCACGTCCGCGTGGCGCGCCGGAGCACCGGTACCGTCGACCACCAGGCCACCGGACAGCAAGACGTCAGGGGCCTCAATCGATACGGATGGCACGAGGTGCGGCTCCAGATCGCGACGCGGCCACTACGGGCCGGGCCCTCGGGCGTAAAACGAAATGTGATTTCATGTCACCACGCCGCGCGCGGCACGGAACCGACTCGAAAGGCCCACACCCATGATCGAACGAATTCATCCGGAGAGCTTCCCCGCTGCGCAGGTTCCGCTGTCGCACGGCACCCGAGCCGGTGACTTCGTGTTCGTCTCCGGCCAAACCGCCACCGATGCCGACGGTGGCATCTACATCGGCGACTTCACCCGGGAGGTGACCGGGGCTCTGGACAACGTCGAGGCGGTGTTGCGCGCCGCCGGCACGTCGCCGGATCGGGTCGTCAAAGTCGGCGCGTTCCTCTCCAATGCCGCCCTGTTCGCGCCGTTTAACGAGATCTACGCGCAGCGGTTCGCCGCCGCACCGCCGGCTCGTACCACGGTGGTGGTCGGCTTCGCTCATCCGAACGTCCGCGTCGAGATCGACGCCATCGCATACCTCGGGTAACCCCGGCGCGGCGCATCCGGTCGGGTCAGGCATGGCCGCCCGAGCTGCCCACCGAGCGAAGCGAACGGTGCACAATGCGCAGCGCTGCGCCGAAGTCCTCGTCGGCGGCCATCGTCGCGGCCACCTCGTCCAGCGCCGCGACATAGTCGTGCTGCCGGGTGGGAGTGAACTCGCCGGAAGGTCCGGAGACGCTGACCGCCGCCAGGCATTCGTCGTCAAGGCGCACCCCGACGGCCACACAGCGCAGCCCGATGCTGCGCTCGTTGTCGTCGAAGGCGTAGCCGCGCCGATTGGTGCGCTTGAGGTCGCGGCGCAGCTCGGCGACCGAGGTGAGGGTGGCATCGGTGAAGGCGGTGAAGGGTTCCGCCGGAAGCCGCTCGGTCAGCTGCGAGTCGGGCAGTTCGGAGAGCAGGAGCTTGCCCAACCCGGTGCAGTAGAGATGGTCGCGCGCACCGATCGCCGTCGTGAAGCGCAGCGGCCGGTCCGGTTCCGCGACGCAGATGTGCAGTACCTGGCTGCCGTCGAGGACACCGAGGTTGGCGGTCTGTCCGGTGCTGAGGGCGACCGGCTTGAGGTACCGCTCGGCGACCAACGTGAGATCCAGGGAGGAGACGTATGCGCTGGCCAGCCGCTGCACCTTGTGCCCGAGCCGGTACGCCGGCCGGTCGTCGACGCGGACCACGTACTCCATCTCGGACAGCACGGCGAGGAGCCGGACCAGCGTGCTCTTCGGCAGCGCGGTGCCCTGACTGAAGTCGTTCAACGTCAGTGGCTCTGGCTCGGCGGCGAGCATCTCGAGCAGGGCCAGGCCGCGGGCCAGGGCATTGGCGTGATAGTTCGCCGACGCCGGCCGCGAGTCGTCCACGGACACCCGACGGGCGGTGCGTACTGCTCTGGCCACGTGTCTCTCCTACCGGGAAGGCGGCGTCGGGTCGATGCGGGTCGAATGATCGTCCGACCCCTTTGTAGTGGACCGGACCTCGGGGAAATGGCAGGCGCTCGGGTGCCCGACGCCGATCCGGTCGATGAGGGCGGGCGTCTCGACGGCGCAGATATCCTGCGCCTTCCAGCACCGAGTTCGGAAGTGGCAGCCCGACGGTGGATTGCTCGGACTCGGCACGTCGCCGGTCAGGGTGATCCGCTCGCGGCTGTCCCGGCCGACCGGCTCCGGGACGGGAATGGCCGACAGCAGCGCCTGGGTGTACGGGTGAGTCGGGGCACCGAAGATGTCAGCGCGGGTGCCGGTCTCGACGATCACCCCGAGGTACATCACGGCGACTCGATGCGAGATGTGCCTGACCACCGAGAGGTTGTGCGAGATGAACAGATATGCCAGCCCCAGTCGCTGTTGCAACCCGCGGAGCTGATTGACCACCTGCGCTTGGATCGACACGTCCAGTGCGCTGACCGGTTCGTCGAGGACGAGCATCTTCGGGTCGAGAGCGAGCGCGCGGGCCAGGCTGATGCGTTGTCGCTGACCGCCGGAGAACTCGTGTGCGTAACGGTGTGCGTGTTCCGGCCGCAATCCGACCAGGTCGAGCAGCTCACTGACCCTGTTGTTCCCGGTGTTGCGGTAGCGGCTCTGTACCCGCAGCGGCTCGGCGATGATGTCGTGCACCGACATCCGCGGAGACAACGACGCGTACGGGTCCTGGAACATGATCTGGATCTGTTGGCGGCGCGGCCGCAGCTCGCGCTGCGAGAGCCCGGACAGGTCGTCGCCGTCGAACTCGATCCGTCCGGACGTGGGATCCAGCAGCCGAACCAGCAGCCGGCCGGTGGTGGACTTCCCGCAGCCGGACTCACCGACCAAGCTGACGGTTTCGCCGGCGCGTAGCTCGAGGTCGATGCCGTCCACGGCGCGGACGACACCAACCTGCCGGCGCAGGACGCCGCGCCGGATCGGGAAGTGTTTCGAGAGGCCCTCGACCCGCAACAGTGGCACGGCGCACGAGTCGGTGGACGGGGCGGCTGCAGGCTGCATCTCCGGCGTGGGTTCGTGCGGCGCTGTCATCCGAGCACCTCACCTGTCGCGAAGACCTCGCGCGGATCAGCACCGACGAGTTCGGCGTGGTAGTGACACGCGCTCTGCCGGCCGTCACCGATGTCGAGCAGCTCGGGTCGCTCGGTGCGGCAGCGGTCCCGAGCCAGCGGGCAGCGGGGATGGAACGAGCAGCCGGGCGGTGGGTCGGCCATGTTCGGTGGGCTGCCCGGGATCGGGTCCAGCTCATCGGTGGCGACGTCCATCCTGGGCAGGCTGGCCAGCAATCCCATCGTGTACGGGTGACGTGGGCCGGCGAACAATTCCAGCACGCCGGCGGTTTCCACCACCCGCCCCGCGTACATCACGACGATCCGATCGGCCAGTTCGGCAACCACGCCGAGGTCGTGGGTGATGAGGATGGTCGCCGCACCGGTTTCGCGTTGCGCGCGCTGGAGCAACTGCAGCACCTGGGCCTGGATCGTGACATCCAACGCAGTCGTCGGCTCGTCGGCAATGATCAGATCGGGATCATTGGCGATGGCCATGGCGATCATGGCTCGCTGCCGCATACCGCCGGAGTACTCGTGCGGATACTGGCGTAGCCGCTGGTCAGGATTGGGGACGCCGACCAGCGCGAGCAGTTCGGCCGCCCGCCGTCGCGCCGCCTGCTTGTCGATCTTCTGGTCGTGCAGCCGGATCGCCTCGACGATCTGCGCGCCGACCGTCACCACCGGGTTGAGCGTGGTCATCGGATCCTGAAAGATCATCCCGACCGGACCGCCGCGGATCGCCCGCAACTCCTTCGCCGACAGCCCGCGCAGCTCGCGGCCGCGGAAGGTGATGCTCCCGGCGCGGGTGTGCGCCGGTGGCTCGCGCAGCAGACGCAGCACCGACATGGCGGTGACGCTCTTTCCCGACCCGGACTCGCCGACCACGGCCACGATCTCGCCGGCCCGTACGGACAGGCTGACGTCGGTGACCGCGTGCACCACCCCGTCATCGGTGCGGAAGTCGACGGTCAACCCGGCGATACGCAGCAGCGGCTCGCTGTCGTGGAGTGCACTCACGTTCGGTGTCTTCATATTTGCCTCGGATCCACCGCGTCGCGCAACCCGTCCCCGACGAAGTTCACGGCCAGCACGGTGAGGGCCACGGCCAACCCGGGCGGCAGCCAGAGCCAGGGCTCGGTGCGGATGACGGTAAGGCTCTGCGCGTCGGTGAGCATGTTGCCCCAGCTGGCTGCCGGGGGCTGCACGCCCAGGCCGAGGAAGGAGAGGGTTGCCTCCAGGCCGATCGCCTGCGCGACAGCCAGCGTGGCCACCACGCTGACCGGTGGTAACGCGGCCGGAATGATATGCCGGCTCATCAACCACAGCGGGCCGGCGCCGGTTGCCCGCGACGCCAGCACGAACTCCTGCTCGCGCAACGACAGGGTGACGCCGCGGACCAGCCGGCCGCAGATCGGCCACTGGAAGAGTCCGATGGAAATGATCATCGTCAGCACGCTCGGACCGAGGACGCCGGCAACCACCACGATCACGACCAGCGACGGGAAGGACAGGAACACGTCGGCCAGGCGCATCACCAGGCCGTCCACCCAACCGCCGAGCAGGCCGGCGATCCCACCCAGCAGGGTGCCGAGCACCACGGCGATCGCGGCGGAGGCGATGCCGACGCCCAGGGAGACGCGCCCGGCGAACAGCACGCGGGAGAAGACGTCCCGGCCGGTTGCATCGGTGCCCAGCAAGTGGTGGTGGGAGGGCGCCGCGCGGGTGGCCAGCAGGTCGATCGCATTCGGATCGTGACCGGACAGCGGCCTGGCGAAGATGGCGGCGAGCACGACTACCAGCAGGAACACCGCGCTGACGACGGCGATGCGATGCCGCCGAAAGCGGCGCAACCCGGTCCGCCAGGGCGACCGGCGGCCACCCGCGGACTCCGCGACGGCAGGTCCGTCTCCGATCGCAGGATCGATCGTCGAGAAGGTCATCGCAACCTCACCCTCGGGTCGACCAGGGTGTAGAGGACGTCAGCCAGCAGGTTCGACAGCAGCACCAGAATCGCGATCACCAGTGCGAAGCCGATGATCACCGAGTAGTCGTGCTGGTTGACCGAGCTGACCGCGAGCTGTCCCATGCCGGGCCAGGCGAAGACCTGTTCGATGACCACGGCTCCGGCGAGAAGCTGCGGCACGTTGGTCGCCACGATCGTCACCACCGGAATGAGGGAATTGCGCATCGCATGGCGCACCACGACACGTCGCGGTCCGGCGCCTTTCGCCTCCGCGGTACGGACGTAGTCTGCGCCCAGCTCGGTGATCATGCTGCTGCGCACGTACCGCATGAACTGGCCCGAGTTGCCGAACCCCAGGATCACTGCGGGTAACAACAGATGTCGCAGTGAGTCGATCGGGCCGGGTGCGGTCGGGTCGGAGATGCCCGACGACGGCAGTAGCTGGAACTTCAAGGTGAAGACGTAGATGGCGATGAGGGAGAGGAAGAACACCGGGATCGACACGGAGCCGAGGCTGACGACGGTGGCGCCGTAGTCGGCTGCGGTGTTGCGTTTGAGCGCAGCCACCATCCCGAGCGGAAAGGCGATCAGCAGCGAGAGCAGCAGGCCGACGCCCATCAGCTCGATGGTCGGACCGATCCGTTCGGCGAGCAGCGAGGTGACCGGCCGGCCGTTGAGCAGCGAGTAGCCGAGATCGCCGTGGAAGGCGTTGCCGAGCCAGTGGCCGTACTGGACGACCACCGATTGATCCAACCCGAGTTCGTGACGCTTCTGCGCAATGAACGCGGCGCTGCCGGAGTTGAGCTGGTCGGCCGGGATGAGCATGGCGATCGGGTCCCCGGGCGCCTTGTGCACGAGCATGAAGATGGCGATCGTGATCAAGAAGAAAACCAGAACGTTGATCAGCAGCCGGCGGATCAGATAGGCGGCCACGCGTCCTCCCTTCGTCGCTCACGCCGGTGATGCTGGGCCGGCCCGCGGCCGGCCCAGCACCCCAGGGGGGTCAGGTGCGGGTCAGCCGGTCATCCGGAGATGCTCCAACTTGCCGGGTCCCAGAAGAAGGTGTCCTGTGAACCCGGTGCCTGGAAGCCCTTCACCTTGGTGTTCACCGCCCACAGCCCGGACGGGTCGTACAGCCACATCAGGTCGGCCTGTTGGTTTTCCTCGACAGCTGCCTGATCGTAGAGCGACTTACGCTTCGTCTCGTCAGCCGTCGAGTTCGCCTGCGTCATCAGGTTGTCCAGCTTCGGATCGCAGAAGAAGTTGATGTTGCCGCCGTTCGGGAACTGCTGCGCACATGCGGTGATGACGTTGATGCTCGAGGAGTCCACGGCGTAGTTCCCGCCTCCGTACAGCACCATGTCGTAGCTCTTCTTCGTATAGGTGTCGGTGATCTGAGCGGCCTGGATGTTGACGAGCTTCACCTTGACGCCGACTGCCTTGAGTTGGCTCTGCACGATGGTTGCGGTGGCGTCGCGGTCGCGCTGGCCGTGCACCCATTGCAGGACGATCGTGCGGTTGGGGTCCCACCCGGCTTGGCTCAACAGCGACTTGGCCTTGGTGACGTCCTGCTTGTAGTCGTTCAGCCCGGACGGCGCGTTCGCCTTGTAGAAGTCGGACAGTTGTACCGACGCCTTGCCGGCCAGCACGCTCTGCACGATCTGCTCACGGTTCAGCGCATACAGGAATGCTTGCCGGACCCGGACGTCCTTGAAGTAGGACTTCGACTGGTTGAGCGCGATCCGGACGAAACCGGCGCCGGCCTTCTCCTGCGTGGTGATCTTGCTGAACCCCTTGACGGTGGCCAGATCGGTCGGTGAATACGAGGCGATGTCGATGCCGCCGTTGCCCAGTTGCGCAGTGGCCACGTCCGAGGTCATCGGCTTGAGGTAGATGTCCTTGATCTTTGCCGGGTTGCGGTAGTTCGGGTTGGCCGTCACGTGCACGAACTGGTTGGTCTTGTACTCGACGAACTTGTACGGCCCGATGCTGACGGTCGGCTTGCGGAAGAACTCGTCCTTGGCCACCGTCTCGGGCGTGTCCTTGCCCAGGATGTGCTCAGGCACGATGAACGCCGTTCCGATCAGGGCGGCCAGTCCGAAGTTCGGCTTGGCGGCCTTGATCACAAAGGTGTTGTCATCCGGCGCGGAGAAGCCGGAGATCGTCTGTGCCTTGCCGGCGACGAAGTCGCTCACCCCGGCCACCGCCGCGTAGCTGCCCGCCGTCGCGCTGGTCGTTTTCGGGTTGGCCAGCAGGTTGTAGGTGAACAGGACGTCCTTGGAGGTGAACGGCTTCCCGTCGCTCCACTTCAACCCTTGGCGCAGCTTGAAGGTGAACGTCGTGGCATCGGGGGAGACGGTGTAGCTCTCCGCGAGCCTGGGCTGCAGCTTGTAGCTGGGGTCGACCCCCAGCAACCCTTCGCTGATGAACGACTCGACCTGGCCGTCCGGACCGCTGGCCGGGGCTAGTGGGCCGAACACGCCGACCGGCTCCTGGTAGAGGTACACGTTGAGCGACGAGGACCCGGACGAGCCGCCCTTGTCGGTCTTGGGCCCGGTGCAACCGGCGACGACGAGCGACGACAGCACCGCGCCGATCGCCAGTGCCCGCATCCGTTTTGCTGCCATGTGAAGCCTCTCTGGTGTGGCCGGCGCTCCCGGCTGCGATAGGAAATGCAGGTGGCGTCAGGCCACCGGATTGATCAAGGTTCCGAGCTGGCCGATGGTCACGGCCATCACGTCGCCGGACTTCACGTATTCGCCGGTTGCGGCGCCTACTCCGGAGGGCGTTCCGGTGAGAATCACGTCGCCGGGCTCGAGTGTCATCAACCGAGCCGCGTGCTCGATCAGCTCCGCCACGGTGAAGATCATGTCTTTCGTCGAGCCGTGTTGACGCGAGGATCCGTTCAGCTCGAAGTCGACACTCAGCGCCTGCGGGTCGCCGACCTCGTCGGCGGACACCAGCCACGGACCGAGCGGAGCGAACCCGTCGAACCACTTGCCGGCCAACCAGTCGAAGAACCAGACGGCCTTGTCGTCGGTGTCGCGCTCGAAGCCGTAGTCGACCGACCGCGCGGAGACATCGTTGGCGCTGAGATAACCGGCAACGACGTCCAACGCATCATCCACGGTGATGTCCTTGGCCCGCCGGCCGATCACCACGGCCAGCTCGGCCTCCCAATCAACCTGGTTGCTGTCCGCGGGAAGCGGTACCGCGGCTCCTGGCCCGATGATCGACGACGAAGGCTTGAGGAACAGCCGAGGCGAGAGGCGTGACTTGTCGAGGGGCGCGCCCCCGGTCTCGGTCACATGATCCTGATAGTTCGCGGCAGCTGCCAGCAGTTTGCCCGGCCGCAACAACGGCGCAAGCACCTGCACGTCGGCCATCGCGAACTCGCCGGTCGGGGCGGGCATGGCGTCCACGAGCAACGGGAACACGGTGGCCACCAGCTCGCCCAGGTCGCCGTCGCCCAGCTCGGCCACTCGGTCGGCGGCTGTGAGGTAGCCGTGCCGAACCGAGCCGGCTCGGCGGTAGGTGAGGAGCCGCATCAGTGGTTACTCCCTGGCGTCGGGTCGAGCTCAACGGGGCGGCCGGAGTCCAGCGACTGCTGGGCTGCCTCGACCACGCGTTGCACGTGCACTGCATCGGCTGCGCTCAATTCCGCGGCGCCGGTGCTGACTGCCGTGGCCAGAACGTCGAGGAGGGCGTCCACCGTGTCCGGCCCGGTCCAGGCGACGTCGTGCCGGTTCGTGCTGCGCACAGACAGCGCCGGCTTGGTCGCATCGCTGAGCAGCACCCCGTGCGACCCGCTGATCCGGTAACGGTGCACCGCCAGTGCGGCGGGACGGATGTCCTGGACCGGGTCTGTCCGGCCACAGGCGATCGTGCTCGTGACGCCGTGGTCGTGATCGAGGAGCAGCGCCACGAAATCACCGGAGCCGCCGTGCCAGTACTGGCCGCTCCGCGCGTACACCCGGCGCACCTCCAGCCCGAGCATTCCGTGCACGACGTCGATCGGGTAGAGCGCCAGGTTCACCAGCTCGCCGGTCGGAGCCGGGTCACCGCCGGCAACCAGGAAGTCGGCTTGTACGTTCCACGGCAGCCCGACCCGGCCGGAGCGCACCGCGGCCTGCGCGGAACGAAGGATGCCGTGCAGCCGCTGATGATGCGCGGGAACCACTGCGACGCCGTGTTCCGCAGCCAACCGCTCGATCTGCTCGGCGTCGGACAGGGTCGCGGCGAGCGGTTTGTCGGCCAGCACGTGCTTGCCGGCGCGTACCGCGCGAGCCACGATCTCGGCCCGCTGCTCGAGCGGTGCCGCCACGCTCACCACAGCGACGGAGGGGTCGGCCAGTCCCGCGTCGAGGTCGCTGAGGTGCGGCAAGCCGTACTCGCGCGCCGCCTTCTCGGCACCGTCCCCGCCCGGTACGTCGACCGCACCGATCACGTCGAACCGGCGATGGCGCAGGAACGCAGGCAGGTACATCGCGCTCTGGTGGTCCTGACTGCCGAGGCCACCGAATCCGGCAAGCAGGACGCCGATTCGGGTGCTGGTCACGCGCCGACCTCCGCGGGGTTGCCGAGCAGGTCAGCCAGTGCCACCGGCTGCCCCGACTCGATCGACTGCTCGACAGCCACTCCCATGGCGACCGCGCGCACCGCCTGCGTCACCGGCATCACCGGCTCCGCGCCGCGGATGGCGTCGATCCAGGACTCCAGCTGCACGACGAACCCGTTCTGTCCGGCTGCAGGCACCACCGAACTGCCCGCCTCGGCGAACAGCAGGGAGGCCTCGTCATCCCATTCCTGGCTCACGATCCCGTCCGTGCCGGCGACGAGCAGGTCGCGGTGGGCGAAGGATCCGGGCCGATGTGCCCGGCTCATCTCACAGATGGCCGTGCTGCCGTCGGTGTAGCTGACCACCATCTCCAGGTAGTCGAAGATGCCCAGTTCGGTCGCCGTCTGCTTCCGGCCGCGGGCGAACACCGAGTCCGGCTCCGCGCCGAGCCACCAGGTCGCCAGATCCAGCAGGTGCACCCCGTTGTGCAGGGCGTGCCCCCCGGAGCGTGCCGGGTCGACGACCCACGCGCTCCAGTCCGGCCAGATCCACCCGCCGAGAATGGCCAGCCGGACGAATACCGGACGGCCGATCGCCCCGGAGTCGACGGTTTCCTTGACCGCGCGACCGTAGTCATAGGCCCGGTGGGTGTGCGCGGCCATCAACACCCGGTCTGCCGCGGCGAACTGCGTGGCCAACGAGCGCGCATCCGCCACCGTGGTTGCCAGCGGCTTCTCCACCAGGAGGTGCTTGCCCGCTGCGGCGATCTGCGCCCCGATACGGGCGTGCGTGTGGTTGGGGGTGCAGACGATCGCGGCGTCCACCTCCGGCCAACTGAGCGCTTCATTCAGTTCAGCGGTGTGTCGAAGGCCGCCCTGGGCATGCGCGAATGCTGTTGCCCGAGCGCTGTCCGTATCGACGATGCCCACCAGGTTGGCCCGGTTGCTGGCACTGATCGCGGCACTGTGCGCCTCGGCGATGAAACCGGCGCCGACCACGAGGATGCCCAGCGGCTGCTCACTCAACGGGGCGTCCTCGAGTCCGGGTACGCGGCTCGGAACGGGATTCCATGTCGCGATATCCTGTGGTGAGCCGCGGGCGATGTCAAGGCCGATCGGCGTGGCGAATATTGTTGCCGCTGCAAACATGGAACGGCTTGCCATGTTTTTCACTCTGATCTAGCGTCGACGTACCGGAGCCACTGATCCCTTACGGAGCTGTCCATGAACTACATCGTCGGCGCGTATGCGGCGTCGCCGACCGCGGCCGCCTGGGATCCAGAACTCGAGGCGCAATATCTCGCCCAGGTCGCTGCCCTGCCCGGGTTTCGAGGCCTCGAGCTGCCGTTCACCGGGGTATTGCACCGTGACGAGCAGTGGCTGCTCGATCACCTCGGCCGCGAGTGGGACCTGGTGCTGACCGCGATCCCGGGCACCGTGGCGCGCGTCGCGGCCGACCCGGCGTTCGGTCTCGCCTCGACCGAGCACGACGGCCGCATCGCAGCGGTCGAGTTCACCGCCGCGCTGCGCTCTGCGGTGACGCGGATCAATGACCGAACCGGCCGGAGGTCGGTGCTCGCCGTCGAACTGCACTCGGCACCCACGGCTAACGGGTCGGCAACCGAATTCGCTCGGTCCCTCGGCGAGATCGCCCAGTGGGATTGGGACGGCGCCGCCCTGACCGTGGAGCATTGTGACGCGATTCGCCCGGAGCAGCCTGCGCAGAAGGGTTATCTGTCTCTCGCTGACGAGCTGGCCGTTGTGGCCGAAATCGGTCCCGTCGCGGGCGTCACCGTCAATTGGGGCCGCTCGGCGATCGAGGGGCGGGCCGCGGCGACCGCTGTCGAGCACATCCAGTCTGCCGTTGCCGCGGACGCGCTCACCGGCCTGATGTTCTCCGGCGCGGCCGGCCGCCCGGGCCCGTTCGGGGAGCCGTGGCTGGACGCACATCTGCCACCCTCGACGGAGGACGATCCCGAGTTCGCCGACCTGCGCGCCGTCGAAAGCACATCATTGCTCGGTCCGGCAGAGATCGCGGCAGCCCTTCGGGCCTGCGCTGGCGCGGCGCAGTTCACCGGTATCAAGATCGGCGTGCGCCCGACCGACCTGCCGCTGGACGAGAGAGTCGACTACCTGCGGACGGCGGTCGAGCTGATCGACCGGGTCCACTCGCTTCACCCGACGGCGTCGCGCGCCGGCTGACCACCACCAACATCCGAAGGGCAACGATGCCGTCTCTTGATTCACCAACATCGGCTGCAGCAGCACCGGCAGCCTCACCTCGCGGGCTGGCCATCGCCGAGGCCGCCGCACGGGTGATTCCGGGGGGCGTCAACTCCTCGACGCGTTACGTCGGCGAGCCGTACGCCTTCACCCAGGCCTCCGGTGCGTACGTCACCGACGCCGACGGTCGGCGGTACCTCGACTATCACGCCGCGTTCGGAGCCATTCTCCTCGGGCACAACTCCGACGTGGTGAACGATGCCCTTCGCGACACCATCGGGCAGGTCGATCTCGTCGGGATCGGAGTGTCCGAACTCGAAGTGGCACTCGCCGAACGGGTCGCTCGGGTCATCCCGTCAGCTGAGTCGATGATCGCGACGATGAGCGGGTCAGAGGCGACTGCGCAGGCGATCCGGCTGGCCCGCGCGGTGACCGACCGCGACCTGATCATCAAGTTCCAGGGCGGTTTCCACGGCTGGCACGATGCGGTGGCGCGCAACGTCATCTCGGCGCCGGAGCTTGCGTACGGCCGTGATCCGCTGTCCAAGGGGATCCTGGCGCAGGCGATCGACGCGACGCTGATCGCGGAGTTCAACGATCTGGATTCCGTCGTGCAGCTCTTCGACGAGCATTCCGAGCAGATCGCCGCGGTGATTCTCGAACCGATTCCGCACAATGTCGGCGCGCTGGTGCCCACGCAGGAGTTCGTCGACGGGCTGCGCAAGCTCACCGAGCAGAACGGGTCGATCCTCATTTTCGACGAGGTGATCACCGGATTCCGGCACGCACTCGGGGGATACCAACAGATCATCGGGGTAACGCCGGACATCACCACGTTCGGCAAGGGGATGGCCAACGGCATCCCCATCGGCGGGGTAGCCGGCCGTAGGGATCTGATGGAGCACTTCAACGGGCAGACCGGCGATGTGCTGATGGCCGGCACCTTCAACGGCAACCCGTTGGGCTGTGCCGCGGCGCTGGCAACTATCGACTACCTGGCGTCACATCCGGACTTTTACGAACGCACCCACGCGTTCGGCGAGCGGATGCGCTCGGGGCTGACCGCGATCGTGGACGAGCTCGGCATCGAAGCGACAGCGGCCGGGTTCGGTGGGGTGTTCGCCCTGTACTTCACCAAGCGACCGCTGCTCGGCTACCGCGATCTGATGCGCAACAACGACGCGGCGTACGTCGCCTTTCACCGCGGGATGACCGAGCGCGGCTTCCTCATGCTGCCGATGGCGTTGAAGCGCAACCACATCTCCGGTGCGCACACGGCCGAGGACGTTGAGCGCACTCTCGATGCGGCGCGGGACGTGCTCGGCGAGCTGCGCTCCGCAGGCACTGTGGGCTGAGTTGCCGATCACCAATTGCTCATCGAGCCGGCGAAGATCGTTGCCAGGTCTGCTGCGGTCGGCGTGATGGGCGACTGCGCGAGCAGGCGCTGCTGAGCAAGGGTGCCCTGCACCAGATCGTCGATGTCCGACTCGGCGAAGCCGATCTCGGCCAGGCCGCTCGGGATGCCGATATCACGCATGAGATTCACCAGCGCTGCGGGCAGCCGTTCCGGGGGATTGAGATCGGCTACCCGCGGGTCGAGGACGGCAGCCACCCGGGTGTGCCGCTCCGGCGCCGCGGAGAACGTGAACCGGAACGCTGCCGGAGCGGTGAGTGACACCGCTTGGCCGTGCGGCACCAGCGGTTCCTCGCCGGGATAACCCGCGGCGTGATAGCCCCTGACCCGACCGGCAATCGGATAGGCGGCGGCATGCGGCAGATGCACACCGGCGTTGCCGAATCCCATCCCGGCATAGGTCGCGGCCAACATCATCTGCGTCCGGGCAGCCAGGTCGGCACCGTTGCCGACGACGGTCCGCAGTGACTTCGCGAGGATGGCGACGGCATGCTCGGTCCACAGGTCCGAGATCGGGTTGGCGCCGCAGTAGACCCCACGCTCCTCCGGCCGCTTGCGCGCGCACCGCGTCGTAGGGGCGGGCGGTGATCGATTCCAGCGCGTGGCACAGCACATCCATTCCGGAAGCCGCGCTCACCGGCGGATTGAGTGACAGCGTGATCTGCGGATCGATGATCGCCAGCGACGGGCGAAGTTGCGGATGACTGATGCCGGTCTTCACCTTGAGGTCGAGCACATCGAGGATCGATACGGCGGTGCATTCGGCACCGGTGCCCGCGGTCGACGGCACTGCGATCAACGGACGGAGCGCGTTGGCCGGTCCGCGCGCGGCACCGATGGGAGCGTTGAGGTAGTCCAGCAGGCTGCCCGGGTTGGTGCTCAGCAGGTTGACCGCCTTCGCGGTGTCGATCACCGAGCCACCGCCTACGGCGATGAAGGCGTCCCACGGCCCGCCCGCGCGGGCAGCCTCGGCGGCACTGGAGATGCTTGCGTCGGTGGGCTCGACGTGTACGTCGGCGTAGATGTCGCACTGGATGCCACTCGAGCGAAGGGAGTTGGCGACCCGGTCGGGCCACCCCTCGGCGAGCAAGCGCTGATCGGTGAGAATCAAGACCCGGCGCGGCGCGAACTTGCTCGCCTCGAAGCCGATCTCATCGACAGCGCCCAGACCGATCTTCAGCGGGGGCGCCGCCCAGGTGAAGATCGTGTCGTGTTCGGGATAGGCGCTGGGGGCAGTCATGGAGTCGGACGTTAGCGTGGATCCAAGCCCGTCACTAGGAGCAATGTCCAACGTCTCGGGCTTGACATGGAACGGCAAGCCACGTTGTCCGCGGGGTGCGCTGCTCGCTGAGTGCGTACTGCCCACGTCATCTGGAGGGACTGTGCGATTGAGTCCGGACGAGCCGGTCCTGTCATCGGCTGAAGCAATTCGGCTGCGCGCCGAGATCGTCTCTTCCCGGAGCAGCATCAGCTCAGTGGCCGCCGTGACCGATGAGTCCGGCGCGTTGCTCGGCCCGCTTGCGTGCTTGCTCTACAGCCCGGCGATCGGCGATGCGGTACAGGGCGTCGGAGCCGCATTGCGGGCGCACAGCATCGTGCCCAGGGCAGTGAGCGAGGCAGTCATCCTCTCGGTCGCGGTGCATTGGCGCGCAGACTATGAGTGGTATGCGCACGAGGCGGTCGCCCGGACGGTGCTCAGCGGTGCGGACATCGATCGCATTGCCGGTGGCGAGCTGCCCGAGCCGGAGTATCTCGCCGTCGCGGTGCGACTGGCGCGTCTGGTTCTGGCTGGCCAGCGGCCCGGGGACGAGGCGTTCGATGCCGCGGCGCGGGCGTACGGCGACCAGGGCGTCACCGAACTCGTGATGCTGGTCGGCTACTACTCCCTGCTGGCGATGCTGAACATGACCTTCGACACGCCCATCCCGGAGGGACTGCGGTATCCCTGGCCGGGTTAGCCCCGTCGCCGAGGCGTGACGTCGATCCCGCGGGAACCCGACAGAGCGCCGATGTGGCTGCGTATCGTGACGCGCATGGGTCCTGGGCAGGCGCTCGGCTCAGCCCTGGCGGCGTTGCGCTGCCCCGTCTGCGAGGGCGCGCTGCGACTTGATGTAGCTCAGATCCGCTGTCCGAACAAGCACAGTTTCGACGTCGCTCGGCAGGGTTACCTGAACCTGACCACCGGTGGCATGCAGGCGCGTACTGCCGACACTGCGGCGATGGTGGCGGCGCGGCAGAGCTTTCTCGGGGCCGGGCACTACCGCGAGATCGCTGATGAGTTGGCCCGGGTCTTCGCCGCGCACGATGCCCCGGACCGCAATGGGCTGGTGGTCGACCTCGGCGGCGGCACCGGGTACTACCTGGCCGCCGTGCTCGATGCGCTACCAGATCGGATCGGCGTCTGCATCGACCTGTCCGCTCCCGCCCTCCGCCGCGCCGCCCGAGCGCATCCCCGGGCAGCAGCCGTCGCGGCCGACGTCTGGGGTCGGTTGCCGCTAGCCGACGGCGCGGCGTCCTCGGTGCTGAACGTATTCGCTCCACGCAATGCCGATGAGATCGCACGCGTGCTCGCACCAGGTGGAACGCTCGTCGTCGCGACACCGGAATCGGCGCATCTGCAGGAGTTGATCGTGCCGCTGGGCCTGCTCACGGTGGACCCGCGCAAGTCCGACCGGCTTACCGAGACGTTTCGCCGGTTCCAGCCGATCGACCGGGTGCTGGTGAGCGAACAGCTCAGGCTGGCGCACCGGGACATCGAGAACCTGGTAGGCATGGGGCCGAGCGCGGCACATGTCGACGCACCTGAAATGGCAGATCGCATTGGACGGTTGCCTGACCCAACCGCGGTCACCGTTGCGGTGCACATCGCCGTTTATGCCAGTCCACCGAAGGAAAGGCGCGAAGGCCAATGAGTCGAGTTGCGGTGATCGGAGCGACCGGGCATATCGGGAGCTACCTGGTGCCCAGGCTGGTCCGGGCCGGTCACGAGGTGGTCGCGCTCAGTCGCGGCACCCGGGAGCCGTATCACCCTGCCCCGGAGTGGCAACAGGTGGAGCGGATCAGCGTCGACCGCGGTGCTGAGGACAAGGCCGGCTCCTTCGGCGACCGAGTCGCGGCCCTGCACGCGGACGCTGTGATCGACCTGATCTGCTTCACCCCGGAATCGGCGCAGCAATTGGTTGCCGCGCTGCGCCCGTCCCGGCCACTGCATCTGCATTGCGGCACCATCTGGGTGCACGGCCCGGCGCTGCGAGTGCCGATAACAGAGGACGAGCCGCGCACCCCCTTCGGTGACTACGGCACCGGCAAGGCGGCGATCGAGGCGCTCCTGCACCGCGAGACCGTCGCCGGGGGCGTGCCCACTGTCGTGCTGCACCCCGGGCACATCAGCGGGCCCGGCTGGCCGGTGATCACGCCGGCCGGCAACCTCGACCCCAACGGTGTGGACCCGGCTGGCTACCGGCAAGACGATCGCGTTGCCGGACAACGGCTTCGGCGTGCTGCACCATGTGCACGCCGACGACGTGGCGCAGGCCTTCGAGCGGGCCCTGACTCGTCCGGCCGCGATCGGCGGAAGCTTCCACGTGGTTGCCGAACAGGCGATGACGATGCGCGGGCTGGCCGCCGGCGTTGCCGGCTGGTTCGGCCGGAAGCCCGATCTCGACTTCGTCGAGTGGGCCGAATACGAGAGACGCGTCGGCACCGAGCACGCGGCGGTTTCCCGTGACCATGCGGCGCGCAGCATCTCCGCCAGCATCGCCCGAGCCCAGTCCGTCCTGGGCTACGCGCCCCGGTATTCGTCGCTGGACGCCCTGCGCGAAGCAGTGCAATGGCTCGCCGCGCACGGCGCCGTCGATCTGCCCGATCCGGGCTGGTGAGCCATCACCATTTCCAGCTGATGCCGTAGGAACCGGGAAGCGGGTCCGGCACCGCAATGTGTACCGTGTTCCAACGGTCGAGTTCGAGCGTTCTGATGCGACGAGGCGCAGCGGTCGGCTTCGACTGTGACACCTGGTGGCAGCGCACCGGCAGTGCAGCTCGATCGAAGCGGACCTGAAGCACGTAACTTGCCGCGGGATGCACGAAGCCGACCATGACCTTCGTGTTCGGTGACACCACCGGGTCAGCCGGTTGGTACGCATCGCGGAAGTCGATCCGGAACCTGATGAGCTGGGTTTCGCCTCGCGCCAACGGGCGGTCGAAGGCCAACTCCACGACCCGGACGCTGTGCTCGGGATAGGCGAGATCTCGCACCGCAGTGCAATTGTGCAGATCCACGACCTGCGCCTGGTCGAGCGACAGGGTCGGATCAGTCGGCTCGAGGAAGGTCAGCTCGCTGCTGACACCGTCGTGGCGCGCGATGCTGACCTGCTCGATCGAGCGGGACGAGATCTGTCGGTCGGCTCATTGACCTCGACCGTCTCGCTCAGCGTCAACACAGAGGTTGCCGCTCGTGCCACCGCCACGAGGTCTTCCAGCGTCGCGTCGCCGTCGCCATCTGGGCTGAACCACGAAGACACGGTGGACAGGGTTGAATGATCGGGCAGGTCCCAGCGAGACAATAGGCTCTCGCGCTCGCGGGTGGTCATCCCTACCGCGGACGCGATGCGCTCCAACGACGACCGCCGCGGCGCGGAGATTCGGCCTGTCTCCAGGCCGCGAATCGTCCGAACGTGTAGGCCGGCCCGTTCGGCCAGTTGCTCCTGGGTCAGCTGTGCGGCCGTCCGGGCGGAGCGAACGGCCCTAGCCGCGGGTTGCCTGCCGTTCACTTTGAGCACGCTAGCAATGCCTCGGGCCGGCTGGGCCGGCGAGGTCGAGTTACCGCCGCAATTGCCTGTCGACGGTCCACGCCGGCACATATGCTGATTCGCCGCGGCCGTGCCACTGACAAGTGGGCGGTCCAGTCCCAGACCAGCGCACCGTCGCGCACCGCCCTGTTGAGGAGATTCGGATGCATCATGTCCGCCGTTCGAGTGTGCTCGCTGCGCTGACCGCCGTGCCCGTGGTCCTATTGCTGGCCTTGACCGGCTGTAGCAGCTCCTCCTCCGGTGGGAAGACGTCATCCGATTCGTCGTCGCCGCCCAGCTCATCGGGTGACGCAACCCAGACGGCCACTCATTCGTCGAACAGCTCGTCGTCCTCGCCGGATCCGGCCCGGCTGAAGTCCCTGACGGTGCAGGCGTCCGACTTGCCAGGAACCTGGAAGCCAACTGCGTACCAGGCGGATCCCAACGATGCGAAGAACCAGGCCGCTCTGCTCGCCTGCGCCGGCGCCAAGAACACCGCGCCGGACGTGACCGGTACCGCGCACTCGCCGGATTACAACCTGGCCGACGCCAGCATCTCGTCGCAGGCGTCGACCTACCGGGCCCAGTCCGACATCGACGCGGACAGGGCCCTGCTGAGCAATGCCAAGATCGACGGCTGCTACGAGAAGTTGCTGCGCTCCGAGCTGTCGAAGTCATTCCCGGCCGGGACGACCATCAAGAGTCTGACCGTCAAGATCGCGCCGGGTTCGGGCGGAGGTCCGGACAATGTGGTCGGCAGCGGCGCCGCGACGGTGAAGGTCGCGGCCAATGGTCAGAGCGTCACCGTCTACGTGAACCTCGCGTTCATCACCGGGCCACTAACCGAGGTCGAGGTCGACTTCGAGAACGTCGGCGCACCGGTGCCCGCCGCCACCCGCGCTGCCGTGATTAAGGCAGTGGCCGGCCGGGCGAAGGGCTGAACGGCAGTTACTTCCACCGGAAGTGCACGAAGACCCGACCGAAGTTGTCGGAGTCCTTTTCGACGCGGTGATACAGCGACTTGATGTCCTTCTGGTCGAGGAAGCGCAGCACGCGCTTCTTGAGCTGACCCGATCCCTTGCCCGGGATGATCTCGACGAGCTTGGCATGCTTGGCGACTGCCTCGTCGATGATGGCGCGCAGCGCCCGGTCGATTTCCGCACCGCTGTTGTAGATGTCATGCAGGTCGAGCTTGAGCTTCACCGGACCTCCTCGCGCCGGGCCGGCGCGTCGACATCCTGCGCAGCGTAGCTTCAGCCGGCGGCGCTGGACACCGCGACCAACCGCTCGGTCGAGACGTGCTGCCGAGCCGGGATGACGCGACTCAACGCCATTCCGGCGCAGGCCAGAACGGCGGCGGCACAGAATCCGGGTCGGTAGGCGACGGCGCCCGCGGTGCTCAGCATGGTGACGATCGCCAGCCCGGCAACGTTGCCCAGCTGCGCCGACGCGGTCAAGAGACCTGCCGCTACGCCTTCATGCTCCGCGGAAGGGATGTGGCTCCCGGCCTGGGCGGCAGCCACCGTGGCGATTCCGGAGCCCAGTCCGAGCAGCACGAACGTCGACAACACGAAGCCGATCCGTAGCTCTCCGACGACGGCGAACAGTCCAATGCCGAGCGCGATGAGACCGAACCCGGTGCCGACCACGCGCCGGCGACCGACCCGGTGGGCGGCGTCCGGGCCGACGACAGAACCGATGACCAGCGCCACATTGAACACCGGGAACAGCAATGCAGCTCGGGACGGCGACATCTGCATCACTTGCTGCACGTACAACACCGCGAGGTACATCGTCGGGCTCACCGACGCGGACAACAACAGCGTCGCGATGTTTCCGCCGAGCACCGGCCGCGACCGCACGACAGGCGTCGGAACGAGAGGGTTTGCCGCGTGGCGGTGCCGCACCACCGCGGCGACCGCCAGCACCAGCGCCCCGGCCAGCAACGCCCAACTGCTCAGCGACGTCAGACCGGAGGTAGGCATCCGGCTGAGTCCGACGACGCACAAGGCGAGGCAGGTGGTGATCGCGAACGCGCCGGGAACGTCGAGACTGACGCGTTTGCGTGGGCTGCCAGCCGACACTCGCGAGGCCGACAGCAGCAGGGCGGCGATCACCAACGGAACGTTCACCCAGAACACCGCTCGCCAGCTGACCAGCTCGGTGAGCACCCCGCCCACCACCCAGCCGGACGCGCCGCCGGTGGCGGCTGATGCGCTCCACAGCCCGATCGCGCTGTGCCGCGAGCGCTCACCGGACACGGTCAACATCGCCAATGCCGCCGGTGAGCACAATGCGGCGCCGAGACCTTGGACGAGTCGGGCCACGATCAGCATCATCGGCGTCCAGGCGACGCCGCACGCGGCGGACGAGATGCCGAACAGAGCGAGCCCGTAACGGAAGACTCGCTCGGCTCCGGCGGTGTCGCACAACCGGCCGCCCACGATGACGAACCCGCCAAAGACCAGCGTGTAGCCGGTGAATACCCATTGCAGCTCCGGGGGCGGGAAGTCCAGCGAGCGGCGCAGCGCGGGCAATGCCGTCGTGACGATGGTGACGTCGAGAACCACGGCGAACTGGGCGAGGCAGATGGCGCCGACGGTGCGTGCCGGCACCCCGTTGCTGTTACCTGTTAGACCGATCATACTGGAAACATAGCGACACCCGCGTTGCCTGCCAACCGCTAAGATAGGTTTTGATGGAAACAGCAGAGGTGAATCGGCCGCCGCGCGAGCTCGTCCTGCTGGCGGGAGATCTCGCCCTCGACTTCGCGAACACGGTTGACCGGCCGCACGACCAGCCGGCGTTCGATCACCTCGCCGACTATGCAAGCCTCGTCGCATGGTCGGTGCTGGCCGGAAGTGTGAGCACCTCGGACGCGGCGGCTCTGCGCAAGCGCGTCGGTCGCGACAGGACGGCAGCCGCGGCGGCGGTGGAACGAGCGCACCAGCTGCGTGACGCCGTGTCGGCGGTGTTCACGGCGGCCGCGTCCGACCCGGCGGACGTCGACAAGCGCTGGCCGATGCTGCGCCCCTTTGTGGTCGACGCCGTCGCACACGCCCGCCTCGGGCCGGGCGACGGCGGTCGCCGGCTGTCCTGGCCGGAGCGCGACGTCGCCGGCTCGGTGCTGTGGCCGGTCGCCGCAGCCGCGGGCCGGCTGGTGGTCGCCACTGAGCTGGCCCAGGTGAAACGCTGCGCGGGATGTCACTGGCTGTTCGTGGACCGCTCCCGCAACGGCAGGCGTCGCTGGTGCACGATGAGCGACTGCGGCACGCAGGAGAAGATGCGTCGCTACACCGCGCGGCGCGCCGGGCGCAGTCTCTGACGATCCCCCTGCCCGCAGAGAGCGGCGGCCAGAGTCAGCGCTCGTCGGCCAGCACGACCGACCGGGAAAGGCTCCTGGGGCGATCCGGGTCGAGGCCGAGCCGCTGCGCGCGGCGCACCGCGAGCTGTTGGATGCGGACCAGGTCGGCCACCGGATCGAGGTCGTCGCAGACCACATCTGCACCGGTGGCGGCGATGTCGTCGAGCAGGCCGGGAACCGCCGGCCCCAACACCCAGACCACGCGACCCGGTTGGGCGATCGCGATCGGTCCGTGCCGGTATTCCATCTGCGGATAGGCCTCGGTCCACGCCTGCGCGGCCTCCCGCATCTTCAGCGCCGCTTCGCGGGCCACGCCATGCGCCCAGCCCTGGCCCAGGAACGTGTATTGCTCGGCATCGTGCTCTTCCGGTTCGGCGGCCAGGATTGCCTCGGCCTGCTCGACGGCGCGCTGCACCGATTCGCCGAGACTGGCCCGCAACAACATCAGCGTGGTGGTCGCGAACACGGTCTGCACGACCGACTGCTCATCGGCGAAATCCAACACGACGGTCGCCTCCGCCGCGGCCATGATCGGAGTCTGACCGTCGGCGGTGATGGCGGTGACCGGGCAGCGCGCCTCGGCGATCGCCTGCAGTACCTCGCTCGTCGTCCCGGACCGGCTGATCGCCAGCATGCGGTCGTACCGGCGGTCCGACGGCAGCTGGCTGGCGGTGAAGAAGTCGGTCTCCCCGTGCCCGCCGGCTTCGCGCAACATCGCATACGCCTCGGCCATGAACCAGGACGTGCCGCAGCCGATCACGGCTACCCGCTCACCGGTCCGGGGCAGTGCTTCGGCGATGCTCGGCACGAGGCCGACCGCCCGGAGCCACGCCTCCGGTTGGGAGCGAATCTCGGTGTCGACGTGCGTCAGTGCGTTGGCCATGGCATTCCTCGGTGAGCGGTGAGTCGATCAACAGTCGGCTGCGCAGGTCGGCATCGCATTTCCGATGAGCAGCACGTCGGGGACGCACCCATCCTGCCGTGCCCGCGGATGCGCACTGAATGCAGCCCACGGACGGACCAGCCGGCTCCGTTGCCGGGTCACCCAGCCGACGTGCCGGGGCGCACTCTGGCAGGATTCAGGTAGTGACGAATGCGGCGGTGGGATTCCGATCCGAGCGGGGGCCCATCCTCATCGCGTTGATGCTCTCGACGGCGCTGGTCGCGCTGGACTCCACCATCATCGCCACCGCAGTGCCGTCGGTGGTCAAGGACATCGGCGGGTTCGCCCAGTTTCCCTGGCTGTTCTCGATCTACCTGCTCGCCCAGGCGGTGACCGTCCCGGTTTACGGCAAGCTTGCCGACCTGTTCGGGCGCAAGCCGTTGATCCTGTTCGGGATCGGGCTGTTCCTCGTCGGCTCGATCATGTGCGGGCTGGCCTGGTCGATGCCGGTCTTGATCGCGTTCCGGGCAGTGCAGGGTCTCGGGGCCGGGGCAGTGCAGCCGATGAGCATGACCATCGTGGGCGACCTCTACTCGGTGCAAGAACGGGCCAAGGTGCAGGGTTATCTGGCCAGCGTGTGGGGCCTGTCCGCGGTGGTCGGCCCTACCCTCGGCGGCGTCTTCTCCGAGTACGTCTCGTGGCGGTGGATCTTCTTCGTCAACATCCCGCTCTGCCTGCTCGCCGCCACGATGCTGCTGCGTAACTTCGCGGAACGGGTCGAGCGCCGGCACCCACGCATCGACTATCTGGGCGCCGGCCTGCTCACCAGCGGATGCACCCTGCTGATCCTCGGCGTGCTCGAAGGCGGTCAGTCCTGGGCATGGTGGTCGCCTGCGAGCGTCACGATCCTGGCGCTCGGCGCGCTGCTCGTGGCCGCGTTCATTGCGGTGGAACGGCGAGTGGCGGAACCGATCCTGCCGCTCTGGGTATTCAGCCGGAGGTTGCTGTTGACCAGCAGTCTCGCCGCACTCGGCATCGGCGCAATAGTCCTCGGACTCTCGTCCTACATCCCGACCTACGTGCAGGACGTGCTCGGCACCGGTCCGGTCGTCGCAGGTTTCGCGCTGGCCACGTTGACGGTGGGCTGGCCACTCGCCGGCTCGCAGGCCGGCCGGGTCTACCTGCGCATCGGGTTCCGGCGCTGCGCGTTGATCGGCAGCAGCCTGGCGGTGTTGGGTTGCGCCCTGCTCCTCCTGCTGAACGGCTCATCCACGGTGTGGCAGGTGGGCGCCACCTGTTTCGTGATCGGGTTGGGTCTCGGCTTGATGGCCGCGCCCACGCTCATCGCTGCGCAGTCGACGGTCGGCTGGAACGAGCGTGGTGTGGTGACGGGCAACAACATGTTCTGCCGCTCGATCGGCAGTGCGCTGGGCGTCGCGGTGTTCGGCGCGATCGCCAACGCGACCCTGGGCTCCGGCGGACCCGAAGCATCGTCGGGCGGCCATTCGATCGGCGCGCTCGTCACTGCGACCCATCACGTCTTCATCGCCGTCGCCGTGCTCGCCCTGGCTACCGCCGTCGCAGTGGCCTGCATGCCGCGCCGAGAAGCCATTCCGGGGCGGCCCCGGCCGGCGGCGCCGGAAGCCGGTGCGACACCCCCGCCACCGTCAGGTGATGCGCATCCGGATCGGCGCGGTGCTGACCGGCTCCGGTAGCCGGAACGGCACCCGACCGGGCGTGATCGATCCCAGCACGGAGGCTGCGCGAGCGCCGGTCGCCGACGCGATCGTCCCCGGTAGGCCGTGCACGGTCAGGTAGCCGAGCAGCGCGAAGAGATAGGCCTCCTTGCCCTGTGCGGGCAGGCCGAACTCGTCGATCGGCCGCACCGTCGCCGGCGCGGCCAGCGCACCGATACGCGCCATCAATGTCGGGTTCCGCACGCCACCGCCGGCCACCACCAACTCGTCCAAGCGGTAGGCGTGGCACGCGTCGGCGACCAGGCGGGCGGTCAGCTCGGTGAGCGTCGCCAGCAGGTCGTCGATGCCGATCGGCCGCGACGCGACTGCACCGCGCACATAATCTGCGTGGTACAGCTCCTTGCCCGTCGACTTCGGCGGCGGTAGCCGGTAGTAGGGCTCGTCGAGCAGGCGGCCCAGCAAGTCCTGGTCCACCGTGCCGCGGGCTGCCCGGGTCCCGTCGGTATCCATCCGCTCGGCGCCGCCGGTGGCATCGGCGACGGCGCTGTCCAGCAAGGCGCTGGCCGGGCCCAGGTCGTAGGCGATCACCGCGCCGGACTCGTCGCGGACGGTGATGTTCGCGATGCCGCCCAGGTTCAGTGACCCGCGTCGGGTGTCGCCGGCGAGCACCAGCAGCGCGTCGAGCATGGAGGCAAGCGGAGCGGCGTGCCCGCCGTGGGTGATGTCCCGGGTGCGCAGATCCGAGACCGTCGGCAGCCCGGTGGCTTCGGCGACCCACGCCGCCGAACCCAGTTGCAGCGTGCCGAGCGCCGTCCTGCCGTCGACCCAGTGGTACACCGTCTGGCCGTGGGAGACGACGAGCTGGGCTGCGCCGCGCGCCACCTGCTCGTTCGCGTCCGCAGCGACGGACCCGAACAGCTGACCGAGCTCGGTGTCCAGCCGGCACACCTCCTCCAGCGTGGTGTCATGCGGCGGCAATGCAGCGGCAATACGGGCGCGTAGCTGATCAGGGAGCTCTGCACTGTGCAGCCCGATCGGGTGGCAGCGGATCTCGTCGTCAACCAGGTCCAGTTCGGCGACTGCGGCGTCGATCGCGTCGTAGGACGTACCGCTGATCATTCCGATGACGGTGAGTTTCACGCCTGGCTCCGTAGATTGCTGAGATGGCTCCCGGCCGCGTGCAGCACCAGCTGCCACATCGCGTCGGTGCTGCGGAACGTTGTGCCGGGCACATGCAGTCGGTTGGTGATCATGACGACAGCTGCCCGCGACTCGGGCAGCAGTCCGAAGGCAACACCCGGGAAGCCGGTGTGCCCGACGGCTACGCCGGAAGAACCGGGCCAGCGGCGAAAACCCAGTGCCTGCGCGGGATCCCTGCCGGCGGCCACGAACTGGCCGGCGGTCTGCGCGGTGATCGGCCCGGCACCGTTGAGACTGGCCAGCAAGCCCTCGGCGAATCGCAGCAGGTCCGCCGCGGTGGTGAACAGCCCGGCATGGCCGGCTGTGCCGCCGAAGGCATGGAACGCGTTCCCGTCGTTGACCTCGCCGACGAGCTGATAGCCCCGCCAGCGGTCGAAATCGTCGAGCTTCCCGGTGACCGGGTACGGCTCACCGGTTTCGATCATCAGCCGTTCGACCACGTCTCCCGTCGAGCTGGCCGCCACCGGAGCACCTGGCTCGGGCTGGGCGTATCGGGTCTCGACGAGCCCGAAGGGTCCGAGCACCAGCTCGTCGACGGCGTCACCGAGCGCCGCACCGGTGACGGCTGAGACGAGCTCGCCCAGCAGCATGAAGCCGAGATCCGAGTAATGCCGCGCCGCACCGGGGGCGTAGCGAAGCGGCAGGTCTGCGGCGAGCTGCAGCGCGTCCGGTCCACGGGCCCCGGACAGGTAGACGGGCCACCATTCCCAGAGACCCGCACGGTGCTCGAGGAGGTCCCGCACCGTGTACGCCTGCCCGTTCGGTCGGCGCACGTACCGTTGCGCAGGGTCGTCGAGGTTGACTTGGCCGGCGTCGACGAGGCGCATCACCGCTGCAGTGGTGGCCACCATCTTGGTCACCGATCCGGCGTCAGTACGCACCGGCCAGGTCATCGGAGTGCCGCGACCGTCTGCTGAATCGTCCGCACGGATGGCCTCCCCGGCCGCTGCGTACACCCACTGCGCACCGTCCGAGACGGCCAGCAGCACACCGGGTGGTGCCGGCGCAGTATCGGGAGAATTCGCGCGCAATGCCCCGGTTACGTCGAAGAGCGGACCTTCGGTGAGCTGCGTGGGCCCGGGCACGGCCTGAGGTTAGTAGTTGACCTATTGTCTGTCATCTGAGTGACTAGTTACCCTCGGCCGAAAGCCCTGCTCGGAGGTCCACCATGGCAGCACGCGTCCGTTCGCGCCGCATTCTGCGCCCGCTGGTTCGACGGGCAGTCGCTCTCGGCGCCGGCAGCATCGTCGTCGTGGGCCTGCTGGCGGCCTGCTCGCCCAGCGGCTCGGGCGACAACAACGGCAAGAAGAAGAGCGGCACCAGCACCTTCGTTGTCGCCCGCACCGGGGACATCGACAAGCTCGACCCGCAACTGGCCACCGCGTTCCAGACGGTCGAGACGCTCGGCCTCGTCTACTCACGCCTGGTCGCCACGGACGCCAGCGGGAAGCTGATCGGAGACCTGGCCACCAAGTGGGACACGTCCACGGACGGCAAGACGGTGACGTTCACGCTGCGCGCCGGCGTCAAGTGGCAGGACGGCTCGGCCTTCACCTCGGCCGATGTCAAGGCGTCGATCGAGCGCATCCTGGACGAGAAGACCGGTGCCGTCGCCCGCTCGAACCTGCTGGCCATCCAGACCGTGGACACGCCCTCGGACACCAGCGTGGTCTTCCATCTGGCCACGCCTTCCGCGGCGCTGCTGTATTCACTCAGCTCCGTCAACGCCTCGATCGAGTCGGCGAAGGACATCTCGGCCGGCTCGGTCGGCAAGAAGCCGGACGGCACCGGCCCGTTCGCCTGGAAGGAATGGAGCCAGGGCCAGCAGGTGGTGATGACCGGCAACAAGAACTACTACGGCGGCGCCCCGAAGATTGGCACCCTGCAGTTCCGAGTGATCCCGGATGAGTCGTCGATCCTGTCCGGGATGAAGGCGGGTGCGTTCCAACTCGGCATCCTCTCCGATCCCAGCATCGCCAAGCAGGCCACCGGTAACGAGTACAAGTTGGTCAAGCAGCCGGCCCTCTCGTATCACACGCTGATGCTCAACGGCCGGCGCGGACCGCTGAAGAAGCAAATGGTGCGCCAGGCGATCAGTTGCGCGATCGACCGGAACCAGGTGCTGCAGACCGCCGCGTTCGGCGACGGCACGGTGACCGGCCCGATCACCAGCCCGGCGTACAGCTACTCGGCCACCGACGGACTGCCGTGCCAGCCCGGCGACCTCACCAAGGCCAAGTCCCTGTTGAAGGACGCCGGCTACGCCAACGGGTTCAGCCTCACCACGATCGTGGAGACCGGTGAGTACGCAACCGCCGTCGGCGAGGGGCAGAACCTGCAGGCCCAGCTGAAGAAGATCGGCGTCAACCTCAAGCTGAAGCAACTGCCGACCTCGCCGTACGTCACGGCCTGGCTCGGTGCCGACTTCGACGCGGCGGTGGCCCTCAACGGTGGCAGCTACGACCCGTTCCTCATGTACGGACGCTACTTCGTCAACGGCGGCAGTCTGGCCAAGCCGGCCGGTCTCGACTCCAGCACCTTGTCGTCTTTGCTCACGCAGGGCAACGCCAGCAGTGTCGACGCGCAGCGGCAGAGCATCTTCGGCAACGTGCAGAAGCAACTGCTCGCCGAATCACCCTGGGTCTGGCTGTTCCGTTCGGATGACTACTACCTGGTCGGTTCGAAGGTCACCGGGTTCACGCCCCGACCTGACGAGGCGCTCACCGCACTGGCGACGTCCTCCTGACCGGGGGCTGACCGTGCTCGGCTGGCGGTGGTTCGCCGCGCGGATCAGCGGTGCGGTGATCACGCTGGTCGGCGTCAGCGTCGTCGTGTTCGTGGTGTTGCGGGTCATCCCGGGTAACGCGATCACCGCATCCCTGGGCATCGAGTCCGGCACGCTCACCTCCGCGCAGAAGGCATCTCTGGCGCACTTCTACGGCATCGACAAGCCGTGGTACGGGCAGCTGTGGACGTGGCTGAGCGGTGTCCTGCATGGCGACCTCGGGCTGTCGCTGACCAGCGGTAAGAGCGTCACCGGGCTGCTGCGCGCCGCGCTGCCGGTGACGATCGAGCTGGCGGTGCTGGCCGCGGTGATCGGCACGGCCATCGGGGTGGTACTCGGGGTGATCGCCGGCAGCCGGCCGGGCAAAGCCGGCGACTCGGTGACCCAGGGTGCCGCCTTGATCGGGCTGGCCATCCCGGAGTTCGTTCTCGGTACGGCGGTGGTGGCGATCCTCGCGCAGGCCTTCCACTACTTCCCGGACACCGGAACGTTCGTCCCGTTGACCCAATCGGTGTCCGGCAATCTGAGCCAGGTCATGTATCCGGCCCTTGTGCTCGCTGTCGCGTTCGCGGCGAACGTGATGCGCACGACCAGATCCGAGTACGTGGAGATGGCGCAGGCGGATTACGTCCGCACCGCGCGCGGGAAAGGCGTGCACCCTGGCCGGATCCGCACCGCGCACATCCTGCGCAATGCCACCATCCCCATCGTCACCCTCACCGGCATCCAGTTCGGTTACCTGCTCGGTGGCACGGTCATCATCGAGCAGATCTTCGCGCTGCCCGGCGTGGGGCGGTTGCTGTTCACCTCGATCTCCAACCGCGACTACCCGGTGGTCCAGGCGACGGTGCTGATCATCGCGGTGCTGTTCGTCCTGGTGAACCTGGTCGTCGATCTGCTGTACCGAGTCATCGATCCCCGGACGCGTACCGCATGAGGCGATCGCGATGAGCATGCTCCCGGTCGTCACCGAAGCGGCCCCCGTCGGCGCACCGGTGCAGCGCGGCCGGCTCATCGGGCGGGTCTGGCGCGACCGCAACGGACGGATCGGCCTGGTCGTCAGCGGATTGTTGGTCCTGATCGCGCTGTGCGGGGTGCTCGGCATCCTGCCGCACGACCCGATCGCCCAGCACCCGGCGGACCGGCTGCAGGGCCCGTCCGCGCGGTACTGGTTCGGCACCGATCAGTTCGGCCGGGACATCGCCGCGCGGGCCGCCTTCGGCGTGTGGTCGTCGTTGCGGGTGGCCGTGGTGTCGGTCGCGATCGCGTCCGTGCTCGGATCGATCCTCGGTATCAGTGCCGGTTTCTTCCGTGGCTGGGTGGATCAGGTCGTCGGCCGCTTCGTCGACATCCTGTTCGCCTTTCCTGCGATCCTGCTGGCCCTGGCCGTCGTCACCGCGCTCGGCAGTGGCTGGCAGAACACCGCGGTGGCCATCGCCGTGGTGTACACGCCGATCTTCGCTCGGGTGTCGCGCGGTCCGACGCTGTCGGTCGGTGCGTCGGAGTACATCAAGGCGCAGCGGGTGCTGGGTATCCCGCTGCCGCGGACCCTGCTGCGGCACGTGCTGCCCAACGTCGCCGCGCCGATCGTCGTCCAGGTGACCCTCGCGCTGTCCTGGGCGATCCTCACCGAGTCGTCCCTCTCCTTCCTCGGCCTCGGCACCCAGCCGCCGGCAGCCAGCCTGGGCCTGATGGTGTCCGACGCGCGGAACACGGTGACCACGGCATGGTGGACGCTCACCTTCCCGGCGCTGGGCATCATCATCGCCGTGATCGCGCTGAACCTGCTCGGTGACGGCGTGCGCGGTGCGCTCGACCCGCGGCGGGCCGACCGATGACCGGGGCCGTTCTCGACGTGACCGGGCTGCGGACCGACGTGCGCACGCCACGCGGCCCGCTGTCCATTCTTCGCGGTGTCGACCTATCGGTGGATCAAGGCGAGACCCTTGCGGTGGTGGGCGAATCCGGTTCAGGCAAGTCGTTCACCGCGCTGAGCATCGCCGGCCTGCTGCCGGACGAAGCGCGGATCACCGCCGGCGAAGTGCGGCTGGACGGTCGCGATCTCGTGCCGCTGTCCGAGCATGACCGACGCGGCCTGCGCGGCGCCGAGATCGCGATGGTCTACCAGGATCCGATGACCTCGCTCAACCCGGTGATGCGGGTGGGTGCGCAGGTCCTCGAGGGGCTGACGGCTCACGGTTGGGCCAAGCCGGATGCGCAACAACGGGTCGTGGAGGTGCTCGGTGAGGTGGGGCTGCCCAATCCCGCGGGCCTGGCCCGGCTCTACCCGCACCAGCTCTCCGGCGGCATGCGCCAGCGCGTGCTCATCGCATGTGCCGTTGCGCCCAGGCCGAAGGTGCTGATTGCGGACGAGCCGACCACGGCACTGGATGTGACCATTCAGCAGCAGATCATCCAGCTCGTCGGCAAGCTGCGGGACGAGTACGGGCTCGCCGTGGTGTGGATCACCCACGACCTGGGAGTGGTCGCCCGGATCGCCGATCGAGTAGCGGTGATGTACGCCGGACGGGTCGTCGAGCTGGCCACCACCCGGCAGCTCTTCGCGCGTCCCGCGCATCCGTACACCGACGGGTTGCTGCGCTCGCTGCCGACGCCCGACGACCCGCACCAGGCACCGCTGCCGCAGATCGGTGGGGTGCCGGTGTCACTGTCCGAGCTCCCCGTCGGCTGCCCGTTCGCACCGCGCTGCCCGCAACGCGAAGAGCGGTGCACGCACGAGGAACCGCCGCTGCTCGAGCGCAACGGCGCGCTGGCCGCGTGCTGGGTGCCTCCGGATCGGTGGATCGTGCCGGCCGCGCGGGAGGCCGTCGATGCCTGACGAGGTCGCCATCCGCGTCCGTGACGTGGTGAAGCACTACCGCACGCCGTCTCGTGGCGTGGTGCATGCCCTGGACGGGGTGAGCCTCACCGTGGCGACGGGATCGGTGCTGGGCATCGTCGGCGAGAGCGGCTGCGGCAAATCGACACTGGCCCGCCTGCTCACTCGGCTGGAGCGCCCGGACTCGGGAACAATCGCGGTGCTGGGCCGGCGCACCGACAGCACCCGCGGCCGCGCATTGCGTGAGCTGCACCGCACCGTGCAACTCGTCTTCCAAGATCCGTACGCGTCGTTGGACCCTCGGCAACGGGTGGGTGACGCCCTGGCCGAAGTCCTCGCCGTGCACAAGCTGCCCGGGAGCACCGCAGAGCTGTTGGGCATGGTTGGCCTCACCGCCGGCACCGCAGATCGCTACCCCCATCAACTGTCCGGCGGGCAGCGCCAGCGCGTCGGCATCGCCCGGGCTCTCGCGGTGCGCCCCTCGGTGCTGGTACTGGACGAGCCGGTGTCGGCGCTGGACGTCTCGGTGCGCGCCGAGATCGTGAACCTGCTGGCCCGGCTGCGCACCGAGCTCGAGCTCACCTACGTGTTCATCTCGCACGACCTCGGGATGGTTCGGCACCTCGCCGACGAGATAGCGGTGATGTATCTGGGCCAGATCGTCGAGGTCGGTTCGTGGCAACAGATCTCGGATGCGCCGAAGCACCCGTACACGCGAGCCCTGCAAGCGGCCGTGCCGGTCGCCGATCCAGAGTTGGACGCGCCGGCGACGGGCTATGCGGTGGCCGGCGAGGTCCCGGACGCTGCTGCGCCGCCGAGCGGATGTCGATTCCATCCGCGCTGCCCGCTGGTCGAGGATGTCTGCCGCACGGCCGAACCTCCGTTGCTGCCCAGCACCGGCGCATATCGGGTCGCCTGCCACGTGGTGAACCGGGAACTGGCGCAGGCGGAGGTCCGGTCGTGAAGACAGCTGTCGGGCCGCACGACGTGCTGATCACCCTGCGTGGCCTGAAGGCGACCCTGGTGCCGTCCCAGCAACGGGTGGCCAGCTACATCCTGCGCGACCCGGGGCGTGCGTCCACGCAGACGATCACCCAGCTCGCCCGGGCCGCGCAGACCTCGGAGACCACGGTGCTGCGGCTGTGTCACGAGCTCGGGGTGCGCGGTTATCGCGAGCTACGCGTGGCGCTGGCCAGCGGGTTCGGCCGTGAGCAGGAACGCGCTGCGAACCGCGAGCTCGGCGGCGACTTCGGCGGAGACATCGGCCGGCACGACAGTTTGGCCTCCATCATCGAGTCGGTGGCCTTCGCCGACCAGCAGGCCATCGCCGACACCGCGCGGATCATCGATCGCCGAGCACTGGCCAAGGCGGTCCGGTGGGTTGCTACGGCGCGCCGGGTGGACATCGTCGGGGTGGGCGCGGGCGCGGTCGTCGCCCTGGACCTGCAGCAGAAGCTGCACCGGATCGGGCTGGTCGCGTACGCCTGGCATGACGGGCATGCCGCGATGACTGCCGCTGCATTGCTCGGCCCGAAGGATGTCGCGCTGGGCATTTCGCACACCGGGTCGACGCACGACACGATCGATGCGATCGCCGAAGCCGCCTCGCACGGTGCCCGGACGATCGCGCTCACCGGTGCGCCCGGCTCGCGGCTGGCCGCCGCCGCCGACCTGCTGCTCGTCACCGCGGATCGCGAGACGAGCTTCCGCTCCGGAGCGACGGCCTCGCGCATTGCCGCGCTCAGCGTGGTGGATGTGCTCTTCGTGGCCGTTGCCCAGAAGCGTTACGACAGCGCGGTGGCGGCGTTGGAGATGACCCGGCGCGCCCTTGCCGGCCGGCGGGCGAACTCGTCAGGTTGACCCGGCGGGGGAGGCGAGGGCCGCTCGACCCGCCGGTGAGTGCCCTTGCGACGACCATGCTTTCGTCGCCCGCGTAGCTTGACGGCATGGCAACTGCGCAGCGGGGGCGGGCCGGGTCCGGGCGTCCCGGGCCGACGGTATTCGTGCTCTTCGGGGCGACCGGCGACCTGGCGAAACGGATGGTGCTGCCCGCCTTCTACCAGCTGATGCTCGAGGGGCTGTTGCCGAAGGATTGGCTGCTCGTCGGCAACGGCCGCGGCGATGTCGCCCACGAGGACTTCCGCGCACACGTCCATGACGTGCTCAGCGAGTTCGGTCCGCGTCCCGAGGCGGCCTCCTGGAAGAAGTTCGCCGACCGGTTACTGTTCGCCGGCGGCGGCTTCGGTTCCGACGATCCCGGCAGCTTGCTCGATGTCCTGGCGCATGCGCGCAAGAAGCTCGGCCAGCGGGCCCAGCTGGTGCACTACTTCGCGGTGCCTCCGGTGGCGTTCACCGAGCTCACCAAGGCGTTGGGCGGGCACGGGCTGGCAAGGGGATCGCGAGTCGTCTATGAGAAGCCGTTCGGCACATCACCGGAGAATTTTCGGGCGCTTGACCGGGTGGTGCACTCGGTGCTCGACGAGAAGCAGGTCTATCGGATCGACCACTTCCTGGGGAAGGAAGCGACGCAGGACCTGCACCTGCTGCGCTTCGGCAACGGGTTGTTCTCCGCCATGTGGGACCGCACGTACATCGAGTCGGTGCAGATCGACGTCCCGGAGCGACTCGGCATCACCGATCGTTCGGTGTTCTACGACTCCACCGGGGCGGTCCTGGACATGTTGGTGACACACCTGTTCCAGGTCGCCGCCGAGGTCGCGATGGAGCCACCGGTCAGTCTGGCTGCGGACGACCTGCAGGCCGCCCGGGAGAAGGTCATCAAGGCATTCCGGCCGCTGGATCCGAAGGAAGTCGTGCTGGGCCAGTTCGCCGGCTACCGCGATGTCCCCGGCGTCGCGGCACGATCGCGAATGGACACGTTCGTCGCCGCTCGGTTGTGGATCGACAACGCTCGCTGGCGCGGCGTGCCGTTCCTGCTGCGGACCGGGAAGCGGATGGCGGCCAGTGAGCAGCGGGTCAGCATCATTCTTCGTGAGCCGGTCGGACCGGTCACCGCGCTGCCGCCGGAGTCGAACGTGCTCTCGTTCTCGCTGTCCGGGGCGGGCGAGATCGACCTTTCCCTCGTGGTCAAGAAGCCGGGGCCGGAGATCGACCTCGACGTCGCCAGCACCCGCATCCGACTGGCAGACCTGCCCGACTCGGACCCGTTACCGCCGTACACCCGGCTCATCCATGACGTCCTGCTCGGCGACCGATCCCTGTTCACCCGGCCGGACGGGCTGGCCGCGGTGTGGAAGGTTGCCGAACCACTGCTGAGCAACCGGCCACGCCTCGCGACCTACCAGCCCGGCTCCTGGGGTCCGACCCGAGCCCGTGCGCTGGCCAAGCCGGGCCGCTGGCTGCTCGGCCAGTAGCGCTGCGCTCAGGCCGAGTTCCGGCCCTGCGCCTCGATCGAGACCGGCTCCCACTCTCGCCAGGTTGCCAGCCGCGACTGGTAATCCGCCGTGGCAATCCCCAACGGTGCATCGCCGAAGAACACCCGCAGCGGTGGCTTGTCCGCGTCGACGATCTTCAGGATCGCCGACCGGGTGGCGACCGGGTCGCCTGGTGTTGCGCTGCGACTGGCCCGCCACTGCTGAGCCTTCGCGCGTGCCTCGTCGTAGGCGGGCAACTCGGCCGAGTGCCGCGAGGACGGCCCGGCCCAGTCGGTGGAGAACCCGCCCGGCTCGATCAGCGTCACGTTGATCCCGAAGTCGGCCACCTCGTGGGCGAGTGATTGGCTGATGCCTTCCAGCGCCCACTTCGATGCGTGATACATGCCGGTGACGGGGAACGCGCTGATACCGCCGATCGAGGACACCTGGATGATGTGCCCGGAGCCCTGCTCGCGCAGGAAGGGCAGTGCCGCCTGGGTCACCCAGAGCGCGCCGAACAGGTTGGTCTCGATCTGATCGCGAGCGTCAGTCTCACTGAGTTCCTCGACCATGCCGAAGTGGCCGTAGCCGGCGTTGTTCACGACCACATCCAGGCGGCCGAATTTCTGGTGGGCTTTGCCGACCGCGGCGAAGGCACCGTCCCGATCGGTGACATCCAGCTGCAACGGCAGCAGGGTGTCGGGGAAGCGGTCCACCAGGTCGTCCAACGTGGAGGTAAACCGAGCGGTCGCGGCGACGTTGTCGCCTCGCTCCAACGCGGCGATGGTCCACTCGCGGCCGAAGCCGCGCGATGCGCCGGTGATGAACCAAGTCTTGACTGCCACTGATGATCTCCTCTGCGAAACGCACATTTGGCGGGATGCCGGCTGAGTCCGCGGCTTGCCCCGCAGTGCAACGCCGCGAGGTGTCGCTATCTTCCCGTGACGACGCGGCTGAGAATCTGCCCGCGCGTTCGCTGCCGGGCCGGATCAAGCTTGCGAGCTACTGCTCGCAGGCGATGCCGTCCTTGTCCGCATCACTCTTCTTGTTCGCGGTGTAGTAGGCCGTGTTGACGTACGGCTTGTACCGTGCGTGGCCGCCGCCCCTGCGCTTGTCCTTCGCGCCCTTCTTGGCGATTCCGCCTTTGTACTTCTTGTGCATGGCCGTGCAGTTCTTGTAGACCGGCGGTTTCGCGGTGGCTTCCGCCGGCGTGGCCATGCCGAGTACGAGCACGACGCCGGCAATCGCAGCCACCACGGAGGAGCGCATGGCGCAGAGTGTGACAGTTGAACGGACAATCACCAAATGAGGAATTGTCAGTCACGGCTGCGTGGGCACGGCCCGGTGCCGCCGGGTCGAGCCCCGGGTTGCGTAGGGAGAGAAGCGTGGGACGAACACTGCGAGCCCGAGCGCAGCCACCGGCCCGAGCGCGCCCACGGTGACGATGCCCAGGGCGAGGGTCGCGGCGGTGGCCACCACGGACACGACGATCGGCCCGGCCGCGTTGCCCGAGTCACTCAGAATTCGCCAGATGCCGAGGAACTTCGTCCGGCCGTCCAGAGGTGAGACGTCGGCGCCCAGAGTCATGATGATGCCGGAACCGATGCCGTTGCCGAAGCTCATCACCATGGCCACGATCGTCAACGAGAGCACCCCGCCGGTGAGCGGCAAGGCCATCATCGCTATCCCGAGGATGAGCATCGACGGTAGCGCTATGGACAACCGGCCGAGCTGATCCATCACTTTGCCGGAAGGGTAGAACAGCGCCATGTCTACGGCGCTGGCTATGCCGAAGATCAGGCTGGTGGTCGCTGCGCTCAGGCCCAGGTGCTCGGCCCACAACGGCAACACCGTCTGTCGAGCGGCGCGCACCGCGCCGACGGCGAGGAGCACCAGGCCCAGGGTCGCGAACAACCGGAGGTGGCTGCGCAGCATCTGCCCGGAGGTGACCCCGCCACGGATCGACACCGGCTGGTTTGCGCCCACCGCCACGTCGGGGATGAGCATTAGCAGCAGCCCGGCCGACGCGGCCGCCACCATCGCCACGACGTATGCGGCGCGCAGTGACGTGAGGCTGATGGCTGCCGCACCGACGAACGGGCCGATGAACAGCCCGATGCGATGCGAGCCGCCCAGCGTCGACATCGCCCTGGCCCGCAAGCCGACCGGTGCGACGTCAGACAGGTACGCCATTCGGGCCAGGTAGAACGTCGAGTTGGACATCCCGACCACGATCAGCGCCAGGCCGAGGACAGGCAGCGCAGGCGCGATCGCGCAGCAGAACAAGGCGGTTACGGCGATGCCGGCCGCGAGCACCATCGCGCGCCGGTCGCCGAGCCGGTCGGCGAGCGCCGCGGCGGGGACGTCGCCGAGGATCTGCCCGACACCGAGCAACGCCAACAGGTAACCCGCAGTCCCCGGCGAAGCACCCAGGTGCAGGGCAGTGAGTGCGATGACCGGAGCGATCGCCCCGTTGCCGATCTCGTACACCAACGCGGGCAGGAAGACCGACGGCGCCATGGATCGGAGAGTCGGGCCGTCCGGGGAGCCTCCGTCGGCGGCGGCGGAGAACGGCGGGTGCGCCATCGGGTGCGGTACGTCCCATCATTCGATGCGGTTGCCTTTCGCTGCCATCCAACTCGCCCGGAGGTGCGGGGAGTACGGCGGGCGGCTGAATGCGACATAGCCGGACGCACGGTGCCGGTCGCTCTTACAGGTCACACCCTCGCACTGCCCACGCGGTGTCGCGCGGACCGTTGACACGTGGTTGGCCGGGTGGTTACGTAAGCGGTTACTCAACGTAACCGGTTACGTAGCAGGTGGGAGGTGCCGTGCCAGAGCGATCGACCATCTACGAGGTAGCCCGCCGCAGCGGCGTCTCCACCGCGACAGTGTCCCGGGTGATGCGCGACGGTCGCGGCTTCTCCGAGCCGACCCGGAAACGAGTCTTGGACGTGGCGGGGGAGTTGGGCTGGATCCCCAACGGGTCGGCCCGCGGTCTCGCCGAACGGCGATTCGGCATCGTGGGACTGCTCTTCCCGGACCTCGGCAAGGACGCCGATGCCGAAAGCGAATCGCCACTCTTCGTCGACCAGGTCATCCGGGGAGCGGAGCGCGCCGCGACCCTCGCCGGTGATGCCGTTCTCATCGCGTCGACGCACAGTGCGCACGGCGCGGAGTTGGCCCGGGCAGTCGCCAGCAAGGTCGACGGTCTGGTGGTCACCGCACGCAGCCTGTCCGACCGCGACTTGGTCGAACTGGCCCGGACCACCCCCGTCGTGGTCATCGCCTCGCTGTCGTCCCGGCGCAAATTCGACGTCGTGTGCGCGGACAACCGCGGCGGCACCGAAGAGCTGACCCGGCACTTCCTCGCCGTGCACCGTTATCGCGACATTGCCTTCGTGGCCGGCCCGCCGCAGTCGCCGGACTCGGTCGAACGCTTCGCCGGATTCTGCGACGCCCTGCGCGATGCCGGCCTGGACGTCCCCACCGCGCCCGATGCGCACGGCGGGTTCACCGAGTCGGGTGGTGACCGGGCATTGCGGGAGGTGCTCGCGCAGCGCCGTCGGCCGCCCCGCGCGGTGCTCTTCGGCAACGACGAGATGGCGATCGGCGGACTGAACGTGCTCCGGGAGGCCAAATTGCGCGTCCCCGGAGATGTAGCGGTGTCCGGCTTCGACGACATCGCGTCCTCGCGCCACGTCCGGCCCGCGCTGACCACGGTGCGGCAGCCGATGCGCCAGATCGGTGAGGAAGCCGTGCGCGCCCTGCTGGACCGGCTGCGCGACCCGGACGAGTCACGCCGCGCCCTCACCCTGCCGACGACGGTCGTGATCCGGCGCAGCTGCGGATGCCGCGGCACCGGCGCTACGACCAAGGCCGGGACATCGCGAGCAGGGAGAACCCGATGACCCCACTTCCACCCGACGCAGACGTGGCGCGGGATGCCCGGGCCGACTGGGAGCAGCGCATCTACCGGCGGTTGACCGACACCGCCAGTGCGGACCCCAGCACCGCCCTGCCCGCCCCGGCCGACGTCGTCGCATTGCCGCGAAGCGGCTACGTGCTGCTCAGCTGGGCACCGGTCCTCGGCGCGGCCGGATACCTCGTCGAGCGCACTGCCGGAGCCGGCGAGCCGCACATCGTGGCGCACGGCGGCAGCGACGTGCCTGCAGTGCCGGGCTGCGAGTTCGCCGACACCGGGCTGAGCGCCGGCACGACGTACACCTACCGAGTGGGCGCGGTGACCGGAGCCGAGTTCCCGGCGTGGAACTGGTCGGACCCGGTCACCGGCGAGATCAGCGCCGACCCCGCCGCACCGGTGCATATCGCCGTGGACGCGGCGGCGGTGACCGGTGAGCTGCACCGGGTGTGGCACATGGTCGGTTCGGAGCGGCTCACCCAGCTGATGTTCGGCCCGGACGAGCACGGGCACGACATCGGCACGGAGTTCGCCGAGGCACTGCGCCGCGCTCATGACGATCTCGGTGTCACGCACGTCCGCGCCCACGCCATCCTGCACGACGACAACAAGCTGGTGAGCCGCGCCGACGACGGCACCCTGCGGTTTGACTTCACCATCGTCGACCGGCTGTACGACACGATCCTGCAGCTCGGCGTGCGGCCGATCGTCGAGCTGTCGTTCATGCCCGAGGCGTTGGCGGCCGATCCCACCCAGAGCGTCTTCACCTACCGCGGCCTGATCTCGCCGCCCAAGGACTGGTCGGAGTGGCGCTCGGTGGTGGCCGAGCTGGCCGGACATCTCGTCGATCGGTACGGCATCGACGAGGTACTGCGCTGGGGCTTCGAGGTGTGGAACGAGCCGAACCTCGAGGTGTTCTGGACCGGCACGCAGGACGACTACTTCCGGCTCTACGCCGAAGCCGCCGCAGCGGTGAAGAGCGTGGACGAGCGGCTGCCGGTGGGTGGCCCGTCCACGGCCGCGGCGGAGTGGGTCGAGGCGCTCGCGGAATTCGCCGAGGCGAACGGCCTCCCGCTGGACTTCGCTACGTCGCACACCTACGGCAACATCCCGCTCGACGTCGGGCCGGCGCTGCTGCGACACGGTTTCGACAAGTCACCCATCTGGTGGACCGAATGGGGCGTGGGCTCGACGCACTTCGGGCCGATCCACGACGGTGTGATCGGCGGTCCGTTCGTGCTCAGCGGGTTCGCCGGGGTGCAGAACCGGATGGATGCCCTTGCCTATTGGGTGATCAGCGATCACTTCGAGGAGCTGGGCCGCCCGCCGAAGCTGTTCCACAACGGCTTCGGCCTGCTCACCGTGGGCAACCTGCGCAAGCCGCGCTACTGGGCCGTGCACCTGGCCGCACACCTGGGCGACCAGCTGCTCGCCCGGGACGTGAGCGGAGACGGCGCGGACGTGTTGGTGCAGACCTTGGCCGCCCGGCACGCGGACGGCACGGTGGACGTGCTGGTGTGGAACGGCACGATCAACGGGCAGCTCACCGGCGGCGATCCGCGGCTGGACCGGCACATTCAGCTGCGCATCGCCGGACTGGACGACGCTGCTCACACCGTCACCCTGGCTCGGGTCGATGCGACCCATTCCAACATCCTGGCCGGCTACCCCGAGGGCGTGGACTGGCCGGACCCGGCGCTGTGGGAGCAGCTGCGCGCCGCCGACCGTCTCGACGAGGAGCAACTGGCAGACGTCGCCGTCTCGGACGGGACCGCCGCACTCGACTTCGCACTACCCATGCCGGGCATCGCCCGGATCCGTTTGTCCACCGGCCCGAACGCCGCCGGGAACGATGAGGAGAGTTCACGATGACACGCCAACTACGCATCCGAACCGTCTTGGCGGGTGTGGCGATCGCCGCTCTGACCACGACCGGGCTCGCTGCCTGTAAGGGCTCGGCGAACGACACCAAGGGCGGTGGCAGTTCCGACGTCCTCACCATCCAGGGCGACCTCGGTAACCCGACGCTCATCAAGAACTTCAATCCGTTCAACACCACCCAGCTCGGCGGTGCCCGGCTCATCTATGAACCACTGGAGATCCCGAGCCAGGTCGACGGCAGCTACCAGCCGTTCCTGGCCACCGGCTTCAAGACGCCGGACGCGAGCACCCTGGACTTCTCGATCCGGCAGGGCGTCAAGTGGAGTGACGGCAAGGACTTCACCGCACAGGACGTGCTGTTCACCTTCAATCTCCTGAAGAAGTTCCCGGGTCTGGACACCACCGGCGCCTGGTCCTTCATCGCATCGGTCTCGGCCTCGGGCTCCGACTTCACCGTCAAGCTGAAGTCGGCCAATGTGCCCGCGGCGAACACCATCTCCCAGGTGCCGATCGTGCCCGAGCACCTGTGGTCGTCGGTCACCGATCCGGTCAAGTACACCAACGAGAAGCCGGTGGGGACAGGGCCGTACGTCCTCGACAAGTACGCCGACACGCAGTATCAGCTGAAGAAGAACGACAAGTACTGGCAGGCCGACAAGATCGTCCCGAAGACGGTGGTCTACCCGGCTCAGTCGACGAATGCCAGCACCAACCAGTTGGACGTGAGCGCCGGCAAGTTCGACTGGGCGTACAGCTTCTTGCCCGACGTGAAGAAGACCTACGTCAACAAGGACCCGAAGCACAACGTGTACTGGTTCCCGCCGGGCGGCACCATCGGGCTCTACCCCAACCTGACCAAGGCGCCGTACACGGATGTCAACGTCCGCAAGGGCATCTCGCTGGCACTGAACCGGCAGACCATCGCGCAGAAGGCGGTGAACGGTTACACCGGGCCGGCCAGCCAGTCCGGCCTCATCCTGCCCAACTTGCAGAAGTACCTCGACCCGAGCATCCCGAACCAAGGGGTGGTGGGCCAGGACCTCGCCGGGGCCAAGCAGGCGTTCACGCAGGCCGGCTACACCTCGCAGGGCGGCAAGCTGGTGAAGAACGGCAAGCAGTTCACCATGACGATCGTCGCGCCGGTGGGCTACACCGACTGGGTCGCCGCGGCGAAAGAGGTGGCGCAGGAGCTCTCGGCCGTTGGGATCAAGGTGAATTTGGATCTCCCGCAGGCCGCCGCGTACACCCAGCAGATCCAGAACGGCACCTTCGATGTCGCCTTCGGCGGTTACGGCGGCACCGGCGATGTCTACAAAGACTTCAACAACGCCCTGAACAGCTCGTTCGCGGCACCGATCAAGACCCCGACGGTGAACAACTTCCAGCGCTTCAAGGACCCGTCGGTGGACCAGTCGCTCGCCGCATTGGCGGCGGCGACCGATATGACCGCCCAGACGAGCGCCGCGCACAAGTTGGAGCAGGTCATGTTCACCCAGGTGCCGGTCATCCTGATGTACTACGGCGGCAGCTGGGGGCTGTTCCGGACCAACCACTTCACCGGTTGGCCCTCGGCGTCGGATCCGTACACGCTGCCGACGACCTACAACACTGCAGTCCTCGTGGTGCTCACGCACCTGAAGGCCGCGTGATCCCGGTGCTCGGTGCGACGGGGTACGCGGGAGGCGTGTCGCGATGCGCTATGTAGGCCGCAAGGTCGTGCTGTTCGTCCTCACGCTCTGGGCGGCGATCACGCTGAACTTCATCCTGCCCAGGTTGATGCCGGGTTCCCCGGTGGACGCCGCGCTGGCGAAGCTGGCGTCGACCGGGCAACCGATCACGAATGCGCAGCGCAAGGCGATCGAGATCCAGCTCGGCTCGCCGCACGGCAACGTGTTCAGCCAGTACTTCCAGTACCTCTACAACATCGCCCACTTCGACTTCGGGCGGTCGTACTCCTTCCCGACCGAGACGGTGTCGCACTCGATCGGCAAGGCGTTGCCGTGGACGCTCGTCCTCGTCGGCGTCACCACCATCGTCGCGTTCGTGATCGGCACGCTGCTCGGTGTCTTCGCCGGATGGCGGCGCGGTTCCAAGTCCGATGCGACCGTCACGATCGGGGCGACCTTCTTCGCCGCGTTCCCGCCGTTCTGGTTGGGACTGTTGCTGCTGTACGTGCTCGCCTTCAAGATGAACTGGTTCCCCATCAAGGGCGGCTACACGCCGGGCGTCTCGCCGAACCTCAGCCTGTCGTTCCTCAACGACGCGTTCCAGCACAGTGTCATCCCCGCGGTCACGCTGGCCATCACGTCGTTGTCCGGCTGGGTGTTCGGCATGCGCAACAACATGATCAACACGCTGGGTGAGGACTACGTGACCTTCGCCGAGGCGAACGGGCTGCGCACCCGGACGGTCGCGCTGCTGTACGCCGCACGCAACGCGTTGCTGCCCAACGTCACCGCCTTCGGGCTCTCCCTCGGTGCGGTCGTGGGCGGGTCGGTGCTCGTGGAGGGCGTCTTCTCGTATCCCGGTTTGGGCAACCTGCTCTACATCGCGGTGTCCAACCGGGACTTCCCGTTGCTGCAGGCGCTGTTCCTGGTGATCACGGTCAGCATGCTGGTGGCGATCTTCATCGTCGATCTTCTGTATGCCCGTCTCGACCCGAGAGTGCGGACCTCATGACGATCCTTTCGACGGTTCCGCCGCCCGCCGAGGCGCCCGGCAAGGGCGCCGAGGTCAAGGTCACCCATGGCAGTTCGCTGCCGGTCCCGGTGCTGTTCCTGGGTCGTGCCCTCGGCACGCTGTGGAGCAACGGCAAGGCCCGGATCGGGCTGGTGCTGGTCGGGTTGTTCATCCTGGTCGCCCTCTTCGCGCCGCTGCTCGCGCCGCATTCACCGACGGCGACAACGTTCAAGCCGTACGCGAATCCCAACGGCAACAACTGGTTCGGCACCACCGGCAACGGCCAGGATGTGTTCTCCCAGATGCTGTACGGCAGCCGGGTATCGCTGTTGGTCGGCCTCACTGCGGGCCTGTTCGCGACACTGGTGGCCATCACGATCGGCCTCATCTCCGGTTACCGGCCGGGCGCCACCGACGAGGTGCTCAGCTTCGTCACCAACCTGGCGTTGGTCATTCCCGGTCTGCCGTTGATGATCATTCTGGCCGCTTACGTGCCGAGCAGGTCGGTCTGGACGATCGTGCTGGTCGTCGCGTTCACCAGTTGGGCCACTGGCGCCCGGGTGATCCGTAGCCAGGCATCCACCCTGCGGGCGCGGGAGTTCGTCACGTCCGCGGTGTTCTCCGGCGAGCGGCTGTTCCGGGTGGTGTTCCGCGAGATCCTGCCGAACATGACGTCGCTGGTGGCCGGCAGCTTCTTCGGTGCGGCGACCGCCGCGGTGATGGCCGAGGCGAGCCTGGAGTTCCTCGGCCTCGGCAACCCGTCGACGGTCAGCTGGGGGACGATCCTGTACTACGCCCAGCAGCAGAACGCGCTGCTCACCGGGCAATGGGTGCTGGTGCTCGCGCCCGGCTTGGCGATTGCCCTGCTGGCGTTGTCGTTCACGCTCATCAATTTCGGCGTCGACGCGCTGTCCAACCCTCGGCTTCGGGAGAAGTGATGGCAGCACTGCTGCAAGCGCAGGACGTGAACGTCGTCTACGAACCGAATCGTGGCCAACGCATCTGGTCGGTGCGCGACATCGACCTGACGCTGCAGGAGAGCGAGTTCGTCGGCCTGGTCGGTGAGTCCGGGTGCGGTAAGTCCACCCTCGGCTACGCACTGACCCGCATGCTCCGGCCGCCGGGACGGCTGGAGGGCGGGAAAATCCTCTTCGACGGGGTGGACATCGCCGGTCTGGACGGCGAGGAATTGCGCGCCCAGCGCCGCAACGGCTTCGCGCTGGTCCTGCAGAGCGGGATGAACGCCCTCAATCCGGTGCGCAGCGTCGGCCACCACTTCGGTGACATCTTCAAGGCGCATTCCCGCCACGGCGAGGACGTCAATACAGCGGCCGTGCACAAGCGAGGCGCGGAGTTGCTCGGCAAGGTGAAGCTCGACGAGGGCGTGCTGGGGCGTTACCCCCACGAACTCTCCGGTGGCATGCGGCAGCGGGTGTCCATCGCACTGGCCCTCGCGCTGGAGCCGCGGCTCATCGTCTTCGACGAGCCCACCACCGCGCTGGACGTGATCGTGCAGCGCGCCGTGATGCAGACGATCAAGGATCTGCAGCGCGAGCAGGGCTTCACCGCGTTGCTGATCAGCCACGACCTCGGTGTCGTGCTCGAGGCAACCGACCGGGTACTCGTCATGTACGCCGGGCGGATCGTCGAGGACCAGCCGTCCGGCGCGCTGCTCAGCGGCAAACACCATCCGTACACCGAGGCGCTGCTCAACTGCTACGCCGACCCGCGGGCCGAGACGGTGGAGCTCGGCGGCATCCCCGGCTCACCGCCGGACCTGTCGCTGGATCAGGCCGGTTGCTCGTTTACGCCGCGCTGCCCGCTGGCGCAGGACGTCTGCCGGCACATCGACCCGCCGCTCGCACCGCTGGGGGACGGACTCGCTGCCTGTCATGTGCGGGCGCCGTCGGCCGCGATCGAGAAGGGAGTGGCCGGTGTCCGCTGACCTGGCAACCACCGCCGCCGATGCTGCGGGGCCACCACCCACCGGCACAGTGCCGCCGCTGGTGGTCGACGCGGTGACCAAGAAGTACCGGGTGCGCGGCCGCCGCCGGGAGCTGCTCACTGCCGTCGACGACGTTTCTTTCACCATCGGCCCCGGCGCGGCGGTCGGCCTCGTTGGGGCCAGCGGCAGCGGGAAGACGACGCTGGCTCAGATGATCACCGGGTCGGAACGCCCCTCCACCGGGTCGATCCGGTTCGGCGACACACAGGTCCAGACGCTGCGCTCGGGCGGCCTGCGCAAGTACCACAGTCGGGTGCAGATGGTGTTCCAGGATCCCTACGGTGCGCTGAACCCGCTGCACACCGTCGCCTACACAGTGTCCCGGCCGTGCCAGAACTTCCTCGGCATGTCCGCGAAGCAGGCGCGGGACCGGGTGCACGAGTTGCTCGAGATCGTCGGGCTCACGCCGCCGGAGCAGTTCGCCGCGAAGTTGCCGCATCAACTCTCCGGCGGGCAGCGGCAGCGGGTCGTGATCGCCCGTGCACTTGCCTGCGAGCCGGACCTGATCGTCGCCGACGAACCGGTGTCGATGCTCGACGTGTCACTGCGCGCCGGGGTGCTGAAGTTGCTCGCCCAGCTACGCCTGGAGCGCGGGCTGAGCCTGCTCTACATCACCCACGACCTGCTCAGTGCCCGAGTCGTCACCGACGAGATCATCGTGCTCAACAAGGGCCGGATCGTCGAGCGAGGCGTCACGAAGGACGTATTGCAGCACCCGAAGGACGAATACACGATCCAGTTGCTCGACGCGGTGGCCAACCCGTTCGCGGTTGCCGACGCACCGCATCCGCATCCCACCGCCGGCGTGAGCGACGCCGACAGCTGATCAGGAGGCATTTCGTGCACAGTGCCCGTCGACACCCCATCAGATATCTCGCCCTGGCAGGGACCCTGCTGGCCGGCATGATCGTCTCAGCCGCACCGGCCGACGCTCATCCGCGGGGCAGTTCGGACTCCGGGTTGACCCGCCAGCAACGCGCCAACCTCTACGGCGTGGCGAAGGACACCTGGAAGTTCTTCGAGAAGGACGTCGACCCGACCACCCACCTGCCGCTGGACAATCTCGGGCCGGGCAGTACCCGCGGTTCCTACACCTCGGCCGCGAACATCGGCGTCTATCTGTGGTCGGTCGTCTCGGCTACGGATCTGAAGATCATCAGCCGGCGCAAGGCCGAAACCATGATCACCGCGACGCTGCACGAGGTCAGCACCATCAAGCGTTCGCACGGCTTCCTCTACCAGTGGTACGACACCACGACGGGGCACGTGCTGAAAAATCCTGGCGACGTCGACTGCACCACCGAGACCACCCCGGCCCAGGACAACTGCTACTTCCTGTCCGCGGTGGACAACGGCTGGTACGCCTCGGGGCTGATGGTGGCCCGGCAGGCGCTCCCGGAGCTGCGTGGTCTGGTCAATCCGCTGATCAGCCAGATGGACTTCTCCATCTTCTACGACAACCGCCCGCAGTCGAACTGCAACACCAACGCCGCCATCGAGGGCAACCAGCCCACCGGTCAGCAGTACGGCGGGTACTACGTCGACCAGGGCCCGGCCGGGTATCACAACGGCGCGCTCTACAGCGACCCGCGGATTTCGATGTATGTCGGCATGGGCCTGCACCAGATGCCCGGTGACGTGTGGTGGAAGACGTGGCGCACGCTGCCGCCGAAGCAGTGCGACACCGACCCGGACTTCTCCTGGCAGGGACAGGCACCGGGCGGGTACTGGACGACGGTGACCGACCCGCAGTCGCACAAGAAGTTCAAGGTATGGGAGGGCGATTACACCTACCCGGGTACGTCGACCACGTTCATCCCGACCTACGCAGGTGGCATGTTCGAGGGCTTGATGGCCAACGAGGTCGTCCCGGAGACGCAGTGGGGCAAGCAGAGCTTCGGGCTGGCCGACCAGCGCCTGGCGCAGGTCCAGATCAAGTACGCCACCGAGCAACTGCACTATCCGGTATGGGGTATCTCCCCGTCCAGCACACCGGACGACACCGGTGGCTACAACGCCTATGGTGCCCAGGGGCTGACGTTCCCGCCCGGCGAGCAGCTGGCACAGGGATTCTGCACCGCGTCGTGTGACGCGGTCGAGAGCACGGTCACGCCGCACGCCTCGTTCCTCGCGCTCGGCGTCGCACCGCAACAGGCCTATGCCAACATCCAGAAGCTGCGGAAGCTGTACCCGGACATCTACACCCGCGACGGTGGCTTCTACGACGCGGTGAACCCGACCACCGGCGCGGTGGGCCACCGGCGGCTGGTGCTCGACCAGTCGATGATCATGGCAGCGCTGGACAACGCGTTGAACCACAACGCGATGCAGCAACACTTCGCGCACGACCCGGCGTCCTGGGCCGCGCACACGTACCTGTCCATGGAGAGGATGGCGATCGCGAAGCCCAAGCGGACCCACTGACCAGGCGCACGGCGCACTACGGACGACCGGCCGCCGGCCGGTACTGACCGAGCCGGACGGCGCGGGCGTCCCCGGCCGCCCGGCTATCGTTCCGGCATGACGGTGCGCCCCTCGGTGCTCAGCGAACAACGAGCGCTGGACCTCGACGACGACGCGCAGTTCGCGCGGTGGCGGGCGAACTTCCTCGTTCCGTCGGCCGGCCGGGGACCGCACGGCGAAGTCGCCTACCTCGCTGGCAACTCGCTGGGTTTGCAGCCGCGGCGCGCCGGCGAGCTGCTTGCCGAGGAGCTGGCCGAATGGGCCCGGCTCGGCGTCGAGGGGCATACCGGGGCAAGCCGGCCGTGGGTGTCCTACCACGAGCAGTTGCGGCAGCCGGCCGCCCGGCTGGTCGGCGCCCGGCCGGACGAGGTCGTCATGATGAACTCGCTGACGATCAACCTGCACCTGATGATGGTGAGCTTCTACCGGCCCACACCGGAGCGCTCAGCGATCCTCATCGAGGACACCGCGTTCCCGTCGGACAGCTACGCGGTGCGCAGCCAGGCGGTGCTGCACGGTCTGGATCCGGATGCCACCGTCGTCCGGTTGCGGCCGAGGGCGGGGGAGGCCGGCCTGCGCAGCGAGGACATCGTCGCGCATCTGCGTGCACAGGGTGACCGCGTCGCCCTCGTCCTCCTCGGCGCGGTGAACTACTTCAGCGGCGAATTCCTGGACATCCCCGCAATCACCGCGGCCGGACACGCAGCGGGCGCGGTGGTCGGCTGGGACCTCGCCCACGCGGCCGGCAACGTCCCGCTGCAGCTGCACGACTGGGACGTCGATTGGGCGGCCTGGTGCAGCTACAAATACCTCAACGGCGGCCCCGGCGCGATCGCCGGAGCCTTCGTGCACCAGCGTCACCTCGCCGATCGCGCGTTGCCCAAGCTGGCCGGGTGGTGGAGCACTGAGCCGTCGACGCGGTTCGAGATGAGGCCGCACATCGATCCTGTCGACACGGCTGATTCGTGGGCGGTGTCGAACCCGCCGATCCTGGCGATGGCTCCGGTGCTGGCCGCACTGCAGCTGTTCGACGAGGTGGGCTTGGCCGCGTTGCGCGAGCGCAGCATCGCGCTCACCGGCTATCTGGAATCGTTGCTGGACGAGGTGCGTGCCGGCCGCGAGCTCGAAGTCCTGACGCCGCGTGATCCGCAGCGACGCGGTGCGCAGTTGTCGGTCCGGGTCGGCGGGATCGATGCGCTCGAGGTCTCCCGGCTGCTTCGCGAGGACTACGAGGTCATCGCTGATGCCCGGCGACCGGACGTGATCCGGTTCGCTCCGGCACCGTTCTACGTCAGCCATCACGACTGCTGGCGCGCTGCGCTGGCACTGGCAGACGTGCTGGACCGGCATGACGGGGAATGAGCCGGTAGCAGTCATCGGCGCCGGGTTGGCCGGTTGCCTGCTGGCCACCCTGCTCGGCCGGCGCGGACTGACCGTCACCGTGTACGAACGGCGCGCCGACCCGCGGGTCACCGGCGCGGAGCGCGGCCGTTCGATCAATCTCGCGATCTCCGCCCGCGGTCTGGCCGCGCTGGAGCAGGTGGGGCTGGCCGAGCAGGCGCTGGGCCGGGCGCTGCCGATGCGGGGTCGGCTGGTGCACCCGAAGGACGGTCCGGCCGGCCTGCAGCCCTACAGCGCCGACGGCCGGCGGTCGATCAACTCGATCAGCCGGGCCGAGTTGAACGCGTCGTTGCTGGACGCCGCCGAGCACAGTCCGGGCGTGACGCTGCGGTTCGAGCACCGGCTGCACTCGGTTGACGCTGCAACCGGTGAGTTGTCGTTCCACACGGCGGCCGGCGAACGCGCCGAACGCTCCGCGGTCGTGCTGGCCTGCGACGGCGCCTACAGCGCCACCCGGCTGGCGTTGGCCGCCGGCTTCGGCTGCGATCTGCAGACACCGGATCACGGCTACAAGGAGTTGACCATCCCGGCCCGGCGCGGTCAGTTCGCGCTGGACCCAGGAGCGCTGCACATCTGGCCGCGCACCTCGTCGATGATGATCGCGCTGCCGAATGTCGACCGGTCGTTCACCTGCACGCTGTTCTGGCCGAAAACCGGGCCCGGCGGGCTGGATTCGCTCGACACTGCCGAGCAGATCGCCGCCCACTTCCGCGCCGAGTACCCGGATGTGGTCGACCTGATGCCGACGCTGGTCGAGGACTACCAGCGCAATCCGGTGAGCTCGCTGGTGACGGTGCGCTGCTGGCCGTGGGTGCAAGGTCGGGTCGCTCTGGTCGGCGACGCCGCGCACGCGATCCTGCCCTTCTTCGGGCAGGGCGCCAACTGCGCGTTCGAGGACTGCATCGAGATCGACCACTGCCTGGACCACGCCGGCGGCGACTGGGACCGCGCGCTGCAGGCATACCAGCAGCGGCGCAAGGCGAACACCGATGCGATCGCCGCGCTGAGCGAGGAGAACTTCGTCGAGATGCGGGACAAGGTCAGCTCGCGGCTGTTCCAGCTGAAGTCACAGGCCGAGCACTCGATCGAACGGCACTCCGGCGGCCGGTACCTGTCCCGGTACGAGCTGGTCTCGTTCAGCACGCTGCCGTACGCGCGGATCGCCGGCCGGCTGCGCAGGCAACGGCTCGCCTTGCTGGGCATGGCGGGGGCTGTCATCGGGGCGCTGCTGGCGCTGCGCGGAGTGCTTCGCCGAGTGTGAACTGGGGCACCGGTCGGCAGTTCTGGGAACTGCACGTACCGTCGTAACGACCAGTGCTACATGCCAACCGCGTCCAGGAAATGGAATCCCCGTCGGTGAATGCCACGAAGCGACTGCCGCTCGCCGTGTGTGCTGCGCTGGCAGTGCTGCTGGCGCTGGCGGCGTGCAGCAGCGGCACGTCCGGCGGGTCGAAGCACACCTCGTCCGGGTTGCAGGGCACCAAGCTGTCGTCGCCCATTGCCCTGCCGACGCTGACGCTGACCGATCAGAGCGGCAAGCCGTACGACTTGCGGGCCCAGACGAAGGGGCGGGTCACGCTGCTGTACTTCGGCTACACCCATTGCCCGGACGAGTGCCCGACCACGATGGCCGACATCGCCGTCGCGTTGAAGCACGTCCCGGCGCAGGTGCGCTCGCACGTGACCGTCGTCTTCGTGACCTCCGATCCGGAACGCGACACCGCACCGGTCGTGAAAACGTGGCTGGCCAAGTTCAATCCCTCGTTCGTCGGCCTGACCGGGAACATCGACACGATCTATGCCGCCGCCGACAAGATCGGCATCCCCCTGGTGAAGCCGAAGAAGGGGCCCAACGGCGAGGTCGAGGTGACCCACGGCGCACAGGTGCTGGCATTCGGGCCGGATCAGCAGGCCCGGGTGGTCTACACCGAAGGCACCAGTTCCGACGAGTACGCGCACGATCTGACCCTGCTGGCCCAGTCCACGTCGTAGCGCCCCATGCCCATGCCCGCCGCCGGATCGACGCCGCCTGAGCCGACCCCGGCCCTCAACCGTCGGGGGTTCCTGCGCGCCGCCGGGCTGGCCGGGGGAGGCGTCGCCGTCGGCGCGGCAGCGGGGGCGTTCGGATACCGGGAGCTGCGTGATACCGACAAGCCCGCAGCGACGTCCCGGGCCGCGGGCTCGGCAGCGAACGCCCCGGTCAGCTATTTCGCAGCGCACCAGCCGGGAGTGGCCGACCCGGCGCCGGCCAGCATGCGCTTCACCAGCTATGTGCTCCACCCGGGCACCGACAAGGCGGCCCTGGCCGCGCTGCTGACGTCGATCGGCACCGCCGCGGCGTCCATGATGGCCGGGCGCTGGGTGCCTGAGCAGGGCGGCGTTCCGGACGGGCTGGCCGCCGCGGACCTGACCGTCACCGTAGGGCTCGGCAGTCGCGCGGTGCGAGCCGCCGGGCAGGTGCCGCCGGGCCAGTTGGCCGAGATACCGCCGTTCCGTGGCGAGGAGCTGCAGCCGGCCCGCAGCGGCGGCGATCTCGCCGTCCAGATCTGCGCCGCGGACGCGCTGGTGGTTGCTTCGGCGGCCCGCGCAGTGACCCGGATCGCGTCGGGACGGGCTTCACCGAAGTGGTCGCAGAGTGGCTTCCTGCCGGCCGGCTCGCATCGCGTGGCAACCGCGCCACGCAACCTGATGGGCCAGCCCGACGGCACGGACAACCCCACCGGCGCACGCCTCGAACTCGCCGTCTGGGTGCCCGACGATGCGAAACCGGACTGGATGGTCGGCGGCACCTACCTCGTCTGCCGCCGGATCCGGATGCTGCTGCCGGAGTGGGAGACCCGCAGCGTGGCCGAGAAGCAACGCGTCATCGGCCGGTACTTGGACAACGGCGCGCCGCTCACCGGCGGGTCGGAGCACACGTCCCCGGACTTCGCCGCGCTCGACCCGGCCGGCCGGCCGGTCATTCCGAAGGACGCGCACATCCGGCTCACCCATCCGGTCAACAACGGTGGCGCCACGATGCTGCGCCGCGGCTATTCCTACGACGAGGGCTTCCGCCCGGACGGGCAGCCGGAGGCCGGCCTCTTCTTCCAGGCCTTCCAGACCGATCCGCGTGACGTGTTCGTGCCGATCATGCGCAAGCTGTCCGCGTCCGACGCGCTGGGTGCGTTCATCCGGCACGAATCATCGGCCGTCTTCGCCGTACCCCCCGGGGCGAGCGCCGGCGGCTACGCGGGTGAGACCCTGTTCTCCTGATGGCTTCCGACACCGCGACCGCTCCGGTCGCGCCCACCCCGCACCGGCGCCACGCGCCCTGGTTCGAGATCGTCTGCACGATCATCGGGGCCGCGATCCTGGCGCTGGTCGCCCTCATCGTCTACCGCTCGCAGACTGCACCGCACGCGCCGGTGCTACCGGTGTCGTGGTGTCGCCCCGGGTCGATGGAGTCGCTGCCGCCCTTGCTCGGCTCCGCATTGCTCACCCGGTGGCACCTCGACCCGATTGCGCTGGTCGTCGTGGGCATCGCAGCGCTGCTGTATCTGAGCGGAGCCGGAATCGCCGGTCGCGACGGTGCCGGGCGCTGGCCGGCAGCCCGCACCATCTCCTTCCTCGCCGGGCTCGGTGTTTGCGTCCTGGCCACCAACGCGAGCATCGCTGTGTACGACATGGCCCTGTTCACCGCGCACATGATCGGCCACCTGATGCTGGTGATGCTTGCGCCGGTGCTGCTGTGTGTGGGGCGCCCACTGGAGCTGCTGCTGCGAGCCACCGGTGACCCGTGGCGCGGCCGGCTGGCCCGGCTCATCCGCAGCCGAGCCGTCTCTCTGCTGTTCTCACCGCCGGTCGCGCTGGCCAGCTACGCGACGGTCATCGTCACCAGCCACCTCACCGGCGCGATGGACGAGATCATGCGCCGGCCGTGGGCGGGGCAGCTGGAGCACCTCGTCTACGTGCTGGTCGGTGTGCAGTTCTTCACCCTGCTGGTGGGCGACGAGTCGATCCGCTGGCAGCTCGCCACACCGGCGCGATGGATGCTGCTGGCCATCTCGATGGCGGTGGACACGTTCACCGGCGTGGTGCTGATGATGTCCACCCGCCCGATCGCGATGGTCCCGGTGCCCGGCCTGCACGTCGATACGCTCTCCGACACGCACGCCGGCGGGGCCATCATGTGGGTCGGCGGCGACGGTCTGATGGCCGGCGTGATGATCGCCCTGACCATTGCGTTCCTGCGCCGGCCGGCGATGCGCGAGCTGGACCGGACCGGCTGGATGGAACAGGTGCGCCAGTCCGTCTTCGCCGGCAACGTGGCCGATCCGGCCGACACCGAGACCGCGACACCGGCCACGCCGACGGTGGACGCCGACTTCGACGAGCAGGAGCGCAACCGGGAGCGCTACAACCGGTGGCTGGCCAAGATGGCCGAGGCCGACAAGCGCGCCGGCCACTAGCTCACCGGGCGGCTTGCCGGCCTGCGGCACCGCCCAATGCCTCGAGCAGGTCGCTGCGGGCCCGGGCGACTCGGGAGCGGATCGTGCCGACCGGGCAGCCGCAGACGTCGGCGGCCTCCGCGTAGGACAGGCCGAGAATCTGCGTCGTCACAAAGGCCGATCGCCGATCGGCGTCCAGCACCTCGAGCAATGCCCGCAGCGCGACTCCTTCGGCCGGGTCGGGAACAGTCTCGGCCGGCAGCTTCGGAGCGGCCCGGTCGCGGACGACGGCCCGGATCGAATCGGCGCACACCCGGCGCGCGATCGACAGCAGCCAGGTCCGCGCCGAGGAGCGGCCGGCGAAGCGGTGCAGGGAAGCGAAGGCGCGCGCGTACGTCTCCTGGGTCAGGTCATCGGCGGCGCCGGTCGCACCGAGGTGCGCGCACAGCCGCCACACCTCGACCTGGCTGGCCCGGACGAATGCGGCGGCGGCGTCCTGGTCGCCACGCCGGGCCCGCAGCGCAGCCTGGGTGAGCGGGTCGAGCTCATTCTGCTCGTCGGGCACGTCCGCTCCTCACTGTTGATGCCTATCGTGCCGCACCGGCTGCGTCCCCTCGCGGCCGAGGTGCTCGCCGTTAGCTGGCTCACTGCGGGAACCAGACCGGCTCTGGCCGCGACCACCCTGACGTGACCTGCGAACGCATCCGGGAGGCCGCCTCCGCTCGGCTGGACGGCGAGCCGGTGGGCATGTCGATCGCCGCCCTGGACGCACACCTCGCCCGCTGCGCGGGATGTGCGGCGTGGCTGCACGAGGTCGAGGCCCTGGCCCGGTCCACTCGGATCAGTGGCACCGGAGTTCCGGACCTGTCCGAGCAGATCCTGCGCGATGTGGTCCTGCCCGCCGCGATGCTCCGGCGGCGGGTCACCGCGCTTCGGATCGCGCTGAGCGCCGTCGGGTTGATCCAGCTTGCGATCGCGGCCCCGGCAGTCTTCGGCGCCAGCATGGCCATGGCGATGTCCGTGCACGCCTCCCACGAATCGGCGGCCTGGAACGCCGCTTTGGGCGCCGCATTCCTGGCCACCGCGCTTCGACCGCGCCGCGCGGCCGGGCTGCTGCCAATGCTCGTTGCATTTGTAGGCGTGTTGGCCGCGCTGAGCGTCCGTGACGTCGTTGCCGGCGCTGTGTCGCCGTGGCGGTTGGGCACTCACGCCGGATGTGTTCTCGGCCTCGTGCTCGTCGCCGCACTGGCCCGCCGGGACGTCGACACCAGCGCCCCCATCGACGCCGCACTGCCCACCAACTCCACGCAGCAGTCGGACCCGCCCGGCCTGCGTGGCGTCGCGTGACTGCAGCCTTCTTGTCGCATCGCCGCCGTGCCGCACTGACGGTGGCGTTCGGGTTGGCGCTCTGGGCCGCGGCGCTGCTGGGCCGCTCGGCGCCTGCGTCGGCGCACGCCGTCGTCACCTCCGCCAGTCCCGCGGACGGTGCCCGGCTCGGCGCAGCGCCGAGGACAGTGAGCATCACTTTCGACGAAACGGTCGGCCTGTCCGGCGTCGGCTTCCTGCAGGTCGTCGACGGGTTCGGCAACCGCGTCGATGCCGGACCCGCCACTCAGCACGGTGCGACTATCAGCGTCGCGCTGCGCGCGGGCCTCGGCGACGGCGCCTACGTGGAGAGCTACCGCGTCGTTTCGGCCGATTCCCATCCCGTCACCGGCTCGGTGCGGTTCGTCGTCGGCGCCGGCGCACTGCCGGCGGCGACGTCGGCAGCGGGCGCGACGAACCGGGCTGCCTCGGTCGCATTCGACGTCGCGCGGGGCGTCGGGTACGGCGGGTTGGCCGGCCTCGGCGGTGGTTGGCTGCTGTTGACCGGCTGGCCGCCCGGACGCCAGGACGGCAGGGCCAAACGGCTGATCTGGGCAGGGTGGTGCGCGGCGGTCTTCGGTTCGGCGGCCGAACTGCTCGTGCAGGGTCCGTACACGGCCGGTAGCGGGTTGTCCGCGTTGCGGCACGGTGCCCTGCTGCACGACACGCTGCGCTCGCCCTTCGGTGCCGCGCACTGTGTCCGGCTGGTGCTGCTCGCGGTCCTGGCCGTCCTGCTCGAGCGAGTGTTCAGCTCGGCCCGCCGGCCGGCGTGGTTGGTGGACTCTGCCGCTGTCGTCGCTGTCGGCGTAGGTCTCACGTACGCCGTTGCCGGGCATGCGAACTCCGCTTCGCCGAGGTGGCTGGCGCTGGCCGCCGACTCCGCCCACGTGCTGGCCATGGCGGGATGGCTGGGTGGTGCGCTGTTGCTTGTGGTGGCGATCGTCCCGGACTCGCCGCCCACCGAGATGGGCATCGCGGTGCACGGTTTCTCCCGGGTCGCGCCGTGGTTGCTCGCGACGCTGTTCGGCACCGGCGTCTACCAGGCGTGGCGTGAGACGCGCGGCTGGCAAGCGCTCTTCGGTTCCACTTATGGCGTGCTGGTCATCCTCAAGGTTGTCCTGCTCGTCGTCATCGTCGTCGTCGCGAGCTGGTCGCGGCGCGCGCTGCGGATCATCTGGGGTGCCCGGCGACCCGATCTGAACGCGGATCGGCCCGCGGCGGCACCGGTGACCACGGCTGGATCAGCGGCACCGGCAATCACTCCGACGCTGCTCCGCCGACTGGTCGCCGTGGAGGCCCTGCTGGCCGCCGTCGCCCTGGGCGCGGCCTCGGTTCTCGTCGCCGAGCCACCCGGGCGCAGCGTGGCGGCCGCCGCCGACGCAGCCAAGCCGGTCTCCGGTTCGGCCTCGATCGGGCACGGCGCCACCGTGGCGGTGCACGTGGCGCCACGAAAACATGGCGCAGTCGAAGTGCTCGTCGACGTGACCGGGAGCCAGCCCGCAAAGCTCACCGTGACCGCGGCACAGGACGAGCAGCACCTCGGCCCGATCGCCGTCCCGCTCACCGGCAGCGGCGCCGCGTACCGCGCGACAGGCGTCGTCCTTCCGGCGGCCGGCCGGTGGCGGTTCCAGGTGCTGGCCACCTGGTCGCAGTTCGACGCGGTCAGCACCGTCGTCACCGTACGGCTGAGCTGAACAGGAGAGGATTGCAGACATGAATGTGCGGACGCCGTGGATCGCTGCCGTCGCAGTCGCCGCGTTCGGGGTGGCGGGACTGGGCTGGGGTGCGGTGGCAGGGCGGTCCGGGCACCCGGTGGCGCCGGCGTTGACGATCAGCCGGGCGTACATCCGCGAGCCGGCTTCTCCGGATGTGGTCGCCGTCTACCTGCGCATCGACAACCGCACCGACCGTCCCGACGAGATCACATCGGTGACCACCGGCGCCGGTGGTGCAGCCATGACGATGTCCGACAACGCCTCCGGCGGGATGGACGCGGCGGCAGTACGGATCCCCGCGCACGGCAGCACGACGCTGCGGCCGTTCGGGCAGCACATCATGATCGAGAAGCCGAGCAAGGCCCTGGTCAAGGGCGACACCGTCGTGGTGACTGTTCATTTCCGAGTGGCGGCACCGATCACCGTCACGGTCCCGGTGATCGGGTTGACGGACCCACCGCCTGCCTAGGCACGTCTAGCAGATCACATAGGCGTCTTATATAACGCACTGATATTATTCACGAGTGCCCCGGAGCAGCGCCACAACCAGCGATCGAGCCACTCGCCGCATCGCCCAAGGTCTCGAAGCCTTGATGATGTGGTCACGTCGGCAGACCCGGCCCGGCGGCCTCAGTTCCACGGTCTTCACCACCCTGGACACGCTGTCGTTCGCCGGACCCATGCGGGTCAGCGATCTCGCCGTCCGCGAGCGGGTCAGCCAACCCGGCATGACCAGCCTGGTGAACCGGCTGGAGACCGAAGGGCTCGCCGTCCGGCAGGCCGACCCCTCAGACGGCCGGGCGGCGCTCGTCGCCGTTACCGATGAGGGACGCGAACGCGTTGCGGCCTACCGACGTGCCCGCATCGCCACGGTCGCAGCCCAGCTGCACCAACTTTCCGATGCGGAGCTGGCCGCGCTCGAGGCGGCGGTGCCCGCTCTGGACCGTCTCACCAACCTTCCGACAAGCACAGAATTGAGCGATAACGAATGACCAGTCCGACGCCGTCCCCGGCCGCCCCAGCAGCTGGCCCGGGCCGGCCAGCAGCCGCCCACGCGTCGATGCGGGACATGTTCCAACAGCCCAAGGCAGTGTGGATCGTGGCCTTCGCCTGCGTCGTGTCCTTCATGGGGATCGGCCTGGTCGACCCGATCCTGCCCGCGATCAGCAGCAAGCTGCATGCCACCACCAGTCAGACCGAGCTGCTGTTCACCAGCTACCTGGTCGTCACCGCGGTGGCCATGCTCGTGACCGGCTGGGTGTCCAGCCGGCTCGGCGCCAAGCGGACCCTGATCGCCGGGCTGGTGCTGATCGTGGTGTTCGCCGCTGCGGCCGGCGCGTCGAACAGCATCGACAGCATCGTCGGGTTCCGGGCCGGTTGGGGCCTCGGCAACGCCCTGTTCATCGCCACCTCTCTGGCCGTCATCGTCGCTTCCGCGTCGGGCGGTTTCGGCGGCGCGATCGTGCTGTACGAGACGGCGTTGGGAGTAGGTATCGGCCTCGGCCCGCTGGTCGGCGGTGAACTCGGTTCGATCAGCTGGCGCGGACCGTTCTTCGGCGTCTCGGTGTTGATGGCGATCGCTCTCGTCGCCACGATCTTCCTGCTGCCCGCGACGCCGCGCCCGGCCCGCAAGGAAAGCATCATCGAACCGATCAAGGCGCTGCGGCATCGCAGCCTCGGCACGACCAGCTTGGTGGGGCTGCTCTACAACTGGGGCTTCTTCACCATGCTCGGCTACACGCCGTTCCTGATGCGACCGATCTCGCCGCAGCAGCTCGGCCTGGTCTTCTTCGGCTGGGGCGTGTTGGTCGCCATCTTCGCGGTGTGGGGTGCGCCGCTGCTCAAGGCTCGTTTCGGCACCGCACGAACCCTCTACGGCAACTTCGTCTTGATGGCCGCGGATCTTGCGGTGATCGCGGCGTACGCGAACCACAAGCCGGTCGTCATCGTCTGCGTGATCGTGGCCGGCGCCTTCATCGGGGTCAACAACACGCTGGTGACCACTGCCGTGATGAGCATCGCCCCGGTCGAGCGACCGGTCGCCTCGGCCGCCTACGGGTTCGTCCGGTTCTTCGGCGGCGGGCTGGCGCCGTTCGTGGCCAGCAAGCTGGTCGAGCACTACAACGTGCACCTGCCGTTCTGGATCGCCATGGCGACAGTGCTGGCCGCCGCGGTGGCGCTCTCGACCGTGCACAAGGCTCTCGCCGGGGCCGACGCGGGGCAGGTCGCCCAGCCCGTCGAGGACGATCTGGACGAGGTCGAGACCGAGGACGAACTGCAGGTAGGGGCGGTGCTCGGCAACGCCGACTGAGGTATGCCCGCTCGGTTCGGTTTACTGCGGCAGCGGTGCGTGAACGGTTGATTGCGTTGTCGGGTTCGCTGTTCCAGCTTGGTTCGGTTTACTGCGGCAGCGACGGGATGCGTGGGCATTTGGTTTGCGTTGTCGGGTGCGGTTTCGCTCGGGCCTGGCGGGTTCGCTTTTCACGGCTCCTCTCGTCGCATTTCGCCTTATCCGGTAAGGCGAAAGTCTTCAAAATTAGGTCTGTGGATAGCCCGAAATTGTCGGTGCCTCGACCTAGAATTGGTGTCATGCACAACGGGGAGCACGGCGATAGCGAGGGGTATGTGCCGTCGCCGGTCGATGTGCTGACCCTCCCCGACGACTCAATCGCCGCCCTGGCCGAGCTGGCGCCGACCCCGGACTCGATGCACGCCGCTCAGTTCGCGAACCTCTCGAGTCTGTCGGAGGTCGGTCGAGTCGATCTGCTGGTGGTGCTGCGTCGGCAGGCCGGGTTCGACGCGGCCCGGCAGATCGAGCTACTCGCAGCCATCTCCCGGGACGACCCGAGCAATGAGAAGTGGTCGGTCCAGGAGATCGCCGCGGTGCTGCGCATCGCCCCGGCGACCGCCGCCACCCAGGTGCACCGGGCGGAGCTGCTCACCACCACGCTGCGGAAGACGCTGGCGGCGTTGCGGGCCGGGGACATCACCGCCCGGCACGCCGAGCTGCTCGCCTCCGCCGTCATGAGCCTCGACCCCGACATCGCCCGCGCTGTCGAGGAACGAGTACTCGACCGGGGTGCGGAGCAGACGGTCAGCCAGTTCCGGGCCTCGGTGACGCGGGCGGTGCTGCTACTGGATCCGGCCGGGGAGCAGGAGCGGCATGCCGACGCGGTGGAGCAGCGGCGGGTGGTGCTCACCCCCGACCTGCACGGCATGGCCCAGCTCTGGGCCTACCTCCCGGCCGACGGCGCGGCCACGGTGCTGACCGCGATCGACGCCCTCGCCTGCAGAAACCATCTTCGGCAACGGCGGGGACAGCCGGTCGGCGGATCAGCGGCGCGCGGATGCGTTGGTCACCCTGGCCGACTCCGCCCTGGCCGACCCGGCGCCTGACCCGTCGGCATGGGGCGCGGCCGGCGGTGCAGCTCACCGTCGCCGCATCAACGTTGTTGGGGTTGGATGAGCAGCCGGGTGAGTTGGCCGGGTACGGCCCGATCCCCGCCCAGATGGCCCGGCGCATCGCGAAAGACGACACCGGCACGCTGGCGGCGGTTGCTCACCGACGACCACGGCCGGCTACTGGACTACGGCAGCAGGACGTATCGGCCGCCGGCCCGGTTGGCGGCGTTCATCATCGCCCGCGACCAAACCTGCACCTTCGCCTCCTGCACCCGCCCCGCCGTCGCCTGCGACCTCGACCACCTCACCGCCGCCAAAGACGGCGGACCCACCTGCGACAGGAACCTGCACCCGCTTATGTCGGCGGCATCACCGCTGCAAACACCTCACGCACTGGCAACCGCAACGCCAACCCGACGGATCCACCGTCTGGACCAGCCCCACCGGCCACACCTACCGCACCCAACCCCCACCCCTACCGACAACCGTCGAACCCGAGACCGCCGACCGGTACGGACCGCGCCAGCCGCGCGCTGCCTTGAGCCAACCCGTGGCCGACGACCCGGACCCGCCCCCCTTCTGACACCGGGCTCGCGCCAGGAGGTCCAGGTCGGCGGCACCTGTTGTCTGCTTCTTGAGGTGCCTACTTCGTTGCCCCACGCTCACATTTGCCGCGCGGTCAGGTCGCGCGGCGGAGGGCTCGCGACAGCGTGGTGGCGCTGGCCAGGCCGGCCAGGAGCAGAACTCCAATCCATAGCGATGTGCTGCTCATGGCAGCGCCGGAGCGATGCGCGCTCGGGCCGGTGAGCGAGAGATAGACGGTGCCGAGAGCGGCCACGCCGAGCACCTGTCCCAACTGCATGGTCGTCGTCACGACTCCGCTCGCGTCGGACGCCCGGTCCGCGGGGACGTGCCGCAACGACAACGCGAGCAAGCTCGTCGTCACACCGACGCCGGCGCCGAAAGCGACCAATGCTGCCCATATCAGCCACCCGCCCCGGTCGCCGCCGTGCACTGCCCAGGCAATGGCAGCCGATGCCGCTGCGCAAATCACCAAGCCGCAGGCCGGCAGCCGCGGGTGGAGGCGACCCGGCACGGAGCGCCAGAAGAACGCGGTCAGGCCGAACGCGACGCCGAACGGCAGGAAGGTGCCGGCCGCGCGCAGCGGTCCTTCGCCCAATCCGGATTGCAGATGCAGCCCGAATGAAAACAGGAAGCAGCCGTACCCGGTCATCACGACGGCCAGGGTTACCAGGCCGCTGCGCAGTCCGGGCGCCCGCAGCACACTCAGGTCGAGCAGCGGATCACCGCCCTGCATCTCGATGCGCCGCTCGATCCGCACGAACAGTGCTGCCAGTGCGAGTCCGGCTGCGATGGCGAGAAAGGTCCACGCCGGCCAGCCGATCTCGTGCCCGAGTGCGAGTGGCAGCACGATGAGTACGACCGCGCTGACGGCGGTGATCAGCCCAGCCACATCCAACCGCCGCGCGCCAGTCGGCCGATCGGCCGGCACGAGTCGCGGCACCAGGGCTATGAGGGTCGCCCCGATCGGGACGTTCACCAGGAACACCGGGCGCCATCCGGTGTGCCACACATTCGCCGATACGAGCAGACCGCCGAGCATCAGGCCGACGAGCGAACCCACACACAGCACCACCGCATAGGCGCTCAGCGCCTTGGCTCGCGCCGCACCTCTGAACTGCGTCTGGATCATGCTCATGATCTGCGGGACGAGCGCCGCCGCTGATGCGCCTTGTAGCGCCCGTAGCGCCACCAGCACCACCACGTTCGGCGCGAGCCCGCATACCAGTGAGGTCGCGGTGAAGCCGATGGTGCCGAGCAGGTACATCCGGCGCCGGCCGACCAGGGCACCCAGTCGGGCACCGGTGATCAACAACATGGCGTAGCTGACGGTGTAGCCGCCGACCACGAGCTGCAGTTCCGCCCCGGATGCGTGCAGGTCGGCACCGATGCGCGGCAGCGCAATGTTGACGATGTACAGATCGAGCAACGCCATGAACTGCCCGAGAAGCAACACGATCAGGATCGACCACTGTCTGGCGTCCGGTCCGGCCGGTGCATCGGGACGAGTGGTGAGGGTGATGGCCATGCGGTGACTCCTTGGTCGGGCCGGCGACTGCGGGCACAGGTACATACCGGAGCCGAAGAGAAACTCATCGGGCTGCGATGAGTTCGCCGTCGCGAGCGGTAAGTACGGGTACCCCACCTCGAGACGGGAGAGGATGTCGCCATGCCTGAGGTCGTCGCACCAGCCGGTGAGGCCGAATTCGCCAGCGCCGCCGAGCCGTACCGCCGGGAGCTGTTCGCGCACTGTTACCGGCTGCTCGGTTCAGCCCAGGACGCGGAGGACCAGGTACAGGAGACGATGTTGCGCGCGTGGCGCTCCTATCAGTCGTACGACCCGGCCAAGGCGGGGATGCGTACCTGGCTGTACCGGATCGCGACCAACACCTGCCTCAACGCGCTGGCCTATCGAGGCCGACGCGCGCTACCGGCAGAGCTCGTCGAGGCCAGCGACGAGCCGAATCGGATCCCGCAGGGTCGGCGCAGTGATCTGCCGTGGCTGCAACCGGCACCGGACGGGCTGCTGGGCCTGCCGCCGGCCGACCCGGCCGCTGTGGTGGCATCGCGGGGGAGCGTCCGGTTGGCGTTCGTTGCGGCGCTACAACACCTCCCGCCGCGGCAGCGCGCCGTGTTGATCCTGCGCGACGTGCTGGCCTGGCGCGCCGCGGAAGTGGCTGATCTGCTGGACACCAGCGTCGCGGCGGTCAATAGCGCCTTGCAACGCGCCAAGGCGCAACTGGCCCTAATCGCCCCCCGGGAAGATGACGTCGCCGAGCCCTCCGATGCGGCGCAGCGCGAGGTCGTGGACCGATACGCAGCCGCGTTCGAGTCGGCTGATCTGGCGACCCTGGAACGGCTGCTGCGCGAGGACGCGGTGCTGGAGATGCCGCCGTACCTGCTCTGGCTCGACGGCCGCGAGCACTATCTGGCCTTTGCGGCCTTCGTGTGCGCCGCACGGGCCCCCGGGGCGTGGCGGCTGGTCCCGATCGGCGGCGCGAACGGCCAGCCGGCGGTGGGCGCCTATCTGCGGGGCGACGACGGCGTCTTCCGAGCCCACTCCATCCAGGTGTTTCGGGTGACCCCGAGCGGGATCGACCACGTGGTCGCATTCCAGGAGCCGGAGCTGTTCGCCATTTTCGGGCTGCCGCCCACGCACAGCAATCCCGCGCGGTGACATCCGCGCCCGGGTGTCTCCGGTGCGGGCTGACGGGATATCGTTTGATGAGGCGGGACGCCCCGTCGACGAGCCAGTCTTGCGGGAGGTAGCCGGTGACCACCACCGCGGATCCGCGCACCGCCGAGGGACCCTCGGACGGCCCGGGAACCACCGTTGCGCCGCGGCCCATCGTCAGCCAGCCGTTCCCGGTGCACGCGCCGTCCCGCGGATCGATGCTCAGCGCAATGCTGCGGACCACCGATCACAAGGTGATCGGCCGGATGTACCTGGTCTCGTCGTTCGCCTTCTTCATGATCGGCGGTGTGCTCGCGCTGCTGATGCGCGCCGAGCTGGCCCGGCCGGGCATGCAGTTCCTGTCGCCGGAGCAGTACAACCAGCTGTTCACGATGCACGGCACCATCATGTTGCTGTTCTTCGCGACTCCGCTGGTGTTCGCCTTCGCGAACCTCGTCTTGCCGCTGCAGATCGGCTCGCCCGACGTGGCGTTCCCGCGGCTGAATGCGCTGTCGTACTGGTTGTACTTGTTCGGGGCCATCACCGCGGTCTCGGGCTTCGCCACCCCGGGTGGCGCCGCCGACGCCGGCTGGACGATGTACACGCCGTTGAGCGACGCGATCAACTCGCCCGGTTCCGGCACCGATCTGTGGATCATCGGCCTCGCCCTGTCCGGGCTCGGCACGATCCTCGGTGGCGTCAACATGGTCACCACGGTGATCACGCTGCGTGCACCCGGCATGACGATGTTCCGGATGCCGATCTTCACCTGGAACATCCTGGTCACCAGTCTGCTGGTTCTGCTCGCCTTCCCCATCCTCACCTCAGCGCTGCTGGTGCTCTACATCGACCGGCATCTCGGCGCGCAGGTGTTCGACGCGGACAACGGCGGCGCCATCCTGTGGCAGCACCTGTTCTGGTTCTTCGGCCATCCCGAGGTGTACATCGTGGCGCTGCCGTTCTTCGGCATCGTCACCGAGATCATCCCGGTGTTCAGCCGCAAGCCCCTGTTCGGCTACAAGGGTCTGGTTTTCGCCACGCTCTCGATCGCCGCGCTGTCGCTGACGGTGTGGGCGCACCACATGTTCGCTACCGGTGTCGTCCTGCTGCCGTTCTTCTCCCTGCTGTCGTTCCTCATCGCGGTTCCCACCGGGCTGAAGTTCTTCGCCTGGATCGGCACGATGTGGCGCGGCTCGGTCACCTTCGAGAGCCCCATGCTGTTCTCGGTCGGCTTCATGGTGACGTTCCTCTTCGGCGGTCTCTCCGGCGTGCTGCTGGCCAGCCCGCCAATCGACTTCCATGTGTCGGACACGTACTTCGTCGTCGCGCACTTCCACTACGTGCTCTTCGGCACGATCGTCTTCGCGGCCTACGCGGGTGTGTACTTCTGGTTCCCGAAGTTCGTCGGGCGCTACCTCGATGAGCGACTGGGCAAGCTGCATTTCTGGATGACGTTCTTCGGCTTCCACCTGACATTCCTGGTCCAGCACTGGCTCGGCGCCGAAGGTATGCCGCGCCGCTACGCCGACTACCTGCCCACCGACGGGTTCACCACCCTGAACACCATCTCGACGATCGGGTCGTTCCTGCTCGGCGCATCGATGCTGCCGTTCCTCTACAACGTCTACAAGTCGTATCGCTACGGCGAGATCGTCACCTCCGACGACCCATGGGGGCACGGCAACTCGCTCGAGTGGGCCACCTCCTGCCCGCCGCCCCGGCACAACTTCACTTCCATTCCGCGGATCCGGTCCGAGCGGCCGGCGTTCGAGTACCACTACCCGCACCTTGCGGAGCGGCTGGAGGCGGAATCCGGTCAGCATCAGAAGAACGCCGGCCAACGGGCACTGTCCTCGGTGGGAACCAGTGTTATCGGCGGCAATGGCGAGCGGCAGGGTACGACCGACCCGGACCCCGGCGCCTAGGGCTCAGCTGCTGGGCGAGTCGCCGACGAGGGTGATCCCTTCGCTGCGCAGCTGGGCCAGCGCGTCCGCGGTCGTGGCCGGGGCCACCCCCGCGGTGAGATCGACCCGGACCGTGGTCGCGAAGCCCTCGCGGGCCGCATCAAGTGCGGTCGCCCGCACGCAGTAATCGGTGGCGATGCCGACGATCTCGACGTCGGTGACCTCGTGCTCTCGCAGCCACTCGGCGAGACCGACGCCGGCTGCTGTGCTGGCTTCGAAGCCGGAATAGGCCGCGGCATGCTCACCCTTGTCGAAGACCGCCTCGAGATGAGTGCGATCCAGGTCCGGATGCAGCTCGACGCCATCAGTGCCGACTACGCAGTGCGCCGGCCAGGAGTGCACGTAGTCCGGGTCGGCGCTGAAGTGCGCACCCGGATCGATGTGATGGTCCCGGGTGGCCACCGCATGGTCGTAACCACCCTCGGCCAGCCGGCGGGACACATCGCGCGCCACGGCAGCTCCGCCGGCCACTGCGAGCGATCCGCCCTCGCAGAAGTCGTTCTGCACGTCCACCACGATCACTGCGCTGCCCATGGTGTGCCTCTCGTCAGTCGGCCGGGTTCACGATCGCCTTGATCTGCCGTGGATCGCTACTTGCACCGAGCGCGTCCACCGTTTGGGCCAGCGCGAAGTGCCCGGTGACCAGTGCATCGAGATCGACCGCGCCGCGGGTGACCAGATCCAGCGCGAGCGGCCAGGTGTTGGCGTAGCGGAAGGTCCCGGTGACGATGAGCTCGCGTTGCTGGATGACCTCCAGCGGCACCGACACGTCGGCCGGGCCCATGCCGACGAGCACGACGCGGGCCGCACGGCCGGCGGCACGGAACCCGGTGGCCATGGCGGCCGGGGCGCCAGAACATTCCAGCACGGTGTCCACGTCGGCGCCGGTCAGGTCGGCACTCCGCGCGTCGATCGGCGTGCCGCCGAACCGTTCCGCGATCGCCAGCCGGTCCGGGCTGACGTCGCTGACCAACACCTCGCCGGCACCGAACACTAGGGCGACCTGCAGAGCGACCAGTCCGATCGGTCCAGCTCCGGTGATGAGCACCCGCGAGCCTGGCGTCACTGCGCCCTTCTGGTTGCACCAGATTCCCACCGACAGCGGTTCGAGTAACGCGGCCGCGTCGTCGGAGACCGAGTCCGGAACCGGGTAGACGAAGTCGGCCGGCATCACCACGTACTCAGCGAAGGCGCCGTCGATCGGCGGTGTCGCCATGAACCGCATGTTCGGGCACAGGTTGTACCTGCCCCGGTGGCATTGCTGGCAGCGTCGGCACGGCACGCCGGGCTCGATCGAGACCCGCCGGCCCATCAGGCCGGGGTCCGCTCCGGTGCCGAGGGCCACGACTCGCCCGCTCGCCTCGTGGCCGAGCACGAGGGGTGCGGTGACGACCGTGCTGCCGATCCGGCCTTCGCTGAACCAGTGCACATCGGAGCCGCAGACCCCGACCGCCTGTACCTGGATGAGCACGTCGCCGGGACCGGGCGTCGGCGTGGGTCGGTCCTGGATCGACACGGTCAGCGGCCGGTCCATCACGCTCGCGCGCATCCGTTCCGGGATCATGCCGGTCATCCTTGCTCAGTGGGGATGGCGGGCTCACCCTTGGACAGCTTCAAGCCTTCCCAGGGCAGCGTGACCAACGCAGCGGCGCAGTGGGCGCGCGACTCGGTCAAGCTCGGCAGGTCGGCGACCGGCTCGCCACCGCGCAGCAGGGGGCGCTGCAGCGCACGGTCGTGCGCGCCGAGAGTCAGCGGCGCGGCCGAAACGATCTCCTCGGTCGCTGTGCCGGTCGATCGATGGCGGCGCACGGCCGTCTTGCGCCCGCCATGGCTCGCTTTGTGCTCGGATCGCTTGGCCACCGGCCGGCCATCCACCTCCACGAGCTTGTAGACCAGCTGAGCGGTCGGTGCACCCGAACCGGTGACCACCGCGGTACCGGCTCCGTACACGTCGACCGGCGATGCGGCCAGTGCGGCGATGGAGTACTCGTCGAGGTCGCCGCTGACCACAACCCGGGTGTGCCGGTTGCCCAGCGCGTCCAGCTGTGCACGGGCCTGCTTGGCCAGCACACCGAGATCGCCGGAGTCGATCCGGATCGCGCCGAGCTCCGGGCCGGCCGCCCGGACTGCCCGCTCGATGCCCTGGGTGATGTCGTAGGTGTCCACGAGCAAAGTCGTGCCGGCGCCGAGCGCCTTTGTCTGGCTGACGAACGCCGCTTCTTCGTCGTCATGCAGCAGCGTGAACGAGTGCGCCGCGGTTCCCGTCGTGGGGATGCCGTAACACCTGCCGGCCGCGAGATTCGAGGTTGCCGTGAAACCGGCCAGATATGCGGCCCGGGCGGCTGCCACCGCGGCGTTCTCGTGGGTGCGGCGGGAGCCCATCTCGATGACCGGCCGGTCTGCCGCGGCACTTGTCATCCGGGCCGCGGCGGACCCGACCGCGCAGTCGTGGTTGAGCACCGACAGCACGAGGGTCTCGAGCACCACGGCCTCGGCGAACGTGCCGCTGACGGTCACGATCGGCGACCCGGGGAAGTACAGCTCGCCCTCTGCATAGCCGTCGACGTCGCCGCCGAAGCGATAGGACCGCAGGTAGTCAGCGGTCACCTCGTCGACGACGCCGTTGCGCTGCAGCCATTCGACGGTTCCGGCGTCGAAGCGGAACTGTGCTATCTGCTCCAGCAGCCGGCCGATTCCGGCCACGACGCCGTACCGCCGGCCGTCCGGCAGCCGCCGGCCGAACGCCTCGAACACGCACTGCCGGTTTGCCGAACCGTCCCGCACTGCGGCGGTGAGCATGGTGAGCTCGTACTGATCGGTGAGCAGCGCCGAGGAGTGGGTAGTCACGCTCACGAGCCTAGGGGGAGCGCTCGGTCAAGCCGAGGATCCGCCGAAGGCGCCGCCGACGCCCACGACGACGAAGCCCAGCAGCGTGAGCCAAAGCCCGACGGCGGCGTGGTCGAACGGGCTGGCGTCGCTCTTGCTGGTCACCGAGTTGAGCGCGGCATACACCAGGACGGCGCCCACAATGCCCAGCAGCGGAGCGAGGATGCGCAGGGCGGTACCGGCTGGGGTGGGCAGCACGGCCAGGAACGCAGCAATCGCGGCAAGCCCGAAGACCACCCACATGAGTGCCCCGAACCAGGCGTGCGCCAAGCCGGGTGCCCCGTCCGGTTTCACGGCTGCGACGATGTCCTTGAGCTTGGTGTCCGTGCCGTTCGCGCTGTACCACGGTGTGAAGAAGCCGATGATGGCGGCAGCTGCCCCGACCGAGGCGATGATCAGCCCGGGCACGCTGGGGGCCGGCCGCCGGGCCGCGGGCAGCTGGTACGGATACCCCGCCGGGTAGCCGGGGGACTGCGGGTAGGGCTGCATCACAGCGACAGACTAACCGCGCGAGACGGTAGGGAAGAAGTGGGACTATGGGGCCATGGCCACGCTGACTCCGCAACGATCCGGGATGACAGAGACGGCCGAGCCGCAGGTCGTCGAGGTCGTCGAGCTGGACCGGCCCTGGCGCACCATCGTCTGGGACGACCCGATCAACCTGATGAGCTACGTGACGCACGTCTTCATGACCGTGTTCGGCTACTCCAAGCAGAAGGCGACGGCGCTCATGTTGGACGTGCACGAGCGCGGCAAGGCAGTGGTGTCCTCCGGCACCCGCGAGCGCATGGAACTCGACGTCGCGAAGCTGCATGGCTTCGGGCTGTGGGCGACCATGTCCCAGGACAGCTGAAGATCTGCTTCGTGAAACTCACTCGACGCGGCGACACGGTACGGCTCCGGCTGAGCTCTGCGGAGGCGCAGACCCTGGACGCGGTGTTCGAGGATCTGGAGTCCGCGCTGGCCGGCCTCGGCCCCGGCGACGAGGTGTGGGACCGGCTGCATCCAGCAGCCTACGAGGACGCCGACGCGGCCGCGGAGTTCCGCGACCTGGTCGAGGACGACGTCGACCAGCAACGGGTCGAGCGGATCGGGATGTGCCGCGCCGATCTCACCGGGTCCGGCGGCGACCTGCGCCTCGAGGAGGAGTCGCTGCAGCGCTGGCTCGTCACCGTCAACGACATCCGGCTGGCGATCGGCACCCGCATCGGTGTCACCGCCGACGACGACCCGGCAGACCCTGCCTTCGCCGAGGACCGCGGCCGGTTGCTGTACGGATGGCTCACCTGGTTGCAGGACGCGCTGGTGACGGCGGCGCTGGCAGATTGAGGAACACCGAGTAGATCGACTGGCTGGCCGCCATGAACAGCCGGTTGCCGGCCGACCCGCCGAAGCACAGGTTGGCGCACATCTCGGGCAAGACGATCTGACCGATCAGTGTGCCGTCCACCGCGAAGACGTGTACCCCGTCGTACCCTTCGCCGCCGCCGGCAGCCGCGGCCCACACCGTGCCGTCCGGACCGCACCGCACACCGTCGGACGTGCCCGGATCCATCGGCGCGAACACCCGTCCGGCAACGGGCAGGCCGTCGACCATGTCGTACACGTGAATGCTCTTCGTCGTGCCCGAGTCGACGACATAGAGCAGCGACTCGTCGGGCGAGAAGCACAGTCCGTTCGGGCCGTCGAAGTCGGTGACGGCCGCGCGCAGTTCACCGGACACCGGGTCGAGCCGGTAGACGGCACGGGGCAGGTCGAGGGGGCCGCGGCGTCCCTCGTAGTCGGACATCGAGCCGTACCCCGGATCGCTGAACCACACCGCGCCGTCCGCGGCGACGATCACGTCGTTTGGCGCGTTCAGCGGCGTCCCGTCGACGTGGTCCGCCAGGACGGTGATGGTGCCGTCGAGCTCGGTGCGAGTCACCCGGCGGGTGAGATGCTCGCAGGTGACCAGCCGTCCCTCCCGGTCGCGGGTGTTGCCGTTGGCGTACTGGGACGGACTGCGGAACACCGACACTGCGCCGCTCTGTTCGTCCCAGCGGCGCATCCGGTTGTTCGGGATGTCGCTCCACACCAGGCATCGGTGATCGCCGAACCAGACCGGCCCTTCGGCCCAACGGTCCCCGGCCGCCAGCCGGTGCACCGCCGCGTTCTGCAGAACGTACGGCTCGAAGCGAGGGTCCAGGACGCGCACGGCCGGATCGGGATAGCGCTGCGGCGCGCCGGCCCAGCGAGCGGCGGGCAGAGGCGGGAAGGGCACGGCAGGATGATGACAGAGCCGTCCCGGAAGCGTGACACCGCAGGAGGATCAGATGGTCGAAGCAGCTGCCGGTGTCGCGGTCGTTACCGGCGGAGGCAGCGGGATCGGCGCCGGCGTCGCGCTCGCCCTGGCTGCCGAGGGCTGGTCCGTCGTAGTGGCCGGCCGCCGGCGCGACGCGCTGCAGGCGGTGGCCGATCAGCACGATCGCGTAAGCGTGTGCGTCGCCGATGTCACCGACGAGCAGGACGTGCGGCGGCTCTTCGCCAGCACGGTCGACGAGCACGGCCGAGTGGATCTGCTGTTCAACAACGCTGGAATCGGCGGGCCGGCACGTGAGATGGACGAGATCCCGCTTGCGGAGTGGACGGCGGTCGTCGCGGTGAACCTGACCGGGGTCTTCCTCTGTACCCGTGAGGCGTTCCGGGTGATGCGCCGCCAGCAGCCGCAGGGCGGGCGGATCATCAACAACGGCTCGATCTCCGCACACTCGCCACGGCCGAAGTCGGCTGCCTATACCGCGACGAAGCACGCGGTGAGCGGCCTGACGAAGTCGACGTCGCTGGACGGCCGGGCGTTCAGCATCGCCTGCGGTCAGATCGACATCGGCAACGCGGCAACCGACATGACCACCGCGATGACCGGCGGGGTGCCGCAGGCCGACGGAAGTCTGCGCTCCGAGCCGCGAATCGCCGTCGAGGACGTCGCGCGGGCCGTGGTCTACATGGCCGGCCTACCGCTGTCCGCCAACGTCGCGACGATCACGGTGATGCCCAGCGCGATGCCCTTCGTCGGGCGCGGCTGATGCGAATCATCGCGCATCGGGGTCGGCACGACGCGCACCGGGAGAACTCTCTCGGCGCGTTTCACGACGCGCTCGGCACCGGAGCGGACGCCGCGGAGCTGGACGTCCGATTGAGTCGGGACGGCGTGCCGGTCCTCGCCCACGACGGCCTGCAGTGGCATGGCCTGGTCCCGCATGTGGTGCCCTGGTCGTCGGCGCGCGCGCTGTCCTTCCTGGCCCGGCTGGAGCAGATCCTCACCGAGCCGCTGCCGCCCGGTCTCGACCTGCCGATCGTGTTGGACGTGAAGCGCGCCGGCCAGCTTGCGGCGGTCGCGGCGTTCTGCCTGGACCACGCTCCTGCGCCCAGCGCCATCGCACTGTGGTGCCGGGATCGCACCCAGGTGGCCGGCCTGGCGCGCCGTGCCGAGTTCGGTGAACTGGCGTTGTTGCCGAACGGCTACGGCCGCAACGACACCCTGCAATACCTCGATGACGCAGCAGCCTGCGGATCGTCGGCGGTGAGCCTGCATCCCGAGGTCATCGGCTCCTACCTTGTCGAGGCCGCACACCAGCGCGGCATGCGCGCCTATGCATGGATCCGTTCGCCGGCCGATCACGCGCCTGCGATTCAGATGGGCATCGACGGATTGGTTACCGACTGGGTCGACGAGGCGCGCGCCGCCGTCGAAATATCACGCAGTTGATCAGGTAGTCGCCCGCTCAGGTGCCTGGTACTCCTTCGTGCGTCGCCACAGCGGTGTGTAGACGAAGCGCACCAGCAGGTAGCCGACGAGGGCGAATCCGGCGATGCCGATCACGGTGTTACGCGCCGCAGCCACCCACGACTCGTCCTGCCCGGGTGCCTTGGTCACCCAGTACGGGCCGCCCCAGCTCAAATCCAGCGGCGCGTGTTTGACCAACCGGGCCCAGATGAACCACGCAAAAATGCGCCCGCCGCCGTAGAAGAAATAGGAGCGGTACATCGCCAGCAGGGTTCGGTCCGACAGCCGGAACGTGCGGCGCAGCCACGGCCAGAACGGGTCGGACGTGACGACGGTCGAGAAGAAGAACCTGCGCGACAGCGCCTTGTAGTTGGCCAGCGCGATGCACAGCCAGAACAGATCCCACGCCCCGCCGAGACTGGAGTAGTAGGCGGCGGCATCGCCATAGCGGCCCTGTTGCGCGGCGTAGGCCCACATCCCGGTCGTGTAGTGCTGGGTGGTGAAGGGGAAGAAAACCATCGTGCCGACGCTGTCGAACATGTCGGTGAGCACATGCGCGGCGGTACCGACGAGCAGGCCGACGGCCCACTCCCGGCTCTTGAACACCCACAGCACGACCAGTGAGATCACCACGGCGAAGAAGATCGTGTGGGTGAAGCCCACGCCGGGGAAACCCCGGTGGTAGCGCCACGGCCGTTGCTCGGCGGTGAAGTTCAACGGACCCAGATGAATGCCGTATACCGGCAGCTTGGTGAGCAGGTCCGGAGCGAGACAGCCGAGCAGCACCGCGGTGTAGGAGACCTTGACCTTCACATGCTTCTGGATGACATAGCTCTCCAGCTCGTGGGCGGCCCAGCTCACGAGCTGCCCCGCTCACGGCGGGTGGCCAGCGCGTCCTGGATCCGCCCGACCACGACGACGCTCACGACGATCAGGGCGGGCCCACAGATCCAGTTCAGCACCGGGGTGGTGAACAGGATGCCACCGCCGATCAGCAGTACCAGACCGACTGCATAGCCGAGCCGGTCGGAGCGAGCGGAGGGCTGGTCGGCATCCGCGGGCTGGGAAGTCACGGCAGGCAGACTAACCGCCACAAACGACCCAGGCGGTCAGGCCGCTAACCTCAGAGTGTGCTGAGCATCGAGCGGGCGACGTACGACGCGATCCTCGCGCACGCCCGCCGGGACCACCCGGACGAGGCATGTGGCGTGGTGGCCGGCCCCGAGGGCAGCGACCGCCCGACCCGGTTGGTCCCGATGCTCAACGCGGCGATGTCCCCGACCTTCTACGAGTTCGACAGCCAGGAACTGCTCACCCTGTACAAGGAGATGGAGCAGCTCGGCGAGGAGCCGGTCGTCATCTATCACTCGCACACGGCCACCGAGGCCTACCCGTCGCGGACCGACATCTCGCTGGCGCAGGAACCCGGGGCGCACTATGTGCTGGTATCCACCCGGGACCTCGAGCCGGCCGTCGACTTTCGCTCCTACCGCATCGTGGACGGTAAAGTGACTGAGGAACCAGTCGAGGTGGTCGATCGCTATGAGTGAGCATCGCAGCGAGCGCCAGCGAGCGAGGAGCGGAGCGAATCCAGCGATGAGCGCTCGCGCGAAGAGCAATCCGGCACTGCATGAGATCAGCATCGAGCGCGTCCTGCTTGCCCACACGGTGGCCGAAGTCGTCTACGACTGTCGCTGACCCCTCTCGCCGGGTGCTCCGGCACTGCAGCTCCGCCCTGTGTGCGGGACGAATCTGCCGCCGCCCGGTGTTCACCTCACTGACGCACCTTTTTTTCCTTGTCGAACGCATCATTCACACCAGGAGCGCATTGCGATGGCCATCCAGGTCAAGATCCCCACCATTCTCCGGACCTACACCGGTGGTGAGAAGAACGTCGAGGCATCCGGCGACACGCTCAGCGCGCTCGTCGACGATCTCGACTCCCGGCATGAAGGCCTGAAGGGCCGGCTGCTGACCGACGAGGGCAGCCTGCACCGGTTCGTCAACGTCTACGTCAACGACGAGGACGTCCGGTTCACCGGCTCGCTGGACACCCCGCTCAAGGACGGCGACGCCGTGACGATCCTGCCGGCCGTCGCCGGGGGCTGAGCCGGCCATGTGGACTGAGCGCGATTTTCTGAGGCGGACATGAGATACGACTCACTGCTCGACTCGGTCGGCGATACGCCGCTGGTAGGGCTGCCCCGGCTCTCGCCGCGGTGGACCGGGCCGAACCCGGTGCGGCTTTGGGCCAAGCTCGAAGACCGCAACCCGACCGGATCGATCAAGGACCGAACCGCGTTCGCGATGGTGGCAGACGCAGAGCGCAGTGGCCGGCTGACGCCCGGTTCGACAATCCTGGAGCCCACGTCGGGCAATACCGGTATCTCGCTGGCCATGGTGGCCCGGCTGCGCGGGTACGGGCTGGTCTGCGTCATGCCGGAGAACACGTCCGCCGAGCGCCGGGCGCTGCTGGAGATGTACGGCGCGCGCATCATCCTGTCGCCGGCCGCCGGCGGCTCGAACGAGGCCGTCGCGCTGGCCAAGCGGCTGGCCACGGAGAACCCCGACTGGGTGATGCTCTACCAGTACGGCAACCCGGCGAACGCACAGGCGCACTACGACGGCACCGGCCCGGAGCTGCTGCGCGACCTGCCGACGATCACGCACTTCGTAGCAGGTCTCGGCACCACCGGTACGTTGATGGGCGCTGGACGGTTCCTGCGCGAAAAGGTGCCGGACATCGAGATTGTCGCCGCCGAACCGCGCTACGGCGACTTGGTCTACGGGCTGCGCAACATCGACGAGGGCTTCGTCCCGGAACTCTATGACGAGGGTGTGCTGAGCACCCGGTATTCGGTCACCTCCTACGATGCGCTGCGGCGCACCCGGGAACTCGTCGAGCACGAGGGGATCTTCGCCGGCATCTCGACCGGCGCGATCCTGCACGCGGCCCTGGGCGTCGCCGACCGGGTGGGGGCCCGGAACGAGCGCGCGGACATCGCCTTCGTCGTCTGCGACGGCGGCTGGAAGTACCTGTCCACCGGCGCCTACGAGGGATCGCTGCAGCAGGCCTCCGCGAAGCTGGAAGGCCAGCTCTGGGCCTGAGCGCCCCGATGATCAAGGCGAAATGAGGGCTATCGCCCTCATCTCGCCTTGATCATCATGGAGTCGGGGGACGGAGTAACTACGCTGGACGCCGTGACCGCACCGATCGAGCCCACCCGGCGTGACGGCAGGCTGAAGGTCATCGCGCGGCGCTTCGATCACCAGACCTGGAGCGGATCGCTGGCGATCATGCTGGCCATCACCGCCGCGCTGTGGGTCATCGAGATCATCAACGAGACTGACAGCCATCATCTCGACCGGTTCGGGTTGAAGCCGCGGATCGTGTCCGGGCTGGAGGGCATCGTGACGATGCCGTTCCTGCATGCGAATGCCGGGCACCTGCTGGCGAACATGTTCCCGTTTCTCATCGTCGGCTGGGTGGTGCTCGTCGGCGGTACTCGGGAGTTCCTGCTCGGCACGCTGATGATCATGGTGCTCGGCGGTGCGCTGACGTGGGTGGTGGGTCCGTCCACCACGATCGTCGGTGCCAGCGCGCTGGTGTTCGGCTGGCTCGGGTACCTGGTGGGCCGGGCTGTGTTCACCCGCCGCATCGTGTGGATCCTCGTCGCTGCCGGGATGTTGCTGTTCTTCGGCGGCCTCTTCACCGGCCTGCTGCCCACCTCGTCCCACGACTACGTGGCCTGGCAAGCTCACCTGTGCGGCTTCGTCGCCGGAGTTCTGGCCGCCTGGTGGTTGCATCCGCGCAAGGGCGACGACCGCTACCTCGCCCTCAGGCTGGGACGGAAGTCGGCAGCCGGTTCTGATGCCGACAGCTGACATCGACGCCCCGATCGGGGTGATGGACTCCGGTGTTGGCGGGCTGACCGTGGCTCGGGCGATCAACGACCAGCTACCGCATGAGCAATTGCGCTACGTCGGCGACACGGCGCACGCGCCGTACGGGCCCCTGCCGATCGCCGCGGTGCGGCACAACGCCCTCGCGGTGATGGACGAGCTCGTCGGGTCCGGGGTGAAGATGCTGGTGATTGCCTGCAACAGTGCCAGCGCCGCATGCCTGCGCGACGCCCGAGAGCGGTATGCAGTGCCGGTGGTCGAGGTGATTCTCCCCGGGGTGCGGCGGGCCATCGCCACCACGCGGTCCGGCCGGGTCGGTGTGATCGGCACGCGGGCCACCATCAACAGCGGCGCATACGACGACGCGTGTGCCGCCGCGGCCGGCGTGACGCTGTCCAGCGCCGCCTGTCCGCGCTTCGCCGAGTTCGTGGAACGCGGAGTGACCAGTGGCCGGCAGCTGCTCGGGCTCGCTGAGTCCTATCTGACGCCGTTGACCACCGCGGACATCGACACGTTGATTCTCGGCTGTACGCACTACCCGCTGCTGACCGGCTTGCTGGCCACCGTGCTGGGACCTAACGTGACGCTGGTGTCCAGCGCCGAGGAGACCGCGCAGGACGTCTACCGCGTGCTGGCCAGACTCGATTTGCTGCGCTCCGACGACGCACCGCCACCGACGCACTCGTTCACACCAACCGGTGCTCTGGAGCCGTTCGCGCGGCTGAGTCACCGGTTCCTGGGCCCGCAGCTGGCACAAGCGGCCGCGGCTCAGTGAGGCTCACCGTCGTCGGCTGCAGCGGCAGCGGTCCGGGGCCTGATTCGCCGGCGTCCTGCTACCTCGTCGAAGCCGACGGCGTCACGGTCATGCTCGACCTGGGCCAAGGTGCGGCCGGGCCCTTGCAGAGCTACCTGGATCCGTCGACAGTGCACGCGATCGTGATCAGCCATCTGCACTCCGATCACTGCTTGGACCTCACGGCGCTCGGCGTAATCCTGCAGTACGGTCCGACGCGCCCGCCCGGACCCATCCCGGTCTACGCCCCGGACGGTGCGCTGAGCCGGGTCGCGGCTGCCTGCGGTCCGGAGACCGACGAGGCGCAGCTGGCCGCACTGTTCGACTTCCGGGCCCCCGCGGACGGGCCGATCGGTCCGTTCGCCGCGCGCTTCGCCCGGATGAACCATCCGGTCGAGACGCATGCGGTGCGCCTCGAGCACGGCGGCCGGTCGTTGGTCTTCACCGGCGACACCGGACCGACCGAAGCGCTGGTCGAGCTCGCCCGCGGCACGGACGTCCTGCTGGCCGAGGCGGGCTGGGCCGGCGGCCCCGAGTCCGTTGCGGACCTGCACTTGACCGGCGCGGCTGCCGGTGCACACGCCCACCGGGCCGAAGTCGGTCGCCTGGTGCTCACCCACGTGCCTGCCTGGGGCTCGGTCGACGCAGCGCTCAGCGATGCGAGAACCACCTGGGCCGGCCCGTTGACGGCGGCGCGAGCCGGCCAGGTCATCGAAGTCTGAGTCGCCGCTAGGGGATCCGGCACGAGGAGGTGGGTGCCGCAATGCTCACGCTGGTATCCGCGACGCCACTCGCGGACGAGCCACGCATGATTTCCACATGGATCGGCACCGGCGTCGAATCCAGCCAGAACACCACTGCCTGCGGATCGGTCAGGATGGCCGCCGGAAGGTTGACCAGGACGATGTGCAGGATCCCGCCGCCGTGCCCGCCTTCGGGCAGGGTGCCTTGAGCAGGGAAGGTGAGCGCCGTACCGGCCTTCGTCCACTCCGGGTATCGCTGATCGGCGCGGCAGACGGGAGCCGGCCCCGGAAACGTAGGCAGGACAGCGATGGTGGTCCTCGGTGCGAGCGTGGCCGTTGCTCGAAGCCCGCGAGCCGCGGCCGCCTTGTTGAACGCCGTCGGATCGGCCAGGTCGCCCACCCGCAATGCGAGTCGAGCAGTGCTGACAGATGCTGACGTGGTGGCCGACAGCGCGTGCAGGCGCGCCCGTTGATCCGCTTTGGGACGGGTCGAACCGGGGTGCAGCCCGACAACGGCCAGCACCGCAGTACAGGCTGCGGCCGCGAAGACCGACAGCACCGAGCGGGTCCGGCTACCGGTGTCCGGAGCAACTGGAGCAACTGGAGCAACTGTCGGCAGGACGTCGTCGGCCGAGCCGTCGACGATGGTGCGCAGCCCGGAAGGTTCGGCGGTGATCTGTGCTCCCGCAGCCGGATCTGCGTCGCGAAGAGCGTGCATGGCTTCGGCGATGTCGTCTCTCATGGGTGTACCTCGATCGTGTCGGAGTGGGTGGCGACCGGTGCGGCGGCCGCGAGCGCGTGGGCGAATCGCTTTCTGGACCGATGCAGCCGAACCTTGGCCGCGGCGGTGCTGCAACCGAGCACCGTGGCAATCTCACCCGGCGCCAGCTGCTCCCACTCGGCCAGTCGCAACATTTCCTGGTCGGTGGTGGAGAGCGAGTCGAGCACACCCCGCACTCGGAGTCGGTCGAGTACCGCCTCAGCCGGATCCGACAACGGCACAGTGGCGTGGTCGGTGATCAGCCGCTCGACCAGCGCTTCGCGACGCTGCCGGCTGCGGTAGCTGTTGGCGAGGATCTTGCGGGCGGTGGCCAGCAGCCAGGCACGTTCAGCGGGTGCTGCCGGGATCTCGGACAACCGTCGCCAGGCAACCAGGAAGACTTCGGAGACCGCGTCCTCCGCCGCCGCCGGCTCCACCCGCCTCCGCACGTAGCGGGTGACCTCGGCGAAGCGCCGTTCGTAGAGTGCCTCGAAGTCGGCCCGGCGCTGCGCGGCGGTCTTGTCCTGCACAACTGATCAGTGTCCGGCACAGACCGCACGGTTACCGGCATCGTCAAAACCGGTGCGGGCACATCGCCGGGATGCCTCGAGCGGGCGAGCCGCAGCGGGGTCCGATCCGGAAGATAGGGTCGCGACATGTCTCGCCCCGACGGCCGCGCGGCCGATCAGCTCCGTCCAGTCACCATCACCCGCCACTGGCAGAAGCACGCGGAGGGCTCTGCGTTGGTGGAGTTCGGCGACACCAAGGTGCTGTGCGCCGCGTCGGTCACCCAAGGCGTGCCGCGGTGGCGGCGGGGCAGCGGGCTGGGCTGGGTCACCGCCGAATACTCGATGCTGCCGCGGGCGACGAACACCCGTAACGACCGCGAGTCGGTCCGCGGCAAGATCGGCGGCCGCACCCACGAGATCTCTCGACTGATCGGCCGCTCGCTGCGCGCCGCCATCGACCTTTCCGCGCTGGGCGAGAACTCCGTCGCGATCGACTGTGACGTGTTGCAGGCGGACGGCGGCACCCGCACCGCGGCGATCACCGGCTCCTACGTCGCCCTGGCCGACGCAGTGGCCTGGCTCGCTGAGCGCGGGTCGCTGTCGAAGCCGAACCCGCTGGTCACCTCCGTTGCCGCCGTGTCGGTGGGCATCATCGACGGCGAACCGCGGCTGGACCTGATGTACGAGGAGGACGTGACGGCGGAGACCGACATGAATGTCGTGTGCACCGAGGCCGGCGAGTTCGTGGAGGTACAGGGGACCGCCGAGGGCGCCCCGTTCCGCCGCGACGAACTGGACGCGCTGCTCGAGCTGGCGCTGGGTGGCTGTGCAGCACTGGCGGAGGCACAGCGCGAAGCACTCGCGCGATGAGTGCGCAGGTCCTGCTGGCCTCCCGCAACGCCCACAAGCTGATCGAGCTGCGCCGCATCATCGCGCCGCTGGCGGACATCGAGGTGCTCGGACTCGACGACGTCCCGGCCTTCGACGAAGTGCCGGAGAGCGGTGCCACGTTCGCCGACAACGCGTTGATCAAGGCGCGTGAGGCGCACCGGCGCACCGGGCTGGTCACCGTTGCCGACGATTCCGGTCTCTGCGTCGACGCGCTGAACGGAATGCCCGGCGTGCTCTCGGCCCGCTGGGCCGGCAAGGCGCATGACGATGTGGCCAATCTGCAGCTGGTACTTGAGCAAGTCGCTGACGTTCCGGATGAGCGGCTCAGCGCCCGGTTCGTCTGCGCGGCGGCGCTGATCGGGTCCGACGGTGCCGAGCAGGTGGTCGAGGGCGTGCTGGCCGGGCACCTCATCCGCACCCCGCGCGGCAGCAACGGGTTCGGTTACGACCCCATCTTCGTCCCCGAGGGGCAGCAGCTGACCAGCGCAGAGCTCACCGACGAGGCGAAGGACGCCATCAGCCACCGCGGCCAGGCCTTGCGCGCGCTCGCCCCGCTCCTCGCCGCCGTCCTCCCGCGATGATCAAGGTGGATTGGTCGCCCCGGCAGCCAATCCACCTTGATCATCGCGGGACGGTGCGGGCCGGGTCGAGTGCCTTGGTTACCGTGGAGGCAGATCGTCGAGCGGAGAGGCACACGCAGCACTGATGAGAGTTACCGGACTGGGCCACGCCAGCGCGCTGATCGAGACCGCGCAGGGCAGCATTCTCACTGATCCTTGGGTGAACCCGGCGTACTTCGGCTCCTGGTTCCCGTTCCCGGACAACAGTGAGCTGGACTGGGACTCCATCGGCAAGTGCGACTACCTGTACCTCAGCCACCTGCACCACGACCACTTCGACCCGATCAACCTCGCCAAGCACATCAGCAAGAAGGCGACGGTGCTGTTGCCGGAGTTCCCGACCAGCGAGCTCGAGGACGCGCTGCGTGATCTGGGCTTCCACTCGATCATCAGTACGACGTCCGGCGAAGTGTTCGAGCTGGACGGCCTGCAGGTGATGATCCAGTCGCTGATCAGCCCGACCGACGGACCGATCGGCGACTCGTCGCTCTGGTTGAGTGACGGCACCACCACTCTGCTGAACCAGAACGACGCGCGCCCGTCTGATCTGAGCACCTTCGCCGAACTCGGCCCGGTGCAGGTGCACATGTTGCAGTTCTCCGGGGCCATCTGGTTCCCGATGGTCTACGAACTGCCGAAGCGGGCCAAGCAGGCGCTGGGCAAGCAGAAGCGGGATCGGCAGTTCGACCGCACGCTGCGCTACATCGACGACCTGAAGGCCGAGTGGGTGTTCCCGATCGCCGGGCCGCCGTGCTTCCTCGACGAGGAACTCTGGGGCTTCAACGACATCTACGGCGACGACTCGAACATCTTCCCGGATCAGATGGTCTTCGCCGACTGGATGACCGAGCAAGGTCGGGACAACGTGCGCGTATTGCTGCCCGGCACCGTCGCCGAGCCCGCCCAGCCCGGTTGCCCGGTGACCCACCCGGTGTCCGACGCCGAGGTCGCCGCGATCTTCGCCGACAAGGAGAAGTACCTGCGCGCGTACCAAGCGCGTAAGCAGCCCGCCGTCGAGGCGGAGAAGAAGACGTGGGCACATCCCGAGATCGACCTGTTTGCCGAGATCTCGGCGTGGTTCACGCCGCTGCTGCAGGAAGCCGTGGTGATGGCCGACGGCATCAACGGCGGTGTCCGGCTCACCGGTGAAGACGCCGAGCGCGGCGACGTCGACCTCATCATCGACTTCGTTGCCCGCGAGGTGCGCCCCTACGCCGAGGAGAAGGTGCGCTATGCCTTCACCACCCGGCGCGCCTATCTCGAGCAGTTGGTCTACGAGCACGAGATCGACTGGGTGAACAGCCTCTTCTTGTCCTGCCGGTTCTCCGCCCGCCGGGTCGGCCCGTACAACGAATTCATCTACGCGTTCTTCAAGTGCCTGTCCGAGGAGCGGCTCCAGTACGCGGAGGGCTGGTTCATCGAATCGAACGCGGCGCAGGCCGCCGAGTCGATCGAGCTCGGCGGCTGGGAGGTGCAGAAGCGCTGCCCGCACCTCAAGGCCGACCTGAGCCGCTTCGGGCACATCGACGGTGGCGTGTTGACCTGCCAGATGCACGGCTGGCGGTGGCGACTCTCGGACGGCAAGTGCCTCTCCAGCGTCGGGCACGACCTACGCGCCCAGCAGCTCTCCTGACCGCCTGATCGGTCTCGCCTGCTCGCTCGCCTGATCGGTCTCGCCGAGGGGGAGGTTCTGGTCGCGACACGCCGGGCGAAGTGGCCAGAAGCTCCCCCTCGGCCGCCAGAAGCTCCCCCTCGGCAGCGCCCGCGGCCCGGCGATCACCAGCTGGCGACGGCCTCGGCCATCAGGTCGCCGAAAAGTTCCTCGGTCTCGGCCGCTGGGTAACCGTGCGAGCGGAACCAGGCGCAGACGTTGGCGCAGTCGCGGTGCAGGAATTCCGGCCCCCGCGGATTGGTGGCGATGTCGACGATCTGCGGCAGGTCGATGAGCACCAGCCGGCCGTCGTCGACGAGCAGGTTGTAAGCAGACAGGTCGCCGTGCGCGAAGCCTTCGCGGGTCAGCAGGACCAGCGCGTCGCGCAGCTGGTCGAAGAGGTCAGCAGCTGCTGCCGGGGTGAGGCGGCACTGCGCGAGGCGGGGCGCGGCAATACCGTCCGGGCTGCCCAGAAACTCCATCATCAATTCCTGCCCGGACAGCTGTACCGGGTAGGGCACCGGCGCGCCGAGTGACCAGAGCGTGCTCAGCGCGTCGAACTCCGCCTGGGCCCAGCGCCCAGCCAGCAGATCGCGACCGTAATCGGTGCGGGTGGTCATCGCCCGGCTTTCCCGGCTGCGCCGTTCCCGGCGTCCCTCGACGTAACCCGCATCGCGGTGGAACATCCGTTTCTGCGGCGGGCGGTAGCGCTTGACTGCCAGCAAGATCTCCGGTTCGCCGACCAGCCCGCGGGCCAACAGATGGACGTCGGCCTCCTTGCCGCTCTTCAGGATGCCCAGCTCAGCATCCACCGCATTGGCCGACGTGACTAGCCAGTGCGGGAAGGGCGTGGGCCCGTGGGTGGAATCCGGCCAGGTCGACCAGGCCGGCTCGTCGAACTCGGACTCGTTCCATTCTGACAACCGCGGTCGGCGGCGGGTGATCGGTACGACGCTCTCGCCGGTTGGTTCGGGTTCAGCGGCCTGGGGTTCCTGGCCAGGGTCGGAATCATCGAACTGCATTGCTGCTCCTTGCGGATCGGTGGTCGACCCGTCCGCAGGAGCGCTGGGCTACTGCAGGGGCATTGCCGGGTCGAGGACGCGGGTGCTGGTCAAGCCATCCATGGCGTTACCTCCTCGACTCGCGATCGCCGTGCGGCGCCTGCCTGGTGCGCCGTGCCCGTGCTGTGCTGGGAAGTGTGCAGCCGAGCCGCTGGGACGGCAACCGGATTTCCCGCGCTGGTGTGAGGTCAGTCGCGCACGCCGCACATGTAGTACGTGCTGCCCACGAGCTCGACCACCCAGGTGTAGTTCCACGATCCGCCGATCGCACCGCTACTGGGATTGCGCAGCGTGACCTTGACCGGGACGTCGACATAGCTGAGGCCCGGAGTGACGCGGTACGTGTAGTGCCACTTGTAGACCTCCTTGCCGTAGATGTAAGTGCCCTTGTCGAAGTCGTGCCGCCGCGCCGGGCAACTGACTGCTTTGACCCTGGTCACGTCGTGATACAGCAGACCCCAGAAGAACTCGTCGATCGTGTTGTTGATCCTGGTGGTGTTCAGCGTCGGGCCCTGGGGCGTGGTCGGCTCGGTACTGGGCGTCGTCTGTTCGGTGCTTGGGGTATAGGTCGGGGTGGTCGGCACTGAGCTGGTCGTGCCGCCGTTCTGGTCGCCACTGGAGCGTCCCTGCGGGCCGTTCTGGCCCAGTGTCGGCTGGCCCGTCGGCGCACCCGGGAGTTGCCCGCTTCCGGACGTCTTCGTATCACTGTGCGCGACAGCGAACGACACGATCGTCATCACCAGGACGAGGCCCATCGCGATCAGCGACGCAGTAACCGGCCCGGTCGAGTTGCGCCGCGGCGGGCCCAGCGGAGGCAGGCCGTACGGCGACTGCGGGCCCTGCGGGTAGCCGGCGGTAGGCGGCTGCGGGGGCACCTGCGGGTAGCCGGCGGTAGGCGGCTGCGGCGGGACCTGCGGGTATCCACCGGTAGGGGGCTGCTGGGGGTCGTTCGGCCACATGGTCGAGAGATTACGCTGCGACCCGGCCGATCCCGACCACTCCGGACACTCCTGCAAGTAGGGCCGGAGGGCCACGATCGCCGCGCACCTGGCAGCACGGCCACCAGGCAGACGCCCGTCGGTGTCGACGATCTGGCCGGATGCTGACCGCGCGCGGGTTCGTCACCCCGCAACCGCACAAGCGGCCCGAAGCCAGCTACGTCCGTTTCGCTAGCCGCACAGCCCAACGAGACGCTGGCAGTCCGACATCACTCACTAGCAGCCTGGCCGACGGCCTCGGACGTGGAGATCCTGCAGCTGGCTCGACGACCACTCCCGGCTACGTGCCTGGCCAGCACTGCCCGCCGACCGTGTTCACAGCCCCCGATCGTCGATGCCTCCTACCGCGCCATCGCTAGCCAACTACGGCAATCCCGGCCTCCGTCTTGACCGACAACGGCACCGTCTACACCGTCCGCTTCGCCAACGGCCGCGTGAAACTCGCGATCACCCTGCAAGCCGAACTGGCCCGCCTGCACGTTCACCCAGAAGACTCCCGGCCCTAACCACCCGCACCACCTGCGGCAAAGTCGAACGCTTCCAACAGACACTCAAGAAGTGGCTAGCGAGCCCAGCCACTAGCAGCCGACGATCATCGACCTGCAACACCAGCTCGACGCCTTCCGCGACTACTACAACACCCATCCGACCGCACCGAGCACTGCACCGACGCCACCCCGTCACAGGTCTATGCCAGCGCGTCCCAAAGCGGCCGCCAGCGGCATCGCGCTCAGCGACGGCCACTACCGCATCCGCCACGACAAAATCGACTCTGACGGCAAGCTCACCCTGCGTTACAACAGCCGCCTACACCACATCGGCATCGGCCGACACCCACGCCGGCACCACCAGTCCTCGTCCTCGTGCACGACCTGCACATCCGCATCATCACCCACCAGCGGCCAACCGCTACGCGACTTCCAACTCGATCCCACCCGCGACTACCAGCCCCAACAAAAAACACCCCCACCAACGAACTGAGGGTGTTCACTATGTCGCGAGACATCTGTGCACGATGTCCCGAGACATCGCACAAGTAGGGCCGGAGGGAGTCGAACCCTCACTGGCACGGACCTAAACCGTGTGCCTCTGCCATTGGGCTACGGCCCCTCACCCCGCCACATCGCTCGCTGCGTTCGCGATGCGCGGGAACCCGGAATACAAACTACGAGATCGCCGGGGTGTGCGTCAGATCTGCAGCTCCCTGCGCAGCTTCTCGACGTGGCCGGTGGCCCTGACGTTGTACATGGCCCTCTCGACCATCCCGTCAGCACCGACCACGACGGTGGACCGGATGACGCCAGTGATCTTTCTGCCGTAGAGCGTCTTCTCGCCGTACGCGCCATAGGCCTCCAGCACGGTGTGCTCCGGGTCGGACAACAGCGGAAAGGTGAGCTGTTCCTTCTCCCGGAATTTCGCCAGCTTCGCCGGCTGGTCGGGTGAGACGCCCACGACCTGGAATCCGGCTTTCTCGAACTCACTGAAGTTGTCCCGGAAGTCGCAGGCCTGCGTCGTGCAGCCCGGTGTCATCGCGGCCGGGTAGAAGTAGATGACGACGCGCTTGCCGCGAAAGGCGGACAGGGTGACGCGCTCGCCGGTGTCGTCTGACAAGGTGAAGTCTGGTGCCGGGTCTCCGACCGTCAACCGTTCGCTCATGCACCGCAACGTACCCGGCTAGTCTGTAGCCGCGGCGCGGGCACCACGCCGCGGCTGGTTGTGGTCTGTGGAGGAGGAACCTGCGTGGCGGACAAGCAGAGCACCGCAGACATCGAACGGGAGATCGAGCAGGCCCGTGCGGCGTTGGCGACCTCGTTGGACCAGCTGGCGGACAAGGCAAGCCCCAAGCGCATCATCGCCACGACGAAGAGCAATCTGCTCGAACGGGCCAGGTCACCGCAGGGAAAGAAGATCATCGGTGGCACGGTGGCCGGCGTCGTCGTGCTGCTCGTCGTATCGCGGATCCGCCGTAGCCGACACTCCGGCTGAGCTGCGGTAGGGAGCGATGCTCCTGGGCCTCCTCGCGGCGCTCGTCGCAGCCGTGAGCTATGGCGTGGCGTCGATCATGGAGACGATCACGGCTCGCCGGTCGAAGACCTCCAGCCGGCTCGATCCCACATTGCTGCTGAGGCTCGGTCTGCAGCCGCTCTTCTTGGCTGCCATGGCACTGGACGTAGTGGGCTTCGCGGCCGCTGCCGCGGCGCTGCAGCGACTGCCATTGTTCTTCGTGCAGTCGACCGTGGCGGCCAGTGTGGGAGTGACCGCCCTTATCGCAGTGCGGCTCGGCTCGCACATCGGCCGTCAGGGACTGCTGGCACTTGCTGCGCTCGGTGCGGGTCTGGTGCTGCTGGCACTGTCCGCAGCGCCGGAGTCGGTGCAGCCGACCAGCACCACCTGGCGGGCCGTATTGCTGCTCACGTTGCTGCCGTGCATCGCCCTCGGTGCGCTCTGCGCGCGGCGGGTCGGGCAGTGGGCGACGGCCGGGCTCGCCTTCTGCAGCGGGCTGGCCTTTTCCGTCGTCGCGCTCGGTGCCCGCACGTTGCGGATCCCGCCGCATCGCTGGCACGTGCTGGCCGACCCGGCGCTGGCGGCCGTGGTGGTGGGCGGCATTCTCGGCACGTTGCTGTTCGCGATGGCACTGCAGCGCGGCGCAGTGACGACCATGACAGCACTGACCTTCGCCACGGACACGGTGGTCCCGTCCGTCATCGGCTTGGTCTTGCTCTCCGACGCGACCCGGCCGGGGCATCGCATCGCTGCGCTGGCGGGGTTCGCGTTGGCGGTCGGAGGCGCGGTTGCTACCGCCTTCGTCGCTCCGGTGGATCATGGCCGTGCCGCAGGGCGCCGGCCGCTGTGAGCCTCGCCATCGGGTCCGGGGGCGCGCACCGCGCCGCCGTCGGCTATCGTCGGATAGGTTAGGCAATCCTTACTACGATCTGACTGCCGAGGATCCCATGCTGCCCACCTTCGTGATCGGCCTTCGTGAGGGCCTCGAGGCGGCGCTGATCGTGGGCATCGTCGCGGCGTTCCTCCGGCAGCGCGGGCGCAAGGACCTGCTGCGGCTGGTGTGGATCGGCGTCGGCGTTGCCATTGGACTCTGCGCGATCGTCGGCATCGGGTTGAAGGTGTTGTCCGCCGAGCTGCCGACCCGCCAGCAAGAGGGCCTGGAGACGGTCGTCGGTCTCGTCGCGGTCGCGATGGTCACCTACATGGTCGTGTGGATGAAGCGGAACTCCCGCGGTCTGAAGAAGCAACTGGAAGGTGCTGCCGACGCCGCCATCGTCAGCGGCGGCGGGGGAGCGCTGGTCTTCATGGCGTTCCTGGCCGTGCTGCGCGAAGGATTTGAAACGGCCGTCTTCCTGCTCGCGGCGTTCAACCAGAGCGCCTCGCCGGTTGCCTCCGGCGGCGGCGCAGCGTTGGGAATCCTCGTCGCGGTGCTGCTCGGCTATGGGATCTACCGCGGCGGCGTGCGCATCAACCTGTCGAAGTTCTTCCGCGCCACCGGTCTGGTTCTGGTCCTGGTGGCGGCGGGTCTGCTGGTCTCCGCCGCTCATACCGCGCACGAGGCAGGTTGGTTGAATGCCGGGCAGGGCCGCACCTTGGATCTCACCTGGCTGGTCCATCCCGGCTCGGTGCAGTCCTCGCTGCTGACCGGGATGCTCGGCTGGCAGCCGCGGCCGGTCGCCGCCGAACTCATCGTCTGGCTGGTGTACCTGATCCCGGTCGGGCTCTACGTGGCCTGGCCGCCCGGACGGCCCGCACCGGCTCGCAAGCTCGCCATCGGCGGTGCTTGCGTTGCTGTGGTGTGTCTCGTCGCCGGCCTCGGCGCGTTGCTCTGGTCGCCGGACAAGCCGGCCGTCGCAGCCACCGAGTCGATGCCTTACTCGACGTCGCTTGCCGGCGTGTTGGCTTCCGGGGCCAAGCCGGTGGACCAGGTCGCCGCAGTCAGCGCCAGCCGCCGCGGCAACGGGCAGGTCACCGTTGTGGACACCGTCGGCGGCACCCGGCAGACGTGGACCGGCCGGATCGTCTCGACCACGCAGCACGATGGTCGGGCGGCCGACCAGGTCGAGGCGACCGGGTCCGCGCCGGCGCCGAGCGGCCTGCCCGCCACGCTCACTCTGGCCCAAGCAGCGACGGCGAACGGCGGCCGGCTGCCGTTGGGCGTCAACTCCGGCACCGAACGCCCGACCGTGCCAGTCACCTACACGACCACCGTCACGGCCACCGTCTGGCTGGACGAGTCGACCGGACGCGTGCTCGACCTGGGCCGCAGCACGGTCACTGTCGCCACCGCGAAATTCGCATCGGTCACCTCGGCGCTGGCCGAGCCGGTCCGGTCGGTCACGATGACTGCCACCGCGAAGGGGAAGGCGACCGCAGCGGCCACAGCACGTCATGACGTCGCGACGACCGAGCGCCGCTCGTTGGTGCAGCACCTGGGCGGCGGCCTGCTGGTTGCTGCAGCCGCGGCTGCAGCGGTGTGCGCGGTGTTCGGGGTCGGTCGACTGCGTCGGCGTCCGTGGGCCATCCCGAGCAAGTCCGCGCCATCACCGCGGCCGGGCATCCGCGCGATGACTGGCGTGAGTGCCCGTCGCTAGCCCGCTCGCCCTGTTACCCATCCCTGTTTCTGGAGGAGCTTTCGTGATCGGTTCACCTTCCGCGCGCAGCGGCGTCGTCGTTGCGGTAATCGCCGTCGCTGCGGCAGCGCTAGCTGGTTGCAGTAGTTCGGCGAAGCACGACACGAAGGACACGAAGGGCAACTCGAAGGGCAGCGCTGCGCCGGCAGATCTGCGCACGGTCGCAGTCACGATCACCTCGAGCGGGTGCACCGCGCAGCACACCTCCTACAACGCCGGGCCATTGACCTTCAAGATCACCAACAAGGACGCCACCGCCGTCTCCGAGCTCGAAGTGCTGAGTGAAGAGCGGATCCTGGGCGAGAAGGAGAACATGCCGCCGGGCTTCAGCGGCTCGTTCTCCATCGAGATGCAGCCAGGCACGTACACCCTGTACTGCCCCGGTGCGACGGCAGAGAAGTCCCCGTTGCGGGTCACCGGAAAGGCGACATCCGCCGCCAACACCACCACCCATCAGCTCCTGGTGGACGGAGCGAAGCAGTACAAGGACTACGTCACCGCGCAGGTGTCCACGCTCGTCGCTACGGTCACCACGCTCAATACGGCACTGCAGAGCGGCAATCTCGCTGCGGCGAAGAGCGCGTATGTCAAGGCGCGGCCCTACTACGAGCGGATCGAACCGGTCGCGGAGTCGTTCCCGGACCTCGATCCGGCCATCGACGCCCGGGCCGGCGACGTCCCGGCGGCGAAGTGGACGGGCTTCCACCGCATTGAGAAGGCGCTGTATCAGGACAAGACGGCCGCGGGGCTCAGCGGCCTGGGTAACGGCCTGCTGGCCAATGTGAAGAAGCTGCAGAGCCTGGTGAACGGTCTCTCCGGATTCCAACCGGCGGAGCTGGCCAACGGCGCGGTCGGCCTGTTGGAGGAGGCGTCGAAGACCAAGATCCAGGGTGAGGAGGAGCGGTACTCGCACATCGACCTGGTCGACTTCGCTGCCAACATCGAGGGTTCGGAGCAGGCGTTCTATTTCCTCGAGCCGGGCATGCAGAAGATCGATCCGGCCCTGAGCGCCACGATCAAGTCGGCGTTCGGAAACGTAGACAGCCTGTTGAAGACGTTCGCAGACGGCAGCCAGATTTCCGGCTACAAGACGTTCACCGCACTCACCTCCGCGGACACCACCAAACTCGCCCAAGAGCTGCAGGCGGTGTTCGAGCCGCTGTCCAAGGTGGCCGGCAAGGTCGTCAACTCCTAGCCGCAGATGAGCACCTCGCCACCGAACGAGGAGCGACCGGGGGGCGTCAGCCGCCGGTCGTTCCTGAGCCGTGCCGCCATCACCGGCGCGGGCGCGGTGGTCGCCAGCGGGGCGGCGGGTTTCGGGGTTGCCCGCGCCACGGAGCCGGAGCGGACCGGGAGCGATCCGGGAGCGGACCGGCCGAACATGGTGCCGTTCTACGGCCCGCGGCAGGCCGGCATCGCCACGCCGGCGCAGGACCGCCTTGCGTTCGCGGCGTTCGACGTGACCACCGCTGATCGCTCGGCACTCACCGGTCTGCTCGGTGCGTGGTCCGCCGCGGCTGCCCGGATGACCGCGGGCCAGCCGATCGGCGCGACCGAGACACTTCCGCAGAACCCGGCCGTGGACACCGGCGAGGCGCTCGGCCTGGACCCCGCCGACCTGACGATCACGGTCGGGTTCGGCCCGTCCCTGTTCGACAAGCGCTTCGGGTTGGCAGATAAGCGACCGGCCGCACTGCGCGAGCTCCCGGCCTTCGCCGGCGACGCGCTGGTTCCGAGCAAGACCGGCGGCGACTTGTGTGTGCAGGCGTGCGCCAACGACCCGCAGGTGGCCTTCCACGTCATCCGCAACTTCGCCCGGATCGGCCGCGGCACCGTCGTGCTGCGCTGGTCGCAACTCGGGTTCGGCCGCACGTCCTCCACCAGCACTGCCCAGTCGACGCCGCGAAACCTGTTCGGGTTCAAGGACGGCACCAACAATCTGAAGTCCGAGAACGCGGACGACATGACCGACTACGTCTGGGTCGGCAAGGACACCGACCAGGCCTGGATGAGCGGCGGCAGTTACCTCGTGGCGCGCCGGATCCGGATGCTCATCGAGTCATGGGATGCCGACTTCCTCGCCGACCAGGAAAGGATCTTCGGCCGGGTCAAGGACACTGGTGCGCCGCTGACCGGCCACGGCGAGTTCGACCCGGTGAACCTGACCGCGAAGCACAAGTCCGGCGACCTCGTCATCGACGCGCATTCCCACATCCGCCTCGCCGGGCCGGACGCGCACGGCGGACAACGGATCCTGCGCCGGGGCTACTCCTACACCGACGGCACCGATCCGGCGACCGGCCAGCTCGACGCCGGACTGTTTTTCATCTGCTTCAACAAGGACCCGGACCGGCAGTTCATCCCGATCCAGCAGAAGCTTGCCGCGTCGGACCTGATGAACGAATACGTCCGGCACACCGGCGGTGGGCTGTTCGCGGTTCCGCCAGGCGTCACAGAGGCCGGCGACTGGTTCGGCAAAGCACTCTTCGCGTAGCAGGATGAGCCCATGGCTGATACCGCGTTCGTGATCGTCGGCGCCGGGCTTGCCGGTGCCAAGGCGGCCGAAGCGTTACGCGAACAGGGATACGCCGGGCGACTCGTGCTCGTCGGCGCAGAAGATCAGCTGCCCTACGAGCGGCCTCCGCTGTCCAAGGGTGTGCTCAAGGGGGACGACGAGCGCGACTCGGTGTTCGTCCATCCCGCCGATTGGTACGCCGAGCACGACATCGAACTGCGCCCGGGCACCCGGGTCGAGGCGATCGACCGGGCCGCCCACTCGGTACAGCTCGACGACGGCTCGTTGCTGCAGTACACCAAGCTGCTGCTGGCCACTGGCGCGAGCCCACGGCGGCTGCCCGTCCCCGGTGGCGACGCCCAGGCAGTGCATTACCTGCGCACCATCGAGGACTCCGACGAGTTGAAGGCCGCGATTGCGGCTGCGTCGCGGATGGTGGTCATCGGCGCCGGTTGGATCGGTCTGGAGGTGACTGCGGCGGCGCGTGCCGCGAACGTCGAGGTCACCGTCGTGGAGTCCGCCGAGCTGCCGTTGCTGCGGGTGCTCGGCCCAGAAGTGGCGCAGATCTTCGCCGACCTGCACCGCCAGAATGGCGTCGACCTGCGACTGGGGGTGCAGCTTGCCGAGATCAGCACGATCGGTGGGCGCGCAACCGGCGTCCGGCTCGCCGACGACGAGCACATCCCCGCCGACCTCGTCGTCGTGGGTATCGGTGCCGCGCCCAACACCGCTCTCGCCGAGGCGGCCGGCTTGACCGTCGACAACGGCGTGGTCGTCGACGAGTCGCTGCGCACCGACGACCCGGACGTGTTCGCCGCCGGGGACGTTGCCAATGCGCGCCATCCGTTGCTGGGACGGCAGATCCGGGTGGAGCACTGGGCCAACGCGCTCAACCAGCCTGGCGCAGCAGCCGCCTCGATGATCGGATCGCCGGCCAGCTACGCCGAGTTGCCGTACTTCTTCACCGATCAGTACGACCTGGGGATGGAGTACCTCGGGTACGTCGAGCCGGGCGACTACGACCGGGTGCTGTTCCGCGGCGACGTACCTGGGCGGGAATTCGTCGCGTTCTGGTTGTCCGACGGGCGCGTGCTGGCCGGCATGAACGTCAACGTGTGGGACGTCGTCGACGACATCAAGGCGCTGATCACCGCGAATCGGCCGGTCGATCTCGACGTGCTGGCCGACCCGGCCAGGCCGATGGCAGATGCGCTGCGGTAGCAACCGCAGCGCGCCGGCGGCCGCCGGGTCCGGCACGTCGTCATGGCTGAGTACGGTTGCACGCAACGGCTCGAAACTGCGGCCGGCTGACATCGACGAATGCGTCGGATGCTGGCCGAGCACCCGGGTATCCCCGGCAAGCGAGCCGGGCACGCGTCGATCCGACCCGAAGGAGGGCGACAGCGTGTTCCCCCTGCGCAGATCGAGTAGTACCGATCGGGCCGTGGCATGACACCGGCCGGCGATCCGGACCCTGCAGCCACGGCGAACCGGGCCGTCTTCGGCACCGGCACCTCGGCCGAGGAATGGCGCTCAGCCGAACAATGGCAGCAGACGCCCACCGTCGAGCTTGACGAACTTGTTCCGCCTGGCGACCGGTTGCTGGTGGTCGCGCCGCATCCGGACGACGAGGTGCTGGGCAGCGGTGGGCTGCTGCATGCGGCGGTGCAGCACGGTCGCCGGGTGCTGGTTCTGGTGGTGACCGACGGCGAGGCGAGCCATCCTGGCTCGGCGCGATGGAAGCCCGACCGGCTCGGACCGACCCGCATCGCCGAGAGCCGTGCCGCGCTCGGCGAGCTCGGGATCGGGGACGGCCAGTTGGTCCGGCTCGGTCTCGGCGACGGGCAACTGGTGCGCCAACAGGCTGAGGTCAGTCGCGCCGTCGTGCGTCATCTGAACGCGCACGATGTCGTGGTGACTCCCTGGCGGTACGACGGACACACCGATCACGAGATCGTCGCCGACGCTGTCATCGACGCCTTGCAGGTCCTGCCGGTACAGCACATCGAGGTGCCTATCTGGGGATTGCACTGGGCCCGTCCCGACCAGGGGGTGCTGCCCTGGCACCGGGCGGTCCGACTCGTGCTGGACGAGCATGCGCAGAAGCGCAAGGCAGCAGCTGCGGAATGCTTCGGCAGCCAGCTCGCTCCGGACGAGACGACCGGTCGCGACGCGGTGATTCCACAATGGGCGTTGGACCGACTGGTCGGCGATGATGAGCTCTACTTCCGGTGAGCGGGCGGCGGTGAGTCGATGCGGCTGCGGACGGTAGCGCCCACAGGCATCGGATGGACGAGACGCCGGGTCGGGCGCGGATTCGCCTACCTCGACGAGTACGGTCGCCCGCTGCCGGCCGAGCAGGTGGCTCGCATCAAAGCGTTGGTCATCCCGCCTGCCTGGCAGAACGTGTGGATCTGTGCGGTGCCCAACGGGCACATCCAGGCGGTCGGCACGGATGCGCGGGGCCGGCGTCAGTACCTGTATCACCCGGACTGGCGGATCAAGCGAGATCGGCTCAAGTACGACCGGGTGTTGACTGTCGCGAGGCGGCTGCCGTCGGCGCGCGAGCAGGTCGTAGAAGCGTTGCTGCTCGAGGGGATGCCGGTCGAGCGCGCCATGGCGACTGCGTTCCGGCTGCTGGATCTGGGCTACTTCCGGATCGGGTCCGACACTTACGCCAGCGAGAACGGCTCCTACGGCCTGACCACGTTGGAGCGCAGGCACGTCACCCGGCGAGGCAAGGGGATGTTGTTCGAGTTCACCGCCAAATCCGGCGTGCCCCAGCAGATCGAGATCGCCGATCCCGTTGTAGTGGCGAGCATCGAGGCGATGCGCCGGCGCCGCGGCGGCACGACGCTGCTGGCGTATCGCGGGCCGCGGTCGTGGCGCGCGATCTCGGCCGGTGAGGTGAACGAGTATCTGCGCGCACTGCTCGGTGCGGAGATGACCGCCAAGGACTTCCGCACCTGGCACGGCACCGTGCATGCCGCGGTCGCGCTCGCCCGGCTGCCGGCCGACACGCAGCAGACCCGGAAGCGGGCGGTAGCGGCGGCGATGCGGCAGGTCGCCGATCATCTGGGCAACACACCGACGGTGGCGCGCGGGTCCTACGTCGACGAGCGGGTCATCGATCTCTACCTGGATGGAGTCACGATCGACCGGGCCGTGGCTCGCGCCGACAAGCTGAAGCCGAACGACCCGCGGCGCCAAGAGATTCTGGAACGAGCCGTCGTCCGGCTCCTTGGCCGCTGACGAGCCCGGGCGTCGCAATCACTCAGTTGTGGCTGTCTGCATCTGACTAGTCAGTTACCCTTACCACCGCGGCCGACGGCCGCTGACGGTACGGCGGCGTCTCGTGGAATCAGGTGGGCGATGAGTGAGAGCGGCATGGGCGACGAGCAACAGGTTGATTTAGGGGTGTCGTTGTTCATCCCGTATCGGTACACCGAGGACCGGGTTTTCCGCGCCCTGCAGAATGCTGGGTTCGACGACTGGACTCTCGCCCAGTGTCGCGTGTTCCAACGCATCGCCGTCGATGGTTCGCGCCTGACCGAGCTGGCTGATCAGGCGCAGATGAGCAAGCAGAGCGCTGGTGTGCTGGTCGATCAACTGGAACGCTTGGGCTACGTCCGCCGGGTCCCCGACCCCACAGATGGCCGCGCTCGGATGATCGTTATCGAGCAGCGTGGCCGGCGCGCGGTCAAGGTCGCGATGGCGACGCTCGACGAGATCTACTCGGAGTGGAAGGCGTACCTGGGTACTCGCAACTTCACCTTGTTGCGGCAGATCTTGGGCCAACTCCGCGAAATCACCGACCCGTACGTGCGGTAAGCCACGGCCGGGGCAACGCAGGCGTTGACATAGTCAGGTTCATTGACTAAAGTGGTCAATGATCCTGACGATGCTTTCTGACAGTGGATGGGCGGCTGCTACGGCGGCACCCAGACGAGTCGGACCCGTCGCCGTTCGACTCACCCGTACCGAAGGGAACACCATGTCCATTGTCATCACCGGAGCATCAGGTCACCTGGGCCGGCTCGTCGTTGATCAACTGCTCGCCGCGGGAACGCCACCAGACCAGATCGTGGCCACCGCTCGAGACATCGACGACCTAACCGACCTCGCACAGAACGGGGTCACCGTGCGACGCGCGGACTTCAGTGGCCCGACCACTCTCGACGACGCTTTCGCGGGCGGTGAAGCACTGCTATTGGTTTCGACGACGACTGTCGGCGAGCGGTTCGGTAACGCCCGCAACGCCATCGACGCGGCGGCCCGAGCGGGTGTGTCCCGGATCGCGTACACCAGCATCGTTAACGCATCGACTGCGCAAATGACGCTCGCTGAGGAACATCGCCGCACCGAGCACTACCTGCGGGAGAGCGGCTTGGCGTTCGTAATCCTGCGCAACGGCTGGTACTTGGAGAACTACACCGACCAGCTCCCGATGATCACCCAGTACCACGCGTTGTTGGGCAGCGCGCACGACGGTCAGGTCAGCGCGGCCAGCCGACGCGACTACGCGGCGGCCGCCGCCGCGGTGCTGACGCAGGACGGGCACCTCGGAGCGACCTACGAGCTCGGCGGAACGCCGTTCACGCTGACCGAACTCGCCGCCACGATCAGTGACGTCCTCGGCACCCACATCGCCTACCAGGACATGTCGGTCGCCGACTACACCGGCGCTCTGACCGCTGCGGGGCTGCCCCCAGAGATGGCCGCCGCCGTCGCCGACGCCGACGCCGGCCTGGCTCGCGGAGAGTTGTTCACCGCAAGTGACGACCTGGTGAAGCTCATCGGACGGCCGGCAACCACGGCGCGCGAAGCCGTCCAGAACGCCGTCGCCATTGAGGCGTCACGATGAGCACCCCCGGATCCGGCATTGACACCCACGAGATGGTTCTGATCCACCGCGTCATCCGGCGCGAATTCGGTCAGCTCCCTCGACTTTTCCGCTCCGCGGCCAATGACCCGGCGCGATCCGAAGTCATCGGCGCACATGCCCGGGAAATGCTGCACTTCCTGCACACCCACCACACCGGCGAGGACGAACTGCTCTTCCCCCTGCTCCGCAAGCGAGCCGCGCTGGATCGCGAGCTGATGGACCGAATGGATGCCCAACACGCGCAGGTCGACGCCGCCGTCGGGGCGATCAGCGCGGAACTGCCGGCGTGGACGAAGAGCGCGGACGCCGCCGCCGGGGAGCGGATGGCGTCCCGCATCGACGCCACCATGCCGACACTGATCGATCACCTAGCGGAGGAGGAGCAGACACTCCTCCCGATCGTCTCGGTCACGCTCACCCAAAAGGAATGGAACGCCCTGGGCAAGCACGGCATGAACGCGATCCCCGTCACCCGGCGACTGGTCATCCTCGGCCATATCACCGAGGAGACCGACGATGCGGAACGGCAGAAGTTCCTGCAGGTGGTGCCGGCCCCCGCTCGGTTGGCCTACAAGCTGATCGGCCGCCGCCAGTTCATCCGCGAAACCACCGTTCTGCGCGGGGTGTGAACTATCGCCCCGAGACAGAGTCCCACGATGACCTGAGACATCACATTGAGTGCGCCGCCAGGGACTCGAACCCCGAACCCGCTGATTAAGAGTCAGCTGCTCTGCCAGTTGAGCTAGCGGCGCCGGTCGCGCTGGTCTCGGACCGAGGCGCAACACTACCAGCCTGTTCGGGCCGTTACCGCCGCCGGACACTGGCCGATAATGCGGCCGGGATGTGAGCCGGAGCACGGAAGCCATGACCAGGGAACCGCACGGCCCTTCAACTGGACTGTCACTCACGACGGCGTCGGAACGGGCGCCCGGTACGGGATGAGGTCTGGGTGATGAGAGCAATTCGGCGGCTCGCCGCAACGGGTGCCGTGGTCGCCGTGATCTCGGTGGTCGGCGTATGGGCGCCGGCCGAGGCTGATGCACACGTCACGGTCAGCGCGACCGGCGCGGTACAGGGCGGTTATGCCGTGCTCACGTTCCGGGTGCCGACCGAGAGTGACACCGCAAGCACCACCGGCTTGACGGTGCAGCTTCCACTCGACCATCCGCTCGCGTCGGTATCCATCCAGCCGCATCCGGGTTGGTCGTACAAGACCACGTCAACCGCGCTGCACCCGCCAGTCACGACCGACGACGGCGAGGTGTCCGAGGCGATCAGCGTCATCGAGTGGAAGGCCGACGGAGCTGCGACAGCGATCAAGCCGGGCGAGTTCGATCAGTTCCTGGTGAGCGTCGGTCCACTGCCCAAGGTGGCCACGCTGACGTTCAGAGCCGTCCAGAGCTACAGCGACGGCACCGTCGTGTCCTGGATCGAGGTACCCGCGGCCGGCAGCTCCGCCGAGCCCGAGCATCCGGCTCCGAGCGTGACCTTGGCACCCGCCGCGGGGGCCACCGGTTCCGGCACCGCGGCCACAACGGCAACCGCGGCGTCCTCGCCGCGCAGATCATCGGGGGCCAGTGCCGGTGCCGCGACGGCCGGGATCGTGCTCGGCGCGACCGGGGTGGTGCTCGGCGCAGCCGCCTTGGCGGTCACGACGTTGCACCGGCGCCGGCCATCGCAGGACCCACGTGATTGACGGTCAGCATCGCGTGCCGGCTGTGGTCGAACAGACACTTATTGCGTCGGACCCCCGGAGTAGCGTCCAAGTCGGTTGAATCACCAGCTGACGAAGACGCTGGAGCACGTCTCGGGGAGTTCTCTAGTGCGCGCACCGCGTCACTCCTGTGAAGGGAGTGCGATGATCACCGTCCGGACGATCGTCGCTACCGATGCCAGATGTGGCTCGGGCGAAGGTGTTGCTATCGGACCGTCGGCCCCGCGAAATGACGCACGGTGAACAGTGTGTGGCGCGCGCTCATCGATCTCGTCGTTGCGCTGCACTACGGATTCCTGGTCTACCTGGTGATCGGCGGGTTTCTCGCCTGGCGATGGCCGAGAACCATCGGCCTGCACGTGCTCGCCGCGGTATGGGCAGCGCTGATCGTCACCACCCACGTGCCGTGTCCGCTCACCGCCGCGCAGAACAACTTCCGCGAACGCGCCGGGCTGCAGCCGTTGTCGGACAGTTTCATCAACCTGTACGTGAAGGGCACCCTCTATCCGGACGGGCGGCAGTCGCTGTCGCAAGGGCTGGTGGGGCTCGTCGTATTAATTTCGTGGGTCGGCTTCGCTCGTCGCTGGGGAAACCTCCGGCAGGCGAAGGCCGCCACGCACTAGGTCGGCATCTCGGCGCTGCATCGTGAGTGTTGAGGAACGCAACTGGTCGGGGGAGGCCTTCCTCGAGTCCGGCGTTGAGCGGTGGGGCCGGGCCGCCGAGCTGGCGCGCTCGGAGCAGCTTTGCGTGCCGATCTGGGCGGTGTGCTCCGCGGCGTTGATCCCGGTCACTCTGGTGGCGGGTTGGCTGCTCGCCGACGCAGTCCAGCCGGCCGCGTACAGCCCGATGCGGCAGACCATCAGCGTCACCGCCGGCTACGCCGGCACCGACCGGTGGATCATGACCGGCGCGCTCGCACTGATCGGCGTTTGCTACGTGCTGACCAGTGTCGGACTGGACGGCCTGCCCACCCGGGCCCGTCTCGGGTTGCTGGTGAGCGGCATAGCCGGCATCGGAGTGGCGGCCTGCCCGGAGCCCGCGGTCGGCGCGACCACCCAGCACCTGACCTTCACCGCGATCGGAGCGGTGTCCATGGCGCTCTGGCCCGCGCTGGTGGGGCAGAAGTCGCCGGTGCACGTCCTGGCCGGGGTTCGCGTGGCCACCTGCACGACGGTGCTGTTCGCAGCGCTGCTGACGTGGTTGATCGCGGAGACGAGGGACGGCCCGCACCTCGGCGCGGCCGAACGGATCAGCTCGTCGATCGAGGCCGGCTGGCCTGTCGTCGTTGCGCTGGCACTGCGTCGAAGCACTGCGGGCTATTCCCCACCGAACTCGGCCGGAACGCGGCGCGAGCCTGCTCGCCGAGCCCGCCATTGGGGTGAGTGACGGGGCTCGAACCCGCGACATCCTGGACCACAACCAGGTGCTCTACCAGCTGAGCTACACCCACCATGCCCGCTCGTCGTGGACGCGCGGAGCCGCGTCAGTCTAGCGGGTGAGTGCCCGTACCTTCGCCGTTGCCCAGCACCTCGGTGGCAGCGGCTTGCGCCTCCTCGGTGGACGGGCCAGGGTCCGGCACGAAGATCGCCCGTCGGTAGTAAGCCAGCTCGAGGATGCTCTCCTGGATGTCGGCCAGTGCACGATGCGCCAGCCCCTTTGTCGGCTGGGCGAAGTACACCCGCGGGTACCACCGCCGGGCCAGCTCCTTCACCGAAGAGACGTCGACCATCCGGTAGTGCAGGTACTGGTCGAAGGCCGGCATGTCACGCACGATGAAGCCCCGATCCGTCCCGATCGAATTGCCGCACAACGGGGCGGTGCCGGGCTCGGGAACGAATCGCTGCACGTACTCGAGAACTTGCTGCTCGGCATCGCCCAGCGTGATTTGCGAGGTGCGCACCTGATCGGTCAGGCCGGAGGACGCGTGCATGTCGCGAACGACCGGCAGCATGGCGTCGAGTACCTCGTCCGCGGCGTGGATGACGATGTCGATTCCCGGGTCCAACGCGGTCAGTTCACCGTCGGTCACGATCACGGCGATCTCGATCAGGGCATCACGCGCGAGGTCCAGGCCGGTCATCTCGCAGTCGACCCAGACGAGGCGGTCTGCGGTGCTCTTCGAACTCACATCGGCAGCCTAATGCCGGGCCGTCGACTCAATGCCGCGCGCTGCCCTTGACACGCGCTGCCCTTGACATCGGCGGGTCGCCTCACCGAACGTTGTGCCATGGCCGTCGGGGACGTGGATCAGGACCGGATCGACAGCGTGCTGGAGGAGCTGGAGGCCGGCTGGGTCGGATCACCCAGCCAGTTGGAGTGCGAGATCGAGTTCGCCGACTTCCTCACCGCGGTGCGCTTCGTCGACGAGCTCGCCCCGGTTTGCGAGGAGCACGACCACCACCCGGACCTGACCATCAGCTGGCGCACCGTGGGCATCGTGCTGACCACCCACAGCGAAGGCGAAGTCACCGAGGCGGACCTCTCCCTGGCCCGAGAGCTGGACCGCATAGCCGGCGAACTTCCGCAGGCATAGCTCCGCTACCGGTCCGCATCACCCCGAGACTGCGCGCGGAGCTAGTGGCCGCTACAAGGCGGATGTTGGGGCCTGTGCCTCCGAAGAGAATGCCGTCACCGTCAGAAAGCGGTTGACCGCCGATGTGGTCCGGTCGACGTCGTTGGTGGCCAGAAGGTCGAGCAGCGCGCCGCGCAGGACGGCAAGGAGCAGGGTGCGGTCGGCGTCAACCAGGCCGACTGCAAGGTCGGCGAACACGTCGAGCCACTCCCGGACGGTGGCCGCCGCGAAGTCGGCCCACGGCCCCTCGGGTTCGAGCAGCGACCGGGCGTAGGTGTCCAGCCACAACTTGAGCAGGCTGCGGTGTTCCGGGGCAACCAGCCACCCCCAGACGGCTGATGCAACGGTGAATGTGCCCGCGACGTCAGTTCGGCGGACGCGATCCAGCAGCTCCAGCTCGTCGGCCCGCGCACGAGCCAGGATCTCGCGTATCAAGCCTTCCTTGCTGGCGAACAGGAACAGCAAGACGCGCGGGCTCGAGCCGATTGCAGCGGCCAGTGGGCGCAGGGACAACCCGGTCAGTCCATTCTCGAGGACGTAGCGGTAGGCAGCCTCGAGCAGCTCGCGCTGCCGCTGCGAGGGGCCGGGCTGTGTCGTCATCGATGACCCGGCGTTCGGGGTTGAGTTGCGGACCGGCATGGCGTTAGTGTTTCACTGAAACGTTCGTTTCAGTGAGGTGGTGGGGCATGGCGAGCGAGGCGACGATTCGCCGACTGGGGGAGCCAGGTGATCTGGGTTGGGTGGTGCAGGCGCACGGCGAGGTCTACGCCGAAGAGTTCGGTTGGGACGTCAGTTTCGAGGCGCTGGTGGCGCGCATCGTGGCCAACTACGCCGGCGAACACGATCCCGGACGGGAAGCGGCGTGGATTGCCGAGTGGAACGGGCAGCGGGTCGGTTGCGTGTTCTGCGTGGCGGAGGACGATGCGACCGCGAAGCTTCGCATCTTGTTGGTGCACCCGGACGGGCGAGGGCACCGGCTGGGTGCGAGATTGACCGCTGAGTGTGTGCGGTTCGCCCGGGCGTCCGGCTACAGCCGGGTGCGGCTCTGGACCAACGACCCGCTCGTCGCTGCCCGCCGCATCTACCTGGCCGCCGGGTTCACCCTCATCGACGAAGAGCCGCACCACAGTTTCGGGGTCGATCTGGTGGGTCAGGTCTACCAACTCGACCTCACCGGGGAGTCGCCGACGTGCGACGCGAGCGCAAGCACCCACGCCGCCGAATCACCCTTCGGGTGAGCTGGGACGGGACGCGAGCGGTACGAGGTCCGAAGTTCGGTGATCGAGTGCCCCCGGCAGGAATCGAACCTGCGGCCAAGCGCTTAGAAGGCGCCTGCTCTATCCGCTGAGCTACGGGGGCGCGCACGCGGGCGTGCGGGCGTCATCGTAGTGCGGCAGCGTAGTGCGGCAGCGGGCTCGAACAGCGCCGTGATCGGCTCAGCCCACGCGGGGTTCGGGGTTGGTCAGCCGGAGCGAGTAGTCGGGGTCGCGGGAGTCGTGCACGCGCCCGGTGCCGGCCAGCACGCCGAGGACCAGCAATCCCAGCAGGAGCAGCAAGGTGATCATGGCGTAAATCTTCCGACCGCGCAGGTCCTGCCACCAGTGGCGGTAAAGCCACTCTTCGTTGATTTCCTGCCAGCTGCCTGGCACGCTGTTCCGGGTGACCGTCCGTTCCGTCGTCGCCCTGGCCATTCCGGGCGTGCAGCCGTTCGAGCTGGGAGTCGCCTGCGAAGGCTTCGGCGTCGACCGCACCGATGACGGCGTGCCCGCCTACGACTTCGCCGTCGTCTCCGAGGACGACCGGCCGGTCCCCACGTCGCAGGGGTGGACGATCTCCACCGAGCATCGCCTCGACCGGGCCGAAGCGGCCGACCTGCTCGTCGTTCCGGCGGCCGGCAACCGGATGCGTGGGTCGACCGCGATGCTCGACGTGCTGCGCCGCGCCGTCGACCGCGGTGCGATCGTGATGAGTGTCTGCGTCGGCGCCTTCATGCTTGGCGACGCCGGCCTGCTGGACGGCCGGGAGTGCACCACGCACTGGAAGCACGCTGACCGGTTAGCGGCGGAGTTCCCGGGCACTACCGTGCGTCCCGAGGTGCTCTACGTCTGCGACGGACCGGTGTACACCAGCGCAGGCACGTCGGCCGGACTGGATCTCTGCGTACACATCGTCCGACAGGACTACGGCGCGGCGATTGCCAACAAAGTCGCCCGCCGCATGGTCATGCCGCCGCACCGCGACGGCGGCCAAGCGCAGTACGTCGACCCACCGACCCGCTCGATCCCCGCGCGCGGCCCGCTCAGCGAGGTGATGGAGTCGATCTTGGCCGATCTCTCCGCTGCGCATTGCGTCGAATCGATGGCGGCCGCGGCGCTGATGAGTCCGCGCACCTTCGCCCGCCGGTTCCGTGACGAGGTGGGTGTGTCGCCGCACGCCTGGCTCGTCCAGCAGCGTGTCCTGCTGGCCCGCGAGCTGCTCGAGTCCGGTCAGGAATCGGTCGACGAGGTCGCTGAGCTGGCCGGCTTCCCGGACGCGACGGCGATGCGGCATCACTTCGGCAAGCAGGTGGGCACCTCCCCGATGCGCTACCGGCAGGCCTTCCGCGCGCACCGGTAACGGCTGGGTTGTCCACAGCGGCCGCGTTGTGCACAGTTCGGTCGAGCGGCACTCAGGCTGGCGGCGCCGAGCGGTGTGCTGTGCAGGTGCGCGCCGTGGGGGCGCGCCGCCGCTACCGCAGCCGCCGGAGGTCTGACATGTTCGACACCTACATCACCGTCATCGGCAACGTCGTCGACGACCCTGCCCTGCGCACCACCGCCAGTGGCCGCCCGGTCACCAGCTTCCGGGTGGCCTCAACATCACGGCGCCGCAACCCGGAGACGAACCAGTTCGAAGACGCCGCCAAGTTCTTCGTGTCGGTGGTCTGCTGGCAGGACATGGCCCACCACGTCGCACGGTCGATCCACAAGGGCCAGCCGGTGGTGGTCACCGGCCGGATCGCCACCCGGGAGTACACGAAGGACGAGCAGCTCCGTGCCACCTACGAGATCACTGCTGATGCAGTCGGCCCCAACCTCGCGCACGGGTTCAGCGAGTTCACCAAGGTTCGCCGTGGGTCGGTGTCGACCTCGGTGGTCGTCGGCGCCGATGGGATGTCACCGGACCTCACCGACGAGGTGCTGGCCCAGCTCACCGGAGCCCGACCGGAGGTTGCCGCCAGCAATACCTGAGGGCCCGCCGCTGGGGGTCGTTCCGGGTCGGATCGGCGGCGGTCGCAAGGCGGATGCGTCAGCTGCGACAATGGAGGCGGAGCGCACGCCGCCGGTACGGCAAATCCGTCGCTCCGCGCCGCGGTCGCACCGCGAGCGATCTCATCACGCAGACGAGTGGAGCAGGGACCTACAGTGGCGCAGTTCATCTACACCATGTACAAGGTGCGCAAGGCACACGGCGACAAGGTGATCCTCGACGACGTCACCCTGTCGTTCCTGCCGGGCGCCAAGATCGGCGTCGTCGGCCCGAACGGCGCTGGTAAGTCCACCGTGCTGAAGATCATGGCCGGCCTGGATCAGGCGTCCAACGGCGAAGCCAAGCTGGCCCCGGGCGCCAGCGTGGGGTTGCTTCAGCAGGAGCCGCCGCTGGACGAGACCAAGACCGTACGGGAGAACGTCGAGGACGCCGTAGCCGAGTTGCGCGGGTGGCTGGCGCGCTTCGAGGCGGTCTCGAACGCGATGGCCGAGCCGGATGCCGATTTCGATTCGCTGCTCACCGAGCAGGGCGACCTGCTGGAAAAGATCGAGCACGCCAACGGCTGGGAACTCGACAGCCGGATCGAGCAGGCCATGGATGCGCTGCGCTGCCCGCCCGGGGACGAGCCGGTCACCCAGCTCTCCGGAGGAGAGCGCCGCCGGGTCGCACTGTGCAAACTGTTGCTCGAGCAGCCGGACCTGCTGCTGCTGGACGAGCCGACCAACCACCTGGATGCCGAGAGCGTTCAGTGGTTGGAGCAGCATCTGGCGAAGTACCCGGGTGCCGTGCTGGCGGTGACCCACGACCGGTACTTCCTGAACAACGTCGCCGAGTGGATCCTCGAGATCGACCGCGGCCGCACCCACCCCTACGAGGGCAACTACTCCACCTATCTGGAGAAGAAGGCGGAGCGGCTGGCCGTCCAGGGCCGCAAGGACATCAAGCTGCAGAAGCGGCTCACCGACGAGCTGGCCTGGGTACGGCAGAACGCCAAGGGCCGGCAGACGAAGAGCAAGGCTCGTCTGCAGCGGTACGAGGAGATGGCCGCCGAGGCGGAAAAGACCCGCAAGCTGGACTTCGAGGAGATCCAGATCCCGGTCGGCCCGCGGCTGGGCAACCAGGTCGTTGACGTCAGCCACCTCGACAAGGGCTTCGGCACCCGGATGCTCATCAAGGACCTGTCGTTCTCGTTGCCGCGTGGTGGCATCGTCGGTGTGATCGGTCCGAACGGGGTCGGCAAGACGACGCTGTTCAAGACCATCGTCGGGTTGGAGGCGCCGGATTCCGGTGAGGTGAAGGTCGGCGAGACGGTGAAGATCAGTTACGTCGACCAGGACCGGGCCGGAATCGATCCGAGCAAGACGCTCTTCGAGGTCGTCTCCGACGGGCTGGACTTCATCCAGGTCGGCCAGAGCGAGATGCCGTCCCGGGCCTATGTCTCCGCATTCGGCTTCAAGGGTCCGGACCAGCAGAAGCCGGCCGGCGTGCTCTCCGGCGGTGAGCGCAACCGGTTGAACCTGGCGCTCACGCTCAAAGAGGGCGGCAACCTGCTGATGCTCGACGAGCCGACCAACGATCTCGATGTGGAGACGCTCGGTTCGTTGGAGAACGCCCTGCTGGAGTTCCCCGGCTGTGCCGTGGTGATCAGCCACGATCGGTGGTTCCTGGACCGGATCGCCACCCACATCCTGGCCTGGGAGGGCACGGACGACGACCCGGCGAAGTGGTTCTGGTTCGAGGGCAACTTCGAGTCCTACGAGCAGAACAAGGTGGAGCGGCTGGGTGCGGATGCGGCCCGCCCGCACGCGGTCACCTACCGCAAGCTCACCCGCGACTGACCCAGCGTTTCGGTGTGCCGGTGGTCAGCTGATGCCCACGGGTGCACCGGCAGAGAGCGAGGGATTGTGGCGCGTTTCGTCCATCCGGTGCACATGCGCTGGTCCGACATGGACGCCTTCGCGCACGTCAACAACTCCGCCTACCTCGCCTACCTCGAGCAAGCTCGGGTGGCGATGTTCTTCGATCGCTACGACGGAACGTTCTCCCGTGGGACGGTCGTTGCCCGCCACGAGATCGATTACCTGCGGCCGGTCGTCTACCACCCCGACCCGCTCCGCCTGGAGTTATGGGTGGAGGACGTCCGCGGCGCGTCGTTCCTGGTCCGCTACGACGTGTTCGACGGCGACCGGCTGTGCGCCCGCGCCGCGACCCGGCTGGTCCCGTTCGACTTCGAAACCGACCGGCCGCGACGGCTGAGCACGTCGGAAACGGAGATCCTCAGCAGGTTCAGTGACGAGCCGGCCCGGCCCTCCGAGCAGCCCGGCCCTACCAGCGCATGACCACGCCAGCGAACGGCACGGGGGACTGGTCAGATCTCGCTCCGTTGATCCGCCGCGCGGCCACGCTCGACCCAGCGGTCGTCGTGCGGTTGACCGTCGCCGACGGGAGGCGTTCGGTATGGGCGCAACTGCCTTTCGACGTGCTCGCCTCGCGCATCGTGCCCGCCGATCCGGCCGGGCCGGCCTTCGATCTGGTCAGCGCAGGCGCGGAGGTGCTGAGCTGGCTCGACGGCGCGCGGCCGGACCCACCGCCGAGCATGGACCTGGCCTGGCACGGTGCCCTGCCGCCCCGGACCGGGTGGCGGCGACTGGACCGGGTGCCGGACCGCGAGATCCGCGACGTGGTCCGGGCCGGCGCGCTGGAGATCAAGGGCCTGTCCGCACCGGGCCGCGTCGGTTCGCCCCGCACCGAAAAGGCACTGCTCGACGCGGTCGTCCTGACGGTATCGTCCGATACGGAATCGGCACCGATCACGTTGCGCAGCCTGGCCGCGCTGACCCGGATGGGATTCCTGCCGCGTGCCTCGGACGTCGGTGTGGATGTGGCGGGTCGCTGGATGCGCGTCGCGGCGACGTACGGCTCGGTCTACGCCGAGCGCCCCGGTGGCGGGCTCAACCTGTTGCGCTGAGCGAGCTATCGGAGCCCTGCGCCGTACGCAGCCAGACGGTGGTGTCCGGGGGCAGTTCGCCGTCCCTGCCGAGCGGCCCCGAGCTGAGCAGCACCTCTCCATGCGGCCCGGGCAGTGCCTCGTCGGTCGCGTTCATCGCCACGGTGAGTCCTGCGCCGCGGCAGAACACCAGCGCGCCGTCGGCGGAGTCGGTCCAACTGAACTCGCTGCCGAGCAGCTCCGGCAGGGCGTGGCGCAGCCGCAAGGCGGTGCGGTAGAGCTGCAGGGTCGAATCCGGCTGATCGGCCTGGTCGGCGGCGCTGATACCGGCCCAATACGCCGGCATGGGCAGCCACGGTTCCCCCGAGCTGAATCCGAAGGGCGGAGTCTCGCCCGACCACGGCATCGGCACCCGCTCGCCGTCTCGCCCGCGCTGGGTGTGCCCGCTGCGCTCCCAGGTCGGGTCGCGCAGCGCGTCGTCGGGCAGCTGCACGTTCTGCAGGCCGAGTTCGTCACCGTTGTAGATGTAGGCAGCGCCGGGCAGTGCCAGCTGCAGCAGCGCCGCGGCTCGGCCCCGGGCCGCGCCGCGCGCACCGCCGCCGTAGCGGCTCGGGTGCCGGACCACATCGTGGTTGGACAGCACCCAGGTGCACGGCGCACCGACATCAGCCAGGGCGCTGAGCGAGTCGTCGATCGCCCGCCGGAAGTCCTCGGCGCCCCACTCGGCCAGCACCAGTGCGAAGTTGAAGGTCAGATGCAGCTCGTCGGGGCGGACGTAGCGCGCCATCCGCTCCGGGTCGTCGACCCAGGCCTCGCCGACGACCATCGCGCCGGGGAACTCGTCGAGCACTGCGCGAAAGCCGCGCAGGTACTGGTGTACCTGCGGCTGGTCGAAGCGCAGGTCCTCGGCCGCCTGCTTGTGCGCCATCGGTACCGCGACCAGGTCGGGCAGGCCCTCAGGCTTGGCCATCCCGTGCGCCACGTCCATCCGGAAGCCGTCCGCTCCGTGGTCCACCCAGAACCGGATGATGCGGGCGAACTCGGCCGGGACCTCCGGGTTCTCCCAGTTCAGGTCTGGCTGCTCGGGCGCAAACAGGTGCAGGTACCACTGCCCGTCCGGCACTCGCGTCCACGCCGGGCCGCCGAACATGGACGGCCAGTTGTTCGGCGGCAGCTCGCCGTGGGAGCCGCTGCCGTCGCGAAAGATGAAACGCTCTCGTTCCGGGCTTCCCGGCGCCGCCGCCAGCGCGTCGGTGAACCAGACGTGCTGGTCGGAGAAGTGGTTCGGGACGATGTCGACGGTGACCTTGATGCCGTTCCGGTGCGCGGCGGCAACCAGTGCGTCGAAGTCGGCGAGGGTGCCGAACATGGGGTCGACGTCGCAGGGATCGGCCACGTCGTAGCCGTTGTCGACCATGGGCGAGGTGTAGAACGGGCTGATCCAGAGGGCGTCCACGCCGAGATCGGCGAGGTACTCCATCCGCTCGGTGATTCCGGGCAGATCGCCGTTTCCGTCGCCGTTCGAGTCAGCGAAACTGCGCGGGTACACCTGGTAGAAGACCGCGTTCTTCCACCACTGCGGATCCTCGGTACGGCTGCGCCGGGTGATCGTGGGCAGGGTGTCCGGGCCGGTGGTCTCGGCCACGGGAGTGCTGGTCACAAGGGTCTCCTGACGGGGGCGAACGGTCGGAAGCGTTACCGACCACGCTAGCTGGATCGATGCAGAACACGCTAGCGGCGCCGGTGAAAGCAGTCAGTTCGGAATGTTGCGCATGCTGTCCGCGGCCGTGACGAGGTAGCGCCACAGCTGGTCGTGCAGGTCTGCGGGCAGGTCGAGGGACTCCACCGCCGCGCGCATATGCCGCAGCCAGGCGTCCCGCTCGGCGACTCCGATCCGGAACGGCGCGTGCCGCATCCGCAGCCGCGGGTGCCCCCGCTGCTCGGAGTACGTGCCCGGGCCACCCCAGTACTGGATGAGGAACATCCGCAGCCGCTCGGCGGCCGGGCCCAAGTCGTCCTCGGGGTAGAGCGCGCGCAGCGCGGGGTCTGCGGCCACCCCCGCGTAGAACCGGTCGACGAGCAGCCGGAAGGTCTGCTCACCGCCGACGGCGTCGTACAACGTGCTGCGCTGCGGTTCACTGCTCACCATCCCATTGTCCGCCATGAGTGGCGCGGTCCGGACAGCGCCGGGGCCCACTCGAGCAGCGGCCGGCCGCGCGAGCGAGGTACCTTCGGCGCAGAGCAACGCAGACCGCGGCTGCCAGGTGCGAATGGTGGAACGATGCGCGCTGTTGTCGTGATCGTCGTGGTGATCGTGCTGATCATCGCGGCGCTCCTGCTGGCCCTTTACGTGCAGCGCCGCCGTCGCAGCGGCGGTGTGATTGCGACCCGTTCGACGCCGGGCGCGCCCCCCTCGTCGGGAGAGAACCCATGAGTGCGCGTCCCGCCCGCCGCTGCCTGGACGGTGGAGCGCAGGTGAACGCATGACTCTGTCCGGGGATGTCGCATCGGGCCTGGCCGCTCCGCGGTTGGTGTTGGTGCCGGCCACGTCCATCACGGGCCTGCCGGTGGTGAGCATCCCGACCGGTGATGCGTTGGCCAAGATCAAGGACGTCGTGTATTCGCCTGATGCCGGGCACGTGCTGGGGTTCACGCTGAACAAGGCCGGCGGACTGTTCGCCGGCCCGCTGAAGACGCCGCTCGCGTTGTCCGCGGTGTACTCGATCGGACGCGACGCCGTCATGGTGGAGGCGGTCACCCTCGAGGAGGCGGCCGCGGTCGGCAGCTCGCAGGTCGGTGAGCCACGACGCAATGTTCTGGGCAACGATGTGCTCACCGACGCCGGCCAGCGACTCGGCCAGGTCACCGATCTCATCGTCGCGGTGGGGATGATGGGGACCGCCCAGAGCGGCATCTCGCCGGGCGATGTAGTCGGTTATCAGCTCACCGGTGACGAAGCACTGCAAGGCCGCGCTGGCGCGGCGATGTTCGTGCCGTTGCCGTACGCGTTGTCGGTATCCGGCACCGCCCTGATGTTGCCCGCGTCGGTGGAGCCGTACATCCGCGACGATCTGTCCGGCTTCGGCGGTGCGCTCGAGCAATTCCGAGCGATGGCCGGCTCCGCATCGGCGCCGGGCGCGCCACCGACCGTCCAGTCTCCGCCCGCCGCCCCGCCTGGAGCCCAGCAGCCGCCCGCGGCCGCGCCGGGGAACCCGCCGCCGCCCCCAGCCCCGCCGGCAGCTCAGCAGCCGCCGGCCCCGCAGCAGGAGGATCGGCGATGAGCAGCCTGGCCCAGATCATGGGGCGCAGTGTGGTGTCCCGCGCCACCGCCGAGAACCTTGGCCCGATCACCGGTGCGGTGTTGGACGTGCCGAGCCGCCGGCTGGTCGCATGGCAGCTCGGTAAGGGCCGGAAAGCCACCGTTCTCGGCCATGAGGCGGTGGGTGGCATCGGCGACGCGGCGCTCGTCGTCGACCAGGAATCCAGTAGCCGGGAGCCGGCCGCACCGGCCGAGATCGCGACGGTCAAGGGCAAGCGCCCGCTGCTCGGCGCCCGGGTGCTGACCGATGCCGGCGAGGAGATCGGCCCGCTGGAGGACGTGGAGTTCGATCCCGCCACCGGCGAGGTGCACGCAGTGCAGGTGCCGGGCGGCGAGATCGCGGCGAGCCGGTTGCGTGGTCTCGGCGGCTACGCGCTGGTGGTTGCTACGCAGTAGACCCGCGCTGGGGCACTCAGCTGTCGTCGGAGGAAGCCGGGGACGGTGGCGTCGCCGGTGGGGTCGGACTCGGTGCCCCGCTCGGGTGCTGATCGGTAGTGACGATCGTGGCCGCGCCCTTGGCCAGCGGACCGATCCGATCGCGGATGCGACGGCGCAGTTCCCGCGCGGTGCGCCATTGCTCGAGCGGACGCACTCTCGCGGTGAGCCGGATGACCGTCTTCTCCTGGGTGAGTTCCTCGATCCCGGCCAATTCCGGGTCGCCGAGGAAGACGTCCTGCCAGGCCGGATCGGCGGCCAGGTCGGTGGCCACCGCCAGCATGACCTCGGACACCTCGTCCACATCCGCGGTGGGCGCGATGGGCACGTCCAGGACCACCTGCGCGAAACCCTGACTCTTGTTGCCGACCCGGATGATCTCGCCGTTGCGCATGTACCAGACCGTGCCGTGCACATCACGAAGCCGGGTGGTGCGCAGCCCGACCGCCTCCACAGTGCCGGTTGCCTCCTTGACGTCGATGACGTCACCCACGCCGTACTGGTCCTCCATGATCATGAAGATCCCGGCCAGGAAATCCTTGACCAGGTTCTGCGCGCCGAACCCGAGGGCGACCCCGACGATGGATGTGCCGGCGATCAGTGGCGCGAGACTGAACTCCAGCTCACCGAGGATGAGCAGCAACGCCATCACGAACAAGGTGAATGAGACAGCGCTCTTCAGTACCGAGCCGATCGTTTCGGCCCGCTGCCGGCGGCGCTCCCGTTGCAGTGGCGTGATCTCGAAGAACCGGTCTCCGGCCGACACCGCACGTTCCTTCAACGGGCGCAGCAGCGGAGGCACCGTGGCGTCGCCGGTGGCCCGGGCCAGCCGGTTGATCGCCCGGTGCGCGAGCAGCCGCAGCACCAGCGCGACCACGATGATGAGCACGATCCGGGCCGGTCGGGCGATCACCACGTCCGCGTGGTCGTGCAGGAATCTCGCAACGCCGTGCCGGGGCGCGGAGAGCAGTACGGTCTGCGCGAGCAGGGTCATCACCTCTTCCTCGGCTCGTAACGTACCGGGCGTCCGGAGCGGGTACCGCTGCCACCGCCCGCGGCCGAGGCCGAAGATGCGCGGCCAGTGACACACCGTAAGTGCGTGCGCGGAGCCGTTTCGTCGGGTTGACTACTGACAGACACGCCCGAGTGCAGGACGCCGGGCGACTCGCCCAGCAGCCGGGTCGCTCGCCGGAGGCATCGGTGATCGCGGCGGGAGGTGGTCGGCATGGCGGGAACTCTGGTGCTGAACGCGTCCTTCGAACCCCTGTGCATCGTGCCGCTGCGTCGGGCGGTAGTGCTCGTCCTGGCGGAGAAAGCCGTGGTCGTGGAGGCGGGCAGCCAGGTGCTGCACTCCGAGCGTCAGGCGATCACGGCGCCCACCGTGGTGCGCCTGTCGCATTTCGTCCGGGTTCCGTATCGGCGGGCGGTGCCGCTGACGCGCCGCGCCGTGCTCGACCGGGACGCACACCGCTGCGTGTACTGCAGCGCGCGGGCCGACACCATCGACCACGTGGTGCCGCGCTCCCGCGGGGGTGGGCACGCCTGGACGAATGTCGTCGCCGCATGCGCACGGTGCAACCACCGCAAGGGCGACCGGATGTTGGCCGAGCTGGGCTGGCGACTGGCCACCGGCCCGGTCGAGCCGCCGCCCACCGTTGCCGTCGTGCTCGGCTGGGCCTCCCGCGACCCGGCGTGGGACCGGTACCTCGCCTGGGCCGGACGCGAGATCTCCGAGCGCGGCAGCTATGGCGCCGAAGCGGCGACGGCCTAGATCGACAGTTCGGACGGCGCGCGCACGGCGATGGTGGTGGGATGGATAGGTGCCCATCATCGCGCGACTGGATAGTTTCCAGCGACGCCATCACTGGGCGAACTTCCCATTGGCGGTGGCGTACAAGTACTTCGATGACATCGGCGGGTACTTGGCCGCGCTGATCGCCTACTACGCGTTCGTCTCGGTGTTCCCGCTGCTGCTGTTGCTGTCGACGGTGCTGGGATTCGTCCTGGCCGGTGATCAACATCTGCAGCACCAGGTGCTGAACTCCGCGTTGCGCCAGTTTCCCGTCGTGGGTCGCCAGTTGGACGATCCGAAGCGAATCGGCGGCGGGCCGGCCGGCCTGGTCATCGGGATCGTCGGTTCGATCTACGGGGGTCTCGGAGTTGCTCAGGCGGTGCAGTACGCGATGAATGCCGCATGGACGGTGCCCCGCAACAACCGGCCCAATCCGTTCCAGGCCCGCGGCCGCAGCCTGGTCCTGCTCCTGGTCGGCGGCGTGGCGATCCTGGCCACGACCGCGCTGTCGATCGTCGGGGGAGTCTCTACCGGCTCGTTCGGCTGGACCGTGCACGTGCTGGTGATCGCCGCCTCGGTGGCGCTGAACGCGGCCACCTTCGTCTTCGCGTTCCGTTTCGCCACTGCCCGGCAGCTGTCGGTGCGCGACGTAGCACCGGGGGCGATAGCGGCTGCGGTGATCTGGCAGTTACTGCAGTCGTTCGGGGTCGTCTACGTGTCGCACGTGGTCAAGAACGCGAGCGCGACCAATGGGGTGTTCGCCCTGGTGCTCGGCATGATCGCCTTCCTGTACCTCACCGCCGTGGCGGTGGTGCTGTGCGTGGAGGTCAACGTCGTGCGCGTCGACCGGCTGCATCCGCGCTCGTTGCTGACCCCGTTCACCGACAACGTCAGGCTCACCCCCGGTGACCGCCGCGCGTATGCGACTCAGGCCGGGACTCAGCGGATGAAGGGGTTCGAGAATGTCGAGGTGACCTTCGACCAACCGCATCATGACGAGCCGGAGCCGTAGCCCGATCCGGCTCGGATGCCGTCCTCAGTCGAGCGTTGACCGCACTTGGGCCAGCCAGGATGCGCCCACCGAAGCGAACGGCTCCGCATGGTTACGCAGTGCGGCGATGATGCCGTCGCGGCTGCGCTCGGCGAGTTCGATGATTTCCGGCGGGTAGTTGTACCGCACCTGGTGTTCGGCGAACTCGTCCTCGTCGAGCACCTCGATCGAATCGTCCCAACGCCGGATGACGTCCAGATCGAGGTCGACCGCCGTGACCCGGTCGCCGTGCCATACCGGCTGAGTGGCCATGTCGACGTAGAGCGCGACCCACGCTCCGGGCAGGTGGAAGGTGGCCACGAAATCGCCGCGATGCGGGACCAGAGCCACCCGATCGTCCTTGCTGATCACCTTGGCGCCGGGCTTGCGGATCACCGCACCCGCAGCGGCGGCCAGCCACGTGCCGTACTGGTCCGCACCGAGCCAGCGCAGCTCTTCGGTCCAGTGCTGGGAGCCGTCCCACTTCGTGAACGCCAGCTGGACGGGGCGATGCATCCGGCCACGCTATCGGTGCCGATGGGCGGGATCTGCGGTAGCAGTGGCATACCGTGCGGGGATGACGTCTGTGCAGGAGATGAGTGCACTGGAGCAGGCCGCGGCGGTACGCCGCCGGGAGGTCTCCCCGGTCGAGCTGGTCGAGCACTACCTCGATCGCATTGATCGGCTCGACGATCAGCTCGGCGCCTTCGTCACGGTCACCGCGGAGGACGCCCGCAGCCAAGCGAGCGCCGCCGCGCAGGCGGTGCTCGACGCCGACGATCCGGCGTCGCTGCCGTCGCTGCACGGTGTCCCGATCGCCATCAAGGACCTCAATGCCACCGCCGGCGTGCCGACGAAGTTGGGCTCTGCTGCATTCGCAGACTGGGTTCCTGACTACGACGACAATGTGGTGGTCAGGTTGCGCCAGGCCGGCACGATCAGCCTGGGCAAGACGTCCGTCCCGGAGCTGGGCCTGCCGTGCTACACCGAGCCCGCGATCGGCGCACCGGCGCGCACGCCGTGGGACACCGGCCGGTTGGCCGGCGGCTCCAGCGGAGGAGCCGCCGCCGCGGTGGCCGGCGGCTTGCTGCCGATCGCGCAGGGTAGCGACGGCGGCGGCTCGATCCGCATTCCGGCGAGCGTCTGCGGGCTGGTCGGGCTCAAGCCGTCCCGGGGCCGGATCTCCCGCGGGCCGATCGACGGTGATGCGCTCGGACTGTCGGTACTCGGGCCGCTGGCGCAGACCGTGCGCGACGCGGCGGCCTTCCTCGACGCGGTCGCCGGACCGATGCCCGGCGACCCGCACTGGGCGCCACCGCTGCCGACGGGGGAGACGTTTCTCGCGCACTGCGAGCGCGATCCCGGGGTGCTGCGCATCGGGCGCTACCTGACCTCGCCGATCCCCGCGACCGTCGACGACGAGGTGGCCAAGGCTTGGGAGCATGCCGCGACGCTGCTCGCCGACCTCGGCCATGAGATCGTCGACGTGCAACCGCCGATTCCGGCGGACGCGGTGCCGTTGTTCGAGATGGCGTGGGCAGTGAGCGCCGCGGCCGCCCCGGTGCCACCGGCGAAGGAAGAACTGCTCATGCCGCTCACCCGGTACCTGCGTGAGCGCGGCGCGCAGGTGAGTGCGGCGGAGTACGCGCGGGCCATCGGCGCGTTGCAGACGATGTGTCGCCGGGCGATCGCCGGCCAGGACGTCGACGTCGTGCTCACCCCGACGGTCGCGCAGCTGCCCCGTCCGGTCGGCTGGTTCACCGATGCCGGCGACCCGGCTGCTGATTTCGAGCGGCAGAAGCAGTTCACGCCGTGGACGGCGCTGTACAACACCAGTGGCCAGCCGGCCATCTCGCTGCCGCTGTATCAGAGCCGAGGGCTGCCGATCGGGATGATGCTCGTCGGCAAGCCGGCCGGTGAGGCGGCGCTGCTCTCGCTGGCCGCGCAGGTCGAGGAGGCTGCCCCATGGCGGGGCCGTCACCCGGCTATCTGGACTCAGTGACTGGCTCGCTATCGTGTCGGCCATGCGGCCGACGTCCTCGAATCCGATCGGCGATGCATCATGACCATCGTCGAGACGTCGCTGGTCTTCGTCGGCATCCCGCTCGGCCTCTTCCTGCTGCTGGCCATTGCCGTCTTCGGCAGCAGCACCATGCACCGCGACCGCTACCGGCCGGGCCGGCCGTGGACCTACCCGCCCGTGTGGTTCCTGCCGCACCCGTCCGCGCTCGCTGACCTTCCGGCCGTCCGGGAGCGTCGGGCGCTGACCACCGGGCAGGCGCAGCCGGACACCACCGTCGACACCGGTGGGCTGGGGGGTGCCAGCGGTGAGTGGTGAGCTGGCCGAATACAGCGACGCCGACCGGGAGGCGTTCGAAGCAGCCCGGCACGTCGGCCCGACCGACCTGACAAACCTGCACCAGCCGTTCAGTCCGCGGCAGCTGACCCGTCTCGACGAGGCGTTGACCTTGGGCTCGCGGGAGACCGGGCTGCTGTTCAGCGTGTACGTCGGTGAGATCGAGGGCGGACAGCGTGCCGCCGCCGAGAAGCTCGTCAGCCAGCTGGACGTGCCGCCCACCGGCGCGGTGTTGCTGGTGGTGTCGCCGGGCCAGCGGGTGCTGCACATCGTCACCACTCCGGCAGCCGCACGCCGTCTGCCGAACCGAGTCTGTGCGCTGGCCGCGCTGGGGATGCGGGCGGCCTTTGCCGGCGGCGACCTGACCGGCGGCCTGATCACCGGTCTGCGGATGCTGGCCGACGCCGCCGGCTCGCCGCCGCCGACTACGCACTGACCGCCCAACCACCGCGATGATCAAGGCGGATTGGTCGCTATAGCGACCAATCCGCCTTGATCATCACTGGTGGTACTAGCTCTCAGCGCATGGCGATGTCGGCGGCTCGCGCTGCCTGCGCGCGTTGCACGTCGGCGCGCCCCTCGGAGACGAGCCGGGCCAGCGCCTTGGGCACGTCGGGCCGAGCGAGGAACTCGTCGGCCGCGGCCACCGTCTCGTCCTCGATCGTCGAGGTCCAGGACGGGAACAACCCGACCACCACGTTCTGCGCCAGCTCACTGCTGCGCCGGTTCCACACCTCGGCGATGGAGGCGAAGTACGTGGCGACGTAGGGCTTCACCAGCTCGCCCTGCTGCGGGTGGGCGAACCCCTCGATGACCGCCTCCTGCACAGCGTTCGGCACGGTGTCGTCCACCGTGGCCAACCGCCACGCCTCCGCCTTGGCCTGCGCCGTGGGCATCAACGCACGGGCAGTGGCCGCCGCACGCTGCCCGGCAGCCGACGGGTCGCGGTCCAGCTCTGCCTCGAGGTCCTGCTCGGTGACGGCGCCGAGCGCGGCCAGCGCGTGCAGCACCGACCAGCGGAGATCGGTGTCCATGGCGAGGCCCTCGATCGGCGCCGAACCGTCCAGCAGCGTGCGGGCCACCTCGACATGATGCGGGCTGCTCGCCGCGGCCAGGAATGCGTGCGCCCACGCGAATTGATGGTCTGAACCCGGCTCGGCCGCGCGCAGCGCCTCTTCCGCCTTCGCTGCCCAGGCCGTCCAGCCTTCCGGTGCGGTGGCGGGATCGGCGAAGAGAGTGAGCGCGGTGCGTACCTGGCGCTGGATGGACTGGACGATGCCGATGTCGGTCTCGGTGTCGATATTGCCCAGGACGAGTGCCAGGTAGTCCCGGGTGGCCAATTCGGCATCTCGCACCATGTCCCACGCCGCGGACCAGGCCAGGGCGCGCGGCAGCGATTCGGTGAGCTTGCCCAGGCCGCCGTCCACGAGCGTGCCGAGGCTGCGCTCGTCCAAGCGCAGCTTGCAGTAGGTCAGGTCGTCGTCGTTGACCAACAGCAGGTCACCTTGCCGCACCCCGACCAGCTGCGGCACCTCGGTGCGCTCGCCGGCCACGTCCAGCTCGACTCGCTCGGCTCGGCGCAGCGCCCCGACGTCGTCAAGCCGGTAGATCCCGACGGCGAGGCGGTGGGTGCGCAACGCGTTGTCCTTCGCGACCTCGTTCGGTGCGTCCTGGGTGATGGTGAAGGAGTCGTACGTGCCGTCCGCGGCCAGGGTGTACTCCGGTCGCAGGGTGTTGATGCCGGTGGTCTCCAGCCATTGCTTCGACCAGTCGGACAGGTCGCGGCCGGAAGCCTGGCTCAGGGCCGAGAGCAGGTCGGACAGGGTGGTGTTGCCGTAGGCGTGATCGACGAAGTACTGGCGCAGGGCGGCAAGGAACTTGTCCACGCCGACGTAGGCACCGAGTTGCTTGAGGACGCTGGCGCCCTTGGCGTAGGTGATGCCATCGAAGTTCACCTCGGCGGTCTGCACGTCCGGCGCGTCGGTGGCGATCGGGTGCGTGGACGGCAGCTGGTCCTGACGATAGGCCCACGTCTTCTCGACGTTCGCGAATGTTGTCCATGCCTCGGACCACTGCGTCGCCGCGGTCATGCACAGCACCGATGCGTAACTGGCGAACGACTCGTTCAGCCATAGGTCGTCCCACCAGCGCATGGTGACCAGATCGCCGAACCACATGTGCGCCATCTCGTGCAGGATCGTCTCGGCGCGGCGCTCGTAGCGGGCATCGGTCACCTTCGAGCGGAAGACGTAGTCCTCCCGGAACGTCACCGCACCGGCGTTCTCCATCGCCCCGGCGTTGAACTCCGGGACGAACAGCTGGTCGTACTTGTCGAAGGCGTAGCGCATGCCGAAGTTGGCGTGATACCAGTCGAAGCCCTGCTTGGTGATGGTGAACAGCTCGTCGGCATCGAGATGCTCGGCCAGGGTTGCCCGGCAGTACAGGCCGAGGTCGATGCCGTCGTGCTCGGCGCGCACCTCGTGATACGGCCCGGCGACCAGCGCGGTGATGTAGGGGCTCATCCGTGCCGTCGTCGCGAAGTGCCAGCTCTTCCGGTAGTCGTGTTCGTCGACGCTGGCCACCCGGCCGTTGCTGACGACGACCCAGTGCTGCGCAGCGGTCACCGTGACTGTGAACGTCGCCTTCAGGTCGGGCTGATCGAAGCAGGCGTACATGCGCTTGGCATCGGCGGTCTCGAACTGCGAGTAGAGGTAGGCCTCTTTGTCCACCGGATCGACGAACCGATGCAGGCCCTCACCGGTGTTGGTGTAGAGGCACTGCGCGTCGATGACCAGCTCGTTCTGTGCCTGCAGATCGGTCAGCACGATGCCGTTCTCCGGCTCGTAGCCCGAGACGTCCACCGGCCGGCCGTTCAGCGTTGCCTCCTGGATGGAGTCGGCGACCAGATCGACGAAGGTCGACGTGCCCGGCGAACGCGCGGCGAAGGTGATCTTGCTGCGGGATCGGAAGGTGCGCTCCGAGGGCGCACCGTCGGGGCTGGTGAGGTCCAGGTAGATCTCGTAGTTGTCGATGGTCAGCAGATCGGCGCGGACCCTCGCATCGTCGCGAGTCAGGTTCGGCACGGACACGGTAGGCGTTCACTCCTCAAGGTGGATGGCCCGAGAGACGAGCCTGCTGCCGATGAGTCTGCCATGGTGACTACTCTCGGTGTCATGCACGATTCCGCCGCTGATTCGGCCACCGGCAGCATTGCCGACATCGAGAACGCTGACTTCTGGTTCGACCCGTTGTGCCCGTTCGCCTGGGTCACTTCGCGGTGGATCGTCGAGGTGACGAAGGTGCGCCGCGTCGCGGTGCAATGGCACGTGATGTCCCTGTCGGTGCTCAACGAAGGCAGGGCGGAGCTCTCCGACGACTACAAGGAGCTGCTCGAGCGCGGCTGGGGACCGGTCCGGGTGTGCATCGCCGCCGCGCAGAAGGCCGGACCGGAGGTGTTGTTCGACCTGTACACCGCACTGGGTACACGGCACTTCGAGCAGGACCGCGAGTACGACCGCGAGGTCATCGTCGAGGCGCTCGAATCGGTCGGTCTGCCGGCCGACCTCGCCGACGCGGCGGACTCGACGGAGTACGACGAGGCGCTGCGGGCCAGTCACCACGAGGGCATGGACCCGGTGGGCATGGAGGTCGGCACGCCGGTCATCCGGGTCAGTGGCCACTCGTTCTTCGGCCCCGTCATCACCCGGATCCCCGGCGGCGAGGAGGCCGGCCGGTTGTGGGACGCGGCCAAGACCCTCTCGGCGTATCCGTACTTCTTCGAGATCAAGCGGACCCGCACGGAGTCGCCGCAGTTCGAGTACCCCAGCAGCTGACTGGGTGAGCGTCAGCGCTCGCGGAAGCGCGGGTCGCTGAGCCACCAGGGCGGGTCACTGGCTGGTGTGTCGTCGTCGCGGTCAGCGCCGCGGGCGATGCGCTCAGCATCGAGGATCACGTCGACGTCTGCGGCTTCCTGGGCGTCCACGCGCAACCAGCGCCAGAAAATCAGCACCAGGAACGGCAGGTCGAGCAGCTCCGCCACGCCCCAGACGATCGATCCGGCGAGTCGCTGGTCGTGCAGCGGTGCCGGCGACCACGAGTAGGTGTCCCAGTGGGCGAAGAACTGCCCGGCCCGGTTGGACAACCGCAGGACGACACCGGGCACCGCGTCCATCACCAACTCGAAGCTGCCGATCAGCAACGCCAGTCCGATCGCCAGCGAGGATCCTTCCGTGCGGACGGTGACCAATGGCAGCACGATGCCGGCGCCGACGGCCATCACCACGAGCTGTAACAGCCAACCGAGCACGGCGCTGCTCGCGACGAGTCCGGGCACCGGTCCGAAGAAGAGCGCGGCACTGAGGATCGGCACCACCGCCGGGCCGACCAGCGGGTTGCCGAGGAACCGCCCGACCCGACCTGCAGCTGTGCGCGCCAGTAACCCGGGGCCACCGCGATGTTGCTCGGACAGCTCGACGACCTGGCCCGCCATGACGGCCGCCGGTGCGAGCAGCAACAGGATCAAGGTCTGGGTCGTCCATACCGAGAACAGGGCGTGGTCGTACACGCCGAGGAATCCACAGCTCGACCAGAGGAACAGCGCGCAGCCGATCGCGAACCAGGCTGATCGCCGACGCGGCCACGAGCGCGGTCCCGCGGGCAACCGCCGCACGGCATGGCCGTACCAAGCGACCGCCAGCACCACGGCGACGATGGCAATCGGCTGCCAGCGCCAGCTGGTGAGCAGGGCGGTCGCGGTCGGGCTGTACAGGGAGACGACCACCCGTCGATGGTCCCACCGACCGGGCGATGCCGGCGGTGCTGAGTACTGCCAAGATGGCGGCATGCGGATCTACCTCGGTAGCGACCACGCCGGATTCGAGCTCAAGGCAGTGCTGCTGGCGAGCTTGGCGGCGGCCGGGCACGAAGCGATCGACTGCGGTGCGCATGTGCTGGATCCGGAGGACGACTACCCGTCCTTCTGCATCGACGCGGCGAGCCGCACGGTGGCCGATCCGGGCAGTCTCGGCGTGGTCGTCGGCGGATCAGGCAACGGCGAGCAGATCGCGGCGAACAAAGTGCCCGGGGTGCGTGCGGCGTTGGCGTGGAACGAAGAGACGGCAACGCTGGCCCGGCAACACAACGACGCAAATGTGGTCAGCATCGGCGCTCGGATGCACGCCGAGGCGGATGCGGTGCGCTTCGTCGAGTTGTTCGTGGCAACGCCGTTCTCCGGAGCTGCCCGCCACCAGCGCCGCATCGACGAGGTGGCCGCCTACGAGGACGAGCGATCGCAGCGGGCTCGGTAACGGCTGCCCGACTCAGGTGCGCGCGAACGGCGGCGGGCCGAGGCGCAGGCGCTCCTGCAGGCTGCCGTCACCGGGCCGCCGCCCCCGGGGACCTAGCGGTCCTCCGGTCGCCAGTTGCGCCGTACCACCACCACGTCTCGCTCGGCATCGGCGAGCTCCGCGTCGCTGGGGCGGTTGACGTCCCGGGCCCGCAGCGCCCCGTCCACGCCGACCTGGGACGGTCCGCTGCCGGCCAGGTCCCGCCAGGCACGGTCGGCGGTGTCGGGGCGCGGCCCAGACCGTCGCTTCGCTGCGGCGATCGCCGGTTCCGGGTCGGGAGGGGCTGCCGGTGCTGGTGGCTGCTGCGGGCTGGCGGCCGTCTGCGGCGGTCCGCTCGGCCGGCTGGCCCGGCGCCGTCTGCGATGGGTGGATCGGCCGGGCAGAGGCCCGGCAGCGTCACCGTGGGGAGGTGGCGCATCCGCGGGGACGGGCATCCACCGATCCTGCCACGGTGAACGGACGATGACATAAGGGGCGACATAAGGGGCGAAGCCTGCCTACGGAATCCGTTGTCGGGTTAAGGTGTGCGCGCCATGTCCTCGTCCCCCGTCGAACCCGGTGCTGCAGTGCAGAGGGCAACCGTTGCCATGGTTGACGTTCCTGGTCCGGCCGGAATCGGCGCAGAGTCGGTCATCGAGCAACTCCGCGCACAGTTGCGGATCCAGGGCACCGTCCCCGAGCTGCCGCCGGGCTGGCACGTCGACGTCGAGCAACGCGCGGCCAACCGTGCGCCGATGGCCGGGGACTTCCTGTCCAGCCGGCTGCACGACGTCGGCGGCAATCTGCACCTCGACATGGTGCTGGTGGACGTCTCGGGAAAGGGCGTGGAGGCAGGCACCCGTGCGCTGCTGCTGTCCGGCGCCATGGGCGGGTTGCTCGGTGCCGTCGGGCCGGCCGATTTCCTGATCCAGGCCAACGACTACCTGCGCCGACAGGCCTGGCCGGAAGGCTTCGCTTCGGCGGTGTACATCCGCGTCAATCTCGAGACCGGCCTGTACTCGGTGCGTAGCGCAGGCCATCCGCCTGCGTTGCACATGGAGTCGAAAGCCGATTCGTGGCGGGTCTCGGACAGCCACGGACCGGTGCTCGGCGTACTGCCGACCGTGCAGGTGCGGGCTGACTACAAGACGATGCGTCCCGGGGACGCGCTGCTGCTTTACACCGACGGCGTCGTGGAGGACCCGGCCCACGACATCGAGTTGGGCACCGAACGGTTGATGCGCGGCGCCGAAGCGGCGGTGCGCAGTGGCGCGATGCAGAAGGTCGCAGCCCGGCTCATCGAGGAGGTGCCCACCCGCGACGACGACGACCGGGCGGTCGTCATGGTGTGGCGCGACCCGAAGCACTGACGGCGCTGCCGATCAGCGGAGCGGGCGACGGGAATCGAACCCGCATAATCAGTTTGGAAGACTGAGACTCTGCCATTGAGCTACGCCCGCGCGCTGGGACGAACCGCATTCCCAGTGCGCGGCATATCGTACCGGGCGCCGGGCCCTGGGCGGGTCGGTCGGGGCCGTCCGTGCCCGTACACTTGCTGATCGGTGTCGGACCGGGGTGTGGCGCAGCTTGGTAGCGCACTCGCTTTGGGAGCGAGGGGCCGTGGGTTCGAATCCCGCCACCCCGACCAGCCCGGCGCCGCCGGTGATCACAGCACCGCCGGAGCGCCGCAGTCCAGCACCGCCGACCCTGTCGTCGACGCCACCAAAGGAGCAGCCCGCACGTGAAGAGCACGGTCGAGAACCTGGGACCGACCCGCGTCCGCCTAGCCGTCGAGGTCCCGTTCAGCGAGCTCCAGCCAAGCATCGACGATGCATTGAAGCGGTTGGGTGGCCAACTTCGGATCCCCGGCTTCCGGCCCGGTAAGGCACCGGCGCGCATCATCGAGCAACGCGTCGGCCGCGCCGCTCTGCTCGAGGAGGCGATGAACGAGGCGATGCCTCGGGTCTACGGCGAGGCCGTCCGGGAAACCAACGTGCAGGCGATCGGGCAGCCCGAGGTCGAAGTGACCAATCTGACCGACGGCGAGTCGTTCTCCTTCACCGCAGAAGTGGACGTCCGGCCGGAATTCGAGCTGCCGGAGTACAAGCAGCAGTCGGTCACCGTGGACTCCGCCGTCGTCACCGATGAGCAGGTCGACGAACAGCTCGACGCGTTGCGCGAGCGGTTCGCCACCCTGAACGGCGTCAACCGGCCGGTACAGACCGGCGACTTCGTGCTGCTCGACCTGGTTGCGCGCGTCGACGGTGAAGAGGTCGAAGGCGGCACGGCGAACGGGCTCTCCTACGAGGTCGGCGCCGACGATCTGGTCGACGGTCTCGACGAGGCGTTGATCGGACTGTCCGAGGGCGAGTCGGTCACGTTCGAGTCGACGCTGCGCGCCGGCGAGCAGGAGGGCTCGACCGGCGAGGTCACCGCGACGGTGAATTCGGTCAAGGAGCGCGAGCTGCCGGCGGCCGACGACGAGTTCGCGCAGCTGGCCAGTGAGTTCGACACCTTGGACGAGCTGCGGGCTGACTTGCGGGAGCGACTCGGCCGGGTCGGGGTGATGACGCAGGGCAGCCAAGCGCGCGAATTGCTGCTGGAGCGGCTGCTGGGCGCGGTGGACATAGCGTTGCCGGAGTCCGCTATCAAAGCCGAGTTCGAGTGGCGCGAGCACGACGTCATTCACCAGCTCGACCACGACGACGCCAATCTGGCCCGCTTCCTGGAGCAGCAGGGGAAGACCCGCGAGGAGTTCGACGCGGAGCTGCGCGAGACTGCCGAGCGCGCGGTCAAGACGCAGTTCCTGCTCGACGCGATCGCCGACGCCGAAGGCGTCAGCATCTCCGATGACGAGCTCACCGAGTACCTGGTCCGACAGGCTGCGCGTTACGAGGTGACCCCGCAGGAGTTCGCCAATCAGTTGATGCAGTCCGGCAGCCTGCCCGCGGTGGTGGCCGAGGTGCGTCGCACCAAAGCGCTTGCCTCGGTGCTGGAGACCGCCGTCGTCATCGATTCCGACGGAGCCAGCGTCGACCTGGCGGCGCTGACCGCCCTCGAAGCCGGGCCGGACGCGGCGACCGACGACGCGGGCGACTCCGCCGACGGTGACGCCGACGATGACGCCGACAACGGGCCGCCTGCGCCGGCGGCGCAGTAGCGGTCAGCAGGCTCCGCCCACAGCGAAACCGGCCTGGGTTGCCGCCCTAGGCAACGACCCGGTGATTAGGGTCGATGCCATGACCAGTACCAACGTCCACCACCAGCAAGTCCCCGGTCTGCGGCGCGCCGCGGCAGAGGCGCAGGTAGGAAGAGTGGGAGAGACCCGAATGGGAATTATCGAGGAGCGTCGGGCCGAGCCCCTGCGGATATTCGAGAACCGTGCCGGCGGTGGCGGCATGTCGTTGAACGATTCGGTGTACGACCGGCTACTGCGCGAGCGGATCATCTTCCTGGGTCAGCAGGTCGACGACACGATCGCCAACCAGATCTGCGCACAGCTGCTGTTGCTGTCTGCGGAGGACGACACCCGCGACATCAACCTGTACATCAACTCACCGGGCGGCTCGGTAACAGCGGGCATGGCCATCTTCGACACGATGGAACTCATCAAGTGCGACGTGGCCACCTGGGGAATGGGCCTGGCCGCCTCGATGGGCCAGTTCCTGCTTTCCGCCGGAACCCGCGGCAAGCGTTACGCCCTGCCACACTCGCGGATCCTCATGCATCAGGGGTCGGCCGGCATCGGCGGCACCGCGTCGGACATCAAGATCCAGGCCGAGCAGTGGAACCTGACCAAGCAGGAGATGGCTGAGATCACCGCCGAGCACACCGGGCAGAGCGTTGAGCAGATCCTTAAGGACAGCGACCGAGACCGCTGGTTCACGGCCCAGGAAGCGCTCGACTACGGCTTCATCGACCACATCGTCAGCCGTGCCAGCGAGGTCCCCGGCGGAGTCGCGCCGGCGGACACCCCCACGAAGAACGCGGAATAGGGAGATCGACGTGAGTGAGCTGTACACCCCATCGGGCCTGGTGACCGGCCCGCAGTCGGAATCCCGCTACGTGCTGCCGTCCTTCACCGAGCGGACCAGCTACGGCATGAAGGAGTCCAACCCCTACAACAAGCTGTTCGAGGAGCGCATCATCTTCCTCGGAGCGCCGATCGACGACGTCGTCGCCAATGACGTGATGGCTCAGCTGATCGTCCTGGAGTCGACGGACCCGGACCGCGACATCCAGATCTACATCAATTCACCGGGCGGCTCGTTCACTGCCTTGACGGCCATCTACGACACGATCACCTTCGTGCGTCCGGAGATCCAGACGTTCTGCATGGGCCAGGCCGCCTCGGCAGCCGCAGTGCTGCTCGGCGCCGGCACGAAGGGCAAGCGGTTCGCCATGAAGAACTCCCGGATCCTCATCCACCAGCCCTCCGGCGGCACCGAGGGCCCGCAGCAGATCTCCGACCTGGACATCCAGGCGAAGGAAATCCAGCGGATGCGTGACCTGATGGAAGAAATCCTCGCCCGGCACACCGGTCAGTCCATCGAGACGGTCCGTGCCGACGTGGAACGGGACAAGATCTTCACTGCCGAGCAGGCCAAGGAATACGGGCTGGTCGACGAGGTCATCACCACCCGCAAGATCGTCAACGACTGACCCAAGGTGCGGAGCGCGCAAAGCCGGCGCCATCGGTACGGCGCGCCCACTGCCGCGGATTTCCCAGGCTTCAGCGCGACGTTCGGGGTACGGTTTGAAGAATCGGCCGTCCAGCGAGGCGGGAGTCCACCCCGGTCGGCCCCGCGGCCGGCCATCACGGTAGATCGTCCGGGCAGCACACAGACGAGGGAGATCACGCGTGGCACGAGTCGGTGACGGTGGTGATCTGCTCAAGTGCTCTTTCTGCGGAAAGAGTCAGAAGCAGGTCAAGAAGCTGATCGCCGGCCCCGGCGTGTACATCTGCGACGAGTGCATCGATCTCTGCAACGAGATCATCGAGGAAGAACTCGCCGAGACCAGCGAGGTCAGCTTCGACGAGCTGCCGAAACCCACCGAGATCTTCGAGTTCCTCAACGGCTACGTGGTGGGGCAGGACCAGTCGAAGCGCACGCTGGCCGTCGCGGTCTACAACCATTACAAGCGCGTGCAGGCCGAGGACGGCAAGCCGCGCCCGGCCGACACCGCGGTGGAGCTGGCCAAGTCGAACATCCTGCTGCTCGGGCCGACCGGTTCGGGCAAGACGCTGCTCGCGCAGACGCTGGCGCGCATGTTGAACGTGCCGTTCGCTATTGCCGATGCCACGGCGCTGACCGAAGCCGGCTACGTCGGCGAGGATGTCGAGAACATCCTGCTGAAGCTGATCCAAGCCGCTGACTACGACGTCAAACGCGCCGAGACCGGCATCATCTACATCGACGAGGTCGACAAGATCGCCCGCAAGGCGGAGAACCCGTCGATCACCCGGGATGTTTCCGGTGAGGGTGTGCAGCAGGCCCTGCTGAAGATCCTGGAAGGCACGCAAGCCTCCGTGCCACCGCAGGGCGGTCGCAAGCACCCGCACCAGGAGTTCATCCAGATCGACACGACCAACGTGCTGTTCATCGTAGGAGGCGCGTTCGCCGGCCTCGACCAGCTCATCGAAAGCCGGATCGGCAAGCAGGGGCTCGGCTTCGGCGGCGAGCTGCGCACCAAGTCCATGCGCGAGAGCGAGGACGTCTTCGGCAAGGTGATGCCCGAGGATCTGATGAAGTTCGGCCTGATCCCGGAGTTCATCGGCCGGCTTCCGATCATCACCTCGGTCCGCCCGCTGGACCGGGATGCGCTGATCCAGATCCTGACCGAGCCGCGCAACGCTTTGGTCAAGCAGTACGCGAAGATGTTCGAGCTGGACAATGTCGAGCTCGAGTTCGAGACCGAGGCGCTCGAAGCCATCGCCGAGCAGGCCGTGTCCCGCGGCACCGGCGCCCGCGGGTTGCGCGCCATCATGGAGGAAGTGCTGCTCTCGGTGATGTACGAGGTGCCCTCCCGCGAGGACGTGGCCCGCGTCGTCATCACCAAACAGACCGTGCAAAACCACGCCGAGCCGACGCTGGTGCCGCGCGAGGCGCCGCCCAAGCGCGAGCGCCGCGAGAAGTCCGCCTGATCGCTGGATCAGGGTCCCGGTCAGGGTCAACCCGGACGTCGCGCGACTGACATTCCGTTAGCGTCCGTGTCGTGCCCGTCATCGCGACCGCCGGTCTGACCAAGTCCTTTCCGCGAGTCACCGCGGTGGACCAGCTCAGTGTCGAGATCGGTGCTGGAGTGACCGGGCTCATCGGCGCCAATGGTGCGGGCAAGTCGACGCTGATCCGATTGCTGCTCGGACTCCTGCCGGCCAGCTCGGGCTCGGCGCAGGTGCTCGGGTTGGACGTCGCCACCGACGGGCCGCAGATCCGCGCCCAGGTCGGCTACATGCCGGAGCACGACTGCCTCCCCCCGGATGTGTCGGCCACCGAGTTCGTCGTGCACATGGCCCGCATGTCGGGGTTGCCCGCCGCACAGGCGCGCGAGCGCACGGCCGACACCTTGCGCCACACCGGCCTCTACGAGGAGCGGTACCGCCCGATCGGCGGATATTCCACCGGGATGCGCCAGCGGGTGAAGCTCGCTCAGGCGCTCGTGCACGACCCGAAACTGGTCCTCCTGGACGAGCCGACCAACGGCCTGGATCCCGCCGGGCGCGACGACATGCTCGCGCTGGTGCGTCGCATCGGCGGAGAGTTCGGCATCCCGGTCCTGGTGACATCGCACCTGCTCGGCGAGCTCGAGCGGATCAGCGACCACGTGGTGATCATCGACGGCGGCCGGCTGCTGCGCTCGTCGGCGACAGCCGAGTTCACCCGGGCCACCGGGACCCTGGTCGTCGAGGTGCACGAGCCTCCCGGCGGCGGGGGGCGGGATCGCCTCGGGCAGCGCCTCGCCGCCAGCGGTGCACAGGTGCGTCCGGCCGGGCGCATGCTGCAGCTGCAGATCACCGGTGAGGAAACGTTCGACCTGGTACGTGATGCCGCCGCCGAACTCGGCCTGGGCCTGGTGCGCGTCCAGCAGCAGCGCCATCACATCGACGAAGTCTTCCGCGACGAGCGGAGCGAACATGTCGCCTGAACCGATCCCTCCGCAGGCCGGCGCGCCGTCCCCGTCGGCGGGGGTCATCCACGACATCGGCTACCGCTCGTACGCCGGCCCCCGACTGGGTCGTCGCTACATGCTGGGGTCGCTGTATCTGCAGGGCGTGCGGTCGACGTTCGGGCTGGGCCGCACCGCGCGCGCGAAGGTGCTGCCCGTTCTGCTGCTGGTCGCGACGCTGTTCCCGGCGGTCATCATCGTCGCCGTCGAGGTGTACACGAAGACCGACGTGCAGCCCATCTCCTACAACCGCTATGCGATGTTCCTGATCCCGGTGATCGCCATCTTCGTGGCCTCGCAGGCGCCCCAGCTGATCTCCCGCGACCTGCGCTTCCGCACGGTCACGCTCTACTTCTCCCGGCCGCTGACCCGCGACGATTACGTCCTCGCCAAATTCGGTGCGTTGGCCAGTGCGTTGTTCATCCTGCTGTCCGCCCCCATCGTGGTGCTGGCGGTCGGGGGCGTCCTTGCCAAATTCCCCTTGTGGGCGCAGACGAAGAACTTCGCCTCGGCAGAAGTGGGTGCTGCTGTTTTCGCGCTGATCCTGGCGGCGGTGAGCGGCATCCTCGCCGCCGGCACAACCCGTCGCGGATTGGGCGTCGCAGTCATCATCACTGTGCTCTTCGTGAGCTACACGGGGGTCGCTGCGACCCAAGGGATCGCGCAGTACTACGCCAACGACACGCTCGCCGGATACCTCGGGCTGCTCTCCCCGTTCACGCTGGCCGACGGGGTCCAGGTGGCGCTGGTCAACGCACCGACGTCCACCGCGGTCGGACCACCCGGGGCAGGCGGACAGCTCGTGTTCGGACTGGCGGCGCTCGTCGTGATCGGCAGCTGCTACGGCCTGCTGGTGCGGCGCTACCGGAAGCCAGGCGTGCTGTGAGCGGCCTGCCGGCGAACCACGCAGACCTGAGCCGTTCGTCGGCGCCGACGGTGTTGTCGGTCGAGCATGCCTCGCGCTGGTACGGCAACGTGGTCGCCGTCAACGACATCACGATGACCATCGGGCCGGGCGTGACCGGGCTGCTCGGACCCAACGGCGCCGGCAAGACCACGATGATCCAGCTGATGGCCGGGTTCCTGGCGCCGTCGGCAGGTGCGGTGACTCTGGACGGTCAGCAGGTGTGGCGCAACGTCGACATCTACCGCCGACTCGGCCTGGTGCCGGAGACCGAGGGCCTCTACGACTCGATGACCGGGTGGGACTTCGTCGTGGCCAACGCCAAGCTGCATCGGCTGCCCGATCCGCGTGGTGCGGCCGCCCGGGCCATCGAGATCGTGCAGATGCAGCCGGCGCAGACCCGCCGGATCGGGACGTACTCCAAAGGAATGAAGCAGCGGATCAAGATGGCCACCGCGCTCGTTCACGAGCCGGCCGCGTTGCTGCTCGACGAGCCGTTCAACGGGATGGACCCGCGGCAGCGGCTGCACCTGATGGATCTGTTGCATCGGCTGAGCGAACAGGGCCGCACGGTGCTGTTCAGCTCGCACATCCTGGAGGAGGTCGAGCAGGTCGCGTCACACATCGAGGTGATCGTGTCCGGACGGCACGCCGCCTCAGGGGATTTCCGGGAGATACGGCGACTGATGATCGACCGGCCATTGCGGTACGTCGTGCGGTCCAGCGACGACCGTGCGTTGGCCGCGGCGTTGATTGCCGACGGTTCGTCGACGTCGGTGGAACTCGATGCCACAGAGGGAGAGCTGCGGGTCCAGACCGTGGACTCCGCGCGCTTCGGCTGGCTGGTCCCGCGGGTGGCCCGGGATGCCGGGGTACGGCTGTTCGAGATGGCGCCCACCGACGAGTCGTTGGAGAGCGTGTTCGCCTACCTGATCACCCAGTAGCCGCCGGCCGCCGAGGAGTCTTCGTGAATCTCACCATCGCCCAGTTCACCTATCACGCGCTGCTGGGCCGTCGCCGGATGCTCCTGTTGCTCATCCTGCCCAGCGTGTTGATCGTGATCGCCCTGATCATCCGGTTGGCCGCCGGCCCGAACATCGATCCCACCGTCACCGTCACTGTCCTGCAGAACTTCGCGCTCGGCGCGATCCTCCCGCTGATGGGGTTGCTGGCCGGTACCGGCGCGATCGGTACCGAGATCGACGACGGGTCGATCATCTACCTGTTGGCCAAGCCGGTCCGGCGCCAGGACATCATCCTGACGAAGCTGGTCATGGCGATCGGCTGCGTGCTGGTCTGCGCGGTGCTGCCCACGCTGCTGGCCGGACTCATCCTGGCCGGAACCGTGGACGGGCTGGCGGTGGCCTTCGCGGTTGCTGCCGCGGTGGCCGGGGCGGCATATTGCGCCATCTTCCTGCTGTTGGCGGTGATCACTCGCCACGCGGTGGTCATCGGCCTGGTGTACGCACTGGCCTGGGAGACCCTGGTCGGCGGTTACCTTCCGGGAGCCCGAGCGCTGAGCGTCCAGCAATGGGCGTTGGCGATTGCGGACCGGCTCACCCCGAGTACACAGGTGGACGCCGCGCTGGGGTTGACCGTGGCGGTCGTGCTGCTTCTGATCACCGTTGGTGGTGGCTTCTGGCTGAGCGGGCAGCGGCTGCGCTCGTTCACCCTCGCCCACGCCGACTGAATATGACCGCTCGGTCTCAACGGGCGATGCCGAGGGCGAAGGGGTAGACCGCGCGCGCTCCTGCCTGGCGGAGCAACTGCGCGACCACGGTGAACGTCCATCCGGTGTCGGTGAGATCGTCGACGAGCAACACCGGCCGGTTGTCCACCGCACGGGACACCTCGTCGGGTAGCCGGTAGCTGCCCCATACCTCGCGCAGCCGCAGCGCGCTGTTCGACCGCGCCGTCGATGCGCGTGCGGTGTGCGGTACCGCGCCCAGGTTGGTCAGTCGGCCGATCTCACTGAGCCGGCCGGCGAGATCCGCGACGAGTGCGGGACGCCGCTGCGAACCGACATGCACCACCACCTCGGGGCGCTCGGCCCATCCCCACGCCGCCAGCACCTGGATCGATGCGCGCACCAGGTCGTCCGGGACCGGGCCGTCCGGTACGCCGTCGGCGAGGATCGCGCGGACGCGTTGACCGAAGCCGAGGTCGGTGAACCGGGCGATCGCCCGGCCCTCCTCGGCAGTGTCGGTTGCGGCGATCTTGCCGCGCACCGGAATGCCGAGATCAGGCATCGCGGTGGGCCACATCCGCCGGGCATCGAAGGGCACGCCGGGCCTGCCGAGATTTGCCGTCGCGCTGGCCACCGCGTGCTCGGAGGTCACCGCCGACAGGCTCAGCCCGCCGCAGTTGTCGCAGCGTCCGCAATCAGCTGCCGCCGGGTCGTCGAGCTGCTCGCGCAGGAACCGTAACCGGCACCGGTCGGTCGAGATGTAGTCGCGCATCGCCTGCTGCTCGGCCCGGCGCACCTGCGCAACGCGGGCGTAGCGGTCGGCGTCGTACTCCCACGCCGCTCCGGTGGCGATCCAGCCGCCGCGCACCCGCTGTGCCGCTCCGTCCACGTCGAGCACCTTGAGCATCGTTTCCAGCCGGGAGCGGGACAGCTCCACCCGGGTCTCCAGCGCTGCGGTGCTCATCGGGGCTGCGTGCTCGGTCAGCGCGGCCAGCGCGGCGCGCACCTGCGACTCTGCCGGGAAGCCCACCGAGGCGAAGTAGTCCCAGATCGCCTCGTCCTCGCTGCCCGGCAGCAATACCACCTCGGCAGACTGCACGCCGCGCCCGGCCCGACCGACCTGCTGGTAGTACGAGATCGGTGAGGCCGGCGCGCCGAAGTGGACCACGAAGCCCAGGTCGGGCTTGTCGAAGCCCATCCCCAGCGCGGACGTGGCAACCAGCGCCTTGACCTGGTTCTGGATCAGGTCGTCCTCGGCCGCCAACCGTTCCGATTGCTCGGTCTGCCCGGAGTACGCGGCGACGGGAAATCCGCGCTCACGCAAATAGTCGGCCACTTCCTGTGAGCCGGCGACGGTGAGCGTGTAGATGATCCCCGAACCCGGCAGCTCAGCGAGGTGATCGGCCAGCCAGGCCAACCGGTGTGCGGTCGACGGCAGCGACAGCACGCCGAGATGAAGCGATTCCCGGTCGAGGCTGCCGCGCAGCACAAGCACTCCGTCCCGGGTCGGGTCGGCGGCCTGGCCGAGGCCGAGGACTTCGGTGACGTCGTCCACGACCCGGGTGTTCGCCGTGGCGGTCGTGGCCAGCACCGGAATGCCGGCGGGCAGCTCGGGCAGCAGCGTGCGCAGCCGCCGGAAGTCCGGGCGGAAGTCGTGCCCCCAGTCGCTGATGCAGTGGGCCTCGTCCACCACCAGCAGGCCACAGCTGGCGGCGAGCTGCGGCATCACCTCGTCGCGGAACTCGGGATTGTTCAGCCGTTCCGGGGAGAGCAGCAGGACGTCGATCTCGCCGGCGGAGACCGCCGCGTACGTGCTGCGCCACTGCTCGATGTTGGTCGAATTGATGGTGGCCGCGTGGATCCCGGCTCGCTCGGCCGCGGCGATCTGGTTGCGCATCAGCGCCAGCAGCGGCGAGACGATCACGGTGGGCCCGCTCCCGGCGGCGCGCAGCAAGGCAGTCGCGACGAAGTAGACCGCCGACTTGCCCCAGCCGGTGCGCTGCACGACCAGGGCGCGCCGCCGATCTGCCACCAGCGCCTCGATCGCCGTCCACTGGTCCGCGCGCAACGACGCGGTCGGTCCGGCCAGCGCACGCAGATGGACTTCGGCCTGCGCCCGCAGTGCGGTGCGGTCCAGCAGCAGTTCGGTCACGGGTCCTGTCTAACAGGCGGGGGCGACTTCCCGGGTCGGCAGTCTTGCGTCGAGCTGTCGGCAGGGGAGGCTTGTGTGCGGCGAGCGGATCGTCCTTTCAGCCGACGTTCGGAGCCCCGGTCAGCTCGAGGCTGAGGTCCCACAGCTGTCGTCGGACAGTCGGGTCGTAGGCCGAGTCGTGGGCGCGGGCCGGGCGGGTGCGGTCGTAGAAACGGCCGGTGACCCGGGCGAGATCTGGGTCGGTGACGAGGCGGTGCGTGGCCCTTTCGCCTTCTTCGAGGGTGTCGACGGTGTGACCAACGGAGTCGTAAACGATCTTGGTGGGCATGTAGGTGGCCGGGTGCAGGCTGTTGACCGTGACCTCGTCCGCCGGCAGCCGATCGGCGAGCACGAAGCCGGCGGTGATCTGGGCGAGCTTGCTCTGACCGTATGCGCGGGTGCCGCTGTAACCGCGGGTGAGCATCACGTCGGCAAAGTCGATCGGCGCCTGGCCGAGCGAGGCCACATTGACGATCCGGGCGGTTGCGCCACTGGCCCGGAGCAACGGGAGCAGCCGCAGGGTGAGGTCGAACCCGGCAAGGAAGTTGACCGCGAAGCGCAGTTCGTGGCCGTCCCGGCTGGTTTCGCGTCGGTCACCGCGTGCAGCGCCTATGCCGGCGTTGTTGACCAGGACGTCGAGATGTCCGGTGAGCTCTGCCACCTGTGTTGCGAGCTCGCGCACCTCGGTGAGGTCGGCGAAGTCCGCGCGGACGGTGCGCGGCGCTCGGCCGAGGTGCTGTTTCGTCACGATGTCGGTCGCGACGTGGTCGAGTCGTTGCCGGTCGCGGCCATGCAAGATGAGTCGTGCGCCGTCGGCGGCGAGATGGTGGGCCAAGGCTCGGCCGAGTCCGTCGGTGGCACCGGTGATCAGGACCGTAGGTGTGTCGGTCATGAGCGTCCCTTCACCTTCTTACCAGTCGATCTCCGGGTTCTCAGGTCGCTTGTGGTGCTCGTGATGACGGCGACCAGCTCGTCGATGAGCACGTCATCGAGGGGTTCTCGGGTGGCGAGCATGCGGTACCAGATGACGCCGAACACGATGTCCAGCAGCGTCTCCAGCCGCACCCGGTCGGACAGCTCGCCTCGGTCCACCGCCCGCGCCAGTACCGTTGCCAACGCGTCGCGTCGGCTGGTGAGGAAGGTGTCGCGAAACCGCCGCCCGAACTCGGCGTCCGTCTGGGCCTCAGCCATCAGGGCGCACAGCAGGCCGGAGACCGGCGCCCGACGGCCCAGGGCGAACGAGTCCGCCAGGAAGGCGCGCAGCTCGCGGTCGAGGTCGCCGGTGTCAGCGACGGACACGTGGGTGTCGGCCTTGAGCACCAGCGCCTCCAACAGCACGTCGGATTTTGTGGGCCACCAGCGGAAAATCGTTTGTCTGCCGCAACCTGCCCTGGTCGCGATCTCGCGCGTCGTCACCGCCGGGTAGCCCAGCTCAGCGAACGCCTCCCACGCGGCGGACACGATCGCGATCCGGCTGTCCTCGCTGCGCTTGCGACCCGGACGCACTGCCGGCGTCGGATCGCCCCCTCTCGTGGCCACGGAACCCATGCTAGCCTAAAACGAGACCAGTGGTATCGATTCATAGAAGGGGCAGCATGGCTTTGCAGACTGCACTCGTCATCGGCGGCACGTCCGGCGTCGGACTCGCCACCGCACGCCAACTCCACGCTCGCGGCGTACAAGTCCACGTCGCCGGTCGCACGCAACAACGCCTCGACGACCTCGCCACCACCGAACCGCACCTGGCCGGTCACCAGCTCGACGCCGGTGACGCAGCCGCCGTCCGGGAGTTGGCCGCCCGGATCGTCCCCATCGACTACCTGGTCGTGACCCTCAGCGGGCCCGGCGGGATGGGCGCACTCGCGGACCTGGATCTGGACGCGCTGCGCACAGCGTTCGACGGGAAGTTCTGGGCTCATCTGACCGCGGTCCAAGCCGTCGCACCCCACCTCGCCGCCGACGGCTCGATCACGCTCGTGGGCGCGATCACCGCCCGCGCCGGTCTGCCGGGGACTGCCGGCATCGCGGCGATCAACGGTGCCGTCGAGGCACTCGTCAAGCCCCTCGCAGTGGAACTGGCACCGGTCCGCGTCAACGCCGTCAGTCCGGGCTTCATCGACACCCCCCGGTGGAGCGCCATGCCCGAGGACGCCCGAGCGGAGGTGTTCCGCTCGGCCGCCGCCGCACTGCCTACCGGACGCATCGCCGACGCCGACCAGGTAGCCGACGTCGTGGTCCTTGCCGCCACCAACGGCAACATCACCGGCACCATCCTGGAGACCGACGGCGGCGCGCGCCTGGTCTCTATGACCTGAGCGGAGCATCGAGAGCACACGACCGGCGACGAGCAACTGCGGTGGCCTAGGGTCCTCACGTGCGGATCGTGTCGATGCTCCCGTCAGCAACGGAGATCGTCTACGCGCTCGGCCTCGATGATGAGCTTGTCGGCGTGACGTTCGAGTGCAACGAACCACCCCGGGCGCGCCTGGAAAAGCGGATCGTCGTGGGGGGCCGCGACACATCCGCGATGACGGCAGGCGACATCGATCGCTACGTCCGCGAGCAACTGGCCGCAGGCCAAGATCTCTACACGCTCGACGCCGGAGCGCTCGCGGAGATCGCGCCAGAAATCATCCTCACCCAGGACTTGTGCCGCGTCTGCGCTCTGCCGACCAACCACGTCGAAGACGCGCTCGATTACCTGGGCTGCCGCGCCGAGGTCATCTCACTCGATCCGCATACCCTGGACGACGTCCTGGATTCGATCACGATCGTCGGAAAGCGGCTCGGTGTCGAGCAGCGCGCCGATGAACTCGTCACCGGGCTGCGGCTGCGTCTGGATGCGGTTGCGTCGCGCGTCGCCGCCCAGCCACGTCCGCGTGTTGCCGTACTCGAATGGATCGATCCGCCGTTCACCGGCGGCCACTGGGTGCCGGACCTCATCATCGCCGCCGGCGGGCAGCCCGTTGCATCAGACGCCGGCGAACACTCCCGCGAACGCAGCTGGGACGACATCATCGACGCACGCCCCGATCTGGTCCTCGTTGCGCCCTGCGGCTTCGATCTGGACGGCGCCGCCGGGCAGGCCGTGGTCGTGACCGAGCGGTTACCGGGCTTGCCGGTCTGGGCGATCGATGCCGACGGTCTTGTGGTGCGCCCCGGACCCAGGCTTATCGAGGGCATCGAGGCGATTGCGACAGCCTTACATCCCCATGCGTTCGACCTAAAGCCCGCTGGCGTTCGCCGGATCGCTTGACTGCGCAACGCTAACCGCGCTGTCCTGTGCCGGGCCCTGAGCGCGGGCGCCTCCCGTCACACCATCGCTAACCGGCACTCCCGCAACACCAGCCGATAGCCCATGACTGCCTGAGCGAGAACCCTGACTACCTCGGCAAGTATGCGCGGACCCTGCTGCAGGTCAGCCACAGCGCCGAAGAGTTCGGCACGAGGTTTCCGGTGCCGGTGCCGGTGACGGTGCCGGTGCCGGTGCCGGTGACGGTCACGGGAACGCGCGGCCGATAGGCGACCGCCAGCGCGTCGAGACCCAGCCATCGCCCAGCTCGCGGGTCAGCAGCTGCGGGTACGTCGCCGTCCCCCCTCGGCGAAACTCTGCCGAGAAGCCTGACCCGCGTGCCGGTGTCTTGCGTCAAGAACTTGGCCGAGCGAGCTTGTATTGAAGCGTGTCAGCCCTCGTAAGCGAAGGCTACGCACGTAGAAGGCCGGCCCGGTTCAGTGCTGTAGCGATCGCAACGGCCGGATACTCGGCAGTTAGCTCGCCGCCGTGCAGTCTCCAGTAGAAGTCGTTGACGATCGTGGCGATACCCGCGTACCTCATGACGGTCTCGGCGCAGAGTCCAGTCAGGCCAGGCGCCCTACCTGTGAGCTTGCAGCGCCGCACGTACTCGTTTCGTTCCCTGGGTCCGTCGAAATTCAGCAGCGTGCCGGTGACCAAGTTGACCAGGGCCGAGGCGCAGTAGGCAAGGTCGTGGTCGGCGGTGAGCGCGACGAAGTCGCGTTCCGCGTCATCGAGCTGGAAATGTCGCGACGTCGCCAATCCGAAGTCGGACAGGTAGATCCGCTGCCCGTCCGTCAGGACGTTGTCAAAGTGCGCATCGAAGTGAGACACGCCGCGTGAGCGAAGGTGGCCGACGGCTGGGAGCAGCTGCTGGTCCACGAGCCGCACCGCTGCCGCCCCCTGCGCGGCTCCCGCTGCGAGTTGGTCGGTAAGCCAGCCGCGGAGGACGAACGGAACGTGCTCGAGGAAGAGCGCGACGACGGTGCTCGCCCCGGCGAGCGCCTGCAACCGGGTCTCGACGGCACGTGACCCACCCCAGAACTGAATAGCGCAATCGATGTCCGGCGAGCCGGCTGGCTGTGAATCGAGGCCTTGCCGAGGCAGCTCCCGCCAGTGGTGCAGGACGGGGAAGTTCACACACTCACCATCGCGAACCCAGTCGCTCGCCCATCGATGGATCGACAACTCTCGCCATACGCTGAAGCCTGCGGACCCTTCGCCAACGCCGTACTGGTACCACGGCGGGAGTGCAAAAAGGTTCGCAGTGCAGTCCGAGCCGGCGGCCCGCTCCACGTCGGTGACGGGGACAAGTTTGACGAAGACCGGCGTGCCCGCCACTCGAACAACTCGAGTGGACCCACCGATACCAGCCCGTTGCTGATCACGCCGGCTCAACAGCTCGACCACCTGTTGATCTGACAACTGACCCAATGCTGCCGATATCGCGACGTGAGTCGTCACACGATCATGGTCCGAGCTCATGACCCGACCCTGTCACACGGGCCGCACCCCCCGTTCGTATCCGCGGGATCCAGATCATGTCCGCGCGATCCGAGGTCGACCGAGCGCGGAGCAAGGCCGAAAGGCGAGTACGTGATCACTCGATTGCCCGGCTGCAGCTGGTCGTCTCGGACCATGTCAGAGAGCCTGACGCGTTGGGGCGAGGAATATGCGAACATATGTTCTATGCGCAGCTCGACGTCCGGCGAGGCGTCGATCCTGCACGCTGATCTGGACGCCTTCTACGCGTCCGTGGAACAACGCGACCACCCCTGGCTGCGCGGCCGGCCGGTCGTCGTCGGCGGTGGGGTGGTGCTCGCGGCCAGCTACGAGGCCAAGGCTTTCGGGGTGCGCACTGCCATGGGCGGGCGCGAAGCCCGTCGGCTGTGCCCGCAGGCGGTGGTGGTCCCGCCGCGCTTCGCCGCGTACGTCGAGGCGAGCAAGGCTGTCTTCGCAGTCTTCGACGACACCACGCCGCTGGTCGAGGGCATGTCGATCGACGAGGCGTTCCTCGATGTCGGCGGCCTGGCCCGGGTCAGCGGAGCGCCGGTCGAGATCGCCAGCAGGCTGCGCGCCGCCGTGCGGGAACGGGTCGGGCTGGCCATCACGGTCGGGGTGGCCCGGACGAAGTTCCTGGCCAAGGTGGCCAGCGGCGTCGCCAAGCCGGACGGGCTGCTGGTGGTTCCCCCGAGCGGCGAGCTGGATTTCCTGCATCCGCTGCCGGTGGAGCGATTGTGGGGTGTCGGGCGGGTTACCGCAGCCAAGTTGCACACCCGGGGGATTCGCACCGTCGCCGAAGTGGCCGATCTCGGCGAGCCGGCGTTGGTGGCGATGCTCGGCCCGGGGTCGGGTCGGCACCTGTACGCCCTGGCGCACAACCGCGACCCGCGACCGGTCCAGGTCGGTCGACGGCGCCGCTCCATCGGGGCACAGCGGGCGATCGGGCACCGACGCCATCCTCAGCCGGAACTCGAAGCCACGCTGATCGGACTGATCGACCGCGTGGTGCGCCGGCTGCACAGTGCGCAGCGGGTCTGCCGCACGGTGGTGCTGCGGCTGCGCTTCGACGACTATGCGCGGGTCACCCGCTCGCACACGATGCCCTGGCCCACCGCGGACAGCGCCAGCATCCTGACCGCGGCGCGGTCGTTGCTGATCGCTGCGATGCCATTGATCCGCGAGCGCGGCGTGACGCTGGTCGGGGTCGCCCTGGCCAACCTGGACGATGTGCGCGCGGTGCAGCTGGAGCTGCCGTTTCGCGACCGCCGGATGAGCGACCTGGACGAGGCCGTGGACGGCGTCCGCGACCGATTCGGTACCACAGCGCTTACCCGCGGTGTGCTGGTCGGCCGCGAGCGCGGCATGGAGGTGCCGCTGCTGCCGGATTGATCGTCAGCCGAAGCCGAGCTGGGTGTAGTCGTCGACGGGTCGATAGCCCAGGCGCTGGTAGATGGCATTGGAGATCGGGTTCGCCAGGTCGGTGAACAGGACGGGGATCGATCCTTCGGCGAGAACTTCCGCCGTGGCCTGCGCGGTAACCGCGGAGGCATAGCCGTGGCCGCGTTGCTCGGGGGGCGTGTACACCGGGCCGATTCTCGCGCTGCCCGCATTCGTCGGTTGGCGGCGGGCCAGCGACACCGGGGTGCCCTCCACCAGCCACAGCCAGGCAGTGCCGGCCGTCAGCATTCGTTCGGCGGCCGCCTCGGGTTCCTGCCGGGTGTGCGAATGCGCATCGACGATGAAGGCGGCCGACCAGGCCTCGAGCAGCTCCCGATCGGCCGCGGTGGCGGCCGCTGCCGTGCCGGCGACTGCGGTGGGCGGAGTCAAGTCATCGAGCCGGTAGAGGCGCTGGTTGAGCCGATGCGTCACCTTCCGGGGCAGCGCCGCCTGCACGGAGGCGACTGCCGCGGCGGCTCCGCTGAGCCCGATCAGCTCGGGCAGGCCGTCGATCAAGTCGGCCAGGGTGGCGACGTCGTCGGGATGCCATCCGGCGGTGACGGCCACCGGAAAGATCGACTGGGACCGCAGCGCGATCGCGCCCTCGCTGGGACCGGTCCCGACTGCGCACCAGGCGTCCGGGCCGAGCGTGGCCGCCGCTGTCCCGAGCACGGTGTGGCGCACCGGGTCCGCGGCGAGGACGGCGGTGATCGCACTACGAATCTCATCCGGCTCTGTGACAACTGCAGGCATGACTCGATCCTGACGCACCGCGCCAGTGAGAATTCCGCCGCCCGATGCGTCGCTCGAGCGGTGGCGCTGCCGGCCGCGGAGCACGGACGCCCCGGAGTCACTAGGCGGCGAGGTCGACCAGACTCAGTTCGTGGGTGTGGTGGCGCAGCAAGCGCGGGCCGAGGGTCAGCGGGACGGCCAGCCCGACAATGCCCGCGAGCAGGAACACCTCGCGCGGGGTCAGCAGGTTAGCCGCTACCCCGCCGAGCAAGATGGCGCCGGCCATCGCGCCGGACATCACGCCGCCGAGCGTTGCGGCCACTCGTCCGCGGACCTCCTCAGGGATCCGCAATGCGACGACGGTGTTCACCGAAGCATTCAGCAAAGCGTTGCCCAGACCGCCTACAACGGCGGGGAAGAACAGCCAGAGGATGCCCGGCGCGCTTGCGTAGCCGATCATCGACACGGCCAGCATCATCATCGACAGCATGGTGGACTGGATGAGCCGGTGCTCCCCGGAGATGCGGGACATGCAGAGCGAACCCAGCACCATCGCGCACCCGAAGACTGCGGACTCGGCGCCGTACCAACCGGGCCCGGCGTGCAGCGTGTAGCGAATGAGGAACACGCCGACCACGTTCACCATCGCACCCAGTAGGGCGAACGTGAACAGCATTCCGATCAGCATCGCCAGTACCCGGTCGGCCCGGATCACCCGGGCGCCTTCCTTCCATCGGGTCGGCTCGCCTGCGGCGCGGGTGACTTGGCGCCGGTGACGGACCGACGCACCGGCCACCACCAGAACAGCGAAAGTGCCCACGTCGAGCAGCAGCGCCAACTTCGCACCGCCGATGCCGACCAACACGCCGCCGACGGCAGGGGCGATGACCATCGCCGAGTTGGTGAACGCCTGGGAGAGCCCGACCGCACGGGCCATGTTCTGCTTGCCGACGATGCCAGGCACCAAAGCCGACCAGGTGGAACTGACGATCGACTGGCCCGCGCCGAGCAGCGCCACAAGACCGATCGTCGTCGGCAACGACGTGGTGAATGCCAGCGCCAGGCAGATGACTGCCTGCGCGGAGCCGGTGCACACCAGCAGCCGGCGGCTGTCGTAGCGGTCCACCAGCACGCCGGTGATCGGCGCCATCACGATCAGCGGAGCGAACCCAGCGAGCATGAGCAGCGCTACCGCCCACGGGCCATGCGGAGCCAGCGCCAGCGTCAGCGCGACCACGGCTGCTTCGTCGCCGATGAAGGAGGTGGCCCGGGCACCGACGGCCAGCGCGAAGTCGCGGTTGCGCAGCAGCAGGGTCGGCTTCTCGGCCGCAGATGTGAAAGACATATTGTGAAAATAATCCTTCACACTTTGCCGTGTCAAGACCTGCGGTGCCTTACGCTTCGGTCATGGCGCCGAAAAGGACCCGGGAAGAGCGCGACCCGGACAGGGTGGTGCTGCGCGACCCCGCGGCCATCAAAGCGCTGGCCCATCCGGCCCGGCTGGTGATCCTGGACGAGCTGATGGATCAGGGGGATCAGGGGGGTCAGCCGGATCAGGCGGAACGCACCGCCACCGAGATCGCGGAAGTGGCTGGGATCAGCCCGTCCGCGATGAGCTATCACCTGCGGCAGTTGGCCAGATGGCAGATCGTCGTCGAAGTCGAGTCCGCTGATGGCCGGGAGCGGCGGTGGAAGATTAACCCCGGTGGGTTCGCGATCAGCCCGGACCAGCCGCGCGCGTCCATTGCCGCAGAAACGACGCTGGTCACCCGCATGCTGGACCGTGGGCGCGAGGACGTGCTGCGTTGGTTCGCCCAAGAGGAGAGCGAACCCGATGACTGGCGCGATGCCGCGACCCTGACCAGGTCCTTCATGTGGCTGACCGTCGAGGAACTCGAGCACATCAACGAAATGGTGGAAGAGCTGGTGGACGGGTTCCGCGATCGCAAGGACCCGGCGCGCCGGCCGGCGGGCGCCCGGCGGGTGGAGATCACCTATACCGCGATTCCCGCGATCCCCCGGCCGGCTCGCAAGCGCTCCTGACCGGCTGGGTTGTAGCGTCGGGATTCGGCATCGCCGACCGGACCACCCGCTCACCATGAATGGACTCGCCCTGTGACCGACGTTGCTCGCGGCAGCATTCTCGGGACGCGCGTGCTGCGCACCGAGGACCCCAAGTTCCTCACCACCGGCGGCGTCTACGTCGACGACGTCGTCGACGAGCAGCTCACCGGCGCGGCGTCGGTGACGTTCGTGCGCTCACCCATCGCGCATGCCCGCATCGCCGGCATAGACGCCACCGCAGCCCGAGAGGCGCCCGGTGTGCTCGCCGTGTTCACCGGCACCGATGTGGAGCTGGATCCGGCGCCGCCGTTCATGCCGGGTATCTCCGAGCACATGTCCCAGCCGATGCTGGCTGTCGACGTGGTCCGGTACGTCGGTGAGGCGGTCGCGGCTGTGGTGACTGAGCAGCACTACCAGGGTGAGGACGCCGCCGACCTCGTCGAAGTGGACTACGAGCCGCTGCCGCCGGTCGTCGAGATGGAGGACGCGGCACGCGACGAGATCCTGGTGTTCCCTGACGCCCGCAGCAACGTGGCCTGCACCTTCGGCGACGCGCCCAGCGAGGGTCTTTTCGATGGGTGCGAGGCGGTCGTCACCCAGCGGGTGGTGAACCAGCGGGTGGCCCCGGCGCCGATGGAGACCCGGGCCGCGGCAGCCGCGTGGGGCGACGACGGCCGGCTGACGGCCTGGATCCCCAACCAGGGCGCGCAGGGCACCCAAAGCGGGCTGGCTGCGCGGCTGGGCGTCGACAAGTCCTTGGTCCGGGTGATCACCCCGGACGTGGGCGGCGCGTTCGGTGCCAAGTTCGGCGTCGACCCCGAACATGTGGTGGTGGCCTGGATCGCCAAGCAGCTCGCTCGCCCGGCGCGGTGGACCGAGACGCGGTACGAGAATCTGCTGGCCATGACGCACGGCCGGGCGCAGACCCAGACGGTGACGATGGGCGGCAAGCGCGACGGCACCATCGAGGCATACCTGCTCGAGATCATTCAGGACTGCGGCGCGTACCCGAAGATCGGTGCGATCCTGCCGTCGCTCACCCGGCTGATGGCACCGGGTACGTACGCGATCGCGAAGGTGGAGGCTTACGCGCGCAGCGTGGTCACCACGACGACTCCGATCGGTGCGTACCGCGGCGCCGGACGCCCGGAGGCGACAGCCGCCATCGAGCGCGCGGTCGATCTGTTCGCCGCGGAGATCGGGATGGACCCGGCCGAGGTTCGCCGGCGCAATCTGCTCCCGCCGTTCAGCGAGCCGCACGACAACGGCTTCGGCGCGAAGTACGACACCGGCGACTACGCCGTCGCCCTGGACAAGGCGCTGGATGCCGCCGGCTACGCCGACCTGCGCGCCGAGCAGCAGCGCCGCCGCGACGCGGGCGAGCGGTTGCAACTGGGCATCGGGATGGCGTCCTACGTCGAGATCACCGGTGGCGGTGACGAGTCGGGACCTCCGACCGAGAACGCGACGGTCGAGGTGCACCCCGACGGCAGCGCGACGATCCTGACCGGCACCTCCCCGCACGGTCAGGGCCACGCGACGGCGTGGGCCATGCTGGCCAGCGAAGAGCTCGGCATCCCGGTCGAGAAGATCACCGTCACGCACGGCGACACGGACCTGATCCCGAAGGGTGGCGGCACCGGGGGATCGCGCAGCCTGCAACAGGGCGGCGCCGCAGTGCGGCAGGCGTCCCGGGAGCTGATCGACCTGGCTCGGGAGCGGGCCGCCGAAGCGCTGGAGGCCAACCCGGACGACCTGCGCATCGACACCGGGACCGCGTCGATCGTCGTGGTGGGCGTGCCGGGCTCGGCGGTCTCGCTGGCCGATCTCGCAGCCAAGGAACGGCTGTTCGTCCACACCGTGTTCTCCGCGCCGGGACCCACCTTCCCGTTCGGCGCGCACGTCGCGGTGGTCGACGTCGACATCGAGACCGGCAAGGTGACACTGCGCCGGATGGTGACGGTGGACGACGCCGGCACCATCCTCAACCCGTTGCTGGCCGAGGGTCAGCGTCACGGCGGAATCGCGCAAGGCGCAGCCCAGGCCGTGCTGGAAGAGTTCGTGTACGACCCGGACGGCAACCCGATGACCGCCAGCCTGGCCGACTATCCGTTCCTGTCCGCGACCGAAGTGCCCATGTTCCAGCTCGTCGACATGGCCACGCCCACCACCTACAACCCCTTGGGCGCAAAGGGCATCGGCGAGGCCGGTTCGATCGGAGCAACCCCTGCAGTGCAGAACGCGGTGGTCGACGCAGTGAGTCATCTCGGGGTCCGGCATATCGACATGCCCACCTCGCCGATGCGGGTGTGGCGGGCCGTCCAAGCCGCCCGGTCAACTGACGGAGGGAACAGCTGATGCAGGTCGCGATCACGGTCAACGGCGAGCAGCACAGCGACGAGGTCGAGCCGCGGCTGCTGCTCGTGCACTATCTGCGGGACGCGCTCGGCCTGCGCGCCACCAACGTCGGCTGCGACACCACATCCTGCGGTGCGTGCACCGTGTTGCTCGACGGTGAGTCGGTGAAGTCGTGCACGGTGCTGGCCGCGCAGGCAGACGGTGGCACGGTCGTCACCGCTGAGGGCCTCGCCACCGATGGCGAGCTGCACCCGATGCAGAAGGCGTTCCGCGCCGAACACGGGCTGCAGTGTGGCTTCTGCACGCCGGGGATGGTGATGGCATCGGTAGGGCTGCTCCAGCAGAACCCGCACCCGACGGAGGAACAGGTGCGCGAGGGGCTCGAGGGCAACTACTGCCGATGCACCGGTTACCACAACATCGTCCGGGCTGTGCTGGCCGCCGCCGAAGGCAATGCGGCGACCGTCCCAGCGGGCGAGGGAGCCGGAGCATGATCCCGTCCCAGTTCGACTACGTGCGAGCATCCTCCGTCGACGAGGCGCTCGCCCTGCTGCAGGAACACGGCGACGAGGCGAAGCTGCTTGCCGGCGGCCACTCGCTGCTGCCGATGATGAAGTTGCATCTGGCCATGCCCGGTGTGCTCATCGACATCGGCCGGATCGCCGAGTTGGACTACGTGCGCCTCGACGGCGACACCGTGGCGATCGGCGCGACGACGACCCATGCCGCCGTGGCCGGCTCGGCGGTGCTGGCCGAGCATGCGCCACTGCTCGCGCACGCCGCGCATCAGGTCGGCGACCCGCAGGTCCGCCACCGCGGCACCTTCGGCGGATCACTGGCGCATGCCGACCCGGCCGCCGACATGCCCCTCGCGGCACTGACCGTCGGCGCGACCATGGTCGGACAGGGTCCGTCGGGCCGCCGCGAGATCGCCGCGGAGGACTTCTTCACCGGGTTCTTCTCCACCGCGCTCGGCGAGGACGAGCTGCTCGTCGAGATCCGGGTGCCGTCACTGGCCGGCCAGGGCTGGGGCTACGAGAAGTTCACCCGGCGCGGCAACGACTGGGCCATCGTCGGCGCGGCCAGCGTGGCCGGCCGGGTCGCGTTGGCCAATATGGGCCCGGCCGCGCTGCGCGCCACGGCAACGGAACGGGCCTTGGCCGGCGGGGCGTCCATCGTGGAAGCCGCAGCGCAGGCCGACGAGGGCACCGAGCCGGTCAGTGACCTGCACGCCGACGAGGAGTACCGCCGCCACCTGGCTCGAGTGCTCACCGCGCGAGCCCTGCACACCGCCGCCACCAGCTGACCCGACCCCCTCCCGCGGTGGGCGTGAAAGGGTGCTCGTCATGACCCGGCCCGCCGATCCCTACCTGGCCGGCCTGCACCTGGCCGAGCGGCGGGTGGTGATCATCGGCGGTGGGTCGTCGGTGACCCGGCGCATCCACCGGTTCCTGCGCGCCGGCGCGGACGTGACTGTCATCTCGCCGCAGGTGCAGACCGCGCTGCAAGGCCTGGCCGAGGGTGGCCGGCTCACCTGGATCCGGCGTCCCTATGCGGCTGGTGATCTGGCCGGGGCGTGGTACGCGATGGCCGCCACCGACCAGCCAGCCGTGAACGAGGCGGTCGTCGCAGAAGCCGACGCGTTGCGGATCTTCTGCGTCCGGGCGGACAAGGGCGCGCTCGGCTCCGCGGTGACACCGGCTGTGGGCGGTCACGACGGGCTGCAGATCGGCGTGCTCGCCGGCGGTGACCACCATCGCTCTGGGCAGGTCCGTGACGGGCTGGTCGACGCGCTGCGCAGCGGGGTGGCGGCAGCAGAGCGGCAGGCTGGCGTGGCGATCGTCGGCGGTGGGCCGGGCGATCCGGAGCTGATCACCGTTCGCGGGGCTCGGCTGCTCGCCGCTGCCGACGTGGTCGTGGTGGACCGCCTGGCGCCCGGCGAATTGTTGGAGGGGGTGCGGGAGAACGCCGTGATCGTCGATGCCGCCAAGATTCCGCACGGCCGGTCCATGGCACAGGAGTCGATCAACGCAGCACTGGTCGAGCACGCCCAGGCCGGCCGGTTCGTGGTCCGGCTGAAGGGCGGCGACCCGTTCGTCTTCGGCCGCGGTTTCGAGGAGGTGCAGGCACTTGCCGCCGCCGGGATCCCGACCATCGTGGTGCCCGGTCTGTCCTCCGCCTTCGCCGCACCGGCCCTGGCCGGTGTGCCGGTCACCCATCGTGGCGTGGTGCACGAGGCGGTCGTGGTCTCCGGCCATCTGCCGCCCGGGCATCCGGACTCGTTGGTCAACTGGACGGCGCTGGGACAGCTCACCGGGACGATCGTGGTGCTGATGGGGCTGGCCAACGCGGCTGCCATGGCCTCGGCACTGCTGGCGGCTGGCCGGCCGGCCGCGACTCCGGTCTCGGTGATCGCCGCTGCGTCGACCAGCGAGCAGCGTCGCCTCGACCTGTCGCTGGCCGACCTGGCCGAGCCGACGAGCGTGGACTCGATCGCAGCGCCGGCCGTGATCACGATCGGCGCTGTGACCCGTCTGACGTAATCGGCGGCTCGAAGAGTTGGACGGCTGATCCCGAGACGTGAGAAGCTGGTCCCATGTCTGGTCGTGGGGTCCTGCTCGTGGCACGTCGCCACGTCGACCTCAGCCGCGTCATTAGCGCGGCGTGTCAGCGCGTTCTCTGACTCGCGCCGACCGATTTCTTCCTGATCCGGCGCCGAGCGCGCTGGATTCACCGTGTGCCCATTGACGCGCACCGGTGCAGCGTGGCCCGGCGTCTGGTGACCCCGAACCAGCAACGCCGGAGCCGCATCGATGACTGCCACCGTCCCGTCCGCCCGCCGCCCCGCGTCCAACCGCGGCAACGGTCAATGGGCGCTGGGTTACCGCGAGCCGCTGAACAAGAACGAGCAGGGGAAGAAGGACGACAACGGGCTGAACGTGCGCGCTCGCATCGAGACGATCTACGCGCACGGTGGGTTCGCCTCGATCGACCCCGCCGACCTACGCGGCCGGTTCCGCTGGTGGGGCCTGTACACGCAGCGCAAGCCAGGCATCGACGGCGGTAAGACCGCCACCCTCGAGCCCGAAGAGCTGGACGACGAGTTCTTCATGATGCGTGTTCGGATCGACGGGGGCGCGCTGAGCACCGAACAGCTGCGCGTCATCGCACAGATCTCGGTCGAGTTCGCGCGGGACACCGCCGACATCACCGATCGGCAGAACATCCAGCTGCACTGGATCCGGGTGGAGGACGTCCCGGAGATCTGGCGCCGTTTGGAGGCAGTCGGGCTGTCCACGACCGAGGCGTGCGGCGACGTCCCGCGGGTGATCCTCGGCTCACCGGTGGCCGGGATCAGCGCCGATGAGGTGCTGGACGGCACGCCGGCCATCACCGAGATCAAGCAGCGGTTCATCGGCGACCCGTCGCTGGCCAACCTGCCGCGCAAGTTCAAGACCGCGATCTCCTGGTTGGCCGACACCGTGCCGGAGATCAACGATGTGGCCTTCGTCGGTGTCGAGCACCCCGAACTGGGACCGGGGTTCGACGTGCTCGTCGGCGGCGGGCTGTCGACCAATCCGATGCTCACTCAGCGACTCGGTGCGTGGGTGTCGCTGGCTGAGGTCCCCGACGTGTGGCACGGCGTCGTGCAGATCTTCCGCGACTACGGATACCGGCGGCTGCGGCACCGCGCTCGGCTGAAGTTCCTGGTCGCCGACTGGGGTACGGAGAAGTTCCGCGAGGTGTTGGAAACGCAGTACCTGCGCCGGCGCCTCGCTGACGGCCCGGCCGCGTCCGTCCCGGACCATCCGATCGATCACATCGGCGTGCACCGGCAGCGCGACGGCCGCTCCTACGTGGGCTTCGCACCGGTGGCCGGAAGAGTTACCGGCAAGGCGTTGCTGTCGGTCGCCGAGTCGGCAGAGGCAGCCGGGAGTCAACGGGTGCGGCTGACCCCGTTGCAGAAGCTGCTCGTGCTCGACGTCGACGCGGACCGGGTGGAGACGTTGATCGCCAACCTGGCCGACCTCGGTCTGCAGGCGCGTCCGTCCACCTGGCGGCGCAGCGTGATGGCGTGCACCGGCATCGAGTTCTGCAAGTTGGCCATCGTTGAGACGAAGGCCCGCGCCCATCAGCTCGTCGAGGAGCTGGAGGAGCGGCTGGCAGCTATCGAGCTGGACCAGCCGATTGCCGTCCATCTGAATGGGTGCCCGAACTCCTGCGCGCGGATCCAGACAGCCGACATCGGCTTGAAGGGCCAGCTCGTGGTCGACGGCGACGGCCGACAGGTGGAGGGCTTTCAGGTGCATCTGGGCGGCGGTCTCGGGTTGGACGCCGGATTCGGTCGGAAACTGCGCGGTCACAAAGTCGCCAGCAGTGAGCTCGGTGACTACGTCGAGCGGATCGTGCGCTCTTTCGCCGAGCAACGCCGCGACGGAGAACGCTTCGCGGAGTGGGTCGCCCGCGCGGACGACGGAGATCTTCGATGAGCCGGCCCCCGATCGCCGACCCGCGCGGCGGCGCGGACGAGCCGGCCGCACCGGGGCACGGTACGCAACGCGCCGTGCCGTACTACTGCCCGTTCTGTGGCGAAGAGGACCTGCGGCCGGAGGCCGAGCCGCGCGCCGCGTGGCGGTGTGTCGGCTGTGCCCGGGTATTCGTCGTCAGCTTCGTCGGGCTGAGCCGGGCCCTGGTGACCGGATGACAGCGCAAAAGATGGACCTGCGCGCACTCGCGGACCGGGCCGACGCCGAGCTGCGCGACGCGCCGGCAGTCGACGTGATCGGTTGGGCAGCCGAGACCTTCGGTGGCCGGTTTGCGATCGCCGCGTCCATGCAGGACGCCGTGCTGCCACATCTGGCCCGTCGCGCTGCGCCCGATGCCGATCTGCTGTTCCTCGACACCGGTTACCACTTCGCCGAGACGATCGCGACGCGTGACCTGGTCGCCGAGACCTACCAGTTGACGGTGCTGAACCTGACAGCAACTCGGACCGTCCCCGAACAGGACGCCGAATTCGGTGCCCGGCTGCACGAGCGCAACCCTGACCTGTGCTGCGCGATGCGCAAGACCGCTCCGCTGGACGCCGCCTTGGCGAACTACGACGCGTGGGCCACCGGTGTGCGGCGCGTCGAAGCGCCGACGCGGGCCAACACGCCGGTCATCGGCTACGACGAGAAGCGCGACATGGTCAAGATCTCGCCGCTCGCCGCGTGGACCGATGACGACCTGGAGGAGTACATCGCGGAGCACGACGTGATCGTGAATCCCCTGCTACGCAAGGGGTATCCGTCGATCGGTTGCGCGCCGTGCACCCGCGCGGTCAAGCCCGGCGAGGACCCGCGCGCCGGCCGTTGGTCCAGCACGGAGAAAACCGAATGCGGCATCCACCTGTGATTACCCCACGAAAACGCTCCGCGAAAAGCACTCCGCGTTTTCGCGGGGACCCCGAAACCGGCACACCAGGGACGCTTCGATGACGACAACACTCGAACGTAAGAACGTCGACCGCGCGGGCGGAGCGATCCGGGAGCTGGAGGCCGAGGCCATCCAGATCATCCGCGAGGTCGTCGCCGAGTTCGACCGGCCGGCGCTGCTGTTCTCCGGCGGCAAAGACTCGGCGGTGCTCCTGCACCTGGCCCGGAAGGCGGTCTGGCCGGCGCCGCTGCCGATCACGCTGCTGCACGTCGACACCGGTCACAACTTCCCGGAAGTGTTGACCTTCCGGGACGAGACCGTGGCCGCCGGTGGGCACCGGCTGGTCGTCGCGCAGGTGGCGGACTGGCTCGCCGACGGCCGGCTGACCGAGCGGCCCGACGGCACCCGCAACCCGTTGCAGAGCGTGCCGCTGGTCGACACCATCGCCGAGCAGAAGTTCGACGCAGTACTCGGTGGTGGCCGCCGCGACGAGGACAAGGCGCGGGCGAAGGAACGCATCTTCTCCATCCGGGACGCGTTCGGCGGCTGGGACCCGCGCCGGCAGCGACCGGAGCTGTGGACCATGTACAACGGCCGGCACGCGCCCGGGGAGCACACCCGGGTGTTCCCGATCTCCAACTGGACAGAACTCGATGTCTGGCGCTACATCGAGGCCGAGAGCATCGACTTGCCGTCGATCTACTTCACGCACCAGCGCGACGTCTATCTGCGCGACGGCATGCTGCTCAGCTCCGGGCCGTGGGGTGGCCCGCGGCCGGGCGAGACGGTGCACCGCCGCACGGTGCGCTACCGGACCGTCGGCGACGGTTCCTGCACCGGTGCGGTGGAGTCCGACGCGGCGACGGTCGGCGACGTGATCGCCGAGATCTCGGTCAGCCGGATCACCGAGCGTGGTGCGTCACGCGCCGACGACAAGCTCAGCGAAGCCGCGATGGAAGATCGCAAGCGCGAGGGCTACTTCTGATGACGGTGCCTGTGCAAACACTGGCGCCGCTGCGGCTGGTGGTGGCCGGCTCCGTCGACGACGGCAAGTCCACGTTGGTCGGACGGTTGCTGGTGGACACCAAGTCGATCCTGGCCGACCAGCACGAGGCGATCGAGCGGGCCAGTCGCGACCGCGGCGCCGGCGAATTCGATCTCGCTCTGCTCACCGACGGTTTGCGCGCCGAGCGGGAGCAGGGCATCACCATCGACGTCGCCTACCGCTACTTCGCGACGCCGCACCGGTCGTTCATCCTCGCCGACACGCCGGGTCACGTGCAGTACACCCGCAACACGGTGACCGGTGCTTCCACCGCGGACGCGGCGTTGATTCTCGTCGATGCACGCAACGGGGTGAGCGTCCAGACCCGACGGCATGTCGCGGTGATGGCACTGTTGCGGGTGCCGCAGGTGGTGTTCGCGGTGAACAAGATGGATGCCGTCGGCTGGCGCAGGGACCGTTTCGATGCGGTGGCCGCCGACATTCGGCAGCTGGCCGGATCGGTCGGCTTGACCGACTCACACGTGGTGCCGATCTCCGCCCTGACCGGCGAGAACGTCGCCGTGGCCGGCCCGGGCTGGTACGCCGGGCCGCCGCTGCTCACCCTGCTGGAAGAACTGGACGGCACCGTCGGCGCGGAGCTGGCGCCGTTTCGCCTACCCGTGCAGTTGGTGCTGCGGCCGCGTACCGCAGCGCATCCCGACTACCGCGGTCTGGCCGGGCGGCTGGCGTCCGGGGCAGTGAGCGTCGGCGACGAGATCGTGGCCCTGCCGAGCGGGGTGCGCTCGCGGGTGGTCGCCATCGACACCCCGACCGGTGCCGAGCGCACCGCCGTGGCCGGGCAGTCGGTGACCGTCCGGTTGGCCGACGAGTTCGACATCGGCCGCGGCGAAATTCTGGCGCATCCAGACGACCCGCCGCGGGTGATCGATGCCGTCGACGGGCTGGTGTGCTGGCTGGCCGAGGTGCCCGGACGTGATCGCCAGCGGGTGCTGGTCAAAGCGGGTACCGCCGTCGCCCGCGGCATGCTGTCCGCCGCGACGCAGCGCTGGGATCTCGACGAGCACGCGTGGGTGGTCGCAGCCGCGCCGGTGCAGCTGAACGACATCGCTCGGATCTCGGTGCGCCTCGCCGAACCCGTCGCGGTCGACGACTACAGCGCGAACCGGAGCACCGGCGGCTTCCTGGTCATCGACCCGGACACCGGCGCGACCCTGGCGGCCGGAATGGTGGGCGACGCGGCCTGGGGACTCGCCAAATCGGCTGACGCGGCGGCGCGGTGTACGGCGGCTCCTCACCGAGCCGAGCCCGCCGCCCATGTCGCCACGTCCCCAGGAGAACCGTCATGACCGCACGTCCGCACCAGCACCGAATCCGACGCTCGCTCGCTGCGCTGCTTGCACTGCCGCTCGTGCTCGGCCTGGCCGTAGCCTGCTCGTCCAGCAGCGCCGCGAAGAAGGACGAAGGACCGGCCAGCAAGGTGCGCGTCGGCTACTTCGCCAACGTCACGCATGCCGTGCCGGTGCTCGGCGTGGCCGACGGCGCGTTCCAGCGGGCGTTGGGCAAGACCAAGCTCGACACGGAGATCTTCAACGCGGGGCCGGCCGAGGTCGAGGCGTTGCTCTCCGGCGCGATCGACGTGGCCTACCTCGGGCCCAGTCCGGCGATCAACGCCTACCAGAAAACGCATGGCGAGGCGGTCCGGCTGATCGCCGGCGGTGCCTCGGGCGGCGCGTCGCTGGTGGTGAAGCCGAGCATCACCTCGATCGCCGACCTCAAGGGCAAGACGATCGCGTCGCCGCAACTGGGCAACACCCAGGATGTCGCGCTCCGGGCCTTCCTCGCCGACCACGGCCTGAAGACCGACACCACCGGCGGCAGCGACGTCACTGTGGTCGCGCAGGACAATTCGCAGACGCTGGACCTGTTCAAACAAGGTCAGGTGGATGGCGGCTGGCTGCCCGAGCCATGGGCATCTCGGCTCGTCGTCGAAGCCGGCGCCAAGACGCTGGTCGACGAGCGCACGTTGTGGCCGCATGGACAGTTCGTGACGACGAATCTGTTGGTGTCGAAGAAGTTCCTCGACCAGCACCCCGACACCGTCGAAGCGATCCTGCGCGCGCACGTCGACACCGTCGACAAGATCAATGACGACAAAACGTGGGCGAAGACGACGCTCAACCAGGAGCTGAAGAAGCTCAGCGGCAAGGCATTGTCCGATGCGGTGATCACCCGGGCGCTGAGCAATCTCACCGTCGGCTGGGATCCGTACGCGGCGACGTTGAAGGAGTCGGCGGAACACGCAGTGAAGGCAGGGACCGCGAAAAGCGTGCCGGACCTTACCGGCATCTACGACCTGAAACTGTTGAACAACGTGCTGAAGGCGGCCGGCAAACCGACGGTGTCCGCCGATGGCCTGGGCGAAGACGGGACTCAGCCATGACCGCTACTCTGCAGCGCGCCGGAGCGTCGCCAGCCACGCACATCCCGCAGGTCGCGCTGCACGGGGTGCGGCGCGTGTTCGGTCGAGGCACTGCTGCGGTGGCGGCACTCGACGGGATCGAGCTGAACGTCGCGCCGGGCGAGCTGGTGACCGTGGTCGGCGCGTCGGGATGCGGCAAGTCGACGCTGCTGTCGCTGATCGCAGGATTGGACAAGCCGACCAGCGGGACGGTCTCGGTACTCGGTGGGCAACCGGCGCTGATGTTCCAAGAGGCGGCGCTGTTCCCGTGGCTCACCGCTGCCGGCAACGTCGAACTCGCGTTGAAGCTGCGCAAGGTCGGCCGTGTGCAGCGACGGAAACGGGCCCGCGAACTGCTCGAGCTCGTCCAGCTCGGCAACGTCGCGGATCGCCGGGCGCACGAGCTCTCCGGCGGGCAGCGGCAGCGGGTCGCCCTGGCACGCAGTCTGTCCCAGGACGCATCGGTGCTGCTGATGGACGAGCCGTTCGCAGCACTCGACGCGATCACCCGCGACGTGCTGCACAGCGAGCTCATCGCGTTGTGGCAACGCACCGGCATCACCATCGTGTTCGTCACCCACAACGTCCGCGAGGCGGCGCGGCTGGGTCAGCGAGTGGTGTTGCTGAGCTCGCGTCCCGGACGGGTGGTGCAGGAATGGCAGGTGCAGCTGGAGCACCCGCGGGCTATCGAGGACGTCGGGGTCAGCGCCCTCTCGCGGGAGATAACCGCCCGGCTGCGTGAGGAGATCGGCCGCCATGGCAACGGTGGCTGACCCGTCCGTGCTCAGTCCGGACGACGCGGCGGTTGCCTCCGGACTGGACGCGCTGGATGCCACCGGGACAACGCGCGGGCGCATCGACTGGGTGGCTGTGCTGGCCCCCGTCGGTGCGGTGCTGCTCCTGGTCGGTATCTGGGAGCTGGTCGTGCTCGCCAAGGTGAAGCCGGACTACGTCCTGCCCGGACCGGCCGACGTGTGGCGCACCCTGCGTCAGGAGTTCGAGAACGGCGATGCCGTTCAGGCCATGTGGACCAGCCTGCGCCGGGGCGTGCTGGGATTCCTGATCGCACTCGTCGTCGGCACCGTCATCGGCGTGGTGGTGGGGCAGATCTCCTTGCTGCGCAAGGCGTTCCGGCCATTGCTCTCGGCGATGCAGTCGCTGCCCTCGGTGGCCTGGGTGCCCGCCGCGGTGGTGTGGTTCCACCTCTCCAACGCCACCATCTACGCGGTGATCCTGCTGGGCGCAGTCCCGTCCATCGCGATGGGGCTGATCGGCGGGCTGGACCAGACGCCACCGCTGCTGATCCGAGCCGGCCGGGTCCTGGGCGCCAGCCGGTGGCAGCAGATCCGCTACGTGCTGCTGCCCGCTGCGCTGCCGACCTATGTCTCAGGCTTGAAGCAGGGCTGGGCGTTCTCCTGGCGGTCGTTGATGGCCGCCGAACTCATCGTCCTGTCGCCGCGTCTCGGTCTCGGCCTCGGCCATCTGCTCAACGAGGGCCGCGACCTGTCCGACATGTCGCTGGTCATCACGTCGATCGTCCTGGTGCTCATGGTGGGTATCGCCGTGGATCTCCTGGTGTTCGCTCCGCTGGAACGGCGCGTGTTGCGCAATCGCGGGCTGACCGGAGCCGGACTATGACGTTGGTGCTGGTCGGCCATGGCAGCCGCGACCCGCGCTCGGCCGCCGCGCTGCACGCTCTGGCGCATCGGGTTCGGACGCAGCGCCCGGGGCTGGACGTCCGACTCTGCTTTCTCGAGCTCTCCCTGCCCAGTTTGGACCAAGTTTTGGCCGGACTGGCCGGGGACGTGGTGGTCGTGCCGTTGCTGTTGGGCAATGCCTTCCACGCGCGAACCGACATCCCTGATCGGGTCTGCACAGCAGCACTGGCCAATCGTCGGATGCACATCACCATCACCGCGACCCTAGGACCGGATTCCGATCTGGACGACGTGCTGGTGGAACGGGCGGCGCAAGCGGAACCGGTGGACGGCTGGGTACTCGCCGCGACCGGCAGCACGCACGCCGATGCCAATGACGCCGTCCGACACCACGCTGTGCGGATTGCTCGGCGGCTGCAGTTGCCTGTGCGGCCCGGTTTTGTCACCTGCGCGGCGCCAGACGTCGCGAGTTCCGTGGCGGCGCTGCGCGATACCGGGTGTAGCCGGGTGGGCGTGCTGCCGTGGTTCCTCGCCCCTGGTGTGCTGCTCGATCGCGGCCTGGCCCAGGGACGGGAAGCAGGCGCGACCGTCGCTGCCGGAACGCTGGCGGACAGCGAGGTGACCGCCCGGGTTGTGCTGGCTCGCTATTCGGGTGCTCGCATAGGCCGGCCGGTCCGCCGGACGACCGGGTTGTCCGCGTCGGCGTCAGGGGATCGGTTCGGCTGAGGCCGCTGTCGGGTTGCTGTTTCAGCTCGGTCCGGTTTACTGCGGCAGCGACGGATGCGTGGCTTGTGGGTTGCGTTGTCGGGTGCGGTTCTCGCGTGCTCCGGTTTACTACGGCAGCGACGAGATGCGTGGCTCGTGGGTTGCGTTGTCGGGTGCGGTTTCGCTTCGGTCCTGCGGTTGTCTGGTTACGCTGTGTGGCTCGCGTTTCGCCTTATCCGGTAAGGGAAAACTCTTCGAGATTGGGTCTGTGGATAGCCCGAAAATGTCACTGCCTCGACCTAGAATTGGGTCATGAAGAACGGGGAGCACGGCGATAGCGAGGGGTATGTGCCGTCGCCGGTCGACGTGCTGACCCTCCCCGACGACTCAATCGCCGCCCTGGCGGAGCTGGCGCCCGACCCCGGATTCGGTGCACGCCGCCCAGTTCGCGAACCTCTCGAGTCTGTCGGATATCGGTCGGGTGGATCTGCTGGTGGTGTTGCGCCGGCAGGCCGGGTTCGACGCGGCTCGGCAGATCGAGCTACTCGCAGCGATCTCCCGAGATGATCCGAGCAATGACAAGTGGTCGATCCAGGAGATCGCCGCGGTCCTGCGCATCGCCCCGGCCACCGCCGCCACCCAGGTGCACCGCGCGGAGCTGCTCACCACCACGCTGCGGAAGACGCTGGCGGCGTTGCGGGCCGGGGACATCACCGCGCGGCACGCCGAGCTACTCGCCTCCGCCGTCATGCCCCTCAATCAGGACGTGGCCCGGGCGGTCGAGGAGCGGGTGCTCGACAAGGGCGCGGAGCAGACGGTCAGCCAGTTCCGGGCATCGGTCACCCGGGCCGTACTGGCTCCTGGATCCGGCCGGGGAGCAGGAGCGGCATGCCGATGCGGTGGAGCAGCGGCGGGTGGTGCTCACCCCCGACCTGCACGGCATGGCCCAGCTCTGGGCCTACCTCCCGGCCGACGGCGCGGCGACGGTGCTGACCGCGATCGACGCGATCGCCGCCGAGACCATCTTCGGCGACGGCGGTGATAGCCGGTCGGCGGATCAGCGTCGGGCGGATGCGTTGGTCACCCTGGCCGACTCCGCCCTGGCCGACCCCGCCCTGACGCGGCGGCATGGGGCGCGGCCGGCGGTGCAGCTCACCGTCGCCGCCTCCACCCTGCTCGGCCTGGATGAGCAACCGGGTGAGTTGGCCGGGTACGGCCCGATCCCCGCGGCCATGGCCCGGCGCATCGCGAAAGACGACACCGGCACCTGGCGGCGGTTGCTCACCGACGACCACGGCCGGCTACTGGACTACGGCAGTAGGACGTATCGGCCGCCGGCGCGGTTAGCGGCGTTCATCATCGCCCGCGACCAGACCTGCACCTTCGCCTCCTGCACCCGCCCCGCCGTCGCCTGCGACCTCGACCACCTGAAGGCAGCCAAAGACGGCGGACCCACCTGCCACAGGCAACCTGCACCCGCTGATGTCGGCGGCATCACCGCTGCAAACACCTCACCCACTGGCAACCGCAACGACAACCCGACGGATCCACCGTCTGGACCAGCCCCACCGGCCACACCTACCGCACCAAACCAAGTCCGCTACCCACCACCGTCGAGCCCGAGCCGGCCCGGCCTGCCGGTCCGGCCGAGTCAACCGCTGATCCCGACCCGCCGCCCTTCTGATCGCGAGGTGCGGGAGCGTCGCGGCCGGTGGTGAACTCGGCGCAGTAGGCGAGGGGGTCTCCGACGTGTCGCACGTACCGGAGGCCCTCGCGGTTGGCCATTCTCACCAGCTTGCCCAGCGGGACATGCTGACCCTCAGCGAACTCGCCGACGATCAACCTGCCGCCTGGTCGCACGACGCGCCGTAACTCGCTCAGCGCAGCGGGCCGATCAGGTAGCTGGACCAGGGTCGTCACCAGGTAACCGGCGTCGAAGGTTGAGTCGTCGAACGGGAGCCGGGTCGGGTCGGCCAATACGGTGCACAACGGCACGCCGCGGGCGGCGGCCCGGCGCTGGAGGTGGGCGAGCCTGTGTTGTTGCAGGCCCGCGACGGTGAGCCCACCGGAGGTCAACCGCGACGCGACGTGCATCGACTGCACGCCGGTTCCCGGGCCGAGCTCGAGGATTTGCTCGTGACGGGCCGGTTCGAGCACTGCCCGCAGCCGACGGGCCGAAAGCAACGGCGGCGCGAGGTCCGGGATCCGACGTCCCGAGTGCCGGAACCGGACGTGCCGGGCGACCTTCCGCGCCACCGCGATGGCGGTGGCAATCCCGGCGGCGAAACCGACCCAGCGCACCGGCCATGGCGTCGTGATCGACGGCACCGGCCAGGTGCGCCGGTCACGCGGTCCGAGCGGTCGTTCGGGCATCGTTGCGGGGTCCTGAGCTCTCGGCAGTTGCACGTACTCCAGGATCGCCGAGTCAAGGTCCGCTGTCGGTGGTTTCACCCACCCAATCCGACGGGGGGATAACCCCCCGGTCGACTAGGGGGATCGCCGGGTTCCGGGACCGTCCCGCGCGCGGATAGCGTGGGGTACGTCGGTCGAGGTTTCCGGAGGAGGCAGGGCGTGTCGAGCAGCACCGCACGGCTGCCGGCTGCCCTCATCCCGGCCAACTCGGTGCGCGCGTTGTTCTCGCCCTATCTCTGGTTGGCCACCATTCACCTTGCGGTCGACACCCTGGCGGCGGTGTTCTTCGGCGGCCTGACGTTCCTGCTGTTGCTCGGCATCCTGGTCAGCATTCCGCTAGCCCTGCTCGGGGTGCCGCTGTTCGCGGTCTTCGCGGCAGGCATCGGCAGGCTCAGTCGCGCTGAGCTGCGCCGTCACGCCATCACGTTCGGGACCTTCACAGCGAGCGCACCCCTCCCGCAGCGGGTCGGCGTCGCGCGTATCGACGTGCGCCGGCTGCTGGTCAGCCGAGCCGTCTGGCGACGGCTGGGCTACTTCGTGGTGATGGTCCCGCTGGGCGGGATAAACCTGGCCGGTGTGCTGCTCGCCTGGTCGGTCCCTCCGGCGATCGCGCTGCTTCCCGCCTACGTACATCTCGGCGACAACGGCCGGCATTTCGGTTTGGGCGCAGTAGCGCCGCAGGTGGAGCGCGACGCCTGGATCTACTGCGCGATCGCGGTCGTGTTCCTGGTGCTGATCTCCCCGCAGATAATCCGCGCCCTGGCGGCCTTCGACTCGCTCCTGGCCCGGACGATGCTCGGACAGTCTGCGAAGCAGGCCCTTGCCCGCCGCGTGGGTGAACTGGAGCGCACCCGACGTCAGGTGGTGGATGCGGGGGACGAGGAGCGGCGCCGCATCGAACGCGATCTGCACGACGGTGCGCAGCAACGGCTCGTCTCGTTGGCGATGACCCTTGGCCGCGCCCGCGAGCGACTGCCCGACGACTTCGACGCGGATACCGTGGCCATGCTCGACGATGCGCACAGCGAGGCGAAGCAGGCAATCACCGAGCTGCGCAATCTCACGCGGGGCCTGCACCCGCCGGTGCTCACCGACCGCGGACTCGACGCCGCCCTGTCCTCGGTCGCTGCCCGGGCACCATTTCCGGTCAGCGTGGACGTGCACGCCGAGCCGCGGCCGAGCGCGACCGTCGAAGCGATCGCCTATTTCGTCTGCACCGAATCGCTCACCAATATCGCCAAGCACGCCCGGGCCACCCGGGCTGCCATCACCGCGCACCGAGAGGACGACGTGCTCCACCTGCGGATCATCGACGACGGAATCGGCGGTGCCGATCCGGCTCGCGGCTCGGGCCTGCGCGGTCTGGTCGACCGGGTCGCCGGCATCGACGGCACTGTCCGAGTGGTCAGCCCGGACGGTGGACCCACCACGATCGAGGCCGATCTGCCATGCCGGTAGCCGACGAGCGAGTGCTGCGGTGCGTCATCGCCGAGGACTCGGTGCTGCTGCGCGCCGGCGTCCTGCGATTGCTCACTGAGCGCGGATTCCAGGTGGTCGCCGACGTCGGCGACGGCGACGCGCTGCTGAAGGCGGTTGCCGAACACCAACCTGATGTATGCGTGGTCGACGTGCGGATGCCGCCGACCTTTCTGGACGAAGGTCTGCGCGCGGCGCTGGTGATCCGCAATCGGTGGCCGGACGTCGGCGTACTTGTGCTCTCCCAGTACGTCGAGGAGCGGTATGCCTCCGAACTGCTCGCCGGTCGATCCGAGGGTGTGGGGTATCTGCTGAAGGATCGCGTCGCCGATGTGCGGCAGTTCGCCGAGGCGGTCCGCCGGGTGGCCGAGGGCGGTGCCGCGTTCGATCCCGACGTGGTGTCGCAACTGCTGGCCCGCAGCAGGCACGTCGACCCGTTGAGCAGGCTCAGCCCGCGGGAGAAAGGAAGTGCTGCAGGCGATGGCCGAGGGTCGATCCAACGCCGGCATCGCGCAGCAATTGGTCGTCGGAGATGGCGCGGTGGAGAAACACATCCGGAGCATCTTCACCAAGCTGGATCTCGCCCCCGACGAGGGCGAGCATCGCCGGGTCCTTGCCGTGCTGCGCTACCTGGGCGCCTGATGCGACAACAGCTGAGCGCGAGCCGCCGGCTCGTGCTGGGAATCGGACTGACGATCCTCGTCCCTCTGCTGGTCGCCGGCGGATATGTCACCGTTGCCGTACTGCAGGCCAGCCAGCACTATGCCTACTCGAAGTCCACCGTGGCGCCGGCGTCGCTGAACGTGCAGGCCGCCAACACCGCTGTCACGCTCAGCCGCAGCTCCGACGGTCAGATTCACCTCACCGGGTCGGGCAGCTACACCAGCAAGGCGCCCAGCATCCGGCTGCGGAGCACCGCCGGGGGCCTGACGGTGGCCTCGGAATGCGAGTCCAGCCTGGTGCGGCGCTGCCGGCTGCACCTGCAGCTGTCGGTGCCTACGTCGACAGCGGTTGCCGTGCACGACGACAACGGTTCCATCACCGCTGCCGGCCTGACCGGCTCCCTGCAGCTGCACAGCACGAACGGCGGCGTGCGGGTCGACGATGCCCTCGGTCCACTCGATCTGCGATCGACGAACGGCAGCGTGCAGTGCACTGGTCTGCGGTCCACGTCGGTGGCCGCGTCCACGACGAACGGCCAGGTGCGGCTGACGTTCATCGATGCGCCGCTCACCGTCGATGCGAGCACCACCAACGGGGAAGTCACCGTCCGGCTGCCGGCAGGTGAGTCGTATTCGGTCGACGCGGACACGGTGAACGGCGATCGAACGGTCAGTGTCCCGGTCGATGTTGCCAGCACCCACCGCGTTCGGGCCCACTCGGTCAACGGCTCGGTCACCGTCGAGGCGGCGTAGCTGCGGCAAATCAGCACCGGAGCGCTCCGTAGAATCGACGCGTGACTGCTGACACCGCGGCTGCCGAGCAGGCAGACCCCGCGCCGACCACCTCGCTGCCGACCCAGTATCAGCCGCGTGAGGTAGAGGGCCCGCTGTGTCAGAAGTGGGAGGACGGCGGTTACTTCACCGCAGACCCGACCTCCACCAAGCCCCCGTTCTCCCTCGTCATTCCGCCACCGAACGTGACCGGAGTGCTGCATCTGGGTCATGCCCTCGAGCAGACGATGATGGACGCGGTCAGCCGGCGCAAACGTATGCAGGGTTTCGACGTGCTCTGGTTGCCGGGCACCGATCATGCCGCGATCGCCACCGAAGCGCTGGTCGAACGCGACCTTGCGGAGAAGGAAGGCAAGAGCAAGCGCGAGTACTCCCGTGAGGAATTCATCGAGCGGGTCTGGGAGTGGACGCGCAGTTACGGCGGGCGGATCCAGGGTCAGATGCGCCGGCTCGGGGACAGCGTCGACTGGAGCCGCGAGCGCTTCACCATGGACGAGGGCCTGTCCGCCGCAGTGCAGACCTCGTTCAAGCACATGTACGACGACGGGTTGATCTACCGCGCCGAGCGAATCGTCAACTGGTGTCCGGGCTGCCACACCGCCATCTCCGACATCGAGGTGGACCACTCCGACGACGAGGGTGAACTGATCTCCATCCGCTACGGCGACGGCGACGACGCTGTGGTGGTGGCCACCACCCGGGCCGAGACGATGCTCGGTGACACTGCCGTGGCGGTGCACCCTGACGACGAGCGGTATCGGCACCTCATCGGCCGCGACGTGGCGCTGCCGCTGACCAACCGGCGCATCCCCATCGTCGCCGACGCGCATGTGGACCCCGCGTTCGGTACCGGCGCGGTGAAGGTCACCCCCGCCCACGATCCGAACGACTTCGAGATCGGCCGGCGGCACAACTTGCCCGCCCTCACCGTGCTCGACGAGTTGGCCAGAGTGACGGTGCACGGCCCGTTCGAAGGCATGGACCGGTTCGAGGCGCGCATCGCGGTGGTGCAGGCGCTGCGTGAAGAGGGCCGCATCGTCGCGGAGAAACGGCCCTACCTGCACTCGGTCGGGCACTGCTCGCGCAGCGACGACGTGATCGAACCGCGGCTGTCGCTGCAGTGGTTCGTCAAGGTGGAGTCGCTGGCCAGATCGGCTGCCGACGCTGTGCGCGACGGCCGGGTGCAGTTGGTGCCGGCATCCATGGGTCCGCGCTATTTCAGCTGGGTGGACAACCTGCACGACTGGTGCATCAGCCGGCAGCTGTGGTGGGGCCACCGCATTCCGGTGTGGTACTCACCCGACGGCAGGGAGCAGGTCTGCGTCGGTCCGGGCGAGGAGCCGCCGGCGGGATGGCGCCAAGACGAGGACGTGCTGGACACCTGGTTCTCGTCCGGCCTCTGGCCCTTCTCCACTCTTGGCTGGCCCGCGGACACCGCGGAGCTGCGCCGCTACTACCCGACCAGCGTGGTGATCACCGGCTACGACATCTTGTTCTTCTGGGTCGTCCGGATGATGTTGTTCGGGATCTACGAGACCGAGCAACCGCCGTTCCCCACCATCGTCTTGCACGGGCTGATCCGCGACGCCTCGGGCAAGAAGATGTCGAAGTCCAAGGGCAATGCGGTCGACCCGCTGGTCTGGATGGACGCCTACGGTTCGGACGCGGTGCGGATGTCTCTTGCGCAAGGGGCCAATCCGGGCGCTGATCAGGCCGTCAACGAGGAGTGGGTCGTCGGTGCCCGCAACTTCTGCAACAAGTTGTGGAATGCGACCCGGTTCGCTCTGCTCAACGGGGCCACCACCAACGGCGAGCTGCCAGCCTCCTTGACCGACGCCGACGCGTGGATCCTTTCCCGGTTGCAGCGCGTGATCGCCGACGTGGACTCCCTCTACGAGCAGTACGAGTTCGCCAAGATCGCCGATCTGCTCTACCACTTCGCCTGGGACGAAGTGTTCGACTGGTACGTGGAATTGGCTAAGGTGTCACTGGCCGACCCGGCCGCTGCCGCGGGCACCCGGCGGGTTCTCGGCGAGGTGTTCGACACGCTGCTGCGGCTGCTGCATCCGCTGGTCCCGTTCGTCACCGAGGCGCTGTGGACGGAACTGACCGGCGGTGAATCGATCCTCGTCGCGAGCTGGCCCACGCCAGTCTCCGGTCGGGTGAATCAGGCCGCGGAGGCGCGGATCAGCCAGTTGCAGAGTGTCATCACCGAGGTGCGCAGATTCCGCTCCGATCAGGGGGTGAAGCCGTCGCAGCGAGTGCCGGCGCGCTTCGACGGGCTCGCCCCGTCCGCTGAGCAGTCGGTGCGCACGCTGCTCCGGCTGGACCCAGCCACCGACGATTTCGCCGCTCCCGCCGAACTGCTCGCCGCGGGCAACGTGCGGGTGGTGATGGATCTGTCCGAGGCCATCGATGTCCCGGCCGAGCGGGCCAGACTGGAACGCGCCAGGGCAGCAGCGCAGAAGGAGCGCGACCAGGTGACCCGCAAATTGTCGACCGAGTCGTTCCTGGCGAAGGCACCGGAGCAGGTCGTCGAGTCGGCCCGCGCACGACTGGCCGCTGCCGAGGCAGATCTCAACCGCATCACCGTCGCGCTGGCCGCCCTGCCCGAGTAGCTCGCGGCGGTGATGCGCCGGTCGGCGTGCGGTTCGCCCGGGTAGGTGCCGTCCGTAGACTTGGCCGACGTGACCGCGCCCTCCCCGTCCACAGCCGCCGAGCTGCTGGCGATCGAAGCCGACATCTTCAACCGCCGCGGAGAGGGCCGCGTCGATCCCTCGACCGAGCGCTTCGAGGCACTGTTGGAGTTGCTCGGCGAGCCGCAGCACACCTTCCGGTCCGTGCACATCACCGGGACGAACGGCAAGACCTCGACCGCCCGGATGATCGACGAGTTGCTGCGCGGCTTCGGGCTGCGCACCGGGCGCTACACCAGCCCGCACCTGAGCAGTGTCACCGAGCGCATCGTGCTGGACGGCCGGCCGATCAGCGATGAGCGGTTCGTCGAGGCGTACCACGAACTCAAGCCGTACATCGACCTGGTCGACGAACGCTTCGACACGCCGCTGTCCTTCTTCGAAATCATCACCGCACTGGGTTTCGCCGTCTTCGCCGATGCCCCTGTCGACGTCGGCGTCATCGAGGTCGGCCTCGGTGGGAAGTGGGACGTCACCAACCAGTTGGACGGCGAGGTCGCAGTGGTGACGCCCGTCGACCTGGACCACACCGAGGTGCTCGGCGACACGGTGGCCGAGATCGCCGCGGAGAAGGCCGGCATCATCAAGCGCGGCGCCCGCGCCGTGCTCGCCGCACAGTCGGCCGAGGCGGCCACCGAACTGCTCAAGGCCGCCGCCGAGATGGAGGCCGTCGTTGCCCGCGAAGGCGCGGAGTTCGGAGTGCTCGACCGGCAGGTCGCCGTCGGCGGTCAACTGCTGACGCTGCAGGGCCTCGGCGGTATCTATGATCAGGTGTACCTGCCGCTCCACGGCGCGCACCAGGCGCAGAACGCAGCATGCGCACTCGCCGCGGTGGAGGCGTTCTTCGGGGCCGGTGCGGCCAGTGGCCCGATCGACGCCGAGGTGGTGCGCGCCTCGTTCGCGGCAGTTCGCTCGCCCGGACGGCTCGAGGCCATCCGCTCTGCGCCCACCGTGCTCGTCGACGCCGCGCACAACCCGCACGGGATGGCCGCTACCGTCGCCGCCCTCAGCGATGCCTTCGACTTCCGCCGGCTGGTCGCCGTGGTCGCCGTGCTTGCCGAGAAGGACGCGCGCGGCCTGCTCGCCGCGTTGGAGCCGGCCGTGGACGAGGTGGTGGTGACCCAGAGCGGCTCGCCGCGGGCGATGCCGGCCGACGAGCTCGCCGCTCTTGCGGTGGAGCGGTTCGGTGCCGACCGGGTCACTGTGGAGCCCCGTCTCGACGACGCGATCGAGACCGGCATCCGGCTCGCCGAGGAGAGCGACGACGGGCTGCTGAGCGGCGCCGGCGTGCTGATCACCGGGTCGGTCGTCACCGCAGGGGAAGCGCGCACCCTGCTCGGCGCCGGGCCGTGACCGAATCGGTGCCCGAGCAGCCCACCGACGCAGACCCGCCGGCCGACCTGGACCCGCCGACCGACCCGGCCCAGTCAGTCGAGGTGAGCGCGGAGGAGCTCGCCGAGCGCCGCACGAAGGCCGACCGGGCGACCCGCGGCGTGCTGGCCGCATTGCTGTGTCTCGAGGCACTGGTCGTGTTGCTGGTGCCCCGGGCCATTGCGCAGACGTCGACCGGTCTCGACGGTACGAAGACGGCGTGCCTGATCGGACTGGCCGTGGTGCTCGTCGTCACCGGCTTTCTGCTGCGCCGCCGGTGGGGCATCGGGCTCGGCTCCGCACTGCAACTCGTCGTGTTGGCCACCGGCGTCTGGGAGCGAGCCATCGTGATCGTGGCCGTGTTGTTCATCGCCCTGTGGTGGTGGGTGCTCACCATGCGCCGTGACCTGGCCGGCAAGCCCGGCGGCCTGCGCATGCTCGTCTCCTGACCGGTCATCGGTCGCTGCCGGATAGGGTCTCCGACGTGACTTCTGCCGCTGTCGAACGCACGTTGATCCTGGTCAAGCCGGACGGAGTCGCCCGCGGGCTGGCCGGCGCAATCCTGGCCCGGGTGGAGGCGAAGGGCTACCGGTTGGTCGCGCTCGACCTGCGGGTACCCGATGGTGCACTGCTGGCCGCGCATTACGCCGAGCACGAGGGCAAGCCGTTCTACCAACCGCTCGTCGACTTCATGTCCTCCGGGCCGGTCGTGGCCGCGGTGGCCGAAGGGCAGCGCGTGATCGAGGGGTTCCGTGCACTGGCCGGCGCCACCAACCCGACCGACGCGGCGCCCGGCACCATCCGCGGCGACTTCGGCCGGGACTGGGGGCTGCCCGTGCAACAGAACCTGGTGCACGGATCGGACTCCGCGCAGTCAGCCGCCCGCGAAATAGGGCTCTGGTTCCCGCCGCGCTGAGCCGGTGCGGGTTGACGGTGTGGCCGGGATTGACACCCGGCGACCGAGGTCACTAGGAAGGTGCCCGGAAGCGCTTCGTTCCGGCTCGAGGAGACCTCATGAGCAGCGCCCGCCCACTGACCAGGTCCCGGCGATGGATTGCGTTGGCCGCCTCCGCGGCGGTCGTCGCGGCTCTGGCCGTCGGTGCCAGTGCCCTCGCCGGTCCCAGGCACGCGCCGGCCGCGCACCCGGGTGCGCACCCGCGGCCCGGCCGCGACGTGGTGGCGAACCTCTTCGAATGGAACTGGCCGTCGGTGGCGCGGGAGTGCACGACCGTGCTCGGCCCGTCCGGTTACGGCGCAGTGCAGGTAGCTCCTCCGCAGGACTCGGTGAAGCGGCAGGCGACCGACGCGACCCCGGTGCTGCACCCCTGGTGGGAGGTCTACCAGCCGGTGGACTACAACCTGACCAGCCGGATGGGTGACGAGGCACAGTTCAAGGCGATGGTGCGCACCTGCCGCAAGGCCGGTGTCAAGGTGATCGTGGACGCGGTGATCAACCACATGACCGGCCAGGGGAATGTGTCCTACGGCGGGGTGCACTACACGAAGTACAACTATCAGGGTCTGTACGGCCCGACCGACTTCCACGCGAGCAGCGGCCAATGCCCGAGTCCGGACGGGGGAATCGACGACTTCAACAACGTCCAGCAGGTGCTCAAGTGCGAGCTGGTCGGACTCAGCGACCTGCGCACCGAGACACCGTCGGTACGGGCGAAGCTGGCCGGGTACCTCAACAAGCTCATCGGCTACGGGGTCTCCGGCTTCCGCGTCGACGCGGCCAAGCACATCGGGCAGGCGGACCTGGCCGCGATCGAGTCGTTGCTGCACCGCACCGTCGACGGGACGCGGCCGTACCTCGCGCTCGAGGTCAGTTTGGGCAGCCCTGGAGTGATCAGTCCGCGGGCGTTCACCGGCGTCGGCTCGCCGCTCGGGTTCGACTTCGCGCAGCAGATCCACGACGCGTTCAAGAGCTACACCGCCACGCCCGGCGGGAACATCACCGATCTGAAGGTCTTCGGTGAGCAGGCCGGACTGCTGCCCAGCAACAAGTCACTGGCGTTCGTCGAGAACCACGACACCGAGCGCAACGGCTCGACGCTGAGCTACAAGGACGGTGCGTTGAACGTGCTGGCCACCCAGTTCATGTTGGCCTACGGATACGGCACGCCAGAGGTGTACGCGAGCTTCACGTGGAGCACTCCGGACGACTCGCCACCGTCAGACGCGAACGGGATGATCACCGACACCGATTGCGCGAACGGCTGGGAGTGCCTGGATCGGCAACAAGGCATCGCCCATCTGGTCGGCTGGCACAACGCCGTCGGCAGCGCACCGGTACGCAACTGGCAGGACGACGGCGTGAACCTGATCGCGTTCAGCCGCGGCGACCGGGGCTGGATCGCGATCAACAACGAGGCCGCCGCCAAGACGATGACCTTCCACACCGGACTACGTGCTGGCAGCTACTGCGACGTGCTGCACGGTGCCGTATCGCACGGGCACTGCAGCGGGCCGAGCGTCACCGTGGACCGGCACGGCAACGCCACCGTCACCGTCCCGGCCAAGGACTCGGTCGCTGTTTCTACGATCGCCTAGTCGGTTGTCTCGCGGGCCCCTCGCTTCGCTCGGGGCCCACTCGAAACCGACACCTCGCTGCGCTCGGCCGCAAGCTCGCTGCGCTCGCGCGGGCGATCTGCTCTTCGCGCGAGCGCTCATCGCGATCTCTACGATCGCCTAGTCGGTTCTTCGCGCCCGACCTCGCTTCGCATCGACCGGGCCCTCAGAACCGACACCTCGCTGCGCTCGGCCGCAAGCTCGCTGCGCTCGCGCGGGCGATCTGCTCTTCGCGCGAGCGCTCATCGCGCTCTTGAGGACGGACCGTCACCGTGGCTGCCGTCTCGCAGCAGTGCCGTATCGACGTACGCGATGGCAGACGATCGATCGGGCGGCGAGCGTGTTGGTCCCGGGTGCAATCCCTTACCGCCCATACGATCGGCAAGCACATTCGCTGCACCCTGCGCCCGATCCGGAGAGGGACCCGCTGCCGTGGCTTTCACGCCGATGTCGCTGCTCACCGGCAGCCGAGCGACATCGCGCGGCGCGGGCGTGTCACGCGCGAGCGCGTCACTGCTCGGCGGTGACCTTGCCATCGACCTCGGTACCGCGACAACTCACGTGTACGTCCGCGGCCGCGGCATCCTGCTGAGCGAGCCATCCGTGGTAGCCATCGACCTCACCACCAACGCAGTCGTCGCGGTGGGCACCGAGGCGAAGCAGATGATCGGGCGCACTCCCGGGCACATCAAGGCGGTGCGGCCGCTGCAGGACGGGGTGATCGCCGACTACGACATCACCGCGGAGATGCTGCGCTACTTCGTCCGCAAAGTCGTGCGGCACCGCATGTTCACCGGTCCGCGCGTGGTGGTGTGTGTTCCGTCGGGCATCACCGGAGTGGAACGCCGCGCGGTCAGCGAATCGGCATACGCGGCGGGGGCGCGCCGAGTGCACATCATCGACGAGCCGATGGCTGCAGCGATCGGCGCCGGGCTACCGGTGAGCCAACCGGCCGGCTCGATGATCGTGGACATCGGCGGTGGCACCACCGAGGTCGCGGTGATCGCGCTCGGCGGGATCGTCGCTGCGGCCAGCCTGCGGGTGGCCGGTGACGCGCTGGACCGGGCGATCGTGGAGCACGCTCGCAGCCAGTTCGGCCTGCTGATCGGCGAGCGCACCGCCGAAGAGCTGAAGATCTCCATCGGCAGCGCCTATCCGGTCTCGGGACCGTTGCGCGCCGAGATCCGCGGTCGGGAGCTGGCCACCGGCCTGCCGCGCAACGTCACCATCAGCTGCGACGAGTTGCGCCGCGCGATGGACGCGCCACTGGCCAAGATCGTCGGCGCGGTCCGATCGACGTTGGACCGCTGCCCGCCGGAGCTCTCCGGCGACTTGATCACCCGAGGGATCGTGCTCACCGGCGGCGGAGCCCTGCTGCGCGGGTTGGAGGCACGGATGCAGCACGAGATAGGCGTCCCCGTCCTCGTCGCGGACCGCCCGCTGCATTCTGTCGTACTCGGCACCGGCACGGTGGTGGAGCACTTCGACCGTTTGCAGAAGGTGGTCGTCGACGGGCCCCGGCGGTAGGGATGCGACGACTGACGCAGCGGCAGCGCCGCGCCGCCCTCGCCCTGACGATCGTCGCACTGTTGTTCGTGACGTCGGACGTGGTGGGTGCGTCGTTCTCCGGAGCGCGCAGCGGGGTGCAGGGATTCTTCGGTGCGTTGTACCGGGGCAGCGACTCGGTGACGGGTCCGGCGCGGCGCTGGGCGCAGGCATTGCCACACATCGGCAGTGACACGGCGACCATCGACCGGCTGCACCGGCAGCTGGCCGAGCTGCAGCGCACCGCCGCGCAGAGCGCTCAGGACAAGTCGACGCACGACCAACTCGCCAAGCTGCAGCTGCAGGCCACCCGCGGCGGCTATTCGGTGCTGCCGGCCCGGGTGATCGCCATCGGGCCCAGCGGTGGCTTCGACTGGACGGTCACGCTCGACATCGGTACCGCCGACGGCGTCAAGGTGGACCAGAGCGTCATCGTCGGAGCGTCGCTCGTCGGCCGGGTGCTGCGCGTGTCGGCGACCAGCACCACGGTGTTGCTCGCCGCCGACCCGGGATCCGGTGTGGGCGTTCGGGACCGGCGCACCGGGCAGCTCGGGGTGGCCACCGGCCACGGCACAGCTGGGTTCACCTTCGTGCCACTGGACCCGCGTGCGGTGCCGAGGGTCGGCGACGTGCTCGTCTCGGGCCCGACCGGGTCGAGCACCTACGTCTCCGGGTTGACCGTCGGCACGATCACCGGGGTCGACGCGGGTACCGACGGCAGCGTGCGGGCGACCGTGCGACCGGCCACCTCACCAACTGCCCTCGACGTGGTCGGAGTCGTGCTGGTCGGCGGCAAGGCAGGCGCCCGGACGCCACTGCACCCGGGCGGCAACGCAGAGGGCGGCCGATGACCGCAGCGCGAGTCGCCGCCGGCGCTGCCGCGACGATGACTGCACTGCTGCTCCAGGGCGTCCTCATCGGCCCGTTGACGATGCCGGTGCCGATCAGCCTTCCCGCCGTCGTCGTTGCTGCGATCGCCTTGCGGGCCGGGCCGGCCAGCGGGATGGCACTCGGGTTCAGCCTCGGCCTGGTCGCCGACCTGGCCTCCGACCATCGGGTCGGGGTACTCGCGCTCGTCTGGCTCGGCCTGGGCCTGGCGGCCGGCGTGGTCGGTGGCCTGGTGTGCGGGACCGGCCCGGGCAACCGGGCCGGGGCGGTCAAGCAGGCAGCGGTGGTCGGGACGCTTGCCGGCATCGCGGCCGGGGTGGCGATCGTGATCTTCGCCGTCTTGGCTCTGCTCAGCTCGGACGAGGTTGCTTCGGTGCCGGTCGCTCTGCTGATGGTGCTCCCGGCCACGGTGTGCGACGCCGTGCTGGCCTCGGCAGTGCTGCCGATCGTCGCCGCGGTGTTGCGCTCACCGACGCTGCGCCCGGCACCGCTTGCCTCCCGGGTGTTGCGATGAGCGCACTGCGGCCGGCTGCGGTGCAGCGATGAGCAGTAGCCGGGCCACCCGCCGGTTGCTGCTGGTCCAGGTGTTGGTGGCGTCGCTGGTGCTCACTCTGGTCGGGCGGCTCTGGTACGTGCAGATGCTCGACAAGCACAAGCCGGTGCAGGTGGCCGGCGCGGTTCGCACCGGCACCATCGTCGAGCCCGCCGCCCGCGGCCTGGTCCTCGACGCGAAGGGCCGGGTGCTGATCGGCAACGAGTCGACGCATGTCGTCACCGTCGACCGGGAGACGGTGCTCGCCCAACCGGACGGCGGTGCCGCGGTCCTCGGCCGGGTGGCCGACCTGCTCGGCCTGTCCGTCGCCGACCTCGCGCACGAGATCACCCCGTGCGGGGTGAAGGTGGCCGCACCGTGCTGGACGGGGCAGCCGTACGAGTCGGTCCCGGTCGCCACTGGGATCGACGAGAAGGTGATGCTTGCCCTCAGCGAACACCGGGAGGACTACCCGGGCGTCACCGTTGCGACGCAGACGGTGCGCAACTATCCGAACGGCTCGCTGGCCGGCCAGACACTCGGTTACGCAGGTCAGGTGAGCGCGGCCGACGAGAAGGCCAACCCTTCGCTGCGCGACGAGGACCTCATCGGGCGCAGTGGGCTGGAGAGCTCCTACGATCCCGCCTTGCGTGGCACCGACGGCACCAAGACCGTCTACCTGGACGCGCGCGGCGACGTCGTCGGTTCCGGCCCGCAGGTGCAACCGGTGCAGGGCAACACGTTGGTGACGAGCATCGACCTGGACGTGCAGAAGCTCGCCGAGAAGGCACTGACCGAGCAGATCGCCGCGACCCGGGCCAGTGGCAAGCCGGCCACCGGCGGAGCGCTCGTCGTGATGGACCCGTACACCGGGCGCATCGTCGCGGCGGCCAGTTATCCCGACTACGACCCGGAGCTGTTCGTCGGCGGCATCTCTGTTGCCGACTACCGCAAGCTGACCGATCCGGCGGCGAACGACCCGTTGATCTCCCGCGCGATCGCCGGCGAATACGCGCCCGGGTCGACCTTCAAACTGGTCAGCGCCAGCTCGGACGTGACGCACAAGCTGGCCAGTATCGACGGGCAGTACACCTGCCCCGGCTCCCTGACCGTCGACGGCCGGGTGAAGACCAACTTCGACTCTGAAGCGATCGGCGGCGGCGTCGATCTGAAGCTGGCCCTGCAGTACTCGTGCGACACCTGGTTCTATCAGTTCGCGGTCAAGGAGTACTACGCCGACCAGAAGCGAGTAGCCAAGGGGCAGAAGCCGAACGAGTACCTGCAGAAGATGGCCCGCGAATTCGGCTTCGGCTCCAGCGCCGGGGTCGACCTGCCGGCCGCGGAGCAGGCCACCGGATCCATCGCCGACCGGGAGACGCGACTGGCGCGGTGGAAGCAGAACAAGGCGCAGTACTGCCGGGACGCCAAGCGCGGCTACCCGGATGAGAAGAATCCGGCCGTCCGCGCCTACCTGACCCAGCTGGCCAAGGAGAACTGCACCGACGGCTGGCGCTACCGGGCCGGTGACAATGCCGACCTGTCGATCGGCCAGGGTGAGACGACGGTGTCACCGTTGCAGCTGGCCGCGGCGTACTCCGCGATGGTCAACGGTGGCACGCTGTGGAAACCGACCATCGGCTGGGCCGAGGTGGATGCCCAGGGCAAGGTCGTCAAGACCGTGAAGGCAGCGGTCAAGAACAAGGTGCCGGTCAGCAAGAGCATGCTGGCCTTCTTCAAGCACTCGCTGCAGTTCCAGGACAACCATCAGGTCTCGGGCGCGATCGCATTCGACGGGTCGCCGATCAAGACCCAGATCGGCGGCAAGACCGGCACCGCCGAAGTATTCGCCAAGCAGGACACGTCCTGGCTCGCGTCCTGGGGCCCGACCGGTTCCGACGGCAAAGCCAAGCTGGTAGTGGTGGGCATGATCGAGCAGGGCGGCATCGGTGCATACGCCGCGGCGCCGATGGTCCGCAAGGTGTACGAGGGCATGCTCGGGGTCACCGGCTCCGCCCTGCCCGGCGGCAAGCCGGAGACCACGTTGCCCAAAGTGCTCTCCGGACTGCCTCGGCTGCACCAGCTGAGCCGCATGGCGCCAGCGCCGCAGGCGCCGCGGCACGGCAGGTCACCTGGACTGCCGGCCGCGGTCCCGACACCGGCCGGCGGTCGGCGCAGATGACGATCACCGGTCCGGTGCGTCCGGTCCGTCCGGCAGCGATTCGGCCCAGCGAGCCGTGGTCGGCTGGTCCACCGGCGCGCCCGTGGATCGGGCGCCGCGGCCGTTGCGACACCGGGACCGACTGGGTGTTGTGCTGCTGCGCGTTCGCGCTGGCCTGCATCGGCGCGGTGCTGGTGTGGTCGTCGACGAAGGCGCAGTTCGCAACCAACGGCTACCTCATCCGGCATGTACTGAACATGATCATCGGCACCGGCCTGGTGCTGGGACTGGCCCGGCTCGATCGACGGCTGCTGCGGCTCGTCGGACCGGTGCTGTATGTGGCGAGCTGCCTCGGCCTGATTGCGGTGCTGCTGTTCGGCACCACCGTCAACGGCGCGCATGCGTGGATCCGGTTCCCCGGCGGCGTGGAGGTACAGCCTGCCGAGTTCGCCAAGCTCGGCCTGATCCTCGGCATGGCGGTGCTGCTCGGGCAGCGGTCGGTTGGCCGGCCGGTGGATGCGGCGCCCCGTGCCCGCGACATCCTCGCAGCGCTCGGGTTGGCCCTGGTACCGCTCGGGTTGATCATGGTGCAGCCCGACCTGGGCTCGGCCCTCGTCGTGGCAGCGGCTGCTTTCGGTGTGCTGCTCGCCGCCGGGGCGCCGGCGCGGTGGACGGTCGGATTGCTCCTGCTCGGAGTGTTGGCCGCGTTCCTGGCGGTGAAGGCCGGCGTGCTCGCCGACTACCAGCTGGCCCGGTTCCGGGCGTTCACCGACCCGCACGCCGACACCCAGGGCGCTGCCTACAACATCACCCAGGCGCGGATCGCCATCTCGCACGGCGGGCTGCTCGGCAAGGGGCTGTTCCACGGTCCGCAGACCCAGGGTGGATTCGTTCCAGAACAGCAGACCGACTTCGTCTTCAGCGCGGCGGGGGAGGAACTCGGCTTCGCCGGCAGCCTGGCCATCATCGGGCTCTACGGCGTGCTGCTGTGGCGGGCGCTGCGCATCGCGGCCGCGGCCGATCGCATCGGCCGGCTCGTCGCGACCGGCGTGGTCTGCTGGTTCGCGTTCCAGGCCTTCCAGAACATCGGCATGAACCTGGGGATGACCCCGGTGACCGGCCTGCCGTTGCCGTTCGTCTCTTACGGCGGGTCGTCGATGTTCGCCGGTGCGCTTGCTGTCGGGGTGCTGCTCGCGGTGCGCCGCGGCAGCGACCTGTTCGCACCGCCGACCCTGCACCGGCCGCAGCTGCAGCGCTAGTCAGCGCAGCAGCGGGTGGTCCTGCGGTGACTGCAGATCGCGGTACTTGAATCGGAACATCACGATGCTGTAGACGATCAGGGCCAGTGCCACCAGGCCGGACACCGCCAGACCGAGGCCGGTGGCCCAGCCGTGGGCAGGCAGCCGGGGACCCACGATCCAGAACTCAGGGATCGTCGGATCGGCCCACCACAGCCATCCTGCCGCGAGCAGGCACCCGGCTCCGAGCAGGCTGATCAGGATCCGTCCCCAACTCTGCACGCCGGCCTGGGCGACCTGGAACGCTTTGCGCCGGACCGGCGCGACCCGTCGCCGGGCCCACTCGTACTCGCGGGACAGCACGACGAGTCCGGCCAGGATCAGCAACAGCCCCGGGCCGGGCAACACGATCGCGGCGAGGCCGGCAAGCAGTAGCACCCAGCCCAGCACGGTCAGCAACACCGCCCGGAACCGTCGCATCGTGGTGCAGCTGCCCTTCCCTGGCCGGTGGGTCTTCCAGCAGGAACGTACCGCCGCGCATGGCGGTTCCGGGCCACTAGCATCACTGCCGTGATGCCACCGACGCTTGCCGAGTTTCCGGAAGATTGGTCCGCCGGGTTGGCGGTCGTGGCCCATCCCGACGACATGGAGTACGGCGCCGCCGCCGCGGTTGCGCGCTGGACCGGTCAGGGCAAGCGGATCGCGTACCTGTTGGCCACCCGTGGCGAAGCCGGCATCGACGACATGGAGCCAGGCCGGTCAGCCGAGGTCCGGGTGCAGGAGCAGATCGCCAGCTCGGCAGTGGTCGGGGTGCAGGACGTGGACTTCCTCGATCACCCGGACGGCCTGATCGAGTACGGCTTGCCGCTGCGCCGTGACATCGCGCTGGCCATCCGGCGGTACCGTCCGGAGGTGGTGTTTGCGGTGAACCACCGCGAGACCTACGGCGGCGCGATGCTCAATATGGCCGACCATCGCAACACCGGGCTGGCGACTATCGATGCGGTGCGGGATGCGGCGAATCGCTGGCTGTTCACCGACTCCGGCATCGAGCCGTGGTCCGGAGTTCGATACCTGGCAGTGGCCGGCTCACCCGATGCCGGACACGGGGTGGACATCACCGACACCTTCGAGCTCGGCGTCGAATCGTTGCGCTGTCACGCCGAGTACCTGCGCGCGCTGGGCGGGCCCGATCCGGCGGAGTTCCTGCGCCGGATCGCAGAGGCAGCGGCCGAGCGGTATGACGATCGGCTGGCCGCCACCTTCGAGCTGTTCTCCTTGCAGTGACGCGGGTTCGCACCGCCAGCGCGCTCTCAGAGCAGGTCAGCTAGCGTCACACCAGACGAGGATCCTGGGCCGGCCAAGACGGGAAGTCGCATGACGCATCGGGTACGTGGGGTCATCGCGCGGAGCAAAGGCGCGGCGGTCACCGTCGAGACGATCGTGGTACCCGACCCGGGACCGGGTGAAGCTCTTGTTCAGGTTCAGGCCTGCGGGGTGTGCCATACCGATCTGCACTACCGCGAGGGCGGCATCACCGACGAGTTCCCGTTCCTGCTCGGCCATGAGGCGGCCGGGGTGGTCGAAGCCGTCGGCGCCGGCGTCACCGAAGTGGCTCCGGGCGACTTCGTCATTCTGAACTGGCGCGCGGTGTGTGGGCAGTGCCGCGCCTGCCTGCGTGGCCGGCCGTGGTACTGCTTCAACACGCACAACGCGACCCAGCAGATGACCCTCGAGGACGGCACCAAGCTCTCGCCGGCACTGGGCATCGGCGCTTTCGCCGACAAGACGCTGGTCGCCGCCGGGCAGTGCACCAAGGTCGATCCGGCCGCGCCCGCCACCGCCGCCGGTCTGCTGGGGTGCGGCGTCATGGCCGGTCTGGGCGCCGCGATCAACACCGGCAACGTGACCCGCGGTGACTCGGTCGCCGTCATCGGTTGCGGCGGGGTGGGCAATGCGGCCGTTGCCGGCGCCCGGCTGGCCGGCGCCGGCACCGTCATCGCGGTGGACGTCGACGCGCGCAAACTGGACTGGGCCACCGGGCTGGGTGCGACGCACACCGTCAACGCGACCGAGCAGGACCCGGTGGAGGCAATCCGCTCGCTCACCGGAGGCTTCGGCGCCGACGTCGTCATCGACGCAGTCGGCCGGCCGGAGACCTGGACACAGGCGTTCTATGCACGCGACCTGGCCGGCACGGTCGTGCTCGTCGGCGTGCCGACCCCGGAGATGACGCTGCAGATGCCGTTGCTCGACTTCTTCGGCAGGGGCGGGTCGCTGAAGTCGTCCTGGTACGGCGACTGCCTGCCGTCGCGGGACTTCCCGATGCTGATCGACCTGTACCTGCAGAAGCGTCTCGACCTCGATGCGTTCGTCAGCGAGACGATCGCGCTGGACGAGGTTGAGGACGCTTTCGCCAAGATGCACGCCGGCGAGGTCCTTCGTTCCGTCGTCGTGCTGTAGGCGGTGGCCTGGTGGCTGTGCGCATCCAGAAGGTCGTCACGTCCGGGACGTTCTCCCTCGACGGTGGCACCTGGGACGTCGACAACAACGTCTGGCTGATCGGTGACGATCAGCAAGTGCTGGTCGTCGACGCAGCGCACGACGCCCGCCCGATCGTCGAGGTCATCGGGCACCGCAAGGTCATTGCGATCGCGTGTACCCACGGGCACGACGACCACGTCAGCGCAGCGCCGTTCCTGTCGATGATGACCGGCGCGCCTATCCTGCTGCATCCCGGCGATCATCCGCTGTGGAAGCTGGCCCATCCCGAGGTGCCGCTGCCGCACGGCCTGGGCGCCGCGCAGCGACTGACCGTCGCCGGCCTGCACCTGCAGGTGTTGCACACGCCCGGGCACTCGCCCGGATCGGTTTGCTTGTACGCACCGGCGCTGGAGGCGCTGTTCAGCGGCGACACCCTCTTCCGCGGTGGGCCGGGGGCAACCGGCCGTTCGTACAGCGACTTCCCGACGATCATCGAGTCGATCCGCGATCAACTGCTGACGTTGCCCGGCCGCACCGCGGTGCATACCGGGCACGGTCCGGACACCAGCATCGGCTCGGAATCACTGAGCCTGCAGGAGTGGATCGACCGCGGTCACTGACTGTCCGGTGCGGCCTCAGGCATCGCCGAGATAGAAGCGGCCGCCCTGGTCGTCCTCGCACTCCGCGGTCATCCCGTAGGGCTGCTGCGCCGGGCCTTCGAGGATCCGTCCGCCGGCCGCGACAACTCGCTGCGCTGCGCCGGCGACATCAGCGACCTTCCACATCGGCACGATGGAAGCCTCCGCGGCGCCACCGGCAATCCCGCTCATCGGCACGCAATCGGTGAGCTGCCAGCCGTCCTCGATGCTGCCCGCAGTGAACTGCCAGCCGAGCACGGCGCCGTAGAAGTCCCGGAAGGCCTGCGAGTCGGGCACAGGGTAGGTCAGGTAGGACGCATCGCCCGGTCGCGACCCGTTCGCCGCCGGCCGCGGCGTGTTCGGGCCGCGCTGGAACATCGCGAAGCGCAGCCCCTGCACATCGGTGCAGTCCACGGTGCGCCCCCAGGGGTCGTCGGCGACCCCCAGCACCGTGCCGCCGGCGGCCTCCACCGCGGCGGCCGCCTCGTCCACGTCGTCCACCGCGTAGCAGCAGAACAGCGTGCTGGTGTCGTGGCCGCCGTCGATCCCGGTGCTGATCGACGTGGTACGCACGTGCCGGCGCGGGCCGGCGGCCGTGTCGTAGCTCCACCCCAGCACGGCACCGTAGAACCGGGCCGCCCGGTCGGCGTCCGGGGTGTTCCAGGAGACGTATCCGACGTCGCCGTGCCGGATCGGTTCTGCCGCGGTGGGTGTGGCCGGCCCGGTGAGCATCCAGCGGTGCCCGGCCGGATCGATGACCGTCGCGTTGCGGGCACCGTAGTCCTCATACGGCTCACGCCGCACCTCGCCGCCCGCAGCGCGAACCCGCTCGAGCGCCGCATCCGTGTCGTCCACGGCGATCACCAGGCTCACCGACGCGGCCTGCGCACGAGGCGCCACCACGCCGATGTCGGGGAACTCGTCGGCGAGGTAGATCGTGCCGCCACCCATTGCCAGTTCACAGTGCCCGATCCGGCCGTCGCCCATCACGTACGGGTCGCCGATCACCTCGGCGGCGAAGACGGCACGGTAGAACTCGATCGCGGCGCGCGCGTCGGGTACCGCGAGGTACGGCAGCGCACCTGGTCTCGGCACGAGTTCGGTCGACTGCTCGGAGGTGTGCGTTGCGGTCATCCTCATCACTCCTCGGGGTAGGTCCAGCGCCCTGATCAACCGGGCGCGGAGGGCGCCGGCAAAGGAGGGTTCAGGTGCCGTCGGCGCGATATCGGTCGACAGAATCGCCAGCGGATCGGGCTCAGGCATCAGCTCCTCCTCTCGACGGACTGGTGGTCGGATAGGCGTCGCGGAAGGCGGCCTTGGCGCGGGTCAGCAACGATTCGGTGGCGTGCACCGACCTGCCCAGCGCCTCGGCGCAGGCCGGCACCGGCAGATCGTCGACGTAGCGCAACGTCAGTGCGGCACGATGCTGGACGGGCAACGCAGCGAGGGTCTGCCAGGCGAGATCGCGGTCGAGCAACTCGTCCCACGGGTCGTCGGCCTGGTCGGTCAACGGTGTGACCGCGCGTAGCCGGGCGGTCTCCCGGGCCTCCCGACGCCAGTGGTCGGCCAGTTTGTGCCGCGCGATACCGATCAACCACGCGGTGCTGAGCACCGGCGCGGTTCCCGCCCGGACAGCGTCTGCCGCTGCCAGAAACGTCTCCGAGGTGAGGTCCTCGGCCAGCGCAACCGTGCCACTTCGGGAGAGCAGATAGCCATAGACGTGACCGAGCGCGTGGTCGTAGAGCGTGAGCAGTTGCTCACTGCGCGCCCCGGCTGCGGCCGTCATACTCAGATAGTCGTCGCTCACGGCCGGTTTCCGTCGCGGACGGGCCGGATGGCCGATCGGAATCGGGCGCGCCCCTTGGCCGTGGACCGCCACCGGACCCAACTCGTCCGTTTCCGGGACCCGGTGCGTGGGCCGTACCCTGGTTCGACGTGACGACCTTCAGCGCCGAATCGGTGTTCCCGCGGCTCGAGCCATTGCTGCTCAAGGTGAACAAACCGATCCAGTACGTCGGCGGTGAGCTGAACTCGACGGTGAAGGACTGGGAGTCGGTCACCGTGCGCTGGGCGCTGATGTACCCCGATGCCTACGAGGTCGGGCTGCCCAACCAGGGCGTGCAGATCCTGTACGAGGTGCTCAACGAGCGGGCGGACACGCTGGCCGAACGCACCTATGCGGTGTGGCCGGATCTGGAAGCGATGATGCGCGAGCGCGGCATCCCGCAGTTCACCGTCGACTCGCACCGCCCGGTGCGCGCTTTCGACGTGCTCGGTGTCTCGTTCTCCACCGAACTCGGCTACACCAACCTGCTCACCGCGTTGGATCTCGGCGGCATCCCGATGCACGCGCGCGACCGCGACGATTCGCATCCGATCGTGGTTGCCGGCGGGCACGCCGCGTTCAATCCGGAGCCGGTAGCGGACTTCGTGGACGCCGCGGTGCTCGGCGACGGCGAGCAGATCGTCGGTGCGATCACCGACATCATCGCGGCGTGGAAGTCCGCCGGTTGCCCTGGTGGGCGGGCTGAGTTGCTGCTGCGCCTGGCTCGAACCGGCGGCGTCTACGTGCCGGCGCTCTACGACGTCAGCTACCTGCCCGACGGGCGGATCGCGTCGTACACGCCGAACCATCCGGAGGTGCCGGCCCGGGTCAGCAAGCACACCGTGATGGATCTGGACGAGTGGCCGTACCCGAAGACGCCGCTGGTGCCGATGGCCGAGACGGTGCACGAGCGGATGAGCGTCGAGATCTTCCGCGGCTGCACCCGCGGGTGCCGGTTCTGCCAGGCCGGGATGATCACCCGGCCGGTGCGCGAACGGTCCATCGAGGGCATCGGCGCCATGGTCGACCAAGGGCTCAAGGCCAGCGGTTTCGAAGAGGTGGGGCTGCTGTCGCTGTCCAGCGCGGATCACTCCGAGATCGGCGAGATCACCAAGCAGCTGGCCGATCGCTATGCAGACGACAAGGTCGGGCTGTCGCTGCCATCGACCCGGGTCGATGCGTTCAACATCGACTTGGCCAACGAGCTGAGCCGCAACGGCCGGCGCTCCGGGCTCACCTTCGCACCCGAGGGCGGGTCAGAGCGGCTGCGCCGGGTGATCAACAAGATGGTGAGCAAGGAAGACCTGATCCGCACCGTCACCACCGCGTACTCCAACGGGTGGCGGCAGGTGAAGTTGTACTTCATGTGCGGACTGCCCACCGAGACCGACGAGGACGTGCTGGAGATCGCCGAGATGGCGCACGACGTCATCCGCGCCGGACGGCAGGCCACCGGCACCAAGGACATCCGGTGCACCGTCTCGATCGGCGGATTCGTGCCCAAGCCGCACACCCCGTTCCAGTGGGCCGCGCAGTGCGACCCGGAGACGGTGGACCGGCGGCTGAAGAAGCTGCGCGAGGCGATCAATGCCGACCGTTCCCTCGGCCGCAACGTGGGCATGCGCTATCACGACGGCGAACCGTCGCTGATCGAAGGACTGCTCTCCCGGGGCGACCGGCGGGTCGGCGGCGTCATCCGCCGGGTCTGGGAGAACGGTGGTCGGTTCGACGGCTGGAGCGAGCATTTCTCCTATAGCCGTTGGGTTTCCGCCGCGGCGGACGTGCTCGAACCGCTCGGCGTCTCGCTGGCCTGGTACACCACCAGGGAGCGCGGCGAGGACGAGGTGTTGCCCTGGGACCACCTCGACTCCGGGTTGGACAAGCAATGGCTCTGGGACGACTGGCAGGACTCGCTGACCGGCTTCGAGCAGGACGACTGCCGCTGGACGCCGTGCTTCGACTGCGGTGTCTGCTCCACGATGGGCACAGATATCCAGATCGGCCCGACGGGTAAGGCGCTCGCCGCGCCGGCCGCGCGTCCGGCGGCCGGCCGAGCACTGCTGCCTCTGGTGGCCAAGAAGTGACGTCGACGGCCAACCAGCTGGTCGACTGGTCGCCGGAGTACGCGGCGACCTTCGCCGAGCTGCGCGAGTTCCTGATGCCCGCGGTGGCCCCGCTCGGCGGCACGGTGGAGCACGTCGGCAGCACCGCGGTGCCCGGCATGTACGGCAAGCCGGTGCTTGACATCGACGCGGTGCTGCCAGGCCGTGCTGCCGTGCCGGCCGCCGTCGCCGCGCTGACCGAACTCGGTTACCGGCACCGCGGCGACCTCGGCGTAGCCGGTCGCGAGGCGTTCGACCGCCCGGCCCGGCTGCCGCTGCATCACATGTACGCCGTGGTGCACGGTTCGGCGGCGCATCACGACCACATCGATCTGCGCGAGTACCTGCGCACGTCGCCGTCGGCCGTGCAGCGCTATGCGGTCCGCAAGCGGGAACTCGCCGCGGTGCTGGCCACCGACCGCACCGCCTATACCGAGGCCAAGGGCGACGTCGTGCAGCAACTGCTCGCCGAGGCCCGCGCCCAGCGCTAACCCGCGATGATCACGCACTTTGCGCTGCTATAGCAGCACTTTCCGCGTGATCATCGGGTGGCTTGGGTGGTGATTTCCGCTGCCAGCTCGGCCGGTTTGGTGATCATCGGCCAGTGTCCGCTGTCGAAGCCGATCCGTTCCACACCCTTGGGCAGCTCGGGTTCGCCGGGGTCGCCCGTGCACTTGAGGTAAGTCCGCGGCAGCGTCTCCACCGCGCTCAGGTCGTCCGGCGCCGGGTCACGATAGGTCCCGATCGGATGACCCACAGCTCGGGCGCGCAGCCACGCCTTGTCCTCGGCAGTGAGGCCGTGGTCGCCGTAGAAGTTGTCCAGCACGTAGTCGTTCATGACGCCGATGCGCCGGCCGTCGTCGACGAGAAAGCCCTGGATGATCTCCTCGAAGCCCTCCGGCGCAATCTCGAACAACGTCTTGCCGGGCTGCGGCAGCAGCGCAGCGACATAGACGATGCGACCGATGCGCTCCGGGATGCGGCTGGCCGCGATCGTCGCGGGCGCGCCGGCGTACGAGTGCGCCACGAGCTGTACGTCGTGCAGGTCGGCCATCTCGATCGCCGCCACGATGTCAGTCGCGTGCATCGTGAGATCCGGCTCAGCGGTGATCAGATGCGCGCGATCGCCGAACCCGGTGAGGGTGAGCGGGAGGACGTCGTGCCCGGCCGCCTCCAGGTCCGGGATCACCCGCTCCCAAGCCCACGCGCCGAGAAACGATCCACCGACCAGAACGATGGTTGCCATGACTGTCTCCTTTCGCCGGGACCGCCGAACAGCGACCCGCTGAGTTCGGACGCTAACCACGTATGTGGACGAAAACCGTCCAGTAAACCGATTAGAGTTCGGCCCATGACCACCCGCGTCCTCGAGCTGTTGGAGGTGCTGCAGGACCGCGGGGTGGTGTCAGCCGACGAATTGGCCCAGCGGCTGCAAGTCGATCGCCGCACGGTGCGGCGGCAGATCGTTGCCCTCCGGGAACTCGGCGTCGCGATCGAATCGATCCGCGGCAGGTACGGCGGCTACCGACTGACCCGCGGCCCGCGGTTGCCCCCGGTGATGCTCGCCGACGACGAAGCGGTGGCCGTCGCGCTGGCGCTCGCCATGGCCGGCACGGGAACCGCCGCAGGTGCGCCGTCGGCTGCGGACCGTGCTCTGGTCAAACTCAACCGCCTGCTGCCGGCGGGATTACGGCAGCGCGTTGCCGCGGTATCCGACGCGACGGCGGTTGTCCCGGACCAACGGGACCGCGTCGAGCCGGACCCCGAGGTCGCACTCGCATTGGCCGACGCGCTGCGCTCCCGGCGCCGGGTGCGGATCGAATACCGGCGCGGTGATGCACCGGCCAGCGTGCGCGACGTCGATCCGTACGGGCTGGTCGTCCACGCGCGACGCTGGTATCTGGTCGGCCACGATCATCTGCGCGGTGAGCTGCGCACCTTCCGGGTCGACCGGTTGCGGCGGGCTGATCCGTTGCCGGTTCGCTGTGTCGTGCCGCGCGGTTTCGATCCTGTGGCGCATGTCGTGCACACGCTGACCTTCGACGCCTGGCGGCACCGCACCGAGGTGTGGCTGGACACCTCGGTGACGCGATTGCGGGCGCTGTTCCCGGCAACGCTCGGCTCCGCGGAACCCAGCGACGGGGGAGTGCTGCTCAGCAGTGGAGCAGACGACCTGGCCGGCATGGCGCGCTGGCTGTGTGCGTTGCCCTGGCGCTTTGAGGTGCGCGCCCCGGACGCGCTGCGCATCGCGGTGCGCGAGCACGTGCGGTCACTGAGCCGGATTGCGCAGCATTGACCACCTGTGCGGCGGTCGAAGGTGCACGATCCAGCTCAGAACAGCTTGGCCGCCACCAGGATGTGCGTGGTGATCGCCGGCTTGCCGTCCAACGGGGCGCCGGGATCATCGGTCGCCACACCGCCGGCGGCGACCCGGTCCAAGGTGTGCAGGCCCAGGTGCGTGACGGTGCCGAAGATCGTGTAGTCCGGACGCAGCGCGCTGTCGCCGTAGACCAGGAAGAACTGGCTGCCGTTCGTATCCGGACCGGCGTTGGCCATCGCGAGTACGCCTCGCGCGTACACCTTGCGAGCGCCGGTGGGATCGGTCGGCGCCGGCGGCAGGTTCGTCGGCAACTCGTCCTTGTAGCTGTACCCGGGACCGCCCTCACCGGTGCCGCTGGGGTCGCCGCACTGCAGCACCTTGAGCGTCGGGTACGTCGTGAGACGGTGGCAGATCGTGAAGTCGTAGAAGTGCTTCTGAGTGAGATGCAGGAAGCTCTGCACCGTGCACGGCGCCTGAGCCTTGTCGAGCACGAGCGGGATGGCCCCGAGGTTGGTGAACAGCGTGACCACCGAGTACCCGCGGTCCGGTGTGTGCTGCGGGTCGGGCGGCAGCGACACCGGTCGCACCGCCGGATCATCGGGTGTCGGGGTGTACTTGCACGGACCGCTGGTCGGTTGGGTCGGCGTGGCTGGGCCGGCCTTGGTCGGGGCCGCCTGGGCCGTGCCCGGGATGAGCGCGGCGCCGAGCACCGATACCGACGCGATGGTGAGGGCGAGACGACGGAGGTTCATCTGCATCCTTCCGGTGGGGGAGCCGCGGTGGTAGTCGAGGTGCGGCACCGGTCCTTCGCAGTATCGGGCGTCGCAGCAGGAGCAGGCAAGCAGCCGGCGACCGTACGGCGATGGACAAACCAGGCATCGGTGCGCCGGGCGCGACACATCGTTGGAATTTGTCTAGTCCAATGTATTGACCCAGCTCCTGAGCCGTCCTAGCGTCGAGGCATGGATACCCCCAGATCCATGATCAAGCTGCGACGCGCCGCGAAGCTCAATGCCCGGAGTGCCGGCGAGCCCGCCCCCAGTGCCTCGCCGGCCGTGGCGCGTCGCAGCTTCCTCGGCGCGTCCGCCGCTCTGGCGGCAGGAGTCGCCGGCGTGGCCGCCGCCGCACCGGCCGGCGCGACGCCGCAGCCCGCCGGCTACCGGCATCCGCAGCCACCCGGTCATGGCGTCCAGACCGGCCTGGCCCGTCTGATCGCGGCCGACTACGCACCGTTGCGCGGCCGGAAGGTCGGCGTGCTGTCCAACCCGACCGGGATCACCACTTCGCTGGATCACGAAGTCGACGTCATGCACGCGTCGCAGCACGTGAATCTGCTCGCCGTGTTCGGTCCGGAGCACGGTTTCCGCGGCACGGCTCAAGCCGGCAGCTCGGAAGGCACCAGTGTCGATCCGCGCACCGGGCTCACCGTCTATGACCTGTACGCGAAGACCTGGCAGTCGATGGTCGAGACGTTCGACACCGCGGGCATCGACACGATGGTCTTCGACATCCAAGACATCGGCGCCCGGTTCTATACCTACATCTGGACGATGTACGACGCGATGACCGCCTGCGCGGCATCCGGGCGCAAGTTCTTCGTGCTGGACCGGCCGAACCCGATCGGCGGCGAGCGGGTCAGCGGGCACACCCTGAAGGTGGAGCTGGAGACCGGCGTCGGCAAGGCGCCGATCGCCCAGCAACACGGCATGACCGCCGGCGAGCTGGCCCGGCTCTTCGCCAAAGAGTTCGTGCCGGATCGATCGGGCGGCCATCAACTCGATCTGACCGTCATCCCGATGACCGGGTGGCGTCGCAGCCAGCACGCCGACGAGACCGGGCTTCCGTGGGTCGCGCCGTCGCCGAACATCCCCACCATCACCAGTGCCGAGGTGTACGTCGGCACGTGCTACTTCGAGGGCACCAACCTTTCGCAGGGTCGCGGCACGACGCAGCCGTTCGAGCTGATCGGCGCGCCCTACATCGACGAGAAGTGGACCGCTGCGCTGCGCGCGGCGCACCTTCCGGGCGCGGAGTTCCGCGAAGCGGCCTTCCTGCCGACGTCGGCCGCCTATGTGGGCGAGGTCTGCCGCGGTGTGCAGACCTACGTCACCGACCCGGCGAAGTTCGACGCGATCCGTACCGCGGTGACGATGCTGGTAGCGCTGAAGAAGCTCTACCCGGACTTCGCCTGGCGCTACGACACCGGCGACAAGATCGACCCGTACTGGATCGACAAGCTCTCCGGCAGTGACGCGGTGCGTACCGGAGTCGACGCCGGCAAGTCCGCCGATCAGATCGTCGCCGGTTGGCAACGCGACGTTGCCGCGTTCCGGGCATTGCGTTCGCACTACCTGCTGTATCGCTGATTCTGCAGACACTCCACCCGAAGGGCCCGTGAGTACCGATGAGACGACTCCTGCCTGCCTGCGCCGCACTGTCTGTCGGCTGCTTGATCGCTGCGCTGGGCACGGCGGTGCCGGCCACCGCCCATCCCGGCGGAGGTGGCGTCGAGCAGAATTCCCCCGTGCAGACGATCCCGGCCCCGGCCGACGCGCTGTACTCGATGCTCGGCCGGCCTGCGCAGACGTTGCACACCGGCTCGGCGAAATCGGCGGGACTGCTGCCCGACCCGATCGCGAAGATTCCCTCCGATGTCGAGGCGGGGATGTTGCCCCAGGGCAGCGGGAACCATCCGCTGTTCCCCGGCGCGGTGGCATTGCTCGCCCACAACGGCACCATCGTGTCGAACTCGGCGCACGGCTACGCGGTGCTGTACGCGGACGCGACCACGAAGCTGCCCGAGGACCAGCGGGTGAAGACGACCCTCAACACCATCTATGACCTTGCGTCCCTGTCGAAGCTGTTCACGTCGATCGTCGCGCTGCAGCTCATCGAGAAGGGCAAGCTCGACCTGGACACGCCGGTGGTGCATTACCTGCCGGCCTTCGCCAGTCACGGCAAGAGCGACATCACCATCCGCAACTTGTTGACCCACACTTCCGGGTTGCAGCCCGACCCGACACCGTCGCTGTGGTCGCTGCCGGCGGACCAGCGGATCAACGGCATCCTGAACACCACTCCGCAGGCGCCGCCGAACACGACGTACGTGTATTCGGACCTGAACATGATGACGATGCAGCTCGTCGCGCAGGAGATCACCGGCAAGACACTTGACGTCCTGGTGCGTGAGGGCATCACTGCGCCGCTGCACATGACCAGCACGATGTACAACCCGCCGGCCAGCCTGCTGCCCCGCATTGCAGCGGAGGAGTTCGAGGCCGTTCCTGCCCGCGGCATGGTGCGCGGTGTCGTGCACGACGAGAATGCCTGGGCGCTCGGCGGAGTCGCCGGCCACGCCGGAGTGTTCTCCGACGCGCACGATCTGGCCATCCTCGCCCAGACCATGCTCAACGGTGGCACCTATGGTCATGCCCGGATCCTGTCGGAACGGTCCGTGGTCGGAATGCTGACCAACCTCAACCAGGCCTATCCCGGCAACAACCATGGCCTCGGTTTCGAGCTCTATCAGCACTGGTACATGGGTGCGCTGGCCACGCCGTACACCGCCGGTCACACCGGGTTCACCGGGACGGACATCGTTATCGACCCGACCACCAGGTCGTTCTCGATCCTGCTCACCAACGCGGTGCACCCCAGCCGTAGCTGGGGTTCGACCAACCCGGTGCGCCGCGCGATCACCGACGACCTGGCCCGCGCGATCGCGGTGCATCCCGCGCAGGGGAGCACCTCCTGGTACTCCGGGATGGTGGACGCGACAACCTCCACGGTGACCGTGCCGACGACGTTGCAGCACGACGGGCAGGTCGACTTCTCGGTCTGGTACGACACCGAACCGGATTCCGACATCCTCTACCTCGAACAGTCCCGCGACGGCGGCACGACCTGGACCCAGGTGCCGTTCACGTTGCGCGACAAGCACACCGACTATCCGACCGACGGATCGGTGAGCGGCTACGACGGGCACCGGTGGCTCCAGGCCAGTGCGGATCTCAGCGGTGCTCCGGGCGCGGTGCAGCTGCGGTGGCGCTTCGTCACCGACCCGCTGTACCACGGTCGTGGCGTCTACCTCGATGCGATCAGCGTGCGCGACGGCAACCACAAGGTGTTCGACACGGCGCGGCGCCAGGACGAGGCGCGGGTGCAGCTGGTCGGCTTCACTCCGAGTTCCACCTGACCTACAACGTCGTCGAGGACCGGCGCTCACGGTAGGCGCGCATTTTGGCCCTGCTGCCGCAGATGCTCATCGTGCACCAGCGGCTCCGCCCGCTCGGGCTTGCGTCGTAGTAGACCCAGCGGCATTCGTCGGCCGAGCACGCCTTCAGCCTGTCCCAGGAGTCGTCCGCGGCACCGGCGATGATCGCGGCGGCCAGATGTGCGGTGAGTGCGTCCAGACCCTGCAGCCCGGTCGCCGGGACGAGAGCGGCAGCACCGCTCTCGTCCAATCGGAGCGTCAGCGGCGCTTGGCGTAGCGCGGCGCCCAGTATGGCCAGGGATGCCGCCGGCACCGAGTGACCGGCATGCGAGGCGCATACGTCTCGTAGCGACTCGCGCAGTGTGATCGCCCCGGGCAGGTCCCGGCCGGTGATCCGCGACGACGGAATACCCGCGGCCCGGCAGAACCGAACCAGGCCGCTGACCTGGCTCAGGGCATCGCGCTGCATCTCGATGTCGACCGTGTTGAGGAAGTCCTGCACGAGCGCCAGCGCTCCGGGTGCGGGTGATCGATCGCCGGGTTGCAGCATCTCTCGAGTCTACCGAACCAGTTACCGCTGAAACCGGTCTATCGGTTACTTGTGGTGTTACCGGTGGAATCCCCGAACTGGTAACGTCTCGATTTTCGAGTCGACTGGGGGACGGATGGGGCTGCTTCGTCGGGATACCGATTTCCGTGGTCTGTGGCTCGGTCAATCGCTGTCAGTAGCCGGCACCCAGGTCAGTGCGGTCGCCCTACCGCTCGTCGCGGCGCTCACCCTGCATGCCGGGCCAGGCGGTGTCGGCGCCATCGCCACGGCCGCCTATCTGCCGAACGTCGTCCTTCCGCTGTTTGCTGGCGAGTGGCTGCAGCGCCGTCGACGTCGGCCGGCGATGATCGCTGCTGACGTCGTCCGAGCAGTCTCGCTGAGCGCCGTACCGATCGCGTTCGCCTTCGATGCTCTGTCAGAGCCGCTGCTGATAATCGTGGCGCTGGTGGTCGGCTCGGCCGGTGTGCTCTTCGATATCGGCAGTTTCACGCACATCCCGAGCCTGGTGGCGCCGGCCGATCTGGCGGCGGCCAACCGGGCCATGCAGGGATCGGCCACCGCTGCGCAGGTCGGCGGACCCGGCATGGCCGGCCTGCTGGTGCAGTTGGCCGGCCCGGCGGTTGCGGTGGCTGTCGACGCAGTCAGCTATCTGGCCAGCGTGATGGGCATCATGCGGATCCGGCGCCCCGAACCGCCGCCGATCGACGACAGCGCCGGGGCCGGCATCTTCGACGGCCTGCGCCAAATTGTGCGCAACCGGTACCTGCGGGCGCTCTCATTGCACGCCGCTCTCTACAACGCGGCCGCGCAGCTGATCACGGTCAACCTCGTGGTGTGGGTGGTGCACGACCGCGGATTGTCGGCCGGCCAGTACGGGTTGGCGCTCTCCGCCGCCGGCGCCGGAGCTTTCCTGGGCACTCTTCTGGCGCTGCGCGGGTCGGCACTGCTCGGGTTCGGCCGCGCCTTCGCAGCCAGCCTGGTCCTGTCCACCGGCGCGCCGCTGCTACTCAGCGCGCTTCCATGGCGCGGCGCCGCTCTCGCGGCATCGCTGGCAACCGTCGAATTCGTCAGCGGTATGGGCTTGGGCAGCGCCAACGTCCTTTCGGTGACGCTGCGTCAGATCGTGGTGCCGACGGGATCGCTGGCGCGCAGCAACGGCGGCTACCGGCTGTTGATCTTCGGCGCGATCCCGTTCGGTAGCGCACTTGCCGGACTGATCGGGGCGCACGCCGGTGCGCGAGCAGGGGTACTGGTGGGGACCGTGGCATTGGCCGCCTCTGGCATTCCGATGTACCTGCGCCGCATCCGAACTCTGAGCACGGCGGAGGCGGCGTCGGCGTCGGCGTCGGGCGGAATCCCGGACGGGCCGACAGTGTTGTGCCGGCGTGAGCGATGAAACCCGGCTCGAGATCAACACCGCCGCTCAGCGTTATGAGTTCTTCCTGGGTGAGCGCCGGATCGGCTTGGCCGACTACCGCGACGAGGGCGAGGCGGTGCGCATTCCGCACACCGAGATCGACCCGGCCGTGGGCGGCCGCGGACTCGGGTCACGCATGGTTCGCGACGTGCTCGACGACCTGCGCGCGCATGATCGCAAAGTGCTGCCGGACTGCCCGTTCGTGGCGAAGGTCATCCGCGAGGACAAGTCCTATTTGGACCTTGTCCCGGCCAGTTCGCGAGTGTCCTACGGGTTGCCGGCCAGCTGATCACATCGGCAGACTGCGCACCCGCTCCGGCTCAGACGTCCCGGAACGTCTGGATGTTCGCACCCAGCAGGTTCAGCCGACCGGCCAGCTGCTCGTGGCCGCGATCAATCACGTAGACGTTGCGCAGCACCGAGGTGCCCTTTGCGGCCAGCATCGCCAGCAGCATCACGACCGCCGGACGCAGCGCCGGCGGGCAAATGACCTCAGCCGCCGACCATCGCGTCGGTCCGTCGACAGCGATCCGATGCGGGTCGAGTAGCTGCACGCTGGCACCCAGCTTGGTCAGCTCGGTGAGGTAGATCGCGCGGTTCTCGTACACCCAGTCGTGCACCAGGGTGGTGCCGTCCGCGGTCGCTGCGATCAGCGCGAAGAACGGCAGGTTGTCGATGTTGAGACCCGGGAACGGCATCGGGTGGATCTTGTCGATGGGCGCTCGGAGGGCCGAAGGCCGGACGGTGAGATCGACGAGCCGGGTGCGCCCGTTCGCCGCGGGGTACTCGTCGGTGCGCTGACAAACGAGGCCCATCTCGTCAAGGACGGCGAGTTCGATCTCGAGGAACTCGATCGGGATCCGCCGGATGGTGATCTCGGACTTCGTGACGATGGCGGCGGTGAGCAGGCTCATCGCCTCGATCGGATCCTCCGACGGCGCGTAATCGACGTCGCGGTCGATCCGACCGGTGCCGTGCACGGTGAGCGTGGTGCTGCCGACACCGTCGATGCGCACGCCGAGGTCGGTGAGGAAGAAGCACAGATCCTGCACCATGTAGTTGGGGCTGGCGTTGCGGATGACGGTGACGCCGTCACGGCCCGCGGCCGCGAGGATGGTGTTCTCGGTGACGGTGTCGCCGCGTTCGGTGAGGACGATCGGCCGCTGCGGGCTGGCCGTCGCGTCGACGCTGACCCGGTGCTTGCCGCCGGTGGTTCGCACATCGATGCCGAACGGCCGGAGCGCGACCAGATGCGGCTCGATCGTGCGGGTGCCCAGCGTGCAGCCACCGGCGTAGGGCAGCGCGAATGACGACTCACGGTGCATCAGCGGGCCGAGGAACATGATGACGCTGCGGGTTCGTTTTGCGGCGCTCACGTCCATCCCGGCAAGGTTCAGTTTCGCCGGCGGGATGATCTCCAGGTCGTTGTCGGCGTTCAGCCAGCGGGTCTTCACACCGATGCTGGTGAGCACTTCCAGGATGCGGTTGACCTCTTCGATGCGGGCCACCCGCCGCAACACGGTGCGGCCGTGGTTGAGCAGCGAGGCGCACAACAACGCGACGCCGGCGTTCTTGCTGGTCTTGACGTCGATGCTGCCGGACAGTCGGCGACCGCCCTCGACGCGCAGGTGCATCGGCCCGGATCGGCCCAGTGAGATGATTTCCGAGTCGAGCGCTTCGGACAGCCGCATCAGGATCTCGATGCTCAGGTTCTGGTTTCCCTGCTCCATCCGGTGGATGGCACTCTGGCTGGTGGCCATCGCCTCGGCGAGCTGGGATTGCGTCCAGCCGCGGCGCTGCCGGGCGTCGCGGATCAGAGTTCCGATCCGTTTGGTGTACTCGGCGGTCTGATCGAGAGTCGCAGTCACGCGGGCAACAATATCTCAGCCATGAGTTGCGTTCTTGTCAGAACCACCTGGGACACGCCGAGGGGCCCGCTATTCAGGGGCGCGAATCTGCCTGGTGATATCTCTCACCGCCCGCCCATGATGGCCGCGTTGATCCGTCCGTGCCGGGGACGCGCCTCAGCTGTGGGTGAGGAGGGTCTTGCCGATGGCGGTGCGGTCTTCCAGAGCGCGGTGTGTTCGTGCGGCCTGGTGGAGAGGCGTGGTGGTGACGTGGGGCTGTGCTGCTCCCGTCTGCGCGGAAGTCATGGCGCGTTGCACCAGCTCGTTGCGTTGGGCGGGGGTGAGCCGGGGCAGGTCGAACAGGCCGGTGACAGTGATCAATCGGGCTGCTGCGTCGTCGAGGTCGGGTTCGGTGAACTGGCCGGCACTGCTGCCGTAGGTGACGACGCGGGAACCGCGGCCGGCGATGCTGAACGCTTGCTGTCCGAGTTGCGCACCGGCGCCGTCCAGGACGACCGAGGGGCCGCCGTCGGCGAGGTCGCGAACCTGCTCGGTCCACCCGGCCTCGCTGTAGTCGACGGTGTGGTCGAAGCCGAGCGCGTGCAGTGCCGCAAGCTTGGCCTGGCTGCCGGCCGCGGCGATGACAGTAGCGCCGCGGGAGCGCACGAGTTGCGCGAGCAAGATCCCGGCTGCGCCGGCGGCAGCGAGGATGAGCACAGTGTCATCCGATTGCGGATCGGTGACGTCGATCAGGAGCTGGCTGGTCGGCCCGTCATTGAGGACTGCTGTTCCGACCTCGAGATCGAGCGCGTCGGGCACGACAGTGAGCGCGCGGACGTCGATCACCGCGAGGTCGGCGTATCCGCCGATGGGAGCTGCGGACAGGCCGTCGGGGGTGCGTGGGCCGGTCCCTCCGACCACGCGGCGTCCGATCCAGGACTGGTCGACGCTCCGGCCGACGGATCGGACGGTGCCGCCAACGCCGTCGCCTGGTACATAAGGCGGCGTGACGTCGAAATAGTCTTTGCCCCAGCCGCTGCGCACCAACCGGTCCAGCGTGCCGACGTCGGAGTAGTCGACCTCGACCAAGACCTGACTCGCCGCCGGTACGGGGTCGGGGAGGTCGCTCACCTGCAGGACTTCGGGCGGCCCGTAGGCGGTCGCCAGCACTGCTCGCATTGCCATTCTCCTCTGCTCACGTGATCGACAGTGACGGTAGAAGTTGAAGAGCGGTTGAAGTCAACGACGGCGCGCCCGCCATCCACGGTGACGTGACGTGTGGTGACGGTCCTGCGCCGGCGCGGCGGAGGCACGCCTCGCGCAGGACGGCAAATACCCGGCGTTCCGGCGCCGCCGCGGAAACGACCGGCGCAGCCCGCGGCTACAGTTCCGGAGCAAATGAGTCGCCAGCCCACCGGACCCCCACCGCCACCCGTCGTCGCCCGGGTGCGGATCCGTTATGCGAAGCGTGGCCGGCTGCGGTTTTCCTCCCATCGCGACTTCGCCCGCGCGTTCGAGCGGGCCCTGCGGCGGGCGGAAGTCCCGATGGGGTACTCGGCCGGGTTCAGCCCGCACCCGAAGATCTCCTACGTCGGCGCGGCACCGACCGGGGCCGGGAGCGAGGCGGAGTACCTGGAGATCGGGCTGGCCGCACCGGTGGACGCCGAACCGCTACGCGTCGCGTTGGACGAGGCACTGCCGGCCGGGCTGGACATCCTGGAGGTCGTGCCGGCCGGGCCCGGGTCGTTGGCGGAGCGCATCGAGGCCTCGATGTGGCGTATCGAGCTGCCCGGCGTGGACCTCGATCAGGCGCGCGCGGCGGTCGAGGCGTTTCTCTCCCGGGATCAGGTCACGGTGCAACGGCTGACCAAAACCGGCCGACGGGAGCTCGATGCGCGCTCCGCCGTGGTGTCGCTTCGGGTGTCGGCCGACCTGGAGAGGCCCGGGCGTGCGATACTTGATCTGGTTGTACGGCAGGTCACCCCCGCAGTACGGCCCGAGGACGTAGTGACGGCGTTACGCGCCGTGGGTGGACTCGCACCCGCCGAGACGGTCGAGACATCGATCGCCACCCGGCTGGCGCAGGGCCCACTGAGTGATGACGGTTCGGTGGGCGATCCGCTCGCCGTCGACCGAGTATCGCCGTCCTAGCGAAGTACCACGGGCCACCGGGCCCGCCTCGTAGGTCGGGTGAAGTTACGGCCTGCGAGACACGAAGACTTGGCGGTCGGGGACCCCCGATCGCCCGAGAACGGCCGGGTCAGCATGACCGGTCGGCGCCTCCGTGCGGACGCGGTTCCAGCTCCTGGAACCTGCGCCCGGGGGCGAGAATGGAGACAGTGCGAGCACATGCTCGATAGCGAGAGCACGACACCCGAATCAACCCCAGCAGCTGCGTCAACTGAGCCAGCACCGGCCAAAGCCGTGAAGAAGGCGGCCAAGAAGGCGCCGGCCAAAAAGGCAGCTGCGCAGAAGGCCGCGGCCCAGAAGAAGGCGCCGGCCAAGAAGGTCGCGGCCAAGAAGGTTGCCGCCCCGGCCGCGCCCCTCGCGGAGGGCGCCGCGCCGGCGGCCAAGAAAGCACCCGCGAAGCGCGCCGCCAAGAAGGCGGCGGCAAGTGCACCGAGCGCCGCGACCGATCCGCAGGTGGAATCCGCTGCGGTCGGGCCGGCGAAGCGCAGCCGCAGTCGATCGGCTGCGGCAGCCGGATCCAGCGAGGAGGGCGGCACCCGTAGCGCTCGGTTCGCGGCCGGCTCCCCGAGTGATACGCCGGCCGTGGCCGCTGCGAGCGAGCCGGTCGCCGTTCCGGTGCTCTTCGTCCCGCCGAGCGAGGCGCCCGCCGTCGCACCCGTGGCTCGCACGCCACGCAAACGCGCTGCCCGCGCCGCGACTTCAGGCGGCACCGACGACGCGGCTGTCGAGCCCGCGGTGGTCGCCCAGCCGACCGGTCATGCCGATGCCGATGCTGACGGTGACGGTGACTCCGACGAAGGCGGCGACGGTCAGCGTCGGCGTCGGCGGCGGGGCCGGCGCGGCCGCGGTGGTCGGGCCAGCGACGGTGCCGAGCCCGGCGCCGACGAGAGCGCAGCTGCTCTGCCCAGCGGCTCCGACGAGTCGGATGACAGCGCCAGCGGCGATGGCGACGAGACCGGCGACGACGCCGACGAGATCGGTTCCGACGGTGAGTCCACCTCGTCGCGGCGCAGGCGCCGGCGGCGCCGCAAGACCGGCACCGGTGAGGGCGGCGAGCCCACCGAGGACGATCCGCCGAACACCACCGTGCACGTCCGGGAGCGGCGCTCGGCGGTCGGAGCCAATGACGGCGGGTCCAACGACGAGGTCAAGGGCATCCGCGGATCGGTCCGTCTCGAGGCGAAGCGGCAGCGTCGCAAGGAAGGCCGCGACTCCAACCGCCGCCGGCGCGCACCCATCCTCACTGAAGCCGAGTTCCTGGCCCGCCGTGAGTCGGTGGACCGCACCATGGCAGTCCGGCAACGCGACGATCTGACCCAGATCGCGATCCTCGAGGACGATGTGCTGGTCGAGCACCACGTCACCCGGGCCAGCACCGCGTCCTCCGTCGGCAACGTCTACCTCGGCCGGGTGCAGAACGTCCTGCCCGGCATGGAAGCGGCGTTCGTCGACATCGGCCGCGGCCGCAACGGCGTCCTCTACGCCGGCGAAGTAAATTGGGACGCGGCCGGACTGGAGGGCCGGGCCCGGTCCATCGAGGCCGCGCTGAAGGCCGGCGATTCGCTGCTCGTGCAGGTCACCAAGGACCCGATCGGGCACAAGGGTGCCCGGCTGACCAGCCAGATCTCACTGCCCGGCCGCTTCCTCGTCTACGTGCCAGGCGGCGGCATGACCGGCATCAGCCGCAAGTTGCCGGACACCGAGCGCTCCCGGTTGAAGGCCATCCTCAAGAAGATCGTCCCGGAAGGTGCCGGCGTCATCGTCCGCACCGCTGCCGAGGGGGCCAGCGAGGAAGACCTGACCCACGACGTGGAACGGCTCAAGGCCGAATGGGAGAGCATCCAGGCCACAGCAGCGAAGGGCAGTGCCGCCCCGACGCTGGTACACGGCGAGCCCGACCTGGCGATCCGGGTGGTCCGGGACGTCTTCAACGAGGATTTCAAGTCGATGGTTGTCGACGGCGACCGGGCCTGGGACCTCATCAACGAGTACGTGGACGGAGTTGCTCCGGAGCTGGCCGATCGAGTCCACCGGTACACCGGCAACGGCGACCTGTTCCATGACCTGCGCGTCGACGAGCAGCTCGCGAAGGCGCTGGATCGCAAGGTCTGGCTGCCCTCGGGTGGCTCGCTGGTGATCGACCGCACCGAGGCGATGACGGTGATCGACGTCAACACCGGCAAATTCACCGGATCCGGCGGCAACCTCGAGTCCACCGTCACGAAGAACAACCTGGAAGCAGCCGAGGAGATCGTCCGGCAGCTGCGGCTGCGTGACCTCGGCGGCATCATCGTCATCGACTTCATCGACATGGTGCTGGAGAGCAACCGGGAGCTGGTGCTGCGCCGGCTCACCGAGTGCCTCGGCCGGGACCGCACCAAGCACCAGGTAGCCGAAGTGACGTCCCTGGGCCTGGTCCAGATGACGCGCAAGCGCGTCGGCGAAGGGCTGCTCGAGGCGTTCAGCGAGCCCTGCGAGCACTGTCACGGGCGTGGGGTCATCGTGCACACCGACCCGGTCATCAAGCGCAACGGCGGCAACAGCGGCGCGGACGAGCGGCCCCGCCGCGACCAGCCGAAGAACAGCGAGCAGCCGAAGAAGCAGCGCAAGACCAAGGCCGAGCGCGCCGAGGAGGAACGGTTGGCCGCGGAGGCCGCCGAGCTGCGGGCCAAGGCCGCCAGTGCCATCAACCTGATCGCTGCGAAGACCCTGCAACACGGCGACTCTCCGGCTGAGCCCGGCGAGGTCGCCGAGCTGGCCGCCGCAGTGACCGCCGAACTCGCCGAGCCGCCGGCCACCACCGAGGAAGCGCAGCCGGCCGGCGCGACCGCGAAGGTCACCGCCGTGGCCAGCGAACAGCCCGCCGCGGTTGCCGAGCCCGAACCCGGTCCGGCAGCGCCGGTGCGGCCGCGCCGGCGCCGTGCAGCCAGCCGTCCGGCGGGTCCGCCGCAGCACGCCAGCGAACCGAACGGCGCCGCGCACAACCGCGTTGCGCCGAATCGGGCGGCCGACGAGCGGGAATCGAGCAGCGCGTCTGCCTGATCGGGCGCGATGCTCGGTCGCTTTGCTCGGTTCCGGCGCGGTGCCGTAGACTCGGCTTTCGGCCCGCGACCTGCGGCCATCCTCTGCGCCCGTCCCCGGACGGCGCGCGCGAACCACCGGATACCCCGAGCAAGGAGAACCGCGCCGATGTACGCCATCGTCAAGACCGGCGGCAAGCAGTACAAGGTCGCCGAGGGTGACGTCATCGAGGTCGAGAAGCTTGCCGGATCGCCCGGGGACGAGATCGCGCTACCGGCGCTGCTGGTCGTCGATGGTGACTCGGTCACCCACGACGTGGACGCACTGGCCCAAGTCACCGTCACCGCCGAGGTGGTCGGGCAGACCAAGGGTCCGAAGATCCACATCCACAAGTTCAAGAACAAGACCGGCTACCACAAGCGGCAGGGTCACCGCCAGAAGCTGACCGAGCTGCGCATCGTCGAGGTGGCCGGCAGCGCGAAGGCCGAGAAGAAGACCGCCGCCAAGTCCAGCGCGAAGTCAGCGAAGGCCGACGCGGCTGACACCACCGAGAGCGGAGACGAGTAGTCATGGCACACAAGAAGGGAGCATCCAGCTCCCGTAACGGTCGCGACTCGAACGCGCAGTTCCTCGGCGTGAAGCGCTTCGGTGGGCAGGTTGTGAATGCCGGCGAGATCCTCGTCCGGCAGCGGGGGACCAAGTTCCACCCCGGAGACCACGTGGGTCGCGGCGGGGACGACACTCTCTTCGCATTGAGCGCGGGCGCTGTCGAGTTCGGCCGTCGCCGGGGTCGCAAGACGGTGTCGATCGTGCCGGCCGGCCCGACCGAGGGCTGAGCCGCACAGCACTTCAGCAGACAGTCGCAGAGCGGCGGGCCCGGGTCTCTCCGGTGCCCGCCGTTGCTGCGTAGTAGCGGAAATCTTCCGAATCAGAGAGGCGGCAGGCGATGGCATCGTTCATCGACCGTGTCGTGCTGCACCTCGCCGGCGGTAACGGTGGGCACGGCTGCGCCTCGGTCCATCGCGAGAAGTTCAAGCCGCTCGGCGGCCCGGACGGTGCGAACGGCGGTAACGGCGGCGATGTCACGCTGGTCGTCGATCCGAACGTGCACACCCTGCTTGACTTCCACCACCACCCGCACCAGCGCGCCGGCAACGGCAAGCCCGGCGCGGGCAGCAACCGCACCGGCGCCGACGGAACCCACCTGGAACTGCGGGTGCCCGATGGCACGGTCGTGCACAGCTTGGACGGGACGGTGCTCGCCGATCTGACCGGTGCCGGGACGCGGTACGTCGCGGCGGCCGGTGGGCGCGGCGGGCTGGGCAACGCCGCATTGGCCAACACCCGGCGCAAGGCGCCCGGCTTCGCACTGCTCGGCGAACCCGGCGAGGTCGGCGACGTGGTGCTGGAGCTGAAGAGCGTCGCGGACGTCGGCCTGGTCGGCTTCCCCTCGGCCGGCAAATCCTCGCTGATCGCGGCGCTGTCAGCAGCGCGACCGAAGATCGCCGACTACCCGTTCACCACGTTGGCGCCGAACCTCGGTGTGGTCAGCGGCGGAGACACCACCTACACCATCGCCGACGTGCCCGGGTTGATCCCGGGGGCCGCAGCGGGGAAGGGCCTCGGCCTTGATTTCCTGCGCCACATCGAGCGATGTGCCGTCCTGCTGCACGTGCTGGACTGCGCGACGCTCGATCCCGGCCGCGACCCGCTCAGCGATCTGGCAGCCATCGAGCACGAGCTGGGGCAGTACGCCGCCACGCTCGGCGACCTGCTGGACCGGCCGCGGCTGGTCGTGCTCAACAAGATCGATGTCCCGGAGGCCAAAGAGCTGGCTGATCTCGTGCAGCCGGAGCTCGAGGACCGTGGTTACCGGGTGCTGCAGATCTCCGCGGTGAGCCATGCCGGGCTGCGTGAGCTGAACTTCGCCCTCACCGCCGAGGTGCAGGCCTACCGGGCCAGCCGTCCACAACCGGAACCGGCCCGCATCGTGTTGCGCCCGAAGGGGGTCGACGACACCGGGTTCACCGTGACACCCGACAAGTCCGAACCCGGTGCCTTCATCGTCCGGGGGAACAAGCCGGAGCGGTGGGTGCGGCAGACCACCTTCGATAACGATGAAGCAGTCGGCTACCTGGCCGATCGACTGGCCCGGCTCGGCGTCGAGGCAGAGCTGGTCAAGCAGGGCGCCGAGGCCGGCGCGGCGGTCACGATCGGCGACGTCACGTTCGACTTCGAGCCCACTCCGGGCGCGCACGCAGGAGACGTCACCGGCGCAGCCACCGAGTACGTTCCCGGCCCACGCGGCGGCGATGACCGGCTGGAGCGCAGCGACCGGCCCCGTGCCGTCGACCGGCTGGCGGCGAAGAAGTCGCGGCACCAACGCTTCGCCGGTGGGATCGACGTCGACAAGGTCGGTGCATCGGGAGACACCGAGGCATGAACGGATCCGGCCGGCGCGCTCAGTGCAGTGAGCTCCGCGCTTCCGCGGTCTCGACATGACCCGAGACGCGGTCGCCGCGGCGAATCGCATCGTCGTCAAGGTCGGTTCGTCCTCCCTTACCTCGAACGGACGGATAGACCCGGCCCGGATCGACGCTCTGGTTGACGCGTTAGCGGCGCGGGTGAGCAGCGGGCGCCAGGTCGTCCTGGTCTCGTCGGGAGCCATTGCCGCCGGCCTGGGCCCATTGCGATTGAGCTCCCGGCCCAGGGATCTGGCGACCCAGCAGGCGGCCGCGGCGGTCGGTCAGGTGCAGCTCGCCGAACGCTATGCCGTCTCCTTCGGCCGGCACGCACTGACCGTCGGGCAGGTTCTGCTCACCGCCGACGACCTGCACCGGCGCGGCCATTACCGCAACGCGCAGCGCACCATGGACCGGCTGCTGTCGTTGGGTGTGGTGCCCATCGTCAACGAGAACGACGCGGTGGCCACGCACGAGATCCGCTTCGGCGACAACGATCGGCTGGCCGCCCTGGTGGCCCACCTGGTGCGCGCGGAGGCGCTGCTGCTCCTCTCCGACGTGGCCGGGCTGTTCTCCGATCGACCGGGTCGCGCCGGGGCGCACCCGATCGCCGAGGTACGCGGACCGGACGAGCTGGCGCAGATCCGGGTCGGCCGAGCCGGCGGCAACGGCGTCGGCACCGGAGGAATGGCGACCAAGATCGAGGCAGCGGCGATCGCGACAGGTGCCGGAATCCCCGTGCTGCTGGCTGATGCCGCGGCGGTCGCGGACGGCCTGGCCGGCCGGGGCGGGACGGCGTTTCACATCACCGGCGCGGCGACCCGGTCCCGGCTGTTCTGGCTTCGGCACGCCGCGACGCCGCGGGGCCGGCTGGTGTTGGACGACGGCGCGGTGGCGGCGGTGGTGCAGCGGCGCGCGTCCCTGCTGCCGGCCGGCATCGTCTCGGTGAGCGGTGACTTCGACTCAGGTGATCCGGTGGAGCTCGCCGGCCCGGACGGCGCGGTGATCGCCCGGGGACTCGTCGGGTATGACTCCGCCGATCTGCCCGCGTTGCTCGGGCGGCAGACCCGGGAATTGCCCAGCGATTTCCGGCGGCAAGTGGTGCATCGCGACGACCTGGTCGTGCTGTGAGCGCCGCCGACGCCACAGCACTGCCGGCCCGATCCGCTAGCGCCGCGAGGCAGTCAGGCCCAGCTGCGACCGCGGTAGCCGCCGGCGCCACGGTAGTGACGGCGCTGCCCGCAACCGATCCGGCCGGTCACCTTGGCGAAGATGAGCAGGCCGACCAGCACGAACGGGATGGCGGCGATGACCAGGGCGACGACGACGACTCCGAGCACCGCAAGCCCCAGCAGCTGCAGGAAGCGCAGGCCGATCGGCAGATTTTTCTGCTGCGACGGCCAGGCCCGGATGGTGCTCGGGGCCGGGGCCCGGGCGGCCTGCGCCGTGGGCAGGTCGACGAAGAGAGGCCGCAGATCCGCCTCGGTCTGCGCGGCGTAGGCCGCGCCCACGCGTTCGTCGTACTCGACGACGTTCAGCCGACCGGCCCGGAAATGCTCACCGAGCAGTTCAGCGGCACGGTCGCGCTCCGCGTTGCCGATGCGCACCCGGTCGTGTGCTGAACCGAACGACGAGTCCTGCCGCGCCATGACGCCCCACCTCACTGTTGCCGCCGATTCGACTCACGATAGCTCGCGTTTGCCGAACTCGCCGGTGCGGTTTGTCATGAGTGCTCAGCCGCCGGGCGACCTGATCACGAGCCGAGGTAGCGCAGTACCGCCAGTACCCGGCGGTGGTCGGTCTCCGAGGGAGGCAGGTCCAGCTTGCTGAAGATACTGCTGACGTGCTTCTCGACCGCCCGCTCGGTGACTACCAGCTCCGCGGCCACCGCTGCGTTCGAGCGGCCTTCAGCCATCAGCCCGATCACGTCGCGCTCTCGCGGGGTGAGCCGGTCCAGGCCGGTTCTGCGCCGGCTGGCGCCCATCAGCTGGCTGACCACGTCGGGATCCAGCGCGGTGCCCCCGTCCGCCACCCGGGCCAAGGCGTCCATGAAATCGTCGGTGTCGGCCACGCGGTCCTTCAGCAAGTACCCGACACCTTGGGCACGGCCGGACAGCAACTCGGTGGCGAAGCGGGTCTCCACCCATTGGCTGAACACCAGCACGCCCACGTCCGGATGGGTCCGGCGCAAGGCCAGCGCCGCCTGCAGCCCCTCGTCGGTGAACGTGGGTGGCATCCGGATATCGATGATCGCGACGTCCGGACGGGTGCGCTCCACCGCGTCGGCGAGCCCTGACGCATCAGGGATCGCGGCGCCGACCTCGTGGTCGCGCTCGAGCAGCAGCTGCACCAGGCCGTCCCGGAGGATGGCGCTGTCCTCGGCGATGACGACCCGCATGATCTGCAGACCCTACGGTGCGGCCCGACCGAGGCCGAGCTGCACATCCAGCATCGTGGCCCACTGGGCGATGATCCGGCCTCGGCGCCGGGAGTCGTCGGCAAGGACGCCGGCCAACCCGAGCCCGCGGGCCAGATCCAGGGTCGCCTGTACCGCCTCATGTGCGCCGGGCAGCGACTCGTCCACGTGCAACAGCCGCACCGCGTCGCGGTGGGTTTCCCGTCCCAGCCGCGCCTCCAACGGCAGCACGTGCGCTCGCAGCGCCTCGTTGGACGAGGCTGCCGTCCACAGCTGCAGCGCGGCGCGGAACATCGGGCCGGTGTAGGAGTCGACGAGCAGTTTGACCACCGCGACGGTCCGGTCCGGCCCGTCGACCGGGAGTCGCTCGGCGGCCCGCCTCGTGTCGGCACGGCGCCGTGCCGCGACATGGTCGACCGCGGCGACGAAGAGATCCGCTCGGGTCGGGAAGTGATGCTGGGTTGCCCCGCGGGACACCCCGGCATGCTCTGCTACCACCGTGACGGTGGCCCCTTCCCAGCCGAGGTCGGCCAAGCAGGTGACGGCTGACTCGAGCAGCCGTAGCCGGGTCGCCCGGCTGCGGTTCTGTTGCGGTTCGCGCGCGGTCATCCGGGCCGTCGCGGTCAGTACGACTTCGGCAGGCCGAGGGAGAACTGCGCAATGAAGTTGAGGATCATCTCCCGGCTCACCGGTGCGATCCGGGCGATGCGGGAGATGTTGATCAGCGGCGCGAGGTTGTACTCGCTGGCCAGGCCATTGCCGCCGAGTGATTGCACCGCTTGGTCGACGGCGCGCACGCTGGCCTCCGCAGCGGCGTACTTGGCCATGTTGGCCGCCTCGCCGGCGGCCATGTCATCGCCTTCGTCGTACAGAGTGGCCGCCTTCTGCATCATCAACTTGGCCAGTTCCAGCTCGACCTTCACCTGCGCCAGTGGATGCGACAGGCCCTGGTGGGCGCCGATCGGGGTGGCCCAGACCTGCCGCTCGTTGACGTAGTTGACGGCTCGGTCCAATGCGTAGCGGCCGATCCCGACGGCCATGGCTGCGGTCATGATCCGCTCCGGGTTGAGCCCGGCGAACAGTTGCATCAGGGCAGCGTCCGCGCCGCCCACCAAGGAGTCGGCGGGCAGTCGCACGTCGTCCAGGAACAACAGGAACTGCTTGTCCGGGGACACCAGCTCCATGTCGATCGGCCGGTACTCGAAGCCCGGAGAGTCGGTAGGCACGATGAACAGCGCCGGCTTGAGCCTGCCTGTGCGCGCGTCTTCGGTGCGCCCGACCACGAGCACCGCGGCCGCGTCGTCGACACCGGAGATGTAGATCTTGCGACCGGAGAGGACCCACTCCGTGCCGTCGCGGTGCGCGGTCGTGGTGATGTTGTGCGAGTTCGAGCCGGCGTCCGGCTCGGTGATGGCGAAGGACATCGTGGCCGACCCGTCGGCGAAGCGCGGCAGCCACTGCTGCTTCTGCTCGTCGCTGCCGAACCGGGCGATGATGGTGCCGCAGATGGCCGGCGTCACGATCATCATCAGCAGGCCGCTGCCCTTGGCGCACAACTCCTCGAGCACCAGCGACAGCTCGTAGATGCCCCCGCCCCCGCCGCCGTACTGCTCAGGCAGGTTGACGCCGACGAAGCCGAGCTTGCCCGCCTCGGCCCACAGCTCGGTGAGGTGTTCACCGGCCTTGGCCCGATCGATGAAATACCGGTAGCCGTAACGGCTACCAAGGTCGGCCACGGCACTGCGCAGAGCACGTTGCTCGTCAGTTTCGGTGAAGATCATCACGGGCTCCCTTGTTGATCGTCGCCGCGCACGACTGCCAGTACCGCCCCGACCTCGACCTGTTGGCCGGCGCAAACGGTGAGCCCGCTGACCGTCCCGTCCGACGGAGCCGAGATGACGTGCTCCATCTTCATCGCCTCGAGCCACAGCAGCGGCTGCCCGGCGCGTACCCGATCGCCGACCGCCGCGGCGATGCGCACCACCCGGCCGGGCAGCGGAGCGACGAGAGAGCCGGGTGCCAGCTCGTCCACCCGCTCGACGAACCGGGGTATCGGGGTCAGCTGGAGCGCACCGAGCGCCGAGTCGACACAGACGACATCGTCGTAGGCTGCGATCCGGAACCGGTGCCGGACGCCACCCACGTCGAGGACGACGAGCCCGGGTCGAGCGGTGACGACACGTAGCTCAGGACCGCCGTCGACGAGCACGCCGTCCCGGGTGACTCGGTATCGCAGGTCGCACTCCAGGTATCGGGCTTCCTGCCGGGCCGAGATCACGTTGCGCCAACCGGCCGGGATGCCTGGCAGCACGGGGGATTGCGCTCGGGCCACACTGGCCCGTTCGAGGGCCGCGGCCATTGCGCTGAGCCGCAGCGCCGGCTCCGGGACAGGCTCTGGTCCGGGGTGCCGCTGGAGGAAGGCGGTGTCGGTGTCGCCGGCGCCGAACGCCGGATGGCGCAGCACATGGGCCAGCGACTCGCGGTTGGTACGCGGGCCGTGGATCTCGGCGTGCTGCAGCGCGGTGGCCAGCAGTCGCGCGCACTCCTGCCGGGTCGGGGCGGCGGCGATGACCTTGGCCAGCAGCGCGTCGTAGTACGGCGTGATGGGGTCCCCGTCGACGACGCCGCTGTCCAGCCGGACGCCGGCCGACTGCACGGTGAACTGCGCGGTCGCGTCGGGTACGGACAACCGGTGCAGCACGCCAGTTTGCGGCTGCCACTCGGCAGCCGGGTCCTCGGCGTAGAGCCGCGCCTCGATCGCGTGTCCGCGGTTCGGCGGAGGATCGACGGGCAGCCGTTCACCCTCGGCGATGCGCAACTGCAGCTCGACCAGATCCAGGCCGGTGACCGCTTCGGTGACCGGGTGCTCGACCTGCAGCCGGGTGTTCATCTCCAGGAAGAAGAACGCGCCGGACTCGTCGGCGAGGAACTCGACCGTGCCGGCGCCGACGTAGCCGACCGCCTGCGCCGCCGTCCGTGCGGCGGCGAGCAAAGCAGCGCGCATTCCCGGGGTGCGGTCCACCAAGGGGGAGGGGGATTCCTCGATCACCTTCTGATGCCGGCGCTGGATCGAGCATTCCCGCTCGCCGAGCGTCCATACCGTGCCGTGTACGTCGGCCATCAGTTGAATTTCGACGTGCCGCCCGTTGGGCAGGTACCGCTCGCAGAACACGGTGGGATCGCCGAACGCCGACTCGGCCTCCTGCTGCGCCGCCGCGTACTCAGTGGTGAACGTCGTGAGATCGGTGACCACTCGCATGCCGCGGCCGCCGCCACCGGCGGATGCCTTGATGAGGACGGGCAGCGCGGCGTCGGTGAGCGAGTCCGGATCCAAATCGGCGAGCACCGGCACTCCGGCCGCGGCCATCAGTTTCTTGGCCGCCACCTTCGAGCCCATCGCAGCGATCACCTCGGGCGGCGGGCCGATCCAAGTCAGCCCGGCCTGCTGTACGGCCCTGGCAAACTCGGCATTCTCCGACAGAAAGCCGTAGCCCGGATGGATCGCGTCCGCGCCGGCCTGACCGGCAGCCTCGATGAGCAAGTCAGCACGCAGGTACGTCTCGGCAGCTGCGTTGCCCGGCAGCCGCACCGCGACGTCGGCTTCACGGACATGGGCCGCGCCGGAGTCGGCGTCGGAGAACACCGCCACGGTGCCGATCCCCATCGCCCGGCAGGTGTGGAACACGCGCCGGGCGATCTCGCCACGGTTGGCCACGAGCACCGTTCGGATCGCTGCGACGCCCGCTGGCTGGCCGCTCACAACCGGAACACTCCGTAGCCGGCCGCGCCCTCGATGACGTTGCTGTGAATGGCCGACAGGCAGATGCCCAGAACGGTGCGGGTGTCCCGCGGATCGATCACCCCGTCGTCGTAGAGCCGGCCGGAGAGGAACATCGGCAAGGACTCGGCCTCGATCTGACGCTCCACCGTGGCCCGCATCTCGGCGTCGGCGGCGTCGTCGTACGGCTGGCCGCGATCCTCGGCCGACTGCCGGGCCACGATGGACAGCACCCCGGCCAGCTGGGCCGGACCCATCACCGCCGAGCGCGCGCTGGGCCAGGCGAACAGGAAGCGCGGGTCGTAGGCGCGCCCGCACATGCCGTAGTGGCCGGCACCGTAGGAGGCGCCCATCAGGATCGACACGTGCGGGACCCGTGAGTTGGCGACCGCATTGATCATCAGCGCACCGTGCTTGATGATGCCGCCCCGCTCGTAGTCGGTGCCGACCATGTAGCCGGTGGTGTTGTGCAGGAACACCAGCGGCGTCTTGCTCTGGTTGGCGAGCTGGATGAACTGCGCCGCCTTCTGCGATTCAGCACTGAACAGCACGCCGCGGGCGTTGGCCAGGATGCCGACGGGGTAGCCGTGCAGTTCGGCCCATCCGGTGACCAAGCTCGACCCGTAGAGCGGTTTGAACTCGTCGAAATCGGAGCCGTCGACGAGGCGGGCGATCACCTCGTGCGGGTCGAACGGCACCCGCAGATCGCCAGGAGCGATACCGAGCAGATCCTCCTCGGCGAAGCGCGGCGGCGCAGCCTCGGGGCGCGGTGCCGGTCCGCGCTTGTGCCAGTTCAGCCGGCTCACGATGCGCCGCCCGATCCGGATCGCGTCGTGTTCGTCGGTGGCGAAGTAGTCGGCCAGCCCGGAGGTTTCGGCATGCATCCGGGCCCCGCCCAGGGATTCGTCGTCGGCATCCTCACCGGTCGCCATCTTCACCAGCGGCGGACCGCCGAGGAAGACCTTCGAGCGGCCGTCGACCATCACCACGTGATCGGACATCCCCGGCACGTAGGCGCCGCCCGCGGTGGAGTTGCCGAAGACCAGTGCGATCGTCGGGATGCCGGCCGCGGAGAGCCGAGTCAGGTCGCGGAAGGCCCGACCGCCGGGAATGAAGAGCTCCTTCTGGGTGGGCAGGTCCGCACCCGCCGACTCGACCAACGAGATCAACGGAAGCCGGTTCTGCAGCGCGATCTCGTTGGCACGCAGGCTCTTGCGCATCGTCCACGGATTGCTCGCGCCACCACGCACGGTCGGATCGTTCGCGACCAGCACGCATTCGACGCCGCAGATGACGCCGATGCCGGTGACCACACTCGCACCGACGGTGAAGTCGCTGCCCCAGCCGGCCAGCGTGGACAGCTCGAGAAAGGGGGAGCCCGGGTCGAGCAGCAGCTCGATGCGTTCCCGGGCCAGCAGCTTGCCGCGCTTACGGTGCCGCTCGGCGTACTTCGGGCCGCCGCCGGCGATCGCTTTCGCATACTCGGCGTCCAGCTCAGCGAGGTTGCTGAGCATCGACTCCCGATTCGCCACGAACTGCGCTGAGGATTCCTGGATGCGGGACGTGAGCACCGTCATGCTCGGCCGCCGGTGGCGTGCGAGCCGCGCGAGCGGCTTGCCGGTGTCTGCGCAGGGACGTCGACGATGCGGCTGCGCAGCCATTCACTCAGGGCTTTTGCCTGCGGATCAAAGCGATTCTGGTACGCGACGCCGTCGCCGAGCAGCCCCTCGATGACGAAGTTCACCGCGCGCAGGTTCGGCAGCAGGTAACGGGTGATCGGCAGCTCGGCAGTCTCGGGCAACAGCTCCCGCAGCGCATCGACGGTCAGGGTGTTGACCAGCCACGGCCAATGACCTTCGTCGGGGACCCAGACCCCCACGTTGGCGTTGCCGCCCTTGTCGCCGCTGCGGGCTCCGGCGACGGTGCCCAGCGGTGCCCGTCGCGTCGGACCGCCGGCCCACTCGGGCGCTGCGGGCTCGGCGAGGTCGGTGAGTGGTGCGGTGTGCTGAGCCGCGGGGATGCGCAGTTGGCTGCCGTCGGCCAGGACCACCATGTGCGGCACCTCGACCGCGTCGACGAACCCCGCGGAGAACACCGCGTACGGCGACGCCTCGCCGGGTGGCGCGGTGAGGTGGCAGCCCGGGTAGCTCGACAAAGCCAGCTCCACCGCGGCGGCGGAGAACGCCCGGCCGACCCGGTTGGGTTCGGTCCCGCGCACGACGCACCGCAGCACCGCGCTCGCCTCCTCCTCAGTCGACGCGTCCGGGTGGTCGGTGCGGGCCAGCGTCCACTGCGCATCCGGGATCGCCAGCTGCTGTTGCACGAGGTCAGCCTTGGCAGTGATGTCCAGCCCGGTGAGGACGAACTCCATCTGGTTGCGGAAACCGCCGAGGCTGTTCAACGACACCTTGTACGTCGGTGGCGGCGGCTCGCCGCGCACCCCGCTGACCCGGACCCGATCCGGTGCCTGTTGTTCGAGGCGCACCGTGTCCAACCGGGTGGTCACATCCGGCCCGGCGTACCGGGCGCCGGTGACTTCGTACAGCAGCTGTGCGGTGACCGTGCCCACCGTGACGGCGCCGCCGGTGTCCGGATGTTTGGTGATGACGCACGATCCGTCCGCGTCGAGCTCGGCGATGGGGAACCCGAACGGCCGCCCGTCGAGGTTCAACTCGGTGAAGAACGCGTAGTTGCCGCCGGTGGCCTGGGCACTGCACTCGATGACATGGCCGGCCACGGTGGCTCCGGCCAGCGCGTCGAAGTCCGACGGGGCCCAGCCGAAGTGGGCCGCGGCCGGCCCGAGCACCAGTGCCGCGTCGGTGACCCGGCCGGTGACCACGACGTCCGCGCCGGCATTGATCGCCGCGGCGATTCCCCAGCCGCCCAGGTAGGCGTTGGCGGCCAGCGGCTCGCCGAAGCCGAGTTCGGCGGCGCGGGGCAGCAGGTCGTCGCCCGCGACGTGCGCGACGGAGACGGTGATGCCGAGCCGATCGGCCAACGCTCGCAGCGCATCGGCGAGGGCAGCCGGGTTCACGCCGCCGGCGTTGCTGACCAGCGTGACACCCTTCTCGACGGCGCTGCCCAGGCAGTCCTCGAGCTGGCGGAGGAACGTCTTGGCATAGCCACTTGCCGGGTCCTTCGCCCGGTCGCGAGCCAGGATCAGCATCGTCAGTTCGGCCAGGTAGTCGCCGGTGAGCACGTCCAGCGGGCCACCGGCCAGCATCTCGCGCATGGCACTGAAGCGGTCACCGTAGAACCCGGAGCAGTTCCCGATCCGCAGCGGCGCGGTCACAAGACGGTCAGCTCCGGCGCGCCCGCTCGCAGTGTTGCGGCGCGAAACGCCTTGGCTGCGGCCACGCCTGAGCCTGACACTGCTCCGGCGCAAAAGCAAGCACCCGTGCTTGTTTCGCCGAGATCCGACTGCTCACCCGATCGGCGCAGGCCCTGCCTGCGCTACGTCGGTAGCCGGACGGTGACTGAGGTGGGGCCGCCGGCCGGGCTGTCGATGGCAAGGCTGCCGTCGACGGTGGAGACCCGCTCCACCAATCCGGCCAGGCCGGTTCCGGTTCGAGCGCCTTCCGGTACTGGACGGACATGAGCGCCGCCGTGGCCGTTGTCGCGCACCCGCAGCACCAATTGACCCGGCTCGTCGAATACCTCGACCAACGCGTGGGTGGCGCCCGAGTGGATGGTGACGTTGGCCAGCAGCTCGGCGACGCAGAAGTAGCCGATGGTCTCCGTTCCGGGCGACGGCCGCTGGCTGATGTCGGTGCGCAGTTCGGTCGGGATGCCGTTGCGCGAGGCAAGGGTGGCCAGGGCGGCGTCCAGTCCCTGATCCAGCGACGGCGGGTGGATGCTGCGCACCACGTCGCGCAGCCCGGTCAGCGCGTCCTTCGCGGTGGCGTGCGCGGTGTCCAGCAGTTGCTCGGCGCCAGGGGAGTCGCCCGCGGCCAATCTCGAGCGAGCTCGGCTGAGGTTCATCGCCATGGCCACCAGCTGTGCCTGCGTGCCGTCATGCAGGTCGCGTTCGACGCGGCGCAGGGTGGCCGCCGCCCCCTCGACGGCAGCGGTCCGGGTCTGCTCCAGCTGCTGCACCCGGCCATCTCGCTCGGTCGGACCCAGCAGGTGTGCGATCAGCCACCGGTCGACCGCGACGAAGAACCGAGTGATCCAGGGCGGCAACACGAACACCGCGACGAGGCCCATCGCCGCCAGCAGCAAGGCGGCCGGCCAGCTGTCGAAGTACCAGGATCCGAACTGGGCGCCGGAGTGCCGCAGCACGCCGTGACTGTCGCGGACCGTCGGGTGCAACACCGACCACAGCAGCGGGTAGGCCAGCGTGCCCAGCGAGATGCCCCAGGCCAGTACCGCCGCATACGCGCCGACAACGATGACCGGGAAGCTGACGAACACGTAGGCCAGCCCACGCCAGCCCGCCCGATCGCGCAGTCCGGAGCCGATCCACCCGAAGACTCCGGGCGGCCGGACCAATGCAGGTGGTGCCGCGACCGGGGAGTGCAGGAGCGTTCGCGACAAGCTCCGGAACAGCCGCCCCCACCACCGGCCGGAGTAGACCACACAGGCCATCAACGGTAGCCCGATGAACGTCACGACCAGGAAGACGCTGGTTGCGCCCAACGACACGGTCAGCACGAAGGCGAGCACGGCAAGCGGCACGCGCAGCAGGAGGTAGCCGAGTTCCCGCCACGTCCGGGCGGAGACCGGCCCCAGCAGGAACTGCGCGAGCGCGCCGCGTCGGTCCGGCGCGGACCGCACGGACGGCGGATCGTCCGGGAGCGATGTGCGGGTTTCGGTCACCATGTCGGCTCAACGTTCACACGTCGCGTCTGCGCAGCACAACACCGGTGATGAGAAGCCCCGGTGGCGATCATGCGTCCAGCCTCGGCGACAGACGGCCCGGTTTCCAGGGCGGCACCCAGCCGTCTCGTACTCGTGCCAGCCGTACCCCGCAGCCGGCCGCCTCGTACGATCCTCGGCATGACAACCGGCCGGGTGGGCATCATGGGCGGCACGTTCGACCCGATCCATCACGGTCACCTCGTCGCGGCCAGCGAAGTGGCCGACCGGTTCGACCTGGACGAGGTCATCTTCGTCCCGACCGGCGAGCCGTATCAGAAGTCCGACCGTAAGGTCAGCGCGGCCGAGCACCGCTATCTCATGGCGGTGATCGCGACCGCGTCCAATCCGCGGTTCTGGGTGAGCCGGGTGGACATCGACCGCGGCGGCCCGACGTACACCGTGGACACCATCCGCGACATCGCGACGCAGCGTCCGGGCGCCGAGCTGTTCTTCATCACCGGCGCCGACGCGCTGGCCGCGATCCTGTCGTGGAAGGAAGCCGACTCGGTGCTGGGCCTCGCGCATTTCGTCGGGGTCACCAGACCGGACTACGAACTCTCCGACGCGCACCTGCCGGTCGACTCGGTGACGCTGATCGATGTCCCAGCCATGGCGATCTCGTCCAGTGCGGTGCGCGAACGCGTCACCGACGGCCGACCCATCTGGTACCTGGTTCCCGACGGCGTGGTGCAGTACATCGGCAAGCACGAGCTGTACCGGTAACCGCCGCGGGGTTGCTCCGGACTCAGTGGAGGGCGCGCATTAGCCAGACGGTGTGTGCCTCCAGCCAGTAGCTGTGCCCGGCGCTGAGTTGCTCCGTGTCCGGTGTGCCGCCCGGCCGGCTGGTGTCCAGCACGGCGGTGTACCTCGTTGCCCATGGGCTGCCCGGCAGGTTAACGCTGATCGGCTCAGTGCCGGCATGCAACACCAACAGGTACGAGTCGTCGACGATGCGCTGGTTGCGGGCGTCCCGGTGGCGCAGTCCGCGACCGTCCAGATACATCGCGATGGTGTGCAGTGACGGATCGAACCAGTGCCCGTCCTGCAGCTCTGCGCCAGTGACGTCGAACCAGGCGAGGTCCTTGCACCCATCGCCGGCGGCCACTGGACGACCCTCGAAGAAGACGCGTTGGCGCAGCACGGGGGAGCGTCGCCGCAGCATGATCAGCGAAGTGGCCATCGCGGTCAGGTCAGTGGCCTCGGCGGTGTTGGTCCAGTCGATCCAGGACGTCGGGTTGTCCTGCACGTAGGGATTGTTGTTGCCACCCTGGGTGCGCCAGCGCTCGTCGCCAGCGGTGAGCATCGGCACGCCGGTGGACAGCAGCAGCGTGGCAAGCAGGCTGCGCGCTTGCCGCAGCCGCAAAGCACGCACCGCAGGGTCATCGGTCTCACCCTCAACGCCGAAGTTGGTGGAGCGGTTGTCGTCGGTGCCGTCCCGGTTGCCTTCACCGTTCGCGTCGTTGTGCTTGCGCTCGTACGAGACGAGGTCGCGCAGGGTGAAGCCATCGTGCGCGGTGACGAAGTTGATCGAGGCAAAGGGCAATCTGCCGTCGTCTCCGTAGAGGTCGGACGAGCCGGACAGCCGGTAGGCGAGATCGCGCACGCCGCCGTCGCCGCGGTTCCAGAACGACCGCACCGTGTCTCGGTACTTGCCGTTCCACTCCGTCCACAGCGGTGGGAACTCGCCGAGCTGGTATCCGCCGCGGCCCACGTCCCACGGCTCGGCGATCAGCTTCACCTGGCTGACGATCGGGTCCTGGTGGATGGTGTCGAAGAACGCCGACAGCTTGTCGACGTCGTGCAGCGAGCGGGCGAGGGCGGCGGCGAGGTCGAAGCGGAATCCGTCCACATGCATCTCGGTGACCCAGTAACGCAGCGAATCCAGCACCAGCTGCAGTACGAACGGCCGGCGTACGTCGAGCGTGTTCCCGCAGCCGGTGTAGTCGATGTACGCGGCCGGGTCGTGCGCATCGGCACGGTAGTAAGAGGGATTGTCGATCCCGCGGAAGCACAGCACCGGCCCGGTCTCGTCACCCTCACCGGTGTGGTTGTAGACGACATCGAGGATCACTTCGATACCCGCTGCGTGCAGCGTGCGGACCATCGCTTTGAACTCTCGCACCGCGTCGGCTGCGTCGCTGCTGTGCCGCGAGGCGTACGCGGCGTGCGGGGCGAAGAATCCGATCGAGTTGTAGCCCCAGTAGTTCGTCAGGCCGCGTCTCTGGATTGCCGGTTCCGTGACGAACTGGTGGACCGGCATCAGTTCGACGGCGGTGACGCCGAGCGCACGGAGGTGGTTCACCGCAGCCGGATGCGCGAGGCCGGCATAGGTGCCGCGCAACGGTTCGGGGACGCCGGGCAGCTGCGCGGTGAACCCCTTCACGTGCAGCTCGTAGATGACGGTGTCTTCCCAGGGCGTATCCGGCCGGTGGTCGTCGCCCCACGGGAAGGCGTCGTGCAGGATCACCGAGCGCGGCACGTGCGCAGCGGAGTCCTCGGCGCTGCCCGGATACACGCTCGGGTGGTCGTCGAAGTCGCCTTCCACTACCCGCGCGTAGGGGTCCAGCAGCAGCTTCGACGGTTGGTGGAACAGTCCGTGGGAGGGATCGTTCGGCCCGTCGAAGCGGAAGCCGTAGCGTTGTCCGGGTCCGACGCCGGGCAGGTACCCGTGCCAGATGTTGAAGGTCTTCTCGGTGAGCGGGAGGTACGTCTCGGCGCCGTCGGCGGCGAACAGCGAGACACCGGCTGCCGTCGCGGTGGTGGACCACACCGCGATATTGGTGCCTTCCCCGTCCCAGGTGGCACCGAGCGGGAACGGCCGGCCCGGCCACGCGGCGGTCGGGCTGTCGGCGCGCGGATCGGCAGACATGAGACTGCGGACTGTAGCGTCCTGCGCCCGCTGATCACGGACGCGGGCTGTGGGCCAGTGCCATCGCTCAGGTTGATCAGGTTGGATGGGCACCGTGCCGCCCCCCTTTTCCGACACAGACGTCAACCCGGACGCCGTTCTGCAGCTGGTTGGCGTCACGGTGCGGCGTGGGCAGAAGCTGCTGTTGGACTCGATCGACTGGACCGTCGAGCTGGACGAACGCTGGGTGGTGCTGGGCCCGAACGGGGCCGGTAAGACGACGCTGCTGCAGATTGCCGGCGCGCTGCTGCACCCCACCGGCGGGGTGGCGTACGTGCTCGGCGAGCGGTTGGGCGGGGTGGACGTCTTCGAGTTGCGGCCCCGGATCGGCATCACCAGCGCAGCGTTCGCCACCCGCATCCCGTCGCAGGAGACCGTCCTGGACGTGGTGATCAGCGCCGGCTACTCCGTCGTCGGAAGGTGGCGGGAGGCCTACGGCCGGGCCGATGCGCGCCGGGCCAGGCGCTTGCTGACCCGGATGGGCGTCGGCGAGCTGGCCGATCGCACGTTCGGCACGCTCAGCGAGGGGGAGCGCAAGCGCGTGCAGATCGCGCGCGCCTTGATGACCGACCCGGAACTGTTGCTGCTCGACGAGCCGGCCGCCGGGATGGACCTCGGCGGTCGGGAGGATCTGCTGCGCCGGCTGACCAGACTCGCCAACGATGCCGATGCGCCGGCCAGCGTGCTGGTCACCCACCACGTCGAGGAGATCCCGGTCGGGTCGACCCATGCGCTGCTGTTGAAGGAAGGCCGAGCAGTCGCCGCGGGCCTGCTCGGTGACGTGCTCACCGCCGACGTGCTGTCGGAGACGTTCGAGTTGCCGCTGACCGTGCAGCGCTCGGACGGTCGCTGGTACGCCCGCGCCCGCTGACCAACGGCATGGTTGGCCCCTCTGCCGGGGCCTTCACGGCGTGTCGCCCCTGCTCCGGGGCCAACCAAGGCCGGGCGCGCCGCCGATTAGGCTGCGAGGCATGGCTGAGCTGCTGCGCATCGACCGGGACGACCAGAGCGACGGGGCAGTGGCCACCATCCGGCTGGACCGCCCGCCGATGAACGCGCTCAACCTGGCGCTGCAGGAGGAGTTGCGCGCCGCCGCGGCCGAGGTCTCCGCGGACGACACCGTCCGGGCGGTGGTCATTTACGGCGGCGAGAAAGTGTTCGCCGCCGGAGCGGACGTCAAAGAGATGGCCCAGATGGGCCAGGCAACCATGTCGGCCAAGGCGCCGGGGATCATGTCCGCGATCGACTCGCTGGCCCAAATCCCGAAGCCCGTCGTCGCTGCCGTCACCGGCTATGCGCTCGGCGGCGGCTGCGAGTTGGCGCTCACCGCCGACCGACGGGTCAGCGCCGACAATGCGAAGTGGGGGCAGCCGGAAGTGCTGCTCGGTGTGCTGCCCGGTATGGGCGGCACGCAGCGGCTGGCCCGGCTGATCGGCCCGGCCCGGGCCAAGGACCTGATCTTCACCGGCCGGTTCGTCGCCGCCGACGAGGCGCTGGCGATCGGCCTCGTGGATGAGGTGGTCCCAGCCACCGAGGTGTACGAGACGGCGCTGCGCTGGGGGCGGCAGTTCGCCGGAGCGGCGGCGTTGGCGCTGCGCGCTGCCAAGCACGCGATCGACACCGGCCTGGACGGCACGCTGGCCGACGGGCTCGCGCTGGAGTCCCGGCACTTCGCAGAGCTGTTCGGCACCGAGGACCGGGCCCGCGGGATGAGCTCCTTCGTCCAGAACGGGCCCGGCCACGCCGAGTTCGTGGGCCGCTGAGTGGTGCCGCCGCCACTGCCGGCCGTGGTCCTGTTCGACCTGGACGGCACGCTCAGCGATTCCGCAGTCGGCATTCTCGGCTGCCTGCGCGCGGCGTTCGCCGATCACGGGCTACCGCAGCTGGATGCCGAAACCGAGCGCACGCTGCTGGGTCCGCCGTTCTACGACACGTTGCCGCCACTGATCGGCACGGCCATGGTCACGCCGGTGATCGCGTCCTATCGCGAGCGGTACGGCCCGGGCGGCGGTATGTATCTCACCGAGGCCTTCGACGGCGCGCCCGAGCTGGTCAGGTCGTTGCAGGCCGCGGGCGTGGTACTCGGCCTGGCGACCAGCAAGCCGGAAGCGAGCGCCGAGGCGATCATGCACAAGTTGGGTCTGGCCGACTACTTCGCAACGATCTGCGGTGACACCTTCGACGGGCTGCGGCGCACCAAGTCGCTCGTGGTGGGTGAGGCACTGCGCCGCCTGGGCCAGCCGGCCCGCGCCGATGTGCTGATGGTCGGGGATCGTCGGCATGACGTCGAAGGTGCCGCCGAACACGGCATCGACTGCCTCGGCGCCGGCTGGGGATACGGTGCACCCGGCGAGCTGGTCGCCGCAGGCGCCCGAGCCGTCTACGCCACTCCCGCGGCGGTGCAGGCGGCACTGCTCGAAGCCGCCTAGTGCTGACGGTCGGTCTCGGCGGAACCGGTTTGACCTGAGCCGACTGGGCCACGTCGTCATGCAGCCGAACTGGCCGCCGGTGGTGCGACGCCGACCACCGCAGAGTGGTCAAGTTCGTGATCGTCGCCGAATCGGAGCCAACCGATTGCCCATGGCGTGGATAGATACAGGTGTGCAGCACATTTCGATGCCGGCGACAACTGAGCCGTTGCTGGCTGCCGCGTCGCCGACCGAGGCGGGCTTCGCCGACTGGATGCGCCCGCACTGGTCGGACATGGCCGGTCTGGCATCTCGGCTGGCTGTGCCGGGTGAGTGGGAGGACGTGCTGCAGGACGCTCTCGACCTGGCCTGGCGGCGGCGTGCGCAGTTCGACCCGGCGCGCGGCTCCGCCAGAGCCTGGCTGTTGACGATCACGGCCAACGTCGCGCGCAAGTCCTGGCGGCGTGCTCGTCCGGATGCGTCGTTGCCCAATCGTGACTCGGCGGTGCTGGCGACGGATTCGAGCGCTGCCATGGACCTTGCGCGTTCCGTTGCAACCCTGACTGATCGCCAGCGGCTGGCTGTCGAGCTCTACTACTACCTCGGACTGCCGGTCACCGAGGTTGCCGCAGCGATGGACTGCGCGGAGGGAACGGTCAAGTCGACGCTCGCGGACGCTCGAGTCCGGCTGCGCAGCACGCTCGGAGAGGACTACCGATGATGGACGACCAGCTCGACACACTGCTGCACGACGCGGGTGCGCGGTGGCGCACCGACCGGCCGACCGCGCCGGACTTGGATTCGGCGCTGAGGCAGGTCGCCGGTCCACACCGACGGATACCGTGGCTGGCGATCGCAGCCAGTGTGCTCGTGGTCGCGCTCGTGGCGGCCATTCCGGTGGTGCGCACAGTCACCCGGCACAGCGCCAATCCGTCGGCCGACATCAGCGCGACGACCCGTGCTGCGCTGGTCCGGGTTGCGCAGCAGCAGGTGGACGGGTGCGGTGGCGGCGGGTACCGGGCCACCGCGGTGGCCACCACCCAAGGCGCGGTCGACGAGCAGTTCGGCGCCGGCGGATCGCAGGAAGCGGCCCGCGTGTGGGCCATCCAGATCGTGAGGACGGCAGGGCTTTTCACCTGCCCGCACTCGTGCCCGGCAAACGCGCCGCTGAGCGCCTGCGTGTCGCACGTCCCGGTGCTCATCCTGACCGTTGTCCGTACCAGCTACGCCGAGATCTTGTTCGCCGCTCAGACCGAGCGGCTGGACCTCTCGAAGCTCGGGCGCGTCGTCCAGATCCATCCGTGAGCCCGGTCGGGCAACTCACACCGCCGGCAATTGCAGGGCCGCGGGATTAGGGTGGCGCGCGTGGACGTGACCCGGGACGTGGACCGATCCGACCCGGTGTCACGAGCCTGGGTGGACGAGGCGATCCGCCGGGTCGAGGCGGACGCGACCCGCTCCGCCGACACCCATCTGATGGCCTTCCCGCTGCCGCCGCAGTGGGGGATCGAGCTGTACCTGAAGGACGAGTCGACGCACCCGACCGGCTCGCTGAAGCACCGGCTGGCCCGGTCGCTGTTCCTCTATGGGCTGTGCAACGGCTGGATCACCGAGGGCACCACGGTGATCGAGGCGTCCTCGGGCTCGACGGCGGTCTCCGAGGCGTACTTCGCGCGCATCCTCGGACTGAGGTTCGTCGCGGTGATGCCGCGCACGACCAGTGCGGAGAAGATCGCGCTCATCGAACGGGAGGGCGGCCGCTGTCACCTCGTCGACGACCCGACCACTCTGTATGCGGAGGCGCAGCGACTCGTCGACGAGTGCAACGGTCACTACCTCGACCAGTTCACCTACGCCGAGCGGGCCACCGACTGGCGGGGCAACAACAACATCGCCGAGTCGACGTTCAGCCAGCTCGCCGACGAGCGGCACCCCGTTCCGGCCTGGGTGGTGGTGGGCGCCGGAACCGGTGGCACGAGCGCGACGATCGGGCGCTACATCCGGTACCGCCGGCTGGCCACCAGGTTGTGTGTGGTCGATCCGGAGAACTCCGCATTCTTCGACGGATGGGACGCCGAGCGCCCGGAGCACGTCACGGGCTGTGGTTCGCGGATCGAGGGGATCGGCCGGCCGCGGGTGGAGCCGAGCTTCCTGCCGCGCGTGGTGGATCGGATGATGTCGGTGTCCGATGCCGCATCGGTGGCGGCGACCCGATTCCTGTACCGCAGCACCGGGTGGCGAGCCGGTGGCTCGACCGGCACCAACCTCTGGGGCGCGCTGCGGCTGGTGTGTGAACTGCGCGCGGCCGGCGAGCAGGGCAGCATCGTCACCCTGCTGTGCGACCGCGGCGACCGCTACGCACACACCATCTATGACGACGAGTGGGTGACCGGCCATGGCCTGGACCTGACCGGGCCCGAGAAGACGCTTGCCGAAGCCGTCTCCTCGGGCCACTGGGTCGAGGGGTAGGGGCCGACCTAGTAGTGCATCCCCGCGCTGTACGGCTCCCAGCCGCTCTGGTTGGTCCGCCAGACCCGCAGGTCAAGAGACACCCAGGCAACGTTGGCCCCGCCGGAGTCGTCCACCATTGCCCCGGTCCACGTCGCGGCCGCGCTGCCGCAGGGCCGCGACTGCAGCCCGCCAACGCCGTTCTCGCGTTGGGCGTAGATCGCGCAGGTGCGGTAGTAGAAGCCGGAGCCCGGGCCGTGCCCGTTCGCGGTCACCGTCCCCCACATGGTCTGGCAGTGCGTCGAGTAGTACACCCGCAGCGTGTAGTTGGTGTCCACCCGCTTGAGCGGGGCCGGCGGCGTACCCGGGAAGTCGGGATGAACGCTGGCGAGCAACCGCGCGGTGTCCGAACAGTGGTTGTATGACGGCGCCTTGCCGGTGCACGCCTGGCCGCATTTGTACGCGGCGGCCGAGGCGCGAGCCGGGTGCGGTGCGGCGACCGCGATGACCGCTCCCGCGATCGCGACCAACACGAGCAGGGCCGCCCGGCTGAACCGGGTGGTGAGCATTGCTGACCTCCGTTGTCCGAGGAACTCGCCCGGCGACTCCGGGCGAGCCCCTATCGGATCGGTCGGCGCTGTCAGATCCCTGTCAGTGTGGTGACAAGCCTTGCGTCGCGGGGTGGTTACGCGTCCGCGCGCCGGACCCGGTGCGCCGGGAGGGTGGCCCCGACGGCGATCAGCCAGATCATCGAGCCGAAGCGACCGATCGGCAGCAGGAAGTCCAGTCCGTCAAAGGCGACCGCCAGGGTGGCGATGGTGCTGATCGCGGCGATCACCAGGCCGAACCAGGCGATCCAGCGGGGCACCAGCCTGCCCAGCAAGGCCGGGATGGAGATGCCCAGCAACAAGAGCGCGATGAACATGACGAATCCAGGCCCTCCGGCCGCGAAGCTCAGCCCATACATGGCGCGCAGCACCGGCAGCGAATCCGCGGCGTGGTCCTGGGTCAGCGCCAACGAGACGGCCCCGGAAACGGTCAACAGCGCGGCGGCGACGGTGCCTCCGACCAGCGCGATCATCCGCCCCGGCACGTCGAAGCCGAGGGCCCGCACCCGAGCTGATGCGACTGCGGTCCAGATGACCAGCGGTACCGCGGAAGCCATCACGAAGAAGGCGAGTGCGTGCGCCGCCGCGCCGTGGTGCAAATAGAAGTCCGACAGATGCGCGTCCGACGAATACGCCGATTCCCCGGCCATCGCCGACGGCACGACGACGCCGAGCACGGCCAGCACCACGTAGGCGATCGCCGGTACCAGCAGAGGTGGCCCGGCGAAGGCCAGCGGCCGGGGCCGGGCACTCGACGGTTGCGGTAGGTCGCGCTGTGTCACGTCCTGCGGGGTCATGGCAGCTCCTCGACGGTTCATCCCAGGAGCGGTCTTTCCGCCCCGGGGCATTGATGCTAGCATAGAATGATTCATGCAATGAATGATTTTCTCAGTGAGACGAGGCCAGACTCGCCCTGGTGCGCGTCCCGGCGCGACTGCCCGGGTGCGCGTGGTGGGGCTTGCTAGCGTCGCCCGCATGGAACCGTCCGCGACGCCCCGAGTCGCTGCGCCGGGGCAGCTGTGGGCGGGCATCCTGCTGGTGGTGCTCGCAGTCCTGCTCTGGGGCGGCCGGGGCGTGCTCTCCGCCGGCCAGAAGCACTCCTGGGACAGTGGCGCCACGCCTCCGGCGACGGTCTCCTTGACCGGCGGGCACTCCTACACGCTCAGCACGTCCGGCGGCGTGGTCGCTCTCGTGGAGCGCCAGGGCAGCGTGGAACCGACAGCCTCCTGCACGGCGACGGATTCCTCGGGAGCCAGTGAGGAACTGGCGGTGGCCACCCAGTCGGACGATCCGCGAGTGCTGCACGTCATCGGCCGATTCACCGCGGCGCGCGATGAGCGGGTGTCCATCACCTGCGAGGACGCCGGGCCGGTATTCGTCGACGATGCCGACGATGCCCACGCCGATCGGGCCGGAACCGTCACCCTGCTGATGATCGTCCTGTTCACCGCCGGGGTGATCCTGTCGCTGAACGGTGCCTACCGGTACACCGAGGCCTACGCGGCGGCCGTTGCCGAACGACCCGTCGACGAAGGTGCGCCGCCGGGTACTTCGGGCACCGGGAGTTGGTTCGACGCCGAGCCGGACGGGCGCGACCCACCCTGAGTGAGCAGCTCAGCGGCTGGCGAGTCGGGCCGATTCATCCCGGCACCAGAGCGCGAGCAGCCCACGGAAGTGCGCGACGAATTGCTCGTGCTCGTGCGGCGGGAATGTTGCCATGACGGTGTCGGCGAGCACTCGATCGAAGTCCGATCCGGCGAAATACTCCAAGGCGATTTCGTCGAAGTCGGCCAACCGTGACGCGCAGAAGTCGAGGTAGTGCTCGGTCTCGAAATAGCTGTCGGCCAGCGTGCGGTAGGCGGCCAACTTGGCCCGGTAGTCGAGGTCGTCGCGGTCGGCGATCGCGAACCACGGCGTCGGGTCGACGTGCGGGATCGCCCGACGACCGGTGGCGGTGCAGTACACCGACCACTTGACCAACGCTTTCATTGCCCATGGGAAGTAGTAGTGCAACGAGGTGATGGCCACGTCGGGACAAGCGTTCGCATAGTCGATGGGATGCACGTCCGAGCCGCGGATCAGCGTCTCGCACGAATTGAACTCCCAGCGGAAGAACGCATTGACGGTGCGACCGATGGTCAGCACCTCGTCGCCCACCGCCGGGTCGAGGAAATCGTGGTTCACCGAGTAGCGATCGTGCATCGGCTTGTCCGGATCGAAGCGCATCACCATCGTCTCTGCACCGATCGACAGGGACCGCGCGAACACGTCATAGCCTTCGACCGATGCCTGTAGGTGCATCAGCATCTCGCCGGACTCGTCGTAGGCACGATGCAGGTCAGCGGCGTCCTTGATCCGCGAGACGCCGCGCCAGGCCCCGCCGTCGTATGGCTTCATGAACAGCGGGTAGCCGACCCGCCCGGCGACCTGCTCGAGATCGAACGGCTGGTTGTACCGCTCGGCGGTGTAGGCGTACTTGGCATGGTCCAGCGGGTTCTTGTACGGCACCAAGACGGTGTCCGGCACCTTCAGCCCGAGGCGCATCATCGCGCAGTAGGCAGCGTGTTTCTCCATGGCCTGGAAGGTGAACGGCGAGTTGAGCAAGTACACCTCGTCCATCAGGGCGACCTTCTTCAACCACTCCCGCGGGTGGTAGTACCAGTACGCCAGGCGGTCGATGACCAAGTCGTGGCGCGGCTTGTCGCGCAGGTCGAACGGCTCGATGGTGAGTCGATCGACGGAGTAGGTGTGCCGGATCCCGGCGGCGTCCGCGACCGGGCCGAGGCGGCCGGCCAGGTCGGTGAAGACGCGCGGCCAGTCGTCCTCGGTACCGAGCAGCAGTCCGATCCGATGTGCCGTTTCGGTCACGCCAACCTCCAGAGCGTCGAGCCGTGCGAAGAGTGTCACCAGACTGTCAGAGCCCGGTCGAGGCGGGCGTAGGTTGGCGGTATGCCCCTCGACGGAGAATACGAACCGAGTCCGGAGAAGTGGGTGCGCGACCAGGTCGAGACCTACGAGCGCACCGACGGCCGGGAAGCAAGCACCCTGCCGGGTACCGACATGCGGGTCGTGGTGTTCACCACCCGCGGCGCCAAGTCCGGCAAGCTGCGCAAGAACCCGCTGATGCGCGTCGAGCACGACGGCGTCTATGCGATGGTGGCATCGAAGGGCGGCGACCCGAAGCACCCCACCTGGTACTACAACCTGAAGGCCGACCCCGATGCGGTGACCGTCCAGGACGGCGCAGAGGTATGGGACGGCCATGCCCGCGAGATCAGCGGCGCCGAGAAGGCCGAGTGGTGGGAGCGCGCGGTGGCCGCGTATCCGCCCTACGCCGAATACCAGCAGAAGACCGATCGGGAGATTCCGGTCTTCCTCATCGAGCGCCGCTAGCCGAGCGCGGCCGGCGGGTCAGCAGAAGCGCGGCACGTGCTGGGCCAATTCCCGGCACCAGGACGGCCAATCGTGCGTGGCGTCCGGTCCCCAGATGTCGAGTTCGTGCGGGATGCCGCGCTCGGCGAGTAAGCCGGCCAGCCGGCGACTGCCGGACTGCGCGCGGGTCGGCTGCTCCTCGAATGCGCCCTCGCCGACCACCAGCACAACGCGCAGCCGGGTGCGCAACCAGTCGAGGTGATCGCCGTCGAGGTTCGCGACGTAGTCGGTGGGGTTGTGGAAGTAGCTGGCCTCACCGCGCTCGCCCCAGCCGTCCCAGAGCGACGGGTCGTAGTTGCCGGACAGCCCGATCGCCACCGGGAACAGGTCCGCGTGCCGCAGCGCCAGGTTCACCGCATGGAACGCCCCGAGGCTGACTCCGGCGGTCATCATCGGCTGCCGTCCGCCGCAGTCATCGTCGATCCACGGCACGACCTGGCCCAGCAGCCACTGCTCGTAGAGGTCGTGTCGGCGAGCGCGTTCCTCGAGCGGGATGGACCGATCCGACCAGGTGGTGGCATCCGCCGAGTCCACGCAGTAGACCTTCACCCGGCCCGAATCGACGAGCCAGGCAAGGGCGTCGACGATGCCGTTGTCTGCGAGGTCGTGGGCATGTCCCGCCTCGGCCGGGAAGAGCAGTAATGGCCGTCCCCAGTGGCCGTAGCGGAGCAGCTGCGCCGAATAGCCGGAGTCTGCCGCAGTGACGGTGGCGCTCGCGACGTCCATCAGCCATCCACCGCGGTGGCGCCGGCGAGCAGTCCGGTGAGGTACGGGTCGAAACAGTCCCGCCACGCCGTGTAGTTGTGCACATCGCGCACCTCGTGCAGCACGACGTCGTAGTTCTGCTCCGCGAGGCTGCGCGCCATGATGCGGTTGTTGGCGATGTTCTCCTCGATGCCGCCGCAGGTCATCACGACCGGGACCGGCGAACGACTGCCCGCCGAACCCAGTACCCCGGCCACGCTGCGCACGATCCGGTCGTACTCCGGGAAACCGCTCTCCTGCTCGTCGTAGCGCGGCTGGAAGTAACTGCCGGACTGCAGGAAGAGGCCGTCGAACGCACCCGGCGCGCTGCGATGCGCGACCAGCATTTCCAGCGCGCCCAGGCTGGCGCCCATCCCGATCAGCGCCGTGGTCGGGGCCTGTCCGCGCAGTGCCGGCAGGACTACGTCCACCAGGCTGCGGGTGTAGGCACCGCTGGCTGCGTACCAGTCGTCGCGATGTCCGGGCGAGAGCAGTGCGGCGCGCATCGCCGGGATGTTGCCGGCTCGGATGGTGACATCCAGGTAGTGGGTCAGGGCCGCCAGGGAGTCGTACTCCGGGCCGTCGTGGACCACCAGCAAGGGCGCTGCAGCATCTGCCCCGAGGCCGGCGGGCGCCCACAATTCGCCGACCACCTCACCGTCCACCAGGGGTGCATCGATGAGTACCGGGGTGCGTGCCCCCGGATCGGGCACCTCGGCGAGCCAGCCCGGGCTGCGGTATTCGGGAAATTCCAGCACGGAGTGTTCGCCGAACGCGCCGCCGACCCGGTTCGGGTTGTCCGGGTCGAGCACGGTCTCGGTGTGCCCGTCGGGATGGGTGAGCTCGAACAGGTATTCCATCCGGTCCACGGCGGGGCGGGGCAGCTGCAGCGTCCAGCGATCACCGTCCCAGCGCATCGCCAGCTGGTCGCCGGGGATGCGCACCTCCTGCCACAGCCGCACGCCGTGCAGCGCGTCCGCCTCCGCGGCAAGGGCGAAGCTGACGGTGGAGTCGGCCGGTGCAGCGGCCGTGGCGCCGGGCCGGGCGATGGTCACGTCAGCAGACTCCTCGTTCGTTGGCCGGGTCCGGACACCTTAGATGGCCCGGACGGCGGCCGGCCCGGCCGACGGCAACGCCCGGACGTGCGCCTGGTCACGGCCGATGGCGGTCCGTACCGCGCCGACCGTAACCTGTGAGCAACGCGGCAGCCCTCCGGCGGCCGGAAAGCTACCGGCCGGTAACATTGCGGCCGGCGAACGGTGCCACGGACGCAGCGGCACGCACGACATCGGCATTCGATCGATCTACCGCGAGAGGATCCACCGAGGATGAACATCGTCGTTCTGGTCAAGCAGGTGCCGGACACCTGGGCGGAGCGCAAGCTGTCCGACGCCGACAGCACGCTGGACCGCGAGTCCGTCGAGGCCGTGATCAACGAGATCGACGAGTACGCCATCGAAGAGGGATTGCGGCAGAAAGAGGCGCACGGCGGCGAGGTCACCATCCTCTCGATGGGCCCGGAGCGGACCACGGAGTCGGTGCGAAAGGCGCTGTCGATGGGTGCCGACAAGGCCATCCACGTGAGCGACCCGGCGCTGCACGGCGCGTGCGTCATCCAGACTGCCAAGGTGCTCGCGAAGGCACTCGGCACCACCGAGTGGGACCTGGTGATCGCCGGTTCCGAGTCCACCGACGCGCGGCTGTCGGTCGTCCCGGCGCTCCTTGCTGAGGCACTCGGCGTGGCCCAGCTCAGTCATGCGCGCAAGGTGACTGTGGACGGCTCCACGGTCACCATCGAAAGGCAGACGGACAACGGGTACTCGACGGTGACCGGGCAGACGCCGGCGGTGGTGAGCGTGGTGGAAAAGATCAACGACCCGCGTTACCCCTCGTTCAAAGGCATCATGGCTGCGAAGAGCAAGCCGATCTCGACGTTGACCGTTGCCGACCTCGGGCTGGGCGCAGACGAGGTCGGACTCGCGAACGCGACGACCCAAGTCCTGGACTTCACCCCGGCCCCGCCGCGGCAGGCAGGCACCGTGGTGAAGGACGAGGGTGGCTCGGGTGCTGCGGCGGCCGCCGAATTCCTCGCGTCCAAGAAGCTCATCTGACCGGCCGACCATCCACTCGCACTCCAGGCGTCGCCTGATCGACGTCCTTAGGAAGGTACTGACTCATGGCTGAGGTTCTGATTCTTGTCGATCACGCCGACGGCGCGGTCAAGAAGACAACGTTCGAACTGCTCACCGCCGCTCGTGCGCTCGGCGAGCCGAGTGCGGTGGTCACCGGGGCGCCCGGCACGGCGGCCGCCCTGACCGAGCAGCTCAGCAAGTACGGCGCGGCGAAGATCTATGCCGCGGAGAGCGACGAGCTGGCCGGCTTCCTGGTGGCGCCCGTCGCCGAGGTGCTGGCCGGGCTGGTCGAGCAGGTGTCGCCGGCCGCGGTGCTGCTGGCCACCGGGCGGGACAACAAGGAGATCGCTGCCCGGCTGGCGTACAAGATCGGCAGCGGCGTCCTGACCGATGCAGTCGGTATCGAGGGCGACGCATCGGTCACCCAGTCCATCTTCGGTGGCGCGGTGAGCGTCCACTCGAAGGTGAGCGCCGGCATCCCGGTCATCACGCTGCGGGCCAACTCGGTGGCGCCCGAGGAGTCGGCCGGCGCGGGCGAGGTCGTCTCCGTGCCGGTGACCGTTTCCGACGCGGCCAAGGCCGCCACAGTGGTGGAGACCGTGGTCGAGGAGAAGGGCTCGCGCCCGGCACTGACCGATGCCGCCGCCATCGTCTCCGGCGGCCGCGGGGTCGGCTCCGGCGACAACTTCAGCATCATCGAGAAACTTGCCGACTCGCTCGGCGCGGCCGTCGGTGCGTCCCGGGCGGCCACCGACGCCGGCTGGGTGCCGCACACGATGCAGGTCGGGCAGACCGGCGTCACCGTCTCACCGCAGCTCTACCTGGCGGTGGGCATCTCCGGCGCCATTCAGCACCGGGCCGGCATGCAGACGTCGAAGACGATCGTGGCCATCAACAAGGACGCGGAGGCCCCGATCTTCGAGCTGGCCGACTTCGGCGTCGTCGGCGACCTGTTCGAGGTCGCGCCGGCCCTCACCGAAGAGATCACCAAGCGCAAGTAGGCGCCCCCGTTCCCGCGATGATCAAGGTCGTTTGGTCGCCATAGCAACCAGAAGACCTTGATCATCGCGGACCTTCGTCCACAGATTGCGTTTTACGCGATGCGCGCGTGCCGACTTCGGTAACGCTGCTCGGGTGGAAGCCCCAATCCGTAACGGCGTGTTCCGCATTGCCGACGCGACGGCGGCCGGCTATACCCGGGCGCAGGTTCGCAGCAATCTGTCCGCCCGGCGGTGGGCACGCGTACCCCGTGGCTGCGTCGCGACGTTCACAGGGCCGGTCGCCGAGTTGCATCGCGCCAGCGCGGCCACACTGGCCGGTGGCGCGCAGGCCGCTCTGACCGGTGCCGCCGCCCTTCGCCTCTTCGGGTTCCGATACGCGCCGCCCGACGATCGCATTGTGGTACTGGTGCCCTTGTCAGTGCAGAGCGCGCGGTTCGGAGGCGCTGAGCTTCGCCCCACCAACCGCCTGCCAGAATCGCGGCGAGTGGTCCAAGGCGTCCCGACGGCTTCAGTGGCTCGCTGCGTAGCCGATGCGTGCCGAGAGCGGGGCATCGGCCTTAGGGCCGCCCGCGCCGTTGTCGCAGAGGCGGTTCAGCGGGGCTTCGCTGAGGCCGACGCTGTGGTGGACGAGCACCGAAACGGACCTCGGCGGTGGTCGGCGAACTTGCGCCGGGCACTCGACGACGTCATCCATGGGGCGCGGTCGAATCCGGAAGCTGAAGCCATTGAGCTGATCGGCACAAGTGAGGTCTTGCCGACTGTCGTATGGAACTGCGATCTGATGAGTCCGGCAGGGCTATTCGTCGCTAGACCAGACGGCTGGATCGACGACGTCGGCATTGCCCTCGAGGTCGATTCCGCCGCACATCATTTCCTTCTCGATGACTGGGAGCGCACCCAGCAGCGCGCCCTGACCATGGCCAGCTACGGCGCGCTGGTAGTGAGCATGAGCCCGCGTCGGATCCGCGACGAGCCGCACCGCCTCTTGCGGGAGATCGAGACTGCGTACCAGACCCGGGCGATGGCCGGGCATCGTTCCGTGCTGCGCATCCTCCCGCGATGATCATGGTCGTTTGGTTGCCATGGCGACCAAACGACCATGATCATCGCGGGAAAGGGGGAGCGGAAGAAGGGGAGCGGAAGAAAGGGGGAGCGGAAGAAAGGGGGGCCGGGGGTGGGGGTCGGGGTGGGTTAGCTGCTGACGATGTCGGGGGCCAGCAGTCGGGCCGCATCGGCGGTGGCGTCGTCGGGCTGCTCCTGGGACTCGCGCTCGGCCTGTACCCGGGCGTTGTAGTAGTCGACCTCTTGGGTCTGCCTGGAGGCATCCCATCCGAGTGGGCCGGCCATCAGTTCCGCGACGACGGGAGCGGCCTGCACACCGCGGTCCCACGATTCGATCGAGATGCGGGTGCGCCGGGCGAGCACGTCTTCGAGGTGGCGGGCACCCTCGTGGGTGCAGGCGTAGACGACCTCGGCGCGCAGGTAGTCATCCGCGCCGGGCAGTGCTTCGGCCAGCGAGCGGTCTGCGACGATCAGCTCGAGCACCTCGTCGATCATCGAGCCGTACCGGTTGAGCAGATGATCGATGCGGGCCACATGCAACCCCGACGAGGCGGCCAGCGTGTGTCGCTGGTTCACCCGCGCCTGGTAACCGGCCGCACCGACCAGTGGGATCTTGTCGGTGCAGGAGTCCGCGACGCGCTGATCCATGCCGCGGGCCGCCTCGTTCACCGCATCGGCGGCCATCACCCGGTAGGTGGTGTACTTGCCGCCGGCCACCACCACCAGGCCCGGTACCGGGTGGCCCACGATGTGCTCGCGGGACAGCTTCGAGGTGGAGTCCGACTCTCCGGAGAGCAGTGGCCGCAGCCCGGCGTAGACACCCTCCACGTCCTCGCGGGTGAGCGGGGCCTTGAGCACCGAGTTGACGTGCTCCAGCACGTAGTCGATGTCGCGTGAGCTGGCCGCCGGGTGCGACTTGTCCAGCGACCAGTCGGTGTCGGTGGTGCCGATGATCCAGTGCCGCCCCCACGGGATGACGAACAGCACGCTCTTCTCGGTGCGCAGGATCAGCCCGGTCGTCGACTGCAGCCGGTCCCGCGGCACCACCAGGTGAATGCCCTTCGACGCCCGGACGTGGAACTGCCCGCGGGTATCAGCGAGGCTCTGGGTGTCGTCGGTCCACACGCCGGTGGCATTGATGACCTGTTTGGCCCGCACCTGCAGCCGGGCGCCGCTCTCCGAGTCGATCAGCTCGGCGCCGGTGACCCGCTCGCCCTCCCGCAGGAAGCCGACCACCTTGGTCCGGTTCGCTGCCAACGCCCCGAAAGACGCGGCGGTGCGCACCAGGGTCATGGTGTGCCGGGCGTCGTCCACCTGCGCGTCGTAGTACTGCACGGCACCGGCCAGCGAGTCCGGCGCGAGGCACGGCGCCTCGCGCAGCGCCTTGCGCCGGGACAGGTGTCGGTGGTGCGGAAGACCGCTGCCTCCGCGGGTCGCCTTGCTCATCACGTCGTACAGGAGCACACCGGAGCCGACGTACGGCCGCTCCCAGACGTGATGCTTCAACGGATACAGGAACGGCACCGGCCGGATCAGGTGCGGTGCGAGCACCTGCAGCAGCAGGCCGCGCTCGTGCAGCGCTTCCTTGACCAGCCCGAAGTCGAGCATCTCCAGGTAGCGCAGCCCGCCGTGGATGAGCTTCGACGAGCGTGACGAGGTGCCGCTGGCCCAGTCCCGGGCATCGACGATCGCGGTCGACAACCCGCGGGTGACCGCATCCAGAGCGGTGCCGGCGCCGACCACCCCGCCGCCGATGACGAGCATGTCGAGTTCGGGGGCGGCCGCCATCCTGCGGAGGGCAGCGCTACGGGACTGGGCGGAGAGCGCTTCGGGAACCACGAAGTGATCCTTTCACTCGACGTCCACCCAGCCCAATGTGCGGTCGACGGCCCGCTTCCACCCGTGCTGTCCTTCGGCGCGCTGCTGCTCGCTCCACTGCGGTTCCCAGCGCCGTCCTTCGGCCCAATTGGCCCGCAGTTCGTCGGTCCCGCTCCAGAACCCGACGGCCAGGCCCGCGGTATAGGCGGCGCCGAGCGCAGTGGTCTCGGCCACCACCGGCCGGCTCACCGGAACACCGAGGATGTCGGCCTGCAGCTGCATGCACAGGTCGTTCGCGGTCACCCCACCGTCTACCTTGAGCACCTCGAGGTGCACGCCGGAGTCGGACTCCATCGCCTCGGCGACGTCCCGGCTCTGGTAGCAGATCGCCTCCAACGCGGCCCGGGCGATGTGCCCTGCTGTGTTGAACCGGGAGAGACCGACGATCGCGCCGCGGGCATCGCTTCGCCAGTACGGCGCGAACAGCCCGGAGAATGCCGGCACGAAGTAGATGCCGCCGTTGTCCTCCACCTGCCGGGCCAAGGTCTCGACGTCCGCTGCGTGGCTGATGATGCCCAGCTGGTCGCGCAGCCACTGCACCGCCGAGCCGGTGACTGCGATGGACCCTTCGAGCGCGTACACGGCCGGGGCGTCGCCGAACTGGTAGCAGACCGTGCTCAACAGGCCGTTCTTGCTACGGACCAGTTGGGTACCGGTGTTCAGCAGCAGGAAGTTGCCGGTGCCGTAGGTGTTCTTCGCCTCGCCGGCCTGGAAGCAGACCTGACCGACGGTGGCGGCATGCTGGTCGCCGAGCACGCCGGCGATCGGCACTCCGGCCAGTGCAGAAGGACGGGACACGGTGCCGTACGCCTCGGCGTGCCCGCTCGGGCAGATCCTCGGCAGCATGGATCGCGGCACGTCGAAGATGTCGAGCAGTTCGTCGTCCCAGTCGAGGGTCTCCAGGTTCATCAGCATCGTGCGGCTGGCGTTGGTGACGTCGGTGACGTGCCGCCCGCCGTGTGTCCCGCCGGTGAGTCGCCACGTCAGCCAGGTATCGGTGGTGCCGAACAGGGCGTCGCCCTTGGCCGCGGCCGCGCGTAGCCCGTCGACATTGTCGAACAGCCATTTCAGCTTGCCGGCGGCGAAGTACGTGGCCGGCGGTAGCCCGGCTTTGCGCCGGATGACCTCGCCATGCCCGTCGCGCTCCAAGCCACTGGCGATGCGGTCGGTGCGGGTGTCCTGCCACACGATGGCGTTGTAGTAGGGCCGGCCGGTGTTCTTGTCCCAGACGAGCGTCGTCTCCCGTTGGTTGGTGATGCCGACGGCGGCGAGATCCGATGGGGCCAGGCCGCTGTTGTTCAGCCCGGTCTGCAGCACCGACGCGGTGCGTTCCCAGATCTCCACCGGATCGTGTTCCACCCAACCGGCCCGGGGCAGGATCTGCTCGTGTTCGAGCTGGTGCTTGGCCACCTCGCGGCCATCGTGGTCGAAGACCATGAACCGGGTGCTGGTGGTGCCGTGGTCGATTGCCCCGACGAAGTCAGCCACGTCCTGCCTCCGCTCGCCTCAGCCGATGCCCGGCAGTGACCCTGCCACACCCGGCAACCGCGCCGACCGGCCGCCGTCCGACGATCCCGACCGGACCGGTTGACCTCAACCGCGGTTGAGATGCGACAGTGACCGCATGGCCGGGCAATCGATCGAGGACGCCACCGCCTCGGCCCCCAGAATGACCGAGCCGACCGGCATCTTCGCCGGGCCGCTGCGCATCCTGAGCGCCGGCCTGCTGATTCTGGTCACCCTCATCGCGTTCGAGGCGATGGCGGTCGGCGCGGCGTTGCCCACCGCGGCCCGCGAGTTGCATGGCCTGGCCGGCTACGGCTGGGCGTTCACCGGGTTCCTGGTCGCGAACATCGTCGCGATGGTGGCTTCCGGTGTGCTCGCCGACCGCAGCGGGCCACGGTTGCCGCTGGCGTCCGGATTGGTGCTGTTCCTGGCCGGCCTGCTCGTCGCCGGCACCGCGACCACGATGTGGCAGCTGGTCCTCGGCCGGGTGGTGCAGGGCCTTGGTTCCGGCCTGATGATCACCGCCATCTACGTGGTGATCGGCGAGACCTATCCGGCGGAGCTGCGGCCGAGGTTCTTCGGCGCGATGTCCTCGGCCTGGGTGCTGCCGTCGCTGATCGGTCCGCCGGTCTCCGGCTTCCTGACCCAGCATCTCTCCTGGCGGCTGGTCTTCCTCGGGCTGGCCCCGATGGTGGTCGTCGGCGGAGTGCTGATGTTGCCCGCATTGCGGTCGCTCGGATCGCACCCGACCCGAGCGTCGAATGATGCCACCAGCGGGATGCGGCTGCTGCGTGCGGTGGCGGTGGCCGCCGGCATCGCGCTGCTCGAACAGGCCGGCCAGCATCCGCGGGTCGGCTGGCTCATTGCTGCTCCGTTCGCGCTAGCACTGGTGGTGTGGGCACTGCACGGCCTGCTGCCGCCGGGTACCGTCCGGGTGCGTCGGGGCGTACCGACAGCCGTCGCGTTCCGGGGCCTGCTGGCCGGCGCCTTCTTCGGGGTGGAATCGCTGATCCCGCTGTCGCTGTCGGTCCAGCACGGCTACGGCGCGACCGCCGCCGCACTGCCGCTGCTCGGCTCCGCGGTGGGCTGGTCGATCGGCTCGATGTATCAAGGCCGGTATCGCGGTCCGTCCCGGCACGTCCTGGTCCGGGCCGGGTTCACGTTCATCGCGATCGGCGCTCTTGGCACCGCGCTGTCGGCGATCCCGAACGGCTTCGGGTGGCTGGCGTACCCGGCCTGGGCGATCGCCGGGATGGGCGCCGGGCTCGGGATGTCCACCGTCGGCGTGCTGCTGCTGGACTGCACCAACGACGTGGATCGCGGCCGGGACTCTGCGGCGCTGCAGTTGGCCGACGGGGTGACCAGCGCGTTCACCACCGGCGTCGGGGGCGTGCTGGTGGCTGCTGCCGCGCGCGGTGCGCTGAGCTACACCACCGCGTTCGTGACGATCGATCTGCTGATGGCCGGACTCGTGGCGACCGGAGCCCTGATGAGCGGGCGGGCGCGCACCGGCACCCGGGCACCGGCGCTCTGACGCCCGGGCAGTGGTGCTTCGTCCGTAGACTCGGCTGTCGGAATGGCTGTCTACCTGGATCACGCAGCGACCACGCCGATGTTGCCCGAGGCGATCGGTGCGATGAGCGCTGCGCTGGGTGAGTTGGGCAACCCGTCCTCATTGCACGCGGCCGGCCGCGCGGCGCGGCGGCGGGTAGAGGAATCGCGCGAACAGATCGCCGAAGCGCTCGGCGCGCGGCCGTCGGAGATCATCTTCACCGCCGGAGGTACCGAAGCCGACAACCTCGCGGTGAAGGGCATCTTCTGGGCGCGCCGGGACGCTGACCGGGCGCGGCGGCGGGTGTTGGCCAGCGAGGTCGAGCACCACGCCGTGCTCGACGCGGTCGACTGGCTGGCCGAGCACGAAAATGCCGAGGTCGATTGGTTACCGGTGGACGCCGTGGGCCGCGTCGACGTCGAGGCGGTCGAGACGCTGCTGGCCGCTCATGCCGATGAGATCACCGCGCTGACGGTGATGTGGGCGAACAACGAAGTCGGCACGGTGCAGCCCATCGCCGAGCTGGTGAAGCTCGCGCACCACTACGGGGTGCCGCTGCACACCGACGCGGTACAGGCTGTGGGTGCGGTGCCGGTCGACTTCGGCGCCAGTGGCGTAGACGCGCTCACGGTCACCGGGCACAAGCTCGGCGGCCCGGTCGGGGTCGGCGCGCTGCTGCTCGGCCGCGATGTTCCGTGCGTGCCGCTGCTGCACGGCGGGGGGCAGGAGCGCGACGTCCGCTCGGGCACGCTCGATACGGCCGCCATCGTCGGCTTCGCCACCGCGCTGACCCTGACCATGCAGCGGCGTGAACAGGAGAGCGCCCGGGTGGCGGCGCTGCGCGACGAGTTGTTGGCCGGCATCCGGGCCCGCATCCCCGATGCGATCTGCAACGGCTGCGAGGGCAACCGGCTTCCCGGCAATCTGAACGTCAGCTTCCCCGGTTGCGAGGGCGATTCGCTGCTGATGCTGCTCGATGCGGCCGGCATCGAATGCTCGACGGGCTCGGCATGTTCGGCCGGGGTGGCCCGCCCGTCCCATGTACTGCTGGCGCTGGGCATCGACCCGGACACCGCGCGTGGCTCGCTGCGTTTCTCCCTCGGCCACACGTCGACCGAACAGGACGTCGCGGCCGTGCTGTCGGTCATCGAGGGTGCGGTGGAGCGGGCCCGTCGCGCACAACAGCCGCGGGCGGCATCGTGAAGGTACTGGCCGCGATGAGCGGCGGGGTGGACTCAGCCGTTGCCGCGGCGCGAGCCGTTGCGGCCGGTCATGACGTCACCGGAGTGCATCTGGCGCTGGCGGCGAAGCCGGCGACGCTGCGTGAGGGCGCCCGCGGATGTTGCACGGTGGAAGACGCCCGCGATGCGCGGCGCGCCGCCGACGTGCTCGGCATCCCCTTCTATGTATGGGATCTGGCCGAGCGATTCCGGGCCGATGTCATCGACGACTTCGTCGCCGAGTACCAGGCCGGACGGACTCCGAATCCGTGCCTGCGGTGCAACGAGAAGATCAAGTTCGCGGCCGTGCTGGACCGGGCACTGGCCCTCGGCTTCGACGCGGTCGCGACCGGGCACCACGCCCGTCTCGACGGTGGCGTGCTGCGCCGGTCCGTCGACGCGGCGAAGGACCAGTCCTATGTGTTGGCCGTGCTGCGACCGGATCAGCTCGCCGGTGCGATGTTCCCGCTGGGCGACGTCACCAAGGAGGAAGTGCGCGCCGAAGCAGCGCGGCGCGGGCTCGCCGTCGCCGAGAAGCCTGACTCGCACGACATCTGCTTCATCCCGGACGGCGACACCCGCGGTTTCCTGTCCCGGCGACTCGGCGCCCAGCCCGGTGAGGTGGTGGACGCCGAGACGGGCCGGACGGTCGGCATGCACGAGGGCACGTTCGGGTTCACCGTCGGTCAGCGTCGCGGCCTCGGGCTGGCCGACTCCACCGACGGCCGCCCGCGATACGTGCTCGAGCTGTCGCCCAAGACGAACACAGTTACCGTGGGCACCGGCGAACGCCTGGAAGTCGACGAGGTGGTTGGCGCCCGACCGGTGTGGCTGGCCGGTGCCCAGCCGGCAGAACCGCTCGACTGCACGGTGCAGTTGCGCGCCCATGGCACGCCGATCCCGGCCATCGTCCGGACCGACGGCACCGACCTGATCGCCGCACTCGCCCGGCCCGAACGCGGGGTGGCGGCCGGGCAGGCGATGGTGATGTACGCCGGGGACGTCGTGCTCGGCTCGGCGACGATCACCCGAGCGCGCCGCACCGCTCCCGCCGCCCCCTGACCCAGCGCCGTTGGTTGGCCCCGTAGCCGGGGGATCTGCGGCGTGGCGCGCCTGCAGAGGGGCCAACCTTCCGGGGTTGGCGGTGTGGTGAGGTAGGGGCATGACTGAGCTGAGCTCGTGGGTGCCCGGAGCGGACGGGAGCCTCTTCGGCCTGACGGCGTTGCCGTACGGGTCGTTCGTCGGGTCCGATGGCGGACCGCGAGCGGCGGTGCGAATCGGTGACCAGGCGCTGTGCCTGACCTCGGCCAGCGCGGCGCTCGACTCGCCGCACGCGGAGCTCTTCGCTGCCGGCTCGCTCGATGCGCTGCTGGCGGCCGGGCCGCAGACCTGGGCTGAAGTGCGGGCGGAGCTGGTCGGGTGGCTGGCCGACGAGCAGCATCGTTCACTGCTCGAACCGTTGTTGCGCCCGGTCGACTCGGTGACGATGCGACTGCCGTTCACCGTCGCCGATTACGTCGACTTCTACTCCAGCGAGGCGCACGCCACCAACCTGGGCCGCATCTTCCGCCCGGACAGTGCGCCGCTCACGCCCAACTGGAAGCACATGCCGATCGGCTATCACGGCCGCGCGTCCAGTGTCGTGGTGTCCGGCACGGACGTGCGGCGACCGAGCGGGCAACGCAAAGCAGCCACCGATGCAGCACCGGTGTTCGGGCCGTCCACCCGCCTGGACATCGAGACCGAGGTCGGCTTCGTCGTCGGGGTGCCCAGCGAACTCGGCGTGCCGGTGCCGACGAGCGCATTCGCCGAGCACGTCTTCGGCGTGGTGCTGCTCAACGACTGGTCGGCCCGGGATATTCAGGCCTGGGAGGGCCAGCCGCTCGGTCCGTTCCTGGGCAAGTCGTTCGCCACGTCGGTCTCGGCGTGGGTGTTGCCGCTGGCCGCGTTGGCCGCGGCCCGGGTCGCGGCACCGGCCCAGGACCCGGCGCCACTGCCGTACCTCGCCGACGACCGCAGTTGGGGACTGGATCTGTCGCTCGAAGTGGACTGGAATGCCACCGTGGTGTCGCGGCCTGCGTTCGCCGAGATGTATTGGACGCCGGCCCAGCAGCTGGCGCACATGACGGCCAACGGTGCTCCGCTCAGTACCGGCGACCTGTACGGCTCGGGCACGGTCAGCGGCACCGCCGCCGAGCAACGCGGCAGCTTCATCGAACTCAGCTGGAACGGCGCGCAGCCGATCGCCCTCTCCGACGGGGCGCAGCGCAGCTTCCTCGAGGACGGCGACACGGTGGTGCTGCGTGCCACTGCCCCCGGGGCGGACGGCTCCCGCATCGCCCTGGGCGAGGTGGTTGGAACGATCCGTCCGGCGCAGGCGAGCCGGTGAGCCGGCTCGATCCCCGTTAGGCTGGGCAGAACATGACTGCAACTGAGGAAGCGCGGGAACTCGCGCTGGTAGCCGCCAATGCCGCGGCCGAGAAGATCGCCACCGACATCGTGCTGATCGATGTGAGCGACCGGCTCGCCATCACCGACGTCTTCGTGATCGCGTCGGGTGGCAGCGAACGACAGGTAGAGGCGATCGTTGACGAGGTCGAGGAGAAGCTCCGTGGCGTCGGAGCCAAGCCGCTGCGCCGCGAAGGTCGGCGCGACGGCCGCTGGGTCCTGCTGGACTACGGCGACATCGTGGTGCACGTGCAGCACACCGAGGAGCGCGTCTTCTACGCCCTCGAACGGCTCTGGAAGGACTGCCCGGTAATCCCCTTCGGCACCGGGGCGTCAGCTACGGTCCAAGCCGCAACGGCCGGCACCGACGACGAGCCGGCCTGAGCCGCCGCGGTCCGGACATGAATGCGCAACGAGGCATGGTGATGCTGCCGACCCACGAACGCGATGACCGCTCGCGCGCAGATCAGGCGATCCGATGAACAGCGTCGTGCTCTGGCGGCACGGGCGCACTGCGTGGAACGCAGAACGGCGTTTCCAGGGACAGGCCGATCCGCCACTGGACGGCACTGGCCAGGAACAGGCGGAGGCGGCGGCCGCATTGCTCGCGTCCTTGCGCCCGCAGTACATCGTCACGTCCGATCTGCGGCGCGCGGCGCAGACGGCGGCCACGCTGGGCCGCGTGACCGGCGTCGACGTGGTGACCGACCCACGGCTGCGGGAGCGGTCGCTCGGGCACTGGGAGGGCCTCACCCGGGACGAGGTCGAGCAGCGCTATCCGGACGAGATCGCCGACTGGGTTGCCGGTCGCGACGTGTCGCGGCGCGGCGGCGAGACCCGTGAGCAGGTCGCCGATCGGGCCTGCGCAGCCTTCGCCGCGCTCCCGGAGGTCGGGCTGGCTGTGCTGGTCACGCACAGTGCGACCGCCATGGCGCTGACGACAGCATTGCTGAGGTTGCCGCAGACCGTGCACGTACTCGGCCCACTGGCGAACTGCCACTGGTCCGAGTTGTACCGCGAGCCGTCCGGCTGGCGGCTGCGCGCGCACAATGCCGGGCCGCAGGGGGCGGTGATCCCGCTGCCGCTGGCGCCCGATGCGGAGCCGGATGCGGAGGCGCTGGACGCCGATGTGCCCGGCGGCGAGTCGATTGCGCTCGACAGCGGGATATCATCGACGGCATGAGCCAGCACCGCCTGCTCCTTAGGTAGCCGTATCCCGCCGGACAGCGAGATACGGCTCGAGCCCTTGCGCGAACATTCGCCAGGGGCTCTTCGTTTGCAATGCCGAACACGGCTGTACCGCAGCACAGCGATACCGCCGATCGGTGGTCCAGGCGGTCGGGGCTGCGACGCCCACGAAGCAGCCGCCGAAGCATGGCCGTCGCGTCCGTGCCGAGCTTGCGAGAGGCCGGCGCCACAGACACAGGGAGTACGCACGCATGACCGAGATGAAGCAGGCCGATGAGCCGGCGTTCCGCTACACCGCGGAAGTGGCCGATCAGATCGAGCTGGCCTGGCAGCAGCGGTGGGCCGACGCGGGGACCTTCGAGGCGCCGAACCCGACCGGTCCGCTCGCCGCGGGTTTCGCCGCGGTCGCCGACCGGCCGCACGCCTTCATCATGGACATGTTCCCCTACCCGTCCGGGGACGGCTTGCACGTCGGGCACCCACTGGGCTACATCGCCACCGATGTTTACGCCCGGTACCTGCGGATGCGCGGGGAGAACGTACTGCACACGATGGGCTTCGACGCGTTCGGCCTGCCGGCCGAGCAATACGCCGTGCAGACCGGACAGCATCCCGCCACCACGACCTACGCCAACATCGACACCTTCCGCCGGCAGCTGCGCCGGATGGGAATGGGTCACGACCACCGCCGTTCGATCGTCACGACCGATCCCTCGTACTACAAGTGGACGCAGTGGATCTTCGTGCAGATCTTCAACTCCTGGTACGACCAGGCGGTCGACAAGGCGCGGCCGATCGGAGAACTGATCGAGGAACTGGACGCCGGCACCCGGCAGCCGGGCGAGGGCAGCAACCCGTTCGGCATCGAGTGGGCTGCGCTGGACGAGGTGCAGCGCCGCACCGTCATCGACAACCACCGCTTGGTCTATCGCACGGAGTCGACGGTGAACTGGTGTCCTGGCCTGGGCACCGTGCTGGCCAACGAGGAGGTCACCTCAGAAGGTCGCAGCGAGCGCGGCAACTTCCCGGTGTTCCGCAAGCCGCTGACCCAATGGATGATGCGGATCACCGCGTATGCCGAGCGGCTGCTGGCCGACCTGGAGCGCATCGACTGGCCGAGCAAGGTCAGCACGATGCAACGCAACTGGATCGGCCGCTCCGAGGGAGCGCACATCCGGTTCCCGTTGCCGGCCGGGGAGATCGAGGTATTCACCACCCGCCCGGACACGCTCTTCGGCGCGACGTACATGGTGCTGGCCCCGGAGCATCCGCTGGTCGACGCGTTGACCGCAACGGCATGGCCTGGTGCGGTGCCTGTCGCATGGACCGGCGGTCATCCCACCCCGGCCGAAGCGGTGAAGGCCTACCGCACCTTCGCCGCCGGCAGGTCTGACCTGGACCGGCAGGTGGTGGCGAAGGAGAAGACCGGAGTCTTCACCGGCAGCTATGCCACCAACCCGGCGAACGGCGAGTCGATCCCCGTGTTCATCGCCGACTACGTCCTGATGGGCTACGGCACCGGCGCGATCATGGCGGTGCCGGGCCAGGACGAGCGGGACTGGGCCTTCGCCGAAGCATTCGACTTGCCGATCGTGCGCACGGTGCAGCCGCCGGATGGCTTCGACGGTGCTGCGTTCACCGGTGACGGACCGGCGATCAACTCGGCGAACGACAGCGGCTTGGACCTGAACGGGATGGGAATCGCTGAGGCGAAGGCGACCATCATCCGGTGGCTGGAGCACCAGGGGATGGGTCGCGGCGCGGTCACCTACCGGCTGCGCGACTGGTTGTTCTCGCGCCAGCGGTACTGGGGCGAGCCGTTCCCGATCGTGTACGACCAGACGGGCCTACCGATCGCCTTGCCGGAGTCGATGTTGCCCCTGGAGTTGCCGGACACCGACAAGTTCTCGCCGAAATCGTTCGACCCGGACGACGCAGCCTCGCTGCCGGAACCACCGCTGGGCCGGCTGACCGACTGGGTGAACGTCACGCTGGACCTGGGCGACGGCCCGAAGCGGTACCGGCGCGAAACCAGCACCATGCCGAACTGGGCCGGGTCGTGTTGGTACGAACTGCGCTACGCCGACCCGTCCAACACCGAGGCGGTCGTCGATCCGGCCATCGAGAAGTACTGGCTGGGTCCGACTCCGGACCGTCCGCTGGGCGGTGTGCAGCTGTATGTCGGCGGGGTCGAGCATGCAGTGCTGCACCTGCTGTACGCGCGGTTCTGGCACAAGGTTCTGTTCGACCTGGGATACGTGAGCAGCGCCGAGCCGTTCCACAAGTTGATCAACCAGGGCATGGTGCAGGCCTACGCATTCGTCGACGGCCGTGGTGCCTACGTTCCCGCCGCTCAGGTGGTGGAGAAGGTGGAGGGCGACGACATCACCTATCTGTACGACGGACAGGAAGTCAGCCGGGAATACGGCAAGATGGGCAAGTCGCAGCGCAACGTGACGACGCCGGACGACATGTACGCGGCATACGGAGCGGACACGCTGCGGCTGTTCGAGATGTTCACCGGTCCGCTGGAGCAATCCCGGCCGTGGGACACGAAGGCAGTGGTCGGCTCGTTCCGATTGCTGCAGCGCATCTGGCGGGTCGTGCTGTCCGAGCAGACCGGTGCCGCGCACGTCGGCGACGGCCCGGTGCCGGACGAGCTGAACCGCCTGCTGCACAAGACCATCGCGGCTGTCCGGGAAAGCATGGAGACGTTGCACTTCAACACCGCGATCGCCCGCATCACCGAGCTGAACAATGCGCTGACCCAGGCGTACCCGGACGGCGGGGCCCCGAGGGCTGTCGTCGAGCCGATGGTGTTGCTGCTGGCTCCACTGGCACCACACGCAGCGGAGGAACTCTGGTCTCGGTTGGGACATGCCGAATCGCTGGCCTGGCATCCTTTCCCGGCCGCCGAGGAGCGCTGGTTGGCCGTCGACACCATCGAGGTACCGGTGCAGGTCAACGGCAAGGTCCGCGTCGTCATCCAAGCACCGGCCGCCGCGGACAAGGCAGAGCTGGAGGCCGTTGCCCGGGCCGACGCGAGGGTGGTCGCCGTACTGGACGGTCGCGAGCCGAAGCGGGTCATCGCCGTTCCCGGCCGGCTGGTCAACTTCGTCGTCTGATCGAGGGGACCGCGGGCTACGCTCTGGCGACTATGAGCGCACGGGTGGCGGTGGTGACCGACTCGACGTCGGACCTGCCCACCGACCGGGCCGACGAGCTCGGCATCCACGTCGTCCCGTTGCGCCTTGCCATCGGTAACCGCAGCGTCCTCGACGGGGTCGACGCCGGCACCGACACCGTGCTGGATGCGTTGCGCAACAAGCAGCAGGTGTCCACCTCGCGTCCATCCCCGGCCGACTTCGTGACCGCATACCAGAAGGTGCTCGACGCCGGCGCGGAGCACGTGGTGTCGGTGCACATCTCGGCGGAGCTGTCCGGGACGTGGGACTCCGCCCGACTGGCTGCACAGGAGTTCGGCTACGGCATGGTGCGCGTCGTCGACTCGCGGTCCACCTCGATGGCGTTGGGCTTCGCCGCGATCGCTGCCGCGCATGCCGCTGCCGAGGGAGCCGGGCCGGGCGCCGTCCAGGATGCGGCGGTCGCCGCCGTCGACCGGACCCGATGCGTCTTCTACGTCGACACGTTGGAGTACTTGCGCCGTGGTGGCCGGATCGGCACGGCAGCCGCCATGCTCGGCACGGCGCTGTCGGTCAAGCCGCTGCTGCACGTCTGGGACGGCCGAATCGTGTTGTTGGAGAAGGTGCGCACGTCGTCCCGAGCGCTGGCCAGGTTGGTGGCGCTGACCGTCGAGGCGGCCGGCGACGAACGGGTGGACGTCGCGGTGCAGCATCTCGCAGCGCAAGCCCGGGCCGACGAAGTGCAGCGAGCGCTGCGCGCGCAGCTTCCGTCAGTCGGGCAAGTGCTCACCAGTGAGGTGGGAGCCATCGTCGGCGCGCACACCGGGCCCGGCGTGGTGGGCGTGTCGCTGTGCCGGCAGCCGAGCTGAACCGAGCAGCCACCACGTCAGCACCGCTGCGCCGGCGAACGCGGGCACGGCAGCCCATCGGTCCTCCCACCCACTCCCGTCCGGCATGGTCACCATCACCTCGGCGATGCACACCGCCGCCAGGGCGATCACCCAGCGGGTCGGCCCGGCGACCAGACCGAGGAAGGGCAGTGCCCAGAACAGGTACCACGGCTGGAAGGTCTGCCCCAGCAGGACGACGACCAGCGTGGCCACGGCGAGCAGCACCAGGCTGCGGCGCGCGTCGGCGCGGCGCACCGCGAGCAACCACAACCCGATCACGACCAGGCCGGCCACTATCGATGCCACCATGCGGGCATGGCGAATCGTCGCGTTCAGTGTCGTGGCATGCGAGGCGCCCAGGGTGACGGTGTTCCACAGCATCCCGATGAACGTCGGCGCGGATTGCCAGTTCACGATGGAGTTGTCGGCGCCGGCCTGGTGCACCCAGCCGATCCCGAGGCCGCTCGCCGCGGTGGCCAGCCCGGCAGCTGCGCCGCCGGCCAGCACCGCGGCAACGGCGGCAACCAGCGGCAACCGCCGCCCATTTCTTCGGGCCTGCCCGGCGAGTCTCTGGGCCCGCCCGGCGAGCCACAGCGGCACCAGGAACGCCAAGCCGATCGCCGCCGGGAACTTGACCATGACGGCAAGTCCGATGAGCGCTGATCCGAGGCACAGCTCCATCCAGCCGGCATCGCGGCGAAGCGCAATCGCGAAACCGGCGATCACGAGACCGACCATGAACAAGTCGTTGTGCCCGCCGCCAAGACCGAGCACCAGAGTCACCGGATTGGCCAGCGCCAGCCACAGCGCGCGGTCGCCACGCAGCCCGAATCGCGCCGCGATCCGCGGCAGCAGCCACATCGTCAGCAGCACGCCGACGTACGCGGGCAGCCGCAGCAGGAAAGCTGCGACCGCGACGTGCGGATGCGCCAGGGCAGTGACCGCACGAGAGATCTCCAGCCAGACCGGGCCGTACGGTGCCGGCGTGTGCAGCCAGCGGCCGCTCACCTCGAGCAGATACCGGGCCGGCAGCCGCGCTGGCACATCGTGGTACGGGTCGAAGCCGAGCTGCACGAGCCGGCCCTGTGCGGCGTAGGAGTACAAGTCCCGGCCGAACGGCATGCTCAGCAACATCGGGGTTGCCCAGGCAACGGTGAGCAGCCGCAGCCCGACGGGTTCGCTGGCGCGCAGCACGATCCGACCGATGCACAACCAGGCCAGCACCAGCATCGCCAGTCCGATGGCGAAGGCCGCGAACGCGACCATTGCGTGCCGGGGCAGCCAGTTGACCAGTGCGGGTCGATGGGTGCGGAAGGACGCAGGTGTCGCGGCCAACCACCACGACGAGAGCGCAATGAGCAGGGTCCCGACCGATCCGGCCGCGATGAGGCGACGGTCGACCGTCAACACGTGCGGGATCCGGACGGGAACGCTGAACCGATCGTGTATCTGCCCGGCGCGGCATCGCGCAGCTCGACCTGCTGAGCACTGGTTCGGTGCAAGCAGGTGCCCGTCGGCCCGCTCAGCGCGAGGTAACGCAGCCAGCGAACCCGCACCTGGACGGTGCCGCGAGCGGTGACGGTGAAGGTGATCCGGTCGGGGTGCTGACTGTCGAGATGGGCCGGTCCGCTCACCAGTGGGGCGGCGCCGCGTACCGCGTAGAGCGTCCAGTGCTTGTCGGTCCACACCCTGCTCAGGTACGGCAGGCCGGTGGCGATCAGCCGCTTCTCGCGGGCGCCGCGCACGCTGCCCCGGGCGTCGGCCACGGCCACGTACTGCACCGCATTGCGGTCGAGGAACTCCCGATACGTCTGTGCGGTGGGCGAGCCCTGATAGAACACCTGGTCGTTGAGCTTGGTGTCGAGCTGGCGCAGCCAACCGCGCGCCAGCGGCACGTCGCTGGCGAGGTACGCCGCGTCCCAGTGGCCGGTCAGCTCTGGGACCTCGACTCGCCCGGTGAGCGGCCCGCGAGCGGCGATCGCCTCGGCTACCGGCGCGAAGTAGGACGGATAGGTGACCGGCCGGCCGGTGCCGCCGACGGTCCCACCGAGGACCAGCGGCTGAATGAGATAGCCGATGATCGCTACTACCGCGGCGAAGGCTGGGAACGGGACCTTCCACCGTCGCAAAGGCTTCGGCATGCGTAGGAAGGCCAGCAGCACAGGCAGCGCGAACAGCATCGACAGCCGCGAGGAGTTGCTGCCGATCGGGCTGCTCACCAGCAACGCGCCCCACGCCAACGCCGCTCCCAGCACGCCGACGATCCGGACCTTGGCGTTGCTCACCGCGCACACCACCAACAGGCTGATGATGATGTCGCGGGTCGCTTCCTTCCCGCCGAAGATCTGCCGCCCCGGGTCGGAGAACACCACTGAGGTCAACACCGTCGGCAGGCTCACGGCAATGCCGAGCGCGAGGCCGTCGACGATGCGGCGGGTGAGCACCAGCGCAACCGCGCACAGGCCGAGAAAGAGCGCCGCCACCGGGCTCGCACCAGCCGCGAGCAGTGCGAGGACAACAGCGCCGGCCCGACGCGTGGTGGTCGGCGCGGCGAGCAGCAGCAATGCGCCTAGGCCACAGGCCACCCCGATGCCGAAGGTCACCCGGCCTTCGATCACGTTCGCGCCGAGCGAAAGGCTCGCGGCCAGCCCGCCGAGCAGCGGGTGCGGCGCGCGGCCGTGTTGCAGCAGGCGAGTCAGTAGGCCCACGCTGATCACCATGGCTAGGGCGGCGCAGAGCTTGACCCCGACGTAGGCCATCACCACTGGCGTCCAGAGCGAGTAGCTGTAGGGCAGCACACCGGCGAACCACCGGAAGTCGATCATGGCGAACGGGTGGTGCCTGGCGAAGTCGGCGCGGGCCAGCTGCGCGGACAGGTCATTGCCCATCCGCGGTACCGCGAGATAGCACACGCACAGCGCCGCGGCGAGTGCGACCGCGATCGTCACCGGGCGGTACTCGGGTGCTACCAGCCGCTGCAGCCAGCTGTCCGGGCTGTTTCTGCCGGTGCGCTGTGACCGCGAGCGGGTCGCGTCGGCAGCGGCTTCGGTCACCCGCGCAGTCTTCCATCCACACTGCCGCCGGACGGTATGCCCGGCCGGTCCGACGCCGCCGCTGTCCACAGCCGCGGCGCTGTGCACAGCCGGGCGCCGGCCCCTGCGGACCGCGGCCGATGCGACCTAGCGTCCTCGCGTGACCGGCAGGCGGCAGCGGTTCTCCCGGGCAGCGCGGGAGACCGCAGCCTCCCGGCTCGACGCGCTTTCGGGGGTGGGCCAGAAGCCGCCGCCTGCCGGTCACGTTGCTGGGCTGCCACCTTCGGCGGCTCCCGAGCCGCCGCTGCTCGATCCGCCGCGGAACGGTCGGAAGGGATGGGTACCGGGGGTGGAGTTCGACGATCAGGTTGGCTCGTTACGGACGCGGCTGGCCGACGCGGTCGGCAACCGGGCGGTTCGGCTGGTGCCCAGCCGCCGGGCCGTGGCCGGCGTTGCGGTCGTCGTCCTCCTGGTCGGCGCTTTCTCGGGATGGCGGCTGCTGGCCGGGCGCCCGCGGAGCACCCCGGTGAGCGCGGCCGGCGCGGACGGACCGATCGGCACGCCACTGGCCCGATCGAGCACTGCCCGGTCAGCCGCGGTCACCACCCCGGCCCGGAGTTCGACCGCAGCGCAGGTCGTCGTGGACGTGGTGGGCAAGGTGCGCCGCCCTGGCCTGGTCCGGCTACCCGCCGGGTCCCGCGTGGACGATGCGATCCGCGCGGCCGGGGGCGCACTGCCCGGCGCCGACCTGTCCGCGGTGAATCTGGCCCGGGTGCTCGTCGACGGCGAGCAGATCGCGGTCGGAACGTCGGGGGCGCCGCCACCCTCCGGTCCGGCCGGCGGGACGGCGACCACCTCGGCCGGCGCGCTCATCAATCTAAATACGGCAACCGCAGACCAGCTCGACGCGTTGCCCGGGGTCGGGCCGGTGCTGGCGCAACGCATCATCGACTGGCGCACGCAGCACGGCCGGTTCGACGCGATCGACCAGCTGCGCGACGTCCCGGGCATCGGTGATGCCAAGTTCGCAGAGATTCGCGCACTGGTGACGATCTGATGCCGTCCGCCTTGACCGTCGGTCGTCTTCCGGAGCATGCGGACAGCGCCAGCTACAGCGGGGAACTCGATCTGCGGCTTGCCGCCGGAGCGCTGGTCGGTTGGTTGGCTCTGCTGGCGCTGCGACGTGCGTCGCCCGGCGCGGTCCTGGCCGGCGGTTGCGGGTTGCTGCTGGTCGGGCTCGGCTGCCTGCTGCCGCGGCGCCGGCTCGGCTCGTTCGCTGCGGTCGCCGGGCTGGCGGCGCTCTGTGGGGGTGGTGTGCTGCTCCCGTTCGCCGTCCGGGTGCAGCAGGCGCGCTCGTCGCCGGTGGTCGGCTGGGCTGTCGAGCGCCGCTCCGTGCTGGTCCAGTTGACGGTGAGCAGCGACCCGCGACCGCTGGCTGCCGGTGTGTCCGGGCAGGCCCGCGTGGTCCTGGACGGCACCGTACAGCTGGTGGTGACGGCCGGTCAGCAGGTTCGGGTCGGTGGCTCGGTGATCGTGTTCGCGCCGGCCGCCGGATGGCTCGGACTGGTGCCCGGTCAGCGCATTGCCGTCGACGGCCGGCTGGCGCCTGCCCAGCCGGGTGATCTGGCGGTCGCCGCGGTCAGTGCCCGCGGGCCGCCCACGCTGATCGGGTTGCCACCATGGTGGCAACGGCTGGCAGCGCGGATCCGGGCAGGGCTGCCGCGCGCCAGTGCCGTGCTGCCTACCGACGCGCGAGGGTTGTTGCCGGGCCTCGTGGACGGTGACACCAGCGCGTTGAGTCCGGTCCTGGCGCAGCGGTTCAAGACTGCTGGGCTCACCCATTTGGTCGCGGTGAGCGGCACCAACTGCGTGATCGTGGTCGGCGCGGTGCTGTTGATGCTGCGCCGGCTGCGCGCGCCGCCGTGGGTGTCGGCGAGCCTGGCCGCCGCGGCGCTGGTCGGCTTCGTGATTGTGGCCCGGCCGTCTCCCAGTGTGTTGCGCGCAGCCGTGATGGCCGCGATCGCCCTCGCGGCGCTGGCGGTCGGTCGCCCCCGGGCGGGTCTGCCGATGGTGTCGGCCGCGGCGCTGGTGGCGATGGTCTGGCATCCCGCGTGGGTTGCTGACGCGGGGTTCGCCATGTCCGTCCTGGCCACCGTCGCGCTGCTCGTCATCGCGCCGGGATGGGCGGACGGGCTGCGCCGGCGCAGGGTCCCGCCGGTGCTCGCTGAGGGCGTTGCGGTGGCGGCCGCCGCGCACCTGGTCACCGTCCCGATCATCGTGATGCTCAGCGGTCAGGTCAGTCTGGTGGCGATCCCGGCGAACGTTCTCGCCGAGCCCGCCGTCGCCCCGGCCACCATCCTCGGCGTGCTTGCCGCGGTGTTGTCCCTCATCAGCCAGCCGGCGGCCACCGGGCTGGTGTGGCTGGCGGGCTGGCCGGTGCGCTGGTTGGTGTCCGATGCCGACTTCTTCGGCGCCCTCCCGGGCGGCACGATCGGCTGGCCGGCAACGGCCGCCGGCGCCGGACTGCTTGCCCTGTTCGTGATGCTGGCGGTGCTCGCCTGCCGGTGGCACGCGCTGCGACCTTCCCTCGCCGCCGCTGCGTTGGTGTTGCTCCTCGTCCAGTTCCCGGTGCGCCAGCTGATCACCACCTGGCCGCCACCCGGCTGGCTGATCGTGGCCTGCGATGTCGGGCAGGGTGATTCACTGGTGCTGCCTGCCGGGCCGCACTCGGCGGTGCTCGTCGACACCGGCCCCGACCCGGTGGCCGACGACCGCTGCCTGCGTGACCTGCACATCACCGCCATCCCGCTGCTGCTGATCACCCACCTGCATCTCGACCACGTCGGGGGTATCGCCGGAGCGGTGCGTGGCCGCAGCCTGGGCACGGTCCTGACCGGGCCTCTCGACGAACCGGAGAGTGGCGCTGACCTGGCGCGGCGGGCGGTGCAGCCACGGGGGCTGGACCTTCGGGTGGCGCCGCCCGGGCTGCGGATCACGGTTGGTGCGGTACAGCTCACCGTGCTCGCTCCGGTGGCTGCCTTTCACGGCACACATTCCGATCCGAACAACTCATCGCTGATCGTGCGAGCGGAGCTCCGGGGCCATCGCGTCCTGTTGCCCGGCGACGCCGAACTCGACGCCCAGCAGGCGGCGCTGCAGTCCGGCGTCGATCTCAGCGCAGAGATCCTGAAGGTGCCACATCACGGCAGCGCGTATTCGGACGAAAAGTTCCTCGCAGCGACGGGCGCGCAGGTCGGCCTGATCAGCGTGGGAGCGCACAACGACTATGGCCACCCTGCGCCGAGCCTGCTGGCGATGCTGGTCCGGCTGGGGATCCCGGCGCTGCGGACGGATCTGGACGGCGACATCGCGGTAGCTGCCCATGGGCATCAGCTGACGACGGTGCACCGGGCGAACCGATCGCCGGCTGGTGTGGCCGGTGCTGAACGCAGCACAGCGGGGCACCCCGCTCGGGCCGCCGCCGATGCGGTGTCGCCGAGACGTGACACGATGGCGCCGTGGCCGAGGACAGTGCGGGGGCAACCGACCCCTGGGGTGATCGCCCCCGGCCGAACGTGGTGCTGCTGCTCGGTGACGAGGAACTGCTCATCTCCCGTGCCGTCGAGCAGGTCGCCGCCGCCCTCCGCGCCGAGGACCCGGCTGCGGCGGTGACCGAACGGGTCGGCTCGCAGCTGGCTCCCGGAGAGCTCATCGACCTGCTCACGCCGTCCCTCTTCGCCGAGGTCGGGCTCATCGTGGTGCGCTCGGCTCAGGATGTGGTGGTCGCCGAGTTGCCCGCTATCGAGGCGTTCCTCGCCGATCCCGTGCCGGAGTTGACCCTCGTGCTGCAGCACGCCGGCGGCGCGAAGGGCAAGGCCCTGCTGGCTGCCGCGCAGAAGGCGCACGCGCACACCATCGAGTGCGGCAAGGTCATCCGCGCCGACGAGCGCGCCGATTTCGTCCGCAGCGAGGCGCGGCGGGCCGGGGCCACGATCTCAGCCGACGCAGTGGCTCATCTCATCGACGCGGTCGGCGGCGACCTGCGCGAGCTGGCCTCGGTCACCGCCCAGCTGGCGTCCGACTCCGCCGGCACCATCGATGTGCGCACCGTCGCCGCCTATCATCGCGGCCGGGCCGAGGTGACCGGATTCGCGGTGTCCGACCGAGCCGTCGTCGGTGACGTGCCGGGAGCGATGGAGACGTTGCGCTGGGCCCGGTCGATCGGTGTGGCGCACGTGCTGATCGCCGATGCTCTCGCCGACGGGGTGCGCTCGATCGTCCGGGTGACCTCTGCCGGCGGCGGCTCACCGAACGCGCTGGCCGGTCGGCTGGGCATGCCACCGTGGAAGGTACGTCGGGCGCAGACCCAGTCCCGGGGCTGGTCGGAGCCTGGGCTGGCCCGGGCATTGGGCGTGGTGGCTGAGCTCAACGCGGACGTGAAGGGTGCCGCCGCCGACCCGGATTATGCGCTGGAGCGGGCGATCTGGCGGTTGGCCCGCCTCCGGCAATCGACGACCACGCGGCGCCGCTGACTGCGGTCATCACCAAGCTGATCTCGCGTCGCACGAGCGAGGACGTGCGACCGAACAGGTCAGGCGATTTCGCCTAGTCGGCGAGCTTGTTCGCGGCGAGGGCCATGGCCGACTTCTTGTTCGCGGCCTGGTTCGGGTGGATCACACCGGCGCTGGCGGCCTTGTCGAGGGCTCGTGAGGCGTCGTGCAGGGCCAGCAGGGCGGCTTCGCGATCGCCGCCGTCTGCGGCCGTCCGGAACTTGCGGATCGAAGTCTTGAGCGAGGACTTCACGCTCTTGTTCCGTAGCCGCGCCTTCTCGTTGGTGCGGATCCGCTTGATCTGGGACTTGATGTTCGCCACGAAGCAGCCTCTTACCGGTAGTCAGATGATGTGTTCTCGCTAGTACGGGGTGCGCCATCCCGCGGCCACCGAAACGGCGACTGCGCAGGGCAGGGCAACCCGCCCAGGTTACCAGCGCGTTGCTGCGGGGCTCAAATCACCGCCGAACCGGGCCTTTAGCGGGAGTGACGCGGGTCGCAAGTCACCGATCGTTCCAGCGGCGCTGCAGCCAGCGCTGCGCGGCCTGCAGGTGCGCGCGCTGGAACTTTCGCATGCCCGCGGTACCCACCGGCTCCGGTTGCAACACCGCTTCGGCCCACATCCCGATCAGCATCGCCAGGAACGCATCGACGTGTTCCGGGGCGGCATCCGCGGCCGTCGAGCGACCGAGCCACAACTGCGGGTCCTGCCCGGCAACGGCAGCGTTCACGAGCAAGATGACCGGCTCACAGAAGGCGGCGCCGACGCAACCCCACGACCAGTCCACGATCCAGGCCCGGCCGGCACGGTCGAGCACGGTGTTGTCGGCGCGCACGTCGAAATTGACCAGCGTGTCCCCGGCGAGCGCCGCGCGGTCAGCCGAATCGACGAGCCGGTCGAGGTGGGCGGTGGTCCACGGATCCAATTCGGCCGGTCGCTGCTCGGCCAGCCGGGCACAGGAGCCGAACTCCTCGCGGAGCAGCTTCGGTGCGATCGGCAGCTCGTAGGCGGCTGGCGGCGCCGGGGTGAGCACGTCCTGGAGCACACCGAGGGCAGCCAAGGTCGCGGCCAGCTCATGCTCGTCCCACGGCCAGTGCGGCGGGCCCCCGTCGATGGCGTCGAACAGCAGGCCCACCCACTCGCCGTCGTCGAGATGTGCGCGCAGCTGCGGTACCGGGGCCGCAGCGGGAAGCACGGCGTTGACGGCGATCTCATGCCGGAACAGCCGCGGGGTCACCGGGTTGCGGGCGGCGTGCGCGACCTTGACGAACGCGCGGCGGCCGCTCGCGGTGCGCACCACGCTGGCCACCCCGGAGGAGAAGCCGCCGACCTGAGTGCTGGCGCCGACGACCGGCTCACCCAGCTCCGCGGTGACCCAATCGGCGATGACGCCAGGTGCGGCCGCCCACTCGACCCGCGGAGACCAGGTCGGCGTGAACGGTGTGGACGAGGGGTGCACTCGAGGATCATCGCGTGCCGGCGTGATCCTGGCATCGGAATTGTGGGCTACAGGCAGCCGCAACGGCCCTGGGTAGGCTGCTGCAAACGAGCCGGCACGTTGATCAGGGGAGAACCAGGTGGCACAACGCAACCCACTGGAGCGGTACTTCCGCCGCAATACGGGGCGACAGATCCACAAGTGGGTGCACTACTTCGACATCTACCACCGGCATCTCGCCAAGTACCGATTCAAGCCGGTGGTCGTGCTGGAGTTCGGCGTGGCGCATGGCGGCTCGCTGCAGATGTGGCGGAATTACTTCGGACGCCGGGCTCGGATCTACGGCGTCGATGTGAACCCGGAGTGCAAGAACTTCGAAGAACGCGGCATCACGGTGTTCATCGGCGATCAGGAGGACCGCACGTTCCTGCGAGAGATCGCCGCCGAGATCGGCCCGATCGACGTGCTGATCGAGGACGGCGGTCATCACATGGGCCAGCAGATCGCTACCTTCGAGGAGCTGTATCCCACGGTGAAGCCGGGCGGGGTCTTCCTGATCGAGGATTTGCACACCAGCTATTGGGACAACTACGGCGGCGGATACCGCAAGCCGGGCACGTTCATCGAATACGCGAAGAACCTCCTCGATCAGCTGAACGCCTGGCACTCGCGCAGCCCGGAGTTCGCGCCGGACGAGTTCACCAGGACGACGCGATCAATGCACTTCTACGACAGCGTCGTCGTCTTCGAGAAGGACGCCGTCGTCGAACCGCACGTGGAGCGATCCGGACGACGGGACCTCTAAGCCGCGCTCAGGCCGAGGCCCGGACCGAGACCAGCTCGTGCACCGTGTACAGGTAGGTGCGCTTCTCGTCGGCGCCGCTGACGACGTCAGCCACCGGGGCGTCGTCGTCACCGTCGGTACCGAAGACCATGACCGCACCGTCGGAGACATAGACGTTGCTGTCCACCGGGGCGACATCGGTCAGTTCGACCATGACGTACCGGTCGCCGATGGTCTGCATCAACTTCGCCACGTCGGGGTTCGAACTCGCGCCCTTCTTGTGCACGGCCAGCACCCGTTGCCAGTCGTCCGGGCCGCCCGGCGACGTGTTCACCAGGTCGCCGGCCTTCAGTGCAGTGGCCGGGATGCGGTATTCGACGACGGCGCGCGGGTCAGCAGCTGGGATTCCGGTCATGGCGCCTATCGTGCCTGATCGGCCCGCGCGGCGCCGCGTCGCCCTCGGCGTTCCACCAGGAGACCGCGGTCCCTCGGCCAGCTGCCCGCCCGAGCCGTCCAGGCATCCCGGTGCGCGGCCTGCTGGCGCGACTCAGGCGAAGGGCAGCTGTGGCTGCGGGGGACCGTGGGTCGGGTCGACGCCGTCGAAGAGGCTGCTGATCGACTCGCCACCGTGGATCCGGGAAATCGCCTCGGCGAACAGCGGGGCGACCGACCTGACGACCAGCTCCGGCCACGGTTCGACCGGCGGCGGGACGGTGTCGGTGGAGACCACCTCGGTGACGCTCGGGTGCTCGCGCAGTCGCTGCACCGACTTCCCGGCGAACAGTCCGTGCGTACAGGCGATCGCCGCGCTCGTGCAGTCCTGCTCGGCCAAGCGGTCGAGCAGTTCGATGATGGAGCCGCCGGTAGCGATCTCGTCGTCGAGGACGATGGCCCGCTTGCCGCGCACGTCGCCGACGATGGCGTCGATGATCACCCGGTCGTCGGACAGCCGCTGCTTGCTGCCGGCCGCAACGGGCAGGCCCAGCAATCGCGCGAACTGCGTCGCCGTCTTCGCGTTGCCCAGGTCGGGGGAGACCACGATCGTGTTGCTCAGATCGGTCGAGCGGAAGTGGTCGGCCAGCTCGCCGATCGCGGTGAGATGGTCCACCGGGACGGAGAAGAAGCCGTGTACCTGCGGAGCGTGCAGCGTCATCGTGAGAACCCGATCGGCGCCCGCGGTGACCAGCATGTCCGCGACCAGCCGACCGGCAATGGAGATGCGCGATGCGTCCTTCTTGTCCGAGCGCGCGTAGGCATAGTGCGGGATGACCGCCGTGACCTGCGATGCCGAGGCCCCGCGCGCCGCGTCCAGCATGAGCAGCAGCTCCATCAGGTGCTCCTGGGTCGGCGGCACCAGCGGTTGCACCACGTAGACGTCGCGCTGCCGGCAGTTCTCCTGCAATTGGACGTAGAGGCAGTCGTTGCTGAACCGACGGATCTCGGTGCGCGAGAGTGGCACGTCCAGCGCGTCGCAGATGCGCTGGGCGAGCGGGCGGTGGGCGTTCCCCGAGAGCACCACGATCTCGCGCATGGGTGAAGGCTAACTGTTTATGCGATCGCCTGATCGGTTGGCTCGCGGGCCCCTCGCTTCGCGTCGGGGCCTACTCGCAACCGCATTCCTCGCTTCGCTCGGGCAAGCGCTCCTTCGTCGCGCGCCGGCGATCCTCTTCGCGCGAGCGCTCATCGTTCCTATGGTCGGCTCCGACACCGATGACGGCGATGTAATGAGCATCTGCACCGTCCTGCTGCCCTGAGCCCTGGGGATCGGCCAGGTCGGCCGGGCATGGGATCGATGGGATTAGCATCCGTCCGTCGATTCGAAAGCTGGCTGTGACCGCACCCCGATCCGTTGCCCGGCGCACCGACCCGGCCCGTATCCGCAACTTCTGCATCATCGCGCACATCGACCACGGCAAGTCGACGCTGGCCGACCGGATGCTGCAGCTCACCGGCGTTGTGGACGGCCGGCAGATGCGCGCGCAATATCTGGACCGGATGGACATCGAGCGGGAGCGCGGCATCACCATCAAGTCGCAGAGTGTGCGGATGCCGTGGACGGTTCGAGGCAGCGACGGCAGCGGCGACGTCGACTACACCTTGCACCTGATCGACACCCCGGGGCATGTCGACTTCACCTACGAGGTGAGCCGGTCACTGGCCGCCTGCGAAGGAGCCGTCCTGCTGGTGGACGCGGCGCAGGGCATCGAGGCGCAGACGCTGGCCAATCTCTACCTGGCGCTGGAAAACGACCTGCACATCATCCCGGTGCTGAACAAGATCGACCTGCCGGCTGCCCAACCCGATCGCTACGCCGCCGAGCTCGCGCACATCATCGGCTGCGATCCCGACGACGTCCTGCGGGTGAGCGCGAAGACCGGCGAGGGCGTCGAGGCATTGCTCGACCTGGTCTGCGCCGACGTGCCGGCTCCGGTGGGCGAGGCAGATGCGCCATCGCGCGCGATGATCTTCGACTCCGTCTACGACATCTATCGCGGCGTCATCACCTACATCCGGGTGGTGGATGGGTTCATCTCGCCGCGCGAGCGCATCAAGATGATGTCCACCGGCGCCACCCACGAGCTGCTCGAGGTAGGCGTCATCTCACCGGACCCGAAGCCGACCGAGGGGCTGGGCGTCGGCGAGGTGGGCTACCTGATCACCGGGGTGAAGGACGTCCGGCAGTCCCGCGTCGGCGACACCGTGACCGACGCGGCCAAGCCGGCCGCAGCCGCCTTGGGCACCTATCGCGACCCGAAACCGATGGTCTATTCGGGGCTGTATCCGATCGACGGGTCGGACTACCCGCTGCTGCGCGACGCCCTGGACCGGCTGCAGCTGAACGACGCGGCATTGGACTACGAGCCGGAGAGCTCCGCCGCGCTCGGCTTCGGCTTCCGGTGCGGGTTCCTCGGCCTGCTGCACATGGAGATCACCCGCGACCGGCTGGAACGCGAGTTCGATCTCGAGCTCATCTCCACCGCGCCCAACGTCGTCTACCGGGTCGAGCTCGACGACGGCGGTGAGCACATCGTGACGAACCCGTCGGACTGGCCCACCGGCGGCAAGATCGCGGCAACCCACGAGCCGGTGGTCAAAGCGATGATCATCGCGCCGAGCGAGTTCATCGGCTCGATCATGGAGCTGTGCCAGAGCCGCCGCGGGTCGCTCGGCGGGCTGGACTACCTGTCCGAGACGCGCGTCGAGCTGCGCTACACGCTGCCGCTGGCCGAGATCATCTTCGACTTCTTCGATCAACTGAAGTCGCGCACCCGCGGCTACGCCTCGCTGGACTACGAAGCCGCGGGAGAGCAGGTCGCCGATCTGGTGAAGGTCGACATCCTCCTGCAGGGCGAGCCAGTGGACGCGTTCTCCGCGATCGTGCACAAGGACAAGGCCTACGCGTACGGCACGATGATGACCGGCAAGCTGCGCAAGCTGATCCCGCGCCAGCAGTTCGAGGTGCCGATCCAGGCGGCGATCGGCTCCCGGGTCATTGCCCGGGAGAGCATCCGCGCGATGCGCAAGGACGTGCTGGCCAAGTGCTACGGCGGTGACATCACCCGTAAGCGCAAGCTGCTGGAAAAGCAGAAGGAAGGCAAGAAGCGGATGAAGATGGTAGGTCGCGTCGAGGTGCCGCAGGAGGCGTTCATCGCCGCGCTGTCCACCGGCGACGAGACCGCAAAGAAGTAACTCGCCGGTTTTGGCGGCGTGCCCTTCGTATCGGCGGCTGATCCGCCAATAATGCGCGGCGTCGGGCCGCCAACCGATTACTTTGAGGTGCGTGACCTCTTCACCACTGCCGACGAGTTCCCCTGCCGCGCAGGGCGTCGATGCGCGCGGAATCAATGCCCTGCTCGATGCGGCGCAGAGCGCGCCGGAGATCGAGCTGCACAGCCTGATGATCGTGCGGCACGGGCAGGTCGTCGCCCAGGGATGGTGGGCGCCGTATTCGGCGCCAAGGCCGCACCTGCTGTACTCGCTGAGCAAGAGCTTCACGTCGACGGCGCTGGGCTTCGCCGTCGACGAGGGCCTGGTCGGCCTCGACGACGCGATCGTCGACTACTTTCCGGAATTCCAGGCCGACATCACCGACCCGGCGAGCCGCTCGATCACATTGCGGCATGCGGCTGCGATGGCCACCGGTCACCTGATCGACACGTGGGAACCGGCGGTCCGGGCCGATCCTGCCGAGCCGGTGCGCGGCTTCCTCATGCTGCCTCCGGAGCGTCCACCCGGAACCGTCTTCAAGTACAACCAGCCGGCCACCTATTCGATCGCCGCGATCATCCAACGCGTCACCGGGCAGCGGCTTACCGAGTACCTGCGTCCGCGGCTGTTCGACCCGCTGGGCATCGCAGCGGTGGGTTGGCAGGACTACCCGGACGGCCGGGAGGTCGGCTTCACCGGCTTGCACGCGACGACCGACGCGGTGGCCCGGCTCGGGATGCTCTATCTGCAAGGTGGCCTCTGGCAGGGCGAGCAGGTGCTGCCCGCGGACTGGGTCGCCGAGGCAACTCGCGCGCACATCGCCAACCCGGATGAACCCAACCCGGACTGGCAGCAGGGCTACGGGTACCAGTTCTGGATGGCCCGGCACGGCTACCGCGGCGACGGCGCCTACGGACAGTTCTGCATCGTGCTGCCCGAGCAGGACACCGTCATCGCGATCACCTCCGGAAACGAAGCGATGCATCTCGTGCTGGACGCGGTGTGGGAGCACGTCCTGCCCGCTCTCGGCTCAGCGACGACCTCCGACGGCGCTGCTGACGCGGCGCTGGCTGATCGGCTCGCCCAGCTGGCGCTTCCTGCAGTGGCTGCGGCGCCGCGCCCGCTCGATCGGGCCGAGTGGGCAGACGTGAGCTTCACGCCGGCGGATGAGAGCGGCGCTGATTCAACCTCACTTGCCGGCGTCCGCGTTCGGTACGACGGACGGAGCTGGCAGATCGCGCTGCATGACGCCGGGTCGGAGCTGCCGTTCGCTCTGGGTACCGACGGCTGGCTGGTCACGGAGAACGTGCCCCAGCCGGGAGACGGCGTGGTGCCAGTCGCTGCCAGCGGAGGCTGGACCGATCCCGACACGTTGCGTTTCGACGTGATCTTCGTGGAGACACCGCATCGCCTCGAAGTGCGCTGTGTGCGCTCCCGCGGCACCTTCGTGGCCCGGTGGATCACCCGACCGATGCATGGCGACCAGCTGCGCACGCTGCGCTCGCCGGCGTAAGGCGCACCGATCAGGGCATCCGGACGATCAGTTGGACCCCCTTGCCGATGTCCAGCAGCTGCTGGTCGAGCTCCGGCACCTCGTCGAGCAGCTGCACGAACTCGGTCAGCTCGGACGCGTGCGAGATCGCGTTGTCGATGAAGATCAGCCCTCCGGGACGCACGATGCGGACCGGGTGCGGCCACCACGAGACGTATTCGGTGCGTTCCGCATCGAGGAACAGTGCATCCACGCTGGCGTCGTGCAGCCGAGCCAGGCGGTGCGCGGCATCCTCGGCGAAGAACGTCACCTGATCGGCCAGGCCGACCGCGGCAAGGTGCTCGCTCGCCTCCGCCTGCCAGCTCTGGTTCACGTCGACCGTGGTGACGTGGCCGCCGGTCAACGCGACTGCATCGGCCCACCAGATCGTCGAGTACCCGTTCGAGGTGCCGATCTCCAGCACCCGTTGTGCGTTCGTGGACACCAGGATCGACCAGATCAGATGGGCGGACTCGGGCTCGAGGTTGCGCAACCGGCGTAGCCGATCGGGCTCCGCGCTGTCGTGCCGCTCGCCGGCTTCGTGCATGTCCTGCAGGTGTTGGCGGGTCGCGGTGTTCATCGGTTTCCCTTCGGCGGGCAGCGTGCTCGTCCAGTCTGGCCTGCCGGCCTTCGGCGTTATCACCGCACCGGCGCGGACCCGCCGCGCCGGTACCGTTGGCGTCATGGTGGTCCTCGAGCGGATGGCCCGGGACTGATGGGGCACGCCCACGGTCCCGCGCCCGGTACTGCGGGTGGCGCATACCGGGGCCGACTGGCGATCGTCTTCGGCTGCACCGTGGCATTCGTGGTCGTTGAGATCGCCGGCGGCCTGGTGTCGGGCTCGCTGGCCCTCCTCGCCGACGCCGGCCATATGGCCACCGATGCGATCGGCCTCGGCCTGGCGTTGGCCGCGGTGACCGCTGCGGCCCGTCCGCCGTCGACTCGGCGCACGTTCGGCTGGCAACGGCTGGAGATCCTGGCCGCGGTGGGCAACGGACTGCTGCTGCTGGCCGTCGCAGTGTGGGTGCTGATCGAGGCGGTGCGGCGGTTCACCTCGCCGCCGGACGTGGCCTCCGGACCGATGCTGCTGATCGCGGCTCTCGGCCTGGTGGTCAACCTGGCCGGGCTGGCACTCCTGCGCAGCGGCCAGTCCGCATCGCTGAATGTGCGCGCCGCCTATCTGGAAGTGCTGGGCGATCTGCTGGGGTCAGCTGCGGTGATCATTGCCGCGGTGATCATCGCGGCGACCGGATTCGAGCGGGCCGACCCGATCGCCTCCGTGCTGATCGGGCTGGCGATCCTGCCGCGCACCTGGACGCTCACCCGCGAAGCACTGGACATCTTGCTGGAGGCCACCCCGAAGGGTGTGGACCTGGCAGACGTGCGCGGGCACATTCTCGAAATCCCCGGCGTGTGCGAGGTGCACGACTTGCACGCATGGACGATCACCTCTGGGCTACCGGTGCTGTCCGCGCACGTCGTGGTGGCCGACGACCGCAACAGCGGCGAGATGCTCGACCGGTTGGGCGACTGCCTCGGCGCCCATTTCGAGGTCGAGCACTGCACGTTCCAGATCGAACCGGTCAGTCACCGCGAGCACGAAGCGGCGACGCACGATTAGTCCCGCGATGATCACGCGGATTTTGCTGTCATCACGACAGATTCCGCGTGATCATCGCGGGCGGCAGGGGCGCTAGGGTCGGTTCGGTCGACGCAGCGAGGCGGTTGATTCGAGGAGGGCGTATGTCCGACGGCCTGGAGTACCTGAGCGGGTTCGGCAACGAGCACCTGTCCGAGGCGGTCGCCGGTGCGGTGCCGCAGGGGCAGAACTCGCCGCAGCGGGCGCCGCACGGGCTGTATGCCGAGCAGTTCTCCGGGACGGCTTTCACCCAGCCGCGCGGGGTCAACCGGCGCAGCTGGCTGTACCGGATCCGTCCCTCTGCCGCGCATCCTGCGTACCGGCGGATCGACGACGGTGCCTGGTGCAGCGCTCCCTTCCACGATCGGGAGGCCGACCCCAATCGACTGCGCTGGGATCCGGTTCCGCTGCCACAAGGATCGGTGGATTTCCTCGACGGTGTGTTCACCGTCGGCGGCAACGGCGACGTGGCCAGCCGCGCGGGCATCGGCATCCATTGGTACGCGGCCACCGCGTCGATGGTGGACCGCTACTTCATGAACGCGGACGGTGAGCTGCTGCTGGTCCCTCAGGACGGGGAGTTGCGGCTGCACACGGAGTTCGGCGTGCTGCAGGTGGCTCCCGGCGAAATTGCTGTGCTGCCGCCGGGGATGCGGTTCCGGGTGGAGCTGACCGGCGGCAGCGCGCGCGGCTATATCTGCGAGAACCACGGCGCGTTGTTCACGCTGCCCGAGCGCGGGCCCATCGGCGCGAACGGACTGGCCAACCCGCGCGACTTCCGCTATCCGGTCGCCGCGTACGAACACGACGACCGCACCGTGCAGGTGGTGCAGAAGTTCGGCGGGCATCTCTGGGCGGCGGACTACGACCACTCGCCGTTGGACGTGGTCGGTTGGCACGGCAACTACCTGCCGTACAAGTACGACCTGGCCACCTTCATGACGATCAACACGGTGAGCTTCGATCACCCGGACCCGTCCATCTTCACCGTGCTCACCTCAGCCAGTGAGTCGCCAGGGCTGGCCAATGCTGACTTCGTGATCTTTCCGCCGCGCTGGATGGTCGGTGAGCACACCTTCCGTCCGCCGTGGTTCCACCGCAACACGATGAGTGAGTTCATGGGCCTGGTGCACGGGGAGTACGACGCCAAGGCCGAGGGCTTCGCGCCCGGCGGCGGCAGCCTGCACAACGGGTTCTCCGCGCACGGCCCGGACGCGGCGACCTACGACAAGGCGAGCACTGCTGAATTGGGCCCGGTGAAGATCGAGGACACCTTGGCCTTCATGTTCGAGACGCGCTGGCCGATCGTGACAACCGCCCAGGCCATGGATGCGCCGTTCCGGCAGGCTGACTACGACGAGGTGTGGTCGACGCTGCAAGCCGGGTTTAGCGCCGGCGCATAGGTGCTGCGGCTAGACCGGTTCTGTCGTGCTCGGAGTGCTCGGAGTGCTCGGTGTACTCGGTGTACTCGATGTGCTCGGTGTCGGGCCGGCTTGCGGGCCGGGTTCGGTGTCGGCCGCCCGCTTGGTCGGCACCTTCGGGGCGCGCGGCAGGAGCCGGTCCGGTAGGCCCTGCACGGCCGCGGCGATCAGAATGGTGAGCAGTACGTAGCAGGCGGTCAACGGCCCGAGTTTGGGTTCGGCGCCGGCCGTGACCGCGAGCGCGGCCATCACCACGGAGAACTCGCCGCGCGGAATCAACGCCACCCCGGCCCGCCATCGGCCACGGCGCTGGATCGCCGAGCGGCGCGCGCCGATGTAGCCGGTGAGCACCTTGGTCGCCGCAGTGACGACTGCCAGCAGTAGCGCGAGCGGCAGCACTCCGGGCAGCGCGCCCGGTTCGGTGGACAGTCCGAAGAAAACGAAGAACGCTGCCGCGAACAGGTCGCGAAGTGGCGTGAGCACCTGCACGGCGTCGTGGGCCACCGTCCCGGACAGCGCAATCCCCACCAAGAAGGCGCCCACCGCTGACGACACCTTCAGCTGCTGGGCGATGCCGGCTACCAGGACGGTCAGGCCGAGCACGCTCAGCAGCAGGGCCTCGGCGTCCTTGGCCGAGACGAGCTGAGTGATCTGCCGGCCGAACCTGGTCGCGATGATGAGGACCACGGTCACTGTCACCACCGCGATCACGACGGCCAGGGCAATGCCGCCCAGCCCGTTGCCGGCCAACAAAGCAGTCAGCAAGGGCAGGTAGATCGCCATCGCCAGGTCCTCGACGACCAGTACGCCGAGGATCGCGGGGGTCTCTCGGTTGGCCAGCCGCTTGCCGTCGGCGAGCAGCTTGGCAATGACTCCCGACGACGACACCCAGGTAACCCCGGCCAGCGTTACCGCAGCCTTCGGACCCCAACCGGCCAGCAGCGCCAGGCCGGCGCCGGGAAGTGCGTTCACCGCAGCGTCGAGCAGGCCGACCGGCGCCTGGCTGCGCACATTGCCGAGCAGCTCGGACGCGGAGTACTCCAGGCCGAGCATCAGCAGCAAAAGGATGACGCCGATCTCGGCGGCCACCTGGATGAAGTCGTGGCTGGCCGACAGCGAGATGAAGCCGCCCTGCCCGAACGCCAGCCCGGCGAGCAGGTAGAGCGGAATCACCGGGACGTTGATCCGCCGGGCCAACCGGCCGAGGATGCCGAGACCTAGCAAAATCGCGCCGAGCTGGATGAGCAGGGCGGTGCCGTGCGTGGGCTGGCTGCTGGAGGCCCAGGTCGTCACGGCGGCGGTCATGGTGGGCTCAGCCGCTGCGCTCGTGCCCTGGCGGCCGGTTCTCGAGCGCTCCGCCGGTGCCGGGCTCATCCGCGCTGCCGGTGTCGGTGCCGTCGATGATGGCGGCCAGCAGGTCGATGGCCGGTTGCATGCCGACGACCGCAATGAGATCGCCGCCGGCCAGCATGAAGTCGGGGCCGGGCGAGGGATGCACGGCGCCGTCACGCAAGACGGCGACGATCGAGACACCGGTGCGGGTGCGCGCCTTGGTATCGCCCAGTGGCCGTCCGGCGTAGGGGGAACGCGCATCGATGGGCAGCTGTTCGACCGCCAGCCCGTCGGTGTCGTCGATGGCTTGCAGCGAGGAAATCATCTGCGGACCGCCGAGCAGCTCGGCGACCGCATTCGCTTCGGGCTCGCTCAGCACCACGTCGACCAGCGCTTCGTCGTCGTCGCGCCGGTCGTAGACGACCAGATCGCGCAGCCCGGATCGCCTGGTGACGATGCCCAGCCGGGAGCCCTCGCTCAGGGTGATCTCCTGGCAGACACCGATGCCGGGAAGGCTCCGGGTGTTGATCGACACGGCCATGGGGAGCGTCCTGTCTCTGCGTAGGGACGCTGCCGAGCCTAGTGCGAGACCAGCCGCACACTCTGATCCGGCACAGCATCCTGCCGGGTGGTACGACTGCGGCGGCTGGCAGGATCGAGACCATGCAATTGCCCGGCAACCTCGACTGGAACTCGGCGCCGCAACACCCCGAGCTGCTCGGCGCGCCGGTAGCGGCGGCGCTGGCCGGCTTCCCGCGTGCCGCCGAGGTGTACGTCGCGGCGATCGATCCCGACCTGTCCGACACCGAGCACTTCTGTGCCACCTACGGCGTCGAGATGGACGAGTCGGCCAACTGTGTCGTGGTGGCCGGTAAGCGCGAGGGGGAGCGGCGCATCGCGGCGTGCGTCATCCTGGCCACCACCCGCGCCGACGTGAACGGAGTCGTGCGCCGGCGCATCGATGTGCGCAAATCATCGTTCCTGCCGGTGGACGAGGCCGTTGAGATCACCGGGATGCAGTACGGCGGCATCACCCCGATCGGCCTTCCGGCAGCATGGCCGGTGCTCGTCGACCAGGCCGTCATCGACGCCGGTGTCGTGGTTATCGGCAGCGGCATCCGCGGCTCCAAGCTCGCCGTCCCCGGCGCCGCACTCGCCGAGCTCCCCGGCGCCGAAGTCGTGGCCGGCCTAGCTCGCTAGCGCGCGCTTCGTCCCGCCGAGGGGGAGCTTTTGCCCGCCGAGGGGGAGCTTGTGGCGCACGCGTTCGGCGTGTCGCGACCAGAACCTCCCCCTCGCGATTGACCGGCCGAGAAGACGATCACTGGTTCAAGGCCGCGAGTAGGGCGTCGTGCAGCAGGCCGTTACTGGCCGCGGCGCTGCGTTGGTGGACGCCGGGGATCCCGTTCAGGCCGGTCAGCCGGCCACCTGCCTCGGTCACCACCGGCGCCACCGCCGCGATGTCCCACAGCTCGAGTTCGGGTTCGGCGGCGACGTCGACCGCGCCCTCGGCGACGAGCATGTAGGACCAGAAATCCCCGAAACCCCGGTCGCGCCACACCGTCCCGGTGAGGGCCGTGAACTGCTCGGCGCGGTCGTGCGCCGCCCACTCGTCGAGCCCGGAGTGCGAGAAGCTCGCGTCGCTCAGGTCGGACACCGCGGAGACGTGCAATTCGCGCGGCTGCGCGCCGAGCGCGCGCAGCCAGGCGCCTCCGCCGCGGTAGGCCCACCACCGCCGGCCCAGTGCCGGTGCGCTCACCACGCCCAGCACCGCGTCGTCGCCCTCGAGCAGCCCGATCAGGGTCGCCCAGACCGGCACGCCGCGCACGTAGTTCTTCGTGCCGTCGATGGGGTCGAGCACCCACCGGTACGCGCCGTCCCCGGTGCTGCCGAACTCCTCCCCGCTGACCGTGTCCGCCGGCCGATGCTCGGCCAGTCCGGACCGGAGCAGCTGCTCGGCAGCGCGGTCCGCATCGCTGACCGGGGTGAGGTCGGGCTTGGTCTCGACCAGCAGGTCGCCGGCGCCGAAGCGGCCCATGGTGAGTTGATCGGCAGCGTCGGCCAGCCGCAGAGCGACAGCGAGGTCGTCGGCGTAGTCCCGGGTGCGCTGCGGCAACTGCGCTGAACTCGACACGGCAGCAGGCTACCGTCGCAGAGGTGAGCTTCGATTCCCCGACGGCACCGGGCCTGCGGGTGGCAGCTGCCCGGGCCGCGGTGCCGCCGTTTCACGCCATGCGGGTGTTCGAGGCGGCGCAGATGCGGGCTGCCCGCGGATTGCCGGTGTTCAACCTGGCGGCCGGCCAACCCGGTTCACCAGCGCCGCGCGCGGTGCTCGACGCCGCCAAACGGGCCGTGGACGGCAACCTGATCGGGTACACCAGCGCGCTCGGGATCGCCCCGCTGCGCAGCGCGATCGCGGGCCACTATCGCCGCACCTACGGCCTTGACGTGACCGCCGAAGAAGTGATCGTCACGACCGGTTCGTCGGGTGGGTTCCTGCTCGCGTTCCTGGCCGCGTTCGATGCCGGTGACACGGTGGTGCTGGCCCGCCCCGGCTACCCGTCCTACCGCAACATGCTCACCGCGCTCGGCTGCGACGTGGTCGAGCTGCCGTGCGCAGCCGCGAGCCGGTTCCAACCGACCGTGCAGATGCTCGACTCGCTGCCCACCCGGCCGGCCGGGCTGGTGCTGGCCAGCCCGGCCAATCCGACCGGGACGATGGTGAGTCCGGCCGAGTTGGCTGCGATCGCCACGTGGTGCGACACGCAGGGCGTTCGGCTCATCAGCGACGAGATCTACCACGGCATCACCTACACCGGGCAGACGGCCAGCGCCTGGGCGACCAGCCGGAGCAGCGTGGTCGTCAATTCGTTCTCCAAGTACTGGCGGATGACGGGATGGCGGCTGGGGTGGTTGCTCGCGCCGGCCGAGCTGCGCGACGCCATCGACCGGCTGACCACCAACTTCACGTTGTGTCCACCGACCCTCTCGCAGCATGCGGCGCTGGCTGCCTTCGACGATTACGCCGATCTGGACGCGACGGTCGAGTCGTACCGGACCAACCGGGCGCTGGCCCTCGACGGACTGGCCGCCGCCGGGTTGACCGACGTGGCACCGGCCGACGGCGCCTTCTACGTGTATGCCGACGTCGGCCATCTCACCGACAATTCGCTCGCGCTGTGCTACCGGATCCTCGACGAGACCGGGGTCGCCTGTGCGCCGGGTCTGGACTTCGATCCGGTCGAGGGCAGCCGCCGGCTGCGGTTCTCATTTGCGGGTGAGCGGACCGCGCTGCGGGCGGGTCTGGAAGCGCTCGCCGGATGGCTCCCGGGCGCCTGAGGGGTACCGTAGTTGGTGGCGGTTCGAGCATCCGGACGCCAGCCCGGCAGGTATGACGGTGCACATCGTTGACCCGGCCAGCCGTACCTCGGCCGCCGGCCGTCACACTTGTCGAATCCATCCGCACGATCGCCGTGCATCGCCGAGGAGGCAGCTATGGGATTGATGGACAAGGCCAAGAACAAGGCTGAAGAGATGGAAGGCAAGGCCAAGGAGACCGCCGGCAAGCACACCGACAACAAGGATCTCGAGGCCGAGGGCAACAAGGACCAGGCCGCGGGCAACCTGAAGCAGGCCGGCGAGAACGTGAAGGACGCCTTCAAGTAGGCGACTACGCGTCATCGACTGCGCCGCACCGCCGTCCCGGTGGTGCGGCGCAGTGCTGTCGGGCGGCGACTGCGTGGGTCAGGTGGGGGCGAGGCGGCTGTCCAGCAGCCGCCGGAACGCCTCCAGCCGAGCCGGCGTCGAGTGCCCGGCGGCCACCCAGGCCTCGAGCTGGCAGCCGGCGGTGCCGGCCTGGTGATCACACCCGGGCGGGCATTGGGTGGTGCCGTCTTCCAGATCTGGGAAGGCCCACAGCAGATCGGCAGCGGTGACATGCGCGAGGCCGAACGATCGGACGCCGGGCGTGTCGATCACCCAGCCGCCCTCCGGCAGCGGGAACGCCAGCGTCGACGTCGAGGTGTGCCGCCCTCTCCCGATTGCTGACACGACTCCGATCGACCGGTTCGCGTCCGGGACCAGCGCGTTGATGAGCGTGGACTTGCCGACGCCGGAGTGCCCGACGAACACCGACACCTGGCCGGTCAACCGGGCCCGCAGGGACCCCAGCTCGCCACCACGCTCGGTCACGACGGCGGGGACGGACATCGCTTCGTAGTTCTGCAGGACAGTGCTCGGATCGGCCAGGTCTGCCTTCGTCAGGCACAGCAACGGCTCGATGTTCTCGGTCAGTGCGGCGACCAGGCAGCGGTCGATGAAGCCGATCCGCGGCGGTGGGTCGGCCAGTGAGCAGACAATGACGAGCTGATCGGCGTTCGCCACCACGATGCGTTCGGTCGGGTCGGTGTCGTCCGCCGTGCGGCGCAGCACCGACTCCCGGGGCGCCCGGCGCACGATGCGGGCCAACGCATCGGACGAGCCGGACATGTCCCCGACCACCGAAACCCGGTCGCCGACCACGATCCCTTTGCGGCCGAGCTCGCGCGCGCGCATTGCCGTCACCGTCTCGGCGTCGTCGATCAGCACGGTGAACCGGCCTCGATCGACAGTCAGCACCATTCCGTCGGCGGCATCCGCGTGCTTGGGGCGCTGTTTGCTGCGCGGCCGGCTGCCGCTGCGGGTCGGTCGGATCCGTACATCGTCCTCGTCCAGATCCCGCTGCGCCGCGCTGCGGCGATCAGTCACCCCGCGTCACCCGCGAGCATTGCCGTCCACATGCCGGGAAAGTCGGGCAGTGTCTTGCCGGTGCTCGCGATGTCGTCGACGGCCACACCGGCGACGACGAGACCGAGCACTGCCCCTGCCTGCGCCATCCGATGATCGGCGTAGCAGGGCCACACCGCTCCGCGCAGTGGTCGCGGTGTGATGGCCAAGCCGTCGGCTCGCTGCGCTACGTCGGCACCGAGTGCGCTGAGGTTGGCGGCGATGGCGGCCAGTCGATCCGTCTCGTGGCCGCGAAGGTGGGCGATGCCGCGAAAGGTGGACGGTGTCCGGGCCACCGCGGCGATCGCGGCGAGCACCGGAGTGAGTTCGCCGACGTCATGCAGGTCGGCGTCCACGCCGGTGATCGAACCGGCGCCGGTAAGCGTCAGACCAGTGTCATCGACGGTGATTTCGGCGCCCATCGCGGTGAGCAGGGCGCGCAGCGCGTCGCCGGGCTGATCGGTCGCGCTCGGCCAACGCGGGATGTGTACCTGCCCGCCGGTGACGAGCGCTGCTGCCAGGAAGGGCGCGGCGTTCGAGAGGTCAGGCTCGATGACCTCATCGAGTGCAGCCACCGGCCCCGGGGCGACGCGCCAGACCTGCGCGGTCGAATCGTCGACCTGCACACCGCGCCGCCGCAGTGCGGCAACGGTCATCTCGATATGCGGTAGCGACGGCACCGGCGCGGCGCCGACATGCCGTACCTCGATGCCCTTCTCGTATCGAGCGCCGGCGAGCAGGAGCGCGGAGACGAACTGCGACGACGCCGACGAGTCGATCTCCACGACGCCGCCGCGCACCGAACCACTCCCTGCGACGGTGAACGGCATCTGCCCGGTACCGCGATCGTCGATCTCGACCCCGGCCTGCCGCAGGCCGTCGATGAGCACCGACATCGGTCGCTCGCGCGCGTACCGGTCGCCGTCGAACGTCGACCGACCGGCGGCCAGGGCGGCCAGCGGCGGGACGAACCGCATGACGGTGCCGGCCAGGCCGGTGTCGACCGACGTCCCGTGCAGCGCGCCCGGGGTCACCGCCCAACTGTCATCACTGCGATCGATCCGGACGCCCAGGCCCTGCAGCGCGCCGCACATCAACTCCGTGTCGCGCGCTCGCAACGGTGAACCGAGCCGGCTCGGGCCGTCGGCCAGTGCGCCCAACAGCAGCGCCCGGTTGGTGTGCGACTTCGACCCGGGGACATCGACGCGGGCGTGCACCGGAGCAGGTGCCAGCGGCGCGGGCCACAACGAACTCATGCGGACAGTCTGCCGCACCGGCAACCGAGACCGACCGGCTCGACGGCCGTTCCGCGCCCTACCCGCCAGCAACCGGGATCGGCTACAGGCCGAGTAGGGGTGGCTGGCGTGCGACGTCGGTGTGCTCCAGTGGCTTGATCAGCTCAGGACCGTTGTTGCGGACGTTGCCGACCGCCTTCGACACCTGCCTGGGTTCGAGGTGCGGCTCGGGGGCTTCCTCGAGCAGCCGCTGGGCGACGAGCGGGTCGTCGGCGCTGCAGTCCAGCCATTGTTCTTGCAGCTCCGGGGGAATCAGCACGGGGCACCGGTCGTGAATGTGCCCGAGCGTGTCGGAGGCGGCTCGGGTGATGATGGTGCAGGTCCACAGCCAGCGATTCGGATCGTCCTCCGGCAGCGAGTCGTCGCGCCAGATCTCGTACAGGCCGGCCATCGCCAGCGTTCGGTCCTCCGCTGCGTGCAGGAAGTAGGGGATCTTGTTCCCGGCTTCCTGCTTCCACTCGAAGTACCCGACCGACGGAGCCAGGCAGCGTCTGCGGGCTGCCGCCGCCTTGAACGCGGGCTTGGCGGCGACCGTCTCGCTGCGCGCGTTGATCATCTTGGCGCCGCCCGATCGTGATTTCGACCAGCTGGGCAACAGCCCCCACTGCACGGTCCGCAACTGCCGAACCTCGGCCGCGTCGCGATCGTCGGTCGGGTGTCGCTTTACAACGATGCGGACCGGGTCGGTCGGTGCGACGTTCCACGACGGAGCCGGTGGCTCACCCACGATTTGCTCGACATCGAACTCCCTGGTCAGGTCCGCGTCGGACTGGACTGACACGTAGCGCCCGCACATCTCTTCAGTATCCCGGAGCAGACGCCCGGCCAGCACCCCGTCGGTCGGCCACTGGTCTCAGTCCGCGGAGCCCGGCGGCAGCAGCCCGGCCTCATGGGCGAGCAGCCCGGCCTGGGTGCGGTTGTCGCAGCCGAGCTTGTCCATGGTCCGCGATACGTAGCCTTTGACGGTTGCCTCGGAGAGGAACAGGCGCGTGGCGATCTGGCCGTTCGACAAGCCCTCGGCGAGCCCGGCCAGTACGTCGCGCTCCCGCTCGGTGAGCGCGGCAAGTCGGGACTGGGCCCGCTCCCGGCTGGCCTGCTGATCTGTCGAGGTCGCGATCAAGCGGCGCGCGGCGGCCGGGGAGAGCACGGTGTGCCCGTCGGCGGCGACTCGAACCAAGTGGATGAGGTCCAGCGGCGGCGTCGACTTGACGAGGAATCCGATGGCTCCGCCGCGCAGCGCGCGCAGGACGTACTGATCGGCGTCGAACGTGGTCAGTACCACGATCGGTGGTGGGTCGGGCAGTTCGCGGATCCGCTCGATCGCCGTCAGGCCGTCGACCCGCGGCATCCGCAGATCCATCAGAACGAGATCGGGACGCTCCCGCCGGACGTTCGCGACCGCTTCTTCCCCGTCGTGCGCCTCGCCGATGACCTCGATGTCTCCGGCCGAGCCGAGGATGGTGCGCAGATGCGCACAGACCATGGGTTCGTCGTCGACCACCAGGACCCGGGTCATGACGCTGCTACCGCTTCGGAGGTGGGGACGTAGGCAGGCAGCGTCGCCTCGACCCGGTAGCCACCGTCCGGCCGCCGCCCCGCGCGCAGGGTGCCATGCACGACTTCCACCCGGCGCCGCAGCGTGGCGATGCCCAGCCCGGATCCCGTCGTCACCAGGACCGGGTCGAGCGGCCGCGTCGCCGGGCCGTTGCCGACCATGAGGTGTACCCCGTCGCGATAGACGACGCGCACGGTGACTGCTGCGCCCGGGGCGTGTTTGGCCGAATTGGTCAGCGCCTCGCGGACGATCTGCCACGCGGTGCGGGCAACGACGGGTGACACGCTCTGCGCGTCGCCGTCCTGGAACAGGTCAACCAGCGACCCGGCTGTCCGGGACTGCTCCACCAAGGCGAGCACGGCCTGATCGTGGACCGGATCGCCGGCGTCCGGGGGAGCGCGCAGGATGCCGACCAGGTCGCGGAGCTCTTCCAGCGCCTGGCAACCGGTCTGCCTGATCTGATCCGCCGCCTGCCGGGTCTGCGCATCCGCGGCACTGACCTGCATGGCGCCGGCTTGCATGACCATCAGGTTCACCTGGTGGGTGACGACGTCGTGCATCTCGCCGGCGATGCGCAGCCGCTCGTCCGCGCGGGCCTGCTGGGCGCGCAGGTGCTGCTCGCGTTCTGCTCGTTCCGCTCGCTCGGTCAATGCCCGGACCAGCTCGTGCCGGGTGAGGTAGTACAACGCGAGCAGGGGCCCCAGCCCGGTGCGCAACACGCCGACCGTGATCACCAGGGTGGACGGCTGCCAAGGTCTGGCGACGATCACGGTGAGAATCACGACGGCGAGCAGGGCGCGGCGGCGGTCCGGACACCAGCGCACCGGCGCGTAGGCGGCCACCACCGTCGCATAGGGAGCCCAGACCGTCCCGCTGTGCGCGGGGGTGAGAGCGTCGAGGTGTCCGGCCAGTACGGCCACGGCCAAGGAGAACGCAGCGAGGACGGCGACCGTCGTCAGTGGGGCCCGTCGGCGCAGCGCGAGGGACACGCAGGCAAGCGCCTGCAAACCGAGCAACGTGTACGCCAGCGTGCCCGGATGGGCCGGCCACCACGATCCACCGACCAGAGTCACGCCGGTGTCGAGGACCACGAAGAAGCTGGCTAGGCCGATGTCGGACACCGCTGCGTCCGGCCGGAACCGGCGCAGCCACCAGTCGAGGAGCACCGGGCTACGGTACGTGTCCCGGCCCTCCCGTTCAGCTGTTTACCGCCCTGCGGCCGGGCCACTGCCGACGAAAGTTGCATGCCGTCCGATCGACACCCGCCGATTGTCTGGTGGGGAAGCCACCGGAGGCTCTGCCGCGGGCAGCGCCGACGACGGTGAGATGCATCCATGATTTCGACAACTCCCTATCCCGACACCGTTCTGGTGCCGGCTTCCGGCCGGTACACCATCGACCCCGCCGTCTCGACGATCCGATTCGCCACCCGGCACCTGTTCGGCCTGGCGCCGGTCCGGGGCAGCTTCGCCGTCCTGGCCGGCACCGCCGATCTCGAACAGGCGCCGGGCAGCTGCCGGCTGCGCGTCGAGATCGATGCGGCCAGCTTCACGACGGGCAACCAGCGCCGCGACGCGACCGTCCGCGGACCGCGCTTCCTGGACAGCTCCCGCTTCCCCACCTTCACCTTCTGCGCGGACCGCCTGGAATCGACCGAGGACCACTGGATGCTGCCGGGCGAACTGACGGTCCGCGACGCCACTCGGCCGGTCACCGTTGCGGTGACCCGGTCCGGGGTGACCGAGTCACCCGCTGGCGGCCCGGCGTCGCTCGTCATTGCCGCCACGGCACGCGTCGATCGCCGCGCCTTCGGCGTGACCGCGTCGCCAGGCATGGCCGGCCGCTTCCTGGATCTCCGGCTGCAGATCGCCTTCCGGCGCAGCTGACCGCAGACCGCGACATGAGCGCGGACACCAACCAGAAAATCCCGCTCGTCGACGGCGGGAATGACGGAGGGCAAGAATATGGGCATGGAATTCTTCTGTTACCACCGCGACCGGCCCGGCTCCGGCGAGCTGCGCGACGAGCTGGTGGAGGAGCACTGGTCCTACATGGACCGGTACGCCGCCGAGCTGATCGCCCGCGGTCCGACGTTCGCCGGCGAGGGCGACGAGGCCTATGCCACCGGCAGCGTGCACATCGTCGACCTGCCCGATCCTGCGGCCGCCCGCGCGTTCGTCTTCGACGAGCCCTGTTACCAGGCTGGGGTGTTCCGCGACGTGCTGCTGCGGCGGTGGCGCAACACGCTGGGCCGCACGATGTGGGAGTTCCCGGGCGGCCGGACCGGCGGCGACCGATTCCTGGTGCTCGGCCTGGGCTCGGGGCAGGCCGCCGACCTCGCCGTGCCGGCTGACCAGGACGGGCTGATCGGGTACGGCCCGCTGCTGTCCGACGACGGCACCGCCTGGTTGGGCACGGCCGCCTTGGTCCGGGCGGCCGACCCGGACGCGGCCCGTGCCGTGCTCACGCCGGACCGGTACGCCGCGATCGAGGTGCACAACTGGCAGTTCGGCGGGCGGTCCTGACCACCCGGGCGGTCGCGCGTCGGCCGCCCATGCGGGGCGATCAGGGGGGCTCCGGTCGGACGGCGGCCGAGGAGAATGGCCACCGACGACGGCGACCGACAGCTGAGGAGGCCGTGGCATGACGCAGCCTGCTGAGCTGACCTTCGACGTCGATACGCCGCAGGGCCCAGCGCAGGTCACGCTGCAGACACCCGGCGAGCCGAGCGCCTTGCTGCTGATCGGGCACGGCGCCAGCGGCGGCATCGACGCACCCGACATCCTCGCCGCCCGGGACGTTGCGGTGCGCGCCGGTCTTGCCGTGGGCCGGGTCCTGCAGCCGTACCGGGTGCGCGGCAGCCGTGCTCCGGTACCGGCCGCGCGACTTGACGAGGCATGGCTGGCCGTCTCGCGCGCGGTGTCTGCACGTCGCGCGCTGCGCGGGCTGCCGGTCGTGCACGCGGGTCGCTCCAGTGGTGCGCGGGTGGCCTGCCGATGCGCCGACGCACTCGGCTCGGCGGCCGTGGTGGCACTGGCTTTTCCGGTGCACCCGCCGGGTCGGCCGGAGAAGAGCAGGCTGGCAGAACTCGCCGGCGTCGCCGCGCCCGTGCTAGTGGTGCAGGGCGAACGCGACGCGTTCGGCTGCCCGCCACGTCGGGTGATGCGCTCGCCGAACCGGCTCGCGGTGATTCCGGGGGCCGACCACAGCCTGAAGCGCGATCCCGCGATGGTGGGCGCCGCGGTCGCGCGGTTCCTTGCCGACCGCGGGCTGATCCGGTGACCACGCACTGCCGAGTCGAGCGGGCCACCCTATTCGGCGGCGATGTCGGCGGTGCTCGCGGCTACTGCGCGGACGAGATCGGCCGGCGCCAGCTCGACCTGCAGGCCGCGCTTGCCGGCCGACACGAGCACCGTGGCGAACCGGCCGGCTGAGGCATCGACGACCACCGGAAGGGAGGTCTTCTGCCCGAGCGGAGAAATTCCGCCGATCACGTAGCCGGTCGCCCGGGCGGCGGCGGTCGGATCTGCCAGCACGGCCTTCTTCCCGCCGACCGCCGCGGCCAGTGCCTTGAGCTTCAGGTGCCCGGCGACCGGAACCACCGCGCACACCAGTCGGCCGTCCACGGACGCGATCAGCGTCTTGAACAGCTGCTCCGCCGGCACGCCCAGCGCCTGTGCCGCCTCCGCGCCGAACGACTCGGCCCGGGCGTCGTGCTCGTACGGATGCAGCGTGTGCGGGATCTTCAGCTTGGCCAGCAGTGCGGTCGCAGGGGTCCCGGTAGCCACGCCCGCACTGTAGCCAGAGCGAGCTTCGCCAGCAGCCGAGCCGATCGGGCACCGGCGCGCTGCCTACGTCGACTCGACCGCCGACCACCCGATTCGCGCCACGTCGAGCGTGCTCCACCGGCTGTGATCGAGCAGCACCGAGACCGCCAGGCCAGGGCGAACCAGCCAGAACAGCTGGTCGCGACAGAGCCAACCGGGTCGGCCATGGACCCGAACCGGGACGTACCGCGCCTCAGCCGGCGGCCGCTCCTCGTAGCTGATGAACCAGTCGTGCAACGCGGCCCCGTCGGTCAGCCGGGCACCGCGCATCACCACCAGATCGAGATCCACCCGCGTCCCGCCGTCCGGACGTGGCGACTCCCATACCCGGGAGGCGAAGTCGACCTCGTCGTAGTCGTAAGCGAAGTCGGTGGACGTGCCCAGACCGGCCGGCAAATACTCGAACGAGATGCCGTCGACGATGGTCGCCGCCGCGCTCGCTCCGGCGGTGCTGGCGACGCTCAGCAAGGTGATCAGCGCGACCACGCTGCCGAACATGATCGCCATTCTGCGTCCGATGAACCTGTGCATGACCCTCCTTCTCGCGCCGCCCGGTGCGGCGACTCGGGACGACCTTGACCTCCGCCGCGGACCGAGAGGCTCCCGGAGGCTGCGGTTGTGCACAGCGCGCTGCCTGTGGACGGGACGCGTCGCCGACCGGATCGCGATCCGACCCTGCGGGCAGGCCTGGCAGATCCACCATCCGCCCAGGCCTTATCGACGCGCGGGGCAGGGAATGCCGCACCGGTGCTGCGCTGTTGTTCCTGCAGACTAGGAAAGAGGGGTCCTCTGCATGCTGCTCGCGGAAAGGCAGTCGCTCGGTGTCGGCGCTGATGGCACCGTAAGCTCGGTGATCAGAACCGTCGAGCACCTGCAGGAGGGGACGTCCGTGGCCGAAGAGACTGCCGAGGCTCGGCGCGCACGCTTCGAGCGTGATGCGCTGCCGTTCCTCGACCAGCTCTACGCGGCCGCCATGCGGATGACCCGCAATCCGTCCGATGCCGAGGATCTCGTCCAGGAGACCTTCGTGAAGGCGTTCGCCGCCTTCCACCAGTTCACCGAAGGCACCAACCTCAAGGCGTGGCTCTACCGCATCCTGACCAATACGTTCATCAACACCTACCGCAAGAAGCAGCGGCAACCACTGGAGGCGAACAGCGAGTCCGTGGAGGACTGGCAGCTCGCTGCGGCTGCGTCGCACACGTCCACCGGTTTGCGGTCGGCGGAAATGGAAGCGCTGGATCACCTCCCGGACTCAGATGTGAAGCAGGCGCTGCAGGAACTTCCGGAGGACTTCCGGTTGGCCGTCTACCTGGCCGACGTGGAGGGCTTCGCGTACAAGGAGATCGCCGAGATCATGGACACCCCGATCGGAACCGTCATGTCGCGCCTGCATCGCGGTCGGCGGCAGCTGCAGGCGAAGCTGGCGGACTATGCGAGGGAACGGGGCCTGGTCCCGGCGGGCTCGGGGAGTGAGTCGTAATGGGATTCGGACCGGGCGGCCTCGACTGCGACGAGGTGCTGAACGACGTGTTTCGCTACCTGGACGACGAGACCGATGCCGCGGAGCGGAGCAAGATCCGAGCACACCTCGAGGGTTGTTCGCCGTGCCTGAAGCAGTTCGGTCTGGAAGCCGACGTCAAGTCGTTGGTGGCCAGGCACTGTGGCGGTGACCGCGCTCCGGACGAGCTGCGCAACCGGATCCGGGCCCGCATCACGCAGGTCACCGTGGAGGTCGCTCACGTCGAGTTCCGGGCCGAGTGATCGAGTCCGTTCTCGCTGCTGACGGCGGCCTCGGTGGCCTGCGAGTCATCACCACTTGCCAGCGGCTCGGGATCAAGGCGGTCGCGCTGACCAGTGCCGACGAAGTCAACAAGCAGGCTCGGCTGGCTGACGACGTGGTGTTGCTGTCCCCGGAGGAACGCTCGTCCGGTGCCGCCGTGGTGGCGGCCGCCAAAGCTGCCGGTGTCGACGCAATCCACCCGGGCATCGGCCCGCTGGCCGGTGACGCCGCATTCGCCGCCGAGGCGGAGGCGGCCGGACTCGCCGCGGTGGTCACCCTCGGCACGCTGCACACCGCAGCCGTCACTGAAGCCCTGGCCGCTGAATCGATCACCTTCCGACCAGGTCAGGCCTCGGTCGAGGTGCTGGTGTTCGGTACCGACGACGGGGTGGTGGTCCTGGGCGAGCTGGGCCTGGACGGCGACACGCAGTGCGCGCCGGCGCTCGGGCTGAGCGGCGCCGACCGCGACGCGGCACACCGCACCGGGCACGCGGTCGGCGTGGTACTCGCCCTGCGTGGGCTGGCCTCGATCGGCATCGCAGACGCGCAGGTCTGTCACGTGCGAGCCGGCCTTGCCGCCGCGCACTCGGCCTGGGAGATGGCGACGGGCACCGACCTGGTCGAGCTGCAGCTATCCGTACTGCGCGACGCAGTGCCCGACGTGGTGCAGAACGCCGGCCCGCCGCAGGTCAACGGAGTCGCACTGACCGGCGAGCGGCCCGCGACCGATGCCGATGCCCCGGACGGAGTGCGCTGGGAAGTGTTCCCGAGCGGAGCCGAGGAGCGGATCCGCGTGACGGCATGGGGCGACGACGAGGCTGGTGCCCGGGCTGCCTTCGCCACGGCCCTGGGTGTGTCGTCGGACTGAACCGTCGAAACGAGGCGGATTACGCCTCGGTGATGGCGCCGGTTGCCTCGGTGGCCGGCGGCAACGGCCGAGCCCCCTCCTCCCGAGCGTCGGAGTAGTAGTCGCCCGGACGGGTTTCATCGATGCCATCAGGCACCTTGGCCGCTCTGAACACGAGGCTGAGCACCACCGAGACGACGATGTTGATCACAATGGCCGAGAACGCGATGTACACCTGGGTGTGGGTGAACGGGAAGTTCGCCAGCGAGCCGCCGAAGTGCCGCATCCCGTGCACCTCTGCCACCGGCTTGCCGTCGACCAGTTTGGTCACCGAGTTCGGCACCTTGACGCGGTACGCAGTCACCGTGCCGTAGACCATCGCCACCGCCCACCCGACGAGCAGCGCCCAGCGGTGGAACCAGCGGGTATAGAGCCCGGCGACGATGGCCAGGAAGGTCTGCAGGATCCACACGCCGCCGAGCAACTGCAGGTTGATCGCATTCTGGCGATCCATGAACAGCACGAACATCAGGGCACCGAACTTCACCACCAGCGACGCGATCTTGGCGACCTGCGCCTCCTCCTTGTGCGACGCGTGCGGCTTGAGGAAGTCGCGGTAGATGTTGCGGGTGAACAGGTTCGCCGCCGCGATCGACATGATCGCGGCCGGCACCAACGCGCCGATCGCGATGGCCGCGAACGCAATACCGGCGAACCAGCTCGGGAAGTTGTCCGCGAAGAAGTGCGGCACGGCCAGTTGTGCGTTGGCCTTACCGTCCAGTCCGAACACCTTGGTCTTTTTGGCGATCGCAGCAAAGCCGAGCAGCGCGAGCAGGGCCAGCATCAATGAGTACAGCGGCAGGATCGCCGCGTTGCGCCGGATCGTGTCGCGACGTTTGCCCGACAGAACGGCGGTGATCGAGTGCGGATACATGAACAGCGCGAGTGCGGAGCCGAAGGCCAAGCTGGCGTACGCCCAGTAGGTGTTCTTGTTGGTGATGAATGCGCCGGTGGGCTTACCCGCCTTCGTCTTCGTGGCCATCTTGGTCTGTGCGGCGTGGAACATGTCTCCGAAGCCGATCTTGACTCCCACGTAGACGATGGCCACCACGATCACCAGGTAGATCAGGGTGTCCTTGACGAACGCGATGAGCGCCGGCGCGCGCAGGCCTGACGAGTACGTGTATGCGGCCAGGACAGCGAACGCGATGAACAGGGGCAGGTCCTTCACGAAGGTGTTGCCCGACCCGCCCAGGCCCATCGTGTCCAGCACCGCCTGGATGCCCACCAGCTGCAAGGCGATGTACGGCATCGTGGCGAGGATGCCGGTGACGGCGATCGCCAGTGACAGGCCGCGACTGCCGTAGCGTCCCTTGATGAAGTCAGCGGGGGTGACGTATCCGCGTCGGTGGCTGACTGACCACAGCCGCGGCATGAAGATGAAGATCAGCGGATAGACCAGGATCGTGTAGGGCACTGCGAAGAAGCCGCTCACTGCACCGGTGGCGTACATCGCCGCAGGCACCGCCACGAAGGTGTACGCGGTGTAGAGGTCGCCACCGAGCAGGAACCACGTGATCACAGTGCCGAAGCTGCGACCGCCCAGGCCCCACTCGTCGAGACTGTGCAGCGAGGTGGTGCGGCGCCACTTCGCTGCCAGGAAGCCGCCTGCAGTGACCAGCAGGAAGAAGAAGATCACCACGGCGAGCTGAACACTGTTGACGTGCGCGCCGGCTGCCAGCGTCGCGGCGGGTGCGGATCCGACGGGCATGACGCTCACCGCCCGTTCCGCTGCGCCGCGCGCGCCCGGTACACCAAACGGTGCGCGGTGTAGGTGAACGCGGAAGCCAGCACGACCCAGACCAGCTGGTACCAGTAGAAGAACGGCCAGCCGCCGACCTTCGGCGTTGTCCGGCTGTAGATCGGCACGATCAGCAGGGCGAGCAGTGGGATTGCCAGCAGGACACCGACCTGCAGCTGTACTGCTCGAGGCAGCGGCAGCGGGCGTACCGGTTCGACCTCGGTGCGATCTTCGTCAGACGTCGGGTGAGTCACTGCCGCCTCCGTCAGGATCAGGGGACCTGCGCCGACGGAAGACTAAACCGGTTCAGCCCTTGTTGTCAGTGCTTCGCGCCGAGGCTTTTGGCACGGTGGAGTCGGGCGATGAAGACGTAGCGGTCGCCGCGATACCAGCTGCGCACCCATTCGACCGGGCGACCGTCGGCATCGAACGTGTGCCGGGACAGCACGAGCATCGGCGCGCCGGTGTCGGTTTCCAGCAGCCCGGCCTCGGTGGGCGGCGCGGCGGCGGTCTCGATGGTCTCCTCGGCATCGACCGGTACCAGCCCGTAATCGCGCGCGAACACCTCGTACAGCGAACTGCTGCGCCGGATCTTGGCGGCCAGCCCGACGAACCGAGCCGCTTCGACGAAGCACACCTCGACGGCCATCGGCCGGTCGTCGCCGGTGCGTAGCCTCCGGATCCGATGCACCCGTGCGCCCGGCGGGAGCTTGAGACGCTGCGCCGTCACGTCATCGGCACTCACCGTCTCGACGGACAGCAGTTTTGTCCCGGGCTTCATACCGCCGGCGGCCGCCTGCTCACTGAAACTTGACATCGACAGTGGCCACGCCATCTTCGGCTCTGCCACGTAGGTTCCGGAGCCCTGCCGGCGGACCAGCCGGCCCTCCCCGACGAGTTCGGCCAGTGCCTGCCGGACGGTGGTGCGCGACGTGCCGAGCTCTGCGGTCAACACTCGTTCCGGCGCGACCGGGCTGCCCGGCGGGAGTGCCTCGATGATCTCCAGCAGGTGCCGCTTGACCAGGTAGTACTTGGGCACGCTGCTGACCCTGGCTGCCGGCTCGGCGGCGGTGCTCGCCCGGGCGCGTCCGGTACCCCGACGGCCGCTGCTGCCCGGTGCGCTCGGGCGGCGGGATTTCGTGGTCACCTCGGCGCGGGTGCTGCTCACCGGCGACCGCCTTCCTGCAAGCCCGGCGCACGGGAGCGAGTCGACGGGGCCACTTGTCTATACCTGCTGCGACGACACTAGTACCCGACCCGCTCTGCGCGGCCCGGAACACCCGGCGCGTCATCCGTTGCGCAGTCCGACTGCGGCTGGCTCGCTGCCGTGTAAATTGGTCTAGTCCAATAGCCCAGCATGGCGCTGGCGGGTCGGTCGATTGCAGGAGGAAGCGTGCTGGCAGCAGATCCGCGCAGCGCTCAGGCGCTGGCCCGCCGCTGCCTGCTCGCCGGCTTCACCGGACCGCGGGTTCCGGACTGGCTGGCCGGGCTGCTCGCCGAAGGGCTCGGCGGGGTGGTGCTGTTCGCCTCCAACGTGGTGGACGACAGCCACCTGGCCGACCTCACCGCGGATCTGCGCGCCGCCGGCACCGACGTGGTGATCGCGATCGACGAAGAAGGCGGCGAGGTCACCCGGCTCGACGCCGCGACCGGCAGCACCGTCCCCGGCGCCGCCGCCCTGGGGGCAGTGGACGACGTGGCGGCCACCGAGTCGGTCTATGCGACGCTCGGGCGGCGGCTGGCCGCTGCCGGCGTCACGATGGACCTGGCACCGGTCGCGGATGTGAACTCCAATCCGGGCAACCCGGTGATCGGCGTCCGCGCGTTCGGCGCCGACCCGGATCTCGTCGCCCGGCATGTCGCAGCGGCGGTGCGCGGCATTCAGGGAACCGGCGTCGCAGCCAGTGCCAAACACTTCCCCGGCCACGGCGACACGACCACCGACACGCACCGCGCTGTGGCGCGCATCGATCGTTCCCGCGCGCAGCTCGACGCCGTCGACCTGATGCCGTTCCGGGCTGCCATCGCGGCCGGCGTCCGCTCGATCATGACCGGTCATCTCCTGGTCCGCAGCCTCGACGAGCACCGGCTGGGCACCCTCAGCCCGCACATCCTGACCACCCTGCTGCGCGACGAGCTCGGCTTCACCGGCGCGGTGATCACGGATGCGCTGGAAATGCGGGCGGTGGCCGACAGCGTGGGCATGGTCGAGGGCGCGGTGCAGGCGCTGATCGCCGGCGCCGACGCGCTGTGCATCGGCTCACAGGAGCACCGCGGGGCCTACGCCGAGATCCCGGCCGCGGTCGCGGCCGCGGTCGAGTCCGGTCGGCTGCCGATCTCCCGGCTGCGGCAGGCCGCGGAGCGGGCCACGACGCTGTCGGTCCTCGACGAACAGACCGGTGCTGCGACACCACTCGATACCGCTGCTCTGGCTCGGCTCGCCGCTCGTTCAGTGTCGGTGGTCGGGCAGTTGCCCGCGCTGCGCCGTCCGCACGTCTTCCAGTTCCACGGCCCGGGCAGTGAAGCCGCCGACGCGTTGCGCTGGTCGCCGGCCGGCCTGATCGCGGCGGCGCTTCCCGGCGCCGAGGTACTCGCCGACCCGGCCGGCCTGGCTACGGACCGCGACGCCGTCGTGGTGGTGCGCGATGCCAGTCGCCATCCCGAGCAGGCGACACTGCTGAAAACGTTGGCCGCCACCCGGCGCGCTGCGGTCGTCGTCGTCGAGGTGGGCTGGCCCGGCCCGGTGGAGCACGGACTGCCGACAGTGCAGACGCACGGGACAGCGCCGCTGCTGCTCGAGGCCGCGGCGCAGCTGATCAGCCGAGGAATGGGAGTCCAACGATGACCGAGCAGTCGCAGCCGATCGGTGCGCTGATGGCCACCGAGATCGCCGAGCAGCCCAGCGTGCTGGCCCACCTGTTGGCGGCGCAGGCCGCACATCTCGCTGGGCTCGGGCGTGTCATCCGCAGCCGGGCGCCGCGGTTCGTGCTCTTCGCCGGACGCGGCACCAGCGATCACGCCGCGCTGTATGCGAAGTACCTCGTCGAGACGAAGCTGGCCTTGCCCGCCGGCCTGGTCTCACCGTCCACGATGACCCTGTACGGCGCCAAGCCGGCGCTGTCCGAGGTCTTGTTCGTAGCGGTCAGCCAGTCCGGCGGCTCGCCCGACCTGGTCGACTCGATGCGCATCGCGCGTGCCTGCGGGGCAGTGACGTTGGCGGTCACGAACAACCCGGACTCCGAGCTGGCCCGGGCGGCTGAGCTGTCCGCGGACGTGCAGGCCGGCGTCGAGCGAGCGGTCGCGGCGACCAAGACCTACACAGCGGAGTTGCTCGCGCTGTACCTGTTGGTCGCCGCCGTCGCCGAGATCGACGGGGCGGCCGAGGCGGCGCCGTTGGCCGACGCGGCGCACGCCACGCTGCAGCATGCCGATCGGGCCGACGCGGCGGCTGACCGTTATCGATTCGCCCAGCGATTGGTCACCACGGCGCGCGGCTACTCCTATCCCACCGCGCGCGAGGCCGCGCTCAAGCTGATGGAGACCAGCTACCTCAGTGCGCAGGCGTTCTCCGGCGCGGACCTGCTGCACGGCCCGATGGCGATGGTGGATGCGGCGGTACCCACCATCGCCGTGCGTACCCCCGGCGTCGGCGGTGCAGCCATGGACCCGGTGATCGACCGGTTGACCGCCGCCGGTGCCGACGTGCTGGTGGTCGGCTCGGATGCCGGGCTACCGGTCGCTGCCACCGGCATCCCCGCCGAGCTGCTGCCGATCCTGGAGATCCTGCCGCTGCAGCAGCTCGCCTGGCGGCTGGCGCTGAACCGCGGCGGCGATCCGGATGCGCCGCGCGGGCTGCGCAAGATCACCGAGACCTACTGAGCACCTGCTCTCGGTCGGTCACGGCAGGCCGCCGGCGGCCGGCGATCAGCACCGGAGCGCGACGCGTGTGACACCCTGACCAGCAATGTCTGCGCTGTCGTTCCGGCTGACCGCCCGCACCGACCTCGATGTCAACGAGGTCGGCCATCTGCTGCGGCTGGTCTCGCAATGGCAGCTGCTCGCCGACCTGTCCTTCGCCGACCTGCTGCTCTGGGTTCCGCTGCGCCCGGCTGGCACCGACCAGTCCGGTACCGGGCAGCCCGACGTGATCCAGACGGAGTTCCGCTGCGTCGCGCAGTGCCGGCCGTCCACCGGGCCGACTGCCCACGAGGAGGATCTGGTCGGGGCGATCGGCACCGGGCCGGGCGCCTCCGCCCTGCGCGTCGCTTACGCCGAGCGGCGCATCTTCCGGGAGAGCGACCCCGACTGGCGCGGTGAGACGCCGATCCGGCACGAGGCGATCCCGGTCCGCAGCGGCGGCCGGATCGTCGCGGTACTCGGCCGCGACTCGAACCTGACCGGTGTCCGCAGCCCCAGCCAGTTGGAGCTGACCTATCTGCAGACCGCCAGCGACCTGACCGAAATGGTCGCCGACGGCAGCTTCCCGGCGACCGAAGGGCCGGAGGAGGGGCTGGGCCCCTCGGTCGGCGACGGCCTGTTCCGCCTTGATGCCGACGGCGCGGTCCTCTACGGGAGCCCGAACGGGATGTCGGCGCTGCGTCGGCTCGGGGTGGTCGGTGACGTGGTCGGCCGGACCTTCGGCGAGGTGCTCCGCGGCGTGCTGCCCGATCCGTTGGAGGCCGAGGATCTCGCCCGGTTGACCCTGGCCGCGGCGTCCGGTCGTCCGGTCGACGGGCAGGAAGCGAGCAACGGTCAGGCCACGGTGCGCTTCCGCGCATTGCCCCTGGTACCCCGCGGCGAGGCACTGGGGGCCCTGCTGCTCGTCCAGGACGTCACGGAATTGCGGCTGCGGGATCGGCAGCTCATCAGCAAGGACGCCACCATCCGGGAGATCCATCACCGGGTGAAGAACAATCTGCAGACGGTCGCGGCGCTGCTCCGGCTGCAGTCGCGGCGGGTGGTTGCGCCGGAGGCGCGGGAGGCGCTCGACGAGGCGATGCGGCGGGTCAGCGCGATCGCGCTGGTGCACGAGACCCTGTCGGTGGCGGGGGAGGACACGGTCGAATTCGACGAGGTTGTCGACCGGCTGCTCACCGTGCTGGTGGACGTGGGCGGTACCGGGCGGCGCGTCCGGCTGCATCGGTCCGGGTCGTTCGGGTCGCTGGCCGCCACCAGGGCTACCCCGCTGGTGCTGGTGCTGGTGGAAATCGTGCAGAACGCACTGGAGCACGGGTTCGGCGCGGATGCGTCCGGAGAGGTCGAGGTGGCCGCCGTCCGGATCGGCGGTCAGCTGACCGTCACGGTGCGCGATGACGGGGTGGGTTTGCCGCCTGGGTTCGACCCGGCTGGATCAGACAGATTGGGAATGCAGATCGTCCGCACCCTGGCCGATGCCGAACTGGGCTGCGCGGTGCGGTGGGCGGGGCGGGCGGACGGGCACAACGGCGCCGAGGTGTCCATGACCCTAGACGTTACGGTCGATGCCTGACGGCCCAGTCCGGCGCCAATTGTCTTACAGCTGGATTAGCCCAGCCGAGCGCGGGCCCGGGCGTTGCGGCGCTTCAGCGCGCGCCGCTCATCTTCGGAGAGGGCACCCCAGACGCCGGCATCCTGACCGGTTTCCAGGGCCCAGGACAGGCAGTCCTGGGTCACCGGACACCTCCGGCAGACGGCCTTCGCCTGCTCGATCTGCAGCAGTGCCGGGCCCGTGTTGCCGATCGGAAAGAACAGCTCGGGGTCCTCGTCACGGCAGATGGCGCGATGCCGCCAATCCATGGGTTCGTGCTCCTTAGGTCCGTCGGTGATCGGGGCTTGGGTGTGCTCCCGACGCTTGTGAATTCTTTCACGAGCTGGTGCAGCTTTCAAGGATATGTGGCGGAAACCTTTCCTGCTAGGCGGTTGGCCCGCTGCTCCCTGTTGGGCTGAGGCCGGCGGCCGCACTGGCGCTCGTAGTCACCGCCCGGGCGCAATCCATGGGCGCGACATCGAATCGTTTGGGGTATGTGCCGGGCGCGGCCGCAGCAGCGCCCTGGATGCCAAGCCTGGACCCCGACGATGATCATGCGCAAGGCCCAGGCGGAAATTCATCATGAACCCATGGGGTGCCGGCGTGAGGGCTCAGCAGACCATCGAGATTGCCCGGGGAATGGACCAGAACTGCACTTCGGAGCGCTCGCCAAGGTAATCGCCGTCGACCTGGAACGGCATCGGCCGGTCACACGAGAGCACCAGTCCGGGCAGGTCGTGCTCGATGAGAGCGCCGCGATCGTGCGGCTCTGCGGCGCGCATGAGCTGCGGCAGGGCGTAGAGCACCGGCACCAGCCCCATCCACCGGCGTGCGTAGATGTCCAGGCCCGCGTCGAACGAGGCGCGCGGGGTCGGGGTGATCGGGCGGGCGCCGAGGTAGGTCCACGGCGTGGTGTTCGCCACGACCGCCATGTGCAGGCCGCCGGTGGTGGTGCCGTCCGGGCGGCTCAGCGTGATGGCGCCGCGTCGGCGGTCGCCGCGGTAGTACTCGCCGATCGCGGTGCGCACGTACAAGGCGTGGGTGGAGCGACGTCCCCGGCGCCGCTGCTTCTCCACGCCGGCCACCACGGCTGCATCCAGGCCGATGCCGGCGGCGAAGGTGAACCAGCGGTCTTCGGCACGGCCCAGGGACACCGCCCGACGGCGCCCGCTGCGCAGCGCCTCGATCAGTTCGTCGGTTGCCGCCACCGGGTCGTTCGGCAGCCCCAGCGCCCGGGCGAACACGTTCGTCGAGCCGGCCGGGACGATTCCGATCGAGGGGACCTTGGCATGCACGCCGTCGGTGAGTGCACCGTTGATGACCTCGTTGACGGTGCCGTCGCCACCGAGCGCGATCACCACCTCGACCTCTTCGCGCATCGCCCGGCAGGCCAGCGCCGCGGCGTGCCCACGATTCGCGGTTTCCTCGATGCTGAGCTCCGCATGGGCGCCCAAGGCGTTGGCGAGGACGCGGCGCTCCCGCGGCGTGGTGGCGGTCGCCCGCGGATTGGCGATCACCAGTACGCGCACAGGACGCGAGGGTACCGCTCGGTAGGGTTGGCCTTCGTGCCTACCGACTCGACCGCGTCCGGCCGGGCTCCAGATGTGCCCGCCGACGGTGCCGAGCCGGTCGCCCGCGAGGTCCGGATAGCGGCGGCCATCGTGGCTGTACAAGGAATCGCGCTGGTCGCCGCCGCCGTGCTGCTCGTCGTCAAGTCGCTGTTGGACAGCGCGGACAGCATCGGCCGGGCGCTGTTCGCCGCGGCACTGGCGTTGGTCGGCGCGGCGGTTCTCGGGCTGTGCGCGAACGGGCTGCGCCGCGGGCTGAACAGCTCGCGCTCGCCGGTGATCGTTCTCGAGATCCTCGCCCTGCCGGTCGGGTTCAGCCTCGGCATCCAAGCCGGGCTCATCGGCTACGGCGGCCCGATGCTGCTCTCCGCCCTGGCAGTGCTCGTCCTGCTGTTCAGCCCCGGTGGCCGCCGCGACTGGGCCTAACTCACCCCCTTTCCCGCGATGATCAAGGCGAAATGAGCGCTATAGCCCTCATCTCGCCTTGATCATCGCGGGACGTCAGCGGGCGAAGCGCAGGGTGAGGATCTGGAACGGGCGCAGCTCGACCAGCTCCGCGGCCGGGCCGGCAGGCGGCGGCGCAGACCCGTCGATGCGCCGCTCGAGCAGGTCCACCGGGTAGCGCTCGCCGAACTCGAACCCGGCCGTGACGGTGGCGCTGGACCGGCCACCGAGCGATTCGTAGAGGCGTACCACCACGTCGCCGGAGCCGTCGTCGGCGAGCTTCACCGACTCGACGGTGACGCCTGCGCCGTCGACGCGCACCAACGGCTCGACCGGCGCACCGCTGCCGTGGGCGGAGCGCCGCGGCAGGTTGATCCGGTAGCCCTCGCGCACCGCGTCGCCGATCGTGGCGCCGGGCACCAGCGCATAGCGCAGCGTGTGCTTGCCCTGATCGGTCACCGGGTCCGGGCTCTTCGGCGCGCGCAGCAGGGAGAGCCGGACGCGGCTCGCCGTCCCACCGCCGGCGCGGTCCACCCGGCTGATGTCGTGGCCGTAGGTCGAGTCGTTCACGACCGCGACGCCGTAGCCCGGCTCACCGACGTGCACCCAGCGGTGCGCACAGACCTCGAACTTGGCCGCGTCCCAGCTGGTGTTGGTATGCGTCGGTCGGTACACGTGGCCGAACTGGATCTCCGCGGCGGCCCGGTCGGCGGTGACGTCTAGTTCGAACCCGGCCTTCAGAATCTTCTCCGACTCGTGCCAGTCGATCTCGGTTTCGATGTCGACGCGCTTGGTGCCGTCGTTGGGCACCGTGATCGTCTGCACGACGCTCGACTCGCCGAATCGCCGGGTGACCCGCACGCCTGCGTCGATCGGCTCGATGGACTCGACCTCGGTCAGGTCCGTGACGGTGTTGCGGTAGTAGGCATCGACGTCCCAGGCGTCGAAGAGGACCGGCGTGTCTGGGTGCGACTGCAGCAGATTGCCGGCCGATCCGGGAGCCAGCACCTCCCGCTTCGCCCCGAGGTCGTATACCGAGGTGAGCAACCCGCGGTCATCAATGCGGATGCGCAGCACACCGTTGTCTACGACCAGATCGTCGCCGTCGTGAACCGGGGGACGCAGCATGGCGGTCACCGCTCGTGCGGGTCCCGCACCCATGGCAGCAACATCGTCGCGCTCATCCGGCGCGGCGTTGAACATCATCGGCGTCGGTGCCGTCTCCGGCCAGGACTTGTTGCGCCTCGGTGATCATTTGCTCCAACTCGGCAGCGACGGCCGCGTAGTTCTCTGCTGCCTCGCGGTGCACCCAGTGGATCGACGAGCCGGGCAGGATGTCGTGGAACTGCTGCAGCAGCACCAGCTTCCAGATGCGATCCAGTGCTTCGTAGGGATACGCGGCACCGGTGCGCACCGCAGCGGTGGCACACCACAGCTCGGCCTCGCGAAGCAGATGCTCGCTACGCCGGTTGCCCTGTTTCGTCTTCGCCTGCGAGGTGTAGGTGCCGCGGTGCATCTCGAGGTAGAGCTCGCCGACCCAGATCGGCGCCTGCGGGTACTCCGCCTCTGCCTTCGCGAAGAACTCGTCCGGCCGCTCGATCTCCACCCGCGCCGAGCCGTCGAGGTCGCGCAATCGCGTGGCGCGGGCCAGCATCTCGCGAGTAGGCCCACCCCCGCCGTCACCCCACCCGAACGGGCAGCAACGAGCGGGTGGCGGCGCCCTTGTCGGCGAAGTTGCGTGCGGCGTGTGCCACCTCGGCGCCGGAGACCTCCGAGCCGTACGTGTCGGCCGGCGGGAAGTGGGTGAAGATGCGGGTGCCGTCGAGGCCTTCCCAGCGGAACGAGTGGTGCGGGAAGCGGTTCGTCTTGTTCCAGGAGATCTTCTGGGTGAGGAACCACTGCGACCCGGACAGCGCGATGAGCTGCGGCAATGCGGCGGTGTAGCCGAACGAGTCCGGCAGCCACACTTCGCGGGTCTCGATGCCGAACTCGTCGAGGAAGAACCGCTTGCCGTGGCTGAACTGCCGGGCCAAGCGCCTCGCCGCCGGGCATGTTGGTGTCGGACTCGACCCACATGCCGCCGACCGGCACGAACCGGCCCTCGCGCACCCGTTCGACGACGCCGGCCCACACCTCGGGTCGGTGCTCCTTCAGCCAGGCGAACTGCTGCGCGGAGGACATCGCGTAGATCAGCTCAGGGTGATCGTCCATCAGGGAGACCACGTTGGACGTGGTCCGGGCGACCTTGCGCACCGTCTCGCGCACCGGCCACAGCCACGCCGAGTCGATGTGCGCGTGCCCGACGGCGCTGAGTCGATGCGCGCTGGCCCGCGCCGGTGCTGCCAGCACGTCGGCAAGCTCGGCGCGCGTGGCCGCAGCGGTGGCGGGGATGGCCGCCACGTCGAGACGGTCGAGCGCGCGGTCGACGGCGCGCAGGATCTCCCACCGGCGCGGGTCGTCCACGCTGAGCTCGGCGGCGAGCTGGCCGAGCACCTCGAGATCCTGCTGCAACTCCCACACCTCGGCCTCGAACACGGCCAGCTCCGCTCGCACCACCCGGTAGAGGGGTGCGTCCCCGGCGGTGTCGCGATCGCCCAGTGGTGAGGGGCGGAAGTCGAAGCCGCCACCGCCGAGGAGCAACGGATTCGACGCAGCCTCGACGAAGAGCTCGACCTGTTCGCCGCCGCTGACCGCGTCGCCGATGCGCACCCACTGCGTGCGTGGGTTGAGTGCCTTCACCGGCGAGCCGTCGGCCCGGTAGACCAATCCCTCGACGTGGAATCCGGTGCGCAGCACGTCGAAGCCGAGGTCCAGTCTCAGCTCGACCGCGCGACCGGCGAAGGATCGTGGAACCGTGCCCCTTGCTCGAAACCACGTGGTGCCCCACGGCGGACCCCATTGCTCGCCCACCTGGGTCGGCACGAAATCGGCGGCCAGTCCGTCCGCCACCGGCACCGGCTCGGCCGGGACGTCCCACCGGGCCAGCTCCACCGGGGCCGAATCGGAGTAGACGGCATCCTCGATGCGCTGCAACGTGCGGCGCAGCCGGCCTTCGATGAGCAGTCGATCGTCATGCATCGGGCCAACGTTATCGGGGCAGTGGTGTGTCAATTCAGCCGGTCGTCGACCCGGATCCGGGCCGACGACCGGCTGAGGCTCGGATCAGCCGAAGGCTCGGGCGAGGGTCCACCACCCGGCGCCGCCACTCGACGGGTCGGCGAATTTCATGGAGTCCAGCACGCGCTGCAGCGTTGCCCTGGAGTACCCGCTGCCCAAGATGGCGACGGAGTAGCCGCCGACGGTGCGAAAGACCGACTTGGTGCCGGGGCTCTTCACTGCCAGGTCTCCACGGGAGACGTTGATGTCGATCCGCCGGTGCCCGGCGACCAGAGTCGCATCGGACACTGGATTCGATCCGGCTGAACCGAGCGAATCGAGGTGCATTCCAGCGGGAAGATAACCGGTCTGGTAGGGCAACCTAGTGGTGTTGCCGTGCAGCGTGACGTGCAGCTTGCGATACGCCGCAGCAAGGCTCGCCGCGCCCTTGGGGCCGCCCGGGCCGGTGGTGACGAACAACCAAGTCCCGTCGGCCGTCCGCCAGCCCAGCGCGGGCCCCGGCCCGCCGTGCTTGTCGGTGTTCTGGTCCGGCACACCGTCCGCCGGCCACAGCACGATCGACCCGTAGTAGCCGAGCACGCCCGCCACGGGTACCCGTTGCGCGCCGGTGAACCGCGTTTCGGGATTGAACCCCGCCGACTCCGGAATGGCGACCACCTCGATGTCCTGGCCGTCGACGATCGCTCCGCCGTACTCAGCGTTCGTTGCCGGCGTGCTTGCGTCGAGGATCTCGTAAGTCGGGTTGGCCGCACCGATCGTGAACCGATCGACGACCGAGACGGTTGCCGGGACCCGCTTCGGCGCGGGAGCAGGTGCCGTGGTCGTCGCAGCCGAGATCGACGATTGCTTCGTCGCTGCCGGCCGCGCAGTGGATCGATGACCGACGAGAGTGCCCCCGGCGATGACGGCTGCAGCGGTTGCGGCTACCGCGATGGGCAGCACGATTCGTCGTCCGAGCTGACGGGACGAGTCTGGTGCAGCCACCAGGACCGAGTGGCGATCGGCGAGTGCGTCGGCTCGCGCGGCCGAGTGGTCGAGCGCGTCGCGCAGGTCGGTCTCGGTGAACATGGGTGCTCCTTCGGTGGTCACAGGTGGGCTTCGATAAAGGTGTGGGATTCGAGGTCGACGCGCAGGGACTTCAAGGCCCGGTGCAGCAGGCCGCGAGCCGTGGACGGACGGCAGCCGAGGACTACCCCGATCTCGACGTCGGACATGTCCTCGAAGTAGCGCATCACGACGGCGGCGCGCTGCCGGACCGGGAGGCGGGAGAGCTGGCGCAGGATGATGTCGCGGCGGGCGATTGCGTCGGTTTCGTCGGGTACCGCGTGGTCCAGACGATCGTCGGGTCGGGCCTCGATGCGCGCCCATTTGCGCCGCCAGGAGACCACCTCGTTGACCAGCATCCGGCGCACGTACGCGTGGGACTGCTCCAGTTCGCCGATCCGCGGCCACCGTTGCTGAGCCTTCAGCAGAACGTCTTGCACCAGGTCCTGGGCCAATTCCGGATCATCGGTGAGCACCACGGCGAAGCGCAGTAGTCGGTGTCGCGATCGTGTTGCGTAGGTCTCGAAGTCCACGTTGCCCTTCCCGGCGGTCAGCCTCTCACCCTCTGTAACGCGTCGCGGGGTCCAGCTGTTGAGCTGCAGCAGCGCTTGACTTCAACTGAGGTTGAAGGCGTTAGCTGGTGCGCACCGGAAAGGGAGCGCCATGGAGTTCACCGCAGCAGAACAGGAATACCTGCGCACGCAGCGACTCGGTCGCTTCGCCACCGCGGGAGCGGACGGGCATCCGCACGTGGTGCCGGTGTCGTTCCAGCACAACGAGGAGCTGGGGACCATCGACATCGGCGGGCACAACTTCGGCGCCCGCAAGAAGTACCGGGATGTGCAGGCCAACCCGTGGGCGGCGATCGTCGTCGACGACATCATCTCGACCGATCCATGGACAGTGCGGATGCTCGAAGTGCGCGGCCGTGCCGAGGCCCTGCCCACCGGCGGCACGGCTCTCGGGCCCGGCTTCGCCGACGAGATGATCCGCATCCACCCCACTCGGATCGCTGCATTCGGACTGGACGACTCGACCGGGGTTCGGGCGCGATCCGGCTGACCCGCGGCAGCGCGGCGGTCAGGCGTCTGTCAGGGTGCCGCGCAGCACCACAGCACGCACCTGGGTAAGTGCCTCGGGGTCGATGGACAGGTCGCCGTCGACCACGCCCAGGTCCGCGTCGAAGCCGGCCCGCAGCCGCCCCTTCTGCTCACCCAGACCGCACGCCGCCGCCGACGCGGCAGTGGCCGCCGCCAGGGCAGCGGCAGGCGAGGCGCCGGCCTCGACCAGGTCGGCAACCGCGAGGTGCACCGATCCATGCGGCTTGTGCTCGGCGATTCCGGCGTCGGTACTGGCGATGAGTCGCACGCCGGCTTGCAGCATCCGGGCCGTCGTCTCCCGCCGCTTGGCCATCATCTGCTCGGGTGTGGTGTGCATGCGTTGCATGGTGGCCAGTGCCTGCGGACCCAGGTTGAGGAAGCCCTCCTTCGGTGCGCCCAGGGCGCCGCCGACCACGACCTGGCTGCCGGCCAACTGTTCGAGCAGGTCGTCGGAGAGCACCGGGCCGCGTTCGGTCAGGCACGAGCAGTGTTCGATGCCGTCCACCTCGGCGGCCAGCACCTGCTCCACCGCGGCAAGGGCGTGCGCGTGCGCAGTGATGCGCAGACCGGCGGCATGCGCTGCGTCGCACAGGAACTGCAGATCCGCATCAGAGAACTGCGGCGCGAGCACGTCGGTGCCCAGCGTCAGCATCCCCCCGCTGGACATCACCTTGACGATGTCGACGCCTCGCTCGGCGCGCTCCGCGACGGCCGCGGCAAGCGCCGCCCGGTCAGCGGCTTCGCCGCCCAGGTAATGGCAATGCCCGCCAGGGCTGGTGATCGGAGGGCCCGCCGCCTGAATGGTGGGCAGCCCGTCGGTGTAACCGGCGGCCGCTTGTGCGTCGCGGCGCAGCAGTGCGCTGAAGTTGCGGTCGCCCAGATCGCGCACCGTTGTGACGCCGGCGGCGAGGTTGCGCCGCAGACCGTCGGTCATCACCGCGTCGAGCTCCACGTCGCTGTAGCCGGCGACCCTGTCCAGCGCCGCATCGGCGCTGTCGGCCACCAGATGCACGTGCGCATCGATCAGGCCCGGCAGCACTGTCGCGGCGCCGAAGTCGCGCAGCCGGCAACCGTCCGGCAGCTCAGCGGCGCCGGCACTGATCGCGACGATCTGCGTGCCGTCGATCAGCACCGTCGCATCGCGGATGAACTGGGCACCGTCGAAGGCACGGTCTGCGCGGATCGCATACACGGAACAGGCCTACTCCCGGGCCACAATGCCGGTCAATGCGCCCGGCGCGATCGACTGCGCCAGCGGTCAGTTGGCGATGGCCAGAACGCCGCGGTCGTCGGCCTCGAGGAGGTGCGGGCCGGCGTGGCCGGCGAACGTCGCCAGCTCGCTATGCACCGGGGTGCGCCGGCCGTCCATACAGACGAGCATCGCGGCATCGGCGTCGATCGCGACCAGCTCGCCGCCTACCCGGACGAGCAGTGGCCCGGCGCGGCCGGCACTGATGGCGGTGCGCCCGGCCGCCATCCCGCCCAGCACGTCGCCGTCTGCGCACGCCACCCAGGTCGTCGGATTGCCGATCGCCGCGGTGCCCTGGGCATGGTGCCAGTCGCTGCCGCCGATGGGGATGGGGTGCCCGGCAGCCGTCCACCAGGCCAGCGGGCCGCCGTCGGTGGGGTCCGACCACGGCCAGTGCCACACCTCGGCCAACGGCGGCTGCGCGACCAGCGGGTGCCGCCAGGCGCAGTCACCGGACACCGGGTGGTTGATCGACAGCAGCCCGCCGCGCCGGGCGACCTCGCTGACCCAGTGATCGGCGGGCTTGCGGAAATCGACCCAGCCGATGTCTCCGAACGCGTTGGCGTGACCATCTGCTGTGGTCACCTCTTGCCCGGGAAGCAGGTCGATGCCGTGCCGGGCGCCTACCTCGGCCAGGAAAGGGTGATGGCTCACGGTGTTGTGGTCGGTGACGGCGAGGAAGTCCAAGCCGGCACCGACGGCCATGGCGGCGACGGCGTCGATCGGCAGCGCTCCGTCGGAGTGCAGGGTATGGGCGTGCAGGTCGCCGGCCAGCCAGTGCAGCCCGTCGACCGACGGGATCGCGCGCTGCGGCGGCCGGGCCACCGGCGTCGATCGCGGCAGCGGGGGAACGTCCACCGCGCCGAACTCGATCTCGACGCGGTACTCGATGCCCTCGGCGGGCAGCCGATGCAGCCCGACTACTACTTGCCACTCACCGGGTGGCAGCCCTCGCACGACGTAACCGGGCGTGTTGGTGTCGCGGCCGAACTCGATGAGGTCCCGGGCGCCTCCGGACCAGCCGCGCCACCCGTCCGGGTCGATCACGCCGAAGTCGAGCACCCCGGCGGCGCGGTCGTAAGCCGGCTGGATCCGCAGACCCGAGCATTCCAGCGGTACCTCGAAGCTGAGGTAGTGCCAGACCGACTGGGCCCGGTCGGCCGGCGTCCACCGGCCGGCGAACCCGATCACGAACCGATCAGCTCGCCGTCGCCATCACCCCGGTAGAGCAGCGCGCGACCGGGGACCGGGGTGAGGTGCGCCGGGGTGCCCAGTTCCGGCTCGTCAGCTTCCGCAACGACGCAGCGCAGTGACTGCTCGCCTGCATCGACGGTGACCAGGACGTTGATGCCGAGATTCTCCACGGTGGCGACCGTGCCCTGGACCGCGCCGCCAGTGGCGGAGAAGTCGAGGTATTCCGGACGCAGGCCGTACACCACCTTCGCACCCTCGGCCACTGTGAAACCGTCCGGGACGGGCAGGGTGAAGCCGCCGAAATCGAGTCGGCCGTCGATCACCTGGGCGTCGAGCAGGTTCATCGGAGTGGCGCCGATGAAGTTCGCGACGAACGTGTTGGCCGGGCGCTGGAAGACCTCGCGCGGCGTGCCGATCTGCCGGATGTGACCGGCCTCCATAACCGCCATCCGGTCGGCCATGGCCAGCGCCTCGGCCTGATCGTGGGTGACGAACACCGTGGTCACGCCGAGCGATTGCTGCAGCTTCTTCAGGAAGGTGCGGGCTTCCAGACGCAGCCGCGCATCGAGGTTGGACAGTGGCTCGTCGAACAGGAAGACCTGCGGATGGCAGGCGATCGCCCTGGCCAGCGCGACGCGCTGCTGCTGGCCACCGGAGAGCTGCGCGGGCCGGCGGTCCATCAGAGTGCCGAGGCTCAGTCCCTCCGCGGTGTCGGTGGCCCGAGTGGTCCGCTCCGCCCGGGCCACCTTCTTGATCCGCAGCGGATAGGCGATGTTGTCGGTGACCGACATGTGCGGGAACAGCGCGTAGTCCTGGAACACCATGGCGATGTCCCGCTCCCCGGGTTGCAGGGTGGTGACGTCCCGCTCGCCGATGGCGATGGTGCCTTCGGTCGCTACTTCGAGGCCGGCCAACGTGCGCAGCAGTGTCGTCTTGCCGCATCCGGACGGACCGAGCAACGCGAAGAACTCGCCGTCACCGATGGACAGATCGACCCCGTCGACAGCCCGCACCCCATTCGGGTACCGCTTGACCAGCCCCGCCAGCTCAACGGGACTCATGGCTCGCTCCGCAAGCGTCGCTCGTGCTCATTGCTCGCTCCGCAAGCGTCGCTCGTGCTCACCATCAGCCCTTGATTCCTCCTTGGAAGGCAAAGCCGTACCTCTTGTTCACGATCAGGTAGAGGACGACGACCGGCACCGAATAGACCAGCGCAAAGGTCGAGATGAGCGCGAAGTTCGGCGCGCCGCCGGCGTCGTAGAACGTGTACATCACCACAGCGGCCGGCTGTTTGTCGTCCTTCACCAGCAACACGTAGGGGACCAGGAAGTTCCCCCATACCTGCACCAACGCCCAGACCCCGACCGTCGCCATGCCGGGACGGATCAACGGCAGCACGATGTGCCGCAGGATCTGCCCCGGGGACGCGCCGAAGACCCGCGCCGATTCCTCGTACGAGCGCGGAATGGAATCGACGAAGTCCTTGAGCATGAACACCGCGGCCGGCAACAGTCCGCCGGTGAGTACGAGGATGACGCCCATCTGATTGTCGATGAGGTTGAGCTGGTACAGCATCAAGAAGATCGGCACCATCGCGGCGGTCCCGGTAACGATGGAGGACAGCAACAACAGCGCGTACAGCAACTGGTCGCGACCCGGGATGCGTACCCGGCTCAGCGCGTAGGACGCCAACGCCGCCAAGATGATGACCAGAATCGCCGAGCCCCCGGCCAGATAGAGCGAGTTGCGGATCGACGGCCAGGTCTGCGGGTTGTGGAAGAGCTTGTCGAAGTTGCCGAACGTGAAGCCCGACAGGCTCGCCCGGTACGACGGAGCCTTCGAGAACGGGGTGAGTACCAACCACAGCAACGGCAGGGCGAAGAAGATCGTCAGTACGCAGACCAGCACGTACGTACTGATCTTGCCGAGGGCGAACCGGATAGCCCGCGAGCCGGCGGAAGCCGGCGCGGTCGACTCGCTGGGCCGGGTGGCGGTAATAGCGCTCATCGCACTGTCCCCGCATTCGCCGCCGCGAGCTCGGCTTTATGCCGCTTCTTCGCCGCGCGGCGCGAGGCGGTTTCGTCGTCGGCGGTGCGCAGGAACCGGATGTAGAGCACCGCGATGATGAGGTTTGCCACCAGCAGCAGCAACGAGATCGCCGACCCGTAACCGAGGTGGCCGCCGAGGATCGCCTGCTTGTAGATGTAGACCGGCAGCGTCTCGGACTTGGTGTCCGGGCCGCCGCCGGTCAGCAGGTACGGCGTGAAATCGTTGAACGTCCAGAGCGTGATGAGCAGCGTGTTGGTCAGCACGTGCCGGCGCACCGTCGGCAGCACGACGTCGCGCAGCTGCTGCCATCCGCCGGCGCCGGCCATCCGGGCGACTTCCAGGTGAGACGTGGGAACGGTGTTGAGTGCAGCGGCGTAGAGCAACATGGAGAAGGCGGTGCCGCGCCAGATGTTGAAGATCACGATCACGGCCATCGGATGGTCGATCGTCCAGGCTGTGCCGGTGGTGTGCAGGAACACGTTCAGCGTGCCGTTCTGCCGGTCCAGCAGCGCCTGCCACAGGAACGCGACCACCGAGCCGGGGAGGATCCAGGCCAGCAGGACGAGCACGTTGAGCACGGTGCGCACGATCGGCTGCGCGCTGCGGAAGTACCAGGCGAGCAGGAACCCGAGCACGTTCTGTCCAAGCACTGCGGAGAACCCGACGTACACCAGCGTGAGGAACAGCGCCTTGGTGAACACCGGATCCGACAGCGCGTCGCTGTAGTTCTGGCCGCCGACGAACTGCGGCGCCTGCGCGGACGGGCCGCTGAGGGTGTAGTCCAGCAGGCCGAGGTACAGCGTCCACACCGCGGGGAACACCAGGAAGATCCCCACCACGACCAGCGCCGGCGCAACGAACACGCCGGCCCGACCGCGGCCCAGACCCGCGACATCCGGGTCGTGCCGCCTGCCCCGGGTGACTACGTCCGACGCCCCGGGCAGCGCGACCTCGGACGGCTCGGTGTCAGCCTGACTGGACGTGATCGGCACCGACGGCCTTCTGCAGCGCGGATTGGTAGGTGTTCGCAGCCGTGCCGGAGTCCTTACCGCTCACCGCATCGGCCGTCGCCTGCTGGATCGCCACCGAGACCGCGTTGTAGTTCGCGTCGGACGGACGGAACGTGGTGATCGGCAGGATCTCCTTGGAGATGAAGGTCAGCAGTGGGTCGTTGGCCAGCGTGGCGTTGTTCACGTCGGTGCGTGGCGAAATGCGAACCACAACCTTGGACAGCGCTTGCTGCGCCTGCGCGGAGACCATGTAGGTCATCAGCTCCCAGGCCTGCTGCGGGTACTTGGTGGACGGGTTGAGGTTCCAGCCGCTGCCACCGGACATGCTCACGAAGTCTTGGCCGTTCACGCCGGCACCGGGGGTCTTGGCCGGAATCTTCGCGTAGCCGACGGTGCTGTTGCGGTCGGGCATTGCGGTGGTGTTGCAGGTGGCCTTGTCCGGGCAGACAATCGCGCGCCAGAAGTAGTCACTCTCCAGCAGAATGCCGACCTTGCCCTTGCTGAACTCGGCGAAGGACTCGTCCCGGCCGGCCTTGTCCTGCTGCAACTTCGCATCGCCGAGGCCGCCACCGTAGATCTGCTTGTAGAAGTCCAGCACGTCCTTGACGCCGCTGGTGGCGCCCTGCCACTTGGCCGAGGCCGGATCGTAGAGCGGCTTGCCGGTGCCGGCCAGCAATGGCAAGAACCCCTGCGACGTGGTGGCTTCGCCCATCGGCACGCCGCCGTTGATCTGGATCGGATCGACTCCGGAGACGCTCTTCAGTTTCTTTCCGGCGCTGATGATGTCTGCCCAGGAGGTGGGCTGCCAGTCTGTCGGCAGGCCGGCCTGCGCGAAGAGCTTCTTGTTGAAGTACAGCACCCGCCCGTCGGTACCGTTCGGAATTCCATACAACTTGCCCTTGTAGGTCTCGTTCTGCTGGACGGTCTTGGTGATCTGCGACCAGCCGTCCCATTTGCTGACGTCGGAACCGACGACGTCTTCCAGTGGCTTCACATAGCCGGCGCTGGCCAGTTCGCCCAGCCAAATACCGTCGGCGGCGAAGACGTCGGACGCGCTGCCGGTCTTCAGGTTGAGTTCCAGCTTCGTCTTGTACTGCTCGTCGTCGACGCCGGCGCCGTTGAACTTCACCTTGGCGGTGACGCCCTTCGACTTCTCCATCGCTATGTAACCGGGAATCACTGTGGTGGTGATCCAGTTGGCTTCGGCGGTGTTCTTGCCGCCGGCGATGTCGTTCGCGCTGATCGTCAACGAAACGTTCTTCGCGCCCTTGTTCTTGGTCGGGTTGCTCTTGGTGGTCTTGCTCTTGACGCATCCGCCGAGAAGCAAGGCGGCCAAGGCCACTCCGCAGACCAGGGCCGTGCTCGAGCGTGACAACCGCATGACAGTGAACCTCCGTGAGGGCGGCGGGCTGTGTTGTGGTGACCAGGCTCCACCCTGTCATGTTGTCTAGACATTTTCCACGCCCGACATGCCGCACATCGTGCATCGGGCCGATTTCAGTCCGCGGCGGCGCAGCGCGGATGTCCGGTCACTCGGCGGCGAGTTTGTCGCGCAGCTCGGCCAGTGTCCTGGCCAGCAGACGGGAGACATGCATCTGGGACAGCCCGACTTGCTCGGCGATCTGCGACTGGGTCTTGTTCTCGAAGAACCGCAGCAGCAGGATCGTCCGTTCCCGTTCGCCGAGCTGGGCCAGCAGCGGCTTCAGCGCTTCGCGGTTCTCGACCCGGTCGAAGGCGGCGTCGGTGCTGCCCAGCGTGTCACCCAGCGACCAGCCCGTCTCCGGGTCGGTCTGCGCTTCGATGGACATCGGCGAGTAGGCGTTGCCGGACTCCAGCGCCTCGACGATCTCGTCCTCGCGCGCATCCAGCCGCTGGGCCAGCTCGGCGACGGTAGGCGCGCGGCCCAGTTGTTGGTTCAACTCCGACGTGGTGGCCGACATCGCGCCGCGCAGTTCCTGCAGCCGCCGTGGGACGCGGACCATCCAGCCCTTGTCGCGGAAATGCCGCTTGATCTCGCCCACGATCGTCGGAGTGGCGTAAGACGTGAACTCCAGACCACGCTCCGGCTCGAACCGGTCGACGGCGTTGATCAGTCCGATCGAACCGACCTGGATGAGATCGGGGAGCGGTTCGCCACGCCCGTAGAACCGCCGCGCGACGTACTCCACGATCGGCATGTGCATCCCGACCAGCTCGGCGCGCAGGTTGGCTCGACGCGGGTCGTCGCGAGCGCACGCAGCGAACTCGGCGAACAGCACTCGGGCCCGGGCGCGTTGCTCCTCACGCTCAGTGGGAACGTCGAGTTCATCGGCCACCGGGGGGGCGCCGGCGGGGGGTTCGCGCGGTGGGAGTCGGCTCGGTCACCCGGGCTCCTATGCCGAGCGGGCAGCGCGGGCGTGCCCGAGCTCGATGAGCAGTTGTCCGTCGGTCAGATCCGCGCGCACGTCGCCGGCCAGCGCGGCGAGCACCGTCCAGCCGAAGCCTTGCTCGTCGGGTGGCGTGCTCGACGTCGTCGTGGTAGTGAAGGCGATGGTGAGCCGGTCGCCGGACAGGGTGAACCGGACGTCCAGGCTGCTGCCCTCCGCGGCGTGCGCGAGGGCCAGCGAGCCCGCCTCGTCAGCGGCCAGCCGCAGGTCCTCGATCTCGTCGATGGTCAGGTCGAAGCGGGCACCTACGCCGGCGGTGGCGGTGCGAACCAGCGCGAGGTATGCCGGCTGCGCCGGGACGCGCAACTGCACGGTTTCCGGCGCGGCGGTCTCCGGGTGCGGGGCTACGTCAGCGGTCTCCACGGCGCGTCCTTTCGGTGTTCGTACGCGGGGGTCAGGCCGGATTGGGCAGATTCCACCGGACCACCACCGGTTGAGAGTGTTCCACGCCGAGCAGGCAGGGCGCAGCTGTGCCGAGGGCGAAGTCGCCGCCGGAGACCAGCGGCTGCCTGATCCAGCGGGCGGCCAGCGCCCGGTTGATGTGGCCATGGCCGAAGAGCAGCACCGGGCCGTCAGCCAGCGACTCACGCGCCTCGGCGAGGACGGCGTCGGCCCGTTCGGTGACCTGCTCGATGCTCTCGCCGCCAGGCACCCGGCCGGTCCAGATCGTCCAGCCGGGATCGGTCCGCTCGATCTCCGGGGTGGTCAACCCCTCGTAGTGGCCGTAGTCCCACTCGGCCAGTCCGGGCCGGACCTGCGCGTCGGAGAAGCCGGCAAGCTCGGCGGTGCGCCGCGCGCGTAGCCGCGGACTGACCAACACCAGCACCGGCTCGACGCCGGTCAGCATGCCGCGCAACGCCTTGGCCTGCGCGACGCCGCGCTCGGTCAGGTCCACGTCGGTGCGACCGGTGTGCCGGCCCGCGGCGCTCCACTCGGTCTCCCCGTGCCGGATGAGCCAGAGCTGCGTGCTGTCGGGCAGAGTGGCGCGCGGCTGGCCGGGCATCGGGTGACCCTATCGCGACGCGTCAGACCGGCCGGTCGGGTAATCACGGTCACTGCCCGGTGCGGCCGCGCGTGCCAGACTGCGGACGAGTCGCCGTGGAGGTGGGAGTGTCGGGTCCGAGCAGCAACGCCGAGCACGACGCGATCTTCCGGGCGCATGAAGGCGGCAAGCTGGCCGTGCGATCGACGATGCCGCTGAATTCCCGAGCGGCGCTGTCCGTCGCCTACACGCCCGGGGTGGCCGAAGTGAGCAGGGCGATCGCCGAAGACGCAGCGCTGGCCGATCGGTACACCTGGCGCGGCAGGCTGGTCGCGGTAATCAGTGACGGCACCGCGGTGCTCGGCCTCGGTGACATCGGGCCGGCGGCGGCCCTGCCGGTGATGGAAGGCAAGGCCGCGCTGTTCACCGAGTTCGCCGGCATCAACGCCGTACCCATCGTGCTCGACACCCGCGATGTGGACGAGATCGTCGAGACAGTGGTCCGCCTGGCACCGTCGTTCGGTGGCATCAATCTGGAGGACATCAGCGCGCCGCGCTGCTTCGAGGTCGAGCGCCGGCTCATCGAGCGGTTGTCGATTCCGGTGATGCACGACGACCAGCACGGCACCGCAATCGTCGTTCTCGCTGCGCTGCGCAACGCGGCCCGGCTGACCGGTCGGTCGCTGACCGACCTGCGGGTGGTGGTGTCCGGTGCCGGCGCCGCCGGCGTGGCGTGCACCGCAATGCTGCTGGCGGCAGGCATCGGCGACATTGCGGTGGCCGACTCGCGCGGCATGGTGCACACCGCGCGCCGCGACCTCACCGATGTCAAGGCGAAACTTGCCACGACCACCAACACCGCCGGCCATGCCGGCACGATCACGGAGGCGTTGGTCGGTGCCGACGTCTTCCTCGGGGTGAGCGCCGGCACCGTCTCCGAGCAGAGCATCGCCGCGATGGCGCCTGACGCGATCGTCTTTGCCCTGGCCAACCCGAAGCCGGAGATCGATCCCGGCGTCGCGGCGCGGCATGCCGCGGTGGTGGCTACCGGGCGCAGCGACTACCCGAACCAGATCAATAACGTGCTGGCTTTCCCCGGCGTGTTCAAAGGGGCGTTCGACGCCGGCGCCCGGGCGATCACCGAGAAGATGAAGCTGGCCGCCGCTGATGCGTTGAGCGCGCTGGTCGGCGACGACCTGCGGCCGGACTACATCCTGCCCACCGCGTTCGACCCGCGCATCGTCCCAGCAGTCTCGCAAGCAGTAGCAGACGCCTCCTGACCGCCTACCCCCCAGCGCACGGCCGCCCGATCGGCCCAGCACTCTGCCGAGGGGGAGGTTGCGCCGGCCGAGGGGGAGCTTTCAGCCAAGACACGCCGGCAATTCCGGCGGAAACCTCCCCCTCGCCACGGAGAGTGCGCGAGTCAACCGACGCGGCGATCCATGAACTATGCGATGAGCGCTCGCGCGAAGAGGGATCGCCCGCGCGCGACGAAGGAGCGCTTGCGGCCGAGCGAAGCGAGGGGTCGGTTGTGAGTGGGCCCGAGCTTGCGAGGGTCCGCGAGTCAACCGACGCGGCGATCCATGAACTAAGCGACGATGAGCGGGGTGTAGCCGGTGGCGCGCGCGTCGAGGGACTCCCAGGCGCTGGCGATGCGGGTGACCGCCTCGTCGAGCACCGGCTCGGCCAGGGTGTAGGGCAACCGCAGGAAGCGCTCCAGGGTGCCGTCCACACCGAAGCGTGAGCCGGGCACGATGCGCACGCCGAACTGGGGAGCAGTCATCGACAGCGGAGTGGACAGCGCCGCATCCAACTCGATCCACAAAGCCAGTCCGCCATCGGGCACCCGGGTCCGCCAGCCGGGCAGCCGTTTCGCGACGGCAGCGATCAGCGCGTCGCGGCGCTGGCGCAGCTCGGCCCGGCGCTGGGCGGCGATCTCGTCGAGATGCGGGAAGACCGCGGTGGCGACGAGCTGGTCGAGAATCGGTCCGCCCATGTCAATGCCGGCCCGTACGCCGGCAAGTCGACTGATCACCTCGGCGGACGCGCGTACCCACCCGGTGCGCAGGCCGCCCCAGAACGGTTTCGACATCGATCCGACGGTGATCACCGACCGGTCCAGCAGCGCAGTCGGCGGCACCGGGCCGATACCCGGGTTCATCGAGAGATCGACGAACGACTCGTCGACCACAACCGTGGTGCCGACCCGGCGAGCGGCCTGCAACACCTCTCGACGGTCGGACTCAGGGATCAGCGCTCCGGTCGGGTTCTGGAAGTCGGGGATCAGCAGTGCTAGTTGCGGAGCACTCTGGCGCAGGGCCGCGGTCATAGCCTGGACCTGCCAGCCCCCGCCCGGCGCCATCGGGACCGGCACCAGCCGGGTACCCGAGCCGCGTACCGCGTCGAGCAGCCCGGAGTAGGTCGGCAGCTCGGTGAGCACTCGATCGCCGGGACCGACGAGCAGCCGTAACACCAGGTCGGTGCCGTGCAGCGCACCGTTGGTGATGAGGATCTGATCGGGCGTGGTAGGCAGGCCGCGCCGGCAGAACCGGTCGGCGACCGCCGCGCGCAGGTCGGGCAGTCCGATCGGTTCGTAGCCCTCGCCGGCGGCGTGCTCGGGCAACTGTGCGGCGGCGATGGCGACGGCATCAGCCAGGTGCTGGGCCGGTGCCGGCAGCGTCGCGCAGGTCAGGTCGATGACGTCGGCCGGCGCTCGCCCGTCCCGGCGGGCGCCCGGAGCGATCCAGCGCGCCGAACCGGCCCGCAGGATGGCGGTCGGCGGCAGGGTAGCAACGCTGCCCGACCCGCTGCGGCTGGTGAGGAAATGCCGCTCGCGCAGTACGTCGTAGGCCGCGGTGACGGTGGCCCGGGACACCTGCAGGCTGGCCGCCAGCTCGCGTTCCGACGGCAACCGCGTGGCCGGCGCCACCCGGCCGTCCAGGATGAGACCGGCCAACGCACCGGCGAGGGTGAGATAGCGCGGGCCGCGGGCATCGGACAGGGCTGGCAGCAAGGCCGCGGTGGCGCGGCCACTGATCCGGGAGAATGCAGGCACCAGACCACTCTCCCACTAGATGGCCTGGTCCGAACCAGGCCATTTCCGGATACCTGGCTCGCGTCAAACCGTGCTTCTCCCGGCACCATGGGAACTGTGCGCGCCACCGGCCTTCGAGTCCTGCAGATGTGGACCGGTCTGGTCGTGTACGGACTGTCCAGCGCGTTGATGGTCCGCGGCCGCCTCGGGCTCGATCCGTGGGATGTCTTCCATCAGGGCCTGTCCAAGCGCATCAACATCTCGCTCGGGGTGGTGGTGATCATCGTCGGGGCGCTCGTGCTGCTGGGCTGGATCCCGCTCCGCGAGCGGCCCGGTTTCGGCACGATCAGCAACGTGGTGCTCATCGGCCTGAGCCTGAACGCGTTCCTCGACGTGCTGCCCACCCCGCACCTGCTGGCAGTGCGGATCGGGTTCACCGCCCTCGGGATCGCGGCCTGCGGGCTGGCCACCGGAATGTACATTTCCGTCGGGATGGGCCCCGGGCCGCGCGACGGGTTGATGACCGGTTTGGCGCACCGCACCGGCTGGTCCATCCGCCTGACCCGGACCGGGCTGGAGGTCACCGTGCTCGCGGTGGGCTGGCTGCTCGGCGGCAACGTCGGGTTCGGCACGGTGGCCTTCGCGCTGTGCATCGGACCGGCCAGCCAGCTGTCGCTGAAGCTGTTCGGCCGGTTGCCCACTGCCCGGGTCCGGCTGCGGCGCGGAGAGCCGGCCGAGACCGCCGCCGTTCCCGCGGCCGCGGTGTAGCGAAGAACGACCGGGCCGGCGGCCCGACGGGGCCGACGGGGCCGGCGACCAGCCGCCTACGGTGGCTAGGCAGGCACCGCGACCGCGGAGGCATGCGCGCCGTCGCGCACGTCCACCTCGTGCAGCAGCCGCTCGGCGTCGACGAGCATCGAGGACAACAGCCGGGCCACATTCGCCTGGGCCGGGTCACTGGTGTCCAGACCGACCAGCCGCTCGTTGACGAGCTCGACGCGATGCCGCCCGGCCAAAGCGGCGGCCACCGCGTCCTCGCGATCCGGCAGCGACAGCGGTGCGGCCTGCAACCGGCCGAACGCCGAGACCGCGCCGGCTGCGGTGCGCAGCAACGGACCCAGCGCGCGGAACGCTCCGCTACCGGCCTCCATCACCGCAGCCGACTCGCTGACCTCCACCAACGTCCGGATCAGCCCGCGGGTCTGCGTCGTGGCGTGATCGATGGCCCGGCGTGCCTCGTTGATCTGCTCCATCCGCTCGAACTCCTGGCGCCCGCGATGGTTGAACCGCAGGCTTTCCTCGGCGGTGCTGAGCGTCTCGTAGGCCCGCCGCAACGAGCCGGCGATGTCCCGGGCGCGGTCCAACCACCTATTCACCGTGGCGGTGTCGAGCGGGTCGGACAGGCCGGCTCCCACGTCGGCCAGCAGTGCGCCGAGATCCTCACCGATGCTGCGTAGCGTGCTGGCGCCGGTCTTGACCTGGCTCGGGGGCGGCACCAGCGCGTTCACCGCCGCGCCGATTGCGGCGCCGACCACCGTGTCGACCGCGCGCAGCGTCCCGTAGCCACTGCCCAAGCTGTAGGCCAGCAGGGCGCTGATCGCGACCTGGCTCGAGAACGCGCCGAGCCGCATGATCTCGCCGGCCACCAGGCCGCCGAGCACGATCAGCCCGATCGTCCACCAGTGCAGGCCGAGGAGGTGTCCGATCAACACCGACAGCGCCAAGCCGACCATCACGCCGATGGTCAGCTGGATGGAGCGGGCCAGCGTTGCCCGCACCGTCACCTGCACGACAAGGATCGCGCCGAGCGACGCCAGCACCGGCCGCGGGGAGTTCATCAGGGCGGCCACTTCCCAGGCCAGCGCACCGGCCACCGTGGCCTTGCCGATGCGCAGCAGCGTGTCGGCCTCGATGCTGAGCAGCCCGCGCACCCCGAGCGTGCGCAGCCTGGCCAGCCGTGCTTCGAACCGGCTGCGCAGCGTGCTCACCCTGCGCGCCTGGCCATCGTCAGCGGCGCGTCACTGGTCGAGGTCGTCATCGTCACGGGCCAGCCAGGTGGCCAGCCGGTCCACCGCCGTTTCGAATTCCGGATGCGCATCGACGAACGCCTGCAGGCGATCGGCCAGCCAATCGAGGGAGACCTGCTCCTCGCCGCGGCGCGTCGCGAGTTCCTCGATGCCGCGGTCGGTGAAATACATCTGCGCGTCCCTCCTCAACGCCGGTCGTCGGCCGGGTAGCGCACCCCGACCTGAGCCCGCGCGTCGTCCATGATCTGCAGAATCGACAGGGTGTCGTCCAGCGGGACGAGCGGGCTCTCGGTCAGGCCCTCCCGCAGGCACCGTTCGACCTCGTCCACCTGCGGGCCGTACCCGTTGCCGGGCACCGTCGCGTTGACCACCTCGATCTCACCGTCGCGGTAGACGGTCAGTGTGTCCGGATGATGGAAGGGCGCACCGAGGGTCAGCCAGCCCTCGGTGCCGACCACCGTGCCCACCTGCGGCGACCGTCCTCGCGTCGAGCAGGCCACCTGGCCGTAGCGCCCGTCGGCGTACGACCATTGCATGGCCGTGGTGCAGTCCGCGCCGGTCGGTGCCAGCGACCCGGTCGCGGTGACTGTCTGCGGCGTGCCGAGGAAGAGGTGGGCGAAGGTACTGGAGTACACGCCGAGATCGAGCTGGGCGCCCCCACCGGCGGAGAGATCGAAGAGCCGGTGCGCCGGGTCGTACGGGATGAGCACGCTGAGGTCCGCGGTGGCGCTGAGCACCGTGCCGATCCGGCCCTCCGCGACGACCTGCTGCGCAGCGCGCACCAGCGGGTGCATCCGCATCCACATGGCTTCCATGCAGAACAGCTGCTGCGAGCGGGCCAGTGCCATGACTTCCCGGGCCTCGGCGGCATTGAGGGTGAACGCCTTTTCCACCAGCACCGGCTTGCCGGCGCGCAGCGCGAGAGTGGCATGTTCGCGATGCTGCCCGTGCGTCGTCGCGACATAGACGACGTCCGCGTCGGCGTCGGCCACCAGCTCGGCGTAGGACCCGTAGGCGCGGGGTGCGGCCAGCGTGTCGGCCAACGCGCGGGCCCGGTCGAGATCTCGGGCGCCGACCGCGACCACCTCATTGGACGGGCTGGAGGCGATATCCGCGCCGACGACCGCGGCAATTCGGCCGGCCCCCAGAATCGCCCAACGGACCGGACGCCCACCCGTGATCGTCGTCATGGGGAGAGCTTATTGCGCCCGCTGTGCACGGTCAGCCGAGAGCGGCGGCGACGACCTCCGACTGTTGGTCGGCATGCACGCTGCTCGACCCGACCGCCGGCGATGCGGAGGCACGGCGGGAGGCGCGCCGCAACACGCGGGAATCGCCACGCGCGGCCAGTTGCTCCGGCAGGTTCAGGGCGATGAACTGCCAGCCGCCCTGGTTGGCCGGCTCCTCCTGCGCCCACACCAGGTCGGCGGACGGGTACTTGGCCAACTCGGCGACGAGCTCGTCGGCGGGCAGCGGGTAGAGCTGCTCGACGCGCACCAGCGCCACATCGGTGCGCTCGGCCTTGGTCAGTGCAGCGCGCAGGTCGTAGTAGATCTTGCCGGTGCACAGCACGACCCGGCGCACCTGCGCCGCGTCGGCGGCCGAATCGCCGATCACCGTCTGGAAGCCACGGTCGGTGAACTCGTCCAGCTGGCTGACCGCTGCTTTGAGACGCAGCAGCGACTTCGGCGTGAAGGCGATGAGCGGACGACGCACCGTGCCCAGGCCCTGCCGGCGCAGCAGGTGGAAGTAGTTCGCCGGGGTCGAGCACATCGCCACGGTCATGTTGTTCTCGGCGGCCATCTGCAGGAACCGCTCCGGTCGGCCGGACGAATGATCCGGGCCCTGCCCCTCGTACCCGTGCGGCAGCAGCAACGTCAGCCCGGAGCGCTGGCCCCACTTCGCCTCGCCGGAGGAGATGAACTCGTCGATGATGGTCTGCGCGCCGTCGACGAAGTCGCCGAACTGCGCTTCCCAGCACACCAACGCGTCTTTGCGGGTCACCGAGTAGCCGTACTCGAAACCCATCGCGGCGAACTCGCTCAACAGCGAGTCGTAGGCGCGGAAGTCTGCCTTGGACCCGGGCAGGTTGCGCAGCGGTGTGTACTCCTCGCCGTTCGCCCGGTCGACGAGCACGGCGTGCCGCTGCACGAAGGTGCCGCGACGGGTGTCCTGGCCGGCCAGGCGCACGGCAGTGCCCTCGAGGACCAGCGACCCGAACGCGAACAGCTCTGCGGTGGCCCAGTCGACGTCGCCGGCGCTGGCCATCGCGATGCGCCGGTCGATGACCGGCTTGAGCCGGGGGTGAACGGTGAAGCCGTCCGGCAGGTTGGCGTAGGCGTCGCCGATCCGCTTGATCGTCTCGGGCTCGATCGCCGTCTTGACCGGCGCCGATGGTGTGGTGGTGTCCATCACCGGCTCCGGAGTGGGCTTGCCGGTGGCGTTACGCGTCTCGAGGAAGACCTTCTCCAGCTGGGAGTGGAAGTCCTTGAGCGACACCTCCGCCTCCTCGACGGTGATGTCGCCGCGTCCGACGAGCGACTCGGTGTACAGCTTCCGGACGCTGCGCTTGTTGTCGATGATGTCGTACATCAACGGCTGCGTGAACGATGGGTTGTCCGCCTCGTTGTGACCGCGCCGGCGGTAGCAGACCATGTCGATGACGACGTCCTTGCGGAACTCGTTGCGGAAGTCCACGGCGAGCTTGGCGACCCGGACACACGCCTCCGGGTCGTCACCGTTCACGTGAAAGATCGGCGCGGCGATCATCCGGGCGATGTCGGTGGCGTACAGGCTGGAGCGCGAGGCCGACGGCGAGGTGGTGAAGCCGACCTGGTTGTTCACCACCACGTGCACCGTGCCACCGGTTCGGTAGCCGCGAAGCTGCGAGAGGTTCAGCGTTTCCGCGACGACGCCCTGTCCGGCGAAGGCAGCGTCGCCGTGCAGCAGCACGGGCAACACGGTGAAGCCCTCTTCACCCTTGTTGAGGATGTCCTGCTTGGCCCGTGCGATGCCTTCGAGGACCGGGTCGACCGCTTCCAGATGAGACGGGTTGGCCGACAGGTAGACCTTGGTGCTGGCCCCGCTGCGCGAGGTGAAGGTGCCATGGGCGCCGAGGTGGTACTTGACGTCGCCGGAGCCCTGCGCCGTGCCCGGGTCGATGTTCCCCTCGAACTCGGTGAAGATCTTCGCGTACGGCTTGCCCACGATGTTGGCCAGTACGTTGAGCCGGCCACGGTGGGGCATCCCGATGACGACCTCCTCGAGCTCGCCCTCCGCGGCCCGGCCCAGCACGGCATCCAGCAGCGGGATGACCGTCTCCGCTCCCTCGAGGCTGAACCGCTTCTGCCCGACGTACTTGGTCTGCAGGAAGGTCTCGAACGCTTCCGCGACGTTCAGCCGGCCGAGGATGTGCTTCTGCTCGTCCTTCGACGGCGCGTCGCTGGTGACCTCGATCCGCTGCTGCAACCACCTGCGCTGCTCGGGGTCGGTGATGTGCATGTACTCGACGCCGACGCGGCGGCAGTAGGCGTCGCGCAACACGCCCAAGATGTCGCGCAGCTTCATCAGCTTCGCACCGGCGAACCCGCCGACTGGGAACTCCCGATCGAGGTCCCACAACGTCAGGCCGTGCTTGATGATGTCCAGATCCGGGTGGGTGCGGACCTTGAAGTCCAACGGATCGGTATCGGCCATCAAGTGGCCGTTGCTGCGGTAAGCGTTGATCAGCTCGATGACCCGGGCCGCCTTGTCGATCTGGCCCTCGTGGGTGAACTCCCGATCGGTCAGCCAGCGCACCGGCTCGTAGGGGATGTGCAGGGAAGCGAAGATCTCGTCGTAGAAGCCGTCTTCACCGAGCAGCAGCTGGTGTACCCGGCGCAGGTACTCGCCGGACTGCGCGCCTTGGATGATGCGGTGGTCGTAGGTGGAGGTGAGCGTCATGATCTTGCTGATCGCGGCTGCGGTGAGCGCATCCTCGCTCATTCCGGAGAACTCGGCCGGGTACTCCATCGCGCCGACGCCGACGATGGTTCCCTGCCCAGGCATCAGCCGCGGCACCGAATGATTGGTGCCGATGGTTCCGGGATTGGTCAGCGTGAGCGTCGTTCCGGCGAAGTCGTCGGCACCGAGCTTGCCGCCGCGAGCCTTGCGCACCAGGTCTTCGTAGGCGGACCAGAACTGGCCGAAGTCCTTCTTCTCGGACTCCTTGATCGATACGACCACCAGCGAGCGCGAGCCGTCCTTGCCCGGCAGGTCGATCGCCAGGCCCAGGTTGATGTGTTCGGGATGAACCACGGCGGGCTTGCCGTCGACGCGGGCGAAGTGAGCGTTCATTGCCGGGTACTCGACGGCCGCCTTCACCAGCGCATAGCCGATGATGTGGGTGAAGCTGATCTTGCCGCCGCGCGCCCGGCGCAGATGGTTGTTGATGACGACCCGGTTGTCGGCGAGCAGTTTGGCCGGCACCGCCCGCACGCTGGTCGCGGTCGGCAGCTCCAACGAGTTCTCCATGTTGAGCACAACCCGGGCGGGCGCCCCGCGCAGCACGGTCGACGTGTCGCCGTCAGCGCGCGGGGTCGACTCCGCCTTCGGCGCCGAGCCGTTCGCTGCGGCGCCCGGCGCCGGCTTCGCGTCAGCAGGCGGTGCGGCCGGGCGGCCGTCCTTCTGCGCGGCTGCGGCGGGCGCTGGGGTGCTCGGCTGGGCCTTGCCGTCCGACTTCGCTGCGGTGCCCGACTGGGCCGCCGCGGACGGTGTCACCGGGCCCGTCGGTTCAGCTTGGTCACCCGGCGCCGCGCTGCTGGCGGTCGGCTGCGGCCCGGCAGGACGGGCGGGAGTTGCGGGCGGTTGGCTGCCGATGCGTGGTTGGTAGTCGGCGAAGAAGTCGTGCCAGGCGGTGTCGACGCTGTCCGGATCGGCCTGGTAGCGCTCGTACATCTCCTCGACGAGCCACTCATTGGGGCCGAAAGCGGCCGCGCCGGCCGCTTCGGAGTTGGAAGGTTGTGCTGTCGACTGCTCCGTCGTCGCCACGGGTGACCTGGCCGCCTCAATATTTGCGTGGGTTTGTGTCGGGTTGAAGGGTGGTTTGCTGCCCGACCAAGGATACGCCGCGGCTGCTATCTGCTGGAGTGCCCTGGGGCGAAGGCCACCGCGCAGTCGGACAGCTTCTGCGCGGCGAGGTAGCCGGTGTCCACGCCGGCTGTTCCGGCGGCGTTGGCTGCCGTGACCGCGCTGGCGACGGCCGCCGGGTCGTTGCCCTTGATGGCCTTGCGCAGCCGGTTCAGATCGTCGATGCCCTGCCGCAGCGACGCCCGGGCCGGGCGCAGCCAGCGGTCCCGGTACGCCTCGCCGCGGCTGCCTCCGGGCAGGCCGACATCGTCGGTCAACTCGGAGACCGTTCGCTCCACGACCAGGTAGCGCGCCGATGAGTAGCGGAGCGCGTCGACGCCGGTGCTGGCGTACTTCAGCTTGCCGACCAAGCGCACCGACGACGCGCAGTACCGGTTGGCGCGCGAGGTGAAGCCGGCCGGCTCGCCGAGAGTGCAACCGGTCAGCGCCACCAACGACACCAGCAGGCCGACGACCACCGCAGCGAGGCCGCGTCTGCCGCGATCAGGTGATGTCACGGTTCATCGTGATCCCGGCGCCGAGAACGGCCATCCCGAACCCCCAGATGCAGAGCACCACGATCGCGCTGCCGGTGGACAGCAACGTGACGTGATTCAACGTGCGATCGGCATTGGAGCGGGTGATGACCGCAGTGATCAATCCGTTGGGCAGGTACGGGTAGGCGTACTTGACCCCCGGAATGATGACGATCAAGTTGCCGAGTACCACCAGGAAGATCACCCCGACGGTGACTGCGACGATCTGGTTGCGCAACAGGGCGCCGGCACCGATGCCGAACAGGGTGAGCAGCACGAGGATGGCGAATGCCCCGAGGATCGCTCCGCTCTGGTCACTGAAGGAGTAGTGGATGTGCCGTCCGCTGAGCCAGGGCAGCGCCATCGCGAGATCGACGACGGTGCAGATCAGTGCGTAGCCGATCCCGACCAGGACATACGCGATGATCTTCGCCCCGACCACCGACCAACGTGATGGCGTGGCCAACACCGTCGGGGTGATGGTCTGGTACCGAAATTCCGTGGTGACTGCGAGAACGCCCAGCACGAAGAGCGGGATATAGGTGTCCGCGGCCGATGCGGCGGCAAATACGTCGCGCACCTGATACGTCAGTTCGGCGTCGTTGGTCTTGCCGGCGATGGTGCCCCAAACACCAAGAGCGGTGAGCGCGACGCTGGTCAGCAACAACCAGAACCAGACCTGGGTGCTGAACAGCTTCCTGAATTCGGAACGGACCAGGTTCGTCACTGTGCGCCTCCCATGGGTCCTGGATGGCCGCCCGGCTGCTGTCCCGGGACCGGGCCCGGCGGCTGGCCGCTCAGGTCGGCGCCCTGGTACTGGCCCTGGGTCAGCGCGAAGAAGAGCTGTTCCAGGTCGAAGCGCTCCAGGGACAGCTCGTGCAGCTCGATCTGATTGGTGAAGGCCAAGTGGCCGACCTCGGCGGTGTCGTCGGAACGGACTCGCACAGTGTTCTGGTCACTCCGGTGGACCTGCTTGCCCGCTGCAGTCAGGACCTCGAGCAGTTTGTCGGCCTGGGGGGTACGGGTCACGACCGTGTCGGTGCCGGCAGTGAGTTCCTCGATGGAGCCGGCCCGGACCAGCGCGCCGCGGTTGAGGATGACCACCCGGTCGGCGAACTCCTGCACCTCGTTCAGCTGATGGCTGGACACCAGGACGGTGCGGCCCTCGCCGGCGAGGTGGCGGAAGAATCCGCGCAACCACCGGATGCCTTCCGGATCGAGCCCGTTGGCCGGCTCGTCGAGGATGAGCACCCGTGGGTCGCCGAGCAGGGTCGCCGCGAGCGCGAGCCGCTGCCGCATGCCCATCGAGTAGCCCTTGACCTTGCGCTTCGCGGCATCACGCAGCCCGACCATTTCCAGCAGCTGGTCGACTCGGGCATCGGGCAGGCCCGCGGCGGCTGCGTACACCCGGAGGTGGTTTCGGCCGGTACGTGCCGGGTGGAAGCTGGACGCCTCCAGGGCGGCGCCGACCACCCGGAGCGGATTGGTGAGCTGGTGGTAGGGCCGGCCCTCGATGGTCGCCACCCCGCCGGTCGGTTTCACCAGGCCGAGCAGCATTCGCAGCGTGGTCGTCTTCCCGGCCCCGTTCGGGCCGAGGAAGCCGGTGACCGACCCGGGCTCGACGCTGAAGCTCAGGTTCGTCACGGCGTGCACCGTGCCGAAAGTCTTGCTCAGGTGGTCGATGACGATGCGACCCGGGACCCCCGGCGCGGGGTGTGCCGGCCCGCCTGGATGTCCCTGCGGCCCGGCCTGCGCCGGCGGTGCGGGCGGCTGGTGCTGCTGCGGATACCCGGATCCAGGGGGCGGCCCGGGGTGGGTTTGGTACTGCGGTTGGTACTGCCCAGGCTGCGGCGGGCCGGCTTGCGGTTGACCGGGCTGAGCTGCGCCCGGCGGCGGTGGCTGAGATCCCGGCTGCTCCGGAGGAGGGGTGGCCATGACCGCGATCCTTCCAGACATCCCGCGGCGAACCGACCACATATGCCCCGGTTTCAGGTAGCTGACAGCCACAGGCGGTCCGCCGGGGCGGCGGGGCTGCGCGGCGCCGCAGCCGGGTCAGCCCGGGCTCGGCGCCGGCCAGAGTGCGCGCAGAGCGTCCGGGACACCTGCGGTGACCGCCTCGTCGAAGAGCGCCAGCTGCAGCAGGTAACCGGCAACCAGCGAGATCAGCACCGTTGCCAGCGCGTCCGGCGCGATGTCTGCGGGCAACTCGGTACCGCCCTGGTGCTGGCGAACGAGGTCGGTGAGCTCGGCGCGACTCTGCTTGAGCAGCACGTCGAACTGCCGGGCCAGCGTGGGATTGCGCGACGCCTCGGACCACACCTGGACAGCGACCCCGCCGATGCCATCGCGCGAGTGCCGGGCCTGCAGGAGTTCGAGCACGTTGGCCAGCGTCGTGCCCACCGACGTCTTGTCCCGGTCGGTCGTTGCGGTGTGGACCAGCGCGATGACGTCGCGGATGTTGTCGTCGGCGATGGCCATGATCATCTCGTCCTTGCTCGCGAAGTACCGGTAAACCGCGCCGGAGGAGAGTCCGGCCTCGGCGAACAGGTCGTGCATGGACGTGGCGTGGAAACCGTCGCGCAGGAAGCACCGGCGCGCAGCGCTCAGGATCTGCGCGCGCCGGTCGTCCCGGTACTGCTGGGTCACCTTCGGCATGGCCACACCGTACAAGAAAAAGGAACGTTCGTCTTGACATTTGGCCGCCGGGTGAGTCAAGCTGAGCAATAGCGAACGATCGTTCGCTTTGAGGAGGCCGAGGTGCCAGAACCAGCCGATCTGCGTTACCGACGCAGGCTCGTCATGATTTCCGCGGCGGTACCGCTGTTCGTGGTGCTTGCCGTGCTCGCGTTCGCCTGGCCAGCGGCGCGGCTTGCCCCCCGCGACCTGCCGGTGGGGGTCGTGGGCACCGGACCGGCAGCGCAGCAGGCGGTTGCCGGGCTCACCCACCACGACCCCGGCGCCTTCGACTTCCGCCTGTATGCCGACACGGCGGCTGCCCGGACGGCGATCGTGGACCGCAGGGTCTACGGCGCTATCGAGGTCACCGCGGATGCCGTCACAGTGCTGACTGCCAGCGCGGCCAGTCCGGTCGTCGCTCAGCTGCTGGTCGCCGCGGCCGGGCAACTGGGCGCGCAGTCCGGGTTACGGGTCAGCGCGGTCGATCTTGTCCCGACGGCGCCGGGTGATCCACGCGGTGCGGTGCTCAGCTCCGCGTTGCTGCCACTGACCATCTGCGGGATCGCGTTAGCAGCGGCCCTGGTGTTGCTGCTGGGCCGCCTACCGGCCTGGCGGCAGGTGGTGATGTGTGTGGTGCTCAGCGCACTGGCCGGGCTCGGTGCGTACCTGATCGCACAACCGTTCCTCGGGGCGTTGCCGCACCAGCATGTCGCCACGTGGGCGGCGCTGAGCCTTGCATTGCTCGCGGTGTCCGGCACGACCGCCGGACTGCTCGCCCTGCTCGGTCCGGCCGGGCTCGGCCTCAGCGCGGTCCTGATGGTCTTTCTCGGCAACCCGTTCTCCGGAATTACGTCGGCTCCCGAATTGCTACCACGACCCGTCGATCATGTCGGGCAGTGGCTGCCGCCGGGCGCGGCGGCCAGCCTGCTGCGCAGTACCGCCTACTTCGACGGGAATGCAGCGACGGCGCATGCCGCCGTCCTCGCAGTATGGGCGGTACTCGGTCTCGCAGCGATCCTGCTCGGCCGAGCTACGACCATCCGGTTCACGGCCGGTCGAGCAGGAGCTACGTCGGAAGCGCCCGCGGACATGCCGCGGCTGGACCTGGACGCGCAACAGAACGGCAGAACGGAAGAGGAGGCAGCCGCCTACCCCCGCCATGCCGACCTCGGCGTCCGACCGCCGGCCGCGGCCCCCCAGGTCGGGTGACGCGGGTCCCGCTCGCGTCACCCGACCGTCCACAGCCGACAGCTGCTCAGGAGGAGAGCGCGTCCTCGGCGAGACGGGCCGCTGCGCCCAGCGATCCGACGAGCGGATGGAGGGCGTAGGCGCGCAACAGCGCGGATCGCGATCCGCTCAGCGCCGCCTCGATCACGGCGCGTTCGGATGCTTTCACAGCCGACATCAGGCCGAGCTGGTGTTCGTTCGGTGCGGCGATCGGCAGCGGACGGGCACCAGCTCGGTCGACGCGGCAACCGACCTCCACCACCGCGTCGTCCGGCAGCCCGGCAACTGTTCCTCGGTTGGCAACATTGAGGATCAGGTGGGCGGCGGACCCACCGGTGAGCGCCTGCGCGACAGCGGCGGCGATTCCTTCGTAACCGCCGCTGGAGATGTCGTCCGCGGCCCGCTGCTGACCTTGCTCGCGTAGCTCGGCGAAGTAGCTCGCGTTGCGCTCGTCGTTGGCTTCCTGCCACAGCTGCGCGGCTCGCTCCGGCGCCTGCCGTGCTGCCGCGTAGAACGTCCGCTGCCGGTCGCGAACGTGCTCGCCGCGGGTCTGGGCAGCCGCGCGGATCGAGTCCAGGGCCTGGCGTGCGTCGTAGAAGTAGTAGAGGTACTCGTTGGGCAGCGATCCGAGTGCCTGCAGGAACGGCGCGCCGAAGAGCCGGCCTTCCTCGAACCGGTCGAGTGCGGCCGGATCGGCCAGCAAGGCCGGCAGGAGATCGATGTTGCCGACTCGCAGGGAGCGCAGCCACCCCAAGTGGTTCAGGCCCAGGTAGTCGACTTCGGTGGAAGAAGCGGGAACGCCGAGCGCGCGAGCAGCACGGGCAACGAGTCCGCTGGCCGAGTCGCAGACCCCGACGACTCGCTCGCCCAGCACCGGTGCCATCGCTTCGGTGACGATGCCCGCCGGATTGGTCATGGTGATCACCCAGGCCGACGGGGCCAGCTCGGCGATCCGGTGGGCAATGCGCACGGCAACCGGAACGGTGCGAAATGCCGAACTCAATCCGCCCGCCCCGACCGTTTCCTGACCGATCAGTCCCAGGTCCAGGGCGGCTCGCTCGTCACGGACCCGGCCGTCGAGGCCGCCCACCCGCATCGCGGAAAACACCAACTCCGCACCGCGCAGCGCGTCGTCCAGGTCGGTGGTGGACCGCACCGGCATCGCCGCCGGATCATGCCGCGCCGCCTGCTCGAGGACGAGCTGGATCGTGCCCAGCCGATCGGCAGAGACGTCGTAGAGCACCAGTTCGTCGATGCCGAGCGCGGCGGAGCGCAACGCGCGGTGGATCAGCGGGACGCGAAAGCCGCCACCGCCGAGCACGACCGCACGCACCAACCGGACACTACTGACCGCAGCTTCCCGGACGGGTACGTGGTGCGCCACGATGGACCCGATGAACGAGTACCTGGGTGTGAATCCCCACGAGCGCGCTGAGGATGCGCCGGTCGCCGCAACGGTGACCGGCGCCGATTGCGACCTCTTTCTGCAGGGCACCGTCTTCTTCGACCTCGTGTTGACCGGATTGGACTCGGTTCCGGCCCGCGGTACCGAGGTGTTCGCCGACGGCATGGGCTCGTGTCCGGGAGGGATCGCCAACCTGGCGATCGCAGCGAGCCGCCTGGGCTTGCGCACCTCGCTGGCCGGCGCGTTCGGCGATGACGTCTACGGCGACTTCTGTTGGCGCACCCTCGCCACACAGGAGGGCGTCGACCTCAGCTACTCGCGGCGGTTCCCGGCCTGGCACTCGCCGGTGACCGTGTCGATGGTGGTGAACCGGGACCGGTCGATGGTCACGCACAGCCACCCCGCTCCGCTGCGGCCGTCCGAGCTGGTCGGCGTCGCTCCGGACGCCTCGATAGGTTTCGTGCACCTCACCGAAGAACCGGAGCCGTGGACCGAGGACGCTGCGGCGCGGGGCATGCTGCTCTTCGGCGACGTCGGCTGGGATCCTGCGCAGCGGTGGTCAGCGACCATCTTCGACCAGCTCAAGGGGTTCCACGCGTTCGTCCCCAACAGCGTCGAGGCGATGGCGTACACGCACACCGACGATCCGCACGACGCACTGCACGTCCTCGCCGACAAGGTGCCGGTGGCTGTGGTGACCTGCGGCGGGCAGGGCGCGCTGGCCGTCGACTCGCTGACCGGCGAGGAGGATTGGGCGCCGTCGTTGCCGGTGAACGAGACCGATCCCACCGGCGCCGGCGACGTCTTCGGTGCGGCCTTCGTGCTGGGCACCCTGCGCAAGTGGCCACTGCGCCAGCGGCTGGCCTTCGCCAACCTGTGTGCGGCGCTGTCGGTGCAGTACGTCGGTGGGTCACTGGCCGCACCGGGGTGGGGCGACATCGTTGACTGGCTGGCCGGGGTGCGGGCGAAGGCGGCTGCCGGCTCCGGCGCCGCAGGGGATCTGGCCGCCGCGTACGCGTTCGTCGACGACGTGCTGCCCGACTCCGGCCGGATTGCGGTCCGCCGAGCCAGTGCCACGATCGCGCGCTGGTCCGACGCTTGAGTTCATGGCGCCGGCCTCGCACGCTCGGCGCGGACGCACGTGCCTGGACCTACGGTCGGCACGGCCCCGGGTTGCTGCGTTTATGGCGCCGGCCTCGCACGCTCGGCGCGGACGCACGTGCCTGGACCTACGGTCGGCACGGCCCCGGTTGCTGTGTTGCTGGCGCCGGCCTCGCACGCTCGGCGCGGACGCACCTGCCTGGACCTACGGTCGGCGGTACCTATGGCGCCGGCCTCGCACGCTCAGCCGGACGCACGTGCCTGGACCTACGGTCGGCACGACCCGGGTCGCTCTGTTGCTGCTCCGCGACGGTGGCTGCTCGCCTTTTACGATTGAGTGATGCCCAACAGGATCACAACTCCCTTCGGCGCCACGGCGACTGCGGCGGAGGTCGTTGCCGGGATCGATCTCTCCGGGCGCCGGGCCGTGGTCACCGGAGCCGCCTCGGGTATCGGGGTGGAGACGGCGCGGGCCCTGGCAGGAGCCGGCGCGGCGGTGACCCTGGCAGTTCGCCAGGTCGACGCGGGTGAACGGGTCGCGGCCGATATCCGCGAGACGACTGGGAACGAGGCAATTTCCGTCGCGCAGCTCGAACTCACCGACCTCGCGAGCGTGGCCGCCTGCGCCGCCGGCTGGGACGGCCCACTCGACATTCTGGTGAACAACGCCGGTGTGATGGCGATCGGCGAACTGACCCGCACGCAGCACGGTCACGAAATGCAATTCGCGACCAACCATCTTGGTCATTTCGCGCTGGCGCTCGCCCTGCACCGCGCGCTCGCCGCCGCCGACGCCGCGCGGGTGGTCGTGGTCAGCTCCAGCGGCCACCTCAACTCCCCGGTCGTCTTCGACGACCTGCACTACGACTTCCGTGCGTACGACCCGTTCGGCGCGTACGGGCAATCAAAGACAGCCAACGTCCTCTTCGCCGTCGAGGCGTCCCGGCGATGGGCCGCCGACGGCATCACGGCCAATGCACTGATGCCCGGCGGCATTGCGACCGAACTGCAGCGTCATGTCGGTGGCGCGGCCTACTTGGCCGAGGCTGAGGAGCGATTCCGCCGCGCCGGTGCGCGGTTCAAATCGGTCGAGCAGGGTGCGGCGACCTCCGTGCTGCTTGCCACTTCGCCGCAGCTGGCCGGTGTCGGCGGCCGGTACTTCGAGGACTGTGCCGAGGCCCCGGTCATCCGGCGGCGCGGGGAAGCCGGCGTCGGCGGGGTCGCCGGTTATGCCCTCGATGCAGCCAATGCCGAGCGGTTGTGGGACATCTCGGTGCACCTGCTCGATGATGCCGGCTGGGTGGGCACCGGATGAGAGCCCGCAGGCGGTAAATTCTGATGCCGTCCTGATTCGAGACCCCGGAGTGCCACATGAGCGAGCTACCCCGCATCCCAGCCATGAATCGGCGCACGTTCTTCGGCGTGACCGGCGCAGGGGCCGCGCTGGCTGCCCTGGCGGCCTGCGGATCGAACACCGGCCGCAGCAAGAACACCGGCTCAGGCGGCACTCCCTCACTCGCGCAGTGGTACCACCAGTACGGCGAGGCCGGCACCGAGCAGGCGGTGAAGCGCTACGCCGCGGCCTACAAGAAGGCCAAGGTCGCCGTCACCTGGACGCCCGGCGACTACGACAAGAAGGTCGCCGCCGCGCTGCTCACCAGCCAGGGCCCGGACGTCTTCGAAGAGGGCAACGGGCCGAACATCGACCAGATCAAGGGCAAGCAGGTTGTTGCGTTGGACGGCATCCTGGGTGATGCGCAGAGCGACTTCAACCCGGCGCTGATCAAGCGGATGACCTACCAGGGCTCGCTTTACGCGGTTCCGCAGGTCATCGACATGCAACTTCTGGTTTACCGCAAGAGCATGCTCAGCGATGCCGGCGTCAACCCGCCACAGACGATGGACGAATTGATCGACGCTGCAAAACGGCTCACCAAGAAAAAGGTGAAGGGGCTGTTCGTCGGCAACGACGGCGGTGTCGGCATCCTCGGCGGACCGGCGCTCTGGGCAGCCGGGCTCGATTACCTGACCGACGACAACAAGATCGGTTTCGACGATCCCCATGCCGCGGAGTCGTTGGCCAAGCTGCGCGAGCTGTTCACCAGCGGGTCGTTGCTGCTCGGGGCGCCGGCTGACTGGTCGGACCCGTCGGCCATCAACCAGGGACTCACCGCGATGCAGTTCACCGGACTGTGGAACTTGCCGGCCATCACCGAGACCCTGAAGGACGACTTCGGGGTGGCACCGTGGCCGAAGTTGTCCGACACCGTCGGCGCTGCATCGGTCCCGGTCGGCGCGTACGGCTCGAGCGTGAGCGCGAAGAGCAAGAACATCGATGCTGCCAAAGCCTTCGTCAAGTGGCTCTGGGTGGATCAGACCGATGATCAGCTCGACTTCGCGCAGAGCTACGGCTTCCATATCCCGTCCCGGGCCACGCTCGTCGCGAAGGCGGACAAGTTGAAGTCCGGCCCGGCAGCGGACGCGGCCAAGATGGTCACCGACAACGGCAAGGCGCAGACCCCGCTGCTCTGGACGCCTGCTTCAGGTACCGCTTACCAGGACGCGCTGAGCAAGATCATCAAGGATGGCGCGGATCCGACCAGTCAACTCGCCACGGTCAAGAAAGCTGTGCAAGCCGAACTCGACCGCGTCAAGTAGAGCGTGACCGCGGCGGACGCTCGCGCGGCGGCGCTGCAACGGCGCCGACGGCGGGGGAGCAACCAACACCGCACGCTGTGGTTCTGGGTATTCGTCGGACCGTTCCTGCTCGGGTTGACGGTCTTCGTCTACATCCCGATCCTGTGGAGCCTGTACCTGAGCTTCTTCGATGCCCGCAACACGGTCACGCCCTCGAAGTTCGTCGGGGTGCAGAACTACATCGACCTGCTGAAGCAGCCGGCGTTCGTACACAGCATGTTGACCTTCCTCGTCTTCGCACTGTTCATCGTGCCCACCACCTTCGCCGCGTCGCTCGGGCTCGCGTTGTTGATCAACCGAGCCAGGTTCGCCCAGTCGTTCTTCCGTTCGGTCTTTTTCCTGCCGACCGCGTGCTCCTACGTCGTGGCAGCCCTGATCTGGAAGATGTCGATCTTCAGCGGCGTGCGCTTCGGCTTGGCGAACACGGTGCTCGACAAGGTCGGGCTCAACTCCATCGCCTGGTTGTCGGTGACGCATCCACCTTGGTACTGGCTGGTGATCGTCACTGTTCGGTTGTGGCTGCAGGTCGGCTTCTACATGATCCTGTTCCTCGCCGGCCTGCAGCGGATCTCGCCGTCGCTGTACGAGGCGGCCGCAGTGGACGGCGCCCGGCCGGGTTGGCAGGTGCTGCGGTACATCACCTTCCCGCAGCTGCGCCCGACCTCGATCGCGGTGCTCATCCTGCTGTTCATCAACGCCTTCCAGGCCTTCGACGAGTTCTACAACCTGTTGGCCAGCTCCTCGGGTTACCCGCCGTACGCGCGGCCGCCGCTGGTCTACCTGTACTACATCGCGCTCGGTACCCAGCAGGACTTCGGCCACGGCAGCGCCGGCGCAATGATGCTGGCGCTGCTGATCGCGCTCTTCACCGTGGCCCAGGGAACGATCTTCGGTTTCGGTCAGGACCGTTCGGATCGAACATCGCGCCGCAAGATCCGCCGCGCGGCGGCTCGACCAGCTCCCGAGACGGCGTCGACATGAGGCGGCAGCGCACCGCGGCCGAACGCTCCGGATCGGCCCTGCGCTACGTGCTGCTGGTGAGCGGCACGGTGTTGTTCCTCTTGCCGTTCTACCTGCTGATCCGCAACGCGTTGAGCACCGATCTGGACATCACCTCGCCGAACTGGAAGTTCTTCCCCGCGCAGCTGCACTGGGGCAACGTCAAGGAGCTGTTCGACGACCCGTCCGTGCCGATGCTGCGCAGCATGGTCAACTCGGTGGTCATCGCTGTGGTGCAGACCGTCGGTGTGATCGTGCTCGCCTCGCTGGCCGGTTACGGTTTGGCCCGCATCCCGTACCGGCACGCGAACCTCGTCTTCGGGTTCGTTCTCGGCACGCTGCTCATCCCCGCTGCGGTCACGTTCGTGCCGAGCTTCGTGCTCGTATCGACGCTCGGCTGGGTCAGCTCGCTGCGCGGCATCATCGTCCCGGGCCTCTTCCAGGCGTTTGCCGCGTTCTTGTTCCGGCAGTACTTCCTCGGTTTCCCGGCGGAGCTCGAGGAGGCGGCCCGCATCGACGGGCTCGGGTACTGGGGTGCGTACTGGCGCATCGTCGTGCCGAACTCCAAGCCGATCTTCGCCGCAGTCGGTGCCCTGACGTTCATCGGCAGCTGGAACGCCTTCCTCTGGCCGCTGGTGATCGCCCAGGACCCGCAGTCGTGGACGGTGCAACTCTCGCTCTCGACGTTCCTCACCGCGCAGACGATCCGGTTGCACGAGCTGTTCACTGCGGCGCTGTTCTCGATCTTGCCGCTCATGGTGGTGTTCGTTCTACTGCAGCGCTTCATCGTCCAGGGCGTGGAGCGAACCGGCATCAACGACTGACCCGCGCCCCCGTGTCGACTCGAACGCCGTCGTCCGAGCGTCGGCTTCGACGGGTGGCTGCTCCGCACACCACGGCTGGGCGTCGTGCATTCGATTGCGGATCGGGGCTTGATCGGGGTCTATCCACGGCGGCGGAATGCACCACGGCCGGCCGTCGATCATCGTGATCTGCCAGCCCTGCTTCTCGTGGCCGTCGTGGTGCAGGTCGCAGAGCAGCACGAGCTCGTCGGCGTCGGTCTTTCCGCCGCGGAACCACGGATTCAGGTGATGAACCTCGCACCACTCCGGCGGCTGATCGCACCCGGGCATGACGCAGCCACCGTCGCGAGCGGTCAGGGCTCGGCGTAACCCGGCGGGAGCGATGCGGCGGGTGCGTCCGTACGCCAGGATCCCTGCCTTGTCGATCACGACGGGGATGACCTCTGCCTCACCAGCCACTCGGAGCGCCTCGTCGACGGTGAGCTGGCCGCCGTGCCCCGTGGTGACGAGTCCGATGCGCGACTCGAGCTGGTCCAGCGTCATTGTGAGCAAAACGGTCGCCGGCGTCCCGCCGCACGCGGGCAAGGCGCCAGACCTGAGCAACCGCGACGCCGATGCCGCAAGCGCGTCGTGCAGGCGCTGTGCCGCGGTCCGCTCGTCTCGCTGATCGCCCTGTGGCCGCGGCTCTGCCAGCGGTGACAGGACGGCCTGCCACTTCGCGAATGCGATGGGTGTGAGATGGGCACGCAGACTGCCCGATCCGTCGCGGTGCCGGGTCAGGCTCGCCTCACGACACCGATCGTGGTCGTCATCCGAAGCAACCGTTCCGTCGGGATCCAGCACAGCGACGACGTGTCGCGCCAATTTGGCCAAGTGGTCCGGATCGAAGTGCGCCGCTTCGGACACCAATCGGTGTTCAACCGAGTCGCCGTGCTCGGCCCGGACCGCCGCCGGCAGCGCCTCGATCGCGCGGGCGACGACCTGGGCATGGCCGGTCGATATCCGACCTTCGGCCTGGGCAGCCGCTACCTGCGGAAAGATCGCCGGGATCGGCTGGCCGGACAGCGACTCACCCGGCCCGAACCGGCTCGCATCCCGTACCCGGCCGGCTGCCTCGCCCGGGGACAGGCGCAGCACATCTCGCAGCAGCGACGCGGTGGACCGAGCGCCTACCCGGACAGCGACACCACGCGCATCGATCTCATTGATCAGCTGGTGGTCCACCGCAGGGAGCCGCCGCCGCTGCGTCTCGACCGCACGGGTCAGCGCCAGCAGGTCGTCCCGCGACAGACCGTACGGCTGGATCGCGGCGACCGCATCAATGCCTCTGGTGAGCAGCTCGACCGCTTGGCGTGCCGCTGCCGAGTGCATCTCTCCCATGCGTCATATTCTACAGCCGACATCCGACAAATCGGCGGTGTCATCGGCTCTGTGGACAGAACGTCTGTTGTCCACGGATCGCAGAATCCCTTGCGCGAGCCACCCAAGCTCGCTCCTCGCCGCGGCGATCAGGAGCTGTCGGGCTTTCGCGCAACTGCGATGACGTGACTGCCGACTCCGAGCATCGACGGTTCGGATTCGGTCAGCCGAATCGCCCGCAGCAAGTGCTCGGGCTCGTGCAGCAGTGCCCCCAGATTGCCCAAAGACCACGCAAAACCCTCGACAGCAACCAAGCGCTCGGTGCGAAAGCCGGCCGTCTCCACCTCTGGCGCGACGTCCTGCACCCGGTGAAAGAACGCCCAGAACACCTCGTCGGTGATCCGATCAAGTTCGTTGCTCAGGCCGGTGCGCAGGTTTAGCTCGAACGTTCGCCAGATTGCTGGCTCGGTGAGCAGCCCTTGGGAGGTCGCATCGACAATCCAGGCGTGCCGCAGGATCACCTCACCGAGAAGCACACCGCCGGGACGCAACACCCGCAGAGCCTCCCGGAGCGCTTGCTGCCGGTCGCCGGCATCGACCAGGTGATACAGCGGCCCGAGCAGGAGGGCAGCATCGAAACTACCGTCCGGAAACGGAAGGCTGCGGGCGTCGGCGAGCTGGCAGGCGAAGCCGTGCTCGGCCCCGGCGCGAGTGGCCTGATCGATGTGTCTGTGCACCGGATCGACGAGCTGCACTTCGTATCCGCGGTCGGCGAGGTAGGTGGCGTGCGTCCCCGGACCCCCGCCGATGTCGAGCAATTGGCCACCCGGCGGTAGAAAGCGCGCGAAGATGTCCCAGGTCCGCAGCCGGGTGAGCTCGCCGCGCGGGGTGGCCCACAGTCGGTCGGCCTCATCGTTCAGGGCGTAGTGCCGGCCGATTCGATCGTCGTGGCCCATCCTCGGATTGTCGTCTGGATCGCAGCTTCCGGATAACGGATTTCGGATGCATCGTCGAGCTGCCCTGACTGCCGTCGCAGTCGTGGGTTACCGAACTGCTCGGATCGGGGCCGGCTGGTGAACTTCGGGTATGCCCTGCGGGGGACGGCCGAGAATAGCGGCGGTGAGTGCCGCGGCCGGCTCCTTGGCAGCACGCGGATGGGTCATCAGCACGATGTCGATCTTGCCGAGCTCGGGCAGGTTGCAACGCTTGCCGATCGCGACCAGGTCCGGTGGGGTGAGGCTCTCCGGCATCACCGCGACGCCCAGACCGGCTCGGGTCGCGGCCAGCGTCCCGTTCACCTCCCGGGTGTTGCAGGTGATCCGCCAGGTCAGCCCGGCCTTCTCCAGCGCGGCCAGCGCGGTAGCCCGGGTCAGGCTCGGCGCGTGATAGGTGACCAGCGGGACCGGGCGGTCCGGATCCAGTTTGGTGCCTTCCACGCCCACCCAGATCAGCCGATCGCGCCGGACCAGCCGGCCCTCCGGCTCGGCCGCCGCCGGATCGTGCTTGACCAACACCATGTCCAGGTGACCGGACTTCAGTCGCCGGTACAGCGCACCGCTCTGCGTGACGGTGAGCTCCAGGTCGACGTGCGGGTGTAGCTGTCTGAAGTCCCGCAGGATCCGCGGCAACTGCGTCAGGGCGAGGTCGTCGGAGGCCCCGAAGCGCAGCCGGCCGCGCAGCGCCGAGCCGGTGAAGTAGCTGACCGCTTGCTCCTGTGCGCCGAGGATGGTTCGGGCGAAGCCGGCCATCGCTTCGCCGTCCTCGGTGAGCGCGACAGCGCGGGTGTCACGCGACAGCAACTGCCGTCCCGCAGCTGCCTCGAGCTTGCGGACGTGCTGGCTGACGGTCGGTTGGCTGATGCCCAATTGCTCGCCGGCGCGGGTGAAGCTGGAGGTGGCCACCACCGTGACGAACGTCCGCAGTAGGAGTGGGTCGAGCATCGGGTCTCCTCGGAGTTGAGGGCAGGACATTACGAATAGTAATCCAAGTAAAAGCTGAATAACGCGCAACAATGCAGCTTCTTTCCGGGATGCTGGTACCTGCAGCTTCTGCGCCGACCCGTTGACTACCGCTACCGAAGAAGTGATTCCGTGCAACCCCGCGCGATGCAAAGCGCCCAGCCCACCCTCGCCACCGTCCTCAAAATCCGCAACTACCGACTTTTCGTCTCGACCCAGGTCGTGGCCACGACCGGCCTCTGGATGCAGCGCGTCGCCCAGGACTGGCTGGTCTTGAGCCTCTCCGGCAGCGCCGCAGCGGTGGGCGTGACCACCGCCGCGCAGTTCCTCCCGATCGTGTTGTTCGGTCTGTTCGGCGGTGTGATCGCCGATCGATACCCGAAGCGCCGGCTCCTGCTCATCACCCAATCGATGGCGTGCTTGCTGGCGACGACCCTGGCCGTGCTGACTCTGACCCACCACGTGACCGTCTACAGCGTCTACGCCGTGGCGTTCTGTCTCGGTCTGGTGACCGTGGTGGACGGTCCCACCCGGCAACTGTTCGTCGGCGAGATGGTCGGCCGGCCGCTGCTGCCCCGAGCGATCAGCCTGAACTCTGCGGTCTTCCAGTTCGGCGGCCTGGCCGGCCCGGCCGTTGCCGGCGTCCTGATCAACGTGGTGGGCGGCGGCTGGGCCTTCGCCCTGAATGCCATGGCGTATGCGGCCGTGGTGATCACACTGCGGCGCATACGCACCAGCGAACTCAACTCGATTCCCCGGACGCCGCGGGCCAAGGGGCAATTGCGCGAAGGGCTGCGTTACATCGCCGAGCGCCGCAACCTCTGTTGGACGATCGTGCTGGTCGCGTTCTCGGCCACCTTCGGGTTGAACCTGCCGATCGTGTTGGCCGGGTTCGCCCGCAACGAGTTCGCCACGGGGGCGGGTGGCTACGGCTTGTTCAACACGCTGGTGGCAGCCGGCTCATTGCTGGGATCCATCGCTGCCGCGCGGCTCGGTGCGTTGCGCTTGCGGTCCATCGCACTCGGCGCAGCCATGTTCGGATGGGCCGAGGCGATGACGGCATTCGCCCCGGACATCGTCATGTTCGGTGCGATGCTGACACTGGTGGGATTCACCGCGGTGCGCTTCCTGGTCACCGCGAACACCACGGTGCAGACCACGACCGACGAGTGGATCCGTGGCCGGGTGATGAGCGTCTACATCCTGGTGAGCATGGGTGGCCCGGCGCTGGGCGGGCCGATCATCGGACTGATCACGCAGCACTACGGCGCGCGGGTCGGGTTGGCCGCGTGCGGTGTGGTGCCGCTGATCGCTGCGGGGTGCGTGGCGCTGGTCCTGGCCCGGGTGCGCCGGCTACGTCTGCGCGTGGATCCGCGCGGCCGGCGTCCGGCGGACATCGTGTTGCTGGTCCCGGCCGGCGAGCGCCGCAGCCGACGTAGCGTCGCTGCCTGACCGACGCTGCCGGCTCCATGAGTAGCGCTCAGTTTGCGCGGGCTTGCTTGACCAGCGACTTGCCGAAGTCCCACATCAGGCCCGAGCCGCGGTGCGCGTCGTCCATCACCTCGACGAAGGCGTCGACGAACGCATCGACCTCGGCCTCGCCGATGATGAGCGGCGGGATCAGCTTGATCACCTCGAGGTGATCGCCGGAGACCTGCGTCAGGATGCCGTGCCGGTGATAGAGCGCGTGCACGACGGTCTGGGCGAACAGCCCCTTGCGGGCGGCTCGCAGAGCCGTCCACGCGCCGCGCAGCTTCCACGAGGTGGGCCGGCCGAACTCGATGCCGATCATCAGCCCGCGCCCGCGGACCTCCTGCAGCATCTCGTAGCGCCCGACCAGCTCGCTCAGCCGGCTCTGCAGCGACTCGCCGATCACCCGGGCGTTCTCGACCACGTTCTCGTCGTCGAAGACGTGCAAGGTGGCCAACCCGGCCGCCATCGCCTGGGCGTTCGAGCCGAACGTCGAGTCGTGCACGAGCACCCGGTCCATCGACGAGTACACCTTCTGGAAGATCCAGTCGTGCGCCAACGTGGCGCCCACCGGGATGTAGCCGCCGGAGAGTGCCTTGGCGGTGGCCACGATGTCCGGCTCCACGCCATCGTGCTGGAACGCGAAGAAGTCGCCGGTCCGGCCGATGCCGGTCTGCACCTCATCGGCGATCAACAGTGCCTTGTGTTCGCGCAGTAACCGGTGCGCGTCGCGGAGGAACCCGGGTGGTGAAACCGCGACGCCCTTGCCCTGAATCGGCTCGACCAGCAATCCGGCGACATCGCCGCGGCGCAGCTCGCGCTCCAAGGCGGCGAGGTCGCCGAACGGGATCGCGGTGTCCGGGAACAACGGATCGAATCCGGCCCGGAACTCCTTCGCGCCGTTGACCGACAACGCCCCGGCAGTCAGTCCGTGAAAGGCGTGCTCGCAGTAGAGGATGCGGGGGCGACCAGTGCCGTAACGCGCGAATTTCAGCGCCGCCTCGATCGCCTCGGTCCCGCTGTTGCCGAAGTAGACGCGGTCCAGGTGCGGCACCCGGGCCAGCAACGCCTCGGCCAGCAATCCGGCCAGCGGAGGGGCGTCGAACTGCGTCAGATCCGCGAGGTCGGCGTCGAGCACGTCGTGCAGCGCCCGGCGCACCACCGGGTGGTGTCGGCCCACCGCGAAGACCCCGAACCCGGCGAGCATGTCCAGGTACTTGTTGCCGTCCTCGTCGAAGAGATACGCCCCGGTGCCCCGGACGTAGGTCTTGTCGAAGCCGATGGCGTGCAGCATCCGGGGCAGTTGCGGATTCAGATACCGGCTCTGCAGCTCGTAGCGCTCACCGCCGCGCCGCGCCAGGAGTTCGGTCAGGTCGAACGACTTGCCCACCACCGGTCATCCGGCCTTTCTTTCGTGCTGCGCAACGGCGATGCGCGCTCGGTCGCGCGCCCCTACTCGTAGGCTAGTGGTCACGACGACTAGCGTCATGGCCCGCCCCGGACACGACTGCAGCACAGCCACCATGGCGCAGCTCAGGGTCACCGCGGGCGACTTGTCAGTTAGCCGAAACATCACGGCGAGGAGTGGGCAGCCACCCATGGGTGACGAGGGCGTGGCCCGCTTCCGCGGACCGAGCGGGGAATCGTCGCTGACGGCCCTCGCGGCCGGCGCTGCCGCTCAAATGAGCGCGGAGAACTTCCCGGTCGCCCTGCGCTTGCTGCCCAGACGACCGCGCGCCCAGCTGGCCCGCGTCTACGCCTTCGCCCGGTTCGTCGACGACGTGGGCGATCGGGCCACCGGTGACCGCCTCGCGCTACTGGACCGGGTCGAGGCCGACGTCCGGGCGCTATGGAACGGCACTCCGACGCTGCCACCGATCGTCGGGTTGCGGCCGTTGGTCGATGACTGTGCCGTGCCGATGCAGCCGTTCCTCGATCTGATCGAGGCGAATCGGGCGGATCAGATCACCACGCGGTACGACTCCTTCGAGTTGCTGCTCGGCTACTGCCGGCTGTCCGCCGCCCCGGTCGGCCAGCTGGTGCTGCACATTGCCGGCGCTGCGAGTCCGCGCAACTGCGCGGACTCGGACGCGGTGTGCGCCGCCCTGCAAGTGCTCGAGCACTGCCAGGACGTCGGCGAAGACGCGCGGGCCGGCCGCGTCTATCTGCCGGCCGCCGAACTGCGGGTCGCGGGAGTCACCGATGCCGAACTGCTCGGCACCGAGACACCGCCGGCGTTGCGCGCCGTCATTGCCACGCAGGTCGCTCGATCGCGCGACTTGTTGGCCGCTGGGCGCCCCCTCGTCCGGAGGCTGACAGGATGGGCCCGGGTGGCAGTCGCGGGCTACGTGGCGGGCGGCCTTGCCACTGCGGACGCTCTCCACGATCAAGGCTATGAGGTGCTCGCCGGGCTGGTTCGCCCGAAGAAATCGCGCACCGCGCTGCATACAGTACGGATGATGGTGGGAGGACGGACGTGACGGACCCGGCGGCGATCGCTGCCGCTTACCAGGAGTGCGAGCGGATCACCCACGCCGAAGCGCGCAACTTCTCGTGGGGGATCCGGTTGCTGCCGGCAGCCAAGCGAACCGCGCTGTCTGCGGTGTACGCCATGGCCCGGCGCATCGACGACATCGGTGACGGCACGCTGCCGGTCGAGCAGAAGCTCCGGCTGCTGGCAGACGCGCGCGCCGCGGCCACCGCGCCGGCGGAGCACCCCGACGATGCCGTCGCCGTCGCGCTCGCTGACGCGGCCCGGCGACTGCCGATCCCCACCGACGCCTTCGCCGAGCTGGTGGACGGATGTGAAATGGACGTCCGTGGGAACACCTACGACTCGTTCGATGACCTGGTGGGTTACTGCCGCTGCGTCGCCGGGTCCATCGGGCGGCTTTCCCTCGGTGTCTTCGACCCGCCGCTGACCAGTAGCGAGTTCGCCGAGGCCGCCGGGTGGGCCGACGCGCTCGGCGTCGCGCTGCAACTCACCAACATCCTGCGCGACGTGCGCGAAGACCTGGGCAACGGCCGGGTCTACCTGCCCAAGCAGGATCTCGATCTCTTCGGGTGCGAGCTGACCCTGCTGCCCGACGGCACCCTCGACCCACAGGACGGCGCGCTTGCCGAGGTCGTCCGGTTCGAGGCCGCCAGGGCGTGGGGGTGGTACGACCGCGGTCTGCAGCTGCTGCCCGTGCTGGACCGCCGCAGCGCGGCGTGCTGCGCCGCGATGGCCGGCATCTACCGAGAACTCCTGCAACGCATTGCCGCCGATCCAACGCAGATGATGCGCGGTCGGATGTCCTTGCCGACCAGAGACAAGCTGCAGGTCGCAGCCCGCTCGCTCACCGGGTGGGGTCGGCGACGTGGCTGAATCGCCCGCAGTCGTCGTGGGCGGCGGGTTGGCCGGAATCGCGGCCGCGCTGCGACTAGCCGACAACGGCCGGGAGGTCGTGCTCCTCGAGGGCCGCAACCGCCTCGGTGGCGCGGCGTTCTCGTTCCGTCGTGGCGAGCTGTCCATTGACAACGGCCAGCACGTCTTCCTGCGTTGCTGTGCGGCCTATCAGTGGCTACTGCGGCGCATCGGCGCGCAGCACGACGTGACCCTTCAGCCCCGACTGGACATCCCGGTCTTGCGCGCGGACGGCCGGCGGGCCCGGTTGAGCCGGCTTCCCGGCGTACCGGCACCGGCCCATCTGGGTGCAGCGCTGGCCCGGTACTCGCTGCTGAGCCCGGCCGACCGAGTGCGCGCGGTGCGCGGTGCGCTTGCCTTGAAGCGGCTGGACCCCGGCGACCCCCGCCTGGATGCTCAGTCCCTCGGCGACTACCTGCTCGCCCACGGCCAGAACGCGGCCACCATCTCGGCGCTGTGGGGCATCGTCGCCACCGCCACGCTGAACCTGGATCCTGCCGAGGCGTCGCTGGCGCTGGCCGCGAAGGTCTTCCGCACCGGACTGCTCGATCATGCGGCGGCCGGTGACGTCGGGTATGCCGGCGCTCCACTGGGGGAGTTGCACTCGGTCAAGTCGCTGCAGGCGCTGCAGCGGGCCGGCGTCGAGGTGCTACTGGATCACCGGGTGGAGGCGGTCGAGCCGGGCGGTGTCGTCCGGGCGCGCAACGCGGCGGGCGGCCGTTCCTGGACCACCGACACTGTGGTCCTGGCCACCCCGCACCGTGAGGCGTTCGCTGCGGCACCGGCACTGGCCGCGAGTCCGGCGGCGCCCGCGGCGGGTCTTGGCGCGACGCCGATCGTGAACGTGCACGTCCTCTACGACCGACGGGTCACCGACCTGCCGTTCGCTGCGGCCGTGAACTCGCCGGTGCAGTGGTTCTTCGATCGCACCGAGAGCTCGGGTCTGCCGGCGACGCATCCGAAGGGCCAATACCTCGCCGTGACGATCTCCGCCGCGATTCAGGAAATAGAGCGGCCGAGCCGCGTGTTGTCCCGGCAATTCCTCGAGGAACTCGCCCGACTCCTCCCCGCTGCCGAGAGTGCCGAGGTGATCGATACGTTCGTCACTCGAGAACGTCGCGCCACCTTCCGGCAGGGCGTCGGGTGCACGGCACTGCGTCCCGCCGCCAATGCCGGATTCGACGGCGTGTGGCTGGCCGGTTCCTGGACGGACACCGGATGGCCGGACACGATGGAGGGCGCCGTCCGCAGTGGCATCGTGGCCGCTGAGGCCGCCTTGAAGCTGCCCGCACACGCTGCCCTGGGGTTTGCCGCATGAGCGCCGCGTGCCCGTGAATGATGGAGCCATGAGTTATCCCCCCAAGCGCGACCCGCGCAGGGCACTGGGGGCCCCCGCGGGTACCGCGGCCAGGCCCACCGTGCCGGGCATCCTCGACCGCACCCGGGCTCGGGTACGTCCTGCCCTGCAGGCCGCCGTCGAGCACATCGGCGACGAGCGGATGCGCCAGATCGCCGGCTACCAGATGGGCTGGGTGGATGCCGACGGGCGGGTGACCGACAGCGGCGGGAAGTCGATCCGGCCGGCGCTGACCGTGCTGTCCGCCGAGGCGGTCGGCGGCGATGCTGAATCGGCGGTGCCACCGGCCGTGGCCGTCGAGCTCGTGCACAACTTCTCCCTGCTGCACGACGACGTGATGGACCGCGACGTGGAGCGGCGACACCGGCCGACCGGATGGGTGGTGTACGGCGAGGGCCAGGCCATCCTGGCCGGCAACGCCATGCTCACCGCGGCGATCGAGACGCTGGCCCGGGCCGGGGAGCCGGGCCTGCGCTGCCTGCCCTGCCTGCTCAGTGCGACACAGGAGCTGATCAGCGGGCAGTCCCAGGACCTCGAGCTGGAAGGCCGCCCCAATGTCGACCTCGACGACGTGCTGCGGATGGAGATCGGCAAGACCGCCGCGCTGCTGTCCTGTTCGACGGCCATCGGCGCCATCGCTGCCGAAGCCCCGGCATCGGTCGTTGCCGGGCTCGGCGCGTTCGGCCGGGAGCTCGGCATCGCGTTCCAACTGGTCGACGACGTGCTCGGCGTTGTGGGAGATCCGGCCGCCACCGGCAAGTCGTCCTCGTCGGACGTGCGCGCGGGCAAGCGCAGCGCGACCATCGTCGCGGCGCTGGCCGCCGGCACCGATGCGTCTCGCCGGTTGGCGGAGCTCTTCGGCGACGGTCCACCCAAGACCGAGGAAGACGTGTCGCTGGCGACCAAGCTCATCGGCGAAGCCGGGGGCCTGGACTGGGCGATGACCGAGGCGGACCGCCGGCTGGAACTCGCTCATCAGCAACTCGCTGCCCTCGCGCTGCCGAACCAGCAAGCGGTGGCGGAGCTCACCGAACTGGCTGCGTTCATCGTCGGGCGCGACCGGTGACCGGGACCGACGAGACGACGACAAGTCGCCACGCTGCCGAGTCGCCATCGTTGGACGCCGTCCGGTCGACCGTTGCGCGCGCCCGCGACCATCTCCTGGCGCGCCAGGCACCCGCCGGCTGGTGGAAAGGCGAGCTGCGCACCAACGTCACCATGGACGCCGAGGACCTGCTGCTCCGGCAGTTCCTGGGCATCCTGCAACCCCAGGACCTCGAGCAGGCGGCCCGCTGGATTCGCTCGCAGCAACGCGAGGACGGCACGTGGGCGACGTTCGAGGGCGGTCCGGGCGACCTGTCCACCACGATCGAGGCATACGCCGCGCTGCGGCTGGCCGGTGACGACGCCGGCAAGCCGCACATGCGCATCGCCCGGGAGTTCGTGCTGGCCAACGGCGGCATAGAGCAGAGCCGCGTCTTCACCCGGATCTGGCTGGCCCTGTTCGGCGAGTGGTCCTGGGACGACCTGCCGGCGATGCCCCCCGAGCTGGTCCTGCTGCCGAAATGGGTGCCGCTGAACGTCTACGACTGGGCCTGCTGGGCGCGGCAGACCGTCGTGCCGATCACCGTGGTGGCCACGTTGCGCCCGGTGCGACCGCTGCCGTTCAGCCTGGCGGAGCTGCGCACCGGCAAGGCTGTACCGGCTGTCACGAAGGGCGCAGTGGCTACCGCGTTCGGGGTGCTGGACAAAGTGCTGAAGTGGTACGCGCGCTCGCCGGTCAAACCGGGCCGGAAGGCCGCGCTGCGCCGGGCCGCCGAGTGGATCATCGCGCGGCAGGAGGCCGACGGAGGATGGGGTGGCATCCAGCCGCCGTGGGTCTACTCCATCCTCGCGCTGCACCTGCTCGACTACCCGCTCGATCACCCCACGATGAAGGCCGCCGTCGACGGGCTCGAGGGCTTCCTCATCCGCGAACAGTCCAGCGGCGGGATGGTGCGCCGGCTCGAGGCCTGCCAGTCGCCGGTGTGGGACGCCTGTCTCGCGCTCACCGCGTTGCTCGACGCCGGCTGTGCCCCCACCGACCCGGCAGTGGTCCGGGTGACCCAGTGGTTGCTCGGCGAGGAGATCCGGGTGAAGGGCGACTGGTCGGTCCAGCGGCCGAATCTAGAGCCGGGCGGCTGGGCATTCGAGTTCGCGAACAACGGCTACCCCGACATCGACGACACCGCCGAGGTGGTGCTCGCGCTGCGGCGCGTCGGTGAGGGTGTGGTGCCAGGCGTTGATGCGGCCGTGCGCCGGGGTGTCGCGTGGACGATCGGGATGCGCTCGACGGACCACGGCTGGGGCGCGTTCGACGCGGACAACACCCGCAAGCTGGTGGAGAAGCTGCCCTTCTGCGACTTCGGCGCGGTGATCGACCCGCCGTCGGCAGACGTCACCGCCCACGTCGTGGAGATGCTCGGCCACGTCGGGATGCGCGACGCCGAGGTCACCCGCGAGGGGGTGCGCTGGCTGCTGGACGCACAGGAGGCGGACGGCTCGTGGTTCGGCCGTTGGGGCGCGAACTACGTCTACGGCACCGGCGCCGCGGTGCCGGCGCTCGTCGCAGCCGGGGTGCCGACCGACGCCGCCGCACTGCGCAGCGCGGCTCGCTGGCTGGAAACGGTGCAGAACGAGGACGGTGGCTGGGGCGAGGACCTGCGCTCCTACACCGACGACAGCTGGCGCGGCCGCGGCGCGTCCACGGCGTCACAAACGGCCTGGGCGTTGCTCGCGTTGCTGGCCCTCGACCCTTCCACGCGAGTCGTGCGCCGCGGCGTCGGATGGTTGGTGGAGAATCAGAATGCAGTTGGCGGATGGGACGAAGATCTCTACACAGGTACGGGATTTCCGGGAGACTTCTACATCAACTACGAGATGTATCGGCTGGTGTTCCCGGTGAGCGCATTGGGCCGGTACCTCTCGGCACAGGAAGGACGCAGCGGTGAGTGACGGCCTGGTGGTGGTTACCGCGCTGCGCACTGAGTACGCCGCGCTGCGGGGGCGGGTGCCGGGCGCCACGGTAGTGCGGTGCGGAATGGGCGCCGAGCGCGTGCAGGCCTGGCTGTCGCAGCTGGCCGGGTTGCGCCCGGACGCGGTGGCGGTGGCCGGAGTCGCCGGCGCACTCGATCCGGGGATGCGACCTGGCGACGTGTTCATCGCCAGCGAAGTGCGCGACAAGAAGGGCCGGATGGTGCTGCGCGCCGCGCAGCCGCTGGTGGCCGAGTTGCGGGCGATGGGTCTGCGCGTGCACATCGGCCCGATGGTCAGCACTGATCATGTGGTGCAGGGCGCGGCCGAGCGGGAGAAGTTGGCTGCGACCGGGGCACTGGCCGTGGACATGGAGTCGGCGGCGCTGGTGCGCGCGCTGGAGCGCCCGCAGCAGCCATTGCCCATCGCGGTGGTCCGGGTCATCGTCGACACGCCGCACAGCCCGGTGGCGCGGCTGGCCACCGTCCCGTCCGGAGCGAAAGCGCTGCTGACCCTGCGCAAGATCGGCCCGGCGCTGCGCCGCTGGGCCGACTTGGCCGGACCCCGGCAGGTGTTGCTGGCCGGCCCGCGGTCGTTCTGCGCCGGGGTGGATCGCGCCATCGACATCGTCGAGGCGGCGTTGCAGCGGTACTCCCGGCCGGTCTACGTCCGTCGGCAGATCGTGCACAACGCGCATGTCGTGGCCGATCTGCAGCGCCAGGGCGCGGTGTTCGTCGACGAACTGGACGAGGTGCCGGACGGCACCACGGTGGTGTTCTCCGCGCACGGGGTCGCCCCGGCAGTCCGCGAGGAGGCGGCCACCCGGGACCTCAACGTCATCGACGCCACCTGTCCGCTGGTGGCCAAGGTGCATGCGGAGGCGCGCCGGTTCGTCGGACGCGGTGACTCGGTGGTTCTCATCGGGCATGCCGATCACGACGAGACCGAGGGGACCCTCGGTGAGGTGCCGGGAAAGATCACCCTGGTGCAGAACGTCGAGGACGCCGAGCGGGTCGCCGTCGACGACCCGGACCGGGTCGCGTTCCTCATGCAGACCACCCTGGCCGTCGAGGACGCAGCCTCGACCGTCGACGTGCTGCGCCGCCGCTTCCCGCTGATCGAGTCGTCGGCCACCGACGACATCTGCTACGCCACCACGAACCGGCAGCGTGCGGTTGCGGCCATCGCCGCTGACTCCGACGTTGTCATCGTGGTGGGCTCGACGAACTCGTCCAACTCGCTGAGATTGGTCGAGGTCGCTGAGCGGTACGGCACCCCGGCCCACCTTGTCGACGACGCCGCCGGGATCATGCCGGCGTGGCTCGCCGGAACGACTACCGTCGGTCTCACCGCCGGCGCGTCCGCACCGCCCCATCTCGTGGACGAGGTCCTGCACACGTTGCGTGCGTTGGGCCCCGTCGACGTCGACGAACGTGTTGTCGCGAAGGAAGACATCACGTTCACGTTGCCCAAAGGAGTTGCAGGTTAAATGGCTATCCCACTTCGCCAAGGCGCACGCATCGGTTGGTACCTGTTCTCCAAGAAGGTGCGCCGGGTCGAGAAGTTCCCGCTGATCGTCGAGCTGGAGCCGCTCTTCGCCTGCAACCTCAAGTGCAACGGGTGCGGCAAGATCCAGCAGCCGCACGACCTGTTGCGCCAGCGGATGCCCGTTGACCGGGCGGTGAACGCGATCCTGGAGTCCGGCGCGCCGATGGTGTCCATCGCCGGCGGGGAGCCGCTGATGCACCCGCAGATCGACGAGATGGTCAACGAGCTGGTCAAGCGCAAGAAGTACGTCTACCTGTGCACCAACGCCGAGCTCGTCCGCAAGCGCTGGGACAAGTTCAACTTCAAGCCGTCGGCCTACTTCTCCTTCGCCATTCACGTCGACGGGCTGCAGCAGCGGCACGACGAGTCGGTGGCCAAGGAGGGCGTCTTCGATGAAGCAGTCGCCGCGATCAAGTTCTTGAAGGAGAAGGGCTTCCGGGTCACCACCAACTCGACGTTCTTCAACACCGACACGCCGCAGACGATCATCGACGTGATGAACTTCCTCAACGACGAGGTCAAGGTTGACAGCATGATGCTGTCGCCCGCCTACGCCTACGAGAAGGCGCCCGACCAGGACCACTTCCTCGGGGTCACCGAGACGCGCGAGCTTTTCTCGAAGGCGTTCGCCGGGGGCAACCGCAAGCGGTGGCGGCTGAATCACTCGCCGCTGTTCCTCGACTTCCTCGAGGGCAAGGCGGACTTCCAGTGCACCGCGTGGGGCATCCCCTCCTACTCCTTGCTCGGCTGGCAGAAGCCCTGCTACCTGATGGCCGACGGGTACGCGAAGACCTACAAAGAGCTGCTCGAGACGACCGACTGGGAGAAGTACGGCCGCGGCAAGGACGAGCGGTGCAACAACTGCATGGCGCACTGCGGATACGAGCCCACTGCGGTGCTGGCCACGATGGGATCGCTCAAGCAGGGTCTGCGGGCGCTGCGGGAGCAGGGCTGACCTCGACGTCGCAGCTGGCCGCCAAGTTGCTGGACCGCCCGATCAGGGCCACGCCGAGCAACATGGCGGCCAGGCAGGCCGACTCGACGGCCAGCCCGCCGATGCTCACCGACACGACGTCGCCCAGCAGGCTCACGCCCAGGGCGATCCCGGCGATCGGCTCCGCGGCAGCGATGGGCGGCAACGAGTAGTCCAGCCGGGCGGCTTTGAACGCGCTCTGCGACAGCAGGATCCCGATCACGCCGGCGCCGATCACGATGTAGGGCCACAGACTCAGCAGTATCGATCGGATGCCCTCGTGCTGAGCCAGTTGCAAGGTGGCCCGGGTCCCGGCGTCCTGCAGTCCGTACAGCAGCCCGGCCCCGGTGGCCAAGAGCACCGATTCGCCCACCAGACCACGCCGCTTGCCGACCACAACCAGCGCGGCCACCACACCGATGACCGAACACACCGCAAGGGTGAGCACCGCGTCGTTGGGAGCCGGTGCCGGCGACGTGCGTGGGTTGCTGAACGCGATGAAGACGCCGAGTGCCCCGGACAGCAACACCGAGCCGCAGATCTCCTGCCACCGCAGCCGGGCCCGGACCAGGACGGCGGCAAAAGCCAGGGCGAAGAGCAGGCTGGTGGACAGCAGCGGCTCGACCACCGTGACCGTGCCGAAGTGCAACGCCAGTCCGGCCAGCAGTTCTCCGACGACCATGCAGCCGATGCCGACCCACCACAGCGGGCGGTGCACGAGATCCAGCAGCAACCGCAGCCGGAGCAGTTCGGCCAGCTCCGTGGTGGCGGCAACACGTTGCTGTAAGACGTAGCCGATGCCGAGGGAGAGCGCCGCGGCCACACCGATGACAAAGACCATGGGTCAGTCCGACCAGGTCCGCCGGGTGGTGGCCACGTAGCGATTATCAGTCAGCACGAGGCAGTTGCCCATCGGGGCTCAGCGATGTGCAGATCCCGGGATCGGCGCTGGCCTCTGCAAGACTGGCCCGGTGCGGCCGCGGCGAAGGTACGGCTCCCTGTTCGGCGGTTGCCTGCTCGCCTCCGCGGCGCTGCTCGGGAGTGCGGCGTGTACCAGCGGTGTGGGCCCGAGTACGGCATCCCGGTCGAGCTCGGCGGAGTCGTCGCAGGCCGTGACGAGCACCGCGCCGGGTGCGGCGACCGCCCGCTCGTCCCCGACCAGGGCTCACCCGACGACGCCACCGCGCCACTCGAGCCCGTCGAGCCAGCGTCCCTCCACCCGATCTCCCGTTGCCGGCACCACCATCGTGCTGAACCCGGGGCACAACGGTGCCAACGCCAACAACCCTGCTGTGTCACACCGGGTCAACGTCGGTTACGGGCATACCAACTTCTGCGACACCACCGGCACCAACACCACTGCCGGCTATCCCGAGCACGCCTTCAACTGGGACGTGTCGGTGCGCATCCGTTCGATCCTGACCGGGCACGGAATCACCGTGGTGCTGACCCGGCCCAACGACACCAGCGCGGGTCCGTGCATCACGACCCGGGCCGAGATCGGCAACCGCCCTGGCGTAGCCGCGGTGATCAGCATTCATGCGGACGGCACCGCCAACGGCGCCGGCCACGGCTTCCACATCTGTGAGGACTCCAGGCCACCGGCCGGGCCGAAAGTGGCGGCGCAGTCACACACGCTCACCGTCGCCCTGCACGACTCGGTGCTTGCCTCGTCGGGCTTCACCACCTCGACCTACCTCGGCACGAACGGGTACTACCCGCGCGAGGACTTCGGTGCGCTCAATCTGGCCACGGTGCCCTCGACGTTTCTCGAACTCGGCAACATGCGCAATGCCGGGGACGCGGCCCGGCAGTCCACCGCCGGCGGCCGGCAGCGGATCGCCCAGTCGGTCGCCGACGGCATCCTGGCCTGGCTCGCGCACCGCTGAGCCCAGCGGACAGCGGCCGACTGAGCGCGATCGTGCTCAATCCACGTGTGGGCCTGCGGCCAGGGCGAGGCTTTCCGCCACGTATGCAGCTTGCTCGGTGAGCCGTCCGGTCCCCACTCGGATATGTGGTGCGCCGGCACTGCTGTGGTAGCGGCTGCCGGGACTGGCTGAAATGCCGTGCGCGGCAAGGGTCACCAGGGCGTGGCGCTCGTCCTGGACCGGTACCCACAGGCAAAGACCGTCGGCATTCTGGGTAGGCACGCCCAGCTCGGCAAGGGGGTCAGCGACGGCTCGGCGGCGCTGCTGGTAGATCGAGCGGGCCTCGTCGACCACGGCCTGAGTCGAGGCGTCGGTGAGCAGGTATGCGGCGGCGTCCTGCAGGATGCGACTGGTCCAGCCGGTGCCGAAGGTTCGGTACACCCTGGCTCGCTCCACCGCGTCGGGCGCGCCGGCCAGCACCGCCAACCGGAGGTCGGGTCCGTACGGCTTGGAGAAGGACCGGATGTGCACGGTCCGCTCGGGCAGCACGGTGCCGATGCTGATCCGCGGCGTGGCCGAGAGGTCGCCCTGCCCGTCATCTTCGATCACCAGGGCGCTCACCGGGCTGAGGGCATCAGCCAGCTCCTGCAGCCGGGCCGGCGCCACCGAGTGCCCGCACGGCGAATGGGTGCGCGGCTGGTACACGAACGCGACCGGATCGGTGCGAAGGGCGCGCTGCAGCTGATCGGGCAGCGGCCCGTGCACATCGCAGGCGACCGGGATGAGCTCCGCGCCGACCGCGTCGAGGATGTCGAGGATGCGCGGGGCGGTGGGCTGCTCGACCGCGACCCGGTCACCGGGCTGGATCGAGGTCTGGCAGATGAGGTGCAGCCCTTCGTACCCGCCGCCGACGGCCAGCCAGGATTCGGCCGGGAACGGCCAACTGCCCGCGACGGCGTCGCGCAGCCGGGCGGTGATCGGTTCTCGGGCGTAGTCGTGCAGGCCGGGGTCATCCAGCGCCGACACCAGCGCTGCCTCCAGTGGGGGGAGCAGCGCCGGGTCGGGCACCGCCCAGGACAGGTCGATGTTCAGCCGATTGCCGAAGTTGCCGATCCGTTCGAACCGGGTCGGGTGCGGCAGCGACGGCGCGCCGAGCACCGTGGTGCCGTTGCGCCGACCGGTGGCGATCACCCGGCGCAGCCGCAGCGTTGACCAGGCCTGCGCGACGGTTGCCGGACTCACCCCGAGTTCAGTGGCCAGGCCGCGCACAGTGGGCAGCCGCACCCCGGGCGCCAGGTCACCACCGCGGACCAGGGCGGTGATAGCCGAGGCGATGCCCCGCGCGCTGGGGTGCCCGATGTGTTCGGCCAGGGCGGCGGCGTCGATGTCACGGTCCATGAGGCGATCTCCGAGGCGTCGCTAGTTATGATCAGTAACATAATGCCTCTTGTGTGCCCGGACAAGTGAACATAACGTCGGGGTGTTCTGTTCATCGGCCCCCCCGGAGATCGACGGCATGCTCAGACCACGCGTCCGGCTCGCCATGCGCGACTGGGACCACGTGACACCGCTGCTCGCGGCGGCGGTGGCCCCGGACGACTTCGACCTCGCGCTCGAGACGAGGACGCTCACCCCCGACGTCTCGGCCGAACCCGACCTGGACGGCGGTGAGACCTCGTTCAGCCGGTACGCCTTGGCGCGGGCGCGTGGAGACGACCGGTGGATCGGGTTGCCGGTGTTCGTCATGCGCGGCTTCCGGCATCGCTGCATCCTGGTCCGCACCGACAGTCCGCTTGCCGGGCTGTCCGACCTGGCCGGGCGGCGCGTCGGACTGACCGGCTGGCCCGACTCCGGCAACACCTGGACCCGCGCGGTGCTGCGCGAGGCCGGCGTCGATCTCGCAGCCATCGAGTGGTTCGTCGGTCCCTTGACCGCCGCGGATGTCGCCAAGCCAACCACCGGCCTGCCGGAGAACGTGCATGCCCTGCCGGCCGGTGACTCGTTGGTCGCCGGGTTGCTCGACGGTCGCTTCGACGCGATCTTCACACCGTTCATGCCGCCGGGGTTTCACGAGCCAGGCAGTCCGATCCGGCATCTACTGGAGGACTACCCGCGCCAGGAGCTGGACTATTTCCGCCGTACCGGATTCGTCCCCGGAATCCATCTGCTCACCATGCGCCGAGCCCTTGCCGAGTCCAATCCCTGGCTGCCGGCAGCAGTCGTGGACCTGTTCGAGGAGTCCAAGCAGCGGTGGCATGCGCGGCGGCGGTTCCTCGCAGACACGACACCGTGGCTGCTGGCTGACATCGATCTCATCGGCAAGACGATCGGTGCGGACTGGATGCCCTACGGCGTCAAGCAGAACGCCGGTATGACTGCCGCGTTCTGCACCGAACTGCACGCCCAGGGCGTCGCCCAGGCGAGCATCGACCCGGACTCGATCTTTGCCGACTTCGCCGCCCTGCCGGCGGCGGGCTGAGAGGAGCGATCAGCTATGCGTGTTGTCATCGGCCAATTCGCAGCGTCGGCTGACTGGCAGGAGAATCTGCGCACCTGTCGTGACCTCGTGCAGCAAGCGGGGGCCGGCGGTGCCGATCTGCTGGTGCTGCCCGAGGGTGTGCTGGCCAGGTTCAGCGAGGATCGCGCGCGGATCAGGCAGGCGGCGCAACCGGTGACCGGGCCGTTCATCACCGGCCTGCTCGAGGCCACGGCGGGCAGCGACCTGACCGTCGTCGTCGGAATACACGAGCCTGGCCCGGACGGCCGCGCTTACAACACGCTCGTCGTCGCCGCCGACGGCAACGTGCGGCAGACCTATCGCAAACTGCACCTGTACGACGCGTTCGAGTCCCGGGAGTCCGACGACGTCGTGCCCGGGTCGGGGCAGCCGGTGGTGTTCAGCTGCGCCGGGATGACGGTTGGTCTGATGACCTGCTACGACGTCCGCTTCCCGGAGATGGCGCGACTGCTCGCCGACCAGGGCGCGCAGGCCCTGCTGCTCCCGGCGGCCTGGGTCCGCGGGCCGCTCAAGGAGCACCACTGGCAGGTGATGGTCACTGCTCGGGCGCTGGAGAACACGTGTTACGTCGTCGCAGCCGGCGAATGCGGCCCGCGCAACATCGGCCTGAGCATGGTCGTCGACCCGCTCGGAGTCCCGGTGGGCCAGCTCGCCGACGAGCCCGGAGTCCTGTGGGCGACGCTCGACCCGCACCGGGTCGCACAGGCCCGCGCCCGGCTCCCGGTCTTGGCCAATCGCCGATTCCGCGTCGATGACCGCGTGCTTGCCCACGACCGGTCGCCGTCCCGACCCGCGGCCGAAACCACCGATCAGCCAAGGAGATCAGCATGATGCGCAGCCGAGCCGCGCTCGTCGCCGCACCCGCACTCATCCTTGCCCTGCTGGCAGCCGGATGCAGCTCCAACCCGTCGCCCACGAACGGCCCCACGAACGGCACGTCGGTCCCCGCGCAGCAGAGGAACACCAGCCTGCACGACGGGCTGCCCGCCAAAGTGAAACAGGCCGGCAAGCTCGTCTCGGTGAACAACGGTGCCTTCCCGCCGTACGAGATCCCGACCGGTAACACCCACGAACTGAACGGGGCGTCAGCCGACCTGGCGGTGGCCCTCGGCCAACTGCTGGGCGTGAAGGTGGAGAACGTCAGTGTGCCCGGCCTGCCGGCCGAGCTCAGCGGCATCGCGGCCGGTCGGTACGACTTCGCCTTGGGCCCGATCGGTGATTTCCGCGATCGGGAGGCGAGCGTGGACTTCGTCGACTGGGTCAAGGAGTTCGTCGTCTTCGCCGTGCCGAAGGGAAACCCGAAACACCTGAACTCTCTGGCCGACAGCTGCGGGCTGAAGATCTCGGTCATGGCCGGCGGATCGGCGGAGACGGTGATCAAGAGCCAGGCGGCGACGTGCGCGAAGGAGAAGAAGCCGACGCTGACCGTGCAGTCCTACCAGGACCAGTCCGCGGCGATCCTGGCCGTTCGCTCGCACCGGGCCGACGGCTTCTTCTCCTCGATGGCCCCGTTGACCTATTTCGTGCAGCAGTCGCACGGCCAGCTGCAACTGGCCGCGACCAACCAGTCCAACGGCTTCCATGATCTGTTCCAGGGTGCGGTCACGCCGAAGAACTCACCCTTGAGCTCGATCCTGCGGCAGGCGCTGGAGCAGCTGATGAAGAACGGCAGCTACCAGAAGATCATGGAGAAATGGGGATTGAAGGCGAACGAGATCCCGCAGCCCGGCATCAACCTGGCCAAGAGCTGACGAGGGAACACGATCATGACCAGCCTCCTCAGAAGTCGCACCAGCCCGTCCGGGTCTGCAGACACCGGGGTGGACGTTGCTGGAGCGGTGCCCGACCGGCATCCGCTTCGCTGGTTGGCCGGTCTCGCCGTCCTGGTGCTGGCCGCTCAACTGGCGCACCTGCTGGTGACCAACGACAACTTCCAGTGGGACGTCGTGCGGCGGTACTTCAACACCCAGCTGGTGGTGCGCGGCCTCGGCACCACCCTCGAGCTCACTGTCGTCGCGATGGCTGTGGGTGCCGTGGGCGGAGTCTTCCTGGCGATCTGCCGTCTCTCCGAGAACCGTCTGCTCCGCGTGGTGTCCGGGGCCTACATCTGGTTCTTCCGCGGCACTCCGGCCCTCGTCCAGCTCATCTTCTGGTACAACCTGTCCGCACTGCTCCCGCGGGTTTCGCTCGGCATCCCGTTCGGGCCGGCGTTCACTTCGTGGGACACGAACAAGCTCATCACCCCGATGTTCGCCGCTATCCTCGGGCTCGGTCTGAACGAGGCGGCCTACATGGCCGAGATCGTTCGCGGTGGGCTGCTGGCCGTGGATCCCGGACAGACCGAGGCGGCCGAGGCGCTGGGAATGCCCCGGCTGCGAATCCTGCGCCGGATCGTGCTGCCGCAGGCCATGCGGTTCATCATTCCGCCCACCGGTAGCCAGGTGATCAACATGGTGAAGGCCACGTCACTGGTCAGCGTGATCGCGCTGGGCGACCTGCTCTACACGGTGCAGGCGATCTACAACCGCACGTTCCAGACCATCCCGCTGCTGCTGGTCGCCTGCGTGTGGTACCTGGTGGTGACCTCCATCCTCTACGTGGGCCAGTCGTTCATCGAACGCCATTACGCGCGCGGCGCCACCCGCAACGCGCCCCGAGGCTTTTTCGACTTCCTGATCATCCGGCGCCGGCCGCGACCGATCGAGCCGCTCAGCAGCGAGGCGCCGTCATGACCGCCGGGGGAGCGGTGCCCACTGCCTCGACACCCGGCCGGGTCGACCTGGCCCGCACCGAACCGGCCCCGAGTTCTTCCGACTCCGCGGGCGCGGCCATGGTGGACGCCTACCACGTCCGCAAGCGATTCGGACATCTCGAGGTGCTCAAGGGCATCGATCTCAAGGTGTGGCCGGGCGAGGTCGTCGTCATCCTGGGACCGTCCGGATCCGGGAAGTCGACCCTGCTGCGCTGCATCAACAATCTGGAGCGCATCGACGGCGGCTCCATCCATGTGGACGGCGACCTCATCGGCTTCCGCGCGCACGGCACGAGATACCGGCACCTGCCGACCCGGGCAGCGGCGCGGCAGCGGCAGGAAATCGGCATGGTGTTCCAGAATTTCAACCTGTTCCCGCACCTGACCGTCCTGCAGAACATCATCGAGGCGCCGGCCGGGGTCCGCGGTCTCGGCAAGGACAAAGCCGAGCGGCTGGCCCGCGAACTGCTCGAGCACGTCGGGCTCGCCGACAAGGCCGACGTCTACCCACGATTGCTCTCCGGGGGTCAGCAGCAACGCGTTGCCATCGCACGCGCGTTGGCGATGCGGCCGAAAGTCATGCTCTTCGACGAGCCGACCAGCGCGCTGGATCCTGAACTCGTCGGCGAAGTACTGGCCACCCTGAAGTCGCTGGCCACCGAAGGGCTGACGATGGTTGTGGTCACCCACGAGGTCAGCTTCGCCCGAGAGGTCGCCGATCGGGTCGTCTTCATGGACGACGGCTACATCGTCGAATCGGGGCCTCCGGCCGAGGTGATCGACAACCCGCGCAACGAGCGAGTACGGGCGTTTCTCGGCAAGGTGTTGTAGCCCGCCCGCTCGGCCGGTCGGCGGTTGGAATGAGCGAACCGGGGTGCATTCTACCGGATAATGTGGTAACGATCTCACAGGAGTGCGGTGAGCACCAGGGCGACCGGATCAGGCCGTTTCCCCCGCCGGCTAAACGGAAGTCGAACTGATGCCGACGAGTGCCTTGTGCGCGGAAGAGGGCTCAGTTACGGTCCGCTGTAGTAAGGATCCCAGGTCAGTCCGCTGCTGCCATCAACCGGCGAGTTCGCCGCCCGGCAGCCGTTCAAGAGGGGCCGTAGCACATGAAGCGTAGGCACGCGCTCGTCCTTGCGTCCACCGTGACAGCGGCCTTGGCCCTGACCTCCGCGTGCAGTTCCAGCGGCGGCGGCAACGCGTCAAAGGCGGCGACTGCGAGCTTCGGCGCCAAGCCGTCGGGCACCCTGAACGCGTGGGCGTTCGACAACGCCGACGACGTGGGCAAGGCGCGCCTGGCCGACGCCAAGCAGAGCCTGTCCGGCGTCACCATCAAGCTCGACCAAACCGGATTCGACGCGCAGAAGTTCACCACCCGCCTGGCCAGCGGCAACGTGCCGGACGTGGTGCAGATGGACCGCCAGTACGTGGCGAGTTATGCCGCGCAGGGCCTGCTGCTGCCCCTGGACAAGTGCTACTCGGACAACAGCGTCGATCCGAGCAAGCGCTTCTATCCCGCGGTGATCGGCGACGTCACCTACGACAAGAAGGTGTGGGCGGTCCCGCAATTCTTCCAGCCGCCGGCCATTCTGCTGAACAAGAGCGTGATGGACGCTGCCGGCGTCAGCAATGCCGATATCGATACCTCGAAGCCGGACGTGCTTCTGGCCGCCATCCGGAAGATGTACAAGACCAACGGGGGAGTGCCCGCCACGATGGGCTTCAACCCGGTGGCGACCGGTCAGTCCAATCTGTGGATGCTGGGCCTCGGCGGAAAGCTCACCAACGACAAGGGGGAACCCACCCTCGACGACTCGTCGAACGTCTACCCGCTAGAGATGTTGAAGAAGATCACCGACGCGCAGGGCGGCTGGGCCAAGGTCAAGAGCTTCACCGACGCCTTCGATGTGTTCGGCGCGAAGAACCAGTTCGTGAAGAACCAAGTCGGTGCCGAAGTCGATGCGCAGTGGTACCCGAACGTGCTCTCGCCGTACAAGGACCAGATCAAGCTGCAGGCCGTGCCGTTCAAGGACAAGAGCGGCAACCCGATCTCGGTGTCGAGCGGGACGTCATTCGTCATCCCGGCCAAGGCCAAGAATCCGGTCGCGGCCTGCGCATGGGCGCTCCGGCTGACCAATCAGCAGAACTGGGAAGCCGCCGGCAAAGCCCGCGCGCAAACCCTGCAAACGAACCACGGCCTCAATACCGGGCTGTTCACCGGGTCGCCCGACGCGGACAAGGCGCTGCGCCAGGAGTACGTCAAGCCCAGCGGTAACGCGGGCTTCGACCAAGTCATCTCCACCTACTACGACGTGGTGAACTACGGCAAGAGCTTCGGTGCCTCGCCGGCCGGCCAGGCCATCCAGGCCGACCTGCTCAATGCGATCACCACCACCTTGCTCGGCCAGAAGAGCGCCAAGGATGCGCTGGCGGATGCACAGCGAAAGGCAATGCAGGCGTACAAGAGCGTCGTTCACTGACCTTGGCTGATGGTCGGCCGGCGGTGCTCCGCCGGGTGGTGCGGCAATCACCGTGCCGGAGGTCGCGCGCGGGTGGATAGGAGGCGTTCGGTGAGTCAGCAGAGCGCAATCGAGACGCCGACCGTCGAGGATCCTCCGCCAGAGCGGAAGAAGCCGGCCAAGGCCAGGAAGTACAACCGGCGGGAGGCGCTGGCCGGCTACGCCTTCATCTTGCCCTGGGTGATCGGCTTCCTGGTGTTCACGCTGGGGGCGATGACCTACAGCCTGGTCATCTCCTTCACCCACTACAACCTGGCCACCAACTCGGCTCCACCAGCCGGGCTGAGCAACTATCGCGACCTCATCGACGACCCGCTGGTGCGCAAGTCTCTGAGCAACACCTTGTTCTACGCGCTGCTCGCCGTGCCGTTGGAGATCTGCTTCGCGTTGTTCCTGGCCTCGTTGCTCAACCGCGCCACCCGCGGCGCGAGCATCTTCCGCACCATCTATTACCTGCCGAAGATGACACCGGCGGTGGCGACCGCGTCCATGTTCCTGCTCTTGCTCAACGGAAATACCGGCGCGATCAACAAGGGACTGCGAGTGATCGGGATTCACGGCCCGCAATGGTTGATCGACCCCAGTTGGGTGAAGCCGTCGGTGGTCATCATCACGTTGTGGGGGGTCAGCGGCACCATGGTGATCTTCCTGGCCGCGCTGAAGAACGTGCCCCGAGAGCTGTACGAGGTGGCCTCCCTGGACGGCGCCGGCACGGTCCGCAAGTTCTTCTCGATCACCATTCCGATGATCTCCGGCGCGCTGTTCTTCAACGTCATCGTGCTGACGATTGCTGCCTTCCAGGTCTTCGATCAGGCCTATCTGCTGTTCTGGCGCGACCAGAGCAACCCCTCACCGGATGAAGCGCTGTTCTACGCCGTCTACCTCTTCCAGCAGGCCTTCCGGCAGTTCAACTTCGGATTTGCCGCGGCAATGGCCTGGCTGCTGTTCCTGATCCTGGTGATCTTGACCTTCGTGCAGGTGCGAGTGGGCAACCGGTACGTCTACTACGAGGGAAACCGGTGATGGCCGACATCCGAGCAAGGCAGGTGATTGCCGGCGTCGGCGTGGCCGACGCCGATATCGCCGCCGATGCGCCCGCGGAGGCAACCGCCGGCTCGACGAACGCCGGGTCCGGCCTCGAGCGAGGGCGTCGGCTGCTTGGCCGGGTCATCGCCGTGGCCCTGCTCATCGGGTTCGCGTTGGCCTTCCTCTACCCGTTCGCCTGGCTGCTGGCGGCCAGCCTGAAGCCGAAAGAACAGGTCTTCGACAACGCGCTGATCCCACATACGTTCCACTTCTCCAACTACTCCCAGGTGTGGGACCAGCTCCCGTTGCTGCACTGGATGTTCAACAGCGTTGCGATCGCCGTGATCGCAGCGGGTGCGGTCACGATTTCCAGCTCGGTGGTGGCCTTCGGGTTCGCCTACTTCCGGTTCCCCGGTCGCACCGCGCTGTTCGGACTGGTACTCGGCACGATGATGCTGCCGGCATCGGTCACCATGATTCCGAACTACCTGATCTGGAAGTACCTGGGCCTGCTCGGCACCTGGGTTCCGCTGTTCGGCGCGAATCTGTTCGGCTCGGCGTTCTACATCTTCCTGCAGCGCCAGTTCTTCCTCGGGCTGCCTCGCGAGCTGTTCGAAGCCGCACGCATCGACGGGGCCAGTTATTGGCAGCTGTTCTGGCGCATCGCGATGCCGCTGTCGAAACCGTCGTTCATCATCGTCTTCCTGTTCGAGTTCCAAGCCAGCTGGAACAACCTCCAGGGATCGCTCATCTATCTGAACTCTGGCGGGGTCAACGGGTTCACCGTTCCGCTCGGCATCGCGTACTCGATGACGAAGTACAGCCCGACGGCGGGCGGCGAGGGCGACTATCAGTTCGTGATGGTGGCAGCGCTGATCGTTACGCTGCCGCTGCTCGCGCTGTTCGCCGTGGGGCAGCGTTACTTCGTCGAGGGCGTTGCGACCCAGGGCCGCAAGGGATAGCAGATCGATACTGCGAGCGGCGCTGCCGGTGGTGGATCGCCCCCGTGCCTCACGGTGGGTATCGACGTCGGGACGACGAACACCAAGATCGCGCTGGTGGCGATCGGAGCTGCCGGAGTGCGGGTCCTCGCCGTCGCGTCGGCGCCGACGCCGCAGCCGCCGGCCCTGGCCGGCGTCCTGCACAACTTGTTGCGCCGGGTGCTGGCCGGTCACCCCGCGCCGCAGGCGGTCGGCATCGCATCCATGGCCGAGACCGGAGTGCCCTTGGACGCCACCGATACGCCGGCGGGCGAATGGGTGCGCTGGGACGGACACCGCCGCGGATTCGACGCCGACGGCCTGGTCCGCCGACTGGGCGGGGCCGAGCTCACCGCCGGCACCGGAGTCCGGCCGAGCGCCAAGGTGCCGCTGCTGACCTGGGCATGGTTGCGCGCGCAGCGCCCGGACCAGTGGTCGGCGATGGCCCGGTGGGCCGGAGCGGCGGACCTGGTGTGTCTGCTGCTCACCGGCCGGCTGGGCACCGACCACACGCTGGCCGGACGGACGATGGCCTACCGGCTCCCCGCTGCCGGAGGCGCGGTACCCGACGGCTTCGACGCGGACCTGCTCGGCGAGGTGGGGTTGCGTCCGAACCAGCTGCCCAGCGTCGTGCCGCCCGGCGAAATCGCCGCGCCGGTCAGTGCCCCCGGCTTCGTCGCAGCCGGGCTGCGTCCCGGCACGCCCGTCGTCGTGGCCGGGCACGACCACGCGGTCGGCGCGTTCGCCGCGGGTGCCCGCCAAGCCGGCGACGTCGTCGACTCGGTCGGCACTGCGGAGGCCGTGATGTCCGTGGTGCCCACCACGCCATCCCCGGCAGCGGCCGCGGCGGCCGGGATGAGTGTGGTCGTCACCGTGGACGGCGTGCACCGTGCCATCCTCGCCGGTGCGCCCACCGCCGGGGCCCTGGTGCGCTGGTGGTTGGCGCACGAGGCACCCGATGCCAGTGCCGATGAGCTCTTCGCCGAAGTGTTGGCGCTGGACGACGCCCCGAGCGGGCTGCTGGTCCTTCCCTACCTGCACGGCCGGCAGGCCCCGGCACCCGACCCGGCGGCGCAGCTACGAGTGATCGGCCGGCGCTCGGAGCACACCCGCGGCCAGCTGGCCCGGGCGATGCTCGAAGGGCTCTGCCTGCACGCGCGCTGGATGCTGCAGGCGCAGGCCGAGCTGGCCGGGTCCGCCGGCCCGCCCGGTCCGGTGACCGTGTTGGGCGCGGCGCTGCTGGCCAACCCGGCGTGGCTGCGGATCAAGGCGCTGGTGACGCCGCGATCGGTGCGGGTGGTCGGCGAAGCCGAGGCCGTCGCGGCAGGTGCGGCGCTGCTCGCCGCAACCCGCGCTGGGCTGACCGCTCCTGCTGAAGCGGTGCTCGAACACGTGGTCGCGTCAACTGCCCCGAGCGGCGAGTACGACGACGCGTTCGCTGCGTTCGTCGCTGCGGCCACCAGTCCTGCGGCGCACACCGACCGCGCGGCGGCGCGCGGTGACACGTCGTCGTCACCAGCTGCCGGGAGTTGAGGAGATTCATGCCCGCCGCAACCCGAGTACCGACGCTAGCCGCTATTGCCCGGCCGTCCGGCGCGCTGGCCATGGTGGCCATGGACCAACGGGAGAGCCTGCGGGCGATGTTCCCGGCCGCTGCCGGCCCGGCCACCGACGCCATGATGGTGGACTTCAAGAGCACGGTCGCCCGCGCGCTCGGGCCGCTGGCCTCGGGATTCCTCATCGACCGGCAGTACGGCTTCGACCGGATCCGTGGCGCCATGCCCGAGGGCTGCGGTCTCATCCTCGCTGCCGATCAGCTGGAACAGGCAGCAGGTGCTCCGGTGGAGGAGACCGATCTCGATGCGGAGGTCGCCGCGCCGGACTTCGACCTGAGCGGCGTCGTCGCCCTGAAGCTGCTGATCATCTGGCGGCGCGACGCCCGGCGCGCGGTCCGCGCCGAGCTGGCCCGCCGCTTCATCGCCCTGGCCGCTCAGCGCGGCGTGCTTTCGGTACTGGAGCCAGTGGTGCGCCCTGCCCCAACGGAGCAGACGCAGGGCAGCTGGGACGCCGACGCGGCAATTCGCGAAGCGGCGCGCGAGCTGTCCCCGCTCGGCGCCAGCCTGTACAAGGCCCAGGTGCCGCGCGCCGGTACGGGCACGCCGGCCGAACTGGAACGCGCCTGCGCCGCGCTCGGCAAGTCGATCACCGGTCCGTGGGTTGTGCTCTCCCAGGGTGTCGAGCGCGATGACTTCTACGGGGCGGTGCGGGCCGCCTGCCGCGGCGGGGCCAGCGGCTTCCTCGCCGGTCGCGCGCTGTGGAGCGACCTCGTCGGGCATCCCGATCTGCCCGCTGCGTTGGCCGAGACCGCCGTGCCCCGGCTGGCCCGACTGGTGGAGCTGGTCGACCGCGAAGCCGTTGCCTGGGACAGCCGGTGAGTGAATTCCCGCCAGGCTTCCTCTGGGGCGCAGCCACGTCCGCGTACCAGATCGAGGGCGCGCTGGATGTCGACGGGCGCGGCCGGTCCGTCTGGGACACCTTCAGCGCCCGACCGGGAGCGATCGAGGGTGGCGGCGACGGCTCGCGGGCCTGCGACTCCTATCGCCGCTGGCGCGAGGACGTCGATCTGGTGGCCGCACTCAGCCTCGGCGGGTATCGGTTCTCCGTTGCGTGGGCGCGGGTCATGCCCAATGGGTGGGGGCCGGCCGAAGCACGCGGGCTGGACCACTACGAGCGGATGGTCGACGCGTTGCTCGAGCGAGGCATAACGCCGTTGCTCACCCTGAACCACTGGGACATGCCCGAGGCGCTGATGGCCGACAACGGCTGGGCCGGCCGGTCGAGTGTGGACGCGTTCACCCGGTTCGCCGCTGCGGTGGCCGGGCGGCTCGGCGATCGGGTCGGCTGGTGGATCACCCAGAACGAGCCGTGGATCATCGCGCTGCTCGGCTACCGGTTGGGTCTGCACGCCCCGGGTCTGGGTGATCTCCGGACGTCGGTGGCGGCCGGTCATCACCTCCTGCTCGGGCACGGCGGCGCCGCTGATGTGATCCGGGAAAGCGCACCGGCCGCGCAGATCGGCTGTGCGCTCAGCTTGTTCCCCTGCGATCCGGCCTCTACCGAGCCGCTGGACCAGGCGGCGGCCTACGGCTCGGACGGGTACGTGAACCGCTGGTATCTCGATGCCCTCTTGGGCGACGGCTACCCTGATGACACCCGGGCGCATTACGAGCGGGTCCTCGGCGGCACCCTCGAGGACATCATCCGGCCCGGCGACGGCAAGCTGATCGCCGGGCGCAGCGATTTCCTCGGGGTGAACTTCTACACCCGGCGGGTCATGGCCGCCGCCGACATCGGACCGGATCGTCCGTTCCCGTGGCAGGTGGTCAGCCCACCGGCAGGGCAAGACCTCACCGATGGCGGTTGGGAAGTCACCCCGGACAGTCTGCGCGCGCTACTGGTGCGGTTGCACCACGACTATCCGCAGGTGCCGCTCATCATCACCGAGAACGGCGCCATCTACGACGACACTCCGGTGCACGACGGCCTGGTGCACGACAGCCGCCGCATCGAGTTTCTGCTCGCCCACCTGCAGGCGGTGTCGGCGGCGATCGACGAGGGAGCCGACGTGCGCGGCTACTTCCACTGGTCGCTGCTGGACAACTTCGAGTGGGCGCTGGGCTACCGTCCCCGATTCGGGCTCGTCCACGTCGACTACCCGACCGGTCGCCGGACGGTCAAGGACTCCGGCTGGGCGTACGCGCAGATCGCCAGGACCAACCGGTTGCCCGGGTCGGTGCCTGCCATCCCGCGGTTCGGCTGAAGGAGGGGAGGACGATGCGGTTCGGCACTCCGTGCCGCCGGTGACCGGCGCCGACGTCGTCGTCTACGCGGCGACCGCGGCCGGCGTGTGTGCGGCGGTGGCCGCCGCCGAAGCCGGGGTCCGGGTGGTGGTGGTGGAGCCGGGTGCACATGTGGGCGGGATGACGTCCGGAGGTCTGGGCTACACCGATGTCGGCGACGCCAGGGTGCTTGGCGGCATGGCGGCGCGATTCCGGCAGGCCGTGGCCGAGCATTACCGCGTCGGCGTCGGTGCTTATGCCGGGCCGGAGCCGCACGTCGCCGAGGCGATCTTCCGCCGCTGGCTGGACCATCCACGGATCGAGCTGGTTTTCGGGGCGCGCCTCCGCGACGTCGACGCGCGGCGTGGACGGATCGAGCGCATCACCACGCAGCAGGGCAGTGTCGAGGGAGCGGTATACGTCGACGCAAGTTACGAGGGCGACCTGCTTGCCGCTGCCGGCGTGCCGTACGCGGTCGGGCGCGAGGATCGGCAGCGGTATGGCGAGCAGTGGGCCGGCCGGCAGGAGTTGCTGCCCGGGCGGCACACGATGCCACCGTTCATCTCACCGTTTCGAGACGACCCGAGCGGCCAGCACGAAGGCCCGGTACTGCCGCAACTGCGGTCCGTGCCGCTCGCGCCGGTCGGATCCGGCGACGGCGGCGTGATGGCCTACGGGTACCGGGCGTGCCTGACCACTGCCGCGGACCGGGTGCCGTTCGAGCGACGCGACGGCTACGACGAGGCGCACTGGGAGCTCGGTCGACGACTGTTCCGGCACTGGGCTCGGCAGGGGTTCGAGCCCGAGGCCGGATCGCTGCTCGGCTTGGAGCCCAACCTGCCCAACGGCAAGTGTGACGCCAACTCGCTCGGACCGTTCTCCCTGAACGTCCTGGACGGCTCGGCGTGGGCCTATCCCGACGCGGACCCGGTCCAGCGGGAGGAACTGCGGCTACACCACCTGGACCATGCTCAGGACTTCCTGTACTTCCTCGCCCAGGATCCCGCCGTGCCGTCGCGGGTCCGGTCCGAAATGCATCGCTGGGGACTGCCCGCGGACGAGTTCACCGATACCGATCACCTGCCTCACCAGCTGTACGTTCGCGAGGCGCGCCGAATGCTGGGGCAGTACGTCCTCACCGAGCACGATGTGCGCAACGCCCGACCGCAGCCCGACGCGGTGGCGCTGGGCTCGTATCACCTTGACGTTCGCGAGGTGCAGCGCACCTGGCGGTGGGTGCCCGAGCATCCCCGCCCGATCGCCATGGTGTTCACCGAGGGCTACCTGTCCGTGCCGGTGCCGCCGTATCCGATCCCGTACCGGGCCCTCCTCCCGCGTTACCCGGACTGCCGCAATCTGCTCGTGCCGGTGTGCGTCTCGGCCTCGCACATCGCGTTCTCCTCCATTCGCATGGAGCCGCAGTATCAGATGCTCGGCCACGCGGCCGGTCTCGCCGCTGCGCTGGCGGTCCGCGCCGATCGCCCCGTGCAAGCGGTCGACGTCGACGCGTTGCAGAGGGGGCTGCGCGACACAGGTCAGATCCTTCATCCGTCAGCGCTGGTGCCGGGAGTCGCACCGGGTGGATGAGCCGGGCGCACCGGCTTGTCGCCGCGCGCCGGTCCAGCCGGGGCAGTGCGCTCCAGCGCGGCGCGCACGAACGGCGGCACTATCGGTCGCAACACTGCCGCGTGATGCGACTGGGCACGGTCGAGGGCGGCTCGGGCCTGCTGGCGCAGGGCACCGACCCGCGCGTCGGTCGGCGGCGCGTGGAGCACGGCGCGCACCAGGTCGACGGCAATGAGACCTGCCTGCGCAGTATCGGCCGCAGCGTTCAACCAGGGCCGCAGCCCGTCGACGAGGTCGGCCGGCTCTCGGGCCGCACGGCAGCACCGGGCCAACTCGGTCAGCCGACGGCTCACCACGTCGAGCGCGGCACTGTCTCCGGTGAGCGCCGCGCCGGTGGCCGTCGTCAGTTCCGGGTCCTGGTCGTCACTCGGCGGCCAGGTGCTGCACACCCGGACGAACGGCTCGAGGCCAGTGCCGCCGGCCACCCGCAGCAACGCGCGGTGGGCCGAGGCAGCCGGGTCGTAGCCGGCCGGGTCGCGGGCCCAGTCGGCGACGGTGGCCAGCGCGATCCGCGACGGCACGGCCTGGATCATCGGGTTGGCGAGCACACCGGCCAGCGCGGCGCCGCGCAGGTCGCCGGCGCGGCCGGTGAGCGGGCCGAGGAACAGCCGGCTCGGGTCGAAGTCGTTCACCGGAAAGTTGTCCCAGAGCACCAGCCGACGACGGTAGGTGGCTGCGGCACGATCGATGTCCGAGCGGGTCACGGCACCGACGACGATGCCGGCGCCCGTCCAGGCCACCTCCACATTGTCGGGGGCGGCCTGTGCGAACGACTCCCGGTACGGCGACGGCGCGATCCCGGCGTAGTCGGTGGGGCAGACCAACAGCGGTTCGTGAAGGCCGTGCCGGGCGAGAAACTCTGCGGCGAAGCGCCGGCAGGTCCGGCCGTGCGCGGCGCCGGTGCCGGCTGGCCCCGCTCCGAACGCGGCGACATCGTCCGCGTCGGTCAGCTCGGCGGGCACGTCGTCGAACAGCAGCGCGAACGACCTGACCCCGGCACTGAACAGGTGCGCGGCCTTGTCGGCGAGGGCCGCGTGCTCCTTGTCGTCGGCGAAGCGCATGCTCAGCGCAGGATGCAGGGCGTAGACGAAGCGCAGGCCCAGCGCGTGTGCCGTGCCGGCGAGTTCCGCGATCTGTTCCAGCCCCGCCGGCGGGTAGGGATCCCGCCACCGCTCGCGGTGCAGCGGGTCGTCCTTCGGTGCATAGACGTAGGTGTTCAGCCCTACCTCGACGGAGAACGCGAGGTGGGCCAGCCGCTGCTGGTGCGACCACGGCGGGCCGTAGAACCCTTCAATGGTTCCGCGGATCGGCAGCGCCGAGTCGGTGTCAGCCGGCATCGTCGGAAGGCTACTGCCGGCCGATCCCCGCCGCGACGGTCTGCGTGGTGCGCCGCGCCACGGCAGTACCGCAGGAAATACCTCCCGACGCGGCGGCGCACCGGCTCGGGACGCCGGTAAGGTGGCGCCCGCGGTCTCTACGACGTGACGGTTCCCTGCCGGACCAGAGCAGGAGGTCGAGATGGACCCAGTCGGGCGTGCAACCGTCAGGTGGCGCGGCCGGGTCGTGGTCGCCGTCGCGGTGAGCAGGACGCGATCCAGCCAACAGTCGGCAGCGGCCGGCCGCCGCCCTGAGTTCACCGCCGCCGGATGACCCGTACCAGCACGCCGAAATCCGCGGACGCCCGCGGACCGGTGCGCCGCGCCACCATCCGCGACGTCGCCGAATCTTCCGGTGTCTCCCGGTCCACGGTCTCGCGCGCGCTGACCGGGCGCGGCTACGTTGCTCCGGCCGTGCGGGACCGGGTGCGTAAGACCGCGCGGGAGCTGGGCTACGTACCGGACGCGATGGCCCGGCATCTGCGGCAGCAGGGCGGCCACTCGGTGGGCGTGCTGGTGTCTGACCTGCGCAACCACTTCTATGCGAACCTGGCTGCCGGCGTCAGCCAACAGGCCCGCAAGCGGAAGTACACGATGATGCTCAGCAACGACGGCGGGCTGGCGGAGGTTGAGGCCGAGGCGGCTGAGGCGTTCGTCGCGCAGCGTGTCGCCGGCGTCATCGTCACACCGGTATCGGCACAGGTCACCGCATACCTCGGCAGGCATCACATCCCGGTGGTCGAGGTCGATCGGCAGTTCGCCCCCGGAACCTGCGACGCCGTCGTCGTGGACAACGAGGGCGCGGCGCGGCGGGTCACCGCCGAGCTGCTCGCTCTCGGGCACCGTCGCATCGCCCTGGTCATCGACGAGACGCAGTGGACCACCGGACGGGACCGGTCCGCCGGCTATGAGGCGGCCTTCGCCGCCGCCGGGGTGGCTCTCGACCCGTCCCTGATCGTCTCCGCGGGGTGGGATGTGGACGGTTCGCAGCGGGTGGCCCGGGCCCTGCTCAGCCTGTCCCGTCCCCCGTCCGCGGTCTTCGCCGCCAACAACGTCCTCGCCGAAGGCGTGTGGCGGGCAGCCGCCGAGCTAGGCATCAGGATCCCGGAGCAACTCAGCCTGGTCTCATTCGACGACGTGCCGTGGATGAGCATGGTGCGCCCGGGAATCACCGCCGTCGCCCAGGACGCAGTCGCCATGGGGGAGGCAGCGATCGCGGCGCTGATCGAGCGGATCCAGTCGCCGCAGGCGCCGATCCGGACGGTGACTCTGGCCGCGACACTGCGCGAACGCAGTTCGGTCGGGCCCCCGGCCGATGTGGTGACGGCGCGCGCTTGACCTGTCCGGACGGCGGTCCTAAGCTGCCTGGGATCGATTCCACGTCGCGGGCTCGGTCGCCTGGCAGCGATGCCACGGTGACGGCATGGGCCGCCCACGAGGAGCCCACCGACATGACCAGCCACGACGGCCGCGGCACTCGCGCCGCGCCGGTGTCGAATGCGCCGTCGGGTACCCAGCCGGCTGATCTCGACCCAGCCGGGCGGCCTGCTGCGACCCCACACCGGACCCTGCACATGATCGGCAACGCGCACCTCGACCCGGTCTGGTTGTGGCCGTGGCAGGAGGGTTACCAGGAGGCGCGCGCCACGTTCTGGTCGGCTCTGCACCGGATGGAGGAGTACCCCGACTTCGTCTTCACCTGCGACCAGGTCGTGTTGTTGAGCTGGGTGGAGGAGTCCGACCCGGAGTTGTTCGCCCGCATCCGCGAGCGGGTGGCGGAGGGCCGCTGGCAGATGGTCGGCGGCTGGTGGGTGGAGCCGGACTGCAATCTGCCGGCGGGCGAGTCATTCGTCCGGCAGGGCCTGTACGGCCAGCGCTACCTGATGGAGAAGTTCGGCGTCGTCGCGACGGTCGGGATGAACGTCGATCCGTTCGGCCACAACGCGATGCTGCCGCAGATCCTGCGCGGTCAGGGGATGGACTCGTACTGCTTCCTGCGCCCCGGTCCGCACGAGAGTTCCCTCGTCGGCACCGCCTTCTGGTGGGAGTCGCCGGACGGTTCGCGGGTGCTGGCCTACCGCATCCCGTTCGAGTACGGCAGCCCGCCGGGCGATGTCGCCGGCCAGGTCGACAAGTCTCTCGGTGCGCTGGACCACGGGCTGGGCGACATGATGATCTTCTACGGCGTGGGCAATCACGGCGGCGGCCCGACCCGCGCCAATATCGAATCCATCCATCGCTACGACCGGATGGGCTCGTTCGGAAGGTTGACCATGTCCTCGCCGCGCCGGTACTTCGACGAGCTGCTGGCTCGTCAGGCCGAGCCCGGTGCAGCCGACTTGCCGGTCTGGCGCGACGACCTGCAGATGCACGCCGCCGGCTGCTACTCCGCGCACTCGGGCATCAAGATCTGGCAACGCCGGGCACAGGCTGCGATCCTGTCCGCGGAACGGTGGGCGGTCGTCGGGTCGACCCGATTCGGCCTGGATTATCCGCGGGCAGACCTGGCCCGCGGATGGAAGCAGATCCTGTTCAACCAGTTCCACGACGTGCTGCCCGGCTCGGCGATCGAGTCGGCCTACGACGACGCCCGCGACCAGCTCGGCGAGGCCGTCGCGATCGCGAAGCGGATCATCACCCGCACGCACAACGTCATCGCCCGCCAGGTCGACGTGCCGCTGGAGGCGAACACCCAACCGGTCCTCGTCTTCAACCCGCACCCGTGGCCGGTGACCGCAGCGATCGAGCTGCAGTACGGCAGCCAGCCCGTGGGCGTGCACGTCGTCGATGCGGCCGGCCGGGTCACTCCCTCGCAACGGACCCAGTCGGTCGCCACCACCGACGACAAGGGCCGGGCCGCAACGGTGTTCGACGCGGCCGTGCCAGCACTGGGTTACCGGCTCTACCGGCTGCGCTCGGGCGCCGCGCCGCCGGAGGCACCGCCCAGCACGGCCGCAGGCCCGCTGGTCGCCACTGAGACGCTGCTGGAGAACGACCTGCTCCGGGCCGCAGTTCGACCCGCAGACCGGCTGGTTGAGCTCGCTGCTCGACAAGCGGACCGGCCTCGACGTGGTTGCCGGCGCGCGCGGTGAGCACACCCGGATCTGTCAGGACCCCACCGACACCTGGGGACACCGGGTGGTGTCCTACCGCTGGCCCGGCGATCCGATGCCCACCACGCGGATGACGCTGCGCGAAGCCGGCCCGCTGCGGGCCCGGCTGCGCGTCGAACGCGAATGGAATCGCTCGACCATGGTCGAGGAGTTCCTGCTCGATCACCGCAGCGATGCCCTCGAGGTCCGGGTCATCATCGACTGGCGTGAGCACGCGCATCTGCTCAAGCTTTGCTTCCCGACCTCGGTGCAGGATCCGGTGGCGACCTACGAGATCCCGTTCGGGGCGATCGAGCATCCGGTCGACGGCGCGGAGAATCCGGCGCAGTCATGGGTCGACGTGACCGGCACTGTGGGCGGTCAGCCGGCCGGGTTGGCCGTCGTGAACAACGCCAAACACGGTTATGACGTCTCGCCGGCAACCGACGGCGGCGACACCGTCAGCATCGGCATCACCGCGGTGCGCAGCCCGGTGTACTCCTGGCACGACCCGCGGCTGCTCGACCCGGACGGGTTCTACAGCTTCCAGGACCAGGGCATGCAGACCTTCAGCTACCGGCTGGTCCCGCACGCCGGCGATTGGCGCGCTGCCGGACTTGCCCGCCGCGCGGCCGAACTCGGTTCTCCGATGCGCGCCATGGTGGAGAGCTTCCACCCCGGCTCGTTGCCCCCGCAGGCCAGCTTCGCCGCGGACGGCGGCGGTCAGATCATGATCACCGCGGTCAAGGGCGCCGAGGACGACGCAGCGCAGGCCGATGTCATCGTGCGCGCGGTCGAGACCACCGGCCGGCCGGGCCGCGCCCGACTGGAATTGCCGATGCTGGGCCGCGCCGTCGAGGCCGGTTTCGGGCCCAGTCAGCTGCGGACGTTTCGCGTTCCCGCCGATGGCGGTGAGGTGCGCGAGGTGGATCTGATCGAACGCGACCTCAGCGAGCCGAATGCGCCGTTCGATTCGGCGCCGGCTGATCCGGCGCCGGGTGGGCAGTCGACCGCAGCACCGGATCCCGCCGCGTCGGATGCCACGATGCCCGCTGAAGCCGAAGCTCCCGCCCAGCGCCGCCGCGGTGACTGAGCGCACGGTGCTCGGACCCACCCACGGCTCGGCGCTCGCCGGACGCACTGTCGAGCTGCGGTGGCGGAACGGGACGGTCGAGACAAGCCCATTACCCGACTTCGTGATCAGGACGTCGGTTGGCGCACCGGACAGCACCGGCCGCCGTGCGCTGCGCCTGGAGATCACCTACACCGGCGAGCAGCCGACAACCGCGTCGGTACGGTTGCGCGCCGAGCTTGCCACCGTGACCGACTCGCCGTGGTGGCTGATCCCCGGCGCGTTCTACGGTGAGAACCGACCGGCGGACTGCCACCGGGTGTTTCCCCGCTTCGCGGTCGGCGCCGCCGACCCGGCCGCGATGGTCAGCGACCATTGGGAGTTCCGCGCCGACCGTGCCGCGACTCCGGCAGTCTTCGGCTGGACGCCGTCGGACGGAATCGCACTGGTCACCGCCGACACCAGCCCGCTCGGCATGACCGGGCTCGGCATCGCGCACGACGCTCTGACCGGCCGGGCCGCTGTGCATCTGCGTTTCCCGTTCCGGGAAGACCCGATCAGCTATGACGGCTCCGCCCGGCCGGCCCCGGCAGAGGTGGCGAACCACCAGTGGCAGCCGGGGGAGTCGGTGGTGCTCGATGTCGCCGTCCACGAACTCGACGGCGACCGGCACAGCTATGCCGACGTGCTGCGTGAGGAGCACGGCCGGGCACGGCGGCACGCGCCGCTGAACCCGTGGGTCGGCCTCGGGCAGGCGGCCGACCTCGCCGCCCACGGGCTGCTCCGCTGGCACTTCGCAGCACCCGGGGTGCTGCTCGAGACCGTCGGCTTCGACCGCGAGGTGAGCGGTCAGGACGGCTTGCCGGTCGATCGACAGGCCATGCATGTGGGCTGGGTGAGCGGCATCCCGTGGGCCTACGCCTTGCTCGTCCACGGTCGGCGGGTGGGTGCTGAGGCGGAAGCTGCTGCGGCGCAGCAGGTCATCGACTTCATCTGCGCGAACCTCTCGCCGTCCGGGACGTTCTGGGCGGTGTGGTACCGCGATCGAGGCTGGTCGCAGAGCTGGTCGCCGGTCCAGCATGCGCTGCATTCGCGCACGCTGGGCGAGGCCACACTCTTCCTGGTCCGTGCGCTGGAGTTGGGCGGCGATCTGCGGTCGTCCCGGCCGGAATGGGCCGACGCCGTCTCTGCCAACCTGGACGCGGTGGTCGCCCGGCAGCGAGCCGACGGCAATCTCGGCTCAGCGCATGACGCGTTCACCGGCGAGGTGCTCTCCTGGGACGGGTCGGCCGGGCTCGCCTGGGTCAACGCCCTGGCGGAGGCGGCGCGCTGGGACGACGCCGGCACGTACCTCGCGGCCGCTGTCCGGGCCGGCGCCTACTACGCACGCTTCGTCACTGCCGAGTTCCTGCACGGCGCACCCGAAGACGTTGATCTTGCGCCCACGTCCGAAGATGGCTACGTCGCACTCATGGCCTATCTCGCGCTGTTCCGCCGCACCGGAGAGGACCGCTGGCTCGACCTGGCCCGGTACGCCGCGGACTGGATGCTCACCTTCCGCTACTCGTACAACACCGCCTTCCCGCCGGGCACGGTGCTGGCCGCGTACGGCTTTGCCTCCCGTGGTGCAGACACCGCCTCCGCGGCGAATCAGCACCTGCACGCCTACGGGTTGGTGTGCACCGCCGAACTGGCCGAGCTGTCCGCTGCTACCGGCGACGACTACTACGCCGAACGCGCGCGGGAGGCGTTGGCCTGCTTCCGCCAATTCATCGCGCGCTTCGACGGCGACTTCAACGCCTACCGGGGTATGGCCAGCGAGCGGTACTACCAGACTGCCTGCTTCCAACCGAAGGGCATGCTGCTCACCCTGTCGCATGCGTGGAGTGTCGGGGCGCTGCTGCTCGGCTGCGAGCAGGCCATGGGTAACCCGAGGCTGCAAGGCACGACCGGCTGAGCGGCACCGCTGCCCCGGGCGCCGTCCCCGCGGCCGGGGCCCAGGTGGCCGAACAGTGATACCTGCGATTCCCCGCATCTTCCCCGCTTCCGGGCACTTCGGGTAAGCTCCCAGTCGCCGTGTGGATACGTTCCCACAGCAGTGCGATAGCTGTATCACCGGCCGCCACTGACCCCGAACCCCAGCGCCGTTCGGCGCGCCGAAGGACTCGACCGGTGCTCGTCGCCCCCGACATCTTCCTCTTCAAAGACACCTGCAACGTCTACGTCCTGCGATCCGGCCGGGCGGCCGTGCTCATCGACTTCGGCAACGGGGACGTGCTTGCTCACCTCGCCGAATGGGGGATCGATCGCGTCACCGACGTGCTGATCACCCACCACCACCGCGACCAGGTCCAGGGCTTGTGGCGCGCCGCGGCGGAGGGGATCCGGGTGTGGGTCCCGCCGGTGGAGCGTGACCTGTTCGACCGGGTCGACGAACACTGGGCGTCCCGTCCGCTGGACAACGACTACGACCTGCGGCAGGACAAATTCTCCTTGATGGATCCGGTGCAGATCTCCGGGTGCGTCGCGGAATACCGGACCCGCCGCTACGGCGACTTCGACATCTACACACTGCCCACCCCGGGGCACACCGTCGGGTCGGTCAGCTACGTGCTGCAGACCGGCGATCAGCGGGTGGTGTTCGGCGGCGACCTCGCCTATGCGCCGGGCAAGACCTGGTCGCTGGCGGCGTCGCAATGGACTTACGTCGGCGCCGACGGCCTGGCAGCAACGTGGCTGTCGTGCCTGGAGGTCGAGGAACTCGATCCGGATCTGCTCCTGCCCGCTCACGGGGAGCCGATGCGTGACCCGCGCAGCGGCCTGTCCCTGCTTCGGGACCGGCTCGGCGAACTCATCCGGTTGCGCCGCGTGGGCCTGCCGTGGGCCCTCGATCGGTGGCTGCACCGCCCGTGGGAAGAGATAAGCCCGCACCTGCTGCGCAACGTCACCAGCCTCGCCACGACGTACGCCTTACTGTCCGACACCGGCGGTGCCTTACTGCTGGACTTCGGCTACGACCGCAATACCGGGCTGGCGTTGTCGACCGAGCGTGCTGCCCGGCGGCCGTTGCTGTCGTCCATCAACTCGCTCAAGCGTGACTACGGCGTGGATCGCGTCGAAGTAGTGGTGCCGACGCACTATCACGACGACCACGTCGCCGGGTTCAACCTGCTCCGCGACGTGGAGGGCACCGCGGTGTGGTCGCTGGACGACATAACACCGGTGCTGGAAGAGCCGCGCCGGTTCGACCTGCCCTGCCTCTGGTTCGATCCGATCCCGGTGGATCGATCCATCTCGGCCGGGCGGCCGGTCAACTGGCACGAATACGAGCTGACCATGTGGCCGCTGCCCGGGCACACGCTGTACGCAGCGGCCATCGAATTCGAGGTCGACGGCCAGCGCGTGCTGTCCACCGGGGATCAGCAGGACGGCCACGGCGTCGAGGGTGAACGACCCGAGTTTCTCAACTACCAGTACCGGAACCGGTTCGGCATCGATGACTTCGTGCGCAGCGCGGAGCTCTACCGCTCGCTGCGGCCGGACCTGCTGATCAGCGGGCACTGGTGGCCGGCCCGGCAGGTGACCGACGACTACCTCGACCTGCTGCACACCCAGGGCACGTACCTGGCTCAGCTGCATCGTGACGTGCTGCCGTTGGAGGAAGTCGACCTCGGCATGGAGGGGTTCAGCGCGCGGATCGAGCCGTACCGTTCGGACATGCGCGCCGGGGAGGAACTGTGGCTCGAGGTCACCGTGCGCAACCCGTTCCCTGCCGAGGACGCCGTCCTGGTTCAGCTCGAGGTACCCGACGGGTGGAAGACGACGCCGCGGACCCAAGAGCTGCAACTGGCCGGCCGGTCCGATGCCCGAGTCGAGTTCCGGGTCAGCCCGCCGAGCGGAATCACCGCGCGGCGCGCCCGGGTGACCGCCGACGTGACGGTGGGCAGCACGCGGTTCGGCCAACAGGCCGAGGCACTGATCTCCGTCACATGAAGGTGCAGCGCAGCCCGCCCGGCGCAATCGACGTGCGCGCCGAGCGCTACCGGCTGCAGGTGCATGCCGACGGACGATTCGCCACGTTGACCGACCCGGCCGGTGGCCGGTGGGCGACCTTGCGGCTCCTGGCCGCGCTCGATGCCACCGACGCGGCCGACGAGACCCTGGAGATCGCAGCGCCCGAGGTCGAGGAGGGTCCTCGTCCTCGGGTACATGTGCGCCGGCGCAGCACCCGCTGGGACGACGCCTGCCTCACCCTCGAACTCGGCGAGGCGGACGTCGAGGTCTTCGCCACCGCCCGCGGCCGCGGGAGGCTGAGCGAGGTAACGCTGCTTGGTGGGCGGAGCGTCGGCCCGGGGCCGACGGGCCGGCTGCCCAGCGGCCGCGACTTCACCGTGCTGGTCTCGCCCAATCCCGGCGACCCCGCCCGGCTGGTGCAGTCCGCCGCGGAGCCTGCCTCGATCGGCGTGGTGGGAGACGCCGAACCGGGCCGCGGCCAGTGGTTCTTCACGCCCGCGCCGCTGTGTTTCGCGGTGACTCGGGACCGGTCGGACGGCAGCGGGTCGCTGCCCGGCTGGATGACGATCGCGGTGGCCGCGCCGGTGAGTGCGTTGGGCTTCACCGAGCTGCACTACCGACCCAGCGACGGCGGCTTCAGCCTCGCCCTCGACTACCAGGGGCACACCTCGGTCGACGGGTCCGTCCGGACGCCCTCGGTGATCCTCGCGCCCGGGATGCACGATCCGCAGGACGGCTGGCGCAGCTACCGGGCCGCGCTGGTCAGCCGGCAGGCGGCGCCGCTCGCCGAACGGCGGAAACGTCCTTCGTGGTGGAGCGAACCGATGTTCTGCGGCTGGGGCGCGCAGAATCACCTCGCCGCCACGACGGCGGTATCCGCTGCGGACGCCTGCACCCAGGACAACTACGACCAGTTCCTGGGCCACCTCGCCGCCCAGGGTGTCGTGCCGGGAACGGTGGTGATCGACGACAAGTGGCAACAGGACTACGGCACCGGCGTGCCCGACGAGGGCAAGTGGCCGGACCTGCCCGGGTGGATCGCGGCGCGGCATGACAGCGGCCAACGGGTGCTGCTGTGGTGGAAGGCCTGGGACGCCGAAGGCCTCCCCGAGGGCGCCTGTATCGGGCGCCCGGGCGGGGCGCTGCCCACCATCGATCCCACCGCGCCGCTCGGCCGGCGGCTGCTCGCCGAGAGCGTCACCCGGGTTCTCTCGAAGGACGGCCTGGATGCCGACGGCTTGAAGATCGACTTCACCGCCCGAACCCCGTCCGGGTACGCGTTGTCCGCGGCGGGGCCGCGCTGGGGCATCTCGCTGCTGCACGAGTTGCTCGAAGTCATCTACACCGCAGCAAAGGCGGCCCGTCCCGACGCGCTGGTCATCACCCACACGCCGCATCCCGCGTTCGTCGACGTCACCGACATGGTGCGGCTCAACGACATGCTCCGATTGGATGACGCACACCAGCCGAGCAGTGTGGTGCCGCAGATGCGCCACCGTGCCGCCGTGGTCGCCGCGGCGTGCCCCGACGTGCTCATCGACACCGACGACTGGTGTGCGCTGGACCGCGCCGACTGGCGCCGATACCTCGAGGTCAAGGCCGAGCTGGGCGTGCCCGCCCTCTACTACGCCACTCACATCGACCGGACTGGCGAACCGCTGCGAGCAGCGGACTACGCCGCGATCCGCAGCTCCTGGGCCACCTGGTCGCGCCGCCGCGACGCCTAGGTTTCGCTGTCAGAGTGCGGATACGGTGGTTCTCATGATGAAACGGGATCTGGGCAAGCGAACCGGCGAGCAGGTCAGCGCCCTGGGGATGGGCTGCTGGGCGATCGGCGGACCCGTCACCAAGAACGGCAAGCCCACCGGTTGGGGCGAAGTAGACGACGACGAGTCCATCCGCGCGATCCACCGCGCGCTCGACCTCGGCGTCACGCTGTTCGACACCGCCGACACCTACGGCGCCGGGCACAGCGAACGCGTGCTCGGCCGAGCGCTTGCCGGGCGGCGCGACGACGTCGTGCTGGTCACCAAGGTGGGCAACGTCTTCGACGAGCAAACCCGGACCGCCACAGGGTCGGACGTCAGCCCGGCCTACCTGCGCAGCGCATGCGACGCGAGTCTGCGCCGGCTGGAGACGGACCGCATCGACGTCTACCTCATCCACAACGGGATCACCGGCCCGGACGCCGTCCCCGAGGTTGTCGACGTGCTCGAAGAGCTGGTCGACGCCGGCAAGATCCGCTGGTACGGCTCGAGCATGTCCGACCCCGCGATTGTTCGTGCCATGGCCGAAGGGCCGCACATGGTTGCGGTGCAGCACGAACTCAACGTGCTGCGCGGCGAACTCGAGACGCTCGAAGTTGCCGACGAGCTGGGTCTTGCCAGCTTCAACCGCACGCCGCTGGCGATGGGCCTGCTGAGCGGACGCTATCGACCGGACGCTCTACCGGGTGCCGACGACGTGCGGCGCAACGCGCCCTGGTGGGACTTCTTCGATGAGGGCGCCATGGACGTCTGGCTGCAGCGCATCTCCGAGGTCCGCGCCGAGCTGACCGCCGACGGCCGCTCCTTGGTGCAGGGCGCCCTCGGCTGGATCTGGGGCTATCACCCGGCGACGCTCCCGATACCGGGATTCCGCACCGTCGCCCAGGTCGAGGAAAACGTCGCTGCCGCCAACTTCGGCCCCCTCCCTGCCGAGCGCATGGAGCGCATCCGGGAGATCATCGGAGCGCCGCGGCCGGCCTGACGGGTATTTTGTGCGCGCACGTCCCTACCCGAAAGCGCTCACTCGGCCACGACCGCAGGCGCTGCGGCCCGGCAGATGCGCGCGAGTCGTACTGGGTGCCCCCGGCAGGATTCGAACCTGCGCCACCGCCTCCGGAGGGCGGTGCTCTATCCCCTGAGCTACGGGGGCATGGACCCGCTGAACCGCGCGGGTTGCCCGGGAAAGGTTAACAGCGCACCGCGGGACGTGATGCGCGGCGCCGGGGTGCCGGGACCTCGTCGGCGTTCCCGTCGCGGAAAGACGCGACCGCGGCAGATGTTTTAGACTTCAACTACACTTGACGACATGACCGATCCAAGGCCGGGTCGACTGCCTGCCCTGTTCCTCAGCCACGGCGCACCGCCGCTCGTCGACGATGTCCGCTGGGTCAACCAGCTGCGCGCTTGGTCGGATGACCTGCCCCGCCCGCAATCGATCCTTATCATCTCGGCACACTGGGAATCGGCCCCACTGATGCTCGGCGCGACGCAGACAGTGCCGCTCACCTACGACTTCAGCGGCTTCCCGCAGCGGTACTACGAGACGACCTATCCCGCGCCGGGCGCCCCGCAACTCGCCGCGCGCATCCGCGCGATGCTGTCCGGCAGCGAGCAGGTGGCCGACCAGCCGCGTCGCGGTCTGGACCACGGCGCGTACGTGCCGCTCACCGTGATGTACCCGGCGGCCGACATCCCTGTCCTGCAGATGTCGCTGCCGAGCCTCGAGCCGGACCGCCTGCTGGCTCTGGGTCACCGGCTCCGTCCGCTGCGCGATGAGGGAGTGATGATCATCGGCTCCGGCTTCACCACCCACGGGCTGTGGTTCCTGTCCGATCCCAGCCCGGACGCCGTCGCCCCGGGCTGGTCACGCGACTTCGATGCGTGGACCCGGGAGATGTTGCAGACCGGCGACGTGGACAGCCTGGCCGACTTCCGGGACAAGGCTCCCGGCATGCCCTACGCGCACCCGACCATCGAGCACTTCGCGCCGCTGTTCGTCTGCCTCGGGGCGGCCACCGAGACCGACAGCCCGCCGGAGCAGGTCATCGACGGGTACTGGATGGGGCTGGCGAAACGATCCGTCCAGGTCGCCTGATCACGAGTGCTGCCGGCCGTGGCACGGCGCGGAATCCGGGGGACACGGCCCACTAGCATGGGTGCGGTGACCCCGGCCGATCTGTCCGCCGCCATCGGCGCCGCCATCGCCGCATGCCTGGACGCCGGTGACTTCGCCGGCACCGTCCCCGCCGAGATCGTGGTGGACCGCCCGCGCACCCGCGAGCACGGGGACTACGCCACCAACGTGGCGATGCGCCTGGCCAAGGGTGCGGGCCGGCCACCGCGCGAGGTCGCCGCGGCGATAGCGGCGAGACTCCGACAGCTCGACAGCATCGCCGAGGTGGACGTCGCCGGACCCGGCTTCCTGAACATCACCCTGGCCGCCGACTCACTCGGCCAGGTGGCCCGGCAGGTCGTCGCCGCCGGCTCGGCCTACGGCAGCAACGAAACGACCGCAGGGCTGTCGGTGAACCTCGAGTACGTGTCGGCAAACCCGACTGGTCCGCTGCACCTGGCGCATGCCCGATGGGCCGCGGTCGGTGACGCCCTGTCGAGGCTGTTCGCGGCCAGCGGCGGGCGGGTCACCCGGGAGTACTACTTCAACGACGCCGGCGGCCAGGTCGACCGGTTCGCCGCGTCGCTGTATGCCACCGCGCGCGGTGTGGAGGTGGCCGAGGACGGATACCGCGGCGACTACATCGGCGAGGTCGCGGCTCAGGTCGTGGCGGACAATCCGGGTCTGCTCGAGGAGGCACCGGAGAAGGCACTGGAGATCTTCCGCCGCGACGGCATCGAGTTGATGTTCGACCGGATCAAGACCGAGCTGCACGACTTCGGCGTCGACTTCGACGTCTACTTCAACGAGCGCGACCTGCACGCCTCCGGAGCGGTCGAGCGGACCGTCGAGAAGCTGCGCGGCGGCGGACACGTGTATGAGGCGGACGGCGCGGTGTGGTTGCGCACTACCGACTTCGGCGATGACAAGGACCGGGTGATCGTCAAGAGCAATGGCGTCCCGACCTACTTCTGCGCCGACCTGGCCTACTACGTGGAGAAGCGGAGCCGCGGGGCGGACAAGGTGATCATCCTGCTGGGCGCTGATCATCACGGGTACGTGGGCCGGATGCGCAGCATGGTGGCCGGTCTGGGGGAGAACCCGGACGACACGCTGGAGATCCTCATCGGTCAGCTGGTGACGACGCGTGGCGGCCGGATGAGCAAGCGGGCCGGGAACCTCGTCAGCCTCGCCGACCTCATCGAAATGATCGGGGTGGACGCCGGTCGCTACGCGCTGGTGCGCTCCTCGATGGATTCCAGCATCGACCTCGACGTCGATCTGTGGGCCAGCCGCAGCAACGACAACCCGGTCTTCTACGTGCAGTATGCCCACGCCCGGCTGTCGTCGCTGCTGCGTAGCGCGGCAGATCTCGGCATCACCCGATCGGCCGACCCGGACCTGTCGCTGCTGAGTACCGAGCGGGAGGCGCAGCTGCTCACCGACATCGCCGAGTTCCCCCGGGTCGTCGGCACGGCCGCGGAACTGCGTGCCGCGCATCGGGTAGCCCGTTATCTGGAGGAGCTGGCCGGGACATACCACCGCTTCTACGACTCGTGCCGGGTCCTCCCCCAGGGCGACGAGGAGGCCACTCCGCTCACCGATGCGCGGCTGTGGCTGTGTGAAGCCACTCGGATCGTGCTGGCCAATGGGCTCGGCCTGTTGGGCGTGCACGCTCCCGAACGAATGTAGGTAGTTGTGGCGAGGTCAGCACACCCCGCAGGATCCCGTCATGCCGACGGACAGCACGGCGACGAACGCTCGGATGCGCCGGCCGACGTCACAGCGCTCGATCCGCTGGTATGGCCGTCAACCGCCGAGCGTATCGACGGGTTGCTCACCATCGGTGGCGCCTCGGTGCCGCAGCTTGCCGACGAGTACGGCACGCCGCTCATGCTCATGGACGAACAGGACGTGCGCGATCGGGCCAGGCAGTTCGTCGAGGCATTCGCCGGCAACGAGGTGTACTACGCGGGCAAGGCGTTCCTCTGCGCCCAGCTGACGCGCTGGATCGCCGAGGACGGCCTGGGCCTCGATGTGTGCACCGCCGGCGAGCTGGCGCTGGCGCTGGCCGCGGGCTTCCCGCCGGACCGGCTGGCGCTGCACGGCAACAACAAGTCCGTCGCCGAACTCGCCACGGCGGTACAGGCCGGCGTCGGCACGGTCGTCGTCGACTCCTTCGAGGAGATCGACCGGCTGTCGGATCTGTGCGTGGCCCACGGCGGGGTCCAACGGGTGATGGTGCGGGTGACCGTCGGCGTCGAGGCGCATACCCACGAGTACATCGCCACAGCCCATGAGGACCAGAAGTTCGGATTCTCGCTGGCCAGCGGCGACGCCTTCGCGGCCGTCACCCGAATCCTGGCCAGCGATTACTTGCAGCTGATCGGTCTGCACTCGCACATCGGATCGCAGATCTTCGACACCGCCGGCTTCGAGATTTCGGCTCGCCGGATCGTCGGCCTGCTGGCCCGCATCCGCGATGACCACGGGATCGAGTTGCCGGTGATCGACCTCGGCGGCGGCTTCGGCATCGCGTACCGCAGCGGGGACGAACCGCAAGCACCGAAGGAGATCGCCGGCCGGCTGCGCACGATCGTCGAGCAGGACTGCGCGGAGAAGTCGCTGGCGGTGCCGCAGCTCGCGGTCGAGCCGGGTCGGGCCATCGTCGGCCCGAGCACCGTGACGGTTTACGAGGTGGGCACGGTCAAACCCGTCGAGGTCGACGGCGGAACGGTGCGCACCTACGTGTCCGTGAACGGCGGGATGAGCGACAACATCCGTACCGCTCTTTACGGCGCGGACTACACCGTGGCGCTGGTCAACCGGGTGTCGACCGAAGCCGCCACCCGGGTGCGCATCGTCGGGAAGCACTGCGAGAGCGGGGACATCGTGGTGCGCGATGCCTGGCTGCCGGCCGACATCCAGGCCGGCGACCTGATCGCGGTCGCCGCGACGGGCGCCTACTGCCGCAGCATGGCGAGCAACTACAACCTCGTTCCGCGACCGCCGGTGATCGCTGTGCGCAACGGTAAAACGCAGGTTCTCATCCGCCGGGAGACCGTCGACGACCTGCTCGCCCTCGACGCCGGAATCAACCCGTGAGCGACCCGGCCAAGGCTGTCCGCGTGGCCGTACTCGGCCACGGTGTCGTGGGCAGTCAGGTGGTCCGGCTGTTGCACGAGCAGGCGGCCGATCTCACCGCGCGGATCGGTGCCCCACTGGAGCTCGTCGGCATCGCCGTGCGCCGCCCGAACCGCCATCCGGACGTGCCTGCCGAGCTGCTGACGACCGACACGCAGGGGCTCGTCGAGCGTCCCGACGTCGACGTGGTCGTGGAGGTGGTCGGCGGGATCGAACCCACCCGGTCGCTGCTGCTCTCCGCGCTCTCGCACGGCAAGAGCGTCGTCAGTGCCAACAAGGCGTTGCTCGCCGAGGACGGCGCGACTCTGCACGACGCGGCCGCGGCCGCCGGCGTCGACCTGTATTACGAAGCGGCGGTGGCCGGCGCGATCCCGTTGCTGCGGCCGCTGCGCGAATCGCTTGCCGGCGACCGGATCACCCGGGTGATCGGCATCGTCAACGGCACGACCAATTTCATCCTGTCCCGAATGGCCGCCACCGGCGCCGGCTTCGCCGATGCGCTCGCCGAGGCCAGCGCGCTCGGTTACGCCGAGGCCGACCCGTCGGCGGATGTGGACGGTTACGACGCGGCGTCGAAAGCGGCCATCCTGGCGGGGCTCGCCTTCCATACCCGGGTGACCGCCGCGGACGTCTACCGCGAAGGAATCTCGGCGGTGACCGCCGCGGATATGGCCAGCGCCAAGGCGCTCGGCTGCACGGTCAAGCTGCTGGCCATCTGCGAGCGGGGCGCCGAGGTCGACGGCGCGGAGTCGGTCTCGGTGCGCGTGCATCCCGCGATGGTGCCGCTGAGCCACCCACTGGCCGGCGTCGGCGACGCATTCAACGCCGTGTTCGTGGAGGCGGATGCAGCCGGTTCGCTGATGTTCTACGGGCGTGGGGCGGGCGGGGCACCAACGGCCAGCGCGGTTCTCGGCGACCTCGTGGCGGTGGCCCGCAACAGGGTCCGCGGCAGCGTCGGCGCCGGGGAGAGCGCGTACGCCGACCTGCGCATCCGGCCGATCGGCGAGGTCGACACCCGGTACCACGTGGCTCTCGATGTCGCCGACCGCCCGGGCGTGCTCGCATCGGTGGCGCGGGCGTTCGCCGACTCGGACGTGAGCATCCAAACCGTCCGTCAGGAGGGACGCGGTGACGCGGCGACGCTGGTGCTGGTGACCCACGTCGCTCCAGAGGCCGCGCTCGCCGCGACGGTGGAGAAGCTCGGCGCGATGGACGAGATCGGTGCCACCGCCAGCGTGATGCGCGTCGAGGGCATGCCATGACCGGCGACGCTGAGCGTGCGAAGCCGGGGCCGCCGGTAGAGCAGGCGCATCCGGCTGAGCTGGCGAAGCCGCGGCCGGTGACAGAGCCATGGGCTTGGCCGGGCATCGTCGAGGCCTATCGCGAGCGCCTGCCGGTGACCGCCCGGACGCCGGTCATCACGCTGTTCGAGGGCGCCACGCCGCTCGTCCCGGCCACCAGACTGTCCGAGCGCACCGGGTGTGAGGTCTACCTGAAGGTGGAAGGCGCCAACCCCACCGGCTCGTTCAAGGATCGCGGCATGACGATGGCGATCTCCCGCGCCGTCGAGGAAGGCGCTGAAGCCGTGATCTGTGCATCCACCGGCAACACCTCTGCCTCCGCAGCGGCCTACGCCGTGCGAGCCGGGTTGACGTGTGCGGTCCTCGTCCCGCGCGGCAAGATCGCGCTGGGCAAGATGGCCCAGGCCTTGGTACACGGCGCGAAGCTCTTGCAGGTCGACGGCAGTTTCGACGACTGCCTCGAGCTGGCCCGCAAGCTCGCCGTCGACTACCCGGTCGCCCTGGTCAACTCGGTGAACCCGGATCGGATCGAGGGTCAGAAGACGGCCGCCTTCGAGATCTGCGACAGCTTGGGCCGCGCACCGGACGTGCACTGCATCCCGGTCGGCAACGCCGGCAACATCACCGCCTACTGGAAGGGCTACCGCGAGTATCAGGCCGACGGCATCGTCGCCGAAGTACCACGGATGTTCGGCTTTCAGGCATCCGGCGCAGCACCGATCGTGCTCGGCCATCCGGTACTGGCCCCGATGACGATCGCCACCGCGATCCGGATCGGCAACCCGGCCTCGTGGACCTTCGCCGAGGCGGCCCGGGACGAGTCCGGCGGGCTGATCGACGCGGTCACCGACCGGCAGATCCTCGAGGCGTACCGGCTGATCGCCCGCACCGAGGCGGTGTTCGTCGAGCCGGCGTCAGCGGCCAGCGTCGCCGGTCTGCTGCTCACCGCATCCGACGGTCGCCTGGAGCCCGGGTCGACGGTCGTGTGCACCGTCACCGGCAACGGGTTGAAGGATCCGGAATGGGCGATTTCCGCGGCGCCCGCGCCGGTGACCATCCCGGTCGACGCGGCCTCCGCCGCGCGCGAACTCGGACTGGAAGTCGGCTGAGCGCAGCGTGCCAGCGATTGCACAGACCCAGTGGGCCACCGTGCGGGTGCCAGCCACCAGCGCGAACCTCGGTCCGGGTTTCGACGCGGTGGGCCTCGCCCTCGGCATCTACGACGAGGTTTCCGCCGGCTTCGCCGAGCAGACCCGGATCGAGGTCACCGGCGCGGGAGCGGACAGTGTCGCTCGCGACGAGACCCACTTGGTCCTGCGCGCGCTGCGCCGTGGCCTGACCTCCCTGGGGGTGGCGGATCGGGTCGTGCAATTGCAGTGCCGCAACGCCATTCCGCACGGCCGCGGCCTGGGCTCGTCCGCGGCGGCAATCTGCGCCGGCCTGCTGCTGGCTCGAGCTCTCGCGGCGGCGGACAGTCCTGGTCTCGACGACACGTCGCTGCTCGCGCTCGCTGCGGATATCGAGGGCCACCCGGACAACGTGGCCGCCTGCCTGCGCGGCGGCCTCACCGTCGCCTGGAGCACCGCGGGCGGCGCGCGAGCCACCCGGCTGGAGGTGCACCCGGACATCGCCCCGGTCGCCTTCGTCCCGGAAGCCGAGTCGTCAACCCGAGCGGCCCGGGACCTGCTGCCGGCGTCGGTGCCGCACCGGGACGCCGCATTCAATGCAGCGCGCGCCGCGTTGCTGGTCGCCGCGCTGACCGTCGACCCCATGCAGCTGCTGGCCGCGACCGAGGACACCCTGCACCAGCCGTACCGGGCTGACTCGATGCCGGCATCGGCCGAGCTCGTGCGCGCGCTACGCGCCGAAGGGCTGGCTGCGGTGATCTCCGGCGCCGGCCCCACCGTGCTCACCCTCTGCCGCTCGGCCGCCGAGATCGCCCGGGCCCGGGCGGTAGGGAGGGGCGACTGGCGGGTGCTGACGCCTGCCGTGGACCGCATCGGAGCGGTGCTGACCGGTATCGATCGGCCGACCGGATGAGCCTCCGGAATGCGCCGCGCGGGGCGGTTGTTGTATCTGTTGGCTCGGCCGTCTAAGCTACGAGCGTCAGGAACGCCATCGCGCATCGTTTGGTGCGCGCGCCGAATGCGAGCGACTGGCTCCACGAACTGTAAGCACGTGCGTGGCGTGACTGCCTGCTCAGTGAGTTACTCGCTGACGCGCCCCGACTCAGCTCAATTCCGACCTGGGTCACCCCACCGGGTCGTTGTGCCGCCCTCAGGCTCGCATAACGGCACCATCGGAAGGATCCGAAAGCACAGTGACCGACACCCAGGACCAGACCGCCGTCCTGCCTACGGCGGACGCCGCGGGCAGCTCTGCCCCAGCCCGTAAGCGCTCCGGCGGTTTGTCCGGCATGCTCCTGCCCGAACTTCAATCTCTCGCCGGCAGCCTCGGTATCGCGGCCGGCCGGTTGCGCAAGGCCGAACTCGTGAGCGCCATTCAGGCCGCCCAGTCCGGCTCGGCAACCAAGTCCCGAGCAACCCAGACCCCCGACGACCGTGGCGCTCCGTCGCGCCCGCAGAACAGCGGCGATGGCAGCCGGGGTGGCGCACCCGGCGCCGATACCGGGTCGACCGCCACTAATGGCACCGAGCCGCCGGCCGGCCAGAACGAGTCCCGTTCCCGCCGTGACCAGCAGAACCGCGGTCAGCAGCAGGACGGGGCCCGAACCAACGGCGGGCAACCGCAGGGCGGCACCACGCCGACCGCCGCCGCTCAGAACAACGCCCAGAACAACGGCGGCCAGCAGAACACCGCGCCGCGCAACGAGCACCAGAACCGCGGCCAGCAGGCCAATGAGCAGCAGAACCGCGGCCAGCAGAACACCAGCAGAGCAGCGGAAACCAGCAGAACCAGCAGCGCGACGAGCAGAACCGCGACGATGACGACCGCGGCGGCCGCCGCGGCCGGCGCTACCGCGATCGGCGTGGCCGCAGTCGGACGGCCGGCGGCCAGGGCGGCGGCGGCGGGGGAAACCCGTCCGCCAACGAGCCAGAGCCCACCGTCTCCGAAGACGACGTATTAGTCCCGGTGGCCGGCATCCTGGACAGTGTCGAGGACAAGAACACCTGGTTCCTGCGCACCAGCGGCTACTACGCCAGCTCCGAGGACGTGTACCTCGCCAACAACTACGTGCGCCGGTTCAACCTGCGCCGTGGCGACGCGGTCACCGGTGCCATCAAGGCCCCGCAGAACGGCGAGCGGCGGGAGAAGTTCAGCCCGCTCGTCCGGCTGGACACCGTGAACGGCCTGGACCCCGAGCAGGTGCGCAACCGGGTCGAGTTCACCAAGCTCACCCCGCTCTACCCGCAGGAGCGGCTGCGCCTCGAGACCGAGCCGCACATCCTGACCACCCGGGTCATCGACCTGGTGATGCCGATCGGCAAGGGGCAGCGCGCGCTCATCGTCTCCCCGCCCAAGGCGGGTAAGACGATGGTGCTGCAGGCCATTGCCAACGCGATCGCGGTCAACAACCCGGAATCGCACCTGATGGTGGTACTGGTCGACGAGCGGCCCGAAGAGGTCACCGACATGCAGCGCTCGGTGAAGGGCGAGGTCATCGCCTCGACCTTCGACCGGCGTCCGCAGGATCACGTCACGGTCGCCGAGCTGTCGATCGAGCGCGCCAAGCGCCTCGTCGAGATGGGTCACGACGTCGTCGTCCTGCTCGACTCGATCACCCGGCTCGGGCGGGCGTACAACCTCGGCGCTCCGGCCAGCGGCCGGATCCTCTCCGGTGGTGTCGACTCGACTGCGCTGTACCAGCCGAAGCGCTTCCTCGGCGCCGCGCGCAACATCGAGAACGGCGGCTCGCTCACCATCATCGCCACCGCACTGGTCGAGACCGGTTCGGCCGGTGACACCGTCTTCTTCGAGGAATACAAGGGCACCGGCAACGCCGAGCTCAAGCTGGACCGCAAGATCGCGGACAAGCGGGTGTTCCCGGCCATCGACGTGGACCAGTCCTCGACGCGTAAGGAAGAGATCCTGCTGTCGCCGGACGAGCTCGCGGTCACCATCAAGCTGCGTCGGGTGCTGCACGCCCTCGAGCCGCAGCAGGCGATCGACCTGCTGTTGGACCGGTTGAAGAAGACCCGGACCAATATCGAGTTCCTGATGCAGATCGCGAAGACCACCCCCGGCTCCGACTGACCGACTCTGCCTGCCGAACCGGCGCCGCGACGTTGTCGCGGCGCCGGTTCGTCGTTGTGCTGAAATTCGTCTGTAACGAATTGGCAACGGGATCGCCGGAACCTCCCGCGCATGCACCCGCTGGTGCGATCGTGCTCCCGTAAGCGGTATCAGCCGCTGACTGTGGAAAGGACATTGGTCGGATGCGACTAGCTGAAAAGCGCTGGGGGACTTTCGCGGTGGTGGGCACTGCCGCCGCCGTCGTTGCTGCTCTTATCACCGGGTGTAGCAGCTCGAAGAAGGGCGGCGGTAGTTCGGATAACGGTGGTGGGGCCACCGGCCCGATCACCTACGTGCAGGGCAAGGACAACAGCAACCTCGTTGGCCCGCTGGCACAGATGTGGAACAAGGATCACCCGAACGAGAAGGTGACCATCAAGCAGCAGTCGGACAAGGCTGATGACCAGCACCAGGACCTGGTGCAGAACTTCCAGGCGAAGAGCAGCGACTACGACGTGGTGAGCGTCGACGTCGTCTGGACCGCTGAGTTCGCCGCGAAGAGCTGGCTGCAGCCGCTGACGGGGAACTACAAGCTCGACACCAGTGGCCTGCTTCCGGCCACGGTCAAGGCGTCCACCTACGCCGGCACGCTGTACGCCGGCCCGTGGGCCTCTGACGGCGGCTTGCTGTACTACCGCAAAGATCTGCTGCCGAACGCACCGAGCACGTGGAAGTGGTCGGACATCCAGACCGCCTGCAAGACCAAGAAGACGAAGGACTGCTACGTCGGGCAATTCGCCAAGTACGAGGGTCTGGTCTGCAACGCGGCCGAGGCGATCAACGCTGCAGGTGGCGTCTTCGTCAAGGACGACGGCAAGACCCCGGACGTTGACACCGACCAGGCCAAGACTGGCCTGCAGTTCCTCGTCGACATGTTCAAGTCCGGTGACATCCCGAAGGCAGCACTGGGCTTCCAGGAGGAGCAAAGCCTGAACGACTTCGAGAGCGGGAATGCAATGTTCCTGCGCAACTGGCCCTACGCCTACGCCCTGTTGAGCACTGACAAGGCATCCAAGGTCAAGGGCAAGTTCGGCGTTGCCCCGCTGCCCGGTCCGGAGGGCACCGGTGCCTCCACGCTGGGTGGTCACAACATCGCCATCAGCGCGTACTCGAAGCACAAGAAGACCGCTCTCGAGTTCATCAAGTTCATGGAGAGCCCGACCACGCAGAAGTTCGCGCTGGAGAAGGCATCGCAGGCTCCGGTCATCGCAACGCTCTACACCGACCCGGCCGAAACGTCGAAGTTCGGGTACCTCCCGACGCTGTTGAAGAGCATCCAGACCGCGGTCCCGCGGCCGGTCACGCCCTTCTACCCGGCAGTGACGGAAGCGATCCAGACGAACATCTACGCGGCCCTGCAGGGGACGAAGACCGTTGACTCGGCTTTGTCTGATCTGCAGAACGCGATCAAGGTCGCGACCGGCGGCTGAGTCCTACCTGATGTGCACCAGCGGCCGGCGTCCCACGAGGGGCGCTGGCCGCCGGTCATCGCACCAGTTGCGCCGTAGCTGCGAGGTGCTGGTGCGCAACCCGAACGAGGTACGACGTCAGGAGGCACTGTGACCGCAGTTGCTGGACCCGCGGCGGGCGGAGCCGAACAAGTCAGCTTGCACGACGAAGCGGGCGGCGGTCCGAGTAAGCCGACCAAGCGAGCGAAAGTCGCTTCTGGTGAAGGACGGCTCGCCGCATACCTGATCGCACCCGCCATCCTGTTGCTCGCGGTCGTGGTCGGTTACCCGATCATCAGCGCGATCTATCACTCGACATTGAGTGATGCCACGACGAAACTGCTGCCGAACGGGAAGTTCGCCAGCGGCAGCTCGTTCATCGGCGCGGACCACTACAAGAACTGGTTGCTCCAGAAATGTGGTGATGCCGGCAAGAACGTGAGTTGCCCGCCGGGCAACATCGGAGCCCAGTTCTGGGCCGCCATCGCGGTCACCCTGTTCTACACGGTGATCACCGTCATCCTCGAGACGATCCTCGGTATGTGCATGGCGCTGATGATGAACAAGGCCTTCAAGGGCCGGGCCATCGTGCGAGCCGTCATCCTCGTCCCGTGGGCCATTCCCACCGCCGTCACCGCGAAGCTGTGGGTCGTCATCTTCGACCAGCAGGGCATCGCCAACAAGCTGCTCGGCACGCATTACGCATGGACCACCGACACCTGGCCGGCCCGGTTCGCGATCATCATCGCCGACGTCTGGAAGACCACTCCGTTCATCGCCTTGTTGATCCTGGCCGGCCTGCAGGTCATCCCGGCCGACCTTTACGAATCCGCGAGGGTCGACGGAGCCACTGCCTGGCAACGATTCACCAAGATCACGCTGCCGCTGGCAAGGCCTGCGATCGCGGTGGCGGTGATCTTCCGGTCGATGGATGTGCTGCGCATGTACGACCTACCGGCGATCCTGACGCCGGGCGCCGACGGCAGCCAGACGATCTCGGTTCTCGTAGTCAAAGCACTGCGGCAGAACGTGAACAATGCCGCGGCACTGTCGACGATCACGTTCGTGTTCATCTTCCTGTGCGCACTGATATTGGTCCGGCTGCTTGCCAAGGACGTCGTCCGTTCCCAGGCGAAGGGCGTGAAGTGAGATGACTACCGCAACTGTTGCAGCGCCGACCGCCGAGGCACCGACTCGACCGATGGTGAAGCGAGCCTTTAACTGGCCGCTGTTCCGGAACATTCTCGCGATCGTCGTAATCGTGGTGTGGTGCCTCGCGCCGTTCTACTGGATGTTCGTGATGTCGCTGCGCGACAACTCCTACACCTTCGACACCACGCTCTACCCGAGCCACCTGACCTTCGACAACTACCGCTTCGCGTTCAACACCACCTACAACCACTTCGGCCGGTCACTCATCAACGGCGTCATCATCGGCGGCTGCGTGACCGTCATCGCGATGGCGATGGGCGTATTCGCTGCCTATGCGTGCGCTCGGCTGCAGTTCCGGGGCAAGTTCCTGATCCTCGGCGTCGTCTTGGTGGCGTCGATGTTCCCGCAGGTGGCTCTGCTCACCCCGCTGTTCCAGCTGTTCACCGACTGGAACCTGCTGGGCACCTACCAGGGTCTGATCATCCCGCAGATCTCGTTCTCGTTGCCGCTGGCGATCTTCATCCTGACCAGCTTCTTCACCGACATGCCCTGGGAACTGGAGCAGGCCGCCAAGGTGGACGGCGCGACGCCGGGTCAGGCCTTCCGGCTGGTCATCTTCCCGCTGGCGGCTCCGGCACTGTTCACCACGGCGATCCTGGTCTTCCTGGGCTCCTGGAACGAGTTCCTGCTGACCAGCCAGCTGTACAAGACCAACGACAACGTGGCGACACCGACCGTGGCACTGAACAAATTCACCGCCGGGCCGCACGTGGTGCCGTACACCCAGACCATGGCCGCCGGCATCGTCATCACGATCCCGCTGGTCATCGTGGTGCTGCTCTTCCAGCGGCGCATCGTCTCCGGTCTGACCGCTGGGGGCGTCAAGGGCTGACCGGTCACCGGTCACACGACGTGGCGGGCGGCCCAGGGGAACAACGGGGGCGCCCGCCACGTTATGTGCTGCGTCCGCTTTGGTGAGACAGGCTCCGGCCTGGCAGACTTACCTGCGACACAACCCGGTTCCGGTTCACGTCCCAGCGCCACGCTGCGGGCGACCCGGCGACCACGACCGGTCCGGTGCCATCCGGGCTCGAAGGGATCCAGCAGTGAAGAACGACATCCACCCCGACTACGTGGTGACCGAGGTGACCTGCTCCTGCGGGAACACCTTCACCACCCGTAGCACCGCCAAGTCCGGCTCGCTGCACGCTGACGTCTGCTCGGCCTGCCACCCGTTCTACACGGGCAAGCAGAAGATCATGGACGTCGGTGGCCGGGTCGAGCGCTTCGAGAAGCGCTACGGCAAGCGCACCGCCAAGACCACTTCTTAACCTCTGCGACGGCGCCCGCGTGCGGGCGTGTCCGGCGCCCTTCCGGGCCGGGCACGCCGGCCGCGGGCGCCGTCGTCATATTTCCGGGCTCAGCGCAGCAGGAAGGGAGCGGGTCGATGACGCAGAACGCTGATGGCATCGGCAACCTCGCCGTGCTGCGCGCCGAATACGACGAGGTGGAGCGGGCGCTGTCCGACCCCGAGGTGCACACCGACCAGGACCGGGCCCGGACCCTCGGCCGCCGCTTCGCCGAACTCGCCCCGATCATTGCCACCGCGCGCGAGATGGACCTGGCCCGGGAGAACCTTTCCGCGGCCCGCGAGCTGGGCGAGGAGGACGAGTCGTTCGCCGCTGAGGCGGTCGCGCTGACCACCCGGATCGACGAGCTCGAGGCCAAAATCCGGGAACTGCTGCTGCCTCGCGACCCGAACGACGGCAAGGACGTCATCCTCGAGGTGAAGGCCGGCGAGGGCGGCGACGAGTCGGCGCTGTTCGCCGGCGATCTGCTGCGCATGTACACCCGGTATGCCGAGCGGCAGGGCTGGTCCACGGAGGTGCTGGATGCTGAGCCCACCGATCTCGGCGGGTACCGATCAGCCACCGTCGCGGTGCGCTCCCGGCGCGCCGACCAGCATGTCTGGGCGCGGCTGAAGTACGAGGGCGGTGTGCACCGGGTGCAGCGGGTACCGGTCACCGAGTCGCAGGGCCGGATTCACACCTCCGCGGCCGGGGTGCTCGTGCTTCCCGAGGCCGAGGAGGTGGACGTCCATATCGACCCGAACGATCTGCGCGTCGACGTCTACCGCTCATCCGGACCGGGCGGGCAGAGCGTCAACACGACCGACTCGGCGGTACGCATCACCCACGTGCCGACCGGCGTGGTGGTGTCGATGCAGAACGAGAAGAGCCAATTGCAGAACCGCGAGGCCGGGATGCGGGTGCTGCGCGCTCGGCTGCTCGCCGCGGCGCAGGAGGAGCACCAGAAGGAGGCCGCCGATGCGCGGCGCTCCCAGGTGCGGACGGTGGACCGCTCCGAACGGGTGCGCACCTACAACTTCCCGGAGAACCGGATCAGTGATCACCGCGTCGGGTTCAAGGCCTACAACCTCGACCAGGTGCTCGACGGCGCTCTGGACGATGTCATCGACGCGCTCATCGCCGCTGACACCGAAGCCCAACTAGGCACGGTCTGAACCGTCCTGCACAAGGCGCGCCCAGCCGCGCATAGCGCAGGACCGTGACTGCGCCGCGAGCCGAATAGGGCTGCGCGCGAGAGAATCGACGAAGCGATCATAATGACGCCGTGAGCTTCTCCTTCGACTGCAGCGACCCGATCGAGCGCGAGTCGGGGATCGCCGCGGCGTCCCGGGCGGTCGGTGTCGGGGAACTCGTCGTCCTGCCGACCGACACTCTCTATGGCATCGGAGCCGACGCGTTCGACAGCGCTGCGGTCACGGCCCTGCTGGCCGCGAAAGGACGCGGCCGGGACATGCCGGTACCGGTGCTGATCGGGTCGTGGGACACCCTCGACGGGCTGGTCAGCTACGTTCCCGAACAGGTCCGCTCGCTGATCGAGGCGTTCTGGCCGGGCGGTCTCACCTTGATTGTCACGCATGCGCCGAGCCTGAGCTGGGACCTCGGCGACGCTCGCGGGACGGTCGCGGTTCGCATGCCGCTGCACCCGGTTGCCGTGGAGCTACTGGCCGAGACCGGACCGATGGCGGTGTCCAGCGCGAACAAGTCCGGGCACCCGCCGGCAACGACCGTGCAGGATGCAACCGAGCAGCTGGGCGAGGAAGTAAGCGTCTACCTCGACGGCGGCCCGAGCGAGGCGGGGGTGGCCTCCACGATCGTCGATGTCACCGCCGAGACGCCGCGGGTGGTGCGCCACGGCGCGGTCGGGATCGACGCGCTGCGCGAGGTGCTGCCCAGCATCGCCGGCTGACACGTACCGCCGGCCGACCCCCAATCAAGGGTCAGCTCCCGGAACCTCCCACTCCGGGGCGGTAGCCTCGCACCCGGTGGGCGCGGCCCGCTCCCACCCAGCCCGGCGCGCAACGGAAGGTGCCGGCTGACGACCTCGTGAGGCGCAACAACGCGCAAGGGGCGGCCGGTGCATCCCAGTCTGGAGTACCTGCTCGTCTGCGCGATCGCCGCGGCCGGGTCGCTCCTGCTGACCCCGATCGTGCGGCGCATCGCACTGCGCTGGGGAGCGGTGGCCCATCCCCGCGATCGGGATGTGCACGCAGTGGACACGCCGCGGCTCGGCGGCGTCGCGCTGTTCTGCGGAGTCGCCCTGGCCGTCCTGGTCGCCCACGAACTGCCGTCCCTGCACTCCACCTTCACCAACGGCAGCGAAGCGATGGGTGTCCTGCTCGCCGGGCTCATCCTCATCATCGTCGGGGCATTGGACGACCGGTACGAGATGGACTCGCTGACCAAACTCGCCGGGCAGGTCACCGCCGCCGGGACGATGGTGCTGGTCGGCGGTGTGCAACTGGTCCAGATCAGCCCGCCGTGGGCGCACGACGTCATCGTGCTCGGCGACTCCGGGGCGCCGCTGACGATCTTGTTCACCGTGCTGGTGATCAATGCAGTCAACTTCATCGACGGGCTGGACGGGCTGGCCGCGGGAGTGACCGCGATCTGCGCGCTGGCGTTCTTCGCGTTCACCTTCCACCTGGGCCAGCTCTATCTGCACGTCGTGGACGCACCGACCCTGATGGCTGCCGCGCTTGCCGGTGCGTGTATCGGCTTCCTGCCGCACAACTTCGCGCCGGCGCGCATCTTCATGGGCGATTCCGGCTCGATGTTCGTCGGTCTCGTCCTCGCCGGGGTCGGCACGATGGCCTCGTCCCGGGCCGATCCGCAGACCTTCGGCGGGCTCTACGGACAGGTTCCACTGGCGCTGTCGCTGCTTATCCCGCTGTCGGTGTTGGCACTGCCGCTGGTGGACCTCGCGATGGCTGTCGTGCGCCGGGTGCGGCGCGGGCACTCCCCGTTCGCGCCGGACAAGGAGCACCTGCACCACCGGCTGATGCAGATGGGCCACAGCCATCGCCGGGCCGTGTTGCTCCTCTACTTCTGGTCAACCGTCATCGCCTTCGGCGGTGTCGGCATCTCGTTCGTTCGTGGTCCTTGGCTCATCGTCAGCCTCATCGGAGTGCTGGTCGGCCTGGGGATCCTGCTGTCCGCGGTCCCACGGCTGCCACGCCCATCGCCGGTGCGGCATTCCGGCTCGGAAGGGCCCCGGCTCTGAAGGCGATTCAGTCCCGGTGAGGCGATCCCGGCGTCCGGAGGTTGCCTCCGCTGTGCTAAGTTCGCTGCTACCGCGGCAGCCGCGAACACCGCCCGGTCGCCGCGGGCGCGAGAGTTGTTTTGCGACATCGCCCCACAGCCAAGGAGTCGCCGGTGAGTTATTTGTCTCGGCGCATCGCCTAGGAGAAACGGGTGGCGCAAGACGGACCTGCCTGGACCGACCTGGTCGGAATGGGCACCGTCGCCGCGGCCGATCTTCGTTGTCGGCCTCGTGGCGGGGTGGATGTGTCGATCTGGTGTTCGGCATACATTCCCGGTACTGATTTTCGTCGGGCTGGCCCTGGGCATCGCCGGGGCCTCTCGCTATATGTACGCTCAAATTTCGCAAACACATGAACGGCCGAGTGGAGTTGGTGTGCAGGATCTTCCGATCGTCCCGGTGCGCGCAGATGCGAACTTGCACCGATCAGCGATCATCGCGGCTGGTCTCGGGGTGCGTCAGGATCGTCGTGCTCAGCGTTGCCGGCCACCCGTGTTGGGCGTCTTCGGGTGCCTCGGATGGCGCTCGGCGCGCTCAACAATTGGCTGCTGCAGCGCGCAATGATTCGCTACGCCGACCTCCGGCGCTGACGCACGTGGCACTTCACCGCGCGGCGTTCTCGGCCGACTGGTGGCCATCACGGTCATCGCCCTCGGTTGCGCAGTGCTGGTATGGCCGGACGGTTTCGCCACATGATCGCCGGTCTTGGCTGTGTTCCACGTGATCATGTTGATCGGCGCGGCGGTGCCGGTCTTCCGTAGCCTCCGGCCTACGTCATGACCCGCCCCAGCTCGCTACCGCGAATCCGCGCGTCGGATGTGAGGCGAGCGACGGCAGCCGATGGCAACGCATCGGTCGGCGAGCACATCGAGTGGCACCTGTTCGGCATGACGCTCAACGTCGACACCATCTTGGCACGCTGGTAGCTGGTGCGATCATCATCGGCTCTCGGGCTCTGATCCGCGCCGCGGCCAGCGCGCGCAAGCCACCCAGCCTCCAGTTGTTCTACGAGACCGTGATCGAGCAGGTCGAGGCCACAGGTCGAGGAGTCGATGGGCATCAAGACGGCGCCTTTCGTGGTGCCGTTGCGGTGGCGCTCTTCATGTCTCATCCTGTCGCGAACCTGCTCGCCTGGTCCCGACCGGCCATCACCCGGAGTACATGCCCCCGCCCGCCGCTGATGTCAACCTCGTCTATGCGCTGGCGCTCCTGGTGATCGTGTGGATGCACATCGCGGGCATTCGGAAGAAGGGATCTCCGTGGGTACTACCGCCACCTGGTGCGCCCTACATGGTTCATGTTCCCGCTGCACCGATCGTCGAAGCGATCGCCAACCGCTCTCGCTTGTCGCTGCGACTGTTCGGCAACATCTTCTCGGGCATCGATCATGGTCTCGCTGATCACATTGTTCCCGCCTACATGCTCTGTGGCTACCGGAGATCTCTGTGGCAGCCCTTCGACGCGGCCATCGGCCTCATCCAGGCATTCATCTTCGCCCTGCTGACGATCCTGTACTTCGCTTCGGTGCAAGCCTGCAGAAGAGGGCGCGCCTGACGTACCTGGCCAGCTCGATCCGCTCCGGCAAGCACCTACATTCTTCATCACCTCACGGAACTAAGGGAGAGAAATGGCAGTCGATGTAACCACCAAGTCCATCGAGCTGGCCGGTGGCTTCATTGGCGGCGGGCTCGCGCTCGGCGGTGGCGCGATCGGTGCCGCCGTCGGTGACGGTCTGGCCGGCAGTCAGCTGATCGCCGGCGTCGCCCGTCAGCCGGAGGCCGAGCGTCGGCTCACGACCGCCTTCTTCCTCACCGTGGGTCTGGTGGAGGCATGTACTTCATCAACCTCGCTTTGCGGTCTGTTCGTCTTCGTGCTCGCCAAGTAGTATCGGTCCAGATGGCACGAGCGTGTATGACTGACTCGCACCCGATGCAGGCTGGAGCAACTTCCTGCTGCCCAACGGCACGTTCTTCGCAGAGTTCATCGCGTTCCTGCTGATCCTCGGGTTCCTCTGGAAGTACATCGTCCCGTACATCCAGGGTCCGATGCGCCGACCGGCAGGCGCTAATCGAACAGCAGGTCAAAGACGCCGACGAGGCCCAGGTCAGCTCTAGCCGGACCCGCCGGACTATCAGCGAGACGATGAGCGAGGCACGCACCGAAGCGGCGCAGATCCGCGACGGCGCCCGGGCCGAGGCGCAGCGGATCATCGATGACATGCGCGACACCGCGCAGACCGAGGCACAGCGGATCATCGCGCGGGGCGAGGAACAGCTGGCCATCGAGCGCACTGCGATCGTGCGCGAGCTGCGTGGCGAGGTCGGCGCCTTGGCCGCCGAATTGGCCGAGCGCATCGTCGGCGAGCGGTTGGCCGACGACGCGACGTCCAGCGCACGGTCGACTCTTTCCTCGCTGAGTCGACCGCGGCCAGTTGCAGTCCGCGCAGGACTCCGGTGCGAATCGGATCTCCGAATGATCCGCGCGGCCAGCCGCGAGGCCATGGCGAGCTCGAGTCAGCAGATCGACCAGTCGCTCCGAAGCGGCGAGCGCTCGACGCGCTGTCCGAGATTGCCAGCGACCTGTACGACATGGTCGCAGCGTGCTCACTCGGCCAGCCGCACCTGCGCCGCCTCCTCGGCGACCCGGCCTCTGATCGCCGGAGCCCGGGCCGGCTGATCGGCGGCTGTTCGATGGCAAGATCCGACGCCGCGCTCAAGCATCGCTGGCGCTCGGTCGGCATTGCGCTGGTCGACGCCGTGGGACATGGTCGACGGATGGAGCTCGCCGGTGATCGGTTGTTGCTGGACCTGGCGGAGAAGCAGGGCCAGCTCGACGCGATCGAGGACCGATCTTTCCGGTTCGGCCGGATCCTCGCCGGCCAACGATGAGCTGCGCAGCCTGCTGGATGACCAGATCGTCCCGGCCTCGCCGAGCGAGCTGCTCCGCACGCTGCTGGCGAAAAGGTCGACCCGTCAGCGCGCAGCTGCTCACCATGCCGTTCAGCAGCAGTCGCAAGCGCACCACGTCCTGTCGATCGACGACCTTCTCCAGCAAGCCGCCGCCCGCCGGCACCGCTCCACCGCGTTCGTCCGCAGGCGCTGCCCTCAGCGACGAGCAGATCAGCCGCCTGGCGCCGGGCCTGGCACGACCTCTACGGCCGCGCGATCGACGTGCGGATCCGAGATCGACCCGGCGATCCGCGGCGGCCTGCGGATTCGGTCGGCGACGAAATCATCGACGGCAGCTCGCCGCCCGGCAGGCCGCCGTCTCGCGGCGCGGCGCCGATCCGCATTAGCCTCGCTAGACCCGATACCGCAACAGTAATGCACTCGCTAAGACGAGAACGGGAACCTACCGATGACCGAACTGACGATTTCAGCCGATGACATCCGTAGTGCCATCGAGGGCTATGTGTCGTCCTACACGCCAGAGGCGACGCGCGAAGAGGTCGGCACCGTCGCAGAGACGTTCGACGGTATTGCGCAGGTCGAGGGGTTGCCCGGCTGCATGGCCAACGAGCTGCTCGAGTTCGAGAGCGGCGTGCAGGGTGTGGCGCTCAACCTGGACGAGCGGGACATCGGCGTCGTGGTGCTCGGCAACGCCGAAAGCATCGAGGAAGGCCAGCAGGTCAAGCGGACCGGCGAGGTGCTCTCGGTGCCGGTTGGCGACGCCTACCTGGGTCGCGTGGTGGATGCTCTCGGCCACCCCATCGACGGGAAGGGCGAACTGGATCTGTCCGAGCGTCGAGCGCTGGAGCTGCAGGCGCCCACGGTGGTCCAGCGTCAGGATGTCAAAGAGGCGTTGCTGACCGGGATCAAGGCCATCGACTCGATGACCGCGATCGGGCGTGGCCAGCGGCAGTTGATCATCGGCGACCGGCAGACCGGCAAGAGCACGGTGTGCATCGACGCCATCATCAACCAGAAGGACAACTGGGACAGCGGAGACCCGGCCAAGCAGGTCCGCTGCATCTATGTCGCCATCGGCCAGAAGGGCTCCACGATCGCCGGCGTCCGCGGGACGCTGGAAGAGGCCGGTGCGATGGAGTACACCACCATCATCGCAGCGCCGGCATCGGACTCCGCAGGCTACAAGTACATCGCGCCCTACACCGGCTCGGCGATCGGCCAGCACTGGATGTACGACGGCAAGCATGTGCTCATCGTGTTCGACGACCTCACCAAGCAGGCCGAGGCGTATCGCGCGGTGTCGTTGTTGCTGCGTCGCCCACCGGGCCGCGAGGCCTACCCGGGCGACGTCTTCTACCTGCACTCGCGGCTGCTCGAGCGGTGCGCGAAATTGAACGACGAGCTGGGTGGCGGCTCGATGACCGGGCTGCCGATCATCGAGACCAAGGGCAACGACGTCTCGGCGTACATCCCGACCAACGTCATTTCGATCACCGACGGCCAGTGCTTCCTGGAGACCGACCTCTTCAACGCCGGCATCCGCCCCGCGATCAACGTGGGTATCTCGGTCTCCCGGGTCGGCGGTGCAGCGCAGTCCAAGGCGATGCGGGCGGTGGCCGGGCGGTTGCGCGTGGACCTCGCCCAGTACCGCGACCTGGAGGCCTTTGCGGCATTCGGCTCCGACCTGGACAAGGCGAGCCAGCAGCAGCTGGCCCGCGGTGCCCGGATGGTCGAGTTGCTGAAGCAGCCGGCATCGTCACCGTTCTCGCTGGAACGCGAGGTCGTGTCGATCTGGGCCGGCGCGAACGGCTACCTCGACGAGCTCGCGGTAGGCGACGTGTCCCGGTTCGAGGCCGAGCTGCACACGTTCATCGCCGACAGCCACAAGGAGCTCTTCGACGCGATCGCGACCTCCGGCCGGCTCGAGGACGACACCGTCGAAGGGCTGAAGCGCGCCTTGGACGAATTCTCCGGCCGCTTCGAATCGTCTGCCGCACAGGCCGAGTACGACGTGGAGCAGCCGAAGAAGCGCAGCAGCGTCGACGAGGCCGTGCAACAGGACGCGCGGTAGCCGATGGGTGCCCAGCAGCGCATCTATCGCCGGCGGATCAGGTCGATCCAGTCGACGAAGAAGATCACCAAGGCGATGGAACTCATCGCCGCGTCCCGCATCGCCAAGCTGCAGGCGCGGCGCAACGCGGCCCGGCCGTACGCACAGGAGCTCACCCGAGCGCTTGCGGCGCTGGGCGAGAACGCCTCGTTGAAGCACCCGATGCTCGTCGGCGTGGAGAACCCGCAGCGGGTCGGGGTGCTGGTCGTCACCAGCGACCGGGGTCTGGCCGGGGGTTACAACGCGAACGTGCTGAAACGCGCCAACCAGCTGACCGAGGAGATCCGCTCCGACGGCAAGGAGCCCGTGCTGTACGTGATCGGGCGCCGCGGGGTCGGGTACTACCGGTTCCGTCAGGTTCCGCTCGCCGGGTCGTGGAGCGGGTTCTCCGAGCAGCCGCAGTTCCTCGACGCCCGGGACGCGACCGATACCGTCGTGAACGCGGTGTCGGCGACGAGTGCCGGCGAGGTCGACGGTGAGCCTGGGGTGGACGAGCTCTACGTGGTGTACACGCTGTTCAAATCAGCAATCACGCAGACTCCGACGGTGAGCCAGGTGGCGCCGGTGAAGCTCGAGGAGGCGACCGACGACGCTGAGGAACAGTCGTCGCAGCCAGGCAAGAACGACGGCCCGGCACCGTTGTACGAGTTCGAGCCGGACCCCGAGGAGCTGATCGCCGCTCTGTTGCCGCGGTACATCAGCGCACGCATCTTCTCCGCACTGCTGGAGTCGGCAGCCGCGGAATCGGCTGCCCGCCGCCGGGCAATGAAGTCGGCCAGCGACAACGCCGACGACTTGATGAAGACCTTCACCCGACTGGCCAACCAGGCGCGCCAGGCGGAGATCACCCAGGAAATCAGTGAGATCGTCGGCGGCGCCGACGCTCTCGCCTCAGCAGGGAGTGACCAGCGATGACCGCAACTAAAGACGAGTCGGCGACAACCGAAGAGGCCAAGGGCGCGACCGGCCGGGTGGTGCGAGTCATCGGTCCGGTGGTCGACATCGAATTCGGCCGCGGTTCGATCCCGGAGCTGTTCAATCAGTTGACTGTGCCGATCGAGCTGGGTGAGCTGTCCAAGACGCTCAGCCTGGAGGTCGCCCAGCACATCGGTGACGACGTGGTGCGGGCGATCGCACTGCAGCCCACCGATGGTCTGGTGCGCGGCGCGGAGGTGACCGACACCGGTGCAGCGATCTCGGTGCCGGTCGGCGACGTGACCAAGGGCCACGTCTGGAACGTGCTCGGTGAGCCGCTGGACGTCGAAGCCAGCACGCTGGACATCAAGGAGCGCTGGCCGATCCACCGTGACCCGCCGCCGTTCGACGAGCTCGAGTCGAAGACCGAGATGTTCGAGACCGGCATCAAGGTCATCGACCTGCTTTGCCCGTATGTGACCGGCGGCAAGATCGGCCTGTTCGGCGGTGCCGGCGTCGGCAAGACCGTCTTGATCCAGGAGATGATCTACCGCGTTGCCGAGAACTTCGGTGGCGTGTCAGTGTTCGCCGGAGTGGGGGAGCGGACCCGCGAGGGCACCGGTCTGATCGCCGAGATGATCGAGTCCGGCGTCATCGACAAGACCGCGTTGGTGTTCGGCCAGATGGACGAGCCGCCGGGCACCCGGCTGCGCGTGGCGCTGTCGGCGCTGACCATGGCGGAGTACTTCCGCGATGTGCAGAACCAGGACGTGTTGCTGTTCATCGACAACATCTTCCGCTTCACCCAGGCCGGATCCGAGGTGTCCACCCTGCTCGGCCGGATGCCGTCGGCGGTCGGCTACCAGCCCACGCTGGCTGACGAGATGGGCCAGCTGCAGGAGCGGATCACGTCCACCCGCGGCCACTCGATCACGTCGCTGCAGGCGATCTACGTGCCAGCTGACGACATCACCGACCCGGCACCGCACACCGCGTTCGCCCACCTCGATGCCACCACCACGCTGTCCCGTCCGATCTCGGAAAAGGGCATCTACCCGGCGGTCGACCCGCTGGACTCGACGTCGCGGATCATGGACGCGCGGTACATCGGCAATGAGCACTACGAGGTGGCGTCCCGGGTCAAGCAGATCCTGCAGCGCAACAACGAACTGCAGGACATCATCGCGATCCTCGGACCCGACGAGCTGTCCGAGGAGGACAAGCTGGTCGTCACCCGGGCGCGGCGCATCGAGCGGTTCTTGTCGCAGAACACCTTCGTTGCCAAGGTCTTCACCGGCCTCGACGGCTCGTTCGTGCCGGTGACCGAGACGATCGACGCGTTCAAGCGGCTGTCCGAGGGTGAGTTCGACGAGTATCCGGAGCAGGCCTTCTTCATGTGCGGCGGGCTCGAGGACCTCGAACGCAACGCCGCCGAGCTGAAGAAGAACAACTGATCGGCGAGCGGCGGAGCGAGGGCGTGAACGGATGAGCACCATGCACGTGGAACTGGTCTCCATCGAGCGATCGTTGTGGTCGGGCGAGGCCACCGCTGTGTATGCGCGCACGCCCGAAGGAGAACTCGGCGTGTTGCCCGGCCACACCCCGTTGCTCGGGGTGTTGGAACCGGGCTGGATCGTGCGCATCCAGCGCGAGGGTGACGAGGAACTGCGCGTCGCCGTACACGGTGGGTTCCTGTCGGTTCGCAGCGACGGGGTTTCCGTTCTCGCCGAAGTTGCCGAGACCGCGGAGGAGATCGACGCGGCCCGCGCGCGCGAAGCGTTGACCCGAGCCGGTGACAGCCAGGATGCATCAGCCGTAGCCGCGCGGCACCGAGCCCTGGCGCGCCTGCGGGCCGCAGGCGAAACGCCGTAAGGGCGCCCCGAAGAGAGTGGGCGGCCGCGGATGAGTCAGATCGAAATCGCCTCGGCCGTGGTTGTCATCCTGCTGGTGCTGGCCGCGTTCTTCTACCTGGCGGTGGTGACCGCCCGCAAGCAGCAGTTGCTCGGTCGGCCGGGTGGCATCTCGCTGGCCATGCGCCTCGGTTCCGGACCGTGGACGCTGGGTGTCGGGCGGTACGCGGGAGATGAGCTGTGGTGGTACGGCGCGTTGCGGCTGGCCCGGCGGCCGACCCGAATCATCCGGCGTAGCGACCTGGAGATCACCGGCCAACGAGCTCGCCGCCCGGACGAGCAGGTGCTGTCCCCGAATGCCGTTGTCGTGGAGTGTCGCGACCACGGGGCGCCGGTCTCGCTGTGCTTCGCCGAGGGGGCAGTCACCGGATTTCTCTCCTGGCTCGAGGCATCCGCACCCCGCTGACACTGGGGCGATACCCTGCGAGGCAGCCCCGCCGACCGCAGGTTGAGGTGGGTGCCCGGCGCAGCGTCGCGAGCCGGTGCTAGAGGCGAGGAGGGACCGGTCATGGGAACAGTGACGATCTCAGCCACGTACGCCGCTGGCGGCAGCGAGCTCGCGCCGAGGATCGCGCAGCGGCTCGGACTGCCGTTTGTCGATCGGGCCATCCCGGTCACCGTCGCCGCCGAGCTCGGCGTCCCGGTGGAGTCCGTGGAAGCCGCCGGCGAGGAGAACCGATCGGGATTCTGGGCTTTGATGGCCAGCATGGCGGTTGTCCCTGACTACATCGGCACCAGCTCGCCGGGTTACGTCCACGTCCCCAGCGAACGGGCGATGCAGGAAAAAACTGAGGAGCAACTCGAAAAGATTGCCGACAGCACTGGCGGTGTCGTCCTGGGCCGGGCCGGTGCCATCGTGCTGGCACATCGAGCGGACGTCTTGCACGTTCGGTTGGACGGTCCGATCGACGGCCGGGTGCGGGCGGCGATGCACCAGCACGGCATCAGTGAGGACGAAGCCCGCAAGGCGCTGAAGACGAACGACACGACCCGAGCCGGCTACGTCAAACACCTGTACCGCAAGGACTCGTCGAAGGCCGAGCTGTACCACCTGGTCATCGACACGGTGGCAATCGGCTGGCCGGCGGCCGAAGAACTCATCGTGATGGCGGCTGAAGCACGCGGCATCCCGGCAGCGGGGTGACCCGACCGCTCATCGTGGTCTTCGCCGGGCTGCCCGGGACGGGCAAAACCACACTGGCTCGTGAGATCGCGGACCGGATGGGGGCGACGTTCCTACGTATCGATTCCCTGGACGCGGCCATGACCCGCTGGGGTTTCGACGTCTCCGGTTCGCCGGTCGCCTACGCGGTGGGCCACGCCGTCGCCGGCGATCAGCTGCGCTCCGGGCGCGATGTGGTGATCGATGCGGTGAACCCGATCGCCGCGGCTCGGGAGGGCTGGTCGCGGCTCGCCGCCGAGCAGAGCGCACAGGTGCGGTTCGTCGAGGTCACCTGTTCCGACGTCGAGGAGCATCGGCGCCGGGTGCAGGCGCGCCGGCCTGACCTGGACGGGTATCCGGTGCCCAGCTGGGAATCGGTCCAGAACATGCAGTACCAGCCCTGGACGGGCGAACGGCTCGTCGTCGACAACACCGGCGACCCGCATCGGCACTGCGCGACGATCGCGCGTTACGTTGCCGCCGTCTGAGTGGTGCCGCCAGGGCGCCACAACACGTCACCGTCGGGGTTGGCGGTGCGGGCCAGGATGAACAGCAGATCGGACAGCCGGTTGAGGTACTGCGCGGTGAGTGGGTTGGTGCGCTCGGGGTCCTCTTGCAGCAACGCCCAGACGCTGCGCTCCGCGCGGCGGCACACCGTTCGAGCGACGTGCAGGGCGGCGGCCGCCGGGGTGCCGCCGGGCAGGATGAAGCTGTTCAACTTCGGTAGCGCAGCGTTGAACTCGTCACACCACCCCTCGAGTCGGGTGACGTACGCCTCGGTGATGCGCAGCGGGGGGAACTGCGGGTCGGCGGCGATCGGCGAGCACAGGTCCGCCCCGGCATCGAACAGGTCGTTCTGGATCTGGCCCAGCACATCGGCGATATCGGCTCGCAGCGAGCCGAGGGCGAGCGCCACACCGATCGCAGCGTTGGTCTCGTCGGTGTCGGCGTAGGCGATTACCCGGGGATCGGTCTTGGGCACGCGCGACATGTCGCCCAGCGCGGTGGTTCCGTTGTCCCCGGTGCGGGTGTAGATGCGGGTCAGATGCACAGCCATGCAGCCATCCTCCCATCCACGGGCGACTGGGCGGCCCTCCCTACACTGCTTGGGTGCAGGTGTTGCGAGTGCGCGGTGGCGCGCAGCTGATCGGTGACGTTCGCGTGGTCGGTGCGAAGAACAGCGTGCTGAAGCTGATGGCCGCCGCGCTCCTGGCGCAGGGCACCACCACCATCGCCAACCTGCCGGCCATCGCCGACGTGGCCATCATGAACGAACTGTTGCAGCGCCTGGGTTGCCAGACAGAGGTGTTTGCGGACGACGACGGTTCGGAGAGCGTCGCGATCACGGTGCCCAGCCAGCCGTCGTCCGAGGCGCCGTACGAGTTGGTGCGCCAGATCCGAGCCTCGATCTGCGTGCTCGGACCGTTGCTGGCTCGCACCGGACGGGCCAGTGTGGCCATGCCGGGCGGGGACAACATCGGCAGTCGCAAGCTGGACATGCACTTTGCCGGCCTGGAGCGGATGGGCGCCACCCTGTCCGTCGAGCACGGCTTCGTGGTTGCCGATGCACCTGCGCTCAGCGGCGCGACGATCTGGCTCGACTTCCCGACCGTCGGCGCCACCGAGAACATCATGATGGCCGCCGTGTTGGCCAAGGGAACCACCGTCATCGACAACGCTGCCCGCGAGCCCGAAATCGTCGACCTCTGCCAGATGCTCGTCGCGATGGGCGCGCAGATCGACGGCATCGGCAGCTCGACCTTGACTATCGACGGCGTCGACGAACTGCACCCTTGTGAGCACGTGGCGGTTGCCGATCGCATTGTTGCCGGGACGTGGGCTGCGGCCGCCGTGATGACCCGCGGCGACGTGACAGTCCGCGGCGCGAACGCGGCACACCTGGAGATCGCGCTCGACAAGCTCACCAGCTCTGGTGCCGACGTAGAGCTCAACCCGGACGGTTTCCGCGTCCGCATGCACGACCGGCCCAGGGCGTTCGACGTAGTGACCCTGCCCTACCCGGGGTTCGCCACCGATCTGCAGCCCCAGGCGATCGCCTTGCTGTCGGTGGCGCAGGGCTCGGCAATGGTTACCGAGAACATCTTCGATGCGCGCTTCGTGTTCTGCGACGAGATCGCCCGGATGGGCGCCGACGTGCGCACCGACGGCCATCACGCGATCGTGCGCGGCCGGGAGCGGCTGTCCGGTGCGCCGGTCCGCGCCACCGACATCCGCGCGGGCGTGGCGCTGGTCCTCGCCGGGCTGGTGGCCGAGGGGGTGACCGATGTGCTGGGGGTGCACCACATCGACCGCGGCTATGCCCGCCTCGAGGAACAACTGCGAACGCTGGGCGCAGAGGTCAGCCGCGCCGACGACCCCGGCTACGACCAGTAGGCCCGATCAGCGGAAAGTAGGCGGCAGTAGGCGGCGAGCCTTGGTCTCGTCGGCTCCGAAGACCGCGACGTCGACGAGGCCGTCGCGTCTGGTCGACATCGACGAGCGGATGTCGGCATCACCCAGCACGGCGCGCAGCGACATCCCGTCCCGGCGGCTGAGGCCCTGGGCGATGGTGACGAGCATGCTCGGCACCGCGTCAGCGGGCACCGTGACCCGCGGCGGCCGGCTCGGCCGGAACACCCAGCGCATCAGGACGATCAGCACGACCACCACCAGCGCCGCGAAGATCAGCACGCCCAGGTCGCCGTTCACCCCGCCGAGTCTGCCACCGCGGGGAATGTGCGACCGATGCGAACTCGGCCACAGTTGTTACCGGTCGGTAGGGCCCGTCCCTACACTCTGGCAAAAGACCGGGAGGTCGCGATGCCCTACCCCGACGATGCCGAGGTCGACCGTCCGTGGGTGATGCGCACTTACGCAGGTCACTCCTCGCCGGCCGAGTCGAACCTGCTGTATCGCCGCAACTTGGCGAAGGGCCAGACCGGGCTCTCGGTGGCCTTCGACCTGCCTACCCAGACCGGCTACGACCCGGACGCCGAGTTGGCCCGCGGCGAAGTCGGCAAGGTCGGCGTGCCCATCGCTCACCTGGGAGATGTCCGCCGACTCTTCGCGGGCATCCCGCTGGCCACGATGAACACGTCCATGACGATCAACGCTCCGGCGATGTGGCTGCTGGCGCTCTACCTGGCAGTGGCGCAGGAGCAAGGGCTGCAAGCCGGCCGCCCGGCCGACGACATCCTGGCCGAGCTGTCCGGCACGACACAGAACGACATCGTCAAGGAATACCTCTCCCGCGGCACGTACATCTTCCCGCCGGGGCCCTCGCTGCGGCTGATCACCGACATGATCGCCTACACCGTCAAACATGTGCCGAAGTGGAACCCGATCAACGTCTGCAGCTACCACCTGCAGGAAGCCGGCGCGACACCGGTACAGGAGGTTGCCTACGCGCTCTGTACGGCGGTCGCGGTGCTGGACGCGGTGCGCGATTCCGGGCAGGTGCACCCCGACGACTTCGGCGAGGTGGTCGCCCGCATGTCGTTCTTCGTCAACGCCGGCGTGCGGTTCGTCGAAGAGATGTGCAAGGTGCGCGCCTTCGTCGAACTGTGGGACGAGATCACCCGGGAGCGGTACGGCGTCACCGACGCCTCGCAGCGGCGATTCCGCTACGGCGTGCAGGTGAACTCGTTGGGCCTCACCGAGGCGCAACCGGAGAACAATGTCACGCGCATCCTGCTGGAGATGCTGGCCGTGACGATGTCGCGGGACGCTCGGGCGCGCGCCGTCCAACTGCCCGCGTGGAACGAGGCGCTCGGTTTGCCCCGCCCGTGGGACCAGCAATGGTCCTTGCGGATGCAGCAGGTGCTCGCCTTCGAGACGGACCTGCTCGAGTACGGCGACCTCTTCGCGGGATCGCAGGTGGTCGCGGCCAAGACCGCCGAGATCGTCGCCGCGGCCCGTCGCGAGATCGACCAGGTCCTCGAGCAGGGTGGTGCTATCGCCGCCGTCGAGAGCGGCTACATCAAGGCGCAGCTGGTCGGGTCATTGGCGCAGCGCCGGCGCCGCCTCGAGTCGGGCGAAGACGTGTTGGTCGGAGTCAACAGGTTCACCCAGTCGGAGCCGAATCCGCTCGTCGCAGACGTTGACGACGCGATCCAGTCGGTCGACCCGGCCGTCGAGGCGGCGGCAATCGCAAGCCTGCAGACCTGGCGCGCCGAGCGGGACGACGACGCGGTGGCGGCGGCACTCGACGAGCTGCGCGGGAGTGCCGTGGACGGCAGCAACCTGATGCCGGCGTCGATCCGGTGCGCCGGCGCCGGGGTCACCACGGGGGAGTGGGCCGGCGCGCTGCGCGAGGTGTTCGGGGAGTTCCGAGCGCCGACCGGCGTCTCCGCGGCGTCCTCCGGCCGAGGCGGGGAGACCGAGGCACTGAGCCGGGTACAGCAGGCGGTGCGGGAGACGAGCGAGCAGTTGGGACACCGGCTGAAGTTGTTGGTGGGCAAGCCAGGGCTCGACGGTCACTCCAACGGCGCCGAGCAGATCGCGGTACGCGCTCGGGACGCCGGGTTCGAGGTCGTCTACCAGGGCATCCGGTTGACCCCGGCCCAGATAGTCGCCGCGGCCGTCGAGGAGGATGTCGACGTGGTCGGGCTCTCCGTGCTGTCCGGTTCGCACCTGTCCGTCGTGCCTGAGGTCGTGGACGGTCTGCGTGCCGCCGGCGTCGACGACGTTCCGGTCGTAGTCGGCGGGATCATCCCTGATGCCGATGCGGCTACGCTGCGCGCCGCCGGCGTAGCGCGGGTGTTCACGTCGAAGGACTTCGCGATCAGCGAGGTGCTCGGCGAGGTGGTGGCCGCAATCCGCGAGGCACACCCCGTCCCCAACCCGCGATGATCACGCACTTTTCGCTGCTATAGCGACGGAAAGTGCGTGATCATCGCGGGGTTGGTCAGCTCGGGTCGAAGTTGTCCGGGTCCGGTCCGACCCGCGCGCCGCGGTCCAGCCCGGTGATCATGGCGTGGTCGTCCGGGTCGATCTCGAAGTCGAACACATCGAAGTTCTCCGCCATCCGTTCCGGCTTGCTCGACTTCGGGATGACGACGTTGCCCAGCTCGATGTGCCAACGGATCACGATCTGTGCAGGAGTCTTGCCGTACTTCTCGGCCAACGCCCCGATGGTCGGATCGGAGAGCACCGAACCGCCTTGACCGCCGATCGGCGACCAGGCCTCGGTGGCGATCTCGTGCTCGGCGTCGAAGGCGCGCAGCTCTGCCTGGGTGAAGTACGGGTGCAGCTCGATCTGGTTCAGCGCCGGCACCACGTCGGTCTCGGCGAGGATGCGGCCGAGATGATGCGCAGTGAAGTTGCTGACGCCGATCGCCCGGGCCCGACCGTCCCGGTAGACCTCCTCGAGTGCCTGCCACGTCTCGACGAACAGGCCCTTGCTGGGCAGCGGCCAGTGGATCAGGAACAGGTCGATGCGCTCGATGCCGAGCGCCTTCAGCGTGCCGTCGAAGGCGCTCAGCGCTGCGTCGCGGCCGTGATTGCCATTGTTCAGCTTGCTGGTGATGAACACGTCCTCGCGAGGGATGCCGGACTGCTCGATCGCCGCGCCGACGCCCTCCTCGTTGCCGTACATCTCGGCGGTGTCGATGTGCCGGTAACCGGCCTTGAGCGCCTCGCTCACGGCGGCCTGCGTCTCCGGCGGAGGTACCTGGAACACCCCGAATCCGAGCTGCGGGATCTCGACACCGTTGTTGAGCCTGATCGTCGGCACTTCTGCCACGGGTTCTCCTTGTCTATTGCGCCTGCTCCGCAGGCGTCGCAGTCGCGACCGCCTGGACCTACGGTCGGCGGTGTTTTCCATCGTACTTAGGCGCCTGCTCCGCAGGCGTCGCAGTCGCGACCGCCTGGACCTACGGTCGGCGGTGTTTTCCATCGTACTTAGGCGCCTGCTCCGCAGGCGTCGCAGTCGCGACCGCCTGGACCTACGGTCGGCGGTGTTTTCCATCGTACTTAGGCGCCTGTTCCGCAGGCGTCGCAGTCGCGACCGCCGGGACCTACCGTCGGCGGTGTTTTCCATCGTACTTATGGCGCCGTGGGTTTCAGCTGCGGATAACTCTACCCACCAGGCGGTGGTCTACCGGCCGCCGGGGGATGGCGCGTCCGGGTAACGTCACGGCTCGTGCGAGTGGTGATTGCCCGGTGCAGCGTGGACTACGTCGGGCGGCTGACCGCCCACTTGCCCAGCGCCACCAGGCTGCTGCTGGTCAAGGCCGACGGCAGCGTGCTGGTGCATTCCGACGGAGGCTCCTACAAGCCGCTGAACTGGATGAGCCCGCCGTGTGTGCTCAAGGAGTCGGCCGGCCTCGACGGTGCGGCGGCCATCTGGACGGTGACCAACAAGGCCGGCGAGCAGCTCATCATCACGGTCGAGGAGATCCTCGGCGAACTGCAGCATGAACTCGGCGCGGACCCGGGCCTGGTCAAAGACGGCGTCGAGGCGCACTTGCAGAAATTGCTCGCCGAGCAGATCGAACTGCTCGGCTCCGGGCATCGCCTGGTGCGCCGGGAGTTTCCGACGCCGATCGGACCGGTCGACATCATGGCGCGCGATCCCGACGGCGTCGCCGTCGCCGTCGAGATCAAGCGGCGCGGCGAGATCGACGGGGTCGAGCAGCTCACCCGCTATCTGGAGTTGCTCAACCGGGACCCGCTGCTCGCCCCGGTGCGCGGCGTGTTCGCGGCGCAGGAGATCAAGCCGCAGGCGCGCACGCTCGCCCAGGACCGCGGGATCCGCTGCCTGGTACTGGACTACGACGCGCTGCGCGGCGTCGACGATCCGTCCCAACGCCTCTTCTAATCGGCCTCTTCTAACCGCGATGATCAAGGCGAGATTCGAGCTATAGCCCAGATCTCGCCTTGATCATCGCGAAAAGGGGGAACGAGCGGGCGGTGGAGTGTGGGCCTGGCCTCGGCTGGCTGGCCCGCGCGGTTACCCGCCAGTAGCCTCGGGGAATGGCCGACGGAACCTACGACTTCGTGATCGTCGGCGCCGGCAGCGCGGGATGCGTGCTGGCCGCCCGGTTGAGCGAGGATCCGGACTGCTCCGTCCTGTTGCTCGAGGCCGGAGGTCCGGACGACGCCGACGAGATCCAGATGCCGGCGGCGTTCTACCGGCTGTTCAAGTCCCGCTACGACTGGAACTACTCGACGCAGCCCCAGGCAGAGCTCGGCGGGCGCCGGGTGTTCTGGCCGCGTGGCAAAGTGCTCGGCGGCTGCTCGTCGATCAACGCGATGCTGTACGTGCGTGGCAACCGGCTGGACTACGACACCTGGCGCGACGCTGGGTGCTCGGGCTGGGGTTACGACGACCTGCTGCCCTATTTCATCCGGGCCGAGGACAACGCCCGCGGCGCCAGCGAGTTCCACGGTGCCGGCGGGCCGTTGCGCGTCGAGGACCAGAGCCACCCGCACCAGATCTCTCGGGAGATGCTCGCCGCCACGATCGAAGCCGGCATCCCGGCCAACGACGACGTCAACGGCGCGACCCAGGACGGCGCCGGACTGTTCCAGGTGACTCAGCGCCGTGGCCGGCGCTGGTCGACTGCGGACGCCTACCTGCGGCCGGCGCAGCGCCGCGCGAACCTGACCGTGCACACCGATGCGCTGGTGAATCGCGTCGTCGTCAGCGCGGGCCGCGCCACGGCGGTCGAGTACGACCACGCCGGCCGCCGGGTCGTCGCGGCGGCGGCAGGTGAGGTCATCCTGTCCGCGGGCGCGATCAATACGCCGCAGCTGCTGATGCTGTCCGGCATCGGGCCTGCAACACATCTGCGCGAGCACGGGGTCGACGTGCTGGTGGACGCACCGAACGTCGGTGCGCGGCTGCAGGACCACCCCCTCGCACCGGTCTGCTGGTTCACCGAGGGGGTGGCCGACCTGTATGCGTCCGAGACGTTGCCCCAACTCGGTAGATGGATGGCGCGGCACAGCGGCCCGTTGACCAGCCCGGTCGCGGAGGTGTGCGGTTTCGTGCGCGGCGCACCGGGGGCCGCGGCGCCCGACCTGCAGCTGCACATGGTGCCCGGGATCATCAACGAGCACGGCACCCGGCCCTCGCCGGGCACCGGGATGTCCATCTTCTCGGTGCTCGTCGACGTGGCCAGCCGCGGTCAGGTCAGCCTGCGCTCGGCCGACCCGCGGCATCGGGTGGCGATCGACGCCGGCTATCTCACCGAGCGCCGCGACCTGGACACCATCGTGGCCGGAGTCCGGTTGGCCCGGGAGATCGCGGAGCAACCAGCGCTGCGCAAGCACCGGCGTGCCGAGTGCGCGCCCGGGCCGCGCGCGACCTCGACGGCAGACCTCGAGCGGTTCGTCCGCGAGAAACTGACCACGCTCTATCACCCCACGTCCACCTGCGCGATGGGACCGGATGACGAGGACGTCGTCGATCCTGAGCTGAAGGTGCGCGGGGTAGACGCGCTGCGCGTGGTGGACGCATCGGTCATGCCGAGCGTGCCGCGCGGCAACACCAACGCCCCGACCATCGCCATCGCCGAGCGCGCCGCAGATCTCGTCAAGGGAGCCACTCGATGACAGCCGAGACGTTCGAGTCCGTCAACCCGGCGAGCGGGGAAGTGGTCGGCACGTTCCCGGTCGATGCGCCGCAGCGCGTTCAGGAGGTCGTCGACGCGGCTCGCCCGGCGGCGCGATGGTGGGCCGACTTGGGCTTCTCAGGGCGCGCGGCCCGGTTGCGTGCCTGGCGCGGCTGGCTCGCGAAGCATGCCAACGAGCTTGCCGCACTGATGCACGAGGAGAACGGAAAGCCCGACGACGACGCCCTGATCGAGATCGCCATCGCGATCGAGCATCTGGACTGGGCAGCCCGGCATGCGCCGAAGGTGCTCGGCCGCAGCCGGGCCGGCTCCGGGCTCCTCGCGGTCAACCACAGTGCCAGCGTCGAGTACCGGCCGTACGGGGTGGTCGGTGTGCTCGGCCCGTGGAACTACCCGGTGCACACGCCGCTGGGTTCGATCAGCTACGCACTTGCGGCCGGGAACGCGGTGGTGTTCAAGCCGAGTGAGTACACGTCCGCGGTGGGGGCGTGGCTGGTGCGGTCGTTCGGCCGGATCGTCCCGGAGCACCCGGTGCTCAGCCTGATCACCGGGTTCGGGGAGACCGGCGCGGCGCTGTGCCGCTCCGGTGTCGACAAGCTGGCCTTCACCGGCTCGACGGCCACCGGCAAGAAGGTGATGGCGGCCTGCGCCGAGACGCTCACCCCCGTCGTCATCGAGTGCGGCGGCAAGGACGCGATGATCGTGGCCGGCGATGCCGACGTCGAAGCGGCTGCAGACGCCGCGGCCTGGGGCGGCCTGGCCAATGCCGGACAGACCTGCATCGGCATCGAGCGGGTGTACGTGGTGGACTCGGTGTACGACGCCTTCGTGACCTCGTTGGTGTCCCGGGCGCGGCAACTGCGCCCCGGTGATGATCGCAACGCCGACTACGGGCCGATCACCATGCCGAGTCAGCTGGACGTGATCGCCCGGCACATCGATGAGGCGTTGCAGGCCGGGGCGACCGCGCTGGTGGGTGGGCGCGAATCGGTGCGGGCGCCGTACGTCGATCCGGTGGTGCTGGCCGACGTTCCGGAAACGGCAGCCGTGGAGCGGGAGGAGACCTTCGGGCCCGTCCTCACGGTCACCCGGGTCCCCGACGAGGACGCCGCGGTAGCGCGCGCGAACGGCATCTCCTTCGGTCTGGGCGCAGCGGTCTACAGCGCGCACCACGGCCGGACCATCGCCGCTCGGCTGCGCTCGGGCATGGTGAGCATCAACTCGGTTCTCACCTTCGCGTCGGTGCCGTCGCTCCCGTTCGGTGGCGTGGCCGATTCCGGCTTCGGCCGCATCCACGGCCCGGACGGATTGCGCGAGTTTGCCTGGTCGCATGCGGTGACCAAGAAGCGGGCGCCGGCGGTCATCGACGTGACGACGTTCCAGCGAAAGCCGGAAGCGATCAAGCGCATGATGACGCTGGTGCAAGCTCGTTGGGGCAGATGATCAGCCATGCCACGTGAGTTCCGCACCGTCGGAGTCGTCGGACTGGGCACCATGGGCGCCGGTATCGCCGAGGTCTTCGCACGACGCGGCCTGCGGGTCGTGGCTGTCGAACGTGATCAGGATGCCCTGCAGCGCGGGCGCCGGCACGTCGAGCACTCCACCGAGCGAGCAGTCGAGCGGGGCAAGCTGACCGACGCCGAACAACGGGCGCTGCTGGAGCGCATCGCGTTCGGCACCGATCTGGCGGCGCTGGCCGACGTCGATCTGGCAGTCGAGGCCGTCCCTGAGCAGCTGGCGCTGAAGCGCTCGATCCTGGCTGCGCTGGACGGCGTGTGCCAGCCCGAGGCGATCCTCGCGACGAACACGTCGTCGCTGTCGGTGACCGAGATCGCGGTGGCGACGCAACGGCCGGGCAAGGTCGTCGGACTGCACTTCTTCAACCCGGCGCCGGTGATGAAGCTGGTCGAGGTGGTGCGCAGCGTGGTCACCGAGTCCGACGTCGTCGATGACGTCGAAGCCTTCGTGCAGCAGCTGGGCAAGACGGATGTAACGATCGGCGACCGCGCCGGCTTCATCGCCAACGCTCTGCTGTTCGGTTACCTCAACCACGCAGCGTCCATGTACGAGAGTCGTTACGCCAGCCGGGAGGACATCGACGCGGCCATGCGGCTCGGCTGCGGGTTGCCGATGGGCCCGCTGGCTTTGCTCGACCTGATCGGGCTGGATACCGCATTCGAGATCCTCGACACGATGTACAAGCAGGGACGCGACCGGCTGCACGCGCCGACACCGATCTTCAAGCAGATGATCAGTGCCGGGTTGCTCGGCCGGAAGACCGGCCGCGGCTTCTACACCTACGACCGGCCGGATTCCTCCACTGTCGTCGCGGACGCGCTCACCCCGGTGGATGCCGTGCCGCACGATCAAACCGGGAGCTCGATCGCCAGGGTGGGCGTCGTCGGCTCTGGAACGATGGCGACCGGCATCGTGGAGGTCTTCGCGAAGTCCGGATTCGACGTGCTCTTCGTGGCCCGCAGCACCGAGAAAATCGCGGCGGTGCGCGGCGGCATCGAGCGTTCGTTGGAGAAGGCGGTGCAGCGCGGCAAGCTGTCCGCCGCCGACCGAGACACCGCACTCACCCGCATCACCGCGACCACGGCCGTCGACGAGCTGGCTGATCGCGATCTCGTCGTCGAGGCCGTGATCGAGGAGCTGTCGGTCAAGCGGGCGCTGTTCGCCGACTTCGCGGAGATCTGCAAGCCGGGCACCGTGCTGGCCACGACGACCTCGAGCCTGCCGGTGATCGACTGCGCGGCAGCCGCGGGACAAGCCCGCGCTGGCGATGTGGTGGGGCTGCACTTCTTCAACCCGGCACAGGTGATGAAACTCGTCGAGGTTGTCTCTACGGTCGCCACCGCACCGGCCACCGAGGCGGCCGCGCTCGACGTGGTGCGCCGGCTCGGCAAACACCCGGTGCGCTGCGGAGACCGGTCCGGTTTCATCGTCAACGCCCTGCTGTTCCCGTACCTTAACGACGCGATCAAGATGCTGGAGGCGCACTACGCCAGCGCTGATGACATCGATGCGGCGATGAAGGTCGGCTGCGGGTATCCGATGGGTCCGTTCGAGCTGCTGGATGTCGTCGGACTCGACGTGGCGCTGGCCATCCAGCGCGAGCTGTACTTGGAGTTCCGGGAGCCCGGCTTCGCGCCGGCGCCCCTGCTGGAGCATCTGGTTACTGCCGGTCGGCTCGGCCGGAAGACCGGGATGGGCTTCCGCGACTACTGATCCACCGTGGCGGCTGCGCTTGTCGCCGTCGCGCTGACGCAGTCGCTACCGTCGAGGGATGCCTCGTCACAATCGTCGCGTCGAGCCGGACGTGCGGTCGGCGCGCCCGGTGGCGGCGCAGCGTGAGGAGCTGTTCGACGGTCGGCCGTTCGTTGTGCGCACCCTCACGGCATCAGCACGGCTCTATCGGTGCCCAGGATGCGACCAGGAGATCGTGCGCGTGCCGCACGTCGTCACCTGGCCGGCGGACGAGCTCGATGCGGCGAACCGGCGGCACTGGCACGCTGCCTGCTGGGCGGCGCGCGAGTCTCGCCGCCCGGTGGTGCGCGGGTTCACCCGCCGGACCGGCAGATGATCCGGACATGACGACGGTCGCTCACCGCGGTGCAGCAGATCGGCGATCAGCCGGGGTCAGTGCCCGGATCCGATGTAGAAGGCGCGGGTGACCTCCTGGCGCAGGGTTCCGCCGGCGGAGTCCGCTGCGGTGAGGCGCAGCGACACGAAGCCGTGGCCCGCCGGCAGGCTCACCTGGTATCGGCCGGACTGCGTCCGGTGCACCTCGGCGGGCGCCCAGGTGGCGCCGTCGTCGTAGGAGGCCGCCACCGTGGCGCCGGTGATCGTCGATGCTGCGGCGCCGGCCTGATGACCGAGGTTGAGCCCGACCGTGACCCGGTGCCGGCCGCGCGCCGCGGCAACGCGATTGTGCAGGTCGGTGCTCACGTCATAGTCGGCCACGATCAGCGGCTCGACGGCGGAACTGCCCACCGCCACATGGCTTGATCTCCAGGTCCACTCTGCCTCGGTGTGCGTCGACAGCTGCGTCCAGCTCTGCGGATTGTCCTGCTCGAAGGTCATCCGGTAGGTGGAATCGTCGGTAGGCACCGAGATGACTCCGGCCGGCAGATGCGTCGTCTCAGCCAGCAAGGTGCTGCCGGCGTACAGCGCGAAGTCGGTCCGCAGACCACCGGGGAACGCGCTGGTTGCAGCATCCCCGCTATGACCCGATGCGTCGACGAATCCGGTCACGTGTACCCGCATCCGGTCGCCCGATCGCTCCAGCGGCTCGCGTTGGCTGATCCCCGGCGTCACCGGCGCGCTGCCCCAGGTGTCCGCCGTGTGTTCGCCGGGCCGATAGGTCACCGTGTCGTTGGTTGACAGCGCCATGGCGTCGACGGGCGGATCGCTGAAGATGTGGTTGTACTTCGACTCGGGGGTCAGGACCGCAAACGACCACCGGGTATTCGGATCTGAGACGTGGTAGTCGGTCCTCGTCCGCGGACCTCCCTGAAGCGGAAGCAGTGTGGTGATGGAGAAGTCGTCGAATGGTTGGAACTCGTAGGAGGCCTCGCTGAACGTGCTGTCGATCGAGGGCTGTCCGTCGAAGTGACGAGTCACCGATGCCAAGGTCCGAGTGCGCGCCACGAAGTGCAGTTGCCGGGGGATCTGCTGATGCTCGGCGTAGACGAGGTCATACAGGTACGGGCTCGCCGTCTCACCGCGCACCGATACCGGCAGGTGCCGACGGTGCGCCTGCCACAGCAGCGCGACACCCTCGTCATGCGACAGCCGAACGGTCGGGATGTGCAGTTGGATGCCGACTTTGCCTGGATCGCTGTTCACCCCCGGGCCGTCGTTGTAGATCGCGACCATGCGTGCCCCAGCGGCAGCCGCGGCATTCGACTGGTCGGCCACCGGGATGGCGGCCGAACGCTCGATCACGGCGAGCGCACCGCGCAGATTCGCGCGTGCGATCTCCGTCGGGGTTCCCGTTCCCACGTCAACGACCCGCAGCTGGGCATGCCCGTCGAAGAACGGGTACTGGCTGGCGGTGTCGCTGAACCAGACCTTGTCGTAGTACTCCGGCTGCAACGCCCCCAGTCCCGGCACAGACATCTCGATTGCCGGCGTCTCCAGGCGCCACCGAGTGAATGCATCCAGCGTGCCGACGTGCACCGGCTTCGTCGGCTGCAGGAAGAACCGCTGTTGCAGCTGAGTTCCCGGCGACTCGTGCAGCTGCTCGGTGATCGCGACGCCGTTGGCCGCCACTCGGTGCATGCCGATTTGCATGGCGCCGCCGTCATTGGCGCGGGTGCGGTGTTCCGGCGTGCTCACGGTCACCTCGGTGGCCCGTCGGGCGTCCAGCGTGTAGTGGGTCTCGGCATCGATCCGCATCTCCGGATCACCGACGAGGGACGTGTTCAGCACGGTGCGGCCGCTGCTGGTGCTGGGCTTGTCGGCGGGCATCGTGTAGATGAAGCCCATCACCGAGTACGTGCCGGCTGGGAGCTGCAGGCAGGGGCTCTGCGAGTAGGGAGCCGGCGAGCACGGCAGGCTCGGATCGCCGGGCAGCGGGCGGGTTGCCTGGACGGCGCCGGTGACCACGTCGAAGACGACTGCCGTCCCGGTACCGGTGCGACCGTCTCTGGCGATCGCGTCCAGGTGCAGGTCGACCAGCGGGGCAGCGGCCGGCACAGCAGGCGCCTTCTTCCGCGCCGTTGCCGACCCAAGCGGCACCGATGTCGGCGCCGTAGCTGGGCTGGCGTCCGAAGCCTGGATTGTGGTCCCCTGGCTCCCCTCGCCGACCAGGAAACTCGGAACGGTTCCGTTCGCACGTGGGGCCGGGTCCAGCACGGTCGCGGTGGCGCCGCCGGCCAGCGTCGTCACGTGGATGCGATCGCCGCCGGGCAGGGTGACATCGCGAGTGGTGGCGGGACGCTGCGTGCTGGCCCAGCCCTGGTGGGGTGCGGGCAGCGCCTGCGCCGCCGGGGTGCCGAGGGCAGCGACCAGCGTCGCTGCGCTCGCCAGAACACCGAGCTGTCGAGTAAGCCGGCGGGGACGTCGGGGGGAAGGCATGCGTGTTCTCCAGGGGTGCGGGATGGGGGATGCCCGTTACCCAAGTGGTACCGCCCGGCCGGCCCGAAGGCCAGAGCTGAGCGCTGGCGGCCTCTGGCCATGGCTGGTGTCCGCCAAACAGCAGGACCGGACCGGACGAGCGCGGCGGCCGGCTCAGCCCGCGGCGGGGGCGTCGGGCAGCCGTTCGGTCGGCTGATCCGCAGTGCCTTCGGCAGCAGGCTCGGTCGCCGGAGTGGGCGCGGGCTGTTCGGCCGGATCCTCGCCGGCATGGGGGACGGTGCTGAGCACCTCGCCCATCCGGCGATGCAGCTCGGTGAGATCGGAGTGCGTCCGGTCCCGGACGTGGTGCAGCCGCTGCATCTCTGCGGTCGCCTCGGCAACAATGCGGTGCGCGTACTGCTGGGCCTCGGAGACGACGCGCTGCGCTTCCGCCTGTGCCGCGGCGCGGCGCTCTTCGTCGACGCGCTGCTCCTCGGTACGCCGCACCCGTAGCGCGATCTCGAAGTCCTCGTTCGCCGTCACTCGAGCTCGGGCGGCCTGAGCGTCCAGCCGCTGCCGGGTGGCCGTCGACTCCGACACGATGCGCTCCACCTCCGCGTGCGCGTCGGCGAGCAACTTGGCCGCCTCGTCGCGGGCCCGGTTGAGGTGTTCGGCGGCGGTCGCCTGCGCGGATGCCATCGTCTCGTCGGCCTCCCGGACGCGTTGCGCCGCGGCCTGACTGGCTCGCTGCAGGTCGGCCTGCGCCTGCTGGCGCAGTTGCTCGGCATCGTCATTGGCCTGCCGGCGGGTCTCGACGGCATCCGCATCGGCCAGCGCTCGCACCCGGGTGGCATCGGCGTCGGCGGACTGGCGGATCTGCCGCGCTTCGGCGTGCGCGTTCTCGACCAGTGGACGCAGCCGGGCATGCACGTTCTCGCCGGTGATCTCCTCGGTCGCTTCGGCGAGTTGCCGACGGCCGGCTTCGATCTGGGCGTGCGCATTGGCCAGCTGCGCCGCGAGGTCTGCGCTGCGGCCCAGTGCCGCGTCCCGCTCGCTCCGCAGGGCGTGCATTTCGGCGTCGCTGCGGGCAACGAAGTCGTCCACCTGGTTACGGTCGTAACCGCGCATGGTGACCTCGAACGACCGGTCCGCGTTCTGCATGATCGGGAACAGCTGCGAGGTGTCATCGCTGGTCATGCAGGCAATCTATCTCGGCGCGGCAGCGGCTCGGCGCACCTGCGCGCGCTACCGGCTGCGAAACCGGTTGATCTCGTCGACGTGCCGGCCCCGAAGCTGCTGATCGCGCACGCCGAGCCCTTCCCTGGGGGCCAGGCAGAGCACGCCGACCTTGCCCTGGTGCAGGTTGCGGTGCACGTCGTAGGCAGCCTGGCCGACCTCGTCGAGGGCGTACGTCCGGGAGAGAGTCGGGTGGATCCGTCCCTTCGCGATCAGCCGGTTGGCCTCCCACGCCTCGCGGTAGTTGGCGAAGTGGGAGCCGACGATCCGCTTCAGGTTCATCCACAGGTACCGATTGTCGTACTCGTGCAGGTACCCGGACGTCGAGGCGCAGGTCACGATCGTTCCGCCCCGCTTGGCCACGAAGACGCTCGCCCCGAAGGTTTCCCGGCCCGGGTGCTCGAAGACGATGTCCGGGTCGTCGCCGCCGGTGAGCTCCCGGATGCGCGCGCCGAACCGACGCCACTCGGCCGGGTCCTGCTCCCCGGCGTCGGTCCAGAAGCGGTAGCCCTCCGCTGTGCGGTCGATGATCAGCTCGGCGCCCATGGACCGGCACAGTTCGGCCTTCTCCGGTGAGGAGACGACACACACCGGGATGCCGCCGCCGCCGAGGGCGTATTGGGTGGCATACGAGCCGAGCCCGCCGGATGCGCCCCAGATCAGGACGGTGTCGCCCTGTTTCATGTTGGCGCCGTGGTGGCTGACCAGCTGCCGATACGCGGTGGAGTTCACCAGGCCGGGGCAGGCGGCCTCCTCCCAGGTCAGATGCGCCGGCTTGGGCATCAGCTGGTTGCTCTTCACCAGTGCGAGTTCGGCCAGCCCGCCGAAGTTGGTCTCGAAGCCCCAGATGCGCTGCTGCGGGTCGAGCATGGTGTCGTCGTGGCCCTGCGGGTCCTCCAGCTCCACCGAGAGGCAGTGCGCCACCACCTCGTCGCCGGGCTGCCACCTCGTCACCCCCGGACCGACCCGCAGCACGACGCCGGACAGGTCCGAGCCCACCGCGTGATAGGGCTGGTCGTGCTTGCGGGCCAGCTCGCTGCTCTTGGCGTAGCGGCGCAGGAACGAGAACGTCGACACCGGTTCGAAGATCGACGTCCACACCGTGTTGTAGTTCACCGCGCTGGCCATCACCGCGACGACGGCCTCACCCGGCCCCAGCTCGGGCGTCGGCACCTCGTCCACGTGCAGGCTCTTGCGCGGATCCTTGTCATGGCTGTCGAGGCCGGCGAACATCTCCTCCTCCGCGGCCCGCACGGTGGCAGCCCGGTAGGACTCGGGCAGTGGCCGGCCGGCCACCGCGGCGAGCTCGGCAGGGTCGTCGGTGAGGAGTGCGGCGCGGAACTCGTCCATGAGGATCCTCTGCGGAAGGCGGCGCCCGGCGGCTGGATTCCCGGGAGGTTACCGGCCGGTAACGCTGCCGAGCGCCGGCTGGTGAGGCGCCCCACACTCACCGATTTCCGTTAGCCGCCGGCTCGACCAGCTCGACGAGCACCCCGCCGGCATCCTTGGGATGCACGAAGTTGACTCGGCTGCCGGCGGTGCCGCGACGCGGCTGGTCGTACAGCAGCCGCAGCCCCTTGGCCCGCAGCGCTGCGCCGGCCGCATCGATGTCCTCGACGGTGTAGGCCAGCTGCTGCACTCCCGGGCCGGACCGGCCGAGGAACTTGGCGATCGTGGATTCCGGCGTCAGCGGGGCAAGCAGTTGCAACTGGGTGGTGCCGTCGCCGACGCGCAGCATCGCCTCCCGTACGCCCTGCTCCTCGTTGACCTCCTCGTGCACGCTGACGATGCCGAAGGTGTCGCGGTAGAAGGCGAGGGCGGCGTCCAGATCCGGCACCGCAATGCCGACGTGGTCTATCCGCAGGAACATAGAGGCAGGCAACATCGCACCATCGTGACGGTTCCCGGCGCAATCGCGAGGGCAGCGTGCCCTGGTTCACAGGCGACCGGCCGGTCCCGCTACTACGCTGGGCGGCAACTGCGGTCGGCGCCGGTGCCGGTCGCGTGGTCGAGGAGGATCGGTCATGGCTGACCGCACGGTGATCGTCAACGGTGCCCGTACTCCGATGGGTCGGCTGCTCGGGTCCCTGAAAGACTTCTCCGGGGCCGATTTGGGTGGGTTCGCCATCAAGGGCGCCTTGGACAGGTCCGGCGTCAGTGCCGACCAGGTCCAGTACGTGATCATGGGTCAGGTGCTGCAGGCGGGGGCGGGTCAGATCCCGTCCCGGCAGGCCGCGGTCAAGGCCGGTATCTCGATGTCCGTCCCGTCGCTCACGATCAACAAGGTGTGTCTGTCCGGCCTCGACGCCATCGCGCTGGCCGACCAGCTCATCCGGGCCGGCGAGTTCGACGTCATCGTCGCCGGAGGCATGGAATCGATGACCAACGCCCCGCACCTGCTTCCCAAATCCCGCGCCGGCTACAAGTACGGCTCCATCGAGATGCTGGACGCGATGGCCTTCGACGGGCTGACCGACGCGTTCGATCACGTCGCCATGGGGGAGTCGACCGAGCACCACAACGGCAAGCTCGGCCTGGGCCGCGGCGAGCAGGACGAGTTCGCCGCCCGCTCCCACCAGCGGGCCGCGATCGCGCAGAAGAACGGCATCTTCGACGACGAGATCACGCCGGTGCTCATCCCGCAGCGCAAGGGTGACCCGATCGAGTTCCGCGAGGACGAGGGGATCCGCGCAGACACGACCGCCGAATCGCTCAGCAAGCTGCGTCCAGCCTTCGCCGCCGACGGCACCATCACCGCCGGCTCCGCATCACAGATCTCCGACGGCGCCTGCGCGGTCGTCGTGATGAGCAAGGCGAAAGCGGAAGAACTCGGGCTCAACTGGATCGCCGAGATCGGTGCCCACGGCAACGTCGCCGGCCCGGACAACTCGCTGCAGTCGCAACCGGCGAACGCGATCACGCACGCGCTGGGCAAAGCCGGGCTGAAGGTCGACGACCTGGACCTGATCGAGATCAACGAGGCATTCGCCGCGGTCGGCATCCAGTCGATGAAGGACCTGGGTGTGGCGGCTGAAAAGGTCAACGTCAACGGTGGCGCGATCGCACTCGGCCACCCGATCGGGATGTCCGGTGCCCGGCTCGCGCTCACTCTGGCGCTGGAGCTGCGCCGCCGCGGCGGAGGCACCGGCGCCGCCGCTCTGTGTGGCGGCGGCGGTCAAGGTGATGCGCTGCTGCTGCACGTCCCTGCCGCAGGGTGAACGAGCCCGCCGCAGCAACCGCGGCCCGACCCGTGCGACGCGCGGTGCGGGTCGGCGAACTGGTCGAGCGAGCGCAACGCGGTGAGGCCCGGGCAGTCGCCCGGCTGATCTCGCTGGTGGAGAACGACTCGCCGCTACTGCGCGAGATCGCGGCGACGCTGGCCCCGCACGTCGGGCATGCGCAGATCGTCGGGCTGACCGGCTCGCCGGGGGTCGGCAAGTCCACCACCACGGCAGCCTTGATCACGTCCCTGCGGGCTGACGGGCAGCGGGTCGGGGTGCTCGCCGTGGACCCGTCCTCACCGTTCTCCGGAGGTGCGCTGCTCGGCGACCGGGTGCGCATGCAGGATCACGCCACCGATGCCGGTGTGTTCATCCGCTCGATGGCCACCCGCGGGCACCTCGGCGGCCTCACCGCCGCCGCGCCGCAGGCGCTTCGAGTGCTCGACGCGGCCGGCTGCGACGTGGTGCTGATCGAGACTGTCGGCGTCGGTCAGGCGGAGGTGGAGATCGCGTCGCTGGCGGACACGACGATGGTGCTGCTCGCACCGGGGATGGGCGACGGGATCCAGGCGGCGAAGGCGGGGATCCTCGAGGTCGCCGACGTGTTCGTCGTCAACAAGGCCGATCGCGACGGCGCGGATGCGGTGGCCCGCGACCTGCGCGGTATGCAGTCGCTGGGCGGACGGCACACCGTCCCGGGCGCGTGGCGGCCGCCGATCGTCAAGACCGTCGCCTCGCGCGCTGAGGGCATCGACGACGTGCGAGCCGCGATCGGTAAGCATCGCGACTGGCTGCAGCGCAGCGGCGAGCTGCGCCGTCGCCGGGTGGCCCGAGCCGCCGCCGAGATCGAGGCGCTGGCCGTAGCGGCCCTGCGAGTGCAGTTCGCCCAACTGCACGGATCGGTGGCGGTTGATGCGTTGGCCGACCGAGTGGTGAACGGCGAGTTGGACCCGTTCCAGGCCGCGGACGAGCTGGTCGAGGCGGCCGCCGAACAGGTTTAAGGACGGTTGCGCGCCGGCAGAGCGCTCAGGAGCGGATGCTCCGGTTCTTGTTCCCCCGCAATCCGAGCGCACCGGTGACGACGAACAACACCGCGCCGATGATGAGCAACCAGAACAGTCCTTTGATCACCGCGCCGAGGACGATGAACACAAGCCAGATGAGCAGCAAGACGGCGATGAACGCGATCACGGGGCTCCTTCCGAAAGTATGGACGTCGATCCTGTCGTGCTGGTGTAGCACGGCCACCCTAGTGCTGAGCGGCGGCCGAGGACTCCACCTCGAGCAGTGAGGCCTCGTGTCGTTCGGCGTCGTATTCCCGGCGACCGCCGCGCAGCCCGAACAACCGTTTGCTGAGCAGCAGGTACACGACCGCCGCGACGTTCACCAGCAATGCGCCGATGCGCAGCCAGGTCACCTTCTCGGTGAGCTCGTAGATCTCCAGCGGCAGGAAGAGGGAGGTAGCCACGACGGCGAAGTACTCACCCCAACGTTTCAGCAGCCACAGCCCGATGCCCTCGAACACCTGCAGCGCGCCGTAGCAGATCAGGGCGGCGGCGACGACGTTCAGTGTGGAGTGCTTCGCCTGCAGCGCCCGCTCCGCGGCGCGGATCGTGCCGGAGTCCTCGACGTTGAAGTGAATCTGATTGAAGAACGGTCTGAGCGCGGAGAGGTCGCGGTCGAACAGCTGCTTGAGACTGACCTGGGTGCTCTCGAAGCGCAGTACCGCGACACCCAGAAGCAGGATGATGCCGCCCCGCACCCACCGCTCCACCGCCAGCAGCCGCAGGATGAACGCCGAGCGCAATGCCTTACCCCGCAGCAGAACCGGGGCGTTGTCCGCCGGGCCCCTGCTGTGCGGTTCGCCGAGGACGTAGGCACCGCAGCGCAGGCATCTCCACGCTTCGCCCTGCGGCGAGTCGGCGCGCACCCGGTCGTGCAGTGCAGCCTCGTCCGGAGCGTAGGTGACGTGCCCGCGCCGCGCGCACGTGCGCAGATTCCAGTCCACGGCTCAGCCTGTGCTCGGGCCGGTCAGCGGAACGCCGCGATCCCGGTGAGCTCCTGGCCCAGCACCAGGGTGTGCACCTCGTGGGTGCCTTCGTAGGTGTAGACGGTCTCCAGGTTCAGCGCATGCCGCAGCACCGGGTACTCGGTGGTGATGCCGCTGCCGCCCAGCACGCTGCGCGCCTCCCGGCAGATCGCCAGCGCCGCGCTCACGTTGGCGAACTTGCCGAAGCTGATGTGCTCCGGGCGGATGCGGTGGGCGTCCTTCAGCTCACCGAGCCGACGCGCGGTGAGCTGCATCTGGTTCAGGGCGACGCCCATCTCGGCGAATTTGCGCTGGGTGAGCTGGAAGGAGGAGATGGGTTTGCCGAACTGGACCCGGGTGCCGGCGTACTCCAGCGTGGCGGCCAGCGCGTCGCGCGCCGCTCCGGTCACGCCGCAGACAATGCCGAACCGCGCCTCGGTCAGGCAGCCGAGTGGTGCTTTCAGCCCGGCGGCCTGCGGAAGCTGGGCGGTAGCCGGCAACCGGACATCATCGAAGTGCAGCGCGCTGGTGATGGACGCCCGAAGTGAGAGCTTGTGGTGCACATCGGTGGCGCTGAAGCCGGGGGTGCCCTTCTCGACGAGGAAGCCGCGGATGCCGTCGTCGGTGCGGGCCCACACCACCGCCACGTCCGCGATCGAGCCGTTGGTGATCCACATCTTCGAGCCGTTCAGGATCCAGTCGTCGCCGTCGCGCTTCGCGGTGGTACGCATGCTGGCCGGGTCTGAACCCGAGTCGGCCTCGGTCAACCCGAAGCAGCCGATCTGCTCGCCCTGGGCCATCGCGGGCAGCCAGTGCTCCTTCTGCGCTTCGCTGCCGTAGGCGTGAATCGCATACATCGCCAGGGAACCCTGCACGCTGACCAACGAGCGCAGACCGCTGTCCACCGCCTCGATCTCGGTGCAGGCGATGCCGTATTGCGACGCCTTCGCCCCGGGGCAGCCGTACCCGTCGAGATGCATGCCGAGTACGCCGAGCTTGCCGAACTCCAGGGCGAGATCACGGGCCGGGAGCGTGCCGTCCTCGAACCATTCCCGGATGTTCGGCCGCAGCTGGTCAGCGCAGAACTTCCGGACGCTGTCGCGCAGCATGGTGTCGTCGGAATCCAAGTCGTCGTCCAAGTCGAGCAGGTCGAGCCGGTCGAGGTAATCAGTGCTGGCCATGGCACAGACGCTACCGCCGCGGCAGGCGGATAGGCTCGCCGATGTGACCGATGCGCTGCCGTTCGATCCCATCGAGCGCGCCGGTGAGTTGTGGGAGAAGGCGTGGCCGGACGCCGGCACACACACGTTTGCAGCGATGCGCGCGGTGACCTCGATCATGCGCGCGCACCAGATCCTTATCGCCGACCTGGACGGCCGGCTGAAGCGCTTCGGTCTGACATTCTCTCGGTATGAAGCGCTGGTGCTGCTGTCCTTCTCCTCTGCCGGTGCCTTGCCGCTGTCGAAGATCGGCGAGCGCTTGCAGGTGCACGCGACGTCGGTGACGAACGTCATCGACCGGTTGGAGGCAGCCGATTTCGTCCGTCGCGAACCCAATCCCTTCGACGGTCGCGGCACGCTCGCGGTGCTCACTGAGCGCGGCCGATCGGTTGCCGAGGACGCCACCCGGGAGTTGAACGGGGCCAAGTTCGGCATCGGCGCTCTGGGCGAGGCCGACCTCACCGAGCTGTTCGCCGTGCTGCGCCGGCTCCGCGTCGACGCTGAAGACTTCCTCGAGTGAGCTCGACCTAGGCGCCGGGAGTGACGCTCGGCCTAGCCCAGGTCAGCCCGGTGTGCTGGGTCAGGAAGGCCAACACGTCACCCCGCTCGGCGATCAGCGCGGCATGCGACCGGCCGTGCCCGTGCCCACCGGCCGGTGCCACCCGAAGCAGGGCGACCGCGTCCTCGTCTGAGACCGCCTGCAGCTGTGCGGCGAACTTGATGCTGTGCGCCGGCACGACGCGGTCGTCATGGTCGCTGGTGAGCACCAAGACGGGGGGATAGCCGGCGTCCGCCCGGAGCCGGTGCAGCGGGGAGTACGCGAAAAGTGTGCCGAACTGCTCGGCGTCCGCGCGTGGATCGCCGTAGTCGGAGATCCACGCCCAGCCGATCGTCCACAGCGGGAAGCGCAACATGTCCAGCACGCCGACCTCGGGGACCACGCAGGCGAACAGATCGGGTCGCTGGGTGAGCAGTGCGCCGGCGAGCAGGCCGCCGTTCGAGCGCCCGCTGGCGGCTAGTTGCGTCGGGGAGGTCCAGCCGGTTGCAATGAGATGTTCGGCGACGGCGATCGCGTCGTCGAAGACGTTCTGCTTGTGCGCCAGCCGGCCGGCGTCGTGCCATTTCGCACCGAACTCACCGCCGCCGCGCAGGCAGGCGACGGCACTGACCCCGCCCGCGGCAGCGAAACAGAACCGGGTCGGCTCGAAGGTCGGCGTCATCGCGATGCGGAACCCGCCGTAGCCGTACAGCCAGCCAGGGTGCGGGCCGGTGGCCGGGGACACGTCCGGTCGGTGCAGCAGGAAGACCGGGACGCGGGTTCCGTCCTTGCTGGTCACCCAGATCTGCTCGGTGACGACGTCGGATTCAGCAGCGCCGGGCGGGCTGAACGCGGTGCTGAGGACACCGCTGCGCACGTCGTAGGCCAACACCGTCGGCGGGGTGGTGAACGAGGTAAACCCGATGTGCAGCAGCGCCTCGTCCTCGCGTGCACTCAGCTCGGTGACGCTACCGATGTCGGGCAGGTCGATCTGGCCCACCTGCTCGCCGCTGAGTTCGTGCACGGTAAGTAGGGACGTGGCGTTGTGCAGCCAGTGCAACACGAGCCGGCCGCCGGCCAGGGCGCCGCCTTCCAGTGCATCGGTGCGTTCGGCGACGAGCTCGCGGACCTCCCCGGTGACCGCGTCCAGCGCGACGACTCGACTCAGTGGCGCGCCGCGGTCGGTGATCATCAGCAGCGTGTTGCCGGCGGATCCGATCGGCCACCAGGTGGCGTCGGCTTCGGCGATCAACGGACGGATCCCGCCGGCCGGGGCGGCGAGGTCGCCGATCCATACCCGGCAGTTCTGCTCGGTGCCCCGACTGCCCAGGATGAGCACCCAGCGGCCGTCCTCGGTGGCGTGCGGCCAGAAGGTGATGTCCGGCTCGGCGGCCAGTGCGAAGACCAGCTCATCCGCCGACTGGCCGGTTCCCAGCCGATGCAGGTGCAGTCTCTGTGCGGTGTTGGTCGAGACGAACGCATCGCCGTCAGGGGCGTCGTATGCGCCGTAGATGAACCCGCTGCCGTCCGGCAGCCAGGTGGGATGAGTGAACTTCGACCAGCGCACCAGGTCGGCGTGTTCCTCGCCGGTGTCGGCGTCGCGCACCCGCCAGGTGTTCCAGTCGCTGCCAGCCTCCGTGTAGCTGAAGGCGACCCGCGTGCCGTCCCGACTCGGCACCGCGGCCGCGAGCGAGGTGCTGCTGTCCTCGCTGAGCGGGTTCGGGTCGATGAGCACCCGCTCCGGGCCGAACGGGGCGTCGGACACGATAAGCACATCCTGCTGCTGCGCCCCGTCGTTGCGAGTACGGAACCACCTGTCACCGCGATGTTCGGGCAGCCCGCTGGTGGGCAGCCCGATGACCCGGCTCAGCGCGGTGACGCCGGCCTGGCGGTCGGGCAGCGCATCCAGATACGCCCTGGTCCGGGCGCCCTGCGCGGCCAGCCACTCGGCCACCTCCGGCTCGTCGGTGTCCTCGAGCCACCGGTACGGGTCGGCGACCGTGGTGCCGAAGAAGTCGTCACTCTGCTCGACCGTGCGAGTGGGTACGTGCGGCATGCCGCCACCCTACGGAGCGAAAAATCGGGTCGTATCCCGGCGTCACTACCGACTGGTAACAATCGTTGAATGAATGCCAGGCAGTTGACGCTGATCGTGGAGGCAGCACACCAGAGCCGCCGTGGGGGCCGGTCCCCCGTCCGGTCCCCACGGCCTATATCGGCGCGCCGGCCGGCGGCACTGCGGGCCGAGATCGGCTCAGCTCCCGGCATGCAGCAGCTCCGCAGTCATCGGATCTGCGGGATAGAACGACTCGATCGCCAGCTCCGAGACAGTTACGTCTCGCGGCGTGCCGAACACCGCTGTCATGCTCAGCAACGACAGCTGTGCGTCGCCGGAGCGGTAGGTCAGCGGAACCACCACATTTCCGGCGCCAGGCAATTCGATGACCGGCTCGGGCTGATCGCAGGGCAGGGCGCGCAGCTCGCGATGCAGATCGACCAGCGTGCGATCGGCGGTCACCTGCGCCTGCCTCTTGAGCCTGCTCAGCAGATGGGCACGCCATTCTCCGAGATTGACGATCCGCGGCGCCATGCCATCCGGGTGCAGGGTAAGTCGCAGTACGTTGACCGGCGGCTGGAGCAGCTCGGCGGCCACGCCGTCCAGTAGCCGGGGCACCGCGGTGTTCGAGTCGAGCAGGGTCCAGTGCTGGTCGATCAGGACGGCCGGGTACGGCTCGTGGCCGGTCAGTACCTGGCGTACCGCAGCGCGTACTGAGGCCAGCTGCGGTGTGTCGAGTGCTCGTTCCGGGAAGACCGGTGCGTAGCCGCTGGCCAACAGCATGCGATTGCGTTCACGCAGCGGCACCTCGAGCTCCTCGGACAGTCGCAGGATCATCTCGCTGCTCGGTCTCGACCGGCCGGTCTCGACGAAGCTGAGGTGCCGCGTCGAGATGTCGGCCTGGATGGCCAGATCGAGCTGGCTGCGCCGCCGGTGTTGCCGCCACTTGCGCAGCTGCGCACCCACCGGCGCCGTCACCGTCATTGCCGTCATTACTCCGCACCCTTGTCTGGTGAGATCTGTGTGCTGTTGCCGGGCAGGAACTGCATCCCGATGATGACAGCCACCGCCACTGCGATCAGGTAGCGCACGCTGCTAGTGAACGCATGCGGCACGGCCAGCGGATCGGCGCCGGAGTGGTGCAGGCTGCCGTAGAAGACGATGCCGATGACCGCCACTCCGAGCGCGCCACCGATCTGCATGGCGGTGGACAGCACGCCGGACGCGGCGCCGGAGTGCTGCGGGGCCACCCCGGCGAGCACGATCGACGCCATCGGGGCGATGATGAGCCCCATCCCGGCGCCATCCACGATCAGGCCAGGCAGCAGCCATGCCACCGACCCGTCCGTCCCGATGTGCTGCACCGCGCGGCTCAGCAGTCCCAGTCCGACGATCATCAGCACCGCGCCGAGGGTGACGGTCTGCCGGCCCAACCGGGCAACGAGCCCCACCGAGCCGATCGACGCGACGATGTAGCCGCCGCCGATCGCGACGAAGACCAGACCGGAGGTCAGCGCACTGCGGCCGAGTCCTTGCTGCAGGTAGAGCGCGAACACGAGGAAGAACGACGCCTGGCCCATCCAGCTGACGACCTGCACCACCATTCCCGCGGCGAACGCCCGGTCGGTGAACATGCGCAAGTCGATCAGCGGCGACCGGCCGCGCCGGGAGAGCCAAGCCTGGTAGAGCGCGAAGTCCGCGGTCAGGAACGCGGCGGCGCCGAAACTCAGCCAGGTCCACAGCGGCCAGCCCTGGGACTGCCCCTGGATCAGTGGGATCGTCAATGCGGCGAGGGCCGGCGATGACCAGCATGCCGACGACGTCGAGGCCGCCGCCGGCCGGTGCCCGGGGCGGCCGGAACAAGCCGCGCGGGTGAGCGCAAGTGCCAGCAGTCCGACCGGCACGTTGATGAGGAAGCAGGCGCGCCAGCCGAGACCGAACAGGTCGGACTGGATCAGCGCGCCGCCGATCAGCTGACCGAATACAGCCGCCAGGCCCATGGTCAGCCCGTACGCGGTGAACGCTCTGGTGAGTGCTTTGCCGGCGTAGACCGAGCCGATGATCGCGAGCACTTGCGGCGTCATCAAAGAAGCGGCCAGACCCTGCATGACGCGGGCCGCTATCAGCGCGTCCGCGGTCGGCGCGAGACCACACATCGCGGACGTGAGCGTGAACAGCCCAAGCCCGGAAGCGAAGATCCGGCGCTTGCCGAACAGATCACCCAGGCGTCCGGCGGTGATGACGGTCGTCCCTATCGCCAGTGAGAAGCCGGCCACGATCCACTGGATCGCGGCCGCGGACGGTGCAGGTCGGCCTCGGTGGATGGGATGGCGACGTTGACGATGAAGAAGTCCAGCGTGCTCATGAAGATCGCGCTCAGGACGATGACCAGCGCGCCCCACTGGGTGGCCGGTTCGGTGGCATCGCGGGTCGCCAGGGGGACTGGCGGCGCGGCGGTGTCGAGGGCGGTCATGTCGTTGCCTTTCGTGATCCGTTGGTGTCGGGATCAACCCTGGCCACGGCCGCGATGCCCGTCGATTACGTCGGAGGTAACGCCGACTCCTGCTGCCGGCGCCGATAGGGTCGGCAGGTGTCCACCCCGACGTCGCCCGGCGACGCCCGCGAACTGATGAGCATCCAGACGCTCGCCCTGCTGCCGATCCGCACGGACCGGCTGATCCTGCGCCGGCCGACCGATGCGGATGTCGGTGCGGTGTACGCCTATCGGTCCCGTCCGGACGTATGCCGCTATCTCCCGTTCGAACCGCAGAGTCGCGAGCGGGTGGCGGGTCAGATCGCTGACGTGGACAGCCAACTCAGCGCGGCCGAGCGGATGCTCTGGCTCGTCGCCGAGCTCGCCGAGACCGGCGCCGTGATCGGCGACGTGATTCTCTTCGTCCGCAGTACCGAGCACCGCGGCGGAGAAGTGGGCTACGTCTTCGCACCGGAGCAGGCCGGTCGGGGCTACGCCACCGAAGCGACCGCGGCGCTGGTCGATTTCGGGTTCCGGGAGCTGGGCATGCACCGCATCGTGGGACGGCTGGACGATCGCAACGGCCCGTCGGCCAGGGTGCTCGAGCGGGTAGGCATGCGGCGCGAAGCGCTGTTCCTGCGCAATGAGTGGTTCAAGGGGGAGTGGTGCGACGAGGCCGTCTACGCAGTCCTCGAGGACGAATGGCGTGGGTCGTGATCGTTGCAGGCATCCGCACGGAAGCGGCCGCTGAGGTGCTCACACTTACCGTCGTCGCGCGGACCCGCCGGAGTCGGCCGACTTCGGAGCGGGACGCGGCCGGATCCGTGCGGTAGCCAGCCACTGCTGCTTTTCGTTGCGGAGCCGGGAATTCTGGACCTCCAGGTCAAGCACCATTGCGATGCCGGCGAGATTCAGCCCGGCATCCAGCAAGTCACCGATGTGGCGCAGGCGGTCTAGGTCGTTGGCGCTGTAGCGGCGGGTGCCGCCGTCGGTGCGCTCCGGCTCGAGCAGTCCGCGGGCCTCGTAAAGGCGGAGGTTCTGCACGCCCATGCCGACTAGTTCCGCGGCCACGGAGATGCCGTAGACGCCGCGCGCGCCGTCTGGCTGTGGTGTTGTCATCGGCAGTGCCCTCCTGAAATTCCCGCGATCGTCCCTTGCCTCATAGTGCCACGGGTGCTATAACAAATCTATACCACTCACCATAGATCGCACAGGGCGAGCTATGGCCCACCAGAGCATTAGGAGGAGTTGGAGGTGGAGACGATGCTGATTCGTACCGACCCATTCCGTGAGCTGGACCGCCTCAGCCGACAGGTCTTCGGCTCGGACGGCACGCTGGCCCGCCCGTCGGCGATGGCGATGGACGCCTGGCGAGACGGCGACACCTTCTATGTCGAGTTCGACCTGCCCGGCATCAAGGCCGACTCGATCGATCTCGACGTCGAGCGCAATGTCGTGACTGTCAAAGCCGAACGCCCGGCGCGCGCGAGCGACGCCGAACTCATCGCTGCCGAACGGCCGCGTGGGGTGTTCAGCCGCCAGTTGATCCTCGGTGACAACCTCGACACCGAACACATCGACGCCAGCTACGACGTCGGCGTGCTGACCCTGAAGATCCCGGTCGCGGAGAAGGCCAAGCCGCGCAAGATCTCCATCAGCAGCAGCGGCGAAGACCGGCAGGCCATCAACGCCTGACCGGTGGCGCAGTCATCGCCGCGGAGTATCCGAGAACGCTTGGGTCGTGGTCCCGGTCGCACCCGCGGCCGGGGCCACGAGCGTGCTGCACGTCGGCCAAAATGGCGTCGTAGGAAACCGCGGCGGTGAGCCACTGGTGCACGAGCGGAGCGCGGCATGTCCCATCGAGAAGCAGACCCCTACCTGGTGCTCGGTGTGGGTCGGACAGCGACCCAAGCCGAGCTCAGCCGCGCCTACCGCCGGCTGTTGCGCCGGCATCATCCCGACACCCGAGTCGGCTGGGACGACGACGGCGGCCCGGGGTCCGGCACCCGTCCCGACGCCGAGGACGCCCTGCAGCGGATCCTGGCCGCGTACGCGCTAGTGCGGGATCCGGACCGGCGCGCCGCATACGATCGGCGCTTCGCCGCCCGGGAAGTGTCCGCGCCGCGGAACGTGTCCGTGCCGCGGAGGGCCGCCGAGTCGAGCGCACCTGCCGGCCGACAGCCGCCGATCCAAGCCGGGCCGGTGCACTGGCAGCCCGGCTGAGTGCCGCCCCGCTGAGCGCAGCACCTGCTCCGGTGGTGACTACTAGGACGTCCTAGTACCTTGAGCACATGAACCAAGAGGGCATCGCCGCCGGCCGGCAACGGTGGGCACAGCGGTACGCACAAGCGCCGACCGAGGACCGCGACTTCACGACGCTGAGTGGCGTCGAGGTGCAGCCGGCGTACGGCCCCGAGGAGGGCGTCGCGGATCCGCGCTTCGAGCGCATCGGGTGGCCCGGCGAGTTCCCGTTCACCCGCGGGATCCACGCCAGCGGGTATCGCGGCAAGTCCTGGACCATCCGTCAGTTCGCCGGTTTCGGCAATGCGCAGCAGACCAACGAGCGCTACAAGATGATCCTCGCGGAGGGTGGCGGTGGACTGTCGGTCGCGTTCGACATGCCCACGTTGATGGGCCGCGACTCGGACGACCCGCGCGCACTCGGCGAGGTAGGGCACTGTGGTGTCGCCATCGACTCCGCAGCGGACATGGAAACGCTGTTCGCCGGCATCGACCTGGCCACCACGACGACCTCGATGACGATCAGCGGCCCGGCCGTCCCGGTGTTCTGTATGTACGTCGTCGCGGCCGAACGGCAAGGCGCGGACGTCAGCATGCTCAACGGCACGCTGCAGACCGACATCTTCAAGGAGTACATCGCACAGAAGGAGTGGATCTTCCCTCCCGAGCCGCACTTGAAGTTGATCGGCGATCTCATGGAATACGTGATGACGGAGATCCCGGCCTACAAGCCGCTGTCCGTCTCCGGCTACCACATCCGCGAGGCCGGTTCGACGGCCGCGCAGGAGCTGGCGTTCACGCTGGCGGACGGGTTCGGCTACGTCGAGTTGGGCCTCTCGCGAGGGTTGGACGTCGATGTGTTCGCGCCGGGGCTGAGCTTCTTCTTCGACGCGCACCTGGACTTCTTCGAGGAGATCGCCAAGTTCCGCGCGGCCCGGCGCATCTGGGCGCGGTGGATGCGCGACGTGTACGGCGCGAAGACCGACCGCGCGCAGTGGCTGCGGTTCCACACGCAGACCGCCGGAGTGTCGCTGACCGCGCAGCAGCCGGAGAACAACATCGTCCGGACCGCCATCGAGGCCCTCGCTGGTGTCCTCGGCGGTACCAACTCACTGCATACCAATGCCCTGGACGAGGTATTGGCGCTGCCCAGCGAGAAGGCCGCGCAGATCGCGTTGCGCACCCAGCAGGTGATCGGTGAGGAAATGGGCGTGCGAAACGTCGTCGATCCGCTCGGCGGCTCCTGGTACGTCGAGGCGCTGACCGACGAGTTGGAGCGCCAGGCCGAGGACATCTTCGCGAAGATCAAGGAGATGGGCGGTACTGACCGGATGACCCCGGGGCTATTGCGCGGGATCGAGGACGGCTGGTTCATGGCCGAGATCGCCGACAGCGCATTCCGCTATCAGCAACAGCTGGAGAAGGGCGAGAAGCGTGTCGTCGGCGTCAACACGCTCACCCGCGATGTCGGGCAGCCGTTGGAGATTCTCCGGGTGAGCCATGAGGTCGAATTGGCGCAACGCGATCTGTTGAGCTCCCGCCGCGCCAAGCGCGACGACGCCGTGGTCCGCCAGCGGCTGGAGGCGATGGTGCAGGCTGCCCGAGACGACGCGAACACGGTGCCGCTGATGCTGGAGGCGGTGCGCGCGGAAGCAACCCTCGGCGAGATCTGCGATGCCCTCAAGGCCATCTGGGGCGAATACCGGGAGCCCGCCCGGTTCTAGTGTCAGCGGCCCACCTGGTCGAGCCAGTCGAGCAGTGGTGCCAGGCCACGCCAGGCCTTCGCGATCTCGCGGGCAGCGCGCTTGGTGGGCAGCCAGGCGGGTGCTCCGAATGAACGCGTCGCCACCAGCGACTTATGTCGCAAGAGGGGCGCCCGCGGGTGGTCCTTGGCCACGCCGGAAGGCAGCCGCTGCAGTTCCGGCTCGGACAGGTCAAAACCGGATCCGCCGATGGTGACGAGCGCCCGCTCCAGCTTGGCGCCCTCGACATCGTCGAGGACGAGGTCGCGGAACCGGGTTACTTCTGCGGATTCCAGTCGCCAGCGCCCGCCACCGACGGAGAGTCCGGCGGCATCGATCTGCAGGTACAGCCCGGCCTTGCCGGGCTGGCGGATGACCGCACCCTGGTGCGTCTTGTACGCGGTCTTGTCCTTGCTGAAGCGGACGTCTCGATAGGGCCGGAACAGCTTCGCCGCGCCGAACTCGGGTTCCAGCGCGGCCAGCAGCGCCACCATCGGCGCGCGCACCTGCTCGTCGTAGATGGTCTTGTGCGCCGTCCAGAACGATTTCGAGTTGTCTGCCTCGAGGTCTTCGTAGAAGTCCAGTGCGGCAATAGGAATACCGGTGAAGCTCACCCTCGGACGGTAGCGAACGCCTCGGAGTCGCCGAGGCTCGCCTCGGCTCGGCATTCGTCAGTCGGTGTCGGCCTCGAGGGAGACGTGCATCCGGATCTCGCGCAGGGTGCCGGCGCCGGTGTCGAGCAGGCGCACGTACCCGTCGCGGGCCCAGCCGGCTCCGCTGTAGAACGCCGTCGACGCGGCGTCATCCTCCGGCACCCACACCGTGGCCCGGGTGTAACCGTCCGGGCGCCAGTGGTCGACGGCCGCAGCGAGCAGCCGAGAGCCGTGGCCGCGCCGACCCCAGCGCGGCTCGACGAGCAGTGCGCTGATGCCCGCGGTGTGGTCCGGATCGGGATCGTTCTCCTCGTGGTCCTCGGCCGGGCCGACCGCAGCGAAGCCGACGATCCACTGCTTCTCCTGCGCGATGAGCACGTGGTGGCGCGGGCTGGGCGGTGCGACGATCGCCGCACGCCAGCTCTCGGTTGCCGCGTCGGCATCGATCGACTCGATGACCGCCGCAGGAAGGATCGCGGCATAGCCGGTGCGCCACGTCTCGAGTTGGATCCGGCCGATCTCCGCGGCATCGTCGCGGACTGCCGGCCGCACGCTCACATCAGCCACGGCACCAGGCTAGTTGGGCACGTCCCCGAGGGCCGGCAGGCCGTCGATGCTGACCCGATTGCTGCCCGAGTGATAAAGCCGGAAGTGCTCGGCCGGCTTCTTCGCGTTGTACTTGTCCAGCACTTCACGGTCGGCAATGAATTCCATCTGCGGCACTGCGTAGCCGCACGAATCGGAGATCCGGTCCACGTCCACCACGATGATCGAACGCAGCGCATGGTCGGTCCGGTCGCCGAACTCCGCGCGGGTGCGGACGAAGTCCGGGTGATCGGGCAGGACGACCCGACCCCGGCCATGCAGTCGGACGATCTTGGGCGGCCCGACGAACGCGCAGCACATGATGACGATTCGGCCGTTCTCGCCCAGGTGGGCGATCGTCTCAGCGCCGCTGCCGTAGTAGTCGAGGTAGCCGATCCGGTGCGGACCGAGCACGGCGAATGTGCCGGCCATGCCCTTGGGTGACACGTTCAGGTGTCCGGCAGCGTCGAGCGGAGCCGTCCCCACGAAGAACACCGGCTGGTCGAGCAGCCACTGGCGAAGGGTGTCGTCGATGCGCTCGTAGCACTTTCCCATTGGTCAGCCTTTCGCTGGGTCGCAACCGAGGCGTCGAGTCTCACCCGGGGAACGTTCGGCCTTCTCCGAACACTTCTGGACACGAGCTCAGTCCAGCCGGTAGCGCACCTCGGGGAGCTGGACGCCCAGCACGTCGGCGAACTTGATCGCCCCGTCCGGCCGGAAGCCGGCTTTCTCGTAGAACCGCCGGGCCCGGGCGTTGCCCTGTAACACCCAGAGCGCGATGGGAGGTTGCATCTCGTCGACGGCTACCTGCATCAACGCCCGACCGAGACCGGTCGACCACGCACCCGGGACGACGTAGAGGGCGTACAGCTCGGACCACCCGGCTAGGTCGTCGTCGCGACCCGGCCCGAACACACAGAACCCGCGGATCTCGCCGCCCACCACGGCCACCCGCATGGTCGTGGAGCCGGTCGCGAGACGTTCGCGGGCGCGCTGTGCCCACTCGGCGAAGTCCACGCCGTCGAATGTCCCGGGCGGGCACAGCGGCTCGTAGGCGCCGCGCCAGCCGGCCAGGCGCACGGCGGCAATGGCCTCCGCGTCGTCCGGCTCCGCCAGCCGAATCAACCGCGCCGGAGACGCCGGCTCGCCGGTGCCCTCGGTCATTGTTCGGCTTCCGCAAATGCATCGGCTTCGGACTTGCCCCGCCGGTGCTTGCGCACCTCGAGCACGACATAGCCGACCACGACCACGGCGAGCACGATCAACGGGGCCCAGGTCAGGTATTGCTCCACCCGGTGCAGCGCGGTGGCAAAGGCGTACCCGAGCAGCACGCACCCGCCGCCCCAGAGGATGCCGCCGGCGGCGTTCCACATGATGAAGGTCCGGTACTTCATCCCGCTCATCCCGGCCATCGACGGGACCAGAGCGCGCAGGATCGCGGTCAGCCGACCGAACAGCACCGCCTTGCCGCCGTGTTTGTGCAGGAACCCGTCAACCTTGGCCCAGCGGTACTCACCGACCCAGCGGCCGAGTCGGGAGCGACGCAGCGGCGGACCGAATTTCTTGCCGAACTCGAAGCCCACCGAGTCGCCGCCGATGGCGCACGCGATGGCAACCACGATCATCACCGGAAGGCTGAGCACTTTCTCGTGGCAGAAGTAGCCCGCCACCAGCAGTGCGGTCTCTCCGGGCAGCACCATGCCGAGCAGGATTGCCGCCTCGGCGAAGGCGAGCCCGCCGGCGATCACGTAGAGCCAGACGCCGACGGAATCACCCAAGTTCTTCAGGAACTCGGTCATCGTCGGCCTCGGCGGGGCACTCGGGTTGCGGAGACCGGCGAATCGGGCATGCAGAGATGGTGCCATGTCGATCCGTACCGGGTATCCGGGAAACTCCCCGGATGACCCCGAGTCGCGCCCGGCCTGTGTCGGGCCGGACTCCTAGGGTTGCCCACGTGGTTGAGCAGACGGAACGGATCACGGCCGCAGCCGCCCGGCGCATCACGCTGGCCGCGCAGGGCTTTGCCGACCCGCGCCCGAGCGGCCGGGTCGACGCGCGGCACATCCGCAAGGTCATGGAGCGGATCGGTGTCCTGCAGCTGGACTCGGTCAACGTCTTCAGCCGGTCGCACTACCTGCCGGTATTCGCGCGGCTCGGGCCGTATTCGCGCGACTTGCTCGACGATCTGACCGCGCACCGTCGCGGTCCGGTCCGCCGCGAATACGTCGAGTACTGGGCCCACATGGCGGCGTTGATCCCGGCCCGGATGTATCCACTGTTCCGGTGGCGGATGGAGAGGGTGAACGAGGCGTGGGGCAGCATCCAGCGAATCGCGGCAGAGCAGCCCACGTTGCTCGACGACCTGCTCAGCCAGATGAAGTCCGGCGGGCCGATCCGCTCCGGCGAGACCGGCTTCGTCCGGCCGAACCGGCCGGGGTCGATGTGGAACTGGCACCTCGGCAAGGAGGCACTGGAGTACCTGTTCTTCTCCGGCCAGGTAATGGCTGGCCGGCGGGTCAACTTCGAACGCTGGTACGACCTGACCGAGAACGTGCTGCCCGAGCCGCTACTCGGTGCGGCGCCGCTCTCGGTCGCTGACCAGCACCGCGAGCTCATCCGCATCGCCGCGCGCGCCTGCGGGGTCGGCACCGTTGCCGACCTGGCCGACTACTTCCGGATGGGCCAGGCGCCCACCAAGCGCGCGGTGCAGGACCTCCTCGACTCCGGCGAGGTGCGGCCGGTCGAGGTAGACGGATGGGGTGCACCGGCGTATCTGTGGAGCGAGGCGCGTCGTCCCCGACGAGTGACCGCCCGTGCGCTGCTGTCTCCGTTCGACTCGCTGGTCTGGTTCCGTCCGCGCACCCAGCGGCTCTTCGACTTCCACTATCGAATCGAGATCTACGTACCGGCACCGAAGCGGGTGTACGGCTATTACGTCCTGCCGTTTCTGCTCGGCGACCGCTTGGTGGCCCGGGTCGATCTCAAGAGCGATCGGGCGACCGGTCAGCTGCGCGTGCAATCCGCGTTCGCCGAGGCGTCCGTCGGCTCGGCCGGCTGGCCATCCCGCACAGACGTCGCCGGTGAGCTCGCCGCAGAGCTGGAGATCGCCGCCGGCTGGCTGGGCCTGGCCGAAGTGCAGGTGATGCCGCGCGGCGACCTGGCCGACGCCCTGGCCGACGCGGTAACCCGTCGCCCGGCTCCGCCGGCCTGATCAATCGAACCCGCTTTCCCGGCCGAAGCCAGCTGCCGATATCGTACGCACATGCGTACTACATTGGATCGCCCCGCGGGGTCTCTTGCCGAGGCCCGCTTGCTCCGCAGCGCCGCTACCGGACTGGCCGCACGGGCGCGTAGCGAGCGGGTCGGTGACGGGATGCCGCTCAACCGCGTCGCAGTGCTCGGCCAGGTGGTTCGGCACGGAGCCATGACGCCGGGGGAGATCGCCCGCCGGCTGCGGACGACCCCGCAAGCACTGACCCGCACTTTCGCTGCACTCACCGACGTGGGGCACCTGCAGCGCACTGCGGACCCGGTCGACCGGCGACAATCACTGCTGGACATCACCGCGGACGGTCGGCGCGCCCTGCGGGCGGAGATGGCGCCGCGAGATGCCTGGATGCAGCGCGCCATGGCGGCTCTGCTTACCGACGAGGAACGCGAGACCGTGCTGGCGGCGGCACCGTTGCTCGCCCGGCTCGCCGACTTCGAGTCCTTCCCCGGCCAGCTCGAGGCGCGGCCATGACCGCTGCTGCTACGTCGCCGGCCGAGCTGGTCGCCGAGTCGCCGGACCAGGCGCCGTTTGCCAGGGTGGCCGCTCTGTTCCGGCCGCACCTCGGGCTGGTGGTGTCGATTGTTGCCGTCGCGACGGTGCAAGGCATTGCGAACGTCGCCTCGCCGTTCTTCCTGAGGGCCATCATCGACCGCGCGCTGCCAGAGCGAAGCGCGTCGCTGGTGACGTGGTTGGCCGGCGCGATGATCTGCTGCGCATTGCTCAGTGCAGCGCTGACTGTCTACTCCACCAGGCTCGCCAGCACGGCCGGGCAACGAGTCATGCACGACCTCCGGGTGCGGGTGTTCACGCACCTGCAGCGGATGTCATTGCGGTTCTTCACGCGCACGCGAGCCGGCGAGCTGCAGTCGCGGATGGCCAACGACATCGGTGGCGTCGACAACGTCGTCACTTCGACGGCCAGCGGCACGGTACAGAGCGTGATCGGCGCGCTCACCGTGGCCATCGCGGCACTCATCATGAACTGGCGGCTCGGGGTGCTCTGCCTGGTGGTGGTGCCGATCTTCCTGCTGTTCTCGCTGCGGCTGGGCCGCACGCGACGCGGCATCACTCGCGGCCGGCAGCGCAAGATGGCCGGGCTCACCGCGCTGGTCGAGGAGTCATTGTCGGTCGCCGGCGTGCTGCTCACCAAAACCATGGGTCGTCAGGAACAGCAGATCGAGCGCTTCCGCACCGAGTCCGAGCAGCTGTCCCACACCGAGGTGCAGCTGGCGATGGCCGGTCGCTGGCAACTGTCCAGTCGTCGAGCGGCGCTGACGATGATCCCGGCGATCGTGTACTGGATCGCTGGGATGGCGGTTTCGCACGGTGCCGCGCCGGTGACGATCGGTACTGCAGTGGGCTTCACCAGCATGCTCAACCGGCTGGTCTCACCGGCCACTGCCCTGCAGGGCATCGGCTCGGCCTTCTCCACGTCGATGGCGCTGTTCGGTCGCATTTTCGAGGTGCTGGATCTCCCGGTAGACGTGCCGGAGCGCGCGGGCGCGCAGCGTCTCGACCACGTCCGCGGCGAAGTGACCTTCGAGCACGTGTCGTTCCGCTACGACCCGGACAGCGACTGGACGCTTCGCGACGTGTGTTTCAGCGTGCCGCCCGGCACGACGACAGCCCTGGTCGGCAGCACCGGCGCGGGCAAGACCACAACCGGCTATCTCGTCGGCCGGCTCTACGACGTCGACGAAGGAGCGGTATGCATCGACGGGGTGGACGTGCGCGACGTGCAGAGCGCCGCCCTGTCGGAGATCGTCGGACTGGTGGCGCAGGACACCTACCTCTTCCACGACACCGTGCGGGACAACCTCCTCTTCGCGGCGCCCGATGCCACGACCGAGCAGCTGGATGCCGCGTGCCGCGTGGCTCGCATCGACGAGTTGATCAAGGGGTTGCCGGAGGGCTACGACACGCTCGTCGGCGCCCGCGGCTACCGGTTCTCCGGTGGTGAGCGGCAACGACTTGCGATCGCCCGGATGGTGCTGCGCAATCCACCGGTTCTCGTCCTCGACGAGGCCACCAGCTCGCTGGACACGGAGACCGAGCGCGCCGTGCAGGCTGCCCTGGAGGAGCTGGCTGCCGGGCGGACGACGATTGCCATTGCGCACCGTATGTCCACCGTGCGCCACGCGGATCAGATCGTGGTGCTGGAGCACGGCCGCGTCGTCGAGCGGGGCCGGCACGAGGAGTTGCTCGCGGCCGGTGGCCGGTACGCGACCTTGGCGGTTTCCCTGGACAGTTAGTTCTCTGCGCCAATTGCCATGGTTCGCCGACGGGGTACCTGCCGGTCATGTCAGCGCGCCGCGTGGTCACGGCTGAGGCGGTAGCTGCGCGGCGCGCCGGGCAGTGCCCCACCTCGGCCTGATCTAGGCTGGGCCAACCGTTTCAGAATGACCGGAGATGCCTGTGCCCGAGATCGTGTCGCCCCGCGTCCAAGTGATCGCCTGGACCCACTTCGAGGCCCCGGCCGACGTGCCGTGGGACACCGACACCGACGGGGGCGAAGCGCTGGCCGAGTTCGCCGGCCGGGCCTGTTACCAGTCCTGGAAGAAACCGAACCCGGCGACCGCTACGAACGCCGGCTACCTGCACCACATCCTCGAGGTGGGGCATCTCTCGGTGCTCGAACACGGCACGGTGACCATGTACCTCACCGGAATCTCCCGGTCGCTCACCCACGAGCTGATCCGGCACCGGCATTTCAGTTACAGCCAGCTCAGCCAGCGGTACGTGCCCGAGCGGGATGCGGCGATGGTCGAACCGGACGTGATCGCCGAGGACCCGGAGCTGCACGCCAAGTTCGTCGCGGCCAGCGATGCGGCCGTCACCGCCTACACCGAGCTGCTGGAAGGACTGCAGAAGAAGTTCGCGGACGTCGAGCAGGCGACGCTGCGGCGCAAGCAGGCCCGGCAGGCCGCCCGCGCGGTCCTGCCCAACGCCACCGAGACCCGCATCGTGGTCACCGGTAACTACCGGGCCTGGCGGCACTTCGTCGCGATGCGCGCCTCCGAGCACGCCGACGTCGAGATCCGCGGACTGGGGATTGCCTGTCTGCGGGCGCTGAAGGACAAGGCGCCGAACGTCTTCGCCGACTTCGAGATCACCACGCTGCCGGACGGCACCGAGGTGGCCTCCAGCCCGATGGTCAGCGAGGGCTGAGCACCGCTGCGATGCGGGACGCCGCGCTGGGTGTGCTGCCGGGGAGTGCCGGCCGGTGCGGCTGACCGTCGCCGCGCTGGTGGACCGCGCCCGGGCACTGGCCGATCGCGGCACCCGCACGCTGCTGGGCGTGACCGGGCCGCCCGGCGCCGGTAAATCGACCGTCACTGAAGCGGTCGTCGCCGCGCTGGGCCCGGTGGCCGCGCTCGCGCCGATGGACGGGTTTCACCTCGGCGACGAGCTGCTCGTCGCGCTCGGCCGGCGTGATCGCAAGGGCGCGCCGGACACCTTCGACCGGGACGGTTTCGCAGCGACGCTGCGCCGGCTACGGGCGGCGCGCGGCACCGTGTACCTGCCCCGGTTCGACCGGGAACGGGAGGACTCGGTGGCCGCCGCGATAGCGATCCCGCCGGATGTGCCGCTGGTCGTCACCGAGGGCAACTACCTGCTGCTGTGGCCCGATGTTCGCGCTCTCCTCGACGAGTCCTGGTATCTCGACCTCGACGACGGGGTTCGCCGGGAGCGGTTGGTGCGCCGGCGGATGGCCCTCGGCAGCACCGAAGCAGAGGCCCGTCGCTGGGCCACCGAGTCCGACGAACGCAATGCCGTGCTGGTGACCGGCACCCGGGCCGCTGGCAGACCTGGTAGTCGAGCTGTGATGCTCGCTCAGCCGTGCGGCAGTACCAGCAGCGCATCCCCGATCGGTCGCTCGCCGGTCGCGTCGGACGGGTGATTGACGACCTGACCGTTCACCACGGTCGTGGTCGACCCGCCCCCGTCGAGGTTCATCGCCTGCCGCATCCCCAGTGCCGTGGCTACGGCTGCGGTCTCGGTGATGCTCAGGCCGAGACTGTCGGTGCTGCGGCCGTCCGCGGTGACGAGCAGCAACCTGCCCTGAGCGTCGACACCGGCAAAGGTGCGCGGATTGCGCTTGTGCGCCCAGCCGTAATACCAGCTCGGCTCGCCGGGGTGGACCATGCCGTCCCGTTGCGGGGTCACGTCGATGCGCCCGTCGCGAACGAGTTGCGGACCGCCGTTCACGATCGAGGTGTGGCTGGAGGGATGCACCGCATGCCCGCGCGAGTCGAACAGGGTCGAGTTGATCGTCAGCCGGTGCGCCGACTCGGCGAGGCGTAGCAGTCGCGGCGCCAGGTTGCCCGTTGCCTGCAGCACTCGTCCGCCGGAGGGAACGCTGCCGCCCCGCTGCCCGGCGACAGCCACCACCCGGCCGCGGGCGTCCAGGACCACTTGCGCTCCGGCACCGGTGGGCAGGCTCGCACCGTAGGCGGAATCGAAGGCAATCACCTCGTCGGGATCGGTGCAGGTGACGTCCTGCTGGGGATGCGAGGTGTAGCTGTCGTCCGGCGTCCCGCCACAGTTGCGGATCAGGCCGGGTACCCGGTTCAGCCCGTCCAGCCGGAGTGTGGACTTCCCACCCTGCACGCTGCCGCGCCACCACAGGCGCTGCACGGTGGTGCCGGCCGCGTCGTCGTGGACGACCAACGTCGGCCGGCCATTGGTGGTCTCGCTCTCCAACCGCCCGTCGTAGACGCCGACGCCGGCCGGGTCGCCCGGCGCGCCGGCGGCGGGATCGAGCACGAAGAAGCCGGCGTTGACCGCAGCGGTCGCGCCGGACGCCGCTGCCAGTGCGCTGGTCGTTTCCCGGTTGACGAAGTCCGGGCCGTAGGTGTCGAGCAGCCGACCGGTGAAGCGACGCGGATCAATCGTCAGCACCTGCAGATGCCAGGGGCCGCGGGACGGCGGCCGCCCCGGCGTCGGCGTCCCAGCCGGTGTAGACGGCGCCGCCGCCCAAACCGGCCGCCCTCACCGCCGCGATCGTCGGGGCCAGCGCCGCGGCGGTGGTGGCTGAGCCCACCCGAACGCGGTATCCCAGCAGTCCACCGGTATCGGCGGTGCGCGGAGTGCGGACCGCCTCCACCCGCGGGTCGAGCCCGGCAGCCTGCAGTTTCCGCGCCGTCGTCTGCGCGTCGGCGCGGGGGGTGATCGCGACGCCAGGCGCGTCCGGGTCGGGGTTGGCGGTGTCCGGGCTGGCGACCTCGACCGTCCATCGATCCGACGTGTCCGCGCCGCCCCGGACGATGGTGGTCAGTGTCACCCCGGGTTGCAGCGTCGTGGTCGTCCTGGTTTCGGGCAGGTCGGCCGCGCCCAGCGGCAGCACCAGCGCGACCGGCTGGCCCGGCCCTCGGTGTTCCGGTTGGGCAGTCGCCGGGGAGGTGAGTGCCGCGGCAGTCAGGGCGAAGACGGTCGCGCCCACCGCAGCGAAGAACCTGCGGGAGCGGCGCGGGAGGCAGGAGGGCATGGCACCGTCCTACCGCGAGGGAATGGTCTAGACAACCCCTGCGGGGTTAACTCGGCAGAAAATCGGCACGCGACGGCGGAAAACCGCCGGACATCTGTCAGGACCGTCACGTAGGTTTGGTGCTGTGCAGTCATCAGCGAGCAGTGTGAAGATCTGGACGGCGCTGTCGATCGTCTACGTGGTGTGGGGTTCCACCTACCTCGCCATTCGGTGGAGCGTGGAGACGATTCCGCCGCTGATCTCTGCCGGTTCCCGCTTCGCGCTGGCCGGAGTGCTGCTCGGCGTCATCGTCCTGGCTGTTAAGGGAAAAGCTGCATTCCGGACGGGGTGGCCGGCCAGCCGCAACGGCATCATCTGCGGCCTGCTCGTGCTGGGCGGTGGCAACGGGATGCTGGTGCTCGCCGAGACCAAGGTGCCCTCCGGTCTGGCTGCATTGCTGGTGGCGGCCGTGCCGTTGTGGCTGGTGATCCTGCGCCGGGCCAGCGGCTCGAGCGTTCCGGTGCTGACCTGGGTCGGGGTGCTGATCGGACTGGGCGGGGTCGGCCTGTTGTTCGCGCGCGGCAGCGGTGGCCACACGGACCTGCGGTACGCGGCGCTCGTCGTCGTCGCTTCGTTCTCCTGGTCGCTCGGCTCGTTCTTGGCTACGCGCATCGAAGTGCCTGCAGAGCCGATGGTGCTGTCCACCTACGAGATGCTCGCCGCCGGCGTGGTGATGAGCGCGGTTGCCGGTATTCGAGGTGAGTACGGCCGGCTGCAGCTGTCCGAGGTGTCGACCAAATCGTGGTTGTCCCTGGTCTACCTCGTCGTGTTCGGTTCCTTGCTGGCTTTCAGCGCTTACATCTGGGTGTTCGGCAACGCCCCGACCTCGCTGGTCTCGACCTACGCCTATGTCAACCCGGCCGTGGCCGTGGTCCTCGGCGTGCTGCTGGCCAACGAGTCGTTGACCGCACTGGAATTGATCGGCGGCGCGGTGATCCTGACCGCGGTGGTGATCGTGGTGCGCTCGGAGGGGCGGCATCGGGCAGACCGCAAGACAGTGAATGACACCACGCCGGGCGATACGGCTGGCTCCGCGCCGGTCGGCGAGAGCTGTCAACCGCACCCTGACGGCCGGGAGGCGTCAGACATCGCATCACCAAGCCGGTGACGCGGTAGCTTTTGAGCATGTCCGATGCCCGGTCCGAGCCGCCGTTCGGCCGGTTGCTCACCGCGATGGTGACTCCGTTCGACGCCGCGGGCGCGCTGGACCTCGAGGCCGCCGCGGAGCTGGCGACCTACCTCGTGGACGAGATGGGCAACGACGGTCTCGTCGTCAACGGGACGACCGGTGAGTCGCCGACCACCAGCGATGCGGAGAAAGCCGAGCTGGTCCGGGCGGTGAAGGATGCCGTGGGCGACCGTGCGCACGTCATCGCCGGCGTCGGCACGTTCGACACGGCGCACACGACGCAGCTGGCCGGCCAGGCGGAAAAGGCCGGCGCCGACGGGTTGTTGGTCGTCACGCCGTACTACTCGAAGCCGCCGCAGGCCGGGCTGCTGGCGCATTTCCGCGCCGTGGCCGATGCCACCGGACTACCCGTGCTGCTCTACGACATTCCCGGCCGCACCGGCACGCCGATCGCATCGGAGACGTTGATCGCGCTCTCTGCGCATCCGAACGTGGTGGCGGTGAAGGACGCGAAAGGTGACCTCACCGCCAGTGCCGAGGTGATGGCAGTAACCGACCTGGCCTACTACTCCGGCGACGATGCGGTCACGCTGCCGTTGCTGTCGATCGGCGCAGTAGGTGTGGTCGGCACGTCCACGCACTTTTCCGGCGCCGGGATGAAGCAACTGATCGATGCGTACCTGGCCGGCGACACGGCCGGGGCGCTGCGGTGGCATCGCACCCTGCTGCCGATCTTCACCGGGGTGTTCGCCACCCAAGGATGCATCCTGGTCAAGGCCGGCCTGGCCGTGCAGGGACGCCCGGTCGGCGGCTTGCGGGCGCCGCTCATCGAGGCCACCGGGGCACAGGTCGCGGCCTTGCGCACCGCGCTCGCGGTGTCCGGGTTGCCCGCGGGCTGACTGCCGCGGACCTCGCCGCCGCCCGGCGCGCCGGCACTGCCGTCTATTGCGTGGCGCGTCGACCTGGTAGAACGGCCATGGCGTGCCGCTGAGGATGTGCCGACGTGACCGGGCGCCCGGCCGGAGGGAGCCTGCTGATGACCGTTGCCGGGTCGGTCGACCAGCGGCCGATCCTGGTGATCATGGGGGTGACCGGCTCCGGCAAGTCCACCATCGCCGGCCTGCTGGCGGGCCGGCTCGGCTGGGATCTGGCCGAGGGCGACGACATGCATCCGGCTGCCAACGTCGCGAAGATGTCCGCGGGTCATCCATTGGACGACTCCGACCGGTGGCCCTGGCTGGCCAAGATCGCCCAGTGGATAACGCAGCATGCCGAGGCGGGCAAGCCGGGCATCATCACCTGCTCCGCGCTGAAGCGCAGCTACCGAGACGTGCTCCGCGGTGATCACGTCGTCTTCGTGTACCTGGCCGGCACTCCGGATCAGCTCTCCGCCCGCCTGGTGGCTCGCCATGGGCACTTCATGCCACCGGCGCTGTTGTCATCGCAGCTGAGCACGCTGCAACCGCCCGATCCGGACGAGCGGGCGATCACGGTCGACATCGGCGGCTCCGCTGAGGCCGAGGCAGAGCAGATCGTCACCCGACTTCAGCTTGCCGGCGCCACCGCGCCGGCCCGACTCCCGGAGTAGCCGATGCGTTCCGAGCAGGTCCTTGCCGCGACGCAACCGTGGCACGCGCACGACACCCGGTTGATGGTGGCCGCCGTCGCGGGCATCGCCATCATCGTGTTGCTCATCGTGCTGGCCAAGATGCACCCGTTCCTCTCGCTGATCCTGGGATCGGGTTTCGTCGGGCTGGCCTCAGGTGTCGGTCTCAGCGACGTGATCAAGAACTTCGAGACCGGCGTGGGCGCCACCCTGCAGGAGGTCGGCCTGCTGATCGCGCTGGGGGCCATGCTGGGCAAGTTGCTGGCCGACTCCGGCGGGGCCGATCGGGTCATCGACACGCTGTTGTCGAAGGCGTCCGGAGCCAAGTTGCCGTGGACGATGGCCCTCGTCGCGCTCATCATCGGGTTGCCGATGTTCTTCGAGATCGGTCTGGTGTTGTTGCTGCCGGTGATCGTGCTGGTCGCGCAACGCTCCGGGATGCGGCTGATGCGCATCGCGATCCCGGCCCTTGCCGGGCTGTCCGCATTGCACGGCTTGATCCCGCCACACCCGGGCCCCCTCATCGCAATAGCGAACGTGCACGCCAAGCTGGGCACGACGTTGGCGCTGGGAATCGTCGTCGCCATCCCGACCGTGATCATCTGCGGCCCGCTGTTCTCCATCCTGGCGGCCCGGTGGGTACCGGTGGACGCGCCGGCGATGGCCGGCGGAGTCGACACGACCAAGGCAACGACGCAACACCCGGACGTGAAGCGGCAACCTTCGTTTCTGGTGACCCTGCTGACCATCCTCTTCCCAGTGCTGCTCATGCTCAGCAAGGCGTTGGCCGACATCGTGTGGAGCGACGACAAGACGCCGACCGGTGCCCACTCCGTGCTGGACTTCATCGGCGAACCGCTGGTCGCGTTCGTGCTCGCGGTACTGCTGGCGATGGTGACCTTCGGGTATGCAGTCGGATTCACCGGCTCGACGATCTCAGCGAGGCTGGGCGCAAGCGTCGGGCCGATCGCCGCGGTGCTGCTCATCGTCGGCGCCGGTGGTGGGTTCAAACAGGCCCTCATCGGCGCGGGGGTCGGTGACTCGGTGGCCAAGATCGCCAACAACTCGCATCTGTCGGTGCTGCTGCTCGGTTACCTCATCGCGGTCGCCCTGCGCCTGGCGACCGGATCGGCCACCGTCGCCACCATCACCGCGTCCGGGATCGTGGCGCCGCTGGCTGGCAGCCTCAGCCCCACCCACACTGCTCTGCTGGCGCTGGCCGTCGGCGCCGGGTCGCTCTTCCTGTCCCACGTCAACGACGCCGGCTTCTGGCTGGTCAAGGAACTGTTCGGGCTGACCGTGGGTCAGACGTTCAAGACCTGGTCGGTGATGGAAACTTTGGTGTCAGTGGTCGGATTCGGCTGCATCATCGCGCTCACCGCCGTTATTTGACGGCGGCCCGAGCTATCGGCCGGTCACTTCTCCCGGGCGTCGCTGAGGGTGACTGCCTGCTCGGGTGGCGGCGGTAGCGCCGCTCCGGCGTCGGAGCGAGGGCCGGGTTTCGGCCGACGCGGCTCACGCACCGCGCTGCCGCCGTCCTCGCCGTCGGTCCACCGGCGCGACGTGCCGCCAGTGGAGCCGGCCGGCTGGCGACGCCGCAGCAGTCGCTGCATCCACCGTCTGAGCCGGCCAGGGATCCGCATCACCCGAGCATGCTCCGGGCGCACCGCCCAGGACCGCAGTTTGTGCTACCAGCGAAAGGATCTCGATACGTCGTGCGATGAGGCCTCGAGGTCCATCACCGCGAGGGGGAGGTTATGCCGGTCGAGGGGGAGCATCCGGCAGCCGCGGTCGGCGTGTCCCGACCAGAACCTCCCCCTCGCCGGCGAGGCTGGCGCCATAAGTCCGGCGCCATAAGTAGAGACACGACCGGGCCGGGTCCACGGTCAAGCTCGGCTTGAGCGTTACGGTTGCCCGGTGAGCACAGCGCGCAGCACCAAATCGCGGTCCGGCCCTCGGGCTGCGCCGCGCAGCACGTCCTCGACGCGGACGAATGCCCGCCGGCCCTCTGCTGCGCCGAGCCGCAAGCGGGCCAGTGCTGGGCCGTCCGCGCTGGTGTCTGTCGGCCGGGGAGTCAGCGCGACCTGGCGCGGCCTGGCCCGCGGTGCCGGCGGTATCGCCCGAGCGACCGGTCGGCAGGCTGCCACCGCTCGCGACCTGGACCCGGCGCACCGCCGGGACGGCGCCGCCCTCGGCGTGCTGGCGGTGGCCATCGTGGCGGCCGCATCGATCTGGGTCACCGCCGCCGGGCCGGTCGGTCGGGCTCTTTCCGCCCTGGTCCGGCTGGTGATCGGTAACGGCGCGGTCGTCCTGCCCGTGCTGCTCGCCGCCATCGGTATCCACATGCTGCGCCATGCACCGCGTCCAGAAGAACGCGGTCGAGTTCTGGTCGGCTGGGCCGCAGTGAGCTTGGCAGTGCTCGGGTTGCTGCATCTGTGGGCCGACTCGCCGCACGTCGATTCCGCCCGCAGTCACGCCGGCGGTGTCATCGGTTCGGGAGTGGGCGGCCTGCTGGAGCGTGCGGTCACCGCGCCGCTCGCCGTGCCGCTGCTCTTCCTGCTGGGCGCGTTCGGTGTCCTGGTGGTGACCGCCACTCCGGTGAGCGCGCTGGTCGAGCAGACCCGCGCGCTGATTCATCGCGCGCCTGCGGAAGGCGAGTCGCCGGGCACCGACATCGCGGATCCCGCCACCGCCGGTCAGCCCCCCGAGGGGGCGGTGGACGACCTGCCTGCCGATCCGAGCGAGCCGAGTCTCGATGCTGCCGGAGAGATCCCGGCCGCCGTCGCGCCGAAGCGCTCACTCCGGCAGCGGTTGGCAGAGCGCTTCCAGCGCACCGGGCACAGCACATTCGCGGCCGGCGAGGCGACCGAAGCGCCGGTGGACCCGCACGAGGCAATCACCGTCGTCCTGCCGCGCATCGACGAGGAGCCGGTCGCCGATGTCGCTGCCGAACCACGCAAGCCGCGCCGGCCGCGGGCAGCGAAGAAGGCCGACGACGACCTGCCCGCGGTAGCAGTGCCGACCCAGTTCGAACTGCAGGGCGGTGCCGGGCTGTACACCCTGCCGTCGCTGGAGTCCCTCTCGGCGGGCAGCACGCACCTCGAGCACACCAAGGCCAACGACGAGGTCATCGCCGCGCTCACCCAGGTGTTCAGCGAGTTCGGCGTCGACTGCAAGGTGTCCGGGTTCAACCGTGGCCCGACGGTCACCCGTTACGAGGTGTCACTCGGCCCGGCGGTCAAGGTGGAGCGGATCATCCAGCTGAACCGCAACATCGCCTACGCGGTCAAAAGCCCGGACGTGCGCATCATCAGCCCGATCCCGGGCAAGAGCGCGGTCGGCATCGAGATCCCGAACACCGACCCGGAGATCGTGATGCTCGGCGACGTGTTGCGCTCCCCGGTGGCCCGGCGCGACCAGCACCCCATGCTGGTCGCGCTCGGCAAGGACGTCGAAGGCGGCATGGTCGTGGCCAACCTGACCAAGATGCCGCACCTGCTGGTCGCCGGGGCGACCGGCGCCGGCAAATCGAGCTGCATCAACACGCTGATCCTGTCCATCCTCACTCGGGCTACGCCGGACGAGGTCCGGATGGTGCTCATCGACCCGAAGCGCGTCGAATTCACCGGTTACCAGGGCATCCCGCACCTCGTCACGCCGGTCATCACGGACGCGAAGAAGGCAGCCGATGCGCTGCAGTGGGTCGTCCGCGAGATGGACATGCGCTACCAGGACATGGAGGCCAGCGCCGTCCGGCACATCGACGACTTCAACACCGCGGTGCGCACCGGGCAGTTGGTCGCACCGCCCGGTTCGGAGCGGGTCTACCAGCCGTACCCGTACCTGCTGGTGATCGTCGACGAGCTGGCCGACCTGATGATGGTCGCCCCCCGCGACGTCGAGGACGCGATCGTGCGGATCACCCAGCTGGCCCGCGCCGCCGGCATCCACCTCGTCATCGCCACCCAGCGACCGTCGGTCGACGTGGTGACCGGCCTGATCAAGGCCAACGTGCCGTCCCGCCTGGGGTTCAAGACCTCGTCGGTCACCGACTCGCGGGTCATTCTCGATCAGCCCGGGTCGGAGAAGCTGCTCGGCAAGGGCGACGGTCTGTTCCTGCCGATGGGTGCTTCCAAACCGGCTCGGATCCAGGGCGCGTACGTCACCGACGCGGAGATCCGCGGCATCGTCAAGCACTGCAAGGAGCAGCTCGCCCCGACCTACCGCGAAGACGTCACCGCTCCGGTCGCCGAGCGCAAGCAGATCGATGAGGACATCGGCGACGACCTGGACCTCTTCCTGGCCGCCGCCGAGCTGGTGGTGTCGACGCAGTTCGGGTCGACGTCGATGTTGCAACGCAAACTGCGCGTCGGTTTCGCCAAGGCCGGCCGATTGATGGACTTGATGGAGAGTCGGGGGATCGTCGGGCCGTCCGAGGGCTCGAAAGCCCGCGACGTGCTGGTGCAGCCGGACGAGCTGGCCGGGCTCATCTACACGCTGCGCAACGGCGGTACCGCTGACGATCTGATCACCCCTGGCGCCGCGGTGGACGACGATGCCGACCACCAGGACGCGCACGCCAGCTGACCCACCCCGGCCCACCACCCGCGACACCCACCGTCCCGCGATGATCATGGCGAAAGTGTCGCTATAGCGACCCTCCCGCCATGATCATCGCGGGAAGGCGGGGCTGGGTCACCCGTCAGCCGTCAGCCGTCAGCCGTCAGTCGTCAGTCGTCAGCCGAGGATCTCGACGCGGTCGCCGGCGCGGACGATGCCGGGCTGCTCGACCATGGCGAACATCCCGAACATGATCTGCTGGTCGATCACCCGATACCTCCCCAGCGCCCGCAGCGGCTGGCGGGTCCGCTCGCCGGTCTGCTGGTCGACGGTGGTCACCACGCATCGGTCGTCGCGCTTCACCAGCCGGAGCACCACCTCGCCGCAACGCAGCCGGCGCACCTCGTCCTCGGCATGCGGCTGGGACCACCCGGCGACCGTGATGTTGGGCCGGAACCGGGCCATCGGCACGGGGTCCTCGCCCATCGCGGTTATCTCGTCGTCGAGGCGGTCCAGGGATGCTGTCGAGATGACGGTGACCGGATACGCGTCGGCGTAGGTGGTCTCGCCGTCGCCGTAGCGGGCGTTCACCCGCTTGCCGCCGTCGACGGGGCACCACACCAACCGGCAGTGCTCGCCGATCACTTCCTCGAACCAGGCCGCAGCGTCACCTCCCTGGTCGACCCCGGCGCACGGACGGCCGAAGACGGTCACCGCGTGACGTCGCCCGTCGGTCAGCACCGGCACGTCGATCGCCGGCCGACCCGCGCCACCGAGGGTGAGCACACCGGACCGGTACTGCGGGCGCACGGTCGCGAGGGAAGGGTGTTGCCGCTGGGTGATCACCTCCGCGTCCGCGTCGATCACGGCGAACCCGCGGTCGCCGTCGACGCCGCGGGGTCCGACGGTCGCCTGTTGCAGGTCCGTCCCGCCGCACGCCTTCACCGGGTAGACGTGCAAGGACGCCACGGTCGCACTCATAACTTGAGCAGCATTCGGACGTTGCCGAGGGTGTTCGGCTTGACGTACTCCAGCCCGAGGAACTCCGCGACGCCCTCGTCGTAGGACCGGCGCAACGCGGCGTAGGTGTCCGGGTCGACGGGCGTGCCGTCGAACTCGACGAAACCGTGCGAGGCGAAGAACTGCTGCTGGAAGGTCAATGCGAACAACCGGGTGAGCCCGAGCTCGCGCGCCGCATCGATCACCGTCTCCAGCAGGCGGGTGCCGACCTGGCGGCGCAGATGATCGGGATGCACGGCCACCGTCCGCACCTCGGCCAGGTCGGCCCACAGCACGTGCAACGCGGCGCAACCAACGATCGCCCCGTCGGTCTCGGCGACCCAGAACTCCTGCACGTCCTCGTAGAGAGTGACCAATTCCTTCGCCAGCATCTTCCGGCCGGCCCCGGCGTAGAAGTCCACCAGCGCCTTCACCGCTGGCACATCCCGGGTGCGCGCGCGCCGGATTGTCACTTCGCCGGCCACGCCGCCTCCCTGGTCCGCACCGAGCCGCCAGCCTAACGGCGCCACGGCGGTCACATCGTGCGCGGGGCGGTGCCGGCCGCAGGACGAGCGTCCCGCGGTGGCCGGAACCGGGTCGGGCACCCGATACCCTGCGATGGTGCCCGATGACGCGCGACGCAGGGTTGCGTTGACGACTCTCGGCTGTGCGCGCAACGAAGTCGACTCGGAGGAACTCGCCGGCCGGCTGACCGGTTCGGGATGGCAGTTGTCCGACGAGGATGCCGCCGACGTCGTGGTGGTGAACACCTGCGGCTTCGTCGAGAGCGCCAAGAAGGACTCGATCGACACCCTGCTCGCGGCCGCCGGCAGCGGTAAGAAGGTCGTCGCGGTGGGCTGTCTGGCCGAGCGGTACGGCGCGCAACTCGCCGAGTCGCTGCCCGAGGCAGACGCGGTGCTCAGCTTCGACGACTACGCCGACATCGGCAGCCGGCTCGACGACATCCTGTCCGGTCGCGCTCTGGACGCGCATCAGCCCCGGGACCGCAGGACGCTGCTGCCGATCTCGCCGGCCCGCCGCCCGGCTGCCTCTGCAGGGGTGGCCCTACCGGGTCACGCGTGGTTACCCGGCGGTGTCGGCCGGCGCAGGCTGATCGACTCGCCGGTCGCCAACCTCAAGCTCGCCTCCGGATGCGACCGGCGCTGCACGTTCTGCGCGATCCCGTCCTTCCGTGGCTCATTCGTCTCGCGACCGGCCGACGAGATCGTCGACGAGGCGCGCTGGCTGGCCGGTAGTGGAGCCCGCGAACTCGTAATGGTCAGTGAGAACTCGACGTCTTACGGCAAGGACCTCGGCGATCTGACCGCCCTGGAAACGCTGCTGCCGCGGCTGGCCGAGGTGGCGGGCATCGACCGGGTCCGGGTCTCCTACCTGCAGCCGGCGGAGGTGCGGCCCGGACTGATCGAGGCGATCGCCGCGACCCCTGGCGTCGCGCCGTACTTCGATCTGTCATTCCAACACGCCAGCACTGCGGTGCTGCGCCGGATGCGCCGCTTCGGCGGCACCGCGGACTTCCTCTCGCTGCTGGAGCGCATCCGCGGTGCAGCACCGCTGGCCGGCGCGCGCAGCAACGTCATCGTCGGGTTCCCCGGCGAGACCGACGCCGATGTCGACGAACTCGCCCACTTCCTGACCGAGGCGCGCCTCGATGCCGTCGGCGTTTTCGGCTACAGCGACGAGGACGGCACCGAAGCAGCCGGGTTCGACGGGCACGTGGACCAGCGTGAGATCGATGCCCGGGTCCGGCGGATCACCGACCTCGTCGAGGAGTTGATGAGCCAACGCGCCGAGGAGCGGATGGGGGAGCGGCTGCAGGTACTGGTCGAGGAGTGCTCCGACGGCCGGGTGATCGGCCGCGCGCTGCATCAGGGCCCGGAGGACGGGGAGACGTCGCTGCTCGGCGCTGCGTCCATCGGACAGGTGGTGGAGGCCGTCGCGGTGGACTCGGCCGGCGTCGACCTCGTCGCGGAATGCGTCGGCCCGCTCGAGGTGGGTCCGGACCAGGTCGCGCGTCGATGAGGACAGCGCGGTGGTGAGCGAGCCGGACCAGGCGGTGCCCGGCGGGTTCGGTCGGCACCCTGATCGACCGTTGCCGCGCGATCCGATCGCCGACCCGCCCAACAGTGCGTCGGCGTGGAACGTGGCCAATGCGCTCACCGTGGTGCGGTTGTTGCTCGTGCCGGTGTTCGCCGTCTGCTTGTTCCACGACACCGGGCATCTGACCGGTTGGCGGATTCTCGCCGGCCTGGTTTTCGCGGTTGCCGCCGTCACCGACCGCATCGACGGGGAGCTGGCCCGCCGGCGCAATCTGGTCACCGAGTTCGGCAAGCTCGCCGACCCGATCGCGGACAAGGCGCTGATCGGCACGGCGCTGGTCGGGCTTTCCCTGCTCAGTGAGCTGCCGTGGTGGTTGACGGTGGTGATCCTCGTCCGGGAAGTGGGAGTGACGCTGCTGCGGTTCTGGGTGATCCGCCGCGGCGTCCTCGCCGCGAGCCGGGGCGGCAAGGTGAAGACGGTGCTGCAGACGGTGGCCATCGGGCTGTACGTGCTGCCGCTGTCCGGCTGGCTGCACAGCGTGGCGGACGTGATCATGGGCGCTGCTGTCATCCTGACCCTGGCGACTGGTGCGGACTACGTGCTGCGCGCCGTCTCCCTCCGTCGCACCGGCCGGATCTGATGAGCGAGACGTCCCTCGAGGGGCAGGTCGGCGACGACGTCGACGTCGTCGCGCTGCACGCTCGGCTGCGCCAGGCCGCCGCGACGGTCGCGGTCGCTGAGTCACTGACCGGTGGGCTCGTCACCGCCGCGCTCACCGAGGTGGCCGGGGCGTCGGCCACCGTCCGTGGCGGGCTGGTCGTCTACGCCACCGACCTGAAGGCGACGCTGGCCGGCGTGCCGGAAGCTCTGCTCGCCGAGCGCGGCGCCGTCGATGCCGACGTGGCGCTTGAGCTGGCCCGTGGCGCCCGGGCCCGGCTGCGCGCGACGGTGGGCCTCGGCCTCACCGGAGTAGCCGGGCCGGAGCCGCAGGACGGGCGGGCCGTCGGCACCGTGTTCGCCGCGCTCAGCGGCCCGGACGCAGAGACGGTTGCCGAGCGGAGGTTCTCCGGTGAGCGCGGCCAGATCCGCACCCTGGCGGTGCGCCTGGCGCTGCAGTTGCTCGACCGGGAATCCCGTTCGCTGCTCGCACGTTGACTCCACAGGGCTGGTTGAGCTGTCCGGCCGGAGCATTCCGGTCGCACCCGACGAGTACCGTGAAAGGTCAGGATGAGCTCGGTGGAGGAGAGGCACAGCATGGCAACGATCCGGACGGTGGTCGGCGAGACGCTGCGAACGGCTCGCTTGCGCCAGCGCCGCACGTTGCGTGAGGTTTCCGCGCAGGCGCGGGTGAGCCTCGGCTACCTGTCCGAGATCGAGCGGGGCCAGAAGGAAGCCTCGTCCGAGTTGCTCGCCGCGATTTGTGACGCTCTGGAGCTGCAGCTGTCCGAGGTGTTCGCCCAGGTGAGCGACCGGTTGCGTCGCGAGGAGCGTCTTGCCGACCGAGCTCGGCTGCATACAGTGATGTCGGCGCCGGCGATCGGTCGGGCGCCGGGGCACCCGCACGGCCCGACGGCCAGCGTGCACTCGGTGTCCAGCTTCGCCAGCTGAACGAATCCGCCGCTCCCAGTCAGAAAGTACTTCGCCGACCGGTCACGTCGGCGTTGTGGCGAGGTAGCGTCCGTGGCTGTGGCCACTCTTCCGACACCACGTGCCACAGGTCCGGGCGATCCGGTGCGAGCCCATCTGATCCGATCCACCGTCGATGCCGAGCCGACGCCGGCGAGTGAGTGGAGGCAGCCGACTCTGCGGTCGGCGCTGAGCGCCGAACCGACCGATCACCGGGCCTCGGCGCCGCCGGTGCGTGCCGGCGGCACCCGGACCCGGGCGGGCAATGCGATGGCCCGGACCAGACGAGCCCTGCTCAGCGGTGCCGCTGCCGCGGTCGCGTCGCACGGAACGCGGGTCAGCATGGCCCAGGTCGCCGCCGCCAGCGGTGTCGCCAAGGCCACTCTCTACAACCACCTGCGCACCCGCGACGACGTTTTGGCCGCGGTGCTGTGCAATGAGGTGCAACGCGTCTGCGACGAGACTCGCGACCTGCCCCTCGACGCCGCCCTGAGCGCCGCGGCAGCCGCGATCAGCGCGCACCCGATCCGCCGGGTCCTGGCCAGAGCGGAGCCGGAGGTGCTGGCCCGGATGGCGCGCATCGATTCCACTGCCGAGGGCTGGCAGCACGTCCGCGCCGAGGTGCGGGCCCGCCTCGCCGCGGCGGACCGGGGCGGGACCGACATCGTGCTGCGGTTCCTGTCGTCCTATCTCACCTCGCCCGGTGACCCGAGCGGCATCCGCGCCGAGGCCACCGCGTTGCTCGAGGGACTGCCGGCAGCCTGAACCGGGAACCTGCCGTGGTGGCGATGCGTTGCTTCGTGACACGATGGACGGGCGTTACGTACCGGTAGAGGCCCGGGTGCCGGGTGGAGAAAGGGATGTACATGGCCAAGGCGAACCCGTTCGTCCGCGCGTGGAAGTACTTCGGCGCGTGGTTCGGAGCGAAAGTCGACGAGAGGGCCGACCCGAAGATCCAGATTGGGCAGGCGATCGAAGAGGCGCAGCGTGAGCACGAGGCGCTGACCCGGCAGGCGGCCAACGTGATCGGCAACCAGCGGCAGTTGGAGATGAAGCTGGACCGCCAGCTCACCTCGGTGGAGAACCTCAAGGCGCAAGCGCGTCAGGCATTGGTGTTGTCCGAGCAGGCCAGGTCCGAAGGCGACACGGCCAAGGCCGCCCAGTTCGAGCAGACGGCCGGCACGCTGGCCAGCCAACTGGTCACCGCCGAGCAGGGCATCCAAGACCTCAAGCAGATGCACGACCAGGCCCTCGGCGCGGCGCAGCAGGCCCGGGAGGCCGTGCAGAGCAACGAAATGATTCTCGAGCAGAAGCTGTCCGAACGGACGAAGCTGCTCAGCCAGCTCGAACAGGCCAAGATGCAGGAGCAGGTCGCGGCGTCGTTGAACCAGATCAGCCAGATCGCTGCGCCGAAGAACACTCCGTCGCTGGACGAGGTCCGCGACAAGATCGAGGCGCGTTACGCCACCGCGCTAGGTCAGGCCGATCTGGCCTCCGGCTCGACGCAGGGCCGCATCCTCGAGGTGCAGAAGGCCACCCGCGACATGGCCGGGGCGGCTCGGCTGGAGGAGATCCGCGCGACGTTGCACCCAGCGCCGGCGCCGTCCGTCGGTGCGGGCGAGGCCGCCAAGGCGGTCGGCCCGGGCGAGCCGACGTCAGCAGACCCGGCGACGACCGGGATGCCCCAGGCGAACCCCGCACAGGCGCCTGCCGATGCCCCACCCACTCCGCCGGCGGCCCAGCAGTAGTCCACGCCGGCGGTGCGGTTCAGCGCCTACGCCTGGCCCGGTCTCGTCGACGGGACGATCACCCGTACTTTTCGGACCTGGTCGCGCGCCCAAGTTCGGCCCGGCGGTGACTACCGCGTGTCGGGGATGCTCCTGCACGTCGACGCGGTTGCCCGAGTGCCGGTGGAGTCGCTGACCAAAGCCGATGCTCGGGCCGCCGGTGAGGCCGATCTGGCCGCGCTGCTGAGTCGGTTGCGGGCCACCGAAGCAACGGTGTGGCGCGTCGACTTGCACTACGTCGGTCCGGACGACCGGATCGCGCTGCGCACCGACACATCCCTCGACGACGTGGAGCTTGCCGCGCTGCGGTCCCGGCTGGACCGTATCGACGCACGCGCCGGCCGACCCTGGACGCGTGAGACCTTGCAGCTGATCAAGGCGAACCCGGGCGTCGTCTCAACCGTGCTCGCCGAACGGATCGGGCTGCCCCGACCGGAGTTCAAGGTCAACGTGCGGAAGTTGAAGAACCTCGGGCTGACCGAGAGTCTGGACGTCGGTTATCGACTGTCGCCGCGTGGGGAATTGGTCGTCGACGGCTGATATTTTCGGTCGATGACCGCCTTCCCTGACTTCGAGCCGGCCGCGTCCCGGTTGCATGCGCTGCTGCCCGTCGCTGCGACACAGCTCGACCAGCCGACGCCGTGCGAGCGGTATGCGGTGCGCGACCTGCTGGCCCACGTGGTCGGGCTCACTGCGGCGTTCCGGGCGTCCGCGGAGAAGGAGTTCGGCCCGTTGACCGACTCCAGTCCCGCCGGGGTTCTGCCGGCGCTCGAAGACAACTGGCAAGAGCAGATAGAAGCGCAGCTCCCGGCGATGGTTGCCGCCTGGCGCATCCCATCAGCATGGGACGGGATGACTCGGGCGGGTGGCGTGGATCTGCCGGCACAGGTCATGGGTGTGGTCGGCCTCGACGAGATCACCTTGCACGGGTGGGACCTGGCCCGGGCGACCGGCCAGGAGTACGACTGCGACGACGCCACCGCCGAAGCCTGCCTCACCTTCGTCACCCAAGCTTCTGGGCAGGACGGCGGACCGTTCGGACCACCGGTGACCGTGCCGCAGGACGCGCCGGTGTTCGATCGGGTGCTGGGCCTCAGTGGCCGCGACCCGGGCTGGCAACGCCCGGGTCAGACAGCGGGCTGAGCCGGCAGCGGGCCCGGTACGGCCAGCGGCGATCAGCTGTTGGCCGGCCGGCGCGGGGTCACCGGATCGGCTGGCACCGCGGGCACCAGAACGTGGTCCGCTGCTGGGGCGGGGTGCCGATCTCCCCGGACTCGATCGGAGTTCGGCACCGCCGGCACGGCTGGCCGGCTCGTTGATAGACCCAGTGCTCCTCGCCGCGGCGCAGCTGTCCGGTGGTGGACTGGGCGTGGTGATCACGGTTCATCCGCAGCAGTCGGTGCGCCGTCGCCAGCGTCGCCGCCGGATCGGGCAGCGCGGACACCGGTGCGGTGGGCCGGGTGTGATGCAGGAACAGAATCTCCGCCGCGTACATGTTCCCGATGCCGGCCAGGGTGCGTTGGTCGAGCAGCGCCTCGGCGACCGGACGATCCGGCTGCGCGAGCAGGTTCGCCACTGCGCGCTGCGGGTCCCAGTCCGGGCCGAGCAGATCCGGGCCGAGGTGGCCGACCCATTGCGCCTCCTCGGCGGTCGGCGCCAACGCCAGGTCGTGGACCCGCCGGCCGAGACACTGCCACGCAGCGTTGCCGATCACGGCGCGGATCTCGAAGCCGATCCGGCCCGCGCGCGCTGCCGGCGCGATGCGCCAGGACCCGTCCATCCGCAGATGACTGTGCAGCGTCTGCTCGGTGTCGAAGCGCATCAGGATGTGCTTGCCCCGCGCGAGCACTTCGCGCACCGTGGCGCCGCGCAGGTCGGCAGTTGCCAGGTGCGGGACGCGGAGGTCGAAGGTGCTGACCGGCCTGCCGCGCAACGCCCCATCGAGACGGTGCGCGGCCAACCAGACGGTGTCGCCCTCGGGCATGGCTGCGCGGCTCGGCTGCTCAGCCGCGCAGGCGCAGGCCTCGCGGAGTCGGCCGGAAGCCGGCCGCCTCCAGCGCGTTGCCGAGCGCAGAGTTGACGATCGCGGCACCATCAGCGCGTTCCACCGCGAGCTTGCCCAGAGCGCCGTCGCGGACCGCCAGGGCCAGAGCGTCGGCGGCCGGTTGCAGTCGCTCGGCGTGATCGGTGAAGGACAGCAAGGTGCGCCCACCGCGCTCCACATACAGCGTGCAGGCGCCGTCGACCAGAACGACCAGGGCACCGGACTTGCGGGCCGGTTGGTGCCCACGCCGACTCGAGTCGTCGTCATCCGGGGGCCGGGACGGCCAGCCCACCGCCGCACCGTACGGGTTGGCCGGGTCCGTGGCGGCCAACACCAGGGCGGGAGCAGCTTCGCCGCTCGTGGCCATCGGCCTCAGTCGTTCCACCGCTCCCGGCGTGGCGAACTGGGCTGCGCCGAGACCCTCGACGAAGTAGCCGCGCCGAGCCCTGCCGGCCTCCTCGGCCGCCTTGAGCACCGGGTACACGGCGGAGAAACCGCCGGCGAGACGTTCGGCCGTGACGACGCCGCGAGTGACGACGCCGTGCCGATCGAGCAGCACCTCAGCTGCGGCGTAGCCGCGTCTGGTCGGGTCGCGATCGGGCTCCGGGGTGCGCGACCAGCGGCCGGACAGCGTGGCCGGGGCGGTCGCAGCCGGGATCCGGATCGGAGATCCGGCCGGGGCGAAGGCGCGGTAGCGGCCGCGTCGGGCCGGCGGCCGGCTTGCCCGGGCGGTGCGGGGCTTGCCTTGCAGCAGGGCGCGCACCGGACCGAAGGTGTCGTTGCTGACCAGTCCCGCCCAGACCAGATCCCAGAGGGCGTCGCCGACCTCGGCCTCTGGTCGAGCCAGCCGCTCGGCGAGGGTCCGGAAGAACACCGCCTGGTCCTCCCCGAGCGCGGCCAGCAGGCCGAGCTGAATGTCGCTGAGCTCCACTTCGGCGGGCAACGGCAGCAGCAAGTCGGCCGCGTCCGCCGGGGCCAGTGCCACCCAGCCGTCGTGACCCGGCAACGACCCCGCGCCGCACCACACCACCTCGCCGGCCACGGTCAAGGCGTCCAGGTCGCTGGGCCGGTAGCCCACGATCCGGCTGGGCAGCACCAGCGATTCCAGCGCGCTGGCCGGGATCGGCACCCCGGCGAGCTGCTCGACGACCCGGAGCACGGCATCGGCACCCGACCGGCTGCGGTGCACCCCCACGCCCTGCCAGGCCGGGAGGAACCGGCCCAGCGTCTCCGGGGATACCGGCTCGACCTCGTGCCGCAGCGCCGCCAGCGACCGGCGGCGGATCTTGCGCAACACCTCCGCGTCGCACCATTCCCGGCCGGTGCCGCCCGGACGGAACTCTCCGAGCATCACCCGGCCGGCAGCGTGCAGCCGGTGCAGCCCGGCGTCGACGACGGCGACGCCCAGACCGAATCGCGCTGCGGCGTCCGCGGTGACGAACGGGCCGTGGGTCCGGGCGTAGCGGGACAGCAGGTCGCCCAGTGGGTCGCGGACCGGCTCGGTGAAGCTTTCCGGCACCCCGACCGGCAGCGCGCTGCCCAGCGCATCGCGGACCCGGCCGGAATCCTCGATCGCCAGCCACCGCTCGGCACCGGCAATGCGCACCCGGATGGCGCGCCGCGATGCCTCCAGCTCAGCCAGATCGTGCGCCGTCGCGCCCCGGGCGACCGCCTCGGCAGTAGTGAGGTCGCCGACGGTCCGCAGCAGGTCGTGCACCCCGTCGAGGCCGGCGGCTCGTCGCGATTCGGCCAGCCAGGTCACCTCCGCCTCGACCTCGGCGATGGCCTTCTCATCCAGCAGTTCGCGCAGCTCGGAACTGCCCAGCAGCTCGGCCAGCAGGCTGGAATCCAGTGAGAGGGCCTGCGCGCGGCGTTCGGCCAGCGGGGCGTCGCCGTCGTAGATGAACATGCCGGCGAAGCCGAACATCAGCGACCGCGCGAAGGGCGACGGCGTCTGCGTCTCCACCTCGATGACGGTCAGCCGGCGGGCGCCCACGTCGGACATCAGCGAGCGCAGGCCGGGCACGTCGAAGACGTCCTGCAGGCATTCCCGCATCGCCTCCAGCACGACCGGGAACTCGGCATGCTCGGCGGCCACCTGCAGCAACTGGTTGGCGCGCTGGCGCTGCTGCCACAGCGCGGTGCGCCGGCGCGGGTCGCGCTTGGGCAGCAACAGCGACCGGGCGGCGCATTCGCGGAACCGCGAGGCGAACAGCGCCGAGCCGGTGAGCTCCGCGGTGACCAGCGCTTCGACCTCCTCCGGCTCGAACACCGCCAGCTCGGCGCCCGGCGGCGCGGCGTCGGTGTCGGGCAACCGCACCACAATGCCGTCGTCGGTGTGCATCGTGGCCACGTCCATGCCGTGCCGCTCCCGGATCCGCGCCGCGATCAGCAGCGCCCACGGCGCATTGACCGGCGCACCGAAGGGAGAGTGCACCACCAGCCGCCAGTCGCCCAGTTCGTCGCGGAACCGCTCCACGAGCAGGGTGCGGTCGTCCGGGACGTGCCCGGCGGCGTCTTTCTGCTCGCGCAGGTAATCGAGCAGGTTGCTCACGCCCCACTCGTCGAGGCCGGCCTTGGTGGCCCGGTCGGTCGCCGTAGTGGTGCTGGCGTGACTCAGCTCGCGCAGGAACGCACCCTGCGCGCGGCCCAACTCGGCCGGCCGGCCGGGGGCATCGCCCTTCCAGAACGGCATCCGGCCGACCTGCCCGGGCGCCGGGGTGACCAGCACCCGATCCGGGGTGATGTCCTCGATCCGCCAGGACGACGAGCCGAGCAGGAAGACGTCGCCCACCCGGGACTCGTACACCATCTCCTCGTCCAGTTCGCCGACCCGTCGGCTCTGCTTACTGTCATCGCCGGAGCTGGCCAGGAACACGCCGAACATGCCGCGGTCGGGGATCGTCCCGCCGGAGGTCACCGCGAGGTGCTGCGCGCCGCGGCGGGCAGTGAGCTCACCGGTGACGCGGTCCCACACGATGCGTGGCCGCAGCTCAGCGAAATCGTCGGACGGGTAGCGGCCGGCCAACATGTCGAGCACGCCGTCCAGCGCGGAGGGCGGCAGCGCGGCGAACGGCGCCGCCCGGCGCACCAGCTCGTCCACTTCGGCGACGGTCATCGAGTCCATCGCGAGCATCGCCACGATGTGCTGCGCGAGCACGTCCAGCGGGTTGCGCGGATAGCGCATCGATTCGATCGCGCCCTCGCGCATCCGCTCGGCAACCACCGTGCACTCGACAAGATCGCCGCGGAACTTCGGGAAGACCACACCGCGCGACGGCGCACCGACCTGGTGACCGGCCCGGCCGATACGTTGCAGCCCGGCCGCGACCGAGGGCGGCGACTCCACTTGGATGACCAGGTCGACGGCACCCATGTCGATGCCGAGTTCCAGCGACGACGTGGCCACCACCGCCGGTAACCTGCCGCCCTTCAGCTCTTCCTCGACCAGTGCCCGCTGCTCCTTGGACACCGACCCGTGATGCGCGCGGGCCACGACGACCTCTCCGAGCGGATGACCGGAGCCGGACTGCGCCGGCACCTCCGCCGGGGAGTGCGTCCGCTCGGCCTGCGCGACACCGGCGCGCTCGCTCGCCAGCTCGTTCAGCTTCGTGGTGAGCCGCTCGGCCAGCTTGCGGGAGTTGACGAACACGATCGTCGACCGGTGCGTCTCGATCAGGTCGAGTACCCGTTCCTCGACATGCGGCCAGATCGACCCCGTCTGGGGGCTGTCCGGCTCGTCGGGGCCGGTGGGCGCCGTTGCAGGCAGTTCGGTGAGGTCGGCCACCGGGACCACCACGGAGACCTCGATGACCTTGCTGGCCGGCGGCTGGACGATGGTGACGGGCCTGCCGCCGGCGAGGAACGTGGCCACTTCCTCGACGGGACGGACGGTCGCGGAGAGTCCGATGCGCTGTGCCGGACGCTGCAGCAGCGCATCCAGCCGTTCCAGCGACAGTGCGAGATGCGAACCGCGCTTGGTCGCGCACACCGCGTGCACCTCGTCGACGATCACGGTGTCCACACCGCGCAGTACCTCGCGGGCCGCGGAGGTCAGCATCAGGAACAGCGACTCGGGTGTGGTGATGAGGATGTCGGCCGGGTCGCGGACGAACCCCCGGCGCTGGTCGGCTGGTGTGTCGCCGGAGCGCATCGCGACCCGGACATCGGGCTCGGGCAGGCCGAGCCGGCTGGCCGCCTGCCGGATCCCGGCCAGTGGGCCGCGCAGATTGCGTTCCACGTCGACCGCGAGCGCCTTCAACGGACTCAGATACAGCACGCGACAGCGCCGCCCCGGCTCTTCCGGCCGGGGTTCGGTGGCCAGCCGGTCCAGGGCGGCGAGGAACGCGGCGAGCGTCTTGCCGCTTCCGGTGGGGGCGACGACCAGCGTGTTGTCGCCGTTGCTGATCGCATCCCAGGCACCCTGCTGCGCGGCGGTGGGGGCCGCGAAGGCGCCGTCCAACCAGTCCTGGGTTGCGGGTGAGAACGTGGGCACTCATCCAGTGTGCTCGGTGCCACTGACGTCCGCTGGTGCAGTATTGCGGCCCCGCGCCGCGACGTGTCCACCCGGACGTCGTGGCAGTGCCGGACTAGCCCTGGGCGAGCCGTTCGGTGAGCCGCTGCCGGGCGGCCGGCCACTGCTCGTCGGTCATCGCGAACTGGACCGAGTCGCGCCAGCTTCGATCGCGGCGGATCCGGTGTTTGCGCAGGACGCCTTCGCGGGTCGCCCCCAACCGGGCAATGGCGTTCTGGGATCGCTCGTTGAAGATGTCGGTGTGCCACACCACCCGCACCGCACCCAGCTCGTCGAAGGCATAGCGCAGGAGCAGCAACTTCGATTCGGTGTTGAGGCCGGTACGCCACCACCGCTGACCGAGCCAGGTGTATCCGATTGCCAAGGTGCGCAGTGCCGGTACCACGTCGTACAGGGAGGTGGTGCCGACGACCTCACCGGTCCGCGCGTCGAATTGCGTGTAGGCGAACCGCTCGCCATGGGCCCGCGCGGACAACGCGGTGAGAATCTGGTCGACGGCCTCGGCGTCCGAGGTGGGCGGCGCGATGCCCATCCAGCGGAACACCTCCTCGGCGGCCTGGCCGGTACCGGCTGCGGACCGGTAGCCGGCGGCGTGCTCCATCCTCATCGGCTCGAGCCGGATGAGTGATCCCGCCAGCACCGGCATCGCGTACCAGGCGCGCGGATCGGCGGCCGGTGAAGCGAAAGCGGGTGAAGCGGCGGCGGACGGCGAAGCGGGAGTGGACATGCGGACAAGAATCTCAGGCACCGGCCCACCGGCTACAGTCGCGTCCGCCAGAACTCGGCGAAGTCGCGCGCGGCTGTCTCGATCTGCGGACCGGCCTCACCACCGGCCACCCGGCCTGCCCAGTCGCCGATCTGGGTCGCACCGGCCCACGCGAGGAACGGGGCCAGCTCGTCGTCGTCCGGCATCGGTCGCACCGCGGCGTACCCGCGCGACCAGGCAGCCAGAAACTCCTCCAGGAGCGGTACCAGCGCCGGTCTGATGGCCGGGGCGAGGGCCATGATCGCCCGGGTGCGGGCCACGTCGTATCGCGGATCGGCGACCGCGGCATTCGCCCAGTCGACGATCCCGGCCACCTGCTGACCGTCGTCCAGCACGTTGAACGGCTGGAAGTCGAGATGGACGAGCGCCGATAGCGCCGGAGCGGCGGCGGCCAACGCGGCGCGAATCACCGGCTCGATGTCCTGCTGCAGCAACGCCGACGGGCCGAGCGACTGCACCGCGTTGTCGGCCGGCAGCGGTGCGCTGTGCAACGCCGCCTGAGCCGCACCGAAACGGCCGGCCAGCGCCCCGAGACTGTCCGGTTCGGCCACCATCAGCTCGCCGACCGGCGTGCCGGCGCACCAGGTGCTGACCACCACCGCACGGCCGGACCAGCTGCCCTCGGCCACGATGTGCGGGACCGGCAATCCCAGGACGGCGGCCAGTCGCACTGCGGCACTCTCCCGGCCGGAGCCGTGCCCCGGCCGCAGCAGCCGCACGGCCAGCGTCCGGCCGGCTGTCGTCACCCGCCAGACCACCGCGTCGAAACCGGCCATCCGGTGTTGTTGGTCCGGCGCCGGTAGCCCGACGGCCGCGAGCACCTCTGCCGGATCGGGTACCGCCGCAGGGCCGGGCATGTCGGTAACCCTAGAAAATCGTCGAGCGAACGGCCGCGGGTGGGCCGAGCACCGCGCGCTGTGCGAGGCTGAACGACGTGCGGATCAGCGAGTTCTGGCGACGGATGGACGCCCGGTTCGGGCCGGTGTACTCGCGCAGTGTGGCCAAGGACTACCGACTTCCGCTGTTGGGTGCGACCGTGGAGGAGGCGCTGGAGCAAGGCGTCGCCGCCAAGGACATCTGGCGCGCGGTGTGCGCCGAGTTCGAGGTGCCGGCGCAGCTGCGCTGAGATCGGTGATTCGCCGGCCAGCCGTTACGGCGACAACGCCCGATCGCGGCCTCTCATTGCCCGGTGCGGCCGTCGATCCGTTCCCGCAACAGATCGGCATGACCGATGTGGCGGGCGTATTCCTCGATCAGGTGAATCAGTACCTCGCGCAGCATGATCGGCTGGCCGCCCCGCTCGCCGATGGTCTCCAGATCCGGGTTCTGCTCCAGGTAGCGGTCGGTGAATGCGACCTCCTCGCGCCACGCGGCCCAGGCCTGCGCCACCAGCGCGTCGTCGGCGGTGGCGCCGGTGAAGGCCGCGTCTGCGTCCTCGGCGGTCCGGAAGACGAGTGCAACCTCCTGCCGGGCCATGATTCGTCGTGACCAGCTCCGCTCCACATCGGCCAGATGACGGACCAAACCCAGCAACGACAGCGACGATGGCTCGACCGACCGCTTCGCCATGGCGGCCGCGTCGAGTCCGGAGCACTTCATCTGCAACGTGAGCCGGTGGAACGTCAGGTACTGCAGCAACGTGTCGCGCTCGCTGCCCATCACCGGATCGTCGCTGCGCGGATCGTCCTGCGGGTCGACCCACATGTCGGGATAGCGTCGGATGGTCATCCCGGCATCATCAATCAGGACCCGGGCGACAATCAAACTAGGGCGCCGTAGATAGGGCGCCATGGATACCGCCGTAGATAGGGCGCCATGGATACCGCCGTAGATAGGGCGCCATGGATACCGCCGAAGATTGGGCGCCGTGGATACCGCCGACCGTAGGTCCAGGCGGTCGCGTCCGCGCCGAGCTTGCGAGGCCGGCGCCGTAGGTAGGGCGGTCGCGTCCGCGCCGAGCTTGCGAGGCCGGCGGCGTAGGTACGGCGCCGATACCGCCGACCGTAGGTCCAGGCGGTCGCGTCCGCGCCGAGCTTGCGAGGCCGGCGCCGGAGGTAGGGCGGTCGCGTCCGCGCCGAGCTTGCGAGGCCGGCGCCATAGGCACGGCGTGTTGGATTGCATCGAACACCTGTTCGGTGCAAAGTTGCCGTAGATCGAGGGCCGTCCACACCGGCCGGCGCCTGCCGAAATTGTCGGTAGGTCGTCCTACCGTCGGTGCCGTCCCTGGTCACATGTACTCGAACTAGCACCCGAAGGTGGACCCCATGGCAGCAGGATTCGACCGCGGCAAGGCTCTGGACGTCGCGATGGCCCAGATCGACAAGCAGTACGGCAAGGGCTCGGTCATGCGCCTCGGTGATCGTCCTTACGTCCCCATCGAGGTCATCCCGACCGGCTCGATCGCGCTCGACGTGGCGCTGGGTATCGGCGGGCTGCCGCGGGGACGGGTGGTGGAGATCTACGGCCCGGAATCTTCGGGTAAGACCACCGTCGCGCTGCATGCGGTGGCCAACGCGCAGGCGGCCGGCGGCGTCGCTGCCTTCATCGACGCCGAGCACGCGCTTGACCCGTCGTATGCGCAGGCGCTGGGAGTGGATACCGACGCGCTGTTGGTCAGCCAGCCGGACACCGGTGAGCAGGCGCTGGAGATCATGGACATGCTGATCCGCTCCGGAGCACTGGACGTCATCGTGGTGGACTCGGTGGCCGCGCTCGTCCCGCGCGCCGAGATCGAGGGCGAGATGGGCGACAGCCACGTCGGCCTGCAGGCGCGCCTGATGAGTCAGGCGTTGCGCAAGATCACCGGCGCGTTGAGCAACTCCGGGACGACGGCCATCTTCATCAACCAACTGCGCGAGAAGATCGGCGTGATGTTCGGCTCGCCGGAGACCACCAGCGGCGGCAAGGCGCTGAAGTTCTATTCCTCGGTCCGGCTGGACGTGCGCCGCATCGAGACGCTCAAGGACGGCACCGACGCGGTCGGTAACCGGACCCGGGTGAAGGTCGTCAAGAACAAGGTGGCTCCGCCGTTCAAGCAGGCGGAGTTCGACATCGTCTACGGCCAGGGCATCAGCCGGGAGGGTTCGCTCATCGACGTGGGTGTGGAGCAGGGCATCGTGAAGAAGTCCGGCGCTTGGTACACCTACGACGGCGACCAGCTCGGTCAGGGCAAGGAGAACGTGCGGACCTTCCTGCGCGACAACCCGGACATGGCCAACGAGATCGAGAAGAAGATCAAGGAGAAGCTCGGTGTGGGTGCCGTCGTGGACGAGGGCGGCGCGATGACCGCCGATGGTGCCACCGTCAGCGCCCTGCCGGCGCCGGTCGACTTCTGATCCGTGTCGTCATCGTCGGCTCGGGAGAGCCGGATCCGCGGGAAGGGGCACCTCCGGGTCGTGCCAGCCGAGCAGTCAAGTCCGGCGGCAGCCGATCCGGCGCGCACCACACCCGCGCGGCCGGAACCGCCCCCGGACGAACTCGACCCGCCCGGCGACCCGGAGTCGGTGGCTCGGGCGCTGTGTCTGCGGAAGCTGACCGCCCGGCCCTGCACCCGGCACGAGCTGGCCGAGCTGCTGCGCAAGCGCGGCATCTCCCACGCCGTCGCCAACGCGGTGCTCGACAGATACACCGAGGTCGGTCTGATCGACGATGCCGGCCTGGCCGCCAGTTACGCAGTGGCCCGGCACGAGGAGCAGGGGATGGCCCGCCAGGCCATCGCGACCAAACTGCGCCGCCGCGGCGTCGCGGCGGAAGAGATCCGTGCGGCCGTCGAGCAGATCGATCCGGCCGGTGAGGAAGCCGCCGCTCGGGAGCTGGTGCGCAAGCGGTTGGCCGGGATGGCCCGGTTGGACGACGCCACCAAGGCCCGCCGGCTGGTGGGTCAGCTGGCGCGCAAAGGCTACCCGGCCGGCCTGTGCTACCGGCTGGTACGCGAGGTGGTTGCCGAGCTCGACCTGCCCTCCGACTGACTGCGTCGTCCGGCTCGTCGGCTTGACCTTGTGACGGGTGGTACTTAGCCTCGGACGTACCAGGAGAGCACGTCTCAGTAAAGCGGGTTTACCGCGCAGTGCCTTGAATTGCCTACCACCGGTGGTGCAACCGCCGCCCCGGACCTCGCCGAAAGGACCGAATCGCCGACGGACCGGCTCGATCGCCACATGCGACCGAGAATCCCGTCGGCAGCACCTGCTTCGCGTGTGATGTGCTCTCGCCTGATTGGTGCCGGCCAGCCGCCGGCACGGGTGCCTCGTGCGCCGGATGGACGGGAGGACGGCCATGCAGTGGGTGCTCCTGTCCGGCGTCGCAGTGGTACTCATCCTGGGTCTGGCGTTCATCGATGCCTACCGCAAGCGCAGTCGCGGAGCAGCCGGGGAGGCACACCGGTACGGCCCGGGCCACGCAGCGGGGCGCCCGGTACCGCGAGCGCAGATCGACGAGGCGCCCGCCCAGACCGAGACTGACGCTGCCGAGTGGGCGCAAGCCAGCCGCCGGATGGCCGAAGCGGAGGCCGAGTCGATCCGGGTGATGGCCCGCCGCGAAGCGGATTCGACGCGACGTGAGGCCGCCGCCGAAGCCAGTTCGCTGCTGCGCTCGGCGCACGCCGAGATCGGCGAAGAGCGGATCGTCGCCGAGGCTGCAGTGGCCGAGCAGCGTCGGGAGCTGGAGATCCGCCGCGCCGAGGACGCCGCCGCTCTCGATCGGGACCGGGCTTCGCTGGAAGGCACCCGGACCAGCCTGCGGCACGAGCGGGACGTGCTGTCCGCCGCGCAGGAGACGCTGCGGCGCAGCATCGAGGAACTCACCGCCCGCGAGGACGCGCTGAAGGCCCAGGCAGCCGTGCTGGCCGGACAACACTCCGAACTCACCGCGAAGTCGACCGAACTGACCGAGCAAGAGGCCGCCCTCACTGCGCGGCGCAGTGAGCACCTGGCCGAGTTGGAGCGGATCAGCGGGCTGACCGCTGAGGAAGCGCGGGCCGAGCTGATGGCCGAGGTACAGACCAAGTCACGCCGCGAGGCAGCGATTCTGGCTCGGGGCATCGAGGCGGAAGCCCGCGCCGAGGCCACCACCCGGGCCCGGGCCATCGTCGTCGATGCCGTGCAACGAGTGGCCAGCGAGCAGACCACCGAGAGTGTGGTCAGCGTGTTGCATCTGCCCAGCGATGAGATGAAGGGGCGCATCATCGGCCGGGAAGGCCGCAACATCCGCGCCTTCGAATCGGTCACCGGGGTCAACGTCATCATCGATGACACCCCCGAGGCCGTGCTGCTGTCCTGCTTCGACCCGGTACGCCGCGAAACCGGTCGGCTGACTCTGGAAAAGCTCATCTCCGACGGTCGCATCCACCCGCAGCGGATCGAGGAGATCTACGAGACGAGCAAGGGTGAGGTCGACGAGCTCTGCCTGCGCGCGGCGTCCGACGCGCTGGCCGAAGTCGGGCTGCGCGACGTCGACGAGCGGCTGATGCCCACCCTGGGCCGACTGCGCTACCGCACCAGCTACGGCCAGAACGTGCTGGCGCATCTCATCGAGAGCGCGCACATCGCCGGATTGATGGCAGCCGAGCTCGGCCTCAGCCGGGTCGACGCGGTCCTGGTCAAACGCGCCGCCTTCCTGCACGACATCGGCAAGGCGCTCACCCACGAAGTGGAAGGCAGCCACGCCATTGTCGGTGCCGAGCTACTGCGCTCGCACGGTGAGGATGAGCGCGTCGCGCACGCCGTCGAGGCCCACCACAACGAGGTGCCGCCGAAGACGATCGAGGCTGTCCTCACCCAGGCCGCCGACGCCTGCTCCGCGGCGAGGCCGGGCGCGCGCCGGGAATCGCTCGAGTCCTACGTCAAACGGCTCGAGCGCATCGAGGCGATCGCCTCGGCGCGCGAGGGTGTCGAGCGGGTCTGGGCGATGCAGGCCGGACGCGAGGTGCGGGTCATGGTGCGCCCGGAGACCGTCGACGACCTGGAGTCCGCCGTGATCGCCCGCGAGGTGGCCAAACAGATCGAGGACGAGCTGACCTACCCCGGCCAGATCCGGGTGACGGTGGTCCGCGAGACCAGGTCCACCGAGGTCGCGCACTGAGTCAGGGCGCCAGGTCGACGGACATCAGCTCGGTCGCCGGCGTGAACCCGGCCCGCTCGTAGATCGCCCGGGCCTGTTCCGACGGCGAGAGCACCAGCCGCGCGAATCCCCAGGCCCGGGCGTAGCGCAGCGCCTCGTCGACCAGCTCGGTGGCCAGGCCCAGACCTCGGTAGTCCGGGTGGACGTACACGTTGCTGATGTAGCCCCACTGGGTACCGACGCCGACTTTGTTCGGCTTGGGCATCCGCCGGAAGACGGTGGCATTGAGCATGCCGACGACCCGGCCGCCGACCTCGACGAGCCAGGTCAGCCGACGCGAGCGTTCCGCGTCCAGCCACGCTGCGATGCGCTCCGGGAAGCCCGGGTCGGCCGGCACCGGGTCGGTGGCCCATTCCGACACCCATGCCGCGCGCAGCGCTGCCACCGCACCAGCGTCGGCGTCGGTCGCCTGACGCAGCGCCGGGCCGGTGCCGGCGAGGCGGTGGATCGCCATCGCCGCGTCGCCTGGTTCGGTCTCGACGGGTCGCTCGCTGACCAGAGCGAAGCCGTTGCGCACCAGAACGCGCCGAGACGTCGTGTTCGCGGCGGCGGGGTCACTCACGATGCCGGCGCCGGGCAGCACGGCGCGCACCGTTGCCACCAGGGCCGCCACCAGCTCGGTGCCCAGCCCGCGCCCGATCGCTGCCGGATCGCCGAGCGCGTAGTCGATTCCGCCTTCGTCCGGCCGAGCACCGACGCCTGCCGCGGCCGCGGGATAGTCGGCCCATCGGTACCACTGGCACCAGCCGACCGGCCGCTCCTGCTCCAAGGCGACGAGCATCGAGGTGGGCTCCGCGCCACGGATCCGGGCGGGGTAGGGCGCCAGTTCCTGCTCGGCGGTCTGATCGGCCAGCCACCACCGGGCTACGTGCGGTTCGGTCAGCCAGCTGGCGATCTGAGGCAGGTCCGCCTCGGTCATCGCACGCAACGTCATCACGTCGATGAGGGTAGGCACCAGTGCGAGGCCGTATCCTCGGACATCGCCATGACTGCTCTAGACGCTGCCCGCACCTATGACATCCGCACCTACGGATGCCAGATGAACGTGCACGACTCCGAACGGCTCGCCGGCCTCCTGGAATCCGCGGGGTACGTGAAGGCCGAGGACGGAAGCGGCGACGACGTCGACCTCGTGGTCTTCAACACCTGCGCGGTGCGCGAGAACGCCGACAACCGGCTGTACGGCAACCTCGGTCGGCTGTCCCCGGCGAAGGCACGTCGCCCCGGGATGCAGGTCGCGGTAGGCGGCTGCCTGGCGCAGAAGGACCAGGGCCGCATCGTGGAGAAGGCACCGTGGGTGGACGTGGTGTTCGGCACCCACAACCTGGCCAGCCTCCCGGTGTTGCTGGAGCGGTCCCGGCACAACGCCGAGGCGCAGGTGGAGATCCTCGACGCGTTGCAGAACTTTCCGTCGGATCTGCCCACCCGGCGGCAGTCGGCGTTCTCGGCGTGGGTGTCGATCTCGGTCGGGTGCGACAACACCTGCACGTTCTGCATCGTGCCCAGCCTGCGCGGCACGGAGGTCGACCGGCGTCCCGGTGATGTGCTCGCCGAGATCGAAGCACTGGTCGCCGAGGGTGTCGTGGAGATCACGCTGCTCGGCCAGAACGTCAACTCCTACGGCAGGTCGTTCGGCGACCGAGGTGCGTTCGCCGCGTTGTTGCGCGCCTGCGGATTGATCGACGGGCTGGAGCGGGTGCGGTTCACCAGCCCGCACCCGCGCGATTTCACCGACGACGTCATCGAGGCCATGGCGACGACGCCCAACGTCTGCCCGCAACTGCACATGCCGCTGCAGTCCGGCTCGGATGCGGTGCTCAAGGCAATGCGCCGCAGTTACCGCAGTGAGCGTTACCTCGGCATCATCGATCGGGTCCGTGCGGCGATGCCGCAGGCTGCGATCACCACTGACATCATCGTGGGCTTCCCAGGCGAGACCGACGAGGATTTCGAGCGCACCCTCGACGTGGTGCGCGCCGCCCGCTTCGCCGCCGCGTTCACCTTCCAGTACTCCAGCCGTCCAGGGACTCCCGCCGCGGCGCTGCCGAACCAGGTGCCGAAGTCAGTGGTTCAGGAGCGCTACGACCGCCTGATCAGCACCCAGGAGGAGCTGAGCTGGGCGAACAACAAGGCGCTCGTCGGTACCGACATCGAGGTGCTGATCAGCGCCGGCGAGGGCCGCAAGGACGGTGCCACCGGCCGGGTGTCCGGACGCGCTCGGGACGGCCGGCTGGCGCACGTCGCCGTCGGCGGCCAGGCGCTGATGCCCGGCGATCTGGTCCGGACCACCGTCACCTACGCCGCACCGCACCACCTTGTTGCCGACGGCGCGCCGACCCTCATCCGGCGCGCCAAGCAGGCGCCGGCCGTCGCCGCGTCCCGGCAACCCATCACCATCGGCGCCCGTTCGGTCTAGCCGATCGCGCCGACTGCACGCTCACATTCCGGGGATGAGCGCGCGGCGCTGCTGCACCTCGGCCTCGACCTTCGCGATGCGCGCTGAATCGCCACTGGCCTTGGCCCGCTCGAGTTTCGCCTCGGCCTCGGCGAGCCGGGCCCGGAGCTCGGCCAGGAACGGGTTGCTCTCGATCGCCGCCTGCTTCCATTCGGAGTCGACCGCGTCGCGTACCCGCTGCTCGGCGGCGTGCATCCGGTCCTCCAGGCGGCGCATGGCATCGCGCGGGACCCGGCCGCTCTTCTCGTAGCGCTCGGTGATCTCCCGCAGCCGGGCCTGGGCCCGCTTCGGGTCGCTCAGGTCGAGAGACTCCGCCTCGGCGATGACTTCTTCCTTCTTCTTCTGGTTAGCCGTCTCGCCGGCATCCCGCTCGGCGAACACCTCGGCCCGGCGCGCGAAGAAGGAGTCCTGCGCTGCCCGGAACTTCTGCCACAGGGCGTCCTCGTCGCCGCGACCGGCACGGCCGGCGGCCTTCCACTGCGTCATCAGATCCTTCATCGCGGACGCGGTGGCGCGCCAGTCGTCCGAGGCGCTCAACTCCTCGGCCTTCGCCACGAGCGCTTCCTTGACGGCCTTCGCCTCACCGCGCTCGGTGTCCAACGCGGCGAAATGACTCCCGCGGCGCCGGCCGAAGGCATCCCGCGCCGCCGCATAGCGCTTCCACAATGCGTCGTCGGTCTTGCGATCGATGCCCTTGATCTGCTTCCACTCATCGACGATGACGCGTAGTCGATCGCCGGAGGCCTTCCACGCGGTGCCCTTCTCCGCAATCTGCTCGGCCTCAGCGATGAGCTGCTCCTTGGCCGCGATCGCCTCCGCGCGGGATTGTTCCTTGGCCAGCAGCTGTTCGGCCATCTTCGCCTCGGCTGTCGCGCGCAACGCCGTCAGCCGGGTCCGCAAGCCCTCCAGATCCCCGACAACCGAGGCGTCGACGAGCGAGTCCTCCAGGACGCCCGCCTGGTTCCAGGTTGCCTTTGCATCGCCGGCGCCGGAGGTCAACCGGCTCTCCAGCAACTCGACTTCGGTGGCCAGGTCGGCGTAGCGCCGTTCGTAGTAGGCCAGTCCCGCCTCCGGCTCACCCGCCTGCCACGAACCGACCGCTCGCTCACCGTCGGCGGTTCGGACGTACACCGTGCCGTCGTCGTCGATACGTCCCCACGGGTGCGCGGGCGAGTCGTAAGCCATAGGTGGTCATTAGACACGAGTCCGCATGACCGCGGGCACCCGGTTAGCGTTGCGGAATGGTCACCGCGCGCCCACGGGTCCTCGCCGTGGTCGGCCCGACCGCCGCGGGGAAGTCCGAGCTGGCCGTGGCGTTGGCGCAGCGGTTCGACGGCGAGGTGGTGAACGCGGACTCGATGCAGCTATATGCCGGCATGGACATCGGCACCGCCAAGTTGCCGCCCGAGGAGCGTGGCGGCGTCGCGCACCACCTCCTCGACGTCTGGCCGGTGACGAAGTCCGCCGCAGTCGCGGAGTACCAGACGATGGCCCGCGCGGCGATCGATGAGCTGCACAGCCGAGGCCGGTTGCCCGTCGTGGTCGGCGGCTCGGGGCTGTACATCCGGGGCGCGCTGGACCGGCTGGACTTCCCCGGTGAGTCGCCGGCGATCCGGGCCCGGCTCGCCGCCGAGCTGCACGACGCCGGGCCGGTCGATCTGCATCGCCGTCTCGCTGCGCTGGACCCGGCCGCGGCGGAAGCGATCCTGCCCAGCAACGGCCGACGCATCGTGCGCGCCCTGGAAGTCATCGAACTGACCGGCGAGCCGTTCACTGCGCGGATGCCCGCCCATGAGTCCATCTACGACACCACGTTCCTGGGCGTCGACCGGGCCGACCTCGACGACCGGGTCGCCCTGCGGGTCACCCGGATGTGGCAGCAGGGGTTCGTCGAGGAGGTGCGCGGGCTGCTGAGTGCCGGGCTGCGCGGCAGCCCGACCGCCGGCAAGGCGCTGGGCTACGCCCAGGTGCTGGGTTGTCTCGGCCCGGACGGTTCGGTGGTCGGCGACGTCGCCGCGGCTGCGCAGGCCACCGTCCCGGCCACCCGGCGCTTCGCCCGCCGGCAGCGCTCCTGGTTCCGCCGGGACCCGCGCATCGTCTGGCTGGACGGCGCCTCGTCGACCTTGTTGGACGATGCGGCCCTTACCCTGGACCGGTGACCGAGCTGACCGCGCTGACCGGCTGGAAGGGCCACGGCACGGAGAACGACTTCATCGTGCTGCCCGACCTCGACGGTGCGCTGGACCTCACCGCCGGTCTGGTCCGGCGGCTGTGCGACCGGCGCGCCGGCATCGGCGCCGACGGCGTGTTGCGCCTGGTGCGCTCCAAGACGGCCACGGAGTGGGCCGACCCCGACACCGAGTACGCCATGGACTTCCGCAATGCCGACGGCACGACCGGCGAGATGTGCGGCAACGGAGTGCGGGTGTTCGCCCGGTATCTGCAGCACGACGGTCTCTGGTCGGGCGGTCCCATCAAGATCGCCACCCGGGGCGGCACCCGCACCGTCACTGCCGGTGCGGACGGCCGGCTGACCGTCGACATGGGCGTGCCGCAGGTCGAGACGCGTACCGTCCGCGTCCGGGCCGGCGACTTCATCGGCGCGGGGACGCCGGTGGCGATGCCCAATCCGCATGTGGTGGTCGGCATCGAGTCGGCGCAGCTCGCCGGCCTCGACCTGCGCACGGCGCCGGCCGTCGACCCGGCTCTGCCGCACGGGCAGAACGTCGAATTCGTCGTCCGGCTCGGCGCCCGGCATGCCCGGCTGCGGGTACACGAACGCGGCGTTGGGGAGACCCGCTCGTGCGGCACCGGCATCTGCTCGGCGGTCGCAGTGCTCGCCGGATCGGACCGCACCGGGAGCTGGCAGCTCGACGTCCCGGGCGGCAGTCTCAGCGTCGCCTGGACCCCCGACGGCGGGCTCTTGCTGACCGGGCCGGCAGTGCTGGTGGGCCGGTTCGATCTGGACGCCAGCTGGCTGCGCAGCTAATCCGTCGCCCCGACGTGCGATGTGCGGGACAATGAAGGGCATATGACGAATCCTGCGATGGACCGCGACCGCACTGACGCTGTTGCGCCCGACCTTGCTGTTCCCGCCCGGGTCGATCGTGACGACTTCCGCGACGACAGCAGCGGCGCCTTCGAGCTCGAGGACCGGCAGGCGCTGCGCCGCGTCGCCGGCTTGTCGACCGAACTGGCCGACGTCACCGAGGTGGAGTACCGGCAGTTGCGCCTCGAGCGCGTCGTGCTGGTCGGCGTGTGGACGGGCGGCACGGCGGCCGATGCGGAGAATTCGCTGCACGAGCTGGCTCGGCTCGCCGAGACGGCAGGATCACTGGTTCTCGACGCGGTGATGCAGCGGCGGGACAAGCCCGATCCGGCAACGTACATCGGCTCGGGCAAGGCCAAGGATCTGCGCGACATCGTCATCAGCACCGGCGCCGACACCGTCATCTGCGACGGCGAGCTGACCCCCGGCCAGCTTCGTCAACTCGAGGGCGTGGTGAAGGTGAAGGTGGTGGACCGGACCGCGCTCATCCTCGACATCTTCGCGCAGCACGCCAGGTCCAAAGAGGGCAAGGCACAGGTCGAGCTGGCCCAGATGCAGTACCTGCTGCCGCGGTTGCGCGGGTGGGGTGAGGCGCTGAGCCGGCAGGTCGGCGGTCGGGCCGCCGGCGGGGCGGGCATCGGCGGCCGCGGTCCCGGTGAGACGAAGATCGAGCTGGACCGCCGGCGCATCACCTCCCGGATGGCCAAGCTGCGCCGCGAGCTGGCCGGCATGAAGACCAGCCGTGACGTCAAGCGGGGCAAGCGCAGCGCCAACCGCATTCCGAGCGTGGTGCTGGCCGGCTACACGAACGCCGGTAAGTCGTCGCTGCTCAACCAGCTCACCGACGCCGGCGTGCTGGTCGAGAACGCCCTGTTCGCCACGCTGGATCCGACCGTGCGCCGCGCCGAGACCGGCGATGGGCGCGCATTCACCCTCACCGACACCGTCGGATTCGTCCGCCACCTGCCGCACCAACTGGTCGAGGCCTTCCGCTCGACGCTCGAAGAGGTCGGTGACGCCGACCTGATGCTGCACGTCGTGGACGCCAGCGACGCGGCTCCGCAGGCTCAGATCGATGCGGTCCGTGAGGTGCTCGCCGACATCGATGCCGCCACGGTGCCCGAGGTGATCGTGTTCAACAAGGTGGACGCCGCCGACCCCGACGAGCTGGACCGGTTGCGGCGGCTGGAACCAAATGCGCAGTTCGTCTCAGCGCGCACCGGCGCGGGACTCGCCGATCTGAAACGGCTCATCGAACAGCGGCTGCCCCGCCCGGACGTGCTGGTGAATGTGCTGATTCCGTTTTCCCAGGGAGGCCTCGTCGCCCGGGTACATCGCGCCGGAGAGATCCACTCCGAGACGCACACGGCCGCCGGCACGCAGCTGCTGGCCCGGGTCGAGCCCGACCTCGCCGCCGCGCTGGCCAGCTTCGCAGTTCCCCTCGAAGCCAGCCCGACGGTGAACCTGGCGTAGTCTGGACTCACCACGACCTGCGCTGCGACCTCGCATGTGAAAGGCTTTGGACATGGGTTTCGATCAGCCGCTGCACTGGCTTGTCATCCTCGCTGTTGCCGGGGTGCTGTTCTTCGGATGGAAGAACCTGCCCGACATGGCCCGGTCGGCCGGAAAATCCCTGCGCATCTTCAAGACGGAGATGAAGGGCATGGCCGACGACGACGACGCCCGCACCCAGGCCAAGAATGAGCAGGCCGCTGCCCCGCAGATTCCGGCCGCGCAGCCACCTGCTGCGCCTGCCCCGCCCGCCGAGACGATCCCGCCCACCTCGGCAGTGGCCACCCCGGCGCCGGCTGACCCGCCGGCGCAGCGTGCCGACTGAGAACTCGTCCGCTCTGCGCCACCGGCCCGACCCCCGGTCCTGGCCTGCGCGTCCACCGCTCTGGTCGGTCCTGCTCGCTCTCGTAGTGCTCATCGCGGTCACCGCTGACGTCCGCTTCCACGGTCCGCTGCGTCATCTCGATACCGACGCGGGTCGGCGGCTGTATTCGTGGGACCTGCGTCATCGCACTCTGGAAGAGATCCCGCTGCGTCTGCTCGTGCTGTTCGGGCAGCGTGGCGTAGTGCTCACCATCGCAGTCGTGATCATCGGCGTGCTCTGCTGGCGGCAACGCACCGTCGATCCACTCGTGCGGCTCGTGGTGGTGCTGGCCGGTCTCCTCCTGATCGTGTACGCGAGCAAGTACTCCGTCTCGCGGTTGGCACCGGTGGACTATTACGGGCACCATCCGGATGCCCCGGCGCACTCTTATCCGTCGGGCCACATGGCGAACGGCATAGCGACGTGGGGTCTGCTTGCCGCCGCCACCCAGCGCGCACATCTCGACGCGCGGCTCGTCCGACTGATCGGCGTGCTGCGCTGGATCGCACCGTTCGCCATCGCCGTCGGGATGACCTTGCTGAACTTCCACTGGATCTCCGACTTCGTCGGCGGGGCAGCTGCCGGCGTGGTGGTGCTTGCCGTGGCATTGCTGCCGGGATGGGCAGCGATCTCCGCCCGCCTCGACCCGCACGTACGGTGGCCAGGATGAAACCCCGCTCGCCTGTCGACGGTCCCGTGGTGATCGTGGTCGGCGACGTCGAATCCGGGAAGTCCAACCTGTTGCGAGTGCTCGCCCGGTGTGCTGGTGTCCGGTTCCAAGACGAAGCGCCGTGATCGGCTCGGTCAAGATGGAGCCGGTGCCGCCCGGACGGGCGAAGTACGTGCACCGCCGTTACGGAGTGCAGCTCGGCCAAACTGCCCAAGTGGGCTGAGCCGGCGCGCGGCTCAGATCTTGCGCAGCACGGTGACCACCTTGCCGAGGATCATCGCCTCGTCGCCGTCGATCGGCGAGTAGGCGTCGTTGTGCGGCAACAGCCAGATGTGCCCGTCGCGGCGCTGGTACGTCTTCACCGTCGCTTCGCCGTCGATCATCGCCGCGACGATCTCGCCGTTACTCGCATTCGGCTGCTGTCGGACGACGACCCAGTCGCCGTCGGTGATCGCCGCGTCCACCATCGAGTCGCCGACCACCTTGAGCAGGAACAGGGTGCCTTCACCCACCAGCGCGCGGGGGAGCGGGAACACGTCCTCGAGGCTCTCCTCGGCGAGGATCGGGCCGCCGGCCGCGATCCGCCCGATGACCGGGATGAAAGCCGGCGCCGGCCGCGGATTCACGCCGTTGGCGTCGGCCTCCTGTTCCGCGCGATCCTCGCCGGACCGGACGTCGACCGCGCGAGGCCGGTTGGCGTCGCGGCGCAGGAAGCCCTTCCGCTCCAACGTGGCGAGCTGGTGGGCAACGCTCGAGGTCGAGGCGAGCCCGGCTGCTTCACAGATCTCGCGGATGCTGGGTGGGTAGCCGCGACGTTGAACCGAATCGCGGATTACCGCCAGGATCGTGCGCTGCCGGGCGGTGAGCCCGTCCCCGCGGTCCAGTTCGGGCAGTTCGGCCAGCTTGGGCGGTCGGCCCCGCTTGTTCCCGCCGAGCCCTGGTTCGAGCACCTCGTCGGCGGGCCGGGGGGTACTGGGCGGCTTGGCGACCACGGGAGGCTCCTCTGGTTGATCTGACGGCGGTCCGGCCCGTCGTGCCGGGGCTGGGCTTGCCCGACGGTAACTCAGAAGGCAGCCCATCTCAAACACCTGTTCGATACGACACGCCGATCAAGAATGGTTTCTGTCGGACCTCGGTGGTAAACCTTCGCACAGCAGTTCGAACGAACAGGTGTTCGACCCGGCGTTGCGACGGGTCGGACGGCGACGAGGAGGACACCATGTCGGTGGCACCAGAATTTCCCCCGGACGTCCGCATTCCGGCGCGGGCCAGGCGTACCGCGGCGATCCGGCAACCGGCCCCATCGCGCCGGCCGGTGGCGCTGGCCGTGGTGCCGGCGGCGCGCCCGCGGGTCCGCGGCAGCGTCCGCCCGCCTGTCCGCGCGGCCCGCGCGACGCCCATCGTGGCCGCGTCAGGCCCTGCTGGCGACGGCGTGCGGGTCCTGGTCCGGGAACCCACGGTGGCGCTGGCCCCGGCCGCGACCGAGGTGCCGACCGAGTTCGTCCGCTGTGCACCCTCAGTGCTCAACCGGCCGGTGTGGAAGCCCGCGGCGGCGCGACAGACGCAGGCTGAGCCGGCGTCGGCCTCCGTGCGGCTGACCGCCCGCGGCAAGGTGGTCATAGGCCTGCTGGCCGCCGCAATCGCAGGAATTCTCATCGCGATCGCCTACGCCGGAGGCGGGTCCGCCGGGCCGAGCCCGGCCGCCGCACCGGCCACCGTCGTCGTGCACGACGGCGACACGCTCTGGTCGATCGCCCGTCAGATCGCCCCGCGCGCCGATCCGCGCGCCGAGGTGGCCACCCTGCAGCGCCTCAACCACCTCAGCGGCGTCGACCTGACGCCAGGCCAAGTCCTCGTCACTCGCTGCCGCCCCACCGCAGCGCGACACGATGGTGGATGGGATGCGGCGTGTCGGCTCTTGCGTTGCAGGTCACACCGATCTACGGTTGCCCCCTACATGTAGTAGTTACACTGGTGTAAGTAGTCCACAGCTTGGGGTTCGGTATCCACACGTTGTCCCCAAGATGTCGACAGGTTCGTACCCAGCAGTGCTGCTGCCTGGGGATGACCAGCGGCGTGACGTGAGCGTGAAAGGAGGTGACCGGCCGATGCGATGCCCGTATTGCCGACACCCCGAGTCCCGGGTCGTGGACTCCCGCGAGCACGAAGAGGGCCAGGTCATCCGGCGCCGGCGCAGCTGCCAGGAATGCGGTCGGCGCTTCACCACTGTCGAGGAGCCCACCCTCGCGGTCATCAAACGCAGCGGCGTCACCGAACCGTTCAGTCGCAGCAAGGTGGTGCACGGCGTCGCCCGGGCTTGCCAGGGCCGACCGGTGGACGACGACCAGCTGCAGGTGCTCGCCCAGACGGTCGAGGAGGCGGTACGCGCCACCGGCGCCGCGGAGGTGCCGAGCAACGAGGTCGGGCTGGCCATTCTCGGGCCGCTGCGCGAGCTCGACGAGGTGGCCTACCTGCGCTTCGCCAGCGTCTACAACGCCTTCAGCTCGGTGGACGACTTCGAGAAAGCAATCCTCGAACTGCGCCGAGAACACCACCCGCACCCGTCCGGCTAGCCACGATCCGGCCGGCGGCGGCGGTCTGTACCAGCTCGACCGGCCCGCCCAGCCACCGGATCACTCCCCGCCATGCATCCGATTACTCCCCGCTCCACCCACCGCCCGTTCGAAAGGAACGTCCCATGACCGAGGTCGTCAACGATTCGTCAGCCGCAGCAGCAGCGCCGAAGCACACCGGCGCCGCCGCAGCGCAGTATGTGTCGAACGGGTTGACCGTCGAACGCCTGTTCAGCACCGCGGGCACCCATCCCTATGACGAGGTGACCTGGGAACGCCGCGACGTCGTCATGACGAACTGGCGCGACGGGTCGGTGAACTTCGAGCAGCGGGGCGTGGAGTTCCCGGACTTCTGGTCGGTGAATGCGGCGAACATCGTCACGACCAAGTACTTCCGTGGTGCGGTGGGCACCGATGTGCGGGAGTGGTCGCTGCGCCAGCTGATCGATCGAGTGGTGTCGAAGTACCGGGCGGCGGGGGAGCAGCACGGGTACTTCCGCTCGGCGGATGACGCCGAGGCCTTCGAGCATGAGCTGACCTGGATGCTGCTGCACCAGTACTTCAGCTTCAACTCGCCGGTCTGGTTCAACGTGGGTACCACGTCACCACAGCAGGTTTCGGCCTGCTTCATCCTCGCGGTCGACGACACGATGGACTCGATCCTGAACTGGTACCGCGAAGAGGGCCTGATCTTCAAGGGCGGTTCCGGCGCCGGTCTCAACCTGTCCCGGATCCGGTCCTCGAAAGAGCTGCTGTCCTCCGGTGGCACCGCCTCCGGGCCGGTCAGCTTCATGCGCGGCGCGGACGCGTCGGCCGGGACGATCAAGTCCGGCGGCGCCACCCGGCGTGCGGCGAAGATGGTCGTGCTGGACGTCGACCATCCCGACATCGTCGAGTTCATCGAGACGAAGGCCCGCGAGGAAGACAAGATCCGGGTGCTGCGCGACGCCGGCTACGACATGGACCTGGGTGGCTCGGACATCACCAGCGTGCAGTACCAGAACGCCAACAACTCGGTTCGGGTGAGCGACGAGTTCATGCGCGCGGTCGAGGAGAAGTCGACCTTCGGGCTGCGGTCACGCTCGACCCATGAGGTGATCGAGACCGTCGACGCCACCGAGCTGTTCGGCAAGATCGCCAAGGCAGCGTGGGAGTGCGCAGACCCGGGCATCCAGTACGACGACACGATCAACGATTGGCACACCAATCCGGAGACCGGCCGGATCACCGCGTCGAACCCGTGCTCGGAGTACATGAGCCTGGACAACACGTCCTGCAACCTCGCGTCGCTCAACCTGATGAAGTTCCTCGCCGACGACAACACCTTCAAGATCGACCAGTTCACCCACGCCGTCGAGGTCATCATCACCGCGATGGACATCTCGATCTGCTTCGCCGACTTCCCGACCGAGGCGATCGGGGTGAACACCCGCGCCTACCGGCAACTCGGGATCGGCTACGCGAACCTGGGTGCGTTGCTGATGGCATCCGGTCTGGCCTACGACTCCGACGGCGGCCGGGCGATGGCCGGCGGGATCACGTCGTTGATGACCGGTACGGCGTACCGCCGCTCTGCCGAGCTGGCCGGCGTGGTCGGACCCTACGACGGCTTTGCCCGCAACGCGGAGGCGCATGCCCGGGTGATGCGCAAGCACGCCGCCGCCAACGACGCGGCGCGCGCCCTGCACGACACGGACAAGGCCGTCTACTCCGCCGCCGCCAAGGAATGGGCCAAGGGCAACGAGCTCGGTGCCCAGCAGGGCTGGCGCAACGCCCAGGCGTCCGTGCTGGCCCCCACCGGCACTATCGGGCTGATGATGGACTGCGACACCACCGGCGTGGAGCCGGACCTGGCGCTGGTGAAGTTCAAGAAGCTGGTCGGCGGCGGCTCCATGCAGATCGTCAACCAGACGGTGCCGCGTGCGCTGCGTGCCCTGGGCTACCAGGAGGAGCAGGTGGAGGCAATCGTCGACCACATCGCCGAGAACGGCCACGTCATCGATGCCCCCGGGTTGAAGAGCGAGCACTACGAGGTGTTCGACTGCGCGATGGGTGCCCGGGCCATCAAGCCGATGGGCCACGTGCGGATGATGGCCGCCGCCCAGCCGTTCCTCTCCGGGGCAATCTCCAAGACGGTCAACCTGCCGGAAGCGGCGTCGGTCGAGGAGATCGCCGACGTGTACCTGCAGGGCTGGAAGCTCGGGCTCAAGGCCCTCGCGGTGTACCGCGACAACTGCAAGGTGGGCCAGCCGCTGTCTGCGGGCAAGGGCGAGAACAACGGTGCCAAGGCCGAAGCTGAGCCGGAGAAGGTGGTCGAGTACCGACCGGTGCGCAAGCGGCTGCCGAAGTCGCGCCCGTCGCGCACGGTGTCGTTCTCCGTCGGTGGTGCCGAGGGGTACATGACCGCCGGCTCCTACCCGGACGACGGTCTCGGCGAGGTGTTCCTCAAGCTGGGCAAGCAGGGCTCGACCCTGGCCGGAGTGATGGACGCCTTCTCCATCGCCATCTCCATCGCGCTGCAGTACGGGGTGCCGTTGGAGAGCTACGTGCAGAAGTTCACCAACATGCGCTTCGAGCCGGCCGGTATGACCGACGACCCGGACGTGCGAATGGCGCAGTCGATCATGGACTACATCTTCCGCCGGCTGGCGCTGGACTACCTGCCGTTCGAGACTCGCAGCGCCCTCGGCATCCACACCGCCGAGGAACGCGCTCGGGAGCTGGACACCGGCTCGTACAGCACGGACGACTCCGACGACTTCGAGTCGCTGGCTCAGTCGGTCCCGGTCGCGCCGGCGCCGACCGACGCTGCCGACGAGGCACAGGATGTCGCTGCCGCGGTGGCTGCACCTGCCGCGGTGCACAGCTCGACGGAGCTGCTGGAGTCACTGCTGGGCTCGGCCTCCGATGCGCCGCTGTGCATGAACTGCGGCACCAAGATGCGCCCGGCCGGTAGCTGCTTCGTCTGCGAGGGCTGCGGCAGCACCAGCGGCTGCAGCTGACGGTAGGCCTCAGTGGATGTGCCGGCGCCAGTCGGCCGGCACTCGTCCAGCCGGGCCTGGCACCGGCTGGTCCGCGGGATGGCTCTGCGGATCGGCCAGCTCCGGGCCGTCGGCGTAGTCCTCGGTGGTGAAGTCCCAGAACCATGCCTCGCCCGGCTCGAAGCTGCGGATGATCGGGTGGCCGGTCGCGGCGAAGTGCGCGCTCGCGTGCTGCTCCGGCGAGGTGTCGCAGCAGCCGATGTGCCCGCACGCGGCGCAGCGCCGCAGATGCACCCACCAGCCGTCCACCGCATCGCACCCCACGCAGCCGGTGCCGCTCGGCGGGACGCTCGGGTCGATGTCGGTCATGTCGGCTCCTCTGCGATGGGCGGGACGAGGGGAATGCGCACCCGGAAGCGGGTGTCACCGGGGACCGACTGCACCGACAGATCACCGTGGTGGCGGTTGACGATGATCCGCCACGAGATGTCCAACCCGAGGCCAGTGCCTTCGCCCACCGGCTTGGTGGTGAAGAACGGCTCGAACACTCGGCCGCGGATGTCCTCGGCAATGCCCGGACCGGTGTCGCAGATCTCGACCTGCGCTTGCTCCTGATAACGGCTGGTGCGGATGGTGAGCGTTCCCTCGCCGGCCATCGCCTGCACCGCGTTGTCGATGAGGTTCGTCCACACCTGGTTCAATTCGGCGGCGTACACCGGGATCATCGGCAGCCCGCGGTCGTAGTCCTTCACCACCGTGACGCCCTTGCCGATCTTGCCGCTGAGCATCACCAGCGTGCTGTCCAGCAAGTCATGCAGGTCGACCACCTGGAACGGCCCGCGGTCCATCTGCGAATACTGCCGAGCCGCGCCGACGAGGGTGGAGATGCGGATAGACGCGTCCTCGATCTCATTCATCAACAGCTCGGTCTCCAGCGTGTAGTTCAGCCAGCGCATCGCGCCGTCGAGCGTGGTCGGGTCCAGGGTGTCGGCGACCCGGTCCAGCCAGTCCACCTCGATGCCCGCCTGCACGAAGGTCGGGGCGACGTCCCAGCCACCACTGAGCCCGTGCGCTTCGAACCACTCGGTGAGCTGGTCCTCGCGGTCGGTGGCCTCCATCGGTCCGAGCGCTTCGGCTTTGGCGACGTGCTCGACGGCGTCCTCCTGAATCCGGACGAGACTCTCCAGCGTGGTGCGGTCCCAGGCGCCGGAGGCGATCGAGCCGAGCTTGTGCCGCATTCCGGCGACCCGCTCACGCAGCGAGGATGTGGCGCGTACCGCGGCGGCCGCCGGGTTGTTCAGCTCGTGGGTCAGTCCGGCAGACAGCGAACCGAGCGCGAGCAGCCGTTCCCGCTGGCCGATCGCCTCGGCCTGACTCTTGGTTCCGAAGAACAGGCCTTCGAGCATGTGCACGGCCATCGGGAACCAGGTGGTCATGAACTCGCCGAAGTCGTCGGCGGGCAGCACGTAGAACCGCGAGGGCGTCAGAACGCGCGAGGTGTTCTTGTAGACCTGCGCAGTCCGCTCACCGAGGTAGGCCATCCAGGCCCCGGCATAGACGCCCTTCTGGGTCGTCCGGCTCACCTCGACGTCGTCCTCGCCGACGCGGCGCAACATCGAGATCTCACCGTCCAGCAGGACATAGAACAGCTCAGCCGGGTCGCCTTCGCGGTACAGCTCGCCGGGCTCGATGCGTTCTACGTGGCCCTTGCGGCACAGCCAGTCGAGCTGCTCGGCGGACAGCGACTCGAACAGGAACAACGAGCCCAGTTCGGCCAGGTCGCACGGTAGCTGCTCGGCCATGGGGTGGACGGAGTCGGTCATAGTTTCTCCAGGTAGCGGTGCACCAGCATCACTGCCATCGCACCTTCGCCGACCGCCGAGGCGACCCGCTTGGCGGACTCCGACCGCACGTCTCCGGCCACGAAGACGCCGGGCACGCTGGTCTCGAGGTGATAGGGCTGCCGGTCCAGATCCCAGCGGGCCTGGGCGACGCCGTCGTTGGTGAGATCCGGCCCGGCCACGATGAACCCGTGCTCGTCGCGCCGCAAAACCCCATCGAGCCATGCAGTGTGCGGCGCGGCACCGGCGAAGATGAACAGCCAGCCCGCGTCGACGGTCTCGGTTCGGGCCGTGACGCTGTCGCGCAACACCAGCCGCTCGAGGTGGTCGGCGCCGGCTGCCTCGACCACCTCGGTGCACAGCCGGACATCGATGTTCGGGGTGCTCGCGATCTGCTGGACGAGGTAGTAGGACATCGACGCGTCCAACGACCGGCCGCGGACCAGCAGGGTGACCGCCTTGGCGCTGCGGGCCAGGTAGATGGCGGCCTGGCCGGCGGAGTTGGCCCCGCCCACGATGTAGACGTGCTGGTCGCGACAGTTCATCGCCTCGGTCAACGCCGAGCCGTAGAAGACGCCGCGACCGGTCAGCTCGCCGAGGCCCGGGGCGGCGAGCCGTCGGTAGGACACCCCGGTCGCCAGAACGACGGTGTGCGCGGCGAGGGTGGCGCCGTCGGCGAAGCGCACCGTCCGGGCCGACCCGTTGACATCGAGGCCGACGACGTCCCGGGTGGTGATCAGCTCGGCACCGAACTTGATCGCCTGCCGGCGGGCCCGCTCGGCCAGTTGCGAGCCCGAGACACCGTCCGGGAAACCCAGGTAGTTCTCGATCCGGGAGCTCTGCCCGGCCTGGCCACCGGTTGCGGTGCGCTCGACCAGGACGGTGCGCAATCCCTCGGATGCGCCGTAGACCGCAGCGCCCAGCCCGGCAGGGCCACCGCCGATGACGATCAGGTCGTAGAAGTCCGAGCCCGGCGCGGTGGACAGCCCGACCCGGGCGGCGAGCTCGCCGTCGGTCGGCTCGGCCATCGCGGCGCCGTCCGGGGTCACCACCAGCGGCAGGTGCTGGCTGTCGGCGCCGGCGGCCGAGAGCAACCGCTCGCCCTCCGCGGAGTCGGACAGATACCACCGGTAGGGCACCTGGTTGCGCGCCAGGAACTCGCGGACCTCCGACGAGCGGGCCGACCAGCGGTGGCCCACCACCTTCGTCTCGGGGACCGGGCGGTGGTCCTCGACTCCCCACGACTCCAGCAGCGCGTCGACGACCGGGTACAGCTTCTCCTCCGGCGGGTCCCACGGCTTGAGCAGGTAATGGTCGAGGTCGACAACGTTGATCGCGTCGATGGCCGCTCCGGTGTCGGCGTAGGCGGTCAGCAGCACCCGGCGGGCGGCCGGGAAGAGGTCCATCGCCTGCTCGAGGAACTCGATCCCGGTCATCCCGGGCATCCGGTGGTCGGCGAGCAGGATCGCCACCGCGTCGCCGCGCAGTTTCAGCTCGCGCAGCGCGTCCAGCGCCTGTGGACCGGAATCCGCCCGGACGATGCGATAGGTGTCGCCGTACTTGCGACGCAGGTCGCGGGCCACCGCTCGAGAGACCGCTGGGTCGTCGTCGACGGTCAGCATCACCGTGCGCCCGGGGGCGACCGGAGTGTTCACGATGTGCTGCTGCCCGATGCTGAGGTACCCACCACCTCGCTCAGCGTAGAGACTGCGGGCAAGTAGGGGGACTGCGCTACTGGCGATGCCCGGCCGGGCACTGCGCGGCGCCGTTCAGGTGAGAGCTGCGCCGAGCATCCAGCCCAGCGTGGCCGCGCCGATGCCGGTGACCAGGCTGGCCGCGACATAGCCCACCGCCAGAGCGCGGGAGGCCTCGCGGTTCACTCGCAGCGTCTCGAAACTGAAGGCCGAGTAGGTGCTCAACGCCCCACAGAACCCGGCACCGATCAGCGTGGCCAGTCGCGCGTCCATGTGCCCGCTCGCGCCGGTGACCAGTCCGAGGATGACCGAGGCGACGACGTTGACGATGAAGGTTCCCCACGGGAACGCGGAGCTGTGCCGGGCCTGTACCGCCCGGTCGACCAGATAACGGCTCGGTGCTCCCACGAAAGCGCCCAGCGCGATCATCAGCGCGGTCATGCGCTGCTCCGGGCGCGGATGGCTGAGGTCGCGGCCATAGTTACCCACACCGCCAGCACGCAGCCGATGCCGGTCAGCAGCAGGTACCCGAGCGCGGCGAGCACGTGGTGATGGCGCAGCAGCATGACCACGTCGACGGAGAACGTCGAGAAGGTGGTGTAGCCGCCGAGGACGCCGACGCCGAGGAACGGTCGGGCCAGCCGAGGCGGCCGGTCCAGTGACAACAACACGCCCATCAGCACACCGATGAGCAGGCACCCGGTTATGTTGATGAGCACCGTCGACCAGGGGAACTGGCCGGCAGCGTGGGGCAGCGCGACGCTCAGCCCGTACCGTGCCTCGGCACCGATCACGCCCCCTGCGCCGATGGACAGCAGGAGATCCCACTCGCCGGTCTGCGTCTCGGCCAGTTGCGCCGGATCGTGCACATCGACATCGCTGTCGATGATGTGCCCGGCGTCGCGTCGCGCCGCTGGGGTGGTCTCGGCCGCTGGGGTGGTCTCGTCGTCGCCGGGCATGCCGCTACCTCCGTCGTTCGAGTGAGGTAGGGACCGTTGGCGGTTCGCACCGCGGTTGTCGGCGAGCCCCTCCGCCGTCGGCAGGAAGTGTAACGGCCGGCCGCTTACCCTGCGGAGATGAGCGAAGGCACCGCACCGACCCTGCTCGTGATCGGCGGTGACGCGGCCGGGATGAGCGCCGCGGCTACCGTCAAGCGCTCGATGGGTGACGAGCTGCGGGTGGTGGTGTTCGAGCGTGGACCGTGGACCTCGTACTCGGCCTGTGGCATCCCGTACTGGATGGCCGGCACCGTCGACGGTCCGGACGCCCTCGTCGCGCGCAGCCCGGAGGAGCATCGCCGCCGCGGCATCGACGTTCGGATCGGGGCCGAGGTGGTGGCAATCCGACCGGAGGAGCACCTCGTCGAGGTCCACGAGCCGGGCGGCGAGCGCACCGAGCAGCACTTCGACGAGCTGCTGATCGCGACCGGAGCCGAACCGATCCGACCAGAGCTGCCGGGCATCGACGCCAGCGGCATCTACGGGGTGCAGACGCTCGAGGACGGCTGCCGGCTGGTGGACGCGCTGCAGTCCGAGGTGAACCGGGTCGCCGTGGTGGGCAGCGGTTACATCGGTCTGGAGATGGCCGAGGCCTGCGTGATCAGGGGGATCCCCACCACGGTGATCGACCAGGCGCCCAGCCCGCTGCCGTTCCTGGACGGCGACCTGGGTGCCCGGGTGCACGTGGCGATGTCCGGGCTGGGCATCGACGTGCGGATGGCGACCGCCGTCCGCGGCTTCGACGTGGACCGCACCGGCGCGGTGCGCGCGGTGCAGACCGACAGCGGCAGCGTCGAGGCCGACCTGGTCATCCTCGGCCTGGGCGTACGCGCCCGCTCCGAGTTGGCCGCGCGCGCCGGCCTGCCCCTGGGTGTCCGGGACGGTATCGACGTCGACGCGCAGCAGCGAGTGGTCGGTCAGCAGCACATCTGGGCGGCGGGCGACTGCGCCCTGTCGCAGCATCGGGTCAGCGGTGCACGCGTGCACATACCGCTCGGCACCCACGCGAACAAGCAGGGTTGGACGGCCGGCCGCAACATCGTGGCCACGTACCGTGATACTCCGGCCGCGGAATTCCCTGGAGTACTCGGCACCGCGATCACCAAGATCTGCGATCTAGAGATTGCGGTCACCGGGCTCAGCCTCGCCGCGGCCCGTGATGCCGGTCTCCATGCAGTGCGGGCGGCCGTCGATACGACCACCATCGCCGGCTACCTGCCCGACGCGCAGCCGATGACGGTGACGATGGTCGCCGAGGAGGGAAGCCGGCGCATCCTCGGCAGCCAGATCGTCGGCGGTCCGGGCTCGGCGATGCGGATCGACACCGTGGCGAGCGCGCTGTGGTCCGCGATGACGGTGGACGATCTCGTCATGTGCGATCTCGCGTACGCGCCGCCGTTCTCCTCGGTGTGGGACCCGGTGCAAGTCGCCGCCAAGGCGGTTGCCCGGGAGCTTGGCTGAGTACCCGCCCTGCCTCCATGGCGGGATGCGCCGGCAGGGCAGACGATGGGTACCGTGCTCCGCTCCCTGTCGCCGGCTCGTCGACGTCTGGTGATCACGATCGGTGCGGTGCTGCTGTTGCTGGTCGCCGGTGTGCTGGTGCGGGTGGTCACGCACCGCGCGGACAAGGTTGCCGCCGCGCCGCAGGACGATCCCGGGCCGGTGCTCCTGGTGCCCGGGTACGGCGGTTCCACGACAGCGTTGACGACGCTCGCGAATGCGCTGCGGGCCTCCGGGCGTGATGCGACGGTGGTCTCGCTACCGGACGGCGGACGCGGCGACCTGAAGGCGCAGGCGAAGGCGCTCGATACTGCGGTGCGGCAGGCGCGGAGTCGTACCGGCGCGCGGTCGGTCGACGTGATCGGCTATTCCGCGGGCGGTGTGGTGGCCCGGCTGTGGGTGCGCGACGGCGGTGCCGGGAAGGTGCGCCGGGTGATCACCCTGGGCTCGCCGCAGCACGGCACCGACCTGGCCAGCCTCGCCGGTTCGGCGCTGCCGGACGCCTGTCCGACAGCGTGCCAGCAACTGGCCACCGACAGCGACCTGCTGCGCACCCTCAACGCCGGTGACGAGACTCCCGCAGGGCCGGCCTTCGTCTCGATCTGGAGCTCGGTGGACCAGATCGTCCAGCCGCCGGACTCTGCCCGGCTGACCGGAGCGACGAACATCGTGGTGCAGGACGTGTGCCCAGGTTCGCAGGTGCAGCACGGCGAGCTGCCAACCGACCGGGTGGTGTCGCGGATGGTGCTCGCCGAGTTGGAGCGCAGCGCGGTGCGAGAGTTCACCGCCGGCGACTGCGCCTCGCTCAGCTCGTGACGTCCTTGCTGGCAAAGTTCGCCCACGCCGCACCCAGCAGCACGACGACGTAGATGCCCTGAAGAAGCACGCCGCGCTCCACGTTGCGCCACAGGATCGGGTCACGGAACAGATCGGTGAACGCCAGCCAGTACCGAGTCGGCAGGTACGGCTGCAGCGAGCGCGCCGCGTCCAAGGTGAGTAGCAGCGAGGACGAGATGAGCAACGCCATCGCGCCGAGTGCGGCCGCCAGCGGGGAGTCGGTCAGCGTGGACAGGAACAGCGCCATCGCAGCGACGCCCAGCATGGACAAGGTGACGTAGCCGATTGCCAGGAAGGTGCGCAGCGCTATTTCCTGCGACGTGAGCGGCGTCCCGGACACGGTCGTGGCAACCGCCGTCCCCGCGGCCGGGACGCCGAACAGGAAGCGGCCGACTACGTACCCGGTACCGGCGACCACCAGCACTCCGACCACCACGAAGACCCACACCGACACGAGCTTGGCCACCAGCAGCCGGGTCCGGGCCACCGGCCGGATCAGCAGGTAACGCAACGTGCCGGCCTGGGCTTCGCCGGCGATCGCATCGCCGGCGATGACGGACACCGCGATCGGCAGAAACAGCGGCAGGACGATGGCCAGCGCCGCGGCCGGGAACAGCGTGCCGTCGGACAGCACCGCGGACAGGAAGGTGGGGCCTTGGCCGGGGCGCGGACCGATGTTCGTGATCTTCAACAGGACGGCGACGAGCACCGGCAACGCGTCGAGCATCACCAGCGTGACCCAGGTGCGCGGCCGGCGGGCCAGCTTGCGCAGCTCGACGGCGATCACGCGGCGTCGCTCGGCTCAGGTTCAGGCGCAGGCGCAGGCGGTTCGGTGGCCGCAAGCACGATCTCTTCCAGGGTGCGCCGCTCGGCGCCGAGTTCGGTCACCGCCACCCCCGCTTGCACGAGCATGGCATTGAGCTGTGCCGCATTCTCGCCGTGCACGATCAACTGCTCACCGTCGCGGTGGACCACCCGTCCGTCCAGGATGCCCAGCGCACGACTTGGATCGGGCGTGCGGATGACGGTGTTGCCGGTCGGCGCGCGCAGCGAGTCGAGCTGGTCCTGCAGCACCATCCGACCTCGGTCGAGGACACCGACGCGGGTGCAGAGCTGCTCCACCTCGGCTAGCAGGTGGCTGGACAGGAATATCGTGGTGCCGCCACGGTGCAGGTCGAGCAATAGCTCACGGATCTCTCGAATACCTTGCGGGTCAAGGCCGTTCGTGGGTTCGTCCAGTACCAGCAACGATGGCCGCCGTAGCAGCGCGGCAGCAAGCCCGAGGCGTTGCCGCATGCCCAATGAGTAGTGCTTGACCGGGCGACGGCCGATGTCGGCCAGGCCTACCTGCTCCAGCACCTCGGCGATGCGCTGCGCCCGATCGCGTCGTGCGCCGCCGCGGCCGGATGCGTCCATCAGGGCGAGATTGGCGCCGCCGGAGAGGTGGCCGTAGGCGGCCGGACCCTCGACCAGGGCCCCTACTCGGGGCAGCACCTGAGCGGCGTGCTTCGGCATGCGTTGGCCGAGCAGCTCCATCGTTCCGGAGGTGGCCAGCACCAGGCCTAGCAACATCCGCACCGTTGTCGTCTTGCCGGAGCCGTTCGCCCCGAGGAAGCCATAGATGTCGCCGGACCGGACGTCCAGATCGATGCCGTCGACTGCAAGGACCGACCCGTAGCGCTTGACCAGTCCCGCAGTACGGATCACCGGTGGCGGCTCGTTCACCGCGGGAACCCATTCTGCTGAACGGCAGTTTGCAGCTCGCCGGCCGCCGTCTGCATCGCGTCCGTGGTCACCGTCCCGGCCAGCACGTACCCGCGAGCGCCCAGCACGATGACCATCATGTTGACCGGGCCGACGCTGATCGTGATGGTGCGCGCACCGGGCGGCTGCTCGACCGGGATCGCAGTCGCTCTACTCAGCTGCGTCAGCAACGTGTCCGCGTCATCGCCGCGCAGCGGCACCAGCACCATGCTGGTGACTCCGTGCCCGTAGATGCTGACTGCGGGGATGATGCCCTGTCGCTGCACTCGGTCCAGCCCGGCGAGCTGCTCCGGGGCGACTCGGCGCACGCGTTGATCGAGGGCCGTCAGCGGGTCCGCGTTGTTGTTGAACTGCACCGTGGCGCCGGCCGGTGGGGTGAAGGCGATCAGGCCGGCCGACGGGGCTCCCACGTGCAGGTCCAGGAACCGGGTTTCCATCGCCGCCGCAGCGTTTCCTTTGCCGGTCGCGACGACCTTCATCGGCAAGCCGGTCACGGCATCGGCCCACACGTCGACGTGGGCGATGGTCGATTGCGGCTGGCTCGGAGTCAGCCGCAGACCGGCGGCGGCATGTCCCGCGACGCGCTGGGTCGGCAGCCGTTCGATGTCCGCGGCGGTGGCGTCGGCGAGCAGCCGGACGGCCAGCTGCGGGGGAAGCAGGTCGTTGGCGCGGGGCAGATGCACCTGGCCGTCGTAGGTGATGCTCGACGTGGCGCGGTTGGTTTCGTAGTCCCACGACCACAGCAATCCGCCGTTCAGGTGCAGCCCCGTCTCGCCGGTCGGGCTGAGCGTGTCCACCCGCCAGGAGTCGGCGCCGGCCCACCACACCCGCAGCTGGTTGCGGTCACCGAGCAGGCTGCTGACTCCGCTGAGTTGCTTGGCGTCCGGTAGTTGCAGTCCGCCTGCGGACTCGGCCAGGCCGCTGTACGCAATGTCCGCCGATCCCCGGATACGAGCCAGCAGATCCGACGCGCTGATCGATGCCTTCGGTACCGGCCGATGGCTGATCGCCCACGGCAGCAACATCAACACCGCGGTGCCCGCCGCGACGACCGCCCACCGCCGGAGAGATCTCATTCTTCAGGCTACGTCGGTCCGCGGGAGGTCCGCCCGCCGAACGTGCGCGTCTGCCGGTTGCTCTGCGACGAGTTGCCACAACGTGATGCCCAGTAGGGCGAGCGAGCAGATGTGCACCACCGTGCACCAGATGCAGATCGCGTCGATGCGAAACAGCTCGATCCAGACGAGGTACAGCGCGGTCAGCACACCGATTGTTGCGCCGCCCACCCGCAGCGGGTTCAGCCGCGCGTCCCGCCAGAGCCACGGCGTGCACAACGCCAGCATCACCACGAAGTAGGCCAATCCGATGACCGCGACCGGGATGCCGAACATGTGCGACCACTGGCTGGTCGTCACCTTCTGGCAATTGATCGAGGACGTGGCCGGGCAGGCAAAGGACTTGTTGCCGGTGAAGTGCTCGACCGTCAGGTACACAGCCGCGCCGGTACCGATCAGGCAGACCGCCAGTGCCGCCCAGGCCGTCCCGCCGAGGCGGGTGCGCTCACTTCGCACTGTCGAGTTTCGCCTTGCCGGCGACGACACCCGCCGAGGTGCACACGGCGGCCGGTTTGCCACCGGTCACCGCGCAGATCGCGGCGGTGATCACGTTCGCAGTGCCGACGATCGCCTTGGAGATATCGCTGTTCGCGTCTTTCAGCGCGGATGCGATCTGCGCGTGTGTCTTGCCTTGCAACACGGTCGGGTCGTAGGACGCGCCGGAGATCAAGTACTTGCCGCCGATCAGAACGAACGGGATCGACCCACCGCTGTCGCTGCTCACATACGGCGCGTAGTCGTACTTCTTGAAGATCTTTTCGTCTGCGGCGGTCAGGCTGTCCAACTTCGTGTACGACCCGTTCTTGACCTGGTTGGTCTGGGTTTCCACTCCGGTGAACGACACCGTCGTGCTGGTGAAGGTGGCGCCGTGGAAGGACAGCGTGCTGGTGTTGGGGTAGGCCTCCGGAGCAGGCGCGGAAGCGGTTTGCCCGAGATTGCTGAACGTGCCGAACCGCGACAGAGCCACCACCATGGCCCAGCGCTCGGCGGCGCAGAACGGGCAGTACTCGGCGCCGACGTAGAGGACCCGCGGCTTGCCGTCGACCGGTGCCAGGGTGCCGTCGATCTTCTTGGGCGCCGTCTGGACGCTGCCGGCGCTGACCACGTTGAACGCCGCTTCCGGAACGCTGGTGACGTCCTTGATGACCGTGGCCGCTGCTTGCTGCGACTTCTTGCCAGACTTCGGGCCGTTCCCCGAGATGGCCTTCACCGCGATGAACGCGACGACGACGACCACCACCACTGCGATGGGGACCAGGACCAGCTGCAGCCTGCGTCGGCGTTCGGCGGCCGCTCGCGCCGCGACGGCGGCCGCGCGCTCAGCAGCCAGTCGTTGCTGGGCTGAGACCCGCTTCGCCGACCCGGCCTTCTGCTGAGCCTGGCGATGCTCGGAGGCGGGGCGTTGCTGGTTGGAGCGGCCAGCCGGGCGCTGTGTGGAGGCGGGCTTGCGCTGCTGGGTCGGCTTGCGTCGGCCCGGATTGGGCTTGCCTGAACTCACAGGTCTCCACACTCTCTCGATGTGACTCCGTCGGCACCGGGTGGCGCCGACGGGCGGGGAGTGACGCCGCCTCCGCTTCTAACAACGCAGTGAGCGGTGTCGACGTTCAGTGCTGAGCGGATCGTATTCAGATGTTCACCGGAGACATATCGGCATAGCGGTCGCCGGCGGTTTGGCCGGGCGGTGCGGCGTCGTCCAATGTCACCATGTCCTCGTCGTCGAGGACGATGTCCAGCGCCGCAACGTTCTCCTCCAGATAACGAACCCGCTTCGTACCCGGAATAGGCACGATGTCGTAACCCCGGCCGAGCACCCAGGCCAGCGCCAACTGCGCGGGAGTCACATCTTTGGCCTCGGCCAGCTCGGTCAGTACGTCGACGATGCCGAGGTTGCGCTCCAGGTTGCCGTCGGCGAAGCGGGGCTGGTGCTGGCGGAAGTCGCCTTCGGCCAACTGAGTGCGGTCCCGGATGGCGCCGGTGAGAAAACCACGGCCGAGCGGTGAATAGGCCACAAAGCCGATGCCCAGCTCGCGCACGGTGTCCAGCACACCGTTGATCTCGACATCCCGCGCCCAGAGGGAGTACTCGGTCTGCACTGCAGTCACCGGGTGCACGGCGTTGGCGCGTCGGATCGTGTCCGGAGCGGCCTCGCTGATGCCGAGATGGCGCACCTTGCCGGACTCGACAAGTTCGTGCATCGCGCCCCAGGTCTCTTCGACCGGGACCTTCGGATCGACCCGGTGCTGGTAGTAGAGGTCGATCGCCTCCACGCCGAGCCGCCGCAATGACGCGTCGCAGGCGGAGTGCACGTACTCCGGGCGGCCGTTCACGCCGACCCGGGTGCCGTCCGGGCGTCGCTCGTTGCCGAACTTGGTGGCGACCACCACCTGGCTGCGGCGCCCTTCGATGGCCCGGCCGACCAGCTCCTCGTTGGTGAACGGCCCGTACATGTCCGCGGTATCCAGGAACGTCACGCCCAGGTCGACGGCCCGATGAATCGTGGCGATCGCCTCGCTGTCGTCGGGCGTGCCGTAGAACTCGCTCATCCCCATGCAGCCGAGCCCTTCGGCGGATACGTTCAGACCCTGACCCAGCGTTCGATCGTGCACCGGTGTCCTCCTTCGGGACGTGCCGACCCGGGCCCGTCCATGCTCGCGATTCACTGTGCCGCCTACCATCCTGACACCTCGGGGTGGATCGGCTGTGGCGGCGACGTCGAAATCGCTGTGCTGCATCGTGTGGCGGTGCTGCGTACCGTCGCGGTTGTGCCCAGCCGGCTGCGCGGTTTCGTCCTGGCGATTGCCGGGGCGGTGGTACTGCTCGCCGGCTGCAGCGGTGGGTCGGGAAAGGCACCAACCGGTTCCTCCGGCACGACGAAGCAGTTGAGTTCGGCGGCCGACTCCTCGTCGACCACGGCGGCGGCATCGGGCACGGGCGCGCCGCTTCCGTCGACGGCCACGGTGCTCACCCGTGGGTTGGCTGTGCCGTGGGGGCTGGCCTTTCTGCCCGACGGCAGCGCGCTGGTGACTGAGCGCGACTCGCACCGGGTGTTGCACGTCATGGCGACCGGCCGGGCGATGTCGGTCGGGACGGTGGCCGGCGTGGTCAGCGGTGGTGAGGGCGGGCTGCTCGGCATCGCCCTTTCCCCGCATTTCCCCTCCGACCATTCGGTGTTCGCCTACCTCACCTCGGCGAACGACAACCGGATCGTCTCCTTCCGCTTCGACGGCTCGTCGATCTCTGCGCAGCACACCGTGTTCACCGGCATCCCCAAGGCGCAGGTGCACAACGGCGGCCGGCTGGCCTTCGGCCCGGACGGGTACCTCTACGCGACGGCAGGCGACGCCACCCAACGCGACCGGGCGCCCGACTGGTCCTATCTGGGCGGGAAAGTGTTGCGGATGACGGTGGACGGCAAGCCGGCCCCCGGCAATCCGCGGGCCGGGTCCGTCGTCTACACCGTCGGGCACCGCAATCCGCAAGGCCTCGCTTGGGGTCCTGATGGCTCCCTGTACGAGGCCGAGTTCGGCCAGGACACCCAGGACGAGATCAACCTGCTGCGACCCGGCCACGACTATGGCTGGCCCACCGACGAGGGCAAGACCGGGCCGACTCGGCCGAACCTGACCCGGCCGTTGATCACCTGGTCGACCGATGACGCCTCACCGTCCGGGCTGGCATTCCTCGACGGCTCGCTGTGGCTCGGCACGCTGCAGGGCAAGCGGGTGTATCGCATCCCGCTCGCTGCGCCGGATCGAGCCGGTACGCCGGTCTCGTTGCTCACCGGAAGGTACGGGCGGCTGCGTACCGTCGCGGCTGCCCCGGACGGGTCGCTCTGGGTGACCACGTCCAACCGGGACGGTCGCGGTGACCCGGTGGCCGACGACGACCGCATCATCCGGATCAGCTGACTGAGTGGTGCGTGGGATGGGTTGCTGTTCCAGATCGGTTGGGTTTACTGCGGCGGCGACGGGGTGCGGGGGGTCTCGTTTCGGTGGCGGGGTGCGGTTCTCGCTTCGGTTCGGTTTACTGCGGCAGCGACGGATGCGTGGGCTTCTGGTTTTCGTTGTCGGGTGCGGTTTCGCTTTGGTCCTGCGGTCATGTGTTGCGCTGCGTGGCTGGGCGTTGTGCCTTATCCGATAAGGGAAAAGTCTTCGAGATTGAGTCTGTGGATAGCCCGAAATTGTCGGTGCCTCGACCTAGAATTGGGTCATGAACGACGGGGAGCACGGCGATAGCGAGGGGTATGTGCCGTCGCCGGTGGATGTGCTGACCCTCCCCGACGACTCAGTCGCCGCACTGGCGGAGTTGGCGCCGAGCCCGGATTCGGTGCACGCCGCCCAGTTCGCGAAGCTCTCGAGTCTGTCGGATATCGGTCGGGTCGATCTGCTGGTGGTGTTGCGTCGGCAGGCCGGGTTCGACGCGGCCCGGCAGATCGACCTACTCGCCGCGATCTCCCGGGATGATCCGAGCAACGAGAAGTGGTCGGTCCAGGAGATCGCCGCGGTGCTGCGCATCGCGCCGGCCACCGCCGCCACCCACGTGCACCGCGCGGAGCTGCTCACCACCACCCTGCGGAAGACGCTGGCGGCGTTGCGGGCCGGGGACATCACCGCCCGGCACGCCGAGCTGCTCGCCTCCGCCGTCATGCACCTCGACCGCGGACGTGGCCCGGCGCGGTCGAGGAGCGGGTGCTCGAGCAGGGCCGCCGAGCAGACGGTCAGCCAGTTCCGCGCGTCGGTGACTCGGGCGGTGCTGGCGTTGGACCCGGCCGGGTGAGCAGGAGCGGCATGCCGACGCGGTGGAGCAGCGGCGGGTGGTGCTCACCCCCGACCTGCACGGCATGGCCCAGCTCTGGGCGTACCTGCCCGGCCGACGGCGCGGCCACGGTGCTGACCGCGATCGACGCGATCGCCGCAGAAACCATCTTCGGCAACGGCGGGGACAGCCGGTCGGCGGATCAGCGTCGCGCGGATGCGCTGGTCACCCTGGCCGACTCCGCCCTGGCCGACCCCGCCCTGACGCGTCGGCATGGGGCGCGGCCGGCGGTGCAGCTCACCGTCGCCGCCTCCACCCTGCTCGGCCTGGACGAACAACCGGGTGAGTTGGCCGGGTACGGCCCGATCCCCGCGGCGATGGCCCGGCGCATCGCGAAAGATGACACCGGCACGTGGCGGCGGCTGCTCACCGACGACCACGGCCGGCTCCTCGATTACGGCAGTAGGACGTATCGGCCGCCGGCCCGGTTAGCGGCGTTCATCATCGCCCGCGACCAAACCTGCACCTTCGCCTCCTGCACCCGCCCCGCCGTCGCCTGCGACCTGGACCACCTCACCGCCGCCAAGAGACGGCGGGCCCACGTGTGACGGGAACCTGCACCCGCTGTGCCGGCGGCATCACCGCTGCAAACACCTCGCGAACTGGCAACCCCAGCGCCAGTCCGACGGATCGACCGTGTGGACCAGCCCCACCGGCCACACCTACCGAACCAAACCACCGCCACTACCGACAACCGTCGAACCACTGGTCAGTCCGCCCGAGCCCGCGGCTGACTTAGCCAGCGATCCCGACCCGCCACCGTTCTGACGGTTGGCGAGAGGGAACCGCTCAGGTGAGGCGACGGACTGCCCCGAGCGGCAACATCCGAAGCGCCGCAGCGATCGGACGCCAGGGCCAGGCCGGCACGTAAGCCTTGGCTGGTTCCCGCTCGATAGCCGCGACCAGAGCCCGGCAGCCCTTCTCGGTCTCGACGATGAACGGAGTGTGCTTCGAGCGTTCGTTCATCTCGGAGCGGATGTAGCCGGGAAATACGGTGGTGACCACGATGTCGGTGCCCGCTACATCTGAACGGATGCCCTCGGCCAGTGCGGCTAGTCCGGCCTTGCTCGCTGCGTAGGCCGTGGCGCTGCCCCGCATGCCACGGGCAGCGGTCACCGACGACATCACGACAAGGTGGCCCTTTCCGGAGGCACGGAAGATTTCCATCGCCGCTTCGCACTGAGCCAGCCCGCCGATGAAGTTCGTCTCGGCGGTCTGCAGGTTGGCGTCGAACCGGCCGGTGCCCAACGGCCGTCCTTTGCCGAGCCCGGCATTGACAATGACGCGATCGAGCCCGCCGAACTCGTCGGCGAAGGCGTGAAACACCTCGAAGACCTTCTCGTGGTCGGTGACGTCCAGCGGCCGCGTCAGCACCCGGATGTTCGGATGGGCGACGGTGAGCTGCTGCTGCAGCGACTCCAACTTGGCACCGCGTCGGGCGCACAACGCGAGGTTGTGTCCTCGTGCGGCGAACTCCCGGGCCATTCCGGCACCCAGGCCCGAACTCGCTCCGGTGATGAGGATTGTTGTGCGCACCCGCCGATTGTTGCCGATCCGAGTCATCCGCCCGCGACGGACTGGATGACCTGCACCGTGCTGCCTTCGGCCAAGGGCGTATCAGGACCGGCGAGGCTGCGGATATCGGTGCCGTCGACGTAGATGTTGACGTACCGGCGGACCGCCCCGGTCTCGTCGCGCAGCCGTCGTTCGACGAGCGGATGGGAGCGAGCCAGCTCGTCGAGGACGTCGCCGATGGTGCGGCATGCCGGGTCGATGGGGAGGTCTGCGTCAACGCCGGCGGCGTCGCGCAACGTGCGCGGCAGAAGCACTTTGCCGGCGCCGGGCACGCTGGCTAACTCCCGGCCGGAGCGAGGACCGCCGCCCGCACGGTGAGCACGTCGGGCAGATGTGAGATGACACAACTGAACGTCTCACCACCATCGGTGCTCAGGTACACGTCGCCGTCGCGCGAGCCGAGATAGATGCCGACCGGGTCGGCTGTGTCAGTGCACGCTGCGTCGCGAAGGACCGCGTTGTAACAACCATCGGGCAGCCCGGCGCTCGACGCCTGCCAGGTCTGCCCGCCGTCCGTGCTGCGATGCGCCCGCAGTTTGCCCTCCGGCGGGATCCGATTGCCGTCGGCGAGCAGCGGGACGACCCACAGCGTCTGCGCGTCTCGCGGGTGGGCGAGCATCACGAACCCGAAGTCACTGGGCAGGCCGTCCGCGATGGACTTCCAGGTTTCCCCGCCGTCGTCCGATCGGTACACGCCGTGGTGGTTCTGCGCATAGAACCGCTCGGGTTCGGCGCCGTCCGCGGCGACCTTGTGCACGCATTGGCCGAATTCCGGGTTCGGGTCAGGCAGGAAGTACGCACTGATGCCGGTGTTGCTCGGTGTCCACGATTGACCCCCGTCAGTTGTCCGGTAGACGCCGCCGGTACTCATCGCGACGAGCGTTCGGCTGTCGTCGGTCGGATGCGGCAACACCGTGTGCACAGCAGCGCCGCCGAAGCCGGGCGTCCACTGTGGCCGGTGCGGGTGGTCCCACAGTCCGCGGACGAGCTCGTAGTGCAGCCCGCCATCCTCGCTGCGCCACAGAGAGGTCGGTTCGACGCCTGCCCAAACGACACCGGGTCGGTCCGTGGAGTCGGGCTGGATCTGCCAGACCCGCTCCAGCGCTGCCTCGGTATCCGCCGGGAACCGGATCGCCGCCTCATCGGACTCCTGCCAGGTCTGGCCCAGGTCGTCCGACCACGAGATTCCCGGACCCCAGTGCTCGGACCTTGCCCCGACCAACACCCGCGCGGGTGTGCTGCGCGCGTCGATCGCCACGCTGGGCACTTCCTGGATACCGAAGTGCGGGCCGGTGACGGCCCAGCTGAGACGATCCGCACTACGGGCCAACCACAATCCCTTGCGGGTGCCAATGGCCAACAAGATCTCAGTGGCGTCCATGGCCGTCAGTACACCGCACCGGACCGACATCGTGAAGTACTTTGCTCAGCCGATCGCGGCAGGCACCTCGGGTTCGACGGCTCGCTCAGCCGACGCGAACGGGCGGCTGGTTCGGAGCCAGGCCCATTGCGCCAGCGCGACCAGAGCGACCAATGCCGCAGAGACGATCCCGTCCGCCCACCAGTGATTGGCCGTCGCCGTCACCACGTACACCGTGATGACCGGATGCAGAAGGAACAGCCACCGCCACCGTGACCTGCTGATGAGGACGACAGCGGCACCGATCAGCACCGCCCAGCCGACGTGCACGCTCGGCATCGCCGAGAGCTGATCGGCGCTCACGACACCGAGGGTGTAGACGGACTGCCCGAACTTCTGCGCGACGTCGACATAGCCGAACTCCGGCAACAACCGTGGCGGTGCGACCGGGATGAACTGGATCAGCAGCGACAGAGCGGTGAAGACGACGACCGTCGTGCGGATGGTGCGATACCTGTCGCGGTGACGGACGAACAGCCACAACAGGAATACGAACAGCGCGGTGAAGTGCATCGATGCGTAGTACAGATTGGCGAACTCGGCGAGGATCCGGTGCTGCAGCAGGCCGTCCTGCAGCGTCTTTTCCGACGGCAGGTGCCAACTGCGTTCGGTGCGATGGATCCACCGGCCGCGCTGGAACGCACCGGAGGTGCGGGTGTCGGCCAGCGTCGCGGCGAGCATCCACAGCGAATACAGGGCGGCGATGATGCCGGCCTCATGCCCGAACGGGGCCGCGGCGCGCAGTCGGCGGGCGCCCGCTGACGTCGGCCGCAACCGGGCCGCGATCGCGGCGACGCCGATGAGAACGACGGCGAGCACGGCCGACTGCTGCCAGTTCAGCTGCAGGTTCGGCACCGCGTCACGATCCCATATGTAGCGCGTGGTCAGTAACGTCGGTGAGCATGATCCAGGTCGCGGTTCTCGACGACTACCAGGACGCGGCGCGGCCGAGCGCCGACTGGACGCGCCTGGACGGCATTGCTGAGGTGACGTTCTTTGCTGACCACCTCGTTGACGAAGATGCGTTGGCGGACCGGTTGAAGCCCTTCGACGTGGTGGTGGTGATGCGCGAGCGCACCCCGATCCCAGCGTCGTTGCTGGCCAAGTTGCCGGCGCTGCGCTTGCTGGTGACGACCGGTCAGGGCAATGCCGCCATCGATGTGCCTGCCGCCCGAGAGCGCGGAGTGACCGTCTGCGGCACCCGCGGTGCGGGCGGGCCCGCCGCGGCGGAGTTCACCTGGGGACTGATCCTCTCCCTCACCCGCGGCATCGTCGTGGGCACCGAGGCGGTCCGGGCCGGTCGCTGGTCGGCGCCGGTCGGTCCGCAGTTGCGCGGCACGACGCTGGGGCTGCTCGGTCTCGGCCGGATCGGCGGCATGCTCGCCGGATATGCGCGGGCGTTCGGCATGGACGTGATCGCGTGGAGTGAGAATCTCACCGACGCGCGGGCCACAGAAGCAGGCGCGACCCGGGTCGCCGACCGCACCGAGCTGTTCCGCCGCGCCCGGGTAGTCGCGATCTGCACGAGGTTGAGCGAGCGCACCCGGGGACTGGTCGGTGACGCCGAGCTCGCCCTGCTCGGCGCTGACGGGTATTTGGTGAACACATCCCGCGGGCCGATCGTCGACGAGCAGGCGCTGCTCGGCGCGTTGCAGGACGGGAAGATTGCCGGTGCCGCGCTGGACGTCTTCGACACCGAGCCGCTGCCCGGCGACCATCCCTTGCGTAGCTTGCCCAACGCGATGGTCACGCCGCACCTCGGCTACGTCAGCGAGGAGGCATTCGCGGTGATGTACGGCGACGTGATCGACGACATCCTCGCCTGGCAGGCCGGCAGTCCGCAGAACCTGGTGCTGGCCTGAGTCAACGGTGCCGTCCGCGCCGGGCGCGGCGGTCACGCTGCCTGATCACGGCTGATCCCGTGCGCGACCGGCGCGGGGGTGACTCAGGTGTGCAGCGGCCGGCTTAGTACCAGGAGGTAAGGCCCTTGGCGGCCGATCTACGGTGCACTGCTCATGTGGGCGGTAGGGCCTTACTCGGAAGCTTGAGTCATCAGCAACCGAGGAGGCCACCATGAACAGCACGATCATCGCCGCTGCCGCCGCCGAACATCACAACGATCTGCTGGCCGAGGGCGCTGACGCGCGCCGGGCTCGCGTTGCCAGCGCGCCGCGGCAGTTCCGTCCGTTCAGCGCGAAGCGTCGTCGCCGGGTGACCTCGCCGGGGCACGGGCTGCGGACTTGGCTCGCCATCACCGCGAGCAGGTAGCCGCCGTTGCCAGGACGCGGTCTGCTCGGTCATCGACCGGGCGGGCCGCTGTCCGACAGATGTCGGCCGTAGAACTGCTCGATCCGCTCCCACCCGTCGACCGCTGCTTCCGGCCGATACGCCGGGCGATCGACCGCAAAGAAGGCATGGCCGGCGCCGTCGTAGCGATGGAACTCGACGGTCTTGCCGAGGGCTTGCAGCCGGCGCTCGAGCTCATCCACCTCGGCCGGAGCTGGATTCTTGTCGTCGTTGCCGAAGAGGCCGAGCAGCGGGCACCGCAGATTGGGGAGGTCGTCGATCAGGGGAGTTGCCTTGAGGGAGTAATCGGCCGGCGGCGGAGTGATGACGAACGCGCCGTAGCAGTCCACCGCGGCGTCCACATCGAGGTGGGTGGCAGCGAGCAGCGACTGTCGCCCACCGGAGCAGTAGCCGATCACGCCGACCTTGCCGTTGCTGGAGTCCAGTTCCCGGAGATGATCCGCTGCGGTCCCGACGTCACTGACGAGCTGCTCGTCGGTCACGCCGCCAGCCTCTCGAACCAGTGCGGACGCGGCCGCGGGGTCCAGGTCAGGCGCCTGCCGCGAATAGAGGTTCGGGCAGATCGCGTCGTATCCCACGGCAGCGAAGCGACGGACGATCTCTTTCGTCGCCGCGTCGTAACCCGGCAGGTGGTGAATGACCACGACCCCGCCGCGGCTGGCCGAGCCGGCCGGCCGGGCGAGATAACTCTCGATATCGGCGCCGTCGGTGCCTTGCAGTGTGGTGGTAGCCGCAGCCAGGTCATCCCTCACGCCCTCATCAAACACCGCTCGGCTGGACGTACTGTCGGCGGTATGACGACCACTCGCCCCGGCCCGTCGGTGCGGACCCGAGTACGCGTCATGACGGAACGCGAATCGGTGACCCGCCGCGACGACGTGGCGACCGAGGAGCCACTTGAGATCCGTCTTGCCGCAGGCGCTCACCGGCAGACCGTCGCGGTGACGATGCGCACGCCCGGACACGACTTCGAACTGGCCGCGGGCTACCTCGCCGGAGAAGGCGTGTTGCGCTCTGCCGAGGACCTGTCGCAGGTTGACTACTGCACCGACATCGACCTGCCCGAGGACCAGCAGTACAACGTGGTGACGGTTTCCCTCCGCAGCGCCGAGCTGCCGGAGCTTGCCCACCTGGACCGGCACGGTTTCACGTCCAGCGCCTGCGGCGTGTGCGGCAAGGCGAGCCTGGAGGCCCTGGGCATCCGCGCCGAGCCAATTGAGCCGGGCGCCGAAGTCGAGGTTGAGGTGCTCTATCAACTGCCGGACGCGTTGCGCGCGGCGCAGGCGGTGTTCGGCAATACCGGCGGCCTTCACGCGGCAGGGCTCTTCCGCGCTGACGGGCAGGTGTTGGTGGTCCGCGAGGACGTGGGCCGGCACAACGCCGTCGACAAGGTGATCGGGCATCGCCTGTTGCACGGCGTAGCAGCCGAGCCGGCCGTCCTGATGGTCAGCGGGCGGACGTCCTACGAGATCGTGCAGAAGGCGGTCGCCGCCGGAATCCCAGTAGTGGCGGGTGTGTCCGCTCCGTCCAGCCTCGCCGTCGCGGTTGCCGAGCAGTTCGGTGTCACCTTGGCCGGATTCCTGCGCGGTCGCCGGGTGAACCTCTATGCGCATCCGGATCGGGTCAGGGTCGGCGGCTGATGGGCGCCGAGTTCGACGCGATCGTGCTGGCCGGCGGCCGGTCGCGGCGGATGGGCGGGGTCGCTAAGACGGCGCTGGAAGTCGGCGGCACAGCCATGTTGGCTCGGGTGACCGCAGCAGTGGCAGGTGCCGGACAGGTTGTGCTGGTGGGGGAGCCGGTGGCGGGTGCACGCGCTGACGTGATCACCCGCGAGGATCCGCCCGGCTCAGGACCGGTCGCCGCCCTTGCGGCCGGCTTGCCGCATGTGCACGCGCCAGTAGTCGCCACGCTGGCCGGCGACCTGCCGTTCCTCACTGAGCGCGCGGTGAGCGACCTGGTTGCGGCAGTGCACGGTGGCGCACAGCGCGCGGTCGCGGTGGACGGCTCCGGCCGCGAGCAGTTGTTGTGTGCCGCGTGGCGCACCGCCGCCCTGCGCGCCGCGGTGGCGTCGATGCGCCGCTTGGACGGGGCCGCCCTGCGCGCGTTGATCGTGGCACCGGAAGAGACTGTTCGCCTCGTGCTGACCGGGCATCCGCCGCCGTGGTGGGATTGCGACGACGCCGAGCAGTTGGCGACCGCCCGGATTGCGATACAAGGAGACACCGATGGCTGATGGCGGCACGGGCGCGACTGTCGAAGATTGGTGGGCCGCAGTAGCAGCCGAGTTCGACGTAGCTGACGTTGCTGCGCCGGAGCGGATGGACCTTGTCCTCGACCTGGCGTCGGACGTCGCACACGGCGTCGCCCGGCCGGCCGCACCGCTGACCGCCTTTCTGGTCGGCGCCGCCGTCGGTCGAGGTGTGCCGATGGACGAGGCGGTTCGCCGAGTGCACGCGTTGCTGCCGCCGGAGGGCTGAGAGCAGCTGGTCAGTCGATGTCCACGGCGCCGTGCTGCGTCCGGAAGTGTGCGCTGATGAGGCCGGTCTGACCGTCATAGTCGGCCGGGTCCAGCCACTGCACGGTGACGTTGTCGAGCGGCTCGTCGACCTGCGCGCCGAGATACTCCGAGATCACTGCTGGGTCGCCGGCGATATCCAGCCCGTCCAGGGAGACTCCGTCTCCGCCCACGCTCGGATGGTGCGCGTAATCGGTCTCCCATTGCACGAAGAACGGCAGTTGCGGATCGTCGACAAGATTGCGCACGCCGAGTTGCTTCCAGTGCAGGTCGAAGCCATCCGGCCGAACTCGATGACCGGGCACCGCGTCGCGGCCGAGGCGTTGCTCCAGCGGTGCAATGTCGTCCACCGCCACCACCCAGCCCAGCCACCCGCCGCCGAGCGCGGTGCGGGCGCGGACTGCCTGCGCGAACGGCGCGGTGTCGACGGCGGGATGGTCCAGTACTTCGACGGCCTCGACGTAGCAACCGTCGGCAAGCGGTAACACGAAATTGCGCGTACCGAACCGCGGATGGATCCCTCCGTCGGTGAACCCGGCGCCGAGCTGCGCCCCGAGTCGCTGCACACAGGAAGCCAGTCCCTCGGGTCCGGCGGCATACGCGAGATGGTCCAGACGCATGCCGGTCATCGTGTCCCACGGCGATTCGTCAGCTGCACGCGGGGTCTGCCGAAACCTCGTCGAGCAGAGCCCACAACCAGCCCGGACCCACTGCCGAGGTGGTAGCCGGCAACCGCGCGCGTAGCCCGCGGTCGGCGGTGACGACCAGGGCGCCGGGGGTGCGTTGCGCCGCCGCCACGACCGTGTCGTCACCGCTGCCGCTGGCCGGTAACACACCGACCGTGGGTGGCCAACCCCCTTGCGCCGCAACGGCAGTCACCGCACGAGCGGCGCCTTCGACCACCAGGGTGATCTGCGGCAACAGCCGGTCGAACGCAAGGTGGTGTGCCTCAGCCGGCTCACCGGGCAGTCGGGTCGGTGCGATGCCGGTTCGGGCCAGCCCGGTCACGCCGTCGAGCAACCGCTGGGTCGCACCGGCTCGATCGCGCCACCAGCCGTCCGGCCGGGCACCGACCACGTTCGCCGCATCGATGACCAGCCTGAGCGGTGCCAGCGGCCGGTCGAGCATGGGCCAGTGCCGAGACAGCGCGTGATGCAACGGCAAGGCGGGCACGTCGGTGCGGGCCCACCAGCGAATGTCCGTGCTCTCGCGATTGAGCGCCCGCGGCGTGAAAGGTGGTCCGTCCTCAGCAGGCACCGCGACGACGGTGGTGTAGCTCCAGCCGACGTGATCCTCGACGAAGAGTGCGATCGGTTGGCACGCAGCGGCTGGGATGCCGCCCTCTTCCATCGCTTCGCGCAGCGCCCCGGTGGTGGCGTCCTCGTGGCTGTCCCGGGCACCGCCGGGCAGTCCCCAACTGTCGCCTTCGTGAGTCCACGGCGCCCGATGTTGCAGCACGACCCGTTCGGTGTCGCCGAGGAGCAGACCTGCTGCGCCGTAGCGGCCCCAATGCCGGTGGCCGGCGGCGCAGGTGGTCCACCCATCACCGTCGTGCGCCACCATGAGCCCACTCTGTCATTACGGAAGAGGCACCGGCCCGCCAGGTCGCCTCTCGGCAAATGGCCGCTCGCAGCGGCTGGTGTGGGACCGGGGGCCATGGGTCGGGCCGGCGCCGGTGTCCAGGGTACTGGGCCCGCCGCGATGGTGCAGAACCTCTGTGGGCAGGATGTCGGCGGGTAGGCTGGCGCGGTGCCTGAACGTCCCCGCCGGCCCTCGCGGCGTGCCGACCTGACCCAGCTGGTCGACGCGCTGGGCGGTCACGTGCACATGGATCGCGCCGAGTTGGCAGCCGCGACGGCTGCGGCTGTGGTCCGGGCCGGACGCGGTAGCGATTCACCCGCAGACCCGCACCGTCTGGTGTCGCTGGCCGATGAAGTGGGGCTCGACACGCTGGCCGAACTGTGGCGGGACGCGGAGGCCGGATCGTTGCCGTGGGCACTGTGGGCGGTCTACCTCCTGCGCAGCTGGTGTCGCGATCAGGCTGCGGACGTCTCCCGGCTGTGGAAGGTCGGGCGCGGTTACGCGCCGGCCGATGAGGTCGTGGCCGGGGTCGCCGAGGACGGCGGTCCGGACGAAATCGCAGAGCTCGCCGACGCGGTTCTCGCCGGTGCCTACACCGGCGACTTCGCGGTCGCATTGGACCGCGCCGCCGCATTCTTCCGCGTTATCGCCGAAGGCCGCCGGGAAAGCTTCGTGTACGCATCGCATGCGGGTGACCAGCTCGAACTCGCCGACCGCAACGACCGAGTGGCGGACCTGCTGGGCGTCGCCGCCGGCCGGGCGCGACGCGGCGAACTGCACTGACCGCCTCGAACACCACTCGAACACCACTCGAACACCGCGGTCGCGGTTGTCCCCAGCGGCCCGCCCGTGACCCTTTCGCCGCGCTGACCGGGCGACGCTGTCGCCATGAGCAGCGCGTCGCGTCCGGACACCGATTCCCTTGACGCACACCGGCTGCGGCTGCGCTCTCCGCAAGACCTGGTCGAGATGGTGCCGTACCTGCTCGGCTTCCATCCGACCGACAGCATCGTGGTGGTCGCCGTCGAGGGCGGTGCCGGCGAGCTCTCGCGGATCGGCGTGGTCGCCCGGATCGACCGGCTCCCGCTGGAGAATGCCGACCAGACGCTGGACCACGTGTTCGCCGCCGTGTGCCGCTCCGGTGCGCACCGGGTGGTGGCGGTCTGGTACGGCAGCGCGGTGCACGAGCGGGAACTCGACGAGTTGCACCGGGCAGCGGGTCGGGCGGCATGCGAACTGTTCGACGTGCTGTGCGTGACCGAGGGCCGCTGGCGCTCCCTCGTCTGCGACGACGAGCGGTGCTGTCCGGCGGACGGCCGGCCGGTGCCCGAGACGACCACGCCGATTGCCGCGGCCGCCGCCTATGCCGGTCTGGTGGCCCGCCCGGACCGCTCGGCGGTGACCGCCCTGCTCGATCCCGCGCCGGCCGCCGACCGGGAGAGGTTGCGACCGGCGGTGAGCGAGGCCGAACGACGCTGGGCGCAGCGGGTGACGTACGGCCAGAAGAGCAGGCAGGAGCGCTCCGCGGTACGCGCATTGTTCGCGGCCAGCCGGGTGCTGGGTGTGCTCACCGACGCCGAGGTGGGTCGATACGGGGTGGCGCTGCGCCAGATCCCGGTGCGCGACTCGTGCTGGCTGGCCGTGGATGAGCAGCGCATCACCGGAGAGTCACTGTGGCGGGAGCTAGCTCGTCGGCTTCCCGCTCCTTACGACGCTGCTCCGCTGTTCCTGTTCGGGTGGCTGCAGTGGCGGGACGGGAATGGGACGCTGGCCAGCACCGCGGCGGCCCGCGCGCTGGAGTCCGAACCCGACTACTCCGCAGCCGTACTGCTCAACGCTGCGGTGCAACAAGGCCTCAACCCGTTCCAGACGCCCCGACTGCGCCGCTACCGGCGATGAGTCACAGCACCGTCGCGTACGGATCCAGCGGCACGGGGAGTTCGTTCGCGCCCTCGAGGTGCCGGTCCACCGCAGCGGCGCAGGCGCGCCCCTCCGCGATCGCCCACACCACGAGGCTCGCGCCCCGCGTGGCATCCCCGCAGGCAAACACTCCGGGCGCCGAGGTTTGCCAGCCTTCGTCCACCTGAGCGGTGCCGCGGCCCTGTTGTTCGGCAACGCCCAGCCCGGCGAGCAACTCGGGTACGTCGGTGCCGACGAACCCGGCAGCGAGCAGGACCAATTCAGTGGGCATCTCGGTCCGGCTGTCCGGTAGCGGGATGAAGACCCGCTGGTCATCCACCCGACGGATCTCGACCTCCTCGACGGCAACGGCCCGCACTGCGCCGCGCTCGTCGCCGACGAACTCGACCACCTCGCGCGCCCATGCCTCGTGTACACCCTCGTCGTGCGCCGGCGAGACGCCCCTCGAGTTCAGCGCCGAGGGCCAGTTCGGGTTCACCAGGCTGCCGGAGCGTTGCGGGGCCGGGTTGTGATCCAGCAACGTGACGCTCAGCGCACCCTGCCGGTTCGCAGTACCCAGGCAGTCGGCCGCGGTGTCGCCGCCGCCGATCACGACCACGTGCTTGCCCTGCGCATCGAGCGGTGGGCGCTCGTCGCCGAGGTCGCCGGCGATCGCCCGATTACCCCACGGCAGATACTCCATCGCTTGCACCACTCCGGCCAGCTCGCGGCCGGGCACCGGCACGTCGCGCTGCTGCAACGCCCCGACGGCCAGCACCACGGCGTCGTATTCCGACCGCAGGGTGTGGACGTCATCCGCTTCGACCGCAGTGCTGGTCCGGAAGACGGTGCCCTCGGCGCTCATCTGCGCCAGTCGGCGATCGATGATGTCCTTGGGCATCTTGAAGTCCGGAATTCCGTACCGCAACAGACCACCGATCCGGTCGTCCCGCTCGAAAACCACTACCTCATGACCGGATCGGGTCAACTGTTGGGCCGCCGCGAGGCCGGCCGGGCCCGACCCGACGACGGCGACGCGCCGCCCGCTGCGGACGCTCGGCGGCTGGGCGCCGACCTGCCCGTCTGCGAAGGCCCGCTCGACGATGGACAGCTCGACTTGCTTGATCGTCACCGGGTCGCTGTTGATGGCCAGCACGCACGCCGATTCGCACGGAGCAGGACAGATCCAGCCGGTGAACTCCGGGAAGTTGTTGGTGGCATGCAGTCGCTCACCGGCTGCGGCCCACAGATCACCGGCGACAAGTTCGTTCCAGTCCGGGATCAGGTTGGCCAGCGGGCAGCCGGCATGGCAGAAGGCGACGCCGCAGTCCATGCAGCGTGCCGCCTGTTCACGCACCTGCTCGCCCGGTGCGCTGAGGTAGACCGGCTGCCAGTCACGCACCCGTTCGACGACGGGGCGCTTCGGCCGGTCACGCCGGTCGTGGCGGAGGAACCCCTGCGGGTCATGCACCATCGCGGAGCCACCTTCGTCAGTCGGGCACGTCCTAGCGAAACAGCCACGTGCAACCAGCTGCGAGACGGCACCGGCTCGCGGAGTCTTGAATTCTACGGCAGAACGGTCAGGCGGCTGCGACGACGAACACGTGGTCGGCGGTGACCCGATCCAGGGTGGTGCGGGTCGTCCCGTCAGCCCACACCTCGACACCGTCGGAATGGGCCGCCACCTGCAGTTCGCTGCCCGGCATGACGCGCGCGGCGGCGAGGGTGCGCATGAGCACGTCGTCGGGCTGCAGTTGCTCGCTGATGCGCTCGATCACCACGGTGGTCGGATCCGGGCAGTTCTGGCTGGCCCCGCGCAGCGTCAGCGTCGACAGCGTCGGGGCAGCGGCGGCGAACGGCAACCCGAGATCGTCCAGCCCGGGAATGGGGTTGCCGTGCGGGCACACCAACGGCTTGTCCAGCAGGGCCAGGATGCGTCGCTCCACCGCCTCGCTCATCACGTGCTCCCAGCGACAGGCCTCGATATGCACCTGGTCCCAGTCCAGCCCGATGACGTCGAGCAGCAGCCGTTCGGCCAAGCGGTGCTTGCGCATCACCGCGACCGCCTGGCGGTGGCCTTCCTCGGTGAGCTGCAGATGGCGATCGTCGCGGACGGTGATCAACCCGTGTCGTTCCATCCGAGCCACGGTTTGGCTCACCGTCGGCCCGCTCTGCCCCAGCCGTTCGGCGATCCTTGCCCGCAGCGGGACGACGCCCTCTTCCTCGAGCTCATAGACGGTGCGCAGGTACATCTCGGTGGTGTCGATGAGGTCGATGTGATGACTCACTGTCCCCACCTCGCCCGTCCCGTGCCGGCGCGGGCCGCGCAGGCAGAGCTCATCCTACAAGCCGGACCTGCCGAGCCGCGGCGCCGAAGCCGCAACCGAACGTCCCGCCGACCCCATCCCGGCGGGTGCGTCCGGCTGAGCTTGCGAAGCCGGCGCGATCAGCAGAGCACCGTCAGCTCAGGTAGTCGCGCAGCGACTGAGCCCGGGACGGGTGGCGCAATTTGGCCATCGTCTCCCGCTCGATCTGCCGAATCCGCTCCCGGGACAGGCCGAATGCCTTGCCGATGTCGTCCAGCGTGTGCGGCGTTCCGTCGTCCAGTCCGTAGCGCATCCGGACCACAGCCTGCTCGCGCTGCTCCAGCGAGTCGAGCACCTCGACCAGCTGACGGCGCATCAGGCCGAATTCGACCTCAGCCTCGGCATCGGTTGCCGACCGGTCGGCAATGAAGTCACCCAACGACGCGTCGTCGTCGGTGCCGACGGTCTGATCCAGGCTGACCAGGTCGCGGGCGTTGTCCTTCAACTCGCGGAGCCGGTCGACGGTGATGTCCAGCTCGTGGGCCAATTCTTCTTCGGTGACCTCGCGGCCCAGTTCCTGGAGCATCTCGCGACGGATCCGCTGCATTTTGTTGACCTGCTCGACCAGGTGGACGGGCAGCCGGATGGTGCGGGCCTGATCGGCCATCGCCCGGCTGATCGCCTGCCGGATCCACCAGGTGGCGTACGTCGAGAACTTGAAGCCCTTGGTGTAGTCGAACTTCTCCACCGCACGAATGAGGCCCATGTTGCCCTCCTGGATCAGGTCCAGGAACGGCATGCCACGGCCGGTGTACCGCTTGGCGAGGGAGACGACGAGGCGCAGGTTGGCCCGCAGCAAGTGGTCCTTGGCCCGCTCACCATCCACCATCACCATGCGCAAGGCCCGAGCTCGGGCCGCCGCCGGCTTCGGCTTGCTCTCCAGCAGATGCCCGGCATACAGCCCGGCCTCGATGCGCTTTGCCAGATCGACCTCGTCCGCGGCCGTCAGCAGGGCAACCTTGCCGATCTCGTTCAGGTAGACCCGGACCAGGTCAGCCGACTGCACGGAGGCGTCAAGATCTGCCGCGCCGGTGGCCTCGGTGGTCACGGCCGCGGTGGCCTCGATGTCGGCGTTCTCGTCGACGGCCGCGTCCGGCGTGGCCTCGACGGCTTCCGGGGCCGGCGTGGGGGTTGCCGCCCGCCGCGTACGTGTTGCGGTACGCGCCGCGACCGTCGGACGGGCACTCTTGTGCCCCCGCGTCGAGGTGCGTGGTTCGCCGCTGCGTGACCGGGCGGTTCCCGCCTTGGTCCCGCCTGCGGCCGGCCGGCCGACGCTGGTGCGCGTCGAATCGGTCGCAGATGTGGTCCGTGAAGTAGTCACTGCGTGGCAGCCCACCCAACTTGTGTCGCTGGTCAAATCTTTCGCCGTCCGGTCAGCCACAGCCTCCGGACGCTGTACACCTGTAAGAACCCCTGGGGGGCCCGGAGTGTTCCGCTGGCGGGCGGATTCACAGCCCCCGGTTAGGTACGTCACCGCGACGCAACCGGACTAGACGTCGAGAATTACCGTTACCGGTCCGTCGTTGACCGATTCGACCTGCATGTCCGCTCCGAACCGGCCGGTCTCAATGGCCGCGCCGCGCGCTCGCAGCGCGTCGACAACTGCGCTCACCAGCGGTTCGGCGACCGGCCCGGGCGCTGCGGCCAACCAGCTGGGCCGCCGTCCCTTGCGGGTGTCCGCATAGAGCGTGAACTGGCTGATCACCAAGATCGGCGCGGCGAGCTCGGCCGCGGACCGTTCCGCGCGCAGGATCCGCAGCTCGTGGACCTTGCGGGCCATCGTCTGCGCCTCGGCGACGGTGTCGTCATGGGTGACCCCGACCAACACCAGCAGACCCGGGCCGATCTCACCGAGCACCTCGCCGTCGACGCTGACCGCGGCACGAGTCACCCGGGTCACCACAGCGCGCATCCGGCCAGGGTAGGCGGCTGGGTGGCGCCCCCGAGTGCGGTACCCGGCCTGCGGTGACACGATGGAGGGGTGCGCATCCACCGGCAACCCTCAGACGATGCGACGCTGATTACCGAAGCGGCGCCGAGCCTCGACGATCAGCACGATCTGCGCCGCCGCAAGTACCTGATCCTGATGGGTGCCCGAGTCGGCTGTCTGCTGCTCGCGGTGCTGACCTACCGGGTCTCGTTGTGGCTGGCGGCGGTCTTCATCGTCGGGGGAGTGGTCCTGCCGTGGTGCGCGGTTCTCATCGCCAACGATCGGCCGGCGAAGCAGCCCTCGCGCTTCGCTCGCTACACCGCCCCGTCCTCGGCCAAGGCATTGCCTCCGGCGCCGCGGGCGACCGACCCCAAGCCGCACTCGTCCGGCTGATCGACCTGGGTGCGGCCGCTTACTGACGCGGATCCGCGGGCAGTGGCACAATCGGATCTCGTGACCGGCACCACGCAGACACTGGAATCGCCGCAGACTTCCGAGTCCGGCACCGACGACCAGGTCTTCCACTATGTCCGCAAGGCAAAGATTGCCGAGAGTGCGGTCATGGGCACCATGGTCGAGGCGCTGTGCGGTGAAGTGTTTCCGGTGACCCGCACCCCGAAACCGGGCTCTCCGGTGTGCGAAGCGTGCAAGGAGATCTACCGCTCGTTGCCCGGTGAGTGACCAGCTAGGCCGGCGGTAACTGCTGCCAGGCGCGCTCCTCGCGCCGACGCGTCCGGCGCGGTGGCTTCGCCGGGCTCGTCTCCTCAATCGCGGCATTGAACTCAGCGCCGAGCAGCACGCCGAAGGCCAGGATGTAGAAGAACAACAGGGCTGCGATCGGCGTCGCGAGGGTTCCGTACGAGGTGTTGTGATCCATCACGAACTGGATGTAGACCCGCAGTCCGGCCGATCCGCCCAGGAAGATCGCCATCGCAAGTAGGGCGCCGGGCACGCCGCGGTGCCAGGGCAGCCGGCGCGGCGGGGCGAGGTGGTAGAGGGTCGTCAGCCCGAACATCAGGAACACCACGGCCACCGGCCAGTAAGACGCATTGATCACGGTGCGCGCGTCGCTGCGGATCGACTCCGGGAAGGCGCTGGTGAGCAGCCGCGGCCCGAGCACCAGCATCGGCAACAACGCCGCGCCGAGCACGATCGACCCGAGATAGAGCCACAAAGCCAGCAGGCGGCTGCGCAGTGCGCCGCGCAGGTCACGCATGCCGTACGCGATCGTGATGGTGTTGACGAAGGTGGCTGTAGCCGACGAGCCCGCCCATAGTGCGAGCAGGAAGCCGACGCTCACCACGTCGGCGCGGCCGCCGCGCAGGATCTCGGTCACCGTCGGGGCGACGAGCTGCTTGACCACGTCGTCGCTGAAGGCTCGGCTGAATCCGTTCAGCAACTGGGTCTCGACCCGATCCAGCGTGCTGTGGCCGATCAGCCGGGAGAAGTAACCCAGCGAGCCCAGCAGCGCGAGGAACAACGACGGCAGGCTCAGCAATTGCCAGAACGCGGTCTCTGCCGAGAGGCCGAGGATCCGGTCGTTCCACGCCTTGCGCACGGTCCGGCCGACCAGCGTCCGGCCGCCGTGCAGGGGCTGCGCAAGATCCGGGCCGGCGATCCGCGGCAGCCGTCCGGACGCCCCGGACGGCTCATTTCGATCGGCGACCACGTGGCGAGTCTGCTACGCCGACGGCCAACGGCGGCACTGCACGCGCGGCGTGACGCAGGCCAGCGGGAAAAGGTTCGACCGTTCGCTGACTGCGAAACGAGTGCGAAATCAGACTGTGACAGCGTGATCCGGGCATGTCGGGGAGGTCCGGCTGGTTGTATGAGGTATGCAGACACACAACGCGCTCTCCGGCGGCGGGGGTATCAGCGATGACGCTGGTGGCTCTGAGGTCAGGGAGACCAACGCCGAGGGAGGAGTGCCCGTGAGCACAACAGTGACCGAACGGCCGCTGGTCGCTACTGACAGGTGCGACCGATGCGGCGCACCGGCTTACGTCCGAGTGACCCTTCAGTCCGGCGGAGAACTTCTGTTCTGCGCGCACCACGCGCGCGAGCACCAGGATCGCCTCCGCGCGATCACCGCCACGATCTACGACGAGACGGGCCGTCTCGACGAAACACCGAAGATCGCAGCGCTCGAAGAGCGCTGAGCACATAGTCGTATCGGCAGGCCTCGCCCAACACGGGCGGGGCCTGTCGTTCGTTTCGGACAGCCCCCGGCCTCTGCGAGCGCCACAAAAGTGGGCAGCCCCCGGGTGACCTGGTGGTCGATCGGGGGCTGCTTGTACAGCTTCAGCCTGCCGGCTGCGCGGTGTCAATGCCTGGCGGCGGCTTCATCGCCGACCCACAGGATGGCTCCTGGACGGGTCAGTCGAGGTAGTCGCGCAAGACCTGCGAGCGGGACGGATGACGCAACTTGCTCATGGTCTTCGACTCGATTTGCCGGATCCGCTCGCGGGTCACGCCGTAGACCTGGCCGATCTCGTCCAGGGTGCGCGGCTGTCCGTCGGTGAGTCCGAAGCGCAGCTTGACCACACCGGCTTCGCGCTCGGACAGCGTCTGCAAAACCGACTGCAGCTGATCCTGCAGCAGCGTGAACGACACCGCGTCGACCGCGACGATCGCTTCGGAGTCCTCGATGAAGTCGCCGAGCTGGCTATCGCCCTCGTCGCCGATGGTCTGGTCGAGGCTGATCGGTTCCCGGGCGTACTGCTGGATCTCCAGCACCTTGTCCGGGGTGATGTCCATTTCCTTGGCCAGCTCTTCGGGCGTGGGCTCGCGGCCCAGGTCCTGAAGGAGTTCGCGCTGGATGCGGCCGAGCTTGTTGATGACCTCGACCATGTGCACCGGTATCCGGATGGTGCGAGCCTGGTCGGCCATCGCCCGGGTGATGGCCTGCCGGATCCACCACGTGGCATAGGTGGAGAACTTGTAACCCTTGGTGTAGTCGAACTTCTCGACCGCACGGATCAGGCCCAGGTTGCCCTCCTGGATCAGGTCCAGGAATGCCATGCCGCGGCCGGTGTAGCGCTTGGCCAGCGACACGACGAGCCGCAAGTTGGCCTCGAGCAGGTGGTTCTTGGCGCGCTCGCCGTCGCGGATGATCCAGTTCAGGTCACGCCGCTGTTGGATCGGGAGCTTCTCGCTCTTCTCGCTGATCACCCGCATCCGCTCGGAGGCGTAGAGGCCGGCCTCGATGCGCTTGGCCAGTTCGACCTCTTCCTCGGCGTTCAGCAAGGCCACCTTGCCGATCTGCTTGAGGTAGGCCCGCACCGAGTCGGCCGACGCGGTCATCTCCGCGTCCTTGCGCGCTTGGCGCAGTGCCTCGGACTCCTCTTCGTCGTCCCAGGTGAACTCGGTTTCGCCCTCGACCGGGGTGATCTCCTCAGTCTCCTCGGCTGCGACCACGCCGCCGTTGACCTCGACCACCACCTCGCCGTCCATCGTCGCCCCGTCCGTCGTCCCGGGCGCCGCCTTCGTGGACTTGGCTGCGGCTTTCTTGGCGGGCTTCGTCGCCGTCGCGGTCGCTTTTGCAGTCGCCTTCGCCGCTGGTTTCGCGGTCGGAGCCTTCTTGGCGGGTGTCACCGCCTTGACCGGACGGGCCGGCGCGGACTTGCTGGCCTTGGCCGGCGGGGTCTTGGCTTTCTTCACCGGCTTGTTGACCGCTGCCTTCGCAGGCGAGGCGGCGACGGTGCGGGACAGATCGCTGCGGGCCACTGACAGCCTTTCATCTCGGTCGTGCACCTCGCGCAGTCACATGACGAAACGTGATGTACCGACATGCGGAGGTATTGGAGGACGAGTCGGACGGGCGATCGATAGCGACGTTGAGTGCCGTTTCGGTCGGGCGCACCGTCTCAGCGTCTTATTGTACTGCCCGGAGCGAAGCGATGACGTTTACTCTGCGTGTCGTTCGATGGCGGCGAGTGCGGCACCGACGATCCCGGCGTTGTTCAGCAACTGCGCGACGCGCATCGGAGTTCCCGACTTGAGCTCCGGCAGCCACTTGTCGCTGTCTTTGCTCACGCCGCCACCTAGCACGAAAAGGTCGGGCGTGAACAGCTTTTCCACGGCGCGCAGGTAATGGTTTACCCGCTTGGCCCACTCCTTGTACGACATCTTCTGCTTGTCCTTCACCGACGCGGCCGCGCGACTCTCGGCATCTTTGCCGTCGATCTCCAGGTGCCCGAGTTCGGTGTTGGGCACCAGGCGCCCGTCCAGGAACAGACCGCTGCCGATGCCCGTGCCGAAGGTCAGCACGATGACGACGCCGGGCACGCCCTTGGCAGCGCCGAAGCGGACTTCGGCCAGCCCGGCGGCATCCGCGTCATTGAGCACGTACACCTCGCCGCGGGTCGCCGTGGTGAAGATCTTGTCGACGTCGGTGTCGATCCAGGACTGGTCCACGTTTGCCGCCGAGCGGGCCACGCCGTGCTGGATGATGGCAGGAAAGGTGGCACCGATCAGGGCCGGGTTGCCGGCCTCCCGGGACAATTGGGCGACGACCTTTGCCACCGCCTTGGGCGTGGACGGCTGGGGTGTGGCGACCCTGGTGCGGTCGGTCAGCAATGTCCCGGTCCGGGTGTCGACCAAGGCTCCCTTGATGCCACTGCCGCCGATGTCGATGCCGTACGCCCGATAAGACTGCTCACTGACAGGGTCGGACGGCACGGACACGGCTGTCTCCTCAGATCCCACGCACTCGCTGCTCTCGGCGACAGGAGCCTAACGGCCGGGCGCTGCGTCAGGTGGTGGGGTCAGCAGGTCGGTGCTGGAGCCTTCGAGGCGGTGCTGAGCGCCTTCTGCACTGCCGTCGCACTCGCCAGCGCGGCAAATTTCGCCCCGAGCGAGACAGTTACTCCGGCGGTGGTGCCGTCGAGGTGGACCAGGGTTGCGCCGGGCAGATAGGCCTTGACCACGGTCGCAGCCGTCGCGTACTTGCTGGTGTAGCGGATCTCGGCGACGCCGGCTACCGGGTCGTCGTTGCCGTACTTGGCGATCTTGAACCCGCGCGCCTTCAACTGGTTGCTGATCGTGGCTGCGAGCCCGGACTTGCCGTTGCCGTTGAGCACGGTGAGCGACACCGACTTCGGTGCCGGAAGGGCGACCGGCTTGCTCGGCGCGGAGCTGCTGCAGCTGTTCTTGGTGCCGTTCGGCGTGCTCGCATCGCTGGCCCGGTGCAGTACCCGCCACCACACGATGGCCGCCAGCAGCGACAGGATGAGGAGGAAAACGATCGCCGGGACAGGACGACGTACAGCGGTTGCCGGCATCGACTCCATCTCCGGTTTGCTTCCTTGGGTCATCGCAATCGCGAGCCCCGCGTTGGCACGAGGGTAACCGGCCGAGGGGGCGGGAATGCGCAGGCGCTCCCCGCCGTTACTCAGCCTTGGCAGACGCGGTAGCCTTCCGCCTCCGTCACTCTGCCGTCTTTGCGGGTAACCATCCCGGGAGCACGGTGACGGAGCGGACATCGGTACTGGACGTGAGCACGTGAACAGTAGCGGGCACTTACCGCGTCGCCCGGCCGTTGCCCCGCTGACAGCGTGGTCGCGGACCGGACGGAATATGGCCAAACGCGGAGATTTCTCGAGGAGTTGACGACACAAGAATGGCGACCGACTACGACGCTCCCCGACGCGGGGATGTCGAAGAATTGGGCGAGGACTCGCTGGAAGAGCTGAAGGCTCGCCGCGCTGAAGCGCAGTCCGGCAGCATCGATGTCGATGAGACGGAACTGAACGAGGCGCTCGAACTGCCGGGGGCTGACCTATCCAGCCTCTCCGGCGAGGAACTGACCGTCCGGGTTTTGCCGAAGCAGGATGACGAGTTCACCTGTTCCCGGTGTTTCTTGGTGCACCACCGCAGCCGGCTGGCGCGGCAGAAGGGCAATCAGCTGATCTGCCGAGACTGCGCCTGATCGGGGCGTGACGCCTCGCCGCGATCCACCGACGGGCCGACCGTCGGTGGATCCGCAGGTACTGGCCGAGCTGATCGAAAGCGTCGGCCAGCCCGACGACGACTCCCACCGCGGCCGGGTGGCGGCGTTCGCTTCGCTGGTGGCGGCGCTGGGCCGCAGTGCCCGCGCCGCTGGAGTGAGCGCAGTCGCGGCCGGGCGCTGGCTCACCGACACGGTGGTCGAGATCGCCCCGTCCGTGGCGGTGCGCGACCAGGCGGCGCTGCGCCGGCAGTACCCGAACAAGAGCGATTCCGCGATTGCCGAGCATCTGGTGGCCACCGCGGTGAAGACGTCTGCAGCGATCGGAGCCGCGGCCGGCGGGCTTTCGGCGGTCGAATTCGTAGCGCCGCCGGCGTTGCTGGCAGCCCCGGTCCAAATCGCAGCCGAAACGATCTGCGTGGTGGCCATCGAACTCAAGATGGTGGCCGAACTGCACGAGATCGCCGGCATTCCGGCCGACGGCACCGCGCGCGACCGGGCCGGCGCGTACCTCGTCGCCTGGATGCGGCGACGTGTCGTGGACCCGGCCGCGGCCGGACAGGGGATCGCCGCGGTGCTCGGAGTAGCCACGCGGCGAGAGTTGCGCGGAGTGTTGCTGCGCAGAGTGGGCCGCAGCGCAACGTCCCTCGCGCCGTTCCTGGCCGGCGCCGTCGCCGGCGCCGAGTTCAACCGCCGCGCCACCCGGTCGATGGGCACCCGACTGCTCGCGGAATTGCGCCCGGAACTGAACCGCAACGACCCGCGGATCATCCAAGGCTGAGCGCTCGCGCGGCTGGGTCAGTCTGATGCGCGCAGCGCAGCGACGAGCTCGGCCGGCCGGCGCGTGCTGATCACCCAGTACGGAGTCGGATCGTCCGGGTCGTCGAGGATCACCTGTACCCCGGGCCCGATCCACGGCCGGATCGCCACGAACGCCTGCGGGTCGCCCTGCCTGCCCACGAGCCGGCGCAAGGTGCGCCCATCGAGCGCGATCACGGACTCGATCAACTGCACCGGGACATGCGCATCCCGGACCCGCAGTTCGCCGCCCGATACCTGCACGCGCATCCGGCCCAGCCACCACACGATCACCAGCGCGATCGGCAGCAGCACGACATAGGGAAGCCATACCTGCAGACCATGGTCGGCGAGGAAGAACTCGGCGGCGAGCACCGCCCCGACGGCCAGCGCGGCCGGATACCACCACCACGGCGTGCGCAGCAGCTCGTCGAAACGCACGCCCTGCGTCCCGACGGGTGGGGTCGCGGAGGGGTCGCTCACCGGCCCAGCGTATCCGTCCGAACAGTGCCGGCCGGCTGTGCGCGCGTCGCTCGGTGACCGGATCTCGTCCTGTGCCCGGTAGCCTGCCCGGCTGTGGACCAACCTTCGGCCGGGCGTATCGCCAGCACCGTCCAGGTGCTCGTGCAACGGCTGGACGAGGAGCTGCCATTGCCTGCGTACGCGCTGCCCGGCGACGCCGGGGCCGACATCGTTACCGCGGTCGACGCGGAATTGGACCCGGGTGAGCGGGCCGTGCTGCCGACCGGACTGGCCATCGCGCTGCCCGCCGGGTACGCGGCGTTCGTGCACCCGCGCTCCGGGCTGGCCGCGCGCTTCGGTGTCGGGCTGGTCAATGCGCCGGGCACGATCGATGCGGGCTACCGTGGCGAGATCAAGGTGATCGTCATCAACCACGATCCGGTGCGACGGTTGCAGCTGCGCCGCGGTGACCGGATCGCGCAGCTGGTGATCCAGCGCGTCGAGAACGCGCGGTTCGACGAGGTGGCCGAGCTGCCCGGATCGGAGCGCGGCTCGGGTGGGCACGGGTCCACCGGCGGCGCATATGCATTGGACCGAGAGGAAGAGCTCTAGATGGCACTCCGACGCGAGCGGAACCGCTCGAAGGTCGACGACGAGATCAGCGCCAAGATCGATGAGGTGCTGGCCTCCCGCGACGACGAGGAGGTCGACGACCAGGACGAGGTGCTCGACGAGCCCGACGAGCAGGCCGATGAGCCCGACGAGCAGGCCGATGAGGTCGACGAGCCCACCGGCACCGACGCCGGGACAACCGCTGCGTCGAGGCGGCCGCGCGCCGAGTCGCGCCGCGCGGCGCGGCGGGATCGTCCGGACAAGGGTCGGCGCAGGGCCCGGAAGGACCGGCGTACCGACCGCGACAAGCTCGACGCCACACCACCCTGGGAGACCAAGCGGCACGTCGAGGTCGACGCCACGACCGGTCCGTTCGACATCACCGACGCGCCGGACGACGACATGGAGCGGGTGGACCTCGGTGCCCTGCGCATTCCAGGGGCCCCCGGGCTGGATCTTCGCGTCGACGTGGACGAGACCGGGGTTGCGGTCGCCGCGACGCTCGCGCACACCGCCGGGCACATGCAGCTCGGGGTCTTCGCCGCGCCGCGCAGCGAGGGGATCTGGGACGAGGTGCGCGCCGAGATCAAGTCGTCGATCGGGACGCAGCGCGGCACCGCGCAGGAGAGCGAGGGCGAGTTCGGCATCGAGTTGACCGGCTCGATCCCGGCCGACGGCGGGATGTCCAAGGTGCGGTTCGTCGGAGTGGACGGTCCCCGGTGGTTCGTCCGGGCGATGCTGGTCGGCGCACCGGCCACCGATCCCAAGGTGGCGAAGACGTTCAACCGGGTGATCCGCAATCTGGTGGTCGTGCGCGGTACCGATCCGCTCCCGGTGCGCGACCCCATCCCGCTGACGTTGCCCGAAGAGGTGGCCGAGCAGATCCGCGAGGCACAGCAGGCCGCTGCCGATTCCTGACCGCGCCGGTCGGTCCGTTCGTTCGCCCGGAACAGGCTTACTCTTGGGGGTATGGGACACAAACCGTCGCTGCGGCGCCGGCTGGTCGCGTCAGCCGGATCGCTGGACGCGCAGGAGCTGCGCGAGGAAGTCGACACCACCCAGGCCAAGGCCTGCTCGCGGGTGTCGTGCGGCGAGCGCACTGAGGTCGTCGGGCGGATCCGGTCGGTGGCCTACACCCCGCGGCAGAGCGTGCCGACGCTGGAGGCCGAGCTGTACGACGGGTCCGGCACCATTTCGTTGGTCTGGCTCGGTCGGCGCCGGATCGCCGGGATCGAGCCCGGCCGCACGATGATGGCCTTCGGCCGGGTCGGCATGCACGATGGCCATCCCGCGATGTACAACCCGAGGTACGAACTGCGCGCACCGCAGTGAGTTCACCCGTCCCGGACGGCGAGCGTCCTGGCCCCGCAGACGCCCTGCCTGATCTGCGGGAACAGTTCCGGTCGCAGCTCATGACCGGACTCGGCGGCTGGACCGGGATGCTCGTGACCGCCGTTCCCACCGTGGTGTTCGTCGCCGTCAACGCGGTCTCGTCATTGCGGGTGGCCGTCGTCGCGGCAGTGGCCTCGGCGCTGCTGCTGTCGGCCTATCGGATGGCGCGCCGCCAACCTGTGCAGCAGGCGCTGAGCGGCCTGTTCGGCGTGCTCATCGCCGCCATCATCGCGGCCCGCACCGGGCAAGCCCGCGGCTACTTCCTGCTCGGCATCTGGTCCAGCATCGTCTACGGCAGCGTGTGCCTGGCCAGCATGCTGGTGCGCCGCCCACTGGTCGGGGTCATCTGGGAGTTCCTCGACCCGTCGGTCGCGGACGAGCCGGCCGAGCCCTGGTACCGGCGCCCGATCCTGTTGCGCGCCTACCTGCGGGCCACCGCCGCGGCCACCCTGATCTTCGCAGCGCGCGGCATCGTCCAGCTCACCCTGTTCTCCCGGCACAACACCGGCTGGCTCGCCGTCGCCCGGATCGCGATGGGCTATCCGCTGACGGCGCTGGCGCTCGGGTTCGCGTTCTGGACCATCCGCCGCGCCAGGCTCCGACTGAGCCTCGCCAGCTGACCCGAGATCAGGCCGGTTCGGCGGTCTTCCCGAACACCTGCCGCAGCTGGTCCTCCACCTCGGGAAGGACGACGAAGAGTAGTTCGTCGCCGGCCTCGAGCGGGTCGTCCGGCGTCGGTGCGATCACCCGGGAGCCGCGCACGATCGCGACCAGGGCCGCGTCTCGGGGCAGCGACAACGCTCGGACCGGGTGGCCGGCGCATTTCGCTTCCGGCGGCAGCGTGATCTCCATCAGGTTCGCCTGACCCTGCCGCAGCGAGAACAGCCGGACCAGGTCGCCGACCGAGACTGCTTCCTCGACCAGGGCCGCCAGCACCCGCGGGGTGGACACCGAGACATCCACGCCCCACGCCTCGGTGAACAGCCATTCGTTGGACGGATGGTTGATCCGCGCCACGACCCGGCGCACCGAGAACTCGGTCTTCGCCAACAGCGAGACCACCAGGTTGACCTTGTCGTCGCCGGTCGCCGACACCACCACGTCGAAGCTGGCCAATCCGGCGTCCTCGAGGCTGGCGACCTCGCAAGCGTCGGCGTTCAGCATCTGCGCACCGGCGACCCGGTCCGCGGCGACCTTGCGCGGTTCCTTGTCGATGAGCAGCAGTTCATGACCGTTGCCGATCAGTTCGCGCGCGATCGACCTGCCGACCGAACCCGCGCCCACGACGGCGATCTTCATAGCTCAGGCTCCATCCGGCGCGGCCGACACGATGTCGGGCAGCGCCTTGCGGCGGTCGTCGGTCACCATGACATGCACGATGTCGCCGTCCTGCAACACCGTCGACAGGGTCGGCAGTTCACCCAGGCCGAACCGGGTGATCATCGCTACCCGCGATCCGGTCGCCTGTTCGATCTCGGTCACCTTCTGACCGATCCAGGACTCGTCCATCGCCAACGCGACCAGCGCCACCCGGCCGGACGGGTCGCGCCACTCCTCCGTGGTCGCCTCACCGAGGACCTGCTGCAGCAGCCGGTGCGCCGTCCACGGCACGGTGGCGATCGTCGGGATACCGAGGCGCTCGTAGATCTCGGCGCGCCGGAAGTCGTAGATCCGGGCCACCACTTTGGTGACGTTGAACGTCTCGCGGGCTACTCGGGCGGCGATGATGTTGGAGTTGTCGCCACTGCTCACCGCGGCGAACGCGTCGGCCTGCTCGATGCCGGCCTCGATCAGCGTGTCCCGGTCGAACCCCATTCCGGCCACGGTGCTGCCGCCGAAGTGGCTGCCCAGGCGGTGAAACGCGAGAGGATCCTGATCGATCACCGCCACGCTGTGGCCCAGTTTGGCGAGCCGGAGAGCCAGCGTCGCGCCGACGCGACCGCACCCCATCACGACGACGTGCACGGCGGGAGCCTCCTCTGGCGGACTGGTTGACTGCGGCTACGGACGGTACTCACCGCCCCGCGCCGGGTCTGATCCTGGCACGCTGGGCAAAGCGCCGTATCCTCACCCGACGTGGGTACCCCCGTGGCAGCAGCGACGCGCGCCGTTGACGGCGCGCCGGGCGGCGCTCGATGAGCGCAGTGACCCGGGTCGCCAAACGGCTGGTGATCGGCAGCCCGGTCCGCTCCGACAAGGTCGGGCACACCCTGCTGCCCAAGCGGCTGGCCCTGCCGATCTTCGCCAGCGACGCACTCTCCAGCGTCGCCTACGCGACGCAGGAGATCCTGCTCGTCCTGACCCTGGCCGGCACCGCCTACCTGTTCCTCGCGCCCTGGCTGGCGGCAGTGGTCGTGATCCTGCTGCTTACTGTCGTCGCCTCGTACCGGCAACTGGTCGTCGCGTACCCGACCGGCGGCGGCGACTACGAGGTGGCCACCAAGAACATCGGCAGACAAGCCGGCGTGGTGGTGGCCAGCGCACTGCTCGTCGACTACGTCATGACGGTGGCCGTGTCGGTGTCCTCCGGCGTGGACAACATCATCTCCGCCATTCCCTCCCTGCACTCGCACCGCGTGGAAATGGCGTTGCTGTTCGTCGCGTTACTGACGGCGGCGAACCTGCGCGGCGTCCGGGAGGCGGGCACCGCGTTCGCTATCCCGACCTACGCCTTCGCAGTCGGCGTCGGGATCATGATCCTGACCGGAGTGTTCCGCACCATCGTCGGCGACGCCCCGGTGGCCGAGTCGGCGAAGTATCACATCGACGCGCACGCCGGCTACGGCAACATGGGCGCGCTGGCGTTGATCTTCTTCGCCCTCCGGGCGTTCTCCTCCGGGTGTACCGCGCTGACCGGCGTGGAAGCAATCGCGAACGGCGTTCCGGCGTTCAAGAAACCCAAGGCGGACAACGCCCGCAAGACGCTGGTGATGATGGGACTGCTTGCCTGCGGCATGTTCAGCGGCATCACGGTGCTCGCCGTCATCGCCAAGGTGCGGGTTGCCGCACACGCCTGCGATCTGGAGGGATTCGCGAACTGCTCAAACGCACCGCAGAAGACGGTGATCGCGCAGCTCGCCTCGTCGATCTTCGGTGGGGACCACTCGGTGGGCTTCTTCTACATCCAGGCCGCCACCGCGCTGATCCTGGTGCTGGCCGCCAACACCGCCTTCAACGGATTCCCCCTGCTCGGCTCGATCCTCGCCCAGGACCGCAACCTGCCGCGTCAGTTGCACACCCGGGGCGACCGGTTGGTGTTCAGCAACGGCATCCTCATGCTGGCGATAGTGGCTGGTTCGCTGATCTTCATCTACGGCGCGGACGTCACCCGGCTGATCCAGCTCTACATCATCGGCGTGTTCACGTCCTTCACCCTCGGCCAGTCCGGAATGGTGCGGCATTGGAACCGGCTGCTGCGCACCGAGCGGGACCAGGCGGTACGCCGGCGCATCATGAGGTCCCGGGCGATCAACGCGTTCGGTGCGTCCCTTACCGGCCTCGTGCTGATCATCGTGACCATCACCAAGTTCACCAAGGGCGCCTACCTGGTGCTGATCGCGATGCCGATCCTGTACGCCGGGATGCGCGGCATCTACAAGCACTACGCGCGGGTCGGGGCCGAGTTGGCTACCGATCCGGACGACACCAGCGGTCTGGTGCTCCCGGCCCGCAATCACGTTGTGGTGCTGGTGTCGAAGCTGCACAAGCCGACGCTGCGGGCGCTTGGCCTTCGCGCGGGCTACCCGCCCGGACACGCTGACCGCACTCACCGTGAACGTCGACGACGCGGAGACCAGGGGACTGCTCGCGGAGTGGGAGCGGCGCGGGTTGCCGGTCAAGCTGACCGTGTTGGAATCGCCGTTCCGCGAGGTGACGACGCCGATCGTCAAGTACGTCAAGGGCATTCGCAAGATGAGCCCGAACGACGTGGTCAGCGTGTTCATTCCGGAGTACGTGGTGGGCCACTGGTGGGAGAATCTGCTGCACAACCAGTCCGCGCTGCGGCTGAAGGGCCGGCTGCTGTTCCAGCCAGGCGTGATGGTGACCAGCGTTCCCTGGCAGTTGGATTCGTCGCAGGAGCGCGCTCAACGGCAGATGCTGCCCACCTCCCGCGACGTGATTCCGGAATCGCGCCGCGCCGCGGCCGGGTCGCTGCACCATCCGCCCGCAGCAACTAAGCCGGCCACCTCGCGCAGCAAGTCCGCGCCGCCCCCTGCCGCGCCTGCTGCACCCACCGCGCCGACCGAGCCGACCGGCTCGCCGCGGGCCTAGCGACCGTCGACGACGTCCCCAACCATGCCCGCCGCGCCGTCGGATGTCCGGACGACCACCGAGCAATGGTTCCTCGCTCGCGGCCTGCCCCATTTCATCGAGGACTATCGCGCCGATCGCGACGTGTTCACCCGGGCGTTGCCGGCCCTCGGCGTGATCCTGCTGCTGCAGCTGACCTTCGCTGCCGACCTGCGCTGGCGGTGGTGGCAGAACACTCTGGCACTGGTCGCCGCGGCGCTCGCCGTGCTCGGCGCGTTGCTGATCGTGAACCGGCTGCGCGGCCGGTCGGCGCTGCAGTTGCCGGATCGGGTGGGACGGGTCGAGCTCGGCCTGTTCCTGGTGTTGCCCGCACTGGTCGTGTTTGCGGTGCATCGCAGTGCGGTGGACGCCGGGCTCGAGGTGGTCAGCAGCCTGATCATCCTCGGGATCGTCTACCTGATCGTCAGTTACGGCATCATCCCGATGATCCGCTGGGCGATCGGGCAAATGGCGCGGCAACTCGGCAGCGTGATCGGACTCGCCGGTAGGGCGTTGCCGCTGATGCTGCTGATCAGCATCACGCTGTTCGTGACCGCCGACTTCTGGCAGGTGGCCGCATCGCTGAGGCCCGGACGGCTCACCGCCGCGCTGGCGTTCCTGGGCATTGTCGCGCTCGGCTTCCTGCTGGCCCGACTGCCCACCGAGGTGGCCAAGCTCCGGGGCGAGATGAAGGACGAGACGGTCCGCTCGGCGGCCATTGGCACGCCGGTGGCGGCCTCGCTGACCGGGCTGCCCGGCGCGCTGCACGCTGCACCGCTCAGCGGCCGCGAGCGGGGCAACGTGCTGCTTGTGCTGCTGTTCACCCAGGTGGTGCAGGTCGTGCTCGTCGGGTTGATCAACGCCGCCTTCTTCCTCGTCTTCGGATTCGTCGTCATCCGTCCCGAGGTGATCACGTCGTGGCTCGGCGCGAACATCCACACCACCGCCCTGCACCTGCATCTGTTCGGCTGGGCGCTGGACGTCTCGCACGCCCTGATCCGGGTGTGCGCGCTGCTCGGCGGTGTGGCGGCGTTCTACTTCGCGATCTACGTCATCACCGACTCGACGTATCGGGCCGAGTTCTTCGAGGAGATCCTCGGCCAGGTGCGGCAATCCATCGCCGTCCGCACGGTGTATCTCTCCCTCCCGCGCGAGCCCGGAGGTGACCGTGCCGGCTGACCAGTCGTGGGTGGGTCGCACGCTGGAGTTGGACATCGGCCCGGTCGCCCACGGCGGGCACTGTGTTGCGCGGTTCGGCGGCGAAGGCGGGCGGGTGGTTTTCGTTCGGCACACCTTGCCCGGAGAGCGGGTCCGGGCGACCGTCACCGAGGACAACGGCGGCTCGTTCTGCCGCGCGGATGCCGTCGAGGTGCTGGCCGCCTCGGTCGACCGGGTTCCCGCGCCGTGCCCGCACTCCGGTCCGGGACGGTGCGGTGGCTGCGACTGGCAACACGTGCGACCTGCCGCGCAGCGAGCGTTGAAGGCAGCGGTGGTCCGCGAGCAACTGCAGCGTTTGGCCGGCCTGGACCTGCCGGTCGTCGTCGAGGAGCTGCCCGGCGGCATGCTCGGTTGGCGCACCCGTACCCAGTACGCGGTCGGCGCCGGGGGCGTGGTCGGGCTGCGCCGGCATCGCTCGCACCAGATCGAAGTGCTGACCCGCTGCCCGCTGGGCGCGCCGGGCGTCGGCGATGCCCCGGAGCTGACCCAGCGCTGGCCCGGGCTCGGTGAACTCGACATCGCGGTCGGGTCGGACGGCGAGCGCAGTGTCGTCGGACGGGCCCCGGACCCGCGTGATCGCGGCCGGCGCCGCAGCGCGCAGCGCGTGCAGTGGCGGCCGGTCAGCGGTCCGCACGAGCTCACCCAACACGTCGAGGGGATCGACTACCGCGTCGCCGCGACCGGGTTCTGGCAGGTGCACCCGGAGATGGCCGGCACGTTGGTTCGCCTCGTCCGCCAGGCGTTGGCAGTGCGGGCCGGCGACCGGGTGCTGGACCTCTTCGCCGGCGCCGGGCTGTTCACCGCGGCGCTGGCCCAGGACGTCGGCGAAACCGGCACCGTGATCGGTGTCGAGGGCCACCGCGGGGCAGTGCGCGACGCCGCTGCGGCGCTTGCTCAGTTTCCCTGGGCGGAAGCTCGGCACAGCCGCATCGACCCGGCCGCGGTCACCGCCCTCGGCCAGGCTGATCTCGTCGTCCTCGATCCGCCGCGGGCCGGCGCCGGGGTCGAGGTGATGCGCGCGATCCTCGATCTGGCGCCGCGCGCCATCTGCTACGTGGCCTGCGATCCGGCCGCCCTGGCGCGGGATCTTCGAGCCTGCCTGGATGCCGGGTGGCGGCTCGCCGGCCTGCGTGCACTGGACGCGTTCCCGATGACCCATCACGTCGAGTGCGTCGCCACCATCCAGCCGCCGGGTGACACGCCGCCGGTCCGGACCTGACGCTGCGGTGACCCCGCGCTCGCGTCTGCTCGAGGTGCGTCCCGAAGCCACCGGCGCCGACCGCGGATTCGGCACGCCGCCGGACTGCGGCCGGGAGTGAGTCGTAGGCTGCCAACCATGACGTCCGTGCTGAGCCGAATATCCGGCCCTGACGATCTGCGCGCGTTGACCCACGAGGAGCGGGTGGTGCTGTGCGCCGAGATCCGCGACCTGCTGGTCATCCAGGTGTCTCGCACGAGCGGCCATCTGGGTCCGAACCTGGGCGTCGTGGAGTTGACGCTGGCATTGCACCTGGTGTTCGACTCGCCGAGCGAGCCGATCCTGTTCGACGTCGGCCACCAGGCCTATGTGCACAAGATCCTGACCGGCCGGGCGGACCGGATGCCCACCCTGCGCCAGACCGGCGGCCTGTCCGGTTATCCCAGCCGCACCGAGAGCGGGCATGACTGGATCGAGAACTCGCACGCGTCCACGGCGCTGTCCTATGCCGACGGGCTGGCGAAGTCGTATGACGTGCGCGGTGAGCGTCGCCCGGTGGTCGCCGTCGTCGGCGACGGCGCGCTGACCGGTGGGATGTGCTGGGAGGCGTTGAACAACATCGCTGCCTCGGACCGGCCGGTGGTCATCGTCGTCAACGACAACGGCCGCTCGTACTCGCCGACCATCGGTGGGCTGGCCAACCACCTGGCCGGGTTGCGGCTCAAGCCCGGATACGAACGCATGCTGCGCACGGTGAAGGAGACGCTGGGACGTACCCCGGTGGTCGGCCCGCCGATCTACGACGCGCTGCACGGGATGAAGCGCGGCGTGAAGGACTTGGTGTCGCCGCAAGGCATGTTCGAGGACCTCGGCCTCAAGTACCTCGGCCCTGTTGACGGCCACGACATCGAGACGGTGGAGACCGCGCTGCGGTTGGCCAAGAACTTCGGCGCGCCGGTCATCGTGCACGTCGTCACCCGCAAGGGCTATGGCTACGCGCCGGCCGAGAACGACGAGGCCGACCAGATGCACCAGACCGGCGGCTTCGATCCCGCCACCGGCCGTCCCACTGCATCGCCGGGACGGAGCTGGACCGGTGTCTTCTCCGCGGAGATGCTGCGGTTGGGCGAGCAGCGCGACGACGTCGTGGCGGTGACCGCCGCGATGTGCGATCCGACCGGACTCGGTGCTTTCGCCAAGCGGTTCCCGACCAGGTTCTACGACGTGGGCATCGCCGAACAGCACGCGATGACTTCGGCCGCCGGCCTGGCGACCGGCGGCATGCATCCGGTGGTCGCGCTGTACGCCACCTTCCTCAACCGGGCGTTCGACCAGTTGTTGCTGGACGTGGCTCTGCACAAGTTGCCGGTGACCGTGGTGCTCGACCGGGCTGGCATCACCGGTCAAGACGGCCCGAGCCACAACGGCATCTGGGATCTGGCGATGCTCGGCATGGTGCCCGGGCTGCGGATCGCTGCGCCGCGCGACGAACCGACCCTGCGCGCGGAACTGCGCGAAGCTGTCGAGTGCAGCGATGGGCCGACGGTGCTGCGCTACCCCAAGACGCCGCTCACCGACGACTTGCCGGCGCTGCGTCGCCAGGGCGGCGTCGACGTGCTGAGCGAGCCGGCCGCGGACGCCCGGGTGGATGTCCTCGTCGTCTCCGTCGGCTCGATGGCCGCGGAGGTGCTGGCGGCTACCGAGCGGGTGACCGGCGAAGGGTTCACCGTCCGGGTCGTCGATCCGCGCTGGGTAACCCCGATCGACCCGGAGTTGCTGGTGCTCGGCAACCGCGCGTCACTGGTCGTCACCGTCGAGGACGGTCTGGAAGTGGGCGGGGTCGGCTCCCGGCTGGCTCAGGCCCTGCAGGCCGCCGGCAACACCGTGCCGACCAGGACCATCGGCGTGCCCACCCGGTTCCTGGAGCACGGCAAGGTGCCGGATGTTCGCAACGCCGCCGGGCTGACGGTGCAGGCGATCAGCAGGCGCATCGTGGAGTGGACCGCCGACCTCGCGCCGGCGGATGTCCCGGAGAAAGAGCAGTCCCACGACACCGGTTCGTTCTCCGCCGATCGCAGCGACTGAGCCGCCGCCCACCGCTCGAGGCCGAAGGGTTCCCGTGGCTCACTCAACTGATCCTGTCCTGCTCGCGGCGCGAGGCGCGGAGGGTGCCGCGGCGACCGGGTTGGTCGTCGTTCCGGTGGACGGGTCGCTGCCGCGCATCGCCTGGTTCGGGGTGGCCGCCCAGGGGCTGACCGCGGCGCAGATGTCGCCGCCACAGTAGGAGTCGCTGGAGCGGCGCTGGGCAGCCAGCACGTCACCGGCCGATCGGTGGCGGTCCTGCCGGAGCCGTCGCAGGCATGGCGCGGCACGCCCGGGCTGGCCGGGTTCCGCCTCGCTGACGACGCGCCCGGTACCGATTGGTCCACTGCGTTCCGCGCCACCGCGATCAGCGTGGCTGATGCGGCGGTGACGATCGATGCGCTCGACGAGGTGGCGCAGCTGAGCCTGCGCACCGAGCTGCAGGTGCTGGCCGGCGGTGGCCTGCGCTTGCGGCACACCGTGACCAACACCGGTGCGACCCGGTACGTGATTGATGCGCTGGACGTGGTCGTACCGGTGCCCGAGCACGTCACCGAGGCGCTGGATTTCACCGGCCGGCACTGTCTCGAGCGGGTGCCGCAGCGGCACCGGATCGGCGACGGCACGTGGCTGCGCACCGGGCAGAGCGGCAAGCCCGGCCCCGACTCGCCGACGATGCTCGTCGCCGGCACACAGGCGTTCGGGTTCGGGCACGGCGAGGTGTGGGCCATGCACGTGGCGTGGAGCGGCAACTCGCGCTACTACCTCGAGCGGCAGCCATCCGGAGTGACCGTTCTGGGTGGTGGTGAAGGTCTGCTGCCCGGGGAGGTCGTCCTGGCCGCGGGGGAGTCGTACGCGACGCCGTGGGTGCACCTCGGCGCGTCGGTCGACGGACTGGACTCGCTGGCCGCCCAGGTGCACGGGTACCTGCGCGCCGAGCCGGCCCATCCGCGGCTGCCGCGTCCGGTCAACCTCAATGTCTGGGAGGCCGTGTACTTCGACCACGACCTGCCCCGGCTGAAGGCGGTTGCCGATCGCGCCGCGGCGGTCGGCGTCGAGCGGTTCGTGCTGGACGACGGGTGGTTCGGCGCCCGCCGGGACGACCAGGCCGGGCTCGGTGATTGGACGGTGTCGGCGCAGGCCTGGCCCACCGGGTTGACGCCTTTGATCGATCATGTGCACGACGCCGGAATGCAGTTCGGGTTGTGGTTCGAGCCGGAGATGGTCAATCCCGACTCCGAGCTCTACCGCGCGCATCCCGAGTGGATCCTGGCCACCGGCAGCCGGGTACCCGCTGCGTGGCGCAATCAACAGGTGCTCGACTTCGGCCGGGAGGAGGTCCGCGCCCAGCTGCTGGGCCAGGTGGATCGGATCCTCACCGAGTACCCGATCGACTACGTGAAGTGGGACCACAACCGGGATCTCGTGGACGCCGGTTCGGCATCGCGGGCCGGTGCTCCTGGCGTGCACGACGCCACGCTGGCCTTCTACGCAGTACTCGACGAGCTGCGCCGTCGGCATCCGGCCGTCGAGTGGGAGAGCTGTGCCGCCGGTGGCGGCCGGATCGACCTCGGCGTGCTCGGTCGGGTGCAGCGGGTGTGGACCTCGGACATGACCGACGCGCTGAGCCGCCAGTCCATCCAGCGCTGGACCGCCCAGCTCGTGCCACCGGAGTATCTAGGCGCGCATGTTTCCGCGCCGGTCAATCACCAGACCGGGCGGACGTTGCCGCTCGACTTCCGGGTGGGCACCGCCTTCTTCGGCGATTTCGGCTTCGAGTGGGATCTCACCGACGCCGGCGCGGACGAACTGGCCCGACTCGCCGAGTGGGTGCGGCTGTACAAGGAGCACCGCGCACTGCTGCACAGCGGTCGCCTCGTCCGGGTGGACTCGCCGGCGACAGCGGTGTGGCAGCACGCCGTGGTCGCACTCGATCGCCGCGCGGCGGTCGCCGGGTACGTCCAACTCGACTTCGCCGCAGCCGATCCGCCGCCGTGGCGTGTGCCCGGCCTGGACGTCGACACTCGTTACCGGGTGTCGCTGGTGACGCCGGACTCGTCGACGAGCTGGCGCGGCGAGGGGATGGAGCTGTCCGGCGCCGCGCTGAGCCAGGTCGGCCTGCCCGCTCCGGCTCGGTCGCCGCAGACCGTCACCATCGCGCACCTCACGGCTGTCTAGCCCTCACCCGGCCGCGTCTCGCCAGCCAAGGCGAGCCGATCCCGCAGCGCGGCGATGTCCACCGTCGCCGACGTATCGACCTCGATGACCGCGCCGAGGGCGAGCGGCGCCGCACTTGCCGCCCACAGCTCCCAGTCGCTGAACCGGTCCGCATCGCGGTGGACCGGGTCGCGCTGTCGGGTCCGATAGCGCGACCGGGCCAGCTCGACGCCCGTGACGCACCAGATCTCGTCGACCCGGGACGCGCCGCTGCGTGCCACACCGGTTCCGGCGTGGCCGAGATCGCGGGGCCGCCACCACCAAGAATCGACGATGACGGTGCCGTCCAGCTCTGCTGCAGCCGACCACACGATCTCCATCGCCAAGGCGCCGAGGTTGACCTGCAGATCGCCGAGTGCGCCGGCTAGCGCCTCTTTGACCCGGTCCTTGACGAGCAATGGCAGGCCTGTCGCAGCCGCGAGCGAGTCCGCCAGCGTGGTCTTGCCCGAGCCGGGCAGCCCGTTGACCAGGATCAGTCCCGAGGCCACGTCATCAGGTCAGTAGCGGACGCGGAAGGACGGCAACTGGAACTCGTCGCAGACCTTGTTCACAACCTCCGCGTCGTCGCGCAGGCCGTACTTGTCCAGGTCGGAGGTCTCGTCGCGGTTCAGTACGAAGTAGTCGACGGCTCCGCGCACCGTGGCCTGCGCGGCAGCGTCGCGTTCGGCAGCCACGTCGATCAGGGACAGCAGCGCATCGGCGATCCGCGCAGCCAGACCGAGGTCGACGTCGGTGTTGTCGAGGGCCTCATAGGCGAGCTCGCGCAGGTGCGCGGCGACCTTCTGCCGCGGGTCGCGCAGGGCATGGGCGGGCAGGTCCGGAGTGCTCATGCCGTCAGCTTGCCAGGCGCTGCGACAGCCGGCTCAGCTACCCGGGGCAGCGGCAGCCTGCAGCGCGCCGGTGAGCTCGGCCGCGGTCAGCGCGATCTGCCAGGATCGCGCGCCGAGCCCGGCAAGGGCTTCGGCAACCGCGTCGACGGTCAGCTCGGGAGGCGTCCAGCACAACCGCCGGATGACGTCGCCGGCGAGCAGGTTCTGCGCCTGTACGACGTGCTTCTCGGCCAGCTCTGCAACCACCGAGCGGACGTGCACGAGCCGTTCTGCCGCCGCCGGGTCGCGTTCGCGCCAGCGCGCCGCCGGAGGTACTCCATCGCCGTCGGACGGTCCGGCCGACAGCGGCAGCTCCGACTCCGGCAGGGCCCGGGCGGCGGCGAGCGCCGCGAACCAGCGCGTCGCGTGCTTGCGTTGGCGGGGCCCTTTGAACGTCGGCAGCCGAAGCAGGTCTGCGGCGGTGGCCGGGTTAGCCCGCACCGCGGCGACGATCGCGGAGTCGGGCAGGACACGACCCGGGGCGGTATCCCGGCTGGCGGCCAGCTCGTCGCGCGCCTGCCACAGGGCCCGCACAGAGGCCAGCTGCCGGCGGGACCGGACCTGGTGGATGCCGGAGGTGCGCCGCCACGGATCGACGCGCGCGGCCGGCGGGGCCGCGGCGAGGACTGCCTCGAACTCCTGCCGGGCCCATTCTGACTTGCCTTGCCGGTCCAGTTCGGCTGCCACGGCGTCGCGCAGCGGGAGCAGGAACTCGACGTCCAGGGCCGCGTAGACCAGCCAATCCTCGGGCAGCGGCCGGGTGCTCCAGTCGGCAGCCGAGTGGCCCTTCTCCAGCGTGATTCCGCAGAACTGGACGAGCATGCTGACCAGGCTGACCCGCTCCATGCCGAGCAGCCGGCCGGCCAGTTCGGTGTCGAACAGCCGTTGCGGCTGCAGTCCCAGTTCCCGCAGGCACGGTAGATCTTGGCTGGCCGCGTGCAGGATCCATTCCTCGGCACCCAGCGCACTCTGCAGGGACGGCAGCGCGGCCACTTCGATCGGGTCGATGAGCACCGTGCCCACGCCTTCGCGCCAGAGCTGCACGAGGTAGGCGCGCTGGCTGTAGCGGTATCCCGACGCTCGCTCGGCATCCACGGCGAGCGGACCGGTTCCGGCCGCCAGTCGGGCCACCGCGGCGTCGATCTCTGAGCGGGTCACCGCCGGCGGGTCCAACGGTTCGGCCGGCGCGCTGATCAGGACGGGCTGCGGCAGCTGCGCAGACTCCTCCGCAGCGACGGGCTCGTCGCCGTCGTCAACGCCGTCCACTGGGGGAACGGCGAGAGGACTCACGAGAAGACCTTAGGTGATCGGCCTGGGGGAACCCTGGCGGCGGTCGTGATCAGCGCCGTTCAAGCATGGTGACGCCCTCGGGCGGCAACCCGGCAGCCATGCTGAGCAGGTCGACGAAGGCAAGCAGGTGTGGCGTCAGATCGGCGTCGAGCGCAGTCCATGACCCACGCAGCTCCAGCGACGTGGTGGTTGCCGGTCCGTGCACGTCGCCGAAGCGGGTTGAGGTGGTCTGGGTGACCGTGCCGCCGGCTGCGGTGTAGTCGGCGCCGCGCTCGGCCAGCGAGTCGATCAGCCAGCTCCAGCCGACCTGGGGCAGCAGCGGGTCCCCGACCATATCGGAGCTCAGCTCGGCCTCGGCGTAGCCGACCAGGCGCAGGTCGCCGTCCCACGCCTCGGCGCCGTCCGGGTCGTGCAGCAGCACCAGCCGGCCGGTTGCGCCGTCGCGCTCGTCACCGCCGCGCGGCGTGATTTCGATGCTCAACGCGTAGCTGTAGGGGGCCAGCTTCTGCGGTGGTCGGATCGGTTCGACCAGGGCTTCGCTGCGCACCTGGGTGCTCTCCAGGGCCGCCACGGCCCGTCTGAACGTGTCCGGGTCGGCGCTGGGATCTCGAGTGTCGGGTGTGGTCGTCACAACGCTCCGGGCTCAGGCCGCCGAGGGCACGTCGGCGGGGCTCCGGCGGCGAGTCAACTCGGTGATCAGTGGGAACGGATCGATGACCAACGCCGCACCGCACTGGGTGCAGGCCCGGTCGGGGCAGTCGGCAGGAGCGTGCTCCGCGCACGGGGGAACCTCGACGATCACCACGACCCCGCAATCGGGGCAGGGAGCGAATTCCGCGTCCATCAGCCCTCCCCATCCTGAGGCTGCCGATCGCCGGTCAGGTGGTCGGCAGTACCGGTTACTTGGTCGAGTTCACCGTGGCAGAGCCCTCCGACAGTTTCCAGGAGGCGCGCCCAAACGAGTCCTCCCTAGGATGACGAGAATGACTACGGAGATGACCAGCGCGGCCTCACTGCTGGTGCGCGCCGCGCGGGGAATCCCGGGGGACCGGCCGCCGGTGTGGTTCATGCGGCAGGCCGGCCGGTCGCTGCCGGAGTACCGCGAGGTGCGCGGCACGGTGGGAATACTGGAGGCGTGCCGCACCCCCGAACTGGTCACCGAGATCACCCTGCAACCGGTGCGCCGGCACGGGGTGGACGCCGCGATCCTCTTCTCCGACATCGTGGTGCCGCTGGCTGCGGTCGGGGTGGCTGTGGACATCAAAGCCGGCATCGGCCCAGTGCTGGCCGCGCCGATCCGCACCGCGCAGGACGTCGCAGCGCTGCGACCCCTTGATCCGTCGGACGTCCCGGACATCGCCGAATCAGTGCGCCACCTCGTCGGAGCGCTCGACGGGGTGCCGCTGATCGGCTTCGCCGGCGCGCCGTTCACCCTGGCCAGCTACCTGATCGAGGGCGGCCCGTCTCGCGACTATGCCCGCACGAAGGCGTTGATGCACTCGGATCCGGCGCTGTGGCACGACCTGCTCGGACGGCTGGCCCAGATCGCCGGTGCCTTCCTGCGGGTGCAGGTGGACGCCGGCGCGGCCGCCGTCCAATTGTTCGACTCGTGGGCCGGCGCCCTGTCGGCAGCCGACTACGCGCAGTTCGTGTTGCCGCACAGCACCGCTGCGCTGGCCGGCGTCGCCGGAACCGGGGTGCCGGTCATCCACTTCGGGGTCGGGGCCGGTGAGCTGCTGGCGTTGATGCGACAGGCCGGCGCGGACGTGGTGGGGGTGGACTGGCGCATCCCGCTCGACGAAGCTGCGCGCCGGATCGGCCCGGGCGCGGCGGTTCAGGGCAACCTGGATCCCGCCTTGCTCGGTGCCGACTGGTCGGTGATCGAGCGCGCGGTGCGCCGGATCGTCGACGAGGGCCGGGCCGCAGACGGCCACATCTTCAACCTCGGACACGGGGTGCCGCCGACCACCGACCCCGGCGTGCTCACCCGCATCGTCGAACTCGTCCACTCATTGCCGGACGCATGACCCGGGTCGTCGTCGTCGGCGGCGGCATCGCCGGGTTGTCCGCCGCGTACTTCCTGGCCGATGCGCTCGGCCCCGAGTCTGTCCTGCTGCTGGAGCAGACCGACCAGCTGGGCGGCAAGCTGCGTGCCACCGAGCTGGCCGGGCAGCCGGTCGACGTGGGCGCGGAGGCGATGTTGGCCCGCCGGCCGGAAGGGCTGGAGCTGGCCCGCGCGGTGGGGCTGGGCGACCGGCTGCATGCGGCGACAACCACGTCCTCGAGCCTCTGGCTGGACGGCAGGCTGCGACCGATGCCGAGCGGCACGATGATGGGCATCCCGGCCGACTTGACCAAGGTGGCCGAGTCCGGCGTGCTCAGCGCCGACGTGCTGGCTCGCGCCGCTGCGGAGGCGGACGCCGCGCACGAACCGCTCGGCGCGGACGTCGGCGTCGGCGAACTGGTCACGCAGCGACTCGGTCGTGAGGTGCTGGACCGGCTGGTCGATCCGTTGCTGGGCGGTGTCTACGCAGCTCCGGCAGGGCAGATCTCGCTCCGTGCCGCAATCCCGGCGCTGGCCGCTCGACTCGGCAAAGGCGGCTCGCTCGTCCGCGCAGCCCGGGATGCGTCCGCGGCCGGCGCCGGTCGCACCGGACCGGTGTTCATGTCCTTCCCCGGTGGACTGGCCGAGCTTCCGGCCGCGCTGGCCGGCTCCGGCTTCCAAACGCGCACCCGCACCGCCGTGCGGGGACTACGCCGCACCGCGGACGGTTTCGCCCTGGTCTGCGGGCCGGTGCCGGAGCCGATCCTGATCGACGCGGACGCGGTGGTCATCGCCACGCCGCCGGGCAAAGCCGGCCCACTGCTGCGCGAGGTCGCGCCGCTGGCGTCGAGCGAATTGGGCGACATCGGCTCCACCAGCGTGGCCGTGATCAGCCTGGCGTTCCGCGAGCTGACGTTGCCCCCGGGCAGCGGGTTCCTCGTCCCGGCGACCGAGCGCCGGGCCATCAAGGGCGCCACGTTCACGTCGCAGAAGTGGCCGATCGCGCCGCCCGGCCTGACTCTGCTGCGCGCCTCGCTGGGCCGCGCGGGGGAGCCGACCGTCCTGCAGCGCGACGACACCGAGCTCGTCCGGCTGGTCCGCCACGAGCTGCTGTCACTGCTCGGTATCGACGCCGAGCCGATCGACACCGCCGTCACCCGATGGGGTGGCGGGCTGCCGCAGTACACGCCCGGCCACGTGGAACGCGTCGCGCGGATCCGTGCCTCGGTGGCTGACGTGCCGGGGCTCGCGGTGTGCGGCGCGGCCTATGACGGGGTCGGGGTGCCGGCCTGCATCGCCAGCGCCCGGCTCGCCGCGGACCGGGTGCTCGCCGCCCTGCCGGTGCGCGGACAATAGCTCTGTGGCTGACGGGAAGCGTGCTCGGGAACTGAACGACGTCGTGCGCTACACGCTCTGGTCGGTGTTCCGGCTCGACGTGCCACTCGCGGATGCCGACCGCGAGGCGCTGAGCAAGGAAGTCGCCGCGCTCTTCGACGAGTTGGCCGCTGCCGACGTCGTCGTCCGCGGCACGTATGAGCTGTCCGGGCTGCGCGCCGACGCCGATGTGATGGTGTGGTGGCACGCGGAGACGGCCGAAGCGCTGCAGGATGCCTACCAGCGGTTGCGGCGCACCGAGTTCGGCGGCCACCTCGCGCCGGTCTGGTCGCAGATGGCGCTGCACCGGCCGGCCGAGTTCAACAAGAGCCATGTGCCGGCGTTCCTGGCCGAGGAGGACGCCCGCCGATTCGTGTCGGTCTACCCCTTCGTGCGCAGTTACGAGTGGTACCTGCTGCCCGATGCCGAGCGACGGGCGCTGCTGGCCGAACACGGTCAGCTGGCTCGCGAGTACCCGGACGTCCGGGCCAACACCGTCGCCTCGTTCTCGCTCGGCGACTACGAATGGATCCTCGCCTTCGAAGCCGACGAGCTCTATCGCATCGTCGACCTGATGCGGCACTTGCGTGGCTCGGAGACCCGCCGGCACGTGCGCGCCGAGATCCCGTTCTTCACCGGTGCCCGCCGCGACATCGCCGACATCGTCGCCGCCCTGCCGTAGCCGCCGGCGCATATCGCGCACTCGGGCTTTCCCGAGGCCCAGCAAGCCCGACTCCTCTGCCGAGGGGGAGCTTGTGCCGGCCGAGGGGGAGGTTATGGCGCTGCCGCACGGCGTGTCGCGACCAGAACCTCCCCCTCGCGGCGACGGGCCACCACCGAACGGGTACCCGACGACATCGTCGCCGCCCTGCCGTAGGAAGAGACAACGGCGCGCTGACGAAGATCTTCCCTAGGAACGATGAGCGCTTGCGCGAAGAGGATCGCCGGCGCGCGACGAAGGAGCGCTTGCCCGAGCGAAGCGAGGTGTCGTTTCCGAGTGCTCCCCGAAGCGAAGCGAGGGGAGCGGGAGGAATCGACCAGGCGATCAGAAGAAGGGTGTAGCTATCTACACCTTGCATCGGCATGTCAGCCCCCTCGAAACGGCGCCGTCGGCCGACGACGCTGGAGCGGTGACCACGACCTACCTCCCTGACGTCCTGCCCGACCCCGTTCCCGCCGATGCACCGGCCGCACCCGCCGTCGAGCTGCGCTCGGTCACCAAGCGCTACAGCCGTCGGGGAGATCCTGCGCTGGCCGAGGTCTCGGCGGTGTTCCCGCGGGCGAGCATGACTGCGGTGATGGGCCTGTCCGGCTCGGGCAAGTCGACGCTGCTGCAGTGCGCGGCCGGCCTGGACCGGCCGACATCCGGCAGCATCCTGCTCGGCGGAGTCGAGCTGACCAAACTGCGCCGCCGCGCGCTGTCGGTGCTGCGGCGCCGGCATGTCGGGTTCGTCTTCCAGTCGCTGAACCTCGTGCCGACGCTGAGCGTTGCGGAGAACATCGCGTTGCCGCTGCGGCTGGATCGGCGCTCCGTGCGCCGCGACGAGGTCCGCCAACTGGCCGAGCGGGTGGGGGTCGCGCACCTGCTGCGCCGGCTGCCGCACACCCTTTCCGGCGGTCAGCAGCAACGCGTCGCGATTGCCCGCGCCTTGATCACCCGTCCGGACGTCGTCTTCGCCGACGAGCCGACTGCGGCGCTGGACCCGTACACCTCGATCGAGGTGCGCTCGTTGCTGCGGTGGGCGGCTGACGAGCTGGGCCAGACGGTCGTTTTGGTTACCCACGAGCCGACCATGGCCGGAGCGGCCGACCGGGCACTGCTGCTGCAGCACGGCCGGATCGTCGCTGACATCCCGTCACCGGACGCGGCCGACCTCACCCGGCGCCTGCAGCAACTCGGCGGCCGGGCATGAGACAGCTCGTGACGACACTGCGTCGATCACCAGCGTCGGTACTCGGCATCCTGGTCGCCTTGATCGCGACCGCGGCGATGGTGACCATCGTGGCCGCGTTCATCGGTACCGGAGCCACGATGAAGGCTCCGGTGCACCGTCTGGCCGCGGCGTCGGCAGTGGTGGTCGGTGACCAGCACGTGCGCTTCACCACCGGGCACGGCGACAACAAGGACACCACCGCGTTGTCGCTGGCGACCTACCGGCGGGTGTCGACGGATCTGGTTGGCCGACTGGAAGGTGTGCCGGGCGTACAGCACGCTGTCGCCGACATCTCGGTGGCAGTTGCAGTGCGCAGCGGTGACGCCAGCGCGGAGGTCAGCGGCCACGGGTGGCAGAGCGCGGCGCTGACCCCGTTCCGGCTCAGCACCGGGCACGAACCGGGTAGCGCGTCGGACGTCGTTCTCGGCGCAGGCGTGGCGCGCGCCTTGCACCTGGGGATCGGCGATCAGGTACGCCTCAGCGGCCGCGACCTGTCCGCGTTCACGGTCATCGGCATCGCCGCCGCACCGCCGGGCAACCCGGCCGGCGCGAGCACCGTCTTCTTCACCGACGACGAGGCAAGACAGCTCTATGGCCATCCCGGCCAGGCCGACTTCATCGCCGTCCTCGCCGACCCGCATGCCGCACCGGGCTTGCCCGATCGGATCCGCGCGGCTGCCGGCTCCGCGGCAACGGTGTTCACCGGCAGCAAGCGCGGGTACGCGGAGGATGTCGACGCCAGCGGCGACAAGGACAACCTCAGTTCGTTCGCGTTGGGCGCCGGCATCCCGGTCGTGATGGTCACCCTCTTCGTCGTCGCCGGCGCGGTCGGACTGTCCGTCGCCGGACGACGGAGGCATTTCGCGCTGCTGCGCGCTGTCGGCGCGACACCCGGCCAGATCCGCCGGCGGATCGCCGGCGAGCTCGCTGTGCTCGGCATCGCCGGCGGGTTGATCGGGTACCCGGTGGGCACGCTGATGGCCGGCCTGGCCATCGACGGGATGGCGCGGCACGGCATGGTGCCGGCGCACACGGCGCCCTGGACGGCGCTCTGGGTAGTGCCCATCGCCTGTGGTGCCGGACTGGTGATCGCCCAGCTGGCCGGCTTCGTCGCGGGCTGGCGTGCCGGGCGCGCCGATCCGGTGCTGGCTCTGCGCGAAGCCACGACTGATCGCCGCCGGCCCAACCCGCTGCGCTTGGTGCTCGGGACAGCCGCGCTCGGCGGAGCGATCACCCTGGCGATCGTCACCTTCCACCAATCGGCCAACCCGGTGGACGAGCTCAACCTGGCCCTGGTCACGTTGCTGTCGTTCGTCGCCGCGGTGGGTCTGCTCGCTCCGGTGCTGGTCATGCTCGCCGAACTGCTCATCCGCGGACCGGCTCAGGCCCTCGGTGGGCCGGGTGCCCGGCTGGCCCTGGCCGACATCAGGCGCCGGCCTCTGCGCATCGCCTCGGCGGTCGTCGCGGTTGCCTTGAGCGTCGGCTTCCTCGGTACCGTCTACCTCGTCAACGTCACGATGGTGCATGCCGGCGTCGTGCAGGCGCGCGATCGCCTGGTGGCCGACAGCGTCGTGGGCGCGCCGGGCGGACTGGCATCGCAGGCGCTGCCGGCCATCGCCGACGCACCCGGTGTGCACGCAGCGATCGGGGTGACGCCGACGACGGTGTACCTGCCCTTCGACGGTGGCGACATCTTCTCCGCGGCGGCCCTGACCCGCGGCGACATCGCCAAGGTGCTCGATCTGCATGTCGTGGCCGGCGATCTGCGTCAGATCGGCCCGGGTCAGATTGCGGTCAGCCAGCTGGTGGCCGGAAAGTCGAAGGTCGGGTCGACGATCCGCGCCTACCTCGCCGACGGCACCACCTATCAGGCGCGCATCGTGGCCATCTTCGGCCACGGACTGGGGTTCGGCGATGCTGTCATCCCGGCTGACGCAGCGGGTGGTGGTCATCTCGGCGTCGGAACTATGGGCCAGGTGCTGGTCAGCGGTGCGCTCGCGGACAAGGACGTCCACCGGCTCGGTGCTCGGTTCCCCGGACTTCAGGTGCAGGATCGCTCCGTCGCCAATGCCGAGGCGAAGCGGCTCGCCGAGCAGGACCAGTACCTGAACACGATGATCGTGCTGTTGATGACGATTCTGGCGTCGGTGACGTTGGTGAACACGCTGGCGACGGCGACGCTGGAGCGGCGCGAGTCGCTGCACCTGCTCGATCGAGTCGGAGCAACCTGGCGACAGCTGATGGCCATGGCCGGCTGGCAGACCCTCACCGTCAGCGCGATCGGAACGGTGTGTGGCGTCGGCAGCGGCGCGGCGGCACTGATCGCGGTGACGAAAGCACTGACCGGGGACTGGCGCCCCTATGTACCGGTCGGGCCGGCAGTCGGGATGAGTGTGGGCGTCGTGGTGCTCGCGGCGATCGCGATCCTCGGGCCGACCGCCCGCATCCTGCGGCCGGCCAGCGGCGCTACTGCTGGGCCGGCTCGAAGGTCATAGAGATCGAGTTGATGCAGTAGCGCAGGTCGGTGGGCGTGTCGTAGCCCTCACCCTCGAAGACGTGCCCGAGGTGGCTGTGGCAGTTCGCGCAGAGCACCTCGGTGCGGGCCCGGCCGAGGCTGGTGTCGCTGCGCTCGATGATCTTGTCGCCGGCCAGTGGTGAGAAGAAGCTCGGCCAGCCGCAGTGCGAGTCGAACTTTTCGGTGCTGCGGAACAGTTCGGTACCGCAGGCCCGGCAGCGGTACACGCCGACCTCGTGGTTGTCGGTGTACTCGCCCTTGAACGGCGCCTCGGTGGCCGCCTCGCGCAGTACGGCGTATTCCTCGGCGGAGAGCTGGGCGCGCCATTCCTCGTCCGTCTTGGTGACGGCCGGGGGCGTGGTTTCGGAGAGTTCGGTCATGCTTTTACGGTACCGACCGCGCAGCCTCACAGGGTGTGCGTCCCGGCCACGACGCCGACGAGTACGGCTGTCACCAAGCCGATCAGGATCAGCCACACGACGATCTTGGCCACGGTTCGCTGCATCGGCGGTGCGCTGTTGATGCCCGCGGCGAAGGCGGCGACGCTGCGCAGCTCCCCTTCCGGGGTGTTCGGGTTGACCGGGCGCCCCTCGTGCGGGTGCAGGTAGATCACCAGTGGCTCGCCGTCGACGGCGGCGTCCCGGTCAACTGGGCCACCCTCGATCGGTCCGGACACCCGTCCAGCGTGCCCCAGCCGCGTGCCGAGCGCCACCCTGATCGGTCGCTGTGAGAGCTGCCCCCGATCCAGCTCGGTGGACGATCTCGGCAACGCATCCAGGTAGCCTGCCAACGGCCGCAACCGCCGGGTGGCCGGCACCGACGATCGAGGGAGACATGGTCGACTCTGCGCGGGTGTCTGCCGGCCCAACCGAAGCGTCGAGGGAACCGCGGTCCTCCGTGGTCCCGGCGTGGGTCGTGTTCTGGACCAGCACGCTCGGGATCGCCGTCGTCACCACGCTGCACAACCTGTACGTGTTCCGCGGCAAGGTATTCGAGGACGGCGACTACGCGGCCAACTCGTTGCTGGCGATCTCGGCGCAGCACTTCGACCAGTTCGTCGGGAATTACTCGAGGGTTGGCTTCCACCACCCCGGGCCGGCCCTGATCTACATGTTGGCGGCCGGTCAGTTCGTCTTCTTCAGCGTTCTGCACGTGGTGCCCGGGCAATTCAACGGTCAGCTGCTCGGCGTCATCGTCTTCGCTTCGGCGCTGCTCGGGCTGGTGGTCACCGCTCTCTACCGGACCACCCGTTCGTTGACTGCGGCCGCGGTCGGGCTGGGCGTGATGCTCATCATCGGCTCGCGGTTCGGGCTGCTTGCCCAGGTGTGGTTCCCGTTCGTGTACATGTGCCCGTTCCTGCTACTCGTCGTGGCCGGCGCAGCAGTCGCCACCGGACGCACGGTGGAGCTGCCGTCCTTCGTCCTGGCCGGTTGCCTGCTGGTCCACGGTCACGTCAGTTTCATCATGTTCGTCGGCGTCACCGTGGTGGCGGTCGGCGCCTGGTGGTGGACCGCGGTCCGGGACGACTGGCGTGCGGAGTTGCGGGCCCATCGCATCGCGGTCCGCGGCAGCGCCCTCATTCTTGCTCTCGCCCTGTTGCCGATGGTCGTCGAGTTGATCCTGCACTTTCCCGGACCGTGGACGGATTACCTGAAGTACTCCTCGGCGGATCACGAGCACCGCACGGTCGCCGCGGTCCTGCAGTACTTCAAGTGGTACTGGTCGCCGGCCAGCCGGGTGCCCATCGTGCTGATCGCGGCCGCAGCGGTGCTCGGTGCTGCGCTGCTGGCCACTGAGCGGGTAACCGAACGACGGCGGCTCTTCATCCGGCTGTACGCCCTGTGTGCCTTGGAAACGATATTGCTGGTCGTCTATCTCGCGACCGGTGTAGACCACCTAAGCCTGGTGAACCGCTACGTGGGTTACTTCTATCTCACGGTGCCGATGCTGGTGGTGCTGCTCGCGGCGGTCCAGCTTGCGCTACGCGTAGAGCCGGTTCTTTCCCGAGGCGCGCTGGGGAGGTCACGTGCTGGCCGAGTGATTGTCGGCGTCCTAGTCGGTTGCCTGCTGGTGGCCGGCGCGGTGAGCCAGGGGCTGCACAACCAGTACCCCGCCCACGCCTACTTCGGGACTGCTGTCACCGCGCTGGACCGAGCGCCGGAGCGGGATGGTCGGGTCATCGAAATCGACGCCAAGGACAACGCGTGGACCCCGGCCGGCGCCATCGCGTTGGAGGCACAACGTCGCGGAGTGCCGTGGTGTGTGGTGGACACGCAATGGACGCGGTTGATCTTCGGTGGCCGGCACATCTGCCATGGCACCGCGCCGCGCTGGACGGTGGTAGTCCTGCGGCCACCGCCCGGCCAACCGATACCCGATCCTCCCGGCACGGTGGTGCGGTTGCCGACCGCCGCGGTCGTCGTCGAACCCGACGGTCCGGGCACGGTGCACTGACCCGACCGGTCAGATCCGTCCGTCGGCGACTGCTTGGCTGATCCACGGGATGACCTCGTCGAGCATTGCGTCGAGGCTGGTGGTGCACTCGATGCCCAGCACGCGCTTCGCCTTCTCGACCGACGGCACCCGTTTCTGCACGTCGTGTTCGAAGGCATCGTCGTGCACCAGCCGCAGCGGTGCGTCGCCCTTGATCTTCTGCCAGATCACCTCGGCCAACCGCGTCACCGTGGTGGATTCCGCGGTGGAGATGTTGAAGTCCTCGTTACGCGCGGCGTCGGACGCCATGCAGGTGACGATGCCCTTCGCGAGGTCGCCGCCGTAGGTGTAGTGCCGGACCTGATCGCCGGAGCCGAGGATGTGCAACGGGTCCTGATCCTTGAGCACCTTCTGTACGAGGTCGGGCACCACATGGCTCATCGCCAGCTTGACGTTGCCGGAGGTGACCTCGATGTCGCCCAGCGCCCGGCTCTCGCCGATACCGACGCAGTTGAACGGCCGGACGATCGTGTACGGCAACTGGTACTGGTCCCAGGCAGCCTTGGCGAAGTACTCGACGGCGAGCTTCTGGAACCCGTACGACGACAGCGGCGGCGGCACGGTGCGCTCGTCGCCCTCCACCGACGGCCAGTGATCGGTCGACTCGAAGACCATCGAGCTGGACAGGTAGGTGACCTTCGACAGCCGGCCGGAACGGTGCGCATCGATCGCCGCGTCACACTGCGCGGCCATGATCCGTTCGTTGGTGGCCAACAGGTCGTAGGCGTAGGTGTGGAAGTAGGAGATGCCACCGATCAGAGCGGCACCGGCGATGAAGTGGTCGCAGTCGCGCAGCAGCCGGCTCAGCAGCCCGACGTCGCGGGCATCGCCCTCCACGAAGGTGTAGTTGGGATGCGAGTCGTAGGACTTGGTGGTCTTACCGTACTTGGAGAAGTTGTCCAGCCCGACGACGGTGTCACCGCGGTCCAGCAGTTCCTGCACGACATAACCGCCGATGAATCCGGCCGAGCCACTCACCAATACCTTGTTCACGCAGAACCCTTCTTGTCGGCCGCGGCGCGGCGGCGAGCCTCATCCGGAGTCATCCGCCGGCCGAAGGCGTAGCGGTACCAGCGTAGATAGCGCGGGATCCACGCCCAGAGTTTGAAATTCGAGACGCCGGCGTCGCGGTCCAGCCAGATCGTGGGGATCTCGGCGATCGGTCTGCCGAGCCGTTTTGCCTTGGCGGTCAGCTCGAGGCCGATCTCGAAGCCGTGCCGGCTCTCGATACCGACCTGCTTCACGAAGTCGCGGTCGTACGCCTTGAACGAGTTGGTCGCGTCGCGGGTCCCCACGTTGGCCAGGATGCGCAGCGACCGGCCGGCCGATTGCGACAGCAGCCGCTTCAACCGCGGGCCGCCCACCTGCTGCCCGCCGGGTGCGTAGCGAGATGCGGCGGCGACGACCACGCCGCGTTCCACCAGGCGGACGAGCGCTTCGATCTGTTGTGGGTCGTCGGAGCCGTCGGCCATGGTGACCACCACCACCGGTGCGCAGGCGTGGTCGATGCCGTAACGGATCGCGTTCGCCGGGCCGCGGCCGTAGGTGTTGACCCGGTAGCGCAGTTGCGGCTGCCGTTTCGCGTACTCGGTCACCACCGGCACGGTGGGGTCGGTTGCGTCGTCGACGACGACGGCCACCTCGCACGGCAGCGACACCGCCTCGAAGATTCGGTCCAGGCACGGGACGATCGCGCCGGCCTCCTGGTAGGCCGGGATGACGATGCTCACCCGAGGTTGGCTCACCGGTGCTGGCCTGTCTGCAGGATGCCCCAGACGTCGGCGACCGGCTGCTCGACGCGGAGCTCGCGGTATATCGCGTGCGGCGCGCCGACCACGAGCAGGTCGGCCTCGGCGAGGACGGTTTCCAGCGGCACCAGGCTCGGGTCACTCGTCACGTACGGGTCGGTGCACAGCACGCGCTTCGCCTGGAAGGTGAGGATGCGTTTCAGCTTGTACGACAGGCTTTCCCGGGTGTCGTCGGACTCCGCCTTGAACGCCATGCCCAGGATGCCGACGGTGAGGTTCGAGAGATCGTGCTCGGCGGCGAGCAGCTGCACGACGTGCAGCGGCAGGCCCTCGTTGACGAGCATCGCGGCATGGCCGAGGAAGTAGTTGTTGTCGTTGAACGCGGCCAGCTGCATCGTGTCCTTGAACAGGCACGGCCCGGCTGCGAACCCGGCGCCGGGCAGGTCTTGTGCGCGCGGGTACCCGTCCATCAGTGCGGCGCGGATCCTGGTGAAGTCGAGGCCGCGGCTGGACGCGATCATGTAGAACTGGTTCGCGGCCGCAAACTTCAGATACCGCCAGTTGTTGGTGAAGAGCTTGGCGAGCTCGGCCTCCTCCGGCGTCAGTTCGACGATGTGATCGGTGAGGGTGCGGAACACCTCAGCGGCGCGCTTGCGGCCTTGCTCGGTGCTGCTGCCGACGAGCTGCGGCAGCGAGAAGAGCTCGGTCATCGCGGCGCCCTCCGCAATGCGTTCCGGGCAGAAGGCGACGTCGACGTCCAGGCCCTGCTCGGCCAGCGATCGCTCCAGCCGCTCGGTGACGCCCGGGTACACGGTGCTGCGCAGGATGAGCAACTGCCCGTCGTGCAGATGGTCGGTGACCGACTCCAGCGCGCGCAGGATGGACTGCGGATCCGGGTTCAGGTGCGCGTCGACGGGGGTGCCGAGCACGACGATCAGCGTTGCGCAGCGCGCCACCACTGATGGATCGGTCGTCGCGACGAGCCGGTCGGCGGCCAGCGCGCGGTGCAACGCGGCGGCCGCGCCGTCCTCGCGGAACGGCAGCTCACCGGCGTTGATCTTGGCGACTGCGGCCTCGCTGGTATCGCTGATAACCACCTTGGCCCCGCGATCGGCCAGCGCGATCGACAGCGGCAGCCCCACGCGTCCGGCACCGCCGAGCACAGCGATGTCCCATTCGGTGTGCTCCTGCGGCACGTCGTCTCCTCCGTGAGGTTCTTGGTCAGCGACCTGCACCCTATGTTGCGCCTGTCCCGATGTTGTAAATGTCCGGTAGCAGGTCGGTCCGGTATGGCAGGCTGGCCGGGTGCCCAGCGGTGCGGTGGAAATCGAAGTCGGACCGTACTCGGTGCGGATCTCGAACCCTGACCGCGTGTACTTCAGCGCCCGCGGCGAGACCAAGCTCGATCTGGTGAAGTACTACCTCTCCGTGGGAGACGGCATCGTCCGGGCGCTGCGGGAACGGCCGTGCATGCTGCACCGGTATCCCGAGGGCGTCGACGGCGAGAAGATCTACCAGAAGCGGCTGCCGAAGGGTGCCCCGGACTGGGTGGAAACGGCCACAGTGCGGTTTCCTTCCGGGCGCAGTGCAGATGAGCTGTGCGTGACCCAGCTGGCGGATGTGGCATGGGCGGTGCAGATGTCGACGGTGGAGTTCCATCCGTGGCACTCGCGGCGTGCGGATACCGAGTCGCCGGACGAGCTGCGCATCGACCTCGACCCGCAGCCCGGTACCGGCCTGGCCGAGGCGAAGCAGGTGGCGCTGCTGGTGCACGAGGTACTGGCCGAAGTCGGTGCCGTCGGCTGGCCGAAGACGTCGGGCTCGCGCGGCATTCACGTCTACGTGCGCATCGAGCCGACGTACGGATTTCGCGAGGTGCGCCGCGCGGCGCTCGCCTTCGCCCGCGAGGTGGAGCGCCGCGCCCCATCGCTGGTGACCACCGCGTGGTGGAAGGAGGAACGCGGCGAGCAGATCTTCCTCGACTACAACCAGAACGCCCGCGACCGCACGATTGCGTCGGCCTACTCGGTGCGCGGCAAGCCGCACGGGCCGGTGTCCGCGCCGATCTCCTGGGACGAGCTGCCCGACGTCGAGATGGAGGACTTCACCATTGCGACGATGCCGGCCCGGTTCGCCGAGCTGGGCGACCTGCATGCCGGGATCGACGACGCGGTCTGGTCGATCGAGCCGTTGCTGGAGTGGGCCGACCGCGACGAGCACGACCATGGGCTCGGCGACGCGCCGTACCCGCCGAACTTCCCCAAGATGGAAGGCGAGCCCATGCGCGTCCAACCCAGCCGGGCCAAGCAACGCCCGCCCGAGGAGAAGTAGCGCCGATCCCGCACCTGGTCCCCGACGGAGTGAGCGATGTCAGAACGCTGGTACAAGGAAGCGGTCATCTACTGCGTCGAAGTGGATTCCTACCAGGATTCCAACGGGGACGGATGCGGTGACCTGCCCGGTCTGATCGGCCGCCTGGACTACCTGTCCCGGCTGGGCGTGACCTGCCTGTGGCTGAACCCGATCCACCCGTCGCCGCACCGCGACGACGGCTACGACGTCAGCGACTACTACGGCGTCGATCCGCGGCTGGGCACTCTCGGCGATTTCACCGAGCTCGCGATCGAGGCCCGCCAGCGCGGGATCCGGATCCTCTTGGACCTGGTGGTGAACCACACGTCGAACGAGCATCCGTGGTTCCAGTCGGCGTGCAGCAGTCCGGACTCGCCCTACCGGGACTGGTACGTCTGGAGCGCCAAAGAGCCGGCGGACCGGCGCCAAGGCATCGTCTTCCCGGGTGAGCAGACCGAGACCTGGACCTGGAATGCCGAAGCGGGGGAGTGGTACTTCCACCGGTTCTACGATTTCCAGCCGGACCTGAACTGGTCGAACCCGGAGGTCCGCGCCGAGATCAAGAAGGTGATGGCGTTCTGGTTGCAGCTCGGCGCCTCCGGGTTCCGGATCGACGCCGCTCCGTTCGTCCTCGAGCAGGTCACCCCCGACGTGGATCCAGGCCCGCTCGACTTCTCGATCCTCGACGACTGGCGACAGGACGTGCAATGGCACACCGGCGACGCGGTGCTGCTGTGCGAGGCGAACGTGTCACCGGACGACCTGCCGTCCTATTGCGCTGCCAGCGCCGGCGGCCCGAACGACCGGGCCCACATGTTGTTCGCCTTCGGGGTGAACTCGGCGCTATGGCTGGCGCTGGCCCGCGGTGACTCCGAGACCCTCGTCCAGGCGCTGTCGGCGTTGCCGCGGCTGCCGGCGATGGCGCAGTGGGCGACGTTCCTGCGCAACCACGACGAACTCGATCTGAGCCGCCTCACCGACCAGCAGCGCAACGACGTGATGAAGACGTTCGCGCCCCGAGCCGACATGCGCATCTACAACCGCGGCATCCGGCGCCGGCTCGCCCCGATGATGAAAGGCGATCGGCGGCACATCGAGTTGGCTTACTCGCTGCAGTTCACCATGCCCGGGACGCCGGTGTTGCGATACGGCGAGGAGATCGGGATGGGCGAAGACCTCGCCCTTGCCGGCCGCGACGCCATCCGGACGCCGATGCAATGGGAAGGCACCCGAACTGCCGGCTTCTCCACCGCACCGCCCGAGTTGCTGATCCGTCCGATCAGTACCCGCGGGGCTTTCGCGCCGAAACGCGTCAACGTCCAAGACCAACGGCGTGACGAGCAATCGCTGCTGCGTTGGTTCGAAGCGCTGATCGGAGTCCTCCGCGAGTGCCCCGAGATCGGGGTCGGCAACCCCACCGTGCTGGATGTGCCGGTAGCGCCCGGCGTGCTGGTGCACCGCTTCGACGCCCCGGAGGGGTCGATCCTGCTGCTGCACAATCTCGCCGATCGCGCCGTGAGCGTTCAGTTGCCACCAGGTGAGATCGGGCCCGAGGCCACCGAGATGTTCGGCGACAGCGACTACGGACTTCTGCCCCGCCGAGCGACTGAGCTTCACCTCAACGGGTGGGGCTATCGCTGGATCCGCCTGCACCGAGGCAGCTGAGCGAGATTGAAGCCAGCAGAGGCATCGCGTGCGATGGCCGCGGGCGTCGCCGTCGCCACTGCCGTCGGGCTGGCGGTCGATGACGCGATCGTTCTGCATGACTCGAACAAGCTCACGTTGCGGCTGCTGCCGGGTGACGTGCTGGCTCGGGTAGCCCCTGCCGAGGATCAGGTCGCAGAGTTCGAGATCGAGCTGGCTCAACGGCTCGCCGAAACCGGGAGTCCCGTGGCAGCTGTCGAACCTCGGGCGGAGCCGCGGGCCTATCAACGTGACGGGTTCGTGGTCACGTTGTGGACCTACTACGAACCTGCGTCGTCTCCAGAGGTCGCACCAGCCGACTACTCCAAGGCGCTCGAGCGGCTGCACGCCGGGATGCGCGCGGTGGACGTGCCGGCGCCGCACTTCACGGAGCGGATCGAGCAGGCCCAACAACTTCTGGGCAGCCGGGACCAGACTCCGGAGCTCGCGGACGCGGATCGGAAGTTGCTCGCCAGCACGTTGGCCGAAATGAGACGCGCGATCAGCCGGCGCGGTGCCGCCGAGCAGCTGCTGCACGGCGAGCCGCATCCGGGCAACCTGCTCAGCACGACGAACGGGCTGCTGTTCATAGATCTCGAGACGTGTTGTCGTGGGCCCGTCGAGTTCGACCTCGCTCATGCGCCCGACGAAGTAAGCGACCACTATCCGGACGTCGATCAAGACCTGCTCCGGGCGTGCCGGATGCTCGTGCTGGCGATGATCACCACGTGGCGCTGGGACCGGCGCGATCACCTCCCCAACGGCCGCCAGCGCGGCGCGGAATGGCTCAGCCAGCTCCGCGCATCACTCGTTCGCTAGCGCGTGAATGTCCGGGGTTGACTGCGACTGCCCGCCACTATGCGTGCGCCACTACCGTCCAGGCCGAGGCTGAGACGGTGAAGGCGCCGGTGCTGGGCAACAGCTCGGCGCAGCGCGACCGCAACTGTTCACGGTGTGCCGGCTCGAGAGCGGCGACGTAGGCACCGGCCGGTCCGATGCCCAGGGTGTACGGCTGCCACCACTCGTCGAAGCCGGAGATGGTCGGGGTCACTGTCAGCGTCGTTTGGGTGGCATCGTCGAGCCCGGCCTGGCGGAACAGTTCGACGAGGTCACCGTCCCCAGCACCCGGCAGGTTCGATTCATCGCGCGCGGCTGGATCGAGGTCGTGGGCGGCGCGCCAGAAGAGGGATAGAGGCCCCGAGTCGCCGGCGTGGTCCCAGACGCATGCGGCCACCACTCCGCCTGGACGGGTCACCCGGGCCATCTCCCGGATTCCGGCTTCAGGATCTGACATGAAAAGCACCACCAGCTGGGCGACGGTGACATCGAACTCATCGTCGGCGAACGGCAAATCCTCGGCGGATGCGTGCCGGATGTCGACCTCGGGAAGCCGGGCCCGTGCGGCTGACACGAACGACTCCGAGGGCTCGATCGCACACACTGCATCCGGGCCCAGCTGTTCGGCCAGCACCGCGGTGAGGGCGCCAGGGCCACAACCCACATCGAGGGCCCGCTGTCCACGGTGGATCTGTAGGAGGGCCGCGAACTCCGCGGCGAGGGGCTCGGAGAAGCGCCCCATGAACGCGCCGTAGGCGTCGGCCCCCACCTCAAAGGTCACCGGCCGACCCTAGATCCGCCCGAACGGCCGCGCCAGACCCGCGCCGCAACCGGAGTTCGGATCGGCGCGGTTCAGACTTGCGCAGAATGACGTGCGCCGGACCGACGACCGTCCTCGGGTGCGCATATCGCCGAATATGTGCGCGACCTGCCATCGCGAGAGCGTGGGGAACGAGAACAATATGCGCTCCGCCGGATCAGGGCATTGATGCCCTAGCCTGTCGGCATGGCGGAGGCGGGGCAACCAGCCGGAGGGCTGTACGACGGGTTCCTTGCTTATCGAACGCCGTCGGATACTGAAATTCGTGACGTTCTGCGCACCGCCCTTGTCGCATTCGACACGAACGTGCTGCTCAACCTCTACCGCTATAGCGAGGAGGCCCGCGCATCGGTCGTCGAGGTGATGCAGGCTCTCGGCGATCGGCTATGGCTGCCCTTCCAGGTACTCGAGGAGTTTTGGCGGAATCGGGAGCGCGCTCTCGGCGATCCGATGGGGCAGGTCCGGACGAGCTCAGCTGAGCTGGAGAAGCTCCGTAACGCCGCTGTCGAACAGCTTCGGATCTGGGTGAACCGCGCCGCGCTTAGCCCCGAGGAGACCAAGGAGGTCGAGGAACTCCTCGGAAAGGCGTTCGAGGAGGGACAACGACTCCTAAACGGCCTCATCGATGAAAATGCGATCCAGCGAGCACGCAACACGGAGCACGACCCAGTGCTGGCGCAGCTTGACCCTGTGCTTGCGGGGAGAGTGGGCGCTCCGATGAACCCAAGTGAATACGCGGAGGCTGTAAAGGAGGGCCAGCGTCGGGCTGCGGCGGGCGAGCCCCCGGGGTTTGCTGACGTGGCCAAGAGTGACCGCGGGGGCGAAGGCGCATCGGGTGACTACCTAGTCTGGGAGCAAGTGCTTCGCGAGGCTTCGACACGTGGTTGTCAGGCAGTCGTTCTCGTGACCGGCGACGTGAAGCGCGACTGGTGGCGCTACGAGGGCAGCTACCCTCGCGGACCGCGCATCGAACTGGCCAGAGAGATGAAGGGCCGATGCGGCGCGAAGTTCGTACTTCCTCCGGCCGGAAGTGCTACTTGGTTTCGCCGACGCCCTATCTGTGTCCGTGGCTCCTGGCTCGGTCGAGGATGTGGAACGTACGACCAGCAAGAGCGAACGTTTGGAGAGCGTCACATCGACCGGATGGACGAGAAGCGCAGTCGACGTTTTGCTCCGTCGTCTCGCAGTTGAGGCGCCAGTGCAGGAGGCGACAATTCGGCTGGCAATCGAGAACGGCGGTTTCGTCGAACGTGACGATGTCTACCGACTAGGCGAATACGAACCGTCGAGGCAGCTCAAAGAGCTTTACTTGCCCGATAAACCGTCTCGTTCAGACTCTGCGAGAAGCGGGCGATGTTCCAGATGACGTGGCGGACCTTCTCGTTCCGGTTTATGACATCGGTACTCACGGGTTCGGCTGGGCGGATGGCTTCCGCGTCCCGGCCGAGGTCGTCGGCCGAATGCGCGACTAAAGCTCGATTGGAGCTGAATAGCGCTGCCTTCGATCGCCGTCAACCGCTAAGCGGACACAGATGACGTGATCTGTTGGCCTACCGTGGACGTATCACGCCGTGCATATCGAGGCCTCCGTGCGCGGTTACCGGCCGCGGCCGACCGGCGGGTTACCGGTCAGCGGCGGCCGGATTGGACTCAGCGGGCGGCTCCGGCGAGGTAGGCGGCGACGATGTAGGTAGCGTGCCGGTCGAGGGAGACTCGCGCCCGGTCGTAGCGCATGGTGGTGCGCGGGTCGGCGTGGGATGCGGCTTCCTGGACATCGCGCAATGGGACCCCGGCGTCGAGGGCGGCGGTGATGAAGGCGTGGCGCAGGGTGTGCGGGCCGATCGGCTTGTCGATACCGGCGCGGCGGGCGACTCGGCGCACGATCCGGGAAGGCACAGTGCCGGTCCATCCGCTGTCCGTCCGGGCGTAGGAAGATCGGGCCGTCGAGGCGTTCACCGATGGCGAGGTCGATCGCTCGGGCGGTGCGGGGTGCGAGCGGGATGGTGACGATCTTGCCGCCCTTGCGCAGGACGGTCAGGGTGCGGTGTCCGCGTTCGATGCCGAGTTCGTCGATGTCGGCGCCGAGTGCTTCGGAGATCCGCAGCCCGTTGATCGCCAGCAGCGAGATCAACGCGTGCTCGTTGGGTGCACCGAGGCCGGCGGCGACGAGCAGCGACCCGACCTCGTTGCGGTCCAGCCCGATGGCGTGCGACTCGTAGTCCAGGCGCGGGCGGCGGACATGGACGGCGGGTGAGTGCTCGAGCAGTTCCTCTTCGACCGCGTAGCGGTAGAACCCGGAGACCGTGCACAGCCGGCGGGCGATCGTCGCCCGAGTTCGTCCCTGGCTTCCAGGTCGCGGCCGAAGCACTCGATGTCGGCGCGGCGAGCCTGGAACAGGTGTAGCCCGTGCTGCTGGCACCAGGCGGTGTACATCCGAAGGTCCAGGGCGTAGGCGTCGCGGGTCAGCCCGGTGTAGCCGGCGAGGAACCCGACGAGCGCGCTCCGTTCAGCCTCGGTGAACAGCGGCTCGACCGACACGACGACGTCGGTCGATGCGGTGGTGGTGGTCATGGCGACCTCCGAGACTCAGGCCGGAGGCCGGCGTCCTCGGAGCGTCGTCGCTCCGGCAGATGGGTGGAAGCGTCCAGGCCAGAACCCGCGCCAGGGGGATCCGCTCGATCAGCACGTAACCGCCGACTATGCTTGCCATAGCTGGCGGAACTGCTCTGCGAATGTGGCGCAGCGCCGGGCGCTGGAACCAGCGATGCCCGTAGGCCGTCAGCGATTGGGCTGGCCTTCGTGTAGACCCATCAAAACGCCAGTTGTTGAGGAGAACGTCCCCTTTGGAGGGAGTCCTGTTGGCTCTTACTCGGTCTACCGACAGATCGACGCGGCATGGCTTACCCTCTGCGCTATAGCCGATGACCCGGAATCGATCCCAGTGCCGGACCGCTGACGGCCGACGGGGCGGCGGGCGCAGACCATCATCGAACGAACAGTTCTAGCGTGGCGTGTGACGTCGACGCCAATCTGCCGTAGTGTAGGTGGTTGCCCATGCCGCGTCAGCACTCTACCCTCTTAATGACCACCTGCCAGGGTGTACGAGAGGCCAGATGAGGCGTATGAGTACCTAGCAAGCTGACCATCTGCACTTCCTAAGATTTCCGAGGCCCGCCGTCCAACGGCGGGCCTCATTGTCTTTCGGTCTCGCTGCGTTAGCTTCTAGCGGACCGTCGATGGAGGACTCGGACCGTGACTGGACTACCGCTTGGGCTCATCACAGCTCTTGAGTCGGGCAAGTGTGTGCTCTTCATCGGCGCCGGCATTGGGTATAGCGCGACGTTGGCTGACGGATCCCCGGTGCCCGACGGAGCTGCACTAGCGGTGGACCTGGCGTCGCGATTCGCCATCGACCTCGGCGGCGATTCGCCCGACCTTGCGAAAGTATCGCAGCTCGTCGAACTGCGTAGGGGACGAAAAGACCTCATTGCCGCCTTGAAGTCAGTACTGGACGGTGCAGTTCCAAATGATGACCTGGAGTGGCTTTGTTCATTGACTTGGGCTGCGAATTTTTACGACTAGCTATGACAACCTCATTGAGGCCGCCCACGCGAAAAATCCCGACCCGACTCAAAGGCCCGTTGTAATTGCCACTAATTCTGAGGCAAATCTATTGACGCCCGGCTGGATCTGCCGATCATTCACCTGCACGGGAGCTTGCAGACTGACGGCGGTGCGGGAGCAGTGCTTATAACCGAGCACGATTATGCAACGTTTCGCGAGAAGCGTTCGATGCTATTTGAGTGTTACAAATTTGACTACGCCACATCGCCAATCCTTTACATCGGCTACTCCCACAACGATCCGAACTGGCGGATGATCACCGCGGAAGTCAACGCTCAATTTGTCGGGGGCCGCGTCCAGTCGGCACTCTTTAGGATTGCTCCAACAACCCCTGCCATGGACAGGGAGATTTTGGAAGCGACCGGGCTCCGCACACTTGACGGAAACCTGAGCCAGTTTCGCAATGCCGTGCTGACGTCCATTGGCGAACTTCGGGTCGATCTTACGACATTGACGACCTGAAGGCGACGGTGCCTTCGGATTTACATGGCGTCTTCGAAGCACATAAAGCGCCTTTGCTCAGGCTTTTAGACCGATGGACTTATGTGAATCAGGCCGACTTCGGGGCAGAGCCGAACTTTTTAGAGTTCCTCAAAGGGCATCCACCGAGCTGGAGCTTGGTCGGCACGGGTGTGAACTTCCAGCGCGACTTAGAGCACCCGCTAGTTGAGGACATCCTTTCGTCTCGCAACCGAGGAGCGCCCGGGTCTGCGTATGAGACTCGCGCTGGGCCAGCTGGGTACGGAATGACTACGCTGCTCATGGCAGTCGCATCGTGGGCCGCGAAGAACCGCGCCGCGCACGTTCTGTTTCATAAGCCGGGTCGGCCGCTGGAGTCCTCCGACGTGGAATTCGCGGCGCGGAATCTCGGCGGATCCGTTATCTTCGTGGTCGACGATGCGTCTGACTACGGACCTGCTCTTCAGACCTCCTCTCATCAGTTGAAGGAGGCTGGACTAGACGCGTACCTCCTCCTTGGTGACCGTCTGAACGAGTGGAGGCAGGCTCGCTTGCGCATTATGGCGCGGGAGTTTGCGCTCGAACCGCTCTCCGACAACGAGATTGATTCGCTGCTTGCAATGTTGACTCAACGCAATGCGCTGGGTGCGATGGCCGGTCTCACGCCTTGAGCTTCGGTTTTCCAACATCAAAGTGCGTCACCAGCAAGAGTTACTGGTGACCATGCGCGAACTGACAGAAGGCGCAGCATTCGACGCCATCGTAGATAGCGAGTATCGCTCAATCGGCGACGACTCGGCCGCCGAGCATATGCGATCGTCTGCGGCTTCTCCCGGTCGCGGGCCTTGATTCGAGATAGTTTGCTCGCTGAGGTGCTGGGGTGCAATGTGGCTGACTTATACGGGCCAAGGATGGTCGGAACCGAAGGCTTGGTACTGCCAGTGGATCTGAACGGTCCCTCGGGTGGGGGCGCGTTTCGCGCGCGGCATCAGATCATTGCGGACATAGTTTGGAGACGGTCTGTAGAGCTGGTCACGCGGCAACGCGGCATGTTAAACGCTATCGATAAGCTGAATATCTCCTATGCTTTAGACGCGAAGGCATTGAAGCTTTTACGCATTCAGATGATGTGGTCGATACTCTCCAGTCTATTGAAAGTAAGATGGATTTCTTCGAGTCGGCTTGTCGAAAGGATCCAACCAACGCTTATGTGCGTCAGCACTACGCGCGAATGCTTCGCCGAGAGCGTGCATACGAGCAGGCGCTGGCACAGATCGACGCCGCGCTCGCGCTAGCGCCCCGAGGCCGGGTCTTGTGGCGCGCTAAAGGCACGATCCTGCGCGACCTTGCAGTCGATCAGCGCACATCCGTCGATATCGGTCGGGCCAGGGTGGCGCAAAGCGAATCAGCGTTTCGCTCAGCGCTCAATCTGAATGACCGTGATGAGTACTCGACGCAGGGCCTCGCCGACCTCTACCTCGATTGGGCGAAGCGCATCGCGCCGCATGATGCCGCAGAGTCCATTGACTACGTCCGACGCAGTGAAGAAACAGTTCGGGAGGGACTGGCCAAGGTCCGGCAGAAGGAGGGCATGTATATCGTGTCGTCCAGGATCGAGGAGTTCCTGGGTGACCTACCCGAGGCATCGATGAGTTGCGCAAGGCAACGAACCTCAGCTCCTGACGGCGTAATCGCCGCCTATCTGCTCGGTATGGCACTCCGACGATCCGGTGACCTACAGGCGGCTGACGCCGTGCTGTCACGGAGCCTTGAGCGGAATCCGGATGATCCCCGACTCGCTCGCGCGTTAGCTGTGACCAAGGTGGAGCTCTCAAAGGACTACTCGGTTGGCATCTCGGTTCTTGGTCTAGCCGCTCTCCGGGGTCCGATGACGCCGTGTTCGTCGCGACCTATGGCGGAATGCTTGTCATGAACAGGGATGCGACCCGTGCTGAGGAAGTGTGGCGTTCGGCCGCGAAACTGCGGTGGGCAGTTGAGCAACAGAATCGTATTGGCTATCGCCCGCCGTCGTAGAAGCCGGGGAGCAGAGGCTGATTGGGTCTGTTTGAAAGTTGGCCCTGGCTTCGCCTTCATTGCAACCCCCGGTCTGTCGGACTTCTTCCTGGCCGGCAGTCGGTTTGGAGATGTTGATATTCGTGAGGGCATCAAGATATCGTTCTCGCCGGGATTCAGTGTTGGCGGCCAGGTCGCTATGAACGTGGAACGCGCCGTTTGACTGCGGACTCGGGCCCCGCGTCATTGGGTTGTTGATCCCCTGTATTCGTCTCGGCGCAGGTCCGTTCGGCCGGCCAACTCATCAGATCTTCGACAACGCCGGGTGATCTATATATGCAGGTCAGACCGTCAGTCCCGACCGCCCAGATCGACGGCTATCGGGTGACCCGCCGGGACCTGGCATGCTGCCAGGATGGCGGTGGCTGGGGTAGATGCGTGCGCGGGCCGTTGGATCGCAGTCGTTCTCGACGACGACGGACACTTCTTTGGCGCTGAGCTGAAGGCTGGGATCGCCCACTCGCCGAAGCGCTCGTCACGCTCGCGAGCGACCGCCTCGGAAGCCTAGATGTTTTGGCTATCGACATTCCCATCGGATTACCTGAGTCCGCGGCCCGTCCGGCCGATCTGGCCGTCAGGAAGGTCCTCGGCGAACGTCGATCTTCACTGTTCCTGACCCCGACGCGGTCGGCCCTTCAAGAACCGGATTTCGCTCGAGCGAATGCGATCAACCGCAACCTCACCGGAGGCACCGGGCTATCGAAACAAGCGCACGGACTCAGGAACCGGATCTTCGATGTCGATGATTGGTTAGCGACCGGCCCCACAATCCGCGTTGTGGAGGTCCATCCCGAGCTCTCGTTTCGAGCACCTGTTTGGCATCCCCCATGCCGCACGCAAAGAAGAGCTGGACAGGGATGCATGAGCGACGCGCCGCGTTGGCTGCCGCCGGCATCGACCTACCCGCAGATCTCGGCACCGCCGGCGGCTTCGCCGTCGACGACATACTCGATGCCGCGGTCAGCTGCATGGTCCGCATTGCGCGTGCTTCGCGATGATGCCGAGCCATATCCGACAGATTGGCCTACTCGCGAACGCCGGAACCAGTGATCTGGGCCTGACTGACGCGATCGTCACGCATGCTCGAACGTCACGCTGAACGTCTCATCTGCGCGGCTCGTATCCGGATCGTGGTCCCCTCGGCGAGCACAGATCGACGGCTAAGCGCGCTTCGCGAGGACGCTCGGATGGATGGCGGATGCCCTAGGTAGAAGCCCGTTCGCAGGAGAGGACGTGGAACGCCTCCGGGCCATCCCCAACGCGTCGGTCCTCGATGAGAGTGAATCCGGCCAGACGAAGGGACTCGACGACTTCGCTGATAGGGCGAAGCGCGAACCCGTGTTTGGTGAATGGCATCTTGGCCATGGCTGCTGGATCGCCGACGCCGAGCGCAAGCCGACCACGTGCGCGCAGCACTCGAGCCAGCTCCGACAGGGCGGCGCCCAGGTCGTCCACGAAGTAGATCGTGTTCGTGGACACCACGGCATCAACGGAGGCGTCCGGTAGCGGCAGTTGCTGCATGGTGGCCTCGTGCAGCTGCAAGCTCTTCTTCTTGACCGGCTTCTCGAAGCGATGTCGCGCCCCGGCGAGCATCGTCTGGGAAATTTCGATCCCGTGCACGACGCCGGTCGGTCCGACCCGGTCGAGAAGCAGGGCGAGTCCCGCACCGCCACCAAAGCCGATCTCGGCGGCGGTGCAGCCTTTCGAAGGCTCGGCGGCGTCGACCGCGGCGAGAATGACGGCCCGGTTGCCACGGTTGAGCAGTCGTCCGATAACGCGCCCGACGAGGCCCGTAGGTTGACCCAGTTGACTCGACAAGCCCACGAGGACGCGCTCCCGAATCGCCATACCGCAACCTAAACCATCGCGTGGGCAGATAGGCGCGGCCGACTGTCCGCCAGTCGGCAGATCCGTCGTTCGGCGCCATACATGTCTAGCGCTCGGACGGCGCGGTGAGGCCGTCACGCAGAACGACGGGTGTCGCCCACCGCGACACGCCCCAAATTCCGTCAGCTGAACGCGCGTAGCGACGGCTCGGTGAGTTTGCTTCGCAGCAATGATGTGACGGCTTGGCGGCTGCGTCGACGTCCGCGCGGAATCTTCAGGCCGGTATGGCGCTACTCGATGTCGATGCCGCCGTGGTGCTCGGGACGGAGCGGTTCGAGTAGGAGGTCGAGTGCGGACTCGAGGTCGGTGCTGCTGCCGGTGGCCAGGAGTATCGCGACGCCGCCCTGGATGGCGGCGATCAGGGCTCCGGCGTATCGGTCGGGATCGGGGAGCGGTCCCGTGGTTGCGCCAGTCTGCATGGCGCGGACTCCGGCTGCCAGTTCGGTGCGCCATCGCATCAGAAGACTTCGGGTGATCTCCTGGGAGGCAGGGTCGGCGCGTCCGAGCTCGCTCATCAGCACGGCGATCGGGCAGGTGCGGCCTTGCCGGCGGTATCGCCGGATGACCGCCGAGCGCCATTTCTGCCACGCCTCCCAGGAGGTCAAAGCGGACAGATACGGTTGTTGGTCGGACAGGACTCGGTCAGCCTCGTACGCGGCGACGGCGAGTAACAGCTGCGGACGCCCCTCGGGGAAGTAGTGGAATAGCTGGCTCTTGCTGGTCGCGGTGTGCAGGCGGATCTGGTCCAACGTTGCGGCCTCAACGCCGGACTCACGAATCACCTCGGCGGCGCCGTCGATGATGCGCTGCCGCGTAGCGGCGCCCTTCGCGGTCAAACCGGTCATGAGGACTCTTCTCGTCAGCGGTCGCTCTAGCGAGCCGCGAACAGGACGGAGGCCCGGCCGCCGTCCACGTCCAGGACACTGCCGTGGATGTCAGTCGCGTCATCACTGGCCAGGAACACCGCGGCGCGCGCGACCGCGTCCGGTGTGACGAGCCGGCCCAGCGGCGAAGTGTCCATCATGGGGCCGGCCAACTCTGCCACCGGGTGTGCGTCGTCGAAGGTGACTCCGGGCGAGATGGCGTTCACCCGGACACCGTGGGCGCCGAACTCCGCGGCCCAAGAACGGGTCAGGGTCTCCACCGCTCCCTTGGTCGAGCCGTAGGCGGTACCGCCGGGAAGACCGAGTCGCGCACCCCATGACCCGAGATTGATCACCACGCCATGACCTGCCTCGATCATGGCCGGCACGAGGGCCGCGGTAAGGAAGTAGGGCGCCTTGACGTTCACTTGCCAGATGCGGTCGAAGGTGTCGCCGTCGATGGCCAGGGTGCCGCCGGGTGGGTAGATCCCGGCGTTGTTGACGAGGATCTCGATCGGTCCGTAGACCGCGGCGGCGGACGCAGCGAGTTCCTGAGAACTTTCGACGGACCCGTCCAGCACGTGGGCGAGGAATTGCGCCTCCCCGCCGCCAGCCCCGATGGCCTCGACGACCGTACGGCCTCGAACAGCGTCCCGCCCGGTGACGACGACGTTCGCTCCCTCGGCCGCGAACCGGCTCGCAATGGCGCGCCCGATGTTGCTGGTCGACCCGGTGACCAGAGCGATCTTGCCTTGAAGACGATCATTCACAAAGCCACTCCTCGTTCAACGCGGTCCCAATGCGCTCACGCTAAGTCGCAAAAAATGGACTAGCAAGTCCAGACTTTGTCACGGCGAGGCCGTGTGCTGCGCAGCCCGATCGGTCGTGGCCATGGCACGCGCCTATCGACGGCTCGGGGCGCACACCGAAGGTGCTGATCCTTCGACCGGATGCCGCCGAGCCCGTGGTCCAGATTGACGACCAGACGACGCCAGCCCAGCACTCAGGTGTCGGCCTCGATGGAGAAGGTGTTGCCATCCGGGTCTTGGAACCACGCGATGCGGCCACCGCCGGCTCTCGGCGTGATGCCTTTGACGTCGTGTTCAAACTCCGGATAGCGGGTGAACTCGACGCCGGCGGCAGCGAGCTCGTCGACGACCCGGTCGATGTCGTCGACGTACCACGTCGCCAGCGTCGCTGATGACTGCCCAGCGGTCGCGGATTGGTACACGTTCAGCGCCGCGCGGCCGCCGGACCCGTAGACGCGGCTGCCATCGGCGATCTTGGCGCTCGGCCCGGACTGCAAAGCCCGTAGGCCTAGCTCGCCCTCATAGAACGCGATCGCCCGATGAATATCGGACACGGCGATTGACGCTCGTAGATCGAAGTCGCTTAAGGGCATGATCCAATTTAGCCTGCGCGGGCGGCGTACCTGCAGTGCGATCTGCGCGCCGAAGCCGCAGGGACAACATCCCCGAGATCGAGGAGGTCACACCTCAACCGTCGTGTCGACGGCGTTACCGTGCTCTGGGTCGCCGCCTCGGATGAGGATGTAGCGGTGCTGCAGGTCGGCCCGGTACACGACGAGCGGCCCGTGTGGTTGCAGGTCGTCGGGGTTGAGCGCCTTGTCGGAGGGTAGGCGCGCGTTGAGCGATTGCAGCGCCGCGTCCACTTCGTCCGGGGTCGCTGCTGCCGCGTTGGCGTCGAAGTACGCTGCTTCGGCTCGCCCGACGGCGACGGTGGAGTCGAAAACCGTGATGGCGATCGTGTTTCGGTGGGCAATATTGCGGGAGTGCCGGGCGTCCGGCGAGGACACCCAGCAGAGGCGGTCCGGGCCTAGTTGCGCGAAGAAGACCGGGCTTACCCACGGGTGTCCGTCCTCGTCTGCCGTGCCGAGCACGAGGTAGAGGTTGGCAGCGAGCAGTCGGTCGATCGTCGAGCGGTCGTTCATCGGCGGACTTTGAACCGCAGGTGCAGGACACGCTCACTTTGGATAATTACGTGGGGATCCTCGAGTAGGTGCTGGGTCTCGATGCGGCCGAAGTAGCGCTTGCCGGAGCCGAAGATGACGGGCACTACGTCCATCGCCACCTCGTCCACGAGCCCGGCCGCGAGGATCTGGCTGCCGACGTCCCCGGCACTCACGGCGACGGTTCGCTCGCCCGCCAGCTCCTGCGCTTTGGCGATAGCGGCGGCTGGGTCGTCGACGAAATGGTAGGAAGCCTCTGGGTGCCAGTCTTCGGGCTTGGGTCGGTGGGACACCACGACGACGTGCTCGCCAGCCGGCGGCCGCCCCTCCCAGCCGTTTACGAGGTCGAACAGGTGACGGCCCATCACGATGGTGCCGATGGACTCCCACATCGAGCGGACGTACTGCGCCGAGGCGGGTGCGACTTTGAATGCAGATCCCGCTCCAGAATGGTCGTAGCCCATCCCGTCAGATGGGGTGATGGGGGTGTCCCCACTGAAGTACCACTCGTGCAGTGGTCCCACGTCGTCGTTGCTGTCGGCGATAAAGCCATCGACCGACACGACGTTGTGCATGATCACCGTGCCCACGGGTTCTCCTTGTTCATGTGGTGATCGTGTCGCGCCCTGCTGCCCTTGTCTTGTAAAAATTCAATCGACAGGCATCGGGCCATTATCTGGCGGGAAGCGCTTGTCGACAGGGAACCGGCGGCGAAGCTTCAGGTAGGCGGTGGGGGTGTGGCCGGTGAATTCCTTGAACTCCTTGCTGAAGTGCGCTTGGTCGAAGTAGCCCGCGGCCTGGGCCAGCAGCGTCCAGTCGACTGGATACTTCGCGTCCACGGAAAGGATCAGTCGCGCGAAGCGATAGATCCGCGCCATGCGCTTCGGAGTGACTCCAAGGTGGGACTTGAACTGTGTGGCCAGGTGGGTAGCGCTGACTCCGGCGTCGTTGGTCAGTGTGCCGACTGAGACCGCGCCCCAGGACGTCTCCAGGCGCCCGGCCGCGTAGTTGACCAGACCGAGGCCCGGCGCCGCGGACAGGACTAGCCGCGATCGCAGCTCGTCCTCGAGGATCGCCAGGCTCTCGCGGGTCGACGCGGCAGCGGCGATTCGATCGCGCAGCCGGTCGACTGTGCGTCCCCACAACATGTCGATCGGCAGCCATCGGTCCCGCAGTTCGCTCGACGGCACGTCCACAAACGCGGAAACGCCCCAGGGCTTGAAGTGCACCCCCACTACGCGGACGGGCGCTTGGTGCTCGACGACGAAGCGCCTGCTCCAGACACCCATGAACCAGCCGTCGGTCAGCACCGCCGGCGGCACTGAGGGATCAGAATCGTGCAGGCGAATCGGCGCACCCATATTGATCATCAGATGCGCCGATGGCATGGGTGGAACGTTCAGCCGCCGGTGCCGGGGGACCCCGCTCAGGCAGTAGAGATCGTCGATGAATCGGTCAAGGGGCGCGGCCGGCGCGCGGCCAACGTATTCCACCCGCTCATCATGGCCGACAAAGCACACCCACCGCGGCCGCGATGACAGCTTCCCGAGCGAGGCCGCGGACCAGCCGAACACTCGACCAGTGCGAAGCCGTGGCTCGAGCTCGAACTTCAGGCGGTCGCGGGACGGCCGGACAGTTTCTCCAGGCGGCTGGTCAGCAGCGGGATCCGATGCGCGTTGCCGGTCAGGCCGACGTACCGTTCGCCGAAGACTGCGAGGAGCGCGTCGTCGAGGCGGCGCACGGCGCCCGCCGGGTACTGGTAGCCCATCCGGGTGATCAGCGCCTTCATGTCGACTGATGCCAGCAGCCCGCCAAGTTCGTCGAGTGTGGTGATGCCGAGTTCGAGCAGCAGCCCGGAGATCCATCCGTAGTGGTTGGTGCGGGACCAACTCGCATCGGGGTATTGCGATGCGAGGAAGGTCGCCAGTTCCTGCGAGCTGATCCGTGGGTCGGCCGGATCGAAATCGGGATGCAGCGCCGACAACGAGGCCTGGACCCGGTTGCGGATCTCGGAGAACTCGCGATCGGCGAGTTCCAACAGCCCGGCGGCGAGGGTGAATCGGCGATCCAGATCCGGGGCGTGCTCGGCGGGCACGGTGCCCTTGTAGCGGATGTCGTGCTCGAACTCGGCCCACGCGTGCTGCAGCACGGTGCGCACCTGCACCGAAGCCGGCCGCTCGCGAACCACGGCTGAGGAGAGCAGCAGGTGCCGGCTGGCATAGCCGAACCGGCCATCGCGCGCGGTCTCCTCGCCGAGGTCCCGGTCGTCGATGATCGTCAATTGGGCAGCAAACAGCTGCGCCACGGCGGCGACGTCGCTCTGCAGGTACGTGATGACGCGGACGCCGACGACGTCGGTGATCTGGGTCAGCGGGTCGTCGTACAGCGCCGCGCCGTCGGCCGAACGGACCGCCTTCGCCGCGAACGATGCCACGCTCTTGGTGCGCCCGGTGATGCTCAGATAGTTGATTCCCGCGTCATCGAGGAGCGTGGTGATGATCGCGACGTACCGATCGGTTACGGCGTGCAATTCGGGCTGTAGCGCGGCGTAGGTGCGCACGGCATGGCGGACCGGCTCGTTCTCCGTCTGTCGAGGATGCGGGGAGCGGGTCTTCATGGGGACACCCTGCCTGATCTGCGCTGGATCTGCGGCCTACCCGTTGATCTGCCCGGACCACGGCACAGCCAGATCAGCGCGTTTCGCCGCGGTGGTGGCGCCGCAGGTCCTCGTGCAGCGCTTGAGCGCGGGCGGCCGGGATGGTGCGGCCCTGCTCGACGAGCTCGGCCGGCAGGGCCTGGGGTGCGGGCATCAGCGTCGTCCAGGGATCCGCGTCGCCCAGCAGCGCCGGCGCCGTGCGCAGCGTGAAGTCGGCCGGGGTCACGTCGGCAAGATCGGACCATGCCACCGGGAACGACACCGGCGTGCCCGCTCGCAGCCGCGGGCTGTAGGCCGCGGCGACGCTGCCTCCGCCGGCCCGCGTCGAGTCGAGAAAGACCTTGCCGTCACGGTCGGCCTTGATGAACGCGGTGGTAGCGAGGACGGGGTCGACAGCCTCGGCCCGGACCGCCAGCGCCCGCGTAGCCAGCGCAACTTCCTCGGTGCTCGCCCCCGTCACCGGAACGAAGATGTGCACGCCTTTGGACCCGCTGGTCTTGACGGCACCGGCCAAACCGATGTCGGCCAGCGCGATGCGGACCAGCTCGGCCGCTGCGACGACGCCACGAAAGTCGCTGCCCTCGGGTGGGTCCAGGTCGAGCACGAGGTGGGTCGGGGCATCGGGCTCGGTGATCCGGTACAGAGTGGGATGAAATTCGATGGCCCGTTGATTGGCCAGCCACAACAAGGTGCGCCGGTCGTTGCACAGCGCATAGGCGATGTTCCGCTTCGACGCCGCCGACCAGACCGAGGTGGTGGCGATCCAATCCGGGGTGTACTTCGGCACGTTCTTCTGCATGAACGGCTTCTGGCCGCGGAGCGCCCGGATGACCGACAGCGGTCGATCGCGCAGCGCCCCGATCACCTGCGGATGCAGCGCATCCAGGTACTCGACGAGGTCACGCTTGGTCGCCTCAGCATCGTCGAACAATGCTTCGTCGAGGTTGGTCAGGTCGACACCATCGCGGGTCTCTCTCGTCGGCATAGGACCATCTTGGCGCAGCGACCAGCGGTTAGGTGACCCTCGCCGCTGGCCTGCGGCTCATTCGATCCGATCCGACCCGACCGGCCCGCTCGGGCGAGTCAGCGGATCAGGCAGAACGGGTGACCGGCCGGGTCGAGGTAGACGCGGAAGTTGCCGTTGGTCGAGGGCTGGTGCTCATGCGGGCGCGCGCCCAGGGCGAGGACACCTGGCTCGGCGGCGTCGATGTCGCCGACGGAGAAGTCCAGGTGAAACTGCTGCGGGTGTGCGCCACCCGGCCAGGTCGGCGTCACCCAGTCGTCGATGCGCTGAAACGCCAGAGATGGCCGGCCCTGAGGATTGGTCGGTGAGATCCCACCCTCCGGCGGGGACAGAGTCGCCCAGTCGCGGTCGGAGCCGCTCTCCGGCGACCAGCCGAGCAGCTCACCGTAGAAGCCGGCCAGCTGCAGTGCGTCTGGGCAGTCCAGGACGATCAGGTCGAGGGTCGGCCTAACGGCCGTGGTTTCACTCATGCGCTGACGCTAACAACGGTTCCGGACGAATCCCGACCGGATTGGGCCAAGCAGTGGGATGGCAGGATCCATCGGGATGTCCGTTTCACGATGGAACGAAGGGTGGGCCGTGATGTTCGGTGGCGGAGCGGTCAGCCATGTCTGAACCGACGCCCAAGCGCGCCGAGTCGCCTGAGGCACTCCGGGCACAGATCCTGTCAACGGAACACTGGAGCTTGCTCGCTACCCGCGGCTTGGTCTGGAGCGAGACGTTCAGCCGAGCGAGTTGGTTTCTCACCGTGGTCAGCGGCGCCGTCGTCGCTCTCGGCCTGGTCGCCCAGGCAGATGACTTCGGCAGCACGTTTCAGGCGTTCGCCCTGTCGCTGCTGCCCGTCCTCATTCTCGTCGGCCTGGCCACCTTCGCTCGGCTGATGGACCTGAACGGGGAAGACGTAGCTTTGCTTGCCGGAATGAATCGGCTTCGGCACGGCTATCTCGACCTGGCTCCGGAGCTGGAGCCGTACTTCAGCACCGGACAGCACGACGACCGGGCCGGAATCCTGCGAACGTACGGTCTCGGCGCCGACGCTTTCGTGACGTCTCGTCGCAGGCAGCCCGTCCGCCAGTACGTGTCCAGTACGCCATTGCTGATCGGGATCATCGACGCGGTGCTCGTCGGTGCGCTCGTCGCCGTCGCGTGCAGCGCTCTCGATGCTGCCACGGTGGTTGGCGTCGTCCTGGTCGCTGCGGCAACCCTGTGCACGTTTGCCGTTCTCACCATGATCAATGTCCGACGGGTCGAGCAGGCGACCTGGCCGAGGCACCCGCGGTTCCCATCCGTGCCCGACCCGGATGGCGAGTAGGAATCTGACGCCGGAGTTCGCTAGCCCGGGCTGACGCCGGGTCGGCTCAGCAGGTCGAATTGGAGTTGTTCCTGCTGCGCCCGGCATGGCAGCCTCTGCCGGTGCGCGTGGTCAGTCTGAACGCTTGGTGCGGCGGGATGCTCGAACCGTTGATGCAGTGGCTTCCCGGCTGCGGCGCTGATGTGCTCTGCGTGCAGGAGGTGACGTGGACGCCGGGCCACGACGGCTGGGTCACCTACCTCGACGCCGATCGCACGTCGCGGCAGCGCTCGAGCCTGTTCGACGACCTGCGCCGCGCCCTCCCGCAGCATCAGGCGCACTTCTTCACCTGCGACACCGGCCCGGTGCGCGGGGAGGACGGCGAGACGCACCGGCAGCACTTCGGGATCGCCACGTTGGTGGCCCCGCACCTCGCGATCATCGGCGGTGAAGCGTCCTTCGTGCACGGCGACTTCGTGCATCACGACGAGTGGCCGTCCGAGGACCGCGGCCGGATTGCGCACGGCGTCCGGGTGGTGGACGACGAGGGGCTCACCGCCACTGTGACTCACCTGCACGGTGTGCGGATGGCATCTGGCAAGGGCGACACCCCGCAGCGACGGCGTCAGGCCGAGCAGGTAGCAGCGCTGGTCGGCCGGGTCCGGCGGCCCGGCGATGTCGTGGTGGTGGCCGGCGACCTCAACATCTTGCCGGACTCCGAGACGTTCGATGTCCTGGGTCGCGCCGGGCTGACCGACCTCGTCGGCCGCGCGGACACCCGCACGTCGACCTACACCAAGCCGCTACGGCACGCCGACTACGTACTCGTCTCCGATCCCGACGCGGTGGCGGCATTCGAAATCCTCGCCGCTCCCGAGGTATCCGACCACCGTCCTCTGATGCTCGATCTGCGCCGTGCAGGGACAGTCGCAACCGTCGAGGACCTCCATGAGTCGTAGCCCGGGCGGGTGTTCGGCGCGATGATGACGGGTGCGCGAGCATGGCCACGCCGAAGCCGCCCAGTCAATGTGGTCGAGCCGCGCTCGGCGTGGCCGGCAGGATCACCCGGAAACAGTCCGCGAATGCCGGGCGCCACACCTGCCAACTGTGTCTGCCGGGATAGGTGCGTACGACCACTGTGTGGTGCGATTTACGCAATGCGGCGGCGTAAGCGAGCGTCTGGCGCATCGTCACGGGGTCGCTGCGACCGTACGCAAGGAAGGTGATCGGTGGCGCCTGGTCGGGATGATCGATGGGCCGGTATTGGTTGCGGGCGGCGGAGTTGAGTGGCGCCGAGATCGGGATACGGGATGCGTCGTAATAGCCGGACAGTCCGCACACCGCGTGAACCGGGTCGGGATCGATGAGCGGAAGATAGGCTGCGCCGTACCCGCCTGAGGACAGCCCGGCGTAGCTCCAGCTGCCGTTGGTACGGAAGGTGGCTGTCGCCCAGCGCCGCAGGTCGATACTGGTCGCGGTGCCCATCTGCTGGCCGGGGATGTTGGCGTCCCAGCTCTCCGGCCGGAGCGGACCGTTCGCATCAGGCGCGATGGCGATGAACGGCGCGATGCCTGCGTCAGTGGCGGAACTCGGCATTCCGCCGGCCGAGGAGAACAGCCCTGCGGGAGTGCCCGGGTAACCGTGTAGCAGGTCCACGACGGGATAACGGTCGTGGGTGCTGTCGTATCCGGCGGGAAGCATCACCAGGACGTGGCGTCGGAGCCCACCGAGCGACGGGGCCGGGTAGGTGGTGTCGATCATGCGGGGCGGGCTGAGCACGGCGCCCGACGCGTCCCGTAACACCTTAGGTTTGGGGAACAGTCGGTAACTGGCCGGCAGCGCGGCAACGAGCAAGCAGGCCGTCACTGCGAGGTATGCGGCACTGCGCCGTCTGGTCGGCTGCGGCGGAGGGTGCCAGCCGCCGCCGAGGCGCCCGGCCAGTACGCCCCACGGAAACACGAGGAGATGCTCCCAATCGGCTAGTTGGTGATGCAGTGCCAGCCCGCCCAGTAGGAACGCGACCAACCCGCAGGTCAACCGTCGGTCTCGGACGAGGCCCGCCACCCCTCCCGAGGCGCCGGCGACGATCGCCGACGCGCCGATATCCAGCGTCCCCAGCCGGCTGCCCGCCCAGGTGATTCCCGCGACGTTGAGCAGGCCGAGTCCCATGGCCACACTTACCGGCCCCACGACCGCCGCCCCAACCGCCATCAGGATGGCCCGGAGGTGACCGGCGAGCACTTCGTAGGTGCCCAGGGCGACAAGCAGGCTCACCGAGATGCTCACGACCATGAACAGGTCGCGGGTCAGCAGGGTCGAGGTAGCCAAGACGCGGAAGTTGCCCTGGACCAGCGCGCGCGGAAAGAAGGCGCCCCGAAGGAATTCGAGCAGGGGTAGCTGACCCCCGACCTCCAGCCTCAGCCAGGTGACGATGATGCACACCACCAGCACGATGGTCACCGCGGGTGGCCGCCGTGCTGCCGCATCGATCGCCCGGCGCAGAGCGCTCTTTACGAGTTCGGTCGACCAGCCACGTCGGCGGACTGGTCGCCGACTGTCAGCTGTTGCGGAGGAGGGCACGACGCATGCCGCCCGGGCAGTAGGCACCACAAATCGCGGCCAGCGCGAACGGTCGCTGCCACGCCGCCGCTATGGCAAGCCACCGAGGCTCCCAGCGCGGATCGAACTTTTGTTTGTAGGCCCGCAGACTACGAGCAGGGTAGATGCGCTCGGCGGCAGAGCCGTGCTCGCGCGGCACGCTGGCGAGGCTTGCCCAGGTGACGCCCGAGTCTCGGTAGTGCTCCAAGCTCGTGCAGATGAGGAAGTCCATGGTGGGGTTGGGGGCGTGGGGTCGGCGGCGCATGATGTCCAGCACGCGCGCGTCGCCGTTGAGGTAGTGCCGCCAGGTGCACCAGGCCTGGACGGTGTAGGCCTCATCGAGCACCACCCACAGATCGGTGACGCCCGCGGCCAGCTGCCCGGCGACATCGTCATAGCGGGACAAGGTGAAGCCGAGCTCGCCGCCCCGTTTAGTGCTCAGCCACGCGGCGGACACCGCACCGATCTGCTCGTCCTGCCACGACTGGTGGGGCTCACGGTCAAACCGGCGCGACGCGCCGACGCGACCGCGTGCCGCAAGTTGGCTCGAGCTTTGCCGCTCAGGCCGAAGTTTTTCAGGTCAAGGATGGCCTCGTCGGCGATCTCACTCACCGCGAAGCCGCGTCGCCGAAACGGAGCGGGGTCGCTGATCGCGACGAAGGCAGCCTTGAGCCGTCGCTGGTCAAGAATGTGTAAGTACTGCGACAGGGCGCGGTCGGCGAGAGGTTCGGGTGCAACTACATCCCCGGCCGTCACCGCCCAACGTCCCCGGCGGGCGTAGCCGGCCGCGCCGAAGCCCCCGGCGAGGTCGACGACGTGCACTTCGGGTGCAGCCAGGAAAGGGGCCAACCCGGTCCGGCCGAAACGGGCGGCCAGATGCGCGTGTGCGCGGATCGCCGCATCGTCACGGCCGGCGCTGTATCGGTCCGAATGTGTCAGCGGATCGCTTCCGGTGACGAAGTGGCGCGTACTGGGCGACGCGGGCGTGCGGCGCGGCGGAGGTAGGACGGTAGTCATCAAGGCGCCTTTTGGTTGCTGCCGTAGTGGACGCCATCCACATTTCGCTGCGGACGATGTGCTGACTATGTGAGCGAAGCGCGCGGCGCGCTTGCGTCGTCGATGTCTTGTGGCGCTGCGGCAAGAAACAGCGGTGCGAGGAGCATGCCGCCGAATAGCGGGCCCGCCATGTAGCGGTACAGCTGCGCCGGATTGGCGGCAATAACGGTCAGTTGGCCGGCGAGGCAGACCGCGCCAACCAAGAGCAGATCCGCTCGCCGCATCCGCCGGACGGCGACGAACAAAGCTACGTAGGCGACGTAGCACCACGTCGCGCCGCGCCACAGCACCGGTTGCAGGATGCGCACGCCGCTGTCTTTGCGCAGCACGTGGGTGAGCCGGCCAAGTGTCGCGGTCAACGGATGGGGCACCAACCCAGCAGTGACGTCGGCAGGCAGCACCTTCGCCCTTCCGTACAGATTCGGCGGCACGGCGCCCACCACCTCACCGAGATGCGCGCGGTCGGGCGGCGGCGGTAGGACGTTCCACCCGATCGAGCTGCGACACAGCCGCGCCATAGTCACGGTTGTCGGCGAGCGCATAACGGTTCTCACCCAGAGGTCGGCGAGTTGAGTGCGTAGCCGATCTGCGTTCGCAGCGTTGAAGCCGCGTTTCCCGAACAGCGGATCGCTGGTGTAGCAGTTGTCCGACGTCTGCCAATCATGCAGAGGCGCCACCCGGGCCAGGAGTGCCTTATCAGCGGCAGTGAAGCTGCCTGGCGATGCTGCGTATGCGATCGCGATGTCGGCGTAGAAGGTGCCGTAAGCGAGGCTGGAACTCTGCTTCCTGATTCCGACTGCTGGATAGATGACTGCGCCGGCAACGAAGAAGGCGACGAGCGCGACCGCGGCCAGAGCCAACACCTGAACCCGCAGCCCGGCCAACGCCGCGGAGAAGATGACTGCGAGCACAATGACGGCGACGAAGCCGTCGTTGCGAAAGAAAACCAGCCCAGCGAATTCGGCGCCGAGCGCGGCAAGCAGACGGCGGGATGTGCGGGCGGCGTCACGGCGATCGGGGACGGCGTGGCGGTGCGCGACCAGCCGGGCACTGGTGGCGATGACGAGCAGTTCGCAGAGCGCGAAAGGGACGTCCTTCCATACGGTGCTCACAAATGCGCCGAAGCTCGGGATTATCGGGAGCAGCAGGGCCGGCAATGCTGCCCAGTGGCCAGGAACTCCCACCGCGCGAATCGACGCGGCGACGTAGGCCAGCACTGCTGCTGCCGCGGTCGTTTGGAGCAAGGTCAGCGGCGCGACGCTGTGGGTCGTGGTCAGCACTGCCAGCACGGCTGCGTCGTACGGCACGGAGTGGTCTGCCGTCCACGGGCCGGTTGTGACGTGCAGGACGTAGCGAACCGAGTCCCGGCTGAGCAAGCCGGGCCACTGTCCCGCCCACCACACCAAGAGGATGAGTTGGGCCCATCCGAATACAGCTAGCGGCATCCGCCACGCCGGGGAAACCGGCAGGGCGGCACGAGCACGCGCTGCGAGCCTGCGTCGCATGATGCACCCTCGTCCGCGGTTGCCTTCGCGATCGCCTCCTCTGTGCGCTCGCGGCAGTCAGGGTGTCCGGGCCACGGTGTGCTGAAGATGTGGACGCCGGTAAGGGCTTGCTGACCTCGCCGACGTTCACATCCCGGTCACACAAGGGATGCTTACCTTGGCAATATGCGAGTGCTCGTGGTTGAGGACGACATTCGAACAGCGGGCATGCTGCGACGAGGGCTGACTGAGGACGGCCTGTCCGTGGACGTCGCGACCGATGGGGTGGACGCGCTCTGGCAGGCCACCGAGTTCGACTACGACGTCCTTGTCCTGGATTTGATGCTTCCGGGGATGGACGGCTTCGAAGTGTGCCGACGCCTTCGCGAGGCAGGTCGATGGGTGCCGGTGCTCATCTTGACCGCCCGTACCGAAGTGGCCGACCGAGTGCGCGGGCTGGACTGTGGCGCCGACGACTACCTGGCTAAGCCGTTCACGTTCAGCGAGATGCAGGCGCGGATCCGGGCGCTGATTCGTCGCGGGAGCCCCGCCCGCCCCGCAATCCTGACCGCGGGCTCCCTGGGGTTGGACCCAGCTAATCGGACGGCATGGCGCGGTGACACCCCGCTGGAGCTGTCGGTCAAGGAGTGCGCGCTGCTCGAGTTCTTCCTGCGTCGTAAGGGGGCCGTGTTGACCCGGACGGTCATCCTCGATCACGTATGGGATTTCGCCTACGACGGGGTAAGCAACGTCGTGGATCAATATGTCGCCTACCTGCGGCGTAAGATCGACCGACCTTTCTCGGTGGAGCAACTGGAGACTGTCCGGGGCGCGGGCTACCGATTGCGTGCCGAGCCGGTGCCGGTTCGCTCCCGCGCTGGCGACGCCGGCGCTGCGAGTGAGTAACGAGCGATGACCATCCGGCTCCGGCTGGCTCTGCTGTTCACGGTCGCAACGCTTGTTCTGTCCGGCGGCGGGGGCCTCCTGTTCGTGAATCGACTGCAGGCCGGACTCGAGAACAGCCTTGACGTCACGCTCAGCGCGCGCGCGGACGGCATCATCAGCTCCTTGCGGCCCGGTGCGAGCTCCGATGCGGGCACCAGGCTCAGCAATGCCAACGGCATCTACGCCCAACTGCTCAGCCCCGATGGCACACTGCTGGACAGCTCGCGAGGCGTCAACGATCGCCCGTTGATCACGCCGCACCAAGCCGCAACAGCGGCCCGAACCCCGCTCGTCGCCAACACCACGGTGCGGATCTCGGCGCCGGGCGACAGCGGCCCGGAGCCGATGCGGCTGCTCGCCACACCAACCCGCAGCCGCGGTGTGATCCTGGCCGTTGTCATCAGCAGGGATGTGGTCGACAAGGCGGTCCGCCGAGCCATCCACCAGCTCGTCGTCCTCGGCTTGATCGTCGTCCTCCTGGCCAGTTCGGGTTCGTGGTTTCTCACCCGGGCAGCTCTGCGTCCGGTGGAACGGATGCGCCGCCAGGCCGCCGACCTGCACGCTCGCGACGCGGGCGCCGGCCTCGCGATTCCGCGAACCCGTGATGAGATCGCGCGCCTAGCCGAGACCCTCAACGGATTGCTTGATCGGTTGCACTCCGCGCTGGCCCGGGAGCGCGCGTTCGTCGCCGACGCCGGTCACGAACTGCGCACCCCGCTGACCGTCCTGATGGGGGAGCTGGAACTCGCCCGCCGGCCCGGTCGGACGGCTGCCGAACTCGCCGATACCGTCCAGATCGCCAGTGAAGAGACCGAGCGGCTGGTCCGGGTGACCGATGATCTGCTGCTGCTGGCCACCGCAGCTGACTCCCCGCAGGCGCGCTTCGAACGGTTCGACCTGGCCGCTCTGGCGCAGGCCGCGATTCAGTCGGCAACACCGAGGGCACTCGCCCGAGGCGCCACCATCGTGCGCAGGGCGGCCGGTCCCGTCGAGGTCCTCGGCGACCCGGACCGGATCCGGCGCGCAATCGACAATCTGCTGGCCAACGCGTTGCGCTACTCACCGGCCGGCTCCACAGTCACGGTCGGCATCGATACGGACGTTCACGGAGGAGTCCAGCTGACGGTGGCTGATCAGGGACCGGGTTTCCCGGCAGAGTTCCTGTCGATCGCCTTCGAACGGTTCACCCGGGCCGACGGCGCCCGAGCCCGTCCAGCCCAAGCTGCTGCTGACCTCGGTGGCACCGGACTCGGGCTGGCTATCGTCCGGTCAGTGATGTCGGCCCATCAGGGCACCGCGACTGCCGCGAACAGAACGGAGGGAGGCGCTGTGGTGACCCTACGTTGGCCGCACCCGACGAGCGAGGCTCGGAATGCAGACTGATCTTCGCTCGCAGGATCAGTACGCGGGCGACGGCATCGAGGCAGGTCGCGGTCTGGCTTGATCGCCGACGAAAATGTGCGCGATAGCCGCACAATCGGAGACGTACGCACGTCGGTACAACGGCATCGGCATCCACCCAACGCCGCCACACTGTTGGCTTTGGGACGCGGCGAAAGTAGGTTGCCGCTATGGAAACCATCAATCTGGGTGAAGCGGACGGACTGCCGCCGGTCGACTGGACCGGCATCGTCGAAAAGCTGGAAACGGGCTCAGCGCCCGCTCCGGACGGGATGAACTCGCGCACAACGTGGCTGTCCACCGTCAACGAGGACGGCAGTCCACATGTCACGGCGGTGGGCGCCTTGTGGCTGGACGGCACGTTCTGGTTCCAGACCGGCACGAGTACCCGCAAAGGGCGGAACGTGACGCGGGATCCGCGGTGTTCGGTCGCCACATCGATTCGCGATGCCGATGTCGTGGTCGAGGGAGACGCGACGCGGGTGACCGACCCTGCTGCTCTCACCCGGATCGCCCAGGCCTGGGCGGACCAGGGCTGGCCGGCCGAGCCCGACCCGAGTGGTTCCGGAATCACCGCGCCGTTCAATGCGCCCTCGCAAGGACCGCCACCGTGGAATGTCTACCGAATCGAGCCCCGCTCGGCGACGGTCGTCGCCTCAGGCGAACCCGGCGGCTTGACCCGGTTCCGGTTCTGACCTGTTCCGCGTTCGTCGCAGTCAGCGGCAACGCGCATCGGTCCGTCGGCCGATCATCGGTTCACCCAGCCGAAGAGCGCCGGTAGCGCTCGTAGATGACGCGCGAGCCGAAGGTCCTGGTCTCGACCAGGTCCAACCGGAAGTCTTCGGTGACCGGCGGCAGGAATGGCGTGCCGCCACCGACGACGATCGGGTTGCGGAACATGTGCAACTCGTCGACGAGGCCGAGTTCGATCGCGGTCGCGGCCAAACCCGCACCGCCGATCGAAACGTCTTTGTCGGTGGCCTTGAGCGCCGCGGCGATTTCCTCGGCCACCGACGCCGAAGCGAGCCGGGCGTTGCCCTGAACGCTGTCGAGGGTGCGACTGAAGACGACCTTCGGGATGGCGCTCCAGACATCGGCGAACGCGGCTTCGAGTTCGGTCTCGCGCATCGCCGGATCGGTCTCCCAGGGCAGCATGGTCTCGTAGAGCTTGCGGCCGCAGAGATGGACGCCGACCTCGCGGGTCTGGGCGAGGTGGAAGCGGAACTGCTCCTCGCTGGGGAAGGTGAAGTCGAACGCGCCACTGCGGTCGGCGATGAAGCCGTCCACCGACATGCTCATCGAATAGGTCAGCATGGCGTCCACCATAAGGGGGCCGGTCGTCCGGGCAGCCTCACAGTTGGGATCTCAGCACGTCGATCTCGCAGCCTGCTGAGGACGGATCGAACCCATGCTCGACCAGCCATCGGACCGCCCCCAGGCTCCGTAACGACCACCACGCGCGGATCACGTCGACGTCGACGTCGCGTCCGTAGCCGGCGAGGACGTCGCCGAGGTGCTCCTGGTGTCCGAGGGTCAAGCTGGCCAGGTCGTACAGGGCATCGCCTGCGGCCGCGTCGGACCAGTCGACGACGCCGGTGAGCTCGTCATCCTCGACGAATACGTGGGCAACCTGCAGGTCTCCGTGCATGAACACCGGCGTCCACGGCCGCAGCGCAGCCTCGGCGACCCGGCGGTTGCGGGTGATCAGGTCGGTAGGAAGGACGCTGTTCGCGACGAGCCATCGGCATTCGCCGTCGAGGTGCGCCACCAACTCCTCGAGCGTCCGGCCGGCCCACGGCGGCAGCGGCGCATCGTGCAGCGCCCGTGCAGCGGCACCCGCCGCGGCCCACGCTGCCGATGACGCGACCGACGGCTTGCCCAGCCGGCCGAGGGCAGTCCCGGGAAGGGCGGCGAGCGCGAGCACCGGCGGCTTGCGCCACAGCACCTCTGGAGTCGGGATCGGTGCCAGCGCCATCGCCGCAACCTCGAGTTCGGCGCGTGCTTGATCACCGTCGATCTTCAGGAACACGTCACCGACGCGCAGGGTCGCTCGTTCGTGATGGGACACCACGACCTCGACCTCGTCCACGTCGGCCATCATCGCGGGGATCAGCACCGACGTCACCGGGTTTAGGACGACGGCGAGAGCATCATCGGGGATCAGCACCGGTGCTGCTCCACTACTGGGTGGTCCGAGTCGGTTTCGGCGCGGCGAAGTAGGGCCGGCGGATTCGGTCAGGAATCGAGAAGCCGCACGGTGGCCTCCCGCCATAATCTTTCGACGAATCGCGGTTCGACGACGAGCCGCGCGGACGAAGGGAACCGAGACATGCCGACCAGTACTGCCAAGGCCGACGGCTTCAGTGCCGAGGAACGCGCCGCGATGAAGGAGCGTGCTGCCGAGTTGCGGGCCGAAGGCAAGAAGGGCGCCAAGAAGGCCGATGGACTTCAAGCGCTTCTCGACAAAATCGCAGGGATGGCACCGGCGGACCGCACGCTCGCCGAGCGGGTGCACATGACGGTGACGGCGAATGCCCCGGAGCTGTCGCCCAAGACGTGGTACGGCATGCCTGCGTACGCGAACTCCGACGACAAGGTCGTCATCTTTTTCCAGGACTCGGGCAAGTTCAACTACCGCTACTCAACCCTCGGCTTTCAGGACGCGGCGAACGTCGACGACGGCGACATGTGGCCGGTGTCCTACGCACTGACGAAATGGACCCCTGCGGTGGAGAAGCGGATCGCCAGCCTGGTGAAGGCCGCCGTCTCCTGACCGGTATCGCCGCTGCTCCGGATCGTCTTCGGCGAATCCGGGGCGGCGCGGGGCGCCGCAATCACCACTGTGCGGGGTGGATGAAGGCGGCTGCCGGTCGGCCGAGCCACTGAGTGACCCGCATCGCGAGCTCCATGTCTGCGAGGCGGGCGGTTCGCAGATTGGTCAGCCGGCTCGGTGTGCAGTCCAGCTCGCGCGCCAGGGCAGTCCAGGTCAGGTTGCACTCTTGGCGTTTCTGGTTAAGCGCCCCGTACAACTCCGGCAAGTCCCAGCGGAGCCGAGCGTCGGGTCCGGCTTCCGGCAAGCGCAGCTCACCCACATCGGCCACCGGCCCGGTCAGGAAGTCCTCGGGCGCCCGGCGGATCCAGCGCAGGATGAGGGTCGCGTACTGGCAAGAAATCGCATCCCGCGTCGACAGTCGCACGATCGCGCCAGGACACACCGAGTGATCCATCAGTTCGGCGTTGAGGTCAGCTGACTGCTGACTCAATTCCTCGGCGAGAGCCGGCCAGAGCAGACCCCGTTCAGCGCGTTCGGTGTTGAGCGCGCTGAACAGTGCGCTGACGTCGAATACCGGTAGAGCCGGCATGCGCGGAGACTAGCTGGAAGTCCATCAGCCGTCGACATCTGCCGCTCAGCAGGTCATTGCGCAGTCACCGGGTGCGGGACCATCGATCCGCGCGCCGGTGTTCGCCGGAGAAGTCGTCTTCGAAGAGCCGGCCCTCGAGCAGGTCGAGCGCGAGGGGCACGGTGGATTCGGTGATCTCGAGCCGGCCCTTGTCGTCGAGCAGCGCGTGCGGGTCGCCGAGATGACGCTGGCAGGCTTGCTCGATCTGGGCCCGGGTGGGCGCGACGCGCTGGAGCCTGTCGACCAGTCGACCCAACCGCTGCGCGTAGGACACCCGGGCGGTCGCCTTGGCGGTGAGCACGGTGCGTGAGTCGTTGCTCATCGGCACCTGGGGTTCCAGGGATTCCGAGATCGACTCGACGTAGGTGGGGACTTGCTCGAGCGCGACCTGAGTATCTGACAGTAGTTGGCGAAACGGGGCGGAGCGAAGCACGCCGGCACGATCGCCGGCGATCGCGAAGTCCACAGAGTCAGCCAGGATCAGATCCGGATTCTCCATGCGTCGCAGGGTGTCTCGGTACTGAAAGAATCGGCCGTGCCGGACGGCTCGGGCGGGATCGATCTTCTTGATGACGGAGAGCGGGGTTGGCGCGTCGGGCCAGCACAGCGCGTAGAACGCATTGCTGCGATCGCTGAGTTCGCGCGGATCTTCGACCTCGAGGTCGTCGACGATGTCGAGCAGGCCGAACAGGTGCGCGCTGTCACCGCCGACACCCTGAACCTGATCCACCCGCAGCTCGAAGTGTTCCTCGCCGTCCTCCAGCGCGGCGAACGGCTCGTACGGACGCGCTTGAGACGAGGCAAGCCCGTCGAGCGCGGTGCGGGCAATCTCGGCCAGCACGCCGAACGTGTCCTGGTGAAGGTCGATCCGCACGCCGCTGAGCTGATGCGGCCGCGGCCGGCGACCGATCAGCAATCGAGGATCGCCGACTACCTCGACCTTCGACCAGGCGAACTCAGCCATGCCCGTCCCTCTCCTTCTCCACCCAGCACCCGGCGAGGCGCGTCAACAGAATGGGTTCACCGACCCGCGGGACCCTCGTCGACACGACCAGGATCGAGACGCGGACCGGCACCGCATCCGGGTCCGTGCGCTCCGCCAGGGTGATTCGGGTGACCCGGCGTCCGAACAAGTAGAGCGTGGGGTTGACCAGTGCGAAGTCGGACCCCAGGAACACCACGAACAGCACGCCGATATAGATGCCGTAGCCGATCCAGCCTCCGGTGGACTGCGGCCCGATGCCGACGAATGGCAACAGATACGTGGGCAGGTAACCCGCCACCGCGGCGCCCTGCTGATCGACCTGCAGAGGTGTCACCGTTCGGCCGCTGCGCCGGCGTGCCCCGGACACCAGCCAAATCATGTCGAGAAGGCCGACGACGGTGAGAGCCACGGCGAGCAGGAACGCCCACAGCGGCTCGCCGTCATCGCCGATGCCCGGACAGGTCCGAGCGGCCAGGATGGCGAACAGCGGTGCATACGAGGAAAGGAAGAGCCGACCGCGAATCACGGCAGCAGAGGACCGCCGAAGCGTTCGTCTCATCCCCTTCACCCGCATGCCTGCAGGCTAGGTGCCAGGGCCGACATTTTGCGCCGAGCGCCACCCGCTGTCAGTTCGGGGGCGACTTCGCCGTCGACGCCTGGAAGATCTGCTCGATCGCCTCGTCCAACTGTGCATGGAACTGCTCGTCGGTCTGCTCGTCGGACAACCCTTCGAGCAGCGCCCGGGAGAAGCTCGCGATCATGCTCGGGTCCTTGGCGAGCAAGGCGCAGGCTTCGTCGCGGTGGTACCCGCCGGACAGGGCGAGCACCCGGAGCACCCGCGGGTCGGCGGCGAGCCCGGCGTACAGGCCCGGCCGAGTAGGGATGGTCAGCTTCAGCATCACAGTCGCGCCGTCGGGCAGCGCCGAGATGCGCAGCTGCAGCGCATCCCGCAGCAGTGTCTCCGCCTCTTCCTTGTGCGGGCTGTCGATGCTCACCTCGGGTTCGATGATCGGGACGAGCCCAGCTGCCGAGATCCGCGCGGCGTACTCGAACTGCTGGTCGACGATCGCCGTCACCCCGGCGTCCTCGGCGTCCTTGATGACCGAGCGCATCTTGGTGCCGAAGATCCGGTGCCGGTTCGCCCGCTCCAGCGTGTCGTCGAGGTTGGCTATCGGCTTCATGAGTTGCACGCCGTTCTCTTCGTCGGCGAGGCCCAGGTCCACTTTGAGGAACGGCACGACCTGCTTCTCGTCCCAGAGGTACTGCGCGGTCGGCCGGCCCTGCATGTCGCGCTCCATCGTTTGCTCGAACAGGATGGCAGCCAAAATCCGCGAGCCGTCGAACGCGGGATCAGTCACGACGCGGGTGCGCATCGCATGGACGAGGTCGAACATTTCGTCCTCGGAGCCGTACCGACTCTCCGCGATGCCGTACTCGCCGAGCGCCTTCGGCGTGCTGCCGCCGCTCTGATCCAGGGCCGCGAAGAAGCCCTGACCGGAACGAACCTTCTCCAGTTGCGTTGCGTCCATGACTTGCATCCTGTCACCCAGGACAACGGCGCGGAACGACAGCCATGGGTCCCGAGCGAGTCCGCCGAGCAGACCGGTCGGCTGCGTGTCGCCGAGTCAGAGGACGGATCGTCGTCACCGTTGGCAGCCGACGCGATCCGACCTCTGCTCAGCGGATCATCTGCTGATCAGTCGAGCATGGCTGCGAACATGCCCGCCTCGTAGGAACCGCCCTGCTGATGCACGATCACGGCCATTCGGTTGGCCGCATTGATCAGGGCGACCAAGCTGACCAGAGCAGCAATCTGCTCGTCGTCGTAGTGCTTACGGACCTGTGCCCAGGTCTCGTCGGACACTCCCGAGTCGGCGTCGGCGAACCGGGTGCCCTCCTCGCTGAGCGCCAACGCCGCCCGCTCGGCCTCGGTGAACACCGTGGACTCGCGCCAGGCGGCGACCAGATTGAGTCGTACTGCCGTTTCGCCGGCAGCAGCGGCCTCCTTCGTGTGCAGGTCGATGCACCAACCGCACCCGTTGATCTGGCTGGCGCGCAGCGACACCAGTTCCTGGGTGGAGCTGGGCAGCGTGGACTTCGTGATCACCTGGCTGGCATTGGCGAATCGCTTGGCGAACTTGCCGCCTACCTCGGTGTCGAACATGTTGATACGGGGTTCCATGAACTTCATCCTCACTCGTGATCTGGATGTACGTGCAATGACGACCATGGGATGTCGGCCGAGCGGACCTTGTGACAGCGCCGGTCACGTGATGCGTGCCATACCGGCTGGGTGTCACACCCGGACGCGGTGTGACGTCTCGTGAATGGCACAGTTGACCGTGAAGAGGAGCTGCCCATGGCCGGCACGTCGCAGACCGAGCCCGATCGCGGCCCGAGCACGAGGGACGACGACCGCACCGGGCCGGCCACCGAGGCGTTCCTCGCCCACCGCAACCTGCTGTTCACCGTTGTGTACGAGATCCTCGGTTCGGCCGCGGACGCCGAAGACGTCCTGCAGGAGACCTGGCTGCGGTGGGCCGGCGTCGAGCTCGATACCGTGCAGAATCAGCGCGCCTATTTGGTGCAGATCGCCACCCGCCAAGCGCTCACCCGGCTGCGCATCCTCGGCCGCCGCAAGGAGTCCTACGTCGGGTCATGGCTGCCCGAACCGTTGCTCACCGCCCCGGACGTGGCCGAGGACGTCGAGCTGGCGGAGAGTGTCTCGCTGGCGATGTTGCTGGTACTGGAGACGCTCACCCCGACGGAGCGGGCGGTGTTCGTGCTGCGCGAGGTGTTCGACCTGGAGTACGACGAGATCGCCGAAGCCGTTGACAAGAAGCCGGCTGCGATCCGCCAGATCGCGCATCGTGCCCGTGCACATGTTGCGGCGCGCCGGCCGCGTGGTGTCGTGACGCCGGCTGCCACCCGGGACGCGCTTGCGGCGTTCCAACGGGCGGCAGAGACCGGCGACCTGCAAGGGCTGCTGGACATCCTTGCGCCGGACGTCGTCTTCCTGGGCGACGGCGGGGGAGTCAAGCAGGCGGCCCTGCACCCAATCGTGGGAGCCGGCAAGGTGGCCAATGCGCTGGCCGCCGGTCTACGCACGATCGCCCCCGCGGCACTGCAGCAGGTCCAGGTCAACGGCCACCCGGCACTGGTGCTGCGACTCGATGGTGAGGTCGACACCGTCCTCGCGGTGCGCATCGACGACGGCCTCATCACCGGGCTCTACGCCCTGCGCAACCCGGCGAAGCTCTCACATATGGACCAGGAGACCGCACTGCGTCGCTGAGCGCAGCCGACGCATTCTTGATTGATTCCAGAATATCGGCCACACTGGGGAGGTGGTCGCGCCCCCGGACGTCGAGCAGCTCTTGCGCGGCGCCGCACTGCGGGTCACCCGGCCCAGGGCGGCGGTGCTGAGCGCCGTCTACCGCAATCCGCACGCCGACACCGAGTCGATCATCGGCGCAGCGCGGGACGACCTCGGCGAGGTCTCTCATCAGGCGGTGTACGACGTGCTGCGGGCGCTGACGACCGCCGGTCTGATCCGCCGCATCGAGCCGGCCGGGTCGGTGGCCCGGTACGAGGCGCGGGTCGGGGACAACCATCATCACGCCGTATGTCGCTCGTGCGGAGCCATAGCCGACGTGGATTGCGCTGTCGGTGACGCGCCCTGCCTGACCGCGACCGACGATCGAGGGTTCGTCATCGACGAGGCCGAGGTCGTGTACTGGGGCCGATGCCCCTCCTGCTCCACCTCTGCTGCTGAACACGCCCACTGATCCGGAAGGAAATTCATGTCTGACAGTCCTGACGCTGTTGTCCGCGAGATGAACGAGCCCGAGGCGAGCGACGAAGCGAAATGCCCGGTGGCGTCGGGTCGTCGCGCGCACCCCGTAGAGGGCGGCAGCAATCGTGACTGGTGGCCCAACCAGCTCAACCTCAAAGTCCTCCGCAAGCACCCGGCGGTGGCGAACCCGATGGACGCAGACTTCGACTACGCCGCGGCGTTCCAGACGGTCAACCTGGACGAGCTGCGCGCAGACATCGAGCAGGTCCTGACTACCTCGCAGGACTGGTGGCCCGCCGACTTCGGCCACTACGGGCCGTTCTTCATCCGGATGGCGTGGCACAGTGCAGGCACGTACCGCATCAACGACGGCCGGGGCGGAGCCGGCGCGGGCATGCAGCGCTTCGCGCCGCTGAACAGCTGGCCGGACAACGGCAACCTCGACAAAGCGCGGCGGCTGCTCTGGCCGATCAAGAAGAAGTACGGCCGCGCGTTGTCCTGGGCCGACCTGATCGTGTTCACCGGCAACTGCGCCCTGGAGTCGATGGGCTTCAAGACGTTCGGTTTCGCCGGCGGTCGCGCGGACGTCTGGGAGCCCGACGAGGACGTCTACTGGGGTCCCGAGGAGACCTGGCTCGGCGACGACCGTTACACCGGCGATCGCGAGCTGGAGAACCCGTTGGCCGCGGTGCAGATGGGACTCATCTACGTCAACCCGGAGGGCCCGAACGCCCATCCGGACCCGCTCGCCTCGGCCCGCGACATTCGCGAGACGTTCCACCGCATGGCCATGAACGACGAGGAGACAGTCGCGCTGATCGCCGGCGGCCACACGTTCGGCAAGACCCATGGTGCGGCCGATCCCAACCAGTTCGTCGGGCCGGAGCCGGAGGGCGCCCCGCTCGAGGAGCAGGGCCTGGGCTGGAAGCAGGGTTTCGGCACCGGCAAGGGCCGGGATGTGATCACCAGCGGGCTCGAGGTCACCTGGAACGCCACTCCCACGACGTGGGACAACAGCTACCTGGAGAACCTGTTCGGCTTCGAGTGGGAGCTGACCAAGAGCCCGGCCGGCGCGAACCAGTGGCAGCCGAAGGACGGCGCGGGGGCCAATACCGTGCCGGACCCGGAGGACGGCTCACTGACTCGGCCGCCGACCATGTTGACCACCGATCTCGCGCTACGCGTCGACCCGGTGTACGAGCAGATCTCACGGCGCTTCCTGGAGCACCCGGATCAGTTCGCGGACGCGTTCGCTCGGGCCTGGTTCAAGCTGACCCACCGCGACATGGGGCCGATCCAGCGCTACCTCGGGCCGCTCGTCCCGCAGGAGACGCTGCTGTGGCAGGACCCGGTGCCGGAGGTGACGCACGAGCTGGTCGGCGCGGAGGAGATCGCCACCCTGAAGGGGCTGATCCTCGACTCGGGCTTGTCGGTCGCGCAGTTGGTCTCCACCGCGTGGGCATCGGCGTCGACGTTCCGCAGCAGCGACAAGCGAGGCGGAGCGAACGGGGCCCGGATCCGCCTCGAGCCGCAGAGCGGGTGGGAGGTGAACGACCCCGACGAGCTGGCGATCGTGCTCCGCACGCTGGAGGGCATCCAGGCCTCGTTCAATGCCTCGCAGACCGGCGGCAAGCAGATCTCGCTCGCCGACCTGATCGTCCTCGGTGGTGTCGCTGCGGTGGAGCAAGCCGCGAAAAGCGCCGGTCAGGACGTCGAGGTCCCGTTCAGCCCGGGGCGCACGGACGCGTCGCAGGAGCAGACCGACGTGGAGTCGTTCGCTGCTCTGGAGCCGACCGCGGACGGGTTCCGTAACTACCTCGGCAAGGGCCACCGCCTGCCGGCGGAGTACCTGCTGCTGGACCGGGCGAACCTGCTCAACCTGAGCGCCCCCGAGATGACGGTCCTGGTGGGCGGCCTGCGGGTGCTGAACGCCAACGCCCAGCAGTCCTCCCTCGGTGTCCTCACCGCGAGGCCCGGATCGCTGAGCAACGACTTCTTCGTCAACCTGCTCGATATGGATACGACGTGGAAGGCCACGGCGGAGGATGCGCAGACGTTCGAGGGCCGCGATCGTGCCACCGGTGAGCTCCGCTGGACCGGCAGCCGGGTCGACCTCGTCTTCGGCTCGAACTCCGAGCTGCGCGCGGTCGCTGAGGTCTACGCGAGCGACGACGGGCAAGAGAAGTTCGTTCGGGACTTCGTGGCCGCCTGGCACAAGGTCATGAATCTTGACCGGTACGACCTTGGTCTGAACCGCTAGCTTGCCGGCCGCCCGGCCCGATGATCACGCACTTTTCGTCGCCAGAGCAGCATTTTTGGCGTGATCATCGCCGGGCGGCGGGCCAATCGTGGTTGCCGACTCCGCGAAGATGAGTCCGTGTCGCAACCGATTCTGACCACCGAGCGGATCCGGCTCGTCCCGCTGGCCGAGGAACACCTGGAGCGGGAGGTCGAACTGGATTCTGATCCTGAGGTCATGCGGTACCTGTCCGGCCGCGCCATGACGCGGGCCGAGGTCGAGCAGCGGCACCAGCGGCGGATGGCGGCTGCCCGGTCCGTCCCCGGGCTCGGCTTCTGGGTCGGCTTCGCCGGTGACGAGTTCCTCGGCTGGTGGATCCTGGAGCCGCCGGACGGGCCGGACCAACCCCAGGCAGCGAACGAGGCCGAGCTGGGTTACCGGCTATTGCGCAGGTACTGGCGGCAGGGCTACGCGAGCGAGGCGTCTCGCGAACTCGTCCGCTACGGCTTCCAGGACGTCGGACTCGACCGGATCTTCGCCCAGACCATGGCGGTCAACGCAGGGTCGCGGGCCACGATGGCCGCCGTCGGGCTGACGTTCGGCCGTGCCTACGTCTCCGCCGCGGAATACGTGGACGTGATCGACGGCGCGGAGCACGGCGAGGTGGAGTACGAGATCACCCGGGCCGACTGGCTGGCCGCGTCCCGGGGGTGAGCGTCAGTAACCGTGCTCGGCGGTTCAGACGAAGCGGGACACCGTCGGCCGTCCGGACTTGCTCCACACGACCTCGGCCACGTACAGCAGCTTCGGACCGGTGCCGTGCGGCGGGTCGCTCTTGGCGTGGCCGTTGAAGAAGATCCGCCACTCGCCGCTGCTGGTACCGGCGACGACCTGGGCGTTTCCCCGCCCGCACGTCGTGTTGGACGGGAACGAGAGCGCGGTCGGGTCTTTCGCCGGGGCCCTCTGCCAGCCGGTCCAGAGATCGGCGTTCTGCCGGTACCGGGTGATGTACTTGCAGGTGCCGAACAGCCCCCAGGACGTGAACAGGGTGTACTTCCCGCCGTGCTGGACGAGCACCGGATTCTCCTCGATGTTCGTGCTGGTGGAGCTGGTGATGGCCTTGCTGGTCGTCTTGGTCCCCGGGATGGTCAGTGCGTGATCGGGATGTGCCGGGTCGAGCCGGACGATGCGCGTCGTGGTGTGCCACACCGGCTGGGCACGCCCGGGCGTCGTGTTGAACTGGGTCTTGTAGGTCAGCACCATCGTCGACCCGAACTGGGCCGGGGTCGGATCGATCAGCCCGAAGTTGGGCCCCTCGCTGTGGATCGTGTCGTAAGCGTTCGCCTTCGACTTGGACGTGCAGGCCAGCGCCCGGGAGTTTGCCGTGAACGGGCCGGTCGAGTGCGAGCCGTGCGCTGTGCCGATGCATCGGCCGCCGGCCTTCGTCATGACCGAGAAGAAGATGACGTAGGTGCCGTCGCTGGCCCGCACGATCGACGGCGCCCAGAGCAGCTGTGCCGTGTTCATCCACTTCGGCGCCTTCTTCACGAGCGGGCCGGACACGTTCTTGTACGGACCGGACGGTTTCGGCGCGGTCGCGATCGACCCGCTGCCGGCCTTGCTCGTCGACAGCACCACCCACTGGTGACCGTCGTAGATCACACCGGGGTCAGCGAGGTGTTGCGGTGTGATCGGCGGGCGGTACTTGGTCGGCGGGGGAGGGAAGGCGGCGTCCGTGGCGGGCCGGGGCGTCCGGGTCTTGGCCTTGGCCGACGGCCGGGCCGGCTTGGCCTTCTTGGCCTTCGGTGAGGCGTTCGCGGGCTTCGGTGTCGCCGAGTCGCGCTTCGGGGTGGCCGCTGCGATCACCGCGTCGTCGTGCTTCGGCCGGTCGGACTGCCGGCCCCGATCCTTGGCCGAGGCGGTCCCGGCCACCAGCGTGGCCGCGACCAAACCCAGCGCCACGGCGCTGACCGCCTTCGCGCGCCGACGTCCCTGCATCGTCCCTGACATGATGTGGCTCCCTCGCCTGGAATGTTCCCGGCCTGAAGGTGCCCACTGAGGCCCCGCATCAACCGCCGAATCAGGATGTTGCCGCGAATGCCCGGCTGCGACACGTCGGGCAGCCTCGTGGCCCGGACGCGTCCCGCGGCGCTGACACCGGAGGATATGGTCGCCACGTGAGCGATTCCCCTGACGAGAAGACCACTGACAGCGCGCCGGTGAAGCCGTTGCCTCCGATCGACGACCTTTCTCAAACCGAACACACCATGCGGGTCGGGCGGCGGGTGCTGCGCTACACGGCAACCGCCGGCCGGGTCGTGCTGCGTGAGGAGAAGACCGAAGACGGTGTGTTCAAAGGCCATCAACCGAAAGCCGAGATGTTCCTGACCAGCTACGTGCTGGACGGCACGGATGTGGCGACGCGGCCGGTCACCTTCATCTTCAACGGCGGCCCGGGCTCGTCATCGGTGTGGCTGCATCTCGGGCTGTTCGGCCCACGGCGGATCGTGATGGGTGATGCCGGTGAGCTCCGGCCGCCGCCGTACGCGCTGGCCGACAACGCCGAGACGCTGCTCGCCCAGTCCGACCTGGTGTTCATCGACCCGGTTTCGACGGGTTACTCACGCGCCGTCGAGGGTGGCAAACCGGAGGAGTACCACGGCTACGCGCGCGACCTGGATTCGGTAGGCGAGCTGATCCGGCTGTGGACCTCGCGCAATGGGCGGTGGATGTCGCCAAAGTTCCTCGCCGGCGAGTCTTACGGGACGCTGCGCGCCGCAGCGCTGGCTGATCTCCTGCAAACCAACTTCGGCCTGTACCCGAACGGCATCATGCTCATCTCAAGCGTCCTCAACCTCACCACGTTGTGGCCGCACGACGACAACGACCTGCCCAGCGCTCTCTTTCTCCCGACGTACGCGGCGATGGCCCACTACCACGGCAAGCACGGCCGTAAGTCGTTGCGCACCGTGGTGGCCGACGCCGAGCGCTACGCCGACCGGGACTACCCGTGGGTGCTGTCGCGGGGCAATCGGCTCACCGCGGCCGAACGCGCCGAGGCTGCCGCCACCATCGCCGGGCTGACCGGCCTGAGCGAGGACTACGTGCTGCGCAGCGACCTGCGTATCGACCCGCACCGGTTCTTCACCGAGCTGCTGCGTGACGAGGGGAAATCGATCGGCCGGTTGGACGGTCGGTTCACCGGGTGGTTGCAGAGCGGTGTCGCCGAGACCTACGACGCCGATCCCAGTTACGACGCGATCCTCGGCCCGTACGCGGCCGGCTTCAACCAGTACGTCCGCACCGAACTGGAGTACCTCAACGATCTGCCGTACGAGATCATCAGCGCCAAGGTCTCGCCCTGGTCCTACCAGGAGTTCGACGGGCAGCTGGTCACGGTGAGCAAGCGGCTGGCCCGGGCAATGCGAGCCAACCCCAGTCTCAAGGTGCACGTCGCCTTCGGCTACCACGACGGGGCGACGGCCTACCACGCCTCGGAGTACGTGTTGGCCCATCTCGGCATTCCCGATGAGCTGCGCGGCAACATCGAGACCGCGTACTACGAGGCCGGCCACATGATGTACGTGCACGAGCCGTCGCGACGGCAGCAGTCGCAGGACCTGGCCGACTTCGTCACTCGAGCCGCGCAAACCTGACCGGCCCTGCCGCCCAGCGCGCACTGGCAGCCGGCCGGGCCCTATCGCGCGACGAGGACGACCGAACCGGCGGCCAGCAGCAGCCCCACGCGTTGCCACCGGCCGGTGTGTTCGTGCAGCACCCACACCGCCAGCGCAACCGTGCCGGCCGGGTACAAAGCCGTGATGACGCTGGCGATGGACAGGTAGCCGTGCCGAGTGGCCAGCAGGAAGAACAGATTCGCGCCGGCGTCGAGCATGCCCGAGCCGAGCGCGAGGCGCAGCACCCGGCGCGGCAGCATGACCACCGCGTGGGTGCGCAACGCGACCGGTACCACCAGCACCGCGGCGGCGATGCGGGCAATGACGACCGGCCACAGCCCGGAGTCGCTGCCGCTGCGGGCCAGGCAGATGAAGTACCCACCGAAACCGACGCCCGCCACGACAGCCATGAGCAGCGGTCGAAGACCCAGCGGGCCGTGCGGATGATCGGCCGGAGTGCGGCTGATGAGCACGACCGCGACCAATCCGACGACCATCCCGAGCCAGGCCAGCGGATGCGGCCGCTCGCCGGTGATCACGCCGAACACCACCGGAACGATGGCGGTCATCACCGCAGTGATCGGCGAGATGATGTTCATCGGTGCGATCGACAGCGCGCTGTACAGCAGGGACACCCCGATCAGACCCATGGCGCCGCCGGCGCAGCTGTAGATCAGGGTGCTGGTTGACACGTGCCCGGGGAAGAACGGCAACAACGCGGCCATCACGACGGCGCCGAACGGATAGTTGTAGACGAGCACGGTGATCGCCTTGGCACTGCGCGAGGCCAGCCCGCCGAGGAAGTCACTCACCCCGTAGATGCCGGCCGCGAACAGAGCAAGGACGACGGCCACGACGGGTAACGCTACCGAGTGCTACCGACCCGGTTTCGCGGCGACAATCTTCTTCGGTGGTAGCGGGATGAAGCCGCTGGTGCGCTGCATGTACTCCGAGTAGCCCGGCCGTTTCGCCATCGACTTCTCCAGCATCTTCTTCCCCGAGCCGAACGCGAGGAGGTAGACGATGAGGACCAGCGAGAGCACGGTCAATACTCCGGGCCACCGCTCAGCGGCGAGCAGGAAAAGCCCGGCCCACACGCAGGCGTCGCCGAAGTAGTTCGGGTGCCGGGTGTAGCGCCACAGACCCACGTCGATGAGCTTGCCCTTGTTGGCTGGGTCGGACTTGAACTGCTGCATCTGCCGGTCGCCGGTCGCCTCGAAGAACAGCCCGACCGCCCAGACCGCGACGCCCACCCAGCCCAGCACGGTGACCCCGCCGTGCTCCAGCATGCCCACCTGCACCGGCAAGGAGATGAACAGCAGCAAGACGCCCTGCAGCAGGTAGATCATCCGCAGCGCGTACCAGTTACGGCTGCCCTTCGCCTTGCTGAGCAGTTGCGCATACCGCGGATCCTCCCCGTGGCCACGGCTGCGGCGTGCGATGTGCGTCGCCAGCCGGCCGCCCCACAGGCCCACCATGATGATCAGCAACACCCGGCGCAGGCCGTCACCGTGCCCGAACGACGAAACCAGGACGACGGCAGAGACCAGCACGAATCCAGCACCCCAGGCGACGTCGATCACGCTGTGCCGGCCGAGGCGCAGCGCGCCGGCAAAGGTGGCGAGCAGCAAGAGCACCAGGGCACCGGCCGCCCAGCCGAAGGAGACGCCGAACGCCGCCGTCGGGAAATCGGTCATCTCAGCCCGACCACGGGCGGCGTGGAGGCATCCCGCTGCGGCCGGCGTTGGTGGGCCGCACCGCGAGGATCTGGTCGACGCCCATCCGGCCCTCCTCGAACGACAGCGCGCCACCGACCAGGTACAGCCGCCACACCCGGGCGACCTCCTCGCCGACCATTGCCACCACCTCGTCCCAATGGCTCTCGAACGTCTCGATCCAGGCTGCGACGGTCCACACGTAGTGCTCTCGCATCGCCTCGATGTCGCGGATCTCGAAGCCGGCATCGAGCAGGAAGGTCATCGTCTCCGGCAGCGGGCGCATGTGCATGTCCGGCGCGATGTAGCGCTCGATGAAGGCACCGCCGCCAGGGGCCGAGTCCGCGCGACGGGACATCTGCTGCAGCAACAACCGACCGGTGGGCCGTACCTGGCGGAACAGCGTCGCGGCGTAGACCGGATACTGGTCCTCACCCACGTGCTCGCCCATCTCCAGCGAGCTGACCGCGTCGAACTCCTCGTCGGGCAGCTCGCGGTAGTCCTGCAACCGCACCTCGACCCGGTCGGTCAGGCCGCGGTCGGCGATGCGTTTGGCGACGAAATCACGCTGCTGTTGGGACAGCGTGACGCCAGTGACGTGCACGCCGTAGTGCTCGGCGGCGTACAGGATCAACGAACCCCAGCCGCAGCCGACGTCCAGCAGCCGCATCCCTGGCTGCAGCCCGAGCTTGCGGCAGACCAGGTCGAGCTTGGCGTCCTGCGCGTCCTCGATCGGCTGGTCCGGGGACTCGAAGTACGCACAGGAGTACGCCATGTTCGGGTCGAGGATGAGCGAGTAGAAGTCGTTGGACAGGTCGTAATGGTGGGCGATGGCGGCCCGGTCGCGGCCGCGGCTGTGCGCTGCTCCGGTCAGCTGCGCCTCGCTGGCCGGCGCCGCGGGCCGTCGCCCGATGACACCCAACCGTAGCGCGGTCAGGACTGCCCGGACCCGCTCTGCGGCGCCCAGCTGGGTGACTCCGGCGCCTCGCTCACGGGCCGCGCGCCACACCAGACGGAAGCCCTCGGCCAGGTCACCCTCGACATCGAGATCACCGCTGACATAGGCGCGGGCCAGGCCGAGTTCGCCCGGGTTCCACAGCAACCTGCGCAGCGCTCGGCGCGACCTGAGCACGACGACCGGGCCAGCGGTTGGTCCGGCCACCGAGCCGTCCCAGGCGCGCAGCCCGACCGGCAGGTCGCCGCCGAGCACCGGTGCCAGCAGAGATGCCAGCCGGGCGGCGACCGTCATGAAGATCCCTTCACCAGGGTGAACTGGTTGACGTCCAGGTAGGCCGAACGGAACCCCGCCTCGGAGTAGGCCAGGTACAACGACCACATCCGGCGGAAGACCTGGTCGAAGCCCAGCGCGTCGACCTGCTCGGCCCGCTCGACAAAGGCGGCTTGCCAGCGACGCAGCGTCTCGGCGTAGTGCTGACCGAAGGCGTGATTGCCGGCGATGCGAAGTGACGTCCGGGCGAGCTGTTCCTGGATGGCCTGGACCGACGCGATCTGCCCGCCGGGAAAGATGTACTTCAGGATCCAGGTGTAGGTGTTCATCGAGGCGAGCATGCGGTCGTGCGGCATGGTGATCGCCTGCAGGCACGCCCGGCCGCCGGGGCGCAGCAGCGCGTCCAGCGCACCGAAGTACTCCGGCCAGTGCGCGGCACCCACCGCCTCGTACATCTCGACGCTCACGATCGCGTCGAATCGGCCGGTCACCTCGCGGTAGTCGCGCAGCTGGATGTCGACCAGGTCGGTGCAGCCCGCGTCGGCGACTCGTTCGGCAGCCAACTCGGCCTGTTCCTCGGACAGCGTCACCGTCGTCACCCGGGCGCCCCGGGCCGCGGCGCGGATCGCCAGCTCACCCCAGCCGGTGCCGATCTCGAGCAGTCGGGTGCCCGCCGTGACGCCGGCCTCGTCGAGCATCCGGTCGATCTTGCGGTGCTGTGCCGACTCCAGCGACTCGGTGGACTCGGCCGGATCGCCGTCGAACAGCGCCGCGGAGTACGTCAGCGAAGGGTCCAGGAACAGCCGGAAGAGGTCGTTGGACAGGTCGTAGTGGTGCTGGACGTTGTTCCGGGCACCTTCCAGGGTGTTCTCCTGCCAGGTGGGCTTGTGCAGCACGGCCGACTGCCGCAGCCGCTGCAGCCGCGGCGGGATCAGCGTGGAGAGCTGGCTGGCCATGACCGTCAGGACCCCGGCGAGGTCGTCGGCCTCCCAGTCGCCGGCCATGTAGGACTCGCCGAATCCGATCAAACCACCGGCGCCGACGCGTTGCACGAAGTGATCGGGTCGATTGAGTCGTAGCACCGGCGCGTCCGCACCGCCGGCACCCCACTGGTCGCCGTTCGGGAAGCTGACCCGTAACTGCAAGTGACGCACCGCGCCGTAGAGCAATTGCCGGGCGATGGCGGCACGCAGTGGCCGGTGCGGCACCCTGGCGATATCCGGCCAGCGGCTCGCGTCGACGTTCACCGGGCTGCGCAGCGGGATGCGGTGGGCCTTCTGCCGCTGTTGTGTGCGGCCGGTCTCGAGGGTGGTCATCGGGTCCGAACCCCTTCCTGCGTCGGTGCGAGGGGACGTGGGCTCACCCGAAGTCCCTTCAGGTACAGCATGATTCCGTGCCGCTTGATCTGGGCCATGACCGCCCTTGTCAGCAACGGCGTGCGCAGTGCGGCGCGCAGCGGCATCGCGCCTTCTGACTCTCGATTGCCGCGCAGGGTCGCCACGAACGGCCGGTGGCCGTCCTGGTGCAGCACGATGGCGATCTCCACGCGTTCCCCGGGTTCCGGCAGGCACATCCGGTACGCGCCGGCCACCGGGTTGAACGGGCTGACGTAGAACTCCTTCGCGGTGCTGGCCCGGCCTCTGTCGTCGGTGTGCAGCAGGTATGCGTGCCGCTGCCGGTAGGTGTTGTGCACCTCGGCGACTACCGCCGCGAGTGCGCCGTCGGCGTGATAGCACCAGAACACCGAGAGCGGGTTGAAGACGTACCCGAGAACCCGCGGATTGGCCAGCAGGAGGATCCGGCCACCGTCCAGGGCGACGCCGTTGGCGGTGAGGAAGGCCTCGACGCCGGCCCGCAGGGTCGGTGCATCGCCGGCGAAGTGGTCCTGAGGGCAGAACCGCACCAGCCGGTCACGGCGGCGTGCGTCCTCGGCGTCGACGTCGACCAGCCAGGTGCGGCTGCGAGTGGTGAAGCCGTAGCTCACCGGGTCCTCACGGTGATGGCGGATCTGCACGTCGTAGCGCACCGGCAGAGCGGTCGCGTGCTCGGTCGGTGCGGCGGTGGCAACCGGTGCCAGCAACGGGACGAGCGCACCGACCTGGGAGACAATGGGCATCAGGTCCACTCCATCCCGAGACTGGCAGCGGCGTCGACGCCGGACTTGCAGCCGTCCTCGTGGAAGCCCCAGCCGTGGTAAGCGCCGGCGTAGGCAACTGTTCCGTCGTTGAGTTCGCCGAGCCGGCGCTGGGCCGCCACTGAGCCCGGGGTGAATACCGGATGCTGGTAGCTCATCCGGTCGAGGATGTGCTCGGAGCTGATCTCGCCGCCGGCGTTGAGGGTCACGAGATAACGCGTCGAGGTGTCGAGGCGCTGCAATCGGTTCATGTCGTAGCTGACGTGCACCTCGGCGGCCGGGACATCGCAGGACGGCAGGAAGTAGTTCCAGGACGCTTGCGCCCCGGCAGCGCGGGGCAGCACCGAGGTGTCCGTGTGCAGCACGGTGGGGTTCACCGAGTACGGGATCGCGCCGAGCAGTTCACGCTCGCTCTCGGTCGGCGCGGCGAGTATCTGCAGCGCCTGGTCCGGGTGGGTCGCGATGATCACGGCGTCGAACGCGGCCAACTGATCGTCCATGTCGCGGATGCGCACCCCGGTAGCCGCCCGTTCCACCGTCCGCACCGGGGTCGCGGTGCGCACAGCCGTAAGACCTTTCGCCGCCCGCTCGACGTAGCGCGCCGAGCCGCCGACCACGGTGCGCCACTGTGGCGTTCCGGTGACGCTGAGCATGCCGTGATTGGCCAGAAACTGGAACAGGTAGCGAGCCGGGTATTGCATCGCCAGGTCCGGCGAGCAGGACCAGACCGCGGAGATCAGCGGCGTGACGAAGTGTGCAGCGAAGTACGGTGAGTAGCGCCCGTCACGAAGGAAGTCACTCAGCGTCTGCTCGGCCTGCTGGTCGTCCGGTGCGGAGGCGAGCAGCCGCCGGGCGCGCCGGTGAAACCGCAAGATCTCGGCCAGCATCCACAGGTAACGCGGCTCGCGGGCGCGCCGAGCTACCGGGAACAGGCCGCGCAGGCCGCGGGCACCGGCGTACTCCAGCCCGCATCCGCCGCAGCGCACCGACATGCTCATGTCGGAATCCTGCGTCGGCACATCGAGCTCGCCGAACAACCGCAGCAGGGTGGGGTACGTGCGCTCGTTGTGGACGATGAACCCGGTGTCGACGCTGACCGCTGCGCCGCCGTCGATGGACAGATCGTGGGTATGGGCGTGACCGCCCAGCCGCGGATCGGCCTCATACAGGGTGACGTCGGCGTGCTTCTGGGCCACGTATGCCGCCGTCAGGCCTGCCACGCCGCTGCCGACCACTGCGACCGATCGCCTACTCATCCGCCCTCGTCTCTCGCGAACTGCGCAGGATGCCCCTGCAGCTCACCGGACCAGATGGACCTCCCCGGCGAGCGCCTTCCGAAGAAGGTTCGAGATCTGGGCCGGTTCGGTTCGTCCGGCGTGCAGAGCCGCGGAGTCGAGGGTGGCCAGAGCGAACGCAGCCGCGAGTCCGTCGACGAGGCCGCGATGGCGCAGCAGCGCGTGCCCTTCGCCGGGAAGGCGCAGGTAGCTGACCGACTCCGCCACTGCCTGGGCGGCCGCGACGAGCCGCGCGGACCCACCGGGGTCGGTGGTGCGGTCGGCCGTCCCGTGCACGAGCAGGAAACGGCGGCCGCTCATCTGTGGCCGCGGCTCCTGCTCCGGCAGCCACGCAGCCAGCGCGACCACACTCCGGACGTTGGGTTCGCCGGCGATCCGCAGGGCCACTCGGCCACCCATGGAGTGCCCGATGACGCTGATCGGGACGTCCGCGCCGAATCGGTTCCGGCACTCGGCCAGCGCCCAGCGGGCGTCCTGCAGCGCGGGGTGCTGCGGGGCGTTCCACCCTCGGTACCGGTACAGCAGCCTGGCCACGACGACCCGCCGGTCGGCGCGCCGGCGCACCGCGCGGGCAATCGGCACCATCCGCAGGACCGCCAGCTGACGCCGTCGCACCTGGTCGCGGCTGTGTTCCTGACCACCGTGCAGGAGGAGTACCACCCCGCGGGCGACAGGGTCTGCCGGGGCGCCGAGCAGCCGCGGCTGCGGTTCGCTCACTTGGCGGGGCAGCTGGTGCCGGTGGTGGGCACCTTCTGGTCGATCAGATAGTTCTCCACGGCATCGCGGACGCACTTGGTCTTCGGGTATCCAGCCGGGCCCGCGCCGTCCCAGGTCAGTACGACGCCGGTGCCGAGCTCGCTGGCCAGCCGGGTCGCCTGCGGGTACGGGGTGGCCGGGTCGTGCATCGCGCCGATCACCAGAACGGGCGCGGAGCCGGTAGCGGTGACGGCGGGGACGGGATGGCGGTCCTTCTGCCAGCCGGCGCACTGCGTCAGCTGGGCCGCCTCGGCCAGTCCGAAGACCGGATATCGCTTGGCCCACCGAGTCGCCGTGCTGCGGATCTGCGCGGCGGTCAGCGACGAGCGCAGATCGTTGCAGCTGACCACCGTGTTGGTATCGATCAGGTTCGTGTAGTGACCCTTGTCGTCACGTTGGTTCTGCGCATCGGTGAGGGTGAGCAGTCCGGTCGGGTCGCCCGCCCTGGCCTTGACCAAAGCGTCGCGCAGGGCTGCCCACTTGCCCTGGTCGTAGAGCGCAGCGGCGGCTGCGGAGAGCACGTACGCGCCGGTGACCCTGCGCTTGTCGGTCGTGCTCTTCGGCACCAGTGGGCGCCTGTCCAGCGCGCGGGTCAGGGCAAGCACGGTGGCGCGCGGGTTGGTGCCCAGCGGCTTGCACGCGGCATCGGTCCGGCAGGCTGCGGCGAACTGGGTGAGCGCAGCCTCGAAACCGGCGACCCGAGTCTCTGCCGTGGCCAGTTCGGACATTGCCGGGTCGACCGCGCCGGCAAGCACCTCGGTGCGCACCAGCTGCGGGAACAGATGCGCGTACACGGCTCCGAGCACCGTCCCGTAGGCGAGGCCGAGATAGTTGAGTTTGGTGTCCCCGACGCCCTGCCGGACGAGATCCATGTCGCGGGCAGCGGCCGTGGTGTTGTAGTACTGCAACGCGCTGCCGTACTTGACCGAGCAGGACCGCGCGATACCGGAATACACCGCAGTGGCCTGGTTGTATCCCGCGGTCGTGCGGACATCGGGATGCAGCCCGGCCAGAGCGTCCTTCTGACTGTCCGACACGCAGTTCAGCCCGGTGGAGAGGAAGACGCCGCGCGGGTCGAATCCGACGAGATCGAAGTGCTGCAGCAGGTTGTCCGAAACCTGGGTGCTCAGATCGATCGCCAGCCCCACGCCGGACGCGCCCGGGCCGCCTGGGTTGACGATCAGCGAGCCGGTCTTGTGCACCTGACTGTTGTCATGCACCCGGACGACGTAGATCTGCGTGCTCGCGCCGGTCGGGTGACGGTAGTCCAGCGGGACGTCCAGCCGCCCGCAGGAGAAGGTGAGCCGAGCGACCCGGTTCTGGTCCGCCTTGGCCAGGCTGGGCTGGATCTGCTTGGTGCAATTGACGAAGCTGATCGGCTTGACGGTCGGTGCGCCCGACGAGGACGTCGGATGCAGCGTCGCGGTGGCTGGGGTGGTCTTGGTGTTCGTCGGTTTCGGTTTCGGCCGCGCGGAAGTGCATCCAGCCGCCGCGACGACCAGCGCGAGAGCGCACGCCAGTACGGCGAGAGGTCGGCGGGGCACCGCACGAGGCTACCTAGCCGATGTCTCGGTGCAGGCTCTGGCGCGTCTCGGCTCAGTCGCAGCGCTGCTGGTGCCTCCTCATGCGCCGAGGCCGGGCACGATGTCGTTGAGTGCGTAGGTCAGCGGCTGTTCGAGCTGTTCGTAGGTGCAGGACTCGGGGGTGCGGTCGTCGCGCCAGCGCACGAAGTGGGCCAGGTGCCGGAAGCGGGTGCCCTCCATGTGCTCGTACTTGACCTCGAGCACCCGCTCCGGGCGCAGCGGCACGAAGGACAGATCCTTGGTGGCGTTCCAGCGGCTGACATTGCCCGGTAGCCGTTGGCTCAGGTGGGCGTCGGCGCTGGCCCATTCCTGCCATGGGTGATCCTCGCCGTCGGCCGGCAGCAACGGTTCGAGTTCCTCGACCAGCTCGGCGCGGCGCTGGGCGGTGAACGCGCCCACTACGCCGACGTGCTGGAGCTTGTTCTCGTCGTTGTAGAGCCCGAGCAGCAGCGACCCGACCAGGGGCCGATCCTCGGTGGACGTCTTGTGCCAGCGGAAGCCGGCGAGCACGCAGTCGGCCGTCCGCACATGCTTGATCTTGAACATCACCCGCTTGTCCGGCTGATAGGTGCCGTTCAACGGCTTGGCGATCACGCCGTCGAGGTGGGCGCCCTCCAGCTCGGCGAACCAACGGTTGGCGACGTCGAGGTCGGTCGTCGTCGGGGTGAGGTGGATCGGCGCCTTTGCGTCGGCCAGGGCACCTTCCAGCGTGGCGCGCCGTTCGCCGAAGGGGCGACCGGTGTAGTCCTCGTCGCCGAGCGCGAGCAGGTCGAACGCGATGAACGAGGCAGGCGTGTTCTGCGACAGCAGGGTCACCCGCGACACGGCGGGGTGGATGCGCTGCTGCAACGCCTCGAAGTCGAGGCCACTGTCGGTGGCGATCACGATCTCGCCGTCGAGCACGCAGCGTTCCGGCAGCTCGGCCTTCACCGCCTCGACCAGCTCCGGGAAGTACCTGGTCATCGGCCTCTCGTTGCGGCTACCGAACTCGACCTCGTCACCGTCCCGAAAGATCAGGGACCGGAAGCCGTCCCATTTCGGCTCGTAGGAGGCCCCTGGCGGGATGGTCGGAACGGACTTCGCCAGCATCGGGGCGACCGGCGGCATGACGGGCAGCTTCATGGGCTCAGTGTTTCATCGGTGGGCCGCGCTGCGGCAAGTATCGGGTCTGCGACCGTCTGTGAGCCGACCGGCGCGCTCTACAGCGAGCGGCGATAGCGGGCGAACAGCGCGCCGTCCTCCTCCAGCAGCCCGGTCAGGCTCAGCCCGCGCGGCGGACCGTCCAGCGGCGGCCCGGCGGTGATCCGGCCCGGTCCGCCACCCACCAGCATCGGCGAGAGACTGAGGCACAGCTCATCGCAGCTGCCGTGTCGCAGCAACTCCGTGAACAGGACCGGGCCGCCTTCGCACAGCACCCGGGTCAGCCCGCGGTTGCTGAGCTCACGGCGCAGCGCCGACGGGTCCAGCTGGCTGTCGCCGGCGACGACCAGGTCGGCCACGGTCGCGAGTGCTGCGCGTTTCTCGACCGGGCTGCTCGTCGTGGTGACCACGATGGTGCGGCTGCCTGGCGCGGCAGCGGTGAACAGCGTCGACGTCGGATCGAGGTCAAGACGGCCGCTGACCACGGCGATGGGCAGCTCGTCGGCCAGTCCGTAGCGGCGCCGCGCAGCCAGCCGCCGACCCTGCGGGGCAACGGCGCCGTACCGCTCGGCCCGGGCCGTGCCGGCGCCGACCAGGACCACGTCGGCCAGATCGCGCAGCGCGGCGAAGATGCGATTGTCGCCATCGGTCTGCAAGCCACGGGACCGTCCGTCCGCGCTCACCGCTCCGTCGATACTGCTGATGAAGTTGGCGCGAAGCCCGCCCGACTCGATCCAGTTGCGGGCGTACCACTCGTGGATGTCCACGGAGTCCAGGCGGTCGGGGAGCAGCGCGCGCATCCGCTCATTCAACCCCGCGCGGTCGCGTCAGGGTCGGTGGCGCTCGCCGGGCTTGCTGAGTACCCGGAGCACCGCACCCGATTCGGCCGGGAGCGTGACGCCGTCGCGGCCGTAGTAAAACCCGGAGCCGGTGGCGATGAGCACGCCGGTCGGCGCGGCATCGAGCGGGACACGTTGCGCCTCGCCGGCAAGGTTGACCGCGACCCGAAGATCACCGCGGCGCAGCACCACCCAGCGGGCGTCCTCGTCGTAATCGACGGCGACGCGATCCAGCCGCGGATCGCTCAGCGCGTCCTCACGGTGGCGCAGCGCGATCAGCTTGCGATACAGCTCGAGCAGGCTGGCGTGCTCGGCGCCATCGGGCTCGGTCCAGTCGAGGTGCGAGCGGCGGAAGGTCTCGGGGTCTTGCGGATCCGGGACGTCCCCACCCCACCCGTGCCCGTCGAACTCCGCGATCCGGCCTTCCGCGGTGGCCTTCGCCAGCTCCGGTTCCGGGTGCGAGGTGAAGAACTGCCACCGGGTGCGAGCGCCCCATTCCTCGCCCATCCAGAGCATCGGCGTGAACGGCAGCGTGAACAGCAGCAGCGCCGCTACCCGCAGCAGGGCAGGGGAGACCAGTTCGGTCAACCGATCGCCGACCGCCCGGTTGCCCACCTGGTCGTGGTTCTGCAGGCAGACGACGAACCGGTAGCCGGGCACTTCGGAGCGGTCGATCGGCCGGCCGTGCTCGCGCCCGCGAAACGTCGAGTAGGTGCCGTCGTGCAGGAACGCCGACGTGGCAACCTTGGCCAGCACCGGCAAGGAACCGAAGTCGCAGTAGTAGCCCTGCCGTTCGCCGGTGAGCAGCGCGTGCAGTGCGTGATGCACGTCGTCGTCCCACTGCGCGTCCAGCCCGTACCCGTGCGCGGCCCGGTCGGTGATCATGATGGGGTCGTTGAGGTCGGACTCGGCGATCAGGTTCAGCGGGCGGCCGGTGTGCGCGCAGCAGGCGTCGACTTCGGCGGCGAGTTCGGCGAGGATGTGCTCCGGCGAGGTGTCGATGAGTGCGTGCACGGCATCGAGGCGAAGCCCGTCCACGTGAAACTCGTTGAGCCACTGCAGGGCGTTGTCGATGATGTACCGGCGCACCACCGAGCTGCCCGGGCCGTCCAGGTTGACCAGGTCGCCCCAGGTGTTGCGGCCCTCCTTGAGGTACGGGCCGAACTCCGGAAGGTAGTTGCCGCTGGCGCCCAGGTGGTTGTAGACCGCGTCGAGAACGACCGCCAGACCACGCTGGTGGCAGGCATCGACGAAGCGCTTGAACCCGTCCGGGCCGCCGTACGGTTCGTGCACCGCGTACCAGCCGACACCGTCGTAACCCCAGTTCCACACACCGTTCACCGCGTTGATCGGCAGTACTTCGACGTGCGTGACGCCGAGCTCGACGAGGTGGTCGAGGCGCTCGACGGCGCTGTCGAACGTGCCGCCCGGGGTGAACGTCCCGATGTGCAGTTCGTAGAGCACCGCGCCGGGCAGATCCCGACCTGTCCAGGCCGAGTCGGACCATTCGTAGGCGTGTGGGTCGTACAGGCGGGAGAGACCGTGTACGCCGTCCGGTTGCCACCGGGAGCGCGGATCGGGTAACGGATCGGTCCGGTCGTCGAGCAGGAAGCCGTAGTCCGCGCCGTAGTCAGCCTCCGGCACCTCGACGCTCCACCAGCCGTCGTCGTCCGGCCGAAGGTCGGTATCGGCGGGCTCGTGCCCGGGCACGACAGTTCGCACCCGCATCCTCTCGGCACGCGGCGCCCACACTCGCAGGTAGGTCACACCACCAGCCAACCATGTCGGCGGTTGGTGGCTGCACGCCGATAGGGTGCGGCCATGGCCAGCTCCACAGTGCGTGACCTGCTCCGTGTGCAACCCGTAGACGGCGCGGTCGCCCTCGTCGGTTACAACCCCGCCGCTACCCGCGGAGCGCCGGGCGGCAAGAAGAAATCGGCACGGAAGATGGTGAAGCGCGGCGCAAAGCTGGCCGACCTTCAGGAGCGGCTGTTCGCCGAGGCCACCGCCGGCGGTTCGCGCCGGGTGCTGGTCGTGCTGCAGGGCATGGACACGTCCGGCAAAGGCGGTGTGATCGACCACGTGATGGGTCTGGTCGGTCCGGCCGGCTGCCGGATAACGTCCTTCAAGAAGCCGACGCCCGAAGAGTTGGCGCATCACTTCCTGTGGCGGATCCGCCGGGGACTGCCCGCCCCTGGCTGGATCGGAGTCTTCGACCGGTCGCACTACGAGGACGTGCTGGTGGTCAAGGTGCATGGCCTGATCGACGACGCAGAATGCGCCCGTCGTTACGAGGAGATCAACCGCTTCGAGCGGGAGTTGGTCGAAGGTGGCACCACGATCATCAAGTGCTTCCTCAACGTGTCCTTCGACATGCAGCGCGAGCGGTTGCTGAAGCGACTGGACCGGGCGGACAAGCACTGGAAGTTCAATGAGGCCGACATCGATGAACGGGCCCGGTGGCCGGCATATCAGGAGGCGTACGCCGCTGCCCTCGCGCACACGTCCACCGACTACGCGCCCTGGTATGCCGTTCCCAGCGATCACAAGTGGTATCGAAACTGGGCCGTCGGGGAGCTGCTGCGCGAGACGCTCACCGAGCTGGATCCGCAGTACCCCCAGGTCGACCTGGACATTCCCCGATTGACAGCGCGGTTGCAGCCACCGCACTGAGGGCTTTTGCGCTTTTGGGTTGTGGTTTCAGCGTGGTCCGGTTTACTGCGGCAGCGACGGATGCATGGCTTCACGTTTCGGTGTCGGGTTGCTGTTCCCGCTCGGTTGCGTTCGAGCTGCGCCCAAGACCGGGTGCTGGAGACCGAGGTCGAGATTTTGAAGCGTGCGTCGGCCTACTTCGCGCGGGAGAACGTCCTCCCAAAATAGGGTTCCGGCTGGTCCAGGAGCTCGCCGCCGACGGCTTCCACGTCGCGGTGACCTGCCGGGTTCTGAAGTGTCACGGTCCGGGTTCTACGAGTGGCGCTCACGGGCGGCGTCGGCGCGTGACGTTGCTGATGCGCATCTGTTGGACACGATCATCGACGTCCACACCGCCGCGCGAGGCGTCTACGGGTCCGCCGTGTTCATGCCGAACTGCGTCTCGGCCGACGCCTGAACGTCGGCCGGCGGCGGGTTGAGCGGCTGATGCGGCTGCACCGGCTGGCCGGGGTTCACCGTCGCCGTTGGCGCCACGGTCAGCGCAGCGAGGCGGTCTGGCCCGACCGGGTGCAACGACGTTTCGTCGCCGACGCACCGGATCGGCTCTGGGTCAGCGACATCACCCAACACCGCACCGGCGAGGGCTGGTCTATGCCGCGGTCGTGCTCGACGTCTACTCCCGCCGCGTCGTGGGCTGGTCGATCGCCGATCACCTACGCACCGAGCTGGTCGTCGACGCCCTGGACATGGCCCGCTGGCGACGCAAACCGGTCGGCACCACCGTCCACTCAGACCGCGGAACCCAATACACGTCGTGGCTGTTCGGCAACCGGCTGCGCGAAGCCGGCCTGCTCGGCTCGATGGGCAAAGTCGCCTGCGCCTACGACAACGCGCTGATGGAGTCGTTCTTCGGCTCCCTGCAAATCGAGCTGCTCGACCGCCGCATCTGGGCCACCCGAGCCGAACTCGCGAACGCGATCTTCGAATGGATCGAAGCGTTCTACAACCCCACCCGGCGACACTCCGCCCTGAACTACCTCAGCCCCATCGAGTTCGAGAACCTTCACACCGCCGCACCAGAAGCGGCATGATCACCACACCGAAACCGTCCGGGAAACCGTGGTCAGGTCAGTTTACTGCGGCACCGAGGGATGCGTGGGTTCTCAGTTGCGTCGTCGGGTGCGGTTCTCGCTCGGGTCTGGCAAGTTGGCTTTCGTGCCTCCTCGGGTGGCGTTTTGCCTTATTCGGTAAGGGAAATCTCTTTACATTTCCTCTGTGGATAGCCCGAAATTGTCGGTGCCTCGACCTAGAATTGGGTCATGCACGACGGGGAGCATGGCGGTAGCGAGGGGTATGTGCCGTCGCCGGTGGATGTGCTGACTCTCCCCGACGACTCAGTCGCCGCCCTGGCGGAGTTGGCGCCGACCCCGGATTCGGTGCACGCTGCCCAGTTCGCGAAGCTCTCGAGTCTGTCGGATATCGGTCGAGTCGATCTGCTGGTGGTGTTGCGTCGGCAGGCCGGGTTCGACGCGGCCCGGCAGATCGAGCTGTTGGCCGCGATCTCTCGGGATGATCCGAGCAACGAGAAGTGGTCGGTCCAGGAGATCGCCGCGGTGCTGCGCATCGCCCCAGCCACCGCCGCCACCCAGGTGCACCGCGCAGAGCTGCTCACCACCACCCTGCGGGCCACGCTGGCGGCGTTGCGGGCCGGGGACATCACCGCCCGGCACGCCGAGCTGCTCGCCTCCGCCGTGATGGGCCTCGACCCCGACGTGGCCCGCGCGGTCGAAGAACGAGTGCTCGACCGGGGTGCGGAGCAGACGGTCAGCCAGTTCCGGGCCTCGGTGACGCGGGCGGTCCTGCTGCTGGACCCGAAGGGTGAGGCAGGAGCGGCATGCCGATGCGGTGGAGCAGCGGCGGGTGGTGCTCACCCCCGACCTGCACGGCATGGCGCAGCTGTGGGCCTACCTCCCGGCAGACGGGGCGGCCACGGTGCTGACCGCGATCGACGCCATCGCCTGCAGAAACGATCTTCGGCAACGGCGGGGACAGCCGGTCGGCGGATCAGCGTCGCGCGGATGCGTTGGTCACCCTGGCCGACTCCGCCCTGGCCGACCCGGCCCTGACGCGTCGGCATGGGGCGCGGCCGGCGGTGCAACTCACCGTCGCCGCCTCCACCTTGTTGGGGTTGGATGAGCAGCCGGCCGAGTTGGCCGGGTACGGCCCGATCCCCGCGGCCGATGGCCCGGCGCATCGCGAAAGACGACACCGGCACGTGGCGGCGGTTGCTCACCGACGACCGGGCCGGCTCCTGGACTACGGCAGCAAGACGTATCGGCCGCCGGCCCGGTTGGCGGCGTTCATCATCGCCCGCGACCAAACCTGCACCTTCGCCTCCTGCACCCGCCCCGCCGTCGCCTGCGACCTCGACCACCTGAAGGCAGCCAAAGACGGCGGACCCACCTGCCCAGGCAACCTGCACCCCTTATGTCGGCGGCATCACCGCTGCAAACACCTCACGCACTGGCAACCGCAACGACAACCCGACGGGTCAACGGTCTGGACCAGCCCCACCGGCCACACCTACCGCACCCAACCCCCACCCCTACCAACCACCGTCGAACCCGAGACCGCCGACCGGCACGGGCCGAGCCAGCCGCGCGTGACCCCGAGCGAGGCACCGACCGACGACCCGGACCCGCCACCGTTCTGAGGTAATGCAGTTCGAGCCTGGCCCGAGGCGTGAAAGGAGTGAGCGCGTTAGCGGTGTGGCGCGCGCTGCCGGAGTTCCAAGGCGAGTCGCTCCAGGCGCGCTCGAGCGGTAGGGGTGGTCTCCGGACGCAGCGGAAGCACCAGCGCCGGAGGTACGTCGAAACCGGAGTTGTCATTGCGCATGATCCGCAAGGTGAGCGAGCCGCCGTGCTTGACCACGACCGCGTCGGCGAAGTCGCGCCACTCAGTGGACCGTTCGCCGAACATGCCCCGCACGCCGATTCCATCTGTGTCGGCGACCAAGTAGGCGCGTGCGGCGACGATGCCGCCGACCGCCAAGGCGACGGCGACCAATCCGGCAAGGACGCGCACCACGACGCTGAACGGCGGATAGATTGCGAGGAACGCCGCGACCGCCGCGAGCAGCAGCAGAATTGCGGTCTGCCACTCCGGGACCTTCAGTGCCAGCGGGCGCTCGCGGTCCGGTCCCGTCGACATGCCGGTCAGCGTAGTGAGGGTGCCCCTAGGCAGGCAGTAGCAGCGCGACCGGATAGGTGTCGAGCAGATCGCCGACTCGGGTGATGCCCCGCGCCGCACGACCGGTCAACGCATCGACGTACTCCTCCTCCGGAAGCGACACGGTCGTGTCGCGCCAGCCGCCGGCGACCGCGAGACCGAGTGGCAGTCGCGTGGCCAGGGTGATGGCGCCGCCGCGGTCGAACCCGATGAGGTGGTCCCCGGCGATGCCCGTACCGCGCACCTCCCGATAGTCGCCGAACAGTTCCGGTCGGTCGCGACGAGCCCGAAGCGCACGTGTGGTGACCCAGAGCTTCGCCTCGCCGGAGGTATTCACCGGCGGTGGGATACCGGCTTCGTCCAGGGTCGCCAGCAGGCGCTCGTGCGCAGCGAAATCGACTGGCCGGCGGTTGTCCGGGTCGACCAGCGAGTCCTCCCACACCTCGGTGCCCTGATAGACGTCGGGTACGCCCGGCATGGTCAGCTGGACGAGCTTCTGGGAGAGCGCATTGGACAGGCCGTACGGCAGCACCTGGTCGGTGATCGAACGCAGCACGTCCCGCAGCCCCGCGTCGTCGTAGCCGGCGTCCACCGCGTCATGTACCACCGACTCGAACGAATCGACAGGATCACGCCAACCAGTCCCGTCGGCCGCCTCGCGCATCGCCTTCTCGACGTAGTCGTGCATGCGTTCCCGGGCGATGGGTTCTGGCCGCGACGTGCCGACGAATGCCTGCCAGACGAGGTTCGCCAAGTCACCGTTCGGGATCGGCGCGACGAACTGCAGGATGCGCAGGGCTGTTGCCCATTCGTCGGGCAGCTCAGCCAGGACGTCGATCACCGCCCGGACATCCTCGCCGCGCTTGGTGTCGTGGGTGGACAGCGTGGTCATACCGCGCGGCGCGTCGGCCAACCGGACCCGCATCGCGGCGTGGAAGTCCTCCAGCGTGCCACCGAAGCGAGCCGGATCGCCGCCCACCTCGGTGAGCGAGGTGAGCCGGGTGTAGCGGTAGTACGCCGTGTCCTCGACGCCTTTGGCCATCACCGCACCGCTGAGTTGCGGGAAACGCGCGCCGAGCTCGTCGGCCGGGTCGGTGAGCCGGGGAAGTAACGCCGTGACGGTCTCGGTCAGGTCGGGGCGTTGCTCGGCGACGGCCCGCACCGCCTGCTGCAAGTACTCCGAACCGACCGGCAAGTAGGTCCGGTAGACCGGCAGCTGCACGGCAAGCTCGGTCAGTGCGTCGGCCGCGTGCGGGACGTCGGGCACCAGCCGTGCCATGCGGAGCACTTCGGCGCGCAGAATGGTGGTTGCCACCAAGTGCTTGCCGTCCGCCATGTGCTGCGCCCACGAGCGGCTGTCCCCGAACTCGTGTTGCAATGCGGTCAGCGCAGCCGCGCCTGCCGGGTCGACGAAGATATTCGTCACCTCGGCAAGCGCGTCGTAGCCGGTCATGCCGTCGACCGGCCAGTGTGCGGGCAAGGACTCACCGGGTTCGGTGATCTTCTCCACCGTGATCCAGGCGTCCGGCGCGAGCTCACGCAGCCACCGCGTGTAACCGTCCGGATCGCGCAGCCCGTCCGGATGATCGACCCGGATGCCGTCGATGCCAAGCTCGTCGACCCAGCGCCGGATCTCCCGGTGCGTTGCCTCGAAGACGGCGCGGTCCTCGATTCGCAGGCCGGCCAGGTCGGTCACGGCGAAGAACCGGCGGTAGTTCTGCCGGGTGTCCGCCGCGCGGTAGGACGCCAGCTCGTAGTGCTGCGCTGCTAACACGTCGGCGATGGGCGCGGTGACGTCCGTGTCCGGGGCCAGCGGGAAGGCGTGCTCGTAGTACCGCAGTGCGTCAGCCTCCACGCGCAGCTCGGTCGCAGGGTCGACGTCGTCGCCGAGCACCGGCAGCAAGATCCGCCCACTGCTCCAGTCGACGTCGAACCAGGGTGCGTACTCGGACTCCTGGCCGAGGCGCAGTAGATCCCACCAGGCGGCGTTCTGTGCGGCGTCGGCCACGCCCATGTGGTTCGGCACGATGTCGACGACGACCTTCAGACCCCGCTGGTGCGCCGCCGCGACCAGCTCGGCGAACCGGTGCGCGCCGCCGCGCTGCTCGTCCACTCGGGAGTGGTCGACCACGTCGTACCCGTGGTCCGAGCCGTGCGCCGACTGCAGCAACGGGGAGCAGTACACCGCCCCGGCGCCGAGCGCGCGCAGGTAGTCCAGCGTCGCGGTAGCCGCGGCAAGGTCGAACCCGGCCCGGATCTGCAACCGGTAAGTGCTGGTCGGCGGGTCCGGCCGGCCGGCAGCGTCTGCGGGCATCACGATTCCTGCTGCAACACCAGCAGCGAGCGTGCCGGAATCGACACTTCGGAACCCGCGGACACGGCGTCGGAGGACGACTCAGCTGCGGTCGCCAGCACCGGAACCCAGGAGGCCGGGTACGGCCCGGAGGGCAGGTGGAAGCCGATGTCGCCGTCATGGGCGTTGAAGAAGAGCATGAACGAGTCGTCGGTGGTGCGCTGACCACGCACGTCGAGATCCGGGATGCCTTGTCCGTTCAGGAACACCGCGATCGACTTGCCGAACCCTGAACCCCAGTCCTGCTTGGTCATCTCGCGACCGTCCGGGGTGAACCAGGCAAGGTCCGGGAGCGTCCGGGTGCGCCGGCCGGTGCCCACCGGCCGGCCGTCGAAGAATCGCCGGCGACGGAAGATGGGGTGCTCGCTGCGCAGCCGGCTGACCCGCTGGGTGAACTCCTCCAGCGCGGTGTCTCGGGTGTCCCAGTCGATCCAGCTGATCTCGTTGTCCTGGCAGTAACTGTTGTTGTTGCCCTGCTGGGTGCGCCCCAACTCGTCACCGTGGCTGAGCATCGGCACACCTTGGGAGAGGAACAGCGTGGCAAGGTAGTTGCGCTTCTGCTGGGCACGCAGCCGCAGCACCTCGGGGTCGTCGGTAGGCCCTTCGACGCCGCAGTTCCAGGATCGGTTGTGGCTCTCGCCGTCGTTGTTGTCCTCCCCGTTCGCCTCGTTGTGCTTCTCGTTGTAGGAGACCAGGTCGTGCAGCGTGAAGCCGTCGTGGCAGGTGACGAAGTTGATGCTGGCCACCGGCCGCCGCCCGGAGTGCTCGTACAGATCGGCCGAGCCGGTCAATCGCGCGGCGAATTCGCCAATGGTGGCTGGCTCGCCGCGCCAGAAGTCGCGCACCGTGTCGCGGTACTTGCCGTTCCACTCCGTCCACTGCGGCGGGAAATTACCCACCTGGTAGCCGCCGGGGCCGACGTCCCACGGTTCAGCGATGAGCTTCACCTGGCTCACGACTGGGTCCTGCTGGACGAGCTCGAAGAAGCTGGACAGCCGGTCCACGTCGTAGAACTCCCGAGCCAAGGTGGCTGCCAGGTCGAAGCGGAAACCGTCGACGTGCATCTCGGTGACCCAGTACCGCAACGAGTCCATCAACAACTGCAGGGAGTGCGGGCTACGCACGTTCAGGCTGTTCCCGGTGCCGGTGTAGTCCGTGTAGTACCGCGGGTCGCTCTCTTCGAGGCGGTAGTAGGCGGCGTTGTCGATGCCGCGGAAACACAGCGTCGGTCCCATGTGGTTGCCCTCGGCCGTGTGGTTGTAGACCACGTCGAGGATGACCTCGATATCTGCCTCGTGCAGCGCCCGGACCATCGCCTTGAACTCCTGCACCTGGCCACCCGGAGTGTTCGACGAGCTGTACTTGGTGTCCGGCGCGAAGAAACCGATGGTGTTGTAGCCCCAGTAGTTGGTCAGCCCACGGTCGAGGAGGATCGAGTCGTTGGCGAAATGGTGCACCGGCATCAACTCGATCGCGGTGATGCCGAGTTCGGTGAGGTGTGCGATGAGCGCCGGGTGGGCGATCCCCGCGTATGTCCCACGCAGCGCCTCGGGAATGTCCGGATGGCGCTGGGTGAGTCCCTTGACGTGGGCCTCGTAGACAACGGTGTCGGCGTACTGGCGTTTCGGCGGCCGGTCGACACCCCAGTCGAAGAACGGACTGATCACCACCGACTTCGGCATGGCAGCGGCAGAGTCATCGGTATTGATGCTGTCCGGATCACCGAAGTTGTACCCGAACACTGACTGGTCCCATTCGATCGAGCCGTCGATCGCCTTGGCGTACGGGTCCAGCAACAGCTTGCTCGGGTTGCACCGGTGTCCGTGTTCCGCATCGGACGGGCCGTGCACCCGGTATCCGTACCGCTGACCGGATTCGATGCCGGGCAGGAAGCAGTGCCAGACGAAGCCGTCCGTCTCCGGAAGCTCGATGCGGGTCTCCGCTCCCTCGGCGTCGAAGAGGCAGAGTTCCACCTTCTCGGCGATCTCGGAGAAGAGTGCGAAGTTCGTGCCGGAGCCGTCATACGTGGCACCCAATGGGTAGGGGGTACCGGGCCAGATTTCCATGCGACTCCTTGCCTGCTGCGGGTGCTGTCGGTGTCAACCCTGCCAGAGGCGGGGCAGATCACCTGATCGAAGGCGGTCCGGGGCGAGTAACGTCACGTCCACAACTGAATACGACAGGGGAGCACACACGTGCTGAGAGTGCGGAAAATCCGCAGACCCTCGAACCTGATCCGGGTAATGCCGGCGCAGGGAGTCGGGAGCTCGCGAGCCGGACACGGCTCGGCCCCGTTCGTCACGACGAACGGAAAGGCAACACCATGTCAGTCATTGCGAAGTCCACCCGAGTCGGCCTGCGCGCCGCCTCCCGGCGGTGGCGCACCGTCGACATCGTCGTCGCCGCGGTCGTCGCCGCGCTGTTCGGCGCCGTCTACTGGGGCTGGGGTTACTTCCCGATGGCCCGTGTCTTCAGCTTCTTCCCTCCAGCGGTCCGGGCTGCTCAATGTGGTCTTTCTCATGGCCGGGCCGCTGATCGCGCTGATCGTTCGTCGCCCGGGCGCGGCCCTGTTCGGCGAGTTTGCCGCTGCGGTGTTTGAGGCTCTGATCAGTACGCAGTGGAGTGGCTCGTCCATCGATCGTTCTTTACGGCCTCGTCGAAGGCGCCGCCGCGGAACTCGGCTTCCTGCTCTTCCTCTATCAGCGTCTGGCGGCTGCCGGTCGCCCTGCTCGTCGGGCTGTTCACCGGCTTGGCGATGGCGATGCTCGATCCTGATCTACCGCTACTACGTCGACCTGGAGCGCCAGGTACAAGACCGCTATCTGGGCACCGGCCTTATCGGGGGCCTCATCCTGGCAGGCGCGCTCAGTTGGTATCTGGTGCGAAGCCTCGCTGCCACTGGGGTGCTCGCGCCGTTCGCCGCGGGACGCACCCAGCGGCTGGTCGGCTGACGTGCTCCGTCGGTGACCGGTGCCGAGGTCGTCGCAAACGGATGGGGCTGGCGCCATGCCGGCCGCCGCTCCTGGGCGGTCCGCGACCTGGACCTCACGATCGAGGCCGGCGAGCGCGTCCTGCTGCTCGGTGCGTCCGGCGCGGGGAAATCGACGCTGCTCGCCGGGCTGAGCGGGCTGCTGCACACCCAGGACAGTGGCGAGGCGAGCGGCAGGCTGTCGGTCGCCGGGCTGCCGGCGCACGAGGCGCGCCATCGCAGCGGGCTGTTGCTGCAGGATCCGGACAGCCAGCTGGTGATGACCCGCAGCGGCGACGATGTTGCGTTCGGTCCGGAGAACCACGGCGTACCCCGCGAGGAGATCTGGCTGCGCGTCGACGAAGCGATGGCCGCAGTCGGCTTCCGTTACGGCCGTGACCGGGCAACTGCGGCGCTGTCCGGCGGGGAGAAACAGCGGTTGGCGTTGGCCGGTCTGCTGGCCAACCGGCCCGGTCTGCTGCTGCTCGACGAGCCGACCGCGAACCTCGATCCGGCAGGGGCGGCACTGATTCGCGATGCCGTCGGTTCCGCGGTGGCGGCCGCCGGCGCGACGCTTGTCCTCGTCGAGCATCGGGTGGAGCACTGGCTGCCGCTGATCGACCGGGTGCTGGTGCTGGATGCCGGCGGCGGGTTGCTCGCCGACGGACCGCCCGCGCGGGTGTTCGGCGGGCATGCGGCTGCGCTGGCGGAGGCAGGGGTGTGGGTTCCCGGCGCAGCGTCCGTCACCAGTGTGGCACCTCGGATCGTGGACGGCCCGGACGTGCTGACCGCGGCGGAGGTCTCCTACCGCTATCGCGGGGCGACCTTCCCCGCGGTGGCCCGTACGTCGCTGACCCTCGGTCGCGGCGAGGTCGCAGCAGTGGTGGGCGCCAACGGGTCGGGAAAGTCGACGCTCGCGATGATGCTGGCCGGGTTGAGCAAGCCCGCGACCGGGCACGTCGTCGCTGCCGACTCGGCCCGTCCGCTGCACAAGCGCAGCTCGGCATCGCTGGTCCGCGCGGTCGGTACCGTCTTCCAGCAGCCCGAGCACCAGTTCGTCCGGCGCACCGTGCGTGCCGAGCTGCTGCAGGGTCCGCAACGATTGCGCTGGCCTGCCGCGCGCGCCGCCGCCCGCGCGGACGAACTGCTCGAACGGCTGGGCCTCGCCGAACTGGCCCAGGCGAACCCGTTCACTCTTTCCGGCGGTCAGCAGCGTCGGCTCTCCGTCGCTTCGGCCTTGTCCGCCGCGCCGCTGGCCTTGGTGCTCGATGAGCCGACCTTCGGCCAGGATGCGCGCACCTGGCGGGAACTGCTCGAGCTGCTGCGCGGGGTGCGCGACGCCGGCACCGCGATGGCGGTCGTGAGTCACGACATGCAGTTCGTCGAGGCGCTCGCCGACCGGGTGCTGACGATGAGCGGCGGAGTGCTCAGCGGCCAGCCGTCCGATCACGCGGCGGTGCACTCGTGAGCATGATCATCGGCGGCGACATCGTCCGGCGCGGTGCCGGCCGGCTGAACCCGACGAGCAAGGTTGCCGCCCTCGGCATCCTTGCTATCCCGTTGTTCCTGAGCGTGGACGCGATGACCAGCGGCATTCTCGTGGCGGCTGAGGTGATCGCCCTGCCGCTGCTCGGCATCGGACCCCGGACGTTGGCCCGGACGGCGTGGCCGTTGGCGTTCGGACTGGCCGCGTTGTGGTTCGCGAACTGGGTGGTCGCCGGGACGGTGACGGGAATGGTGGGGGTCTCGTTGCGCCTGGTGGCTCTGGGACTGCCCGGCCTGCTGCTGGTGGTGACGACCGACCCGGTCGACCTCGCCGACGCGCTGGTGCAGCGTTGGCACGCGCCGGCCCGGTTCGCCTACGGGGCGCTGGCCGGGTTCCGGCTGCTGCCGTTGTTGATCGCGGAGCTGTTCACGATGGCGCGGGCGCGGCGGGCGCGGGGGATGGGCGGCGGCCTCAACCCGGTCCGTTGGGTGCAGCTCGGGGTGGGGCTGCTCTTCGGCCTGCTGGTGCAGGCCATCCGCCGTGCCGTCCGCCTCGCCGCGGCGATGGACTCCCGCGGGTTCGGGTCCGCCGGCCCGCGCACGTTCGCCCGCGTGTCAACGGTGACGCGATGGGATCGCCTTTTCGTCCTCGCCACAACTGTGCTGGTGGTCAGCGCAGTAGCGGTGAGCGTCGGCACCGGCCACTGGCGGTTGTTGTTCACCTGAGCAGCGTTCGATCGGGCAGACTCGTCGAGTGCGGATCGCCACGTTCAACGTGTTCAGCGGCAAGACCATGTCCGACCCTGATGTGGATGCAGATCGGTTCAGCAGCGCAATCTCCGCGCTGGACACCGACGTGCTCGCGCTGCAGGAGGTGGACCGTGACCAGCCAAGATCCGGCGACCTGGACCTGACCGCACTGGCGACGCAGGCTATGGGCTCGCCGGCGCACCGGTTCCAACCGACCTTGGCCGGCACGCCGGGCACGAAGTGGCGCCGGGCCAGCCAGGATGAGCAGCCCGGCACTCCGCTGTACGGCATCGCTCTGCTGTCGCGGTACCCGGTGCAGTGGTGGCGGACGATCCATCTGCCCTGGGTTCGTGGGCCCGTCCCGGCGTGGCTGTCCGAGGACCGTCGAGTCGCCATCGTGCACGAAGAGCCCCGTGTCGCTCTGGTCGCCCGGGTGATCACCCCGCTCGGGCCGTTGACGGTAGCTGCAACTCATCTCTCGTATGTCCCGGGCCTCAATGCCATGCACCTTCGCCGGCTGCGCCACGCGCTACGCAAGGTTGACGGGCCGGTGCTGCTGGTCGGCGACCTCAACCTGCCCGGCAACTGGCCGACGCGACTGACGCGGTACCGGTCATTGGGCGGTGCGCCGACGTATCCGGCGGACGTGCCGACCCGGCAGATCGACCACGCGCTGCTGCGCGGCGCCTTCGCGGAGCCGACCGGCTGCGATGCCGTGCAGTTGCCCATCTCCGACCACCGTGCGCTGGCGGTGGACTGGTGATCGTTATCCAGCTGGGCATCGACCGGGACTACTGCGCAGTGAGTGTGAGGTAGCCGAAGCCGAGCACGCCACGATAGCCGCGCAGCCAGCGGCGACGGTGTTCGTCGGCCTGAGCGAGCACGTCGGCTCGCTCATCGTCCTCGACGGGATGCTCCTGCAGCCACCGCTCGTATCCCAGTGCGTAACCGGACTCGAAGTCGTCCCACTCCGCCGGCGACGCCTGCGAGATCGCCAGTGGCCGGAACGACTCGGCCACCGCGAGGTCGACCAGGTCGGCGAGCGTGCCGAATTCGTCCTCCGCGCCGCCGAGTGCTGCCGTGGCGGCGGCAGTCGGAGGCTGGAGCCAGATCCCCTCGCCGAGCAGTACGCGCCCGCCTCGCCGGAGCATTCCGCGCAACGCCCGCAGCGCCTCCCCGGTGCCACCCCAGACGTGACTGGAGCCGACGCAGAGCGCAGCGTCAAGTTCGGCACCGCGCCAGTCGGCGGCATTCGCGGCGATCAGCTCGACCCGGTCGGCCAGCCCGCGGCCAACAGCGAGCGCCCGCCCGTGCTCTATCGCCGCGACGTCCTGGTCGATGCCCAGTCCAGTAGCCGAACCGGCGGACTCCAGCACCCGGAGCAGCAGCTCGGCCCAGCCGCAGCCGAAATCGACGACCCGGCCGGAGCCCAGCTCCCCGAGGGAGGCGATCAGCCGGTCGGCGTGCGAGTCCGACAGCGGGCTGTTGAAGTTCAGGTCGTCGTGCAGCGGTGTGAAATCGGGGCTCATCGCGTCACCGTGACCCCCGCGAGCCCCGATCGCCACACCTTTTTCGCAGCGCTACTTCTTGACGTAGGCGTTCGTCAGAGCCGGGTTGCCCCAGACGCTGTCGACGAAGATCCCGCCGACCTTGGTGCCCATCACCGTGAAATAGACCGTCACGTACAGCGGCACCACCGGCGCGTCCTTCTGCATGAGCTCCTTGTCGAGCTTGGCCCACTCCGAACCCTGCTGCGGCACCGGCAACGCGAGCACCCGGTCGAACTCCGCGTTGATCGCGGGGTCGTTCATGTAGGACGTGCCGTTGTTGCTGCCCCCGGACTTGATCTTGCGACCGTCGTACAGGACCGGCAGGATCGACGCGCCGCTCGGCCAGTCCGCCGCCCAGTCACCGATGTACAGGTCCCACGGGTTGTCGGCCTTCTTGGTGTCATCCAGGATCGAGTCGTCCGAGTCGGTCTTGAGCGTGATCTTGAAGCCGGCCTTTTCCAGGTTGTTCTTCAGCTGGGTGCCCTCCTGCTGGCCGGACGACGTATCCGAGACGACCAGCACCAGGTTCGGGTGCTTGCCGGCCAAGAGCTCCTTCGCCTTGGCGGGATTTCCGCGCGGGCCGGCCGGGTAGGCGTCGTAGTCCTGCCATCCGATCGTCGACGGCGGCATCAGCGTCGTCACCGGCCGGGCGACGTTGGGACCACCGATGGCCTGGATGAACCCGGTGCGGTCGATGGCGTAGTTCAGCGCCTGCCGGACGGCCAGGTCGGTCACGTGCTTGTTGTTGATCGTCAGTGTGTAGTGATCCGGCGTCGGCCCGGTGAGGATGCGACTCTTCAGCGACGAGTTGGTGGCCACCGCCTGGATCTGCGAGGCATCCGGGCCGTTCCACGACAGAGCGCTGGCGTCGGCGCCGTTGCTGGCTTGCACCCGGTTGGTCTGTGTCTTCAGGTCAGCCCCGTACTGCCAGACGTACTTGTCCGGGTACTGGTGCCGGACCGGGTCGGTCTTCGGGTCCCAGTAGGGGTTCTTCGCGTAGTCGGTCTCGGTGCCGACCGTGTTCTTCGCGATCATGTACGGCCCGGACGAGATGGGCTGCTTGTCGTAGTTCACGCCGGTGTCCTTGGCGGCCGGTACCGGGGCGCTGGCAGGCAGGGATGCGGCGAACGGCAAGTCGCAGTGCGGATGCTTGAAGCTGAACTGGAGCGTCTTGTCGTCCGGTGTGGTCAGGCCCGGCGGCAGCTCAGTCTTGTGCGCCTTGAAGTTGAAGACCGTGTCGTACTGCTCGGTGTCGGCGAGCCATTCCTGCAGATAGGTCGGTCCGCCGGTCAGGTCGAGGTCGAACGACCGAGCGATGCCGTACGCGACATCCTTGGACGAGATCGTGCTTCCGTCCTGGAACTTGATCCCGTCCTTGAGCGTGAACTTCCACGTCTTGCAGTCCTTGTTGACGTCGGTGCCCGGCGTCGTGGCGAGGTCGCCGACCAGCGTGACGTGGCCCTTGCCGTCGTCCTTGAATGTGGTCAGCCGCCGGGCGTACAGCTGCGACGTGAGCAGTCCGGCGAACGTGTAGACCCGCTGCGGGTCCAGATGACTGATTTCGGTCTCACGCAGGATGTAGAGCGTGCCGCCCGAGGTGGCACCGGGAACCGCTGCAGCGGGGCCCATGGAGTCCTTCGGGTCGGTCGCGATAGCACCGGAGTTCGGGTGGTTATTGGCTCCGGACTTGGCGGCGCCGTCATCGTTCGTGGTCTTGGAGCATGCCGCCAGACCAATGGAGACGATGATCGCCACTGCCGCAGCGAGCGTTTTGCGGGCTCTCATGGCTTTTCCTTTCACTCGATCATGCGGAGGGAGGAGTGATCCTGTCACCCGGGGTGACGTGTCGTGCCTGGTCGTACGTGGGCGTGGGTCCGTGCGTCGGGGTGGGCCGGAGGCAGTCACGTCAACCGGACCCGGGGGTCGATCACGGCGTAGACCATGTCCACGACGATGTTCGCGACGATGATGAACGTGGCCGAGATCAGGACGGTGGCCATCACGGTCGGCAGATCGCCGTCGCGCACCGCCTGGACGGTGGTGCGGCCCAGGCCGTTGATACCGAACGTGGTTTCGGTGATGAAGGTGCCGCCGAGCGCCGCGCCGAGGTCGAGCCCGAAGATCGTGATCAGCGGGGAGATCGCGGCCCGCAGGGCGTGCTTGCGAATGATCGTCCGATCGGGAACGCCTTTCGCTCGGGCAGTGCGGATGTAATCCTCGGAGAGGGTCTCCAGCATCTGCGCTCGGGTGAGCCGGGCATAGATGGCACAGAACAGAAACGCCAGTGCCATCCACGGCAACACCATCGCCTGGAACCAGTGCCATGGATTGTCGAACAGCGAGACGTACTGCGGTGCCGGCAACCACTTGAGGTTGTAGACGAACAACGACAGCAGCAGCCCGCCCACGAAGTAGATCTGCAGTGACGCGCCACTCAGCGCAAACCCGATCGCAGCTCGATCGAAGACAGTGCCTCGGCGCACGGCGGAGAGCATGCCCAAGCCCACGCCCAACCCGAACCACAGGATCGCGGCCGGGATCACCACGCTCAAGGTGACCGGGATGACCCGACGCATCGTGTCGGTGACTGCCTCGCTGCGGGTGAACGAGTAGCCCAGGCACGGAGCGTCACAGTGGCCGCCCTGGGCCGGACCCAGGTCCCGCCCGACGACGATGCCCTTCATGTAGTCGAGGTACTGGTCGACCTTCGGCTTGTCGAGCCCCAACTCGGTGCGGATTCGGTCGAGCCGCGCAGCGTTGCAGTTCTTGGGGCACATCGCGGTGACCGGGTCGCGGGGCAGCGCGAAGAACATCATGAAGGTGAACACGCTGATGGCGAACAGCGTCAGGACGCCGAGTCCGACCCGACGGAAGAGATACCTGCCCATTGCTCGCTACCTCGTCGATTTCGGGTCGAGAGCGTCGCGTACCGCGTCGCCGAACAGGTTGAAGGCGAGGACGAGTACGAACAGCGTGAAGCCCGGGATGAAGAAGTAGGGGAAGTCCACGTTGATGTCGTTCAGACCGTCGAAGATCATCCGACCGAGGTCCGGGGTGGGTTCGACGATGCCGACGCCGAGGAAGGACAGGGCCGCCTCGCCGGTGATGTACTGCGGGATCTGCAACGAGAAGGTCACCAGGATCGGCGCCCAGAGGTTGGGCAGAATCTCGCGCCACAACATCCAGCGGGTGGTACCGCCCATGGCGCGAGCCGCCTCGGTGAAGTCGCGTTCGCGCAGGGAGATGACCTGACCGCGCAACAGCCGTGCCGTGCTCGTCCAGCCGAAAGCGGTGAAGATGCCGATGATGACGATGACGTCGAACCAGGTCGGCACCTCGTCGCGGGCGCCGTAGAACCGCAGCCGGATGGTCGGGATCACGGCCAACGCGAATACCAGGAACGGCAGGGCGAGTGCGAAGTCGGTGACCCAGCTGATGAAGGCGTCGATCCATCCACCGAGATAACCGGCGACGACGCCCAACACGACTCCGATCGTGGTGGTGATCAGGGCGGCGGCGAGTGCGATGAACAGCGACGTCCGGATGGCGAAGAACAGCCGGACGAAGATGTCGCGGCCCAGGCTGGGCTCGAGGCCGAACCAGTGCTCGCCGGAGATGCCGCCCAGGTAGCCGAGCGGGTTGCCGTAGGCATTGAGCTGGTTCTGGAACTGCTGGTTCGGGCCGACGCCGTACAGGGAGCTGATGAGGGGCGCGGCGAGGCCAAGGATCACCAGCACGAAGAGCGCGACGGCGCTGATCAGGCCGACCCGGTCATGGCGCAGCCGGCGCCACACGAGCTGCCGCGGCGACCGCGCGACGACCTCACCGGGGCGGTCCAGGAGGGCGACGTCGTCGAAATCCGCCGGCTGGGCGCCGCCGACTGGCGAGACGGACACCTAGCCTCCTTGCATCGGGCGGCCGATCACCATGGACCTCGGAACCCCATGACCGCGAAACGTTAGGTGAGACCTTAGCCAACGCAGTGCCCCAGCACAGGCACGAAACGCCAGGACCGGTCGATCGAGGCATCCTGACGAGGTGCCGGGACCTGCCGAGTGTCAGGCCCGGGCCGTACCGTGGAAGGTATGAAGACGAAGGCCGGGCAGCTGCTGCTCGAACCCGCGGCGGGCACGTTCGAGGTGATTTCGGACTTCGAGCCGTCCGGCGACCAGCCTGCCGCGATCAAGGCGCTGGAGGAGCGCATCCGGGGCGGCGCCAAGGACTCCGTGCTTTTGGGCGCGACCGGCACCGGCAAGTCAGCGACGACCGCCTGGCTGATCGAGAAGCTGCAGCGCCCGACGCTGATCATGGCGCCGAACAAGACTCTCGCCGCGCAGCTGGCCAACGAGCTGCGCGAGATGTTGCCGAACAACGCCGTCGAATACTTCGTCAGCTACTACGACTATTACCAGCCTGAGGCGTACGTCCCGCAGACCGACACCTACATCGAGAAGGACTCCTCGGTGAACAGCGAGGTGGAGCGGCTCCGGCACTCCGCCACCTGGCACCTGCTCACCCAGCGCGACGTCGTCGTGGTCGCGACGGTGTCCTGCATCTACGGTCTGGGCGCTCCCGAGGAATACCTCAATCAGAGCATCAAGCTCGCCGTCGGTGAGCACATCGAGCGCGACAAGTTGCTGCGCCAGCTCGTCGACATCCAGTACAACCGCAACGACCTCGCCTTCACCCGGGGCACCTTCCGGGTGCGCGGTGACACCGTCGAAGTGTTCCCGGTGTACGAGGAGCTGTGCTGCCGGATCGAGATGTTCGGTGACGAGATCGAGCGGCTCTACTACCTGCACCCGTTGACCGGCGAGGTCATCCGGGACGTGCCCGAGCTGTTCATCTCGCCGGCCACGCACTACGCCACCGGCCCGGAGCGGATGGAGAAGGCAGTCCGCGGCATCGAGGCCGAGCTGGCCGAGCGGCTGGCCGAGCTGGAGGGTCAGGGCAAGCTGCTGGAAGCGCAGCGGCTGCGGATGCGCACCGCCTACGACATCGAGATGATGCGGCAGGTCGGGTTCTGCTCCGGCATCGAGAACTACTCGCGGCACATGGACGGCCGGGAGGCCGGCAGCGCGCCGAGCTGCCTGCTGGACTACTTCCCGGACGACTTCCTGCTGGTGATCGACGAGTCGCACAACACCGTGCCGCAGATCGGCGGGATGTACGAGGGTGACATGTCCCGCAAGCGCACGCTCGTGGAGCACGGGTTCCGGCTGCCCAGCGCCATGGACAACCGGCCGCTGAAGTTCGAGGAGTTCACCGAGCGAATCGGCCAGACGCTGTACCTTTCGGCCACCCCGGGCCCGTACGAGCTGGGCCGCACCAACGGTGAATTCGTCGAACAGGTCATCCGGCCCACCGGCTTGATCGACCCGGAGGTCGTGGTCAAGCCGACCAAGGGCCAGATCGACGACCTGGTACACGAGATCAAGGGCCGCGCCGAACGCAACGAGCGGGTGCTGGTCACCACGCTCACCAAGAAGATGGCCGAGGACCTCACCGACTACCTGCTCGAGCTGGGCATCCGGGTGCGCTACCTGCACTCGGAGGTCGACACGCTGCGCCGGATGGAACTGCTCCGTGAGCTGCGGATGGGTGAGTTCGACGTGCTGGTCGGGATCAACCTGCTGCGGGAGGGCCTCGACCTGCCCGAGGTGTCGCTGGTCTCCATCCTGGACGCCGACAAGGAGGGGTTCCTGCGCAGCGGCACGTCGCTGATCCAGACGATCGGCCGAGCCGCTCGCAATGTGTCCGGTGAGGTGCACATGTACGCCGACACCATCACCCCGTCCATGCAGAAGGCGATCGAGGAGACCAACCGGCGCCGGGAGAAGCAGGTCGCGTACAACACCGAGCACGGCATCGACCCGCAGCCGCTGCGCAAACGGATCGCTGACATCACCGACCGGCTCGCCCGGGAAGCCGAAGACACCGATGAATTGCTGAACACGCGGGTCGGTGGATCCGGCCGGTCGCAGTCGCGGGGCAAGTCGCCGGTACCCGGCAAGACCGGGCGGGGCGCCGGAGTCATCGGAGTGGGCGCACACGCCGAAGGCGGCCTGGATGTCAGCACCATGCCGCGAGCCGAGCTGGCCGATCTCATCCAGTCGCTCAACGACCAGATGATGCAGTCGGCCCGCGATCTGCAGTTCGAGGTCGCCGCGCGGTTGCGGGACGAGATCCGCGACCTGAAGAAGGAGCTGCGGGGCATGGACGTTGCCGGGGTGGGCTGAACCGAGCGCCGAGCCAAGGTCAGATGAGCTGGGGTCAGGTGAGCTGAGCGAGGGAGGCGCAGATGGTTGCCGCCATCCAGATCAGTTTCGACGCTGCCGATCCGCGGCGGTTGGGCACGTTCTGGGCGGAGGTGCTGGGTTATGTCGAGCAACCGCCGCCGGCCGGGTTCCACACCTGGGACGCCTACCTGGACTCGATCGATCTGCCGGCCGAGGAACGCGAGCAGATGTACTCGGTTGTCGATCCCGCAGGTGCCGGGCCGCGTTTGCTCTTCCAGACCGTCCCCGAGGGCAAGACCGCGAAGAACCGCATCCATTTGGACGTGAACGTGGCCGCCGGGCATCCGCCAGAAGAACGCATCGCGATCATCCAGGCTCGGGCCGCTGAGCTGGTCGGGCTGGGCGCCACCCTGGTCGAGGAACGTGTCGACGAGCTGAGTCACTGGATCGTGATGCTCGACCCAGAGGGCAACGAGTTCTGCCTGCAGTAACCGGGCCGCCCGTGGTCACCGGTCGGTTCACCCGGCGACGGTCCTGCGCTGGCAGCGGCCTGGCGCGCCAGCTGCAGCACGGCGCGGTGCGCTAGGCACCTGGACGCGCGCCGAGCCGCCCGACCGCAACCGCGCCGAGCCGATGCCCGGCCTGAACTGCCTCGGCCAGGTCCGACCCCGCCGCGCAGCGCGACGAGCAAGCCGGCAGCAAACGCATCGCCGGCGCCGGTCGAGTCGCGCACCGCTGCTGCGCAGCCGGGGATGTCGTGCACGCTGCCTGCCGTGGCGACAACCGCTCCGGAGCCGCCGCGCTTCACCACCACGGCACCGAACTGCTCGGTGAGGGCAGCCGCCGCGGCAACTGGGTCGAGCAGATCGGTGAGAGCCGTCGCCTCGTCGGCATTGGCCAGCAGCAGCGTTCCGGGCGGCAAGAGCTGACGGAATGCGGCCGGGCCGAACCGGCGTAGCGGCGCTGCGGAGGCGGCGTCCACCGACACCGCCGCGCCGATCCGCACGGCGGCAGCGATCGCGGCCAGCGTCGCCGGCTGCGATCCGGGGTCGAGCAGTGCGTAGCCGGAGACGTGCAGCCGGTCGGCCTGCTCGAGTGTCGGCAGGTCATCGGTCGAGAGCTGGCTGTTGGCACCGGCGGACGGGATCATCGTCCGCTCACCGTCCGGTGCAACGAGCACAATGCACATCCCGGTCGGTGCGGACCGGTCGATCGCCACCGCAGTCGTCACCCCCTGGGATTGCAGCACCTCGACCGCGGACCGGCCGAATTCGTCGTCACCGACCCGCCCCACGAACACGCTCGGCGCGCCGAGCGACGCGGCCCAGGCTGCTGTGTTCGCCGCGGATCCACCGTGTTGGATGTGGATCTGCGCCGGCGTGTCCGACCCGGCCGCGAGCGAGGTGGGGAGGTGCGCCGCGATGTCGATCATCACGTGCCCGACGCAGACGATCCGTCCTGGCGTCACGGCGTCGGCAGCTCGCGGTCGGCGTACCAGTAGCGCACCGCGCCGTTGTCCGGTTCATGATCGGTCTTGCGGACGGTGAGACCGGCCCGTTCAGCCACCCGACGGGATGCCGCATTGTGCTCCACCATGTTCGCCACGACGGGTAGCTGCGCGTCGACCTGGTGCGCTGCCGAGATCGCGACGCCGGCCACCGTCGAGGCATAGCCCTGGCCCCAGGCGTGCGGAGCCAGGCGGTAATAGATGTTCCACACCGGCACGCCGAGCGCGGCCGGTTCTCGCCGCGACGCGCCACCGATGCCCAGCAGCCGGCCCGGGTCGTCAACCGCGCGGATGCTCCAGTAGTCGAGGCCATAGCGGTGCCATCCCTGCACGGCCTGCTCGATGAGCGCCACCGTGCGCGAGGTGTCGGTGTGCCTTCCGGGCGGGTGGTGCTGCCAGACGGCGGGGTCGGAGTGGATGTCATACAGCTCGGGTAAGTCCTCGGCGACGACGGCGCGGAGCAGGAGCGGCCCGACGGCAACTTCGGCGAAGCCGGTCATGACTCGGCCGCAGCCGCAGCGATCTCGGCGGCGACCCGGGCGTTGTTGAGCACCAGCGCGATGTTGGTGGCCAGCGACGCGCCATGCGTCTGGCGATGGAAGTACTCCAGCAGGAAGGGCGTCACCTCCTTGCCGTGCACGCCGGCGGCCTGCAGCGCGGCCAGTCCGTCGCGGAGCACGGTGTCGTGCATCGCGCGGTCAAGTTCATCACCGGGTGGCACCGGGTTTGCCAGCACCATGCCGTAGCCGGCGGTGCCCAGATCCCGCCGGGCGCGCAGTGCCGCGGCTACCTGAGCCGGCGAGTCCAGCCGCCAGTCGACGGGGTAGCCGGAGTCGGCGAGATAAAACCCCGGGAACCGGTCGGTGCGGTAGCCGACCACCGATACATTGAGGGACTCGAGTCGCTCCAGCGTGGCCGGCACATCAAGGATCGACTTCACTCCGGCGCAGACGACGAGGATAGGCAGCCGGGAGAGGGCGACCAGGTCGGCCGACTCGTCCCAGCTCTCCCGCGCCCCTCGGTGCACGCCGCCGAGCCCACCGGTCGCGAACACGCTGATCCCGGCGGCAACGGCCAGCTGCGACGTCGCCGCGACGGTGGTCGCCGCGTCGGCCCGCAGTGCGGCGACGACGGCCAGGTCGCGGACGCTGGCCTTCACCACCGAGTCCGACGTCGCGATCCGGTGCAGCGCGGCATCGTCCAGGCCGATGTGCGCAGTCCCGTCGATGACGGCGATGGTGGCCGGTGTCGCACCCGCCTGGCGCACCGCCGCTTCGATCTCGCGGGCGACGCGCAGGTTGTCCGGGCGGGGCAGTCCGTGACTGATGATCGTGCTCTCCAGCGCGACCACCGGATGACCCAGTGCTAACGCCGCGGCCACTTCATCGTGGACGTGCACGGTGCTCCTCCCGACGGTCCGAGCAGCGTATCGACCGCCCGGGGACGCTGCGGATCGGCCGGTGCGGTAGGCATGTGCGGTGATCGATCACGTCACCGTCACCGCAGGCGATCTTGCCGCGAGCACAGCGTTCTACGACGCCGCGCTGGTACCCCTCGGTTTGCGCCGGGTGGTCGATTACGTCGACCCGGAAGATGAAGCCGAGGGTGGCATCGAAGCGGTCGGCTACGGCGCGCCGACCGGTGCGGCGACGGTGTGGGTGGTGGCCGGGCCCGCGCCGACGACGGGGCTGCACCTCGCCCTGCGCGCCGTGGACGCGGCGGCGGTCGAGGCGTTTTTCGCGGCAGCGCTCGCGGCCGGCGGCAGGCCGGCCCAGCCGCCACGCCGCTGGGAGATCTATCGGCCCGGGTACTTCGGCGCGATGGTCGCCGACCCGGACGGCAATCTCATCGAGGCGTTGACGGCAGACCCGGGCACGACAGGTCAGTCGACGTCCTCGTAATGCTCGACCAGCGGCGGCTGGGCGAAATAGGGCCCGATGGCGGCGCGCCACTGGGTGAACCGGTCGGTGCCGCGGAAGTTCTGCTCGTGCGCCTCGACCGACTCCCACTCGACCAGCAGGACGTAGCGGGTAGGTCGCTCGATCCCGTGCGTCATCCGCACCGAGTGCACGCCGGGGGTGCCGGCGAGCACCTCCCGTACCCCTCGGTAGGCGGTGGCGAACTGCGCCTCGGCGCCTTCCTGGACGTCGATGATTCCCACTTCCAGCACCATGACCGAGCAGCCTGGCAGACTCGGCCAGGTGCGGGTACGCCGGGTGGCACTCCTCGCCACCACCACGATCGCCGTCATCGCGGCTGCAGCGGTCGGCGCGAGTTTGTTGACCCATCGGGCAGGTCGCACTGCGGCCGAGCGCAGCACGCCGTCGACCGGCCGACCACAGTCGAGCAGCAGCGCCGCCGCGACGAGTTCGCCGAGCGCCTCCCGGCCGGCGAGCGTGCCGCCGCCCAGCACGGCAGGCGGTGCCCCGGGAGACGGCACGGTGACTCCGACGACTAGCCATCGAGTTATCCCAGCACCGGCTCAGCTCCCGCTGCACTACTCGGTCGGCGATGCGCAGCAGGTGATCACCGTGGTCGCCGCCGCCGGTGCCACCGACGCGACGCTGCGCCGGTGGGTGGCGGTCTCCGGCGGGTGGCGGCAGGTCGGCGCCACAGTGCACGCGTATGTCGGGCACCACGGGATCACGACGAACGCCCGGGAGGGCTTCGACGGCACGCCGGCCGGCAGCTACCCGCTGACCCAGGCGTTCGGCCGGGAGGCGCGTCCGCAGACCAGGCTGCCGTACTTCCGCACCGACCCGGACGACTGGTGGGCCGGTGACTCGTCCAGTCCGTCGACCTACAACACCCATCAGCGGTGTGCCGCCTCCGCCTGCACGTTCCGGACGACCGAGAGCGAGCAGCTGTACTACGTGCCCGGGCTGTACGACTATGCGGTCGTCATCGACTACAACATGCACCCGGCGGTGCCGGGCAAGGGCAGCGCGTTCTTCCTGCATGTCCAGGGTGGCGAGCCGACCGAGGGCTGCGTGTCGATCGACAAGGCGGTGCTGCTGGACATCATGGCGTGGCTCAACCCGGCGCAGCACCCCCGCATCGTGATGGGGACGAGCTGATCAGACGGGGCGCAACTGGTCGCCCATCGCGTAGATCTGCTCTGGCGCGACGAGGTAGTTGTTCGCGTCCTCGGCGTAGCGGAACTCGGTCCGGATCTCCCGAGTGGCCCGCATCCCGCGGATGATGCAGACCCGCCATGGCGTCCCGTCCTCGCGTCGCGACGCGTCCCGGAAGGAGTTGATCGGTCCGAGGTCCGGCACGGTCGTGGGCTGGCCGGGGCCGTAGCCGAAGTAGCGGATCGCAGTGCCTCGGGGGTGATCGCCGGTGGCGTCGACGACGACCACGAACCGGTCCCAGTCCAGCACCGAGAGATCCGGCGCCGCTGTGATGGCCGACGCCACCGCGGCAAAGGCGGTGGTGCGGTCGGGGGTGTCGGTGGCCGCGACAGGTGCGGGGCCCGGTGGTTCGGGTGCCATCGGCCGGGGCGTGAAGGTCGGCCGCCGGGGTGCCGGTGTCGGCGGTTCGGCGGGCGGTGTCAGTAACCCGGCGGCCGGCCCGGGGCCGTGGCCGAGCAGCGCATCGATGCGGTCTTGGTCGAGCAAGGCGATGTCGATCCGCTCCGATCCGGACCAGGCGTTGATGGTGACGCCCGCCCAGGCCGGCTCGGCATCAGCGGTCTTGCGCCGCAGCGCGCTGAGGTCGCCCAGCGGGGACAGCGCCGGGGCGAACGGCCGGGACTGGCCGCTCTCGTCGTACAGCACGCTGGCCGCGTGCGACCGGCCCACGTCAACGCCGAGCGCGTAGCGGTGCCAGCCGCTGACCGCGCGCAGCGAGGCAGCGACGTCATAGCTGACCCTGGAGAGCAACGCGTCGGGGGAGAGCGTCGCCGCCTCGGGACGGGTGGCGACCGCCGCGGCAACTGTCGGTGGCCGGGGTCGGGTGCGCAATCGGTCGGCCACCACGGGGTCGGCGCCGGACCAGGTGAGCTGACCGACCGCGGCCGTGTCGTAGATGAATCGGACCTGCACCTTGCCGGTGGCCCGCTCCAAGCGCAGCAGGGCGGCGCCGGGCCGGGCGCCGTCGGGACCGGGCGACCCGGCGCGCAGCGCCTCGAGGTCGGCGAGGAAGTCGCCGCCGATGAAGGTCGGGATCGCGGCCAGCTCACCGCGGTAGCGGAAACCGAGGGAATTGGTTCCGGTTTCGCTGAAGGTCGCGACCGCGGCGTAGAGATCCCATCCCTCGCCCGCCATCTCGCGCCAACCCATGATGTCGGCGGAGAGCCGATCCCGGGCTGCCTCGGCGTCGATGCCAGTAGACGCGCCGTCGCTTTGAACGTCGGAAGCCGCAGGTTGGCCGGCACTCTCCGACCCGGTTGCCGATGCTGCCGCCGCGGCGCCCGCCTCCGCCGGAGGTTCTGCCTCGAGGTCGGCCGGAGCCTCCGCCTCCAGCTGGGCCGGCTCGGCCACGCTCTGCGCGGGTGCTGCGGCTGCAGAGTCTGGTGCCGTACCGGCGTCGGGACTTGGCTGCGCTGCCGCCGCATCGACCGGGATCTCCGCCTCGAGCTGGGCCGGCTCGGCCACCGCATCGATCGAGGGAGCTTCCTGCTGGGCGGGCGGTTCGGCCTGCGGCGGCGCCGGCTTCACCAGCTCCACGCCCGGACGGATCAATTCGGCGACTGCGGCCACATGCGCGGCAGTCACCCGGTACTGCCCGCCGGTCTCGGAGCTGAACGCGTTGCCGGCCAGCTCGCCGGTGGCCCGGTCCAGACGGGCAACGAAGATGTCGAACAGCTCGCCATTGGCACCAGGGCTGGCATCCCGCAGTGCCGCGACCGTCTCGATCACGTCGGTGCCCATCAGCATCGGCAGGCCGGGACCCTGCTGGTAGTAGCGGAAACCGGTGACGCGTACTCCGAGGGCGGTGATCTCGGCGACCAGGCTGAACCCGTCCCACTCGCCTGGCACGCTGTCGGCCGCCTTGGTCAACTCGGCGGTGAGATCGGCGACAAGTGCAGAGCGTTGGTCACTCACTGCGTCCTCCTGCTCGTGCCGGGTCCGCCCCCGCACAGTGTGCCGCACTATGCCACCCGCGCAGCAATGGTGACGGCCCCGCGACGAGCAGGAGGGCAGCTCGCCGCGAGGCCGTCGGAGAAAGCAGGTGGTTACTTCACCGCGTTGTTGTACTGGTCTATCTGTGCCTTCGTCTGGCTCTTGGCGAAGCTGAGCGCATCAGCCGCGCTCTTCTTGCCCGTGATCGACGAGTCGATGGCGTCCTCCATCAGCTGCCGGGCCTTCGGCATCACCCCGAGCAGGCAGCCCTGGGTGGCCTTGTCGAGAGTGGTGCCCTCCAGCTGCTTGATCGCCGTCTCGAACTGGGGGCGCTTGGCCACCCAGGCCTTGTCCGTCGGGTCGTTGAGGGCGGCCTTGCTCACCGGGAAGTAGCCGGTGCCGGTGTGCCATTGCGCCTGCACCGCGTTGCTGGACAGGTACTTGACCAGCTCCCACGAGGCTTGCTGCTCCTTGCTGGAATGGCCGACCTTGTCAATCCACAGCGAGGCGCCGCCGATGATCGGCCCGCCGGTGTCCGACGCGTTCGCCTTCGGGTAGTACCCGGTGCCGATCTGGAACTTCGACGCGGTGAGGAAGCCACCGAGCGAACCGGTCGACTCCAGCGTCATCGCGATGCGCCCCGAGGTGAAGGCGTTGTCCGCGTCGGCAGTCTTGCGGCCGGTGTTCAGCGCCAGCTTCTGATCGAGCATCGACTTCCACCACGTCAACACCTTGGTCTGGGTGTCGGAGTCGTAGGACATGTTCGACGCACGCGAGTCCCGGCCGTTGCCGTTGTCGCAGTACTCCTTGTTGGCTACCGCGGTCCACTGCTCCATGAACCAGCCGTAAATGGCAGCACCGAAGCCGTATTGCGTGACGTTGCCCTTCGAGTTCTTGACGGTCAGCTTCTTGGCGTCGGCCATGATCTCGTCGATCGTCGTCGGCGGCTTGCTCGGGTCGAGGCCGGCCTTCTTGAACGCGTCCGCGTTGATGTACAGCAACGGGACCGAGGTGTTGAACGGCATCGAGTTGAGCTTGTTGTCGATGGAGTAGTACCCGGCGATGTTCGGCTGGATGTCGCTGACGTTGAACTTGTCCTTGTCGATGAACGACTGCATCTGGGTGGTCTGCTTCGAGTCGATCATGAACCGGGTGCCGATGTCGTAGATCTGGACCAGCGACGGCGTCTTCTTCGCCGTGATGGCGGCCTTGTAGGCGGTGATGGTGTCGTCGTAATCGCCCTTGGCGATCAGGTTCACCTTGATCTTGCCCTTGTGCGCTGTGTTGAACTGGTTCACCAGCTTCTGCAGCATCTCCTGGTTGGTGCCGGCAAGACCGTGCCAGAAGCTCACCGTCACCTCGCCGCCGCTGTCCTTGCTACCGCCGCTGCTACATCCGGTCAGCAGTCCGGCGGTGACGGCAGCGACCGCCAGCGCGGCGAGCGCGGACCGGCGGTGCCGCCTGATAGGGAACCTCACAAGTGCTCCTTTCGGTTGGGGGAACTCTGCTGGGGGGTGCGGCTGGTGGTCATTTGACCGCGCCTGCGGTGAACCCGCGGACCAGCCAGCGTTGGCCGACGATGACGAGGACCAGGGTGGGCAGTAGCGCCAGCGTGATGCCCGCGAACACCTGTCCCGGTTCGTTGGTGTCGACCGCCTTCGCCAGCGACTGCACACCGATCTGCAGAGTCTTCTTGCTGTCGTCAGAGTTCGATACGAGCAATGGCCAGAGGAACTGGTTCCATCCGGAGAGGAAGGACCACACAGCGAGGGCCGCGAGTACCGGCCGGGTCATCGGAGTCAGGATCTGGGTGAGGAATCGCAGGTGTCCGGCTCCGTCGATCTTCGCCGCGTCCCGGATGTCCGTGGGAAATTGCAGAAACGCCTGCCGCATCAAGAACGTGCCGAAACCGTTGGCCAAGAAGGGCAGGAACAGCCCGGGATAGGTCGAGGACAGCTTGAGCGTCGAAACCACGAACAGGTAGTTGGGGATGACGATTGCCTCCCACGGAATCATCATCGTCGCCAGGAACACCCAGAACAGGGTGCGTCGGCCGGGTAGCCGCAGGAACACGAACGCGTAGGCCGACAACGTCGCGGTGACCAGGTGGCCCACCATGATCACCACCGACACCACAACGCTGTTCAGGTACTGCCGCCCGATGGGGAATGCCTTCGACACGCCGGAGTAGTTCGACAGAGTGAAGTGCTTGGGGATGAGCCGGGGTGGATATCCCTGCAGCTCCTTCACCGACGTGAAGCTCGAGATGATCGTCATGAACAGCGGGTAGAGCAGGATCACCGCCATCACGAGCAGGAAGATGTAGGTGACCACCACGCCGGGGGTCAACCGCTTGCGCCGCCGGCGCACCGTGCGCGGCGGAGCGGCGTCGACGGTCCGGACGTCCGGGTTCTGTTCCTGGGTCTGGGTCATGGGGTGACCTCCGCTGCGCAAGCGTCGCTCATTGGTAGTGCACCCGTCGCTCGATGACACCGAATTGGATGGCGGCAAGAACGATGCCCACCAGCAGCAGCACCAGTCCCTGCGCGGCGGCGAATCCGTAGTCACTGGCGTTGTTGGCGAACGCAGTGTTGTAGATGGAGTAGACCAGCGTGGTCGTCGAATGGTCCGGGCCGCCCGCCGGGGTAAGGATCAACAGCTGGCCGAACGTCTGCAGCGAGTTCAGCGTGGTGATCACGACGAGGAAGAAGATGCTCGGGGTGATCAGAGGCAGGGTCACCGTGCGGAACAGCCGGAAGCCGGTGGCCCCGTCGAGCCGGGCCGCCTCCTGCACCGTCTCGTCCACCCCGGACAGTGCGGCGGCGATCACCAGCAGGTTGAAGCCGGTGTTCATCCAGACCACCACGATGGCCACTGAGATCAGCGCCCACTTGCTGCTGGTGGTCCACGGAATGGCGTTCCCGCCGATGTTCTCGATGATGGCGTTCAACCGGCTGACGCTCGGGTTCAGGATGTAGTTGAAGGCGACGGCGGCGGTGGCCACGGAGTAGGCGAACGGCAGCGCGAAGGCGGTGCGGAAGATCTTCATGCCGGGCAGGTGCTGCGACATCGGAACGGCAAGCACCAGCGGCAGCACGATGCCGGGAATCACGGTGATGACGACGAAGATGCCGGTGCGCTCGAGGATGGCGGCGAAGTCGGCGGTGAACAGCCGGTGGAAGTTCTTCAAGCCGACCGGGACCGTCGGATTGCCGAGGATGTCCGACGCCCGGGTCGAGATATAGACGGCTCGGCCGAGGGGATAGAACACGAACAACCCGAAGATGACGAGCGACGGCAACAGGAACAGCCAGGCGAGCGGAATCTCCCGGCCGCGGGCCGACACCGATCGTCGTGCTCGTCGCGAGGTCACTACGTCAACCTCGCTGGTCGCGATTGCCATGTGCCTCCGTCCGCATTGACGAGGTGAGTCGCCCAGATGTCCAAGAGGTGACCGATGCGACCGATCAGGCCTGGGGGCGAGTTCGGTCTAGATACTGGCATGGCCAGCCGCATTCTGCGCGCGGCACGCAGCACTCGGCAGTGCCGCGTAATCGACCTGCAACGATGAGGCCATGACCTATCTTGCGGCGCAGAACCGCTATTCCGACATGCCCTACCGGCGCAGCGGCCGCAGCGGTCTGCTCCTGCCGGCCGTCTCCCTCGGCCTCTGGCACAACTTCGGCGACGACAAGCCGATGGAGGTCCAGCAGGCGATCCTGCGCCGGGCATTCGACCTGGGCGTCACGCATTTCGACCTGGCAAACAACTACGGACCGCCCTATGGCGCCGCCGAATCGAATTTCGGGACACATTTCGCCCGGGACTTCCGCCCCTACCGCGATGAGCTCGTTATTTCGACCAAGGCCGGTTATGACATGTGGCCCGGCCCGTACGGAGACCTCGGCTCGCGCAAGTACCTGCTGGCATCGCTGGACCAATCGCTGCAGCGGATGGGTCTGGACTACGTCGACATCTTCTACAGCCACCGCGTCGATCCCGACACCCCGCTGGAGGAGACGGTCGGCGCGCTGGCCAGCGCGGTGCACGCCGGCAAGGCGCTGTACGTGGGCATCTCCTCGTACTCGGCCGAGCGCACCCAGCAGGCGGCGACGCTGCTACGCGAGGCGGGCGTGCCGTTGCTGATCCATCAGCCGTCCTACTCGATGTTGAACCGGTGGGTGGAAGAGTCCCTGCTGGACACCCTGGGCGATTTGGGCGTCGGCTGCATCGCGTTCTCCCCGCTGGCACAGGGCATGCTGACCGACCGCTATCTCAAGGGCATCCCGTCCGATTCCCGCGCCGCGGCCGGGAAGTCGTTGTCCCCGGAGCTGCTCACCGACGCGGCGATGAAGCACATCAGGTCGCTCAACCGGATCGCCAAGAGACGCGGTCAGAGCCTGGCGCAGCTAGCGCTGTCCTGGTTGCTGCGCGACGAGCGGGTGACCAGCGTGCTGATCGGCGCGTCCAGCGTGGCCCAGCTGGAGGACAACCTGGCCGCCGCCACGGCGCCGCCGTTCACTGCCGCCGAGCTGGCGTCGATCGACCGGCACGCCATCGAGGCGGGAATCGATCTGTGGAAGCCGTCCCGGCAGTCGTGAGCCAGTACCGCGCATGATCACCTCTGGGCAACGCCGACCGCTGCGCGAGCAGCTCGACCCCGGCTGGGCCGACGCACTGGAACCGGTCGCCGAGCGCATCACTGCGATGGGCGAGTTCCTGCGGGCCGAGGTGGCCGCCGGACGGCGCTACCTGCCGGCCGGTGCGAACATCCTGCGGGCGTTCACCCAGCCGTTCGGCGCGGTGCGGGTCCTGATCGTCGGCCAGGATCCGTACCCGACCCCGGGTCACCCGGTCGGACTGTCCTTCTCCGTCGCGCCCGATGTGCGTCCGGTGCCCCGCAGCCTGGCCAACATCTACCGTGAGTACGCCGCCGACCTGGGCTTCCCGACGCCGGCGAACGGCGATCTCACCCCCTGGACGGGGCAGGGCGTGTTGCTGCTCAACCGGGTGCTGACGGTCGCTCCCGGGGCACCGGCCAGCCACCGCGGCAAGGGCTGGGAGGCAGTCACCGACCAGGCCATCCGCGCGCTGGTCGCCCGGGACACTCCCTTGGTGGCGATCCTCTGGGGCCGTGATGCGCAGACGCTGGCGCCGATGCTCGGTGACCTGCCCAGGATCGAGTCGGCGCATCCCAGCCCGATGTCGGCTGACCGGGGGTTCTTCGGGTCCCGGCCGTTCAGCCGGGCCAACGAGCTGCTGGTCGAACGCGGCGCCGATCCGGTCGACTGGCGCCTGCCGTGACCGCACCCGACTGTGTCTCCTGCCGGGCCAACGCCGCCGCGGAGCTCCCGGTGCGCGAAACGATCCTGCGCACCCGGCACTGGCGGGTGGCACACGCATTTGGCACCTCGGTTCCCGGCTGGCTCGTGCTGGTCGCCGGCTCGCACATCGAGTCGATGGGCGAGCTCGATTCCGACGGGGCCGCAGAGCTCGGGGCGCTGCTCCGACGGTGCACCCAGGCGCTCGTCGAGGTGATCGGTTGTGCGAGGACCTACGTCGCACAGTTCGGTGAGGCGCCAGGGTTCGCGCACCTGCATGTGCATCTCATCCCGCGGATGGCTGACCAACCGGACGCGGTGCGCGGCCCGGCTGTCTTCAGCGCGCTTGGCGCAGCGGTTGACGCAGGGTACCGGCCACAGAACGCGACCGAATTGCCTCGGTACTGTCGCTGTGGCTGGGGGGCCACACCGAGTGATCGTCTCCGCGTCGGCGGGAACGGAGCGGTTGGCGCAGAGTGGCCGCCGGATTCACCTGCAGCGTCGAAAGCGCCCGCTGGGACACCCAGCGGCCACTTCGTCCCGCACTGGGCGTGAGCGCGGCGCTCACTGAGGTGCGCTGTGCGCGGCGAGGAGTTCGGCCTGCTCGGCGTCGCTGAGGCCCGCCTTTCGCTCCCGCTCGGTGCCGAGTTCGCGCTCCCAGGCCAGCGAATCGGCCACGAGACGATCGAGCCCACTATCAACCAGTCCGATCTCCCGAGCTGCCGAGGTGTCCCGCGAGGCGAATCCGGCATGCTCGGCACCGGCCAGCCACAACGGCAGCGACTTCGGTCCGGCCCACATCTCGACGCCGTGCTCGGCGAGCCACTCGTTTGAGGCCGCGACCAGCTCGCCGGTGTGGCCGGTGGCCTGCCGGCACCGGTCGAACACCGTCCCGAGCGTGACGTGGTCGCCGGCGGCGTTCACCGTCGCCGCATGGCCGGCCAGACCAGCGCTCACCAGCCAGCCGGCCAGATCCCGAACGTTGATGATCTGAGTGATGGCATCCGTCTCGGCCGGTATCAGTACCGGCGCGGTGGGATCCCGGTCGAAGCGGGCCGGCCAGTAACCGAACCGATCGCTGCGGTCGCCGTACCCACCGATGAGCCCGACCCGGGCGGTCAGCAGCCGATCGCCGACCGCGTCAGCACAGGCGTCTTCACAGGCGACCTTGGCCTCGCCGTATTCGTCCCGGCTCGCCACCTCGCCGGGCAGCGGCGGCAGCAGGTCCGCCGACTCGTCGGCGCCGGGTTGGCTGTGGTCGGCGTACACCGAGCACGACGAGACGTACACCCACTGCTTGGCCCGCTCGCCCAGCGCCGCGAGTGCGGAGCGGACGAAGCCGGGCTGCCAGGAGACATCGACGACGAGGTCCCAATCCTGGCCGCGCACCGCGTCGTAGGCACTCGGCGTGCTGCGATCTGCGCTGACCAACGTGGTGCCCTCGGCCGGTGACCCGGACTCACCACGGGCCAGGCAGGTGACGGCGTGGCCGGCTGCCTGGGCCTGCGCGGCCACTTCACGGCCCAGCCAGGCGGTACCGCCGAGGACGAGGATGGAGGAGTTCGTCATCCGCCCACCCAATCAGGACGACGCACCGAGGCGCATCGCCGTTCGCGCAGGGCGGACCGCGTACCGTCTGGCGCATGTCGATTCGCGACGTTCTGGCGCGGATGTACCTGCGCCGGTTGCGTGCTCAGCTGCGCGGTCGCGAGCTGCCCAAGCACGTCGCGGTGATCATGGACGGCAACCGCAGATGGGCTCGTGCGCAGGGGTTCGCCGACGCCAGGGTCGGTCATGACTACGGCGCCGAGCACATCAGTTCGCTGCTGCGCTGGTGCGCCGCCGCGGGAATCGAGCACGTCACGATCTTCGTCTGCTCGACGGAGAACCTGATCGCCCGGGAGCAGGGCGAGGTCAACAACCTGCTGACCATGATGGAGCGGATGGTGGCCCGCGAGCTGGCCGTCCCGGATCCACAATGGCAGGTGCATCTCGCCGGGTTGATCGACGCGCTGCCGGACACCACCGCCCGCGCGCTGAAGGAAGCGCAGAGCAGCACGGCGGTCTGCACGACCGGCCAGCACCTCACGCTCGCGATCGGGTACGGCGGTCGGCAGGAGGTCGTCGACGCCGTCCGCTCACTCCTGCTGGACGAAGCGGCGGCCGGGGTGTCGGCGGCCGAGCTCGCCCGGCGGTTGACCACCGACGACATCGCCCAACACCTCTACACCAGCGGCCAGCCCGAACCCGACCTGATCATCCGCACCAGTGGTGAGCAGCGACTGTCCAACTTCCTGCTCTGGCAGAGCGAGCGTTCCCAGTTGTACTTCTGCGAGGCCTACTGGCCGGCGTTCCGTGAGATCGACCTGCTCCGCGCGCTGCGGGGCTGGTCCGCTTACCGCAACACCATCTGAGTCACCAGCCGCGCTCGCGCCACTCCGGTAGGTGCGGGCGCTCCCGGCCGAGCGTCGAGTCATCGCCGTGACCGGGATAGAACCACGTCTCGTCCGGCAGCACGTCGAAGATGCGGTGCTGCACGTCGTCGATGAGCGACCGGAAGTCCTCGGCCGACCAGGTCTTGCCGATCCCGCCAGGGAACAGCGAGTCTCCGGTGAACAGGTGCGGGGTGCCCTCCGGGTCGCGGTAGAGCACCGCGGTGGAGCCGGGAGTGTGCCCGCGCAGCCCGATCAGCTCGAGCGTGGACGTGCCGAGCGTGATCGTGTCGCCGTGCTGGACTCGGCGATCGACCGGCACCGGCAGCGCATCGGCGTCCGCGGCGCCGGCGATCATCGCCGCGCCGGTGTCCTCGACCACCGCCCGGAGTGCCTGCCAGTGGTCCTGGTGCTGATGGGTGGTGAACACATAGCGGACCGGGTCGCCGCGGAAGCGCACCAACTCGGCCAGCCGGTCCGGCTCGGCGGCCGCGTCGATCAGCAGGCCTTCGCCGGAGCGCACGTCGCGCAGCAGGTAGGCGTTGTTGCTCATCCCGCCGACCTGCAGCTTGGCGATCGTCAGCCCGGGCAGCTCGCGCACATCTGGTGGCCCACCGACGGAAACCGCGCCGGTGTAGTCGTCGGTCATGAGGTGATCACCGGCATCTCCTCGGTGGCTGGCTCGGTCAGCACCTGCACCTTGGCATCGGGCAGGAAGCGCAGCACGTTGTCGACGTACGAGCGCACCGCTTCGGCGCGTCCGACGTCGTGACCCTGCGCCTCGGAGAGGAACCAGCGGTGCTCGTTGATCTCGTGGTAGAGCTCGGCGTCGGGCAGCTTGGCGCGCAGGTTGGCCGGAACCTGCGACAGCGTCCCGTAGAACTTCTCGTCGAGCCAGCGCCGGGCGGTGAGATCCTCCGGAACGTCCTCGCCGAGCCCTTCGATCAGCTTGGCCCGGAACCGGGCCAGATCGGCCAGGATCCGGCGGGCCTGGTTCTCCTGGACGTGCAGCCCGGTGAGCGCGAAGACCCGGCGCTGATGATGGCCCGGCTCGACGATGTGCGTGGACAGCCGCAGCTTGCGGCCCTGCTCCTCGGTGTGGATCTCCAGCTCCGAGACGTCGAAACCGAGGGTGTTGAGCCGACGGATGCGCTGGTCGATGAGGTAGCTCTCGTCCGCGGCCACCACCGAGTCGCTGCGCAGTTCCGACCAGAGCCGTTCATACCGGGGGACCAGCTCGTTGGCCGTCTCGATGGCGTCGATGTCATGGGACAGCCAGCCGGCCGCCTCGAGGTCGAACAGTTCGCCGGCGATGTTCTCCGTTGCGATGGTGAGGTCGTACTGCCGCTGGCCAGGGGTCAGCTCGGTGTGCAGCTCGCCGGTCTCGGCGTCCACCAGGTAGGCCGCCAGCTCGCCGGCGTCCCGGCGGAACAGCGTGTTGGACAGCGAGCAGTCACCCCAGTAGAAGCCGGCCAGATGCAGCCGGACGAACAGCTGGGCGAGAGCATCGAGCAGCCGGACCCGCAGGTCCGGCAGGGTGCGGCCGGTGAACAGCGAGCGGTACGGCAGCGAGAAGGCCAGATGCCGGGTGATCAGCAGCCCGCCCAGCTCCTCGCCCTCGTCGTCCTCGCGGTCGACGACGGTGCCGAACGCCTCGACGACCGGGACGTTGCGCCCGGCCAGGCCGCGCAGTAGCTGGTGCTCGCGCAGGACGTAGCGGTCGCTGGCCTCCTTGAAGGCGAAGATCTGGCCATGTGCCCGGACGAAGCGCACCACGTGGCGGGAGATCCCTCGGGGCACCTGCACGATGCGCGGATCGTCCCATTCGGCCAACGGAGTGCCGTAGGGGAGATCGAGAAGTTCGGTGGCCACGCCCATCGTCGTCAGCGTGTAGTCACCCATGAGCCGTCCTGCCTGCGCGCGGGCGTCGGTTTACGCCTCCGATCCGAGAGCCCAAGCCTACCGGCCGAGTGCCACGATCTTTCGGTGCGAAGTGGCCGCGGGATGACCGCAATCAGCCGATCCGGTGTCCAGCCGGCAGCTGGCGGCCACATCGCGCCGTAGCGAGTGCCGAAGCCGTGGCGTGGCGGACGGCCCACACCACGTTTTCGGGGTTGTCGACGAGCATTCGCCAGGTGAAGCGCAACACGTGCCAGCCGGCCAGGACGAGATCGTTCTGGCGCACCCGGTCACTCTCGAAGATCACCGGGTCCCGTTCATGCAGGCGCCCGTCTATCTCGATGACGACCCGCAGACCCGGGAAGGCGATGTCGAGGAAGTATCTGTGCTGGCGAATGCTGATCGGGTAGTTGGCAACCCAGCCGCGGATGCCCGCTGATCGCAGGATCCGATGAGCCAGCCGTTCGGCAGCCGACCAGGGCTCGTCCCGCGACTCCAGCAGGAGTCGGCGACGGGCCCGGTTGCCCACCCGACCCGCGGTCGAGGCCAACGCGGCGTTCAGCTCGGCGACGGTCACCGATCTTGCCCGCAGTGCGCGATCGATCGAGTCGCCCCCGGTCCGCTCGGCCAGATCGACGGCGGTGAGCGCCGGTAGCGTTAGCCGGATCGGTCCGGAGCTGCCGATCAGCTCGGCGGGCACGGCTCGCCGGGAGAAGGTGAATCCCGGACATTCGTACCTGGCCCGGACGTTGGCTGCATGAACCGTGTTGATGCGCAGCTCGGGCCAGAAGGTGAGTCGGGCGGCGGTCGTGTCGCACAGCACGGCGTCCGGATAACGGCGCAGCACCGCGAGGGCGCGTACCCGGAAGTCAGCACGGCAGCGGCTGTCGACGTAGACGCCGGGCAGCACGGTAGCCAGTCGGCCGACCCGGCACGCCCGCGACAGGGAACTGCGCCGGGGGCGGTGCTCGGCGAGCAGGAGCACGCCACCGTGGGCGGCGAGCAAGGAATCGAGGTGGTCCATCGGGCCCACGGTGCGGGCCGCCCGCCGGCTGTGCGGGTGTGCCGGGGTCGATGTGCACAGCGCGCGGGTTGGGGACGGGGCGAAGTGGCCGCTGGATGGGTGAAATGGGGAGATCCGCCGCCGGGAAGCAGCGGGCGGCCGATTCGCACCGCCGGAGGCGGGTGTCGGTGCGACTGATTACGCTCGATAGGAATCCCATCTGCGCCCGAGCCGGAAGAAGACTGTGGCCGATCAGCTCATCGCCCCCCAGCTCATCGTCAGGGGTGCCCGCGAGCACAACCTGCGTGACGTTCATGTCGAGCTGCCCCGGGACGCCCTGATCGTCTTCACCGGGCTCTCCGGGTCCGGCAAGTCGAGCCTGGCGTTCGACACCATCTTCGCCGAGGGCCAGCGCCGCTATGTGGAGTCCCTGTCGGCATATGCCCGCCAATTCCTCGGCCAGATGGACAAGCCGGACGTCGACTTCATCGAGGGGCTCAGCCCGGCGGTGTCCATCGACCAGAAATCGACATCGCGCAACCCACGTTCGACGGTGGGCACGATCACTGAGGTCTACGACTACCTGCGCCTGCTGTACGCCCGGATCGGCCGCCCGCACTGCCCGGTCTGCGGCGAACCGATCACCAAGCAGACGCCGCAGCAGATCGTGGACCGGGTGCTCGAAATGCCGGAAGGCACCCGGTTCCAGGTACTGGCGCCGGTCATCCGGGAGCGCAAGGGCGAGTACGTCGACCTCTTCGAGGACCTGCAGCTGAAAGGATTCAGCCGGGTCCGAGTTGACGGCGTGGTCTACTCGCTCACCGAGCCGCCGAAGCTGAAGAAGCAGGAGAAGCACACCATCGAGGCGGTCGTCGACCGGCTCACCGCGAAGCCGTCCAGCAAGCAGCGGATCACCGACTCCGTGGAAACGGCGCTGGGCCTGGCCAACGGGCTGGTCATCCTCGACTTCGTCGACCTCGACGAGAACGACCCGAACCGGGAGCGGCGCTATTCCGAGCGGCTGGCCTGCCCGAACGACCATCCACTGGCCATCGACGATCTCGAGCCCCGGTCGTTCTCGTTCAACTCTCCGTTCGGCGCCTGCCAGGTGTGCACCGGTATCGGCACCCGCAAAGAGGTCGACCCCGAACTCGTCGTGCCGGATCCCGAGCAGTCCCTGGAGGACGGGGCCATCGCGCCGTGGGCCTCGGGGCAGACCAGCGAGTACTTCCTGCGGCTACTGCAGGGAGTGGCCGATGCGGAGGGCTTCAAGCTGAGCAGCCCGTGGGAACGGCTACCGGCGCGAGCGCAGAAGGTGGTGCTGCACGGCAGTCCGGACCAGGTGCACGTGCGGTACACCAACCGGTACGGCCGGGAGCGCTCGTACTACGCCAATTACGAGGGCGTCGTGCCCTGGATCGAGCGCCGGCACGCAGAAACCGACAGCGACTACTCGCGGGAGAAGTACGAAGGATTCATGCGCGAGGTGCCGTGCCCCGCGTGCAACGGCACTCGGCTCAAGCCGGAAATTCTCGCTGTGACGATCGCCGGCCGGTCGATTGCCGAGGTCGCGGCGCTGTCCATCGGCGACGCCAACGAATTCTTCCGCACCGTGCAGCTGGCCGGCCGGGAGAAAGCGATCGCCGAGCGGGTCCTGAAAGAGGTGCACGCCCGGCTCGGGTTCCTGGTCGACGTGGGCCTGGACTACCTCTCGCTGGACCGAGCCGCCGCGACTCTGGCCGGGGGAGAGGCGCAGCGGATCCGGCTGGCCACCCAGATCGGCTCCGGGCTGGTCGGCGTGCTCTACGTGCTGGACGAGCCGTCCATCGGGTTGCATCAGCGCGACAACCACCGGCTCATCGAGACCTTGGTCCGGCTGAAGGGTCTGGGCAACACGCTCATCGTCGTCGAGCACGACGAGGAGACCATCCGCACCGCCGACTGGATCGTCGATATCGGCCCGTTGGCCGGGGAGCACGGCGGCAACATCGTCGTCTCCGGGACGCTCGAGGATCTGCTTGCCAGTGAGGAATCGTTGACCGGCGCCTACCTCTCCGGTCGCCGGTCGATCGAGACGCCGATGGTGCGCCGCCCGCCGAACCCCAAGCGTGAGCTGGTCGTCGAGGGTGCCCGCGAGCACAACCTGCGCAACATCGACGTGCAGTTCCCGCTCGGCTGCTTCGTCGCGATCACCGGGGTGTCCGGCTCCGGCAAGTCGACGCTGGTGAACGACATCCTCTTTCACTCGCTGGCGAACCGGATCAACGGCGCGAAGCTGCCGCCCGGGCGGCACAAGCGGGTCCGCGGGATCGACCAGCTGGACAAGGTCGTCGGCGTCGATCAATCGCCGATCGGACGCACCCCGCGATCGAACCCAGCCACCTACACCGGCGTCTTCGACCACATCCGCAAGCTGTTCAGTGAGACCACCGAGGCGAAGGTGCGTGGCTACCAGCAGGGTCGGTTCTCGTTCAACGTCAAGGGCGGCCGCTGTGAAGCGTGCGCCGGCGACGGCACCATCAAGATCGAGATGAACTTCCTGCCGGACGTGTACGTGCCGTGCGAGGTCTGCAAGGGTGCCCGGTACAACCGGGAAACCCTTGAGGTGCATTACAAGGGCAAGACGATCTCGGAGATCCTCGACATGCCCATCGAGGAGGCCGCCGAGTTCTTCGCGCCGATCACGCGCATCTCCCGGCACCTTGACACGCTGGTCGATGTCGGTCTGGGATACGTGCGCCTGGGCCAGCCGGCGCCCACCCTCTCCGGTGGCGAGGCGCAGCGCGTCAAGCTCGCCTCCGAGCTGCAGAAGCGTTCCACCGGCCGGACCATCTACGTTCTGGACGAGCCGACCACCGGCCTGCACTTCGAGGACGTCCGCAAACTGCTCGGAGTCCTGCAGTCACTGGTCGACAAGGGCAATACCGTGCTGGTCATCGAGCACAACCTGGACGTCATCAAGACAGCGGACTGGATCATCGACATGGGTCCAGAGGGCGGCTCCGGCGGCGGGATGGTGATCGCTGAGGGCACCCCGGAGGAGGTGGCCGGGGTGGCCGGCTCGTACACCGGTCAGTACCTGAAGAAGATGCTCGAGCCGGAGCGGCTGAAGGCGGTCGGCCGCCGGCGGCCGGCAACCAGGTCGAAGCGCGCCAAAGCCAAGGTCGCCGTCGCCGGCTGAGCCGGCCACTGCCAGCCACGGCCGGGTCCGCCGACCCAATCGGCGCCGGTCAACCGGGTGCCAGCAGCCACTCCTTCCGCGCATCGCCGTCCCATCGGCGCACCGCCACGAAGTACCCGCGCAGCGGCGCGAGATCGAGTAGTTGACCCGCCGCGCGGGTCTGCTCCGGGCGGAGCCGCCGGGCCAGGGTGACGTGTGGAGTCCAGTGACCGACGGTGAGGGTGGCCGGCACTCCGGGGCAGCTCCGCATCAGCTCCGCGGCCCTGGCGTGCAGGGCGAGCAAGCCAGGCGACGGGTCGATCCCGCGCACCAGGATCTCCGCCCCGGCGGCAAACACGACTGGGCCGTCGATGGTGCAGCGGAGCGGGAGAAGTTCCGCCAACTCGCTGAGACCGCTCTCGACCGGAGCTGGGATGGCGGCGGCGACGCCGACGGTGACGTGCGGCCGGTTCGACGAGTGCAGGTGCCGGCTCTGGCTGGGCAAACCGGCAGCCTCGAGAGCCGCCCACTGCTCGCGGATGGCCGCGTCCGACTCCTCGTCGAACAGCAACTCCACCGACTGCACCATGCGGCAACGCTAATCGGCGGGGCGCCGGGCCAGCCGCCGAGCGACGTGCCTCGGCCGGTGCGTTCGGCCCGAAATGCGGTCGGTGCGACGTGACAGGCTTGGTGCGTGGGAATTCAGGCCTATCGGGAGGTACTGCGGCTGCGGGCGGCACGATTGACCCTGCTGCTCGGTCTGGCCATCCGGATCCCGATGTGGGCCGGCGCCGTGGTCATGACGTTGCACGTGGTGGCCCATCTCGACCGTTCGTACGCCGCGGCCGGCCTGGTCACCGCGGCGGCGACAGTGGCCGCAGCGGTGAGCGGTCCGTGGCGGGGCCGCCTGCTGGATCGGGTAGGGCTGCGCCGCACCGTCCTGCCGTCGTTGGTGCTGCTCGCTGCGTGCTGGAGCGTCGCCCCGTTCGTCGGCTACTGGTTGTTGCTGCCGCTGGCCGCGGTCGGCGGCCTCTTCGTGGTGCCGACGTTCTCGATCATCCGGCAGGTGCTGATCGCAGCGGTCGACGACGAGCGCCGCAAGAGCGCGCTGGTGCTGGACTCGGTTGCGGTGGAGATCTCCTACATGATCGGGCCGGCGCTGGGCGTCCTCGCCGCGACGTACTGGTCGACGCCGTGGGCGCTGTTCGCCTGCGAGATGGCCAGCGTCGCCGGCGGCCTGGCGCTCTGGGTGGTCAACCCGCCGCTGGTGGCTGCTGACGCCGAGCCGGTAGGTGCCCGGGTCACTTCGCGGACCTGGGTGCGCCCGATCGTGCTCGCGGTGCTCGCGGCCGGCGCCGCGTCCACCATCGTGCTCACCGGCACCGACGTGGGAGTGGTCGCGGCGCTGCGGAATATGGGCCACCAGACGTCCATCGGCTGGGTGCTCGCCTTGTGGGGGCTGGGCTCCGCGGTCGGCGGGCTGGTGTACGGCGCAGTACACCGGCCCATCTCGGCGTTCGCGCTGTTGGCGCTGCTTTCGGCCACCACGCTGCCGGTCGTGATCGCGACGAACCGGCTCGCGCTGGTGGGCCTGCTGTTCGTCGCCGGGATGTTCTGCGCGCCGACCATCACCGCGACCGTCGACCACCTCTCCCGGGTGGTCCCGGCGGCGGTCCGGGGCGAGGCGATGGGCTGGCACGGCTCGGCGCTCACCGGCGGCTCGGCGTTGGGCGCGCCGCTGGCCGGTGTGGCCATCGACCAGAGCGGCTGGCGGGGCGGATTCGTCGTCACCGCGCTGGCCGGCCTGGCCATCGCCGCGGCGTGCCTGCTCGCCGCCGGACAGCGGCAGCGCGCCCGGCTGCCCCGGAAGGCACTGGAACGAGTCTGACACGACCGTGTAAGGTTCGCGGATGGAGTCCAGTCTCGACACGTTCATCGCCGGCCTGCCGAAGGCCGAACTACACGTCCATCACATCGGATCTGCCGCGCCGAGCACGGTCGCGGAACTGGCCGCGCGGCACGCCGGCAGCACTGCGGTACCGGCCGACGAGGCCGCCCTGGCCGAGTACTTCACGTTCACCGACTTCGCCCATTTCATCGAGGTCTACCTGTCCGTCGTCGACCTGGTCCGTACGCCCGAGGACGTGCGAACCCTCACCTATCAGGTGGCTCGGGAACTCGCCGGACAAGAGGTCCGCTACGCGGAGGTGACGCTGACGCCGTACACCTCGATGTTGGCGGGGATCGCCGCCGAGGACTACTGCGCTGCGGCGGAGGACGCCCGGCGGGCCGCCGAGAAGGAATTCGGCATCGTGCTGCGCTGGTGTTTCGACATCCCCGGCGAGTACGGCATCCCCGCCGCAGACGCCACCCTGGACGTGGCGCTGCGCGTGCAGCCGGCGGGGCTGGTGAGCTTCGGCCTGGGTGGTCCGGAAATCGGCGTGCCCAGGGCCCAGTTCGCCCCGCACTTCGCGGCCGCGCGCGCGGCCGGATTGCATTCGGCCCCGCATGCCGGCGAATCGACCGGCGCCCAGACGGTGTGGGATGCGCTGAATCATCTCGGTGCCGAACGGATCGGACACGGGATCGCGGCGGCCTCCGATCCGGCCCTGCTGACCCACCTTGCCGAGGCCGGCATCCCACTGGAGGTCAGCCCGACGTCGAACGTGTGCACCCGATCGGTCGCTTCGCTGGCCGAGCACCCGCTGCCCGCGCTGGTCGCCGCGGGTGTGCCGGTCAGCATCAATTCAGACGACCCACCGATGTTCGCCACCACGCTGAACCACGAATACGCAGTGGCCGCCGATCTGCTGGGCCTCGACCGGTCCGGCGTGGCGGAACTGGCCCGCGCGGCGATTCGGCAGTCCTTCGCCGGCGCGGACGTCCGCAACCAGGTGCTCGCGGAGATCGATGCCTACTGCGCAAGCGATGCGAGGTAGGCGTCGGCGACACTGCGCGGTACGCACAGGCGCCACGCGTCCAGGATCAGTTCGCGCAGCCGTGCTTCGTCGACCTGCGCAAGCCAGCACTCCACCCACTGGTACCGCAGGTCGGCCGGTGCGGGCAGGAAGAATGTCTCCGGCTCAGCCGCGACGAGCGCCGCGCGTTCCTCGCGCGGGTAGCCGAAGCCGAGCTCGGTCTCGTCCCGGGACAGGGCCAGGAAGACGATCCGGCCGACCCGGAACTTGACCCGGTCGCGGACCACCGCTTCGTAGGCCCGTGGCAGCTCCAGCGCGATGCGCCGGACGTCGTCACTGTCCGCCACGCCGACTCCTCCTCGCCGTTACCGCCGGTTACAGCGTGCCGGCGTAGATCAACCGGTCCTCGCCGTATACCTCGGCGTGCTTCTCCAGGCGCAGGCCGATCTTCTCGGCCACCGCCTGTGAGGGCCGGTTCGCCGGGTTGATGATCGCGATCAGGCGCTCGACCGAGAAGCGCTCCCGGGCCAGGTCGCGGCACGCTGCGGCGGCCTCGGTGGCATAGCCCTGGCGCTGCCGCTCTGCTCGGATGTGATAGCCGACCTCAACTTCGGCAACGCCGTCGACCTGTTGAATAGTCAGCCCGCAATCACCGAGGAACTCGCCGGTAGCCGTCAGCGACACGATCCACAGGCCGAAGCCACGATCTGCGTAGAGCCGGCGGTTCCAGTTGATCCAGCCCTGCGCCTCCTCGCGCGTTTTGGGACGCGGGTAGTACGACATGACCTGGGGATCGCCGAGCAGGGCGGCCATGTCGTCGAGGTCGGTGTCGGTCATCTCGCGCAGCGTCAGTCGCTCGCTGGTCAGCACGGCCACGCCACAACCGTAGATGCTCGAGGGCTGACACCCCGCACGATTACTGTCGAGGGTGTGCCTGATCCGTCCACCTACCGACCGGCGCCGGGCACGATTCCCACCGATCCCGGCGTCTACCGATTCCGTGACGAGCGGGACCGGGTGATCTATGTCGGCAAAGCCAAGAGCCTGAGATCACGGCTGAACAGCTACTTCGCCGATATCACCGCCCTGCACCCGCGCACCCGGCAGATGGTCACCACTGCCGCTCGGGTGGAGTGGACGGTCGTCACCACCGAGGTCGAGGCGCTGCAGCTCGAATACAACTGGATCAAGGAGTTCGACCCGCGGTTCAACGTCCGCTACCGCGACGACAAGTCCTACCCGAGTCTCGCGGTGACGTTGAACGAGGAGTACCCGAGGCTGCAGGTGATGCGCGGGCCGAAGAAGAAGGGCGTCCGGTACTTCGGTCCGTACGCGCACGCCTGGGCCATCCGCGAGACGCTCGATCTGGTGCTGCGGGTGTTCCCGGCGCGGACCTGCTCGGCCGGCGTGTTCAAGCGGGCCGGGCAGATCGGCCGGCCCTGCCTGCTCGGGTACATCGGCAAGTGCAGCGCCCCGTGCGTCGGTCGGGTGAGCGCCGCCGAGCACCGCGAGATCGTGAACGACTTCTGTGACTTCATGGCCGGGCAGACGGACACGATGATGCACCGGCTGGAGAAGCAAATGGCGGCGGCCAGCAGCGCGCTGGACTTCGAGCAGGCCGCCCGGCTGCGCGACGACCTGACCGCCCTTCGCCGGGCCATGGAGAAGCAGGCCGTCGTCTTCGGTGACGGCACCGACGCCGATGTGGTGGCCTTCGCCCAGGACGAACTGGAAGCTGCGGTGCAGGTCTTCCATGTGCGCGGCGGGCGAGTCCGGGGCCAACGCGGCTGGACGGTGGACAAGGTCGATCAAATCGGCACGCCCGAGCTGGTCGAGCAATTCGCCACGCAGATCTACGGCGCCGAGAACGACGCTGCGGGCATTCCGCGCGAGATCCTGGTGCCGGAGCTCCCCGCCGATCTTCCAGCCGTCACCGAGTGGCTGAGCGCCCGCCGCGGCGGTCCGGTGCGCATCCGCGTCCCGCAGCGTGGCGACAAGCGCAATCTGATGGAGACGGTCGCCCGCAACGCGGCGCACGCCTTCACCCAGCACAAGCTGAAGCGGGCCAGCGACCTGACTGCCCGATCGCTGGCATTGGCCGAGATCCAGGAGGCGTTGGCCCTGGACGACGCGCCGTTGCGCATCGAATGCTTCGACATCAGCCATATCCAGAGCACCGATGTGGTGGCCAGCATGGTCGTCTTCGAGGACGGGCTGGCCCGGCGCAGCGAGTACCGCCGGTTCGCGATGCGCGAGCTCGGCGGCGACACCGACTGGATCGCCGAGGCCGTCCGCCGCCGGTTCGCCAGATACCTCGAGAGCACCCAGGTCACGGCAGATCCCACCGCCGAGGCGGTGGAGGGAGTGGCCCGAAAGTTCGCCTACCCGCCGAACCTCGTCGTCGTCGACGGTGCCGGACCGCAGGCCGACGCCGCGCAGGCAGTTCTCGACGAGCTCGGCATCACCGATGTGACGGTGGTGGGGCTGGCCAAGCGCCTCGAGGAGGTGTGGCTGCCGAACGAGAAGTACCCGGTGATTCTGCCGCGCACATCGGAGGGGTTGTACTTGCTGCAGCGGGTGCGTGACGAGGCCCACCGGTTCGCCATCACCTATCACCGGCAGAAGCGGTCCAAGTCGATGGTCGTGTCTGCTCTGGACGGCATCGCCGGCCTCGGTGAGACCCGGCGCAAGGCGGTCCTGCGGCACTTCGGCTCGCTCAAGCGGCTGCGCCAGGCCGACGTCGCTGAGGTGATGGAGGTTCCCGGGATCGGTCCGCAGACCGCGGCGGCGATCGTCGCGGCAGTGCACGAGGAAAGCCGGGAGCCCGAGCCGGCCGTCAACACCGCGACCGGCGAGGTGCTGGAATAGTGCGCCCAGACGCGGACGGAGATGACCGGTGGCGATGACCGAAGACGGCGAGCGGCCGACTGATCAGCCCGGCCCCGAGCAGGGCGCGCTGGATCTGGTCATCGTGACCGGGCTGTCCGGCGCCGGGCGCAGCACCGCGGCGAAATGCCTCGAAGACCTCGGATACTTCGTCGTCGACAACCTGCCACCGGAACTGCTGGTGACGATGGCCGAGCTCGGCAGTCGCGCGCAGGGCGGAGTCACGCGCATCGCGGTCGTGATGGACGTGCGCAGCAGGGCGTTCACGGCTGATCTGCGATCGGTCATCGAAGAGGTCGGCGCCCGCGGCCGACCGCCCCGAGTGCTGTTCCTGGAGGCCGCCGACGACGTCCTGGTGCGGCGCTTCGAGAACGTCCGCCGGGAGCACCCGCTGCAGGCCGGCGGCCTGCTCACCGACGGCATCGCCGCGGAGCGTGTCCTGCTGGCCCCGCTGCGAGACGCCGCGGATCTGGTCCTGGACACCTCGACCCGTTCGGTGCACGAGCTGCGCCGGATGATCGAGAGCAGCTTCATCGGCGACCGGGCCGAGCGGCCGGAATTGCGGGCGACGATCGTGTCGTTCGGTTTCAAGTACGGATTGCCGGTCGACGCCGATCTCGTCGTCGACGTGCGCTTCCTGCCGAACCCGTTCTGGATTCCGGCGCTGCGTGATCTGAACGGCACCGACACCGAAGTGCGCGACTACGTGCTCGGCCAGGACGGCGCGGCGGGCTTCCTCGATCAGTACATGCAGCTGCTGGACACCATCGGTGCCGGGTACCGCCGCGAGGGCAAGCACTATCTGACCCTGGCCGTGGGGTGCACCGGTGGCAAGCACCGCTCGGTGGCGATCGGCGAGGAACTGTCCCGTCGGTTGACCAGCCGGGGAGTGCGCACCACGGTGGTGCACCGCGATCTCGGTCGCGAGTAAGTGATGCGCAGCCCGAAGGTGGTGGCGCTCGGCGGTGGGCACGGCCTGTTCGCCTCCCTGTCCGCGCTGCGCGAGCTCACCGACGAGTTGACCGCTGTCGTCACCGTCGCCGACGACGGCGGATCGTCCGGTCGGATCCGCCGCGAGCTCGGCGTGTTGCCGCCCGGTGACTTGCGGATGGCCCTGGTCGCGCTCGCCGGGCTCCCGCCGAGTTCCGGTGAAGGTGGCTGGCACCCGGACTGGACGCAGTTGCTGCAGCACCGATTCGGTGGATCGGGTGCGCTGGCCGGACATCCGGTCGGCAACCTGCTGCTCACCGGACTGCTCGAGGAACATGACGACCCGGTGCGTGCCCTGGCCACAGCCGGCCGGATGATCGGCGCGACCGGCAGAGTGCTGCCGATGAGCTGCCAGCCGTTGGACCTGGTCGCGGACGTGGTCACGGTGGAGCGCGACGACCCGGTGCGCTCCCGGCGGATCCGCGGTCAGTCCGCGATCGCCGCGACGCTGGGCCACGTTCGCGACATCCGCCTGATCCCGGCCGACGCAGCGGTATGCCCCGCCGCAGCGGACGCGGTGCGGGATGCCGATGCGGTGGTGCTCGGGCCGGGCTCGTGGTTCACCAGCGTCATCCCGCATGTGTTGCTGCCGGGCCTCGGCGCAGCCCTGGCCGAAACCGCTGCCCGGGTCGTGGTGGCGCTCAACCTGGTACCGCAGGCGGGGGAGACGGACGGGTTCTCCGCGACCGAACACCTTCGCGTCCTGGCCCATTACGCCCCGCGGCTGCGACTGGACGCGGTGATCGCCGACGTCGACGCGGTGGCCGACGCCGCTGAGCTGGCCGCCTACTGTGGCGAGCGGGGTGCCGAACTCGTCCTCGCGGCGGTTGCCGCCGAGGGCAGCGCTGACCGGCATGATCCGCAGCTGCTCGCCGCCGCGATGGCCTCGGTGCTACCGCTCAGAAGGAACCCGCGCGACGGGTCCGTCCCGTCCGGCGATGAGGCATGATGCTGAATCGAGACGAACAACAACATTGAGGTGGGGAGTTCTGCGGTGGCCATGACGGCAGCGGTCAAGGACGAGCTGAGCCGAGTGGTGGTGACCCGCAACTCCGCGCGCCGGGCCGAGATCGCGACCATCCTGCGATTCGCCGGCGCACTGCACCTGATCGGCGGGCACATCGTCATCGAAGCCGAACTCGACACCGGCGCCGCCGCTCGCCGACTGCGCAAAGAGATCGCCGAAGTGTTCGGGCACAGTTCCGAGGTGCAGGTGGTGGCCGCCGGTGGGCTGCGCAAGACCAGTCGCTACCTGGTCCGGGTGATCAAGGACGGCGAAGGGCTGGCCCGGCAGGCCGGCCTGGTGGATCTGCGGGGCCGACCGGTACGCGGGCTGCCGGAGAAGATCGTGGCCGGCGGGGTGGCCGACGCCGAAGCGGCCTGGCGCGGAGCCTTCCTGGCGCACGGGTCGCTCACCGAACCGGGTCGGGCCGGGGCGATGGAGATCACCTGCCCGTCCAACGAGGCCGCGCTCGCACTGGTCGGCACCGGCCGGCGTCTCGGCATTCCGGCAAAGGCGCGCGAGGTCCGCGGCGCCGACCGCGTGGTGGTCCGCGACGGCGACGCGATCAGCGTGCTGCTCACCCGGCTCGGTGCGCACGAGTGCGTGATGGCCTGGGAAGAGCGCCGGATGCGCCGCGAAGTCCGGGCGACGGCGAACCGGCTGGCCAACTTCGACGACGCCAACCTGCGCCGGTCGGCACGCGCCGCGGTGGCCGCCGGCGCCCGGGTACAGCGCGCGCTGGAGATCCTGGGTCCGGACATCCCGGATCATCTGCTGGAAGCCGGCCGGCTGCGCCTGGAACACAAGCAGTCGTCGCTGGAGGAGCTCGGGGCGCTGTCCGACCCGCCGATGACGAAGGACGCCGTGGCCGGCCGGATCCGGCGACTGTTGGCGATGGCCGACAAGAAGGCCTCGGACACCGGTCAGCCCAACACCGAGGCAGCCGTCACCCCGGACATGCTGGCGTAACGCCTCAGTCGGTGACCCGGATCCAGGTCATCACCCAGTTCGTCTCCCAGGTGGCGCCGTCGTCCAAGGAAAACGCCTGCTCCCAGGTGGCTGTGCTGCCGGTGATGGAGTGCCACAGGTAGCGGGCCACGATCGACCGGCCGTCGTAGGTGTCCGGGCCGCGCGCCTCGAACCTGTCCCCAGCCTCGTTCCACCGCCCTGAGACCGGTGGCTGCAGGGTGCCGGTGCTGCTGTTGATCCAGTAGATCGTCCACAGATCGTTCTCGGCCGCGTAGGTCCGCACCGAGGCGCCGGCGAAGCCCTCATCGGCGTACCACATCTCGTCCACGCTGATCGCGCCGTTGTGCAGCGTGGTCGACGATGCGGTGGCGTGGCTGCGATACCACTCGTCGCTCCCCGACAACGGGCGACGCAGTCGGTTGTTGTCGACGTTCCAGTCGCCGACGAGGAAGTCGAACCCGGAGGTCTTCTTGGCCAGGCCGGGCAACTGGCGGGGTGGGTTCACGGAGTTCTCCTCGGTCCACCGGGCTCGCGGTGCATCGCGGCAGGATGCTGCGAACGGGCCGTGGGTCGCAGCCGCAGCTGCTGCTCGGTAGCGCCGCGATCTGCGAGCTGGGGCGCCAGCTCGTCCGACCACAGGGAGGTGGCCTGGAACCGGCAGTGGGCTGATCGATAGGCGTCCTCGTCGGCGAAGGTCGACAGCCAGACGAACGCATGGTCGGTGCGCACCCGCAGCTGCGGAAACGTGTTGGGTGCCGGCTCGGTCCGCCACGCGGCGACCGGCGCCCGGAACGCGTCCTCGAGCGCTGCGTGGACGTCGTCGGCGAGCCAGTTGCTGAAGGCGGCGTCCGGTTCGTACGTGTACGCCGTGATGGCGACCCACTCGTCGCCGGCTGCGGTCGCTCCGACATCGGCCCGCGGAGCTCTCGGTGCCCACGGCGGATGAGCCGGCTCGGTCGGGCGCAGCAGCAGGACATCGTCGGCGTCGATCATCGTCGGGTTCGCCGTCGACCGGTGGGCGGCCCACACCGGGCCGAGGTAGAACGCCTCAAGGGCGCGCCGGCGCGCCTCCATGTCGCAGAACCCGCGCATCCAGACGAACCGATCGGCGTCGTCCCGGTCTTCGAAGGTGCCGCCCACGCACATGCCGGCGTCCTCTTGAGGTTCGACCAGGTGGGTCTCGAACACGTCCAGCAAGCAGGCCCGCGCGCCGGGCTTCAGGGTGTACTGCCGGAGTTCGACCACGGCCGCGTCGGCCATGGAGTGCGGTCGGGGGGTCACCCGGCGAGCCCGCGATATGTAACCAACATGGTTACACGTTAGGGCCCAAGGTCGCATTGGAGCAAGAGCGGCGCCTCAGGGCAGCGGGTGCTCGGCCAGCACGGTCTCCAAGACGGTGGCGATCGTGCGGCCGCGAAGCTGCTCGGTCATGGCCGCCCGGACATCGGTGTACACGTCCGAGAGGACCGGTCTGATGCCGAAGCCGACCGGACATTCCAGATTGGGCTCGTGGGCATGCAGGGCGAACGTGTCGTCGTCGGCGACGGCCTGGTAGACCTCCAGCAGCGTGATGGCCTGCGCCGGCCGTCCCAACGACCACCCGGCGCCGGGCCCGCGCCGGGAGATGACGAGGCCGGCATCACGCAGCGGAGCCAGGCTGCGGCGCACGAGTACCGGATGGCTGGCCAGGCTGCGCGCCACCTCTTCCGAGGTGAGGGTCGGCCGGCCGCGGCGAGCAGACAGCTCCAGCCAGCACAGCGCGTGGATGGCGGTGCTGAGTTTGCTGTTTGCGCTGATGCCGAACCTCCTTCTGCAACAACTATGGTTGCACAACGCCCGGCGGGCCGCCGGGGGTGCCGAGCAGCGCACGGACCTCGTCATCGGTGGTCGGGCGGAAATCGCGATAGCCCTGTCCGACCGCGAAGAACTGCTCCGGGATCCAGGCGCACACGACTTCGTCGGCGTGCTGGGTCAGGTCGCGGCAGGTGTGGGCCGCCGCCACCGGTACCGCCACCACCACGCCGGCGGGGTGCTGGCCGCGGACCGCGGCGACCGCGGCGCGCATCGTCGCACCGGTGGCCAGACCGTCGTCGATGAGGATGACGGTGCGAGCGCGCAACGCAACGGCCGGCCGAATCCCGCGGTAGCTCTGCTCGCGTCGCCGCAGTTCCTCGATCTCGCGGCGCAGCGCCGCATCGAACGTGGCCTCGTCAACGCCCGCCGCGCCGATCACCTCGGCATTGCGGACGACATCGATCGCACCGCCGACACCCGCTACTGCCCCCATGGCCAGCTCCGGTTGCCAGGGGAGGCCGACCTTCCGGACGATCAACACGTCGAGCGGAGCCGCGAGCGCTCGCGCCACCGCAGCGGCGACCGGCACTCCGCCCCTAGGCAGACCGAGCACGACAACGTCATCCGCTCCGCGGTAATTGGTGAGCTCCCGGGCGAGCGCCTGGCCCGCAGCCGTCCTGTCGGCATACGGCGTGCCCGGCGGACCGGTCAGGGCCATGGCGGGTCACCCCTCTCGGCGACTGGCTGCCAGGCTAGCCCGCACCCGCGACTGTGCGGTGCTGTCCGATGGGCTGCAGGACCGCGCTGCTCGCGCCGGGCCGTGGCACCGATAGGCTTTGCGCGGTCGGCCCCCAACGAGTGTGGGCGGTCCAGCTGAGTTCGATCTTGATGGGAGCTTCGATCCGTGACCGTTCGTGTGGGCATCAATGGCTTCGGCCGTATCGGCCGTAATTACTTCCGGGCCGCCAAGGCGGCCGGCGCCGATCTGGAGATCGTCGGCGTCAACGACCTGACCGACAACCAGACGCTGGCCCACCTGCTGAAGTACGACAGCATCCTCGGCCGATACCCGGGTGAGGTGAGCGCCACCGAGGACGAGATCACCGTCGACGGGACCACGTTCAAGGCGCTCGCCGAGCGCGACCCGGGCAAGCTGCCCTGGGGTGACCTCGGCGCCGACATCGTCATCGAGTCGACCGGGTTCTTCACCGACGCGACCAAGGCGCGGGCCCATGTCGAGAACGGCGCGAAGAAGGTCATCATCTCAGCGCCGGCGAGCAACGAGGACGTCACCATCGTGATGGGCGTCAACGACAACGCCTACGACCCGGCGGCGCACACCATCATCTCCAACGCGTCGTGCACGACGAACTGCCTGGCGCCGCTGGCCAAGGTGCTCAACGACGCGTTCGGGATCGAGCAGGGCCTGATGACGACGATCCACGCGTACACCCAGGACCAGAACCTGCAGGACGCACCGCACAAGGATCTGCGCCGGGCCCGCGCTGCGGCCATCAACATCGTCCCGACCTCCTCCGGTGCGTCGAAGGCGATCGGCCTGGTACTGCCCGAACTGGAAGGCAAGCTGGACGGGTACGCGCTGCGAGTCCCGGTGCCGACCGGGTCGGCCACCGACCTGACCGTCACCCTCGGCGGCGAGACCACGGTCCAGGAGGTCAACGCCGCGTACCGCGCGGCCGCCGACGCCGCTCCGCTCAAGGGCTACCTGACCTACACCGACGACCCGATCGTCTCGACCGACATCGTCACCGATCCTGCGTCCTGCATCTTCGACTCGGGTCTGACCAAGGTGATCGGTCGACAGGTGAAGGTGATCGGCTGGTACGACAACGAGTGGGGCTACTCGAACCGACTGGTGGACATCACGACGCTCGTCGGCTCGTCGCTGTAATCGGATGAGTGGTGCCTCGATGCGCTGCCTGGACGACCTGCTGAAGATCGGCGTCACCGGTCGGCGGGTGCTGGTTCGCAGTGACCTGAACGTCCCGCTCGACGGAGCCGGCACGGTCACCGACGACGGGCGGATCCGCGCCGCATTGCCGGTGCTCACCAAGCTGCTCGACCACGGCGCCCGGGTGATCGTGGCCGCGCATCTCGGCCGGCCGAAGGGGGCACCGGATGACCGGTACTCCCTCCGGCCGGTCGCCGATCGGCTTGCCCAGTTGCTGGGCCGCCCGGTCGACTTCGCCCTGGACACTGTCGGCGAGAGCGCCCGGTTGCTGAGCAACGAGTTGGCCGACGGGGAGCTGTTGCTGCTGGAGAACGTCCGGTTCAACCCGGGCGAGACCAGCAAGGTCGATGCCGAGCGCAGGCAGTTCGCGCAGGCGTTGGCGTTGCTCACCGGCGGTGAGGACGAGGGTGGCGCATACGTCGACGATGCCTTCGGTGCGGTGCACCGCAAGCACGCCAGCGTGTTCGACGTCGCCGACCTGCTGCCGCACTACGTCGGTGATCTGGTCCGCGACGAGTTGGCTGTGCTGCGCCAGCTCACCGGCGAACCGGCCCGGCCGTACGTCGTCGTGCTCGGCGGCAGCAAGGTGAGCGACAAGCTCGGCGTGATCGAGGCGCTGTTGCCGAAGGTGGACCGGCTGCTCGTCGGCGGCGGGATGTGCTTCACCTTCCTCGCTGCGCAGGGGCACGAAGTCGGCGACTCGCTACTCGAGCAAGACCAGGTCGACACCTGCCGGCGGCTGCTGGCCGATGCCGGGGACAAGATCGTGCTGCCCACCGACATCGTGGTGGCTTCCGAGGTGAACGCCGATGCCGACGTGCAGACCGTCGATGCCGCCGCCATCCCGGCCGGGCAGAAGGGTCTGGACATCGGGCCGGCATCGGTCGCCGCCTTCGCCGAACATCTGTCCGGCGCCGGCACGGTCTTCTGGAACGGGCCGATGGGCGTGTTCGAAGTGGCGCCGTTCGCGGCCGGCACCAAGGCGGTGGCCGAGGCGGTGGCCGCCGGTGGTGGGCTGACCGTGGTCGGCGGTGGCGATTCGGCCGCTGCGGTGCGCACCCTTGGGCTCGATGCCCATGCGTTCACGCACATCTCCACCGGTGGCGGCGCCTCGCTCGAGTTCCTCGAGGGCAAGCCCCTCCCCGGCCTCCACGCGTTGGGTGCATGACATGGTGGGCGAAATGTGTTTCGAGTTGAGGATCACGCGATGAGCGCTCGCGCGAAGAGCGATCGCCGGCGCGAGCAACCGTCTGGGCGAACATGAAAGAGCGCACTCCGCTGATCGCGGGCAACTGGAAGATGAACCTCACCCACCTCGAGGCGATCGCGCTCACCCAGAAGATCGCGTACAGCCTCAAACCCGAGTTGCTCGCCACGGTCGACGTGGTGGTGTTGCCGCCGTTCGTCGACCTGCGCAGCGTGCAGACGCTGGTGGACGGCGAACGGCTGGCGCTGCGGTACGGCGCGCAGGATGTGTCCGAGCATCCGGCCGGCGCCTACACCGGCGACATCAGTGCTGCCATGCTGACCGCCCTGGGAGCGTCGTTCGTGGTCGTCGGGCACTCCGAACGGCGGCAGCACCACGGCGAGGACGACGCGACCGTGAACGCCAAGGCGCGGGCCGCGCTCGCCGCCGGGCTGGTGCCCATCGTCTGCGTGGGGGAGCAGTTGCCGGTGCGCAACGAAGGTCGCCAGGTGCCGCACTGCGTGGATCAGCTCAGTGGTGCGCTGGCCGAGATGAATGCGGAGCAGGTCGGCCAGCTGGTCATCGCCTACGAACCGGTCTGGGCGATCGGAACCGGCGAGGTCGCCACGCCGGCCGATGCCCAGGAGGTGTGCGCGGCCCTGCGCGCCGAGATCGCCACCACGCACGGTCCGGACGTTGCCCGTTCTGTCCGGTTCCTCTACGGCGGATCGGTCAAGTCGGACAACGCAGCAGAGATCCTGGCCCAGCCGGATGTCGACGGCGCTCTGGTCGGCGGTGCGAGTCTTGACGCCGAGGGGTTCGCGGCGATCTGCCGAGCGGCCGCCCCGCCCGGCAGGTCGTGATGAGGCGGCGCGTCGTTCGGTATCCTGGACGGCGAAGCACACCCAGCGACCGGCGAATCTGACCAGGAGTGCGCCACCGATGATCTTCGCGTTGTCCGTTCTCTTGATCATTGCCAGCCTCGCGTTGGTCGTGCTCGTGCTGCTGCACCGCGGCAAGGGCGGCGGCCTCTCGTCGATGTTCGGTGGTTCGTTCTACTCGAGCCTGTCCGGCTCGTCGGTCGTCGAGCGAAACCTCGACCGCATCACCATCGTCGCCGGTGTGGTCTGGTCGGTGTGCGTGCTCGGACTTGGTGTGCTTTATCGGAACGGCAGCTGAACCGGGCTCAACGGGGTTTGAGGGAGCGTCAACGTGGCAGGTGGTAGCGCAATCCGCGGCAGCCGGGTAGGTGCCGGTCCGATGGGCGAGAAGGAACGCGGTGAGTCCGCCCCGAGGCAGCGGGTGTCATTCTTCTGTGCCAACGGCCATGAGGTGCGTCCGGCATTCTCGATGGACGCTGTCCTGCCGGACACCTGGGATTGTCCGCGGTGCGGGTTCCCGGCCGGCCGGCAGGAGACCACGCCGCCGGACGCGCCGCGCAACGAGCCGTACAAGACGCACCTTGCTTATGTGAAGGAGCGCCGCAGCGACGCCGATGGGGAGGCCATCCTCGAAGAGGCGCTGCTGAAGCTGCGCCAGCGCCGCGGCGAGTCCTGAGTTCCGCTCAGGAGCTGGACGGCTGGCGTATCGCCGCCGGAAGTTTCGCGGCGGCTGCTTCGTCCACCAGCCACAACGTGCGGGATCGCCCGCGCGGACCGGCCGCCGGCACCTGCACCCGGCCTGCCCCACTCAGCGCCATCCGCACCGCCTCGGCCTTGCTGTCTCCGGAGACGACGAACCAGATTTCCTTGGCCTCGTCCAGCGCAGGAAAGGTCAGCGACAGCCGCGTCGGCGGCGGCTTCGGCGAGTTGTGCACCGCGATGACACTGGCCTCGGTCTCGTAGACGCCCGGTTGTTCAGGAAACAGCGAGCAGCAGTGCCCCTCGGGCCCGACGCCGAGCAGCACCACGTCGAAATGCGGCACCGTGCCGACGTCGTCCGCGGCGCGATCGCGGGCCGCCGCGCCGGCCAGTACCTGCGCGTACGAGTGGACCGCCGCCGCTACGTCGTCGCCGAACTCCGCCCCGGCGGCCGGCATCGGGTGAATCCGGTGCGGGTCGACCGGCACCTTGTCCAGCAGCAATCGCCGCGCCGGCACGTCGTTGCGCTCCGGCGAGTCGGCGGCCACGAATCGCTCATCGCCCCAGAACACGTCAACCTGAGCCCAGTCGACCGGAGCGTCCGGTGCGGCGGTGGCGATTGCCGCCAATACCGCCTCGAGGATGCCGCCGCCGGTCAGCGCGATCGACGCGACGCCATGATCGCGTTGCGCCCGGCTCAGCGCGGCGATGGTGCGCGCGGCCACCTGCCCGGCTAGTTCGTCCGCGCCGGCTGCGACGCGGACCTCCGGCGCGGCTCCGGTCGCAGTCACCCCGTCGTCCCGGTGGGTGCCGCGTCGTCGTTGTCGTCCGAGGACAGCGCCGGGTCGTTCCAGATGTGCACTCGCTTGCTGGCCCGGTCGTTCAAGCCCTCGAGACCGTTCACCGCGCCGAGCGCCGAGCCGTAGGTCTGATCCGCGTCCAGCCTGCGCAGTTCCTCGGCCAGCAACTCACCGAGCCCGCGTTCCGGGAAGGGGGAGATGCTGTCCGGCTGGTCGGGCCGGCGCAACACCATCCGCGCACCGTCTCGGAGGGCCTGGAACGTGGAGTGGTCCTGAAACCCCACCTCGACGCTCACCACTCCATCGCCGGGGCGTTGCTCCACCGGCACGTAGAACCCGAGGCGCGAGGAGAGCCAGCCGGCCAGCAGCAGGGCGGTCGGGTCGCTCTGGTCGCCGAAGACGCTGGCCCGGACCGCCGGGGTCAGCACCGTGTCGAACGCGGAGGCGAGGGTGGCCCGCCACGGCGTGGCGCGGGTCCAGGCCAGGTCGGTGTCGCCGGGTGCGTAGTCAACGGCCCGCTGGCGCAGCGCGGCGATGCGATCGGGTGAGCGCACCGCATCGGTGATCCGGCGTTCGGCGAAGACACCGAGCGGGTCGTGCGAGATGCGATCCGGTGGCGCGCCGTGCCACCAGGTGACCACCGGGGCGTCCGGGGCGAGCAACGGCAGGGTGACCGACTCGGCGTGCAGCGCCAGCCGGCCGTACATCCGCATCTCGATGGCCTCGCCCGGGCCGAGCCGACCGCCGATGAGGACCTCCGCGTCGAGGCGGGGAACCGGCGCGTCGATCTGGCGGCGGATCACCAGCAGCATGCGCATCGGATGCTTGCTCGCGGCCAGGGTGGCGGCCGATTCCGCTTCCCCCACGTCGGTCTCGTCGACCACGACGACCAGGGTGAGGGCCAGGCCGCTGGTCACCGCGCCGCCGGTCCGGCGTTCGGCGGCCAGCGCGGACACCACGGCCGATCCGGTCGTGTCCCACAGCGTCGTCATCGATTCACCCCACGAAGTTGTTGTAGCCGCTCGTCGTGCGTCATGGCCTGCGCCATTGCCGGCCGTCGCGGGCCAGCATCTCGTCGGCGGCCTTCGGTCCCCATTCCCCGGCTCGGTACAGGTGCGCCGGCTTACCGGCCCAATGCGCCTCGAGCGGGTCGATCACCCGCCAGGAGGCCTCCACCTCCTCATTGCGCGGGAACAGCGTCGCGTCGCCGAGCAGCACATCCAGGATGAGCCGTTCGTAGGCTTCGGGGGAGGATTCGGTGAACGCTTCGCCGTAGAGGAAGTCCATCGCAACATCGCGGACCTCCATCGCACTGCCGGGCACCTTGGAGCCGAATTTCAGCGTGACGCCCTCGTCCGGCTGCACCCGGATCACCAGCTGGTTATGGCCGAGTTCCTCGGTGTCGGTCGCGTTGAAAGGCAGGTGCGGCGCCTTCGCGAAGAGCACCGCAATCTCAGTCACCCGGCGCGGCAGCCGTTTGCCCGTACGCATATAGAAGGGCACCCCGGCCCAGCGCCGCGTCTCCACCCCGAGCTTCACCGCGGCGAACGTCTCGGTCTTCGAGTCGGGCGGGATGCCCTCTTCGGCGCGATAGGCCGCGACCCGGGAGCCGGCCAGCCAGCCCTGGTCGTACTGGCCACGGATCGCGTAGTTCTCGATGTCGTCGGGAACCGTGATCGCGCGCAGCACCTTGGTCTTCTCGGTGCGGATCGCTTCCGCGGAGAACTCGACCGGCTCCTCCATGGCGGTCAGCGCCAGCAACTGCAGGAGATGGTTCTGCAACACGTCACGCGCTGCACCGGTGGCGTCGTAGAAGGTGGCCCGCCCGCCGATGCCGACGTCCTCGGCCATGGTTATCTGCACCGAGTCCACGTAATGGGCGTTCCAGACCGGCTCGAACAGCTGGTTGGCGAAGCGCAACGCCATGATGTTCTGGACGGTTTCCTTGCCCAGGTAGTGGTCGATACGGAACACGTCCTGCGCGGTGAAGACCGAGTCGACCAATGCGTTGAGTTCCAGCGCACTTTTCAGATCGCTGCCGAACGGCTTCTCCACGACCACCCGGCGCCAGCCGCCGGCCTTCTCGTTGTCGGCCATCCCGGTGCGCTTCATCTGGTCCAGCACGGTGGGGAACATCGCCGGGGGGATGGACAGGTAGAACGCGGCGTTGCCCCGGATGCCGTGGGTGTGGCACAGGTCGTCCAGCGCCGTGGCCAATTCGTCGAAAGCGGCATCGTCGTCGAAGGATCCCGGGACGAACTTGACGTTGCCGGACAGTCGGTTCCAGACCTCTTCGCTCCACGCCGTGCGGGCGTGCTCCTTCGCCGACTTCTTCGCCAGGTCCTCGAAGTCGCCGTCCCCCCAGTCGCGGCGGGCGAAGCCGAGCAGCACGAAGTCCGTCGGCAGTAGGCCGCGGTTGGCCAGGTCGTAGATCGCCGGCAACAATTTCTTGCGGGCCAGGTCGCCGGTCACCCCGAACACGACCAGCGCACACGGCTCCGGGACCCGCGGCAACCTGCGGTCGGCCGCGTCGCGCAAGGGATTGGCCTTGATCGTCGCGACATCGAGCGGACCACTGCGCGCGGTTGTCGGCTGACCGCTGGGCAACCCCGCGTGCCGAGCCGTCTGCTGGCTGCCGCCGACCCGGCCGTCGTGCTGCTCGGTGCGCCCGTCCTGCCGCTCGGTTAGCCCGTCCTGCTGCTCTGTTAGCTCAGTGTCCGGCGTCGACATCGGTGTCCTGGTCCCTTCTCGAGCCCCGGTGATGCCGGGCTGGTGTTCTCGTCACAACGCCTGGAGCAGCTGTCCGATGCCGCTCTCGCGATCGGTGAGATGCAGCCGCAGGACCGGCCGGCCGGCTTGGCTCAGCACGGCCGCGTCACCGGCCGCCTGGGCCTGTTGCAGCACGGCGAAGGAGTACGGGCGATCGGGGATCTCGAGATCAGTCTCGCTGACTGCGGTGATCTGCAAGAACCCTCCGTTGGGATGGCCCCCCTTGTGGTACTGCCCGGTGGAATGCAGGAACCGCGGGCCCCAGCCGAAGGTGGTCTGCCGGCCTGAGTCGGTGGCCACGGCCGGGCGCAGGTCGCTGGCCGAGGCATTAGCCAGCCGATCGAGGTACGCCTGGATCGAGATGTAGCCACGGTCGGGAACGGCCGCGAACAGCGCTCGGATGGCGTCCCCGACCGTTGTGCAGGCGGCCAGCTCCACGCCGGTACCGCGCACCTCGATGGCACCGTCGACCAGGGTCGGCTCCGGTTCGTCAGAGCTACCCTGGTCCAGCAGTTGCCGGGCCTGCGCCTTTGCCGCTTCGACATTCGGCTGGTCGAACGGGTTGATGCCGATGATCCGCCCGGCGATGGCGATCGCGTACTCCCAGAGCAGGAACTGCGCGCCGAGCGGACCTTGTACGCCGGCGCCGAACGGGGTGGCGGCCCGGGATGGGTCACCCTCCGGCTCCGGACCGAGGACCACCTGCACGGCGTCTGCCTGGGCGTCGCGGAATCCGGGCGCACCGACGCCCTCGACCACGACGGGCAACAGGCCCTTGCCCTGCTTGCCGGTGGACTCGGCGATGAGTTGCTCGGCCCAGTCGCCGAACCCGGCGATGCCCGATCCGGTGTCGGCCAGCACGATCTTCTCCGAACCGGCGTTGTGCGCGAGCCCGAGCAGCGCGCCTAGTTGCAGCGCCGGGTTGGTGTCCTCGTCCGCGGTCAGCCCGGGGGCGACCGCGGCTGCCTCGTCCAGCAGGGCACCGATGTCCACTCCGGCAAGCCCTGCGGGCACCAGACCGAAGGCGGTCAGCGCGCTGTACCGGCCGCCGACGTTGGGGTCGGCCAGGAAGGTCTTCCGGTAGCCCTCCTTCTCGGCCAGATCGGCCAGTGGCGAGCCGGGATCGGTGACCACCACGATGCGTTGCGTCGGGTCGATCCCGGCATCGGCGAAGGCCTTGACGTACGTGCGGCGATGCGAGTCGGTCTCCACCGTGCCACCGGACTTGCTCGACACGACGAGCACCGTGCGGTCGAGCTTCTCTGCGAGAGCTGCCGCGACCTGGCCGGGATCGGTGGTGTCCAGGGTGACCAGCGCGACACCCGCTGTCGCGGTGATGACCTCCGGCGCGAGCGAGCTGCCGCCCATCCCGGCCAGCACCACGTGATCCACACCCTCGGCGGCGAGCTCACCGCGCAGTGTCTCGATCTCACCGACCAGGGGCCGCGACGAGTCGGCCAGACCGACCCAGGACAACCGAATGGCCGATTCGGACTGCGCGTCCGGTCCCCACAGGGTGGGGTCCTGAGCGGTCATCTTGCTGGCGACCTGCGCGGCGACGAGCTCCCGCAGTGCGCCGACATGATCGGCGCCGTCCGGGTAACTGAGCGAGACGCTGACGCCGCCGGCCGAGTCGAGTGCGGTCACTTCGAGGCGGCCGCGTCGAGCTGGCCCTGCGCACCTTCACTCAACTGCGTCCAGGCATCCTCGAACTTCTGCACGCCTTCCATCTCGAGCTGGTGCGTCACGTCGTCGATGCTCACGCCGAGCGCGTCCAGCTGCCCGAACAGCGCCCGTGCGTCGTCGTAGCCGGTGTTGCCCGTGGCGCCGGAGATGACCCCGTGGTCGGCAACCGCGTCGAGCGTGGGCTCCGGCATCGTGTTGACGGTGTGCGGGGCGACCAGCTGCGTGACGTACATGGTGTCGTCGTACTCCGGGTTCTTCACCCCGGTCGACGCCCACAGCGGGCGCTGCGGGTTGGCACCGGCCTGCTGCAGCGTGGCCCAGCGCTGGTCGGCCAGCGATCGCTCGAACTGCTCGTAGGCCAGCCGCGCGTTGGCGATGCCGGCCTTGCCGCGCAGCGCGAGCGCGTCGTCCGAGCCGATCTTCTCCAGCCGCGCGTCGATCTCGGTGTCCACCCGGGAGACGAAGAACGACGCCACCGAGCGGATCGTCGACAGCGTGAAGCCGCGCTCCTTGGCCTGCTCCAGACCGGAGAGGTAGGCGTCGATCACCTCTTGGTAGCGCTGGATGCCGAAGATCAGCGTGACGTTGACGCTCACCCCGGCCGCAGTGGCGGCGGTGATCGCCGGCAGCCCTTCGGGCGTTGCCGGGATCTTGATCATGACGTTCGGCCGGTCGACCAGCCACCAGAGCGCGAGTGCTTCCGCGCTGGTCTTCTCGGAGTCGTGCGCGATGCGCGGATCCACCTCGAGGGAGACCCGGCCGTCCTGGCCGTTGGTGGCGTCGAAGACCGGTCGCAGCACGTCGCAGGCCCACCGGATGTCGTACGCGGTCAGCAACCGCACCGACTCTTCCAGCGAGACTCCGCGCACTGCCAGGTCACGGAACTGGCTGTCGTAGGCCTCGCCCTTCTCCATGGCCTTCTGGAAGATCGTCGGGTTGCTGGTGACGCCCACGACGTGCTTCTCGCTGACCAGCTTGGCCAGGTTGCCCGAGTTCAGCCGCTCCCGGCTGATGTCGTCGAGCCAAATGGATACGCCCTGCGCCGAAAGGTCGGCCAATGCGTCACTCATGGTGTCCTCATTCCTAGCGTGATCGAGCTGGTGGACTAGTTGCCGGTAGTGGTGTCGCCGACGGCCCCGACCTTGGAGAGCGTGGCGTGTGCAGCGGCGACGACGCGATCGGGGGTGAAGCCGAACTGCTCGAACAGCACCGACCCCTCTGCGCTGGCGCCGAAGTGGTTGATCGAGACCATTTCGCCGGCCTCGCCGACGAGCTCGCGCCAGCCCTGCGGAACGCCTGCTTCGACGCTCACCCGGGCGTGCACATTGGGCGGCAGGACCTGCTGGCGATAGGAGGCGTCCTGCGCGTCGAACCACTCGAAGCACGGCATCGACACGACCCGGGTCGGGGTACCGTCGGCTTCCAGGCGTTCTCGCGCGGTGATCGCCAGGCCGACTTCGGACCCGGTAGCGATCAGGATGAGTTCCGGGGAAGCGGTCGACGCCTCCTCCAGGATGTAGCCGCCCCGAGCGGCGCCTTCGGCCTTGGCGGCATCGAGCACCGGCAACCCCTGCCGGGACAGCGCCAGCGCGGCCGGCCGGTCGGTGTGCTCCAGCACCGTGCGCCAGGCGACCGCGGTCTCATTGGCGTCCGCAGGGCGCACCACGTCCAGCCCCGGGATCGCCCGCAGGGCGGCGAGGTGCTCGATCGGCTGATGGGTCGGTCCGTCCCCGCCGAGACCGATCGAGTCGTGCGTCCAGACGTAGATGGTGGGCAGTTTCATCAGCGCAGCTAGGCGCACCGGCGGGCGCATGTAATCGCTGAAGACGAGGAAGGTGCCGCCGTAGACCCGCAACCCGCCATGCACCGTGATGCCGTTCATGATCGAACCCATCGCGTGCTCGCGGATGCCGAAGTGCAGCGTCCGGCCGTACGGCCCGCCGGGCCACATTTTGGTCTGGCGTTCGGCCGGGACGAAGCTGGGCTGGCCCTCCATCGTCGTGTTGTTGCTCTCGGCCAGGTCGGCGCTGCCACCCCACAGTTCGGGCAGGACGTCGGCCAGAGCGGTCACGATCTTGCCCGACGCGGCCCGGGTGGGCACGGAGTTCGACGCGCCGTCCTTCTCGGTCGGCCAGGTGGGCAGCGCGTCGGCCCATCCGTCCGGCAATGACCGGGTGGCCATCCGGTCGAGCAGTGCGGCCTGCTTCTTGTTGGCCGTGCGCCACGCCTCGTATCCCTCTTGCCACTCGGCGTGTGCGGCCACGCCCCGCTCCAGCACCTCGCGGGTGTGCGCCAGCACGTCTGCGGCGACCGCGAAGTGCACGTCCGGGTCGAAGCCGAGAATTTCCTTCGTCTTGCGGATCTCGTCCTCGCCGAGGGCCGCGCCGTGGGCCTTGCCGGTGTTCTGCAGGGTCGGTGCCGGCCAGCCGATGATGGTGCGCACCACGATCAGCGACGGCCTGCTCGTCTCCCGCTTGGCTGCCTTCAACGCCGCCTCGAGGGCGACGACGTCTTCCCCGGAGTCGACGAACTGGGTGTGCCAGCCATAGGCCTTGTACCGCGCGGCGACGTCCTCGGAGAACGCGACGTTGGTGTCGTCCTCGATGGAGATGTGGTTGTCGTCGTAGATCAGGGTGAGGTTGCCGAGCTGCTGGTGGCCGGCCAAGCTGGACGCTTCGCTGGAGACACCCTCCTCCAGGCAGCCGTCGCCACAGATCACGTAGATGTGGTGGTCGAACGGGGAGGTGCCGGGCTCCGCGTCCGGATCGAACAGGCCGCGTTCGCGCCGGGCAGCCATCGCCATGCCCACGCCGTTGCCCACACCCTGACCGAGCGGACCAGTGGTCACCTCGACACCGAGCGTGTGGCCGTACTCCGGGTGTCCGGGGGTGAGCGAGCCCCAGGTACGCAGGGACTCCAGATCGGACAGCTGTAGCCCGTACCCGGACAGGTAGAGCTGGCAGTACTGGGTGAGTGACGAGTGCCCGTTGGACAGCACGAACCGGTCCCGGCCGATCCAGGTCGGGTCAGCCGGGTCGTGGCGCATGATGCGTTGGTAGAGCAGGTAGGCCAGCGGAGCGAGGCTCATGGCTGTCCCGGGATGGCCGTTGCCGACCTTTTGCACCGCATCCGCGGCGAGCAGCCGCGCCGTGTCCACCGCCTTGGTATCGAGGTCAGTCCACCACTTGGGATGGGTCTGCTCGATCTGGGCGGGGTCCTTGATTGCCACGCTCGCACTTCCTCTGCACAGCTCGCCGGTAACGCTCTCGTCCCCACGAGCCTAGCCACCGCTGCCGGGTGCCGTACCGGAGTGCAGCCAAAACTTTGGCAGCGTGACGCCCGGGGGTAACCGCCAGGTCCGCCGGGTCTTGCAAAGATATCTTTGCAAAGATATCTTTGCGTCATGACGCCCCCAGATCTGCCCGCCGGCCAGCCACCTCGGAAGGTGGAGCTGAGCACAGATGCATTGAAGGCGGTGGCCCATCCACTGCGGTTGCGCCTGCTCGGCCAGTTACGCCAGGCCGGTCCGTCCACGGCGACGAAGCTGGGCGAAATAGTCGGCGAGTCGAGCGGTTCGACGAGCTATCACCTCCGTCAGTTGGCTCGGTTCGGGCTGGTCTCCGAACTGGAATCCGCCGGACGCGAGCGCTGGTGGCGCGCCGAACATGAGCTGTCCGACTACCAGATGCCGGTCCACCCGACGGAGGAGGACCGGCTGGTCGGCTCGGCATACCTGCGGGTGATTGCCGACCTGTACGCCGCGCGGATCCGGGAGATCGGCCACCGGATGGCCTGGCTGCCGACGCGCTGGCAGCGCGCGACCACGCTGAGCGACCGCAACCTGCGCCTCACCGCCGGTCAAGCCCAGCAGCTCGGCGAGGAGCTCAATGCCGTGCTCGATCGCTGGATGCAGCTGACCCGGGACCAACCAGCGGCTAAGGGGGCGGAGGACATCGCCGTGCAGGTGCAGGTGCTGCCGCACGTCGCCGATCGACGCCGATGAGCCGGGCGCCTTCCGCTTCGCGCGGACCCTTGGCGGCGCTCGTCACGGCCAAGGCGATCACGATGACCGGCAGCCGGATGTCGGCACTGGCCCTGCCCTGGCTGGTCCTGGTCACCTCCGGCAGCGCGACGCGCACCGGCCTCGTCGGGTTCGCCGAGATCACCCCGCTGGTCCTGGTCCAGGGTTTGAGTGGTCCCCTGGTGGACCGGTTCGGGGCGCGGCGGATGAGCGTCCTGGCCAGCGGGTTCGCCGCCGTGAGCGTCGGGGCGGTACCCAGTCTGTTGCGCAGCGTGGGCCTGCCGTTCGCCGCGCTGCTGGTGCTGGTGGCGGCCTCGGGAGCGGCGCAGGGCCTCGCGGCCAACGCCGATACCGCGATGACCCCGGCCACGATCGAGCATGCCGGTGCCTCGATGGACCGCTCGCTGGCGATCGTGGACGGGGCCTTCCGGCTGGCCGGCCTGCTCGGCGCCGCGCTCGGTGGCGTGCTGATCGGACTGATGGGCGCGTCGAACGTGCTGTACGTGGATGCCGTCACGTTCCTGGCCGCCGCCGTGCTGGTCGGCGGGTGGGTCCGGGTTCCCGGCCTCGACCGGCTCACCGCCGCCGAGCACGACCCGGACGGCAAGGGATACCTGGGCCTGATCGTCGAGGGAATGCGTTGGGTGGCTGCGAATCCGCTGCTGCGCGCCATTGCGGCGATGGTGCTGGTGACCAATCTCCTCGATCAGGCGATGAGTGCGGTGCTGGCGCCGGTGTGGGCGCACGACGTACAGGGGTCGGCGGTGGCCCTCGGAGTAGTCGGTGGCACGTTCGGGACCGGAGCGCTCATCGGCAACGGGCTGTGGGCGCTGTGGGGGAGCCGGCTGCCGCGGTATCAGAGCTATCTCATCGCCTTCCTGGCGGTCGGCGCGCCCCGGTTCGCGGTCATCGCGTTCGCCGGGCACCACCTCGCCGCGGTCGCGGTGGTGGTCTTCCTGGGCGGGATCGGGGCCGGTGCGCTGAACCCGATCCTCGGCGCCACCATGTACGAGCGGATCCCGGTCGAACTGCGCACCCGGGTCCTTGGCGGTCTCGACGCGCTGTGCTGGGCCGGCATGCCACTCGGCTCGTTGCTGGCCGGCTGGCTCATCTCGTGGACCACGCTGACCGTCGCGCTGTCGATCGCCGGCGGGCTGTATCTCCTGGCCACGTTGCTCCCGGCGGTCCGTCCGGTCTGGCGCCAGCTCGGCACCGCACCGGCCGGGTCCGCCGCACCCGATCACCGCGTCGCCGAGGCGGTGACCGGTGCGCCCTGACGCCGGTCGGGTCGACACAGCCCTGGGAGATACCCTGAGGGCGTGACGCAGACGCCCGTGGCGCCGGCCGCCGGCGGGCGGACCGGAGACGCTCCCGCCGCGGCGCCGGCCCGACGCCGCGGCGTAGCTGAGCGGCCGGAGTGGCGGCGCCGGCTGAGTGCCTACGTCGCGCTCACCAAGCCGCGGATCATCGAGCTGTTGCTCGTCACCACGCTGCCGGCGATGATCCTCGCGGCCGGCGGCCTGCCGCGGTGGACGGTCGTGCTGGCCACCCTGGTCGGCGGCACCCTCGCCGCCGGCAGTGCCAATGCATTGAACTGCTACATCGACCGCGACATCGACGCGATCATGCGCCGCACCGGCCGCCGGCCGCTGGCCCGGCACGAGGTCACCCCACGCAGCGCACTCAGGTTCGGCCTGGTGCTCGGTGCAGTGTCGGTGCTGATCATGGGCTTGGCGACGAACTGGCTGGCCGCCGCGCTCACACTGCTGGCAATTGCTTTCTACGTCGTCGTCTACACGATGGTGCTCAAGCGGCGCACGTCGCAGAACATCGTCTGGGGCGGCGCGGCTGGCTGCATGCCGGTGATGATCGGCTGGGCCGCAGTGACCGATTCGCTGGCCTGGGCACCGGTGGTGATGTTCGCGATTGTCTTCTTCTGGACTCCGCCGCACTTCTGGGCACTGGCGATCCGGTACCGCGAGGACTATGACCGCGCGGGTGTTCCGATGCTGCCGGTGGTGGCCACCCCGCTGGTGGTGGCGCGGCAGATCCTCATCTATAGCTGGCTGACCGTGGCCGTCACCCTGCTGCTGTGGCCGCTGGCCACCGGATGGCTCTACGGCGTGGTGGCGGCCCTGGCGGGCGCCGTGCTGCTGGCCGAGGCGCACCGGCTGTATCGCGGCACCAAGCGGCAGCTACCGACGAAGCCGATGCGGCTGTTCCATCTGTCGAACAGCTACCTCGCCCTGATCTTCGTGGCCATCGCGGTCGACACCTTCCTCCGCTAACGGCTACGCCGCTAACGGTGCTGGCCCCTGCACCGCCCGGGATCAGCCGGCCGGGATGGCGAAGGGCAGCCGCAGCGTCGGGGTGACGGTCTCGATCGTCCCGGTCGGTTGCTTGGTCGGCCCGCCGACGACCACGGTTCCTGACGTGATCGTGGCCGGCACCTCGAACACCGTGGTGGTGCCGATCGTCTTCGCCTTGTAGGTGTGGCCGCCGGCCACGAGCGAGAGTTCGGCCAGCCGGAAGCCGAACGGGCCGTTGCCGCCCGACGAGGTGAACGGGCCCTTGGTGCCGCTGGTCTTCTTCCAGGTCAGGAAGGCGAACAGGTAGGCGTTCTGCGCCGCCGGATGGCGCCCGCTGATGGTGCCGTAGAGGCCGACCTTCTGGAAGGTGTACCTGCCGGTGTACGAGCCGCTCTGCCCGCCGGAGCGCAGCTTCATGGTGAAGTTGCCGGCTTTGTTGACCGTGGCGCTGAGGTGCGCGCGGACGTTGATCAGGATGTTCTTGGCGCCGCGGGCACCGGAGGGCAAAGCCAGGGACTGCGTCACACCGCTGTCCACCATGAGCAGGGTCGCTGTTTCGCCGGACGGAACGGCGACGATCACAGCCGGCGTGCGACCCGGCAGGCTGCGCGGCTCGCCAGAGCCGATCTGGACGCCGACCGAGACCGTATCCGCCGACTTGTCGGTGGCGCCGTCGGTGACCTCGAACGTGAACGCGATCAGATCCGTGCCCGAGGGCGCGGTGCGCGCGGTGTCGCCGCGGCCGTACCGGTCGACCTTCCCGATGGTGTTCAGCCGGATGCCGAACGTGTCACCGATCATCACCGCAGTGGTCGGGGCCGGCTTCATCTCCGACTGGGACGGACCGAGGTCGGCATTGACCAAGGCATCCTTGTCCGCCGTCGGCGGTGCCGGCGCCTTCAGGTTGCCGCTGTTGCTCGGCGGGGACGTTCCGTCCGGGCGCTTGAGCTCGACCGCACCGGGCGGCGCGGCCGGGTTCGGTGACACCGGTGTTTCGGACAGCCCGAGCACGACCTTGCCGCTCTTCGACCCGGTCTGGTTGATGTTGTAGCTCAGGTAGGCCTGGCTCGTCGTGCCGTCGACGAACAGCACCGGCCCACACAGCAGCGTGTTGCTGATGTCGGACTTCTTGGCGCCACTGGCCGGAGTCTTGGGCACGCCGAAGTAGCAACGCGTGTCGTTGCTCTTCACCCCATGCCTCGTCGACACCTGGGCGTTGACCTGCTTCTGCCCATCGCTCAGGATCTGCTCGGCATTCTCGATCTGCTTGCCATTGAAGGTGAGCTTGGGCTTGCTCTTGTGGACGAATGCGAAATAGCCGCCGGCTAGACCGCCGAGCACGACCACCACGACGATGGCGAGGATCAGCGGGGTCTTGCTGCGCTTCTTGGCAGCCGGGGGCTGCTGAGGCCATCCGGACCCGACCTGTGCGGCCGGATACTGCTGAGCCGTCGCCGCCGACCCGAACCCGTACTGGGCTGTCGCCGCCGGATCCGAATAGGGCGCCTGTCCGGGCTGCGCTGCGTAGCCCCCGCCCGACTGGCTGTACCCCTGCTGACCGTAATCCTGCTGACCGTACGGCTGCTGGCTGTAATCCTGCTGACCGTACGGTTGCTGACCGTAGGGCTGCTGCGCCGAGTCGGCTCCGCCGTAGGACTGCTGCGCCGGGTCGGGCCGGCCGAACTCCTGACCAGGGTCACCTGCTTGCGGGAAACTCTCGGGGTACGGACCGGACGGCTGACCCGTCCATTGCGCGGTGCCTGCCCCGGCGTCGGGCTGCTCGGCGCCCTGCGATTGCTGCTCCCACGCGGCCTGTCCGGGCGCCTCGGCCGGCGGCGCGGGCGGCTGCTCGTTCGGCTGCGACTCCGGCGCCCCGGCGGGTTGGCCGGCCGCGTCCGAGCCAGCCTGCTCCGGCTCGGTGGACTCGCTGGGGGAGTGCTGCTCACCGCCCTGCCACGACCATGGATCGTTCGGTGGCGGGCCTCCGGGCGCACTCATCAACGGGTCCTCTCGGGTCGTCCGGTATCACTTGATACGGCGCTGGTACCCACATCTTGCCTTGTTCGATCCTGGCCAGTCCAACGAGCGCGGCGTCGTTCGGCAGCGCTCATTAGGGTGACCCTGTGACGACCCGCGTTGCTCTGGTGACCTCGCTCGACTTCCCGACCGGCGAGGAGGTCGACGGCGATCTGCTCCGGGACGCCTGCACAGCAGCAGGCCTGTCGGCGGCCTGGACGCGCTGGGACGATCCCGGGGTGGATTGGTCGAGTTTCGACCTCGCCGTGGTGCGCTCGACCTGGGACTATCCGCCGCGGCGCGAGGAGTACCTCGCCTGGACGGAGTCGGTGCCGGCGCTGGCGAATCCCGCCGAGGTGATCCGGTGGAATTCGTCCAAGGTGTACCTGCGCGATCTGGCGGTCGCCGGGGTGCCGATCGTGCCTACCCAGTTCGTCGAGCCCGGCCAGGACGCCCGGTGGCCGGACCGGGGCGAGTTCGTCATCAAGCCGGCGGTAGGGGCCGGGTCGCTCGGGGCGGGCAGATTCGCCGTAGGTGAGGATCTCGATGCCGCACGCAGCCACCTCGCCACGTTGCACGAGCACGGCCGGGTCGCCATGGTGCAGCCCTACATCGCGGAGATCGAGGACGGCGGCGAGACAGCACTGATCTATTTCGGCGGCCGGTTCAGTCACGCGATCCGGAAGGGTCCGATGCTGCCGCCCAGCCACGTCCATCAGCTGGTTCCGGAGCCGAACGCGGACCCTTTCGTCGCTGAGGAGATCACGGCCCGGGTGCCGTCCGCGGAGGAATTGCGGCTCGCCGACCTCGCCCTGGCGGCGGTGCCGGGCGCCTCCGGGCTCCTGTACGCACGGGTCGACCTCCTGCCCACGTCGGCCGGCCCCATCGTCGGCGAGATCGAGCTGGTGGAGCCATCGTTGTTCCTGCAGTTCTGCCCCGGCGCAGCGGATCGGCTTGCCGGGGCGATCGTGCAGACACTGGCGGCCCGTCGGGTCAGCCGGTGAGTTTCGCCGACCTCGCGCCCGGACGGGTCCGGGCGCTGCGTCGGATGAAACTGTTCGCGGCCGGCCTGCTGGTCGCCGCCGCCGCCCTGTTCGTCGTGTGCCGGGTGGTCGGCGACGAGCATGGTGCCTGGGGTTACCTGCAGGCCATGGCCGAAGCGGCGATGGTCGGTGGCCTCGCCGACTGGTTCGCGGTGACCGCGCTGTTCCGTCACCCGCTGGGCATCCCGATCCCGCACACCGCGATCATCCCGACCAAGAAGGACCAGATCGGGGCCAGTCTCGGCGAGTTCGTCCAGCAGAACTTCCTCACCGCGTCGGTGGTCGGTGAGCGGGTGCGGGCCGCGGAGTTGCCCAAGCGCGCGGGTGAATGGCTGGCCGACCCGGTGCATGCGGCCCGGCTGGTCGACGAGGGTGCAGCTGCCCTGCAGGGGGCAGCCGCCGTGTTCCGGGACGAGGAGATCCGCCGAGCGGTCGCCGACTTCGCCGATGCCCGGCTGCGGTCGCTGCCAGCCGCACCGATCGTGGCGCGCGTCCTCGACGTGGTCGTGGAAGGCGGCCAGCACCAGGTCGCGATGACCGCCGGGCTGCGCAGCATCATGCGATTCCTCGACGACAACCGTCCGATGCTGCGCCGGCGGTTGGGGGAGGAGTCGCCGGAATGGGTGCCCGACTGGATCGACGACCGGGTCTTCGCCAAGCTCTTCAGTGGGCTGCAGTCCTTCCTCGGTGACGTGGTCGGTGACGACGAGCACGAGTTCCGCAAGCAGTTCGACCAGCGGTTGCGTGAGTACGCGAAGGCGCTGCGCGACGACCCGGTCGCAGCCGCCAAGGTCGAGGCGGTGAAGCAGCAGCTGCTCGATCATCCGGCCGTGCGCGGCTGGCTCGGCTCACTCTGGTTCCCGTTGAAGGAAGCGCTGCTCGATGCCGCTGCCGATCCGCATTCCGATCTGCGTCGCACGGCGGAGGGCATGATCCGCCAACTCGGTGACTCGCTACGGACCGACGTCGACCTGCAGCGCAAGGTCGATGGCTGGCTGCAGTCAGCGATCACGCACGTGCTGGCCCGCTACGGGGCCAACATCGCCGAGCTCATTTCCGGCACGGTGGCCCGCTGGGACACCGCCGACACCAGCCGGCGGGTGGAATTGCAGGTGGGCCGCGATCTGCAGTTCATCCGCGTGAACGGCACCGTCGTCGGCTCGCTGGTCGGGCTGATCATTTACGCGGTTGCGCAATTGCTCTAGCCGGCGGCGGCATCCGTCCGCTACCGCCGAAGCGGCCAGTGGTCTGGATGACCGTTTCCACCGCCGCGAGCCAGACCAGGCAGGCGCCGAACATGTGCAAGCCGACGGCCAACACGGGGAGGTGGGTGAAGTACTGGACGAAACCGATCACTCCCTGGGCCAGCTCGGCGGCCAGCAGCAGTGCCGCCGTTCGGTACAGACCGCCGCGCGAGCCGATCGCCCGCACCAGGAAGAGCATGCCGACGGTGAGGCCGATCAGCACCATCACGACGTCGGCATGCAGATGGCTGACCGCGCCGGGATCCAGGCCGGTGCGGTGGATCCGTCCTGACTTCAGGTCGCCGGCGTGCGGTCCGCTTCCGGTGACGACCGTGCCGATCATCAGCACAGCCACCGTTACTGCGGCAATCAGCCAGGCCAGCGCGCGCACCGTGCGTGCCGGCCGGCTCAGCGGGTCGATCGCGGACCGGTGCTCCGGCGACCGCAGCGCCGGCTGCTGTCTCGTCGGCTACCGCGTGCGCGAGGCACATGGTGATGGCAAGGATCGCCATGGAGAGCAGGAAGTGGCAGCCCACCACCCACGGGTTCAGATCGGTGAGGACGGTGAACCCGCCGAGCACTGCCTGCGCCGGAATGGCAAGAAAGGCGAGCCCGGCCAGCCGCGGGGCGCGGCGCTGCGACAACGCGGCGATCAACGTTGCTACCGCGACCAGCACCAGCGCGAAGGTGAGGCTGCGGTTGGAGAACTCGATGATCCCGTGGGCCGCATTGCGCGGTTTCGGTGTCAGTGAGTCGCCGTTGCACCGCGGCCAGGTCGGACAGCCCAGCCCGGAGTTGGTGAGCCGCACCGCACCCCCGGTGACGACGATGACGACATTGCCGACCACGGATGCGACGGCGAGGCGGTAGAGCGCCGTCGGGGAGGTACGCCAGCGCAGTAGCCCGGTCACTCCCACCGGAAAGCCTTGGCCGCGACCGGGAGAGCGAGCAGGGCCCACCCGGCCAGGATCAGCAGCGGCCGGCCCGGGAGCAACGCGCCGTCCTGCAGGACGGCATGCAACCCGTCGGACAACGCCGCTGCCGGGCTGAACCGCAACACGGCTGCCAACGCGTCGGGGTAGCGGCTCAGCGGAATGGCGATTCCGCCGCAGAACAGCAGTACGAACCAGATGAGGTTGGCCGCAGCCAGCGTTACCTCTGCGCGGACCGTGCCGGCCAGCAGCAGGCCCAGGCCGCCGAATGCCGCAGTGGCCAGCACCACCAGAGCGAGCGCGGCCAACGGGTCGCCGTGCGGGTGCCAGCCCAGGACGAGGCCCAGCGCGCACACCAGCACGATCTGCAATGCCTCGAGAAGGAGGACGGCCAGCGTCTTCCCGCCGATCAGCACCGACCGTGGCAACGCCGTCGCGCCCAATCGCTTGAGCACGCCGTACTTGCGCTCGAAGCCGGTACCGATAGCCAGCCCGGTGAATGCCGCGCTCATCACGGACAGCGCGAGCACGCTGGGCACCACGAAATCGATCCGCCGGCCGGACAGCGAGTAGAGAACGGGCAGGTTGAGCACCACGGTGAGCAGCAGGGGCAGTACCAGCGTCAGCCCGACCTGTTCGCCGTTGCGCAGCAGCAGCCGGAGCTCCATCCGAGCCTGGGCGCGCAGCATCGCTGCCGGCCCGGCTGCGCCCGGATCCGGCCGCCAGCGACCAGCGGTCCGGGCCGGGACTGCCGGCGCGGGACCGGTGGTCATGCCCGGATCTCGCGTCCGGTGAGGTCGAGGAAGACGTCCTCCAGGCTGCGCCGTTGCACCGCGAGGTCCCGCGCCATCACGTCGTTGCTGGCACACCACGACGTGACCGTCGCCAGCAGCTGTGGGGTGATCTCGGCGGTGACGAGATACCGGCCTGCGGTGACCTCGACCGCGCCTGCTCCGGCCGGCAGTTCGCTGCGCAGGGAGGTGAGGTCCAGGCCGAGTGGAGCGCTGAACCGCAATTCACCGTCGGCTCCGGAGCGGGTCAACTCCGCGGGCGCGCCGATCGCCACCGCGCAGCCCGAGTCGATCACCACGACCCGGTCGGCGAGCCGTTCGGCCTCGTCGAGGAGGTGAGTGGTGAGCACGGTCGTGACGCCGTCCGCGCGCAATTCCTCGATCAGCTCCCAGGTACCGCGGCGCGACTGCGGATCCATCCCGGCGGTCGGCTCGTCGAGAAACACCAGCTCCGGTCGGCCGATCAGCGCCATCGCCAGTGACAACCGCTGACGCTGTCCGCCGGACAGACGCTTCACCAGCGTCCTGCCGACCCCGCCCAGCCCGACCCGGTCGAGCAACTCCTCGGGACGATGTGGCCGTACCGCGTAGCTGGCGAACAGGGCGAGCAGCTCCGCGGCGGTAGCTGCGGTGTATCCGCCGACGCCGTCCTGCAGCATCACGCCGATCCGGGGCTTGAGCGCGGCGGAGTCCACGCCCGGGTCCAGACCGAGCACCCGCACGGTGCCTGCGTCGGGACTGCGGTATCCCTCGCAGATCTCCACGGTGGTCGTCTTGCCGGCGCCGTTCGGCCCGAGCACGGCGACCACTTCGCCGGCGGCCACTGAGAAGGTCAGCCCGTTCACCACCGGACGGCCGTCGTAGCGCTTGACGAGCCCACGCACGTCCAGCGCCATGTCGGTCACTCGTTGAGTGTAGGAACCCGCTGCGGATGGGGCTGGCGCGGTCTACCCTTCGCTACCGCCGGCCTTCACCGACGATCCGTACTGCGCGACGTACTGCTGGCCGGTCAGCTGCTGGACGCTCTCGCGGACGGTTTCGGTGATCTCCCTCAGCACGCTGGCTTTGCGCTCGTCCTCGGCGCGGCCGGAGAAATCCAGCGGCGTGCCGAAGTGCACCGAGACCCGCGCCCACCGCCACCGGCGCGTCCCGGGCGGCTGTACCCGGTCTGTCCCGACCATGCCGACCGGCACCACCGGGATGCCGGTTCGCAGGGCGATCCGGGCAATGCCGGTGCGAAAGCGATACAGCCGGCCATCCGGTGAGCGGGTGCCCTCCGGGAAGATGCCGAAGGCTCGCCCCCCGCGCAGCAGATCGACGCAGACGTCGACGGACGCCGCTGCGGCCCGCATGTCGCCGCGCTCTACCGGCACCTGACCGATGCCGCCGAAGAACGCGGCCATCGCCTTCCCCTTGACCCCGGGCGAGGTGAAGTACTCGGACTTGGCCAGATAGAACACCTGCCGCCGCGCAGCCAGCGGCGTGAAGATCTCGTCGGCGAAGGAGATGTGGTTGCCGGCCAGGATGACCGCACCGTGCCGCGGAACGTTGCCGAGGCCGGTGACTTCGGGCCGATAGGAAAGCCGGAGCGCGGGGGCAACGGTCAGCTCGAGCGCTCGGTACAACACGCGCGCACCCTATCGTCAGGGGGCGCCCGACGAGCGCCGCGGAAATACGTCATACTGGTGTTGTGAAAATCGCCGCACAGCGCACCGGCGGCCCGGCAGCAGACGCCGGCCGCCGCAGCGGGGTGTCCCTCGAGGGACGCACCCGCGACGCCGTGGCGCGCCTGATTCTCCAGTCCGGACCGGCCACCGCGGCGGATCTGGCCGAGCAGCTTCAGCTGTCGCCCGCGGCGGTACGTCGGCATCTGGATGCGCTGGTCGCCGAAGGCCTGCTGGAAGATCGCGAGCCGCGGGTCAGCGCCCACCGCGGCCGGGGCCGGCCACCGCGTGCGTACGCCCTGACCGACGCCGGCCGAGCGGCGTTCCCGCACGGTTACGACGACCTGGCCACGATGGCACTGCGCTTCCTGCACAGCCCGGACAGCGCCGACTGCGCGGACGGGTCGGCCCGGATCGCCGAGTTCGCCGAGCACCGCGCACACACCCTGGAGACGATGATCGGAGCCCCGGACGGACGACCCCGGTCGGTCGAGGCACTTGCCGAGTCGTTGACTGCCGCGGGATACGCTTCCACCACCGAGGTGGCCGGAGCCGGCACACAGATCTGTCAGCACCACTGCCCGGTGGCTCACGTCGCCGCCGAGTTCCCGCAGTTGTGCGAGGCGGAGACGCGCGCCTTCGAGCGCGTCCTCGGTACCTACGTGCAACGGCTGGCCACCATCGCCCGCGGCGACGGGGTCTGCACCACGTACGTCCCCGAGCCACCTGCACCGACCCGAACGTCCAGCGCACCGCCCCGTACCACCCGGGCACGTCCCGCACGCACGACCGACCGCGCACGACCCACATCCCGATCCGGGAGGACATAGATGACCACCGCACCCGAGCGCATCCTGACCCAGGACGAGCAGATCGACTCACTCGGCCGCTACGCCTTCGGCTGGGCCGACACCGACGCTGCCGGCGCGTCGGCCAAGCGTGGCCTGTCGCCGGAGGTGGTCGCGGACATCTCGATGAAGAAGAACGAGCCGGAGTGGATGCTGCAGCGGCGGCTGAAGGCGCTGGAGATCTTCAACAGCAAGCCGATGCCGTCGTGGGGCTCGGACCTGTCCGGGATCGACTTCGACAACATCAAGTACTTCGTCCGCTCGACGGAGAAGCAGGCCGCCAGCTGGGACGATCTGCCTGCCGACATCAAGAACACCTACGACAAGCTCGGCATCCCGGAGGCCGAGAAGCAGCGCCTGGTCTCCGGTGTTGCAGCGCAGTACGAGTCCGAGGTCGTCTACCACAAGATCCGCGAGGACCTTGAGGAGCAGGGCGTGCTCTTTCTCGATACCGATACGGCACTGCGCGAGCACGAGGACGTGTTCAAGGAGTACTTCGGCTCGGTGATCCCGTCCGGGGACAACAAGTTCGCTGCGCTGAACACTGCAGTGTGGTCCGGCGGCTCATTCATCTACGTGCCGAAGGGCGTGCACGTGGAGATCCCGCTGCAGGCGTACTTCCGGATCAATACCGAGAACATGGGGCAGTTCGAGCGCACCCTGATCATCGTCGACGAGGGCGCTTACGTGCACTACGTCGAGGGCTGCACGGCACCGATCTACAAGTCGGACTCGCTGCACTCCGCGGTCGTGGAGATCATCGTCAAGCCCGGCGCCCGCTGCCGGTACACCACCATCCAGAACTGGTCGAACAACGTCTACAACCTGGTCACCAAGCGGGCCAAGGCCGAGGCCAACGCCACCATGGAGTGGGTCGACGGCAACATCGGCTCCAAGGTGACGATGAAGTACCCCGCCGTCTGGATGACCGGCGAGCACGCCAAGGGCGAGGTTCTCTCCATCGCCTTCGCGGGGGAGGGCCAGCACCAGGACGCCGGCGCGAAGATGCTGCACCTGGCGCCGTACACCTCCTCGACGATCATCTCGAAGTCGGTGGCGCGCGGCGGCGGCCGCACGTCCTACCGCGGGCTCGTGCAGGTGAACAAGGGCGCGCACCACAGCGCCTCGACGGTCAAGTGCGATGCGCTGCTGGTCGATCAGATCAGCCGATCGGACACCTACCCCTACGTCGACGTCCGCGAGGACGACGTGTCGATGGGCCATGAGGCCACCGTCTCCCGGGTGAGTGAGAGTCAGCTGTTCTACCTGATGAGCCGCGGTCTTACCGAGGACGAGGCGATGGCGATGGTGGTGCGCGGCTTCGTCGAGCCGATTGCCCGCGAACTGCCCATGGAATACGCGCTCGAGCTGAACCGGCTGATCGAACTGCAGATGGAAGGCGCAGTCGGATAGTTACTCCACCAAGTTTTCTCGCCCAGGGCCTCGAAGACTTGTCGGGGACCCCGAAGGCAGAGCTACAGAAATCCCAGAGTTACAGAAGTGCTGACTGAAAGACGAGGATGACGACAACTATCGAGAAGCCGCACGTGACTGGCTCGCCGTCCGAGCGGTTCACCTCACGGGATCCCGACGCGTTCGAGATCCCGACCAGCAAGGACGAGGACTGGCGGTTCACGCCGCTGGCCCGGGTCCGGCAGTTCTTCGAGCCGTTCACGCCGGACGGGGTCATCGACGGGGAGAACACCGTTCCCGATGGTGCGACGGTCGAGACGGTGACACCGTCGGAGCTGGCTGCCTTCGGTGCCGCACTGACGCCGGCGGACCGGGTCAGCGCGCTGGCGATGGCGCATGCCGAGCGCGGTTTACACGTCCGCGTCGACGCCGGTGCCCAGTTGAGTGAACCGATTGTGCTGCGCCGCGAGGGGGTCAGCGGCAAGGGCTACAGCCACCATGTGGTTGAGGTCGGCGCCAATGCCGTCGCGACCCTGGTGATCGACCACGCCGGGACGATCCAGGTGGCTGCCAACATCGAGTTCGTGCTCGGTGACGGGTCGTCGCTCACCGTGGTGTCGGTGAACGACGCCGCCAACGATTCGGTGCAGTTGTCGTCCTATGCCGCGCTTGGTCGGGCGCGATGCGACCTACCGGTTCGTCAACGTGACCCTCGGCGGTGGCGTGGTGCGTGTCGTGCCGACGGTGCGCTTCGCCGGCCCGGGCGGCACGGCCGAACTGCGCGGCGTCACTTTCGCCGGTGAGCACCAGCACTTCGAGAGCCGGCTGTTCGTCGACCACTCGATGCCTGAGTGCACCTCCGACGTGCTCTACAAGAACGCGCTGCTCGGCCAGTCGGCGCGCACCGTCTGGATCGGCGACGTGCGGATCCGACCCACCGCGACCGGCACGAAGACCTTCGAGATGAACCGCAACCTGCTGCTGTCCGACGGTGCCCGGGCCGACTCGGTGCCGAACCTGGAGATCGAGACCGGGGAGATCGTCAGCGCCGGGCATGCCAGTGCTACCGGAAGGTTCGACGACCTGCAGTTGTTCTACCTGCAGGCGCGCGGAATCCCGGAGGACGAGGCGCGCCGCCTGGTTGTTCGCGGATTCTTCGCCGAAGTGATCGAAGGCATCGAGGTTCCCGAGCTCCGCGACCGGCTGATGCGCCGAGTCGAGTCCCGGCTGGGCTTCACCAACGACAATGATGGAGAGATTGCGTGACCACGCTTGAAGTTCGCGACCTGCACGTCGCCGTCGAAGACACCGAGATCCTGAAGGGTGTCGACCTCACGGTCCACTCCGGTGAGACCCACGCGGTCATGGGCCCCAACGGCTCCGGCAAGTCCACGCTGGCCTACTCGATCGCCGGTCACCCGAAGTACACGGTCACCTCCGGCACGGTCCTCCTGGACGGTGAGGACGTGCTGTCGATGAAGGTCGACGAGCGCGCCCGGGCCGGCCTGTTCCTCGCCATGCAGTACCCGGTCGAGGTGCCCGGCGTCTCCGTGTCGAACTTCCTGCGTACCGCGGCCACCGCGGTGCGCGGCGAGGCGCCGAAGCTGCGCACCTGGGTCAAGGAAGTGAACGACGCGATGAGCGTCCTCGAGATGGACAAGGCCTTTGCCGAGCGCAACGTGAACGAGGGTTTCTCCGGCGGTGAGAAGAAGCGCCACGAGATCCTGCAGATGGGGCTGTTGCGGCCGAAGATCGCGATCCTCGACGAGACCGACTCCGGCCTCGATGTCGACGCGTTGCGGGTCGTCAGTGAAGGCGTCAACAAGGTCCGCGAGACCGGCGTCGGCACCCTGCTGATTACGCACTACACGCGGATCCTGCGCTACATCAAGCCCGACTTCGTGCACGTGTTCTTCGACGGCCGGATCGTCGAGTCCGGTGGTGCCGAACTGGCCGACCGCCTGGAGAACGAGGGCTACGCACGGTTCGGCGTCAACGAGACCGCAAAGGCTTAACCCCACGAAACCCGTGTCGCAAACTACGCTCCACGCTTCCGCGGGACCCCGACAAGCAAAAGGAGGTCGGCAGCATGACCTTTGACGTTGAAGTCGTGCGCAAGGACTTCCCGATCCTGGGTCGGGAAGTCCACGGCCATCCGCTGGTGTACCTGGACAGCGCGAACAGCGCGCAGAAGCCGCAGCAGGTGCTGGACGCAGTCACCGAGTTCTACGCGAATCATTACTCGAACGTGGCCCGGGCGGTGCACACGCTCGGGTCGGAGGCGACCAACGCGTTCGAGGGCGCCCGGGACAAGGTTGCCGCATTCCTCAATGCACCCAACCGCGACGAGATCGTGTTCACCCGCAACATCACCGAGGCGCTGAACCTCGTCGCCTATTCCCTGTCGAACGCGACGACCACGCCTGGTGCGGAGCGTTTCCGGCTCGGTCCGGGGGACGAGATCGTCGTCACCGAGATGGAGCACCACTCCAACATCGTTCCGTGGCAGTTGCTCGCGCAGCGCACCGGTGCGACGTTCCGCTGGCTCCGCCTGACCGACGAGGGCAGGTTGATCGACGAGGAAATCGACTCGGTCATCAACGAGCGCACCAAAGTCGTCTCCTTCGTGCACCAGTCCAACTCGCTCGGCACGGTGAACCCGGTACGCCGGATCACCGACCGAGCGCGCGAAGTGGGCGCGCTGAGCGTCGTGGACGCAGCGCAGGCCGTTCCGCACCGCGCTGTCGACGTGCAGGAGCTGGGTGCGGACTTCGTCGCGTTCACCGGCCACAAGCTGTACGGCCCGACCGGCGTCGGTGCGCTCTGGGGCCGGTACGACCTGCTCGCCGAGATGCCGCCGTTCCTCGCCGGTGGCGAGATGATCGAAACCGTCGACATGACCGGGACCACGTATGCGGCGCCACCGCATCGCTTCGAGGCCGGTACGCCGATGATTGCGCAGGCGGTGGGGCTGGGCGCTGCCGTCGACTACGTGTCAGCGATCGGGATGGACGCCATCGAGGCGCACGAACAAGAGCTCACCGAGCAGGCTTTGACCGGGCTGGCCACGCTTGACGGCGTGCGCATCATCGGCCCGACCGATGCGGTCGATCGGGGGGCGACGATCTCGTTCGCGGTAGCCGGCATCCACCCGCACGACGTGGCGCAACTGCTCGACGAGCAGGGCATTGCGGTCCGTGCAGGTCATCACTGCGCTCGACCGGTCTGCGTGCGCTACGGAATAACGGCGACCACCCGCGCGTCATTCGGGGTGTACACCACGCCGGCCGAGGTCGATGCCCTCGTCGAAGGAGTCGCCACAGTGCAAAGGATGTTTTCGTGATTGGCCACGGACTCGGGGCGCCTGGCGCAATAGCTGCCGTGAACCGCACCGACCGTAGGTCCAGGTGCGTGCGTCCAGCGGAGCTTGCGGAGGCCGGCGCCAGAGGAATTGAGGCGGCGCGATGAATACCGAGTCGATGTACCAGGAGATCATCCTGGACCATTACAAGAACCCGCAGCACCGTGGTCTGGTCGACCCGTTCGATGCGGAAGTTCACCACGTGAATCCCACCTGCGGCGACGAGGTCACCCTGCGCGTGCACCTGTCCGGCGACACCATCGACACGCTGAGCTGGGACGGCGAAGGCTGCTCGATCAGTCAGGCGTCCACCTCGGTGATGTCCGACCTGGTCGTCGGCAAACCGGTCAGCGAAGCGATCAAGCTGCAGGAACGCTTCTTGGAACTGATGCAGTCCCGCGGCGAGGCGCAACTCACCCAAGACGATGCCGATCGGCTCGACGATGCGGTGGCTTTCGAGGGCGTGGCGAAGTACCCGGCGCGGGTGAAGTGCGCGCTGCTGGGCTGGATGGCGATGAAGAGCGCTGTCGCAGAGGCGACGGCCGGAGTGGGAGTTCAGTCATGACTGACCTGGTGCTGGAGAAGCCGTCGCAGGATGACGTGGAAGAGGCGATGCGCGACGTCGTCGACCCTGAGCTGGGCATCAATGTCGTCGACCTCGGCCTGGTCTACGACGTCCACATCGAAGATGATGCTTCGGTCACGCTCGATATGACGCTGACTTCCGCGGCCTGCCCGCTGACCGACGTGATCGAGGACCAGGCGCAGGCCGCCTTGACCGGCGGCCCGAAGCCGCTGGTGAAGTCCTTGGTGATCAACTGGGTCTGGATGCCGCCATGGGGCCCGGACAAGATCACCGACGATGGCCGCGAGCAACTGCGCGCGCTGGGGTTCAACGTCTGATCGTTGCGCCGCGGATAGCGGTTCCAGCTCGGTACTTGTCCGCTCCCTGTTCCGGCGTGGTCCGGTTTACTTCAGGCAGCGACGGATGCGTGGCTCGTGGGTTGCGCTGTCGGGTGCGGTTCTCGCTCAGGTCTGGCTGGCTCGCTTCGCGGCCTCTCGCGTCGTTTCGCCTTATGCAGTAGGGGCAGACTCTTCGAAATTGGGTCTGTGGATAGCCCGAAAATGTCAGTGCCTCGACCTAAAATTGGGTCATGCACAACGGGGACAACAGCACTAGTGGCGAGGGGTACGTGCCGTCGCCGATCGACGTGCTGACCCTTCCCGACGACTCCATCGCCACCCTGGCGGAGCTTGGCGCCGACCCCGGATTCGATGCACGCCGCCCAGTTCGCGAACCTCTCGAGTCTGTCGGATATCGGTCGGGTCGATCTGCTGGTGGTGTTGCGTCGGCAGGCCGGGTTCGACGCGGCCCGGCAGATCGAGCTGTTGGCGGCGATCTCCCGGGATGATCCGAGCAACGAGAAGTGGTCGGTCCAGGAGATCGCCGCGGTACTGCGCATCGCGCCGGCCACCGCCGCCACCCAGGTGCACCGCGCGGAGCTGCTCACCACCACGCTGCGGAAGACGCTGGCGGCGTTGCGGGCCGGGGACATCACTGCCCGGCACGCCGAGCTGCTCGCCTCGGCCGTCATGCACCTCGATCCGCGGATGTGGCCCGCGCGGTCGAGGAACGGGTACTCGACAAGGCGTGCGGAGCAGACGGTCAGCCAGTTCCGGGCGTCGGTGACGCGGGCGGTGCTGCTGCTGGATCCCGAAGGGTGAGGCGGAGCGGCACGCCGACGCGATGGAGCAGCGGCGGGTGGTGCTCACCCCCGACCTGCACGGCATGGCCCAGCTCTGGGCCTACCTCCCGGCCGACGGCGCGGCCACGGTGCATGACCGCGATCGACGCCCTCGCCGCAGAAACGATCTTCGGCAACGGCGGCGACAGCCGGTCGGCGGATCAGCGTCGCGCGGATGCGTTGGTCACCCTGGCCGACACCGCGCTGGCTGATCCGGCGTTGACCCGTCGGCATGGGGCGCGGCCGGCGGTGCAGCTCACCGTCGCCGCCTCCACCCTGCTCGGCCTGGATGAGCAGCCGGGTGAGTTGGCCGGGTACGGCCCGATCCCCGCGGCGATGGCGCGGCGCATCGCGAAGGACGAGACCGGCACGTGGCGGCGGTTGCTCACCGACGACTCGGGCCGGCTGCTGGACTACGGCAGCAGGACGTATCGGCCGCCGGCCCGGTTGGCGGCGTTCATCATCGCCCGCGACCAAACCTGCACCTTCGCCTCCTGCACCCGCCCCGCCGTCGCCTGCGACCTCGACCACCTCACCGCCGCCAAAGACGGCGGACCGACGTGTGAAGGGAATCTGCACCCCTTATGTCGGCGGCATCACCGCTGCAAACACCTCGCGCACTGGCAACCCGAACGACAACCCGACGGATCCACCGTCTGGACCAGCCCCACCGGCCACACCTACCGCACCCAACCGCCACCCCTACCGACAACCGTCGAAGCCAGGACTGGCCCGCCGGATCCACCCAGCGAAACCGTGCCGGAGGAGCTCGACCCACCTCCGTTTTGAGAATGTGCGCGGAGCCGATGCGGGCGCTCACGGTGAGTGCGCGGCCGCCCGCAACAACGCAGGGCGACGCAAATTCGCTCAGCCGAGGTTGTTGGTGTTGAAGGTGTCGCACCTCGCCGGTGTGCCCGCCTGGTAGCCCGTCGTGAACCACTTCTGCCGTTGGGCCGACGAACCGTGGGTGAACTGGCTGGTGTCCACCCGGCCGTTGCCGAGGTTCTTCTGGATGTAGTCGTCGCCGATCCTGCTGGCTGCGTCCAGCGCGTTGCGTAGGTCCTCGTCGGTGATGCTCGTGATCAGTGGTTTGCCGGTGTCGTCGGGCACGGTGCTGGCGTGGTTGGCCCAGACTCCGGCGTAACAGTCGGCCTGCAATTCCAGGCGCACCGACCCGGACGTCGGCCCGGACTGTCCTGGCCGCACTTTCGCCTCCGTACCGAGCAGGTCCTGCACGTGATGCCCGTACTCGTGGGCCAGAACATAGGCGTTCACGAACGGTCCGCCGGTGGCGCCGAACTCCTTCTTCAGGTCGTCGTAAAAGGTGAGGTCGATGTACACCCGCCTGTCGCCCGGGCAATAGAAGGGACCTGCTCCGCTGGTGGCGGCACCGCAGGCAGTCTGCACCTGGCCGGTGAACCAGATCGTCGGCGACTGGGTGTACTTCGCGCCCAACTTCGGCAACTCGACCGTCCAATAGCTCTGGATCGAGTCGATGTCCGCGACGATCGCGCACTCGAGCTTGTCGTTGGCGTCCGCGCCGGTCTTGCAGGACTGTTCGATCTCGCGGTTGTCCGCCGTCGCCGCAGCACCGCCTTGGCCGAGTTGACCGAGGACGGTCTGCACCTCTTGCGCCTGATTGCCGTGTCCGGTGAGGGTGAGCACTGCCACGATCACCAGTCCGACGACTCCGAGACCTCCACCGCCCAACGCTGCAGCGCCCTTGCCGCCGGGCAGTCCGCTGCGCCGGGTGTCCTGGACTTCACTGGTGTTCAACCTGGCATCGTCGTTGTACTGCATCGGCGAAGTCGACCTCCTTCATGCACCGCCGGATCAGGTCCGGACGGGCTGTGGATCGGCATTGCAGGTGCGGACACACGATAGAATGCACTACCGAAGCACCGTCTCCCGTACAGCGGCGACGAGTCTGCCCGAACCGGGAGTTCCACGATGATCACCGCAGTCGATCTCGAGCTGCGTGCTGGCTCGCGGATCCTGCTGGAGCCCACCACGCTGCGCGTACAGCCGGGCGACCGTATCGGTCTGGTAGGGCGCAATGGCGCCGGCAAGACCACGAGCCTGCGGACCCTGGCCGCCGAAGCGGCTCCTTACGCCGGAACCGTTCGGGCCACCAGTCCGGTCGGCTACCTGCCGCAGGATCCGCGGACCGGTGATCTGGACACGGTGGCCGGTGATCGGGTGTTGTCCGCGCGTCATCTGGACCGGCTGCGCACGGACATCGACAAGACCCGCATCGCGCTGTCCGAGTCGCCCGACGACGACGCCCTCATGCAGCGGTACGGCCGCCTGGAGGAGCGCTTCGCGACCCTCGGCGGATATGCCGCGGAAAGTGCAGCGGCCCGTATCTGCGCCAATCTCGGCCTGCCCGACCGGGTGCTCGGTCAGCCGCTGCGCACCCTCTCCGGCGGTCAACGCCGTCGCATCGAGCTCGCTCGAATCTTGTTCGCGGACAACGGCGGCGAACCCACCACCCTGCTGCTCGACGAGCCCACCAACCACCTTGACGCCGACTCGATCACCTGGCTGCGCGGCTATCTCAGCCAGCACAAGGGCGGCCTGATCGTTATCAGCCACGACGTGGAACTGCTCGGGGCGGTCGTCAACAAGGTGTGGTACCTGGACGCCAACCGCGCGGTGCTGGACATCTACAACGTCGGCTGGCAGACCTACCTCAAGCAACGCGAGACCGACGAACGCCGCCGGCACCGCGAGCGGGCCAATGCCGAGCGCAAGATCGAGACCTTGCGCAGCCAGGCCGACAAGATGCGCGCGAAGGCAACAAAGGCGCGCGCCGCACACCAGATGGACCGGCGCGCTGCCGTGCTGGCGGCCGGGTTGGCCGACGAGCGGCAGGGCGACAAAGTGGCCCGTCTCCGGTTCCCGGACCCGGCGCCGTGCGGTCGCACCCCGCTCACCGCGTCCGGGCTGTCGAAGTCGTACGGCTCCCTTGAGGTGTTCACCGACGTCGACCTGGCGATCGACCGCGGGTCGCGGGTCGTGGTGCTGGGTCTCAACGGTGCCGGCAAGACGACGTTGCTGCGCTTGCTGGCCGGGCTCGAAACGTGCGACACCGGTGAGGTCGTACCGGGCCACGGCCTGCGACTGGGCTACTACGCCCAGGAACACGAGACGCTCGACATCGACGCGACGGTCCTGGACAACATGCGGTCGGCCAGTTCGGCATCCGTCTTAGTGCCCGGAATGGGGCAGGTGGGTGGCGTCGCGGCGGCACCTACCGACACGCAGTTGCGGTCCATCCTCGGGGCGTTCCTGTTCTCCGGCGACGACGTCAACAAGCCGGCCGGAGTGCTCTCCGGAGGAGAGAAGACCCGGCTTTCGCTTGCGATGCTGGTCACCGGTTCGGCAAATGTCCTGCTGCTGGACGAGCCGACGAACAACCTGGACCCGGTGAGCCGTCAGCAGGTTCTCGACGCGCTGCGCAGTTTCCGCGGGGCCATCGTGCTCGTTACCCATGATGAAGGGGCCGTCGAGGCGCTGGCGCCGGAGAAGGTCATCCTGCTACCGGACGGTATCGAGGACAGTTGGAACGACCAGTTGGCCGATCTAGTGGCCCTCGCGTAGCCTCCGGAAAGCGACAGACGAACCGCTGCAGCGGCTCTGTGAGCACATCGCCGCGTCTCCTCGGCGCGGCGCGGATACGGGGGCAACAAGAATGGCAAAGTTTGAAAAGGGCGTCCGAGTGACCGGCGCGGCACGCGAAAAGCTCGCCGAAGAGGTCACCAAGCACTACGCCAAGGGCCGCAGCATCCGGGAACTGGCCGACAAGCACGGCCGCTCGTACGGATTCGTGCACCGTTTGCTGGCAGAGTCTGGGGTCGCCCTGCGCGGTCGCGGAGGCGCGACGCGCAGCAAGCCGCGAGCCTGACTCAAGGAGCGTTGCATGGAGATCGACCTGCCCAGCGGATCCGGTCTCCACGCCACAGTCGACGGCCCGATCGCGACTGTTCTCTTGGATCGTCCCGACCGATTGAACGCGCAAACCCCGCGGATGTGGGCTGGGCTGCGCGCGGTCGGCGGCGCCCTGCCCGCTGCCGTCCGCGTCGTCGTCGTGCGCGCGGCCGGCGCGTCCTTCTCGGCCGGTCTGGATCGGGCCATGTTCTCGCCGGGTGGATTGCCCGACGCAGTGTCGTTCGCCGATCTGGCGACGATGCCCGAGCACGAGGCAGCCGAGGCCATCGAGCAATTCCAGGCAGCCTTTGGGTGGCTGGCCCGACCTGAGCTGCTCAGCATCGCAGCGGTGCAAGGGCACGCGGTGGGCGCCGGATTCCAGCTCGCGCTGGCCTGCGATCTGCGCGTGCTCACCGAGGACGCGCAACTCACGATGGCTGAAGTACCGCTCGGTCTCGTGCCGGACCTGGGCGGTACCAGGCGGTTGATCGAACTGGTCGGCTACTCGCGGGCCATGGAGATCTGCGTGACCGGTCGGCGGGTGTCGGCTGCCGAGGCGGATCGGGTGGGCCTGGCCAACCGGGTCGTGCCCGCCGAGCAACTCAGCCAAGCGGTCGACGAGCTGGTGCAGTCCGTGCTCCGGTCACCGATCGCAGCAGTACGGGAGACGAAGGCCTTGCTGCTGGAGGCAGCAGCGCGCAGCCAGCACGAGCAAGAGCGGGCCGAGCGTCTGGCCCAGATCCGTCGGATGCGGGCCCTACTATCCGGCGAGTGAGCCTGCGACGGGAACAAATCCCGCCGTTCCGGGCGTTCGGGTGAGCGACGAAGGACGCCCGACGATGCTCCCGGGAGGATGCGCGTGACCATGCCAGCCGGCCACGGGATGTGGCGCGGCGCAGCCCGGTCTTACCGTACGGGTGCGACGGCTGAGGCCGCCCCACTGCCGAGGGGCACGTGGCTACGGGTGGCACGTTTCGCCAGGCCGTACCGGCTCGAGCTGGGCGTGTTTCTGCTGCTGATCGTGGTCGACGCGGTGATCAGCGTTGCCACTCCGGTGCTGGCCGGTCGGGTGGTCAACACGATCACGTCCCACGGTGCCCCGGCCACCGTCATCCGGATCGCGTTCGTCATCGCCGGATTGGCGGTCGCCGACGCTGCGCTCTCCTTCGCGCAGCGGTGGTACTCGGCGCGGATCGGTGAAGGACTGATCTACGACCTGCGCACCGCCGTGTTCGACCACGTGCAGCGCATGCCACTGGCCTTCTTCACCCGCACCCAGACCGGCGCGCTGGTCAGTCGCCTCAACAACGACGTGCTGGGCGCTCAACAAGCGTTCACCTCGACGTTGTCCGGAGTCGTCTCCAACACGGTCAGCCTCGTCGTCACCGCCGCGGTGATGTTCTCGCTGTCGTGGCAGATCACCCTGCTGGCGCTGGTGCTGCTCCCGGTGTTCGTCGTTCCGGCGCGCCGCATCGGTCAGCGGCTGCAGGGCATCACCCGCGAGTCGTACAACCTCAACGCGTCGATGAACACGACGATGACCGAGCGGTTCAACGTTTCCGGCGCGCTGCTGGTCAAGCTGTTCGGCCGGCTCGCCGAGGAGGACCGGTCCTTCCGTGACCGGGCTGGGCGGGTCCGCGACATCGGGGTTACGTCGGCGATGTACTCGCGGCTCTTCTTCGTGGCGTTGAGCTTGGTGGCGGCGCTGGCCCAGGCGCTGGTGTACGGCCTGGGCGGCTATTTCGCGCTCACCGGACGGTTGGACGCCGGCCAGGTAGTGACCCTGGCGCTGTTGCTGACTCGGCTGTACGGCCCGCTCACCAGCTTGTCGAATGCCAGGGTGGACATCATGAGCGCGCTGGTCAGCTTCGACCGCGTCTTCGAGGTGCTCGACCTGCCCCCGATGATCGCCGACGAGCCCGGTGCGCCGGCGTTGCCGGACGGCCCGGCGGGCATCGAGTTCGACGACGTGCACTTCTCCTACCCGAGCGCCACCGAGGTTTCGCTGGCATCACTCGAGGACGTCGCCCGGCTGGACAACGCACCGACCCAGGAGGTGCTTCGCGGCATCACCTTCTCGGTGCAGCCGGGGGAGTTGGTCGCGCTGGTCGGCCCGTCCGGGGCCGGAAAGACCACGATCAGTCAGCTCGTCCCACGCATCTACGACGTCCGGGCCGGCTCTGTGCGGGTGGCCGGACACGACGTGCGCACGGTCACCCAGGACTCGCTGCGGCGCCGGATCGGAGTCGTGACCCAGGACGCGCACATGTTCCACGACAGCGTGCGAGCCAACCTGCTCTACGCGCGGCCCGACGGCACCGACGAGCAGCTGTGGGCCGCCCTGGATGATGCCCAGGTCGGCGCATTGATCCGATCGCTGCCGGACGGGCTGGACACCGTCGTCGGTGATCGTGGCTATCGGCTGTCCGGTGGGGAGAAGCAACGGCTGGCAATCGCGCGTCTGCTGCTGAAGTCGCCGGACATCGTCATCCTGGACGAGGCCACCGCGCATTTGGACAGCGAGAGCGAAGCAGCGGTGCAAGCGGCGCTGAACACGGCGTTGATCGGGCGCACATCGCTGGTGATCGCGCACCGGCTGTCGACCATCGTCGGCGCCGACCGCATCGTCGTGGTCGCCGATGGACGCATCGTCTCGAGCGGGACGCACCGTGAACTTCTTGCCCGCGGTGGGCTCTATGCGGAGCTGTTCCGCACCCAGTTCGAGCACCAGGGCGGAACAGCGGCACCGGTCACCGTCCCGTTCGGCTGAGCGCGCTCAGCCGGCGACCCGGCCGGCCATCACTGCAAGCGGGTTGTCCAGCAGATGCTGAAAGGCGAGTTCCGCCGCGCCCAGTAGCGACGATTCCGCCCCGAAGGCCGGCGTGACGAGGCTGACCATCTGGGCCGGACCGGGCAGAGCTGCGCGATCCAGCGCGGCCCTGATGCAGTCGTGGTGGGTAGCCAGCAGTGTGGCCAACGTGCCGCCCACCACGATCATTTCCGGGTTGAACACGTTGGTCAGCGCCGCCAGCCCCAGCCCGATCCACTCGCCCACCTCGGTCAATGCCGCTACCGCCGAGGGCTCGCCCGCGGCGGCTGCGGCCATCACCTCCTGCACAGCCACCGGCCCGGGACCGGTGGTGTGCCCGGCCAGGGTCAGTAAGCGCTGCTCACCGATCCGGGTCTCCCAGCACCCTGCGTTGCCGCAATGGCAGGGCAGCCCGGCCGGGTCGATGACCATGTGTCCGAACTCGCCGGCGAAGCCGCCGGCGCCATGCAGCTGGTGGCCGTCGACGATCACGCCGCCACCAACGCCGATCCGGCCGTTGATGAAGACGAGGTTCGCGCAGTCGCGGGCCACGCCACGCAGGTGTTCGGACAGTGCACCGAGGTCCGCGTCGTTACCGACCCGGACCGGTACGCCGAACTCCAGCCGATCGCTGATCAGCGCCGGCATCGGCACGTCGCGCCACCCCAGGTTCGGGGCGTGCTCGATGCTTCCGTCGTAACGGCGCACCGTTCCCGGCACGCTGATGCCCATGCCGATCGGCCGGGCCACCGGGCCCAATTGCTCGACGACCGCGTGCGCCAGTCGGGCACACCGCGTCGCGATGTGCGCCGGCGTCCGCCGGGTCTCCGGCACGGTCTCGTCGATACGCGCCAGCACCGTGCCGCCGAGACCGACCGCGGCCACCACCAGGGTGTCGATCTCGACCGCGACGGCGAGCGCGAACGGACCCGGCAACGCCGGCTCGACGACATGCGACGGTCGCCCGGCCCGGCGGTGCGTGTCCGGGCGCCGCTCGGTGAGCAGGCCCAGCTCGCCGAGCTCCGCGACCAGCGCACCGATCGTGCTCCGGTTCAGCCCGATCTGCCGGGTGAGCTCGGCCCGGGACCGCGTCCCGGCTCGATGCACCTCCGACAGCACCAGCCCCAGGTTGTGACCACGGATCGCCTCCGGTCGGGCGGGCTTCGTCCGACCGGAGGCAGGGCGGCTCACTAGAGTCCGGAGGCACCCGCCCGACGCCGGGACAGCGCGTCGACGGCGGCTGCGAGCAGGAGGACCAGACCGGTGACGATGTTCTGGATCGCGGCATTGTTCTTGCCGTGGATCAGGTCGCTCATCCCGTTGCCGATGACCGCGACGACCAGGCCGCCGAGCACCGCGTCGATGATGCGGCCGCGGCCACCGAAGAGGCTGGTGCCACCGATGACGGCGGCGCCCACGGCAAGCAGCAACGTGTTGCCGGTACCGAGTGTCGAGCTGACCGTCTGGATGTTCGACGCCAGCATGATGCCGGCGACCGCGCCCATCGTCGAGCAGATGACGAAGACCGACATGCGGATGCGGTCGACCTGGATACCGGCCCGGCGCGCCGCTTCAGCGTTCCCGCCGACCGCGTAGACATGCCGACCGTACCGGGTACGCCCCAGTATGAAGGTCCACACGGCGAACAGGGCGACCAGAGGCACCACGACGATCGGCACGCCTTCGAGCACCGGAGCCTTCACCAGAACCTGGTGGCCGTTCTGCACCACCAATGTCGTTCCCTTGTTGATGGCCCGGTTCTGGTTGAGCAGGTAGACGAAGAGCAATGAACCGATCGTCACCGCCGCAAACTTGAGCGCGCTGAGCGCGGTCGGCTCGACGATGAGACCGGCGCGGCGCCGGCGGGTGGTGTCGTACGCCTTGCTCAGCGCGTAACCGACGATCACTACTGCAGCCAGGATCCAGCCCAGCAAAGGCGACAGCTGACCGTTCTCGAGGTCATTGATGAACTTGTCCGACACCGGTACGTCAGTGCCCCGGATGCCCTTGCCGTTGATGAGCACGATGAGGATGACGCCTTGCAGCGCAAGGAAGATGGCCAGCGTGACGACGAAGGACGGGATCCGGACCTTGGCGCGGAGCACGCCGGTGAGCAGGCCGATGATCACGCCGGTCACGATCGCCACGAGGAGCGCAACCGGCCAGGGGGCGTTGTAGCCGCCGGAGATCCTGACCATGGTTGCCGCCGATACGCCGGCGGTCGTCCCGGCGGCGAGGTCGATCTCGCCGAGCAGCAGGACGAAGACCAGCCCCATCGCCAGCAGGATGGTCGGTGCAGCGTCGGTGATCAGGTTGGACACGTTGAGCAGCGAGCCGAAGCTCGGGTGGATGATCCAGAAGAACGCGACCAGCACCACCAGACCACCGACTGCCGGGAGCGAGCCGAGATCGCCGCCGCGGATGCGTTGGACGTAGCTGCGCACGTACAGGGCCAGGTTGCCCTCGATCGGGCCGGTCGAAGCGGCGGCGGTCGCGACATCCGGCACCACTGCCTCCGCCGGTGGTGATTTCGCCTCGACGTCGCTCATGATGCCGCGCCTGTCGCGCCGGCGGTCTCCGGTTGCAGCCCCAGCTCACCGGACCGGCCGGTGGTGATGAGCTCGACGAGCTGAGTCTGATCAACGTCCTTGCGGTTCACTGTGGCGGCCAGTCGGCCCAGGTACAGCACTGCGATCCGGTCGGCCACCTCGAGCACGTCGTTCATGTTGTGCGAGATGAGCACGACCGCGACGCCTTGATCGGCCAGCCGGCGCACCAGTGCCAGGACCTGGGCGGTCTGTGCCACGCCGAGCGCGGCGGTCGGCTCGTCGAGCAGCACGACCTTCGACTGCCACAGCACGGACTTCGCGATCGCCACGGTCTGGCGCTGACCACCGGACAGGCTGGAGACGCGCTGCCGCACCGAGGAAACCGTGCGTACCGATAATGAATCGAGCGTCTCCCGGGCCGCACGTTCCATCGACGGCTCGTCCAGAATGGCGCCGGTGATGCGCTCCCGGCCGAGGAACATGTTCTGCACGATGTCCAGGTTGTCGCACAGCGCGAGATCCTGGTACACGATCTCGACGCCGAGCGCCGCCGCGTCGCGGGGGGAGTGCACCGTCACCGGCCGGCCGTCGAACAGGTACTCGCCGGCATCGAAGACGTACGTTCCGCCGATGCACTTCACCAAGGTCGACTTACCGGCACCGTTGTCCCCGACGATGGCGATGACCTCACCGGGTCGTGCGTCGAAATCGACACCCTTCAGCACCTCGACCGCGCCGAATCGCTTGTCCACACCGCGCAGCTGAATGATCGGATCGGGAGCCACGTGGCTCTCCCTTCAGACGGACAATGGCCGGCCGCCGTCCCGACGGGACGCCGGCCGGCCATTGATCGCGGATGTGACTAGATGCCCGCCGCGGTGCAGAGGGCCGCGAACTTGCCGGTGCAGACCGCAGCCTTGCTCGCGTAACCGTCGTCGATCACCGTCTTCACATTGGCCTTGGTGATGATCGTGGCGGTCGTCGCGAGGATGGCCGGCACGTCCTTGCCGGTTGTCGTGTCCTTGATGGTCTGCGACGTGCTGACCGGCTGCTTGTTCACCATCTGGACGATCGCCTTGATCGCCGCGCCGGCCTCGTCCTTGGACGGCTTGTAGATGGTGAAGCACTGGTCACCCGAGAGGATCCGCTGCAGTCCGGCAGCTGTCGCGTCCTGACCGGACACGGCCACCTTGCCGTTCAGGTGCTGCGGCTGCAGCACCGAGACGACCGCGCCGGCCATGTCGTCGTTGGCCACCATGACAGCCTTGATCGACGGGGTCTTCTGCAACATCTTCTGGAAGACCGACTTGGCTGTCGGCGGGTCCCAGTTGCCGGTCTGGTCGTCAACGAGCTTCCAGCCGGGCTGCTTGGACAGCACGCTCTCGTACCCCTGCTTGAACAGGGTCGCGTTGTTGTCGGTGGGAGCACCGTCGATCTGCACGTAGTTGACCGCGCTCTGACCCTTGACCTGCGGGCAGGCAGCCAAGCCCTGGCCCTGCAGCTGGCCCACCTTCGTGTTGTCGAAGGACACGTACAGGGACGCGGTGCCGCCGGCAACGAACCGGTCGTAGTCGACGGTCTGGATGCCCTTGCTGGTCGCGTCCTTCTCGATGGCCGCGGCGGAACTGGGGTCGATGGCAACCAGCATGAGCACCTTGACGCCGTTGGCTTCCATCTTCTGCGCAATGGTCTTCATCTGCTGCGCATTGCCCTGCGCATTCTGGATGTCGCAAACCAGGTTGGCGTCATCGCAGTCCTTCTTGAGGGCGACCGGGTCGGCGGTGATCCACCGCTGCGAGGTGCCGGTCTCCGGCAGGATAATGCCGACCTTGGTCTTCTTGCCGTCGAGCGCGCCACCGCTGCTGGCGCTGGTGCCGGCAGTGCTACCGGCCGTCTTGCCGTTGTCCTTCTTGCTCGAGGAGCAGGCGCTCATGAGCAGCGTTGCCGCTGCCGCCAGAGCCACCACACCCAGTGCGCTCTTGCGCATCCGCGTTCCGCCTTCCGGTGTGCTGGCGAGGGGAGATCGCTCTCACCCTCGAAATGTTGTGCCCGCGAACATATCCGTCACGCGCCGGAAACGCCAGCGGCACGTGACGAATCGTTACCAACCAGTAGGTAGGTCAGCCTGATCCGCGCAGCGAGCGCAGGACGTACTGCATGATTCCGCCATGCCGGTAGTAGTCGGCCTCGCCGGGTGTGTCGATACGGACCGTGGCGACGAAGGTCCAGTCGTCGGCCTGTACCTGGACTTCCCGGGGGATCTCGCCGTCGTTGAGAGCGGTGATGCCGCTGATGGTGAACGTCTCTTCGCCGGTGAGCCCGAGCGTTTCGGCGCTCTCGCCCTTCGGGAACTGCAGTGGCAGCACGCCCATCCCGATGAGATTCGAGCGGTGGATGCGCTCGAACGACTCGGCGATCACCGCGCGCACGCCGAGCAGCGCCGTGCCCTTGGCGGCCCAGTCGCGCGACGAGCCCGAGCCGTACTCCTTGCCGGCCAGCACGACGAGCGGCGTACCGGCCGCGGCATAGTGCTCGCTCGCCTCGAAGATGCTGGTGACCGGGGCGTCGTCCTGACTGAAGTCCCGGGTGACCCCACCCTCGGTGCCGGGGGCGAGCTGGTTGCGCAACCGGATGTTGGCGAACGTGCCCCGGATCATCACCTCGTGGTTGCCGCGCCGCGAGCCGTAGGAGTTGAAGTCACGGCGCTCGATGCCGTGCTCGCTGAGGTATTCCCCGGCCGGCGAATCGGCCTTGATCGAGCCGGCCGGACTGATGTGGTCGGTGGTCACCGAGTCGCCGAGCTTCAGCAGGACACGGGCACCCTCGATATCGGTCACCGGGGTCGGCTCGGCCGGCATGCCGTCGAAGTACGGGGGCTTGCGCACATACGTGGACTCGGAGTCCCACTCGAATATGTCACCCTCCGGAGTGGACAGCGAGCGCCAGGCGTCATCGCCGGCGAAGACGTCGGCGTAGTCGTCGGTGAACATCTCGCTGGCGATGCACTCGTCGATCACTTCCTGCACCTCGCTGGGCGCCGGCCAGATGTCGTGCAGGTAGACGGGTGCACCGTCGGTTCCGGTGCCCAGTGGGTCGGCGACGATGTCCATGTCCATCGACCCGGCCAGCGCATAGGCGACGACCAACGGGGGAGAAGCCAGGTAGTTCATCTTCACGTCCGGATTGATCCGGCCCTCGAAGTTGCGGTTGCCGGACAGCACGCTGACCATCGTGAGATCTGCCTCGTTCACCGCGGCGGAGATCTCGTCGGGCAACGGCCCGCTGTTGCCGATGCAGGTGGTACACCCGTAGCCGACGAGGTTGAAGCCGAGCTTGTTCAGGTACGGCGTCAGACCGGCCCGGTCGTAGTAGTCCATGACCACCTTCGACCCCGGCGCCAGCGTCGTCTTCACCCATGGCTTGCTGGTCAAGCCCTTCTCCACAGCCTTCTTGGCCAGCAGCGCCGCGCCCACCATCACCGAAGGGTTGGAGGTGTTCGTGCACGAGGTGATCGCGGCGATTGCCACCGCACCATGGTCGAGCACGACCTCGCTGCCGTCGCTCAACGTGACCGAGGTGGGCTTGGACGAGCGGCCGCGCGCGCCGTCGGCGGCGGACGGGACGGCCGGGGGCACGGTCGCGTCCTCGCTGAAGCTGGGCGAATCGGAGGCCGGGAAGGACTCGGACTCCGCCTCGTCGTGGGCGTTCTGCACCGAGTCGCCGTTGACGTAGTCGGCCAGCGCCTCGCGGAACATCGGCTTGGCTGACGCGAGCGGAACTCGGTCCTGCGGACGCTTCGGGCCCGCCAACGACGGCTCGATGGTGCTGAGGTCGAGTTCGAGCTGCTCGGAGTAGTGGGCCTCGTAATCGGGGTCGTGCCACAGGCCGTTGGTCTTGGCATATGCCTCCACCAGCGCGATGTGCTCCTCCTTGCGCCCGGTGAAGCGCAGGTAGCGCAGGGTCTCGTCGTCGATCGGGAAGATGGCGCAGGTCGAGCCGTACTCCGGGCTCATGTTGCCGATGGTGGCCCGGTTCGCCAGCGGAACGGCGGCCACGCCCGGACCGTAGAACTCGACGAACTTCCCCACCACGCCGTGCTCGCGCAGCTGCTGGGTGATGGTCAGCACCAGGTCAGTAGCCGTCGAGCCGTCCGGCAACTCGCCGGTCAGTTTGAAGCCCACTACCCGCGGGATCAGCATGCTCACCGGCTGGCCGAGCATGGCCGCTTCGGCCTCGATACCGCCGACGCCCCAGCCCAGCACACCGAGGCCGTTCACCATCGTGGTGTGCGAGTCGGTGCCAACCAGCGTGTCCGGGTAGAGCATTCCGTCCCGGGAGAAGACCACGCGGGCCAGGTACTCGATGTTCACCTGGTGCACGATCCCGGTTCCGGGTGGCACCACCTTGAACTCGTCGAAGGCGGTTTGCCCCCAGCGCAGGAACTGGTACCGCTCGCGGTTGCGTTGGTACTCCAGCTCCACATTGCGCTCGAAGGAGTCCGGTGCGCCGAACAGATCCGCGATGACCGAATGATCGATCACGAGTTCCGCGGGGGCCAGCGGGTTGATCTTCGCGGCATCGCCGCCCAGGTCGCGCATCGCCTCGCGCATCGTGGCCAGGTCGACGATCGCCGGCACCCCGGTGAAGTCCTGCATCACCACGCGGGCCGGGGTGAACTGGATCTCGATGCTCGGCTCGGCCTCGGCTCGCCAGCTGCCTACCGCCTGGATCTGCTCCGCCGTCGTGTTCTTGCCGTCCTCGGTACGCAGCAGGTTCTCCAGCAGCACCTTCAGGCTGAACGGAAGCGCCTCTGATCCGTCGACCTTGTCGATGCGGAAGTAGTCATACGACGATCCACCGACGGTGATCTGGTCACGGGCCTGGAAGCTGTCCCTGCTCTGCGCTGGCACTGGTTCTCCTTCGGGCTGTCATGCGGTCACTCAGCACCTGCGGCAGCTGCCACTGCGGCCCTCCGCGAGGCGAGACGAATCTCCATTCTCCCGCACCGGCGGCATGCTGAACATGCGGGTCTGGCTCCCCGGACCGGGCGCGGCCCGGGGCCCGCCACGGTCGGCGCGGGTAACCTCCACCGCGTGAGCGCACCGCCGAAGACCGTCGATGCCGCGGACGCCGCAACCGTTCTCAGCCGGGCCGAGCGCGTCGTTGTGGTCACCGGCGCCGGGATCTCCACCGACTCCGGGATACCGGACTACCGCGGCCCGAACGGGTTGTGGACGAAGGACCCGTCGGCCGCCCGGTATGTCGACCTGCCGGCCTATCTGGCCGACGCAGGACTGCGCCGCAAAGCCTGGCAGCGGCGCATCAGCCATCCGGCGCACCAGGCGCAGCCCAATGCCGCGCACCGCGCACTGGTCGATTTGCATCGGGCCGGGCGGCTGCGCGCGGTACTGACCCAGAACATCGACGGCCTGCACCAGCGGGCCGGGCTGCCCGACGACATGGTGCTCGAGTTGCACGGGAACATCCGGCAGACCGAGTGTGTGGCGTGCGGCGCACGCCGGCCGATGGCCGAGGCGGTGGCTCGGGTCCGCGACGGTGAAGCAGATCCGTCGTGTCTGTCCTGCGGGGGCATCCTCAAATCTGCGACGGTCTTCTTCGGTCAGTCCGTCGACGGCGAGCTGTTCGCTCGGGCCGGGCGGTTGTTGGCCGAGTCCGACCTGATCTGGGTGATCGGCAGCTCGCTGCGGGTTGCCCCGATCGCCGGCATGGTCGGTGCGGCCGCAGCGCGGTCGGCCCTGCTCGTCACGAACGCCGAGCCGACCCGCTACGACGACGTCGCGGTGGCCGTGGTGCGCGACCCGATCGGTGCGGCCGTACCGCAGATCGTGCAGCTGGCATCGTGACGGCGCCGGACGAGGGCGAGGATCAGGTAGCTACGCAGCCTGCCGAACAGAGCCCTCCGGATGATCGGCGCTGGTCGCGTATCCGTCGGTTCGCCGGGATCGGTTACGTGGTGCTGTTGATCGCCCTGATCGTGACCGTCGGAATCCCGACCGACCGGGGCAGCCTGCTGCTCATCATCTTGGTGGGCCTGGCGATCCCGTGCCTCGGCCGTGGCTGGCAGTCCTTCAAGCAGGTGCTGTTCGACTGGCTGCCGTTCACCGCAGTGCTGGTCGCATATGACTACTCGCGGGGCATCGCCGATGCGCTGGGGATGCCGCTGCACGTGTCGGACATCGCCGCCGCCGATCACGCACTCTTCGGGGTCAATCCGACGACCTGGTTGCAGCACCGCTTTCTGACCCCCGGTTCGCCGCACTGGTACGACGCCGTCGCCACCATCGTTTACACCTCGCACTTCCTTGCCACTCCGATCACAGCCGCGATCCTGTGGGTGCGCAACCGGGCCCTCTGGGTGCGCTTCGTCCGCCGCGTGATCGCACTCGCGCTGGCCGGGCTGGTCACCTATGTCCTGTTCCCGGCCGCGCCGCCGTGGTACGCCGCGCAGGAGGGCGTGATCGGGCCGGTCATCCGGGCCTCGGGGCGTGGCTGGTTCTGGCTGCACATCAACCACGCCGGCAACCTGCTGCAGGAAGGACAGGTCGCCTCGAACCCGGTGGCCGCCATGCCGTCCCTGCACACGGCGTACTCCTCGATCATCATGCTGTTCGTGCTGAGCAGTTTCACCGGTCGGTGGCGCTGGATCCTGCTGGGCTACCCGGTCCTCATGGGCGTGGCCCTGGTGTACATGGGCGAGCACTACGTCGTGGACGTGGTGGCCGGCGTCGGCTACGCGCTGGTCGTGCATGCGCTGTCGAACGCCTGGGAGCGCCGCCATCCTGCCCGGGTCACCCCGGCACCGGGAGCAAAGGCCCGAATTCCGGCACAAGCCTCTTAGCACAACCGCACCCTGCCCTGCACTGCGACACACCGCTCGAATAGGCACGGTTCGGCTGAGCACTTGTGTGACAGTTGGGTCGCATGGTTCTCTAGAGCTGTTCGACAGACGGTGCGGCCCCCGGCGCAGATCCTGCGCGCCCGCGCCACGAGAAAGGGACCGTCGTGGTGGCAGCTCGAATCGTCCGGCGTCCGCTGGCGCTGCTGGCAGTACTGGCCCTCGCGCTGACGCTGTCCGTGGCTTTCGCTCCGATCGGCTCTGCCGCCCCGCCCAAGCACCCCACCAAGAAGCAGCTCGATCAGGCCGCCGCGGTGAAGGCGCAGGCAGCCAGAGACGTCAAACGCATCACCGGGTTGCTGGCCGCCGCGGACGCCAAGGTGAAACGCCAGAACGACAAAGCGGCCTTCGCCCAGCAGCGCGTCAACAAGGCGATCATCGACTTGCGTGCTGCCACCGACGCCGCCACGACCGCGAAGCGGAACGTGGCAAAGGCGCGGAAGAATGTCACCGACGCGAACACCAAGTTTCAGCTCTTCCTGCGCTCGGTGTACATGAACGGCGAGGTGGATGCATCCGGGCTGCTCACCGCCGAAGACCCCAGTGCACTCCTGGCCCGCGGCGACCTGAACAACTACACGTCGTCGCGGCAGATCAACGGCATCGGCGATCTGAGCCGGGCGACCGTGGCCAAGTCCAATGCCGACGCCGCGGCTCGCACGGCCGTCGCGAAGCAGACCCAGGCGAAGAACCAGGCTGACCTCGCCTTCAAGGCGGCGCAGAAGGAGTTGGCCCTGGCGAAGTCCGCGCAGTCCGCGTTCCGTGGGCAAAAAGCCACTTACGAGAGTCAACTGCAGGCCGCCGGTATGCGGCTCACCGGCTTGCAGAACCAGCAGGCCGCATACAACGCGTGGCACAAGGAGCAGCTCCGGCTGGCAGCCGTGGCTGCCGCGAAGAAGCGTGCAGCCCTGCGACTGCTCTTGCAGCGCCAAGCACAGAACAGTCATCCGTCGGGCGGCGGCTCCGGCGGAGGGGGCCATGCCGCGCCCAGTGGCAGCTGGACGCCGGCCAAGGGCCGCGCCGCGGTGTACTACGCGGAGAAGTGGCTGGGCACGCCGTACGCCTGGGGCGGCGGGTCCTTCCACGGGCCGACCTACGGCGACTGCATGGACGCCGTCACCACCTTCTACGGTGACTGCCACAAGATCGGGTTCGACTGCGCCGGGCTGACGATGTACGCCTGGGCGCAGCTCGGCGTCTACACGGTGGACTACGCGCCGAGCCAGTGGAACATGGGCAGCGTCCACCCGTCGCCGGACCAGCTGATGCCCGGGGACCTGATCCTCTACGCCTACGACGGCAACCCGTACCACGCTCACCACGTCGTGATGTACATCGGCGGCGGGCTGGTCATCCAGGCACCGCAGAGCGGCGATCACGTCCGGATCAGCCAGTTCTGGATGGACGAGTGGGCCGGCGCGGTGCGCCCCGGCAGCTGACCACCAGCCCGACCCGTTCTGCGGTACGTCCCGTACCGTGAAGCGATGACCGCTGCACCACAAACGCCCGCGTCGGATGCCAGCTCGCTGGAACGGGTGATGTTCGAGGTCAAGCGGGTGATCGTCGGTCAGGAACGTCTGGTCGAGCGGATGATGGTCAGCCTGCTGGCCCGCGGGCACTGCCTGCTCGAGGGCGTCCCGGGAGTGGCCAAGACGCTGGCCGTCGAGACATTCGCGAAGACCGTCGGCGCCAGCTTCTCCCGACTGCAGTTCACCCCCGACCTGGTCCCGTCGGACATCGTCGGCACCCGGATCTACCAACCGAGCAAGGAGAAGTTCGACACCGAGCTCGGCCCGGTGTTCGCGAACTTCGTGCTCGCCGACGAGATCAACCGGGCACCGGCGAAGGTGCAGTCAGCCCTGCTCGAGGTGATGGCCGAAGGACACGTGACGATCGGTGGCGAGCGCTACGGCGTGCCGCTGCCGTTCCTGGTGTTGGCCACCCAGAACCCGATCGAGAGCGAGGGCGTGTACCCGCTGCCGGAAGCGCAGCGGGACCGTTTCCTGATGAAGATCCCGGTGGGGTACCCGACCGCCGCCGAAGAGCGCGAGATCGTGTACCGGATGGGCGTGGACCCACCGGTCGCGACGCCGGTGATCTCAGCCGAGGACCTGCTGCGCCTGCAGAAGACCGCCGGCCGGGTCTTCGTGCATCACGCCATCGTCGACTATGTGGTGCGGCTCGTCCTGGCCACCCGGACGCCGGGGCAGATCGGCTTGCGCGACGTGGCGTCGTGGGTGTCCTACGGTGCCAGCCCCCGGGCCAGCCTCGGCCTGGTGGCTGCCGGCCGGGCGATGGCACTGATGCGCGGACGCGACTACGTGCTTCCGCAGGACGTGTTGGACATCGCGCCGGACGTGCTCGCGCACCGACTCGTGCTGTCCTACGACGCGATCGCCGACGGTGTCCCGGCCAGCCATGCGGTGCGGCGCATCCTGGAGACCGTTGCCTTGCCGCAGATCTCGCAGCGCCAACGCGCCGGTGCGCCACCGGCTTTCGGGCCACCGCCTCCCGGCTTCGGCCAGCCGCCCGGACCGGCGATGGGGGAGCGGACGGCATGACCGGCACCCGGGGTGACCTGCGTCCGATCCGGGTCTGACGTGAGCGAGGGCCCGATCGTCACCGCTGCCGCGGAGCCGGTGCTGCGCAAGCTGGAGCTGCTCGTCCGGCAACGCCTCGACGGACTGCTGCAGGGCAACTACCTCGGACTCATTCCCGGCCCGGGCTCGGAGACGGCCGAGTCGCGGTTGTACTACCCGGGCGACGACGTGCGCCGGATGGACTGGCCGGTGACCGCGCGGACCACCGTCCCGCACGTCCGGCAAACGATCGCCGACCGCGAGCTGGAGACCTGGATCGTCGTCGACCTGTCCCCGAGCCTGGATGTCGGAACGGCGCGCAGCGAGAAGCGCGAGCTGGTGTTCGCGGCGATCACGGCCGTTGCCCACCTGACCGCGCGCGGTGGCAACCGAGTGGGCGCGATCGTCACGACCGGCGAGCAGACCTACCGCATTCCAGCGCTTGCTGGCAGCTCGCACGCGCGCGGTCTGATCAAGCGCATCGCCGACACACCGCGAGCCTCCCGGGGCCGGCGCGGCGACCTGGCGCTCGCGCTGGAAATGGTGCGCCGCCCACCGCGGCGGCGCGGGCTGGTAGCCGTCGTGTCGGACTTCCTCGGTGACGAGGACTGGGTCCGCCCGCTGCGCGGCCTGGGCCACCGCCATCAGCTGTTGGGCATCGAGATCGTCGATCCGTCCGAACTGGCACTGCCGGATGCCGGGCTGGTGACCTTCATCGATCCGGAGACCGGCGACCAACTGGAAGTTCAGACCAGCAAGATCGATCTGCGCCAGCGGTACGCGGCCGCCGCGATCGGCCAGCGGGAGCGGATCGCGTCCATGCTGAGACACGCATCGGCTGCTCATTTGCAGCTCCATACTGACAGGGACTGGTTGGACGACGTGCTGCGCTTCGTGCTCGCGCAGCGTCGGACGAGGGGAGGGGCTCGGCTATGAGGTTCGCCTCCCCGCAGTGGTTGTGGCTGTTGCTCGGCATCGTCGCGCTGGTCGGCCTGTACGTCGTGGTGCAGCTGCGCCGCCGGCAGTACGTCGCACGGTTCTCCAATGCCGGGCTGCTCGCGTCGATCGCGCCTCGCCGGCCGGGCTGGCGCCGGCACCTGACCTTTGCGTTGCTGCTGATCGCGCTGTGCGTGTTGAGCGTCGGCGTCGCCCGTCCGACCGCGGCGGCCCGGGTGCCGCGCGAAGAGGCCACGGTCATGCTGGCGTTGGACGTCTCGCTGTCGATGGAGGCCACCGACGTCCTGCCGAACAGGTTGGACGCGGCGAAGACGGCAGCAGAGAAGTTCGCCGACCTGCTGCCCCCGAAGGTGAACCTCGGCCTGGTGTCGTTCGCGAAGTCGGCGGAGGTGAAGGTGCCGCCCACCGTCGACCGGGAGTCGTTCAAGGCAGCGGTGAGCTCGTTGGAGCTGCGCGAATCGACGGCTATCGGCGATGCGGTCGAGGCCAGTCTCGATGCGATCAACACGTTCACCACCGCCACGACGGCCAAGGGCAGCAAGCCGCCGCCGTCGCAGATCGTGTTGCTCAGCGATGGGACGAGCAACTCCGGCAAGGACCCGAAGGATGCGGCCGCCGATGCGGCCAAGGCGCACATCCCGATCGCGACCATCGCCTTCGGCACGCCAACCGGCACGGTCGAGCTGCCCGGTGAGGGAGTGCAGTCCGTTCCCGCTGACACCAAGACGCTGGCTGCGCTGGCCGACATCACCGGTGGCACGTTCCATACCGCGGTGTCCGAGCAGGAGCTGTCCAAGATTTACAAGGATCTCGGCTCGCAGATCGGATACCGCACGGTGCGCAAGGACGTGAGCTGGCGGTTCCTGGCGATCGGGCTGCTGTTCGCAATGGCCGCCGCCGCCGCATCCCTGCTCTGGGGTGGCCGGCTCGTCTAATCACCCCACCAAGTCGCTGGCTGGGGCTCGCAATCGGGCACCCAGTAGCCTCGCGGCATGGACCGATCGGTGCTCGTGACTGGCGGCAACCGCGGCATCGGGTTGGCGATCGCTCAGGCATTCCTTGCCGACGGTGATCGGGTCGCGGTCACCCATCGCGGCAGTGGGGCCCCGGACGGCCTGGTCGGCGTGGCCTGCGACGTCACCGATACTGCGGCCGTCGATGCCGCATTCACCGAGATCGAAGCCAAGCACGGCCCGGTCGAGGTGCTGGTGTCCAACGCCGGGACGACCGACGACACCCTGCTGTTGCGCATGTCCGAGGAGTCGTTCGCGTCGGTTGTCGACGCGAACCTGACCGGGGCGTACCGGGTGGCGAAGCGCGCTGCCGGCGGCATGCTGAAGATGAAGCGCGGCCGGATGATCTTCATCTCCTCGGTGGTCGGGATGATGGGTGCCCCGGGACAGGTGAACTACGCCGCCAGCAAGTCCGGGCTCATCGGCCTGGCCCGGTCCATCGCCCGCGAGTTGGGCAGCCGCAGCATCACCGCCAACGTCATTGCGCCGGGGTTCATCGACACCGACATGACCGCGGCGATGACCGATGCCCGCAAGGCGGAGATCCTCGCCGGGGTGCCGCTGCGTCGCTACGGACGCGTCGAGGAGATCGCGGCCGCTGCGCGGTACCTGGCATCACCGGACGCCGGCTACGTCACCGGCTCGATCCTTGCCGTCGACGGCGGCGTTTCGATGGGCCTCTGACCACGACGACAGGAAGGCATCACTTCATGGGACTGCTCGATGGCAAGCGCCTGCTCATCACCGGAGTCATCACCGACGCGTCGATCGCTTTCTCGGTGGCTCGGGTGGCGCAGGAGCAAGGCGCTGAGGTGGTGCTCACCGGTTACGGACGGATGTCGCTGGTCGAGCGGGTTGCCCGCAAGCTGCCGAAGCCGGCGGCGCTGATCGAGATGGACGTGACCGATCCGGAGCATCTCAATGGCCTGGCCGATCGGGTGCGCGAGCATGTCGACGGACTCGACGGTGTGTTGCACTCGATCGGGTTCGCGCCGCCGTCATGCCTGGGCGGCGGGTTCCTCGACGCGCCGTGGGAGGACGTCGCCACCGCCGTGCAGGTGTCCGCGTTCTCGCTGAAGTCCCTTGCCGTCGCCACCTTGCCGCTCTTCGGCGACGCCGGCGGATCGATCGTCGGGATGACCTTCGACGCGCGCGTGGCCTGGCCGGCCTACGACTGGATGGGCGTCGCGAAAGCGGGCCTGGAGTCCGCATCGCGGTACCTGGCCCGCGAGCTCGGACCCCGCAAGATCCGGGTCAATGTGGTGGCCGCCGGCCCGGTGCGCACGATGGCGGCCAAGAGCATCCCCGGCTTCAGCGAATTCGAGGATGCCTGGGACACCCGTGCACCGCTGGGCTGGGACAACACCGACGCCGAGCCGGTGGCCCGGACCTGCGCTGCCTTGCTGAGCGACTGGCTGCCCACCACCACCGGCGAGATGCTGCACGCTGACGGTGGATTCCACGCGATGGGCGTATGAAAGCCGACCATGGCTGAGGCTCCGTTCGACGCTTTCCTGCTGCTCGGTTTCGGTGGGCCGGAGGGCCCGGACGAGGTCATGCCGTTCCTGCGGAACGTGACGCGCGGCCGGGGTATCCCGGATGAGCGGCTGCAGGACGTGGCCGGGCACTACCAGCACTTCGGCGGGATCTCACCGATCAATGCGCAGAACCGGGCCCTGCTCCAGGCGTTGGGAACCGACTTCTCCGAACACGGCATCGACCTGGCGATGCACTGGGGCAATCGCAACTGGCGGCCGTTCCTGAGCGAGACGGTGCGCTCGATGCGCGATGCCGGAGTGCGCCGGGCGTTGGTGCTGGCGACGAGCGCGACCGGTGGCTACTCCAGCTGCCGGCAGTACCGCGAGGACCTTGCCGCCGCGCGGGACGAAGTGGGCGCCGGTGCGCCCGACCTGATCAAGCTGCGGCATTTCTTCAACCACCCGGGCTTCGTCGAGGCAAACGTCGCGGCGGTCCGGGCCGCGCTGGGTGAGCTGCCGGCAGATCTTCGTGATGAGGCCCGGCTGGTCTTCACGGCCCACTCGGTGCCGGCTCGCGCGGACGAGCAGGCCGGCCCGGACGGGCACCTCTACAGCAGGCAGCAACGCGAGACCGCACGGCTGGTGGCCGATGCCGTCCGTGGTGTCGGCGCGGAGTTCGACCTGGTGTGGCAGTCCCGGTCCGGACCGCCGCAGGTGCCCTGGCTGGAACCGGACGTGAACGACCACCTGGTGGCGGTGGCCGACGCGGGCGCCCGCGCGGTGGTGCTCTGCCCGACGGGATTCGTCTCCGACCACCTGGAAGTGCTCTGGGACTTGGACACGGAGGCCGCCGAAACAGCCAAGCGGCTCGGCATCCAGTGCGTCCGGGCCGCCACGGCGGGTACCCACCCGGCGTTCATTTCGACGATCCGCCAGCTCGTCCGCGAGCAACTCGACGGCGCACCGCGGTTGGCGGTGGGCCAGTTCGGCCCGGCGGCGGACCAGTGCCCGGTGGGCGCCGGGTGTTGCATCACGCGCAGTGCCTGAGCCGGCTCAATCGACGGGCGAATCGACAGTCGCGCTGTAGCCTGCGACAAGGGCGCGGCGTATCGCAGTCGCCAGAGTCCGCAAGGCCGCAGCGCGGGCGGTCGCATCGGCGGCGGTGATGGAGCCGTCGGATCGGTGGTCGGCGGCGAGCTCCACGGCCGCCGCGAGTCGGTGCGCCAGCGCGAGGAGCCGAACCGCCTGTTGTGGATGGCCTGGTGGCAGGCTCAGGTCGACGTCACCGCGGCGCGCGCCGGACAACCGGGCTGCGGTGTCGTCATGCCAACGGCTCGGCCCCAACGCGGCGAAGGCGTCGGCGGTCTCGCGCATGGCTGCCATCAGGTCGACCTCGGCCTCGCGCAGATGCACGGTGTCGCGCGGCGCCGGATCGGTCTCGAACCACGACCACTGGGCCGGCCCGGTGGCGGGGACGGCAGCGGTGCCTGCGGCGAGGACAGCGCTGCCCGCCTGCAATGCCGCGCTGCGCACGTCGTCCGGCCCGGGCAGTCCCCGCACGTCACCTGGCACCGGCAGCACGACCCGGCACGCGGTGGCACCGCGTCGGCGCCACTCGATCAGCACCGCGGCCAGCGGCTCGGGGTGCGCGCCCAGACCGTCGACGAGCTGGGTCGGCCCGGCGGCGCGGACGCCGGCGAGCACGTCATCGGGGCCGGCCAGGCCGGCGAACCAGGCATTGGTCCACGCAGTCAACCGCCCGGCGACGGCGGCCGAGGTGGTGGCCGGCAGGAGGCGGACGAAGGTCACCGGGCCACGGTAGCGGGCACCGCGGGCGGCAGCGCGGCGGCATTGTGGGCACAACATGACGCGGCCCCCGGAACCGAAGTCCCGGGGGCCACCTCGGACAGTCCGCCTTGCGGCTTTCTGTCCGGCAATTCCGCCTTGCGGCTTCCTTGCAGGAATGACATTACGACCCGGGCGGAGCGGCGCGCAAGAGCTGCGCGGACCGATTCGAAAAACTCTGGCACCACCAATCGCGTGGCGTCGCTCCGGTCACGAGCGTTACGAATAGCCTGCCGGATTGTGTCCCGCTACCCGATGGATGTGCTGCGCGACGACCCGCATCGCCGGCCACCGGTAGCGGAGCATGACGCTGTGCCCGGCCTGGTCGTGGAGGATTGCGGATCGGGTTTCTGTGGCGCGATCGTCGGCTGCGATCGCACCACCGTGGTCCTCGAGGACCGCAACGGCCGGCGGCGCACCTTCGTGCTGCGGCCCGCTGCCTTCCTGTTGGACGGCGTGCCGGTCACCCTGCGGCGACCGACACCGTCGGCCCCGATCGGGCGGCAGCGTACGGCATCCGGTTCGGTCGCGGTGCGCGCTCCCGCTCGGGTGGCGCGGGCCGGCCGCATCTGGGTCGAAGGGGTGCACGACGCGGCGCTGCTGGAACGGGTGTGGGGCGACGACCTGCGGGTCGAAGGCGTTGTCGTCGAACCGATGGGTGGCATCGACCATCTCGTCGAACGGGTTGCCGAGTTCGCGCCGGCGGCGGACGCCAAGCTGGGCGTGCTGGTCGACCACCTCGTCCCGGGGAGCAAGGAAAGCCGGATCGTGGCTGCGCTGGATGACGAGTTCGTGCAGGTGACCGGACATCCGTACGTCGACGTGTGGCAGGCGGTGAAGCCCGCCGCGCTGGGCATTGCCCACTGGCCGAACGTGCCCCGCGGCGTGCCGTGGAAAGAGGGTGTGGCCGCGGCCCTGGCCGTCTCGGACCATCGCGAGTTGTGGCGCCGGGTGCTCGGCAGCGTGCACAGCTACGCGGATCTCGAAGTGCCGCTGCTGCGCGCCGTCGAGGAATTGATCGATTTCGTCACCACTGCGCCGGGTAGGACCTGACGTTCGGCTGATGCGAGCGAGCCGCTTCGCGCAGCTAATCGGTGTTCACAGTGGGAGGATGGCTCTATGCCCGCATGGTTGATCTGGCTCATCGCCGCCGGCGCTCTCGCCGGCGCAGAGGCTTTGTCGGCCGACCTGGTGCTGATCATGCTTGCCGGAGGAGCGCTGGGTGGTGGGGCAGTTGCCCTGATCGGCCTGCCGCCCGCGGTGCAGGTCATCGTCGCCATCGTGGTCGCGGTGGCGCTGTTGCTCGGCGTGCGCCCGACGGCGAAGCGTCACCTGATGGCCCATCAGGCCGCTCCGATGAACACCGCCGCCCTGGTCGGCAAGAAGGCCGTGGTGATGCAGCGAGTGGACGCCCATGGCGGCCGGGTGCGCCTCAATGGCGGCGAATGGTCAGCCCGCTCCTTCGACGAGCGCCAGGTCATCGAGGCCGGTACCACCGTGGACGTCATGGAGATCGCCGGCGCGACCGCGGTCGTCTGGGACGGCCCCTGAACCTCTCGCCGATCCGGCTGCCCGCGGCCGCCCCCATCGCGCGGCCGCGCTAACGTGCAATTCCCCACCAGGAACGCCAAAGGAGCAATAGGTGAACGCAGGCCTCATCGCACTGATCGTCGTGCTGGTCGTGGTTGCCATCATCATCCTGCGCAGCGTGCGGATCGTCCCGCAGGCCCGCGCGGCGGTGGTGGAGCGACTCGGCCGGTACATCCGTACGCAAGGGCCCGGTCTCACCGTGCTCGTGCCGTTCGTCGATCGAATGCGCACCCCGATGGACCTGCGGGAGCAGGTCGTGTCGTTCCCGCCGCAGCCGGTCATCACGTCGGACAACCTGACGGTGGCCATCGACTCGGTCATCTACTTCCAGGTGACCGACGTCCGGGCGGCAAGCTACGAGATCCAGAACTACATCCAAGCCGTCGAGCAGCTCACCATCACCACGCTGCGCAACGTAGTCGGCTCGCTGAACCTGGAGCAGGCGCTGACCAGTCGGGATGGCATCAACACCCAGTTGCGTGGCGTCCTCGACGAGGCGACCGGCCCATGGGGGATCCGGGTGGCGCGCGTGGAGATCAAGGCCATCGACCCGCCGCCGTCCATCCAGGACGCGATGGAGCAGCAGATGCGCGCCGACCGCAACAAGCGGGCGCTGATCCTCACCGCGGAAGGCCAGCGCGAGTCGGCGATCAAGTCGGCCGAGGGCCAGAAGGCAGCGCAGATCCTGTCCGCGGAAGGCCAGAAGGCCGGCGCCATCCTGGCGGCCGAAGCGGATCGGCAGTCGCGCATCCTGCGGGCCGAAGGTGAGCGAGCCGCTCGCTTCCTTGCCGCACAGGGTCAGGCGAAGGCGATCGAGACGACCTTCGCTGCTATCCACAATGCCCGGCCCGATCCGGCACTGCTGGCGTATCAGTACCTGCAGACGCTGCCGCAGATCGCCCAGGGCGACGCCAACAAGATGTGGATCGTGCCGAGTGAGTTCAGTCAGGCCATCGAGGGCCTGAGCAAGCTGGCCGGCGGCAGTGGCGGCAGCGACGAACCGCCCTCGTGGCTGAAGGCCGGCGAAACCGCAACCGGCGACGGTTCGCACGTGATCGACACCGAGGGCTGGTTCGACTCCAACCTGGTCAGCAGCGTGGTGGAGCCGACCGACGCGGACCTGGAAGAACCCACCGACGTCGCCGACGACGACAGCGCGGATGAGTCCCCGGCACTGCCGAGCATCCCCTCGCTGTCGGACATCACCGCCGCGGCCGCGCCGCCGCAGGCAGCGCCGGCACCGTCGGCCCAGCCGGCCCAGTCACCGCACGCCGGCCAGACTCCGCCGCATCCGCCGCAGCACCCCGGCCAGCCGCACCCTGGCCAGCCTTACCCCGGCCCGCAGCCGTTCCCTCCGCAGGGGCCCCCACCCGGACCCGCGCAGGGTGGCTGGAGCGAGCATCCCCAGGCGCCGCCTCCGCCGCCCCAGTTCCCGCCGCAGGGACCGCCGCCGGAGCAGCGCTGACCGCCTAGCGCGTTCTGTCCTGGCTACCGCAGCCGGTGCTCAGAAGCCGGACATCGGCCAAGGGGCCAGGCCGGTGCGCAGCATCGCGTCCGCGCGGCGCAGCGCACCGGCCCGCAGTTCCTCGACGAGGCCACCCGCCTGTTGCGTGCGCAGCGAGGAGTCGCCGAGGTACACGCCGGCCAGCGCCCGCTGGTAGAGCCGCAGTTCCGGAGTGACCGAGTCGTCGCGCACGCAGGTGGCCGTCGAGTCCTCCGCCTCGAGTACGTACCGGCCGGCCGTGTCGCCACCGGTGTCGTCGTCGACCACTTCGAACGCGACCCGGCCGGCGGTTGCGTAGCCGCGGGCGGACAACGCCGCGGCAACATCGATGACGCGGACCCAGACAGCATCGATCGGCCGGAGTCTCAGGGCGCGTCCGTCCGCCATCAACAACGGCAGCGGGTCGTCCACCGCGCAGTTCTCAACGGTGATTTCCTCGACGATGTCCATGCTCAGCAAGTAGTCCCACAGCGCGGCGTGCGCTGCCGGTGTTGCAGCCACCAGGTCCCCGACCCGGATCGTGCCGCCCTTGTCCAGATCCATAGCTCCGGTGCCCTGCCAGGCAAGATAGCCGTCTGGTCCGGCGTCGGATTCGTACACGATGTAGGTGGGTTCGCGGCTGTCCGGATCTCGGAGTTCCGGCAGGAAGGCGCGTTCCCAGTCCCCGGCATCGCGCACGATATTGCCGCTGCGCAGCCGCCGGGCCCGGTCGAACACGTCGGGCGCAATGTTGTGGACGTCCGCACTGTCCCACTGGCGCACCGACCCGGCCAGCATCGGTTGGCGCAGCTTGGCCCCGGCTGATCTCGGTGCGACGGTGGCTTCGGACCAGCGTGATGCGGGCCAGTAGCCGAACCGGCCGTAGATGGGCCATTCGGCTGCGACCAGGATGCTCAGCGCGGTGCCCCGCTCCTGGGCGAGGTCCAGCGCGTTGCCGAGGAGCTTGCGCAGCAGGCCGCGGCGCCGGTGGGTCGCCGCGACCGTCACCGACGTGACCGCGTCGGCGGTGAGCTCGAGCGTGTCACCGTCCCAACCGGGCACGGTGAAGGGCGTCTCGAAGGTCCGCATGGTGCCGACGTACCGTCCCCCGTCCTGTACCCCCCACGTGGCCGCCTCGTTGTAGTGCTTTGCGCGCCAGGCGGTCATTTCCGGTCGCTCGGCCGGGTTCTCGAGAAAGGTGGTGCGGACGGCTCGGCCCCATTCGGGAAGGTCCGCCAGGTCGACGTGCCGCACGGCAAGTTCACTGGTCACGGGGAGCCACCCTGCCACGAGGCACGACCTGGTCGCAGCCGATTACAGCTCGGGCACGTAGGCCTCGACATCGGTGGCCTTGGCGCTGAGCCAGACCTCCCGGCCCTCGACGATGCCCAGCTCGCTGATCGCCAGAGGAGTGAGATCGGCGATGGCATCCGGGTGCCCGCGCAGCGTGAGGCGCACCCGGTCGCCCAGCAGCGAGATGCGCTGCACCGTCGCCGGCCACACGTTGCGTGCACTGCTCGGCCCGGGGTGCTCGGGATGCACCGTGATCGACGATGGCCGCACCATCGCCACGACCTCGCCGCGCAGGCCGGTGTCGGTGATGGCCAGCCGTCCGCCGTTCGGTAGTTGGAGTGCGCCTGCCTCGGCGCGGCCGCGGTACAGGTTGACGCCGAGCAGCCGGGCCACATAGTCCGTCGCGGGCCGGGCGGCCACGGTGGCCGGATCGGCGTCCTGGCGCACCGTGCCGTCCTCGAGCACGATCAGCCGGTCGGCCAACAGCAACGCGTCGAGCGGATCGTGAGTGACCAGCAGGCAGGGACCGGCGAAGGCGTGCAGGTGCTCCCGCAGTACCGCTCGCACGTCGATCCGCGTCTGCGCGTCGAGAGCGGCCAGCGGCTCGTCGAGCAGCAGCAGGTCAGGTTCGGCAGCGAGGGCCCGGGCCAGCGCGACCCGTTGCGCCTGGCCGCCGGAGAGCGCTGCGGGTCGCCGGTCGGCCAGTTCCTGGATGCCCAGTCGGCCCAGCCACTCGCCGGCAGTGGTTCGAGCGGCGCGGCGTGGCGCGCCCCGGCTGCGCGGACCGAACGCGACGTTGTCGCGCACGCTCAGGTGACCGAACAGGCGGTAGTCCTGGAACACCACGCCCACCCGGCGGTCGGTAACCGGGATGAACACGCCCGACTGCGCATCGTCCATGACGTGATCAGCCAGCGTGATCCGGCCACCGGTCACCGGGGTCAGCCCGGCCAGAGCGCGCAGCAATGTGGACTTGCCGGCACCGTTGGGCCCGAGCACCGCGACCACCGCGCCGGCCGGCGCCGTGATGTCGACATCGAGCCGGAAACCGGGACGGCTCACCACGACCCGCGCATGCAGGTCGGCCGCCGTCACTGCGCGGTGCCCTGGCGCAACCAGCGGTCACGCAATCCGACCAGAATGACCAACGACACCAACACCAGAACGAGGCTGAGCGCGATCGCCTGCTGCGGGCTGGTGTCCAGCCCGAGCGAGACCAGGATGGGTGCGGTCCGGGTGTGCAGGGCGTTGTTGCCGGCGAAGATGATGGTGGCACCGAACTCGCCGAGTGCGCGGGCCCAGCACAACACCGAGCCGGCGATCAGTGACGGCAGCAGCCGGGGCAGGGTCACCCTGCGCACGATCGTCCAGCGGGAGGCGCCGAGGCTCGCCGCCGCCTCTTCGAGGCCACCGTCGCCACCGCGCAACGCGCCTTCGACGGTGACGATCAGGAACGGCATCGCCACGAACGTCTCGGCAATCACGACACCGATCGTGGAAAAGGGCAAGGTGATGCCGAGCCAGCGGTCCAGGTATTGCCCGATCAGTCCGCTGCGGCCGAATGCGGCGAACAGTGCGATGCCGCCGGCCACCGGTGGTAATACCAGCGGCAGCAGCACGACCGCACGGAGGATGGAAATGCCGGCGACCCTGGCCCGGGCGAGTACCCAGGCGGTCGGCACGCCGATCAGCAGCGCCAGCACGGTCGCGGACGTGGCGCACTCCAGGGACAGCCGCATCGCGCGCAGCGCATCTGCCTCGCGCAGCGTCGGCAGCAGGGTGCGCCAGGGCGCCCGCACCAACAGCCCGACGATGGGCATGCCGAGGAACAGCACGCACACGGCAGCGAGGGGCAGGAACGCTGCCGGTACGCCCCTGCGCTGCTCGCCTTCCACAGCGAGCCGAGCGCGTTGCGGCGCGCGCAGCACGCGCTGGCCGGATCTCATGAGGGCGCCGTAGCCATCAGCTGGTCAGGGTGCCGAGAAGCCCGCCGCCGTGAGCACCCGCTGCCCTGCGGCGGAGAGCACGAAGTCGACGAATGCCTGCGCCGTGCTGCTGTTCTTCGAGTGGGTCAACGCGGCGATCGGGTATTCGGTGCTGGCATTGACCTCGGCCGGGATCTCGATTCCGTGCACCGTCGCACCGGCGGCCTTGACGTCGGTGACGTAGACGACGCCTGCATCCACTTCGTTCGAACTGACCTTGGCCAGCGTGGTCTTGACGTCCTTCTCCTCGGTCACCGGCCTGACGGTGATCTTGGCTTTGTTGAAGACGGCATAGGCGGTCTTGCCGCACGGCACTTGCTTCTGGCAGAGGGCGACCTTGACCGTTGGTTTGGCAAGGTCTTGCAGCGTCGTGATGTGCCCGGGATTGCTCGGTGGTACTGCAATTTCCATGACGTTCTTGACGAAGTTCTTGGGGTCCTTGGCGTCGCCGGACTTGACGACGGTGTCCATGTTCGAGGTGGCCGCAGAGGCGAACACATCCGCGCCGGCGCCCTCGGTTATTTGCGTGGACAGCGCCGAGCTCGCATCGAAGTCGAACGTCACCTTGACGCCGGGATGTGCGCGCTGGAACTGCTTGCCGAGTTCGGTGAAGGTGCCGGTCAGTGAGGCCGCCGCGAAGACGGTGACGGTTCCGGCGAGCTTGCCGGGGTCGCTCCGCTTCGTCGACGAGCTGCACCCGACCAGCGCCACCACGACGGTTGCGACGGCGAGCAGCACGGTCATCCGACGACCGGGAGTCACTGAACTCACGATGCCGGCACCTCCACGACGACGTTGGTGGACTTCACCGCGGCGATCGCGCGCACGCCGGGTTCGAGGCCGAGCTCATCGGCGGATTCGCGGCTCATCAGCGAGACGAGCCGGTGCGGCCCGGACTGGATCTCGACCTGCGCCATCACTGCGTCGCGCACGACCCGGATGACCAGACCCTCGAACCGGTTGCGGGCCGATTCCGCAACGATCGGTCTGGCCGCCGGTCGTGGTGCGCCGGCCGCCAGTTCGGTCGCGACCCTGGCCAGTTCGTCGCCAGCGACGGTGCGCCGGCCGGACTCGTCGGGTGAGGCGGTCAACCGGCCGGCGTCGACCCAGCGCCGGACGGTGTCATCGCTGACGCCCAGCAAGTCTGCGGCTTCACGGATCCGGTAGGTCGGCACGTCGGAAGCATATCCGCAGGTGCGGACGCATGCGCGTCCGTCTGCCGTGCATGCGGTCGATCAAAGCCAGCTGATCCGGTTGTGCAGGTAGACGTAGCCGACGAAGCTGATCGCGTCGAGCAGGAAATGCGCGATGAGCAGCGGCAGGACGCGGCGGGTCCGGCTGAACCACCACCCGAAGATCAGGCCCATCACGGCGTTGCCGGCGAAGCCGCCGAAGCCCTGATAGAGGTGGTAGCTGCCGCGCAACAGTGCCGCCGCCGCGATCGAGCGTTCCCGGCTCCAGCCCAGTTGGGCCAGCCGGGTGAGCAGATAGCCGGTCACGATGACTTCCTCGGACGTGGCGTTCTGCAGGGCCGACACCAGCAGCACCGGGACGCGGTACCAAACGGCCGGGATGTCGGTGACCTCGAGCTGTGCGTTGAAGCCGTAGCGCGACGCCAGATAGACCAGGCCGAGGCCGGGCAGGCCGATCAACGCGGCGAAGCCGGCGCCGTAGAGCAACTCCGGTCGCCACCGGGTGCGATCGAAACCGATGCCGAAGCCGAGGCCGCCCGGCAGCCGGGACAGCAGCAGGAGCGCGAGCGCTGGAGCGACGAATCCTTCGGCCAGTCCGGCCACCTGGTACAGAAAGTCGAGCCACTCGCGATCAGAGACGTAGGTGCCGTTCAGCGTCGCGGTCTGTGAGCCCAGCGCGGTGGGTCGGGTGAGCCGGTCGATCAGGTCCAGTGCGGCGTTCACAGCGGACGCGCCCAGCGAGACGCCGAGCACCAGGACGATCTCCCAGCCGAGTCGACGAGGCGGCGGCACCCGTGCCACGCCGGGGCCGGTCACGGGGCCGGTCGTCCCGGATGAAAGGGTCGGTGCACGCGGTGCACGTTACCGGCGAGCAAGGGAGACGGAGCTGTGGCGGCAGAAGCGGGATCAGCGCGGTGGCGCCAGGACGAGGCGACTCGGCTGTGGGACTTCGCCGAGGGTTCGGCCGTGCCGGGCCGGGGCTTCGGCTGGCTGGACGACCGTGGCGCGGTGGATGAGGCGCAGGGATTCCCGCTGTGGATCACCGGCCGGATGACGCACGTCTTCGCCCTGGCTCATCTCTCCGGGCGCGCCGGAGCCGCCGACCTGGTTGCCCATGGCGTTACTGCGCTGCGCACCATCTTTGTCGACGCCGAGAACGGGGGCTGGTTCTCCTCGTTGGACGCAGCCGGGCATCCGACGTCGGCCCGCAAGAGCGCCTACGACCACGCCTTCGTGTTGCTTGCTGCTTCGAGCGCCCTGGGTGTCGGCGCACCCGGCGCAGCGGAGCTGTTCGCCGATATCAGCGGCATCATCGAGTCGCGGTTCTGGACCGAGGCCGAGGGTCGCTGCCAGGAGAGCTTCGCCAACGACTGGACCGATCTAGAGGCCTATCGCGGCGCGAACGCGAACATGCACAGCACCGAGGCCTTTCTCGCTGCCGCGGCAGCGTCGGGTGCCGGCATCTGGCGCGAGCGCGCGCTGCGCATCGCCGGTGCGTTGATCGACGGCGCGGCGCGGCAGCACGACTGGCGCATCCCCGAGCACTTCGACTCGGACTGGCACGTGCTGCCGGAGTACAACATCGACAACAAGCACGACAGGTTCCGGCCCTACGGCATCACCCCCGGGCACGGCCTGGAGTGGTCGCGGTTGCTGCTGAACCTCTCGGCCTCGATGACCGACCCGCCGCAATGGCTTGTCCCCGCCGCGCAGGCATTGTTCGCCGAGGCTTTACGCGGCTGGGCTGCCGACGGCAGTGACGGGTTCTGCTACACCCTGGACTGGGACAACAACGCGGTCGTGCGCGAGCGCATGCATTGGGTCGCGGCAGAGGCGACGCTGGCCGCGGATGCGTTGGCGCGCACCACCGGTGATTCGTCCTACGCCGAGCATGCAGCATCGTGGTGGCGTCATATCGACGCGCACTTCGTCGACACCGAATTCGGCAGTTGGCACCACGAGCTGAGCCCGCAGCTGCAGCCCAGCGCGACGGTCTGGTCCGGCAAGCCGGACGCCTATCACGCAGTGCAGGCGTGCTGGCTGCCGGACCGACCTATCGGGTGATGCAGGCCGCGGCGGGTACTCGCCCGCCGCGGCTGTGGGCATCTTCGGGCGGCTGCTCAGTTCTGGTCGAGCACCGCTTCGATCTCGAGGTTCAGGGTGATCTTCTCGCCGATGACGACGCCGCCGCCGTCAAGTGGCATCTGGATGTCGACACCGAAGTCGCTGCGGTTGATGGTGCCGGTCGCGGTGAAGCCGGCGCGGGTGCCGCCGTAGGCATCCGGGCCGAATCCGCCGATCTCGAGAGTGAGCGCCACGGACTTGGTGACGCCCTTCAGGGTCAGGTCACCGGTCAACACGAAGTCGTCGCCGTCCTGCTCGAGCCCGGTAGAGACGAACGTCATCTCCGGGTACTTCTCCACCTCGAAGAAGTCAGCGGAGCGGATGTGGTTGTCGCGCTGCTCGTTGCGGGTATCGATCGCGGCCAGCTTGATCGCGGCGGTCACCGTGGAATCCAGCGGGTTCTCGGCGGTGGTGATGGTGCCGGTGACGTCCGGGAAGTGCCCGCGCACCTTGGACACCATCATGTGGCGAACGAGGAAGGAAATGTCGGTGTGGGTGGGATCGATCGTCCAGGAGCCGGCCAGGTAGCCGGGGATCTGCACGGTGGTTTGAGTCATGGGTGGTCCTTTCCGAGATACGGTTGAGCGCTCAATCAATAGCGTTGTCAAGAACCACGCAGCGGACTGGGGCATTCCGGGCGCACGGTGACTGTGACCGCCGCCACAATTACTGCTGGCTGGCCTCGAGCCGGACGATGACACTTTTCGACACAGGCGTGTTGGACTCGTCCGCGGTGGAGTCCAGCGGGACGAGAACGTTGGTTTCCGGGAAGTAGGAGGCGGCGCAGCCGCGCGCGGTGGGGTAGCCGACCAGCCGGAAGCTCTCGGCGCGTCGCTCGGTGCCGTCGTGCCACTCGCTGACCAGGTCTACGTGCTCGCCGTCGTGCAGGCCGAGCAACGCGATGTCGTCCGGGTGGACGAGCACCACCCGGCGGCCGCCCTTGATGCCTCGGTAGCGGTCGTCCAGTCCGTAGATGGTGGTGTTGTACTGGTCGTGGCTGCGAATGGTCTGCAGCAGCAGCCGTCCCGCCGGCACGTCGACGACCTCGATCGCAGCGGTGGTGAACTCCGCCCGGCCGGACGCAGTGGGGAACGTCCGGCTATCGCGCGGTGGGTGCGGGAGCAGGAAGCCACCGGGCCGGGCGGCGAGCTTGGCGTTGAAGTCGTCGAAGCCGGGCACCACCCGGGCGATCCGGTCCCGGATGAGCGAGTAGTCCTCCGCGAACTGTGCCCACGGGAGGGTCGTGTCGTCGGCGAACAGTTCGCCGGCCAGCCCGCAGAGGATGGCGACTTCGGAGCGAAGGTGGTCCGACGCAGGCGCGAGTCTGCCGCGGGACTGGTGCACGGCACCCATCGAGTCCTCGACAGTGACGACCTGCTCGCCCGTCCCGCGGTGGTCGCGTTCGGTGCGCCCCAACGTCGGAAGGATGAGCGCTTCGTCGCCGCAGACGGTGTGCGAGCGGTTGAGCTTGGTCGACACCTGGACGGTCAGAGCGCACGAGCGCATCGCATCCTCGGTCACTGCGCTGTCCGGGGTGGCCCGGACGAAGTTGCCACCGACGGCGAAGAAGACGTCAACGCGCCCGTCGCGCATCGCCCTGATGCTGTCGACGGTGTCCAGGCCGGCCGCCCGCGGTGGGTCGAAGTCGAACTCCTTCTGTAACGCGTCGAGGAATACCGCCGGCGGTTTCTCGTAGATGCCCATCGTCCGATCGCCCTGGACGTTGGAATGCCCGCGCACCGGGCAGACTCCCGCCCCCGGCCGGCCGATGTTTCCGCGCAGCAGCAGAAAGTTCAGGATCTCGCGGATCGTCGCTACCGAGTTCTTGTGCTGGGTCAGCCCCATCGCCCAGCACACGATCGTCGAGCGTGCAGTGCGGGCCGCCTCGGCCACCTTGTCCAGCTCGGCGCGAGGCAAGCCGGTAGCAGCGCAGATCTGAGCCCAGTCGACCTGCCGCAAGGTCTCGAGGTATGCGTCTAGCCCGGCGGTGTGCTCGGCCAGGAACTGGTGGTCGAAGACGGTTCCTGGCGCGGCCTCCTCGGCATCCAGCAGTAGGCGGGACAGGCCCCGGAAGAGGGCTTGGTCGCCGTTCAGCCTGATCTGCAGGTAATCGTCGGCGAGGGCGGTGCCCCGGCCGGCGATGCCGGAGAGCCGTTGTGGGTTCTTGAATCGCAGCAACCCCGCCTCGGGAAGCGGATTCACCGCTACGATCCGCGCGCCGTTCTTCTTCGCCTTCTCCAGTGCGTTGAGCATTCGTGGATGGTTGGTGCCGGGGTTCTGCCCGACGATGAAGATCAGCTCAGCCCTGTGCACGTCCTCGAGGGTGACGCTGCCCTTGCCGATCCCGATGGTGGTGGACAGCGCCGCTCCGCTCGACTCGTGACACATGTTCGAACAGTCCGGCAGGTTGTTCGTGCCGTAGCGACGCACCAGCAGTTGGTAGACGAAGGCGGCCTCGTTCGAGGTTCGCCCTGAGGTGTAAAAGACCGCTCGATCCGGGCTGGCCAGGCTGCGCAGCCGCCGTGCGACGAGCTGGAAGGCCGCGTCCCAGCTGATCGGTCGGTAGCGATCGTCGCCGGCCGCCTTGTACACCGGTTCGGTGAGCCGGCCCTGCTGGCCCAACCAGTAGTCGCTACGGGTGGCGAGCTCCGTCACGGGATGCGCGGCGAAGAAGGCCGCGTCGACGCGGCGGGTGGTGGCCTCCTCGGCAACCGCCTTGGCGCCGTTCTCGCAGAACTCGAACGCACTGCGGTGCGCCGGGTCGGGCCAGGCGCAGCCGGGACAGTCGAAGCCGTGCTTCTGATTCAGCCGGAACAGGCTGCGGGCAGTGCGGGTGGCGCCCATCTGCGCGTAGGACATCCGGGCGGACTCGAGTACCGCCGGAACCCCGGCAGCCCAGGTCTTGGGCGTGCCGACCTCCGGGATCTGGTCGCCGGTGTCGCGCTCAGGTGGCTGACGGTCCATCGGCTCGGCTCCCTCCACCGCGATGCCTGCCTGTTGCCATCATGCTCCGCGCGAGGAGACCGGGTCCGCGGGCAGGAGGAACGGGCCGAGCAGATCGGGCACCACCTCATCGGCGAAGGGCACAGCCTCGTCCGCGGCGAGATCCAGGGCGCGATAGTGCTGCCGGCCGCATGCGGTCGTCGCGGTGAGCGTTGCGACGCCGGCGCGCCGCTGGAAGAACGACTGCCGGAAGTTCCAGCCGATGACCGAATCTGCGCTCAGCGCGACCCGACGGCGCACCAGCGTGCCTTCGCGCACGACCAGGTAGCCGTCGCTCGTCTGATGACCCAGCGAGCGATACCTGTCCAGTGCCAGCGGCACGGTGAGCAGCAGCACGGCGGCGCCGGCCAGCAGCCAAGGGAGCGGCGCACCGAGCAGCACGGCAAGGACCGTTGCGAGGGCCGGTACCAGGGCAACCCCAATCGCCCGGGTGACCCGGCGGCGCTGCGCCGCGGCCGGATGCGGGCGGAGCGCCACCGCCAGCGGTGCCCCGGTGCCCAGTACGGCGGTCGCCACCGTCTCGGCCACCCGACGTGGCGCCGGCGGGAGCAGCACCGATCCGCCGCGCTCGGCGCCGCGGCCGACCCGAAGCCCGGTCGCGACCGCGATCACCCGGGCACCGCGCACTGCGCGCAGTAGTAGCGGCTCGGACAGCTCCAGGCCGCGCAGCCGGCGCTCCTCGATCGTCGTCGAGCGGGTGGTCAGCAACCCTCGGGTGAGGTGCAACGTGCCTTCACCGGTGCGCACCAGCCGGAAGTGCCAGAAGGCCAGCACGTATCCCGCGGTGGACAGCACGGCCACCAGCACCAGGAGGACGAGCGCGACCTGCACGGCGAGCACGCCCACCGGCGTGTGATCGACGTGGTGGCGCACCGTGCGGAAGGCGGCGTACTTGTTCGGGTCGACATGAGCTTCGTTGACGATCCGCCAGGCCAGCCCCGCGACGGCGAGGACGGCGACCAGCCCCGTCATCGTGAACGGGCCGTAGCGAATCCATGCCGGATCGAGCCGGATCAGCTCGTCGGCTGATGACCGGCTGGTCGTCGATACGGCCGGGCCCTCGGCCGAAGCATCGCCGGCGGCGGGTCGGCCGCGCCGGTGCAGCAGCTCGTCACGCAACTCGTTCGCCTGCCCGACGGTCAAGCCGTCCAGGGTGAGGCCCTTCTCCTTCTCGGTATCGGCGCGACCGGTGCCCATCTTGAGCTTGGTGAGCCCGACCATCCGGTGGAACAGCGTGGCCTGGACGTCCACGGTGCGCACTCGGTCGAGTGGCACCGACATCCGCTTGCGGCGCAGCAGGCCGCTGCGCAGCTGCACTTGGGACGGAGTGATCCGGTATCGGGTGGTGAACCAGCGCACCACGGCGAGCGCGATGGCGACCCCGGCGCCGGCCAAGCCCCACAGCCCGCCGTGCCCCGAGCTGCTACCGGCCAGCAGCAGACCGGCCAGTGCTGGAATCGCCCGGATCAGGTCGGTGGCCACATGCACGAACAGCATCCGGTCGCTCAACCGGGTCCATGGCTGCTCGCTCACCCCCGGGACCTCGGGCGGCATCGGCTCGTAGCCGTCGAGCATGACGGGCTCGCTCACGTCGCGTCGCCCCGGCTGGCCTGCGTCGTGGCAGTGAGGTGCTCGACGATGTCGTCGGCCTGGGTGTGGGTCAGCCCGTGGATGCGCAACGGCCCGGCGGCACTCGCCGTGGTGACGGTCACGTTGGCCAACCCGAACAGCTGCTCGATCGGCCCGCGCTCGGTGTCGACGGTCTGGATTCTGCTGATCGGAGCGATCCGCCGCTCGACGGTGATCCACCCGGACTGGGTGTACACCGCCTCCGCGGTGACCTCCCACCGGTGCACCCGGTAGCGCCACTGCGGCATCACGATCAGGTATCCGAGCATCACCACGACGGTGACCGCCAGCACGACGTCCCGTGCCGTCGCGTCGCCGTCGTCGCTGAGCCACCAGATCGCCTCGCCGACGGCCACGCCGATCCACAGCCGCACGCCGACCACACCCCAGTACCACTTGGCTCGTGGGCTGACGAGATAGCGCGGCGCGCGCAGCTGCCGCGCAGCGGGCGCTCCTACTCGCGGGGTGAGATCAGCGTCGGTCATGTGGTTCAGCTTGTCATCCGGGAGCATCGGGCCGCAGGAGCCGAAGATGACCGGCTCGGGGTGACAGATGTCAGTCCGTGAAAAGGCGGTCGGTCCGGTGACGTACGTTGCTGGGATGACAGATGACCTCCCCGCCGCCAGCGACACCCGTTCCAGCCGGATCGATCAGGTCGCCGATCGGTTCGTCGACGATTCCGCCGCCCTCGATCCGCTGTTCGCGACCGTCCTGGGGGTGCCCGGCTACGACCACCTGCTGCCGGACTTCTCGCCGGACGGGCGGCGCGCAGTCGCTGATCTCGCGCGCACGGCGTTGGCCGAGCTGGAAACGACGGCTGCCGAAGGCGATACGGACGCCGAAGACAGAGTCACCATCGCGGCGATGAAGGAGCGGCTCGGTCTGCAACTGGAGATGTTCGACAGCGGCGAGATCGAGCGGGACCTGAATGTGATCGCCAGTCCGGTCCAAGAGGTCCGAATGGTCTTCGACATGATGAAGACGGAGACCGCGGAGGACTGGTCGACCATCGCGCAGCGGATGGCCGCCGTGCCCGCAGCGCTGCAGAGCTACCGGGCGGGGTTGTTGGCCGCCCGCGGGCGCGATCAGGTGGCGGCGCGCCGCCAAGTGGAGAAATGCATCCTCCAGTGCGACGAGTACGGCGCGCCCAAGGGTTTCTTCGCCGGTCTCGCGGCGCGCGACGACGTTCCGCAATCAGTGCGAGCCGCGGCGGCCGAGGCGGCCAGGGCGGCCGGCGAGGGCTACCTGGAGCTCGCTACGTTCCTGCGCGAGGAATTGCTTCCGCATGCCCCGGAGCAGGACGCGGTCGGCCGCGACCGATACGCCCTCGGCTCGCGAATGTTCCTCGGCGCCAAGGTCGACCTCGAGGAGACCTACCAGTGGGGCCTGGACGAACTCGCCCGCATCGAGGCCGAGATGGCTCAGGTGGCCGAGCAGATCGTTCCAGGTGGCAGCGTCGACGATGCGGTGGCGGCGTTGGACGGCGATCCGGCCCGGGTCATCCGGGGCAAGGAACCGTTCCGGGAGTGGATGCAGGCGCTCGCCGACGCGACCGTTGCTGAACTGGGCGCGTCACACTTCGACATCCCCGACCCGGTGCGCCGGATCGAATGCCGGATCGCACCGACGACGACCGGCGGCATCTACTACCTGCCGCCCACGGCCGACTTCACCCGTCCCGGCACCATGTGGTGGTCGGTGCCCGAAGGCGTCGAGGAGTTCGCCACCTGGCGTGAGGTGACCACCGTCTATCACGAGGGGGTGCCCGGCCATCACCTGCAATGCGGGCAGACCGCCTTCCGATCCAACCTGCTCAACCGGTGGCGCCGGCTGGCGTGTTGGGTGTCCGGGCACGGCGAGGGATGGGCCCTGTATGCGGAACGGCTGATGGCCGAACTGGGGTATCTCGACGAGCCGGGTGCTCGACTGGGCATGCTGGACGCGCAGGGTTTCCGGGCGGCTCGGGTAGCGCTTGATATCGGGGTGCACCTGCAGCTTGCGGCCCCGGCCGAACTCGGCGGCGGCACCTGGGATGCCGCCAAGGCGTGGCAGTTCCTGACCAGCCACTGTCGGATGGGGGAGGAGATGCTGCAGTTCGAGCTGGACCGTTACCTCGGCTGGCCCGGCCAGGCTCCTTCGTACAAGGTCGGCGAGCGGATCTGGATGGACCTGCGCGATCAGGTGCGGCAGCGGGAGGGCGACGCCTTCGATCTGGCCGCGTTCCACCGCCGCGCTCTGGACATCGGCTCGGTCGGCCTGGATGTGCTGCGTGAAGTGTTGCTCGACGAGCCGACGAGCTGAGGGCCGCGCGCTGTGACCTTCACGTTCCGCACGTTGGCCGACCGAAGCGCTGACGCGGTCGAGTCGTTCGCGGTGGCCACCCCCGACCCGGACCGGTGGCGCGCCGACCTGGCTGGATGTTTTGCCGAAGGCACGCTGCGTCCGGAGTGGTGCTGGCAAGCACTGGACGAAACCGGCGCCGTGCGGGCCAGCCTCTACTGGTGGGGGCGCTCCGGGGCGCCGGAACCGTCCACGCTCATATCGGTCCTGCGATCGGATCACGATGCTGCGGTGGCGCTCGTCGAGCACAGCCGGGCAGCGCTGCGCCTGCAGTCGGCCCGGACAGCGCTCACGATCGCGAATCTGGACGAGGCCCGCGTCGAGGACGTGCACCCGGAGTACGCCGCATTGCTGGCGGCCACCGGATTCGAACCGACTGTCGAGCGGATCCGACTGGAATGGCGCGCCGAGTTCGGCATCGGTGGGCAGCCCGGCGCGCTGTCGTTCCGCCCGACAAATGAGCGGCGGCCCGGCGAGGTAGTCGCGCTGCTGGCTGAGGTCATCGACGGGTCGCTCGATCACGGCATGCAGGTCGGCGCGGCCCGGGAGGGCCGGCAGTTGCACGCCGAGCAGATGCTCGCTGATTTCCTGCTCTATTCCGGTCCGCCGGAGTGGTTCGTGCTGGGCGAGCGGGACGGTGTGCCGGTCGGATACGTGATCGCGTCCGTCATCGACGCTGGCGGCGTGCTCGCCGAACTCGGCGTGGCCCGGGCGCACCGCGGCAACCACTACGCCGGCGAGCTGCTGGCGCACGGCACGGGATTGTTGATGGCCGCCGGCCACCGGCACATTCGCGCTGACACCGACCGGGCGAACAGCCCGATGCGAGCGGCGTTCGCAGCCGGGGGATACCGCGAGATCGGCCACCGGGTGGATTACCGCTGGGAGCGGTGATTTTTCCGCCGCTGTCGTCGGGTTGCTGTTTCAGCGTGGTCCGGTTTACTGCGGCAGCGACCGATGTTTGCGCTTCTGCTCTGCGCTGTCGGGTGCGGTTCCAGCTTGGTTCGGTTTACTACGGGCAGCGACGGATGCGTGGGCTTCTGGTTTGCGTTGTCGGGTTGCGGTTTCGCTTCGGTCCTGCGGTTGTCGGGTTGCGTTGCGAGACTTGCGTTTCGCCTTACGCGGTAAGGGAAATCTCTTTCACGATTGGGTCTGTGGATAGCCCGAAATTGTCGGTGCCTCGACCTAGAATTGGGTCATGCACAACGGGGAGCGCGGCGATAGCGAGGGGTATGTGCCGTCGCCGGTCGATGTGCTGACCCTTCCCGACGACTCAATCGCGACCCTCGCCGAGTTGGCGCCGACACCCGGATTCGATGCACGCCGCCCAGTTCGCGAAACTCTCGAGTCTGTCGGATATCGGTCGGGTAGATCTGCTGGTGGTGTTGCGCCGGCAAGCCGGGTTCGACGCCGCCCGGCAGATCGACCTACTCGCCGCGATCTCTCGGGACGACCCGAGCAACGAGAAGTGGTCGGTCCAGGAGATCGCCGCGGTGCTGCGTATCGCCCCAGCGACCGCCGCGACCCAGGTGCACCGCGCGGAGCTGCTCACCACCACGCTGCGGAAGACGCTGGCGGCGTTGCGGGCCGGGGACATCACCGCCCGGCACGCCGAGCTACTCGCCTCCGCCGTCATGAACCTCGACCCGAGACATCGCCCGCGCTGTCGAAGAACGAGTACTCGACAAGGCCTCGGAGCAGACGGTCAGCCAGTTCCGGGCCTCGGTGACTCGGGCGGTGCTGGCGTTGGACCCGGCGGGTGAGCAGGAGCGGCATGCCGACGCGGTGGAGCAGCGGCGGGTGGTGCTCACCCCCGACCTGCACGGCATGGCCCAGCTCTGGGCCTACCTCCCGGCCGACGGGGCGGCCACGGTGCTGACCGCGATCGACGCCATCGCCTGCAGAAACCATCTTCGGCAACGGCGGGGACAGCCGGTCGGCGGATCAGCGGCGGGCGGATGCGTTGGTCACCCTGGCCGACTCCGCCCTGGCCGATCCCGCCCTGACGCGGCGGCATGGGGCGCGGCCGGCGGTGCAGCTCACCGTCGCCGCATCCACCCTGCTCGGCCTGGACGAACAACCGGGTGAGTTGGCCGGGTACGGCCCGATCCCCGCCGCGCATGGCCCGGCGCATCGCCAAAGACGACACCGGCACCTGGCGGCGGCTGCTCACCGACGACCACGGCCGGCTGCTCGACTACGGCAGTAGGACGTATCGGCCGCCGGCCCGGTTGGCGGCGTTCATCATCGCCCGCGACCAAACCTGCACCTTCGCCTCCTGCACCCGCCCCGCCGTGGCCTGCGACCTGGACCACCTGACGGCGGCCAAAGACGGCGGCCCGACCTGTGAAGGCAACCTGCACCCGCTGTGTCGGCGGCATCACCGCTGCAAACACCTCGCGCACTGGCAACCGCAACGACAGTCCGACGGATCGACGGTCTGGACCAGCCCCACCGGCCACACCTACCGCACCAAACCGCCGCCCGCTACCGACCACCGTCGAACCACTGGTCAGTCCGCCCGAGCCCGCAGCGGAGCTGGCCGGTGATCCTGACCCGCCACCGTTCTGATCGAAGCGACCACATCGGACACGGCGCGCTGACGCGCCGCCGAAGGGGAGGTTGTGCCGGTCGAGGGGGAGATGACGGCACCGATTGCCGGCGTGTCGCGGCCAGAACCTCCCCCTCGGCGCGCGACTACTCCTGCAGGTACGTGACCGTGAAATCGGTGCCGTTCGAAACCGGGCTGGTGCGGTCCTCGTAGCCCGAGCTGTTGCTGGCATCGAGCGCGACGCCGCCGTAGTTGGCCAGCGGGGCACCGTCGATCGTGCAGCCGGTGAACTGCACGGAGCCGAATGACGGGTAAGCGCCGGTAGGCGATTCCAGGATGAACTCGGCGGATGCGTTGGCACCGGCGTAGGACTGGGTGGTCGTCTTCGTCCAGCCTCGCGTGTTGTCGGTGATGCGCAGCGTGTAGCTCGTCCCGCTGCGGTTCACCGTCGCGGTGAATGAGTCTCCGGCGGACACGGCGTTGCTGTAGTAGACCGGAGCGGCCGGATAGACCTCGTACCAGGCGGCATATTCCGGCGAGCCCGACGAGCAGTCGGTGGCGACGCCGGTCTGCTCGACCGAGTTGCTGCCGTATCCGTCGATGCCGATCCAGGGCGCGAACAGGTCGTTGGTGGAATTGCAGGTGACAGCCGGTTCGGTCCAGCTGGCCGACACCGACGTGAAGCCGGAGCCTTGGACGGCCCAGCCTGACCAGTTGTAGCCGTTCTCGTTGTAACCGTGCCGGCGTTGCGCCGCGGACTTGCCGTGCAGCTGCACCGGCGCGAAGGTCCGCGCCGAATTCGGGACCGGGCTGGCCTGCGCCACGGCCGGGGCGAGACCGAGCACGGCGATCGCCGCGGTGGCGACTGCTGTGATGAGGGGGATTTTGCGCACGATGGGTGCCTCCTTGCGCGGGTGGGGGGAGTACCGCGCAGCTCCACCGTAATCATTTCGTTACCACTTGCCCAGCCCCTACCCGGAGTGCTGCCGCACCGCCGCAATCCAGTCCGCGGCTCCCGCATCGGCGTCGCGCGGCAGCGTGCCGGCGATCCGCCGGTAGATCTCGGCTGCCGCCTGGGACATCCCGTCGGGCAGCCCGACGTCGGCGAATGCGCGGGCCGCTTCCTCCATCTCACCGGCAAACCGCCAGGCAGTAGCGGTCGTGCGGGCCGCAACCTGGGTGATCTCGGCGTCGAGGTCCACCCCGTCGCGGGCCAGCTGGATGCGGATGGCCTCGGCGACCCCGTATTCCTCGGCGGCGGCGCCGAGTACCGCCCACATCGTTTGGACAGCCTTCGTGCGGAGTGCGTAACAAGCCTTCACCGCGGACGCCTGACCGATCTTCTCGCCGGCGAGCTGCGCCGTCAGGGGACCGTCGGCGAACAAGGCGGCAACTTCCGCGGAACGAGGTCCGGAGAGGTGCAGCACGGTACGGCCCGCCTTCCAGGGTGGCGGTCCGATCACCGCACCGTCCACGACGTGTGCCGCGCCCAGCACTGCACCGATCTCATCCATGGTGGACGGCGCGACCGCATTCGCGTCGAGAAAGAGCTCCACGCCGCCGGCCTCGGCAACCTGTCGGGCGACGTCGAGCGCCGCATGCGGCGGGCACAGAGAGATGACCACATCACTGCGGCGGGCCACGTCGGCGACCGTGCGCACCGCAAGCAGGTCGGCCCACTCCGCACGCTTGGTGGTAGCGGGGGAACGACCCGCCTCGGCCCACAGCACTGGCCCGGCGTGCAATTGCACGGCAGCGGCTACCGCAGTACCCATCTGGCCGGGGTGCAACAGTCCGACGATGGGAGCCCTCATGCCCGCCACTATGTCATCGCCGATCACCATGCCGATGGTAGGTCCGGGCCGGTGCGTCCGGCTGAGTATGCGCAGCAGGGGCTATGGGCGCCGTGCGCCGCAGTGCGACCGAAATCAGCAGCCCAACGCCGATCAGTGCACTCGACAGCACCACCACGCCGCCCCACCCGTGCGAGGTCCATGCGGTACCGGCCAGAGCACCGAAGACCGACGAGCCCAGGTAGTAACCGAACAGGTAGAGCGACGCCGCCTGCGCGGTGCCGCCCGGTCCGGCGTGAGCTCGCGCCGCCACCCATCCGCTGGCCACGCCGTGCGCAGCGAAGAACCCGCCGGTCAGTACGGCCAGCCCGACGACCACCAGCGCCAGCGGACTGGGCAAGGTGAGTAACACGCCGGCAAGGGCGACGAAGCACGCAACGGGTACCACGGCGCGTCGGCCGACGCGATCTGCCCAGCGGCCGGCAAGGCTCGAGCTGACCGACCCGATCGGGTAGACGCAGAACACCAGGCCCGCGGTGCCCAACCCGAGTAGGTACGGTGCGGCGGCGAGCCGGAACGCCATCGCGTTGTACACCGCGACGAACGCGCCCATCATCGTCGCGGCAAGGGCGTAGAGCCCGAGCAACGCAGGGTCCCGGAGCAACTGAGTGGTCAACCGCAGCAGGTGGCGTGGACTGGCCGGCGCGGGCCGGAAGTTGCGTGAGGCCGGCAGGAGCAGGACGACCGCAATGGCACACAGCAGGCCGAGCACGGCGTCAGCAGCAACGGCATAACGCCAGCCGCCGAGTTCAGCCACTGCACTGGCCAGCAGCCTGCCGAGCATCCCGCCGATGGCGGTGCCGCCGACGTAGAGGCCTGTCGCCTTCCCGTGAGCCTCGTCGCTGATCTCCTCGCGAAGGTATGCGACGCAGGCGGACGGGACCCCGGCCAGCGCGATGCCCTGCACGGTGCGCAGCGCGAGCAGCGCCGGCCAGGACGGCGCCACCGCACACAGCGCGGCGATCACGCAAGACGCGATCAGGGAGACGACGATCAGCCGGGTGCGACCGAGCACCTCCGACAGGGGCCCGGCGAACAGCAGAGCGATGCCGAGACCGACCGTGCAGGCAGAGATCGACAGCGCGCTCTGGCCGGCCGACACGTGGAACGTGCGGGCCAGCTCCGGTAGCAGAGGTTGCACGCTGTACAGCAAGGCGAACGTGGCCAGACCGGCCGCGAACAGAGCGAGCACAACTCGCCGATACGCCGGCTCGCCGACGTGGTAACCGGGCCGTGCAGCCGCTGCAGCTGCAGCGCCCTCCGGGCGTGGCGATCGCACCGATCCACCCTGGCACCGCGGGGCCGTTGCGAGCGCGACTAGCAATGCAGAAGTGAGGAAACAGTCAGCCGTCAGGTTCCCGGGCCGGGATGCGAAGATGCCGGTGTGCCACTGGAGAAGATCTCGCCGACCTATCGAGTGGTGATGGCCTGCGCCGGCCCGATCGTGCGCTGGTGGGGCCGACTCGAAGTCATCGGCGCCGAACACCTGCCCGCGCGTGGGCCGACCGTCCTGATGGCCAACCACGACTCGGCGTGGGATCCGCTGGTGCTCGGCGTGGCCGCAGTTCGGCGCCGGCAGCTGCGTGCCTTGGCGAAGTCGTCGCTGTGGAAAGTACGTGCCGTCGGCTGGGTGCTGGATGGGATGGGGCAGATCCCGATCGAGCGCGGTCGCGGCGACACTGGCGCACTGGAGGCCGCGATCGCCCAGCTCCAGGACGGTGGATGTATCGGCGTGTTCCCCGAGGGAACCGTGTCCCGCGGCGCCCCGCTGCGTGCCCTGAGCGGAGCCGGCCGGCTGGTGCTGGCGGTTCCGGGAACGCAGGTCGTCTGCGCGGCGGTGACCGGGTCGGTTGACGTCGTGCGGTTTCCCAAGAGGCCGAGAATCCGGGTCGAGTTCTTCCCACCTGCTGGCGGTCCGCCGAAGGCGGGAGAGAGCTCGATGGGCCTGACCAAGCGGGTGATGGCCGAGGTGCGCGCCCGGGCGCCCTATGCAACTCCGGGCCGGAAGAAGAAGGCTGCCGAGTACCGCCGGCTGGCCACCGAAAAGCGCGGCTGACCAGCCGACGGTCCGGGTGCTACCAGGCGTAATCCTCGGGAGCCGTCTTGTGGCCGGGGAAGATCTCGTCGAGGCGGGCCAGCGCCTTCTCGTCGAGGGTCACGTCCACCGACCGCACCGCGGAGTCGAACTGCTCCATGGTGCGCGGCCCGACGATCGGCGCGGTGACCGCCGGCTGGTGCAGCAGCCAGGCCAGTGCGACATCGCCCGGCTCGTGGCCGAGTTCCGCGGCGAAGTCCTCGTATTGCTGGATCTGCTCCCGGTGGTTGGCCACTGTCTCGGCGGATCGTCCGCCGAGACGCCGCTTGCCTTCCTGTTCCTTGCGCAGCACGCCGCCGAGCATCCCGCCGTGCAGTGGCGACCACGGGATGACGCCGAGCCCGTAGTGCTGTGCGGCCGGCAGCACCTCGAGCTCGACGGTGCGCTCGGCGAGGTTGTAGATGGACTGCTCGCTGACCAAGCCGGTGAAGTTGCGCTGCGCCGCGGCGGCCTGGGCCTGGGCGATGTGCCAGCCGGCGAAATTGCTGCTTCCGACGTACAGCAGCTTGCCTTGCGTGACAGCGACTTCGATGGCCTGCCAGATCTCCTCCCACGGCGTGAGCCGGTCGACGTGGTGAAACTGGTAGAGGTCGACGTAGTCGGTCTGCAGTCGCTTCAGGCTGGCGTCCAGGGCGCGGCGGATGTTGAGCGCAGACAGCTTGCCCTCGTTGGGCCAGTCGCCCATGTCGCCGTACATCTTGGTGGCGATGACGGTCTTCTCCCGCCGGCCACCACCCTTGGCGAACCAGTTGCCGACGATCGTTTCAGTGGCGCCCTTGCCCTTGTCCTGCCCGTACACGTTCGCGGTGTCGAAGAAGTTGATGCCGTTGTCGTGTGCGGCGTCCATGATTGCGAACGAGTCGGACTCGCTGGTCTGCGGTCCGAAATTCATGGTGCCGAGGCACAGGCGGCTGACGGTGAGGCCGGTGCGGCCCAGATGAGTGAACTTCATACCTCTAGCGTGCTCGCTCCCGTTCGTCGAGCTGCATCGGGGGTCGGCGATCGGCTGAGCTGACGCGCACCGAGGGTTCTGGTGTTGGATCGTGGCTTGTGAGCGCTGAGAGCCTGCTGCCCCTCCCGGCGCGTCCCGGGCCGGCGCCTCGGGTGAGTGTCGCCCTGCCGTACCTGTCGGACTCGGTCAAGCGATTCCTCACCCAGGAGGCCGGCAGCGCTGCCATCCTGCTCGGCGCGACCGTGCTGGCGTTGGTCTGGGCGAACCTGCCCGGGGGCACGTACGAGACGTTCTGGCAGACACAGACCGAGTTGCGGGTGGGCACGTGGTCGCTGGATCTGGATCTGCAGCACGTGGTCAACGACGCCGCGATGGCCATCTTCTTCGCCGTCGTCGGCATGGAGATCAGTCGCGAGGTCTCGGTCGGCGAACTGCGTGACCGGCGCACGGTTATCGTTCCTGCGCTCGGTGCACTCGGCGGTCTGGTGCTGCCGGCGTTGCTCTACTTCGCCTTCGAGCACCATGGAGCCGCAGCAGCGGGCTGGGGCATTCCGATGTCGACCGACACAGCGTTTCTGGTCGGGGTGCTCGCGCTGTTCGGTCCGGCCTGCCCCGATCAGCTACGCCTGTTCCTGCTGACCCTGGCGATCGTCGACGACATCGGCGCGATCAGCGTGATGGCGATCTTCTACAGCGACCACGTCTCGATCAAAGCGCTCAGCATCGCGGCGGGGCTGGTGGTGGTACTGATCGGTCTGCGGCTGGCCGGCATCTGGCGGCTCGCGCCCTACATCCTCGTGGGGATCGCCTTGTGGGCGGCGGTGTACGAGTCCGGGGTGCACCCCACGCTGGCCGGTGCGCTGATCGGCCTGATCGTGCCGGCAGCCGCCGTGGACGCAGGCCATCGGCAGCGGTTGTCCTTCTACGGTCGGGCAGTCATCGAGTCGGCCAGCCCGAGCCGGGTCCGGCTGGCGACCGCGGCCGCGCGAGCGACGGTGTCGGCCAACGACCGCCTGCAGGACGCGCTGCACCCGGCCAGCGCGTATGTGGTGCTGCCGTTGTTCGGGTTGGCCAATGCCGGCGTCCCACTGGACTGGCACACGCTGCGCACCGCGGCGACCTCGGGCGTGACGATCGGTGTCATCGTCGCGTTGGTAGCCGGGAATGCTGTCGGGATCTCACTCGTTGCCGGCGTTGCCCTGCACACCGGGCTCGGCGCGCTCCCCGGCCGGGTCCGGTACGGGCACTTGATCGGCGGCGCGGTGTTGGCCGGGATCGGGTTCACCATCTCGCTGTTCATCACCGACCTCGCCTTCACTGACGATGCGCTGCGCCGGGACGCAAAGATCGGCGTGCTGACCGGGTCGTTGCTCGCCGCAGTGCTCGGCTCGTTGTTGTTGCGCTATCTGGGTGATCGCCTGCCGCTGTGCACCGTCGACGACTCCGGTGGGCCGCCGCCGTTGCCGACCGGCCCATGGCTCGACCCGTCGTCGGGGTGAGCCTCAGCGATTGAGCCCGATGGCCGCGCGTAGGGCGCGCAGTTCGACGCGGCCGGTGTAGAGGCGATCGCCGATGTACAGAGTGGGCGTGCCGCGGACGCCCAGTGAGACTCCGGACGAGTAGTCGGCCTCGACCGCGGCCCGGAACGGTTGGGCCGCGTCGCCGATGACCCCGCCGGCGCCGACTTCGGTGGCATAGCGCTGCAGGTCGGGGTCGGCGAGACGGTTCTGGTGATTGAACAGCGTCCAGTGCATGTCCCAGAAGTGCTCGCCGGATGCCTCAGCGGCCAGCGCAGCCGTCAGGGCGAAAGGGTGCACGGTGAACAGCGGAAAGTGCCGGAACACCAAGCGCACCCGGCCGTCCGAACTGTCGAGCAGTTCCTTCAGCACCGGCGCCGCAGCGCCGCAGTACGGGCACTCGAAGTCGCCGTACTCGATCACGGTGATCGGTGCATCGGCATTGCCGTACACGTGTCGGTTCAGGTCCACGTCCGTGGACTGCGCTACTGGCTCGCTCACATCGACGAAACTACTCAGCAGGGCGACGACGACCTGCGTGGGACGAGGGGGCTCGCTGCCACGGTGGCCGGGCCGACCGAGGATGATCGGTGCCGTGCCCATCGACGAGATCGCGCCTCAACTCCGCGGTCCTGTGCTGTCGAGGCAGAGCTGGGACAACCTGACGTTCCTGCATTGGCCGGTCGATCCGTCGGCGCTCATTGACCTGATGCCGGCCGGAGTGCGGCCGGACGTCATCGACGGACGGAGCTACGTCGGCCTGGTCGCCTTCCAGATGCGAGGGGCAGGCCCTGGACGCATCCCGACGCCGTACTTCGGCCGGTTCTGCGAGACGAACGTCCGGCTGTACTCGGTGGACGAGTCCGGGAGGCACGGGATCGTGTTCCTGACGTTGGACGCAGCCCGCCTGGCCACGGTGCTGCTCGCTCGGGTCAGCCTGGGATTGCCCTACGCGTGGTCGGCGATGCGGGCGCGCCGGACGGGTAGCGATGTCACGTACCGCTCCATCCGCCGCTGGCCCGACCACGCCCGCGCTGCCGGCGGCACCGTAAGTGTGCGCATCGGCGCCCCCACCACGGCGACTCGAGTGGAGACCTGGCTGACTTCCCGATGGGGCTTGCACACCCGGGTGGCGGGACGCACCGTCTGGGTGCCGAACGAGCACGGACCGTGGCCCTTGCACGAGGCGGACGTCCTCACCCTGGACTCCGACCTGGTCGCCGCCTGCGGCGTCGCCGTCGATCAGAGTCGGATGCTGCGGCCGCTGTGGTCGCCGGGCGTCACCACGACCTTCGGCCTGCCGAAGCTGGTGTGAGAGTTGCTTGCTCTCGTCGATGATCTTGTTCGCAGCGTCGGCGCTGCGGCTCGCGAACCGCACCGCACTAGATAAGATCTAAGCGGCATGGGTGGCCTGCGCCTGGCTCACTCGTGCTGGCGCATTTCTCCCTTGGAGGACAGTGATGGCCGGAAACGCGGCGACCGGGGGATGGGCCGCCGACCTGGGTCCGCTGCCGGCCGGAATCGTCGAACGCCTGGAGTCGCCGGTCGATGTCGCACTGCTCGTCGGCGTCACGGCCACCCCTGACCTCATGACAGCGATCGCCAGATGCGGCCTGGAACCGGTGTTCGCCAGCTACGAACAGGCGGCGGCCCGCAGCGCGGAATTCGACTCGCTGGTCCTCGTCCTGCTCGATGCGCGTGGGCCGAGTGACGAGTTCGGACTCGACCTGATCAACAGCCTGCGACAGTCCCACCCGACGGCGACGATTCTGCTCGCGACGCCGAGCGAGGGGCTCGACATGTCCACGTTGCTGGCCGCCCTGCGCGCCGGCATATCCGACGTGGTCGATCCGGCAAACCCGTTGGCGCTGCGCACCGTGCTCGGCGCCCTGCTGGCCCGGGCCCGCGGTGGCCGGGAACGCGTGCTCGCGGTCGGTGCACACCCTGACGATGTGGAGATCGGCTGCGCCGGGACGCTGCTGCAACACCGCGCCTTCGGCGACGAAATCACCATCCTCACGATGAGCCACGGCGGAGTTGGGGGCAGTACCGCCGAACGCGTCGAGGAATCGGTCGATGCGGCCGCCCTGATCGGGGCCCGACTGCTCCTGGGTGACCTGCCCGACACGCAGGTCGACGCCGGGGTAGGCACTATTCGGCTCATCGAGAGCGTCCTGACTGCGGTCGATCCGTCTGTCATCTACGTGCACTCGCGCAACGACAACCACCAGGACCATCGTGCGGTGCATGTCGCGGTGATCAGCGCCTGCCGTCGCGTGCCCAAGGTGCTTGCCTACCAGTCACCGTCGGCAACCAACGACTTCCTGCCGACCAACTTCGTCGCGATCGACGACGTGGTTTCGAAGAAGGTCGAGGTGCTCAGCATGTTCGCGTCGCAGAGCCAGCGTCCTTACCTCGAGCCGGACGCCGTCCTGGCCGGCTCCCGTTACTGGGCCCGGCATCTGGCTCCGCACACCCGCTACGCCGAGCCGTTCGAAACAGTTCGCACGCTGGTGCAGGACCGCCGGATCGGCGGTGTCAGTCCGACCGAGCGCAAGGGCGACGGCGCTGCCGACATGGCGAGCGTGATCGACCTGCCGGCCCGCCCGGAGGGCTGAGCGAACCGCGCGGTCACGCCCACCAGCGCTGCCGGGCCACCGCGACGGCCGCCGCGACGAGCACAGCGAACACCCCCTTCCAGGCGATGCGCTTCTCCCGACGGATGTCCTGAGCGAGTTCGTCGGCCGGCGAACTCGGCGCCGACCGGGCGCGGTGCTGACCCGCCGTCATCGCGCGCCGACCTTTCCGGTCTTGACGGTCTTGTCCCAGGTGATCGCGGTGCCTCTGAGCTCGGCGACGTAGGCGGTGAAGGTGATCGAGCACAGAATCGGGCCGTAACCGACCAGCACCACCAGTGGGTACACCAACCAGTGGGCCTTTCCGCTGCGGTCCAGCCGATACACCAGCCAGGCTGCGAGCATGCACATACTGACCCAGAGGTAGGCGAGCAGCAGGAGCCCGGAATGGGCCGTGGAGTTCCAGTCCAGCCCGACGGCGTGAAATGCGTTACGACCGAGCGCCGTCATGGGCCGCGGCGCCAGGACGGACAGCATGACCAGGATGCTGATCACGCCCGGGAAGAGCAGTGCCTGCCGCCAGCTCTGCCGCGCCACCGCAGGGTCGATCAGCAGCGTGAAGGCGGTGGTGAACACGTAACCGATCGCGTTGATGATCCACAGCAGATGGAAGAAGAGCCGGGCGTTGTCCGCGTGCAGCCACCACAACGCGATGAGTGCAGCTGACGACGCCACCATGAGCAGGGGCAACAGCAGCGTGGAGAACCACATGGCCGCGAACCAGGCTCCGCCGAGACGGTGGTCGGGCGAGCGGTGCAAGAAGAGCTTGGCGAATCGTCGGCTCACCTGGACGTTGCCGCGGGCCCACCGCAGCCGCTGCTTCCAGAGGCCGGTGATATCGGCCGGCTCCTCCGCGTAGCACTCCGCGTTGCCGTCGAAGATCACCTTGCGACCGTTGACCTGGGTCAGGAACGTCGTGACCGTGTCCTCGGCCAGGGTGGTGGTGTCGATCTGGCCACCGAGCGCCGCCAGATTGGCGCGGGTGAGCAACTGAGCGCCGCCGGCCAGGCAGCCCTGCGCGCCGACGACGTCCTGGGCGCGCCGACCGGCTGCCTGCGCAGCGCAGTACTCGTAGCCGATGTAGCGGTTCATCCAGTTGGCCGGTTCGCTGGCCTCCCGGATGAAGGCAGTCACCGCGCCAACGGTCGGATCGCTCAAGTGCCGGACCATTCGGCGCACCGCGGTCGGCTCGAAAACCACATCGGCATCGGTGATGAGCACCGCGTCCGCCCACTGATCGGCCAGCAGGCGGCGCAAGCCGTGGTTGAGCGTGTGCGCCTTGCCCTGGCCGCCGTTCTCCCTCCGCAGGGCGATAACACGGCCGGGATATTCGCGTGCCTTTGCGGCCAACAGCTCAGGGGTGCCGTCATTGCTGCCGTCATCGACGACGACCAGCCGGAGCCGATCGGGTGGGTAATCCATCAGCATCATTCGGTCCACGCTGAAGCGCAGTACGTCGTACTCGTTCCAGGCCGGGACGAGCACGACGACCCGGGGACGCAGGTCCACATCCACCTTGTCGTAGTGATCGCGCCAGCGATGACCGATCACGAGCAAGTACTGCCACACAGTGGCCAGCGTGGGCACCGCGCCGAGCAGCACTGCGATGGACAGGATCCAGACCACCCCGGTCCCGATCGCGGACACGGCCGGAGGGGCCGCGCTGATCATCGCACCGGCTCCGCAGCGATCGAGGTGGCGTAATTCCACCGTCCGACGTCGGCGCATCGGTGCGCGTCGCTACCGGCAACGATCGGTACTCCGGCCGAGCTGAGCTGATCGATGACCCGCCGGCCGGGGCAGTGCCATTTTTCGTTGATCTCGACGGCGGCGCCGGAGCTCAGGCAGGCAGAAGCCAGCGTCTCCAGTAGTTCGTCGCCGACCCCGTCCTCGTGCAGCCCGCACTTCGGCAGCACGCTGAACAAGTGAGCCAGCACGGGCGGGAACGGGCTCACCGCGAGCGCGGCGCAGGTGGCGGTGACCAGCTGCTCGAGCACGTCCTGCGCCGTCACCGCACCGGTCGCCAGCTGGGCGCCGATCTCGTCCGGATGCACCGGCCCGGAAGCGCCGGGGAATTGGTGGTCGGCGATGAGGATGTAGTCGAGTTCAGGCAGACTCGCCGGCAGGTCGAGCACACCGGCCAGGTCGAGAATCTTTGCCTCCACACCGCACCGGATCACCAGTGGGCCGGCCGCCAGTGCCCGGACGGTGGCCGCGTACTCCGGCAGCCAGGTCGTGCTGGCCCGGACATGGTCGCTGAGCCCCCAGGTCCGCAGCCCGGCGGCCACGGCTGCCTCGGCCATCGCGGCGGCCGAGTCCGCCCCGTCGGTGAGCGACGAGTGCGTGTGCAGGTCGCTGCTCCAGTCGACGGCCGACGTCACGGTGCTGAGCCGGTGGCAGCGGCCGGCACGGTGCTCTGCACCACGCCGTACTCCTCGATGGGAACTGCGACGTCGGCCCAGTGTCGCACCACGGCCAGCTCTCGGAACGACAACTCGTCGGGCAGGGCTTCGCCCAACGCCGCGGCGGTGCCGAGCACCGGCATGTCGATGCCGGCCAGCATGGTGAGCGTCATCGTTCCGGGGAACCGCGCGTTCACCTCCAGCAGTGCGGCGGTGCCGTCCACCGCTTGCCGGGCCTGCACATTGATCACGCCGGTCGCCCCGATCGCCCGGGCCACCCCTCGGCCGAAGGCCTCGAGGCCGTCGTCGCGGACGGTGCGGCCGGCCACCGCGATCCCGGAGTCGACCTTGTCGCGGGTGCGCGGGACCGCCGCGACGACGTGGCCGTCCGGTCGGCACAGGACGTCGATCGAGTATTCGGTGCCGGGCAGGTACTCCTGCACGATCATCGTGCCGTCACGCGGCACCCGGGCGAGGTCCGCCGGTTCGGCGATCACGGAGAACCCCCGACCGCCGGCGCCGCGGCGCGGCTTGGTGATGTAGGGCGTGCCCAACGCCGCCAGGTCTTCGTCGGTCGTCGACTCGTCCAGAACCAGTGTTGTGGGCACCCGGACGTAATCCGCGCAGCGCTGTACCAGGGCGGCCTTGTCCAGACACACGTCCAGCGTGTCGACGCTCTCCACGAGCAGCCGGATACCCTCTGCGGCGAAACGGTCGCGGGCGGCGGAGACGTCGCGCAATTCCACGTCCACAGTGGGGATCACGAGGTCCACTCCGTGCTCGACAGCACAAGCCAGCAGCGCCGCGACGAAGCCGGGATCATCCCCGCGGGGCAGCAGCACGCGTTGCGCGGCAGGCACCAGGTACAGGCCGACAGCGAGCGGGTCCATATCGGCGGCGATCACCCGGGTGTGCCCGGTCAGGGCCCGAATGAGCGTGACCGCAGCCGCGCCGCCGGCCCCAGTGACCAAGACGGCGCTGCTCGGCGGTGGCACCGGGGTGGGGATCGCGGACGGGTCGGTATCGGGCACCACTAGGCCTCATTCCGTTGGTGAGCACGCTGTGGCGCCCCGCCGCCATCGCAATCGTAAGCGAGACTCCGGCGAAACGTCCGGCACGCGGCCCGTAGTGGGATACAGTTTCAACACATCACGGGGCCGAACGATGTGGATCTCCATTCGTGTCCCTGCGCGGTAGATGTCTCGTGATGGCTGTCGTATTCGCCGGCTCGTGCGTGCTGCTCGGTTCGCCCGTCGCCGGCGCCGAGGGCAGCGCTGCGGGCACACCGGGTGATGTGACTGCTGCCTGGCGGTGGATGCAGGGCCAGCTGGCCAGCGCCACACCGATTGTCTCGGACTCCACGATCACCCCTGCAAGCGTCTATCCGCCGGCCTGGACGGGCGCGCTCACCGGCTCGTTCCACCTCTCCGGCGTTGCCGTTCCCCCCGTCGACGGTGCGGCGAGTGTGGCGGTGGACACCCCGGCGTCGCTGCCCGGCAGCTACCGCGGAGCGGTGTCCGGTCACGTCACGCTGCCCGCCGAGCAGGGCCGGTGGATCATCCAGGTGCTGCGCTCCACCGGATCGCAGCACAGCCAAGTTCCGCTGCAGACCCTCGTCGCCCCGGACGGCAGCTTCGCTCTCGATCTGTCCGCACTGCCGCCGCAGCCGGACGGTGAGTGGGGCTTCGAGGTGCTGGACGCCGCCCACGGGTACGCGCCGGCCGGTCCGGCGTGGCCGAACCCGGGCAGCTATCGCGGGCTGGAGGTGCGCCAGTACGTAACTACCGACACCGCCTATCTCATCGGGACCGTGCCGGCGAGCGCGGACGGCACCTTCGCCTTCCCGGCGAGTTCGCCCGGCGCGAAGTCGTTCCAACTCGTCGAGACCGGGTCGGGTGACGTGCTGGCCGAGTACGCACCGCGCACCGGCCTCATCCGCTCCTACGACGTTCCGGCCAGCGACCGCCGCAGCGGTGTCTCCTACACCTATGACCAGGCATTGGCGTTGCTCTGCGCGGTGTCGCTCGGGGACGCGCCTACCGCGGCAACCCTGGCCGCCGGATTGGTCACCCTGCAGACGAGCGGCGGAGCCCAGGACGGCGGGTTCGTCTCGTCCGCTGCGGCGCTCAACCCGGCAGCTGCGGTACGTGAGTACCGAACCGGTAACCACAGTTTCGCGACGTATGCATTGTTGCGATACATCGAGTCGTTGCCCAGTGCGGACCCGGATCGGACGGCCCTGGTGGCCGACGCGCGCCGCGCCGTCGACTGGCTGCGCGAGCAGCAAGTCAGCTCCGGCGAGATGGCCGGCCTGCTCACCGGAGGTGCCGGCGCGTATTCCGCGGACGGGTCGAGTTTCGATCCGGCCGCTGTCATCAGCTGGAGTTCGACCGAGCACGACCTCGACGCCTGGCATGCGCTGCGGCTGGCCGCAACGGTATTGGCTGACCCGGACGACGGCACCGCGGCCAACCGGCTGCAGGATGCCATCGTGGGCCGGTTGTGGGATCCCGCGGCCGGCCGTTTCCTGCAGGGCTGGACCCCGTCCGGGCCGGACCGGACCGAGGCACTGGACGTCAACTCGTGGGGAGCGATCTTTCTCGGCGCCATCGGCCGGCCCGACCTGGCCGCTGCGGCTCTGTCGCACGTCGAGCTGTTCGCCACGTCCGACGCAGCGGTGTCCGGCTACGCACCGGCGTTGCCGGTGGCTGATCCGCAGCTGGTGTGGTTGGAGGGCTCGGCCGGCGTCGCAGTGGCGCAGCAGCGCAATCACGACTCGCGCGCGCCGCTGACACTCAGCGCCATCAGTGCCGCGCAGACGACGGACGGATCGCTTCCGGGCGCCACCCGAAACGACGACGCGGCGGGCATGACCACCGCCGCCGCGGTCGCGGCCACCGCATGGTTCGTGCTCGCCCGGCAATCAGCCGCCGGCCTTCCGTCGATCTGGGATAGCTGACCGACCCGCCTGTTCGACGAGCCACGCGGTAGCCGCATTGCAACTGTTCAGTACCGAGATGTGACCGTCGTCCGGGCGCAGCCACAGCTCCGCAGCGGGGCAATGCTCGGCCAGCCAGCGACCGTGCGAGCTGGGCACCACCCGATCCCGCTCGCCGTGCACCACCAGCGTCGGCGCGGCGACCTGCGCGGGATCGAAGCCCCATGGCGCCACGTAGGCCAGGTCGTCGTCGATCATCCCGCCGAGGCCGTCGGCAGTGGCCAAACCCACCACTGCCGACAGTGACGACCACGCGCTTTCCAGCGCTGCGTAATCGGCCGGGATGAAGGACTCCGGGTCGAAGTCGGTGGTCTCGAGAACGTGTTGCAGCTCCGCTCGCCCGGCGACGGCGGCACGAAGCTCGGCGGTCACCGCCGGCGGCCATGCCGGCGAACCAGTCCAGGCCGTCAGCTGCCCATGGCGCCAAGCCGGCAAGGCAGGCCACCGCGAGCACGCGGTCCGGTAGCAGCGCGGCGCAGGCCAGTGCGTGCGGGCCGCCCCCCGAGGCGCCCATGACCGCGAACCGCTCGATGCCCAGATGGTCTGCGATCTGCCGGACGTCTTTGGCGGCCGCGGCGACATCGCGTCCCGGACGCGGGCTTGACCCGCCGTAGGCCGGGCGGTCGTAGGAGAGCCACCGCACGCCGTGCTGTTCGGCCATCGCCAGTAGCGGCTCGAGCAACTTCCCGGTCTGCGGCGTGCCGTGGTGCCAGAGCACCGTCAGGGCGGTGTTGGCATTCGGCGGTCCGCTGTCGTAGGCATGCACCGTGCGGCCGCCGCTGGTCTGGACATCGAATTCCGTCGTCACGGCGACGAGCTTATGGGCGGACGACCCGGAGCCTGCGAGCCGGCAGAGCCGATGATTTCGACGAGCGTGGACGGTCTGATCTGCAGGGACCACGTCGCAACCGCGAATGGTGAGGAATGGAGACACGTCATGGCTGATGCCGAAGAGGACATCCGAGAGTTGATCGAAGCATGGGCGGCGGCGGTTCATCGCGGCGACCTGGCCGCCACCCTGGCCGATCACGCCGCGGACATCGTGATGTTCGATGTGCCGCCGCCGTACGACGGGGTGCGCGGCATCGAGGCCTACCGCGAGACTTGGCCGCCGTTCTTCGAGTGGCAGGCCGCTGGCGCCTCGTTCGACATCGTGTCCCTGGACGTGACGGCAGGCGCAGAAGTGGCCTACGCCTACGCGTTGTTGCGGTGCGGCACGCCGGAGGAACTAGCCGACAACCCCGAAAACCGGCTGCGGCTCACGATGGGGCTTCGCAAGCAGCACGGCCGTTGGGTGATCGCGCATGAGCATCACTCCTTCGCCGATGCCAGCACCGCAGATCCGGCGCCGGCTGCCGGTGCGGAGCCGCGCCGACGCTCAGCTGACCGGCACGATCCGGACCGAGCGCAGGACGCCGTCGGCAATGCTGAGCAGTCCCATCGTGCCGTGGGGCTGGCGTCGCCGGTCGGTCGGCGAGCCCGGATTGATCGCGCGCTGGCCGGCCGTGGTCTGGTCCCACGGAATGTGCGAGTGGCCGAAGATCACGAGAGCCGCGGCGGGGAACAACCGGCGCAGCCGCTCTCCTCGACCGTGCGCAGGGCCGCTGTCGTGCACCATGCCCACCGCGAGGCCCTCGAGCTCGAGTTCCAGGGTGGGCGGCGCTCCCCACGCCGCAACGTCCGGGCCGTCGTTGTTGCCGAGCACCGCGCGGACGGGCGCGAAGCCGGCGAGCTCGGTCAGGACTCCGGCAGTGCACACGTCGCCGGCATGCAGGATCAGATCGACGCCCTGCAGCCGCCGCGCCACTTCGGCCGGGCACGACTTCCAGAATCGCGGCGCGTGGGTGTCGGAAAGGACGGCAACACGCATGGGGAACCCGTCGACGGTTACTGGTAGAAGTTGCGCACCCAGCGATGCTTGGCCAGCGCATCGACCCGGTCGGCGGGCAACCCCCGGCCGTCGCCGACCCGGACGTTGCGCTCCACGTTTGTCGCACGGCGCATCCCGGGGATGACGCTGCTGACCGCCGGGTCACTCAGCACGAAGCGCAACGCGGTCTCCGGCAACTCGTCGGCCTGAATGCCGAGGTCGGCGAGGATCGCCTCGACGTGCTCAGCCACCTGGGCGGGACGATCGCCGCGGAAGTAGTTGTGGCGCCAGTCGTCGTCGGTGAACGTCGTCTCGGCGGTGATCGTGCCGGTCAGGCCGCCTTCGTCCAGAGCGACCCGGACGATGACGCCGACACCGTGCTCGCGACAAGCCGGCAACAGGGTGTCACGGGGGCTCTGGTCGAAGATGTTGTAGATGACCTGGACTGTGTCGATCACCCCGCTGGACACCGCTTCCACGGCCGTGTCGGGCTCATGATCGTTGATCGAGATGCCGAACGCGCGGATCAATCCGTCCTGCTTCATCTGGGAGACCTCTTCGAGCCAGTCACCTTCATGCAGCCAGCGTGCCGCCCAGACGTGGATCTGCTGGATGTCGACGTGGTCCATGCCCAGGCGGCGCAGGCTCTCCTCCGTGTGGGATCGGAGGTGACCGGGTGGCATGCCTTCGGACACCGGCGTGTCCGGCGCCGCGGGCCACTTTCCGTTCGCCGGCGGCACCTTCGTGGCGATCACCAGATCCTCCGAACGGGACCGAGCCACCTCGCCGATCAGCCGCTCGCTGTGGCCGTCGCCGTACCCGTATGCCGTGTCGATGAAGGTGACGCCGAGATCGATCGCTCGGTTGAGCGCTGCCACCGACTCGGAGTCATCGGTGCTGCCCCAGCCGCCGCCGATACCCCAGGCACCGAACCCGATCTCGCTGACGACCAACCCGGTCGAGCCGAGCTCACGCATATGCATGGCGCCAGGATCCCACCCACCAGGCGGAGCCCGCTCACCAGTCGGTGTCCGAGGGGGGTCAGCGCTGGGGCGCGTCGTCGAGGGTGGTCTGGTCGGGTGCGACGGCGGCGAAGCCGAGGACGGCGGCCGTGAGCAGCGCGACGACGCCGACGACATGGGCGGCGGCGGGGTCGGCCAGGGTGAGCAGGACCAGACCGACGAGTAGGCAGCCGATCGCCAGCTGCGCGAGCCGTCCTGAGCGTGGTGTGGCTCGGGCGCTGGGTGGCGTGAGCGGGACGGCGGGCTGGTGGGTGGGGTCGAGGCTGCCAGCCAGGACGAGGCGGAACAGCAGCCCGAGCGAGGGCGCCAGGATCAGCCCGCCGAGCACGACGGAGATGATGAGCGCGATGAGGGTGTCATTCGGTGCGGCGGCTTGGCGCAGGGTGAGGCCGGGCAGCACGATCGGGCGTTGCGCGGCGGCCCAGCCGAGCAGGATCGCCGCGACGGCGAGGGCAGCGCTGGCGCGGGCCAGCTGAAATCGGTTGCCCCACACCAGAGCGAGGGTGGTGAGACCGGCCAGTGCGGAGACGATGACCGCCGCTAGTCCCCAACTTTCGGTGAGTCCGCGGTAGATGCGCCCGGCGTCGTGGTGAACGACGATCAGACCGGCGACAGCCAAGGCGCCGGCCGCGACTCCGGCGGCCAGTGAGCGGGTTCGGAAGGCGCGTTGCAGCTCGCCGGCACCGAGGCGGCGGGCGTCGGCGGCCAGGTAGACGGCGGCGAGGAATGCTCCGACCGCGACCGCCAGCGCGCCGCAGAGGATCGAGGTGGGGTTGAGCCAGCTGGTGACGAGATTGCCGGCGGCGTTGCCGATCGGGACGCGCCCGGAGGCGATGGCGCCGAGTGCGGAGCCGAGCATGTAGGGGGTCAGGATCGAGGACAGCGCGAACACGGTGTCGATGACGCGGCGTTCGTGGGGCATGTCGGTGGCCGACTGCAGTGCGTAGGCGATGCCGCGGGCGATGATGCCGAGCCCGGCGATCGATAGCGGGATGGTCAGGGTGGAGGCGACGGCCCCGACGACGGCTGGGAACGCGGTCCAGGCGACAGTGAGCGAGAAGATGAGCCAGACGTGGTTGGCTTCCCACACTGGGGCCATCGAGTGGTGGGCGTGGTCGCGGATCGCCCGGGCCCGCGGGCCGCGGCCGGCGGACAGTTGCCACAGGCCGGCGCCGAAGTCGGCTCCGGCCAGCACGGTGTAGAGGACGAGACCGGCCAGGATGGCCAGCAACACGAGGGTGGCCAGCATGCCTACCCCACCGCCGGTTCATCCGCGGTGAGCGGAGCGGTTGGCGGCGGCGGGGCACTGGCCGGCAGTGGCACCTTGGTCAGGCGCCGCAGCGCCCAACCGAGCCCGATCAGCAGCACCAGGTACGCCAGGGCGAGCAGGCCGTAGCTGACCGGGATCCCGGAGGCACCGGTGACGGCCTGGTTGGTGCGCATCACCTTGTAGACGACCCAGGGCTGGCGGCCGACCTCGGTGGTCATCCAGCCGGCGATCAACGCCACGACCGACGCCGGGCCGGCCAGGACGAGGGCCCGGTAGAACCAGAGGGTGCTCGGGAGCCGACCGCGGCGCCACCGCACGAGCAGGAAGATCACCGCCAGCAGAGCGAGCAGGCTGCCGATGCCGACCATGGTTTGGAACGCGAAGCGCACCACGTTGACCGGGGGTTGGTCCGCAGCCGGGAAGGAGTTCAATCCCTGGACGGTGGCATCGATGTTGTGGAAGGCCAGTAGCGACAACAGCCGCGGGATCTCGATGCCGTTCTCGACGTGGCCGTTGGTGTACCAACCGAGCAGGTGTTCCGGCGCGCCGCGGGTGTTCTGGCCGAGCCCCTCCAGCGCGGCGAGCTTGATCGGTTGGTTGGCGGCAACGTCGCGGGCGGCCCAGTCCCCGACCAGGACCTGCAGCGGGGAGGCGACCGCGGCGGCGGTCAGCGGCACGCTCAGCGCGATGCGTTCGTAGCGGCCCCACCGCCCGCGCAGGCGCCCGATCGCGTAGCAGCCGGCGACTAGGAAGCCGGTGACCATGTAACCGGCCAGATACATGTGCACGAGCTCGTGCCAGAAGTAGCCATTGGCGAACAGGGCCTGGAACGGATGCGCGTCGGTCACCTTGCCGTCGACGAGGGTGAAGCCCTGCGGGTGATTCATCCACCCGTTGACCGAGATCACCATCAGCGAGCCGAGCACACCGGCCACCGCGATCGGCACCCCGGACAGGAAATGCAGCCGTGGGGACAGCCGATCCCAGCCGTAGACGTAGATACCGATGAAGATCGCCTCGAGGAAGAACGAGAACCCCTCGATCGCGAAGCCCAACCCGAACACGCTGCCGAACGTCGAGGTGAACGCCGGCCACAGCAGGCCCATCTCGAAGCTCAGGATCGTGCCGGTCACCACCCCCGCGACGAACAGGGTGACCAGCACTTTCGTCCACCGCCGGGCCAGTGTCTTGAACAGCTCATCGCCGGTGCGCAGGTAACGCCACTCCAAGAACAGGATCAGCGTCGGGAACGCGATCCCGAAACACACCAGCGGGATGTGCACCATGAACGACAGCGCCTGCATCTGCCGAGCCTGCAACAGATAACTCTGCTGCACTGTCGTCAAGCCCGGCACCGCATCCGCACCGATCACCACACCACTGTCCTCTCGACACCGGCACTGCTTGCAGCAGCATCCCGTGCGTGAGTACCGGGTAGCGTCAGCCCCGAGTATTGACCTACCACCTGATCCAGCCAGCGACTACCAGCCCACCGGAAACCCCCGGACCCACCCCAACACAAAAGCCGAACCTCTGAAACAGGGGTTCGGCATTCCGGTATCTCTTGAGAGATCACATCGGTGTCCGAGGGGGGACTTGAACCCCCACGCCCGATAAAGGGCACTAGCACCTCAAGCTAGCGCGTCTGCCATTCCGCCACCCGGACGAGTGCGGCAGTGAGTTTAGCTCACCGGCGGTGCCGGCCGGACCGCCGCGAAAGTCGGCGCAGGGAGGGGAAAGGCGCAGGACGCGGACCCGGCTGGTAGGAACAGTGCATGAGCCCCGCTGCCACCACTGCCCAGGACGAAGTCACCGATTTGCTCGTCGAGCTGATCAGGATCAATACGTCGAACCCCACGCATCCGGAGCGACCAGCGGCCGAATGGGTTGCCGCGAAGCTGGACGACGTCGGTCTGGCATCGGAGATCTTCGAGTCCGAGCCGGGTCGTGCATCGCTGGTCAGCCGGGTCGAGGGGGAGGACCGGGACCGACCCCCGCTGCTGATCCACTGTCACCTCGACGTCGTTCCGGCCCAGAAGGACGAGTGGTCGGTCGACCCGTTCGCCGGTGAGGTCAAAGACGGCTATGTGTGGGGCCGCGGCGCGGTCGACATGAAGGACATGGACGCGATGACGTTGGCCGTTGTGCGGGAATGGCGACGCACTGGAAAGAAGCCGCCGCGCGACATCGTGCTGGCGTTCGTCGCCGACGAGGAGGCCGGTGGCAAGTACGGCGCGCACTACCTGGTCGACAACCATCCGGACCTCTTCGCGGACTGTTCAGAAGCGATCAGCGAGGTCGGCGGTTTCAGCGTCTCGATGGGTTCGGACCTGCGGCTCTATCCGATCCAGACCGCGGAGAAGGGCATCGGCTGGTTGCGGCTCACCGCGAAGGGGCGCCCGGGACACGGATCGATGTTGCACGACGATAACGCGGTGACCCGGTTGGCCGATGCGGTCTCGCGGATCGGGCACTACGAGTTCCCGATCGTCATCACCGACACGGTCAAGCTGTTCTTCGATCACATCGCCAAGCTCACCGGTCTGGAGATCGACCCCAACGACCCCGAGCCGGGGTTGTCCAAGCTCGGCCCGATGGCGCGGATGATCGGCGCCACGCTGCGCAACACCGCCAACCCGACGATGCTCGACGCCGGCTACAAGGCGAACGTCATCCCGTCCACGGCGGACGCCACTATCGACACCCGGTTCCTGCCCGAGCAGGAGGAGCAGTTGCTCGCGAAGATCGACGAGCTGGCCGGTGAGGGCGTCACCCGGGAGTGGATCACTCGGGACATTGCCGTGGAGACGACGTTCGACGGCGACATCGTCGACATGATGAGCGCGGCGCTGAAGGCCGAAGACCCGGGCGCAGCACCGGTGCCGTATCTGATGAGCGGCGGTACCGACGCGAAGTCGTTCTCGACGCTGGGCATCCGCTGCTTCGGATTCTCCCCTCTGCGGTTGCCGCCCGACCTCGACTTCACCGCCCTGTTCCACGGCATCGACGAGCGGGTTCCGATCGACGGGCTGCAGTTCGGAGTCCGGGTGCTCGACCGCTTCCTCAGCGGCTGCTGAGTGTCGGTGCCCACTGGCACAGTGATGGAGTGACCCACCGACCCCTGCTGGTCAGCGAGTTGGCCGCGACGTCGGCACAGCTGGCGGCAACCCCGGGCCGGATCGGCAAGGCGCAGCTCATCGCCGCACTGCTCGCCGAGCGCTCGGCCGCCGACATCGCCCTGGCGGTGGACTATCTCGTCGGCGAGCTGCCACAGCGCCAGATCGGAGTCGGCTGGGCCGCCCTGCGCGCGTTGCCGGCAGCTGCTGCCGACGCGACACTCACGGCAGCCGAGTTCGATGCGCTCGCCGAGCAGATCGGTCGCACCACCGGAGCCGGCTCGCAGGAGCGGCGTCGGGAGTTGCTCCTCGGATTGTTCGCCCGGGCAACCGAGGCCGAGCAACGGTTCCTGGTCGGGCTGTTGCTCGGCGACCTGCGGCAGGGCGCGTTGGCCGGCGTGATGGTCGACGCGCTGGCGCGATGCTTCGGGGTGCCGGTGGCTGACGTGCGGCGCGCGGCGATGCTGCGTGGCGAGCTGCCTGCTGTCGCCGCGGCCCTCGCCGCTGATGGCCCCGCCGCGCTGACCCAGTTCCGGCTCGAGGTAGGCAGGCCGATCTCGCCGATGCTCGCCCAGACCGCCTCGAGCATCGCCGATGCGATGACCGGCACGCCGGTAGCTGTCGAGTGGAAGCTGGACGGCGCCCGACTGCAGATCCACCGCACCGGCGACGCAGTATCGCTGTTCACCCGGACTCTCGACGACCTGACGGTGCGGCTTCCCGAGGTCGTCGAGGCCATCCGGGCGCTGCCGGTCACGGCGCTGGTGGCCGATGGCGAGGTCATCGCGCTGCATCCGGACGGCCGACCGCGCGCGTTCCAGGCGACCGCGTCGCGGTTCGGCACCAGGGTCGCCACCGAAGAACTGCGCCGGTCCCTCCCGCTGACGCTGTTCGTCTTCGACCTGTTGCATCTCGACGGCACGGACCTGCTGGACGCGCCCCTATCAGAACGGCGGGCGCGGCTGGAATCGGTCATCCCTGCGGCGATGCAGGTGCCACACATCGTGACCACCGAGGTCACCGAGGCGGAGCAGTTCTCCGCCGACGCGCTCGGCGCAGGCCACGAGGGCGTGATGATCAAGACAATGACCGCGCCCTACGAGGCGGGCCGGCGCGGTGCTTCCTGGCGCAAGGTGAAGCCGGTGCACACTCTGGACCTCGTCGTGCTGGCCGTGGAACGTGGGTCCGGCCGGCGCAGCCAGTGGCTGTCCAACATCCATCTCGGTGCACGCGACGAGGAGACCGGCGAGTTCGTCATGCTCGGCAAGACCTTCAAGGGCATGACCGACGCGATGCTGGCCTGGCAGACCGAACGCTTCACCGAACTGGCTGCCGGGCCGCCCGATGAGTGGCTGGTGCCGGTCCGCCCCGAGCAGGTGGTCGAGATCGCCTTCGACGGCGTGCAGAACTCGACCCGCTACCCCGGCGGCGTCGCTCTCCGGTTCGCCCGCGTGCTGCGCTACCGGGACGACAAGACCGCTGCCGAAGTGGACACACTGCAGACAGTTCGTGAACTGCACCGCTCTTAGTTTGTTGCACCTTGACGACGCCACAGGCCCCGAGCAAGGTGTGCGATGGTTGCCGGCGGTGTCCTGGCCACCGCTGAGTAGACCCGGGTCCGTCCCCCGATTCATTCTCCCGGAGGCCACCGCATGACCGGTATCGCCCGCCTGCCCCGTCGCCGTCTCACCGCTGCGCTGTCAGCTCTGGCCAGCCTGGCCATGCTCGGCGCACTGGCGACGCCCAGCAGCGCCACGCCCCCGACCAAGCAGCCGAAGGCAGTGCGCAGCTCGGCGAGATCGGTCGTGCTGTTCAGCTCCGACGGGATGCGCCCCGACCTGATGCAGAAGTATGCCGCGGCGGGCCAGATGCCGACCTACAAGTCGTTGATGGCCTCAGGGGCAACCGGCAACAACGGTCTGGAGCAGGGCTTTCCGCCCAACACCGGCCAGGGCTGGTACACGATGGCGACCGGTGCGTGGCCGGGCACCCACGGCAGCACCAACAACACGTTCTTCGACACCCGGCAACCGTTCACCTCGTCGACCTCGTTTGCGTTCCACGGCAACGGGGCCAGCCCCGGTACCGATCCCACGGCGGTGCTCGAGGCGCAGTCGGTGGCGAATTCTGCGGAGCAGGCGGGCAAGCAGGTCGCCCAGCTCGAGTGGACCGGCGGGCTCAACGGGAACATCAACGGCCCGACCGTCGACTACGACACGACCTACTCGCAGCGTGGGGTGCTGGCCTACCCGGCCGACCCGGCCAAGCAGACGTCGGCGGCCGGCTTCGGGCTGTCCTACCAGGTTGCCGCCTTCACCAGGGCGACCGGCTGGACGCACACCCCGCCCGTGCCGTCGCACCCGGCGGGCAACGTCCGGGCGCCGATGCAGACCACGTTGACCATTACCAGCACTTCCCCGTCACTGAACCCGACGCGCACCTACGACCTGTACGTCTATGTCAGCCGCAGCGGCTTCTCCCGGCCTTACGACAAGGTGCTGATGGTGCCGGCGGCAGCGAACAAGGACGCCAGCAAGGCGGTCGCCAATCTGGCTCAAGGCGCCTGGGCGCCGGTGAAGGTCAAGGGCTCCGACGGGTTGATCGGCACCGCCGCGGGGGAGAGCGCCGGCTTCTACGTGAAGCTGATGGACCTCAGCAGCGACCTGTCCAAATTCGGCCTGTACTTCACGTCGGTGAGCCGCCCGCATGCGCACTGCGCGACGGATGCCTGCGCGCAGCTGCCGGCCGGCGCCGCTGGAGAGGACCGGTTGGAGAAGTACATCGCCGACAACATGCCACCGGCGGTCTTCGGCGACTTCGCCCCTGAAGAGGCCGGCATCATCGACGAGGACACCTGGTACCAGCAGACGGTGGGCCTCAACCAGGCGTACGACACCGCGGTGTTCAAGTACGTCCTCGGCACCCTGCAGCCGGACACCGACGTGCTATTGGCCGGCACCGACCAGACCGACGAGGTGAGTCACCAGATTCTCGCGCTGCTCACCCCGACCGACCCGAAGGGCAACGCCAACCCGTACTACGACCGGGTCGCCGGCACCGGACCGAAGGACGGCCGCATCGCGCAGCGCACCGGCTACCTGCAGGGCGCGTACGCCTCGGCGGATGCCCGGCTCGGCCTGGTCCGGTCACTGATGCCCAGCAACACCGACTACCTGGCCAGTAGCGACCACGGGTTCGCTCCCCAGTGGTATGCCATCGACGCACCGCTGGTGCTGAAGAACCTGGGACTGCAGGACGTGGAGCAGACCGGCAACTGCCGGCCCGCCGCGGCGAGTGCGAGTGGCCAGACGGTGGCCAAGGCCTGCTGGGCCGGCGGCACGGTGCAGATCTACATCAACCTGGTCGGACGTGACCCGGACGGCATCGTCCCGGCGGCGGACTACGCCGCGATGCGCCAGCACATCATCGACGCGTTCAAGAACCTGACCGACCCGACCCACCCGGGTACCAAGATCATCCAGGCCGTCTACACCAAGGAGCAGATGGCCAACATTGAAGGCAGCGACTCGTTGAACCCGACCCGTACCGGCGACGTGGTTGCCGTCTCCCAGGTGCCGTACCAGTTCGACGGAAACACCGTAGGCACCATGGTTGCCCCGTCGCGGTTCTTCGGCCAGCACGGCTACCTGCCGCAACAGGTCGACCTGGCGCACAACATCAACCTGCATGCCACCTTCGTGGCCGCTGGACCCGACGTGAAGCACGTGGCAGCGGTGAACGGGGTGCAGGCCGTCGACCTCGCACCGACGCTGGCCGTGATGGGCAACTTCCCGCCGCCGTTGCAGGCGACCGGCAAGGTGCTCAGCAGCATTCTGACCAACGGCGCTCGCTACTCGACCGGACAGCTGCTCGGCATCAACGACGTACACGGCAACATCACCGGCAACGGGCTGACCCAGACCGATCCGTTCACCGGCGTGAAGGACGCGGCAGGTGGGCTCGGCGTTCTGACCACCTGGCTGAAGCAGGCGAAGGCCACCGACCCGGCCAACACCGTCACCATCCAGGCCGGTGACATGGTGGGAGCCAGTCCGCCCGAGTCCGCTCTGCTGCGCGACAAGCCGACGCTCGACGCACTGAACCTGATGGGCATCGATGTCGGCACGCTGGGCAATCACGAGTTCGACCGCGGTGTGGCGGAGATGCTCAAGCAGGTCAACGGCGGCACCTCCACCGTCGACCCGTCCATCACCTTCGCCAAGCAGAATTACCCAATAGTCGACGCGAACGTGCTGTCCACCACCACGAACAAGCCGGTGCTGCCGCCGTACGCCATCAAGACGGTCGGCGGAGTGAAGGTCGGTTTCATCGGCGCCACCACGATCACCACCCCGTCGATCGTGACCACCGGTGGGACCACGGGTGTGTACTTCGTCGACGAGGCGACCGCGATCAACCGGTACGTCACGCAGCTGAAAGCGCAAGGTGTGCATTCCTTCGTGGTGGTCATCCACGAAGGCGGCTCGCAGACGTCCTTCCCGGTGGGAACCGTGAACGACCGGATCAACGACATCGCGAAGGCCCTCGATCCGTCGGTGTCGGTGGTCATTTCCGGGCACAGCCACACCACGATCGACACCCGGGTGAGCGGCCACTTGGTCGTGCAGGCATCCTCCTTCGCCCGGGCCTTCGATCGGGTGCACCTGCTGTTCGACAAGCAGACCGGCACCGTCGTGACGAGCTGGGGCACGGTGCAGGACGCCTGGAAGAACACCACGCCGGTGTCCACCACGCCGACGGCACCCGCGGTGACGCCGGATCCGAAGGTGCAGGCCGTGGTCGACGCCGCGGTGACGGCGACCAATCCGATCACTCAGCAGGTGATCAACACCGCCGCGACCGACATCCCGTCGCAGCGTGAAGGCGGCCAGACGGCTGCCGGCGAATCGCCGGCGGGTGACCTGATCGCAGACTCCCAGCGAGTGTTCGCCAAGACGCAACTGGCCTTCGTCAACACCGGGAGCGTGCGCGCCGGCCTGCTTGCCGGTGAGGTCACCTACGGCGACCTGTTCACGATGCAACCGTTCCAGGACGACTACGTCGACACCTTCACCCTGACCGGCGCTCAGGTCTGGGCGTTGCTGAACCAGCAGCTGGCGGCCGGTACCGGGGGAATCATGCAGGTCTCCGGACTGCACTTCACCTACACCGGCACGCAGGGCAACGGCTCGATCACCGGGGTCTGGCTCGGCGCCGCCGGAGACAACTCACACCCGATCGCCAACGACGCATCGACCAGCTACACCAGTACGGCCAACTCGTTCATGGTCGGTGGCGGCGATGGCTTCACGGTGCTGGAGTCGGCGAGCAATATCGTGCAAACGCCGGACGCCGAACTGCAGCCGCTGCTGGATTACGTGGCCGGCCTGAGCAACCCGTTCAGTTACACCACCGACGGGCGCATCGCCATCGGCTGATCGGCTGACCGGAGAGTCAGCTGCTCAGCGGTGGCAGCGGAAGGGCGCTGGGCTCCGGAACCCGGCGCCGCCGGCGGCGTAACAGCACGCGCCGCGTGCCATCCGGATATCGCTGGGTACGGGCCAGCTCCCAGCCGCCGAATTCGGCATGCAGCGAGAGGCGCACCGTTGCGGCCACCCGGCTCACGTCCGGGGGGAGTCGCAGCGGTGCGTACTCCCAGTCGGGATCGGCCTCCGTCGCGACAGCCGTCATGCGCGCGCCCTCATAGCAGCCCATTGTGCACCGGGCCCCGGACCGACACAGCCCGGGCAGCGGAATTCAGCGAATGATCTGCTGGACGCTGCCGGCCCGGGTGCCGGTGATCCAGACCGTCCCGCTGCCCGGGGCCACGGTGATTGTGTTCGGCTGTTCGACGGTGGGCAGTCGCACCACTTCCCGCGGCGCGCTCGCTGACAGGTCGAACGCGACGACCTCGTTGCGTGCTGTCAGGGTGATCCAGACCCAGTCGCGAACCGGGTCGAAGGCGATGCCGTAAGGCGTGCCGGCCAACGGCGTCACCGTCGCCTCCCGAAGCGGGCCGAGGCGGTAGGTGCGCAGCGCGTTGCCTCTGGTGTCGGTCACTGCCAGCACGTCGTCATCCGCGAGAACTGCATGGGTCGGGCCGGCTCCCGCGGCTGCGACGGCAGTGCGCCTTCCGCTCGACACGTCGAACGTGCTCACGGTGAACGCCTTCACGTCGACCAGCGCCACGGTCGGCCCGTCGCCGACCACGCTGCCGGGCTGTCGGACCCCGGAGGCCGGTCCGCTGATGGTGCGGATCACCCTGCCGTCCTGCACCACGCTGAGTGCCGCGCCGAACTCGTCGCCCACCACGCGCCGCCCGCCGTCGACTGCGGTGGCATCGTGGGGCTCCTTGCCGACCGGGGTGCTGCGGAGGGTCGGACTTCCGCGCAGCGGTACCTCGAGCAGGGCGTCGGCGCTCTCACAAGGCACCAGAACCGGCCCGCCCGGAGCCGCCAGTTGCAGATGCCGGGCGACGCCGGGGAGTGCGACGGTGCGCCGCAGCGCGAGGGTGGCGCCGTCCAGCAGCAGCAACCTGGACGGGTTGCGTACTGCCACCGCGATCAGCTTGGTCTCCGCGTCGTACACGATGCCCTCGGCCTTGTCGCCGACGCGCAGCACCCGGCCCGCCGGTGTCGCGGTTGCGCTGGGTGCGGTCGCCGGCTCGGCCGCGCCCGGACGCGGAACGGGTTGCGTCATATTCGGCGGGACGCGGGGGTGGGCTGTCGCGCAACCGGCCAGCACCAGCGGGACGATCAGGCACGCGGCGATCCGGGACCGGCCGCGCAGACGCATCAGCCGATGGTCGCGCACGGTCGGCCGACGCGCACGTCAGCCGGCTGCGCCAGTGGACTCCCGCAAGGTGGCGATGAGCTGGGTCCGGCGCGGCAACGCTCCGACGTCGCGCACCGCGCGACGCACGACGGGGCCGGCCGCGGGGATGACCGAGAGGTGTCGTTGCGCCCGGGTCAATGCGGTGTACACCAACGGCCGGGAGAGCATCCCGGACGCCTCGGGTGGCAGGACGACGACGACGGCGGGAAATTCCGAACCCTGCGCGCGATGCACGGTGATCGCCCAGCCGTGCGCCAGGTCGGCCAGCGCCTTGCCGTTGATGCGGGCCTGACCGGACGCGAACTCGACGATGACGGTGGACTCGACGACATCGGTGACCGTGCCGACCTCGCCGTTGGCGTAGCCGTTCGGCTCTGCTTCCAGGTGATTCGCGGTGGCCACCACCCGATCGCCCGGATCGAAGCGGCGCCGGCCGGTGCCCGGGTTGAAGTGCGCCTTCAGCGTGGCGTTGAGCGCCAGCGTCCCGGCCGGGCCGCGGTGTACCGGCGTGACCACCTGGACCTGGTCGGCCGGGATGCCCAGCGCGCGCGGGATCGAATCGGTCACCAGTTGCCGGGTCCGCAGCGCTGCCTCCGTCGAGCCGCGTGCGGTGACGATGACGACCTCGCGCTGCGGATCGTCGATGACCGGCAGCTCGCCGGAGCGCACTGCCGTGGCCAGCCGGGCGATGGTGCCTCCCTCGGCCTGCCGGTAGAGCGTGGTGAGTTCGGTGGTCGGCACGACGCCGGCGTCGATGAGGTCGCCGAGCACCCGGCCCGGGCCGATCGACGGTAGCTGCGCGGCGTCGCCCACGACGAGCAGGTGCGCGCCATCCGGGCAGGCGGTCAGCAGTGCCTCGGCCAGTTCCACGTCGAGCATCGACGCCTCGTCGACCACGATGATGTCCGACTCGAGTGGGTAGTCCTCGCCGCGGGCGAAGCTGCCGCGGTAGCTCTCATCCTTGTCCTCGGGCCGGCGCCCCTGCGCACCGAGCAGCCGGTGGATGGTGGTGGCCGGCACCCCGCACAGCTCCTCCAGGCGCTTCGCGGCGCGCCCGGTCGGCGCCGCCAGCGAGATTTCCTTGCCGGCCTTCTCGGCGAGTGCCACGACGGCCGCAACGGTGCGGCTCTTGCCGGTGCCCGGCCCTCCGGTCAGTACGCTCACGCCGCTCTTCAGCGCGGCGCTGACCGCAGCCCGTTGCGCCGCGTCCAGGTCGGACAATGCGCCGGGCAGCTTCGCCGGGTTGCCCTTGATCGGCTCGGCGGTGGCGAGCAACCGGGCCACCGCCTCGGCGATGGCGTCCTCGGCCTGGTAGTACCGAGCCAATGCCAATACCGGTGGCTGCGCATCGATGGTGTGCACCTCGCCGGAGTCCACGGCGGCGGCGACTGCGGCAGCGGTGTCGGTGATGGCGTACTGCCGCAACCCGGTCTCGACGTCGCTCAGCCCGTCCACGGTATGCCCATCCCGAGCCGCCCGGGCCAGCAACCAGCAGACCAGACCGGCGGCCCGGCGCGGGTCGTCCCGGGCCACGCCCGGGCATGCCGCACGGGCGAAGCGGTCGGCCGTGTCCACCTCGATCCCGCTCACCCGTAACAGCGCCCACGGATCATCGCGCAACTGCGTCGCGGCATTGCCGCCGAGCTGCTGGTACGCCCGCGCCGCCCAGCGCACCTCGACGCCGGCCTCGACCATCAGCTCGCACAGCTGCAGGACCGGCTCGGCGCCGACGAAGGAGGACAGCAACCGCGACGCGCGCCGTTCGGTCACCTTGGGCAATGCGCCCAGGGCATCGGCAGTGACGTCCGCGGCACTGCGAATCCCGGCCGCTGGCAGGGCATCGGCCAACGTGCGGCCGAGGCCCGGCCACAGCCCGGCGGCACAGAACTCGGTGAAGGCCTGCTGCTGTGTGTCCTGCGCGGTGCTGCTCAGCTGACGGCCTCCGGGTAGCCGGACGCCGGCGCGGATACCTCGTCGAGCGCATCGCGGATCGCGTCCGGTAGATCGACGGCAAGCGAGCCCAGCGCCGAGCTGAGTTGCGCCTCGGTGCGTGGTCCGACGATCACGCTGCTCACCGTGGGCCGTTGCCGCAGCCAGGCGAGAGCCACCGCCAAGGGCGCCACGGCCAGGCCGTCCGCCGCGGTGGCGACCGAATGCACGATGCCTGCCTGCCGCTGGTCGGTGTAGTCGGAGATCGTCCGGCCCAGCCGTACGGCGCGGGAGTCGGCCGGCACTCCGCCGCGGTACTTGCCGGTGAGCACCCCACCGCCCAGCGGGGAGTACGGGAACAGGCCGATACCGAACTCCATACACGCGGGCACGACCTCGCGTTCCACGCCGCGTTCCAGCAAGGAGTACTCCACCTGGTTGGCCACGATCGGTGCCCGGCCGGGCACCGTGCGCTGCACGGTGGCGGCCTGGGCCAGCCGCCAACCCGGATAGTTGGACACCCCGACGTATCGCGCCTTGCCCGAGGCCACCGCGGCCTGCAGCGCGCCGAGGGTCTCCTCGGTGGGCACGCTCGGATCGACGGTGTGCACCTGCCAGAGGTCGACGTAGTCCACGCCTAGTTTGCTGAGCGACTGGTCGAGCTGCCGCAGCAGGGCACCGCGGGACGCGTCGACGAGACGCGCATCCGCGGTGCGGGTGATGCCGGCCTTGGTGGAGATGACGAGCTCGTCGCGGGGGACCACATCGGCCAGCAAGGCGCCGATGATCGACTCGGTATGCCCGAGTCCGTAACTTGCGGCCGTGTCGAGGAACGTGCCGCCTGCGTCGCGGAAGGCGATCAGGATGGCCGCTGCCTGGTCGGGATCGGTGCCCTGGCCCCAGGTCATCGTGCCGAGCCCGAGCTCGGACACCGTCAATCCACTCCGGCCGACCTTGCGCTGCTCCACACGACAAAACTAGTGGCAGCTGTGCGTCCAGCGCGGCGCGGGAGGCGGCCCTGGGGACGGCAGGTACCGTGTGGCCGTGCGGTTGGGACTGAACCTCGGGTACTGGGGCACCGGCGACGACGCCGACAATCTCGTTCTCGCCCGAGAAGCCGACCAGCTCGGGTATTCGGTCGTCTGGGCGGCAGAGGCGTACGGATCGGATGCGCCCACCGTGCTGTCCTGGATCGCGGCACAGACCCAACGCATCGACGTCGGCAGCGCGGTGATGCAGATCCCGGCCCGCTCCCCGGCCATGGCTGCGATGACAGCGGCCACCCTCGACACGCTCTCCGGCGGCCGGTTCCGGATGGGTCTCGGCGTGTCCGGCCCGCAGGTCTCCGAAGGCTGGCACGGCGTGCGCTTCGACAAGCCGCTGGCCCGCACCCGGGAGTACGTCGCAGTGGTGGAGCAGGCGCTGTCCCGGCAACGGGTCCGGTTCGAGGGCGCGCACTACCAGCTGCCGTTGCCGGACGGTCCGGGCAAGGCGCTGATGCTCACCGTCCACCCGGTGCGCGAGCACATTCCCATCTATCTCGCGTCCATCGGCCCGAAGAACCTCGAGCTGACCGGGGAGATCGCAGACGGCTGGTTGGCCATCTTCTTCTCTCCGGAGCATGCCGCCGAGCAGCTCAAGCACATTGCCACCGGTCGGGCCAGGGCCGACCTCGACCTCGTCGGTTTCGACGTGGTGCCGACCGTGCCGGTCGTCGTGGGCGACGACGTCGAGGCATGTGCGGCGCCGGTACGCGCCTACGCGGCTCTGTACCTGGGCGGGATGGGCAGCCGCAGCCAGAACTTCTATCACGCACTGGCCACCCGGATGGGCTTCGGCGCGGCCGCCGACGAGGTGCAGGACAGATACCTGGCCCGCGACTACGAAGCCGCCGCCGCCGCGGTGCCGCTGGAATTCGTCGACGCGACCTCGCTGCTCGGGCCGCCCGATCGCATCGCCGAGCGGATGAAGCGTTACGCCGCCGCCGGCGTGACCACCCTGTCGGTGACTCCGTTCGCTTCGACCGTCGAGGACCGGCTGCGAACCGTGCACACCAGTCTCGACGCCCTGCGCACCGCCGGACTCGCCGAGTGACCTTCCTCCAGGCGCTGGTCTACGGGTTGGTGCAGGGCCTCACCGAATTCCTCCCGGTGTCCTCCACCGGGCACCTGCGCATCGTCCAGGCTCTCTTCGGCTGGGACGACCCAGGTGCTGCGTTCTCCGCCGTGATCCAGCTCGGCACCACGTTGGCGGTCGTCATCTATTTCTGGCGCGAACTGCTGCACATCGTGGTCGGCTGGTTCCGCGGTGTGCTGAACAAGCAGGACCGCGGCTTGGAGTACCGGATGGGCAACTACCTCATTCTGGCGACCATCCCGGTCGGCGTTTTCGGGCTGATCTTCAACCACCAGATCGAGACCGGGGCGCGCAACCTGTGGCTGATCTCCACAGCGCTGATCGTGTTCGCGTTGGTCTTGCTGGCCGCCGAGAAGGTCGGCAACCAGGCCCGCGTCGAGGAGAACGTCAACCTCAAGGATGCGGTAGCCGTCGGCGCAGCCCAGGCATTGGCGCTGATCCCGGGCGTCTCACGCTCCGGCGCGACCATCTCCGCGGGGCTGTTCCGGGGACTGGATCGCCCCACCGCCGCGCGCTTCTCGTTCCTGCTGTCGATCCCCGCGGTGGTGCTTTCCGGGCTCTACGAGGCGCGGCACATCGGCGAGAAGGGCAGCCCCGGCGCCGGCCTGACCGGAGTGGCGACGATCATCTCCTTCGGCGTCGGGCTGGCGTCGATCGCGTGGCTGATGCGGTTCGTCAGCCGCCACTCGACACTGGCGTTCATCGTCTACCGCATCGTCCTGGGTGTGCTGCTGCTCATCCTGCTGGCCACCAACGTCATCGACGCGACGTCATGAGCACGGTGCTGCTGCTGCGGCATGGGCTGACCGCCCAGACCGGAGCGGTCCTGTCCGGGCACACCGCGGGCCTGCATCTGGACGATCGGGGCACCGCGCAAGCAGTTGCCGTCGCCCAGCGCATCGCCGTGCTGCCGCTCGCGGCGATCGTCACCAGCCCGCTGGAGCGGTGCGTCGACACGGCCCAGGCCGTCATCGACGCGCAACGCACCGCCGGCCGGGAACCGACCTGGCAGGTGGACGATCGCATCGTCGAGGCCCGGTACGGCGACTGGACCGGCAAGCCGATGAAGGATCTCGTCAAGGACAAGATGTGGCCGGTGGTGCAGCAGCGGCCGAGTGCGGCGGTCTTCCCGAATGGAGAGGCGATGGCTGACGTGTCCACCCGAGCCGTCGCCGCGGTGCGGGAGTGGGACGCCCGCCTCGGCGAGGACGCGGTGTGGGTGGCCTGCAGCCACGGTGACGTGATCAAGGCCGTGCTGGCCGATGCGCTGGGCATCCACCTCGATCAGTTCCAACGCATCGTGGTCGACCCGTGCTCGGTCTCGGTGGTGCGCTACACCCCGACGCGCCCGTTCGTGTTGCGCACCAACGACACCGGTGGCGACCTGTCCGCGTTCCAGCCGCCGGCCAAGCGACGCCGGCGCGGCAAGAGCAGCGACGCGTCGGTCGGTGGCGGTGCCGGCGGCGGGTCCGTCTGACCCGCCGCCCTGGCCTGCCTCAGCCAGCGGTGACGACCCTCGACCACTAGGCTTGACGACGATGACTCGACAGTTCTTCTTCTTCGACCGGCCCCGGCGCTTCGTCGTCGGTACCGTCGGCCAGCCCGGCGACCGGACCTTTTTCCTGCAGGTTGCCGACGGCGCCCAGGTCATCAGCGTCGCGCTGGAGAAGGAGCAGGTGGAACGCCTGGCCGAGCGTCTGGAGGAGATGCTCGAGGAGGTGGCCACCCGCACCGGTGAACCGGTTGCGGAGGCCGATGTGCACGATGCCGAAGCGCTCGAGCAGCCCATCGACGAGGAGTTCCGGGTGGCCGCGCTCGGGCTGGCGTGGGACGCCGACGAGGACGCCGTGGTGATCGAGGCGCAGGCGCCGGGCAACGGCCCCGAGGAAGCCGAATCGACGCTCCTGGAGGACGTTGCCGACGGACCGGACGCGGTGCGGGTGCGGTTGGCCGCGCCGGCCGCAGTCGCCTTCATCCTGCGGGCCCGGCGCGTCGTGGCGGCCGGGCGCCCGCCGTGCCCGTTGTGCAGCCTGCCGCTGGACCCCGAGGGCCATCTGTGCCCCCGTCTCAACGGCTATCGCCGCCAGGGCTGAGCCGTGGCCGCGCCGGACGGCCCGGATCGGGCCGCGGACGATTCAGCTGACTCTGAAGTAGAGGTCGAAGCTCTGACCCCGACGCTGGTCCTGCCCGAACAGGACGCGTTGCGGCTGCTCGCGCACGGTGAGCTGAGCGTGGAAGGTCGGCTGGTGGACGCGTCCAATGCCACGCTGTACTGCGCCATCTCCCTCGACGGGGTGACCGCCGCGTGCGTCTACAAACCGGAGGCGGGGGAGCGGCCGCTCTGGGACTTCCCGGACGGCACGCTGGCTGGTCGCGAGGTGGCCGCGTACACGGTCTCCGCGGCCACCGGCTGGGATCTGGTGCCGCCGACCGTCTTGCGCGAGGACGGGCCGTTCGGCGGCGGGATGGCACAGCTGTGGATCGACACCGACGAGGCCGTCGACATGCGCCGGGTCTCCCGGGAATGGGCCGACCCGCTGCGCAAGCTCGCCGTCTTCGACGCGGTGGTCAACAACGCCGACCGCAAGGGCGGGCACCTGCTGCCGGTGTCCGGTCCGCACCTGTACGCGGTGGATCACGGCGTCACGTTCCACATCGAGGACAAGCTGCGCACCATCCTCTGGCACTGGGCCGGCGATCCGCTTGATGCCGAGCACGAAGCGGTGCTGCTCGACCTGCGGGCAGCACTGGACGCCGATCTCGGCACCACGCTGCGCACGTTGATCACCGGTGCCGAGGTCCGGGCGGTGCGCCGGCGCATCGACCGGCTACTGGCTACCGGCTGCTTCCCGGAGCCCAGCGGGGAGTGGCCGGCTACACCGTGGCCGCCCTGGTGACCCCCACCCGCGATGATCACGCGGAATGGGCTGCTATAGCGACCAAAAGTGCGTGATCATCGCGGATGGGGGGGCGGGTCAGGGGGCGAGGTGGTCGGCGAGGCGGTCCAGGGTAGCGGTCATGCCGGCCCGGTTGCGGCGCGCAAACCCGAGCAGACTCAGTATCCACGGCGCCTTCGCCGGCCGCGTATCCCATTCCTCGCGGACCCGGGTGCCGTCGGCCCCAGGCGTCAGAACGTAGCGCCAGACGTGGCCGCTGAAGTGCCGCCAGGCGATCTGCCGACCCTCCTCGAACTCGACGACCTTGTTGGTGACCCGGTACGGCGCGCCCAGCTTCATCTCCATGCCGAACGTGGCACCGAGCGACAGCCGCTGCGGGTTGCCGTCCCGTGCCGCCTGAACGGACCCGGAACCGTCGATCAGCGGATGCTGCGCCGGGTCGGCGAGCACGTCGAAGATCTGCTGGGCTCGGGCGGGAATGGTTCGCTCGACGGCGACGACGGAAGGCATGGCTCATTCTCGCCAGTCAGTGGCCCGGGCGCAGCTCGAGCCTGGCCGCGACAGGCGCTCGAGCACCGCCAGATACGGTGGACGGATGGACTCCTGGCCGGCTCCCGCGGTGCCGGATGTGCCCGGTGACCCGGTCCCGCTGCGGTTGCATGACACTGCCAGCGGGCAGCTGCGCGATGCCGAGCCGGCCGGGACCGGGACGATGTACGTCTGCGGCATCACGCCCTACGACGCCACTCACCTCGGTCACGCCGCGACCTACCTCGCCTTCGACCTGATCCAGCGGGTGTGGCGCGATGGTCGGCACCCGGTGCGCTACGTGCAGAACGTCACCGACGTCGACGACCCGTTGCTGGAGCGCGCCACGCAGAACGGTGAGGATTGGCGGGAGCTGGCCGGGCGCGAGATCGAGCTCTACCGCCAGGACATGACGGCGCTGCGGGTGCTCCCGCCGAACGAGTACGTCGGTGCGGTGGAGAGCATCCCGGAGCTGGTCCCGGTGATCGAGAAGCTCATCGGTACCGGCGCCGCCTACCGCGTCGACGACGACGTGTACTTCCGCGTCGCGGCCGACGAGGCGTTCGGCACCGAATCGGGCCTGGACCGCGAGCAGATGCTCGCCCTCTTCGCCGAGCGGGGCGGCGACCCTGATCGGGCCGGCAAGCAGGACCCGCTCGATTCGCTGCTCTGGCGCGCGGCCCGGCCTGGCGAGCCGTCCTGGGACAGCTCGATCGGTGCCGGTCGGCCCGGCTGGCACATCGAGTGCTCGGTGATCGCGATGAACCGTCTCGGGATGGGATTCCTCGTCCAGGGCGGCGGCAGCGACCTGGCCTTTCCGCACCACGAGCACTCCGCGTCGCATGCCCGGGTGGCAACCGGCGAACCGGAGTTCGCCGAGTTGTACGTGCATACCGGGATGATCGGGCTGGACGGCGAGAAGATGAGCAAGTCGCGCGGCAACCTGGTGTTCGTCTCGAAGCTGCGCACCGCCGGCGTCGACCCGATGGCGCTACGGCTGGCGTTGCTGGACGGGCACTATCGGGCCGACCGGGAATGGACCGGCGGGCGGCTGCGCGGGGCCGAGTCCCGGCTGGCCCGGTGGCGCGCAGCGACCCAGCGCTCGCACACCGCAGCTCCGGCACCGGTGATCGCACAACTGCGGTCAGCCCTGTCCGACGACCTGGACACCACCACCGCATTGGCGGCCGTAGACCGCTGGGCGGCCTCGGCCGAGCAGGACAGTGCCGGGGGCGGCGCCGCGGTGGGTCGCGCCGTCGATGCGCTGCTCGGTGTCGGCCTGGCCTGATCGCTCAAGCGGTGCGGAGCCGGCGGGCCCGCGTCGGCGCCGGTCGGCGCACCCGGTGCGCACGCAGCGAACGCAGGCTCAGCGATGCGCGGATCCGCCGCCACCGGGAGCGACCCGCGCCCAGGTCGCGCCGAGCGTGCGTGACTTCGATCCAGTAGGCCTCCACCGCGCCGGCCGACGGGACCCCGGCGGCGAAGACGCCGGAGTTCGCCCGGTTCGCCAGTCCCGGCAGCATCGGATGCCCGAGCTCGCGGGCCTGTTCCAGCCGGGTTTGTTGCGGCGAGATGGTGGCGCCCAGATCACGCGCCCGATCCAGGACCTCCTGCCACCCGGCGGCAATCTGGTCGGAGGTGCTGCCGCGCCGGCGCCGACGACGCCGGCGCAACTGTTTCAGTCCGATGATCGTCGCGCAGAGAGCGGCAATCACCAGCAGCGGCAGCCCGACATACAGCAGGATCTTCAGGACGACCGAGGGCAGCGGGACGTGCAGGGCGTTGTGCTTCTTCTTGTTCGGGTTACGTGACGCGTTGGACTGCGGCTCCTCGGGATTCTGCTGGGTGGTGGGCGGCTTGACCGTGTTGGGCGGCGGCACGTCCTGGCCCTCGGAGTTCTGCTCCTGCTCCTGCGGCGGCGTGTTCGGCGTCTTCGACTTGTCCGGGACGAAGCTCTTGGTCGGGATCGTGTACCACTCGCCGGAGGCCAGGTGCACCTCGATCCACGCGTGCACGTCCTTGCCCTGGACCGTGCCGTCGCTCTCCGGTACGGCACCGAGCACGACCCGGGCCGGGAAGCCGAGCTGCCCGGCGATCAGCGCGTAGAGCGCGGCGTACTGCTCGTCGTCACCCACGACCTCCGGGGCGCTGAGCATGGTGGACAGCCGGCCCAGACCGTGCCCGGCGAAGAACCGGGCCTGCGGGTCATTGCCGTTGCCGCCGTCGCTGTACTTGCCGTTGCTGACCAGCCAGTCGCCGATGTTCTTCAGCTGGTCCCACGGCGTACTCGCGTCCCCGGACCAGCCGGCGATCTTCGTCTGGGTGATGCCGAAGTAGTCCGGTGAGACGATCGGTTCACCGAACGGGCTGTAGTCCTTGCTGTTCTGGCTGGGCATGATCGCGTCGAGGCGGATCGTGTCGCCCTGATGCAACCCGGCCTGCATCACCCCGGTCGTACTGGCGAGGTTGTAGCGGAACGCGCGCAGCGCGGCGTCCCCGCCGGTGAAGCGGATCTTGGTGAGCTCGCCGACGTCGGGCACCCAGACGTCGGAGTAACCGCTGTCGATGGTGATCTGTGCAGTCACGGTGGGACCGGAGTCGATCGCGTTGATGCTCGAGCCGATCCGCTGGAACGTACTGGTGCTCTTCGACTGCGAGATGGTGTTCGACGCCACCCAGGCGGTGCCGTTGTAGTCGTCCAGGGTGGCGATCTTGACCGGTACTCCGGCCGGCAGCCCCGTGACGTGGAACAGCGGCACGGTGTTGAGCCGACCGGTCTTGGTGTACTTGCGGAAACCGGCGAGCGGGCTGGGGAATTGGCTGATGTCGAAGGGTGGGGTGACGTAGTCGCGAAGCACAAGGCGGCGATGCCCACCATGGCCGGGCAGGTGCGGACCGACGACCATGCCGAGCACGCCGGCTACCGCGAGCATGGCGATCGCCGCGGAGAACCGCACCCGGTTGCCGGTGCCGGTGCGCAGCGTGACCCGAGCCCGCCGGGAGCGCATCGCCAGCCAACCGATCGCGAGCACCGCGAAGACGCCGCCCTGCAGCAAGAGTGATGCCGGGGTGCTGGTGCCGAGCAGGATCACGGCGATCAGCAGCGCGACCGGTGCCAGCAACGGGGCGAACGCCGCCTTGGTGCGCTCGGCCAGCGAGGCTCCGGCGACGCCGCCCAGGATGCCGAGCAAGTACGGGATGACCAGCAGCGCACCGGTGTTGCCCACCGGCGGCAGCGTGGTCAGCAGATCCTTCCAACCGTGCACCGACACCGACGAGAGTGAGCGAATCGCCTTGCCGGTAGGAAGAAATCCGATGGCCAGGTTCTCCCGCAAGGCGACCGCGCCGCCGAGCAGGAAGAACGTCAATACCGCCGCGGCCAGGGCGGCCAGCAACGGTTGGCGCAAAGCGGCGCCGAGGTGACCGATGACGATCCCCAGAAGGACGCCGAGGACCCCGACGAAAAGGTACTGCCACCCGCCGTAGGTGATCCGGAAGCCTTCCAGCGCGACGATGCACAGCGCTGCGAGCAGGCCGAGATCGATCAGCTGCGCGCTGGTGGGCGCCAGCATGACCGGCGCCTTGCCCCAACCGGCGCCGCGTGACGTGCGCTCATTGACCGAACCGCGCCGGCGCGAGGCGCCGTGCCGCCCGGAGGTCTGCTGCTGCGGCCCGGTCGGCCACCCGGAAGCCGACGTCGTTTGGGGAAGGTCGGAGCGACGCGCGGTCGACTCGTCGGGCCGCCGTTGTTGGGTGCGCTCGTCGGCCCGGCTCCGGTCGTCGGGTCGATCGCCGCGGCGTGGGCCGCTCATCGGGCCAGCACCGCCCGCATGACGCCGGGGAGGTCGTCCAACGTCGGGATGGTGAGCACGGTGAGCTGCCCGGCGTCGGAGATCCCGGTGCTGCCCTCCCCGTTGATGACCATCGCCAGCGTGCGAACACTGGGCGGGAAGATGGCCGCGGCGCGGCGCAGGTCGGTGAAGGGCATCAATGCGCCGGTGACCAGCACCGCGATCGACGTGTCGGCGGCCAGCCGCCAGGCGTGCGCGGCGTGTTCGGACAGCGGCCGGTCCATCGGTGCCACCCGGGCCAAGTCGTCGAGCAGCAGCCGCGGAGTTCGCCCGGCGATGGTGCGGTCGCTGGCCAGCATGGTGGTGTCCTGCTCGTCACGCAGGGCCCGAACCGAGAGGGAACCGGCCACCGAGATGGCAGTCTCGAAATCATCCTCGGTGCGGTACGACGCCTTGGTGCCGTCCACCACCACCGTGACGTGCGAGCGGCGGGTGTCGACGAACTGTCGCACCAACAGCCGGCCGGTCCGTGCGGTGGAACGCCAGTGCACGTAGCGCCGGTCGTCGCCGGGCTCGTAATCGCGCAACGTGTGGAAGGCCAGGTCGCTCATCGAGATGTCGTTGGTGGTGTTGCCCTCGAGGTCACGCAGGAAGCCCGCGCCCAGCGACTCCAGCAGGCTGATCCGAGGGTGGACGAACAACTCCTTCACCCCGGCCCACTCGACCGAATTGCGCAGCAGCCCGAGCGGGTCGCCACGCACCGTGGTGGCCGGCCCGACCTCGATCACGGCCCGGCGATGCGTCGGCACCACGAAGAGTTCCTCGTGCGACTGATCGCTGCCGAGGGACGGCAGGTCGAACATCGCCGTGGCCAGACCGACCACCAGCTCCAGCCGGATCGGGAACAGCCGGCGGCGTGCGGTGTTGGTGACGGTGACCTGACCGGCCGCAGGGTTGCCCACGATCACCCGCTCCGGATGCAGCCCGACGTCGACGCGGACCAACGCCCGGCCCAGGGTGAACACCGTGGCCAGGACCATGGCTACCAAGCAGGCGAACCCGATGACCAGCGCCTCCTGCCAGCCGAGCCGCACGCCGAGTACCCAGGCCACCACGCCGGTGGCGAGCACGCCCCAGCCGAGTGGGGTGATCACCGCCAGCACGATGCGGGCCCGGCCCCACGCAGGGCCGACCCAGTCGGGCACTCTCGGACGCGGCACGGCTATGCCTATGCGGCGCGGCCGGTAGGCGGTGCGATGTCGGCGAGCATCGCGCTGATCACGTCTTCCACGGTGGTGCCGGTGAACTCCGCTTCGGCATCGAGCAGCAGCCGGTGCCCGAGCACCGGACGAGCCAGATCCTTGATGTCGTCAGGCACCACGTACGGACGGCCGGCGGCGGCCGCCCACGTCTTCGCGCACCGGATGTAGGCCAGGCAGCCGCGCACCGAGAGCCCGACCTTCACCGTGGGCAGGGTGCGGGAGTGCTCGGCGAGGTGGCTCACGTAGGCCAGGATCGCCGGGTCGACGTGCACCGAGTCGGCGAGCTGGGTCATCTCGGTGACGGCTTTCGCCGCGATGACCGGGCCGACCGCTTTGGTGCGGTCGCGGGTGGCTGCGTCGGCCAGCAGCGCCACCGTCGACTCGTGGTCGGGGTAGCCGAGGCTGGTCTTCATCAGGAACCGGTCCAGCTGCGCCTCGGGCAACCGGTAGGTACCGGCCTGCTCGATCGGGTTCTGGGTGGCCAGCACCATGAACGGCGGCCCGACCGGATGCGGTTCCCCGTCGACGGTGACCCGGTTCTCCTCCATCACCTCGAGCAGCGCCGACTGCGTCTTCGGCGAGGCCCGGTTGATCTCGTCGGCCAGCACGATGGTGGCGAAGATCGGGCCGGCGTGGAACTCGAAGGTGCCGCTGCGCTGGTCATAGATCTGCACCCCGGTCACGTCGCTGGGCAGCAGGTCTGGGGTGAACTGGATGCGGCTGTTACTGCCTTGCACCGTGTTGGCGATGGCCTTGGCCAACGAGGTCTTGCCGGTGCCCGGGAAGTCTTCGAGCAGGATGTGGCCCTCGGAGAGCAGGCAGGTGAGCGCCAGGCGGACTACATGGTCCTTACCGAGCACGGCCTGGCTGACGTTCGCGACGAGCCGGTCGAAGGTCTGGGCGAACCAGGCCGACTGCTCCGGGGTCATGGGAATCACTGCTGTCTCTTCTCCTCTAAGTGCGCGTGGCCGGCTCTAGCCTGCCAAACACGGTTAGGCCCAATGGCAGGCATAGGTCTTTCCGTCGATCGTGACGTCGATCGTGTCGCCGGGGTTTCCGTACATCTGGTCGGTGGTGTGGCGGAAGTGCCCGTTGCCGTCGGTGGTGTCGCTGAAGTCACGGCCGCCGCTGTCCCACGGAGTCCGGCGGCCCTGGAAGTGCACGTTGTACGTGTGATTCGGTTCGAAGTTGTCGACCACTACCACCACCCAGTGGCAGTTCGGGCTGCCGTCCGATTGGCAGGTGACCTGCCCGCCGTGCACCGTCTGCACATCGCGCGGCGGTGGGTTCGCGGTGCCCGAGGTGGCGGAGTCGCTGTGACTGGCCGAGCCACCCTGTGACGCGGTCACAGTGACCTTGATCGTGCCGCGCTTGTCGTATCCCTCGTTCTTGTCGAAGGAGTTGCTACCGCAAGAGCGGGAGTGCACCGCACCGTCGATCTCGATGACGCAGCTGATCGGCCGGCCGTTGGCGCTGGAGGTGGTGTCCCAGTGGAAATGGATCGACGGGCTGTGCGCACCGACCTGACCTGCCGTGGCCACCGGTTCCCGAGGCGGACCGTACGGGATCACTGCGTTCGAGGCCGACGACGGGGGGCCGCCGCCGCGGTTGTTCTCGGCATACATCCGGAAGGAGTAGGACTGCCCGTTGTTCAATCCGGTCACCGTGTTGCCGGAGATCGGCGTCCACGGTCCGCCGTTGGCACTGTAGTAGTAACGCGTGATCGGCGCGCCATGCGCGGCGGGTGCGCTGTAGGCCAGTTTTGCCTGGCCGTTCTGTCCGTTGACCGTGGCGGTGGGGGCAGCCATCGCGGCCGGCACCCCCGAGGCGGTGATCGGCGCGCTCTGGCCGCTGTACGGCGAACTCTTGTTCCCGCCGTTGGTGGCGGACACCGCGAATCGGTACTCCGCTCCGTCATTGCCGACGGTGCGCTGGAAGGCAGGTGTCGTGACGCGCTGGGTGTCCAGCACCGCGCCGTTGCGGTAGGTCCGCACGGCGTAGCTCACGATGGGCCGGCCGTTGCCGCTCGGCTCGTTCCACTGCGCCCGGACGACCTCACTGCTCTGGTCGGCCGACTGGGCGGTGGAGACGGCGGGTGCTGCCGGCGCGGCCGGTGCACCGAAGGGCACCGCCCGGGCCGGTGCGGACCACGCGCCGACGCCCTTGTGGTTCACCGCCGTCACCCGGAAGGAGTACGTCGTGCCGTTGGCCAGGCCGGTGAACCGGGCCTGTCGCGCGTTCGGGGAGACCGCCTGCCGGGCGGGGCCGCTGCCGGGGTTGGGGCTGATCTGCACGTAGTACGTCTGCACCGCGGTGCCGCCGTTGGGCACCGGCGGCTGCCAACCCACGACGGCTTGGGTATCACCCGGCGTCGCGGTGACGGCGCGCGGCGAGTCCGGGATGATGTCGGGCACCACGATGTTGGACCAGCCGCTCGGGTCGCTCTTGCCCACCGCGTTCACTGCACGGATCCGGAAGCGGTAGGACGTGCCGTTGCGCAGCCCGGTGACGGTGCAGGGTGACGCGGCGCAGGTGTGGGTGCGCGATCCGTCGTCCACGTCGAAGCGGGTGATCGGCGATCCGTTCGGCGCCGGGCTGGTGAAGGAGACGATCGCCGTCTCGCTGCGGTTGGCCGTCGCCCGCGGGTTGCCCGGCGTGTCCGGATGGCCGCGCACACCGAGGGTGAGCAGCCCGGAGACGGCCCGGTCGTTGTGCCCGGCGACGTCGGTCACCCGCAGGTCGAGCTGCAGGTTGCCGTGGAAGTCGGCACCAGGCGTGATCGAGATCTTGCTGCCCTGCGTCGTGACCTTCGCCGGTGCCGAACCCCGCAGTGTCGCTCTGATGATCTGGATGGTCGGATCGGACATCCTGGTATGCACATAGGGTGCGACGTCGATCGTCGTGGTTTTCCCGGCGTAGACACCGTCCACGGAGACCGGGCTCATCGACGCTGCCGGCGCGGCGACGACCTTGATGTGCAATTTCGCGCTCTGCGCGTTCGGTGCTCCGATCGTGATGGTGCCGGTGGTACCCGGACGTGCGGCGCTCGTAGCGGTCACCCCGACAATGCGGTTGCCGGTTCCGCTCTGGCTCAGCGTGACGCCGTGCGCCTCCTTGTCCCACTTGGCACTGAACGTCACGTCGTCGAGTTCGGCGTCCGAATCGGTCCACACGTGGCACACGCTCACCACGTTCAACTGAAGCGGCGCACCACCCTCGACCAACTGCAGCGTGGTGTCGGGGCACCGGATCACCGGCGCCGTCGGTCCGATCTGCACCGGTAGGGAGATCACCACTCCGTCCGGGGCGTCACCACCGGTGCCGTCGGTGACCTCGAAGGTGACCGCCGCCGGCCCGACGTACGGATTCACCGCAGTGAGTCGCAGCGTGGTGACATTGCGCGCCGTCGCTTTCAACCCGCTCGAGGGCGACGCCCAGATCCGGTCGGTGGTGGTGAGCTTCAGCCCCTTACCGGCCGGGTCGGTGACGTAGTCGGCAATGTTGATGTCGCGGGTCTCGCCCTTCTTCAGCGTCACCTCGCCGACATTGGGCTTCAGGGCCGGGCGCAGGGTGCCCTTCGCGGGCACGTGGATGATCCCGATCGCGGCAGCGGCCTTAGCACCCGGCCCGTCGGCCACGACATAGGCGACGGTCTGCGGGTAGTCGCCGAGGGTGACGACCACCTTGCCGTCCTGGATATGCGTGCCGCGGCTGCCCCCGTGCACGGAGACCAGCCGCAGATCGTCGGTCGAGTTGTCCGGGTCATCATCGTTGGCGAGCACGTCGACGGTGGCCGAGTCACCTGACTTCGGCACCTTGGCCGAGTCGTCGCGGGTGGCCGGCGGGTTGTCGTAGCCGGCCAGCGTGCGCACCGCGACCAGTCCGCGGGACGGTTCACCGGTGCCGTCGCTGAGGTCGTAGGACAGGCGCAGGGTGCTGCCGTCGCGCGGCGCGATGAGGTGCAGCCGGCCGTCCTGGTCCAGTTTCGTCCCGGCCGGCAGGCGGCCGTTCACTTTCGGCAGGCTGACCGATACCGCATCGCCGGGCGTGACGAAGTCGTTGCCCAGCACCAACACCGACACGTCGGCACCGGGGGCGGCGGTCAGCACGTCATCAACCGCGACGGGCGGTTGCGGCGCTCCGGGTGGCACCACACCGATCCGGACCATGGCGGTGCCGGTCGCGCCGTAGCGATCCTGCACCTGATAGATGAACGAGTCGGTTCCGGTGAGGTTCGGGTAGGCCTGATAGCTGATGCTGTTCGCCCCGACGCCACGGATCCGGCCGAGCCGGGGCGGGCTGGTGATGCCGACGACGGTGACCGAGTCGCCGTCGGCGTCGACGCCGGTCACCGGCACCGCGATGTTGACGGTGTCGCCGGCGGTGACACCCTTCGACACCAGCTTCGGCACCGGAGCGGCGTTGTCGCCCTTCGGTTGCGGTTCGATCGTGATGACGAGGTGCCCGGTGGCAGCCGCCCCGGACGGATCGGCGACGACATAGTCGATGGTGACTGTCTTCTCGGCCGGCACCGAATCCGGAGCGATATAGCGGACCTGTTCGCCGGCCACCTCCGCGGTGCCGAGTTCCGGCGTCACCACGAGCTTTGTCTTCGACAGTGTGAGCGGGTCACCGTCGGGATCCGCGTCGTTGTCCAGCACCGGGACGGTCACCGAGTCTGCGCTGCGCACTTTCGCGGCATCGTCCTGCGGGATGGGTCCGGCGTCCTTGTCCGGGGTCGGCAGCTGGGTCAGGTTGACCTCGCCGGTTGTTTGCCCGCCGGCCCCGTCGGTGACCTGGTAGTGGACGGTGCGGGTGCTGCCGAGTTCCGGTGTGGTCGCGACGATACGTAGCCAGCGGCTGTCGATGATGGACACCTGCAGGTCGGCACCGCCGCCGGACTGCGTGGCCTGGGTGACCACCATGGCGCCGCCGGACAAGTCGAAATCGTTGGCGAGCACGTCGACGACGGCGGCCTGCTGGCCGTGCAGCACGCCGGTGTCCGGAGTGGCGATGATGCCGCTTTCCTTGTCGGCGTCGATGTCTGCCCGAACCGTGCCGGTCACTTCCTGCGAGGAACCGAATGACTCCTTGTAGGTGAGCAGATAGCTGCCGGCCTTCTGTGCGGTGAACGTGAGTACCCCGTTGGTCTGATCGGTGCTGACGTGCGCGTTACCGGAGTTGACCGACGCGTCGCCGTCCAGAACGAGAGTGGCTTGCGGGTTGGTGGGATCGGAGCCGGGCAGGTCGTTGGCCAGCGGTTCGATGCGCAACGCCGTACCGACCGAGCCGCGCACCACGTCCGGCTCGGCGACCGGTTTGGTGGCCTGCCCGTCCCGCGGATCCTGCAGGGTGACCTTCAGCGTGCCGCGCGCATCACCGCCGTAACCGTCGGTCAGCTCGAACGTGACGACGGCCGAGTCACCGGTACTGGGTGTGGTGACGATCAGCCGCCCGTCCGCTGTCGTGCTGACGGTGCCACCCGGAACGCTTCCGCCGGTGAGGACGAGCGGATCGCTGTCGGCGTCGCGCCAGTCGGTGAGCACCGGGTATTGGATGGTGGCGCCGGCTGTCGTCGTACTGGTCGCCCGCTTCGCCCCCTTGCGCAGCGTCGGGGCGGAGTTCTGGTTGGCATCCGCGCGTTGGCTGACGGTGACCGTGGCGGCGTTCGACACCTTCCCTCGTCCGTCGTCGATGGTGTACGAGAAAGACCGCGACGCCGACGGCCGTCCCGCGGGGATGTCCATGAGGATGGTCTGGCCGTCCGGTGAGATGGTCAGCGTCGCGCCGCCGACCGTATTCGCCGAAATCGAATTGATGGCGACCTGGCCGCCGGACGGGTTCGCGTCGTTGTCGAGCACGTGCAGCACATTCACCCGGCCGGCCCGGGCACCGACGCGGTCGGCAACCGCCTTCGGCGCCTCATTGAGCTGGTTCTGGGTGTCCTGGGTGTCCTTCTTCTTGTTCTTGTCCTGGTGCACGACCTTCGGGACGAGCGCCGCCCAGTTCGACACCTCGGCCAGCGATGGGGTCAACACGAAGATGGCACCGGAATCGAGATCGTTGACCACGATCTGATGCCAGTTCACCCGGAACACCGGCTCGGTGGTGCTGAGGTGGTGGGTGCCGATCGGGAAAGTGGAGGCCTGTGCGGTCTTGCCGTCGCAGCTGCGTGCATACGTGCCGGCAGGTGAGCCGCCCCAGGCGCCGTGCACGCACCCGTCGAGATTGACCGGGGCCGCCGGCGCGCCCAGTCCGTCGGGCTTGTCGTACAACACGTCGGGTTTACCGCCGTCGAGCGGTACGGACTGCAGACCGTCGCTGGAGGACACCTCGACCGCGTCGGAGTCCGGCCCCGGTTGCTGCACGACGATCCGGTATCCGAGCGCTGTGTCGGGCGAACTCTGCAGGTGAACGAGTGGGCCGCCCTGGCGGAACACCTGCCGGCCGGGCACGTCCAGCACCACCGCGTCCTCGCCGACCGCAGTGAGCTGCAACTGCCGCACCGGGTGGGTGAGCTGGGCGGACGTTGCGGCGGTGAGATGGCCCTCGCGGGTCGGCACGGTGACCAGCACGTCCTTGTCGGCTGAGGCGGCGAACACGGTGCCGTTCTGCGACACGGTCAGGGCGCCCTGCCCGCCGACGGTGAGCAGCGGCTTGTGGTTCGGGTCGAGTCCGGCGATGTCGGCGGTGGCACCGTTGCTCGCGACGACGGCTGCCCAGAGCCGGCCGGTCGACGGATCGAGCACGGCCGCCGTCCCGCCGCCGAGTACGACTTGGTAGGACGACGGGATGGCTACGGAGTCGGCGGCGGCCCGGCCGAGTTGGGCGTCGATCGGGTAGAGCAATCCCTTGCCGCGGTCCCAGGCGATGACCGTGCTGCCGCTCTGCAGCACGTCGAGGCTGGCGTTGGACTGCGCGCCGCCGGGAGCGAAGAAACCGCCCTGCAATTGCTCGGCCGGCTTGTTGAACTGGCCGAAGAGGGCCTTCTCATTGTTGGTGACCCAGACCCCGCCGTCGTTCAGGTCCACGTGCCGGGCCGGGTTGCCCGACGAGCGCACTGCGTACAGGACCACCACAGCGGCGGCCACCACGCAGACCACGACGCTCAGCACCACGGCGGAACGCGACCGACGGCGGTACCAGGTGCGTCCGACGGGCACGGTCCCTCCTCCGTCACAGCTCCGGTGGCAGCGGTGCTCTCACGTCCACCACCTGCTCCCCGGCGGTGCGCAGGGCGAAACCTTGTCGGCGGCGCCAGCCGGGGGGTGGATGGCCTCGCTCAGATTAGGCGAGAAGCCGTCCAGACCCCAGCTGAGCGCCGCCCGCCGCCGGTGGCCGGACCTGCAACCGTCATGCTGGTGGACGTTCGGGTACCAGATCCACCATGCCGGAATCGATGATCGCCGCTCGGGCCGCCGATCAGCGTGACGCGCACCTTTTGGCCTGCGCTCTGCTTGCCGTAAAACGGCCGAAGCACCTTTCAGGCCCGCGCGTCAGCTGCCGGAGCACGCGCTCAGGCTGACCTGGTCACCGTGCCCTAACGGTGAACTCTTGTCGCGTCCGTAGAACACGAACGTGTACGTGCCGCCTTGATGTTCGTGACGTGGAAACCGATGTACCAGCAGTCGCCGTTGCGCCCGTGCATGGGATGGTGCCCGAGTCCGCGCCCCGTGGTCGGGCTCAAGGTCGGGATTCGACCGGGGGCGGCTTGGCATCCGTCCTCGCCGAGGCGGAGTCTATGGCGCTGTACATGGCGGCGCCGCTGGGCTTCTTCGTCATGATGCGCACCTGCACGGTGTGCGTCGAGCTGTTCGGGTAGCTCTTCTTGACGCTGCCGGCGGAGCTGCCCTTGCTCGTCCAGGCGCCGCCGTCGATCTTGATCTGATAGGTGATCGGGCGCCCGTTGCCCGAGCCGCCGCTCCAGCTGAAGGTCAGCGCCGGACTGGTCGGCGACCCGGAGTTAGTCGCACCGGCGTTGGGTTTGGACGGCACTCCGTAGGGCGAGACGGTCGAACCGTTCGACTGCGGGCCGTCGCCGTTCTTGTTGGTGGCGTACACCCGGATGGTGTGGCTGCCGTTCGTGGCCAGGCAGATCGTCTGCGGGCTGGAGGTGTTCTGGAAGGCGTGCGGGCTGCCGCCTCCGTCGGTGTAGTGCACCGAGCTGATGGCCGCGCCATGAGCCTTCGGCAGGGTGAACCGGACACTGACCTGACCGCCGCCGCTGCAGTTGCTGCCGGTCGCGCTGAGCGACGGCGCCGCCATCTTGTCCGGGGTGGAGGACGCCTCGGTCGTCTTGGAGGCTGCGCTGTACGCAGAGGTCAGCTTGCCGCTGTTGGTCGCGGCGACGGTGAAGTAGTACTTGCTGCCGTCGTTGGCCACCGATACCTGCGTCGAGGTCGCCGCCAATGTCTTGGTCGCCGACACCGACCCGTTGCGGTACGTGCGCAGCGTGTAGCTCTCGATCGGCCGGCCGTTGCCCGAGGTAGCGGCCCACTGCACGTTGAGAATCTTCTCGTTCTTGCCGGTGCCGTCACGTGAGCTCACCGTCGGTGCGGCCGGCGTGGCCGGCTTGCCGAACGGCGTCACCGGCACGCTGTCCGACCAGTCGCCGTAGCCCTTGTGGTTGCGGGCGCGGACCCGGATCGAGTACTCGACCCCGTTGGTCAGCGAGGTGAAGGCATGGCTGCGGGTGCTCGCTGTGACCAGGACGGTGCCGGCCTGCCCGGCGGGCGCCGGGCTGATCTGCACCATGTAGCCGGCCAGTGGTGAGCCCTCGTTCGCCGCGGGCTGCCAGCTTGCGCTCGCCTTGGTGTCGCCCGGAGTCGCGACCAGGCCGCCAGGAGCGTCAGGGACCTTGTCCGGCGTGACGGTGTTGGACAAGCCACTGGGTTTGCTGTCGCCGACCGCGCTCTTGGCGACGATGCGGAACTGGTAGGCCGTGCCGTTGGTGAGGCTGCTGATGCTGCAGCCCGACGCCGCGCACGGGTAGGTCTTTCCGTTCTGGTCGGTGGCGACGTAACCGGTGATCGGCGTGCCGTTGGCGGCCGGCGTCGAGAACGTAAGCGCGACGGTGCGGCTGCCCGGAGTGGTGGCCGTCGGGGTGCCCGGCGTGTCCGGTGGTCCGATCACGCCGATGGTCAGCGTGGCGCTCACCTGACGCTTGCTCTGCCCGGCCACGTCGGTCACGTCGACGGTGAACGTGGCGGTGCCGTGCGTACCCGCCGCGGGGGTGATCTCGATGGAACTGCCGTTCTTGGCGATCGCCGCATCGGGGCCGGTCAGGTGCGTGACGTCCAGGACTGTGATCGACGGATCGGCGATCTGGGTGCTCAGGTATGGCGTGACATCGATCCTGGTCGCTTTGCCGGCGACCAGCCCGTCCCGGGAGATGGGCGCCAGTTGGGCCAGTGGCGCGCCGATCACTCGGACGTGAAGTTGCGCCGGCTGCGCCCCCGCAGCGGAGATCGACACGATGCCGGTCTTGCCGGCCTTTGCAGAGCCGTGCGCGGTGAGCCGGAGCATCCGGTTGGACGAGCCGGACTGCGCGATGTCGACCCCGTCCGCGCGGTCCTTCCACGAGGCGGTGAACGTCGTGCTCGACAGGTCGTCCGGGTCGGCCGTCCAGATGTGGCACAGATTCACCACGTCGAGGTTGACCGGCGTGCCGCCCTGCACGACGTCGATCGTCGAGGCGGGGCAGCGGATCACCGGCACGACGTCGCCGATCTGAACCGGCACGGTGACCACGGCGCGTTGCCCGTCGGTCAGCGTCTTGCCGTCGGTGACTTCGAAGGTGATCGCTGCCGGCCCGACATAGTCCCGGCCGGCGGTGAGCTGAAGCTGCCCAGTGCCCTGCGAGGCGACGCTCAGGCCGTTCGTCGGCGACGCCCAGATCCGGTCTTTCGTCGTCAGCCGCAGCGGTTTGCCGGCCGGGTCGACGACGTAATCGTCGATGTTGACCGTCTTCGTGCCGTTCTTCTTCAGCGCGATCGGGCTGACGTCCGGGCGCAGCATCGGCGCCCCCGAGCCGCGCCCGGGCACATGGATGATGCCGATCGCGCTCTGCGGGCTGTTGTTCCCGTCCTGGACGAGGTAGCCGACGCTGTGCGGGAAGTCGGTCAGTTTCACGGTGACGGTGTGTCCGTCCGGGCCGATGGTGGCGTCGCCGTACACCGCCGTGACCTTCAGTCCGCTGTCCGGACCGTCGGGGTCGGTGTCGTTGGCCAGCACGTCCACGGTTTGGGTGTCACCCGACTTCGGCAGCGTGGTCTCGTCGTCCAGAGCGACCGGTGGGTTGTCGAATCCGGTCTGGCTGCGCACCACAACATGGCCGTAGGACGGGCGGCCGGAACCGTCGTCGAGTTCGTAGGTGATCTGCGAAGTCTTGCCGTTGCCTTGTGGCGCAACGGTGCTGAGCCGGTTGGTCTTGTCGATCGATGTGCCGGGCGGCAGCTCGGTGTTGGACTTGGGCAGCGAGACGGCGAAGTCGTCGCCCGCGGTGACGTAGTCGTTGGACAGCACCGGGATGGTGACTTTGGCGCCAGGCGCCGCGGTGATCGAATCGTCCACGGCAACCGGAGGTTGCGGCGTGCCGGGAGGCACCACCCCGACCCGTACGGTGCCGATCCCGGTACCGCCGAACCGGTCCACCACCACATACCGAAAGGTGTCGGTGCCCAGCCCCTGGTCGCCGATGTTGGGGTAGGCCTGGTAGCGGATGCTGTTCGCGCCGATCCCGATGATCCGGCCGAATTTCGGCGCCGTGTCGATGCCCGAGACGGTCACCGAGTCGCCCTCCGGATCCACGCCGGTGGTGGGCACCGTGATGGTGATCGTGTCTCCGGCGACGGCGCTGGATTCGACGTCGGCGGGTACCGGCGGTGTGTTGCGCTTGTTCTCCGGCTCGACGGTGATGCGCAGCGTTCCGGTCGTGGCGCCGCCGGCGGGATCGGCGACGACGTAGCTGACGTCGTACTTCTTTTCCTTCGTCAAGCCGGACGGCGCTGCATACCGCACCGCGTTGCCGGACATCGACGCCGTCCCGGCGGTGCCCTCGGTGACCACGCGTACTGAGCCGGGAACGATGTGCAGTGGGTCGCCATCGGGATCGCTGTCGTTGTCCAGCACTGGGGAGATGGTCACGTCGCCGGAGCGCACGGTGACCGCGTCGGTCTGCGCGACCGGCAACGAGTCGTGGTCGGGGGCCGCCAGCTGTACCACCGACACCTGCCCCCACACCGGCTCACCGACACCGTCGGTCACCTCGTAGCGCACCGTGCGCGGAGCGGCGATGCTGGCGCTGGTGGGCGTCACCCGCAGGAACCGGTGGTCGATGATCGCGATCTGCAGGTCCTGGATCGGGCCGGACTCGATTGCCTGCTGGACGACCATCACGCCGCCGGTCGGATCGAAGTCGTTGGCCAGCACGTCGACGTCGGCCGGTTGCTCACCGCGCAGGACGCCGAGGTCCGGCACCGCGTTGATCGACGAGTTGGTGGCGTCGGTGATGTCGACGCGGATGTTGCCCTTCACCACCTGGGACGGCCCGAAGTACTCCTGATAGGTGAGGAAGTAGGTGCCAGCCCGCTGCGCGGCGAAGCTGACCTCGCCGGTCTTCTGGTTGGTGGTGACGGTGGCGTCCGCCGCATTGTTGGTGAGGACGACGTCACCGGCCAACTGCAGCGTGGCGGTCGGGTCCGAAGGGTCGGAGCCGGGCACGTCGTTGGCCAGCGGGTCGATCTTCAGCGACGCCCCGACCGACCCACGGACCAGATCCCATTCCGCCTTGGGTGCGGTGGCGTCGATGCTGCTGTCGTTCTGGACGTTCAGCGTCAGCGAGCCCTGCCGGGTCTCGCCGTAGCCGTCGGCGACGGTGTACGCGACTTTGGTGGAGCCGGAGACGCTGGGCGCGGTGACGATGACCCGGCCGTCGGTGGTGGTGCTCGCGCTGCCGCCGTTGGTCACGCTCGCGTCGAGCAGGAACAGCGGATCGCTGTCCGGGTCGCGCCATTCGCTCAACACCTGGAAGGGGACGGTGGCGCCGGCCGCCGCCGCACCCGTGACCGGTTTGCTCTTGGCCCGCAGTGCCGGGCGCCCGTCCGGACCGCCTTCGGGTCGCAGGCTGACCGACACCTTCGCCTGGTTGGACGTCTTGCCGTGCCCGTCGTCGACGGTGTAGCTGAACGTGTACGGACCGGTGCCGCCGGCCGGCACGGCCAGCTCGACGGTCTGCCCGTCCGGTGAGATCGTCACCGCGGCGCCGTTGACCGTGCTCGGCGTGACCGACCGGACCGCCAGCACCGAACCGCTCGGGCTGGAGTCGTTGTCCAGCGGGTGCAGCACGTTGACCCGTCCGGCTCGAGCGCCGAAGGTGTCGTCGCGCGCCTTCGGCGGCGTCCGGGCGGCGTTCTCGTTCGTCTGCGGATTCTTCTTGGACTTCGGGTTCTGCTTGATGGTCTTCGGCAACACAGCGTCCCAGTTGCCGGTCTGCTGCAGTGGATCAAGGCTCACCACTGCGCCACTGACCGTGTCGTTGAGCACGATCTGGTCGCGATTCACCCGGAACACCAATTGCGACGTGGTCCGGTCCTCGACTGCCGCGGGGAGCTGGGCAAGCGTCACCGGGGCGCCGTCGCAGGTCCGCGCGTAGGTGCCCGGCCGCGCGCCCCACGCGCCGTGCGTGCATCCGTCGAGCAGCACCGGGCGAGCCGGGGCGCCGGACACCTTGTCCACCAGCACCTTTGCCGCGCCGCCGGCCAGCGGGACGGCACGCAAGTCGTGGTTGCTCGCCACCAGAACGGTGGCGGCGTCCGGCCCGGGCTGCTGCAGCGCGGCCGATGCCGACGGCGAGCCGGTCGGGTCGAGCAGGGATTCCCCGACGTCCACCTGCGGGTGCCCGGGGGACAGGATGTGGCCGGCCCCGATGTCCAGCACCACCGGCTCGTCACCCACAGCGGTGAGCTCGATATGGGCGGTGGAGAACCCGAGATCGCTGACCGTCGCCTTTTGCAGCGTGTTACCCCGCGCCCGGATCGTGGCGAGTTTCCCGGTTGCCGCCGAGGCCGCGAAGACCGTGCCGTCCTGCGCCACCGCCAGCTCCGCGGCCGCACCGACCGTCGCCAGCGGCTTCCGGCCCTTGGTGTTCAGCCCGTCCAGCGACGGAGTGGCGCTGTTGTCGTCGAGGGCAGCCGCCCAGACCGACCCGGTCGTCGGGTCCAGCACCGCGGCCGTGCGCCCGCCCAGTGCGAGCTGCGCGGCACCGCCGATCGAGACGCCGGCCGGGTCGGGCCGCAGCAGGGTCTGGTCGATGGGGTACACGGTGCCGCCGCCGCGATCCCAGGCGAGTGCGATGCCGGCACTCTGCACCACGTCGAGCGACGCCTGGGTCTGTGGGCCGTCCGGGGTGAAGAACACATTGGCGAACTGTCGCGTCGGGTTGTCCAGCTGCCCGAAATAGCCGTCCTTGCTGTCGGTCACCCAGACGCCGCCGTCGTTGAGGTCGACGTGCCGCGCCGGGTTGCCGTCCGATCGGGAGGCGAAGACGACCACGACCGCGGACAGCACCAGACAGATGGCCGCCGTTGCGGCGGCGGCGCGGTGCCGGGCGACGAACGACCGCGCCGAGCTCCTGCGCACGGCAGCTTCCTCCCGGGGACCTATCGACGACCGATTCGGACGGCACGGACGTGCCCAACTGTGCCCGTGACCAACGCGGCCAAACCTAACTCTCGAACCTGTGCCACCGATCGATCAGGCGGGGCATTTCGGGTCGGATGGTTCGGACGCTGTGCCCTGATTGTTCACTACGGTGAAAACGAGGCATAAGGCGGCGACCTTGCTGCTGACGGTGAGCGTGCCGTGACCGAGGGATCGGCTGGCTAGGTCACCGCTGTGCCCGGCGGCGTCCGGGTCCTTGGCGGTCTGCCACTTGGTGTGATCGGTCGCCTGCGAGTTCGCCCAGGTCCAGGTATAGGTGTACTTGCCGCCGGCCGGGGTCACCGTCACCTGCGGCTGCCCCGGCGCATCCACTGCCGGCGGGCCGGAATTGTGGCTCACGGTGGTGCCGCTCTTGTCCCCGTCGGACTTGTGCCCGGCGGTGATCACCACCCCGACCACGGCGGCGAGGGCCACCACGAGGGCGATGATGCCGGCCAGCTGGATTCGGGTCAGCGAGCGGCGCGGCCGCGGCGGCGGTTGGACGCCGAAACCTCCGGTGTCCGGCGGCGGGACCTGCTGCTGCGGCTCGTGGTGCATGGCGGCAGCCGGCAACTGCGCCTGCAACCGGGTCGGCGTCTTGATCCGGGTGGCGTCGCCGTCCGCACCGCCGATCTCCCGGGTCACCTGATGCGCAGCCGGCGGGACGATGATCTGGGTCAGCGCCAGGCGTTGTTCCTGCTCGACCGCCTGCAGACCGCGCGCGAAGGCCAGCGCGGACGGTGGCCGGGCCTGCGGCTGCTTGGCCATCGCCTGCTGTAGCAGGCGATCGAGGGAGTCCGGGACGTCGGCGCGACCGGTCCGCGGCGGCGGCTGCTCCAGGATGCGGCGCATCAACGCGACGCTCTGGTTGTCCCCGCCGGGCACCTCGAACGGCGACCGGCCGACGAGCAGGTGCCAGATGGTGGCGGCCAACGAGTAGACATCCGCCTGCACGTCCGGGCTGGTGTGGCTGAACAGCACCTCCGGCGGCGACCACGGCACCGACAGGCCGTCGGCGCCCGCGGCGTCGAGTTTGGACGCGGCGATGCCGAAGTCGGTGAGCCCGGCGGCGCCGAACTGGGAGATCAAGATGTTGGCCGGTTTGATGTCGCGGTGCAGGATGCCGGCCCGGTGCGCGGTCTCCACCGCGCTGCTGATCTCGATCCCGATGCGCAACGACTCGGCGACACTCAGCCGTTCCGAGCGGGCTCGCACACCGAGGTTCGGATTCGGGTAGTACTTCATCACCAGGTACGGGCGGCCGTCCGGAGCGATGTCGGCGTTGAAGACCTGCACGATGGACGGGTGGTCGGCGAGCGCGGCCATCGCGTCGCCCTCGGCGGTGAACTGGGTGCGCACCTGGTCGGTGAGGTCAGGTCGGGTCAGCACCTTGACTGCCACGTTCATCCGCGGTCGTTGCTGCTCGTAGAGGTAGACCTCCGAGTAGCCGCCGCTACCCAGTTGCGTGACGAACCGCAGGCCGGGGATGTCGGGGGGAGGAAGTCGGACGTCCGAGGCGCTCATCCTGTCGACGGACCGCCCGTGCGCCCGCCCCGTCGGCGGATCATCATTCGGTGACCTCGAAGCGGAACACGACCTCGTCGGCGAGATTGACCTCGGTATTCGGCTCGATCGGGATCGGTTCGTGCGGTCGCAGCCGGATCGGTTGCTGGCCCGGCGGGGTGACCGTCGTCCCGTTGGTGGAGTTCAGGTCGGCGACGACCACATGCCAGTCGTCCAGCGTGACCTCCACATGGGAACGGGAGATGTCGTTGGTCGGGCTGGGCAACTTGACCACGTGCGGCCCGCGCGGGTCGCGTTCATCCGCCCGCGGGTTGCGCCCCATGATCACGCCGCGGTCCAGCGGGACGATGTCGCCGGTGGACAGCCGCAGGATCCCCAGCAACGGCCGCTGAGCCATCACCATCTCCTGGGGCGGGACCGCGGTGCCGCAGACCCGGCAGTACGCCGCGTACGGCGGGTTCAGATGGCCGTACGGGCACACGGCCGCAGGGACCATCGGCCCGTCCGGAGGACTGCCCTGTGCCGGGCCGTTCATCGGCCCGGCCACCGCGCCCAGTGCGGCCCGGTTGATCGTGTCGCCCTCCGGGGGATGCCCGTTCAGATCTGGTGCTGCGGCTTGCATCGGTACGCCCGCGGTGGGGTCCATGGGAGCGGGGCCGGCATTCGGGTCGGAGTGCCAGGGCACTTCCTCGATCACCGGACCGGAATCGGCGACGCCTGCGGGAAGGGGCGCAGCGGCAGCGGAGACGGCCGGCGTCGCGGGAGCCTGGGTCCAGACCGCGGCAGCCGCAGCGTCGTGGTCCTGGGCCGGATCGCGCTCCGGCTCGGCGCTCAGCTGCAGAGCGGGGCTTACCCCGGGCTCGGCGGGTGCATCGCCGGCATGCTGCTCCGCAGCCGCAGCGGGCTCCGCAGCCGCGGTGGTCGCGGTGGGTGCCGCGGCTACAGCGTCGGCCGCTCCGGAGGTGTCCGCCGGCGGGGCGGCGGCTTGGCCGGAGTCGGCAGCTGCCCCGGCCGGCGCCGTTCCCGACGCCTCGGTGTGATCACCGGGTGCGACCGTCAACGAGCCGGCGAGAACGATGCCGCCACTCACGCTGAGGAACGGGCCGGCGCTGTCCGCGGTGCTGCGCAGTACCACCATGTCCGGTATCGGGTCGACGACGCGTTCCACCCAGGTGCTGATCCCGGCTGCGCTGATCGTGTCGTCCGGCGTCGACACCTGGGCGGCGCCACGGACCACGACCTCCAGCTGGCCGGTCGACCAGCGGGCCAGCGCAAACGCGGGCAGGCTGCGCAGTCCCTCCCGGGTCAACGCCTCGACGACCATGTCGAGATCGGCGGCACCGTCGACGAGCTCCCAGCAGCGGGACACCACCGGCGAGCCGGGATCCAGCGGGGCAAGCAACGCCATCTGCGACCCGATCATGCCCAGCCAGCTCCCGGGGGAGTACGTGGCGCTAGCCATGGCTGCTCACCCGGCTCCGGCGGCGACGTGCGGAGTGGTGTCCTCATCGATGTCGCTGGTCAAGCCCGAGTCGTGATCGGCGGCCAGGCCGACCACCAACGCGGTGACGTTGTCTCGACCGCCGGCCCGGATGGCGGCGTTGACCAGCAGCGATGATGCATCCCGTGGGGTCGCAGCAGATCGCATGATGTCTTGCAGCTCGGCGTCGGTGAGCTCGTCGGTCAGTCCGTCGGAGCAGATCAGGAATTGCTCCTCGGCGGTCGGCGGGAAGACCCAGATGTCGGCCGGCGGCGCCGGGACGGTGCCCAGCGCACGGGTGATGATGTGCCGGCGGTTGTCCGTGCGGGCGGCTTCGCGGGAAAGGTAACCCGCGGCGATCAGCTCCTCGACCTCAGAGTGGTCGACGGTGATCTGCTGGAGGCGATCTTCGGCCAGGCGGTACACCCGGGAGTCACCGACGTTGAAGACGGCCCAGTGGTCCGAGCCGCCGATCGACACGACCGCGACGCCAGTAACCGTGGTGCCCATGCCGACCGTGCTCGACTGCTCCAGGCCGCGTTGCACGATCTCGTCGTTGGCCGCGGTGATGGTGGCGCCGATGTCCTCTGGTCGCAGCGGGCTGCGGGTCGCCAGTTGACGCAGTGCGGCGATGACGATGCCGCTGGCGATCTCACCCGCGGCATGCCCGCCCATCCCGTCGGCGACGGCGAACACGGCCGGCTCGGCGAGGTAACTGTCCTCGTTGAGCGGGCGGTGTGGACCCGGGTCGCTGGACACGCCCCAGTCTGCCTTCAGCATGGGCCTCGCTCTCACGGTTGGGGCGATCCGCGGTGTTTCCACCGACGACGGGCCGGTGCCCGGACGGCGTGCTGCGGGTCAATCTTCGCGCATCGGGTGCGACCCGCCAAGCGACCCCTCCCGCCGGGGCGGCCCGGCTGGGACCGATCAGCCGCGCGGGCCGGGACGCGGGCCGCCGGCGAAGCCGCCGCCACCCGGGCCGGTATCGCGTCGGCGCAGGTACTTCTCGACCTCCCGGGCGATGGCGTCGCCGGAGGCTTCGCGCAATGCGCCGTCCTCGTCGCGCTCTTCGAGGTTGCGGATGTACTCCGACACCTCGTCGTCCTCAGCGGCCATCTCGTCGACGAGCTTCTGCCACTCGTCGGCGTCCTGCGGGAGATCGCCGAGCGGGACGGCCAGATCGAGCACTTCTTCCACGCGGTGCAACAGGGCGATCGTCGCCTTCGGGTTCGGCGGTTGCGCGACGTAGTGCGCGATGGCCGCCCAGAACGAGACGGCCGGGATGCCCGAGCCGGTGCATGCCTCCTGCAGGATCCCGACGATGCCGGTCGGTCCCTCGTATCGCGACCTCTCCAGGCCGAGCTGCCCGGCGACGGTCTCGTCGGAGGCGGTCCCGTTCACCGGAGTGGGCCGGGTGTGCGGCGAGTCGGAGAGCAACGCGCCCAGCGTGATGATCATCCGGACGTCCAAGACGTGCAGCGCATCGAGGATCTCGTCGCAGAAAGCGCGCCACCGCATGTTCGGTTCCAGACCGCGGATCAGCACAATGTCGTGCTCGGCGCCCGGCGGCCGGCAGGAATAGAGCCGGGTGGTCGGCCAGTCGATCTGCCGGATGGTGCCGTCGACAAGCCGTGACGTCGGCCGGTTGACCTGGAAGTCGTAGTACGGATCAGGATCGATCTCGGCCAAAAGCACCGCGTGCCAGACGTCGGCCAGGTGGTCCACCGCGTTGCTCGCGGCGTCTCCGGCGTCGTTCCAGCCCTCGAACGCCGCAATGGCGATCGGGTCGGTCAGCTGTGGCCAGCCGTCGAACTGTTCCATTCCTCCAGCGTACGGCTCACACCACCGCCCGCCGTCCAGCCGCCGGCAGCCCGGGTTTCGCGGCCATCCGCAGGTGCATCACCACCCTGGGCGTGTCGGGACCGTCCGATCGCGGCAGGTCATGGTTCTTCGTGATGTACCTGCTGGCGTCTCTGGATCGCCTCGTACCCGAAGGCGATGAAGACCAGAACGGCGCCGGCCGAGCGCAGCACCGTCGCCGTGGCACCGTGCGCGACGATCACCCCGAGGATGAGCAGGAGCAGTCCGGCGCAGGCGCATCCGGCGATCGACAGCCGGACTCGACGAGGCATGCGAGGAGTGTGGCACCCCGTCCGCGGGTTCCGGCCGGCCGGCCGCGTGGCCGTAGGGTTGCGGGGTGACGGCTGCCCCACCCAAGGCGGGGAGAACCCTGCAAGCGGTGCTCTTCGATATGGACGGCACGTTGCTGGATTCGGAGAAGATCTGGGACATCGCGCTCGACGATCTGGCGGGCGAACTGGGCGGCACGCTGTCGAAGTCCGGGCGCGCGCGGATGGTGGGAACGCCGTTGGGCCGGTCGATCGCCCTGCTGCACGACGACCTGGGCATCGATGCCGATCCGGAGAGCAGCGCCGCCTACCTGCTGTCGCGCACCGCGGAGCTGTTCGCCGAGCCGCTGCCGTGGAAGCCCGGCGCGCGCGAGCTGCTGGATGCGGTGGCTGCTGCCGGGGTGCAGGCGGCACTGGTCACCTCGACGCACCGGCATCTGACCGAGTTGGCGCTGCGCACTCTTGGAGCCGATCGGTTCTCCGTCAGTGTGTGCGGGGACGAGGTGACTGCGACCAAGCCGCGGCCCGAGCCCTACCTGCGTGGTCTTCACCTGCTCGGACTTGGGCCGGAACATTGCGTGGCGATCGAAGACTCGCCCGTCGGTCTCACCTCTGCCCTCGGTGCCGGGCTTGCGGTGCTCGTGGTGCCCAGCGAGGTGCCGATCGAGCCGCAGCCCGGAATCACCGTTCGTGCCTCGCTGGACGGTGTGACTGTTGCCGAGCTGGCTGCGTTGATCCGCTGACCGGCGGGCTGCCGCTTAGGGCTGCAATTCCGGTTCCACTGCCGGCGACGCGCCGACCACTTGCTTGACCAGCCGGCGATCGTTCAGGGCCGCGAGCGCCGCCTCGTCCGGGAACGGGGGCACCGTGCCGCCCTGGGCCGGGCAGCGGGAGTGGTGGTCGCACCAGTCACACAACCGGCTGGGGCTGGGCCGGAAGTCCTTTGCCTCGGTGGCCTTGCGGATTGCCTCCCAGATCGCCCGCAGGGTGCGCTCGAAGCGCTGCAGTTCCTCGGCGTCGGGAGAGTAGCTGAGCGTGTCGGAGTCGGAGAGATACATCAGCCGCAGCTGTCGGGGCACGACCCCGCGGGTGCGCCAGAGCACCAACGCGTAGAACTTCATCTGGAACAGTGCCTTGGCCTCGAACGCTTCGCGCGGCGAGGTACCGGTCTTGTAGTCGACGATGCGCACGTCACCGGCCGGCGAGACGTCGAGACGGTCGACGTAGCCGCGCAGGCGCAGCCCGTCGACCACGAACTCGACGAGTTGCTCGCGGGCGGCCGGCTCGATGCGCTGCGGGTCTTCCAACGCGAAGTAGTTCTCGACCAGGCCGCGCGCGGAGTCCAGCCACTGACCGATCTCGTCGGAATCCGGGCCGCCGGGGAACATCTCGGCGAGGTCCGGCTCGCGCTCGAGCAACGCCTCCCATTCCGGCGCGACGAGCTGGGTGGCGGCGGAGACGGTGCGGCTGGCCGCCGGCCGGTCGAACAACCGCTCCAGTACGCCGTGCACGACGGTGCCGCGCACCGCCTCGCGGGACGGTTTCTCCGGGATGCGGTCGATGGTGCGGAAGCGATAGAGCAGCGGGCAGGTCTTGAAGTCCGCGGCCCGGGACGGTGACAGGGAGCCGACCACCTCAGGCTCGACGCCGGCGCTGACAGCCTCGGGATCGACCAGTGCCGGGTCGGCTGGCGCTGCGGTTTCACTCATGACCCGACGGTATGCCTCCGTTCCGACAGTTTCCGGAAACAGCGCCGTGGTGGCGCAGCCGACCCGGGGTCACAGCCAATGTCGGCGCGCGACCGGCCACACGATCATGAACGCTCGTCCGACCACCTTGTTCTCGGCCACCGGGCCGAAGATCCGGCTGTCGTAGGAGTCGCATCTGTTGTCGCCCATCAGAAAGACCTTGCCGTCGGGGACGGTGGTCGGGGCGAAATTGTCCTGCGGGCCGCAGTCGGTGTTGCGGTATGGCTCGGTGAGCGGTCGGTTGCCGATCCAGACGCGGCCGTCGTGACCGCTCACCGTCTCGCCGGGCAGCCCGATGACTCGCTTGATGAGGTACTTGTCCGGGTCCTCGACGCCCACCGGCTTGTCGAAGACCACGACGTCACCGCGGTCGATGCCATGCACCCGGTACGACAACTTGTTGACCAGCACCCGGTCGTTGTTGCAGCCGGAACATCCATGCAGGGTGGGTTCCATCGATCCCGACGGGATCCAGAACGACTCGACCACGAAAAGCCGCAACCCTGCCGCGACCAGGACTGCGACAACCACGACGACGATCCAGGACCCGAGGGAACGCCCTCTGGACGGCCCACGCGCGCCGGCCCGGGGGCTCCGCTCCCGGGTGTCGCCGGCGGCCCAGTGCGCGAACAGCCGGTCGTGGTCGCCCGCTGGCGGTGCCGGCTGTTCCGGTAGCGCTGCGGACGGGAGGCTGGCCCGGCTCGCCGTCGGAACGGTGGGCCAGTACGCCGGCGCCGGGGTGACCTGTTCGGTGGGCGCCGGCGTGGGCGCGGCAGCCGGATGACCAGCGGGCGCGGACGCCGGTGGAACACCGGTCGGCCGGTTGCCGGGGATCGGCGGCAGCGCGGGCGGGGCAGTGCGCAGCTGGGCCGGCAGGTCCGCTCGCCGGACGGTCGGAGCGTCGCCGGTCGGATAAGACGCCGGCGTGGCGGCCAGCGAGCGCCGATCGGTCGTGGCCTCGTCCGCGGCGGCCGGTGCTGCGCCGCGATCCAGCGTCGGCTCGTCGGCATTTCCGGCCGCGGCGTCATACCAGCGTCTCTCGCCCCGGGCTGGGTCGTCGTCCGCCGAATGCCGTCCCACGCCGACCACGGTAGCCGCCCAAGGTCGATTCATAGCCTGCACTGAGCTGTCTGCGAGCGGACCGGGCACGGCCCTGAGCCGGCTGTCTCCGAGCGGACCGGACGCCGGTCACCCGGGCTCGCGGAGTGCCCCGCTGCGTAGCATCGGGGCGGTGACCAATCCGCGGCCGGCCGGGCTGCGTCCCGTGCAGCTGGGCCGGGTGTTCGGGGTTCCGGTCTTCCTTGCGCCGTCCTGGCTGCTCATCGCTGCGTTCGTCACGGTCGCGTTCGGTGACGTGTTCAGCAGGACCGTCGACGGGATCGGCAGCGCGGCCGGCCACCTGCTCGCCCTGGCCTTCGCGGTACTGGTCGCGCTGTGCGTGTTGCTGCACGAACTGGGGCACACCGTGGTCGCGTTGTTGCTGCGACTGCGGGTCCGGCGGGTGGTGATCTTCCTGCTCGGTGGCGCGTCGGAAATAGACCCGGAGCCCGACCGTCCACGCGACGAGTTCCTGGTGTCCGTCGCCGGTCCGCTGGTCTCCGCAGCGCTCGCGGCGGTCTGCTGGTTCTCGCGGCTGTACGCCAAGAGCAACACCGCGATCGGTGTCGAACTCGATCTGATGATCTGGAGCAACCTGTCCATCGCTGTGTTCAACGCGTTGCCCGGCCTGCCGCTGGACGGCGGCCGGATGCTGCGCGCGGTGGTCTGGGGTGGTGGTGCCAGCCGGTTGGCCGCGACCACGATCGCCGCGTGGGTGGGCCGCGGGCTGGCCGTCCTGGTCGCGGTGTCCGGTCTGGTGCTGGTCCGGGGTCACTGGGGCATCGTCAGCGTTGCGCTGTCGGCGATGCTCGGGGCTTTCCTGTGGTTCGCCGCGAGCCAGAATTTGCTGGCCGCCCGGATAACCGATCGGTTGCCCAGCGTGCAGGTCGCGGATCTGGTCCGTCCGGCGCTGCGCGTACCGGCGACCATGCCGATCGCGGAGGCGCTGCGTCGAGCTGCTGACGTCGGAGCCGGTGCGATCGTGGTCGTCGATGCGGCCGACACCGCCCGGGCCATCGTGGACGACCAGTTGCTGGCTGCGGTGCCCGGGGCGCGGCGGCCGTGGACGGTTGCCGGCTCGGTCGCCCGTAGGATCGCGCCGAACGCCGTGCTGCCGATCGGGCTGTCCGGCCGTGCTCTGGTCGCTGCCTGCGAGCAGAGCCCGGCCGCCCGGTACCTCGTCACCGACGGTGACCGTCAGGTCGGTGTCCTCACCGTTGCGGATCTCCGCGCCGCGCTGGAGGGTCCGGTCGTAACCCGCACGGAGACCCCAGCGTGACCGAGAGTTCCGACCCGTCGCTGTTCCATGCCGGCGAACGCGTCCAGCTGTCCGACCCCAAGGGCCGGTTGCACACCGTTGTCCTCATGCCGGGCAAGCAGTTCCACACCCACCGCGGCGCGATCGAGCATGACTCTCTGATCGGGGCGCCGGACGGCAGCGTGGTCACCGCGACGTCGGGGACGATGTATCTAGCGCTGCGTCCGCTGGTGTCGGACTACGTGCTGTCGATGCCGCGCGGGGCCGCGGTGATCTATCCGAAGGATGCCGCGCAGATCGTGATGGAGGGCGACATCTACCCGGGGGCGACCGTCCTGGAAGCCGGCGCCGGATCCGGTGCGCTGACCTGCTCCTTGCTTCGCGCGGTCGGCCCGGACGGGACGGTGCTGTCCTACGACTCGCGGGCCGACCATGCCGAAGTCGCGCAACGCAACGTGGAGACCTTCTTCGGGGCCGCGCCGGCCAACTGGACGTTGCGCGTTGCCGACGTGATCGAGCATCCCGCCGCCGAGCGCGCCGACCGGGTGGTGCTGGACATGCTCTCGCCGTGGGAGGTGCTGGCCGCGGTGAGCGAGGCGTTGCGCCCGGGCGGTGTGCTCATCGGCTACGTCGCGAGCACCACGCAGATGTCCCGCCTGGTGGAGGCGTTGCGTGAGCACGGGGGATACACCGAGCCTGCGGCGTGGGAGACGCTCGTGCGCCAGTGGCACGTCGTCGGTCTCGCCGTGCGGCCGAGCCACCGCATGGTGGGCCACACCGCGTTCCTGGTGTCAGCGCGCCGGCTCGCTCCGGGTGTGACGGCGCCGGCTCGGCAGCGCCGTCCCGCCAAGGGCTGACCGCAGCGGCGAACCGGTTACGGACCGACCGCGCTGCCGCCGGCCTTCCACGCCGTCCAGTTGACGTTCCAGTCCCCGTAGCCGTCCCAGTTGGGCATGAGCTTGCCGGGCGCGTTCGGGTATTCGGCGACGTCGCCCACCTGGGCGAACTTGTAGAACCAGATCGAGGCGGCCACCTGCAAGTTGGTGCAGCCGTTGGACGTGCTGATCCGGCCGATGTTGGTGTTCCAATACGCGTCGTGGATGAACTCGCCGTCCAAGGTGATCCGGACCGAGTACGGCACCAGCTCGTTGTAGCCGGGGCCGATCATCCGCTGCGGGTTGTGCTTCTCCATGACGATCTTCGTGCCGCGGAAGGTCGGGGTCTTCGCCGCGCCGAGAGAGACCGGGAACGTCTTCATCAGCTTGTTGTCCGAGTACACCCGCATGGTCAGGGTGTTGGCGTCGATCCGGGAGATGTGCGATGCGCCGATCTTGTAGTCGAGGGTCAGGTCGTTGGCGAAGGTCAGCCCCGTGCCGGCGCTGGCGCCCTTGATCGGCAGCCCCACATGGATGCGGGAGTGCGCCGGCCAGTACAGCTGGGGCCGGTAGTGCGCCTCGACCGGCTGGCCGGCGTACACCTTCTCCCAGAACCAGGCGCCCCCGGCGGGCCGGCCGTTCACCGTCACCACGGCCGCCTTCTCGAAGGCAGCCCGGCTGGTTGGGGAGACGCTGAAGTTGATGATGAGCGGCATGCCGACGCCGAACGAGCTGCCGTCACCCTCCACCGACGAGACGTGCACCGGCTTGCCCGGCTTCGGCTTGGCCGTACTGGAGGTGCGGGCCGCCGGCGACGACGTGCTGGCTGATCCCGAGCCGGTCGAACTCGACGACTGCGATGACTTGCCGGTGGCCGCGGAGTCCTGCTTCGCACCGCTGGTGCAGCCGGCGACGAGCGCGAGCGCGGTGAGCGACGCGAGCAGCGCGCTGCCGTAGGTGCGGCGGTTTACGGCTCTGACGGTTCGGTGAAGGCTCACCCGTGCAGGGTAGTTGCTGAGCGCGCTCGCGGCGCGCCATCGTTGCGGTGGCGTAACACGCGGGCCGGGACGAGAGTTGCTGTGTAGGGTTCCAGAACGGGTCCTGGGGACCGCACGAACGTGGCATCTGCGAGGTGACGTCCAATGTCCGGACATCCCGACGACGAGGCGCGCGAGAGCCGTCCGACACCGAGTTCGGCGTCCATCCGTGACGCCGAAGAACTGCGGGAAGAGATCGAACTGCTGCGCGCGAAACTGGCCGAGGGTCCCCGGCACAGCCGGGCTCTCGAGGAGCGACTGGCCGAGACGCACTCCCGGGTGGCATCGCTGACCGATCGCAACGACCGGCTGACTGCGACCTTGCGTGACGCCCGCGAGCAGTTGCTCGCGTTGAAGGAGGAAGTCGACCGGCTCGCCCAGCCACCCAGCGGCTACGGCGTGTTCCTCGAGAAGTTCGAGGACGGCTCCGTCGACATCTTCACCGGCGGGCGCAAATTGCGCGTCGCGGTATCGCCGGAGGTCGAGACCGACGAGCTGCGCCATGGCCAGGAAGTCATGCTCAACGAGGCGATGAACGTCGTCGCGGCACGCGGCTTCGAACGCGTCGGCGAGGTCGTCATGCTCAAGGAGCTGCTCGAGGGCGGCGACCGCGCGCTGGTGATCGGGCACACCGACGAAGAGCGCGTCGCTTACCTCTCCGGTGAGCTCCGCGGTGCGGGCACCCTGCGGTCGGGCGACTCACTGCTCATGGAACCGCGCAGCGGATATGTCTACGAGCGCATCCCGAAGAGCGAGGTCGAGGAACTCGTCCTGGAGGAAGTCCCGGACATCGACTACACCGACATCGGCGGGCTGAGCCGGCAGATCGAGCAGATCCGCGACGCGGTGGAGCTGCCGTTCCTGCACGCTGACCTGTTCCGCGAGCACAAGCTGCGGCCGCCGAAGGGCGTCTTGCTGTACGGCCCGCCCGGCTGTGGCAAGACGCTGATCGCCAAGGCAGTGGCCAACTCGCTGGCCAAGCAGATGGCGGTCATCCGCGGGGAGGACCCGACCGAGGCGGCCGCCGATGCCGAGCAGACCTCACGGGCGCGTTCCTACTTCCTGAACATCAAGGGCCCGGAGCTGCTGAACAAGTACGTGGGCGAGACGGAACGGCACATCCGGTTGGTTTTCCAGCGGGCCCGGGAGAAGGCCAGCGAAGGTACGCCGGTCATCGTGTTCTTCGACGAGATGGACTCGGTGTTCCGCACTCGCGGGTCGGGCGTCAGCTCGGACGTGGAGAACACGATCGTGCCGCAACTGCTCAGTGAGATCGACGGCGTGGAAGGGCTCGAGAACGTCATCGTGATCGGTGCGTCCAACCGCGAGGACATGATCGACCCGGCGATCCTGCGACCCGGGCGGCTGGACGTGAAGATCAAGATCGAGCGTCCGGACGCGGAAGCCGCGCAGGACATCTTCGCGAAGTACATCACCGACGATCTGCCGATCCACGCCGATGATCTGGCCGAGCACGGTGGCCATGCCGGCGCAACGGTCGGGGCGATGATCCAGAACACCGTGGAACGGATGTACACCGAGTCCGAAGAGAACCGGTTCCTCGAGGTCACCTACGCCAACGGCGACAAAGAAACCCTGTACTTCAAGGACTTCAACTCCGGCGCCATGATCCAGAACATCGTGGACCGGGCCAAGAAGATGGCGATCAAGGACCTGCTGACGAACAACCAGCGGGGCATCCGGATCCAGCACCTGCTGGCAGCCTGCGTCGATGAGTTCCGGGAGAACGAGGACCTGCCCAACACGACCAACCCCGACGACTGGGCACGCATCTCCGGCAAGAAGGGCGAGCGCATCGTCTACATCCGCACGCTCATCTCCGGCAAGGGCAGCGACACCGGTCGAGCAATCGACACGGCCAGCAACACTGGTCAATACCTGTAGCGATGCGGGTCACCCGGGTTGTGCCCAACCTGCCGGTGTCGGACGTCAGTGCGGCGAACACGTTCTACGCGGACCTGTTCGGCCTCGACGTCGGGATGGACCAAGGGTGGATCGGCACCTGCGTGGGCGACGAACCGGCAGTCCAGCTCAGCGTCATCACGCGCGACGCCACCGGCCCGGTGACCCCGGTCGTGAGCGTCGGTGTGGACGACGTTGACGAGGCTTACCGGCGCGCGGTGGCGGCCGGGCTGCCGATCGTGCATCCGCTGACCGACGAGGCCTGGGGAGTCCGGCGATTCTTCCTGCGCGATCCGGACGGGAATGTGATCAACGTCGTCGCACACCGATAGCGGCACGTTGGCTGGATAGGGTCGGCGCGCATCGGCCGGGTGATCACGGCCGCCCGATCAGGGGACCGGAGGCCGGCTGGTGGCATGGTGGCAGATGCTGCTGGTGTTCCTCGCCGGCATCGGAGCGGGCACCATCAACACCGTCGTCGGGTCCGGCACGTTGCTGACCTTCCCGGTGCTGCTGGCGGTGGGCCTGCCGTCGGTCACCGCCAACGTGTCGAACACGATGGGCCTGGCCCCCGGCGGCCTCAGCGGGGTGCTGGGCTACCGCCAGGAACTCCAGGGGCAACGCCGGCGCGCCATCATCCTGGGCGCAGCCTCGATCACCGGCGGGATCGTCGGCGCAGTGCTGCTGCTCACCCTCCCGGCCGCCGCTTTCGACAGCATCGTGCCGGTGCTGATCGGCATCGGGGTAGTGCTGGTGATCGTCGGGCCGCGGCTGTCCCGATGGCTGGCCGCACGCGGGCGCACGACCGGCACGTCGGTCACCCCGCTGCTCTGGGTGCTCGTGCTGCTCACCGGTGTCTACGGCGGCTACTTCGGCGCCGCCCAAGGTGTGCTGCTGATGGCGATCATGGGCCTGCTGCTGAACGACTCGATGCAGCGGCTGAACGGCATGAAGAACCTGCTCGCCCTGTTCGTCAATTCGGTGGCCGCGCTGGTCTTCCTGTTCACCGCGCATGTGGACTGGACGGCGGCACTGCTCATCGCGCTGGGATCGGTGATCGGCGGTCTGCTCGGCGCCCGGGTCGGCCGCCGGCTCTCGCCTGCCGCGCTGCGTGCGGTGATCGTGGTGGTGGGGGTCGCTGCGATTCTGAAGCTTGTGGTCTGATTTCCAGAGTGTTCTGAGCAGCCTCCGACACTGCCAGCACGTAGCCTGGCCGGGTGAGCGTCAAGCGGGTGATGGGCACCGAAGTCGAGTACGGCATCAGCGTGCCCGGCCAGCCGGCGGCGAACGCGATGGTGATCTCGGCTCAGATCGTGAACGCCTACGCCGCGAGTGTCACCTCCGGCCGTCCCCGGCGCACGGCGTGGGACTTCGAGGAAGAGTCACCGCTGCGCGATGCGCGCGGCTTCGACCTGGGCCGGGCCGTCGCGCAGGAGTTCGTCGAGGCCGAAGAGGACGCCGGGATGGCCAATGTCATCCTCACCAACGGAGCCCGGCTCTACGTCGATCATGCGCATCCAGAGTTCGCCACCCCCGAGGTGACCACTCCGCTGGACATCGTGACCTGGGACAAGGCCGGCGAGCTGGTGATGGCCGAGGCGGCGCGGCGCGCCGCGGCGGTTCCCGGAGTAGGGCCGATCAATCTCTACAAGAACAACACCGACAACAAGGGCGCGTCCTACGGCTCGCACGAGAACTACCTGATGCGCCGGTCCACCCAGTTCTCCGACATCGTTGCCCATCTGGTCCCCTTCTTCGTGTCCCGGCAGGTGATCTGCGGGTCAGGTCGGGTGGGCATCGGGCAGGACGGGCGCTCCGCGGGATTCCAACTGAGTCAGCGTGCCGACTTCTTCGAGGTCGAGGTCGGCCTGGAGACCACACTCAAACGACCCATCATCAACACCCGCGACGAACCGCATGCGGATGCCGACAAGTACCGCCGGTTGCACGTGATCATCGGCGACGCGAACCTCGCCGAGTTGTCCACATACCTGAAGGTCGGCACCACCTCGCTGGTCCTGGCGATGATCGAGGAGGGCGTGCTGGACCGCAGCCTCGCCGTCGCCGAACCGGTCCGCGAGCTGCACTCCGTGTCGCACGATCCGTCATTGCGGCACGCAATCCGGCTGGTGGACGGTCGCAGCATCACCGCGCTGGAGTTGCAGGGCGAATACTGCGAACGCGCTGCCAAGTTCGTCGCGGACCGAATGGGTGCCGACGTCGACGAGCAGACCGCAGACGTGCTGGCCCGCTGGCAGGCCACACTGGCCACCCTGGAATCCGACCCAATGCAACTGGCCGACCAGCTGGACTGGGTCGCCAAGCTCCGGTTGCTCGAGGGCTACCGCGACCGCGACGGCCTCGACTGGTCGGCGCATCAACTGCAATTGGTGGACCTGCAGTACTCGGACGTGCGCCCGGAGAAGGGCCTCTACCACCGCTTGGTCGCTCGTGGCGCGATGCAGACATTGGTGCCTGCCGGCCGTGCGGAAGCCGCCGTGCACGAACCGCCGGTGGATACCCGCGCGTACTTCCGCGGTGAGTGCCTGCGTCGCTATGGCCCGTCCGTGGCGGCGGCGTCGTGGGACTCGGTCATCTTCGATGTCGGCCGCGAGTCCTTGGTCCGCGTACCCACCCTCGAACCGGGCCGGGGCAGCAAGGCACACGTGGCCGAGCTGCTCGACCGGTGCCCGACCGCCGCCGACCTGGTGGCCGAGCTGCTCGGCGAGCACTGACCAGCGGAGATCTCCGGGTGCGGGGCACTAGTGTCGTTGGTGTGCGGCGCGAGCCGTCATTCGGACAGGAGGTATGCCATGGCTACACACGACACCGGGGGTCAGTCACGTGCGGGCCGGCAACGTGAGGACACCGTCGAGGAGCCGGACGCCGCGGCCCCTGAGGTATCCGAGCGTCACGAGAAGCTGACCGAGGACGTGGACGCTCTGCTGGACGACATCGACGAGGTGCTGGAGACCAACAGCGAGGAGTTTGTCCGCGGGTTCGTGCAGAAGGGCGGCCAGTGAGCGAGAACCACCGAACGGGGCGGGGCCGGCGATGAGTGAGAGCCTCTCACTACGACACGCCACTGCGCGCGGCTCGTCGTCCTTCCACGAGTTGCTCACTTCGGTAGCGCCGGAGCTGTTGCCGAAGGCGCATTCGCCGAGTGATTTGCTGCCGCATGCGACCACGATCGTGGCGGCGAGCTACGCCGACGGTGCATTGATGGCCGGCGACCGTCGGGCCACGATGGGCAATCTGATCGCGCAGCGTGACATTCACAAGGTCTTCGCCGCCGATGCGCACTCGCTCGTCGGCTTCGCCGGCGTCGCGGGGATCGGTCTGCAAATGGTCAAGCTGTTCCAGGTCGAGCTCGAGCACTACGAGAAGATCGAGGGGACGTCGCTGTCCCTGGACGGCAAGGCGAACCGGCTGGCCACGATGATCCGCGGGAACCTCGGCGCCGCCATGCAGGGTCTGACAGCCGTGCCGTTGTTCGCCGGGTACGACACCGCGGTCGCCGACCCCGCTGTGGCCGGCAAGATCTTCGGCTTCGACATCTCCGGTTCGCTGTCCCGGGAGCAGCACTACGCATCAATCGGATCCGGGTCGGTCTTCGCCAAGGGTTCGCTGAAGAAGCTGTGGTCGCCGGGACTGTCCCGCGACGCAGTGATCCGGGCCGTGATCGAGGCGCTGTACGACGCCGCCGATGACGACTCCGCGACCGGCGGTCCGGATGTCCAGCGCAGCATCTTCCCGATCATCATGACCGCGACCGCCGAGGGTGTGGCCCGGGTGCCCGACGAGGAGCAGCAACCCGTCGTCGAGGCAGTCATCGCCGACCGCAGCGCCAGGCCGGGTTCATGATCGACAGCCCGTCCCGGTGCCGCAGGAGGATCGACCGCATGAGTTCACCCCGTGAATCGGCTGCGCACACAGCGCTGCGCGCTGTCCTGGGAGCCGCAGCATGAGCATGCCGTTCTATGCGTCCGCCGAGCAGATCATGCGGGACCGCTCGGAGTACGCCCGCAAGGGCATCGCCCGCGGGCGCAGCGTGGTGGTGCTCAGCTACACCGGCGGCATCCTGTTCGTCGCCGAGAACGCCAGCGCGTCGCTGCACAAGGTCAGCGAGATCTACGACCGGATCGGCTTCGCTGCGGTCGGCCGCTACCCGGAGTTCGAGAACCTGCGGGTGGCCGGCATCCAGCACGCCGACCTGCGTGGCTACAGCTACGACCGCCGTGACGTCACCGCGCGATCGCTGACCAATGCGTATGCGCAAACTCTCGGCGCGATCTTCACCGAGCAGCAGAAGCCCTACGAGGTCGAGCTGTGCGTGGCGGAGGTCGGCGTCGAGGCCAGCGGCGACCAGCTGTACCGGATCACGTACGACGGCACCATCGTCGACGAGCCGCGATTCCTCGTGATGGGCGGCCAGGTCGAAGCGTTGACCACCAGCATGCGCGACACCTTCCGCCCCGACGAGTCGCTGGCCGAGGCGGTCTCGATGGCGGTCCGGGCGCTGGGTTCCATCGGTGGCGAGAACGGGGCGCCGCGCCGCCTTGCCGCCGCCCAGCTCGAGGTGGCCGTGCTCGATCGCAGCAAGCAGGGCCGGGCGTTCCGGCGCATCGCCGGCGCCGCCCTGGAGGAGCTGCTGCCCGCTGCCGAAGAGGCCCCGAAGCATGCCGAGGCCGAGCCGGCCGCGGCCGACTCGGACGTGACACCGGCAGCGACGGCGGTCGACAAACCTGCCGCGAAACCGCAGGAGACGTCGGAGGAGCAGCCGGCCGAGCCGGACAGTCGACCGGAGAGTTCAGCGGACGCGGGCGATCCGGCAGATCCCGACGCGCCGTAACGAGCGCTAACCGCAGGCGCGCAGGTAGCGGCGACCCAGCGCCTCCACTGCAGCGGTGAGTTCGGCGGAATCGACGATCTCGAAGTCGGTGTCGAGGAACCCGAGCCACTTCGCCAGGTCGACGGCCGAACGAGCGCCCATGTCCAACCGGCAGCGGTTCTCCTCGAGCGCCTCGATGCTGCCGTCGTGCCACCCGCCCATCCGGGCGGCAACCTCGGCAGACGGGGCATGCACCACGACCGTGGCCCGGAACCGCAGCTGAACAGCACGAGTGCGTGCGGACACCCAACCGGCGACGTCCTCGGCCGGCAGGTCGCGCAACGTGAAGCGGTGCCCGATGCCGCGCACGTCGGTGATGCGGTCCACCCGGAACACCCGCCAGTCCGTCCGCTCCGCATCCCATGCGACGAGATACCAACGGCGGCCGGCGTTGACCAGTCGGTAAGGCTCCACGCGCCGTTCGGTGGCGGTACCGGTGTGATCGGAATAGGCGAACCGGAGTCGTTCCCGGTCGCGGGCCGCGGCTGCCATCACGCCGAGCGCGCCGGCATCGACGGCCGCCGTTCGCGCGCCCGTCCGCAGCGTGTAGGACTGCACGGCGTCCACGCGCCGGGCGAGGCGGTCGGGAAGGACCTGCTGCAACTTGGTGAGCGCCCGAAGGGCCGTCTCCTCGACTCCGGGAACCGCGCCGCCGGCCGCCGTCCGCAGGCTCAGCGCGACCGCGACTGCCTCTTCGTCCTCGAGGAGCAGCGGTGGCATCGCCGTGCCGGCCGAGAGGCGGTAGCCCCCGACCGGCCCGCGGGTGGCCTCGACCGGATAGCCCAGCCCGCGCAGCCGCTCGATGTCGTTGCGCACCGTCCTGGTGCTGACACCCAGGCGCTGGGCCAGTTCGGGACCGGGCCACTCGCGCGGGGTTTGCAGCAACGACAGCATCCGCAGCAGGCGTCCTGGCGTCTCCGACATAGCCCGAACTCTACCGATAGAAGCGGAACGAAACGTTCCTATTAGGGATTTAGCGTGAGCGCTGACCGAGTTACCAGCACCGACGACGAGGAGAGCTCGTGACCACCACCATCGAGATCCGGACGGACTCCGCTCCGGCTCCCAGGCCGGCACTACCCGCGAGATACGCGGTGGCTCCGCGCGGCGTTGGGTCGCCTTTTCCGCGGTGCTCACCGCGATGATCATGAACCTGCTCGACTCCACGATTCTGAATGTGGCCGCGCCCTCGATCCAGCGCGACCTCGGCGCGTCGGCGTCTGCGGTGGAGTGGTTCGCCGCCGCGTACACGCTGGCGATTGCCGTCGGGCTGCTCACCGGTGGCCGGCTGGGCGACCTGTTCGGCCGGCGGACGATGCTGCTCACCGGCCTCGTCGGCTTCACTGTCGCATCGGTGGCGTGTGCGTTCGCGTGGTCGCCGTCCTCGATGATCACTGCCCGGGTCGTCCAAGGTCTGTTCGCGGCATTGATCACCCCGCAGTGCTTCGGGCTCATCCGCGATCTGTTCCCGGCCGAGCAGATGGCGAAGGCGTTCGCCGCGCTCGGACCGGCGATCGGGTTGTCCACCGTTGCCGGCCCGGTGGTCGCCGGTGGGCTGATCAATGCCGACCTTTTCGGCAGCGGCTGGCGAGCGGTGTTCTTCATCAACGTCCCGCTCGGCATCTTCGCCTTCCTGATCGGGGCGCGGATGCTGCCGAAGAGCGGTGGGCGTCCGGGCGTTCGCCTCGATGTGGCCGGCACCGTACTGATGGCTGCGGTCAGCTTCCTGCTGGTCTTCCCGCTCGTCGACGGCCGTTCGCTCGGGTGGCCGGCATGGATCTTCGGGCTGCTTGCGGCTGCGGTGCCGGTGCTCGGCCTGTTCGGGTGGCAACAGCGCCGCCGGCTCGCGGCGGGGTTGACCCCGCTCGTCGAGCTCAGCGTGCTCAAGCGCCGTTCCTACGCAGCCGGTGTGACCTTCGTACTCGTCTTCTTCGGTGCCATCGTCGGGTTCTCACTGACGCTCGGACTGTTTCTGCAGATCGGACTGGGCTACACGGCCATCCACGCCAGCCTGCTGATGTCGGGGCTGGCCGTCGGCGCCTTCCTTGGCTCCGGCGTCGGGGCCTGGGCGGCGACTGCGATCGGCCGGCCGATCCTGCACGTCGGGCTGTTCATCATGGCCGGCGGGATCCTGCTGGTGCTGCACTCGTTGCCGCAGGTGGGCCACTTGCTGGGCACCTGGGACCTGGTGCCTGGGCTGGTCGTCTACGGGATCGGGATGGGAATGATCTTCGTGCCGTTGTTCAGCATCATCACCGGGGAGATCGAGGATCACGAGGTCGGCTCGGCATCCGGGCTGCTCGAGGCCCTGCAGCAGCTCGGCGCGTCGTTGGGCGTCGCGGTGCTGGCCACGCTCTTCTTCGGCCGGCTCGCGCTGGAACATGGCGGGGCGCAGGCCGCGATGGCAGCCGGACGTCCACTGCACGCGGTGCACGCCACGATGGTGATCGCGCTGCTGCTGCTCGCGGTTGCATTCGTGCTCGGGTTCGGGCTGCCCCGGCGGGCGCGGACCAGTCATTGAGAACCGCCCGGGACGGCCGTCGCGCAGCAACGCGGCGGCCCTCCTGGCTGCGTTCTGCGTGGCCGACGGTGTCATCGTCACTACAGTGGGGATGTGCAGCGTCGGATCTTCGGGATCGAGAACGAGTACGGCGTCACCTGCACTTTTCACGGCCAGCGCCGGTTGAGCCCGGACGAGGTGGCTCGCTATCTGTTCCGGCGGGTGGTGTCGTGGGGCCGGTCGAGCAACGTGTTCCTGCGTAACGGCGCTCGGCTGTATTTGGATGTCGGCAGCCACCCCGAGTACGCAACGCCGGAGTGCGACGACCTCACCTCGTTGATCGTCCACGACAAGGCAGGGGAGCGGATCCTCGAAGGGTTGCTGCTGGACGCCGAGCAGCGCCTCCACGACGAGGGCATCCCCGGCGACATCTACCTGTTCAAGAACAACACGGACTCCGCGGGGAACTCCTACGGCTGCCACGAGAACTTCCTTGTCGGCCGCACCGGCGAATTCGGCCGGCTCGCCGATGTACTGATTCCGTTCCTGGTGACCCGCCAGCTGATCTGCGGTGCCGGCAAGGTGCTGCAGACGCCACGCGGCGCGGTGTTCTGCCTGAGCCAGCGAGCCGAGCACATCTGGGAAGGCGTCTCCAGCGCGACTACGCGCAGCCGTCCGATCATCAACACCCGCGACGAGCCGCATGCCGACGCCGAGCGCTATCGCCGGCTGCACGTGATCGTCGGCGACTCGAACATGAACGAATGGACGACGTTGCTGAAGGTCGGCTCGGCAGATCTCGTGCTGCGGATGATCGAGGCCGGAACGCCGTTCAAGGATTTGACACTGGAAAACCCGATCCGCGCCATCCGAGAGGTGTCGCACGACCTGACCGGCCGCAAGCCGTTGAAGCTGGCCTCCGGCCGGACCGCGTCGGCGCTGGACATCCAAGGCGAATACCTGGCACGCGCGCAGGAGTTCGCCGGCCGCGAGGGTGTGGACGAGCTCGGCTCGCAGGTTCTCGAGCTGTGGGCCCGCACCGTGACCGCGGTGACCAAAGAGGACCTCAGCCTGATCGATCGGGAGATCGACTGGGCGACGAAATATCAGCTTATCGAGCGCTACCGGGGCAAGCACGACCTCAGCCTGTCCAGCCCCCGGGTCGCCCAGCTGGATCTGACGTATCACGACATCCGTCGCGACCGCGGGCTGTTCTACCTGCTGCAGACGCGCGGCGTGGTCGATCGGGTCGCCTCGGACGTGGCCATCTTCGAGGCGAAGAGCGTGCCGCCACAGACCACCCGAGCCCGGTTGCGCGGTGACTTCATCAAGCGCGCGCAGGAGCGGCGCCGCGACTTCACCGTCGACTGGGTGCACCTCAAGCTGAACGACCAGGCGCAGCGCACCGTGCTGTGCAAGGACCCGTTCCGCAGCGTCGACGACCGGGTGGAAAAGCTCATCGAGTCCATGTAACGCAAGCTGATCGCCTGTGCAGTTTCGTGCGGGCTGGGTGGCGCTCCGGCGGTTGCGGTTTTGTGCGGGGTCGGCATCGCGTGGCCGGCCAACGCGTCGGCGCGCTGATCGCCTGTGCAGTTTCGTTGGAGCTGGGTTGCGCTCCGGCGGTTGCGGTTTTGTGCGGGGTCGGCATCGCGTGGCCGGCCAACGCGTCCGTGCTGATTGCCTTCGCGGTGACGTTCGGCGGCAGCAGGCGGCGACGGCTAGATGCTTGCGGCGTGCTTGCCGGCGGCTGCGGCGGCCAGGAAGTACCAGTAGTCCTCGTCGAGCCGGCGACCCATGGTGGCCAGTCGAACCGGGCTGGCCCGCAGCGCCGCGTCCAACCCTGCGGAGTCGACCTCGACGATCCGGTGCCGTTCGGCCAGCGGCGCGAGCTGAGCATGCACGGCAGCCGCCAGGTCGGCGGGTAAGCCGGCCGGCACGATCAGATCTGCCGCGGTCAGGGCGACCCGGCCGAAGGAGGTCAGGCTGTGGTGCGAGACCCCCTGATGACGCTCCCGCCGATCGGCCGCGGAGATGCGTAGCGCCCCGACCGCCCGGCCGCCCAGCGCACCGATCGCATTCACCGTCTCGCCGGCCGCCACGCCGGAAAATCCCCACGGGGTACCGGTGCCGAGGTTCCCCGGGCCTTGGGTGACGACGGCGACGTCGGCGTGCAGCACGTGCCGGGCAGCGAGCAGGCCGGTGTGCACAGTGACCGATTCCAGATCGCCGCCGAAGGCTTGACCAGAGGTCACCGTGCCGCACAACTCGGCGCGCAGCGCGGCCACCGTCTTGGAGAACCAGATCGGCAGCGCCCCGCCGTCGGTGAGGACGTAGGCCACCCGGGCGGCGGCCCGGACCGACCGGATCCCGGCCAGGATCGCCGGCAGCGCGGAATGCAGATCGGCCACCACCACCGGCATGGCGTCGATCGACGTGGCCTCGGCGATGACGCGGTGATGCGGCGAGCCCTGCTCGTCCACGCCCTGCACGGTGGCCTGCGCCGGGGTGTACCGGGCCTTCACCAGATGGCCGGCCGGCTCGACGTCCGGGGGCAGCCGATCGGGAATGGCGATCACCAGCGCATAGCCACCGGTGCCCAGTCCCATTGCCAGGGCAGTGGTGTTCAGCAGCACCCGGTCACCGGGCGCCGGCGTGCCGACCAGCGCCGGATAGGCGAGCGCCGGCACCGTTCCGTCGTCGGTCGCGACCTCGACCTCGCACGCCCCAGCCCAGCTCGAGCGGACGGCCGAGACGGTGCCTGCACGCCAACGGATCACGGCCGCGACGCTATCTGAACTGCGCCCGATCACCCGCACCCGACGGCCGCGCGGGCGCCACTCGCGAAAGGTCATGCGAACTCATGCTCGATTTGGCATGATCGCTGCGTGCCTCCGAGCAGATCTACCATCGACGCTGCGCGCGGCACCTCAACCCCCGCCAAACGAAGCACTACGTTCGAAGACATGGCAGCGCGACGGGCCGAGCGAATGGTCAATCTGGTCCTGGCCTTGCTGTCCACCCGGCAGTATCTGACCGCCGAGCAGATCCGCCGCGCCGTGCCCGGATACGAGGCCGACGACGGCTCATCGCGCGCCGACGAGGCGTTCAAGCGGATGTTCGAGCGGGACAAGGCCGAGCTGCGCGAGCTCGGCGTGCCGCTGGAAACCGGTCGGATCAGCGCGTTCGACAGCGACGACGGTTACCGGATCGCCCGGGGGCAGTACGAGCTGCCGCCGATCGAATTCGACCCAGCCGAAGCCACCGCAATCGGTCTCGCCGCGCGGCTCTGGCAGTCGGCCACCCTCGGCGAGGCGGCGCGGTCTGCCCTGCGCAAGCTGCGCGCCGGTGGAGTGGACGTGGACGTCACCGGCAACCCCGGCGCGGTGCCGCACGTCGATGCCAGCGAGCCGAGCCTGCCGACGCTGTTGGAGGCGGTCCGGGTCGGCCGCGCGGTGGCGTTCAACTACCGCAAAGCTGGTGCCGACAGCCCGCAGTCCCGCACCGTGGAGCCCTGGGGCGTGCTGTCCTGGCGCGGGCGGTGGTATCTCGTCGGCCACGATCGCGACCGGGGCGAGGCGCGCAGCTTCCGGTTGTCCCGGATAGACGGCACGGTGACCCCGACCGGCGACCCGGGAAGCGTGCAGCGCCCGGAGAACGTGGACCTGCTCGCGCATGTGCGCAGCCGCTCACCGGAGAGCGATCACGAAGCGCGGATCCGGGTAACGGGGCCCGGGGCCGGGGCGTTGCGCCGGATCAACCATCGGTTGGAGGGCGAGGAGATGATCCTCGGCTTCACCGACCTGGACTGGCTGGCCGATCTCATCGCCTCAGCCGGACCGAACGCGGTGGCCGTCGAGCCGCCGGAGCTCGTCGAGGCGGTGGTCGCCCGGCTGACCGTGGCGGCTGAGTCCGACTGGAGCCAGAGATGAGCGGCGCTGCGGATCGGCTTCCGCGGCTGCTCGCCGTGGTGCCCTACCTGCTGTCCCGGCCGGGCGTGCCCCTGGCCGAGGCGGCCCGCGACTTCGGGGTGACCGAGTCCCAGCTGCGTCGCGACCTGGAGCTGCTGTGGATGTGCGGGCTGCCCGGCCACGGTCCCGGTGACCTGATCGACCTGGCCTTTTCCAGCGACTCGGTCGCGGTCACCTTCGACGCCGGCATGTCCCGTCCGCTGCGGCTGACCGCAGAGGAGGCACTGGCTCTGGTGGTCGCCCTGCGCACGCTTGCCGAGACCCCCGACCTGGCCGACCACGACGCCGTGGAACGGGCGCTGGCGAAGGTGGAGACCGCAGCCGGCGGCCGGATCACCGCGGCCGACGCGGTGACGGTGTCGCTGGACGACGAGGCTCGAGCCCAAGCGCTCGCGGCGAAGGCGCTGGAGGCCGGCCGCGCGCTGCGGATGCGGTACTACACCGCGGCGCGGGACGAGACGACCGAGCGAACCGTCGACCCGATCCGGCTCTTCAGCACCGACGGTAGGCAATACCTCGAGGCCTGGTGCCGCAACGCCGAAGGGATGCGGGTCTTCCGATTGGACCGGGTCGAGTGGTGCGAGGTGCTCGACGAGGCAGCCAACGTCCCGGAGCAGGCGGCCGTCGCCGAGCGCAGCGAAGGCGTTTACGAACCCGCGCCGGAGCATCTGCTCGTCGAGCTGGAGCTGGGCCCCGGCTATACCTGGGTCAGTGAGTACTACCACTGTGAGTCGGTGAGCGCGGTGGACGGCGTACGCCGGGCCAGCCTGCGAGTGTCCGACCCGGCCTGGGTGCGCCGGCTGGTGCTCGGTTCGGCAGGACGGGTCCGGGTGCTCGACCCGCCGTGGCTGGCCGACGCTATCCGCGAGACGGCCCGGACAGCGCTGGCGGCGTACCCAAGCGCCGGCCAGTAGAGTCCGGAGGCGTGATCGGCTGGATAGCAGTGGGCGGCGCGGTGATCGTCGCGCTCGTGGTACTGGGCTTTTGCGCCTACGAGCTGCACTGGAAGCTCTCTCGGCTGCGCGCCGATCTGAACCGGGTGCAGACGCTGTCCGGAGAGCTCAACGCAGTGGTGGGCCAGCTCACCGAGGCGCAGAGCCGGCTCGCCGCCCGCAACGCCGAGAGCGGCTGAGCGGATGCCGGCGATCCCGCTGCGCAGGTCGAAGGTCAACCCGGAAGGCCGGATGGCCGTCCTGGACCATCTGCGTGAGCTGCGCCGGCGGCTGATCATCGCGATGATCATCGTCGCGGCCGGGGCGATCATCGGCTGGATCATCTACAACCCCGTCCTGCACGTGCTCAAGGAGCCGTACTGTGCAGTGCCGTACCAGCACCGCTTGGGCGGCACGCCGCATGGCACCTGCAAGCTCAACTTCTTCGCGCCGCTGGACGGTTTCACCACCCGACTGAAGATCTCGGTGATCACCGGCGCGATCCTCACCGCCCCGTTGTGGCTGTATCAGCTGTGGGCGTTCGTCACCCCTGGACTGCGCAAGAACGAGCGCAAGTGGACGATCGTTTTCGTCATCCTTTCCACCATCCTCTTCATCGCCGGGATGCTGCTGGCGTACGTGATCTTGTGGAAGGGCTTGTCCGTTCTCATCGGATCGGCGGGCAGTGGTACCCAAGCTGCGTTGAGTGTCACCGCGTACATCTCGTTCGTGACCCTGATGCTGGTGATCTTCGGCGCCTCGTTCGAGCTGCCGCTGCTGATCGTGCTGCTCAACATGGCACATGTGCTGCCGTACCGGATCTTGAAGAAGTGGCAGCGTCTCGGCATCTTCCTGATCTTCCTGTTCGCCGGTGTTGCGACGCCCACGGCCGATCCGTTCACGATGTGCGCGATGGCCGTCCCGATGGTCATCCTGTTCGAGGCGTCGGTGCTCTTCACCTACTTCCACGACAAGCGCCGGGCGAAGCGCAAGGCCGAGGAGTCAGGGGTCCAGCTGAGCGACGACGAGGCCTCCCAGATCAATCCGATCCCGGAGAGCCTCGGCGATTCGATCGATACCTCCGACATCCCGTAACGGCCGGCCGGTCATCCCGATCGGTCGGGCGGACTCTGCTTCGATGTGCTGATGGGCAGGCCACGGGTGGCGCTGATCGTGAACCCGACCGCGGGCGGTCACACCGCGGCGCGCGCAGTCGCGACGGTCGAGCAGCGACTCACCGACGGTGCCGAGGTCAGCACGTACGTCGGTGCCAGCGCGGGGGCGACCCGCGCGCTGACCCGCGAGGCTCTCGGCGGCCACGACGCGGTGTTCACCCTCGGCGGTGACGGCTTGGTACACGTCGTGGTGCAGGAGCTGGCCGGCGGCAACATCCCGCTCGGCGTCATCCCGGCCGGTACCGGCAACGATGTGGCCGACGTCCTCGGCGTGCCGACCGATCCGGTCCAGGCCGCGGGGGCGCTGCTCGCCGCTGTGCAAGCCGGGAGCGTGCGGCGCATCGACCTGGGCCGCACCGAGGACGTCGACGGGGTACCGCCGCGATGGTGGGTAACTGTGCTCTGCGCCGGGTTCGACTCGGCGGTGAACGAGCTGGCCAACCGGCTGCGCTGGCCGCGCGGGCCGCGTCGCTACGACCTGGGCATCGCGATCGAGGCGATCCGGCTCAAACCGCGGCGATACCAGCTCACCCTCGATGGCGTGCGCGAGGAGCTCGACGCCACACTGGTGGCAGTCTGCAACATGCCGCAATACGGCGGTGGCAAGCTGATCGGGCCGCAAGCGCGCCTAGACGACGGGCTGTTCACCGTCTGCATCGTCGGCCCGGTGACCCGGCGGACGTTGGCCCGGCTGGCTCCCAGGATGAACGTCGGCGGGCACGCCGGACACCCGGCCGTCCAGTTCCGCACCGCCCGGGTGGTGCGGCTGGCGGCGGATCGGATCGGCTACGCCGACGGCGAGCGGATCGCGCCACTGCCGATGAGCACGCATGCCGTCTCTGCTGCGCTGCCTGTGCTCGTCCCGCTCGGCGCGACGGTAAAGGGCTGGGGGCCGAGTCACTAGGCTGGTCGTATGCCTGATCAGCCGGAGGCGGCTTCGCCGGCCGACCGGTATCAGGCGGCTCGGCACCGGGCCGCCCACCCCGAGCTGGTGAAGTTCCGGGCGAGTTACTCCTTCACCCTCGACGACTTCCAGGTTCGCGGGATCGAGAGCCTCGACGCGGGCAACTCCGTCCTGGTGTGCGCGCCCACCGGAGCCGGCAAGACCGTCGTCGGAGAGTATGCCGTGCACAGTGCGTTGGCGGCCGGGACGAAGTGCTTCTACACCACGCCGATCAAGGCGCTGTCCAACCAGAAGTTCCGCGATCTGGGTGAGAAGTTCGGTGTGCCCAACGTCGGGCTGCTCACCGGAGACGTCAGTATCAATGCATCAGCTCCGATCGTGGTGATGACCACCGAAGTACTGCGCAACATGCTCTACGTCGGGAGCAATTCGCTGACGAGGCTGGGCTTCGTCGTCATGGACGAGGTGCACTACCTGGGTGACCGGTTCCGCGGCGCGGTGTGGGAAGAAGTGATCATCCACCTGCCCGAGTCTGTCCAGCTCGCGTCGCTGTCGGCCACCGTCTCGAACGCGGAGGAGTTCGGCGAATGGCTCGCCACGGTCCGCGGCACGACCGACATCATCGTGCACGAAGAACGACCAGTACCGCTCTGGCAGCACGTGCTGGTCGGCAACCAGCTCTACGACCTGTTCTCCGACGCCATGCAGACGACCGTCGATCCGCAGCTGTTGCGCGCGGTGGCCGAACGCGTCCGGCGCATCGAGCCGACCGGCTATGGCCGCGGCCGCAGCCGGGCACGCGGCGCCGGCCCGATCCGCGGCTTCCGGCCCACCGCGCACCCGGACCTGCTGGCCAGGCTGGACCGGGAGGCGTTGCTGCCGTGCATCGTGTTCATCTTCAGCCGGGCCGGGTGCGACGCGGCGGTGCGCCAGTGCGTGCAGGCGGGCATGTGGCTGACCGGTGAGGACGAGCGGGAGGAGATCCGGCGCGTAGCCGAAGAGCGAACCGCGGATCTGGCCGCCGAGGATCTTGGAGTGCTCGGTTACTGGGATTGGCTGGACGGCTTGCAGCGCGGCGTGGCAGCTCATCATGCCGGTCTGGTGCCGGCCTTCAAGGAGACAGTGGAGGAGTTGTTCACGGCCGGCTTGGTGAAGGCGGTATTCGCCACGGAGACGCTGGCGCTCGGCATCAACATGCCGGCCCGATCGGTCGTCCTGGACCGGTTGCGCAAGTTCAACGGCGACACGCACGCCGACATCACGCCGGGGGAGTACACCCAGCTCACCGGCCGGGCCGGCCGTCGCGGCATCGACATCGAAGGCCATGCCGTGGTGCTGTGGAGCCCGCAGGTCGACCCCCGGCAGGTCGCCGGCCTCGCCGCTACCCGGACCTATCCGCTGCGCTCGTCGTTCCGGCCCTCGTACAACATGGCGGTCAACCTCGTCGGGCAACTGGGCCGGGACAGCGCCCGCGAGCTGCTCGAAACGTCGTTCGCGCAGTTCCAGGCGGACCGGTCGGTGGTGGGACTGGCCCGGCAGCTGCGCACCCTGGAACAAACGGTCGAACGCGAGACGCGGGCCGCTGTCTGCGACCGCGGCGACATCGAGCAGTACGCCGCGCTGCGCCAACAGCTGAGTGAGGCGGAGGCGGCCGCGGCACGCAGCAATCGAGCCGCCGCCCGCGCCGCTGCGGAGGCCACCCTCGAATCGCTCACCATCGGCGACGTCATCCGGGTACCGAACGGGCGTCGCGCCGGGCTGGCAGTCGTGCTGGCCACGCCCCGGGCAGGCTCCGGCGACACGCGTCCGCTGGTGCTGACCGAGGACCGCTGGGCCGGTCGGGTCTCGCTCGCCGACTTCCCGGCGGCCGTGGACGTGCTCGCCCAGCTCAAGGTCTCGAAGCACTTCAACCATCGCTCGCCGCAGGCTCGCCGGGACCTGGCTGCCGCGCTGCGCGCGCTCAACCTGCCGCGGCCGACCCGGTCGAAGCGCGGCGCGGACACCGGCCCGGAAGAGCGGATCACCGAGCTGCGGGCGGCATTGCGAGCGCATCCGTGTCACGGCTGTCCGGACCGCGAGACACACATGCGCGCTATACAGCGCGCTGCCCGGGTGTCCCGCGAGCTGGGCACCCTGCGCCATCGAGTCAGCGCCCGCACCGACTCGCTGGCGCGCACCTTCGACCGGGTCTGCGAATTGCTCGACGCGTTCGGCTACCTGGCCGGCGACGAGCGCACCGCGCGCGGGGAACGGCTGGCACGGATCTGGGGTGAGACGGACCTGCTCACCGCGCAGTGCATCGAGACCGGGGCGCTGGACGGGCTGACTGCCGCAGAACTGGCCGCGGCCGCATCCGCTCTGGTCTACGAGAGCCGTCGCGACGACCAGCCACTGGCCACCCCTCCGGGAGGCCCGGTCGCCGACGCGATCGCCGCTGTTGCCCGGCAATGGTCGCAGTTGTCGATTGCGGAGAGCGAGCACGGCCTGCCCCGGACCCGCGCACCGGACCCCGGCCTGGCCGGCGGCCTGCTCGCCTGGGCACAAGGTCAGTCGCTGTCCCGGGCGCTGCAGAGCCAGCCTGCCGGCGAGGAGATGAGCGCCGGGGACTTCGTGCGGTGGTGCCGGCAGGTGATCGACGTGCTGGAGCAGATTGCCCGCGCCGTCGAGCCGGCCGATCTGTCCCGGCGGGCACGTGCAGCCGCTGACGCCTGCCGCCGCGGTGTCGTGCTGGCCTGAGGTGCGCCGGAGGCAATCTCGGGGTCTTCCGGACGCGGCGGTTCTGGGGTTCGGCGGCCCGGACGGTACCGTGTGCGCACATGCAGCAACCGCCCGCGGCGGGCGGAC